>CAWICD010000001.1:0-960219 GCA_963834485.1 Vulcanimicrobiota bacterium
TCGCAGCCGCTCTTTTGATCGCATTGCGCTCGAAGCCGATCGCCGTGCGAACGGGTGCGGCGGCCGCCGGTGCCGTCTTTTGCTTCGCGCTCGCGTCCGCCATCGAAGCGGTGCCGCGGCACCCGGTGGGACCGCCGACGACGATCGTGCCCGCCGCAACCGCGCCGGACGATATGAGCTCGGCGAATTGGGCCGCTTTCGTTTCGCGCGACAGAAGCTATTCCACTCCTGATGCGCGCGACATGTGCGAGAAAGTGCCGGTGTGGCTGGGACTGATCGCGCTGACGGCGGCCGGCGTGGGGATGGCGCGAACGAAATAGACGGCCCGGGTGCGAACCGCAGCCTGGCCGAAACGACCGGAATCGGGTAGCGCTCCCGCGAAAACGAGAGCCGATGGGGAATCCCGGTCTCGATGCCCAAGATAAGGCAGACGCTTAGCGCGGCCTGCTTGGTAATGCTCGTGGGCATCTTCATCGCGGCCTGGTACCTTCATCACAGTCGTCGGCCTCGAACGGCTCGTCGCTCGCGAGCACGCTACGGCGAAAGCACCGTGACGCCGTTAAGCGAGAAGACGAACCGGTAAGCGGTCCGCCGTCCTTCGGCGCTCAGGGGAAGCGAGGAAGGATCGAGCGGGTGCCGCCGTTGCGGAACGCAGCCTCGGCGTGCTCTCCGACGGTCACGATCTCGAAACGCCGTTCGACTTCTGCGAGGAGCCGGTCGAGAAGCGCGCGCTTGCGCTCCAGCGGCATCTGCATCGCGGGAAAGAAGCGCAGCGAGGGCACGTCCTCGCCGCTCATGAAATCGAGCGGGTGCAGGAGGAGCGAGGGCGCGATCTTGGAGGCGGCGCAGGCGCGAAGTGCGGCGCCGAAATACGCCAGCGCCGCGGCGTCACCGAGCTTCTCGGCGATGAAGAAGACGTAGCTGAAGTGGAAGGGCGCGCGGAGCAAGGGAAGGGTCGTGACCGGGATTTCCATGATCTCGGCGCCGGGCAGGAGCCAGCGGTAGGGCCGCAGCGGCCGGAACCCTTCGGCGATGCTGCCGAAGAGCGCTTTGCGGCGTGCACGTTCTTCCTTGCTGATGCGCGCGGTCATGAAGTAATACGTGCGCGCAAGCGGACCGATGAACGTCGGCAGGGTCGAACAATCGTATGCGTATCCGTGCCGCGCCAGCGTCTCCAAGGTGGCGAGCGAGAGGCTGAAACCCGGGCCGCGAAAGCCGTGCGGCCGCACGCCGGTCGCCGCGGCGATGGCCTGCGTGGAGTCGGCGATCTCGCGCTCGAGCGCGTCCGAGTCGTAGGTGTGCAGCCACGGCTCGTGATGGTACGAATGATTGCCGATCTCGTGGCCGCGCGCGGCGATGCTCCTGAAAACCGGCTCGTTCTCCGGTTGCGCGGCGTCGAAGCCGACGACGAAGACCGTAAGCGTCGTGCCGCGGCCGGCGAGCAGATCGAGAAACCGCGGAACGACGACCGGCAGGTAGCTGGGGTAGCTCTGCCACGCCGGATCGTCGCGCGTCTTGAGGTACGACCACTCGTTGTCCAGGTCGAGCGAAAGGCTGGCGTAAGGAACGGTGCTCATCGCGGCGCCGTCTCGAGCAGCGCCTGGGCCGCCCGCTCGGCTACGCCGAGCGTCTCGTTCACGTTGAGCGTGCCGTTGACGACGTGGGCGGAATTGGCGAAGAAGAGGCCGTCCACGGACGATGCCAACGGCGGCAGCAAGTCGGAATACCGCAGGGTGGCGATCGGAAAGACCTCCCTGACGCGGGAGATGCGGACGGCCCGGACGGCGGAGCGGCGGAAAGCCGGATACATTCGCTCGAGCGCCGCCAGAAACGCTCGCTCGATGCCGTCGTCGCCGGCCTCGAAGAGCGGATCGTCGGGTGCGACGTACTTTGGGAGATAGACGAGGGCGAGGCCGTCGAAGGCGGAGCTGTCGACGACGGCCGACATGTCGATCACCGCGCTGAACGGCACGGATTCGTCGGTGATGTTCGTGACGTAATAGGGCCCGAGCGGCTGGTCGAGCAGCAGCGAGGCGCAGACGATCCCCTGGTATTTCTTGGAGCGCAGCCTCGAGCGCTCGTCGTCGTTCAAGCCGTCGCAGAGCCGCTCCGCCAGCGTTGAAGCGAGGGTGACGACGGCTCGGTCGAAGAGCAAGCATTCGTCGCCGCTCGCGATCTCGATTCGGCCGCCGCGCGCGCGGATCGAGGATACGGGCGTGCTCGTCAGCACGTTGACGCCCGCCTCGCGGAGCGCGCCTTCGAGGCCGGCCAAGATCCGGCCGTATCCGCCCGGAACGTAGCCGAAGCGTTCGCGTCCGAGCCCGAGCTTTCGGGCCGCGTACAGGCGGGCGATGATCGCCCAGATGAACGCCGCCGATGCCTCTTCATGCCGTTCCCCGAGTTTCGCGCGCAGCAGCGGCAGCCATACCTGCTCGTACGTGCGGCGGCCGGACCAGCGGCGAAGCCACGTGCCGACCGGGATAGCCTCGAGCGGGAGGCCGTCTTTGATGCGCGAACCGTGGAGAATCGTCAGCCCCAGGCGCAGCTTGTCGATCGGCCCGAGCGAGGGAAAGCGAGCGAAATCGAGCAGGCCGTTCATCGGGTGCAGCGCTCCGGCGGCATAGAAGCCCGTCTGGGGCTCGGAGAAAGCGAGCTCGCGCTCGAGGCCTATCCGCGCGAGGAGGGCTCGCGTGCGGAGGTCCGAGCTGAGGATCACGTGATAGTGCTTGTCCCAGCGCACGGAGCCGATCTCCCAGGCGGCGGCGAGCCCTCCGAGCTCGTTCGCGCCCTCGACGAGCGTGACGCTGCGCCCGGCATCTGCCAAGCGCAGCGCGAGCGCCATGCCGAGAATGCCGCCGCCGACGACCGCGATCGTTTCGTTCACGTGTTCGATTCCTTCGGGCGCAGGTGCGAGGATCATGTGCCCGGTGGGGTCAGCTCGACGATTTGCCCGTCTCGAAACAGATAGGCGAGCCCGCAAGCTCGGCAGGGCAGATCCGCCTCGGCCGGCTGAACCGAACGCGCGACCGGTTCGCCGCAGCGGCAGACCCAGCCGACCGTTCTCGCCGGGGCTCCGAGCGCGAGGGCGAAGTCGGGGATGGAGCGCGTCACGAGGCTGCCCATGCCGATCATGGCGAACCGCCCGATGACCAGACCGCTGCCGATCGTGCACTGGGCTCCGATCGTCGCGCCTTCGCGAACGAGCGTCGGACGCGTCCGTTCGTCGACCTCCGACGAGCGCAAGGAGCGAAGATCCGTCGTCGCGGCTCGCGGAAAGAGGTCGTTGGTGAAGACCGTGCCGGCTGCGATCATGGCGCCGCGCTCGATGGTGACGCCGGCGCAGATGTACACGAAAGCGTTGATTTTCACCAGGTCGCCAATCGAGGTCCCGCCCGCGATGTACGTCTTCTCGCCGACGATGCACGAGGAGCCGATCCGTGCGCCGCTGCGCAGGTGCACGGCGTCCCAAATCGCCGTCCCCTCGCCGATCTGGACGCCGTCCTCCACGATCGCGGTCGCGTGCAGGCGCACGCCCGAGAATCCGCGTTCCCGAGGGTCAGCCGAGCCTTTCACGGCGCATACTTACGAGTTGCAGGCGCTGGAAGCCCGCCCGGATCGCCGAAAACCTGCAAACTTCGGGACTTTGGTCCCAACCGCCAGGAGCATGCCCCTGGTATAATCGCGGCATGACCCCCAGCATGGGGACGCGTTTCGGTTTCGAAACCGCCTCGCCGCGTTCTCCGGAAAGCGGCGAGCGCGCCTTCGTTTCCGTCGTCGTTCCGATGTACAACGAGGGCGGCCCGGCCGTCGAGCGCAACCTCGCGGCCGTCTGCGAGCAGATGCGCCGGCTCGAGCACGATTACCGCTGGGAGCTGATCGTCGTCGACGACGGCAGCGCCGACGAGACCGGCACTGCGGCGGATCTCTTCGCGAAGGGCCGCGCCAACGTGACCGTCGTCCATCATCGCGTCAACCGCGGGCTCGGTCAGAGCTTGCGCACCGGCTTCGACCACGCGCTCGGCCGCTACATCGTCACGCTGGACGCCGATCTCAGCTACGGCCCGGAGCACATCGAACCGCTGCTGCGAGAGATCGAGAGCTCCGGCGCGAGCATCGTGATCGCCTCGCCTTACATGAGCGGCGGCAGCGCGAGTAACGTTCCTTGGCTGCGCTTGCTCCTCAGCCGAAATGCGAACCGCTTTTTGCGCTTCCTCCTCTTCGGCAAGATCGCGACGTTTACGGGCATGGTCCGCGCTTACGACGGCGACTTCCTTCGGTCGATCAACCTGCGCGAGCTGGGCGCGGAGATCAACCCGCGCATCATCCACAAGGCACGCATCCTCAACGCGAAGGTCTGCGAGATCCCGGCCCGATTGAATTGGCCCGAAGAGCGGCGGTCGCAGTCGCGCAGCTCTTACGGCAAGCTCTTTCGCGAGACGCTGTCGGTCCTGTTTTCCGGGTTCATGCTGCGCCCGCACCTCTATTTCCTCATTCCCGGGATGCTGCTGCTCGCGCTCGCCTTCTATGCCGGCTTTTGGACGACGGTCCACGTGTTCGAACAGCATGCGGTCTTGACCGCCGCCGGCCTCGACCACGGCTACGACGATGCGGTCGCCGCCGCATTCGTGCACTTTCCGCACGATTTCTTCATCGGCGGCGTGGCCTTGATGCTGGCGATCCAATTCATCGGGCTCGCCGTGGTGTCGCTGCAAAACAAGATGTATTTCGACGAACTGTACAGGCTGAGCTCGAGCATCTACTGCTCGCGGCAACCGGAACGCAAGCGCGCGATCGATCAGTAGGGCTAGCCGCGCTCTCGGACCCGCGAGAGATCCTTCGTTCGGTCCCCAAGAGATTGAGGACGCGGTCTGACCAGGAAACGCAGAGGGGCTTCACGTAAGGTCGCGCATGTTCTCGATACAGGGTGTCCGCGAGCACGGTTACGCTCGCGCTTTGCCGCTGGCGCTCGCGGGCTCGGCGCTGATCGCGGTTTCCGCCAAGCTGCACGTGGCCTTCTGGCCGGTCCCGATGACGCTGCAGACGCTGGCGATCTTCTGCATCGCCGCGCTGTTCGGATGGCGGCTGGCGACGTTGACGATGGCTGCGTATCTCGTCGAAGGCGCGTGCGGCCTGCCCGTCTTCTCGGGGACGCCCGAACGCGGCATCGGGCTGGCCTACATGCTGGGTCCGACGGGCGGATATCTCCTCGGGTACGTCGCGGCCGCAGCGCTGATCGGCGCGGCCGCGGAGCGCTGGCGCTCGCACTTGCTGCCCTTGGCTGCGGCGATGCTGCTCGGGCTCGCGCTCGTGTATGCCTGCGGCGTCGCCTGGCTGGCGGCGTTCGTCCCCGTGCCGGTCGCATTCGCCCAGGGTCTGGTTCCCTTCGTCGCGGGCGACCTCGTGAAGATCGCCGGAGCTCTCACCGTCGCCGGCGCCGTTCGCCGCTTCACTCCGTTCGCCGCGCGATGACGCTCGCGGTCGAGGAGATACGGCACGACTGGAGCGTCGACGAACTCCTCGCCCTCTACGAGTCTCCGCTGCTGGATCTCGTCTACCGCGCGGCGACGTTGCACCGCCGCTATCACGATCCGGCCGACATCCAGCGCGCCGCGCTGCTGAGCGTGAAGACGGGCGGATGTTCGGAGGACTGCAAGTATTGCCCGCAATCGGCACGCTACAAGACGGGCGTGCGGCCGGAACCGCTGATGGAGATCGAGCGCGTCCTCGAAGCGGCGCGCGTGGCGAAGGCGAGCGGCGCGACGCGCTTCTGCATGGGCGCGGCCTGGCGCGAGGTGCGAGAGGGCCCCGATTTCGATGCGGTCGTGGAGATGGTTCGCGGAGTTCGCGCGCTCGGCATGGAGGCTTGCGTGACGCTGGGCATGCTGCAGCCGCATCAGGCCCGCCGGCTCGCCGAGGCCGGCCTCACTGCCTACAACCACAACCTCGATACGGGGCCCGATTTTTACGGCGAGATCGTCACGACGCGCACGTATTCCGATCGCCTCGCGACGCTCGACGCCGTCGAGTCCGCCGGGATCTCGGTCTGTTGCGGCGGTATCCTCGGCATGGGCGAATCGCGGCGCGACCGCGCCGCGCTGCTCGCCACCCTCGCGCGGCGCGATCCGCACCCCGAGAGCGTTCCGATCAACGCGCTCGTGCGCGTCCCCGGAACTCCGCTCGAGCGGGGCGAGGGGATCGACGCCCTCGAATTCGTGCGCATGGTCGCCACGGCCCGGATCGCGATGCCTCGGGCGCGGGTCCGCATCTCCGCCGGGCGGCACGAGCTGGGGCGCTCGACGCAGGTCCTCGCGTTCCTAGCGGGCGCTAATTCGATCTTCTTCGGCGAGAAACTGCTGACGACGCCGAACGCGGAAGCCGAAGAAGACGCCGCGCTGTTCGCGGCGATCGGCGGCCTATAGGCCCTCGCCTCAGGCGAGCGGACGTGCTACACTACGTCCTGCGCGGGGCCCGCGTCCACCGCGGGCGGACCCGGGAGCGACGGGGCGGAGAGAGCATGAGCGACGTCTTTGGCAACGTGAAAAGTTTCGCGCTGGGCGGCATCGAGGGCCGAGCGCAGGCGGTCGGCTCGCGCTTCCTGCGCCTCGCCGAGGCGCTGCGTTCGGCGATCCGTGACGATCGGTCGAAGGATGCCGCCGCCGTGGACGACGCCGGGGAGTCGATCGCCGATCGGCTGGAGCGCGCCGGGAGATACCTCAGCGACACCAGCGCCGAGCGCGCCTTCTCCGATCTCGAATCGGCCGCGCGCCGCGCACCGGTGACCTTCGGCGCCGCGAGCTTTTTGCTCGCCTTCGCCGCGACGCGGTTTTTCAAGGCTTCACGTTCGTCCTAACGGTCGGCTCGGTTTTGCGAAGGAGAGGCGATGGAAGAGGTTAGCGCCGGCGAGCGGTTCTCGCATTCGGCGAACGGTGCGCGGCCGGCGGCCGGCGCGCTCGCGGAGCAGGCTGCGGGCACGGCCTTGCAAGTGGACGACGGGCGGTTCTTGGGGAGTATCCGCAGCTCGGCCGCCACACATCCGTTGCGCGTGGCCTTGGCTGCGTTCGCCCTGGGCGTGGCCCTGGCGGCGATCCTGCCGGGGACGGCCTTCGAGAACGAGCGTCTGGGCGAAGGTGCGGATATCGCCAAGGAACGCCTGAACGCGCGTGCGCGCGACCTATGGCAGCGTGCCAAGATTGCCGTGCAGCGCGCGAGCGAGGCTGCGGTGGCGGCCGCGCTCGAGGAGTTCCGCCGAGAGAACTAGGCTCGGCTCAGGCGGAGCTTGCTTCTTCGGTCCGTCCGCGGAACGCGACCGAGCTGTTGCCGCCGCGCGCCTTGGCGCGGTACATGGCGAGATCGGCGTCGTTGAGCGCCGCCGAACTCGAGGTGTACGTACCGTCGTCGACCACGATGCCGATGCTCAGACTCGCAGTCAGTGAAGCGCCGGCGAGCAAGATGGGCTCGGAGAACTCGCGGCCGATCCGAGCGACGATCTTGTCGACGTCAACGGCGCTCGGCAAATTGTTGAGCAGGATCGCGAACTCGTCCCCTCCGTAGCGTGCGACGACGTCGCCCGGGCGGACGCAGCTGCTGAGCCGCTGCGCGATCGTGCGCAGGTATTCGTCGCCCGTCGCGTGCCCGTGCGAGTCGTTGACCGCCTTGAAGTTGTCGACGTCGACGAAAAAGAGTGCGAAGCGCGGCCCGGCGCCGCGTTTGCGCTCGAGCGCAAGCTGCAGTGCCGAGGTCACGAAGCTGCGGTTGGGAAGGCCGGTCAAGGGGTCGTGCGTCGCCTCGTGATGGAGCTGCCGCTCGCGGTTGGCCCGTTCGGTGATGTCCTGCAGCATCACCGTGCAGTACGAAAGTGCGCCGTCGGCGCCGAGCACGCTCGAGACGATCGCATGGTACCAAGCACGTTCGCGGCGTCCGGTCACGAGCAGGTCCGCGGTGCGAACGCCGGCACTTCCCGAGCGCAGCACTTCGAAGATGGCCTCGAGTTCCGTCGGCGGGTCGACGGCGAGCGGCTCGAGCAAGGGGCGGCCTGCGGCCGGAGCGCCCGTGCCGAGAAGAAGCGCGTAGGCATCGTTGCACTCGGTCACCGTGCCGTACAGGTCGGTGATGGCCATCGCCAGAGGCGAAGCGGCGAAGATGCTCCGGAAGCGCGCCTCGTTGAGGTGGAGTGCGTCCTCTGCGCCCTTGCGCGCGAGTTCGGCCTGCAGCAGCGCGGCCCGGGCTTCGGCTTGGGAAAGCTCCTTGCGGTCGCGGCGGACGATCGTCGAGGCGATCGTCAGGACGATGACGATCGAGATGGTGAAGGCCGCGACCGCGATGCCTAGGATCGTTCTGCGGCGCTGCTCGAGGACGTCGAGCTTCTGCGCGAGGGTGCGGTCGAGCTCGGTCGTGCCGGCGAGAAAGAGCCGGTCGAGCGCGCCGACCGCCTCGCGCATCGGGGCGATTCGCTCGTCGGCCTGCGCCGAGCCGCGCCGCGTATGCGCGCCGTGTTCCCAGCGGGCGAGGGCGGCGAGATAGGCGTGAGTCGAAGTCTCGGCGCGTCCCAGCGGTTCGCGCAGAGTCGCCCGGTAGGGCAGGTACTCTTTGAGCGCCGCCTCGAGATCGTCGAATCCGAAGTGGAGCCGGTCTTCGGCCGAGGCGGCCAGCCGCTCCGCCGCGGGCGGATCGTCGGTCGCGGCCGCCAGCGAGAAACGTGCTGCCGCGCCCGGGAGGCGGTACGCGAGCGCGTCGCCGAGATCGACGATCGCGCGATTCCCGTCGTAACTGAGGTTCGTGTCGTCCGAGACGGCTTGAATGTACTCGACGATGCGATCTTCGAGGCCGGGCAGCGCGCCGGGGTCGAGGCTCGCCCTCGACCACGAAGTGCGAACCTGTGCCCACGCCTCGGGGCTGGTGAGGCAGTCGGCCGTCTCGACGCGAGCGAAACTCCGCTCGACGCCTGCGGCGGTCTCCCGCGCCGGCCGCGAGCGGTAGTCCTCGAGTGCGAGCAGACTTGCGTAGACCGGCGGAAAGCAGCCGGCTCCGCGCATCTCGACCCGCACGAGCCGCTGCGTCTGATCGTTGTCGGCCAGCGTGAAAGCGATCGCGGCCGCAATAGGCACGATGAACGCTGACGCAAGAGCGGCGACCCGCACGACGAACGGAACCCGAATCACGCCTCTTGAAGCGACCTCCCCTCTTTCGTTTCATCGGCTGAAGGAGGCCGAAAACGGATGCCGTCGCGTTGGTTCCTGCGCAGAAGGAGCATGGAAGGTGTGACTGGGATCACACCTGCCGGGCAGGAAAGCCGGGAAAGGACGCCATGCCGATAACCGTCCTCGACCCCAAGTCGGCGCTCGTCGTCATCGATCTTCAGAAAGGCATCGTGAAGATGCCGACCGTCCATCCGGCAGCCGGCGTCGTGGAGAACGCCGTCCGCCTGCTCGACGCGTTTCGTGCCCGGCAGCTCCCCGTCGCGCTCGTGCGCGTCGGCTGGAGGCCGGACTTCGGGGATGCGCTGCGGACGCGCAATCAAGCGCCGCCCCCTGCGGGAAAACCGCCGGCTGATTTCTTCGAATACGCCGACGAGCTGCGCGCCGATCCGGCGCGCGACATCCTCGTCCACAAGCGTCAGTGGGGGGCTTTCTACGGCACGGACTTGGATCTTCAACTGCGCCGCCGCGGCGTGACCAACATCGTGCTCGCGGGTATCGCCACGAGCATCGGCGTCGAGTCGACCGCGCGCGATGCCTGGGAACGCGCTTACAACCTCGCCTTCGCGGCGGACGCGATGACCGACATGAATGCCAGCGCGCACGCACGGGCGCTGGAACTGATCTTCCCTCGCCTCGGCGAGATCGGCACGACGGAAGAGATCGTCGCCAAGCTCCGCTAGAGCCGCGGAGGGCGCGGGCTCGTATGGTTTTCCGATTCGAGGCAGAAGAAGGGGTGGAGATGCGTTCCGGAGCCTCTTGCGGCAGCTTTCGAAGGCCAAAGCGGCCTCCTCGGGAGCAGTCGACGGAACGCCCGCACGATTCCTTGGTGGGTGAGGTCGACCATGCGGAACTCCGTCGTCTGCGGTGGCACCGTGACAGAGCACCGGAAGTGCGCGCATGGCGCGTGATCACCAGATGAACGAGGCCGAGGTCGCGGAGGTCGTCGAGTACCTCCATCGGTGGGTTGCGGGAACGGACAACGACGGGCCGTTCCTCGTGATGATGGGCCGGACGATGACGCCGGACGAGTTCGTGAGCGAAGTCGAGAACGGCACGCCTTTCGGAGATTCGTTCCTCCGCTTCATCGACGAGCAGGCGCGGCGCTGCCACACTAGGCCGCTCCACTTGGTCTATCAGGCGATCGTGGCGGACCGCGTCCGATGAAAACCGTCCGCGGGAAAGCCGCCGTCCTCATCCTGGCGAGCAGCTACGACACGGGCTCCTTTTACACGCACGCCTGGGCGCGCGCGCTGCACGAAGATCTCGTGACCCAAGGGCATGCCGCGCTGTTCGTCGAGACGGAGGCCGTCTGCCGTACGGACTCGTCGCTGAGCGACGCGATCGCGGCCGCTCACTACGTCATCTTTTACGGCCACGGAACGAAGGACCAGTGGACCGCGATCCCGGGAGCGCCTGGAGCGAGCGGCCTCCCCCTGATCGGTGTGGAGACCGTCGATCGCTTCGCGGACCGCGGCGTCTACGCGGCCTGCTGCTCCTCGCTCGCCGACCTCGGAGCGGCGTACGCGAGGAAGTTTCCGCAAGGCCAGTACGTCGGGTATTCGGGCGAGTTCAGTTTCGAGGTCACGAACCGCAACCTGTTCGGAGACGTCGTGAACGCCTCGATCGTCGCGTTCGTCAAGGGCGCGCCCGCGGCGCAGGTCCATGCCGACCTCAAAAACGAGTGGGAGCGTCTCCGCGACGACTTCCTCCCGCCGGGACGCTATCAGCACAACCGAAACGCCGTGATGGCCTCTCAGCGCGCAGCCGATAACGCGGCGCGCGTCGGCCACAAGCCGTCCTAGCGGCAGCCGCTATCTATAGGCGTCGCGGCCACAGATGTAAAATGGCCGGCGCTAGAGCGCGACGGGTTTGGCGGCGGCATCCTCCGGGGCGCTCGCCGCGACCGACTTGCGGCGGTCGGCCGCCGACGTGCACAGCATGGTCGATTCCCCCTCGATGACGACCTTGCCGGCGACCGTGCAGACGGCATCGAGGATCACGCGCTTCTTCTCGACGTTCACTTCCTTGACCGTCACGGTCGCCGTCACGGTGTCCCCAGCGCGCACTGGGGCCTTGAACTTCAGCGTCTGTCCGAGATAGATAGTGCCGGGGCCGGGCAGCCGGTTCGCGAGCACCGCCGAGATGAACCCGACCGACAGCATGCCGTGGGCGATGCGGCCGCGGAACATGGTCGTCTGAGCGTACTCCTCGCAAAGGTGCACGGCGTTGATGTCGCAAGAGACGCCGGCATACATGATGATGTCCGCCTCGGTGACGGTCTTGGCGAAGCTCGCCGTCATGCCGGGCTTGAGATCTTCGATGTCATAGCCTTGAACGGCGTTCATCACGTTCTCCCTTGCTTGCTTGCCGGCGCCGGTCGTCGCGTACGATGCGGTGCTGAGTCGAACCTCTACGCTCGAGAGTTCGCGAAAGCGGGTGAACTCCATGTCGGTCGAATATTCAGGGACGATGGCGCACAACGAGAACGACCCCAAGCCCGGCGACGCCGCGGCGGCGACGCCCGGGGGAACTCCCGAGCCGGCGGCAGTGCTCCCCGACGCCTACGATCCCCTCGGCGTCAATCGGGCTGCAGCGCAGGTGTGGCAGTCGCTGCTGACGCATCCGGAGGCGCTCGTCGCGACGCAGATGAAGCTGGCCAACGCCTGGGCGAGCGCAACGGCGCGTGCGTTCGCAGCCCCGGCGACGCCGAAGGAGCCGCCGCTGGTCGAGCCCGCTCCGGGCGACTCCCGCTGGAAACACCCGGCTTGGAGCGAGAACCCGATGTTCGCGGCGATGCAGCAGGGCTATCTGCTCGCGACGAAGGCCCTGCTGGAGGGCGTCGACCAGGCGCCGGACGTGGACAGCGAGACCAAAGAGCGCGTCAAGTACTTCGCCAAGCAGGTCTGCGACGCGATGAGCCCCACGAACTTCGCGCCGCTCAATCCGGCCGTGATCGAAGAAACGCTGCGAACCGGCGGCTCGAACCTGCAGCGCGGCGTGCAGAACGTCCTCGAGGACCTGCGCGAGAATCGCGGCCGGCCTGCGCTCGTCGACAAGAAGGCCTTCGAAGTCGGCAAGAACGTCGCCACGACGAAGGGCACCGTCGTGTTCCGCAACGAGCTCGTCGAGGTCATCCAATACACGCCTTCGACCGAGACCGTTTACGAGCGGCCGTTGGTCATCATCCCGCCGTGGATCAACAAGTACTACATCCTCGATCTCCAGCCGGCGAACAGTTTCGTGAAGTATGCCGTCGACAGCGGTTTCCAGACGTTCCTGATCTCTTGGCGCAACCCCGATGCTTCGATGGCGCACTTGAAGTTCGAGGACTATCTCGAGAGCGGTGCCGGCGCGGCGACGAAGGTCGCGCTATCGGTCGCCGGTGCGTCCCAAGCGAACTACGTCGGATATTGCCTGGGCGGGACGCTGCTGTCGATACTGCTCGCCTACGCGGAGCGCAAGGGCGAACCGTTCGCGAACGCGGCGACATTCTTCACGGCGCTCATCGACTTCTCGGAACCCGGCGACCTCAAGAACTTTTTGAGTCCGGAAGCGATCGCGTACATCGAGCACGAGATGCAGGAGAAGGGCGTCCTCGACGCGGCCGAGATGGCGGACACCTTCAACATGCTGCGCGCCAACGACTTGATTTGGAACGTGGCGATCAACCGCTACCTGCTGGGCAAGGACGCGCCGGCTTTCGACTTGCTCTACTGGAACAGCGACTCGACGCGTCTGGCGGCGGATTTCCACAAGTACTACCTCGAGAACATGTACATCGAGAACAATCTGGTCAAGCCGGATCGTCTCACGATGAACGGCGTGCCGATCGATCTGCGGCGCGTGCGGAACGACGTGTTTTCGATCGCCACAAAGGACGATCACATCGCTCCCTGGCGCACGGTCTACAAGGCCACTCAGATCTTCAGCGGCGACGTGCAGTTCCGGCTCGCGCATTCGGGGCACATCGCGGGGATCATCAACCCGCCGGCGGCGGGCAAGGGCAACTACTGGAAAGCCTCACGGAATCCGCCGGACCCCGACGAGTGGTTCGCCGTCGCGCAGAAGGTCCCGGGCTCGTTCTGGGTCGAGTGGGCCGCCTGGCTCGGCGCGCGCTCGGGGGAGAGAGTCCCCGCTCCGGCGTCGGCCGGCAACGCGGAGTATCCCCCGCTCGAACCCGCTCCGGGAACGTACGTCCTCGAGAAATCCTAAGTCCGGGGCGGAGTCAGGCCTCGAGCGGCATCTCCTCGAGCGAGTGCTTCGCCGCTTCGTATCCCGCGCTGATGCGGCGCAGGATCGTCTCGCGCGAGAAATCGGCCATGTTGTCCTGCGCCGGCTTCTCGATGCCGATCGTGCGTATCTGGCGCAGGAGGGCGTAGTTCATGACGGTCTCCCAATCCCTGCTCTTGCGGACCGGAGCGTCGGCCGGGAGCTGCTCGTCGACTTGCTTCAAGACGCCGATGAACCGCGCGTACCGCCGCGCGGTTTTGCTGTCGGCTTTCAGGTTGTTCTGCAAGAGCAGCTCGAACATCCGCAGGAGCACCTGGTACATGTTTTCCGGCAACGGCGCCGAGTTCGAGAAGACGTCGATCGTGAAGACCGGCATGGATTGTGGCTCGTCTCCGCGCAGGCTGTCGATGACCGGCTTGAGCGGCGTGTTATCGGTCAAACCGCCGTCCCAGTAGGCTCGACCGTCGACGATCGTCCAGGGAAAACCGGGCGGGAGGCTCCCGCTGGCCAATACGTGCTCGATCCCGAACGGCTCGCGGTCGAAGTTCGAGAAATATTTCGTCTCACCGCTCTCGACGGCGCTCGCCGACACGATCACCCGCATGTGCTCGGCGTCGCGCACCTGCTCCCAATCGAGGAGCTCTTCGAGCGTCTTCTTCAACGGCGCCGTCTCGCAAAAATAGGTCCAGGACAGCGCGTTCCAATAGTCCCAGCGCGGCACGTACATGTGAGGGATTCCGAGCATCGCCCAGGCGGGCTTCATCACGGGCGGGACGAACGGAAACGGCGGCTCGACGACGAGTTCGTTCCACAGCGTTCGCAACGCCGCCGGCGGATAGCCCTTCGCGCCGGCGAGCGTCACGGCGTTCATCGCGCCTGAAGAGGCTCCCGAGACGATGGCGCACTCCAGACCGCTTTCGTAGAGATACTCGATCGCGCCGACTTCGTAGGCCCCCAGGGCGCCGCCGCCCTGCAGCACCAGGCCGAACTTCTTTGCCACGACCTTCACATATGCAAGCGACGAATCTATCTCCTAGCGCCTGCGACCGCAATCGCTCCGTCCTGCACGACGGGCGCTGACGCTCCTTCCGGGAGACGCCCTCGGGCCGATCGTCGAGCGGATCCGCATGCTCGGCGGCAGGACGGGGTGAGCGCATCCGAGCGGACCATCCGTTCGGAGGCTGCCGTGACGCAGCCCCGCCTGCTAGCATACAGGGCGCAATGATCCTCCTTGAGATCGCGGTCCTCGGTCTGACGCTGCTCGCGTTTGCCGTCTTCGACGCGTACACGCGAGCCTGCGAACGTATCTGACGGTGACGGCTGTCTTCGACAACGTCCTCGGCCTGATTCTCACCGTGCTGAGCCTCGTGTACCTGACGTACGCGATGCTCCGTCCCGAGAAGTTTTAGGAGCGCTTTCGTGACCATCTACGGTTGGCTCCAAGCGGGCCTCTTTTTCGCGCTCATCCTGGCGCTGACGAAGCCGCTGGGCCTCTACATGGCGCGCGTCTTCGACGGGGAGCGGACCTGGCTTTCGCCTGCGTTCGCGCCGGTCGAGCGCGCCTTCTACCGGGTCTGCCGGATCGATCCGGAACAGGAGATGACCGCCTCGGGCTACCTCTTCGCGCTCTTCGCGTTCAGCGTGGTCGGCCTGCTCTATCTCTACGTCCTGCTGCGAACGCAGAAGTGGCTGCCGTACAATCCGCAGGGTTTCGACAACCTTTCCCCCGACCTGGCCTGGAACACGGCCGTCAGCTTCACGACCAACACGAATTGGCAATTCTACTCGGGCGAGAGCACCATGAGCTACTTCTCGCAGATGGCCGGTCTGGCTTGGCACAACTTCGTCTCGGCGGCGGCCGGCATCGCGGTTGCGATCGCCGTCATCCGCGGGGTCGCGCGCACGGACGGCAAGGGCCTGGGGAACTTCTGGGTCGACTTGACGCGCTCGCTGCTCTACATCTTGGTCCCGATCAGCGCGATCGGCGGCCTCGCGCTCGTGTGGCAGGGCATCCCGCAGAACTTCCATTCGTATCTCGATGCGACGTCGCTCGAAGGCTTCAAGCAGTCGATCACCAACGGACCGATGGCTTCGCAGGAGATCATCAAGGATCTCGGCACGAACGGCGGCGGCTTCGTCAACGCCAATTCGGCCTCGCCCAACGAGAACCCGACCGCGCTCAGCAACCTGCTCGAGATGCTCTCGATGTTCCTGATCTCGGCCGCGCTGACGTACGTTTACGGGCGCTACGTGAAGGACCAGCGCCAGGGGTGGGCGCTGTTCGCGGCGATGAGCGTGCTGTTTTTCGGCGGCTTCACGACGGCCTACGCCCTCGAGTCGGCCGGCAATCCGATCGTTCACGCCCTCGGCGCGCCGGGCCCGAACCTCGAAGGGAAGGAAGTCCGCTTCGGCGCGGCAGGCTCGGCCTTGTTCGGCACGATCTCGACCGACACGTCGACCGGCGCCGTGAACTCGATGCACGACTCGTGGACCCCGCTCGGCGGGCTCGTTCCGCTGGTCGACATGCAGCTCGGCGAGGTCGTCTTCGGCGGGGTCGGCACCGGTCTCTACGGGATGATCATCTTCGTCGTGCTGACCGTGTTCATCGCGGGGCTGATGGTCGGCCGCACGCCCGAATACTTGGGGAAGAAGATCGAGAGCCGCGAGGTCAAGCTGGCGATCCTCGGGGCGCTCGTGCTGCCGGTTTTCGCGCTCGTTCCGGCCGCGGTCTCGGTGCTGGTTCCGGGGGGGCTGGCGACGCTGGGCAACAATGCGGCGCACGGCTTCTCCGAGATCCTCTACATGTTCACCTCGACGGCGGAGAACAACGGGAGCGCCTTCGCCGGCATCGGCGGCAGCTCGTATTACAACCTGCTGACCGGCGTCGTCATGATCTGCGGCCGCTTCCTCTTCATCATTCCGGCCGTCGCGCTGGCGGGGTCGCTGGCGGGCAAGAAGAGCGTCCCCGCGACGGTCGGCACGTTCAGCACCTCCTCGCCCACCTTCGTCGTGCTCCTGCTCGGCGTCATCGTCATCGTCGGTGCGCTGACGTTCTTCCCGGCCGACGCGCTGGGGCCGATCGTCGAGCACTTGCAGATGCTCAAGGGGAAGACGTTCTGAGATGATTCCGGCTCGCCGCATCGAGCGCCGCCCGAAGGCGCGCTCCCTCTTCGACCAAACGATCCTGACGCGCGCCGTTCGCGACTCGTTCGTCAAGCTCGATCCGCGCCTCCAGGCCAAGAACCCGGTCATGTTCATCGTCCTGATCGGCGCGCTCGTCACGACGCTGTTCTTCTTCCGCGATCTCGCCCTCGCGGGAGGAAGGAACGCCGGTTTCGATTTCGCGATCACCGTCTGGTTGTGGTTCACGGTGATCTTCGCAAACTTCGCGGAAGCCGTCGCTGAGGGCCGCGGCAAGGCGCAAGCCGAGTTCCTGCGCCGCTCGAAGACCGACGCGCTGGCGCGCAAGCTCGTCAACGGCCAGCTCCTCACGGTCGGCGCGAACGAGCTGCGCGCCGGCGACGTCGTGCGCATCGACGCAGGCGAGCTGATCCCCGGTGACGGCGACGTCATCGAAGGGGCCGCCTCGGTCGACGAGTCGGCGATCACCGGCGAGTCGGCGCCGGTCATCCGCGAATCGGGCGGTGACCGCAGCGCGGTCACCGGGGGCACGCGGGTGCTCTCCGATCACATCATCGTGCGCATCAGCTCGAACCCGGGCGAGACGTTCCTCGACCGGATGATCGCGCTGGTCGAAGGCGCGACGCGGCAGAAGACGCCGAACGAGATCGCGCTCTCGATCCTGCTGTCGGGCTTGACGATCATCTTCGTGATCGCCGTCGCGACGCTGGGCCCCTACTCGATCTACGCCGGTGCCGTGCCGAGCGTCACGGTCCTGATCGCGCTGCTCGTCTGTCTCATTCCGACGACGATCGGCGGATTGCTCTCGGCGATCGGCATCGCCGGCATGGATCGCGTTCTGCAGCGCAACGTACTCGCCATGAGCGGCCGCGCCGTCGAGGCGGCGGGCGACGTCGACACGCTGCTGCTCGACAAGACGGGCACGATTACCCTGGGCAATCGGCAGGCCAGCGAGATCGTCGTGGCCGAAGGCATCTCGCCTTCCGAAGCCGCGCAGGCTGCTTACCTCTCGTCGCTCGCCGACGAGACGCCCGAAGGCCGCTCGATCGTCGCCCTCGCGCAGCGCGACAGCGCGGTCGCGAGCGACGGCGTCGTCCCCGCCGGCGCGCAGTTCGTGCCGTTCAGCGCGTACACGCGCATGAGCGGGCTCGACCTTCCCGACGGCAGCGCGATTCGCAAGGGCGCGCCCGACGCGGTGCGGGCTTGGGTGCGCACGCGCGGCGGAGACGGCGCCGTGAAAACGGCCTCCGAGCTCGTCCTGACGGCCGAAGTCGAACGGATCGCGCGCGCCGGAGGGACGCCGCTGCTGCTCGCCCGCGACGAAACGGTACTGGGCGTCATCTACCTCAAGGACATCCTCAAGCCCAACATGCGCGAGCGCTTCGACCGGATGCGGGCGATGGGCATCCGCACCGTCATGGTGACCGGCGACAATCCGCTCACCGCCAGCGCGATCGCGCGCGAGGCCGGCGTCGACGATTTCCTGGCGGAGGCGACGCCGGAGACGAAGATGTCGCTGATCAAACGCGAGCAGTTCGCGGGGCGGCTCGTTGCGATGACGGGCGACGGCACGAACGACGCTCCGGCGCTGGCGCAAGCCGACGTCGGCGTGGCGATGAACTCGGGGACGCAGGCCGCCAAGGAA
Organism: Vulcanimicrobiota bacterium; assembly: GCA_963834485.1. Lineage (GTDB taxonomy): Bacteria > Vulcanimicrobiota > Vulcanimicrobiia > Vulcanimicrobiales > Vulcanimicrobiaceae > CAWICD01. Next base: position 18,214 of record CAWICD010000001.1, read on the forward strand.
GCGGCCAACATGGTCGACCTCGATTCGGATCCGACCAAGCTGATCGAGATCGTCGAGATCGGCAAGCAGCTTCTCATGACGCGCGGCGCGCTGACGACGTTCTCGATCGCCAACGACGTCGCCAAATATTTCGCGATCCTGCCGGCGATGTTCGCCACCGCCTATCCCGAGATGAACGAGCTCAACGTCATGCGCCTCTCGACCCCGCAGAGCGCGATCCTCTCGGCCGTCATCTTCAACGCGCTGATCATCATCGCGCTCATCCCGCTCGCGTTGCGAGGCGTCGCTTACCAGCCGCGCGGCGCGGACGTCGTGCTGCGCGACAACGTGCTCGTCTACGGCTTGGGCGGCCTCGTCGTGCCCTTCATCGGGATCAAACTCATCGACCTCGTCCTCGCTGCGCTTCACCTCACGTAAGGATCGGTATGAAAAGTTCGCTGACCATCGACGGCCGGATCGCGTCGGCGCCGCAAGAGCGCTCGAAGGATGGTACGCTGCGCCACCTGGGGACGGCCGCGATCTACACCGTCGTCTCGGTGATCCTGCTGGGGGTCGTCTACCCGCTGGTGATGACCGGCATCGCGCAGCTCGCCTTCCCCTTTCAATCCAATGGTTCCATCGTGACGGTCGGCGGCAGGACGGCCGGCTCGGAGATCGTCGGGCAGCTTTGGACGAAACCGCAGTATTTCCAAGGCCGTCCGTCGGCCGCGGGCAAGGGGTACGACCCGACCTCGACCGGAGGCACGAACCTCGCGCCGACCTCGAAGAAGCTGATCGACGCGACCCGCGCCGCGATCGCCGCGCTGAAGAAGGCCAACCCCGAGGCGACCGGGCCGGTTCCGATGGACCTCGTCACCTCGAGCGCGAGCGGCATCGATCCCGACATCTCGCCCGAGGGAGCTTACTATCAAGTTCCGCGTATCGCGAAGGCGAGAGGCTTGCCCGCCGCGACGGTCGCAGCGCTCGTCGCCGCGCACGTCCGCGGCCGGGAACTCGGTTTTCTCGGTGAACCGCACGTCAACGTGCTCGCATTGAACCTGGCGCTCGACGCGGCGCGCAGATAGTCTCCGGGAAGGAACCTCGGCAGTAGCCTTCATGGCCCGCTACGAAGGTAGCGGGCCATGAAGCAGCCGGGGAAAAAGGCGCAAGCCTGGGGCGTCGCTGCCAAGAGCGAGCCGCGCTGGCCGGCTTCGCTTGCGATCGTCGTCTGTGCGCTGCTCAATTTCGCATTACCCGGCAAGTTCACGATGGGGCCGGTCTGGCTCGTCCCCTTGCTGGAAGGAGCGATCGTCGTGCCGCTTACGATCGCGTCACCGCGGCGTCTGCCCCAGGAGAGTCGCTGGTCGCAGATCGCAGCCGTCGTGCTCATCGCATTCGCCAATCTCGCCAACTTCGTCTCGCTGGGACTGCTGATCCGCGAGATCGTCTTCAACGGCAAGAATCTGAACGGAGCGGAACTGCTCGTCTCGTCGGTCGCGATCTGGGTGACGAACGTGATCGTCTTCGGGCTGTGGTATTGGGAACTCGACCGCGGCGGGCCGGATGACCGCTTGCGGCCGGAGCACGCAGCCCCGGATTTTCTCTTCCCTCAAATGTCGACGCCGGGTTGCGCCACTCCGAGCTGGACGCCGTCGTTCGTCGATTACCTATACGTTGCGTTCACGAACGCCACCGCGTTCAGCCCGACCGACACGATGCCGCTCTCGCCCTGGGCGAAGATGCTGATGCTCGTCCAAGCGACGATCTCGCTGATGACGATCGCGATCGTCGCCGCCCGCGCCGTCAACATCCTCAGCTAGATGCCGCGTTAGGCCGCGCCAGGATCAGGATTTGGCGTGCTCCCGCTTCGAGCAGCTGGCGCACGAACGGCGTGCCGCCGCCGGGCCAGCGCGGTTTGGTGAGCGCGCCCTCGGCGGCGATCGTGCCCGCGTTGTTGCGGGCCGCCGCCGCGATCAGTTCGCGCACGGGATCGTCGCCGGTCGTCAGGAGCCAACGGCCCCGCACCCGGCGGGTCGCTTCCTCCAAGGCGGCCACGACGCGGCCGGCGCCCGCTTCCGCCGTACGCGCAACGTGGACGACCGAGAAGTCGATCTCCAGCCGAAGCGCGATCCGCGCGCAGCGCTCGATCAGCTCCACGTCGCGCTCGCGCGCCTTGACGCCGAGCGCGAGGCGGGCGAAGGGCGCCGGACGCCTGGTGGCGCCACGCGCGCGAACGATCTCGCGCAGCGCCAGCTCGCGCAACGCGGCGAGGTTCTCCGTCCGGAAGAAGTTGGAGAGCGCGTCGTCGATCTTCTCCGGTCCGTAGATCTTGCCGGCGCGCAAGCGCTCGCGCAGCGTCTCGGGCGTGGTGTCGACCAGGATGACGTCGTCGGCGAGCGATAGGATGTCGTCGGGGATCGTCTCGCGCACGCGCTGGCCCGTCAGCCGCAGCACGGCGTCGCTGAGGCCCTCGAGGTGCTGGACGTTGAGCGTCGTCATGACCGAGACGCCCGCGCGCAGCACTTGCAGCACGTCGTCGAAGCGCTTGGCGTGAAAGGCGCCCGGCGCGTTCGTGTGCGCGAGCTCGTCGATCAGCGCGACCGCGGGATGGCGGGCCAGCACGGCGGCGACGTCGAGCTCGCTGTAGTGCAGGCCTTCGTGCACGAGCTCGAGGCGCGGGAGCAGCTCGAGTCCGTGCATTTTCCTTTCCGTGTCCTTGCGCCGGTGCGTTTCGATGAACGCGCCGGCTACGTCGACTCCCGCCTCCTTGAGCTGGTGTCCGCGGTCGAGCATCGCATAGGTCTTGCCGCTGCCGGCCGCGGCGCCGAGATAGATCGTGAGCCGGCCGTAGCCGATGCGCAGCCGGTCCGCGGCGGTCTGGGCGTAACGCGGAAACGCGATTTGACGCTCGCTGGGAGGCGTCGGCGCCGGATCGATGATGAAGACGTCGCGCTCCGCAGGCCGGGCGGCGATGCGCAGGGCCAGCGCCCCGCACGGGACGGCGATCAGCGTCGCCTTCAGCTCGCTCAACTGCGGCTTGGCGACGTCGAAGCCGCGCAGGGTCAGCAGGTCCGCGCCGAGCTCGCGGGCGACCTCGCTGACGGCGTCGACCTTCCCGCCGCCGACGAGCGCGACGTCGAGTGCGAGGTCCAGCGCGTCGGCGACGATCGAGATCTTGCGCAGGAACGCGCCGCCGTCGCCGTCGCCGGTCACCAGCGCCAGTGCCGTCGACGTCTTGTGCGCCCCGACCGCGGGAGAAGTGAGCTCGTCGACCGTGCGCAGCATCATCTCGCGCAAGAAGCGGAGCGTTTGCGGACGGAAGATGGTCTTGCGCGCGCGCTCGATATCTTCGGGCCGGACCACGGCGCCCGAGAGAAGCCGGGCTTCGAACTGCTCGGGCGAGGCGTCGAGGGCGATGACCTCGTCGGCCGCGCGCAGGAACGAGAAGGGCACGATCTCGCGGATCGGATGGCCGATGAGTCCCTCGGCCGTCGCCGCAACCGTTTCGACGTGCAGGATGTTGAGCGCGCCGCTGACGCTGATCCCGGCTTCGCGCAAGGCGAGCGCGTCCTGCCAGCGCTTGGCGTGCGTCCCTCCCGCGAGGTTGGTGTGGGCCAGCTCGTCGAGGATGAGGTGCTGCGGCTTGAACGCGAGGGCCGCGTCCAAGTCGAAATCTTCGAAGCTCGCCCCGCCGACGGTCGCGGTTCGCGGCGGGATGCGCGGAACGCGCGCGGCCAGCGCGTCGAGCTCGGGCCGGCCTTTCGTTTCGATCCAGCCGAGGGCGACGCGGATCCCCGTCTCCTGGAGGCGGACGGCGTCTTCGAGAAGGCGTCGGGTCTTGCCGGCTCCCGGTGCGCTTGCAAGGTAGACGCTGAGCCGGGGCGTCCCACCCAGCTCCCGCAGCAGTGCCTCGGCCGAGGGCCTCGCGAGCCGGTCGTTCACGGCGCGGATGTTTCGCCTCTAGCAGCGAAGCGCCTCGCTGTGCCTGCACGCTGGATCCGCCCGACGTGCCTCGGGCTTCTGGTTGGGGCCTGGGCCCTCGACCTCCTCACGCCGCAGCTCTTCGTCGCCGCGATCCTGCTCAACGGCCCGATCGCGCTCAGCAGTCTGGCGGTCGATCCGCGCTTCACGCGGATCCTCGTGGGCGTCGCGCTGCTGGCCAACCTCACGGCGGGCTATGCGAACGGTATCGCCGACGGGTACCGCTGGGACACGATCGCCATCGGGGACCGCGTCATCGCCGGGCTCTCTTTTCTCCTGGTCGGCGGCCTGAGCATAGCGGCCCAGAAGTCGGCCCGGCAGGCGGGCGAACTGGCTGCGCGGCAGGAACGGGCCGCGCGCGAACGCACGCTCCGCCGGGCCGTCGAGGCGATTCGCGCTTCCGTCAACGTCGAGCTGATCGAACGCGCGATCGTGCGCGAAGCGAGCGCTTCGCTCGGCGTCGACGGGGCCCGGCTCTACGTCTTCAGGCCGAGCAGCGACGAACCGACGACATACGCCCGCACCACATCCGGCGAGGTGGAGTTCTCGCGCGAGCGCCCCTCGCCCGCCGTGCTTTCGCTGCTGCACCGCGTCGCCGAGGGTCGCGCCATCGTTTCGATCGGCGCGAGCGACGCCCTCGGCCGGCTGCTGCTCGAGGCGTTCGGCCACTCATATGCGATCGCGGCGCCGCTCGTCGAGCACGAGCAGGTCTTCGGCGTGCTCGTCCTCTTGCGCGCGCGCCTGCCGTTCGAACCGCACTTCGAAGAAGGGCTCGCGTACTACGTCGATCAGGCGGCGATCGCGCTCGCCCAGGCGGCGCTCTTCGTCCAGCTCGGCGAGCGGAACGACGAGCTCGCGCGAGCCAACGACGCACTGCGCGAACGCAGCGACGTGATCCGCGAGATCGTCTACGCGCTCTCGCACGACCTGCGAACGCCGCTGGCCGCGGCCCGCATGACGATGCAGCAGGCTCTCGCCGGGGCGTACGGGGTGCTGCCCGAGGTGTATCGGCCGATCCTCGAGCGGACGCTGCAGTCCAACGACGAGCTGCAGCGCCTGGCCGAGACGCTGCTGCTGGTTTCGCGCTACGAGTCCGGCGAACGTTCGACGCGCCGCGAGCGCGTCGAACTCGCAGACCTGGCCCGCGACGTCGTCGCGGAGCTGGACGTGCTGGCGTGCAGCAAAGGGCTGGAAGTGCGGGTCGAAGCGGAAGACGGCCTCGCCGTGCCGGCGGACCCGCCGGAGCTGCGCCGCGCGCTCGTCAACCTGGTTGCGAACGCGCTGGCCTGGACGCCCGCAGGTGGAACGATCGTGGTTCGGGCCGGCGAGCGCGGCGGCCAGGCCGAGCTGAGCGTCGAGGACACGGGCTACGGCGTTCCCGAAGCCGAGCGGCCGCGACTTTTCCAGCGCGTCAGCGGCGGCGCGAGCCGCGGCGCGGGCTCGGGACTCGGGCTCTACATCGTACGGCGCATCGCCGAGAGCCACGGCGGCGGGGTCCGCTTCGCGCCGCGCGCGGGCGGCGGCAGTACGTTCACGCTGACCCTGCCGCGGGCGGCGGCGGCGCCCGCAGGGACGATGGTGCGACGGTGAGCGCGAGCGAGCCGCGCACCGTCGTCATCGTGGAGGACCACGCGCTGACGCGTGCCGGGCTGCGCACGGCGCTGGAGGCCGACGGCTTCCGGGTCGTGGCGGAGGCCGGCGACGGGCTCGCCGGCTTCGACGCGATCGTCAAAGAGCGCCCCAGCGTCGCCGTCATCGACATCGGCCTGCCCGGCATCGACGGCATCGAGCTGACGCGCCGCGTTCGCACCGCCGCGCCGGAGACGCGCGTCGCGATCCTCACCGTGCACGACCTCGAGGAAGAGGTGCTGGCAGCGCTGTCGGCCGGCGCCGACGCATATTCGCTCAAGACCTCGCGCCCCGAGCAGATCGTGGCCGCAGTGCGAACGGCCGCCGACGGCGGCGCGTTTTTCGATCCGAAGATCGCGCACGTGGTGATGCGCCACCTCGGCGCGGCGCGGCGAGCGCGGGTCGCCTCGCCGCTCAGCGAGCGCGAGACGGAGATCCTGCGCATGATCGCCGACGGCAAGAGCAACGCCGAGATCGCAAGCGCACTCTACATCGGCCTCGGAACCGTCAAAGGTCACATTCGCGACATCCTCGAGAAGCTCGCCGCCGCCGACCGCACGCAAGCCGCCGTCGTCGCGCTGCGCCGGGGGCTCATCTGACCCCAACGCTCGCGTCAGCCGGCGGCCTCGCCTTCGAAGAAGAGATCGTCCTTAAGTAAATTACCATTCTAAAAGAAAAGTGATCTAGGATCACCTAAGCAAGAAATACCCAGGTGTCCGCGTGGTGAAATGGAAGCGGTTTGTACCGATAACTTACAAGAGTTACCGCTTTCTTGTGTTTCTTTTTCGTCAAGAAGTTTCTGTGTGTTCTCGTGAGCCATTCTCACTTGAATGCACGAGGAGAGTGCCCTCACGTATGCGACCGATCCTCATCTATTCGGGCCTCCTGCTTGCAGCGCTAGCAGCGGCTACAGGATGCGCCAGCAACTCTAGCAGCAGCACGCCTTCCGCCTCACCGTCGACGAGTCCGTCGTCGAGTCCGTCGTCGAGTCCGTCGTCGAGTCCGTCGTCGAGTCCGTCGTCGAGTCCGTCGTCGAGTCCGTCGTCGAGTCCGTCGTCGAGTCCGTCGTCGAGTCCGTCGACGAGTCCGTCGTCGAGTCCGTCGGCGAGTCCGTCGTCGAGTCCGTCGGGGGGACAGTTCCCGGTCGGATACTTTGTCTTCGGCGGGTCGTCCCCTCTGTTTCAGTATCGAGTGAGACCAGCCGAACGGAAATAATTACTGAGGGCGTGAAAGGTCTCACGCATGCAAAGGAACGGCCCAGCTCCTGACCCTGAGGTCCCCGCCAAGGCAACGCGGCGGCGGTTCTCTGCGGCCGAAAAGGCCCGCATTCTCGAAGAATATGATCGCGCGTCCGCGATCGAGCGAGCAGCCATCTGCCGCCGGGAGCGCATCTACACGTCGCATCTTTCCCAGTGGCGCAAGCAGCGCGCCTCGGGGGAACCGCTCGAGGCCAAGCGTGGACGTAAGCCCGAGCCAGAAGCCGTTGAGAACACGCGTCTTCGCAAGGAAAATACCGCCTTGACGGAACGCTTGGCGAAGGCTGAGCGGGTGATTGACATCCAGGGAAAAGCTTACGCGCTCTTGCGGTCCGTAGTCGGCGAGAGCGCGGATCAGATGGACTTGCCGCCGTGGAAAAAGTCGTAATGGATCTTGCAGTCGAGCTGGGCGAACGCGAAGCTTGCCGGCACGTTGGGCACCCACGAGCGAGCTTTCGGCGTCGTCACGTGCTTGCGCCGCACGCGCTTGGCGATACGAGTGAAGTGGTGGGCCCATCTCCACGATCGCCTCGGCAGCAGCGGCGGTATCAGGTGCGGCAGCTCGCGCGCCAAGAGCGGAGCGAGAAACGTATGCGCCGTCCGTCATCGCTGGCGCTGAGCCAGGATGAACGGCAGGCGGTCTTGGATGCCGTTCACCAGCCCCGCTTCGCGAATCGCAGCGTGCCGCACATCTATGCGACCCTCTTGGACGAGGGAACCTATCCGTGCTCGACGTCGACGATGTACCGCGTTCTGCACAGCGTCGGTGAGGTCGGCGAACGGCGCGATCAGGCAACGCGACCTGCCCACGTGAAGCCCGAGCTCTGCGCAACGGGTCCGCGTCAGGTTTTCGCCTGGGATATCACCAAGTTGCACGGGCCGCGGAAATGGAGCTATTTCTATCTCTATGTGATCATCGACATCTACAGCCGTTACATCGTCGGCTGGATGGTCGCTGACCGCGAGAGCTCGGCGCTGGCTCGTGTTCTGCTCTCTGAAACGATCCGCAAGGAAGGCGTGGACCCGACAAAGCTGACCGTGCATTCCGACAACGGGAGCTCGATGGCCTCCAAACCCGTCGCGTTTCTGCTCGCCGATCTGGGCGTAACCAAGAGCCATTCGCGTCCTCACGTCAGCGACGATAACCCGCACATCGAATCGCTTTTCAAGACCGCCAAATATCAGCCTGAGTTTCCGACGACGTTTGCCAATATCGTCGAGGCGCGAGCCTTCTGCCGCGCTTTTTTCCTGTGGTATAATAAGCAGCACCGCCACAGTTCGCTCGCCCTGCTAACGCCGGCAGACGTCCATCATGGCCGTGCTGATGCGATTCTAAGACAGCGCCAAATCGTACTCGACGAAGCGCATGCCAAGCATCCCGAGCGCTTCGTTAAAGGTCCACCCAGAGTTCTTCAACTCCCAACCGCGTCATATATCAACAAACCGCAAGAAGCGATAACCGTCCCTTCAATGCCGTTTCAAATCGATTCTTACGACTGCAACAACGCATCGGAGATCGACGCAACGATCAAGCTGATCGAACGCAGCGCTTGACAATCGAATCGAGCGCGGCTAACATCAAGAAGCCGCACAGTAAATCACGTGCAACACGTGGTCTCAGTCGTACTGAAAATTTCCGGTCCGACAACAACGTAACGATCACCACCGGAACCGCCGTCCCGACCGTTTCTCTTCCGACCTATTCGGGCATCACGCTCACGGAAACTTGGGGAACGCCTTTAACGAGCGGCACGCTCAGTTTCGCCGATGCCCTCAATAACGGCGACATCACCAACCACTCGCTCCCTGCGGATAACGCGACGGCGGGGTATACGCCGGTCATCTACTTCTCGATTACGAATGCGGGATCGCAAGACGTCAGCTTCGGGACCGCCTTCCCGAAGGTCACCGTGTCCGCCGGCTCGTTGCCGTACACAACCTGCGAGCTCGACATCTACGACTCTCCGCAAGGCAGCAACACTGTCAGCTGGAATAACCCGGGAGGGCCGAGCGGTATCGTCTTCCTCAACAGCGTCACGATCGGTCCGGGGACGATTCCGTCGGGTACCGTGGACTTCCCGGGGCAATCACAGTCCGCAGGCGCGATCGCCTGTAAGTAATCGGATCGGCGCACCGAATCCAAAAAGAGAGCCTCGCCGCCCCGGCGGGGCTCTTCTCTTTGCGTCGAGGCTCTAGTCGAAGTCGCTGTCGTCGCGAAGCGTGAACTGGCTCAGGCAGGAGCCTTCACTCCGACGAGCGCCGCGCGCACGTCCGGGCGGGACTCGCGCTTGACCATGACGATGACCTGGTCGCCGGCTTTGATCTGCGTGTCGCCGTTGGGGATGAGCAGCTCTTCCTCCTCGCGGTCGACGGCGACGACGATGCTCGAACGAGGGAAGCCGATGTCGACGATGCGCTTGCCGTCGGCCGGCGAGCCGGCCGGGATCGAGAGCTTGACCAGCTCGATATCGCCGTGCTTGAGTTTGGTGATGATCGAGTAGTCCGGCGCGTTGACGTGCTGGTTGATCGCATCGAGGATGACCTCCGTCGACGAGATCAGCGTGATCGGACGTTCGCGATCGATCGACTCGAAGATCAGCTTGTTCTTCGGGTTGTTGACCCGGGCGATACAGCGGGCGAGCGAGTGCTTCTTCGAAATCAGGCAGACGACCAGGTTATCCTCGTCGTCGCCGGTGTCGGCGACGACGACGTCGGCGCGTTTGATGCCGGCCTGCTCGAGAACGGTCGGGTCGCAGCCGTCGCCGACCATCGTCACGTAGTTTTCGAGGAGGTTCGCCATGCGCTGCGCCTTCGCCGCGACCTTCTCGATGACGATGACCTCGTGATCTTGATTGAGCAGCGCTCGCGCGAGATAGGTCCCGACCTTGCCGCCGCCGACGATGATGATGAACATGCTATGCCGTTAGCCGGACCGGAACGTCTTGGGCCGCCGAGGCAAAGCGTGCTACGAACTCGGAGAGTGCTTCGGGTGCGACGATCGCGTTGATCTCGTCTCCGGCGTTCAGCACGTCGTCCTCCTTCGCAACGAACACGCTCGTGCCGCGGCGGAGGGCGCTCACGCGAATCAGGCCGGGCTTCTCGACCTGGGAGACGAGCAGACCGTGCTGGACGTCCCGCAGGGTTACGGCAAGCGTGGAGAGACGCCCGAAATCGAAGGACGGCACCGACTCGTAGGGCATGTGCATCAGCTTGTCGCGGATGATCTTCGCGCCGAGCGTGGTGGGACAGACGGTCTCGATGCCCAGCTCGCGGTAGAGCTGACCGCGCGGCGGATCGTAGATTCGCGCCACGATCTTCTTCGTGCCGAACATGCGCTGAGCGATCAAGGCTGCCATGACGTTCCGGTTGTCGCCGTCGGTGACCGCGACGAAACCGTCCGCCTCCGCGGCGCCCGCCCGCTTGAGGACGTCGTAGTCGATGCCGGTTCCAACCTCGACGCGCCCGCTGAAGCGGTCGCCCAGACGTTTGAAAGCGGCTGGGTTCTCGTCGATGACGACGACATCGTGCGATTCAGCCGTCAACAGCTTCGCAAGTGACGAACCGACGCGGCCGCAGCCGACGATCACGTAAACCATAGGCCGGGTACTGATTCGGCGGAGCGAGCCTTTACCATGCAGGAGCGCGAAGTGCGTCCGAGAACCGTGCGAGGTCCTAGCTGCACGATGTTGTCGTAGCAGGTGCGGCCGTTTGGCCGAGAGATCGGGGCGTAGCTCAGCTTGGTAGAGCGCTGCGTTCGGGACGCAGAGGTCACAGGTTCAAATCCTGCCGCCCCGAGAGTTCGTCGCAAAGGCCCCTTCATATTCGTGTTTACCCGTTTCAGCCCGGCAGCGAGGCGCGTCTTGCGCGCAGCCGAACAAGCGTGCCGGAACTACAACCACTACTACGTCGGGGTCGAGCACGTGCTGCTTGCTCTGCTCGAGGAGCACGATGCGGACGTGGACCGGCGTCTGTTGAAGGCTGGCGTGGGGACCGGGAACGCCTATGCCGAACTGCGCCGCTCGCTCGGGACCGGCGAGGACCGCTCCTGGGAAGGCATACTCGTGACGCCGCGGGCCCGGAATGTCTTCGCCCTGGCGGCTGCTGCCGCCGAGCCGAACGAAGTTGAGCCGGTCCACTTACTCGGTGCCATCATCGAGGAAGGAAATGGACTGGCCGCTGAGATTTTGGCCGGAGCGGGAAACCTTCCTGACCGGGGCCGAGTAGCCGGGTAGACGTGGAACACATCACCCATTTCTTTCTCGGCTTGGTCGACTCGACCGGCTATTTCGGGCTCTTCACGGTGATGCTGCTCGGCAATATCGGCGTGCCGATCGGGACGGAGATCGTGCTGCCTGCCGCGGGAGCGCTGGCGGCGAAGGGCCATCTCTCGAATCTGTGGGTCGCGGGCGCGGTCGCGACCTTCGGGGAAGTGGTCGGCGGCACGATCCTGTACGCGATCGGCTACGCCGGCGGCCGCCCGTTCGTTGCCCGCTGGGGGAAGTACTTCAAGCTCGACGAGCACAAGCTCGACACGTTCCACTCCTTTTACGAGCGGTACGGGAACGCGGTCGTCTTCGTCTGCCGGTTCGTGCCGATCGTCCGCGGGATCGCCGCCCTGCCGGCCGGCGTCTCCCGCATGCAGAAGCGCTACTTCTGGCTCTACACCGCCCTCGGCTCGGCGATTTTCTGCTTCAGCCTGATCCTGCTGGGGAACGCCTTCGGCCGCCACTTGGACGCGATCGTGCCTGCGATCCGGCGCTTCTCGTTCGGGTTCCTGGCGCTGCTCGTCGCCGCGCTCTGCCTGGTTGTCGTCCGGCGGCGGCGGGCGAGCCGTGGAAGCGAGCTCGCCTAGCCCGCTGCGGCGCGCCGCCGCCTCCGCCGGACTCGCGCCCGCCGCGCCGTGAGCACGACTGGGACGCCCTCCGCCGACCGCCGCCTCCTCGAGCGGACTCTCAGCCGGCTGCCCGACGCCCCCGGCGTCTACTTGATGCTGGGCGGTCCCGCCGAGCCGGGGAGCCGCGCCCCGGAGCGCATCCTCTACATCGGGAAGGCCGTCTCGCTCCGCAACCGCGTCCGCTCGTACTTCCAGGACAGCGCCTCCCACGCGCCGCGCACGCAGCGCATGGTGGAACGCGTGGCCGACGTGCACTGGATCGTCGTGAACAACGAGATCGAGGCGCTCATCCTGGAAGCGAACCTCATCAAGCGGCACCAGCCGCCCTTCAACGTACGCCTGCGCGACGACAAGCGCTACCCCTACCTGAAGGTCACGAACGAGCCTTTCCCGCGCGTCATGTTCACCCGCGCCGTGCGTGACGACGGCGCCCGCTACTTCGGTCCGTACACCAACGCGCACGGCCTGCGCGAGCTGATCAACCTCGTGCGCGTCGTCTTCCCGCTGCGCACTTGCCGCGAGCCGATCGACGGGAAACGAAAACGGCCCTGCTTGCAGTATCACATCAAGCGCTGCCTGGCGCCGTGCGTCGGCTACCAGAGCGAGCCCGAGTACGACGCGCTGGTCGACGAAGTCGTGCTCTTCCTCGAAGGCCAGCAGGACCGCCTCTTCGAGCGCCTCTCGCACGAGATGCAGGAAGCCGCGGACCGCTACAACTACGAAGCCGCCGCGCGCCTGCGCGACCGCATCGTCGCCCTGCGCCGCGTGACCGAGGGCCAGAAGGTCGTCTGGCGCTCGCGCCTCGACATGGACCTGATCGCTGCCGCGCGCGCGCAGGGCCAGGCCTGCGTCCAAGTCTTCCTCGTGCGCGGCGGGAAGCTGATCGGCCAGGAGCACTTCATCCTCGACGGCGTGAGCGATACGAGCGATGCCGAGCTCTTCGGCGAGTTCCTGAAGCAGTTCTACACCGCGCGCGCCGCCCAGACGGCCCCCGGCGCGAGCGGCGCGGCGCCTCGCGGCGACGGCTTCTCTCCGCTCGCGCTGCGCGAGGCGCGCGACAACGAAGTCCCCGTCGCGCTGAAGGCGCGCGCCCGCCCTGCCGCGCAGTCCACGATTCCGAAGGAGGTGCTCGTCGAGGCGCTGCCCGCCGAGCAGCCCGTCATCGAAACCTGGCTGAGCGAGCTGAAAGCCCAGCGCGTTCGCGTGCTGCGCGCGCAACGCGGCCAGCGCGCCGAGTACATGCGTCTGGTGCACGAGAACGCCGAGCAGAATCTCAAGGTTTTCCTAGCGCACCAGGAAACGCAGGAGACGGCTTCGGCACGCTCCCTCACCGAGCTCGCGGCGGCGCTCGACCTGCCCGACGCGCCGCATCGCATCGAGTGCTACGACATCTCGAACATCGCGGGCACCAACCCCGTCGCGTCGATGGTCGTCTTCGTCGAGGGCCGCGCGAGGAAGGCCGACTACCGCCGCTTCAAGATCCGCTACGATCTCGGCGCGAACGACTTCGCGATGATGCAGGAGACCCTGCGCCGGCGCCTGCGCTACCTGCGCGCCGACACGAACGCGCCGGGCGAAGAGGATCCCGCCAGCGTCGAGGAGCGCGAACGCACGCTCGAAGCGCAGCTGCGGAAGAGGGAGAAGTTTCATCACCGTCCCGATCTGCTCTTGATCGACGGCGGGAAGGGCCAGCTCAACGCGGTCGTCGAGGTCCTCGAAGAACTCGAGCTCTGGGGCATCCCCGTCGCGGGCCTGGCAAAGGAACACGAGTGGCTCTACGTCCCCGGCCAATCCGAGCCGATCGTGCTGCCGCCAGGCTCGCCCGCGCTGCACTTGGTGATGCGCGTCCGCGACGAGGCGCACCGCTTCGCCGTCGAATTCCACCGCAAGCGCCGCGGCAAGGCGATGACGCGCTCCGCGCTCGACGCGCTGGCCGGCGTCGGTCCCGTCCGCAAGAAGCGCCTGCTCACCGCTTTCGGCTCGCTCGCCGCACTCAAGCGCGCGGGTATCGACGAAATCGCCGCGGTGAAGGGCATGACCCCCGCCCTCGCCTCGCAGGTGAAGGCTGCGCTGGGCGGCTAGCGCGCGCGACGGCCTTAGGCGACCGCCTCACGCGCGAACCCGTCGCGCCCGAAGACGAGGCGCTGCCCGGCCGGGGTCGCGCCGATCTCGCCGCTCACGTGGCGCACGTGCATCTCGAGCGCCACGGCGTTCTCTTCCGCCGGCAGCGTCTCGAGATAGTCGAGCCTAAACTCGACGCTGCCGTGCGGCTCGCCGATGAAACTGAAGCCGGCGACCCCGCGCGCGGCCTCTTCGTAGCGGTGGATGCCGGCGCTCGGGAAGGTACGGCCCAGATACCGGGCGATCGCTTCGATCTGGGACTTGAGCTCGACGGTGTGCTGCTCCATCACGTGACCTCGCAAGAACTCGGAGGTGCCTTCACTCAACCGATGATAGCGCTTCGCGCGGGCGGCGGAAGAGCCAAGGCGAGCGACCGCCGTACAGGTCAGCGTGGGCCGCTATTTGGTGAGGTGCAGCGCCGCCATCGCTCCCGCTGTGGCGACGGATCCGAAGATCGCGCCGAGGACGCCCCACACGTACGCGGCTTCGCGCTCGACCTTTGCGCGGACCGTCTGTTTCGCCTGATCGAGTACGGTCATTCGTCCTTCACTCCCCTCGGAATGTACCGTAGCGAGCGCCGCCCCCCGACACTCGCCGATGATCGAATCCTATTGCTATGCGACGAGCAAGCGCAAGTGGTTTAGCCACACTCTATTTGCGATGATCGCATTCGTCACGCCCGCGCGATCCTTCTCGATCTCGTGCAGCCGTTTGATGAGCCTTCCCTCAACCGTGACGGTCTGGCCGGAGCTTAAAGCTTTGAAGCATTCGCGGGCGATCGCACCATAAGCATAAACTTCATAGCTTTTCGTTTCGCTGCCCTGATGCTCTTGAATCTTAAAAGTGCCGACCACGACTTGCGCGTCCGTGATGAGTTCCGGTTCGCTCACGAGGGTACCAGTGATGCTTGTTCCTAGAAGGGTCCCGACCATGATGTTCCCCGATGATCTCGGCCGTTCGAAACGGCCCTACGAGAGTTATCGGCCAGTTCTCGCATCGTACGCGGAGCACGGCTGCACCGCCACGTCATCATCGAGCGCGCGGTCCTCTCGGTCGGGAGCAGCGCCTGGCCCCACCGATGACGAGCGCGACGGCTGCTCAACCTTGCGAAATCGAACCACCCCTGCTGTGCAGCGCGCGCAAACGACTGTGCTGCTCATCAAGGAAAGCTGGCCTTTAATGTACATTACGATAAAGGTCGCACTCAAGAGTGCATTTTGCAGATAGCAGGTCAGCCGGCGGTCGACCTCATGCTCTCGCCCGCGAACCTGCGGCGGATCGCCGAAGGGTGTCGCCGGCGAGCGCTACGCGGACGTGGGGCGACCGGCCCGCGGGTTTTGATACGCGCCTTTCGAACGATATGCGGCAATGAGCAGATGGTCCCGTTCGATCGCGTTTCCGCTCGCCGCGGCGGCGTTGGCACTGGCCCTCGGCGGCTGCATCGGCCGGCCTACCGCTCCGGGCGGCTCCGCGTTCGGCGCGACGGCCGCTTCGCACGCGCTCTCGGCGAAGGCGAGGGCGGCGGCCGTGCGCAGAAAGTGGCCGTGCAACGACGGGCAGTTCCTGCGAGACCAGCTGCGCTTCGCGGACGGCGAGCTGCGTGGCGATCAAGAAGTCGACGTGTGCGGCTCCGTCAGGAGCGTGCTGCCGATGGCAAACACGCGCAACGGCTTGCAAGGCTACTTCTACGTGCAGGTCTCGCCGGAAGAGACCGTACAGGTCGTTGTCGACCTCGACCGGATGGACGCCCCGCCGTGGCCGTGGTTCAGTCCCGGGGTCTATGCCTACGTTCGGGGGCGCTACTACTTCGACGGCGGCGACGCGCAAGGGATCGACTGGACGCACCGCGGGAGATCGTCTTCTTGGCCGACGCCCGGTTACTTCGTCATCAACGGGATCGAGTACCAGTGACCGCCTGACGCGCTTCCGCGTCTACGATCCCGCGACAGCCATCGCGCTTGCCGGCGGAGGCTCGGCTCGACGAGTGAATGCCGTTGTTGCTTTCCTACTTAAATGATGCGCCTCACACTTCGCCCGCGCTGCGATGCGAATGCCGGAACGCAAGCGGATCGATCTCAGGCGAGATGCATCGCTGCCGATCAGGAGCATGATGGTGCTCTTTGCGTATTCGAGTGCTGCCTCTGCGACAGCCCGAAACGGAGCTCGCAAGTGAAGCCGCGCCGCTCCGGTTGCAGGCGTGCGAATGGAGCAGTCTCGAGCGCCGAACTCGCGCACCTGCGGCTCATGCAGTACTCGGTCGAGTGCGCGCAGGACTGCGTGATGATCGTCGAGCGGAGCAGCGGCGACCCTGGCTGGACGATCAGATACGTGAACCAAGCCTTCACGCGCATTCTCGGCTATACGAGCAAGGAAGCGGTCGGCGCGAACCCGTTGATGCTGTGCGGCCCGGAGAGCGATCTCGAGGCGCTGCAGCAGCGGCTCGGCGACGCGCTGGCCGGCAACACCGCCCTGTTCGAGTTGCTGCATTACCGCAAGGGCGGAGTGCCGATCTGGCTCGAGGCGAGCATCTTTCCCCTCCGGAACCGCGACGGCGCGGTCACTCATTCGGTCTGGTTTGGGCGTGACATCGGCGAGCGCAAACTGGCCGAGTCGGCACTCGTCCGCGCTAAAGTCGCCGAGGAGAGCAACGCCGAGCTGCGCAAAGAGATCGCCGATCGCAAGCGCGCCGAGGCGCGCCTGGTGCACGCCGCCTTCCACGATCCTCTGACGGGGCTGCCGAACCGCGAGCTGTTCGTCGACCGGGTCAAGTCCGCGCTCGCGCGAAGCTCTCTGCACCCCGGAAAACGGGCGGCGGTCCTATCTCTGGACTGCGACCGTTTCAAGCTCGTGAACGACACGCTCGGTCACCTTGCCGGCGATCTCTTGCTCATCGCCGTCGCGCGGCGGCTGGAAGCTTGCCTGCGGCCGGGCGACACGCTCGCGCGGCCTGGCGGCGACGAGTTCAGCATCCTGCTCGAAGACATTCACGACGAGGCGGCTGCAGTATGCGTGGCCAAATCGATTCTCGAGGCGCTGTCCGCGCCTTTTTCGCTCGGCGACCACGAGCTGTACGAGACGGCGAGCATCGGGATCGCGCTGGGCTCGCCCGAGGGTCCCACGCCGGAAAACCTTCTGCGTGACGCGGATATCGCGATGCACCGCGCCAAAGTGCTCGGCAAGAATCGTTACGAATTGTTTGAGACGAAGCTGCGCGAGCAGAGCTCTCGCTTGCTGCTGCTCGAGCTGGAGCTGCGTCGCGCCCTCGACCGCGCTCAGCTTTCGCTCGCGTATCAGCCGATCGTATCGCTCGCCGACGGCAATCTGACGGGTTTTGAAGGACTCTTGCGCTGGCAGCATCCCGAGCTCGGTGCGATCCCGCCGCTGGAGTTCATCCCAGTGGCCGAGGAGACCGGGCTGATCATCCCGCTGGGAGAGTGGGTGCTTCACGCGGCCTGTGCGCAGACGCGTCTTTGGCAGCAGGCATCCCCCGCTCACGCCACGCTCTCGGTGAACGTCAACGTCTCGGTCCAGCAGCTCCTCCAAGAGCGCTTCACCGATCGCGTGCGTGACACGTTGCGGGAAACCGGACTGCGCGCCGAAGACCTGCATCTGGAGATCACCGAGAGTACGCTCATGACGGAGCCGGATCGCATCGCAGCCGTCCTGCGCGAGCTGCACGCGCTCGGCGTGAAGCTGCAAGTGGACGATTTCGGCACGGGGTATTCCTCGCTCGCCTATCTGCATCGCTTCCCGATCGATACGCTGAAGATCGATCGTACCTTCGTGAGCGGGCGCGGCGAAGCCGGAATCGCCAATCCGGAGATCGTACAGGCGGTGGTCGTTCTCGCCAGCCGCCTCGGGATCGACGTCATTGCCGAAGGCGTCGAAACTGCGGAGCAGGAGTCGCAGCTCGGCGCTTACCGCTGCGGCAGCGCGCAGGGCTACCTTTTCGCCAAACCGCTCGACGCTCACGCGGCGGCCCGGTATTTGAGCGCGCACGCGATGCACGAGGCGGCGCGGCCCGTTCGCAAGAAGCGCGCCTCCTGACGGCAGCGCGCCGCGCCTGGGAAACGCCGCAGCGCCGTCGAACCGTACTTCATTCGGCTCGCATCGCGTTCGATTTGGGGTACGTATGGGCAACGTCGAAGAAGACGGCAGGATCGGCGAGAGCGCCAAGATCGCCGAGAACGGCAAGGCCGGCGAGGACGTCGAGATCGTCCCGGCAATCAGCGAAGGGGATCCCTTCTTCGGGTTTCGCAAAGAGGACCTCGTGGCGACGGCTGACGCGCTCGCGAAGGAAGCCACGAGCCATCCGACGCTCCTCCTGGAGGAGCAAGCCGAGCTGGTCCGCGAGATCACCAAAGTGCTGGCCGATCGGTCCGAGATCAAGCCGTCGCCGAAAGACAAGCGGTTCGCCGACGTAGCCTGGTCCGAGAATCCGTTCTACCGTGTGTTCTTGGGCGGATATCTGGCTTGGACCAAGACGCTCGAGGAGTTCATCGACAAGTCGAGCTTCGACGAGCTCACCAAAGAGCGAGCGCGCTTCTTTACGGAGATCCTCACGTCCGCTTTGGCGCCCAGCAATTCGCTCGCCAATCCGATCGTCCTCAAGCGCGTCATCGATACCGGGGGCCTGAGCCTGGTGCACGGGTTCCAGAACATGATCTCCGACCTCTTGGTCAACAACGGGATGCCTTCTCAAGTCGACAAGAGCGCTTTCGAGGTCGGAAAGAATATCGGGACCACGGAAGGCTCGGTCGTCTTCCGCAACGACGTGCTCGAGTTGATTCAATACAAGCCGCAGGCGGAGAAAGTTTACGAGCTCCCGCTCCTCTTCGTTCCTCCGCAGATCAACAAGTTTTATGTTTTCGATCTGTCACCGGAAAACAGCATGTTCGGCTACTTGTTGAAAAACGGCATTCAGGTCTTCGTCATCAGTTGGCGCAACCCGACGCCCGAGCAGCGCGACTGGGGCATGGATACGTACGTGTCGGCGATCGTCGAGGCGATCGCCGCCGTTCGCGAGATATGCAAGGTCGACAAGCTCAACATGGGTGGTGCCTGCGCGGGCGCGATGACGCTCTCCGCCTTACAGGGATACTACGCCGCCGGCGAAGGCGAGAACCCGCTGAACTGCGCGACGCATTTCGTCGATGTCCTCGACCTTGGAACGGATTCGATCCTCCGCGTGTTCATGACCAAGGACATCCTCAATACGGCGAAAGCGGCGAGTTCGCTCAAGGGCGTGCTCGACGGCTCGGACATGGGCCGCATCTTCGCCTGGTTGCGGCCGAACGACCTGGTGTGGAACTACTGGGTCAACAACTATCTCTTGGGCAAGGATCCGCCCGCCTTCGACATCCTCTACTGGAACGCCGACACGACCAGGCTGTCCGCCAAGTTCCACGGCGAGCTGTTGGATTATTTCGCGGAGAGCAAGTTCCGTAAAGCCGGAGAAGTGGTCGTGTTGGGGAGGCCGATCGATCTCAAGAAAGTCACGGCCGATGCCTACTTCGTCGCCGGAATAACGGATCACATCGCGCCGTGGAAGCGCGTCTATGCGAACCTGATGTCGTTCGGCGGAGACAGAACGATGGTCCTCAGCGCCGCCGGTCACGTCCAGAGCTTGGTGAATCCGCCTGCCCTCGCAGCGAAACGGCAATATCTGCTCAACCCGAATTTCGTCGAAGATCCCGAAGAGTGGCTGAAAGCCGCGACAACCCATAAAGGCTCCTGGTGGAATCACTGGCTGGAGTGGCTGCAGCGGCGCGCCGGGGAGCAGATCGACGCACCGGCGGAATTGGGAAGCGCGCAGTATCCCCCTATCGAGAAGGCGCCCGGAAGCTACGTCGTCGCGAAGTGACCTTCATTCGCCGGAGGCGGGCGCGCGCCGCGAGTTGTTGAGGAATTCCTCGAAACTCGCGGCTTCGAGGGGCTGACTGAAGAGAAATCCCTGCACGAGGTCGTAGTCGAGGCCACGCAGGACGGCGAGCTGCTCCTCGGTCTCGACGCCTTCGGCGATGGCGTCGACGCCGATGGCGTGCGCGAGCGTCACGATCGTTCTCGCGATCGCCTGATCGTGCGGGTCGCTCGACAGCCCCCGCACGAACGAACGATCGATCTTCATGCTGTCGATAGGCAGCGTCTTGAGATAGCGCAGGGAACTGTAGCCGGTGCCGAAGTCGTCGATCGACACGCGCGTCCCGGCTGCTCGCAGCGCCGAGAGGATCTCGCAAACAGCGGCGATATCCTTCATGAAGGCGCTCTCGGTGATCTCGAAGGCGAGCAGCCGCGCGGGAAGTTTCGATTCGGTCAGAGTGCGCGCGATCGTGTCGACGAGCCCGGCCTGGTGGAGTTGCCGCACCGAAAGGTTGACGCCGATGCGCAGGTCGCGCCACCGCCGGCGCGACCACGGCGCCGCCTGCGCGCAGGCGTGCCGCAGCACCCACTCCCCGAGCGGGACGATCAAGCCGTTTTCTTCAGCTGCTCCGATGAACTGATCCGGCGGCACCAAGCCGCGGCTGGGATGCCGCCAGCGGACGAGAGCCTCGGCGGCCACGACGCGCAGCGTCCGCGCGTCGAGAATCGGTTGATAGTGCAGCTCGAATTCGTCCCGATCCAGCGCGCGGCGCAAGTCGTTCTTGAGCGCGAGCCGTTCGACCAAGCGCGTATGCATGTGCGACTCGTAGAACTGGAAGTTGTTGCGGCCGCTGTCCTTGGCTTGGTACATCGCGATGTCCGCGCAGCGGATCAGGTCTTCGCCTGTATCCGCATCGTGCGGATAGAGGCTGATGCCGATGCTCGCCGCGACGTAAAGATCGTTTCCATCTAACATGAACGGCCGGGCGAGCGCCGCGAGGACCCCCTGCGCCTTTGCGACGCAGGCCTCGATCGTCTCGACGCGCTCCATGAGGAGGATGAACTCGTCGTCGCCGCTGCGGCCGAGCGTCTCACTTTCGCCGGCGCAGCAACCCTTGAGGCGCTGTGCGACGGCGCGAAGCAGGGCGTCGCCCTCGAGGTGGCCGAGCGTGTCGTTGACGTGCTTGAAGAAATCGAGGTCGATGTAGAGCAGCGCGGCCGGCCGATGCTCGCGGCGTGCGTCGACGACGGCCTGCTCCAACCGGCCGGTCAGGAACGCGCGGTTGGGCAAGCCGGTGAGAGCGTCGTAATGCGCGTTGTAGGCAAGGGAAGCTTCGGCGGCTTTGCGTTCGCTGATGTCGCGCCTGATCGAGATCCAGTGCGTGACTTCGCCGGCCTCGTTGCGGACGTCCCTCCAACTGATCCCGGCCCAGAACGAGCTCCCGTCTTTGCGATAGTTCACCGTCTCGAGGAAGGGGACCGGCTCGGCCTCTGCCCGCGCGCCGTAGAAGCGCCGGACGGTCGAGCCGACGAGTTCGTCGGGCTTCCAGCCCGTCAGGCGCTCGACGGCGGAATTCGCGTAGACGATCTCGAGGTATCCGTCGGAGAGCGGCTCGGCCTCGGTGATGATGACCATGTCGTGGGCGTTCTCGACGGCCGCGCTGAGGAGCTCGAGGTTCTCCGCGTTGGCGCGGTGGCGCAAGCGCGCTTTTGCCTCGCGCAGTTCCCTCGCCACGCACGGAGCCAGCCGCGCGAGCTTATCCTTGAAGACGTAATCGGAGGCTCCGGCCCGCATCAGCGCGACGGCCGACTCCTCGCCGATGGCGCCGGAGACGATGATGAAGGGGATGTCCTTGCGGCTCTCCAGCGTGAGGGCGAGAGCGGCGGGAGCCGAGAACTGCGGCATGTTGAAATCCGAGAGGATCACGTCCCACGTTCCGCCGAGCAGCGCGGCGCGCATCGCCGCGGCGTCCTCGACGCGGGTCCAGCTCACCTTGTAGGCGGCGCGGCGCAGCTCGCGCACCATCAGCTCGGCGTCGTCCGCCGAATCCTCCACGATCAGCACGCGAATGCGAGCGAGGCTCGCCGGGCGGCGGTTAGGCATTATGCTTCCCCGCCGCAGTCTCGGGCAGTCTGGGAATCGAGCCGGTCGCGGCGACCCCCGGCCGGCAGATCTCTATCGATCGGCAATTCGATCTATCCGCCGACTCGGAATTTTTCCACTCTCCTCAATACTGGTTCGATCGGTCGCAGCCGCTACTCAGTGCGTTTGATGGAGTTGTTTTGCCTGAGCAGCAAAATGCGGTCGGCGTGGCGCTGGCCGAGAAACTTCTGATCGTAATATACCTTCACGTATTGGCCTGCCTTGATCGCCTTCATCTGATAGGTCGTCTTGCCGTCGGCCGAGAAGACCTGATCGAACTTCGGTACGATCAGGAAGCTGAGCGTGCTGTGGCTTCGCGGATCGGTGACTTTGATATTGTTATCCGACACGTGATCGACGATTCCGGAGAAATCAGCGCTTCGACCGCCCGCCTGCGCGCCGATCGGAGTGAATGCCGCACTCGTGACGGCCGCTGCGAGGAGAAGTGACGATAGACTCTTCATGTATGAATCCTTTGCTGAGTCTCTAGTGCTATGTGAGTCGACGTCGACCGTGTTACCGGCACTACATTCGTTCTCTTAGGATACCAGGCCGCGAGGGTCGCGAACAGCGTGAAGCGGGGGGATGTGAACGAAGGGGGAGGCTTGCCATGGTGCCTTTTCCTAGGAACGGAGAGCGAGGGAGCTGTCGCTCGTCTTTTTGCGCGATCGAGCCGTGATCTTTTAGCGGATTGCTGCGGTGCTTTCGGGCTTTCTGCGGATTTTTTTCGGTAGTATGACGGTTTCTTCGGTCTCCCGTATCGAGGGCGAGGGGCTATGGGATTGTGGTATCTCTGCTGGAAGGAGTTCCCATGCTTTGCATGCGTTTGAGCTTCTCGGCAGAAGCCTCGTCGGCCGGTGCCAGGATACGCATGAAGAAATCGTCGCGTCTGAAGAGGCGCAGGTTGCTGGTTATGACGGCGTACGTTCCAAGGACGGGATGGTGGCGCTCCAAGAATCCGGAAGCGCCGGTGATGAGATCCTCTGCGATGAAGTGGTCGTCCCAAAGCCTCCGAAACGCTGGAAAGCCGTTCGCAACCGCAAACACCTCTTGTGCGAACGGCGTAGGTTTTCGCGTCACGAACGACTTCCGGAATATCCCGACCACGGCACGGAGGATATTGTCGTAGTCTTGACCGGCATAGCGGCGTAAGCTGTCTTTTCCGGTCAAGTACCGGATGATCACGTTGCGCTGCAGGGGATTCGTCGCGCTAGAGTAGTTGCACATGGCGTCGGCGACCGCATTCCAGCGCAGCGCTGTCATGTAGCTGTCCCACACGATCGCGCCGAACGATTGGATCGAGGGAACGAGCTGCTCGATCGGTTCGGGGATGGTGAGTTCGCGTGGCTGAGAAAAGGCGGGTACGGGAAGGCCGGCGAGCGCAAACAAGTATTCCGTCTCGACGACGGTCAACTGCAGCGCGCGGGCTATCGCGAGAAGTGTCGCCGTCGAGGGCGTGACTTGCCGGGCCGTTTCGAGGCGCGTGTACCATGCGGTTCCGATGTCCGCGAGGAGAGCGACTTCTTCGCGCCGCAGCCCCGGCGTTCGCCTGCGACCCAGCGATGCCAAACCTGCGTCCCGGGGCGCGATCGACTCTCGCCTGACGCGCAAAAACCGCGCGAGTTCACGACGCCGCGTTTCGTCCCAATCGGGCGCCTCCGCGTCGTCTGCCGGGCGATTCATGCAGGATGCCTCGAGCTGAGGCTGGCCAGTGCCGGCGTCTCGACCGTGGCGTCCGAAATCCAGGGTCCCACGGCCGCACCTTTCGCTCGCCGGTTTATCCGGAACCTGCTTATTTAGGGCTTAGGCCAATCAAGGATACCGGGTTGAAGGACTAAGCGGGTCACGTATCCGGCTGTCGAGGGGCGTACTGCATCCCCGAATCTGCCGGCGCCGAACCGTTTTGGTCATGTCAACTCGTCATCGCTCGATCCCTGTTTGGCCGAGAGGATGACCCGGACGCCCGCCCGGGGTTGGGCGGGATTACTGGAGATGCGTGGGCGCGCGATGTGGCGGAACGGGACTGCCGACGGCGGCGTGCGCGATTGGCCGAGGCGGGAGCGGAGGCGGATAGGGAGCCGCCGGAGGCCGATGCCGACGGTAGGATTTGGTAAGCATAACAAGCAAGCGAGTATTAGCCTAAAAGCTCGAACTCCTCCGGGCTGCGATAAGATCCATCGTGTGAGATCGCGCGCTTCGTGACGATTTTCTCGGCAACGCCGAACGGCGAAAAAACGCCGAAGCCGAAACTGAATACCGAGCGGGTCCGCGCATCGATCCCAAGTTGCCGTCCGCGCGGAACGACCTGAAGCAACGGCTCGACTCCAAGCGGGGCCGCCCTCCGGCGGCTACCGCGGAGCGCGCCGCGAGACGACGCGCGGGAACCTCAGGCGGGTGCTGCCGGATACTCGATAAAAGTGCCTTTCATGGCGCTGACCGCTCTTTGGGCCGATACCGAACGCAAGCGGGGGAAGCTGCTGCGCGTGAAGCTGATCGCGACCAGCTTGCTCCCGGTGATGGCGGTGCTCTTCATCGCGGCGGCGCATTACCAGACGCAGGTCCCGTCGCTGGCGTGGCTGGAGGCTTTCGCCGAGGCCGCGCTCGTGGGCGGACTCGCGGATTGGTTCGCGATCGTGGCTCTCTTCCGCCACCCGGCGGGTCTGCCGCTGCCCCATACGGCCATCATTCCGAAGAACAAGGATAGAATCGGGGCCCAGCTCGGCGAGTTCGTCGAGCAGAACTTCTTGACGCCCGAGAACATCACGGCGAAGCTGCGCGATGCCGACCTGGCGGCACGGGTCGTGGCCTGGTTCGCGGAGCCTGAGAACGCGCGGCGGCTCATCGCTGCCGGACGCATTGAAATGCCGCGCATCGTGCGCGCGGTCGACGATCCCGAGATCGAGCGCGCGATCGCCCGCGTCATCTCGGGTGAGATCGAACGTCTCGACCTCACGCGCGTCGCCGCCAGGATGTTGGCGATGCTCACGCGCGACGGCCGGCACCAGCGTTTTCTCGACGAGATGCTGCCCGTCGTCAGCGCCTGGCTGAACGAGCACCGTCCGCAGATCAAGCTGCTTTTCGGGCGCCGTCCGGCTCTCGTGCCGCAATGGCTCCACGCGTACGTCGTCGACCGCTTTGTAGACGGCGTCGTCGACAAGATCGCCGAAATCGTCAAGACGCCCGATCACCCGTTGCGTGCCGCATTCGACACGTACGTGCGGCGCTTCATCACTCAGCTCGAGACCGATCCCGAGATCGCGCGCGACGTTGACGACATGCGCGCGGAGATCCTGAGAAGTCGAGCGGTCGGCACCGCCGTCGAAGCGGTCTGGCGCGCTGTCAAGGCGCGCATCGTGGAGTCATCAGAAGCGCGCGAATTCGAGAGCGACGCTTGGATGGCGCGCCTCGTCGCGCGGGTCGCACGCGAGATCCTGGCCGACCGCGCGCTGCTCGACCGGTTGAACGCAAACGTGCTGGCCGCGATCGAATCCGCCCTCATGAGGTCACAGAATCAGTTCGCCGCGCTGATCGAGGGGATCGTGCGCAAGTGGGATACGGAGCTCGTCACCGACAAAGTCGAGCTCGAGCTCGGTCCGGATCTGCAGTTCATTCGCCTGAACGGAACGTTCATCGGCGGGCTCGCCGGCGTCGCCTTGCACGCCTTACTCCTGCTCGCGGGGCACGGTTGAGGCTGGTGGGCGGTGCCGAGCGGAGGCTTCGCCGGCATCGTCAAAACGAAGTGCCCTGGAGCGGGCGGCATGCAGCCGCCAAGGACTGCACCGAGGTCCGCAGGTGGAGCAGGGCGCTCCCGACGGAGCCGTCGTCGCCGGGCGGCGATGACGCGAGAGCCTTGAGGAGCGCGTCGTTGAGCGCGGACAAGGCCGAGACGACGGACGCCGGATCGGCGGCGCGCAGCGCTTCGTCGCGCTCGTCGGCCGCTCGAAGGCGCGCGAGGACGACGTCACGGCCGGGGAACGTCGCCCCGTCGGTCGCCGAGTCGTCCACGATCTTCGACGTGTCGTCTGGCGAAAAGGCCGTTTCCTGGCAACGCGGCATCGAGACGTTCGCTGGAACCGCCATCGCGCCGCCGGGCGCTGCGGCCCGACGCGCCGCTGCGTAGTAGGCGAGCCAAAGAGCGATCGCACTACGTGAGGCGGCAAGGGCCTCAGCGTGCTTCTGGGAGACGTCGTGCGCGAGGACGGCCAGCAATTTCGCGATGGTCGGATTTGCGTCGAGAGCGATGCGGCGGGCGTCGCCGGCTCCGCTCGCGACGGCCAGCTTTGCGGCGATCGCGTTGAACTGCGCCGCGAGGTCCTCGACGAAAAGATCGCCTTGAGCGTGAGCGTTCGCCGCGGCGGCGAACTCGAAGACGGCGCGCTGCAGTTGGCTTGCCGCGAGCGAGGATTCGAGCCGCGGTGCGCCGCCGGCAAACGAGGCGAGCGCGAGTTCGTAGGAGACGAGACTCTCGACGAGGCGAGCGCGCTGAGCGATCGAGAGTGCGGCCAGCGGCGGATTCGCCAGCGGGCTCGGACGGCTGGCCATGCTGTTGTCGGTCTTGAGGCACGGCTGCGAAGCGCCGACGCTCTGCCTGGGATCGAGCAGCGTCGCGGCTACGTAGGCGTCGGCGCTCGAATCGTCGAGGGCGCGATAGACGGCAGCGACGGAGGCGCCGCTCGTGACCACGGTATCGCCGGAGGAGACGCTCGCCGCCGGCTGGGCGCTGCCCGCGCATCCCGTCAGGAGATACGAAAGCACCGCGAGCGCCGCGACGAAGCGAGACGCACGTTTCAACCCACGGGCCAGCCCATCTGTTGACAGATGAAAACCGCAGCCTGGCCGCGCGTCATCTGCCCCGCCGGCCAGTTCAAGGTTCTGCCGACCTTGCCGTCGACCGTTTGCTGGTCGGCTGCGGAGAACGAGCCCGCCGGTACGAACGTCAAACCCCCTTCTCCCGAGAAGATGCCGTTCACGCCGCAAAGATGCACGGCCGCATACGTGCGCGCGTCGTTCTCGAAGAGCACGTCGCTCCACCAGAAAATCGGCGTCCCGCGGGCGAGCAGCCGGTACTGATAGGATGCGCGGCGATCGGCTCGGCTCCAGACATCGTACGGTTTGACGTTCTGAGTCACGCAGAATGCCGCCAGGACGCCGGCCGCCTCTCCGATCGCCCATTCGACCGGGTGAACGCGATAGGCACCCGAGGTGAGGTGCGTCGCGCCGATGTTCTTGCACGAGGCGACGAGATTGTCCAACTGCTTGGGCAGCAGCGATCCCAAGGGGATTTGGAAGTGCAGCGTCCCGAAACCGACCTGGGGCGTCCCGTACGCTGCCGGATGGACGTCGATGCCGTACCAGCCTATGCCGCAGGAGTCCGCGAAAAGTCTCGCGCGCGGCGTCCCCGCCGGAAAGCTGTCCGCGTCGATGTCCTGCTGGACGATCCGGCTCTGAGCGTCGATGCGCCGTGATTCGCGGATGTACGCTTGCGGGGCGCAGCCGTCTGCGGTGCCGAAGGCATCGGTCCGGACCTGAAGATTGGGGTATCCGCTGCCGCTCCCGTCGTCGCGCGGGCATTGCGTTTGCAGCCAGTATGCATAAGCGATCGAGACGGCGCGCGCTCCGGCGTAGACCGCTGCGTCGTTCTGCGCGTTGCCGGTCGGAAGCGTCGCCGCCTGATAGTCGTTGCTGCCGACGTTGAGCGTCGTACGGCTGCAGGCGTAGTCGCCGCCGGCGAAATTGCCTGAATCGATGTATTGACGATAACCGAAGAGCGTCTCCTGGCCGCCGGGCAGGACGGTGAACACGCCGTTGATATCACCGTCGACGACTTTGAAAGCTTGGCTTCGCGCGATGTCGTCGTAGTTGGCAGGTTTTGGAAGGACGTGGTTCTCCCCGGCAGGGCGGCGTTCGAGCGCGATCGGGACCGTTACTGGTTGAATCCATTCCGGATGGGCGACGCTCGGGGCACTCGGCTCGCCGGTATCCGACTGGGACTCGGCTCCGATCGTCCACGGAATTCCGGCGAGGGGGAGCAAATCGCCGAGGTCCGTCGCGTCGAGGTAGACGCTCGCGGTGTACGTGTCTCCCGAAGCTGTTGTCATGCTCGCGACCGAGCCGTTCTGGACGCTCACGCCGGTGACGGCCGTACCGAGACGGAGGTCGAGGCGCTGCGAAAGGGCGGAGATTTGGCTCTTCAGGACCTTCTGCGCAACGCTGGGGTCGACCGCAAAAGGATAGCCGGGCCGGGCGAAGCCGGGATTGAAGTACTGCTGGCTCTGCCCGTACGAGGAGAGTTGCGCGTTGGACCGGTACCAGGCGCGAATGGCGTTGCGAAGATCGCGGTAGGATTTCGGACTGCCCGCCGTCTCGATGAGATCGACACCGGATTCGTCCCAGCGAGTGACGCCTTGCGACGTCGCCTGGCCGCCGATCCACTGGCTGGGCTCCAGCAGCGCGACGCGCACTTTCGGGTCGGCCGCCGCCGCGAGGGCAGCTGCTACGCCGCCAAAGCTTGCACCGACGATGAGAACGTCGTAGTGGTATGCCGACACGTTCTTGATCCCCGATTAATACGTTTGGTACGAACAGTTGGCTCCGCCGCCGGCCTTCATGCGGATCACGCCGGGCGCGATCGAGCATGCCAAGTGCTTGAGGCCTTCGTAGATCGTTCCGGCCGCGCCTTGAGGAGAAACGCCGGCCTCCTCGATCGTCGCGCCGAGCTCGTTCGCCTGGCGCCCTTTCAGCGTGACGGTCATGGCCCCGAAGGCGAGCGTGCAGCTGCGCGCCGTGATGTCGACGTTGCTGGCCCGGCAGAGCACGCTGTCCGCTTGTACCGCGATGTTGCCGGGGTTTGCGGGGATGCCCTGGAGGTTTCCGTCGAGCAGCCGCGCCATCTCCTGTTTTTGCGCGGCCGGCAGCGCAGGCGAATGACCGGCTACGAGGGCGGCGAGCGCCAGAGCGCTGGGGCCGGCCGTCGTCGCGGCGCCGGCGCCGACGGCGCTGCTCAGGAGAATCAGCGGAACGACGAAATAGGCCAGATTCGTCTTCATGGGCCCCCCAATGTTCGCATGCAGCTCGCGGCGAATCGAGAAACGCGGAAACGCAATGAATCGGAGAAATCGTAACACATCGGCATTAGGCGAACAACAGGCAGGCACGCCGTTCTCCTTGCGACGGCTATGTGGCTGTGGCAGTCGCTCAATGCGTGCGATCGCAGCGGCCCGGCATGCTGGATCGATCGCTCATCGCCGCTCATCCGTCCGCCGACTCCATGTCGCCCGCGCGGCGAAGCCTGCGGCGATCGAACTGTCGCGCACTCGCCTGTTCGGTGTGGGTGCGAGCGGGATGATCCGGGAATCCAGCCCCGAAAATGGGTGTTCGTCACCAGGAGCGTGGAAGAATGGCTGATACGGCCGCTTGGCCCGGGGTTTCGGGGAAGGAATATGTTTATTGGGTTACGCCGATCGGCACGCCGCTGAAGGCTGAGCCCGGCAACTACGTCTTCGCGAAACAAGGGCCCAACGGAAAATGGTATGCGGTCCACATCGGTGAGACGGAGGATCTGTCCGCGCCTCTGCTCGATCCCGATGCGGAAGAGTGCATCCGGAGAAACGGCGCCACGCACCTTCACACCCACACCGCGGTCGGACCGCGCCAGGTCCGGCAGCGCGAAGCAACGGATCTCAAGCTGCGGTGGAGGCCGAAGTGCAGCTGAGGCGGAAAGCCGCCGTCCCCGCGCGGACGGCCTCACGTTCCGCTTCAGGCTGCGAGAAGCAAGCTGCGGCCTAAGGCTCCGGTGATCCGATCCTGCGCGGCGAGCGCTGCGCTGCGTGCGCCTCCCTCGAGCGGACGAAGGATGCCGGCGAAATCCCAGGCCAAGTCGCGAGCCGCGCGAACGCTCCAAATCGCGAGCAAACGTCCGATCTTGCCCGTGTCTTGCGCCGCTTCGCCGACGATTCCGGTCGCGAGGAACGTTAGGGCCTGCGGAAGGACTGCCTCCAAGATCCCGTTCACCTGTTCGAAGTCATCGTGCTCCGGGCTATTCTCGAGTGGCGCAAGATTCGTCTCAGCGTCGGTTTGGAGCAGAGCCAAAGCCAGGTCGTGGTTGATGTGGGCGTTCATTCCGGCGAGAGCGAACTGAATGCGATCGATGCCGGCTGTGAATCGCGCCTCGAACAGCGCTTGCCATGCGCTGGGGACGTCGCCGGCCCGCAACCAATTCGCGAGCGCATCGAAATAGAACTGAGCGAAAACGACGTCGAGGCGGAGGAGCCACTGAGGGTCCTTCCATCCGCCCGGAGGAGGGGCTGAGTCCACCTGCTGCGTGACCGTCAGGTAGAGCAGATTGAACCATTTGAGGCCGTCGCTGCTCGGCAGCGCGCCGTCGATCGCTTTCATCGTCGCTATCGCGTCCGCGATCGAAGCGACGGTGCATCCGTCGACGATGCCGGCGAGTTGCTGTTCGGAGGTCGAGTCGCTCATCGGCTTCTCCTCGTGGCGGCTGATGGTCAGTGGCGCTTTTCCCACCATGCCGGCCACTGCTCGTCGATGATGGCGGCTGCCGTCGCGCAGACGTTTTGCTTGAGCGTTTCAAAGGATCCTTTGCCCGCCTTGGCGCTGTAGCCGGAAAGACGATCGAGGATGCGAAGCATGGGAGACGGCTCTTTGATGAGGATCTCGTAGGCTGCGGAGCCGTCGACCTCGGCACGGCCGCTGAGGACTTTGGCCAAGAGCCGGATGGAATCGGATTGCGGGCCCTTGAAACGTCGCTTGTCGCTATGCATTATGCGCCATTCCGCACGGTGGCGAATGCAGTCGCGCACCGCGCGAACGACTTCGTAGAGTCGCACGCCGGGATCGATCGGCGGTCCGGCGCTGAGAGGAACGTCGGCGCCGTTGAAGGCCACGACGACCGCCGCCAACAAGTCGCCGACCGTGCGAAGGATGAGTTCGGCGTTGGCCTCCATCGCCTGGGCGACTCGAAGTTTTTCGTCTTCGTAGGGCGCGACGTTCTCTATTTCGCCCGGCGCCCATGAAAGATCGGGTCTCGAGCGTACCCGTTCCATCTGTTCGTCCGACGTCCGCTGAGCCGCGAGGCCGCTCTTGTAGTCCCTTTCGATCTGCTGGAAAATCGTCGCCAGCGTGGGCTCGTCAGCCTCGAACGTGTGCTTGAAACTGGCGAGCGCTGAAGAAGGCCGAGTAGCGGGCGAAAATAAGCGGTGGTGAGCCGCGCTGAATTCCGGTGCGATGGCGAGTCGGCGATTTTTCGTTTAGATACTCACTTCCGTCGCGTTGGCGAGGGGACGATGTTCGCTCCTGCCTGGCTTTCGGCGTCGACCGCCGAGACCGTGTGACGCGCGATCATGAGTTCCTCGTCGGTCGGGATGACGAGCACGGCGGTCGCGCTTCGCGCCGAGCTGATGCGGGGCCCGCCTGCCCGGTTGGCCGCCTCGTCGAGCTCTATTCCAAGGTGTCCCAAGCGCGAGCAGACCGCGCTTCGAATCTGCCAGGCATGTTCGCCGATCCCCGCCGTGAAGACGAGGGCGTCGATGCCTCCGGCCGCCGCCGCCATCGAGCCCGTCTCGCGGACGATCCGATAGACGAACAGGTCGACGGCTTCGATTGCGGCCGGAGCGGAACTTTGCAAAAGAGTGCGCATGTCGGCGCTGATCCCGGAGACGCCGAGCAAGCCCGACTCCCTTTCGAGCATTTGCTCCACGGCGTCGGGCGTCATGCCTTTCTCGCGCTGAAGGTAGAGTACGACTTCGGGATCGAGGCTGCCGCAGCGCGTCCCCATCAGCAGGCCGTCGAGTCCGCCGAAACCGAGCGTCGTTGCGACGCTGCGCCGATCGACGAGCGCGCAGAGGCTGGCGCCGTTGCCGAGGTGCGCGACGATCGTGCGCCCGGACGCCGCCCGCGAATCGTACTGGGGCAGGACGTACGCGATGTATTCGTACGAAAGGCCGTGGAACCCGTAGCGCACGACACCTTCGGCGGCGAGCCCGCGCGGAATGCCGAAGAGGCGGGCGACGCGCGGCTGCGTTTGATGGAACGCCGTGTCGAAACAGGCCACTTGCGGCAAGCCGGGGTGCGTTCGGCGCAGCGCCTCGATCGGTGCGAGATTGTGCGGCAAGTGGAGCGGGGCCAGCGGGATGAGCGCTGCGAGGTCCCGCAGCAGGCCTTCGCTGACGAGCGCGGGCTCGGAATGAAGCATTCCGCCGTGGGCGACGCGGTGCCCGGCCGCGAACAGCTCGGCGCCCCCGAAGTGCGCCTCCGCCCAGGCTATCAGATAACGTAGGAGGTCGTCGTATCCGGGGTGCTGCGCGGCCGTCCAGCGCCGTTCCCCGAGCGCGGAGCCATCCGGCCCCTGTGCCGAGAAGTGCGGCGCGTCGTCGAGCGATTCGATCTCGCCGCGCTCGCGCAAGCGGAGCCCCTCGCCGCTCTCGCGCTCGAAGAGAGCGAACTTCACGCTCGAGGAGCCGGCGTTGAGGACGAGGATCCCTTTAGCCACGCGCCTGGAAGAGCGTCACGTTCGACGCCGGGGCCGAAAAAAGTTCGCCGGAATCAGCGCGGCTCATCAGACGATCGGACGTCGAGTATCTCACACGGTGTCGGCTCCCGTGGCTCCGCGATACGTGGCTGCTTCAGGTGGGGCGGCCGGGGAGAACACCCTGCCCCGGTGAGAGGACCTTTGCCGGCCGGCCGGCGGTCGGATTAGCCGGTCTTGCAAGTTCTCCCTGCGGTTTCGTTGTGGCAGCAGAGGATGGCTCGTACCTTTTCCGCCCGGGCAGACGATCGTGTTGGGGCCGGCACGATGTGAAGCTGCGTTGTGGAGGATGTTCCGAACGCTCTCCCGGTTCGCCTCCGGCTGCAACAAATGGATAACCGCAGCGAGCTAAGAAGCTGGCCTGACGGCGCGCCGTAGCGCTTCCCCCGAAGATCAAGGAGAAGCAGATGCCCGACCAGCAAAACCAAGCGAACGATAAGGCGTTGCAGATACTGGAGCAGCTCTACGCGCACGAGGTCGCGGGGATCGTCCGCTACCTTCACTACTCCTTCCTGATCATGGGCCATAACCGGATTCCCATCCAGAAGTGGTTGCGCGAACAAGCTGACGAAGGGATGCAGCACAGCATCCTCGTGGGCGAGAAGATCACCTCGCTCGGCGGACGCACTCCTGCCGTCGCGGCGAGCGTCGGCGACTCGCAGGCGCGCACCATCGACGCGATTCTCGCAGAGGCCCTCGCATTCGAGGAGCAGGCGCTGAATCTGTATAAAAAATTGGCGATAGAGGCGGCGGCGGTGGATGACATCGCCCTCGAAGAACTCGCGCGCTCGCAGATCTCCAGCGAGCAGGAGCACGTGGACCAGGTTCGCAAGATGCTGCGGCCGACGAACTGAGGCGGGCGTGCGTTAGAAAGCCAGCGTCACGAGCGCGCCGACTTCGGCGACGACGATCGTGAAACCGTAGGCGTCGCCGACGAGCCCGCCGCCGAGACGCGAGCGAATCCATCGAACGCAAAGCGCAGCCAGCGCGAGCGAGGCGGCCGCAGCCGCCGCGCCGCGCGCGCCGAACGGCCAGGCGAGCGCTATGACGAGTGCGAGCCCGAGCCCGAGAACGCCCAGGGGCGGCCGCCCCTCGAAAGCGCGCGTGACCGCGCCGGCGCGGCCGTACGGCACGTAGAGCGCGTGAATCACGGACGACCAGCGCGAGCTCGCTGCGCAGAGCGCGAGCGCGAGCGGATAGCTCGCGGGGGGCAGCGACCACAGCGCGGCGAGCCAGAGCGCGAGCACGGCCGCAAAGCCGGCGACTGCGAACGTCCCATGGCGCGGATCCTTGAGAATCTCCAGCCGCCGCTCCGCTGAGACGCTCGCGAAGAACGCGTCGCAGCCGTCGAGGAAGCCGTCGACGTGGATCGCGCCGGTGAGCGCGACGGAGAGAGCGAACGCGCTTGCAACGGCGAGTGGGTGGGTCGCAACGTGCGCGACCGCTTCTGCGGCGAGGCCGGCGAGCGCGCCGACCAGGGCGCCCACGAACGGCAGCCAGGCCAGCGCCGCCGCATCGGGGGCCTCGGCGGCGCCGAGCGGAAGGATCGTGAAATACGAGAAGGCGGCGCGCAGCGCGCGAAGCTCCTTCAGTCCGCCGGCTCCTTGGTCGCGACGCCGGCCTCGGCGAAGGTGAGCATCTCGCGCGTCATGCGCGCTGCGGCCTCGATCAACGGGAACGCCAGCGCCGCCCCGGTCCCTTCGCCGAGCGCGAGATCGAGGTCGAGCAGCGGCCGCAGCCCGAGAAGTTCCAGGGCGTGGGCGTGTCCGGGCTCGCGCGAGCGGTGCGCGGCGACGCAGTAGCCGATCGCCTGCGGCGCGATCGCCTGCGCGAGGAGGGCCGCAGCCGAGACGATGAAGCCGTCGAGGACGACGGGGACGCGTGCCCGCGCGGCGCTCAGGATCACGCCCGCGAGCCCCACGATCTCGTAACCGCCCACCTCGCTCGCAACGCTCTCCCAGCTGTTCTTTTCGATGCGGCCGAGGGCACGTTCGATCGTTGCGATCTTGATCGCGAGGCGCGCGTCGTCGATCCCCGTTCCGCGTCCGACCACGGCGGCGACCGGCTTGCCGCCCAGCGCCGCCACGATCGCCGCAGCCGCCGACGTATTCGCAATGCCCATCTCACCGAGGGCGAGCACGTCGAACCAATGCCGGGCGCGCACGGTTTCGAAGGCGCTGCCGCCCGCGGCCAGCACCGCGTCGAGGGCGGTGCGCCCAATGGCGGGTTCGCGAGCAAAGTTCGCCGTGCCGCGGCCACAGTTGACGTCGATCAAGCGCGGATGCTCGACCAGCCGCTCGCGCACGCCGAAGTCGACCACGTAAACCTCCGCGCGCACGGCACGCGCGAAGGCGTTGATCGCCGCTATCCCGCCGAGGAATCCGCCGACCATCTGAACCGTGACCTCGGCCGGATACGCGCTCACGCCCTCATCGGCGACGCCGTGATCCCCGGCGCCGACCAAGATGGCTCGCCGTTCGTACGCATGCGCCGGAAGGCCGCCCGCGATCGCCGACAGCTGCACCGCGAGTTCTTCGATTCGGCCCAAGCTGTGCAGCGGCTTCGTGAGGCTATCGATCCGCTCGCGCGCCGCGGCCGCAGCTGCCTCATCGAGCGGCGCGATCGCCGCGCGCCAGTATGCCGGGGCAGCGCTCTTGAAAGTGGGATTCATCGACAAGGCACGACCTTTACGCGAGCGGCTCGCGCCGGCATTGGTGCGATCGCGCCGGACGCTCGCCGACTCCCCGCGCACGTAGAACTCCGCGCTCGTTCGGGTCGACCGCTGCCGTTCCTGGTCCGGCGATCCCGGTTATGGCGATTGCGGCGGCGAAGCGTCGGGCCATGACAATTCTCGTCTTGGGTCCCGTTCGTTCGGGAAAGAGCGCGCGCGCGGCAGCCTTGGCGCGAGCGACAGGTGAGCCCGTCATCTTCGCGGCGACCGCAGCCATCGATTGGGACGACGCGGAGATGCGGGAGCGAGTCGCTCGTCACCGGCGCGATCGCCCGGCCGATTGGACCGTGGTTGAGACCGCGGCCCCGGAGGGTCCTTCGCTGACGGCGCTGCTGCGCGAAAGCGCGGCCGGCTCGTGCATTCTCGTCGATGCGCTCGGAACGTGGATCGCCGCGCAGCTCTTCGAGTGGCGGGAATGGGCGGAGCAAGACGCCGTCGCGACGCTCGACGCGCTCGACGCTCGCGGCGCCGAACTCGTCGCAGCGCTGCGCGAAACGCGCGCGACGGTCGTCGTCGTGGCGGAAGAGACCGGTTGGGGAGTCGTCCCCGTCTCGCCGGTCGGACGCCTCTTCCGCGACGCGCTGGGCCGCCTCGTGCAGCGCATCGCGGAAGAGGCCGAGCGAGTCGAGCTCGTCGTCGCGGGCTACGCCATCGATCTGCGAGCGATCGGAGCACGCGTCGCCGACGTTCGTTTCACCGGCGGCAGCCCTCCCGAGGGCCATCGTCGCTAGCGCGTTGCGAACTCGACGGCGAAACGGCGCCCCAGCGCGGGATAGCCGAAGAACGGGGCCGACTGCTCGTTGCCGAGGTTGTAGCCGCGCAGGCTCAGGATTGCGCCGGGCGCGAGCTTGTAGCGCACGTAGGCGTCGAGCGAGCTCCACGCGTCGTAGGTGCTCGTGAGCGGCGGCGTCACGTTGCTCGCGTCCTGACCGTCGGAGCCGACGATGCCGTAGCGAAGGCCGAAGGCGAAGCGATCGCGGCCGAAGGGGTGCGACAGCGCGACCGTCGCGCTGCCGACCGGCGAGAACGGCAGGCGCAGGCCGCTCGTCACATCGAGCGCCTCGTACACGTCGGTATAGCTGACGGAGGCGACCAGACCGGCGACCTCGTGCGAGCTCGCGGTCACGGCGATCCCGCCCGTCCGCGCGCGCTGCGCGTTGAACGGGATGTACGTCGTCGGGTCGAGCACGATGAAGTTCGAGCCGCTGCGGCCGAACCAGCCGACGGAGAGATCCGCCGCCCGCCCCTCGTAAGCCAGCGTGACGTCGGAGTTCGAGGACTTCTCGGGCACGAGGTTCGGATTCGAGTAACCCGGATAGTAGAGATCTTGCAGCGTCGGCACGCGGAACGACTCACCGATATTGCCGGCCAGACGGAAGGTGCCGAAGCGCACGGTGCCGCCGAGCGAGGGCGCCAAGGTCGAGCCTTGCGGCGCGTCGCGTTCGGCACGCAATCCGGCGGTCAGGCGCGTCCCTTGCAGCGGCGACGTGCCGAGCTGGACGTAAGCCGCGCTCTGCGACTCGGCCGCGCCCAGGCCGTAGGCGGGGATCGGTGTGGCGCCGGGCGTCGCGTAGTTCGGCGAGGAAGGAAACGCGAAGACGCCGCTCTGACGCGACAGATCGATGCCGACGACCGCATCGCTGCGCGAGCCCGCGATCGCGTCCTTGAGCGACAGTTGGCCGCGCCCCCAATACACGTCGCTCTCGCCGTTGCTATACAGCGTGTCGTAGGAGGTTTGGCGCTGCTGCGCGCCGCTCGCGCTCAGCGAGTAGGTCGACGCGCCGGAGACCCGCTCGAGTTCGAGCTGCGCCCCATTCGAGGCCTCGGCCTGCGAGTCGCCGGGCGTCAACGAGCCGAGCTGACCGGGCACGCCGATGCCGATCGACGCGAGGTTCGCTTGCGCGCGGACCGTCCAGCGCGCATCGAGCGGAAGGTCGAGAGCGAGGCGCGCCGCCGACTGATCGGCGTACGCGTTCGAGCGCGACCCCGCCGCGAACGTGCACGGCTGCACCGTCCCATAGGCGCACGACCCTGGTCCGTAGTTGAAAGCCGGATAGGGATACGCGTCGGTGACGACGTGGCGTTCGTACGAGAGGCCTATCCGCCCGTCGCCGGCGCCGACGCGCAGGTCGCGATCGGCGAACGAGCCGTCCGAAGCCGCGAGGTAGACGCCGCGCGGAACGCTCGTGATGACGTTGATGACGCCGCCGACCGCGCTCGTTCCGTAGAGCGTCGAAGCCCCGCTTTCGACGACCTCGATGCGCGAGACGCCGACCGTCGAGAGCTGACCGAGTTCCACGCCGCCGGTCGTCGGATCGGTCACCGGTACGCCGTCGACGAGCACGAGCGTCTGTTCTGAAGACGTCGTGCCGCGAATGCCGTAGAACGTCCCCGACCCGAACGGCCCGTACGACGTGACGTTGAGGCCGGGCACGTCTTGCAGCGCGTCGGCGACGGAGCGAGCGCCGTACGCTTCGATCTGCTCGCGGTCGACGACGAACGTCGGACGCGACGTCGTCCCCAGCGGCTCGACGCGCCGGTCGCTCGTCGAGACGCGGCCGATCTCGCGAGGCTCGACGGACGGACTCGGCGAAGGCGCCGGTGCCGCGGAGGGGCTCGGCGAGGGCGCCGGCTCGGCGGCATGAGCCGTCCCGAACGCGAGCGCAAGGAGTGACGCTGCAAGCGCGCAGCGATAAACGAAAAAAACCGACACGGTAACACCGACCTTTTCGCGAGGTGGAGGAAACCGCGTTCGCCTCAGTCTCCTGACTCGCGGATCATCGCCCGGTGCTCGCGGCCTTCCCACCGTCGCCGGCAGTGGCCGAGAGCGGCTCCCCGCTCACAGTGGCGCGACCGTCCCGGATTCCCACCGGGTTCCTGACGCGCGAACGCTTGCCGTTACCTATCTACGAAAGGCCGCACCGTTCCTCTGCATGGCTGCCGGGCACGTTCGAGACCGGAAAGCGGCGCTCCGTCGCCGAAAAAGCCCGGCCACTCCATGAAGGAGCCGGCATGACCTCGTTGCGAGGCGTACTCGCGCTGATTGCGCTCGTTCTCGTATCTCTCGCGAACCTCGCCGGAGCCGTCGACGCGGCGGAGTCGACGACCGGCCTGATCGCCGGTACCGTGACCGCCCGGGGCGGGGCGCCGCTCGCGAACGTCGTCGTCTCGGCGGCGTCGCCGTCGGGCCGGTATTCCGCGGTCACGGATTCGCACGGTCGCTTTGCGATCCTCGGGGTCGGTCCGGACACCTACGTGCTGACGGCCGAAGCGCCGGGTTACGAGTCCGCCACGATTCGCGAGCTGCGCGTCCTCTCGGGGCAGGAACAGAGCGCGTCGTTTCGGCTGCAGAAAACCTTGCCTACGATCGGTGCCGTGGGCGTGCGCAGCCAGGCGTTCGTTCTAGGCTCGACGAGCGATCGCTTCACCGTCGAGGGCGACGAGGCGCGCGCCCGCGTTCCGACCACTTCCTCGGCCGGCCTCGCAAGTTACTCGCAAGGGACGGTCCAAGGCGCGATCGCAAACGTGCCGGGCGTCGACCTCGACCCGTTCGCCAACGCGATCTTGCGCGGCGGGCGCGTCAGCGATACCGTCTTCGACTACGATTCGGTGCCGATTCCGCAGGGTCTGATCGCCGAGCCCGGCGGCAACGTCGACGGTGCCCAACTGCCGACGACCGGGATAGCCTCGACCGACGTCGTGCTCGCCGGCTATTCGAACGAAAGCGACAACGCGCTCGGAGGCGTCGTGAACCAGCTGCCCGCCGTCGGATCGTACCCGGGCAGCACCACGGTCGAGCTCGGGAGCGGCGCCGGCGCGCTGAACCAGTTCGGCAGTGTCCAGATCCTCGACGCGACGCCCGATCTCAAGTGGCGCTACGCGCTGGCGAGCACGTTCGGCAGCGAGTATTTCCGATACGGCGACGGTCGGACGTTCTATCCGTCGGAGGCCGGGACGTACGGGTTGGCGCTGCAGACGCGCGGCCAATTCTCGGTCGAGAGCAACGTGCACTACCGGGCGACGCCGAGAGACGACGTTTCGGTTCTGGCCCTGGCCGGTCAAGCGGAATACGATCAGTACGGATCCCCGTACGCAGGCGAGACGGTCGGCCAGTTCGACGGCGCGACGACGACCTACCCCGGCGAGACCGCTCCGAACGAACCGGTCGGTTTCGCCTCGGGCCTCCGCGGCGACTACGATATCTTCAAGGTGCAGTGGCAGCACACCGGAGCGCATGTCTTCTCGCGGCTGCAGCTGTACCAATCACAATACGGATCGACGGCCGGCGGTCCGTTTTGGGACGATAACGGTTTCCCGGACGGATCGATCTCGCTCTTCGAGACGTCGTTTCAGCGGCAGAACGGCGTCAACCTCGACAACGACGCCCTGTTCGGCGGCCGTCATCGCGTGCTGTTCGGGGCCGAGTATCGAACGAATACGTCGTACCTCAATCAAGTCGTTCCGACCGCCGACGAGCTCGTCACCTCGAATCCAACCGTCCAGTCGTATCTCGCTTATGCGGGCGACACCTGGTCCGTCTCGAATCGACTCGATCTTATGGGGACGGCACGAGTCACGGGTGCGCACTTCAAACCCAGCGACGGCTTCGCGTACGATACCGGCGGCATCGATCCTCATTTCGGCGCGTCGTATCGCTTGGGAGCGCAGTACGCGCTGCGTGCAAACTTCGATCGCATCACGGTGGCGCCGGCCCCCCTGGAAG
The DNA here is from genome assembly GCA_963834485.1 of Vulcanimicrobiota bacterium. Taxonomy (GTDB): domain Bacteria; phylum Vulcanimicrobiota; class Vulcanimicrobiia; order Vulcanimicrobiales; family Vulcanimicrobiaceae; genus CAWICD01. The sequence goes on from CAWICD010000001.1 coordinate 58,073, forward strand.
CGGATCGCACGGATTCGGCGAACGTCGATCAAAACGGGAATCCCGCCCCTTTCGTGCCGCTGGCGCCGGAGACGGCCGACGACTTCACCTACTCGTTCGAAGGCGGCGGGCGGACGCAGTTTCGTTTGACGTACTACCAGAAATTCGAGAAGAATCTGATCGACGTTCTGCCGTTCAACTTCCGCTCCGCGGTTGCGGCCGGCCTGAACCCCGACGGGGTTGGCGTGCCGACGAACGTCGGGGAGCTGCGCGCGAACGGATTGGAGCTGCATCTGAGGAACGGCGGCTTCGCGCTCGACAGTAACCTGGTTCGCGCTTTTTCTTCCAGCGCGTCGCAATTCGCTTTCAACGACCTCAACGCGCCGGCGATCGCCGCGAATCACCTCTTCCCCGTCGGCTACCAACCGGATTTCACGGCGGTTCTCTCGTACGAGTTTGCCGATGCGTCGAAGCGGCTGCGTTTCACGCCGTCGCTCTCGTATTCGACCGGCTACCCGTACGGTAACGGAAAGATGGTCTGGGTATTCGACCCCGCCACGGGCAAGCCGATTCAGGTGCCGAACGACAACTACGTGAATCCCGGGGCCAACTACTACTTTTTGGCAAACCCGTCGCAGCCATTCAACGCGGCGTCGAATCCGTATATCGGCAACCTCGGCACGAACGAAGGCAACGATCCGAACACGCTGCGCTCGCCGCCGGAGATTTTCGTGAACGTCCATCTGGAAGGCGACATCACGCCGCGCCTCACGGCGATCGTCGACGTCGTCAACCTGTTCGGGAACGCCGCCCCGACGGCGTACCAGAGCAATCCCTACCTCATCGGCCCGCCGGGCTATAAGGGCGGCAACGCCGCCTATGCGGCCTGCTACGGCCAGATTCTGGCGGGGACCGTTCCGTGCTCGCCGGGCCTGCCGGCCGGTGTCGTGCCCTACACGCTCGGCAACGGCGTTCCGACGAATGACGGCGTCACGCAATCCGTCCCCTGGCAGTACGGCACCTCGGGCTACGTTCCGCAAAGCTATCCCTTGGGACGCACCGTGCAGGTTCGCTTGAGGTACCGGCTCTGAGGTACCGGCTCTGACGAAGAGGCGCTCGGCCGGACGGGCGCCGCTCCCAGGCATTCTTGAGGATCGTCGGCTACGGTGAAGCAAATGTCACGACGCCGCTCGGTCCCTGTCGTCGCGCTCGCCTTGCTGCTGTCGTGCGCTTCCGCCGCTTTCGCGCAAAGCAGCGCCGGGGAGATCGATCTGACGGTCGTGGACGCGGCGACCGACAAACCGCTGGGCAACGTGCGGACGTTTCTGCTCGGAGCGCAGACGGCGAACGCGCTGACCACGGCCTCCGGCGCGATCACCTTCACCGACGTTCCGGTCGGCATCTACCGCATCCGCTTGCAGCTCCGCGCCTACAACGGCGCGAGCACTCGCGAGTTCGACGTTCTGCCCGACCGCGCGGTCCACGTCACCGTCCGGCTCTCCAAGCGACTCGAGACGGCCGCAGGCAGCGGGTCGAGCGGCTCTTCGTCCGCGGGCGACTCCAACCTCAAGGTGATCGCGGTCGTCAGCGCCCGCGCGAACGTCTCGATCACGACGACCGACATCGGCGCCGACAGCCCGATCCGGCGCCTCTCCGACTCGCTGACCGACGCGCTGGACAAGCTTGCCGGCGTTTCCGTCACGACCGATGCGACCGACCCGAACGGCCCCGTTCAGATCTCGCTCAACAATCAGGATGAATCGCAGACTGCGCTCACCCTGGACGGGATCCCGCTCTCCGCGCCCGGCTCGGCCGGCAACCTGCGCGGCATCGGGACCGACCTGTTTTCGAACTCTTCGGTCAGCTTTTCGCCGACCGCCGGGGGGCTCGCGGGCGGCGTGAACTTCTCGACGCTGCAGCCGACGCAGGCGCTGCAGGTGCGCGCGAACGGAACGACCGGAACGTACGATCGCTCGAACTACGCGTTCGCCACGACCGGCTCGCTCGACCGCTTGGGATTCGTGGTCGAGCACACCTGGCGCGGCGCGAACAGCCCGCTGACGTTCCGGGACTACGAGGACCAAAGCGGCCTGACGTACGAGCACGGCGGGAACTCCGTCAGCGAGAGCGATCTCGTCAAGCTGCGCTACACGCTCGCCGACGAGCGGACCAGCATCACGGCCTCGGCGCTCGACACGAACCGGCTGGCCTATCAGATCTGCGCCCAGGACGTGACCGTCCTGCCGTGCGGGATCGGGCCCGGCAACGACTCGTTCGGGCGCTACGGGCTCGCCTACGCGACGGTTCAATCGCTCGTCGGCAACGTGCAGACGAGCGTCTCCGCGTACGTCAACTCCGGCACGCAGGACACGAACGACCTCGACCGCTACGTCCTCGCGCTCAACCCCGCCGCGCCCGACCCGACGAACCCGGATGCCTACGTCCCGACGCTCGATCCCTCGGCGTCGTTCACGAACACGGTCACGCGGGGCGTCGCCTACAGCAGCTCGCTCGCGCAGGGCAACCACACCTTCAGCTTCACCGGAAGCACCTATTCGGCGATCGACTCGTCGACGCCGATCGTCGGCTCTCCCTACGTCACGCCGTTCACGAACGCCGCTTCGTCCTCGCGCTATCAATTCAGCGACGCGATCAAATCGAACGATCAGCTCACCTTGATCCCGTCGCTCTCCTTCGCCGACACGACGGGCGTCGGAGGTTCGTTCCTGGCCGGGATGAGCGGGACGTGGAAGCCGAAGCTGCGCGACACCTACGCGCTTTCGCTCAACGTGGGAAGCTCGCAGCCGAATCTGGGCGCCGTCCGGTCGTTCTCGGATCCCGTCGCCGCGCGCTTCGACTGCGCCGCGCAAACGGCGGTCGTCTCCGGACCCGGCGACACGGGACAAGGCCAGGCCCAGTCGGCGACGGCGATCAACGCGACCTGGGCGCACCAGTTCAACGGCGGCGCGTCGCTCTCGGTCGCGGCCTACTCGCAGCTGCAATCGGGCCAACTGATCAACGCGCTCATCGAGGAACCGGGCTCGTACTTCACCGCCGCGGGCGCGGGCTATCTGCAGACGCTCGACGCCGCGTATCGCTCGCCGACGGTGTGCGGACTCTCGGCGCCGGCGCCGACGGTCTACGTTCAAGAATCGGTCGCCGGCACGCGCCGGCTCTACCAGGGTTTCAATGCGACCGGACGTTTCGACATCTCGCCGTATATCGCCGTGCTCCCATCCTACTCGCTCAACCTGGCGGTCCTCGAAGCGGCCGGCGGAAGGCTCCAGGACGGGCCCTCGACCACGATCGTCGGCGCGCAGTTGCCGAACCGTCCGATCCACAAGGGCAACCTGACGATCGACGCGCTCCTGCCGCGCAGCGGAGTCGAACTGCTGGCCAACGCCCAGTACGTCGGCGCGAACAACCAGCAGAACCTCGGCCCGTACGTCAGCGTCAGCTTCGGCATCTCGCACCGGCTCGGGCCCGGACAGATCACGCTCTTCGAGAACAACGCCTTCAACGCCGACGAGGGCGTCTTCGCCACCGACGCCTACGCGCGGCCGCTGCCCCTCTCCGGCGGAGGCCTGTATCAAACGGCCGCGACGCCGCTGACGCCGCGCACGATCTTCGCTTCGTACGCGGTGGCGCTCGGCGGCCCGGCTCCCGGGCCCTCGTTCCGCCAGTTCCAACATGGGTCGCGGGTCGCGCAGGCGCCGGCGCCCACGCCGGCTCCCGAGCCGAGCCCGAGCGCCGGCCCGCGACGCTTCCAGCGCTTCACTTCCAACCCGCCGCCGCCGGGGACGGACCCGCTCGCCCTGGCGACGGCGCGCGACACCTGCGACGCCGGCGCGCAAACCTCGGCGAAGCCGCTCTACGACGCGCTGCGCGCCTACGTGGACGCCTACGAGCACGGCCGGAAGACGCCGGACGTCCCCGGCATGACGGTCGTCGCGCACAAGACTCCGGCGGGCTCGGCGGTCCCGTATTACCTCGAGTTGCGGCCGCATCTGCCGCGTCCGCCAGGACTGCCTGGACCACCCGGCGCGGGCCAGAGCGGCCCGAGCGGCGGGCGCGGCACGGGCTTCGGCGGTCCTGGCGGTCCTGGCGGACGCGGCGAAGGTTTCGGCGGGCCGGGCGGGCCGGGCGGACCCGGCGGCGCTGGGCCGCCCCCCATCGAGGGCGGTGAGGTGACGGCCGAGTCCGCGCCCCAAGCGCCTCGTTCGCCGCAACAGGATGCGGCGCGGCGAAGCTTTCAGAACTCGCCGGAGGTCAAAGCGTTCCGCGGCTTCGTCGGCTGTGCTTACGTCACGCTTCTGAGCCAAGCCGAAGCCGGCGCGAAAGGGATCGAGATGGAAGGCGGAAGGCCGGCACTGCTCTACGTTCCCGGCACCGGGCTCGCGTACGTGCAGGCCCGCGAGCTGCCGCCGGGCGGCGGAAGCCTGAAGAGCAAGCCGTGAGTCGCAGCGGGCGAGGCGCTACACCCGGCCGTCCGGAGCGATCCGCTCGAAGCCGACGAACGGCGCCAGCGCGCGCGGGATGCGCAGGCCGCCGTCGGCCTCTTGGAAGTTCTCCAGGATCGCGACCAGCGTGCGGCCGACGGCGAGGCCCGAGCCGTTGAGCGTGTGCACGAGCTCGGGCTTCGACTTCGGGTCGCGGCGGAAGCGGATCTGCGTGCGGCGGGCCTGGAAATCCGTGCAGTTCGAGCACGAGCTGATCTCGCGGTAGGCGTTCTGGCCGGGGAGCCAGACTTCGAGATCGTAGGTCTTGGCCGAATTGAAGCCGACGTCGGCGCTGCACAGCGCGACGACGCGGTAGGGCAGCTCGAGCTCGGCCAGCAGCGCCTCGGCGTCGGCCGTCAATCGCTCGAGCGCTGCGAACGAGCTCTCGGGCCGGGTGAGCCAGACGAGCTCGACTTTTTCGAACTGATGCTGGCGAATCAGGCCGCGCGTGTCCTTCCCCGCCGCGCCCGCTTCCTTGCGAAAGCACGGCGTGCAGGCGGTGTAGCGGAGCGGCAGCTCGTCGCCGGGCAGGATCTCGCCGGAGTGCAGCGCGGTCAGCGGGACCTCGGCCGTGGGGATGGAGTAGAGCCCGGCGTCCCGATCGACGAACATCGCGTCCGCGAACTTGGTGAGCTGCCCGGTCGACCACATCGTCTCGCGCGTCACCATGAACGGCGGCGCGATCTCCACGTAGCCGCGCCGGCGGGCCCGGTCGAGGAAGAAGCTGGCGATCCCGCGCGAGAGCCGGGCGCCCGGCCCGCGCAAGAGCGAGAAGCGGCTCCCCGAGAGTTTCGCGGCGCGCTCGAAATCGAGGATGCCGAGCGTTTCGCCGAGCTCCCAGTGGGGCTTGGCCGCAAAGTCCGGCGCCGGCGGCGGGCCCGAGTCGCGCACCACGACGTTGCCGGCCTCGCCGGCGCCGTCGGGGACCGAGTCGTCGAGCAGGTTCGGAACGTCGGCGAGGATCGCGTCGAGCGCCGCTGCGAGCGGCGGGAGGGCCTCGCCGGCGGCGGCGATCTGCTCGTCGAGCGACGCGATCTCGGGACGCAGCCGGCGCGCTTCGCTTGCGCGGTCGGCGGCCTTGGAGATGCGCTCCGTCAGCGCGTTCTTCTCGGCCTTGAGGGTCTCGAGGCGGGTGCGCGCCGCGCGCAGCTCGGCGTCGAGGGAGAGGATTTCGTCGACGAAGGCGGCCCCGTTCCCGCGCCGCGCGGCGGAGCGGCGGACGCCTTCGGGATCGCGCCGCACGAGCGCAAGGTCTAACATCGCTCTCGCTCTATACGGGCATAAGGGAGAAAACGCCCTGCGGGGCGTGCTCGAGGCTGCAACGAAACGACGGTCGGCACCATGCAGGAATCCAGCGTCGGCCTACGCTCGAGAGGCGAGTTCAGGGAAGGCTTTTTGCGCGAAGATCTGCTCGCGCCCGAGCAGGCCGTGCTCCTCTTTCTCGCGCGCGCGAGCCTCGGGCCGCCGGGGAGCGAGCGCGTCCCGCTCGACGCCGCCGGGGGCCGCATCCTGGCCGAAGACGCGATCGCGGGCGAGGACTACCCGCCGCACGCCCGCGCGACGATGGACGGCTTCGCCGTGGCGAGCGGGGCCGGGCGCGCGGCGCGCGCGATCGCGGGCGAGATCCTGATGGGCCAAGCCCCGCCGGCTCCGCTCCGGCCGGAGCAGGCGCTGCGCATCCCGACCGGCGGCGTGCTGCCGGACGGCGCGGACGCCGTCGTGCCGCTCGAAGACGCCGCGCTCGGCGACGGAACGATCGCTCCGCGCGGCGAGGTGCGCGCGGGCGAGTACGTCACGCAGCGCGCGGAGGACATCCGCGCGGGCGAGGTCGTGTTGCGGGCGGGCCGGCGCATCGGCGGCCCGGAGCTGGGCGTCCTCGCGACGCTCGGCGTCACCGAGGTCCCCGTCTTCGCGCGGCCGCGCTTCGGCATCATCTCGACGGGTGACGAGCTGGTCGCCGCGGACCGCCCGCTCGAGATCGGGCGCGTGCGCGACTCGAACCGTCACGCCTTGGCCGGAGCGCTGCGCGCCCTCGGCTGCGAAGCGCTGCATTTCCCGCCGGCCGGCGACGCGCCCGAGTCGCTGCGCCCGATCTTGCAGGCGGCGCTCGCGGCCTGCGACGGCGTCATCGTCAGCGGCGGCTCCTCGGTCGGCGCGCGCGACTTCACCCCGCGCGTCGTGGCCGAGCTCGGCGAGCCCGGTCCCATCGTGCACGGCCTGCGCGTCAAGCCCGGCAAGCCGACGATGCTGGCGGCGGTCGGCTCGAAGCCGGTCCTGGGTTTGCCGGGCAGCCCGGCTTCGTCGCTGATGATCCTCGAAGCGGTCGCGCGGCCGATCCTCGCCGCCTGCACGGGCGAACGCGGCGCTCGGCCGGTCGCGCTCGAAGCGACGGCCCGTGCGCCCTTCGCCGGGCGGCCCGGCTGGACGACCTTCGTGCCGGCGCGCTTGTGGGCCGACGGCGCTCGGCTCGCAGCCGAGCCGCTCGAGCTTCGCTCCGCGCACACGAGCCTGCTCGCGCGGGCCGCAGGCTTCGTCACTCTGGGCGAGGCGAACCACCGGGTCGAGGCCGGGGCACGAGTCGCGGTCACCTCGTTCTGTTCGGGCGGTGCGCCCGTGGAGGCACTCCCGTGAAGCGAGTCCTGTGCGCGGCTCTGGCCGCCGGCATGCTGACCGGCTGCACCCAACAGCGCGCCGAGGACGCGGCCCGGTCGCTCGCGAGCGCCGCGCCGGGCTTCGCCGGCGACGCCGCGATCGTGGCGCAGGTCGAGGCCAAGCTGGTGACGGTCGATGCGAGCTCGGCGCTGCACGTGGCGGTCGCTTCGCACGGCGGCGACGTCACGCTGAGCGGCAAGGTTCGCTCGAGCGAGAGCGCGGCGCGGTTCGAAGAGGCCGCTGCCGGCGTTTCGGGAGTGCACCACGTGGCCGCGCGGCTCGCGGTCGACGCCTCGCTGCCCAACGTCGGGGAACAGGCGAGCGATCTCGCCCTGGAGGCCGCCGTGCGCGCGAACCTGGCGGCCGAGGCCGGGTTGAACGGCCTGAGCGTCGGCGTCAGCGCACACGGCGGCAGCGTGACCTTGAGCGGCGCCGTCAAGAGCGAAGCGCTGCGCTCGACGATCCTCTCGACGGCGAAAGGGACGGGCGGCGTGAAAAACGTCGTCGACAAGCTGGAGATTCGCTCCTGATGCGTGCCTTCGAGCCGTCGCCGCTGCCGGCGCCGGCGATCGCCGCGCTGCCGCTGACCACGCCGTTCGTCGCGCCCGAAGAGCTCGCGCGCCGCGCGGGCCACGCGGAGCTGCTGCGTCTGGGCGCAAACGAAAGCCCGTTCGGGCCCCCGCCGCGCGCGATGGAAGCGATGCGCGCCGAGCTCGGCCGCACCTCGTGGTACGGCGATCCGGAATCGATGCAGCTGCGCGAGGCGCTGGCCGCGCGCCATGCCTGCGGCGTCGAGAACATCACCGTGGCCGCCGGGATCGACGACTTGCTCGGACTCTCCGTGCGCGGCTTCCTCGCGCCGGGCGACGTCACGGTCGCGACGCTCGGAAGCTATCCGACCTACGCGTACCACGTCGCGGGCTTCGGCGCGCGTCTCGAAACCGTGCCTTACGAAAGCGACGGTTCGGTGGCGCTCGAGCGTCTCGCCGAACGCGCACGCGCCACGGGCGCGCGTCTCGTCTATCTCGCCAATCCCGACAATCCCAGCGGCTCGTTCGTGCCGCGCGCCCGCGTCGAAGCGCTGGTCGAGGCGCTGCCCGAGGGCGCGGCGCTCGTGCTCGACGAGGCGTACGCCGATTTCGTCGAGCCCGGAGAGCTGCTCGCCGCGACGATCGATCCGCGCGTGATCCGGCTGCGGACGTTCTCGAAGGCCTACGGCATGGCCGGCGCGCGCATCGGATACTGCTTGGCAGCGTCCGCGGTCGTGCAGGTCTTTCAGAAGATCCGCCATCACTACGGGGTCAACCGCACCGCGCAGATCGGTGCGCTGGCGGCGCTCGGGGAAGAGCGCTTCGTCGCGGGCGCGGTCGCCGAGATCGTGCGCGGGCGCGAGGAGTACCAGGCGCTCGGCGAGCGCCTGGGGCTCGCGACGCTCCCCTCGCACACGAATTTCGTCTGCTTCGACCTCGGTTCGCGCGCGCGGGCCGAGGCGATGGTCGAGGAGCTCTTGCGCCGTGCCGTCTTCGTGCGCAAGCCGGGCGCGCCGCCGCTCGACGGACACATCCGGGTCACGGTCGGCACGGCTTCGGAGCGGGCCCGCTTCGCGCTCGCTTTCGCCGACGCGCTAGAGGCGAGGGAGCCGGCGTGAGATATGCGATCGTCTCCGACGTGCACGCGAACCTCGAGTCGCTGACCGCGGTCCTGGCGCGAATCGCCGAGGACGACGAAGTGCTTTGCCTGGGCGACCTGGTCGGTTACGGCCCGAACCCCAACGAATGCACCGATCTGCTGCGCGCGCGCGTCTCGGCCTGCGTGCTCGGCAACCACGACGTGGCCGCGATCGACAACTTCGGCTTGGAGACGATGAATCCGGCGGCGCGCGAGGCGATCGTTTGGACCCAAAGCGTACTCGGCGCCGAACAAGCGAAGTGGCTCGACGGGCTGGGTTACGAGGTTCGCACGGAGGAGTTTCTCCTCGTTCACGGCGCGCCGGTGAACTACTTTACGTACATCCTCGACAAGGCCGCCGCGGCGGAGGCCTTCTCCGCGACCGACGCGCAGCTGGTCTTCGTCGGCCACACCCACATCGCGGACTATTACTCGCTCGACGGCGAGGGCCGGCTCGAACACGGGCACCGGCAGCAAGGCGGGACGCTGGCGCTCGAGCCGGACAAACGCTATATCGTCAACGCCGGGAGCGTCGGTCAGCCGCGCGATCTCAATCCAGAGGCGTCGTTTCTCTTCTACGACCCCGAAGCGCGCAGCGTCGTCTGGGAGCGCGCCGCCTATCCGATCGCGCGCGTGCGGGAAAAGATCATCGAAGCCGGACTCCCCGATTATCTCGCCGCGCGCCTCGGGGCGGGACGCTGAAGGCGGCCGTGAAGGAGCTCTGGGCCCCGCTCGACGACGGGCACTGCTTCGGCTGCGGACAGCGCTCGGAGATCGGGCTCAAGATGCGCTTCGCCGAGCTGGAGGACGGCTCGGTCGAGTGCCGCCTGGTGCTCGCTGCGCCTTATCAGGGCTGGCAGGGGGCGGCGCACGGCGGGATCGTGGCCTTGCTGCTCGACGAGGGCATGGCCTACGCGGCCGCGGCGCGCGGCCACCGCGGCGTGACGGCGGAGCTGAAAATGCGCTTTCGCAAGGCCGTGCCGATCGGCGTGCCGCTGGTCGTGCGCGGCAAGGTCTTGTGGCAGCGGCGCGAGGTGCTGGGGCTCGAGGCGAGCGTGCGCGACGAGGAAGGGACGCTGCTCGCCTCGGGTCAGGGCAGCTTCGTCAGCCGCGGCCGGCTCGCGCCGGGCGAGCGCTTCGGGGAGAGCAGCTTTGGCGGGTAAGGCGAAAGCGGCCGCGCCGCCGGTCAAGAAGCCGGCGGCCCCCGCTCCCACGGTCGAGAACCGCCGGGCTCGCTTCGAATACGAGTTCCTCGAGCACTTCGAAGCCGGGATCGTGCTGACCGGAACGGAGATCAAGAGCATCCGCACCGGGCACGTCAGCCTCAACGAGGGGTACGCCCGCGTGCGCGACGGTGAGCTCTGGCTGCTGAGCATGCGAGTTCCGCCGTATAAAGAAGGCAGCTTCTCCAACGTGGACCCGGACCGGCCGCGCAAGCTGCTCCTGCATCGCAAGGAGATCGACCGGCTGACGGGCCTGCTGCAGGAAAAGGGCCTGACGCTCGTCCCGACCCGGCTCTTCTTCAAGCGCGGCCGGGTCAAAGTCGCCTTGGCGCTGGCGCGGGGCAAGAAATTATGGGACAAACGCCGCGAGGAACGCGACCGTGACGTCCGGCGCGAGATCGCTCGCGCCGTCCGGGGTCAGCTCTGATGCGCGGCGCGCACCGCGAGCGCTCGCTCGAACGGAGCGTCGCGGCGTTCGTCGACGCGCGGCCCGGCGAGGTGCTGCTGGCCGCGACCTCGGGGGGGCCGGACAGCGCGGCGCTCGCGGCGCTGCTCGCGCGGGCCGCCGGGGAGCGCGGCGCGCAGCTCGTGCTCGGCCACGTCAACCACGGCCTGCGGCCCTCGGCCTGGCAGGACGAGGCCGTCGTGCTGGCGCTTGGCGGCGCGCTCGGCGCTCGCGTGCTCTGCGCCTCGCTCGCGCCGGGATCCGCCGCGGAGGCGCGGCTGCGCGCCGCCCGTTACGCTCAACTCACGCGGATGGCGCGCCGGACCGGCGCGCAGCGCGTCTTCACCGCTCACCATGCGGAGGATCAGACCGAAACCGTGCTGCTGTCGCTCTTTCGCGGGACCGGACCCGCCGGACTCACCGGGATGCCCTCTGCCAGGCCGCTGGCCGAGGGCCTCGAGCTCGTCCGCCCGCTGCTCGGCGTCGAGCGCGCGGCGCTCGCGGTCTACTGCCGCTACCGGCATCTGCCCTACGCGCTCGATCCCAGCAACGCCGACGCCGGCTATCGCCGCAACGCCCTGCGGCGGGCCCTCGCCGAGCTGCGGCCCAGCTTTCCCGGTCTCGACGCTGCGGTCGCGCGCTGCGCCGCGATCCTGCAGGACGAAGCTGCGGGGACGGTCCGCGGGCAGATCCGCCGCCGTCTGCGCGCGGAGGTCGCCCGCGCGACGGGCGACGCGCGCGACCTGACCTTCGAGCGCCTCGAGGCGGCCGCCCAGGCCGTGGAGTCCGGGCGGCCCGGGCGACATTTCTTGCGCGACGGCGTCGAAATCATCGTCGCGGGAGGACGCAAGTGACGGTCGGGCGCCGGCCCCGCGCGGCGCTCGGAGAGATCGTGGCGAGCGAGGCGGAGATCGCCGCAACCGTGCGCCGGCTCGCTCTCGCGGTCGCAAACGATCTGGAAGGTGAACCGATTTTGCTGCTCGGCGTGTTGAAGGGAGCGTTGTTCTTCACCGCAGACCTCGCTCGGCAGATGCCCCCGGAAGCGGACGTCCGCATCGATTTCCTGGCCGTCTCCAGCTATGGCAATTCACATCAGTCGAGCGGCGAGGTCCGCCTCCTCAAGGATACGAGCGAAAGCGTCGAGGGAAGGAACGTGGTCATCGTGGAGGACATCGTCGACAACGGCCTGACGCTCCAGTACCTGCGGGACATGCTCGGAAGCCGCCGGCCGGCCTCGCTGCGCTCCTGCGTCCTGCTCGACAAGCCGTACCGGCGTCTCGTCGACGTCAAGATCGATTATGCCGGGCTCGTCCCTCCCGATGAGTTCATCGTAGGTTACGGGTTGGACTACCAAGAAAAATACCGGAATCTCCCCTATCTCGCGAAGCTCGAGCCATGGGTCTTCGAGGGCTAGGGGAAACGTATCTCCGGGGGCATGTCGCCCGAACGAACGGCACCCGGTGAGGATAGGATAGGCACTTTTGGGCAAGCACGTCAGATCGATCTTCATCGTCGTCGCCATCTTCATCGCGGTCATCTTCATCGTCGACCGGCTGGTGCTCAACCAGGCGACGGCGACCAAGCTGACCTATTCGCAGTTCTACGGTTACGTCGAAGACGGCAACGTCTCGAAGGTGACGATCTCGGGCCACGACGTCGCGGGCGAGCTCAAGCGTCCGACGGGTCCCAACGCGGACACGAAGTTCACCACCACGATCGGGGACACTCAAGACATCGTGCGCGAGCTGCAGAAGCACGGCGCCGACGTCCAGTTCGACAACCCGCAGACGACGCCGCTGGTCGGCATGCTCTTCCAGCTCCTCCCCTTCGCGCTGATGGCGCTGCTGCTGCTCTTCATCCTGCGCCAAGCGCAGAGCGGGGGCAGTCAGGCGCTTTCGTTCGGCCGCTCGCGCGCGAAGCTGCTGAGCGAGAATCGGCCCAAGGTGACGTTCAACGACGTCGCCGGGATCGAGGAAGCGAAACAGGAGCTGGGTGAGGTCGTCGAGTTCCTGAAGTTCCCCAAGAAATTCCAAGCGCTGGGCGCGCGCATCCCCAAGGGCGTGCTGCTGCTGGGCCCGCCGGGCTCAGGCAAGACGCTGCTGGCGCGCGCGATCGCGGGCGAAGCGGGCGTTCCGTTCTTCTCGATCTCCGGTTCGGATTTCGTCGAGATGTTCGTGGGCGTCGGCGCGAGCCGCGTGCGCGACCTCTTCGAACAGGCAAAGAAGAGCGCTCCCTGCATCGTGTTCATCGACGAGATCGACGCGGTCGGCCGCCAGCGCGGCGCGGGCCTGGGCGGCGGTCACGACGAACGCGAGCAGACCCTCAACCAGCTGCTCGTCGAGATGGACGGCTTCGACCAGAACACCGGCGTCATCCTGATCGCCGCGACCAACCGGCCCGACGTCCTCGATCCGGCGCTGCTGCGGCCGGGCCGCTTCGACCGCCAGATCGTCGTCGACCGGGCCGACGTCAAGGGCCGCCAAGCGATCCTCGGCGTGCACGCCAAGAACAAGCCGCTCTCCAAGGAGATCTCGCTCGAGACGCTCGCCAAGCGCACTCCCGGCTTCTCCGGCGCCGATCTCGAGAATCTCCTCAACGAAGCCGCGCTGCTCGCGGCGCGCAAGAACAAGTCGATCATCGAGATGACCGACTGCGAGGAAGCGATCGACCGCGTGGTCGCGGGTCCCGAACGCAAGTCGCTCGTGATGTCGCAAAAGGAGAAGGAGAACACCGCCTACCACGAGTCGGGCCACGCGATCGTCGGCGGGATGCTTCCCAACGCGGATCCGGTCCACAAGGTCACGATCATCCCGCGCGGCATGGCGCTGGGCATCACCTGGTCGCTGCCCGATGAAGACCGGCACTCGCGTACCAAGAACGAGCTGCTGGCGCAGATCACGATGGCGCTCTCGGGCCGCATCTCCGAGGAAATCAAGTTCGGCGACGTGACGACCGGAGCGTCGAACGACTTCGAGAAGGCGACGGAACTGGCGCGGCGGATGGTCACGCAGTACGGCATGAGCGACAAGCTGGGGCCGATCCAGTACGGACGCGGCAACCACCAAGTCTTCCTCGGCCGCGACTTCGGCGAAGACCGCAACTACTCCGAAGAGATCGCCGGCAAGATCGACGCGGAAGTCCGCAAGATCATCGACGACTGCTACGGCCACGCCAAGACGATCTTGCAGAGCAATTGGCACAAGGTCGAGCGGATGGTCAGTTCGTTGCTCGAGCGCGAGACGGTCGACACCGAGGAAGTGCTCGCGATCCTCAACGACCGGCCCTACCCGATCTCGGATCACCAGCAGCCTCCGGACCTGCCGCGCGCCGCGTCGGCGCCGCACGAGCCGGAGCCGCAGCGCATCGAGAAGCCGAAGCGCCTCCCGCCGAGCATTTCGCCGGAGCCCGCGTGACCGGGAGCGGGCTGCACTCGCCCGCGTCAGCGTGAGAGCGGTCCTCCGAGCGGGGCTCGCTCTCGTCGGTTTCGCCGCCTTGGCGCTCCCGGCCGCGGCTGCGGCCGGGAGCCTTCCCAATCTCGGGCCCGAGGTGACCGTCGGACGGCTCGCCGCCGGCGGGACGTACGTCGTCCGTCCGCTCAGCGGCCCTCCGGTCGCCGCCATCGAGCTATGGTACCGCGCGCCTTCGACCGGCTTCGGCTCGACGCCGACGCCGGGTCTGGCGCGCCTGGCCGCGCAGGTCGTCGCCGCTTCGAAGCCGATCGTCGGCGCATCGCTCGGCAAGACGGTCGCAGATCTCGGCGGCCGGCTCGCGATCACCGTGTACGGCGATTCGCTCTCCATCTCCGCGACCGTCCCCGCGGCGCAGGCGCGCGACGTGCTCAAGGCGATGACGACCGCCTATTTCGCGCCGGTCGCGACCGACGAAGGCTATCGCTACGCTCTGCGCGACGTGGCGCAGGAAGCGTTCATCGCCAGCTTCGATCCCGAGACCGTGGCCCGTGACGCTTTGTTCGCGGAGCTGTTCTCGGGAGGGCCGCAGCACTATCCGACGCTGGGCCCCGCCAACGACGTCTCGGCGATTTCCCTGGCCGACGTGCGCTCCTTCGCGACGCGGGCTTTCCGCTCGCAGAACGCGGTCCTGGTCGTCAGCGGTGCGGTCGACCCGTCGATCGGCTCCGCTGCGGTCGCAGGCCGCGCCCAGAGCGACGATCGCGCCGAAGCGCCTGCGAATCCGGTTCTCGCGCCGTCGCATGCGCCGGTCACGAAAACGTTCTCCGAACCGGCTGTGGGCTACGGATGGGTCGGGCCGCCGATCGGCGACGAACGCGCGGCGACCGCCATGGACTTCATCGCCGACTATCTCTTTCGGCCCGACGCCGGCTACGTCAGCCGGCAGATCGACGACGCGTTCCCCGAGGCGCTGATCTCCGGGCAGTTCATCACGCTGCGCGATCCCGGGGTGATGTACGTCGTCTACTCCGGCAAACAGATCGACGGGCTCAAACGCATCGTCGACGAAGGCATCGCCAAGGTGCAGCAGCCGATGAGCGCCGCGGCTTTCGCTTCGGCGCTGGAAGGCTTCAAATACCACCTGCTCAGCGATCTGCAGACGGCTTCGCAGATGGCGGACAACTTCGGCTGGTACAGCATCGAAGGCAACCCGGAGTACGCTCCGGGCGCGAACGGCGAGAAGGGTCCGTACTTCAAGGCTGCCGACTCGCTGACGCCCGAATTCGTCGCTTCGGTCGCGGTGAAGTATCTGGGCAAGGCGCCGGCGGTAGCGTCGCTGGCGCCCGGCAAAGACAAGGCGGTACAGCAGTGAACCTTCCCGGCTCCGGCCTCGTGCGCGGCGCAGCGTTCGGCCTCACGGCCCTGCTCGCGCTGTGCGGAGCCGCGCCGACGCAGGCGCCTCGCTATCCCCAAGCTTCGCTGACCGATCTGGGGAGCGCCAAGCTGGTCGGCGAGAGCGATGCGGGCGCCACGATCAGCGGCGTCCAGGTGTTTCTGGCCGCGGGGCTCGACCGCGAGCCCGCCGCCGGGAACGGAGTCGCGGGCCTCGTGGCCGAGTGCGTGCTGCGCACGCCGGTGACCGCCGCGACGGGCGAGAGACTTCCTTTGCGCGACGCGATCCAAGCCCGAGGCGGCTCGGTGACCTACACGGTCGACGGCCGCTCGACGCACTACTATCTCGAGGGCCGGCCCGGGAACGTCGCGTCGCTGGTCGCGCTGTTCGGTCGCGCGCTCGCCGCACCCGACTTTTCGCCGCCGACGGTGCGCGCCGCGCGAGCGGCGCTGACCGCGCGTATCGACGAGTTGGAGTCGAGTCCGCTCTCGTCGGCAATCGAAATGTTCAAGCGCTCGTACTACGCGACCGGGGTCGGCAGGCCGGCGCTCGGGACCGCAGCGTCGGTCGCCAACGTCTCGAGCCGGGACATGACGGATTTCTTCCAGCACGCGTACCGCCGCGCGGGGCTCAGCGCGAGTGCCGTGGGGGGGCTCTCGCCGGAGTTGGGCAGGGCGATCAAGGCGCTCGCCTCCGTTCTGCCCGAGGGTCCGGTCGAGCCCGTCGTCGAGCGCGCGAAGCCGATTCCGGCGAACGCGCCGCGCGTGGTCGCGCACCGCGACATCGGCGCGCCGTGGGTCGTCGTCGGTTTCGCCGCACCGTCCCCGGCGAGCCGCGATTTCGGAGCGATGCTGGTGCTCGAATCGATGCTTTCGGAGGCCTTCGAGCGCTCGAGCGCGACGACGCTCGGCCTCGTCGAGAAATCGGTCGGCGCTTTCTATCTCTACGACTCGACGCCGGCGAGTTTGATCGTCTACGTGAACGGAACGGAGGTCGATCCGACCCTCGCGCTGCGCGAGCTGCTGGTCGTCTCGCGCTCGCTCGCGCAGCGGCCGCTCACCGCCGCCACGCTGAGCCGCTTCAAGACGACGGCGGAGGGACAGTTTCTGACCGATTCGGTCAGCCTCTCCGACCGCTCGTACCTGCTCGGTGCCTTCGCCTCGTGGGGGCTGGGCGCGGACGCGATGAACGCGGCGCTCGATGCGCTCGAGCAGACGACGCCGGCCGACGTGCAGCGCGTCGCCAAGCAGTACCTGCAACGCTATATCGTCACCCTCGTCCTGCCGCGTCAGGTCTCCCCTGGCGACTGAGAAGACCGCCCTCGTCCACGACTACCTGAACCAGCTCGGCGGCGCCGAGCGCGTTTTTCGGCACATCGCCGACGCCTTTCCCGGCGCGCCGGTCTACACGTCGCTGTTCGAGCCCCAGGTCGCGCGGGCGGTCGTCGATCCGGCGCGCGTCCACACCTCCGCGCTGCAGATGCTGCCGTTCTCGCAGCGCTACTTCCGGCTGCTCGCGCCTCTCTATCCGGCCGCGTTCGAGGCGTTCGATCTCTCGGCATACGATCTCGTGGTCAGCTCGACGACGGCGTGGGCGAAGGGCGTTCGCGTTCGGCCCGGTGCGACGCACGTCTGCTATATCAACACGGTCAGCCGCTTCGCGTTCGCATATGACAGCTACGTCGGCGGCTTCGGCGCCGCCGCGCTGGCGCGCCCCGCGATCGCGCCTCTGGTCGCTTGGGACCGGCGCGCGGCCGCGCGGCCCACGGCCTTCGTGGCGAATTCGCGCAACGTCGCCGCGCGCGTCCGGCGATACTACGGCCGTGAAGCGTACGTGCTGCACTGCCCGGTCGACGTCGAGCGCTTCGAGGTCGGCGATGGCTCGGGCGGATACTATCTGGTCGTCTCGCGGCTGCTGCCCTACAAACGCGTCGAGGTCGCGATCGAAGCCTGCGCGCGAGCTCGGGTCCCGCTGCGGATCGTCGGCAGCGGGCCCGCCGAGGGCGCGCTGCGTGCCGCGGCCGCCGGAACGCGCACCGAGTTTCTCGGCGCGCTCTCCGACGCGGAACTGCGCGAGGTGATGGGCCGGGCTCGCGCCGTCATCCTGCCGGGGGAGGAAGATTACGGTTTGGTCCCGCTCGAGGCGAACGCCGCGGGCCGGCCGGCCCTGGCCTACGGCCGCGGCGGGGCGCTCGAGACGATCGAACCGGGCGTGACCGGCGAGCATTTCGGGGATCCGGCGGCCGCTTCGCTCGCCGCGCTTCTGGCGCGCTTCGATCCGGCCGGTTACGACCCGGCCGTGCTGCGCGAGCACGCGGAGCGATTCGGGCCGGAGCGCTTCAAGTCGGCCCTGCGGGCGATCGTCGAGGAGGTTCGCGGCGGAAGCGCGGCGCGCGCGACGGAGGAGCTCCTCTCCGCTTCGACCTAGAGCGCCGGCGGCGCTCCGGCGCCGGCGAGCTCCCGCAAGAGGGCGAGGAATTCCCTGGCCGGCCGGCCTCGATCCGCCGTGGCGAAGGCCGCGACGCCGCGAGCGCGCAGGGCCGCGGCGCGGCCGGGCTCGTCGAGCACGGCGCGGATCGCGTCAGCCCAGGCGCCGGCGTCGAGCGGATCGAGCAGCATCGCGGCGCCCGCCGTCGCTTCGGGAAGCGCCGCGGCGTCGGCCGCGAGGACGGGCGCGCCGCAAGCCAGCGCCTCGGCGGCGACGAGTCCGAAACCCTCGGCGAGCGACGGAACGGCGACGGCGCTCGCGTTGCGGTAGAGCGCACGGACCGTCTCGTCGCTCGCCGGCGCGACCTCGCCCGCGCTGACCCCGAGCGCGAGCGCCAGGCGCCGGTCCTCCGGGTTGAGCTCGCCGACCACGACGAGCGTTTCGTCGGGACCGCGCAGCGCCCGGGCGCAGGCGCGGATCAGCATGCCGGCATTCTTGCGCCGCTCGCGCGCCCCGACCAGCAAGACGTAGCGGCGCTGCCCCAGCCGCGCCGGCAAGCGCGCGTCGGCCGCGGGGTACCAAAACGGCTCGGGCACGGGCCGCACCACCGAAATGCGCGCCGGATCGAGCGCGAGCACGCGCACGAGCTCGCCGCGGCTCCATTCCGAGTCGGTGCAGATGCGCGTGGCCGCCCGCACCGCCCGCAGGATCGGACGCTGCTCGCGCCAGCGCGCGACGCGCTCCGGATGCGGTTCGGTGAAGGCGAAGGCGTCGTGCACCGTGACCAGCGCCGGCGCCGCCGCCCCGAAAAGCATGCCGTTGAAGGGGTACCAAACGACGTCGTAGGCCGCGCGCCGCCGCGCGCTGTTCGAGCCGCACACGCGTGCTGCGGGAAACTCGGCTCGCAGCGCGCGCGCGTCGCCGCGCCGCGCGCTCAGCAGCGTCACCTCGATCTCCCCGCCGGCGAACGCCGCAGCCAGGATGTTGCGCGCGAGGCGCCCCATTCCGCGGCGGTCCCGGGCCAGGTTGGAGGCGTCTACACCCAAGCGCACGAGCGCGTTGCGCACCTCTAGGTCGCGTGGAAGAAGAAGATGGCGATGACGCTGACCGCGTTGAACGTGCCGTGCGTGATGACGCTCGACCAGTAGCAGCGATTGGCGGCGTAGACGTAGGCGAGCACCACGCCGCCGAGACCGAGCGGAATGGCGACGGTCGGGATCTGCCCCGGGTTCCCCAGCGCGTGCACCAAGCCGAAGGCCAGACCGCTGAGCAAAGCCGCAGGCCACATGTCGACGTAGCGCGTGAACGCGTTGAAGATGAACACGCGGAAGCCGAGCTCTTCGACCATCGGCGCCAAGACGACGGCGACTGCGGCGAAGACGACCTTCTGGAGCGGGGTCTTCATCTGTTGCAGGAGCGCGACGGCGGGCTCGGTGTCGTGCCGGTGCGTCAGGCCGGCGAGCAGGGCGCTGGAGACGGCGACGATTAGCCACATCACGGCGGCGCCGCCCAGTCCGCCTAGGATCTCGCGCCGCGCGGGAGCGCGAAAGCCGAGCTTCGCGAGCGGAACGCGCGCGAGCGCGGGGATCGCGAGCAGCAGATACAGCGCCAGGGGGACGTAGCAGACGGCTTGCGCGATCAGAAATTGCATCGGCGGTACGTGGCCGGCCGTGTAGGCCCCGCGCCGGATTCCGGCCCCCAGATAGACGATTCCCGGAGCGTAGGCTAGGAACAGTGCTCCGCATGCCGCCAGCGCCGTCACCGGCGGGTTCCAGGCGTCAGGAGGCCAGTTCGTCGGCGAGAGCCGCGAAAGCCCCCAGGTCGAGTTGTTCCGCACGTATCTCCGCATCGAGTTTGTGCTTTGCCAGCGCCGTCTGAACGCGTGCGCGCTCGATGCCCAGCGCGATCGCGATGCTGTTGGCGAACGTCTTGCGGCGGTACGCGAACCCGGCGCGCACGACCTGCCAGAAGAACTCGCGGTCGCGCACGCCGACCGCCGGCTCGCTGCGGCGTTCGAGCACGACGACCGCGCTGTCGACGCGCGGCCGCGGGTAGAATGCGCCGGGGCCCAGCACGAACGCCCGGCGAGCCAGCGCGTGATAGCGCACCAGCACCGAAAGGCTTCCGTAGGACGGCGTTCCGGGCTTTGCGGTGAATCGGTCGGCGACGTCGCGCTGCACCATGACGACGATGCGCTGCGGCTCGGGCGCTCGCGTCAACCAGCCGGCGACGAGCGGCGTCGCAATGTTGTAGGGCAGGTTGCCCGCCGCGCACCACGGCTTGCTGCCGGCCGCTGCCGCGTAGTCGAATTCGAGCGCGTCGGCGCAGACGATGCGGGCGGCGGCGAGCTCGGCCTGCGCGCGCAGCAGTTCGGTCAGGTCGGGATCGATCTCGACGGCCGTGACGCGCGCGCCCGCCTCGAGCAGAGCGCGCGTCAAGACGCCCGTTCCGGCGCCGATTTCGACGACCGCCCCGGAGCCCTCGAGCGTGCAGAGCGAAGCGATGTGCTTCGCGGCGCCCGCATCCATGAGAAAGTGCTGGCCGAGGCGCTTCTTCGGCCGCAAGCCCCGCGCGGCGAGAAGCGCGCGCGGGTGAAGGGCGGGTTTATCCTGGGAGGCGTCTATCGCAAGACGTACACGGTGATCTCGCGCCGGCCGAAGCGCAGCGCCTCACCGAGCGAGTTGAACCCCAGGTCGATGCGGTTCCCGCGGATCGCGCCGCCGGTATCGCCCGCGACGGCCCGCCCGTAACCTGGGACGTAGAGCCTCGTGCCCAGCGGAATGAGAGCCGGATCGACCGCGACGATGCCGTGCCCGGCCGGCACGCCGCTGGCGGTGATGCCGCTGCAGCCGTAGCAGCCCGCGGTGTAGGCGGTTGCGATCATGTGCAGGGCCGCGCTGGCGAAGTGCACCGCACTCTGAAAGCCCTTTTCCGCGTAATTGGCCAGCGTCGCGTACTCGCTGACGCCTTGCACGATGATTCGCGTCCGCGGCGCGCGGATGATGTGCGAGGCGAGGATCGTGCGCACCGGCGCCGACTTGTCGCGCTGCACGAAACGCACTTGAACGACGCGTTCGCCCGCGGCTCCGGCCTGCAGCGTCCGGGTCGTGCCGGCCGCGAGGTTGACGTCGTAACGGCGCTTGAGCGGTGCGGCGACCGGCTCGTGAATCTCCTGCGTCCAGGTGCTGACGCGGACGACGCGCACGCCTTCGTCGGACTGCGGCTGCTCGTCGAGCGTCGGCGTCACTTCGTCGTTCGGCCCGAGGACGATATTTTGGCTCTGAAGTAAATCGGCGACCGTCGCAGCCGTGGTCCGGACCGTGCGTTGGGTGCCGTCGACCGTGAGCGGGACGTCGACGGCGGGACGGTAGACGATGCTCATGCCGTCGACGAGCGCATCGTTCTTCCCTGCGGAGAGATAGTCGTCGGCCGCGGGCGCAATGTTTTGCTCGTCAAGAAACTCGGCGACCGTGCGGGCGCGGGTCAGATAGGTCGACTCGAGTCCGTCGCGCACGATCGAAACGGAAACTCCGGCCACGCTCGGCCTGGCTGCGGGAGCCTGAGCGGAAGCCGGCGGCGCCGCTTCGGCGGCGGCCGCATGCGTGCCGGACAACGACAATCCCAGCGCCAGTGCGCTTGCTGCGACAAAGGTCGCGAAATTTCGAGCGTTTACGTGCAACGCGGCTCCTTTCGGGACGTGCGCCTCAGTTGAGCCGAGCGAAGACGACCGCATCGGGCGTTCGCCGGGCAAGGGCACGTAGTCTGCAAAGTAGCGGGTTGACGCTTCCGAAGAAGGGTTCCACCGTAAGCTCCGCACCCGTCGGGGCGCCTGAGCCCGGCCACGATACCACACTGCACGGCTCTTAGTCAATTCATCGAAGAAACGCTGTGACGTATGTAGGCGTTCCGTATCCGGTAGGAAAAGTCTCAAGCTGTGAACTCTCTGCGCGTCGGCCTGTTCACTGAATGTTATCGGCCGATTCAGAACGGAATCGTCGCTTCGGTCGATGCACTCGCGAGCGCGCTGCGCGCTCGCGGGCACACGGTGGTGTACGTCGCGCCGCGCATGCCCGGCTATACGGAGCTGCGTGACGATCTCGTTCGCGTGCCGTCCTTGCCGCTGCCGACCAGAACGGCTTATCGCCTGACGCTGCCGTTTCCGGACGAACGGCGCGTGCGCGCGCTGGCGGGCTTGTCGATCGTGCACACGCACTCTCCGTTCGTCACCGGATGGATGGGCGTGCGTTACGCCCGGCGCCTGCGCGTGCCCCTCGTCTTCACCTATCACACGCAGCTCGAAGAATACGCGCACTACGTTCCGTTCGACCATCGTGCGACGCGCAACGCGGCGGCGCATCTTACGCGCGCGTACGCCAACGCTTGCGATGCGGTGATCGTGCCGACCGCAGCGATGGAAGGGCGCCTGCGCGAGCTCGGCGTGCGCGCGCGCATCGAAGTCGTGCCGAGCGGAATCGACGTCGCGCAGTTTGCGAGCGGGTGCCGGCGCGACGACCTGCGCGCGCGCCTGGGCGTGGGCCCGCACGACAAAATGCTGCTCTCCGTGGGGCGCTTGGGTCGCGAGAAGAACCTCGGCCTGGCCCTCGAGACGTTCGCGCGGCTCGGCGATCCGGCGGTCCGCTTCGTCGTCATCGGCGACGGCGCGCACCGCGAGGCGCTCGAGCGCGATGCCCAGCGCCTCGGCGTCGCGCGGCGCGTCACCTTCGCTCGCGAGTTTCCGCGCGAGGCGCTGCCCGATGCGTACGCCTCGGCCGACGCGTTCATCTTCACGAGCCGCAGCGAGACGCAGGGCCTGGTCTTGGTCGAGGCTCTGGCCGGCGGGCTCGGCGTCGTGGCCGCGGACACGCCGCAGACCCGCGACGTGCTCGGCGGCGCGGGCCGAGTGGTGCCGGCCGATCCCCAAGCGCTGGCGGCCGCGCTGCGCGCGGTGCTCGCGGGGGAGGACCGGAGCGGCCGCGAGCGCGGCGCGCAGGTCGCGCTGCGCTACGACAGCGCTCGGCTGGCCGAGCGCGTGCTGACGCTCTACGCCTCGCTGCAGGAGCGGAGAAGGCCGGCGGCTGCGAGCGCCTGAGCGGCTTGACTCGAACGTATGTTCGGGCTATAATCGTATCAAAGCAGGCGCGAGTCGTGAGGGGGCTCGGAGTCGTGAGGGGGCTCGAACGATGAGCCAGCAGCGGGAAAGCAAAGAGCTAGTGGCGGTGACCGTCGGGTTTGCGGCCGGCGCGGACGGTGCCGGCGTGGCATACGCAGCCCTGCGCAGATCGGCCGAGAGCGGCGCTCGCGGGTCCCTCGTCAGGGTGGGGTTCACCTGCCGGCCGCTCCCCTCGCTGCGAGGCCGGGATGTGGCCTATGCGGCGCTCGATGCGGTTGCGGCGGCGCTGCTCGAGCGCGGCATCCGGAGCGTCGAGATCGAGCTGGACGACGAGTCCGTGCCGCTCGACCTGGCCGAGCGCCGCTCGCTTCCGGGTGCCCTGATCCTCCCCTACGTGAGCTTGCGGTGCCGCCTCAACCGGTTCCGGCACGTCCGGGTCGCGGCGGCTCGCGACGGCGTCGCGCGCGACTTGACCGCCCGAGCCCGCGCCGAGGTCTCCCTGCACGTCGCCGCTTGAGGCTGCGCCGGTTGCGGCGGGCGGAGCTCCCTCTGGAGACGGCCGCGCTCGCCCGTTTCCTCATCGGCGCGGTCGTCGTCCGCGAGACCGGCGCGGGCAGGCTCGCCGGGCGCATCGTCGAGACCGAAGCCTACGTCCCGGGCGATGCCAGCTCGCACGCCTTCCGCGGCGAGACCGGGCGCAACCGCTCGATGTTCCTGCGCCGCGGGCACGCCTACGTCTATTTCATTTACGGGACGTCGTATTGCCTCAACGTCTCGAGCGATCGAGCGGGGATCGGGGCGGCGGTCTTGCTGCGCGCGGCCGAGCCGCTGGCCGGAATCGATGAGATCGAGCGTCTTCGCGGCGACGCGCCGCTGCGCGATCTCTTGCGCGGCCCGGGGCGGCTGGCCGCGGGACTCGGGATCGACCGCCGCCACGACGGACTCGACCTGTGCGCGAAGGGGAGCCTCTGGCTCGCGGCCGCGAGCGGGGCGAGCCCCCAGATCGGCGAGAGCGTCCGCATCGGCTTGAAGCGCGAAGCGCATCGCACCCTGCGCTATTACGAGCGCGGGAGTCCTTTCGTGAGCGGTCCGAGTCGTCTCAACGTTTAGGGCCTTTCGTCGCTCGCGTCCCCTGAGGCCGGCGTGCTAGGGTCTAAACGGGTGCCGCTTTGAAGCGGGCCCTCATCGCCTTTTTGCGCCGCCGCTTCCCCTCCCATTTCCCTCCCGCGCAGACCTAGAAAAGAAGTCCGCCGATTCCGCTGCCCTCCACTCCCTCGACGTCGCAGGAACTCCTGAGCGCCGATCGCCTCGAGCTCCTCTCCAAGCCCGAGCTCACCGAACTGGCCAAGATCCTTGTCGTCCAGTTACCTTCACGCTGCCGCAAGGACGAGTTGATCGCCCTCATCCTGGAAGCGCAGGCGCGGCGGATGGGCGTCGAACGGATGCAGGGGATGCTCGACGTGCACGCCGACGGCTTCGGCTTCCTGCGGCGCCCGGGCGAAGCTTCGGGCGAGGGCGTTTACGTCAGCCCCTCGCAGATCAGGCGTTTCGAATTGCGCCGTGGCGACCTCGTGGTCGGCCTTTCGCGGCCGCCGAAAGACAACGAGCGCTATCACGGCTTGATCAAGATCGAGTCGGTCAACGGTCGCGAGCCCGATGCGCTCCTGGGACGCCCGCTCTTCGAACGGCGGACCGCCGTCCGCCCGCTCGAGCGGCTGACCTTGGGTGACGCCGCGGCACCCTTCATCCTGCGCGAGATCGACCTGTTCGCTCCGCTCGGGCAAGGCCAGCGTGCCGTCGTGCTCGGCCCATCGAACGGGAGCGGCTCCACCCTGCTCGTCGAGATCGCGAAATCGCTGCGCCGCAACTACCCCGCCGTCGCCGTCCTTCCGCTGCTCGTCGATGCGCGTCCCGAGGACGTGACCGAGGCGCGGCGCTCCTTCCCCGTCGAGATCGCGGCCGGCTCGCTGGGCGACCCGCCCGACCAGCAGGCGCACCTGGCAGACCTGACGCTCGACCGCGCCAAGCGGATCGCGGAGCTGGGCGGCGACGCCGTGCTGCTGATCGATTCGCTCGCCGGGCTGGCGCGCGCCTACGAAGCGCGCTATCGCGGCAAGCGTTTCCTGGCAGCGGCACGGCGCCTCGAGGAAGGGGGCTCGCTGACGATCGTGGCGGCGGCCGTCGCGCCTTCGGAAGGGCCGGCGGAGTTCATCGAGTCGGCCAACGCGACGATCGCGCTGGCGCAGTCCGGAGACTTCGACGGTTCGGGGTTCGAGCTCGATCTCGCGCGTTCGCGGACGGCGCACGCGGAGGAACTCTTGAGTGCCGCGGAACTGCGCGCCGCGGAGCTCGTGCGGCGTGCCTGCGCCGCGGCGGGGAGCGGCACCCTCACGGAAACGCTGCGCCGGCGCTTGCGCGAGGCGGGCTCCGCCGACGAATTCGTGCGGATGGCGGGCGACTCGGCCTGACGGCCGAAACTCCGACGGCGTGCGATTGCAAAAATTCCTCGCGCATGCGGGCGTCGCGTCGAGGCGGCGGGCCGAAGAGCTGATCGAGGCGGGAGGGGTGCGGGTCAACGGCCGCGTCGTGCGCGAGCTCGGCACGAGCGTCGCGCCGGGCGACCGGGTCGAGGTCGGCGGGCGCGCCGTGGCGCCGCCGGCCCAGAGCCGCTACCTCGTCCTGCACAAGCCCGCCAAGGTGATGACGACGATGCGCGACCCCGAGGGCCGGCGCACGGTCGCCGCGCTCGTGCCGCAGGACGGCGGACGGCTCGTGCCGGTCGGGCGGCTCGACTACGACACCTCCGGAGTCCTGCTGATGACGGACGATGGAGACTTGGCCCACGTGCTGACGCATCCCCGTTTCGGCGTCGAGAAGACGTACCGCGCGGTCGTCCGGGGCCGGCTCGGTCCCGAAGAGGTCGAGCGGGTCCTGGCGGGCGTCCGTCTCGACGAGGGCGGTGCCGCTCCGGCCAAGCTCCGGGTCGTGCGGACGGGGCCGGCGCTCTCCGAAGTCGATCTGACCATCCACGAAGGACGCAACCGCCAGGTGCGGCGCATGTTCGAAGCGCTCGGCCATCCGGTCGTCTCGCTCGTCCGCCTCCGTTTCGGGCCGCTGGCGCTGGGCGATCTTCCGGTCGGCCACTGGCGCGAGGCCAGCCCCAAAGAGCGAGCCTCCCTGCGCAAGGTGCAGCAGGAAGCGGAACGGGAGAGCGGGCGAAGACGAGCCGGGGCGGGCGGTGACGAAGAACGGAACGGAAGATGACGATGGTACGAGGGATCCGCGGGGCGACGACGGTCGACCGCGACGACGCGGCGGTCATTTTGGAGGCGACCGAGGAACTGGTGCGCGAGATCGTCGCGACCAACGACCTCAAGCCGGAGGACGTCGCTTCCGCGCTCTTCACCGTCACGCCCGACCTGCGTGCGGAATTTCCGGCCGCTGCCGCTCGCCGCATGGGTTGGACGATGGTGCCGCTCTTGAACTTCACCGAGATCGGCGTCCCCGGCCGGCTGCAGCGCTGCATCCGCGTGCTGGTGCACGTCAACACGGAACGTGCGCAGCACGAGATGGTTCACATTTATTTGCGCGAAGCGGTTGCGCTTCGTCCCGACCTCGTTTCCCGGAGCACGACACCACAATGATCATCGTCATGCGGCCGCATTCGTCGGACGCCGAACTCGACGCCGTGACCGCCCTGATCGCCTCGCTCAAGCTCGCCGCCCACGTCAGCAAGGGCCAGGAGCGTACCGTGGTCGGCGTGGTCGGCGCGGCCGACGACAAGGATACGCTGCTGGCGCAGTTCTCCCAGCTCGACGGGGTCGAGTCGGTCGTCCCGATTTCGCGCAGCTACAAGCTGGTCAGCAAGGAAGGCCGGCAAGCGCGCAGCGTCGTGCAAGTTCGCGAAGGGATCAGTTTCGGCGGCCGAACGCTGGCCATTTGTGCGGGGCCCTGCAGCGTCGAGTCGCGCGAGCAGCTCGAAACGGCGGCGGCGGGCGTGGCCCGGGCCGGTGCGAACCTGCTGCGCGGAGGCGCCTTCAAGCCGCGCACCTCGCCCTACGCCTTCCAGGGGCTCGGCGAGGAGGGCCTCAAGCTGCTGCGCGATGCGGCCGACCGCAACGGGCTCGCGGTCGTCACCGAAGTCCTCGATCCGCGCGACGTCGAGCTGGTCGTGCGCTACGCCGACATGCTGCAGATCGGGGCGCGCAACATGCAGAATTTCACGCTGCTGCGCGAGGTCGGGCAGGCGCGGCATCCGGCCCTGCTCAAGCGGGGCATCGCCGCGACGATCGAAGAGTGGCTGATGGCCGCCGAGTACGTGTTCGCGGCCGGCAACCACCAAGTCGTGCTGTGCGAGCGCGGCATCCGTTCCTACGACACGCAGACGCGCAACCTGCTCGACATCTCCGCCGTGCCGGTGCTGCGCGCGCTGACGCACCTGCCGGTCATCGTCGACCCTTCGCACGGGACCGGCGTCCGGGCGCTCGTCCTCCCGATGAGCTTGGCGGGGGTCGCGGCCGGCGCCGACGGGCTGCTCGTCGAGGTCCACCCCAATCCCGCGGCGGCGCGCTCCGACGGACCGCAGTCGCTCACGGTCTCCAACTTCGCCGATCTCATGAGCCGCCTGGCGCCGGTCGCGGCCGCCGTCGAGCGCTCGCTGCCGACCCCGGCACTTGCCGTCCGCTGATCTCGGCCTGCTCGGGACTGGGCTGATCGGCGCCTCGATCGGGCTGCGGGCCCGGGCGGCCGGAATGCGCGTGACCGGCTACGACGCGCGGCCCGAACACGCCGCGCGCGCGCTGGCCGGCGGTGCGCTCGACGCCGTCGCCGCCGCTGCGAGCGAGCTCGGGAAGGCGGACGTGCTGGTCCTGGCCACGCCGCTCGAGGTGACCCTTGCCACGCTCGCGACCTTGGTTGACGAACCCCCGGCCGCCGGGCTGATCCTCGACGTCGCCTCGCTCAAGGCTCCGGTCGCGCGTGCCGGGGCGGGTCTGCAAGGTTTCGTCCCGACCCATCCCATCGCCGGCTCGGAGCGAAGCGGCCCGCAGGCAGCGCGAGCCGATCTCTTCGCCGGCAAGGTTTGGACCTACGAGCCGGGCGCCGCGCCGCAGGCCGTCGAGCGGGCTCGAGCCTTCATCGAGGCGCTGGGAGCGAGGCCGGTCCCCCTCGACTCGGTCGAACACGACCGGATCGTGGCGCTGACCTCGGATCTCCCCCAGCTCGCGGCGGTCGCCCTGGGTGCGCTCTTGGGTTCGCGGCTGGGAGAGCCGGCCGTCGCCGAGCTCTGCGGAACGGGGATGCGGGGTGCGATCAGGCTGAGCGCCTCGCCCTGGAGCATGTGGCGCTCGATCCTGGAAGCCAACGGTGCGTCCGTGGCGCAGGAAGTTCGCGCTCTTTCTGCCATCCTTTCCGAGTTCGCCGTGGCGCTCGAGGCGGGGAAGCCGGACCGGCTGGCTCCCCGCTTTGCGGCCGCGGCTGCGGCGGTTGCCCTGCTCCTGGGAAACGACGAAGGCTTGCACCACGTTCACATCTGCGAATACGACCTTCCCGACGCGAGGTAAGGGATGCGCCTACGAAACGTGCTGATCGCGGGGGCTTGTGCGGGGGGGCTTGCCTGGCCGCAGGCGGCCTGGGCGCAGGACGCCGGCAGCTATCAGCCGCCCAAGCTGCTCAAGCAGGGCGTCGCTACCTCTGCGTTGAGCGGTCCCGGAAGCGTCAAGCTCAAGGTCAAGATCGACGCCGGCGGCGTTCCCTCGATCGAAGGGATCATCAGCTCGACGAATCACGGCGACGATCAGGCGGCCACCGAGATCGCCCGAACCTCGACCTACCGTCCGGCGCTCAAGAACGGGAAGCCGATCCTCGCCTATTACGACTTCGAATTGAAGTTCACCGGGACCGAAGCCTCATTCAGCGGCGGTGCCGTGGGGACGCTGGGTTCCTTCGAGATGATGACCCGCGCCGGGAACTACAAGGGCGCGCAGAGCGGCTTGCTGGCGTACGCCGCCCAGCACCCGGGGGACCGGCAGGCGCAGCTCGATTTGGGGATCGCGGACACGTTCCTCGAGCAGTACGACGACGCGGTCGCGGCCTTCGACAAAGCTGGGACGATCCCGGACCGCGCCAAGGGGATCGCGGCCAAGGCCTACTCGGAGGCTTCGGTCGCTCAGTACAAGGCCAAGGCCTTCGCTGCCGGCGTCGCCGAGGCCAAGCGCGCGGCGGAGCTCGCGCCGGGCTTCGCGACGTACAACGCGCTGGGCTTCGGGGAATATTCGAACGGCGACGATGCCGCGGCGGCCGCGGACCTCGAGAAAGCTCGCGCGCTGGCTGCGAGCCAACAAGCGACCGCGCATCAACGCGCCTTGATCGACGACAACCTCGTCTCAGCCTACGCGGATGCTGGCAACGTGGACGCGGCCCTGCCGGTCGCGGCCGAGGCGGCACAACTGGAACCGGACGACTCCAACGCGCAGATCGCGATCGCGAACTACTACGTGAAGAAGGCTCAGGCGCTGGCGGACTCTGGGAAACACGAAGACGCAGCGGCCGTTTTCGAGGAAGGCGCGCGACAGGTTCCTTCCCAGGCCGTCGCGCTCTACGCGCAAGCAGCGATCGCCTACCTCAACGCTCAGCCCAGTCCCCTCAACGACAAGGCGAAAGCCGACGCCGACAAGGCTTTGGCCTCCGATCCCCAGAGTGCCGTCGCGAACTATGCCGCCGGCGTTGCCCTGGGCAATCAAACCGGACGCCAGAAAGATGCGTTGGTCTACCTCCAGAAGGCCGACGCTTCGGCCAAAAAGGCGGGCGACTCGAATCTTTCCAACGCGATAGAGAAAGCGATCGCGCAGTTGAGCCGCACCCGTTAAATCGAGCAGCGAGGAATACGGTGCGAGCAAGGACAATAGCCAGCAGTCACGACGGGTCTCGGCGTCGCTTCGCCTTGCTCGACCAATCATCAAGAAAGTTTTACCGGAGGCGCCGTAGCAAGCGTGGATCTTTTTAGCGGATTCTTCGATTTTCTTCAGCGGGGCGGCCCGGCCATGTGGGGCCTGCTGGTCTGCTCGATCGTCGCGGTGGCGATCGTGATCGAGCGCCTGTATTTCTTCGGGCAGCAGCACGGCGACAGCAAGGACCTTCTGCGTCAGATCGCCCAGCGGATCGCGGCCGACGATTTGCCGGGCGCGATCCGCGTCTGCGACGAGAACAAGGGCATGCTGCCGAAGATCCTCAAGTTCGGGTTGCAGCGCGGGACCAAGAATCGGGCCGACATCACGGATGCGCTTTCCATCGCGCTCATGGAACATTTGAACTCATTGGAACGCAACCTGGGAGTCATCGGCACGATCGCGGTCATCGCGCCGTTCGTCGGACTCTTCGGAACCGTGTTGGGCATCATCCGCGCCTTCCAGGACATCGCGTTGAAGGGGAACTCGACGCCGGCCGTCGTCGCGGCGGGCGTCTCGGAGGCCCTGATCACGACGGCCGCCGGCCTCTTCGTGGCGGTCATCGCGGTCATTTTCTTCAACTACTTCAAGACGCGCATCAAGTCGTACAACCAGGAGATGATCGTCGCGGCCAATCAGCTCGCCGAGATCCTTCACTTCCACAACGTCGGCGAGGCGATTCCGACCGATCTCTACAAGCCCGCGGGCGGCTCGGCGGCTGCCGCGCCCGCCGGCGCAAAATAGGTCCGGGCCGGTACCCTAGATGTCGCTCCTTTCCGCGAAGCAAGAAGACGACGTGATGGCGGAGATCAACATCACGCCGTTCACCGACGTCTTGCTCGTGCTGCTGATCATCTTCATGATCTTGGCGGCGCTCATCACGCCGCCCGGCTTTCAGAAGGAGCTCCCCAACAACAACAACCCGAGCGCGATGCAGAACAACCCCAAGAAAGAGATCGACATCGAGGTCAACGACAAGGGCGTGATCTTCGTGGACGGAACGCGCGCCGACGAGCGCAGCATCTACGGCGTCATCGCCGCGGACGCGCGCAAGCGCGGCCGGCTGCACGTCGCCATCACCGCGGATGCCAAGGCCCCTTACGGCACGATCATTCGCATCCTGGACGCAGCCAAGGAGTCGAACCTCGACGACGTCGGCTTCGTGACCTCGTAACATGGCCGTCACGACGAGCTCCGGCGACGAAGACGTGATGTCGACGATCAACATCACGCCGTTCACGGACGTGCTGCTGGTCCTCTTGATCATCTTCATCATCCTGGCGTCGGTGACCAAAGAGCCCAGGCTGCCGGACGCCCACAACCGGGACAAGGTCAAAGAGTCGCAGATCATCGTTTACGTGGACGACAAGGACAAGATCCAAATCGGCTCGCAGGTCGTCGACATCCAAGGCGCGTCCGCAGCCTTCCACGAGTTGCAGAACCAGACCAATCACGTCTACAACAGCGTGATCATCAAGGCCGATCCGAAGGCGAGCTACGGGACGATCCTGCAAGTCATGGACGCGGCGAAGCACGAGAACCTCACCAATTTCGGCTTGGCGAACCACATCGAAGGGCAGAAGGTCTAGTGGCTGGGTCGGGACACTAAGATGAGTTCGCAGCAGCCGATGCTGCCGGTGCCTTTGCCGCCGGCCGAGAAAGTGCGTTCTTTTCTCGGCTGGGCTTTCGTCATCTCGCTGGCGCTGCACCTGATCTTCGGTCCGATCCTGGGCCTCTACAAGCCGCCGCGCGAGGATAAGCCCGAGATCGAGAAAGTCTCGGTGACGCGCAAGATCAAGGTCGTCGTCCCGACCCCTCCGCCGCCGACCCCGCCGCCCACCCCGACGCCGCCGCCCAAGCAGACGCCGCCGCCGGTCCGCACGACCAATCCGCCGCCGCAGCCCAAGCTCAAGCTCAACGTCGTTCACACGACCTCGAAGTCGGCCTCCGGGCCCTCCGAGAGCAGATACGTCGCGCCCGCGGCCGGCAACGAAAACGGTGTGCCGCAAGGGACCGCGGCGAGCGGCGCGCCCAGTACCGCGCCGCCTGCGACCGCGCCCCCGCCCCCACCGACGCCGAAGCCGCCTGCCTGCGCGCAGCCCCACGTCGACGCGACCGTCACGCGCCCCGTCGAACCGGACTATCCGGACATCGCGCGGCAGCAGGGTGCGACGGGAACGGTCCAGGTCAAGGTGACGCTGACGGCGACCGGCGCGGTCGCCGGAGCTTCCGTCTACCGAGGGTCGGGGAACGCTTCGCTCGACAATGCCGCCGTCAAGGCCGCGGAGCAGAGCAGCTACACGCCCGAAATCGAGGATTGCCAGCCGATCGCGGGCTCGTATCTCTTCCGCGCCGACTTCACCGGCCAGTAGCGCACGGGCGATTCGAGCGGAGGCGTGACCTTCCTCCAAGCGATGCTGCTCGCGGTGCTGCAGGGTGTCAGCGAGCTTTTTCCCGTCTCCAGCTTAGGGCATACGGTCCTGGTGCCGGCGCTGCTGCACTGGCGCATCGATCGCAGCGATCCGACGTTTCTCGCCTTCGTCGTGGTGCTGCACCTGGGCACGGCAACGGCGCTGGTCGTCTTTTACTGGTCCGACTGGGTGCGCATCGGGCGCGCGCTCGCCGCGAGCGTCGCGCGCGGCAATTTCAGCGCCGACCGCGACGAGAAGACGGGCTGGCTGCTCGTCGCCGGAACGATCCCGCTGGCGCTGGTCGGCGTCTTTCTCGAGAAGCCGGTCCGTCAGATCTTCGGCTCCCCGGAGTTGGTCTCGCTGTTCCTCATCGCCAACGCTTTCGTCATGTTCGCGGGCGAACGGTTGCGGCGCGCGGCGCGCGAACCCGGCGGAAAGGCGACCCGCAGCCTGTGGGCGCTCTCCTTGAGCGACGGCGCCAAGGTCGGGCTGGCGCAAGCGGCGGCGCTCCTGCCCGGCATCTCGCGTTCCGGTGCTTCGATCGTGGCGGGGCTGCTCGAGGGCCTCAGCCACGAGGACGCGGCGCGCTTCTCGTTCCTGCTGGCGACGCCGGCGATCGGTGCAGCCTCGGTCCTCGAGATCCCCGAACTCTTCGCCCCCGGTGCGAACGTGGTGCTGGTTCAGTCGTTGCTCGGGGGCGTGCTCGCCGGCGTCACGGCCTACGCGTCCGTCGCTTTTCTGACGCGCTACTTCCACACGAATGATTTGCGCCCGTTCGGCTGGTATTGCCTGATATTCGGAACGGTCTGCTTCCTCCTCGCTCTGACGAAGGTCATCGCATGAAGGCACTTGCCATCATCCTCGCTGTCATTTTCCTGGCGCTCTCCGCCGTCTACCTGATTCCGCACGGACCGCTGGGGCACCACTACAAGCACGCGGCGCTGTTCTTCGTGCTCGCAGTGCTCTCGCTGGTGTGGCTGCGCTTCCAGCCGGGGGGCGCTTCGGCGCCCAGCCGCCGATAGCGAAGCCGACCCATCTTCGCCCGGGCGGCGGCCTGATGATGGTCGACGTCGGTCAGAAGCCTTCCACCGAACGGTTCGCGCACGCGCGCGCTTTCGTGCGCATGAGCGCGGCTGCCGAGGATGCGCTGCGCGCCGCCACGCTCGCGAAGGGCGACGCATTCGTCGCCGCGCAGCTTGCGGGAATCATGGCGGCGAAGCAGACGGCGCAGTTGATTCCGCTCGCCCATCCGCTTCCGCTCGCGTGCGTCGACGTCACCTTCGCCTGGGCCGAGCGCGGCCTGCTCCAGATCGACGCGACGGCGAGCACGACCGCGCCGACCGGGGTCGAGATGGAGGCGATGACCGCGGCCGCCGTCGCGGCGCTGACGGTCTACGACATGGCCAAGGCGCTCGAGAAGGGGATCGTCATCGAGTCGATCCGCTTGGTCGAGAAGCGCGGCGGCAAGGGCGGGACGTGGCGCGCGCCGTGAGCTATGCGACCGCGCTCGTCGTCCTCTCCGACCGCGCGGCCGCCGGGGTGCGTGCCGATGCCTGCATTCCGGTCATCAAGGAGGTCTTGGGTGATCCGTTCGCCGTCGTGCGCGAGCGGGTGCTGCCCGACGACGCGGCGCTGCTGCAAGCCGAGCTGATCGACCTCGCCGACCGCGAGCGCGTCGCGCTCGTCCTCACCAGCGGCGGGACGGGGCTCGCTCCGCGCGACCGGACCCCGCAGGCGACCGCCGCCGTGCTCGATTACGAGGTTCCTGGGATCGCCGAGGCGATGCGCGCCGCCTCGCTGCAGGTCGTCAAGACGGCGATGCTCTCGCGCGCGGTTGCCGGCGTGCGCGGAACGACGCTGATCGTCAACCTTCCGGGCAGCCCCAAGGCCGTCCGCGAGACGCTGGCCGTCGTCCTGCCCGCGCTGCCGCACGCCCTCGACCTGCTCGCCGGCGCGGCGCTCGACGGCTAGTGCCGAACGCTCGCGCCGCATCGCTTTGGGCGGCCGCCGCGTTCTCATACTGCAGATGACATTCCAAGAGGCGTCGACCTACCTGTTGGGAGCGATCAACGAAACCATCTCGCGCCGCAACCCAGGGCGGCTCGAGCGGATGGAAGCGTTCTTGCGCCACCTCGGCGACCCGCATCTGCGTTACCCGACGATCCACGTCGGCGGCACGAGCGGCAAGGGTTCGACGGCAACGATGCTGGCCACGGCGCTGACGACCTCGGGGAAGACGATCGGCCTGCACACGAAGCCGCATCTCAGCTCGATGACCGAACGCGCGCGGATCGACGGACGCCCGATCGGCGAAGAGCGCTTCGCCGCGGTCCTCGCGGAGATGCTGCCCGCGATCGAAGCGACCACCCGCGAGCACGGGCGGCCGTCGTACTACGAGACGCTGCTGGCGCTGGCCCTGACCTACTTCGCCCAAGAGAGCGTCGACCTCGCGGTCGTGGAAGTCGGGGTCGGCGGCGCGCTCGACGGCACGAACCTGATCGAACCCGAGGTGTCGATCGTCACCAACGTCGGCCTCGACCACACCGAAGTGCTCGGCGAGACGCTCGAACTGATCGCCCGCGACAAGGCCGGGATCGCGAAGCCCGGGGTCCCTCTCGTGTCGGGCGCCGCGCCGGCGCCGCGCGCGGTGATTCAGGAGACGTGCGACGCTCGCGGCACGCCGTTCTTCGCCGTGTCGGAGCACGCGCGCATCGAGCCGCGCCAAAGCGAGCCTTACGGGCAGTCGTTCGCGGTGACGACGGAGCGCGGCAGCTACGAGCTCGCGCTCCCGGTCCTGGGCCGCTTCCAGCAGCGCAACGCGGCGGCGGCGATCGTCGCCCTCGAGCGTTTGCGCGAAGGATTGCGTCCCTCGGTCGACGAGGTCGAGCGTGCGTTCGCGCAGCTCGTCATTCCCGGCCGGATGGAATTCTTTCCCGGCTTTCCCGGGATCCTGTTCGATGTCGCGCACAATCCCGACAAAGCCGCGAGCCTCGCCGAGGCGCTCGCCGAGACGTTCCCCGGCAGGCGTTTCTCCTTCATCGTGGCGATCACCGACACCAAGGACGCGCTCGGGATCCTGCGGCCCTGGTTCGAGCTGCCGGCGTCGTTCGTCTTCACCTCCTTCGAGACCGCGGGGCGCGCCGCGGCGCGTCCGCTGCGGCTCGTCAACATCGCGCAGCTCGCCGGCGTCAACGCGCGCGCGATCGCCGACCCGGCCGAGGCGCTCTCCGTTGCGAGGCGCAACGCCGATGCCTCGCACATCGTCGTCGTGACGGGCTCGACGT
Organism: Vulcanimicrobiota bacterium; assembly: GCA_963834485.1. Lineage (GTDB taxonomy): Bacteria > Vulcanimicrobiota > Vulcanimicrobiia > Vulcanimicrobiales > Vulcanimicrobiaceae > CAWICD01. The sequence continues at coordinate 93,518 of CAWICD010000001.1, forward strand.
TCGTCGCGGGCCTCTTGCGAGACTGGTGGTTAGAGAATGTCGGCGAACGTTCGCGCAGCTGAAGGCAGCCGCGGCGAGCTCGTTCTACGCGGACGGCGCTTCGCATGGGGTGCGCGCACGTACCTCATGGGGATCGTCAACGCGACGCCCGACTCGTTTTCAGGCGACGGACGGCCCGACCCGCAGGACGCGATCGCGCGCGCGCTCGAGCTGGCGGCGCAGGGCGCCGACGTCATCGACCTCGGCGGAGAGTCGACGCGGCCCGGCCACGTGCCGATCGACGCGCTCGAGGAACAGCGCCGTCTGATCCCGGTCGTGCGCGGCGTGCGCGCGCGCCTCCCTCACGCGATCCTTTCGGTCGACACGTTCAAACCGGACGTCTTCGCGGCAGCCCACCGTGCCGGCGCCGACATGCTCAACTCGATTTGGGGCTTGGACGACCGGCTCTTGGCGACCGCGCTCGAATGCGGCGTTCCGGTCGTCGTCATGCACAACAAGCGCGTCCCGATCTACGAGCGGGCGGTCGTCGACGAGGTCCTCGCCTATCTCGAACGGGAAGCGCTGCAAGCCGTCCGCGCGGGGCTCGCGCGCGAGCGGGTGATTCTCGATCCGGGGATCGGCTTCGGAAAGCTCGCCGAGCACAACCTTGCCGTTCTCGGCGCGCTCGAGCGCATCGTCGCGTTGGGCTTCCCGACGCTGCTCGGGACCTCGCGCAAGTCGACGATCGGCAAGCTGACGGGTCGAGCCGTCGGCGAGCGCGGCTACGGCACGGCGGCGACGATCGCGCTGGCAGTCGCCGCCGGCATCGACGTGGTGCGCGTGCACGACGTCGCGGAGATGCGCGACGTGACGGTCGTCGCCGACGCGATCGTGCGCGGGAGCCGGCCCGAGGGCTGGTCGGAAAAGCTGTGAGCGTGCCCGGCGACCGCATCGCGGTGCGCGGCATTCGCGCCTACGGCCGGCACGGCGCGCTCGAAGGCGAGCGCGACCGGGAGCAGCCGTTCGATCTCGATCTCGAGCTCGAGATCGATCTGGCGGCGGCGCGGGCCAGCGACGACCTCGCCGACACGCTCGATTACGCGGCCGTCCACGCGCGCGTCGTGGCCATCGTGCAAGAGCGCTCGTACGCGCTGCTGGAACGGTTGGGCGACGAGATCCTGCGCGCGCTGCTGGCCGACGCCCGAGTGCGCGCGGCCAGCGTGACGATCGGCAAGCCTGCCCTGCTGGCGGGCGCGACGCCTTCGGTGACCCTGCGCGCGTCGCGCGCCTCGACAGGCTCGGCGGCAGGCTCGGCGGGGGCGACGTGGCCCTAGCGCGGATCGGCGTCGGGTCCAACGCGGGCCAAGCGGCCGCCAACGTGGAGCGCGCTTTTGCGGCACTCTCGTCGCTCGGCAGGCTCGTCGCGCGCTCGTCGCTCTTTCGGACGCGGGCCTGGGGCGTGACCGGCCAGCCGGACTTCGTGAACGCGGCGGCGCTGCTCGAGACCGGGCTCGAGCCGCGCGAGCTGCTGGCGAAGCTCAAGGGGATCGAGGTGGAGCTCGGGCGCGTGGCCACTTTCCGCTGGGGGCCGCGCGCCATCGACCTCGATATCCTGGCCTACGACGACGTCGTGGTCGACGAGCCGGATCTAGTCGTCCCGCACGCCCGGCTGCTCGAGCGGGCTTTCGCGCTGGGGCCGCTCGCCGAAATCGACCCGGCTTTCGAGGCCGCGTTCTTCCGGCTGCCCGAGGCCGAGCGGGCTTCGATAGAGCGGATAGGTCCTGCGCCGGCTCGAAGGCCCGGGGTTGTGGATTGGGACCAGACGCTCGAACGCGTTCGAGGAGCTGCCGCCTTCTGCGCGTCCAGCGGGCTCGTTCGTTTCCGGATCGAGGAGGACGGGCTCGAGATCGATGTCCGTCGGGGCCCCCGCGCAGAGCCGCCTGCGGCCCCGCGCGAGTTCGCGCCCGCGCACGCCGGCGGCGCGGGCAGCGTTACCAATGGCTCGGTCTCTCATGAGGTCGGTCCGGCCGCCAGCTTGCTCAAGGCCGAGTTCGTCGGGATCGTGCGTTTGGCGCGGCCGACGGTGAGCGAAGGCTCGCTGGTCGACGACGAACGGGCGTTGGCCTACGTCGAAGCCCTCGGCATTCGCAATCCGGTCCGCCCTGCGGGCCCCGGGCGCGTCGCCCGGGTCTTCGTCAGCGACGGGCAGCCGGTCGAGTACGGGCAGCCCCTGTTCGCGATCGAGGAAGCACGCTAGGCTCAGGGACAACCGTATGTTTCGCAAGATCCTCATTGCAAATCGCGGCGAGATCGCGCTGCGCGTCAACCGTGCCGCGCACGAGCTGGGCCTCGAGACGGTCGCCATCTTTTCCGAGCCTGACCGCAGCTCGCTGCACGTCCGCAACGCCGACGCGAGCTTCTGCGTCGGCCCGGGTCCGGTCGCGCGTTCGTACCTCAACATCCCCAACATCATCTCGGCCGCCCTGATCTCGGGCGCCGACGCGATCCATCCGGGCTACGGCTTGCTCGCGGAGAACGCGCGCTTCGCCGAGATCTGCGCGGATCACGGCTTGGCCTTCATCGGTCCGGCGCCGCACGTCATCGCGCAGATGGGCGACAAGGCGACGGCCAAGACGCTGATGCGCGAGGCGAACGTGCCGACGACGCCCGGGACCGACATCGTGTCCTCGCCGGCCGAAGCGCTGGCGGCGGCCGAGGATCTCGGCTATCCGGTCATGCTGAAGGCGACGGCGGGCGGCGGCGGCAAAGGCATGCGCGCGGTGGCAACGCCCGAGGAGCTCGAGCACGCTTTCGCCACCGCGCAAGCCGAGGCCGAAGCCAACTTCAAAGACGGCCGGCTCTACATGGAAAAGCTGATCGCGAACCCGCGCCACATCGAGGTTCAGATCATCGGCGACGCCTTCGGCAACGTGGTTCACGTCGGCGAGCGCGACTGCTCGGTGCAGAAGCCGTCGCATCAGAAGCTGATCGAGGAGGCTCCCGCGCCGCTGCTCGCGGAAGCGACGCGCGAGCGCTTGCACTCGTACGCGCTCGAAGCGGCCCGGGCCGTGCGCTATTCCAGTGCAGGCACGCTGGAGTTCCTGGTCGACGGCGACGACCTGTACTTCATGGAGATGAACACGCGCATCCAGGTCGAGCATCCGGTGAGCGAGTTGCTCTTCCGCGTCGATCTAGTCAAGGAGCAGATCCGCGTGGCGGCGGGCCATCGCCTTTCGTTTGAACAAGGCGAGCTGCGCGCGCAGGGGCACGCGATCGAATGCCGGATCAACGCCGAGGAAGGCTCGAACGGCTTCGCGCCGGCGGCGGGGCTGCTCAGCGAAGTGGTTCTCCCCGGCGGACCTGGAATTCGAGTCGATTCGCACGCTTACGCGGGCCTCGACGTGCCGCCGTTCTACGATTCGCTGCTCGCCAAGATCGTCGCGCACGGCGCGACGCGCGACGAAGCGTTGACGCGGATGAGCTGCGCTCTGGCCGACACGCACATCGGCGGCATCAACACCACGATCGGCATCTGCCGCGCGATCGTCGGCGACGGGCGCTTTCGGGCCGGCGGCGTCTCGATCGACTACCTGCCGTCGTTTGCGGCGGCGTCGACGGCGGACCGGTGACGCGCCGCTTCGCGCGCGAGCTCGCGTTGCAGACGCTCTTCAGCGTCGAAGTCGGCAAGCACGATCCCAGCGAAGCGCTGGGCCACGTGCTCGACCGGCCCGACGTCGACGACCAGCGCGGCTTCGTCAAAGAGCTCGTGCTCGGCACGCTCGAGCACGTCGACCAGAGCGACGCTTTGATCGCGCCGCTGCTCGAGGGCTGGACGCTCGAACGCTTGCCGACGGTCGACCGGCTCGTGCTGCGCATGGGCGTCTACGAGCTGCGCCACCGTCCCGAGACGCCGCGGGCCGTCGTCATCAACGAGGCCGTCGAACTCGCCAAGAAGTTTTCGACGGAGGAGTCGGGCCGCTTCGTCAACGGCGTGCTCGCCAGCGCGAGCGAGGTCGCATGACGGCGCTTGCCGCGCGCCGCCGGCGGCGGCGGCAACTGGGGCTGCTCGGACGGATCGTTTCCGGTATCCTGACGATCGCGTTTCTCGCCGTGCTCTTCGTTGCGGGGACGGTCGCGGGGATCGTCTACGCGTACTCGCGCAACCTGCCCGACATCAGCAAGATGGCGGATTTCCAGCCCTCCCGCACGACGCGGGTCTACGCGCGCGACGGCTCGCTGCTCGCCGCGCTCTACACCGAGAATCGCATCTGGGTGCCGATTTCGCAGATCCCGCCGCTGGTGCGCAACGCCTTCGTCGCGACCGAGGACCGCAATTTCTACACCCACCACGGCGTCGATTTTTACGGTATCGCGCGCGCCGCGCTGGCCGACTACCAGCACCAGGGCTTTCAAGGCGCCTCGACCATCACGCAGCAGCTCGCGCGCGCGCTGTTCCTCTCCGATCAGGTCTCGCTCTCGCGCAAGATCCAGGAAGCGCTGCTGGCCATGGAGATCGAGCGCTACTACACCAAAGGCGAGATCCTCGAGCGCTATCTGAACCTCATCTATTTCGGAGCCGGCGCCTATGGAATCGAGGCGGCCTCGCACACCTACTTCGGAACCGACGTCGGCCACTTGACGCTGGCCCAGGCCGCGCTGCTGGCCGGGCTCCCGGCCGCTCCGTCGGACTACTCGCCGTACGTCAACCTGGATCGGGCCAAGGAGCGCCAAAGCCACGTGCTGGAGCGCATGGAGTCCGCGGGTTACATCACGACCGCGCAGAGGCGCGAGGCGCAGGACGCTTCGCTCGGCCTCATCGGCGAACGTCCGGCGGGCTTGCAGTCGTATCGCTATCCGTATTTCACGACCTACGTCGACCACGTCCTCGATGAAACGTTCGGCTCGAAAGCGGTGCTCGAGGGCGGGCTCGAGGTCGATACGACGCTCGACCCGCACTTGCAGGACGTGGCGCAAGAAGCGGTGAGCTGGGGCGTGAACCGTGCCATCTCAGAAGGGATCGGCGCGCATCAGGCCGCGCTGGTCGCGCTCCGTCCGTCGACCGGCGAGATCGTCGCGATGGTCGGCGGGGCGGGCTTCACGCTCGCCAACCAGTTCAATCGTGCCTGGCAGGCGATGCGTCAGCCGGGCTCGTCGTTCAAGGTGTTCGTCTACACGGCCGCAGTCGACGGCGGGATGACGCCCAGCGCGATCGTCGAGGATACGCCGGTCAGCTATCCCAATGGCGACGGCACGACGTGGCGGCCGATGGACGACGACGGCCGCTATTTCGGAGCGATCACGCTGCGCTACGCGCTGGCGCAATCGCGCAACGTCGTGGCGGTCAAGCTCGCCGACCAGCTCGGCATCGACCGCGTCATCGAGTACGCGCACCGCATGGGCGTGACGGCGCCGCTCGAGCCCGATCTGTCGCTCGCGTTGGGGAGCTCGGTCGTCTCGCCGCTGGATATGGCCAGCGGCTACGCCACGCTCGCCGACCAGGGCGTTCACGTCGATCCGACGCCGCTCCGGCTGGTCAAGGACGCCTACGGCACGACGATCCTCGACGATCGCTTTCCGCAGGAGACCGAAGTCGTCTCCGCGCGCACCGCCGGCGTGATGACCTCGATGCTGGAGAGCGTCATCAACGAGGGGACGGGCTACCCCAACGCGCAGATCGGCCGCCCGGCCGCGGGCAAGACGGGAACGACCTCCGATTACCGCGACGCGTGGTTCGTCGGCTACACGCCCGATCTGGTCGCCGCGGTCTGGCTGGGCAATGACGACTACACGCGCATGAACGAGTCGTACGGCGGGAACATCCCCGCTCGGACCTGGGCGCGTTTCATGCGCGCCGCGCTGGCGAACGTCGCCAAGCACGACTTCCCCGGGTACGCCGCCGGCGCCTCGTACCCGGCTGCGGACGCGGCGTCGGCTGCGCCCGCCTCGGCCCACGCGGCCGCACCCGCAGCCGCGCCCGCGGCGCAACACGCCGTCCGTCGGGCAGACGCGCCCGTCGCGGCCGTACCCGAGGCGGCAACCCTCGTCCGGACGGCCGCGCCGACAGCGGCGGTTCGCCCCGAAGCGACGATGAACCAGCCGGCAGCGGTCCGGCGTGACAATCCTCCGCCGGCTGCAATCGAGACGCTGGAGCCGGCCTCGGCCGAGAGAGGCGGATTGTGAGCCAGGTGGTTCCCGCGCAGCCGAAAGTCTGGGGCGTGCGCGAGCTGGTCAATTACCTGAAGCGCGCGTTCGCGCACGACCGGAACATCTCCGAACTGGGCGTTCGCGGCGAGCTGACCGACCACTCGCGATCGGGGTTCGGCCACGTCTACTTCGGCCTCAAAGAGCCGAACGGCGCGGTGCTCAAGTGTTTCGTGCGCAGCACCTACGTGCCCGACCTTCCGCCGCTCGAGAACGGCTTGGAAGCGACGGCGTTCGGTTCGCTCGGACTCTTCGAGGGTCGCAGCCAGTACCAGCTCGTCGTGACGAGCGTCCAGCTCGTCGGAGCCGGGCGTCTGGCCGCCGCCTACGAGAAGATCAAGCGCAAGCTCGAAGCCGAAGGACTCTTCGACGGCGTGCGCAAGCGCCCGATCCCGCGCTATCCGTTCCGCGTCGCTCTCGTCTCGTCGCCGGAGGCCGAGGGCGCGCGCGACTTCCTGACGATCTTGCGCGCGAAGGCGCCGCAGATCGGCGTGCGTCTGGTGGCGACTTCGGTGCAAGGGCAGGGTGCGGCCGACTCGATCGCGCGCGCGCTGGCGCAGGCGGGGCGGCTCGACGTCGACGTCGTCGTGCTGGCGCGCGGCGGCGGCTCCGACGAGGACCGCCTGCCCTTCAACGACGAGAGCGTGGCCCGGGCGATCGCCGCCTCGCGCGTCCCCGTCGTGACGGCGATCGGACATCAGGGCGATCACCACATCGCCGACGACGTCGCCGACCGCGAGGCCGCGACGCCGACGGCTGCGGCCGAGCTCCTCGTCGCCGGCTTCAGCGCGCTGCCGCAGCGCCTGCGAGATTCCCGGGCCCGGCTGCGCTCTTCGCTGCAGCATCGCATCGACGAGCGCGGCAGGCGGCTGGAGCGGGCCGCAGGCTCGGCTTACCTGCAGCGCTTCGAGCGCATCTCCGACGTGCTCTCCGAGCGGGTCGACCGCCTCCTGACCGGCGTCGTCGGCGCCGAGCGCGAGGTGATCCGGCGTAACGACCTGTACCTTCGCGAGCTCGAACGGCGGCTGGGGAGGTACGATCCGCGCGCCCAGCTGGCGGCCCGCGCGACGCGCGTCGCGGGCTTGCGCGAAGCGCTCGGCATGCGCCTGGCGACCCGCCTGACGACCGCCCGGCGCGATGCGAACGACGCCGCCCGCACGCTCGAGAGCACGGCGGCCGCCCGGCTGCAGGGCGCGGGTCATTGCCTCGCCCTTTGGACGGCGCGCCTGGAGGGTAAGAATCCCGAAAAGATCCTGCAACAGGGGTATGCTATCGTACGGCACGGCGGGAGGGTCGTCAGCGACGCCGGGGCGGTCGCGGCGGGCGACCTCATCGAAGCGCAATTTTCACGCGGTACGCTGGCCGCACGGGTCGAAGCAACGGCGCAAGATGGCTGAGAAGAGATCGGGCGAGTTCGAGCAGGCGCTGGAGCGGCTCGAGGCGATCGTCAAGGAACTCGAGGGCGGCGGCGTCGGCCTCGACGAGTCCGTGCGCCTTTTCCGCGAGGGCCGCGAACTCGCGCGCAAGTGCGAGGAACTGCTCAAGAACGCCCAGGCGACCGTCGACGCCGCCTCCGGCGGCGGCGCGCAGGGCGCCGCGCCTTCCGACCAGCTCCCGTTCTGATCGTGCCGTCCGGTCAGCGCCTCGACGAGGTCGTTGCCGAGAAGGCTGGGGTGACGCGCTCGCGCGCGCGCTCGCTGATCATCGCCGGACGCGTCCGCGTCGACGGGCGGCCGCTCACCAAGCCGGGCAGCACCGTCCGCCCCAGCGCCGTGCTCGACGTCGCGCGGCCGCGCCCGTACGTCAGCCGCGGCGGCGAGAAGCTCGAAGCGGCGCTGCGCGACTTCGAACTCGACGTGGCCGGCGCGCGCTGTCTGGACGTCGGCGCCTCGACGGGCGGCTTCACCGACTGTCTGCTCGCGCACGGTGCCGCGCACGTCGTGGCCCTCGACGTCGGCTACGGCCAGCTCGCCGTCGCGCTGCGTGAAGATCCGCGCGTCACGGTCGTCGAGCGCACGAACTTCCGGCTGCTGCCCGACGGCGCGTTCGGGCCGGAGTTCGACGTCGTGACGATCGACGCGTCGTTCATCTCGGTCGTGACGCTGATCGCGCGGGCCCGCGCCTTCCTCGCGCGCGAGGGGACGGTGGTCGCGCTGATCAAGCCGCAATTCGAAGCCGGCCGCGAGCGCCTGGGCGGCGGCGGCGTCGTGCGCGACCCTGCGGTGCACCGCGCGATCTTGGCCGAGACGCGCGCGGCGAGCGCCGCGCTCGGGCTCGTGCCGCTGGCGGTGACGCGCTCCGCCTTGCGCGGTCCGGCGGGAAACGTCGAGTTCTTTCTGCTCGCGCGCCGCGCCGGCACGGCCTTCGACGACGCGGCGCTCGAGCGCGCGGTGGGAGAATCCTGATGGCCGTGGTGGTGCGGCCCCAGACGGGGACGGTCGCGCTCTACGTCGACCTGATGCGCGACCACGCGCGCCAGACGGCGATCGAAGTCGCGCGCACGCTGCGCGGCGCCGGCTTCGACGTCGCGTTCTGCGACGGACAGGAGCGGGCGCTGGGCATCTCGACGGAGGGCGCGCGCGTCGAATCCGCGGTCCTGCTGGTCACGATCGGCGGCGACGGCACGCTGCTGCGCGCCGCGCGCATCGCGGCGCCGCTCCGCATACCGCTCTTCGGCATCAACACGGGGCGCCTGGGCTTCCTCACCGAGATGGACGGTTCGCCCGTCGAATTGACGCGGCTGCCGGATATCCTGCGCGCCGGCTTCACGATCGACGAGCGCACCGCGCTGCTCGCCACCGTCCACGGCAAGCAGCACTTCGCCCTCAACGACATCGTCGTGCGCCGCACGACGCCGCACATGATGCCCTTCGGACTCTTCATCAACGGCAAGGAGGCGGCGTTCGTCCCGGCCGACGGAATCGTGGTCGCCACGCCGACGGGCTCGACGGCGTATTCGCTTTCGGCGGGCGGTCCGATCCTCGCGCCGGACGTCGCCGCGTTCGCCGTCGTCGCGCTCTTGCCGCACACGCTGTTCTCGCGTCCGCTCGTCGTCCCCGACACCTCGCAGATCGAACTGGTCTTCGACGCCGAGTCGCACGAGGTCGATCTCGAGGCCGACGGTCTCAAGGTCGACGATCTGTATCCGGGCGACCGCGTCGCGGTGAGCCGCTATCCGGTTCCGGTCCTGTTCGCGCGCCGCGCGCCGCTCGATTTCTTCTCGCTCCTGGAGTGGAAGCTGCGCTGGAACGCACCGGTCAAAGACCGCTCGAGTTCGTGAGCCGGGCCGCGCCGGGGCCGCGTCTCGTCCGGCTCTCGATCGAGGACTTCGGCTTGATCGCAGATGCCGAGCTGACGTTCGCGGACGGCTTCACGGCCTGCACGGGCGAGACGGGTTCGGGCAAGACGATGCTGCTCGGCGCGCTCTCGTTTGCGCTCGGCGAACGGTCGTCGGCCGATGTCGTGCGGCGCGGGGCGGTGCGGGCGCGGGCCACGCTCGAGCTCGAGGCGGATGAAGCGCTGCGCGCGCACTTCGCGGGCGAGGGCTTCGAGCTCGACGGCGGCGAGCCCGCGATCGTCGCGCGCGAGATCGCGCCCTCCGGGAAATCGGCCGCGCGCATCAACGGACGTCCCGCGACCGCCGCGCAGCTCCGGGCGCTCGGCGAGCTGCTGGTCGACCGGATCGGGCAGGACGAGCAGCAGCGGCTGCTCTCGAACGCGTATCAGCTCGACTTGCTCGACCGCTTCGGAGGTGCCGAGGCGTTGCGCCGGCGCGAAGCCGTCGCGGCGCTGCACGCCCGCGCCGGGGCGCTCGCGGCGGAGCTGCGAGCCTCGAGCGAAAGCGCCGGCCGGGCGCTCGCCGAACTCGAGTTCGCGCGCTTCGCCGCCGGCGAGATCGACGACGCGGCCCCGCAGCCCGGCGAAGATCTGCAGTTGCGCGAGCGGCGCGACTTTCTCGCCAACGCGGAGCGCATCGCGGTCGCGCTCACGGCGGCGCACGGTGCGCTCGCGGAGGCGGAGGCCTCGGCGGTCGATGCGCTCGGCGCGGCGGCCGGCGCGCTCGCCGGCCTGGCGCGGTTCGGCAGCGAGCTGGCGCACCTCGCCGAACGCGTCGCGGCGCTGCAGAGCGACGCCGTCGAGGCGGCCGCCGCGGTTGCGCGCGTGCTCGACCGCACCGAGTTCGACCCGGGCGAGCTCGAGACGATCGGCGCGCGGCTCGACCTCGTCGAGCGCCTGAAGAAGAAGTACGGCGGGACGCTCGGCGAGGTGCTCGCAGCACGCGAGCGCTTCGGGCAGACGATCGCGCGTTACGAGACGCGCGACGAGCGGCGGGCGGAACTCGAGGCCGAGCTCGAGCGAACGCGGGCTGCGCTCGCCGGCGAGGCGCGGGAACTGGCGGCGCTGCGCGGCGAGGCGGCGGGGCGGCTGGAGACGAGCGTCGCCGCGGAGCTGGCCGCGCTCGCGATGCCGGCGGCGCGGTTCGCCGTGTCGTTCGAGCCGCTCGAGGAGATCGGGCCGGCCGGAAGCGAGCGCGTCGAGTTCGCGCTTTCGCCCAACCCGGGCGAACCGCTCCGGCCGCTCGCCAAAGCCGCCTCGGGCGGCGAGCGCTCGCGCGTGCTGCTCGCGCTCGTCGTCGTGCTGGCCGGCCGGCGCGAGCGCACGGCGCTCGTCTTCGACGAGATCGACGCGGGCATCGGCGGCGCGGCGGCCAACGCCGTCGGAGCACGTCTGGGCGCGCTGGCGCGAACGACGCAGGTCGTGTGCGTGACGCACCTCGCCCAGATCGCGGCCTGGGCCGACACCCATTACTCGCTGCGCAAGCGGGAAACCGGCGGAAACACGCTGATCGAGCTCGTGCTCCTCGAAGAGCAGCGGGCCGTCCCCGAGGAGATCGCGCGCATGCTCTCGGGGAGCGCCGCCGCGGTCGCGCTCGAACATGCGGCAACCCTCATCGGCGAAGTCCGCTCGCACAAAGCCGCAAGCCGCTCGCAGGCTTGAACCCGAAGGCCTCAATCTTGGTTGCCGCAGATTTTACTGCTCGAGCGATAGCAGCGAGCAAGGCAGTGCCAAACCTCGAACTGCGGAAGTCGTACCGTTCGAACCTCGTGCCCGCAACGCGGCCACGACGTCGTCGAGCGGATCGTCCGCCTCCAGGATGAAATCCGCGTCGTAGGACAGATACGACTGCGGAGCGTAAAGGGCGGCAGCGCTGCCGCCGGTGAGGATCGCCGACATCCCGTGTGACTCGAGCGCTGCCGAGACGGCGCAACAGACGTCCGCGAGCGTCGACTCTTTGGTAATCATAGACGCTTGTTTCGGCGGCGAGGGCGCAGTCGGCGCGACTCTTTGACTTGCTGGTACTCGGGATACGCCTCGGCGAGACGCAGCAGCAGTGCGCGAAGTTCTTTCACTGCCGGATAGAGCGGGTTGAGCGTTACGGCTCTCACGACGAGCGGGCGCGTTGCGATAAGGCCTTCGTCCTCGATCCGGTCGAGCGTTCGCTGGACGGACGAGATCGTCGAGCCGAGGTATCGCGCGAGTTCGGCCGGGTAGGTCTCCTCGAGGACCGCGACGAGCATGATACTCCTAAAAGTTTTAGTCGGAATCGTCACGTTCGTAGACCGGCGACGCCACGTGACCGACAGCCACGAGCTGGGCTTTCGGACCCGACTCCCAAAAATAGATCCTGTCGCCGACGGAAACCTCGCGGCGTCCTTGGTTCATCGCCCAGTTCCGGTCCGAGCCGCCGTCGATCGCGGCGCGCAGATCGTACCGCCGTGGGTTTGCTTGAAAGATCCAGCTCGTCACAGGCACATCACATTCCGAACGACATCGACCGCCGCGCGGAAGCCTCGAGCCTGGGCCGGTTCCGCCGACTCAACGGCAAGCGTTTCCGAGCGCAGCCAGCGCTGTCAGGGCTGGGAGCAGACGTTGCCCCGGCGCGGGATCGATGGCCCGGCGCGGGATCGAGGAGTACGATGGTAAGGCTAGTAGTCATCCGTAGTGACGCCGAAACTGCTGCCGATGAAACGGAAGTCCGCATCAGGATCCTCCCAGCACGGTGAGCAATCCGGTGCGAAGATCGACACTATCGTAGTTGGCGCCCGTGATGTCGTTGCCCTTGCCCCAAGGCGTTACCGATCCAGGACCGAGGTCAATGCCGACCGTGAACATGCACGAGGCGAAGACTCATCTCTCTCGCCTCGTCGACCGCGCAGCAGCCAACGAGGAGATCGTCATTGCCAAAGCCGGCAAGCCCATCGCCAAGCTGGTCCCGCTGACTGAGACTAAGCCGCGCTTCCGTTTCGGTACCCTCGCCGGTCTCTTGCGCGTGCCCGACGACCTCGACGCGCCGCTGCCGGCCGATCTCCTCGAAGCGTTCGAGGCGTAAGACATCGCGCGCAGTTTTCGACTAACGGCAACCAATCCCAGATCTCTAATCCGTAGCTCAGTCAAGCACCAGGGTCCGGGAACACTTTCGAGGGATCTTCGCCGGGCTCATAATGTTCTCTCGGCTCGGAAAGCACCTCATAGAGCGGTCCGATATGGCACGGGCCGATGGTAGCATCGAAAACTACGAACTGTCCCGGAAGAAGCACAAACCGAAGGGTGGCCGATTTATGAGTCATCCGGATCGTGTCAATCGTAGCCTGCTGCTTGGCAGTGAGCACCGGAACCCCATGTTGGCCAATATCTGACACTAAATAGCTTATCGGTTGATCATCGGGTGGCTCTAATCTCGTCATGCTTCCTGAACACTGAATTCCAGGTCCGACAAAGCGAGCGCATTCGTACGATAAGGTTCCTGGTATTGCGCCGGGGATACTTTCGCACGAATTCCACCCGGGCGCAGAGACGCTGCGATAGCCAGGGTCCAAGGGAATCCGTTTAGACGCAGCGCTAGGCGAACACGAGCCGGCGGCAAGTGCGCTCAGTATCGTAGCCAGGAGCCAGCGGGCGCGATGAAAGCCGGTTGCCACGATGAGACACGCCTCCTTGTCGTCTTCAAAACAAGTATGGTATAAGCGAGCTTAGTCAGTTTTATCAGCAGCGTCCTTCATTTGAGCCTTTGTCGCTTTTCTAAGGATGGGCCCTTGACCGCAATTCGCGCCACCTAAGTCGAGGGACCATGCTTCTAGTGCGACTTGTTTGCCGGAGCATTTAGATTTAGTGGTTCACGCAGTATGCTACAAGTGGCAAGCGCCGTGACTTGCTGCTGCGGCAAGGTAAGCGAGTAAGACCCCCGCCGAGCGGGCTGACTTGGCTCGAGATTCGGAGTCGGCTTCGCGCGGGATCGCCGTTTAGAGAATCTGGTGGATTTTGACGAGGTTCGTGACGTTGCCGCCGATCGGCATGCCCGAGGTGAAGACGATCGTGTCGCCGCTCTTGGCCAGGTTCTCGCGCAGCATGCGGGCCTCGGTGATGTCGATCAGCGTCTCGAAGTGGCTGTAGCGCTCGACGATGAAGGCCTCGACGCCCCACACCAGCGTCATCCGGCGAGCGATCTCGGGAAAGGCGGTCATGGTGATGATGCGTGCGCGGGGCCGAAAGGAGGCGACGTGCCGCGGCGCGATTCCGGTCGTCGTGCCGGTGACGATGAAGCCCAAGCCGAGTTCCTCGGCCATGCGGACCGCCGAGGCGGCGATCGACGTGGGGATCGTGTACCCGTTCTGGTGGATGCGCCGCGCGTGCAGCTCTTCGTGCGGATAGGCGCTTTCGATCTCGCGTGCGATCGTGGCCATGATGCGGACCGCCTCGACCGGATAAGCACCGCGAGCCGTCTCGGCCGAGAGCATGATGGCGTCGGTTCCGTCGAGGATGGCGTTGGCGATGTCGGCCGCCTCGGCGCGCGTGGGGCGCGGGCTCGCGATCATCGACTCGAGCATCTGGGTCGCGGTGATGATCGGCTTGGAAGCGCGATTGGCGCGCGCGATCAGATCCTTTTGCACGAGCGGCACGCGCTCGAGCGGGATCTCGATGCCCAGATCGCCGCGCGCGACCATGATCCCGTCGGCGACCTCGATGATCCCGTCGAGATTCTCGAGCGCCTGCTGCCGCTCGATCTTCGCGATGACCGGAATGTTTTTGCCGCGCTCGGCGATGAAGGCTTTCACGCGCGAGATGTCGTCGGGGCCGCGGACGAACGAGACGGCGACCCAATCGACGTCGCACTCGAGGCCGAAGGCGAGGTGCTCGAAGTCGCGCTCGGTCATCGCGGCGATCCCGAGCTTGCCGTCGGGATAGCTGACGCCTTGCGCCGCACGCAGATCGCCGCCGACCTCGACGCGGGTCTCGATCAGATCGGCGCTCGTCGCCAGGACGCGCAGCGCGATCGCGCCGTCCGCCAGGTAGATGCGTTTGCCTGCCTCGACGTCGCGGCCGAGATCGGCGTAGGTGACGCTGACGCCCTCGGCCGTCCCGACCAGGGGATGCATCGACAGCGTGAAGGGCGCCCCTGTCTCCAACTGCACCGCGGAGATGCCGTGCCCGAGCGGTCCGGTGCGGACCTTGGGGCCGGGCAGATCCTGCAGCACGCCGATCTGCACGTCGAGCTCGCGTGCGATCTTGCGGATGTCGCTGATGACGGCTCCGTGCTCTTCGTGCGTGCCGTGCGAGAAGTTGAGCCGGGCGACGTTCAGGCCGGCGCGCACGAGCGCGCGCAGGGTCTGCGGGTCGCGCGACGCGGGTCCGATCGTCGCCACGATTTTCGTACGTTTGCGCGCAATTTCGCTCATAGGCTCACCCGCGTTCGCATGAAGTGCGTTTCAGTCCCTGCCGGCAGTAGCTACCCGTCCGAGCGAAGCGAGGACCGCAGCAAAGCGAGGACGGCATACTGCCAGCAGTAGCTACCCGTCGGCAGCAAAGCGAGGACGGCATACTGCGCGAATGGGCCAATGATGCGGCAGTCTCACCGGCGCAAGGAAGCGGGGATGCGCCGGCGTCTGAGCGCCGCGTATCTTATCTCCATCGCGATCCATCTCGTGGCGGCGCTTTTCTTCGGCGTGCGGTTCATCGTGCCGATGTCGGGCGGCCCTGCGGCCTCGTCGGACGAGACCTTCGCGGTCACCCAAGAGCAGGCGCGGGCCGCGGCGCGCGTCGAGCGCCCCAGCGCTACCTCGGCGCCGTCCGCGCCGCCGGCCGCGCGCCGGCCGAACCCGCTGCCGCCGCAGCGCAAAGCCGTCGCGCAGGCCGTGCCGCGACCGCCCGTCTCGGCTCAGCCGCGGGTCGCGCGCAGCGCGCCGCGGAGGCCCGAGCTCTCCAAGACGGGTCCGCACGGCATTCCGATGACGCACCAGATCGCCGCGCTCGCCCCGCTGCACACGGCGCAGCCGACCTACGAGCCGAGTCCGGTCGCGACTGCGGCCACCGTCGCGACCCCGGCCGTCGTCCCCGTCACGGCTCCGACGGTCGCCGTCAGCTTGCCGCCGACGGCGGCGCCGACCGTTCGCCCGACGCTCGCGCCGACGGCGGCGCCGACCGTTCGCCCGACGCTCGCCCCGACGGCGGCGCCGACCGCGCGTCCCGCCCCGACCGCCCGGCCGACGCTTGCACCGACGCTCGTCCCGACGCTCGCGCCGACGGCGGCGCCGACCGCGCGTCCCGCCCCGACCGCCCGGCCGACGCTTGCACCGACGCTCGTCCCGACGCTCGCGCCGACGGCGGCGCCGACCGCGCGTCCCGCCCCGACCGCCCGGCCGACGCTTGCACCGACGGCGGCGCCGACGGTGGTGCCGGCGGCTCGCCCGGTGCTTGCCTCGACGGCACCGCCGATCGCTCACCCGAGCGCCGTCCCGACTCGCGTCGCGCTCCTGGCTCCGGCGACGGTCGCGACCGCCGGTGCGACCGCCGCTCCTCGACCTGCGCCTGCGGCGAGCGGTGCCGCGACGCCCCCGTCGCGAGCAGTCGCTCCTGCGGGGAGGTCGAGTCCGGCGGCGCCGCGCTCACCCCCGGGGCCTGGCCCTTCGCTCGGTTCAAGCCCGAGAGCCGCGCTCCCGATCGCGACGCCGGTACGTGCCGCCGCGCCGCTCGTCGCCGCCAGGCCGGTGCCCGCGCTCACGCCGCACGCCGGACCGACGCCGGCCCCGCCGAGCAACGCCAGCATCGCCGACCTCAACGCGCGGCTGAATGCGCAGTTGCCGCAAGGAGGCGCGGTCGCATACTCGAGCAAGGCTTACGTGAACGACCTGCAGCAAGCCGTCGACGAGGCCAAAGCGCAGTATTTCAAGGCTGCCGCGCCGCCGCCCGACGTCTTGGCCAAAGCGCTCTACGTCGTGCGCCAGCGGGGCACGCTGCTCGGTCCGCCGAGCATCCTCTACGTCATCAAGAAGCGGCGGATCTTCGGTTTCGAGATTTGCACGGGTTGGCTCGTCCAGCAGGCTGCGGGCGGCGGACCGCCTCAAGGCGGCTTCACGATCGGCCCCTGCGGCGGCGACGAGTTTTCGCCCAGCGGCGGCCTCCCGACGCTCCCGCCCCACCCCTCGCCGGCCCCCTCTTAGCGCGCTCGGTCCCGGTTGCGCGCATCCGCGGCGCGTGCTACACTCATCGAAGGTGATTGTAAGTAAGCGTGGGTGCGTCCCGCGCTTCGTTGTTGTCAGGGACTCTCGATGAATGGAGACGGGCGCCGCTCTTTGGAAGCCGCCTTCGAGCGCGCAGCACTTGGTTTGCCGCACGAAACGGAGTTTCGCGACGTCGAGATAGTCGCGCACCGGGCGCGGCGTCACGGCCGCGCGACCGAGCTCGTGCTCACGGTCGACCGCGCGGGCGGCGTCGATTTGGCCCTCTGCGAGCGTCTCGCCGCGCGCCTCAACGCGCTTTTGGAGAGCGAGCCCGAGGCGTACACGCTCGAAGTCGAGTCGCCCGGGCTCGACCGGCGGCTCGAGCGGCCGGCCGATTTCGAGCGCTTCCGCGGCGAGAACGTCCGCGTTTTCACGACCCTGCCGATCGAGAGCCGGCGCACGCACCGGGGCAAGCTGCTGGGCGTGCGCGGCAACGCGGTGATCCTCGAGACCGCCGGAGGCGAGTTTCCGATCCCGCTGGAGATGCTCAAATCCGCCAACGTCGAGTACGACTACCGCGCCGACCTGCGCCGAGAGAAACGAGAGAGACGAGAGAAACGCTGATGGCCACCAAGACTGCGAAGACGGCACCCGACGAACCGACCTTGCGAGAATCGCTGCGCGCGCTGCAGGGCGAACGCGCCATCCCCTTCGATATGCTGCTCGAGGCGCTCGAGGCGGCGTTGATCTCCGCCTACAAACGAAACTTCGGCGGTGAAGCAAATGCGATCGTCTCGATCGACCGCGATACCGGCGAGTACAAGGTTTATCACCGCCGCGTCGTCGTCGACGGTCCGGTGACCGATCCCAAGCTCGAGATCTCGAAGAAGGAAGCGGGCCCCAAGTACGAGGCCGGCGACTACTTCGACGAAGAAGTCGCACCCAAGGCGTTCGGCCGGATCGCCGCGCAAACCGCCAAACAGGTGATCGTGCAACGCATCCGCGAGGCCGAGCGCGACACGATCTTCAACGAATACAGCCAAAAGCTCCACGATCTCGTCAACGGGACGGTGCAGCGTTACGAGCAGCGCAACATGTTCGTCGACCTCGGCAAGACGGAAGCGCTGCTCCCGCTCTCCGAGCAGGTTCCGCGCGAGAATTTCCGGATCAACGACCGCATCTTGGCCTACGTGCTCGACGTGCGCAAGACCAACAAGGGGCCGCAGATCATCCTCTCGCGCGCGGCCGAGGGGCTGGTGCAGCGCCTCCTCGAACGCGAGGTCCCCGAGATCAACGACAACATCGTCGAGATCATGGCGATCGCGCGCGAGCCGGGGAGCCGCTCGAAGGTCGCGGTCCACTCGCATCGCAGCGACGTCGACGCGGTCGGCGCCTGCCTCGGCCCCAAGTCGAGCCGTATCGCCGCCGTCTCCGACGAGCTGCGCGGCGAGAAGATCGACATCATCCGCTGGTCGCCCGACCCGGTCACGTTCATCCACAACGCGCTGGCGCCGGCCAAGGTGCTTTCGGTCGAGCTCTTCGAGGACGAAGGAGTCGGCTTGGTCGTGGTCCCCGACTATCAGCTCTCGCTCGCGATCGGGCGCGAGGGTCAGAACGTGCGTCTCGCGGCGCGTTTGACCGGCTGGCGGCTCGACATCACGAGCGAAGCCGACGCCGAAGAAACGCGGGCGCGCTATCTGGCCGAGCGCGAGGAGAGGATCCACGCCGCTGCGCCGGAGGTCGTCGAGGAAGAGCAGGAGGCTGCCGTCGCGGAGGAAGGCGCGGCGACGGCGATCGATCCCGAGCTGATCCGCAAGCTCGAAGAGTTCAAGCGCACGATGTTCGACCCGGCCCACCGGGACGACGCGGGACCCACCGACGCGTAGCGGCCGTGCAGGAAGAGCCTTCGCGGCAGCCGGTTCGCACCTGCGTCGGCTGCCGGCGCCGCTTCGCGCAGGCGGCGCTGGTGCGCTTCGTCTGCCGCGGCGAGCGTTGGGAACGCGATGCCGGCCGGGTACGCGCCGCGGGCCGCGGCGCGTACCTCTGTTCGGAGCTTTGCGCGGCGCAGGTCGCGAAGAACCGGCGCTATGCCGGCCTCGCACCTGCGGCCGAAGGGATCGAGTGGTAAGGGCGGCCTGCACTTTGCGAGTCCGAGCGGGCCGTGTATGATAGTCGGGTTCCCCCCAAAGTGGAGCGACTTTCATGAAATAAGAAGATTCACCGGACGCAGCTTTTCGGGCGGCGTCCGGGTTACGAGAAGGACGATATGGCAACCGGGAAAGTGCGCATCTTCGAGCTGGCTAAGGAGCTGGGTCTGTCTTCGAAAGAACTGATCGGGCTTTTCGAGCGCCTCGGATTGGAAGCGAAGAATCAACTCAGTATCGTCGACGACCCCATCGCGGACTTAGTCCGCGGGGTCCTTCTCGGCGGCGCCGCGGGCAAGCAGGCTGCTCCTGTTTCCAAGCCGGTCGCGCGGGTTTCGCCCGCCCCGCCGCCCGAGATAGCGCCGCCCGAGGCCGTGCCGCCCAAAGCCGCTGCACCCGCCGTCGAAGTGCCGGCGGCGGCTGCGGCCCCGCAGCCTGAAGCCCCGCCGGCGGTCGAGAAGCCAGCGCCGATCGTGAAGCCCGCTGCCGGCGTTGAAAAGCGGCCCGTGCCCTCGCTCAAGCCGGTCACGGGGCAGCCCAGGCGCGCCCCGGGCACGAAATCGGTCAAGCCCGCGGCTGCGCCGCCGGTGGCCGCCGAGCCTGCTCCGCAGCCGCAGCCGGCCGCTCCTCCGGCGGCGGCCGTCCAGCCTTCCCCTTCCGGGCCGGCCCCATCCCGTGCGCCGCGAGTCGTTGCCCCGAAGGCGCCAGCCGCACCTCGCCCGCCCGGCTCGACGCCGCGGGTCGGCGCGCCGCCGGCTCAGCCGCGCGCGACGCCGCACGCGGCACCGATGCCGCCCAAGCCGCGGCCTCCGGCTCCGGTCGATAACACGCCGATCCCGCAGCTCCGGCCCGTGCCGGCGGGCCGCTCCTCGATCGTCGAGCCGCGCCCGCCGCAGGCACCGCCGGCGCCGCCGCCGAGCGGCGTCGCCGCCTCGGCCGCGCCGGGTCCGGCAACCGGCATTCCCGGCCGGCCCGGTGTCGCACCGCGTCCCGGCCAGCCCGGGTTCCCCGGGCAAGGCTACCGGCCGCCGCAGCCCGGAACCCCCGTGCCGCCGCGCCCGGGACAGCCGGGAGTCCCCGGCCGCCGGCCCGCGGGCAACGGCCCGTTCCGCCCGCTCACGCCTCCCGGCGGGGCCACGGGGCCGCGTCCTTTCACGCCGCGTCCCCCGCAGCCCGGCACGCCGCTCACCCAGCAGACGCCGACGCCGAGCTCCGGCTCGGGCGGTCCCCGAGGTCCGCAAGGTCCGCGCGGGCGCGACCGCGACGATGCCGCCGCCAAGAAGGATCGCGAAAAAGAACTGCTGCTCGAGAAGGAGCGCCAGCGCAAGAAGCGCGGCTCGCTCGACGCTGCGCCCGCCATCGCTCCCACGGTGCTCGAGACGATCGAGATCCCGGACGTGCTGACGGTCCAAGAGCTTGCGACCTCGATGATCATCCCCGCTAAGGACGTGATCAAAGAGCTCATCAAGATGGGCCACATGGCGACGATCAACCAGAACATTCCGGCGACCGTCGCGCAGACGGTGGCGCGCAAGTTCGGCTTCAACGCGGTCATCAAGGAGGCCGGCGAAGAAGTCGTCGTCGAGCAGGAAGAGGACAAGCCCGAGCTGCTCAGCGCCCGGCCGCCGGTCGTCACCGTGCTCGGTCACGTCGACCACGGCAAGACGTCGCTGCTCGACAAGATCCGGCAGGCGAACGTCGCGGGAGGCGAGGCCGGCGGGATCACGCAGCGGATCGGCGCGTACACCGTCGAGAAGAACGATCGCAAGATCACGTTCATCGACACGCCCGGTCACGAGGCGTTCACGGCGATGCGCGCGCGCGGCGCGAAGGTCACCGACGTCGCGATCCTGGTGGTCGCCGCGGACGACGGCGTCATGCCGCAAACGATCGAAGCGATCTCGCACGTCCGCGCCGCGAACGTGCCGATCGTCGTCGCCATCAACAAGATGGACAAAGAAGACGCGCAGCCCGACCGGGTCAAGTCGCAACTCGCCGAGCAGGGTCTGCAGCCGGTCGAATGGGGCGGCAAGACGGAGATGGTTCCGGTCTCGGCGCGCAACGGGATGGGCATCGACCAGCTCCTCGAGACGGTCCTCCTCGAAGCCGACATCCGCGATCTGCGGGCGAACAAGACCCGCCGCGCGCAGGGCGTCGTCATCGAATCGGCGCTCTCCAAGGGCCGCGGCGCGGTCGCGACCGTGCTCGTGCAGAACGGGACGCTGCGGGTCGGCGACGTGGTCGTCGTGGGCAGCGCCTTCGGCAAGATTCGCGCGCTTCTCGACGACAAGGGGAAGCAAGTGAAGAAGGCCGGGCCCTCGATCCCGGTCGAGATCATGGGTCTCTCCGACGTGCCGAGCGCCGGCGACACGCTGATGGTCGTCTCCGACGAGCGCGTCGCGCGCGAGGCCGCGGCGAAGCGCTCGACGCGTCGTCAGGAAGTGCGCATCGCGGCGAGTTCGGGGCCGCGCGTCTCGCTCGAGAGCTTCATGACGATGCCGGCGAACGGCGGGAAGAAGACGCTCAACCTCGTCCTGAAGGCCGACGGTCAAGGCGCGGTCGAAGCGCTGCGCTCGCGGGTCGAGTCGCTCTCGACGGTCGAAGTCGACATCCGCGTCATCTTCGCGGGCGTTGGCGGGATCACGCCCAACGACGTCAATCTGTCGAGCGCCTCGAACGCGGTGCTCATCGGGTTCAACATCCGGCCCGACGAGACGGTCAAGCGGCTTGCCGAGAACGAACAGGTCGACATCCGCTTCTACAACGTCATCTACGACGTCGAGAACGATCTCAAGAAGGCGATGCTGGGCATGCTCGCGCCGAAGTTCCGCGAGGTCGTGCTCGGCCGGGCGGAGGTTCGCGAGGTCTTCAAGGTCTCGAAGATCGGCACGATCGCGGGGTGCTACGTGCAGACCGGCAAGCTGCAGCGCAATGCGAAGGTTCGCATCCTGCGCGACAGCGCGGTGATCTTCGAATCCGAGCTCGAGTCGCTGCGGCGCTTCAAGGACGACGTCAAGGAAGTCGCGGACGGGTACGAGTGCGGGGTTCAGGTGGCGAAGTTCCAGGACCTCAAGGTGGGGGATGTCATCGAGGCTTTCACCTCGGAGCTCGTGGCGCCGGAGCCTGTGCCGGCGTAGTCGAGTCTCTGCTGGGAGCCGTCCGCGGCCGACGGCGTGCCGCGGGGCCGCTGGTGGTTTTGCCATCCTGGCAAAACCACCGCTGCTCCGCTCGTCGCTCGTGCCCACAGGATGTGGGCCTGCCGATGCAGCCATGGATGGCGGCCGCATCGGCCCGCGGCACGCCGCCGGCCGCGGACGGCTCCTTGCGGAGCTGGGGCGTGCGCCAGGCGAAGGATTGGGCGTGCCTCGGCTGAGGCGGCGGCCTCGATGTGGGGTGGGGAGTGCGGGCGGTGCTGCTTGTTTTTTGGCGGGGCGGGGGCGGGGAGATTTTTTGAACGGGGGTGGGTGCGGGGCGGGTGCGGCGGGTTGTGGAAGAGAGAATTAGTTCGTCATTAAAGAGAGAGAGAGAACGTCGTGGAGCGAGCGGGTCGGGAGCGGGTGCAGGCGGCGGCGGGCGAGTTGGCGATTGCGGCGCTTTTGGCGCTGGTGGGAGCGGTGATTTTGGAGAAGACGGGGCCCCAGGGAAGCGAGTTCTTCGTGGGGATCCTCTTCGGGCTCGGCGTGGGGCTCGGGGTCTTCTCGGTTGCGGCTTGGCGGCGGGAGCGAGCTTGCTGAGGCACGCGAATGCGCGGGGCAGCCGTGCGGGGCGCCCAGCTTGAAGCGCGAGCGGATGGCGCGCATCGATCACGAGCTGCAGCGGGAGCTCGCTCGGTTGATTTCGACCGAGTTGAAAGACCCGCGGCTGGGGTTCGTGACGGTGACGCGCGTCGAGATCACCTCCGACATGAAGTCGGCCAAGGTGTTCGTATCGGTCATCGGCGACCGCCACGTTGCCAGGCAGAGCATGGAAGCGCTGACGGCGGCTAAGGGATTTCTGCGCGGCGGGCTGGGGCGGGCGGTCGACCTGCGCTATACGCCCGAGCTGGTTTTTGTCGAAGACCGAACCACGGAGAAAGCGATCGCGCTCAGCAAGATCTTGAGTTCGGCCGAGCGGCCTCCGGCCGAGGGAGGTTCCGATGCTGCAAAGTGACGTCCGCGCCGCGACGACCGAAGAGGTCGCTGCGGAGCTGCGCCGCCGGCCGGCCTTCGTGATGGTCAGCCACGTCAAACCCGACGGCGATACGCTGGGGGCGGGTCTGGCACTGGGCATCGCGTTGCGCGCTTTGGGCAAACGGGTCCACTATTTCCAGCAGGATCCCGTGCCGCGCAACTTGCGCTTTCTCCCCGACGCGGAGTTCGTGAGCCGCGAAGTTCCCGCCGATCTGCCCCAAGATACGCTGTGGGTCTTTTGCGACATGAGCGACAGCTCGCGCGCGGGCGAGTTCCTGCCCTCGCTCGAGCGGCGCAACATCCTCAACATCGACCACCACTTGGCGAACTCGCGCTTCGGAGCGCTCAACTATATTCTGGAAGCGGAATGCTCGACGGGCGCGGTCGTCTTGAAGCTGCTGCGCGCGCTCGGCGTCGCGGTCACGCCGCCGATCGCGACGGCGCTGCTGACGACGATCATGACGGACACGGGCGGTTTCGTTCATTCCAACACGACAGCGGACGTGCTGCGGCTTTCGGCCGACCTGATCGATGCGGGCGCGAACAAAGAGGAGATCACCAACGAGGTCTTCGCGAACAAGCGCTTTGCAGCGATCCGCCTGCTCGGCACGACGCTCGCCGCGGCCCGCCTCGAGGAGGACGGGCGCTTCTGCTGGGCGGTCGTCGACGACGCGATGCTCGCGCAGTGCGACGCCGACGGCGAGGATACCGAGGAGATCGTCCAGCACCTGCGTTCGGTCGAAGGCGTCGAGATCGCTGCGCTCTTCAAAGCCTACGACGGTGAAGTGCGGGTGAGCCTGCGCAGCAACGGGCACGTCAACGCGCAGGCCGCGGCCGGCCGGCTCGGCGGGGGCGGCCACTTCCGTGCTTCCGGATTCACGTTCGTCGGCTCCGTCGACGATGCGATCGCCGCCGCCCGCGAAGCCCTGCGTGCGGAAGGCCTGTAAGCCGAAGGCTCGCCCGTTTCGCAAGCGAAGTCGTCGCCCGTCCTCCTGATGCTCGGCTTCGTCAACGTCTTCAAACCCTCGGGCCCGACCTCGACGCAAGTCGGCGCGCGCGTGCGCCGGCTCTTCGCCGCTCTGGGCGAGCCGCGCTTGCCAGTCGGGCACCTCGGGACGCTCGACCCGATCGCCGCGGGCGTGCTGCCGCTGGCGCTGGGCAAGGCGACGCGGCTCATCCCGCTGATCGAGGACCGGCGCAAAGCCTATGCGTTCACGCTGGTCTTGGGCCGGGCGACCGCGACGGCGGACGCGACCGGCGAGACCCTCCGCGAGACGCCGGTCCCCCCTGACGCGCCGCGCCTCTTGCGGGAGGTCCTGCCGCGCTTCCTGGGGCGCATCGAGCAGGTGCCGCCGATGTTCAGCGCGCTGCACGTCGCCGGCGAACGGCTCTACGATCTCGCCCGCCGCGGCGTCACGGTCGAGCGCGCGCCGCGTAAGGTGACGATCTACGGTCTCGAGCTGCTCGGGATGGAGAACGGCACTGCGCGCATGAGCGTCGCGTGTTCGGAAGGGACGTACGTGCGCACGCTCTGCGAGGACTTGGGCGGCGCGATCGGCTGTGCGGCGCACATGGGCGCGCTGCTGCGCGAGGCGTCCGGCCCGTTCGTGCTCTACGAGAGCCGGACGCTCGAGGAGATCGCGGCTGCGCCCGCCGAGGCGCTGATCTCGCCCGAGCGCGTCATCCCGCTTCCGATCATCGTGCTCGACGGCCGCGGCGCCGCGGAGTTTCGCGCCGGGCGCCTCGTTCCGCTTCCCCAAGGGGCGATCGCCAAGCACGTCTTCGTGCGCGACTCGACGCGGACGCTCGTCGGCGTCGGCGAAACCGTCGGCGCGCTGCTCGCGCCGCGCAAGGTCTTCGTTTGAAGATCCATCACGGGCTCGTCCCTTCCGCCGACGGCGCTCGCCCGCTGGTCTTGGCAATCGGCTTCTTCGACGGCTTCCATCGCGGCCACCGCGAGCTCGTTCGCGCGCTGCTGCGCTTGCGGCGCCCGGGGTATCGCGCGGCCGTCCTCACCTTCCGCAGCCACCCTGCCAGCTTTCTGCGCCCGGGCTTCGAGCCGCCGCTGATCACGACGCTGGAAGAGCGCATCGACCTGCTCGCCTCGTCGGGGATCGACGAACTGTATCTCTCGGATTTCGACGCGCACATGGCGCACACCGAGGCGCGCGCCTTTCTGCTGCGCGCGCTGCACGAGCAGCTGCGCGTGCGAGCGCTCGTCGTCGGCGAGAACTTCCGTTTCGGTAAGGATCGCGCCGGCGACGCGGGCGTCGCGCGCGAGGTCCTCGGCCCGCTGGGGGTCGAGGTCGTCGCGGTCCCGCCGCTGCTCGACGAGGACGAGCGGATCTCGAGCACGCGGGTGCGCGCCGCCATCGCGCGCGGCGACTTCGCGACCGCGAACCGGCTGCTCGGCGAGCCTTGGACCCTGCGCGGTCGCGTCGTGCTCGGCGCCGGACGCGGTCACGACCTGGGCTTCCCCACGGCCAATCTCGACGTCCCGCCGGAGAAGATGCTGCCCGTCGACGGCGTCTACGCCGCGCTCGCGCGCCACGACGGGCGCGATCGGCGCGCGCTCGTCTCGATCGGTACGAACCCGACGTTCGACGGCCGCAAGCGGACCGTCGAGGCGTGGCTGGTCGATTTCCAGCACACGATTTACGGTGAGGAGCTGTCGCTGCGCGATCTTCGCTTCGTTCGCGAACAGCGCCGCTTCGCCGGTCCCGACGAACTGCTCGCGCAGATGCAAGAGGATGTCTCGCACGTGCGCTTTCCGACGTTCAGCTTGACCTAGTGTCGCGCTGCAGTACCATGCGAACGAGAAGGTCGCACGGGCGTCGTTTCACCGCTGCGCTGCTGCTGGCGCTGCTCGCCGCCGGGCCGGCTTTCGGCTTCAGCGTCCCGCATCGGGGGGAAGCGGCGCCCGGGTTCGATCTGCCTCGCCTGCACGGCGGCCGGCTTTCGCTCGCCTCGCTGCGCGGCAAGCCGGTCTATCTCACCTTCTTCGCGTCCTGGTGCGCGCCGTGCAACGCCGAGGCCCCTTCGATCGCGCAGCTCGATCGCCGCTTCCGCCGCAAGGGCTTGGTCACGCTGGGCGTCGACGAGGACGAGAGCGCGGCGAAAGCCGGCAGCTTCGCCAAGAAGTACGCGCTGCCGTTCGACGTCGTGCTCGACGACGACGGGACGATGGGCCAGAGTTACGGTGCCGTCGGCTTGCCCGTCCACGTCTTCGTCGACCGTGCGGGGAAGATCTCGACCTACCGCTTGGGCGAGATGAGCGCGGCCGAGATCGAGGACGCGATCCGGAAGATCGTCGCGGCGCGTTGAGGCGCGCCGGCTTTTTAAGCGGCGATCACTTCGATCGTTTCGGAATCCTTGAGCTCGACGCGCGCGCGGCCGCCTTCCTTGATCTCGCCGCGCAGGATCGCGCTCGAGAGGGGATTCGTGACGAAGCGGGCGATCGTGCGGGCCACGTAGCGCGCGCCGCTTCCGGCGTTGAGGCTCTCGGTCGCGAGAAAGCGCTTGGCCGCGTCGGAGAGCACGATCGTGATGCGCAGGTCGCCCAAGCGCGCCGCGACGTCGTGCATCTGCAAGTCGACGATCGTCTCGATCTCGCGCTCGCCGAGCTCGTTGAAGCGGACGACGTCGTCGATGCGGTTGAGCAGTTCGGGCCGCAAGTAGATCTCGAGCTCGCGCGGATCCGCGTTGCTCGTCAGGATGACGATCGCGTGGCGGAAGTCGACGGTTCGGCCTTTCGAATCGGTGACGCGGCCGTCATCGAGAATCTGCAGCAAGATCGCGGCGACGTCGGCGTGGGCCTTCTCGAATTCGTCGAAGAGGACGACGCAGTAGGGACGCCGCCGGACGGGCTCCGTGAGCTGGCCCGGTTCGTCGTAGCCGACGTAGCCGGGCGGCGCGCCGAGCAGGCGCGAGACCGTGTGGGCTTCGGTGTATTCGGTCAGATCGATGCGCACCAGCGCATCCTCGGTGCCGAAAAGCTCGGCGGCGAGGGCTTTGGCGAGTTCCGTCTTGCCGACTCCGCTCGGGCCGATGAAGAGAAAGCCGCCGACGGGTTTCTTGGGATCCTTCAGTCCGGCGCGTCCGCGCCGGATCGCTTGGGCGACCAGCCCGATCGCCTTCTCCTGACCGACGACGCGCTTGGCGAGCGAACTCTCGAGCGCCAGCAGGCTGCGCGACTGCTCTTCGGTCAGCGCGCCCTGCGGGATCCCGGTCCACTTCGAGACGATCGCCGCGACGTCGGCTGCGGAGACGACGAAGTCGCCGCGTAAAGCGACCGAGGCCGAAGCCTCGTCCATCAAGTCGATCGCCTTGTCGGGCAAGAAACGGTCGGCGATGTAGCGGGCCGAAAGCGCGGCTGCCGCTTCGACCGCGTCCTCGCCGATCGAGACGCGGTGATGTTCCGCGTACTTCGAGCGCAAGCCGCGCAGGATCTCGACGGTCTGCTCGATCGTCGGTTCCGCGACCATCACCGGTTGGAAGCGACGTTCGAGGGCAGGGTCGGATTCGATGTGCTTGCGGTATTCGTCGAAGGTCGTCGCACCGATGCACTGCAGCTCGCCGCGCGCGAGCTCGGGCTTGATCATCGAAGAGAGGTCGAGCGAGCCTTCCGCCGCGCCGGCCCCGACGAGCGTGTGCAGCTCGTCGATGAACAGGATCACCTCGCGCGCCGACTTGCGGACCTCGTCGAGGATGCGCTTGACGCGACCCTCGAATTCGCCGCGGTATTTCGTGCCGGCGACCAGCGGCCCGAGCGCGAGCGCGAGCACGCGCTTCTCGCGCAGGGCATTGGGTACGGCGCCGTGCGCGATGCGCTGGGCGAGCCCTTCGACGACGGCGGTCTTGCCGACGCCAGGCTCGCCGACCAGGACAGGGTTGTTCTTGCTGCGGCGGGAGAGGATGGCGATGACGCGCTCGACCTCGTCCTCGCGCCCGATGACGGGATCGAGCTCGCCGGCCTTTGCCGCGGCGGTCAGGTCGCGCGAGAAGGCGGCCAGCGTCGGGGTCGCGCCGGGGCGCAGGCGCTTGGCCCACTCGCGCGGATCGTTCGTCGGGGGCCTGCCGCGTTCGGCACTCGCCCGGATGATCCGGTCGATCGTGTACGTCGTCCCGATCGCCAGGGCCACGGCAGCGAGCCCCGAGCCCAGCATCGGCCCGACGGCTCGGCGGCGGCGCGCGCACAGCTCGCAGACGTCGGTCTCGATCCAGGCGCCGTCGCGCAGCAGGAAATCGCGTGCCGTCGCGGGACGCACGCCGCAGCTCGCGCAGAGCGTCGTCATAGGGAGATCATCGCGGACATGTCGATCTCGTTCGCGGTCCGCGGCGCCGTCGCATGCAGCGGGCGAGGCCTGCCGGCCAAAGTCGCAGCCGCCGGCTCTTGACGGGGACGGTCGCTTCGGTGACAAGGACGATTGCGGCGAGGCCCCCAATACGGTCCACTGATTCTCGCGCTGAAAGGGTCCTTCTCCGAAGCCATGCCTTACATCATCACCGAACCTTGCATCGGCACGAAGGACAAGTCGTGCGTCGACGTCTGTCCGGTCGATTGCATTCATGGGAACGACGAAGACAAACAGCTCTTCATCGATCCCGAGGTCTGCATCGACTGCGGCGCCTGCGTATCGGCTTGCCCCGTCGAGGCGATCTACGCCGACACCGACGTTCCTGAGAAGTGGAAGTCCTACGTCGCGATCAACGCGGAGTATTACAAGAACCACCAGGGCTGAGCGAGCGCGCTCCGCGCTCGCCGCCTCTGAGCAGCGGGCCGCAAGCGTGCGGCCCGCTGCTCATGTAGCTGCAAGCGGGACTTCGCGTTGCGAGGTGAACCGAACTCCATGCAGCTGCGGTTGGAGGCGGTCGGACTCCTGAAGCGACGCGTCGCGGCCGAGGAGCTGATGGACGCTCCCGGCGTGGACGAGGCCGAGCTCGCGGCAAACTTTGCGGAGATCGAGCTGGCCAATCGGTATTTCGGCGGCCTCGCCCCGGTCGCGCGCGAGGTTTTCGCGCGGCAAGGCGAGCGCTTGCTCGACGTCGCCTGCGGCAGCGCCGACATCCCGCGCGCGCTGCTGCGCCGTGCCGAGCGTTGCGCCCGGCGCTTGACAGTCGTCGCGCTCGACCGCAGCGAGACCGTGCTCTCGATCGCCCGGCGGCGCGCCGGCGACGAGCCGCGCCTGCGCTTCGTCCGCGGCGAAGCGACCGCGCTGCCCTTTCCCGATGCTTCGTTCGACCTGACCACCTGCAGTCTCGCGCTGCATCATTTCGACCCGCCTGCGGCGGTCGAGCTTTTGCGCGAACTGCGCCGCGTTGCGCGCGGGAGCGTGCTCGTCTGCGATCTGCGCCGCTCGCTTGCGGCGTACGGCGCCGCGCGCGCGTACGTCGCGCTCTTGTGCCGGAACCGGCTCACCAAGCACGACGCGCCGCTCTCGGTCCGGCGGGCCTACACGCCCCTGGAAGCGCTCGACCTGGCGCGGCAGGCCGGCTGGGCGAACCCGAACGTCGCCCGCCGTCCCTTCTTCCGGATGATGCTCACCGATGGCTGAGCGCGCCGGCGTGGTCGTGGTCGGCGGAGGCCCGGCTGGATCGGCTTGCGCGCTGAGCCTGGCTCGGCGCGGGATCGCCGTGACGATCGTCGAGCGGGCACGCTTCCCGCGGAGCAAGCCCTGCGGCGAGTATCTCAGCGGCGGGGCAATCGCGGCGCTCGACGAGCTCGGCTTGGGCCGCGAACTGCGCCTGTTTGCGTGCCCGCTGCGCGGCGTCCGGCTCGTCCCGCCGGGTATGCCGGCGCTCGAGCTGCCCTTCGCCGGCGAGGCGCTCTCGCTCGACCGGAAGCTTCTCGACGCGATGCTGCTGGGGCAGGCGCTGGCGGCGGGCGCGCAGCTCGTGCAGGGGCGCGTCGAGGACCTGCGCTTCGAGCGCGGCCGGGTCGCGGGCGTCGTTTTCAGGGACGAAGCGGGCGAGCGCGCCGCGTTGCCGGCCCGCTTCGTGGTCGGAGCCGACGGCTGCGGGTCGCTCGTCGCGCGCAAGCTGGGCTTGGTGCGCCCGCTGCGCGGCGCGCGCCGCTTTGCGCTGGGCGGCCACTACCGCGGCCTCAGCGGCTTCGACGGGTTCGTCGAAATGTACGTCGGCTCGGGCGCCTACTTCGCGCTCAACCCTCTCGACGCGACGCGGACCAACGTGATGGTCGTGGTGCGCGACCGGGCGCTCGGCGAGTGGGCGGGTGCGGTCGACGCGAACGTGCGCGGCAAGGCTGCCGAGCTCGGGCGCGGCCGGCGTTCCTTCGCGGGAGCCGAACGGATCGGGCCGCGCGTCGCCGTCGGGCCCCTCTCCTTCGCGGTCAGCTCGCCGGCGGCGCCGGGAGCGCTCCTCGTCGGCGACGCAGCGGGCATGCTCAACCCGTTCACGGGTCAGGGCGTCTTCCTGGCGCTGCGCAGCGGCATCGATGCGGCCGCCGCGCTCGCTGCGGTGCTCGCCGAGCCCGGCCGCGAAGCGGAGCGGCTGGCCCTCTACACGGCGCGGCGCGAGCGGGATTTTGCGCTGCGGCGCAGGCTCTCGCGGGTCGTGGACCTGCTGGTCGAGGTCCCCGTTCTGACGCGCCGCGCGGCGGTGCGGCTGCGCCGCTTCCCTCCGGCGGCACAGACGCTCATGGCCGCGCTGGGCGGCACGCTGGCGCCCGAGCGGGCCTTGGCTCCGCCCGTCCTGGGACGGCTCCTGCTGTGACCGAGATCGAGACCGCGATCGTCGTCGCCGCGCCGCCCGAACGGATCTACCGCTTCGCCGCGGCGACCGAGAGGTGGCCGGAATACCTGCCGCACTACCGTTTCGTGCGCGTGCTCGAGGAGCGGGGCGCGACGCGGATCGTCGAGATGGCCGCCCGGCGCGATTGGATCCCGATCCGCTGGGTCGCGGAACAGATCAACGATCCCGAGCGTCCGACCATCCGGTTTCGCCACGTGCGCGGCTGGACACGAGGGATGGAGGTTGAGTGGCACTTCGAGCCGGTGGAAGGGGGAACGCGCGTGACGATCGAGCACCGCCTGCAATTCCGCTTTCCCGTCGCCGCCGGCTGGTTGGGCGAGCACGTCGTCTGCGGGTTCTTCGTCGACGACGTGGCACGCAAGACGCTGGCGCGCATGAAGACGCTTGCGGAAAGCGCTCCGTGAGCCGCAACGGAGCCGCCTATCAGCACCGCGTGGCCGTTACCGGGATCGGCATCGTCTCGCCGATCGGGACCGGCGTGCGCGCCTTTTGGGAGGCCACGCTGGCGGGCGAGATCGGCGTCGGCGCGCTGACGCGCTTCGATGCCTCGGGGTTCGGCTCGCGCGTTGCGGCGCAGATCGACGAGTTCGATCCGGCCGGTTTCGTGCCGGTCAATCGCCTGCGCCGGACCGACCGCTACGCGCAGTTCTCGATCGCGGCCGCGCGGCTCGCCTTGGAGGACGCCGCTTTTTCGATCGACGGCAAGGGCGACGAGATCGGCGTCTGGCTCGGCTCGGCGCTGGGCGGGCTGGCTTTCGCCGAGGAACAGCACAGCGGCTTTCACGTGCGGGGCGCCAAGGCCGTGCGCCCGCTGCTCGCGATCTCCGTCTTCGTCGGAGCGGGAACGAGCAACGTCGCGCTCGAGTTCGGCTTGCGCGGCCCCAACGTCGCCAACGCCAACTCGTGCGCCGCCGGCACGGTCGCGATCGGCGAAGCGTTTCGCGCGGTCGCCCGCGGCGACGTGCGGGCCGCGCTCGCCGGCGGCGCCGAGGCCCCGCTCTCGCCGCTCGTCTTCGGCTCGTTCGCGGTGATCCGCGCGATGTCGACGCGCAACGACGACCCGCCGCACGCCAGCCGTCCCTTCGATGCCGGCCGCGACGGCTTCGTCATGTCCGAGGGCGCGGGGATGCTGATCCTCGAGCGTTACGAGGACGCGCTGGCGCGCGGCGCGCGCATCTACGGCGAGATCGCGGGCTTCGGCCTGACCGGCGACGCGCATCACATGACCGCGCCGCTCCCCGAGGGGACGAGCGCCGCACGCGCCATGACGGAGGCGCTGCGCGAGGCGCGCGTCGCGCCCGATGAGGTCGAACTCTTCAACGCGCACGGTTCCTCGAGCCAGCTCAACGACGCGACCGAGACGCGCTCGCTGCAGCGCGCCTTCGGTCCGGCGGCGGCTCGGCTTCCGGTCACGGCCACGAAAGGCCAGCACGGACACGCGCTGGGCGCGAGCGGCGCGTGGGAGGCCGCGCTCTCGCTGCTGGCGATGCACGAGCGCCGCGTTCCGCGGATCGTCAATCTCGAGAACGCCGATCCCGCCTGCGATCTCGACTTCGTGCGCGAGGAGCGGGCGCTGGCGCCGCGCGTCGTGCTTTCCAATTCCACCGGGTTCGGCGGGATCAACGCCGCGCTCGTGCTGCGTGCGGCCGAGTCCTAGCGCGGCGATGAGCTTCGACGTTCTGCCCGCAGCCGGACGAACGGAGCGCGGCGGCGGCGACGCGCCGGTTCGCGTCGTCGCGGCCGGCAAGGTCTACGACGCCCGCGGCGCCGCGCCGGTGCGGGCGCTCGAGAGCGTTTCGCTGACGGTTGGCCGGGGAGAGATCGTCGGGCTCATGGGGCCGAGCGGCTGCGGCAAGAGCACGCTGCTCAATCTGGTCGGCTGCGTCGACCTGCCCACCTCCGGCGCCGTGTACGTGGATGGCTGCGAGACCTCGTCGCTCGGCGACGACGCGCTGACGGCGCTGCGGCGCGAGCGGGTCGGCACGGTCTTCCAGTTCTTCAACCTGCTCCCGGCGTTGACGCTGGCGGAAAACGTCGCGCTGCCGCTGGTGCTGCAGCACGTCGAGCGGGGCGAAATCGCCCGGCGCGTGCGCGCGGCGCTCGACGCTGTGGGCATCGCGGAGCGGGCGCGGGCCTACCCGGCGCAGGCCTCGGGCGGGCAACTGCAGCGCGCCGCGCTGGCGCGCGCGACGATCCACCGCCCGGCGATCGTCCTCGCCGACGAGCCGACCGGGAACCTCGACTCGCACAACGGTGCGACCGTGCTGCGCCTGCTGCGCGAGTTCGCCTCGAAGGGACAGGCGATCCTGATGGCCACGCACGCGAGCGAGGCCGCGGCCATCTGCGACCGCACGCTGCGCATGCAGGACGGGCGCCTCATCGAGTGAGGGAGCTCTGGCGGGCCCTCGTCAGCGGGCACCTGCGAACGAACCGGCTCCGCTCGCTCGCCACCCTGGCGGCGGTCGGACTCGGCGTGGCCATTTCGCTCGCGATCGACTTGGCCAACGCGACCGCCGTCGATTCGTTCGCCTCGAGCGTCAACGTGGTCGCGAATCGCGTCAACCTGCAGGTGCTCGGCGTCGGGCGCGGTTTCGACGAGCGCACGCTGCTGCGCGTGCAAGATCTCGACGGAGTGCAGTACGCCGGCCCGTCGATCGAGGATTCGGTCGTCGTCGGCGCGCGCTCGGGCGATCCGTTCTCGGGCGAGATCCTGCGCGTGCTGGGGGTCGATCTGCTGCGGCCGCTGCCGCGCGCCGAGGCGCAGCGCAGCGACGTCCCCGATGCCTTCCGCACCTCGCGCGCCGACCCGTACGAGCTCGTCGGGGCTCGCGGCGCGATCGTCTCGCAACGGGTCGCGCAACGCTACGGGCTGCATGCGGGCAGTGCGCTCGATGCGCTCGCGGGCGACCGGCCCGTCCGGCTTCGGGTCAGCGCCATCCTTCCGGCACAGCTCGCGGGCGTCGACTCGAGCGTCGTCTTCGTCGACATCGCGACCGCACAGGAGCTCTTCGGGAAGGTCGGGCGGCTCGACCGCATCGATCTGATCGTCGCGCCGAGCAGGTTCGCGCAGGTGCGGGCCGGCGTCGCCCGCGTCATCCCGCACGGCACGCGCGCCGTCGAGCCGAAGGTGCGCACCGGTGAGATCCGCCGCATGCTGCGCAGCTTTCAACTCAATCTCGCGGCGCTCTCGTACATCGCGCTGCTCGTCGGCATGTACCTCATCTACAACACGGTCGCCATCTCGGTCGTGCAGCGGCGCCCCGAGATCGGGACGCTGCGCGCGCTCGGCGCGACGCGGCGGCAAATCTTCGCGACGTTCCTGGCGGAAGGTGCGCTGTTCGGCGCCCTCGGCTCGCTGCTCGGACTGGCGCTGGGCAGCGGGCTCGCCCAGTTCGCGGTCGGCGCGGTGGCGCGCACCGTCGACACGCTCTACGTCGGCACGCACGCCGACCGCGTCGTCTACGATCCCTTCGCGTTCGCCCAGGCATTCGCCGCGGGCCTGCTCTTCGCAACGCTCGCGGCGCTCTTCCCGGCGCTCGAAGCGGCGGCGACGGCGCCCGCGCTGGCGATGCGCCAGCAGAGCGCCGAGCCGCGCGTGAAACGCCCCGGCGCGGGACTCGCGCTGGCCGGAACGGCGCTGCTCGCGTTGGCCTACCTCGCGACCTTTGCGCCGGCCCTCGACGGCGTTCCGGTCTTCGGCTACGCGGCCGGGCTGCTCGTCATCTTCGGGACTTCGCTCTGCGTGCCGCTGACGATCGTCGCCGTCGCCGCGGGGGGCAGCGCGCTCGCTTCGCGCCGCTCGCCGGCCGGCCGGCTCGGGGCGCTCAACCTGGGCTCTTCGCTGCGGCGCAACAGCGTCGCGGTCGCCTCGCTGATGGTCGCAGTCGGAATGATGGTCAGCGTGGCGATCTTGATCGGCTCGTTCCGAACGACGGTCGTGGCCTGGGCCGACGAGTCGCTGCGCGCCGATCTGTTCGTGCGTCCCCTCGGCTTGTCGGACGCCTCCTACGACGCGCATTTCTCGCCGGCCGTCGCTGCGACCATCCGGCGCCTGCCCGGCGTCGCCGCCGTCGACACGTTTCGCGCGATCTCGATCCCCTTCCGGGGCTCGCTCACGACGCTCGGCGCCGCCGACTTCGCGAGCCTGAGCCGGCGCGATAAACTGCGCTTTCTGGGCGGCGCAGACGCCGCGACGCTCGCGCGCACGCTTCCCGGCAGCGAGCAAGTCGTCGTCAGCGAGCCGTTCGCGACGCGTTTCGGCGTAAAGGCCGGCGACGTGCTGCCGCTGGACACGCCCTCGGGCCTCGTGCGCTTTTGCGTCGCGGCGCTCTACAACGATTACTCGAGCGACGCCGGCGTGGTGATCGCGGACTCCCGCACCTACGCCCGCCTCTATCACGACGACGGCGTCGACTCGCTCGCCGTCTACGCCGCACCCGGCAGCGACCTGCCCGATCTGCGCAGCCGCATCATTCGCAGCGTGCTGCCGCTGCGCATCGACGTGCAGACCACGCGCGAGCTGCGCGCCCTCGTCATTGCGATCTTCAACCGCACCTTCGCGATCACGTACGCGCTCTACATCATCTCGATCGCAGTCGCCGTCCTCGGCGTCGTCACCACGCTCTTCGCGCTCGTCCTCGAACGCCGCCGCGAGATCGGGCTGCTTCGCTGCCTCGGGCTCACCGCGGGCGACGTCCGGCGCATGGTCCTTTACGAAGCCGCCTACATCGGCGGCCTCGGCGGCCTCACCGGCGTCGCCACCGGCATCCTGCTCGCGCTGCTCCTCATCTACGTCATCAATCGCCAAGCCTTCGGCTGGCTCATCGAACTGCACATGCCCTGGGACTTCCTCGCCGAAGCGCTCGTCCTCGTCGTCGTCACCGCTCTCCTCGCCGGCCTCTATCCCGCCCGACTCGCCGCCCGCATTCGCACGGCCGAGGCCGTGCGTGCGGAATAACGCCATGCTTAAACTCGCGCGCCTGGCTGGGGCTGCGCTGTTCTGCGCATTCATCCTCTCGGCCGGCGCGAGAGCGCGAGATTCCGTATGGGCGGTGGGTGCGGCGCAGGGGGGTGGCGGGGAGTACAGCTTTTGCGCGGAGCCAGGATGGCGGGAGCGCAAAAGTGGACTAGCAGCGATTTCGCATGGATGCGCAATCGCGGGCGTCCCCGCCACCCCCCTGCGCCGCGCCCACCGCCCAGGCAGAGACTTCACCCGCGAAACGACGAGCGGCGGTTTCACGATTGCGACCGCGCCGTATGCGTACGAGTGGCCGCGCGATCACGCGGCGCATCCGGATTACCAGACCGAGTGGTGGTACTACACGGGACACCTGACGACGAAGAGCGGGCGGCGCTTCGGCTACGAGCTGACCTTTTTTCGAGTCGGTCTGAAGCCGGGCGATCCCGAGCCGGCGCCCGGGCAGAGCCGCTGGCGCGGGCACGAGCTGTTTCCCGCGCACTTCGCGATCACCGACGTGCAAGGGCAGACGTTCTTTCACGTGCAGCGCGTGGCGCGCGAAGCGCTCGGGATGGGCAGCGCTTCGACGCAGCGGTTCGAGGTGAAGTCGGGGCCGTGGTCGGTGCGCGGCACGCCGCTGGGGCGGCCGGGACTCGAGCGAATGACGATGCAGGCGAGCGCGGAGACGGAGCGCGGAAGAAACGCGCTCGAGCTCGTGCAGGTGCCGCTGAAAGGACCGGCCGTTCACGGCGAGGGCGGCGTCTCGCGCAAGGCCGCGTGCCGCTCGTGCGCGTCGCATTATTATTCGTATACGCGGTTGGCGACGACGGGGACGCTCGTTTTCGAGGGCGTTCGCTACGCTGTCGAGGGGAGCTCGTGGATGGACCACGAGTTCGGCTCCGGAGAGCTGCAGTCCGACCAAGTGGGGTGGGATTGGTTCTCGATCCAGCTCGACGACGGGCGCGAGCTGATGCTGTACCGCCTGCGGGAGAGGGACGGGGGCGTCACGCCGCAATCGAGCGGAAGCCTCGTCGGGCGCGACGGCGCGGTTCGGCACCTGCCGTTGGCCGCGTTCGCGATCGATGCGAGCGCGCGCTGGAAGAGCCCGCACACGGGGGCCGAGTATCCCAAAGCTTGGCACGTGCGCGTCCCGAGCGCGGGCGTCGATCTCGACTTGCGAGCGGTCGTCGCGGACCAGGAACTCGCCGATCCTTCGGGCACGTCGTATTGGGAAGGCGCGGTCGACGCGTTCGATGCCGCGCATCCGGCGACCCGGCTCGGCAGCGGCTACGTCGAGCTCACCGGCTACGCGTCGCCGATCTCGTTGTAAGCCCCGCCGCGTCTCGCGGAGGGAGCGATGGCGCCGGCAGAAGAACGCGGTGCGATGAGTTTTTGGCCGACGGAGCTCGCCGCGCCCGGCGAAGCGGCGCTGCGCGAGCGATATCGCGAGATCGAAGCAGGACTGGGGAGCAACGAATCGGTCGCCGCTTGGCAAGACGGCTTCGATCGTTGGGACGCGCTGCGGCGCACGTGGAAGACGTGGGCCAACGTGACCCGGCTGCGCTATTCGCAGGACACGCGGCGCGACGAGTTTCGCGAAGCGCAGAGCGAACTCGACCGCCGTTCCCCGCACGTGACGGCGCTCGATTCGTCGATCAAGCGGCTCTTTCTCGCGAGTCCCGTCAGGCCGGCCTTGGAGACGGAGTTGGGACGGCAGGCCTTCGCCTTGTGGGACGCGGATCTCGGCGCCTTCGACGAAATCATCGCCGGCGATCTCGTTCGCGAGTCGGAGCTGGCGCGCGAGTACACCGAGCTGCTGGCCAACGCGACGGTTCCGTTCGATGGCAAAGAGCGAACGCTCGCCGCGCTCGGCGCGTCATTGCAGGATTCCGATCGGGCGACGCGCCACGCGGCCGAACAGGCGCGCTGGAGCGTCTTCGAGGAACGCCGCGAGCGGCTCGACGGGATCTTCGACGAGCTCGTGCGCCTGCGCGACGGGATGGCGCGCAAGCTCGGCTACGAGAACTATCTGGCGCTGGGCTACCGGCGCATGCGCCGCGTCGACTACGGCCCGGCCGACGTGGCGCGCTATCGGGACGAAGTCGCGCGGGTCGTCGTTCCCTTCGCGCACGAGCTCGTGCGCCGGATCGGTCGCGCGGGCGGTCTGGAGCGCGTTCACTTCTGGGACGAAGGAACGCTGGGCGTGGAGAAGCGCGTCGTCCCGCTCGGCGACCGGGCTTGGATCCTCGCGAGGACGCGCGAAGCGCTCGCGGCGATCGATCCCGCGCTCGGCGAATTCGTCGAAGTGATGCTGGAGCGCGACCTGCTCGACGTCGAAGGGCGCCCGGGCAAAGCCTTCGGGGCGTATTGCACGAACTTCCCGACGCGCCGCGTGCCGTTCGTGTTCGCCAACTTCAACGGCAGCCGCGCCGACGTGCGGACGCTCATGCACGAGCTCGGCCATGCCTTCCAGAATTGGAGCAGCCGCGAGAAGCGCGCCGTCGACTACCTCGTGCCGACCTACGAATCGGCCGAGATCCACTCCATGTCGCTCGAATATCTCTCGTGGCCGCAGATGGGGCGCTTCTTCGGAGGCGATGCCGAGGCGTACCGGCGCGAGCACCTGCTCGACGCGATGCTGTTTCTTCCCTACGGCGCCGCGGTCGACCACTTCCAGCACCTGGTGTACGAGCACCCCGCCGCATCGCCCGCCGAGCGCAATGCGATGTGGCAGGAGATGGAGCGGCGCTATCTGCCCTGGCGCGATTACGGCGATCTGGCCTATCCCGCCGGCGGAGGGCTTTGGCAGGAGAAGCGCCACATCTACGTCTTGCCGTTCTACTACATCGACTACACGCTCGCGCTGTGCTGCGCGCTGCAGTTCTGGACGCAGGCGAACGCGGACCGGGACGGGGTGCTGGCGCGCTACGTCGCGCTCTGCGGGCGGGGCGGCGAGGCGCCGTTCCGCGAGCTCGTCCGTTCGGCCGGTCTGCGTCAGCCTTTCGACGAGGGGACGCTCGAGGACGTCGTCAGGGTCGCCGCGGCGTCGTTTCCGGCGACCTAAGCAGCGCGGACGAAATCCGTCTGCGGAGCTCGGGCGAAGGCTGCCAGGTCTCGCTCGAGCGCGCAGTCCGTGCAGACGACGAGCAGCGCGTAGACGGCGTCCGCCGGATCGTCGTGGAGCCGGTCGCACTCCGGGCAGTGGTACGTGGTCTCGGCCATCGTTTCGTCCCTCCATGCCGAGCATGCACCGTCGCTGTGCCACCATGGTGGCACAGCGCGAGGCTGGGCGCGCTCTTCGCTGCGGGGAGGCGCGATATGGGCCGGCGAGCGGCTCACGGCTTGGACGGCGCGGGCCCTAGACCTCGGGATTGACGGCGGCCTAGTCCTGCAGCGGGGCCAAGCTTTGGCCGGGCGAGCTGCGGGGGCGCGGCTGGCGGAGCAGTTCGCTGCCCTCGCGGACGACGATCGAGACGAGGATGAGCGCGCCGCCGGCGACCTGCAGCGGCGTCACGCGGTCGTGCAGGAACAGCATCGCGAGGACGACGGTCATCAACGGCTCGACCGTTCCGATGATCGCCGCGCGGCTCGCGCCGATCTCGGGCATGCCGTCGATTTGCGAGAGGATGGGGACGATCGTCGAAAAGACGACGATGCCGGCGACGACGAGGAGCGCCGCTCCCGAGGCGGGCGGCGGCGCATCGTGCCGGACGAACGCGGCGAGCGCGAAGCAGAGGGCCGTCGTGGTGACCAGGGTGGCGGTCGAAGCCGTGGCCGGCAGACCGCGCAGAACGCGGCTTCCCACCAGGATGAAGCCGCCGTAGAAGAGCGCCGAGAGCAGTCCGAAAGCGACGCCGGCGGGCGCCAGGGCCTGGGCCGGGGCGGCGATGACCAGCGCCGTCCCGAGCAGCGCGGCGGCCACGGTCCCGGCGCGCAGCCAGGTCAGACTCTCGCCCAGAAAGTGATCGGCGAGCGTGACGAACGCGGGGAACGTGAAGAGCAGCAGCGAGGTCATGGAGGCCGGGATCGTTTGCAGCGAGGTGAAGTACGTCGTGGCCTGCAGCACCCAGAAGATGCCCAGCGAAACGACGAGGGGCAGCCTCGCGGCCGGGACGAGCTCCTTGCGCAGCGCGAACACGGCGCACCACAGGAAGATCGCCGCAAGCGCGAAGCGGAGCGCCAGCAGCGTCGCGAGCGGAATGCCCAGCCCGAAGGCGAGCTTCCCGAAGATGGCGACGGTGCCGTAGCTGAGTCCGGAGATGGCGACGAGGACGGCTCCGCGCTTCATGATTCCCCGCGCCCTCCGTCCTCGCGATGGACAACACCTGCCGCCGGCGCGCCGAAGATCGCGGGCGGCGCATCCGGCGCGGCTCCGCGGCGCAGGCCTCGCGCGCGCCGATTAGCGCTCCAAATGTGGAGCGGAGCCTCGCTTTCCTGCGTCGAACGCGAGGCTCCCCAGCGATGAGCACTCGTCCTATTCGAAAACTCCTGGTCGCCAATCGCGGCGAGATCGCCATTCGCGTGCTGCGCGCCGCCACCGAGCTCGGCTTGGAGACGGTGGCGATCTTCTCGCAGGAAGACCGCTTCGCGCTGCATCGCTTCAAGGCGGATGAAAGTTACCTCGTCGGGCGCGGCCGCCCGCCGGTGCAGGCCTACCTCGACGTCGCGGACATCGTGCGCATCGCGCTCGAGGCGAACGTCGACGCGATCCATCCCGGCTACGGCTTCCTCTCCGAGAATCCGGAGTTCGCGGAGGCCGTGCGCGCCGCGGGGATTCGCTTCGTCGGACCGGCTGCCGCCACGATGCGCCGGCTCGGCAACAAAGTCTCGGCGCGCGAACTGGCCGTCGCCGCGGGCGTCCCCGTCATTCCGGCGAGCGCTGCGCTGCCGCACGATCTCGACGAATGCCGGGCGATCGCCGTGAAGATCGGCCTTCCGCTGATGGTCAAGGCGAGCTGGGGCGGCGGCGGACGCGGCATGCGCGTCGTGCGGGAAGCCGCGGCGGTCGGCGAGGCGGTCGAGCTCGCGCGGCGCGAGGCCGCGACCGCCTTCGGCAACGACGAGCTCTACTTCGAAAAGTACGTGCAGAACGCGCGGCACATCGAGGTCCAGATCCTCGGCGACGCGCACGGGACGGTCGTGCAGCTCGGCGAGCGCGACTGCACGCTGCAGCGCCGCCATCAGAAGGTCCTCGAAGAGTGCCCGGCCCGCCACCTCGATCCGGCGCTGCGCGCCGCCCTCGGCGAGGCCGCGCTGACGCTGGCCCGCAGCGTCTCCTACGAGAACGCCGGAACCGTCGAGTTTCTCGTCGACGTCGAGGCGAAGCGGCACTACTTCATCGAGGTCAACCCGCGCATTCAAGTCGAGCACACCGTGACCGAGATGGTGACGGGGATCGACCTGGTGAAGGCCCAGATCCGCATCGCCGAGGGTGCGGAGATCGGCACGCCGGAGAGCGGCGTCCCCGCCCAAGAGGAGATCCGCGTCAACGGCCACGCGCTGCAATGCCGCGTCACGACCGAGGATCCGCTCAACGGCTTCACGCCGACGTACGGGCAGATCACGGCCTACCGGCCGGCGACCGGTTTCGGCGTGCGGCTCGACGGCGGCACGGCCTACAGCGGCGCGATCGTCACGCCGTTCTACGATTCGCTGCTCGAGAAGGTGACCGTCTGGGCGCCCACCTTCGAGGAGGCGCGCCAGCGCATGCTGCGCGCGCTGCGTGAAGTGCGCGTGCGCGGCGTGACCACCAACGTGTCCTTCCTGGACGCGCTGCTCTCGCACGAGGACTTCGTTTCCGGCAAGGCGACGACGCGCTTCATCGACGAGTCGGCCTCGCTCTTGCAGATGCCCCATCGCCGCGACCGCGCGACCCGGCTGCTGCGCTTCATCGGCGACACGATCGTCAACGGCAATCCCGAAGTGCAAGGCCGGCCCGGAGCGCCGGCCGGCCCGGAGCCGGCCGTGCCGCACCGTCGCGGCGGGGACGTCAGCCGCGG
This sequence comes from Vulcanimicrobiota bacterium, assembly GCA_963834485.1. GTDB lineage: Bacteria > Vulcanimicrobiota > Vulcanimicrobiia > Vulcanimicrobiales > Vulcanimicrobiaceae > CAWICD01. Next base: position 135,233 of record CAWICD010000001.1, read on the forward strand.
CACGCGCGACCGTCTGCTCGCGCTCGGGCCGCAGCGCTTCGCCAAGTGGATGCTCGACGAGCGCCGCGTGCTGGTCACCGACACGACCTTCCGCGACGCGCACCAGTCGCTGCTGGCGACGCGCATGCGCACGCGCGATATCGTGCGGATCGCGCACGCGTACGCCGAGAACTTGCCCGAGCTCTTCTCACTCGAGTGCTGGGGCGGCGCGACCTTCGACGTGGCGATGCGCTTCCTCAAAGAAGACCCGTGGGAACGCCTGAGCGCGATCCGCGAGCGCGTTCCTAACATCCTCCTGCAGATGCTGCTGCGCGGGGCCAACGCCGTCGGCTACACGAGCTATCCCGACAACGTCGTGCGCCATTTCGTGGCGCAGGCCGCCGACGCCGGGGTCGACGTGTTCCGCATCTTCGACTCGCTCAACTGGGTCGAGAACATGCGCGTCTCGATCGACGCGGTGCTCGAGAGCGGCAAGCTGTGCGAGGCGGCGATGTGCTACACCGGCGACATCCTCGATCCGGCGCGTCCGAAATACGACTTGAAGTATTACGTCGGGCTCGCCAAAGCGCTCGAGGCGACCGGCGCGCACGTCCTCGGCATCAAGGACATGGCGGGCCTGCTCAAGCCCGAAGCCGCGCGGCGGCTGATCGACGCGCTCAAGGGGGAAGTCGGCATCCCGATCCACTTCCACACCCACGACACCAGCGGAAACTCGGGTGCGAGCGTGCTGGCCGCGGTCGAAGCGGGCGTCGACGCGGTCGACGGCGCGATCGACGCGATGAGCGGGCTCACCTCGCAGCCCAATCTCGGCACGATCGTCGAGGCGCTGCGCCACACCGTGCGCGACACCGGCCTGAACGGCGAGGCGATCCGCGAGCTCTCGACCTATTGGGAGTCCGTGCGGGCGTTCTACCGTCCCTTCGAGAGCGAGATGCGCGCCGGCTCGTCGGACGTCTACCTGCACGAGATGCCCGGCGGCCAGTATACGAATCTGCGCGAGCAGGCGCAGTCGATGGGCCTCGGTCCGCGCTGGAACGAGATCACCAAGACGTACGCCGCCGTCAACCGCATGTTTGGGGACATCGTCAAGGTGACGCCGACCTCGAAGGTCGTCGGCGATCTCACGCTCTTCATGGTCGCCAGCGACCTGAGCGAGGCGCAGATCCTCGATCCGCACGCCGACATCTCGTTTCCGCACTCCGTCGTCGAGTATTTTCACGGTGATCTCGGCCAGCCGCCGGGCGGCTTCCCGGAGGCGCTGCAGCGCAAAGTGCTCAAGGGCGGCAAAGCGCTGACCGAGCGTCCCGGCGCGACGCTGCCGGCGCGCGACCTGGCCGAAGCGCGCGCCGAGGCGGAGCGGCTCGTCGGCCGGGCGATCACCGAACGCGAATTGGCCTCGTACCTGATGTATCCGGCGGTCTTCGTCGAGTTCGCCAAGCACCAGTCGCACTTCGGCGACGTCGACAACCTCGAGACGCAAGTCTTTTTCTACGGCATGCAGGTCGCCCAAGAGACGTCGGTCGAGATCGAGCGCGGCAAGACGCTCGTCGTGCGCTACGCCGCGCTCGGCGAGCCGGACGAGACGGGCCATCGCACGGTCTACTTCGAGCTCAACGGTCACCCGCGCACGGTTGCGGTCCTCGACCGGCATGCCAAAGCGGTGCGGCCGGCGGCGCGCAAAGCCGACCCGGGCGATCCGCTCCACGTCGGCGCGCCGATGCCGGGGCAGATCGTCAAGGTGAGCGTCACCGAAGGCCTCGACGTCCGCCGCGGCGATCCGCTCTTGACGATCGAGGCGATGAAGATGCAGACTTTAGTCGTAGCTCCGGCCGACGGACACGTCACTTCAGTCCTTTCGCCGGTCGGGGCACGGGTCGCCGCGGGCGACCTGCTCGTGGAACTTGCGCCCCCGGTGCAAGAAGCCGCAATCGCGGGCTGAACGCGCCGATCCTAGCACGGAATTAATTTTCCTAGAATTATTAATCGCAGGTTCGGCAAAAAGGGGATACATTCTGCACTCTAGGGAATGGTGACGTTCCGAGGTGTACGCGCTCGGGTCTTCGGGCGCGATTGGCTAGTCCAGAATTGGTACTCCGGTGAAAAACTCTCGCAGTGGGCCGGACGATCTTCCGAGCGGGCGCGGCACCGCAGCCAGCAGCCGCAGCGGCATTTCGATGGTCTCGCGCGATGCCCACGACGCGCTCGCCTTCGAGCCGAAGCTCATGCACTTCTTGCGGATCTCCGCGACCGAGACGTCGGATCTGCTGAGCGCGCAACTCATCTACCGCGAGCTCGTCACGCACGCTCCGGGCGCGATTCTCGTCGACTTCGCTTGGCATCCCGACGGGAGCGCGCACCTGACGGTCGAGGATCTCGGCCCCGGCGAGCCGCGGCGCGAAGCGCGCGGCCAGGCCCGCCCGGGACGGGGGCGCGGGATGTCGCCGTTCGCGCGCATACGCCCCGAGCTGCGCCTGCGCCGCCCCACGCTGCTCGGGTCGATCGCCGAGGCGAAGCTTCCGCTCGAGCGCCGCGCCTCGACCGGTCCGCCCGAGAACGCGCGGTCTTCGAAGACGGCTGCGATCTTCCGCCGGATGGAGATGGGCCGTTGGATCGAGCGGCATTCCGCTGCCCTCGGCGCCGAAGCGCGCGCTGACATGGCGGCCCAGGGCGTTCCGCTTCCGCCGCACGACCTGGCCCGGCCGGGTCACTCCGAGACCGTGATGGCCGCCGACGTCGGCCGGGCGATCTACTTCAACGCCGTGCCGCTGTGGCTCCGCGACCTGCGCTGGATCGCTCAGCTCACCGCGGCGTTCGGCTTTCCCGCAGAACGCATCCAGAGCGAGTGGCAGGCCGTCTTCCGCGTGATCGGCACGCGCCTGCCCCTCCCCGATACCGGCATCCTGGCGCAGATGCGCGATGCCGCCAAGCAGAGTTTCGGATCGCTCGCGCACGAGCGCGTCGTGGCCGAGGGGACGCCGGCCGCCGCCTTCTTGGCATCTTTCGCCTCGCAGGACGGTCCGCTCGCCGAGTACCAGCGGCTGCAGGCGCAAGGCTTGGGCGCCGAGGACATTTTCTGCGACGTGCTGACGCCTTCGCAGCTCGAGAGCGGCCGTCAATGGCAGCTCGGCCGCATGACCGTCGCCGAGGAGCACCGCAGGACCGCCGTCGTGCGCGATCTGATCGCGCAGGCCCGCGAAAGGATGCCGAGGCCGGCGATTCCGGGCAGCTTCTGCGTGGTCGCCGCTTGCGCGCCGCACGAACGCCACGACGTCGGAATCGAGATGGTGACGACGCTCTTGCGGGCGCGGGGCGTGCGGGTCGAGTACCTCGGTGCCGCCGTGCTGCCCGGGGAGGTCCTGCTGGCGGCGATCATGCACGAGGCGCAAGCCGTGCTCCTCTCCGCCACGCTCACGGCAAGCGTCTACGAGCTGATCGGGCTCGTCGATCTCCTCAAGCAGGACGCCCGGACGGCGAACGTTCCGATCGTCCTCGGCGGCAGGCCGTTCACCGAGCTGCCCGAGCTGTGCTCGATCGTCGGCGGCGACCTGACCCTCTCCGACGCGCGTCAAGTGGTCCGCTTCTGCGAACGGCTGCGCGATAAGATGGAGTCCTTCCCGGAAACGGCCTGACGCCGGAGCGCCTGCGCGCGCTCAGAGCTGCTCGACCCGTTCGATCTCCGGGCAGCGCTCGCGCACGGCCCGCTCGACGGCGAGCTTGAGGGTCGCGTTGGACATCGGACAGCCGCCGCAGGCGCCGACCAGCTGCACGTAGGCGACGCGCTCCTCGACCCGGATCAGCCAGACGTCGCCGCCGTCAGCCTGGATGCCGGGGCGCACGCCGTCGAGCGCCGCATTGATGCGCTCGGCGAGCGCGGTCCGGGTCTCCACGCGGCTCTCAACCGCCCGATGGCGCGCCTTCGTTGCGGCCGTCGCATAGCCGGCCAGCGCGCAGCAGTTGACGACGAAGAAGAACGCGACCCCGCGCGCCGCGAGCGATGCGTCGTCGCGCCCGTCGCGGCGCCGGGCCAGAGCTCGCCACAAGAGGATCGCCGGCGCCAGCGAGAGCAGCTCGAAGGCGCCCAGGGCCGCCGGCGCACCGGCCAGCAACGCCGTCCCGACGGCGGCGTAGACCGCGGCGACGGCGGCGTACGCCGGCGCTTTGGCTCCGCGCTCGCCGAGCCGCACGACCAGGTTCCGCTTTCCGCTGGCGGTGTCGGCGGCCACGTCCGGATACTCCACGGCCAGCATCATGGCGAACATCGCGGCCGCCCCGGGCAAGGTGCCGAGCAGCGCGCGCCCGTCGAGCGGGCGGCCCTGCGCGGCGAAGGCACAGAGCGGGACGAGGACCGCGACGACCAGGGCGGTGTTCAGTTCGCCGAGCCCCCGGCCCGAGAGGCGCAGGGGCGGCGCCGAATAGGCCCAGGCCAAGGCGCAGATCGGGACGGCGCACGCGGCGGCCGCGGCGAGGCCGCAGGCGGCGAGCGCCGCGCCGGAGGCCGCACCGAGCCCCAGGCACGCGAGCGCCGCGCCCAGGGCGACCTGCGGCGCCAGCGAGCCGTCGACCAGCACGCCGCTGCCGCCGGAGAATCTGGTTCGCACGCTCAGTGCGTCGCCTTCGCGATCGAAAAACTCGTTCGCGTACTGCGTCATCAGTTGGAACGACGTGATCGCGAGCTGCGCGAGAGCGTAGCCGCCCCAGTCGACCGCCCCGGCTCGCTCGTAGGCTGCCATCGCGGTTCCCAAGCCGCCGCCGAGGAAACCGCCGGCCAAGAACGCGGGGCGCGTCAGGCGCGCGAAGGAACGAAGGCGCCGCAGCACCGCGGCCTCTTCAAGCGGCGGAGGAAGCCCCCTCCACCAAGATCGAAAACTTCTTTCATTAAGCAAAAATGACGAACGCTGCAACGAAACCGCCCCGCGAACGCCGGACGACTGGTTCGGGCCGTCCCAAGGTCCAGTCCGTCGACCGGACGCTCGACGTGCTCGAATCGCTCGCCTCGCGCCGGGGGGCGACCGGAATCAGCGAGCTGGCCCAGCTCGTCGGCCTCCACGTGAGCACGGTCCACCGTCTCCTCGCGACCCTGGTCGACCGCGGCTACGTGCGCCAGGATCCCGAGAGCTCGCGCTATCACTTGGGCTCGCGCATCTTCATGCTGGCCAGCGCCGCGGACGTCCACCTGGATCTGCGCCTGGTCGCCCGCCCGTACCTCGAACGCCTCATGCGCAATTCCGGCGAGACCGCGAATCTGGTCACGATGAGCGAGCGCGAAGTCGTCTATCTCGATCAGGTCGCGAGCATGCACCTCGTCAAGATGTTCACGCCGCCGGGCATGCGCGCGCCGCTCTACTGCACCGGCACGGGCAAACTGCTGCTCGCGTACAAGCCGGCCGCCTTCGTCGAGTCCGTCCTGAGCGCTCCGATGAAGCGCTTCACGGCGAAGACGATCGTTTCGCGGACCGCGCTCGAGTCCGAGCTCAGCGCGATTCGCAAGAACGGCTTCGCGGTCGACGACGAGGAGATGGAGGAGGGCGTGCGCTGTCTGGCCGTGCCGATCTTCGACCGGCGCCGGCAGTGCGTCGGCGCCCTCTCGGTCTCGGGCCCCGCGACGCGGCTGACGCCCGAACGCGTGCACAAGCTCGCCTCGACCGCGCGCGCGGTCGCCGACGAGCTCTCGCGTCAGCTCGGCTTCGACCTCGAGCCGCTCCCCGCGGCCCCCTGACTCACCAGTACCGCAGCGCCTGCGAGAACAGCGGCTCGAGCTCGGCCGGGCCGACCTCGCGCGGGGCGTTCGAGAGCAGGCGCCGCTGCAAGGCGGCACCGTCGCGGAGGGCGGGGACGTCGCCCCGCGAGAAGCCGACGCCCCCGACGCCGTTGGGCATGCCGGTCGCGCGCATCAGCGTCTCGATCTGCGCTGCCAGCAGCTCGCCCGCGTCCTCGGGCGCCGCGCCGGCGACGCCGGCGCCGAGCAGCGCGGCCGCTCGCAGGTGGCGTTCGGGATTCGCCTGGGCGGTGAAGCGCACCACGGCGGGGACGTTGACGACGACCGCCATGCCGTGCGGCACGATCGGCTCCTCGGCCGGGTATTCGGGCGCGCGGTATTCGCGCACGAGCCCGGCGACCGCGTACGACATCGCGTGCGGCACGTGCACGCCGGCGTTGCCGAAGCCGATGCCGGCCAGCGTCGCCGCGAACATCATGCGTTCGCGGGCCGCATGGTCGGCGGGATCGTTGACGGCGCGCACGATGTGCTCGCCCAAGATGCGCAGCGCTTCCAGAGCGGCCATGTCGGAGAAGGGGTTGGCGCCTTGCGACGCCGGCCGCGCGCTCGGCGTCGCGGGCCGCGGCCGCTGCGTGTAGGGCCGCGCCGTGTAGCTCTCCAGCGCGTGGCTGAGCACGTCGAAGCCGCTGCAGGCGACGACGGTCTTGGGCAGGGTCAGCGTGCAGTCGGGATCGATCAGCGCCAGCGTCGGACGGATCCGCTTCGAGGCGATCCCGGTCTTGGCGCGACGCTCGAGGTAGTCGAAGATCGCGATCCCGGTGACCTCCGCACCGGTCCCCGAGGTCGTCGGGCAGGCGATGTGCGGCCGGAGCGGCCCCGGGACGGGGCGCGCCTCGCCGACCGGCGCGTTGACGTAGGCCGCGAACGGCGCGGGGTAGGTGCTGTAGAGGTTCGCGGCTTTGGCGGTGTCGATGACCGAACCGCCGCCGACCGAGACGAAGCCGTCGAACCGCCCCTCGCGCGCGAACGCGGCCGCGGCCTCGAACGAACGGTCGGTCGGTTCGACCTGCACGGCATCGTAGAGCGCGACGTCGAGGCCCGCCTCGCGCAGCGAAGCGGCGGCCGCGGCGACCGGTTCGAGGCGGGCGAGCCGCGGGTCGGTGAACAGCGCGACCCGCGACATGCCCAGGCCCTCGGCCTCGGCACCGAGCTCGCGGAGCGCGCCGCTCCCGTACTTGATCCGCGACGTGTCGACCTCGAACGCGGTGTCGCCGCCCGCGGTGAAAGCGTATCCTTGACAGCACAGCATGGTGGCTCTCAAAGATCGCGTTCGCGGGCGGCAGACCCTTCGCGCGCCGTTTCATCTGCCGAAAGGGGCGGCTCGACGGCCCCGCGTACGCTCTGTAAGCCATGCTGCTCGGCGCGATCGACGTGGGCACCAACTCGATCCACCTCATCGTCGTCGAGCTGGACCCTCGCTTCGGAACCTCGCGGACGATCCTCAAAGCCCGCGAGATGGTGCGGCTGGGCGGAGGCGTGGCGCTGGCGCGCGGCCAGCTCAGCAAGAAGGCCGTCCAGCGTGGGGTCGCCGCGATCGCCAAATTCGCCGCGGCGGCGCGCGCGGCCGGTGCCTCCGACATCCGGGCCGTGGCGACCTCCGCGGTACGCGAAGCCTCGAACCGCGAAGAGTTTCTGGCCGCCGCGCGGGCGGCCGGCGGCGTCACCGTCGAGGTCCTCGGCGAGACCGAGGAGGCGCGCCTCATCCACCTCGGGGTCAGCCGCGGGTTTCCTCTGGGCGACCGGGTGGCCTGCATCTTCGACATCGGCGGCGGCTCGACCGAATTCATCGTCGCCGACGAGGAGCGCCCGTTCTTCCTCCACAGCGTCCGCTTGGGGAGCCTGCGTCTCTACGAGCAGTACCTGCGCGACGAAGACGCCCGCTCGCCCCGCTACGGCGCGATGGAGAAGCACATCCGCTCGCTGCTGCACCCGCTGCTCGAGCGCATGCAGGACTACCGCTTCGACACGCTGATCGGAACGTCGGGGACGGTCATGGGATTGGCCGCGCTCGACCGGGCGCGCGCGGGCGCCCCCGCGCAGCGGGTGCACGGTTACGTCTTGCGGCGCGAGCGGCTGCGCGAGCTGCAGTCGGTCATGCTGCCGCTCTCGGCCGCCGAGCGCCGCAAGCTTCCCGGCATGAACCCGCGCCGCAGCGACATCATCGTCGCCGGAAACGCGATCGTGCTGGCGGTGATGGACGGGCTCGAGCGCGACGAGCTCGTGGTCAGCGAACGCGCGCTGCGCGAAGGGCTGGTCGTCGACTACCTCGAGCGCAACATCGCGGTCGCGCGGCGCCTGGGCGACGAGCAGACGCGCCGTTTCGACGCGGCGCACGAGCTGGCCAAGCGATTCGGTGAGGGCGGCGCGCACGAGAACCACGTCGCCGCGCTCGCGCTGCTGCTTTTCGACCGGCTCGCCCCGCTGCATCGCTTCGAGCCTGCGGAGCGCGACGTGCTCTTCGCCGCGGCGCTGCTGCACGACGTCGGGCGCGCGATCGCTGCGAGCGCGCACCACAAGCACGGCGCCTATATCGTGCGCAACGCGGGCCTGCGGGGCTGGCGTCCCGACGAGCTCGAGCTGATCGCCATCCTCGTGCGTTATCACCGCAAGTCGCTGCCCAAGCCGACCCATCCCGAGTGGGCCGCCGCCTCGACCGCCCTGCGCGCGAAGATCATGGTCCTCGGCGGGATCCTGCGGCTCGCTGACGGACTCGACGTCCGGCGACTCGGGGTGGTCAGCGGGTTCGACGTCGCGCTCTCGCCGGGCCGCATCGAGATCGCGCTGCGCGCGTCGCAGGACGTGACGCCGGAGGTCGACAGCGCGCGCTTCAAGGCCGACATGCTGGAGCGAGCGCTCGAGGTCGCGGTCGGGATCGAGGGGCCCAGCGCGGAAAGCTACGATGCCGAGCTCGGAGAGAGCGAGGCGAGCGAAGCGGAGATCGAGGCGGTCAGCCTCTCGGGATAGGGCGGCTGGGCCTTCAGCCAGCGGTGGCGGAGCGTGTCGAGCGCGCGCTCGCGCTCGCGGCGGGCCGCCGTCAGCCGCGCGCGCAAGCCGGCTGCCCGGGGATCGTCGCCGGCGACCCCCTCGAGCAGGCCGCGGTAGTAGCGCTCGAAGGCGTCGAGATCGGCGATCGTTCCCAAGCGCTCCTGCAGATGAGCGAGCAGCGTCAGGGCGTCGGCGCTGGCCGGCCCCAGCGGCTCTCGGAAGAACTCGAGGTTGTAACGCAGGTGCTTGCCTTCGATGCGCAACGCGTGCAGGTCGGAGGGGGCGCCGCTCTCGCGAGCGTCCTCGGCTTCCTCGAGCAGCCGGCGCAGGCGCCGGCGCAGGATCCGTGGGAGGACGGAACGGAGCGGCGCCTCCGCCGCCTTCCCGTCGCTCTCGATCAGCTCGGCCAATCCGGCACGGTCGAACTGCGAGAGTTCGATCGCAAACGCCGCGAGCGCCTCGCGCCGGCCGGCGGCGAGCTTCTCGAGGGCGTGGGCGACTCCGGCGTGCTCGTCGCTCGTCGCGCTGCCCAGAGCCGTGCGCAGGGCCGCCAGATGGACGTCGGCATCCCGCACCTCGCCGAGTTTGCGTCCGATCCGTTTGGTCGTGCGAAGCTGCTCCCGCAGCCGCTTCTTCGGGAAGCAGTCGCGGAAGGTGGCGAGGGCGACCCGCAGCCGCCGCAGCGCGACCCGCATGTTGTGGGTCGCCTCGACGTCGTCGCCCCGCAGGACCGCCGGAGCCTCCTGGAGGACGGCCGCAAGCAGAGGTCCCAGCACGGCGCGGGCGGCCTCCTTGAGACTCGTGTCGCGTTCGAGGCCCTCGTAGCGCGGCGCCTTGGCCAAACGTTCCTCCTTGCCTCGCTCTCCCGTTGTGCGCTATCTTGTCGGCGTGCCCGTCGCGGTCATGCGGCGGGGGAGACGTTATGGTGGCCCCGGGCCAACAGAGCAAGAAGATCCTCATCGTCGACGACGAGTCGGCGATCCTTCAAACGTTGCGCTTCAATTTGGAGCGCAACGGCTATTCGGTCGCGACGGCGGGGGACGGGCGTTCCGCGATCGCGCTGGCGGCGAGCGAGCGGCCCGACCTGATCATCATGGACATCATGCTCCCGGTCCTCGACGGGATCGAAGCGTGCAAGGAGATCCGCCGCTCCAGCGGCGTGCCGATCATCATGCTGACGGCGCGCGACCAGGAGATCGACAAGGTCCTGGCCCTCGAGCTGGGTGCCGACGACTACGTGACCAAGCCGTTTTCGCTGCACGAGTTCCTGGCCCGCATCAAAGCCCGGCTGCGCCGGCAGAACGGAAATGGCGACGCCGCGCAGGGCGAGGCGATCTCGGCCGGTGAGCTCGTCCTCGACCCGTCGCGCCAGTCGCTGACGGTGCGGGGGCAGCCGGTCTCGCTCGCGCCCAAGGAGTTCGGGCTGCTCCAGGTCCTCATGGAGAACCGCGGGCGGGTCGTCATGCGGCAAACCCTCTTGGACAAGGTTTGGGGCTACGATTTCGAGGGCGAGCACCAGACGATCAGCGTTCACGTGCGCTGGCTGCGCGAGAAGGTCGAGATCGATCCCAACAACCCGCAGCACATCATCACCGTGCGCAGCCGCGGCTACATGTTCAAAGAGTAGCGGTGCACCTCGTCGAGGTGCTGCTCGCGTCGGGAGCGGCGCTCGTCGTAGGCGCTCTGCTCGGGCGTGCTCTCTGGCCGGCTCGGCGCGCCGTGCCGCTCGCGCCGCCGCCTCCCGCCGAGCCGCGCGCCGATTCGCGCTTCGAGCAGCTGCTGCGCTCGCTGACGGTCGGAATCGTCACCCTCGACGGCCGGGGTCATATCGACTCGGTCAATGCCGCGGCCGGCGCGATCTTCGATTTCGGCGCGCGGCCGGTGCAGGGCCGCGCGATCATCGAGGTCGTTCCGTCGTTCGAGCTCGACCGGCGGGTGCGCGAGGCGCTGGCAGGACACCCCTCGCGCGGCCGCGTTCCGCTGACGATCGCGGGTGCGCCGCGCATGCTGACGGTCACGACGATCCCCTTCGACGGTGCGGAAGGCGTGCTGGTGATCGCCAGCGACGAAACGCGCCTGCACGAGCTCGAACAGACCCGGCGCGACTTCGTTTCGAGCGTTTCGCACGAGCTGCGCACGCCGCTCTCCTCGATCAACCTGATGATCGAGACGATCTTCGCGACGGCGGACGACCAAGAAGCGCTCGATCTGTTCCTACCGCAGATCAAGCGCGAGGTCGATCGCATGGTCCAACTCGTCCAGGACCTGCTCGATCTGGCGCGGGCTGAGTCCGGCCGGATGCGCCTGCGGCGCGAAGAGGTCGATCTTTCCAGCGTCGCGAGCAACATCCTCAAGACGTTCGAGCCGCGCGCCGCGCAGCTCGGCGTGGCGCTGACTTTCAGCGGCCGGACGGTGCATATCGACGGCGATCCCGACCGGCTCGCGCAAGTGCTGGTCAACCTGATCGACAACGCCTTGCGCCACACGCCGGCGGGCGGCTCGGTGAGGATCGAGGTCGGCCGGAGCGATGCGTCCGCCACGCTGGTCGTGCGCGACACCGGCGTCGGCATCCCCTTCGACGACTTGCCCCACATCTTCGAGCGCTTCTACGTCGTCGACCGCTCGCGCGCGCGCGAGTCCGCCGGAACGGGCCTGGGCCTTTCGATCGTCAAGCAGATCGTCGAGGCGCACGGCGGGAGCGTTAAAGTGAACTCGGAGTTCGGTCTGGGTGCGACTTTCACGTGCACTTTTCCGGCCCCGCGGAGTCCAGACGAATCTTAACCGATCGATAAGCTTGCGATAAACTCGAATCGCGATACTACGCAGTGTCCGGTCGACAGCGCGAACTTCTGCCTATCAGGCTGCGTTGTCGGAGCGTGGTCGCAGAACTCCCGGAGCGCATGCTAAAGGTTGAGATCATTAACGGCGTCTTAACCTAATGTTAAACGCGGCTTATGCTCCGGTTGCGACCATGGAACGTGTCCACGTCATACTCACTTATCTAGCCTAGGAGGTTTTATGCCCAGGTCCGCACTTGCGGCCCTTATCCTCGGAGCGTCGTTGCTCGCGCCGAACGCTGCCTTCGCCGACGTTTCGATCTCGGCGGCCGGTTCGACCGCGCTGTTGCCGCTCGTCAAGTCAGCCGCCGATGCTTACCAGGCCAAGCATCCCGACGTCAAGATCAGCGTCACCGGCGGCGGTTCGCGCGTCGGCATCACGCAGGCCGCCGCGAAGGCCGTCGATCTCGGTGACTCGGACATCCTTGCGAGCAAGGCCGACTTTCCGACGTTGGTCGACCACAAGGTCGCGGTCACCGGTTTCGCGGTCGTGGCCAATCCGGACAGCGGCGTCAAGGGTCTCACCAAGAAGCAGCTCCAGGACGTCTTCTCAGGGAAGGTGACGAACTGGAAAGACGTCGGCGGCAAGGATCAGAAGATCACCGTGATCAATCGCCCGCGCAGCTCCGGCACGCGCGCGGTCTTCACGCAGGTCATCATGGGTGACGTTCCGGTCAACGAGACCGGGCTGACCGAGGATGCGACGGGGACCGTCATCTCGGCGGTGAAGACGACGCCCGGTGCCGTCTCGTACGCGTCCTTTTCTGGAACGCACAATCAGGCCGGCATCCTCGAGCTGGCGATCGACGGCGTGGCGGCCACGGACGAGAACGTCCTGAGCGGCAAGTATCCGATCTGGTCGTACGAGCACATCTTCACCAACGGCCCGCCCTCCAAGGACGTCGCGGCGTTCATCGACTTCATCGCGGGCAACAAGCAGCTCATCAACCAGCTGGGATACATCGTCACCAGCGACATGAAGGTCTCAGAGAGCGATCGCTGAGCGGAGTCAAGCAGGAAGGGAGAGGAGCGGCGGCAGAGTCGCTCCTCTCTCGTCGCGTCCCCGACCGACACCCTGGAGAACGAGATTGCATCGATGTTAGCCGCTGAAGCGAACCGAGCCCACCGCGACGAAGCGATCGCCTTGTGGATACTGAAGGCGGCCAGTGCGTTTTTCATCCTGTCGATCACGCTGCTCATCGGGTATCTGACGGTCGAGGGCACGAAACTCTTCACCGTCGATCACAAATCGGTCTTCGAGTTTCTTTTCTCGCCTACGTTCAGCCCCGAGCAGGGCAAGGTCGGAGCGCTGCCCTTCATCCTGGGCTCGCTCTTCGTCACCGCTTTCGCGGTCGCGGTCGGCGGCCCGTTCGGAGTCGCCGTCGGCATCTTCTTCTCGGAACTGGCTCCCAAGCGAGTCGCCTCGGCGCTCAAACCCGCGATCGAGCTGCTCGTCGGCATCCCATCGGTCGTCTACGGCTGGCTCGGCCTTACCCTGCTCGTGCCGCTGATCCGGCAGGTGACCGGAACCTCGGGCTTCGGCCTGCTGGCGGGCGGCATCGTGCTCTCGCTGATGATCCTGCCGACCGTGATCTCGCTCTCCGAAGACGCCCTCAAGGTCGTTCCCAATTCGCTGCGCGAGGGTTCGCTGGCCCTGGGCGCGACACGCTGGGAGACGATCTCCCTCGTGCTCGTTCCGGCCGCGAAGAGCGGCCTCGCGGTCGCCGTGATCCTCGGCATGGCGCGCGCGATCGGCGAGACCCTCGCGATTCAGCTCGTCCTGGGCAACGCGCCGGTGATGCCGAGCGGGCTGCTCAACTCGGCGTCGGCGCTGACCTCCGAGATCGTCATGGACATGGGCGGCGCCTCGCAGGGCTCGCTGCTGCAGCACTCTCTGTTTTCGATGGCCTTCTTGCTGCTGCTCATCGCGATGGGGCTGATCGTGCTGATCAAGCTCGCGCTGCGGAAGTCTTCTTGACGTGGCGAACGCGCTGGCAGTGACGGAGGCTCCTGCTATCAAGACGAGCGGTAATGCCCGGATCCGCCGGACCGTCGATCAGCTTGCGACCGTTTTTTTGTGGGGCGCCGCGTTCTTCATCGTCCTGCTCCTGGCCGTCTTCATCATCTACATGTTCTATCTCGGCTCCGGGTCGATCTCGTGGCATTTTCTCTTCGGCCTGCCGAGCGAGATGACGGCGGGGGGCGGCGTCGGCCCCGAGATCTACAACTCGTTCTACATCCTGTTCATGACGCTGCTCTTCACGGTCCCGATCTCACTTGCCGCCGGCATCTACTTGCAAGAGTACGCCGCGACCGGGCGCTTCCGCCAAGCGGTGCAGTTCAGCGCGGAGTCGCTGGCGACGGTCCCCTCGATCGTCATGGGCCTCTTCGGATTGCTGGTCTTCGTGCAGTCGCTGCACTGGGGATTCTCAGCGCTCGCCGGCGCGGTGACGCTCACGCTGCTCAACCTGCCGGCGCTGATGCGGGTCACGCAAGAGGCTTTGGCGAGCGTGCCGGACACCTATCGCGAGGCGTCGATGGGCCTGGGCGGGACGAAGTGGCAGACGATCGTGCGGGTCGTCCTCCCGAGCGCGATCGGTCCGCTCACGACCGGCATCGTGCTCGTCTCGGGCCGCATCTTCGGCGAGACCGCGGCGCTGATCTACACGGCGGGGACGAGCGTCGCGCACGGCATGGGCGCCTACGACCTCAATCCCTTCCGCTCGGCCGAGACGCTCGCCGTCCACCTCTGGTACACGCACTCGGAGGCTTTGATTCCCGACGTCGACCGCGTCGGCAACGGCTCGGCGCTGGTGCTGCTCGTCATGGTCCTGATCTTCAACGTCCTCGCGCGGGTGGTCGGCCGCGCACTGACCGTTCGCTTCACCGGGAAGGCATGATGATCGACAGGGAAAACCTCACTCCCGAGCAGGCTGCGGGCGCGAAGATGAACATCGAGGGCATGGACGTCTACTACGGCAGCTTCCATGCGATCAAGGGCGCGAACCTCAAGGTTCCGGACCGTCACGTCATGGCCTTGATCGGTCCCTCGGGCTGCGGGAAGTCGACCTTCCTGCGGGCGCTCAACCGCATGCACGACCTGACGCCGGGAGCGCGCGTCACCGGAAAAGTAACCCTCGACGGGACCGACATCTACGCGCCGACCGTCGACCCGGTCTCCGTCCGCCATCGCATCGGCATGGTCTTCCAGCGGCCCAATCCCTTTCCCAAGTCGATCTTCGAGAACGTCATTTACGGCCCCAAGCTCCACGGCGAGCGCAATTCGGCCAAGCTGATGGAGATCTGCGAGCGCAGCCTGCGCTCCGCCGCGATTTGGGACGAAGCCAAAGACCGGCTGCACAAGTCCGCGCTCGATCTCTCGGGCGGACAGCAGCAGCGCCTGTGCATCGCTCGCGTGCTCGCGGTCGAGCCCGAGGTCATCCTGATGGACGAGCCGGCTTCCGCGCTCGACCCGATTGCGACTTCGAAGATCGAAGACCTCATCGGCGAGCTGAAGAAGGACTACACCGTCATCATCGTCACGCACTCGATGCAGCAGGCGGCGCGCATCTCCGATTTCACCACGTTCTTCCTGCTCGGCGAGCTGCTGGAGGTCGGGACGACGTCGGACATCTTCACGCGGCCCAAGGACAAGCGGACCGAAGACTACATCACGGGACGTTACGGCTGAGGCGGGCGTGCCGCTTGAGCGAGAGCTCGAGGCGCACCTTCACGCTGGGCCAATCGCGCGCGATGACGCTGTAGGCCGCGCTGTTGCGCGCGAAGCCGTTGCGCTCGCGGGCTCGGTGCAGGCGCAGCGTTCCCTCGTACGTAGCGCCCAGACGCACGAGAGCCGAGCGCGAGCGGCCGTTTTCCGCGTCGGTGAAGAAGGCGACGCGCAGCTGGCCTAGCGTCTCGAAGGCGTGGCGCAGCAAGAGGAACTTGCTCTCGCGGTTGAGCCCGGTGCGCTGCGCGGCGGGCGCGAGCCACGTCCAGCCGATTTCCAGCGCGCGCTCCTCGCGGCGGATGTCGAGATAGCGCGTGGAGCCCACGGCGCGGCCCGTGCTCAGCTCGATGATCGCGAAGGGAAGCTCGCGCCCGGCCTCCTCGGCCTCCTGCGCTTCGGCGATCCAGCCTTCGACCGCGGCGAGCGAGTCGAACCCGGCAATCGGCATATAGCGCCAAATCTCGGGATCGCGGCCGGCTTCGAAAAGATCGGCGGCGTGGCACGGCCGCAGCGGGGCGAGCTCGACGAGCGATCCTTTCAGCATCCCGCGCTTGTTCGCGAACGGTTCCCATACCACTTCGACAGGCTCACCCTTCGATAGGCTCAGGCTGACGCCACCGTCTTGTCACCACCGTCTCGTCACCACCGTCTTGTCACCCTGAGCTTGTCGAAGGGTCGAAGGGTCGACGGGCGGGCGAGCGCTGGACAGATGCGGTATACTGTGCGACATGAAGCGCGCGCCGGTTATCGCAACCGCTCTCTTCGCATTCGGAGCTTGGACCGGTCCGCCGGCCGCCGCGGCGGCGGAGACGGCCTTCAGCGGGCCGGCCGATTGGAGCCATTCCGGGCCCACGGTCTCGCCCGACGGCAGCCGCACCGTCGATCAGTGGCACCTCTCCGGAGACGTGCAAAGCCTCACGTTCATCCGCGATGCGACCACGTCGTATGCCGACGCCTTGGCGGCGATCGAGCAGAACTTCGCCGCCCAGCGGATCAAGGCGACGATCGACAAAGACCTGCCCTGCGACGGCAAGACGGGGCATGTCGTCGAGTTTACGACCGGGCCCGACGGGCACCGCGTGGCCATCAATCGGATCCTCGTTCCCGACGGCTCCGGCGTCGTCACGCTCACCTACACGCGCGACGACGGCTCGCGGGTCGACGACGAGGTCAAGAAGGCCGAGACGAGCTACTGCGGCCCGGCGCCGAAATAGCGTCCCGGGCCGGGACGGAGCGCGAGCGGCTCCGCCGCAGGCGACGGAGAATAGGCCCGCATGCAGGGCGTGCGCCTTCCGGCGAATCCGATCCAGTGGCTCGACGCCGCTAGGTCGGCGCGTGCCGGGGCCCGCGGCAGCGCCGAACAGCGCAAGATCGTGGCGCGCCTGGAAGGCGAGATGCGAGCCTGCCTGGAGGCGCGCGGGGGCGAAGTCTCGGCTCGCGCGCGGGCGGCCCAGCTAGGACGCGACTACGCGCTGCTCGACGAAGCGGGCCGCGAGGCGTTCTTCCGCACGCTCAGCGGCTTCGCGCTCGGTCCGGCGCCCCCGGACGAGCTGCTCGCCAAGTACCGCTCCGCCGCCGACCCGCGCGAGCGCCAGCGGCTGGCCCGGGAAGTGCGGGCGGCCCTCAAAGCGCCGTGGGTCCGGCTCCTCACGCAGTTCAACAGCCTCGAGGGCGGCGTCAAGTTCCTGGTCGACTTGCGCGCGGATCTGCTGGGAATGCTCGAGCGCGAGCCGCTGTTCGAGGCGCTCGACGCCGACCTGCGCGAGATACTCGCCTCCTGGTTCGACATCGGCTTCCTGGAGCTGCGCCGCGTGACGTGGGACGCGCCGGCCGCGCTCTTGGAGCGCCTGGCGAAGTACGAGGCCGTGCACGAAGTGCGCAACTGGCTCGATCTCAAGAACCGGCTCGACGTCGACCGGCGCTGCTTCGCGTTCCACCATCCGGCGATGCCCGACGAGCCGCTGATCTTCGTGGAGGTCGCGCTGACGGGCGAGCTTTCGGCCAAGATCGCGCCGCTTCTCGACCGCCGGGCGCCCGTCTCCAAGCCCGCGGAAGCGGCCTGCGCGATCTTCTACTCGATCTCCAACTGCCAGCGCGGACTGCAGGGGATCAGCTTCGGCAACGCGTTGATCAAACGCGTCGTGAACGAGCTCTCGCACGAGCTGCCCAAGGTGCGCACCTACGCGACGCTCTCGCCGGTCCCCGGCTTCGCCGCCTGGCTGCGCGCTCAGGCGAAGGAGAACGCGGACGGCGCCGAAGCCCGCACCCTCGAACTGGCCGCCGGCCGGGGCTGGCACCGCGACGCTCCGGCGGCCGAAGCGCTGCGCCTTCCCCTGATGCGGCTGTGCGCGCGCTATCTGCTGCAGGAGAAGCGCGGCGAGCGAGCCGCGCGCGATCCCGTCGAGCATTTCCACCTCGGCAACGGCGCGCGCCTCGAGCGCATCAACTGGCTCTCCGACACGTCCGCGAAGGGCCTGCGCGAGTCGTTCTCGCTGATGGTGAATTACGTCTACACGATCGATCAGATCGACGAGAATCTCGAGAAGTACGCCGCCGAAGGCAGAATCGCGTCGTCGGGCGCAGTGCGCGACTTGGCCAAAGCGCGAAACTGAGGAACCCGGCCGGCGCGTCATTCAACGTGGGAGAGCGACGGCTCGAGCTCCTCGAGCCGCGCCTCCACTTGCAGGCGCGACAGCTCGCGCACTAGACGCCGCGCTTGCCGCTCGTAGAGCGGAACGGAGATGCTCGCCGGCAGCCGCTCCATCGCCTGGCGGGCGGTCTCTATCTCGCATCCGGTCACGCGCGCGATCGTCATGGCCCCTTCGAACGCGCCGTCCTTCGTGGAAGCTCGCACGATGTGAACCGTCCACGCGCGCTCGCGCGGCGTCCCGCGCTCCGCACGCTGCAGGCCGTCGACGGTCGCCAGGACGACCAAACGGTCCCCGGCCTTTAAACGCGCTCCGTCCGTGGGCAGGAACACGTGCTGGCCGCCGCTTTCGTGCAGCACCGGCACGATGCCGTAGCCGTACGTCACGTCTCCCAGCGTCCGGCCCTCGAGCGCGTCGCCGGCTTCCACGCGGTAGTCGGTCGCGAGCGTGGTCTGTCCGTCGATCCGCATGAGGGCGACGATGCGTTCGCCGAAGGCTGCCGCCGCGAACGCTTCAGCGGCGAGGTCGTGGACGCCCAGAGCGCAAGCGTGCGGCACGAGGCGCGACACGTTCTGACTGAAGTGCGGGTCCTCCGTGCGAATGACGAGCCTGCAGGATGCGTTGCGAGCGCGAACGAGCAGGGCGATCTCGAGGTTGGCGACCTCGTCGCCGGTCAGCGCCATCACGCCGGCCGCCGTCGCGAAATTGAGCTTCTCGAGAACTTCCGCGCCGCGACCTGCGACGAACGGCATCTGCGGCAGGGCGGCGGCCTCGATCTCGCGCTGGTCCGAACCCGCGAGCGGCGTCTTCAAACCCTGCAGGATCGATGCTACGCGCAGACCGACGCGTCCCAGCCCGACGATCGCGACGTGATTGCCGCTTGGAACCGGCGGCCGCCGGCTGCGAAACTGGAAGCGCGCGGAAAGGACCCTCTCCGTCAGAAACGCGTACACGATTCCGATGAAGACGGTCCCCGCGATCGACTCCGAAATGCTGAAGACGTGCAGCCAGGCCGGGATCGGGAACGGAAGCTTCAGCGAGCCGAAGATATTGTCGTAGCCGCCGATGACCAGCACGTAGGAGAGGTTGAGCGCGTCCTGCAGCGAGAGGTCGGGGTAGTGAGTCTTATACAGCACGACGCCCGAGCTGTAAAGCGTGAACAGCACGAGCGCCGAGATCGCCGCAACCTGCTGCGTCCGCGTCGCGCGCAGCCACCTTGCCCGCGCGGCGTCGAGGAGGCCTCGCAGCAAGCCGCGCGAGCTCTCTTGTTGCGTCGGTTGGGCAGCAGAGGCTGAAGTGGCGCCTTCGAACCCCGCGTCCAGTTCCAAGTAGGTGACGCGGTCGCCGGCACGCACGATCGCATCGGAGTCGAACGCGCAGAAGCCCTCGGCCGCCAGTGACTGACCCGTCGTCAGAATGCGCGCGCTGTGCGAGTCCAACTCGAAGAGCGCGCGCCTGCCGGCCCAGGGGTGTTCGGGTCCGATCGTCTTCTGGGTGATTCGCACCGAGCGCCCCTCGAGATCGAAAACGCCGAGCGTGTCGTCGCCCAGCGCGGCCAGCGCGAAAGCATCCGCCGAAAGTCGCGTCGGCTCGAAGGCGGCGAAGTCGCCCAGGTGCACCTGCAGCAAGTCGTTCAGATTCTGCTCGGCGGAGCGAACGACGATGCGGATGCGGGCGTTGAGAGCGCGTGCGGCGAACGCAGAGGCGATGTTGACGCGGTCTTCCTGAGTCACGATGACGATCGCGCGCGCGGAAGCGATGCCGGCCTCCTCCAACGTCGCCGCGTCGCGGCAGTCGCCTGCGACGAGACGGTCCAGTCCGTGCGAAGCGGCCCCCGCCTCCCGCTCCCTCCCGCCGGCGAGCTCGATTCCCGTCACGGAGGCGCCGAACTCTTTCAGCTTGCGCGCGCAGTCTTGCCCCAGCGTGCCGAGTCCGCAAACGATGACCGGCGTCATCTCAGCTATCGCAGCCGGCGCCGCCGGCGCGGGCGTGTATCCCGACGTGCCGTACCGGCGATTGCCGCAAATCCTCTGACTATAGTCGCCATGACAGTCGCCCTCTTCAGACGCGATCGATATCGCGCGTCCTATGATAGCCCAAAAGCGCCGCGCCGTCACAGTTCGAGGGCTTAACGCGCGCATAACCTCGGTGCGGTATCTTCGGAGCAGTTGCGCCGAAGCGGAGTGAACGACATGTTTCCCAGCGGATTGCAAGCGTGGAACGCATGGGCCGACGCCGTGCGCTCTTCATACGGTTGGACCGGCAACGGGCAAGGCTCGGCCGCCCCGAGCGGAACCGCGGCCAACGGCCGCACCGCAGATGCCGCGGCCGGCGCGCCGTTCTTTGCGAATCCGTGGTTCGACCTCGCACGCGCCTATCAAGAATACTGGATCGACGCCGCGCAACGGACGGTCCTCTTCTGGGACGTCATGCGCCAGCGCGCCGATAACGCGCTCGAGCACCACGAGCACGGCAAGCCGCCGCTGCTCAGATTCGCTTACGAGACGGTCGTGGACGGGCGGACGCTGCCGCGCCCCGTCAACTACGCGATGCTCCGCATCCTTCCGCCCGCCGGCGTCACGACGGATGCCAAGCTGCGTCCCTACGTCGTCATCGATCCTCGCGCCGGACACGGTCCCGGGATCGGCGGCTTCAAGGAAGACAGCGAGATCGGCGACGCGCTGCACGCCGGCCACCCGGTCTACTTCGTGACCTTCTCCCCGGAGCCGATGCCCGGTCAGGTCCTCAGCGACATCGTGCGCGCCGAGGAGCTCTTCCTCAAGAAGGTGCACGAGCTGCACCCGCATAGCGAGAAGCCGGTGGTCATCGGGAATTGCCAGGGCGGCTGGGCGACGGCGATCCTCGCCGCGGCGGCCCCCGCGGAGTGCGGCCCGGTCCTGCTCGCAGGCGCGCCGCTCTCGTATTGGGCCGGCCGCGAGGGCGAGAACCCGATGCGCTACAACGGCGGCATGTGCGGCGGTTCGTGGCTGGCGCTGATGCTGGCGGATCTGGGGAACGGCAAGTTCGACGGGGCCTACCTGTGCGAGAACTTCGAGAATCTCAATCCGGCCAATTCCTATTGGACCAAATACTACACGCTTTATTCGAAGATCGATACCGAAGCCCCGCGCTTCCTCGAGTTCGAGCGCTGGTGGAACGGTTTCTTCTTCATGAACAAAGACGAGTTCGAGACGATCGTCGACGACTTGTTCATCGGCAACAAGCTCGCCAAGGGCGAGCTGACGTCGCGCGACGGCAGCTTGCGGATCGACATGCGCAACATCAAGTCGCCGATCGTGATATTCTGCTCTTGGGGAGACAACATCACGCCGCCGCAGCAGGCGCTCAACTGGATCCTCGACCTCTACGCGAACGTCGGGGAGATCCAAGCGAACGAACAGACGATCGTCTATAACGTCCACCAGAACATCGGCCACCTCGGCATCTTCGTCTCCGGAGCTATCGCCAAGAAAGAGTACGTCGAGATCTTCGAGAACCTCGAGGTGATCGAGCTGCTGCCGCCCGGACTCTACGAGTTGCAGATCGTGCCGCGCGATCGGGATGCGGCCGGCAGCGAGTTCGTCTCCGGAGCGTACGAAACGATCTTCCACGAGCGCACGCTGGACGACATTCGCGCTTTCGACGACGGCCGCGCCGACGAGCAGCCCTTCGAGGTGGTCGAACGCGTCTCGCAAATCAACGGCGCCCTCTACGAGCGGTACCTTGCGCCCGCGATCCGTGCCTTCTCGACCGAAGCGTCCGCGCAGATGCTGCGCGCCTCGCAGCCCTCGCGTCAGCTGCGCGTGATGTGGTCTGATCGGCGCAATCCATTCATGGCTCCGGTCAGCGGCTGGGCCGAGCAGGTGCGCCGGAACCGCCGCCCCGTATCGGCCGACAATCCGTTCCTGGCGAACGAGCGGCGCTTCTCCGAGCTGATGGTGCAGCAGCTCGACGCCTACCGCGACCTGCGCGACCGCTGGACCGAGCTGACGTTCAACAGTATCTACGCGCAGCCGTGGCTGCGCGCGGCGGTCGGGCTGCCGCCGGCCGATCCCGCCGCGGCAGAGCGGCCGCGCGCACCGCGCCTGAGTCCGGAACGCGGCAAGCTGCACGAGCTGCGGGTGCAGCGCCTGCTGGAGCGGGCGGGGAGCGGCACGCCCCTCGACGCGTTCGCGCGCGGCATGCTCTACGTGCGCGGCGACTCGGCGCCGCTGGGCGAACGGCAATACCATGCGATGCTGAAAACGGCGCGCGAAACGTCCGCCGTCGAGTTTACGAGCACGAAAGCGTTCCGCAAGGCGCTTCGCGAGCAGTACCTCCTGCTCAAGCTCGACCGGGAGCGGGCCATAGCCATGCTGCCGGCCCTGCTTCCCGACGCGGAACAGCACCGCCCGGTCGTGGAAGGCCTGCGGCGCCTGTGCGAAGTGCTCGGAATCGACGATCCCGGCGTGCGCGACCGCATCGCCCGCGTCGAACGGTCGCTCGAGGTGGTAAGGGCATGAGCTCGACGCTCGCCGAGGGCCGCGGCGAAGCGGCCGACGTGCTGACCAATCGCACCTACGACGAGATCGCCGTCGGCGACTCCGCCTCGCTCGAGCACACGATCTCACGGGACGACATCGCGCTCTTCGCGCTCGTCACCGGCGACGCCAACCCGACGCACGTCGATCCCGAGTACGCCGCGTCGCCGGGAAAGAAAGGCCTGACCGCGCATAGCTTGCTCGGCGGCTCGTTGCTCTCGGCGCTCCTCGGCGACCGCTTGCCCGGGCCCGGAACCGTGTACCGCCGGCAAGCATTCGACTTTCTCAAGCCGCCGATGCAGGGCGATACGCTGCACGTCGAGATCGTCGCCAAGGAAAAGCAGGCCGGCGGGATCGTCGCCTTCGACTGCCGGGCCACGAATCAACACGGCGAGACGCTCTTCACAGGCCGCGCCGAGGTGATCGCCCCGACGGAAAAGATCAGCCGGGTGCGCGCCGCATTACCGAAGGTCGGGCTGAAGCGCCACGATAAGTGGAACCGGCTCACCGCGCTCGCCAAGAGCCTCGACCCCCTGCCGACCTGCGTGGTCTATCCGTGCGACGAGTCGTCGCTGCGCGCCGCGGTCGAGGCGGCCGACGAAGGGATCATCGAACCGATCGTCGTCGGCCCGCTGGAGCGGATCGAGGCGGTTGCGGCCAACGCCGGGATCAGCGTTCTTCGCTTCGAGTGCATCGACGTGCCGGACGCCGAAGCGGCGGCGCAAGCCGCGGTCGTGCGCGTGAACCAAGGGGCGCAGGCGCTGATGAAGGGCAGCCTGCACACCGACGAGCTGCTCAAAGCGGTCGTCGCGAAGGACTCGGGCTTGCGCGGCTCGCGACGCATGAGCCACTGCTTCGTGATGGACGTGCCCGGCCACGACGACGTGCTCATCGTGACGGACGCCGCCGTCAACATCGCGCCGACGCTCGACGTGAAGGCCGACATCGTGCAGAACGCGATCGAGCTGGCTAGAGCGCTCGGCATCGAACCGCGGGTCGCGATTCTCTCGGCCGTCGAGACAGTAAATCCGAAGATGCAGTCGACCGTCGACGCCGCGGCGCTCAAGCACATGGCCGAACGCGGTCAAATCACGGGCGGACTCGTCGACGGCCCCTTCGCCTTCGACAACGCGATCAATCTCGACGCCGCGCGAATCAAGGGCATCACCTCCCCGGTGGCCGGCCGCGCGAACGTGCTCGTGGTACCGGACATCGAAGCCGGCAACATGCTCGCCAAGAATCTGACCTTCATGGCCGACGCCGACGCGGCGGGCATCGTGCTGGGCGCCTTGGTCCCGATCGTTCTGACCAGCCGCGCCGACAGCGTGCTGACGCGCCTTGCCTCGGCCGCTCTCGCCGCCCTCGTCGTCCACCACACCTCGGTCGCTCTCTAGGGAAACTTTTGCATGATCGACGTCATCCTGACGCTCAACGCCGGGTCGTCGAGCATCAAATTCGCCATCTACGAGCTGAACGGAGCGGGCGATCTCGAGCTCGAGGCGCACGGCCTGCTCGAAGGGATGGGAGGGAACCATCCGCACCTCGTGGTCGAAGAGGAGCACGTCGGCGTCATCTTCGACCGCGGCAAGATCGGCATCGCCGGGGACGGCTCGAAATCGGTGGCGGTGCTGCTCCGCCGTCTGTTGGCCGAGCACCGCCTCATCGCCGTCGGACATCGCGTGGTCCACGGCGGCACGCGGTACAGCGGCCCCGTCGTCGTCGACGATGCGGTTCATCGCGAGCTGGAAGCGCTCGTTCCGCTCGCGCCGCTGCACCAGCCGCACAACCTGGCGCCGATGGCCTGGATCTCGCACGCCTATCCGCACGTGCCGCAGGTCGCCTGCTTCGACACGGCCTTCCATCGCGAGCACCCGCCGCTCTTCGACTACCTCCCGCTGCCGCGAGCGCTGCACGACGAGGGCGTGCGGCGTTACGGCTTTCACGGGCTCTCGTACGAGTACATCACCCAAAGGCTGCCCGAGGTCGCGCCGGAGATCGCCGGCAAGCGCGTCGTGATCGCGCACCTGGGCAGCGGCGCCAGCATGTGCGCGACCAACGAGGGGAAGAGCGTCGATTGCACGCTCAGCTTCACCGGTCTCGGCGGTCTGCCGATGGGGACGCGCTGCGGCGAGCTCGACCCCGCCGTGCTCTTCTATCTCTTTCAAGAGAAGGGGCTCGGCGTGGCCGAGGTCGAGCGGCTGCTTTATACGGAATCCGGGCTCAAAGGCCTCTCGGGCATCAGCAACGACCTGCGGGACCTGGAAGCGAGTTCGGATCCGAACGCCAAGATCGCGATCGAGGTGTTCGTGCAGCGCATCGCTTACGCGCTCGGAGGGCTGGCCTCGACGCTCGGCGGGCTCGACGGAGTCGTGTTCACGGCAGGCATAGGCGAGCACTCGAAGCACGTCCGGGCCGAAGTGCTGCGCCGCAGCGCGTGGCTCGGCTTTTCGCTCGACGAAGCGCGCAACGAGGCGGGCGGTCCCCGCCTCACCAAGGACGACTCGCCGGCGCACGCCTACGTGATTCCGACCAACGAGGAGCTGATGATCGGCCTGCACACGCTGGCCCTCGCCCGCGAACTCGCTCCGTCCTAGTGGACCGGTGCTACGGGACTGTTCCACCCCCGAAATCAACCAGCAGATATAGTGGCACGGTTCGTGCGTTACGCTCTCGTGGAGAGAGGGCCGGCATTGAATTGCGACCAAGCAGCTTTGCCGACGCTGTCATCCCAACGCTGATCGCGACCGACCCGTATTCGGGAACGCTCGCCGGCTTCGGCTGCCTCGCAAACTACGTGCGCGCTGCCGGCGAGCCCGAAATAGCCGCGGCCCAGGCCGCAGTGTTGGCGTACTGCGTAGAGAAGTGACGCGCTAGTGCGCTGCGTCGAGGACCGCGCCGCGATCAGGTCTGTTGCGGATCGCGCGGATGGCTCTCGAACTCTCCTGCGCTCAGAAGCCCCCCGCATCCCTCGGCTTTGAATTGTGTCCACACTTGCCGCAATAGCCGCTTCCCGACTCGATCTCGCAAGGCCCGGGGGGATTCATCGGATCGCCCGAGGGCTGGTGGCCGCACGAGCAGCCTGGGTGGGGATTTTGCGTATCCCAACATTCAGCACACATGATGTCTTCCTCTCTCACTTCATCCGAGACGTCGAGGATCTTGGCCCTGAAGGACCGCTTGAGTCCAGGCCTCGAGGCGGCCCTGCGCCCGCACGGTGTTCGAAAACCACTGGCCGCGAGAAGCCATCACGCCCGCTGCCATCCGCTCGGTGAGCGTCTGCGGTTTCAATGCCCCGAGATCGATCGCGCGTTGCCGGGCCTCTTCGTATGTCATGAGACCGCCCCCAAGTCGTATGGATTTGTTCTGGGGCGCTACTGCGCATCCTCGCTTAGCCCGCTCGCATAGATTAGCGTAGCAGAGTCAGGGAGGTTCCCCGGAGAGTCGATAGATCAGAGCACGGTTACACGCTCTATCGCGTGAAAAAATATGTAGCGAACGTCAATACGGCCGGGCCACGTTGGGATGGACTCCGGATATATGCCGCCGCTAACCTGCGGAGCTACCTTACGGCGAAACTCCGCAAGCTTCGCTAAGGGAATAAAGTACTTGAAGGAGTTCCGATACGTCAACGACGACAGGATCCCGAGCTCCAACTCCGTTCCGCCCGAGCATACGAGCAGTCCCATAGTCGATGCTGGAACCGATGAAAAGCAGACCATGGTAGAGAGCAGGATTCGAGCGCTCGGGCAAGGCAGAGCGACGAAATGAAAGAAGCGCCCGTGCAGGCGCTTCCTCTGGATGGTTGCGGGGCCTGGATTTGAACCAGGGACCTTCGGGTTATGAGCCCGACGAGCTACCGGACTGCTCCACCCCGCGATGGGCGAACCTCACTATAGCGCCGCCGCCGTTCGCTGTCAACGACGGCGGCGGCGATGACGGCAGCGACGGCGATGACGGCGGCGGCGCGCGGCTCCTTCGGGGCGGGGACGGGGGGCGGGACGGACTGGGCCGGCTCGAATGAAAGGGCATGCCGCTCTCGGACTTCGTGCGCTCGCTGCCCAAGGTGCAGCTCCATTGCCATCTCGAGGGAACGGTGCGGGCCGCGACCTTCCGGGAGCTGGCCGGGCGCTACGGGCTCGACGGCGAGCGCGTGAGCGGGCCCCTCGAGCGGACCTACGCCTTTGCGACCTTCCGCGAGTTCCTGCTTACCTTCGCCGAGGTCTGCAAGGCGCTGCGGACGCCGGAGGACTTCGCCCGGATCGCGGCCGACTACGCGGCCGACGCCGCGCTCCAAGGCGTCCGCTATGCCGAGATCTTCATCTCGCCGTCGGTCTGGACGTACTTCCATCGCGACCTCGACGTGCGCGCCTGCGTGACGGCGATGCGCGAGGTCTTCGCTCGCGACTGCGACCGGCTGGGGCTCGAAGTGGCCTTCATCTGCGATCTGACCCGCAACTTCGGGGTCGAGCGGGCGCTCGCCACCGCGAGAACCGCCGTCGAGCTGGCCGAGGCCGGTCTGGGCGTCGTCGGGATCGGCTTGGGGGGCGACGAGGCGAACTTCCCCCCGGCCGCCTACCGGCCGGCCTACGACTACGCGCGCGCCCGCGGGCTGCACGCCGTGGCCCACGCGGGCGAGGCGGCCGGGCCCCAGAGCGTGCGCGACGCCCTGGACGTCTTGGGGGCCGAGCGGATCGGGCACGGCGTGCGCGCGCTCGAAGACCCGGAGCTGGTCGAGGAACTGGCGCGGCGAGGCGTCGCACTCGAGTTGTGCCCCACCTCTAACCGCTTAACCGGTGCCGTGCCTGCCGGCCGGCAGCATCCGATCGCGGCCTTCGACGAGCGAGGCGTCGTCTGCACGATCGACGCCGACGATCCGGCGCTGTTCTCGACGTCGCTGTGCGAGGAATACGCGCTCGTCGGCGAATGGTTGGGCGAGGAGCGGCTGCTCCACTTCGCAAGGAACGCCATCCAGGCGAGTTTTGCCTCAGACGAACGGAAGTATCACCTAATTAACGAACTTGAGCGATTCTCCCCGGGAAATGCATGAAGATGTCGAACGGAAGAAGTTCAAATGGCCGGACATACACATTTCGCTGAATCAACCGAAGAGTATCTCGAAGCGATCTATCGTCTGGAACGGGAAGGGCCGGGCGTCTCGACGTCCGCCCTCGCCAGCGCTCTCGGCGTAGCGCCCGCGTCGGTTTCGGGGATGCTCAAGAAGCTTGCAGCCGACGGTCTCGTCGATCATCGCGCGCGGGGCGAAGCCAAGCTCACGCGGCGCGGGCTCGAGATCGCGGTGCGCGTCATACGCCGCCACCGTCTTGCGGAGTGTTTCCTCACGCAATTCTTGGGGCTGACGTGGGACGAAGTGCACGCCGAGGCTTGCCGTCTCGAACACGCGATCTCGGATCGCGTCGAGGAGCGCCTTGTCACACTCTTGGGCGATCCCAAAGTCTGTCCGCACGGCCATCCGATTCCGAACGTTGATTTGAGCGAGCCGGAGCGTCCCGGCGTTCCGCTTGCACAGCTAGACGACAAAGAGAGCGCGGTCGTCTTCGGCGTCACCGAAGAAGTGCCGGAGATTCTGCGCTATCTCGGTGAAGTCGGGCTGCGTCCGGGTGCGACCGTGGTCGTCGTCGACAAGGCTCCGCTGGGCGGGCCCGTCACGATCAGCACCGACGGCAAGCGCTACGCGATCTCGATCGAGCTGGCCCGCATGGTCATCGTGCTTCCCGAAAAGCCTCGAGAGGAAGAAGAACCCGCCGAGACGGTCGCGGCTGCGGTAGAATAGCCTCTGTCGCTTACGAATTTCCTCATCCTGCTCAACGTCGGCGCCTTCGTTTGGGAGCTGGCGACGGGCGGGTTGTCGAGCGACTCGGCGCTGATCGCACACGGCGCGCTGGTCGGCGTGCTGGTCCGTCGCGGCGAGTGGTGGCGCATCGTGACGGGCGCGTTCCTGCACGGCGGCTACCTGCACATCGGGCTCAACATGTTCGCGCTCTATCAGGTCGGCACGTACGTCGAATACGTGACCGGGCCGGCGCGCATGCTCTCGATCTATCTGATCGCGATGCTCGGCTCGGGCCTCGCGGTGACGTTCTTCCAGCCCGGCGTTCCGACGGTCGGCGCGAGCGGCGCGATCTTCGGGCTCTTCGGCGCGCTCGTCGCGATCGGGCTGCGGATGGGAGCGCGCGGCCGATCGCTGATCGGGCAGACGCTGCCGATCATCATCATCAATCTGATTTTCGGTTTCTCGGTTCCGAACATCTCGAACGCTGGACACATCGGGGGACTCATCAGCGGCTTCCTCGCCGGCTTGATCCTCTACATGGTGGAGCGCGCCGTGGCCCCGCCGGTCGTCGTCGACGCTTCGACGGGGGAGCTGACGGAAGCGGAATACCTGCCGCCGGAGGAGCCCGCGCACCGTCCGTGAGCGCGCCGCCGCCGCGAGCTTCGATCGAGACGGTCTTCGCCGCGCACGGGCCGATAGCCAACGCCCTGTCCGGCTTCGAGGCGCGTCCGGGGCAGGTCCAGATGTCGAAGCTGATCGAGCGCGGCTTCCTCGAGAACGCCCACACGCTCGTCGAGGCCGGGACCGGCGTGGGGAAATCGCTGGCCTACCTCGTGCCGGCGCTGCGCAGCGGAAAGAAGGTCGTCGTTTCGACGGCGACGATCGCGTTGCAGGAGCAGCTCGTCGGCAAGGACATCCCGCTGGTCCTCAAAGCGCTCGGCGTTCCCGCGCGCGTCGAGCTGCTCAAGGGCCGCAGCCACTATCTGTGCCGGGCCAAGCTGGACCGGCTGCGCGCCGAACGGCTGATCGCGCAGAGCGCGACGATGGAGAAGATGTGGGCTTGGGGCGACCGCACCCAGAGCGGCGACCGCGCGGAACTGCCCTTCGCGCCGGCGCCGCTGGAGTGGGAAGCGCTCGACGCCGACGCCGACGACTGCGTCGGCGAGTTCTGCGAGCGCTTCCGCGACTGTTTCTTCTTCGCGCGGCGCGACGCTGCCAAGTATGCCGACCTCGTCGTGGTCAATCACGCTTTGTTCTTCCTCGACATGGCGCTGGGCGGAACGCTGCTGCCGCCGTACGATTATGCGATCCTCGACGAGGCGCACCAGTGCGAGCGCTGGGCCTCGGCGGCTCTGACCGCGTCGCTTTCACAACCGACCGTCGACCGTTTGATGCGGCGCTTCCATCGGAACTACGTTCTGCCCGCCGCGTACGACGTCGAGCTCGACGAGGCGATGCGCGGGCTCGCGCAAGAGCTGGCGCGCGTTCCCGGCGAGCGTTACCGCCTCGACGCGAACGAGGGAGCGCGGGACGAGCTGGGCGCGGTGCGCCGCGCGCTTTACCGGCTCGAGAACTGGCTCGCGGCGAACTGGCAAGCCGCGCTCAAGCGCCCGCCCGACAACGCCGCCGAAGCGGAACGCCGCCGCGACTTGGTCCTGCGCGGTATTCTCGCGCACATCGCGACGATCGATCGTACCGAGCTGCCGGCGGACGAGGCGATCAACTGGGTGGAGCGGACCGACGCCGAGGGCCGTTACGAGGTCAACTCGGCGCCTTTCGACGTGGCCGCCTACCTGCGCAGCGCGCTCTTCGAGCGCGCCCAGAGCGTCGTCCTCACCAGCGCCACCCTCGCGACGGGGGCATCCTTCGCGTTCCTCAAGAGCACGCTCGGGCTCGACGAGGCACAGGAGTACGTCGCGCCGTCGCCGTTCGACTTTCGCCGGCAGGCGCGCCTCTACGTCGCGCCGCGCGAATGCAATCCCAAGGATCCGCGCTTCGCGTCGCGGGTCGCGCCGCTGGTCGAGGAGATCCTCGATCTCAGCAACGGGCGCGCCTTCGTCCTGTTCACGTCGTACGCGCGCCTGCGCGAGGTGTACGCGCTCGTGCGCGAGCGCATTCCGTTTCCCGTCAAACTGCAGGGCGAGCTTCCGCGTGTCGCGCTGCTCGACTGGTTCCGGCGCACCAAGAACGCGGTGCTGTTCGCGACCGGGACGTTTTGGGAAGGGATCGACGTGGTCGGCGAGCAGCTCTCGTGCGTCGTCATCGACCGCCTGCCGTTCCCTTCGCCGTACGATCCCCTCGTTGCCGCGCGGCTGGCGGCGCTCGAGAGCGCCGGCCGGTCGGGTTTCGAGGAGTACATGATCCCAGCCGCGATCGTGCGGCTCAAGCAGGGCTTCGGACGGCTCATCCGCTCGAAGGCCGACCGCGGGCTGGTCGCCCTCCTCGACGGACGCGCGACCTCGATGCGCTACGGCGCGGCGATCGTCTCAGCGCTGCCCCCGGCGACGCGGGTCCACGACCTCGCCTCGCTGCGAGGATTCTTCGACCCTTCGGCAAGCTCAGGGTGACGATGGGTGAGCCGGGGGTATCGTCACCCTGAGCCTGTCGAAGGGAGCCCGTCGAAGGGCGCTTTAGTCTTCTTTGCCGGCCTCGGCCTGAGCACGAGCCTGCAGGTCGTGAACGACGTTGGAATCGGCCAGCGTCGTCGTATCGCCCAGCACGCGGCCCTCGGCGATGTCGCGCAGCAGGCGGCGCATGATCTTGCCGCTGCGCGTCTTGGGCAGCTCCTGGGTGAACGTGAGGTACTTCGGGATCGTGAACTTCCCGAGCTTCTCTCCGACGTGCTTGCGCAGCGCGTCGCCGAGCTGGGACGAGGCCTCGTGCCCAGCCTTCAGGGTGACGAAGCAGCACACGGCCTGACCGGTCACGTCGTCGTTCTTCCCGACGACCGCGGCTTCGGCGACCGCCGGGTGATCGACCAGCGCGCTCTCGACCTCCGTCGTCGAAATGCGGTGCCCGCTGACGTTCATCACGTCGTCGATGCGGCCCATGAACCAGAAGTAGCCGTCCTCGTCGCGGCCGCAGCCGTCGCCGGCGAGGTACATGTGCTTGAAGCGTGCCCAGTAGGTCTTGGCGTAGCGCTCGTCGTCGCCCCAGATGCCGCGCAGCATCGAAGGCCACGGCCGGCGAAGCACGATGTAGCCGCCGCCGACCGGGACACTCTCGCCCTCTTCGTTGACGATGTCCGCCAGAACGCCCGGGAAGGGCTTCGTCGCGCTGCCGGGCTTGAGCTCGGTGATCCCGGGAAGGGGCGTGATGAGGATCGAGCCCGTCTCGGTCTGCCACCACGTGTCGACGACGGGGCAGCGTCCGCCGCCGATGTGTTCGTGATACCACATCCAGGCTTCGGGATTGATCGGCTCGCCGACGCTCCCCAGGAGGCGCAGCGACGAGAGATCGTGCTTGGCGGGGTATTCGGTCCCCCACTTCATGAACGTGCGGATCGCGGTCGGAGCCGTGTAGAGGATCGTCGCTTTGTAGCGCTCGACGATCTCCCAGAAGCGGTCCTTGTCAGGATAGTCCGGCGTGCCTTCGTAGAGGATGCTCGTCGCGCCCAGCGAGAGCGGGCCGTAGACGATGTACGAGTGTCCGGTGACCCAGCCGATGTCGGCCGTGCACCAGAAGATGTCGGTCTCTTCCTTGATGTCGAAGACGAGCTTGGTGGTCGCGGTCACGCCCGTGAGATAACCGCCGGTGGTGTGTTTGATCCCCTTGGGCTTGGCCGTCGTGCCGCTGGTGTAGAGCAAGAAGAGCAGATCTTCCGCGTCCTGCACTTCGGGCTCGGCGGTGTCGGGCAGGTCGGCGACCAGCTCGTCCCACCACACGTCGCGGCCGGCCTGCATGTTCACCGGATCGCCGCCGCGCTTGGCGACGATGCAGTGCTCGATCGACGGCGTGTGCGCCAGCGCCGTGTCGACGACATCCTTGAGCGGGATCTTTTTGCCGCGCCGCCAGGCTTGGTCGCCCGTGATGATGGCGACGCAGCTCGCGTCGTTGACGCGGTCGATGATCGAGTCGGGCGAGAAGCCGCCGAAGATCACGGAATGGGCGGCTCCGACGCGCGCGCAGGCGAGCAGCGCGACCGGAAGCTGGGGCGTCATCCCCATGTAGATCGCGACGCGGTCGCCCTTCTTGATGCCGAGCTTGCGCAGGCCGTTGGCAAGCTTGCAAACGTCCTTGAGCAGCTGCTCGTAGGTGATCGTCCAGCGGTCGCCGGGTTCGCCTTCGAAATAGTAGGCGATCCGCGAGCCCAAACCGGCTTCGACGTGCCGGTCGAGAGCGTTCACGGATGCGTTGAGCTTACCGTCGACGAACCATTTCGAGAACGGTTCGTTCCATTCGAGCACTTTCGAATAAGGCTCGAACCAAGTCAGCTTGTCGGCCCACGAAGCCCAGAAGCGCTCGTAATCGCGTTCGGCTTCTTCGTAGATGCCGGGCTGAGCGTTCGCCTTCGCGGCGAACTCGGGTGGCGGCGGAAAGCGCCGCTGCTCGGTGAAGAGGGCTTCGATTGCCTCAGTGGACTGCGTTGGCGTCGTCATGGGCGCCGATGTTTGTCTCAGCTTGCTCGGTCCCTGCTGAAAAATGCGCGAACTCCAGGTGTATTGCATAGCGAAAAATAACGTATGGAGTTTGCCTCTTTGTGCTTCTGTTCGTGCCGGCCGGGCCTTCGGTCCGGCGGGGTTGCGCGGGCGGCCGGGCGTGGCGTCGCCCGCTTGGATTGCTGTGCCGACTTGACCCGCCCCCGTGCTTTTGCTAGCTTAAGGACGTAATGTTGGCACTCCCCGGTCATGACTGCTAAGAATCCGCGCCCGGATCCAGCGCGCAGCCCGGCACTCGACAAGCGAAAGGCGTTTATCCTCGCCACCGTCGTGTACGAATACGTCGCGACGGCGGAGCCGGTCGGCTCCCACACGCTGACGCAGAAGTACAACTTCGGGGTCAGCTCGGCCACGATCCGCAACGAGATGGCCGAACTCGAGGCCGGAGGGTATCTCGTGCAGCCGCACACTTCGGCCGGGCGGGTTCCCTCCGATTCGGGGTACCGCACGTACGTCGACCAGCTCATGCGCCCCGAGCCCCTGCCGAGTGAAGAGCAGCGGAGAATCGCGGAAGAGTTCCGGGCCGCCAGCCGCGAGCTCGACGACGTCATCGAGCACACGACGCGGCTTCTCGGGCAGCTCGCCAAGAGCGTCGCCTTCGTCGTCGCGCCGCAGCGCGACTCGCAGACCTTCCGGCACATCCAGCTCATCTGGCTCTCCGAGCGCACGGCCTTGGCGATCGTCGTGACGTCGCTGGGCGTCGCGCTGCAGCGCCCCTTCGAACACGATCCCGAGGTGGAGGCCGACGACCTCACCCGGCTTTCGAACCGGCTCAACGCCCGGCTCAACGGGAAGACCCTGCGCGAGATAGCGGCCCTCGACTTCGCCACGCTCGCGAGCGAGGCCGCCGTCCCCGTCGGGATCGCTCTCGCCGTCGAAGGCGTGTTCCGGGATGCAGCCGGTTCGGAGGAGCCTCCGTCGGTCGTCTCCAGCGGAGCGCAGCATCTGCTCGACCAGCCCGAGTTCCAGGACTTGCGCAAGCTGCGCGCGATTCTGCGGATCATCGAGGAACAGAAATCGCTCTATGACCTCGTCGCCGACGCCATGCCGGGCGAAGGACCCGCGATCAAGATCGGACACGAGCTCGGCTCCGATGAGATCACCGAGTGCAGCGTGGTGACGGTCCCGTACCGGTTCGGGGAGGGAATGGTCGGCTTGCTCGCCATTCTCGGTCCGCGGCGCATGCCGTACGCGCGCCTGCTGGCGCTCGCCTCGGGGACGGCGCAGTCGCTCAATCGTCATCTGAGCGACGCCGAGATAAGATAGAAGGACCGTGTCGACCGATTACTACGAAGTCCTCGGCGTCGGCCGCGATGCGAGCGAGGCCGACATCAAACGCGCCTATCGAGGGCTGGCGCGGAAGTACCATCCGGACGTCGCCCAAGACAAGGCGGCGGCGGAGGCGCATTTCAAGGAGATCAACGAGGCCTACGAGGTCCTCTCCGATCCGGCCAAGCGCCAGCAGTACGATCGCTTCGGCCGCGCCGGGTCGAACGGTGCGGGTTTCGGGCCGGGCGGGTTCGGCGGCGGCGAAGGCTTCACCGACATCTTCGACATGTTCTTCGGCGGCCGCCCCACGAGCGGGCAGCGTCCGGCGACCGGGCCGCAGCGCGGCGCCGACTTGCGTTACGACCTGCAGATCACGCTCGAAGAGGCCTTCCACGGGGCCGAGCGGGAGATCTCGTTCGCGCACCTGACCGGCTGCGAGACCTGCAAGGGCAGCGGCGCCCGCCCGGGCACGAGCGCGACGCGGTGCGACCGCTGCGCCGGCTCGGGCGTCATGCGCTCGACCCGGCAGACTCCGCTGGGCCAGTTCGTCACGCAGACGACGTGCACCAAGTGCGGCGGGGAAGGCCACTTGATCGCGAGTCCCTGCGAGACGTGCCGCGGCCGAGGCCGCGTGGAGCGCTCCCGCACGTTGACCGTCCGCATTCCCGCCGGCGTCGACGACGGCAGCCGCATCCGCATCGCGGGCAGCGGCGAGGCGGGGACGCGCGGCGGGCCGCCGGGCGATCTGTACGTCTACCTGAACATCGCGCCGCACGCCCGCTTCCGCCGCGACGGCCTCGATCTGTTCGTCGACGTGCCCATCGCCTTCACGCAAGCCGCGCTCGGCGCGTCGATCGAATTCCCCTCGCTCGACGCGCCGCTGCCGCTGCAGATCGCGGCCGGCACGCAGAACGGCTCGACGTACCGCGTGCGCGGGCACGGGATGCCGTCGGTCCGCGGCGGCAACCGCGGCGATTTGCTGGTCACCGTTCACGTCGTCGTGCCGACGAAGCTTTCGCGCAAGGAGCGCGAGCTGCTCGAGGACTTCGCGCGCCTGGGGGGCGACCGCGTCGACGAGCGTTCCTTCTTCGAACGGGTCAAGGACGCGTTTATCCCTTAACGAACCGCGCAGCATGAGCGAACGGCGAGGGTAGCGTGCCCGCCGAGCGGTTCTTCGTCGAGGGCGCGCACGAGATCGGGGACGTCGTCGAGCTGCTCGGAGGCGACGCGCGGAAGGTCGCCGTCGTGCTGCGCAAGCGCAGCGGCGATTCGATCGTGCTCGGCGACTCGACGGGACGCGTCTTCGCCGCCTCGCTCGCGGTCGAGGGCCAGCGCGTTCGAGCCCGGCTCGACGCGCTCGTCGACGCGGTCCCGCCGCCGTCGCTCGCGATCACGCTGGCCCAGGGGATCACCAAAGGTCACAAGATGGACTTCGTCGTCGAGAAAGCGACCGAGATCGGCGTCGCCCGCATCGTGCCCTTCGCGAGCGAACGAACCGTGGGCGAAGGCGACCGGGGCGGGAAAGTCGAGCGCTGGCGCCGTCTTGCGCGCAGCGCTTCCCAGCAGTGCGGCCGGAGCGAGATCCCCGTCGTCGAGCCGCCGCTTGCGTGGCCTGCGCTCGTCGCGCGCATGCGCGAGTTCGACCGTGCGCTCGTCCCCTGGGAAGTCGCCGAGCGCGTTCCGCTGCGCGAGCGGTTGGGGCCGCTGGTCGAGGGTGCGAAGAGCGTCCTGGTCGTCATCGGCCCCGAAGGCGGGCTCTCGCACGCGGAGGTCCGCGCCGCGGAGGCGCAAGGCGCGGTGCCGATCTCGCTCGGCGACCGCATCTTGCGGACCGAGACTGCGGGTCTCGTCGCGTGCGCCGCGCTGCTCTATGCGAGCGGCAGCCTGTGAGGCGGTGCGGCGCGCACGGCGGATGCGTTGGGCGAGCATGAGACCGCAGAACGCCCGCCGTATAGCTTGGGGTTATGGCAATACACAAGCGGGCCCGAGCCACGCGGACCCGCATCGAGCGTACCGGTCGCAGCCGGAGCTCGCGGAGCGCGGTCGCGCGGTGAAGTTCTCGATCGTCATCCCGACCTACAACGAGGCGGGCGGGATCGAACGCCTCGTCACGACGCTGGACGAGATCTTCCGCGCGAACGGCCTCGACGGCGAGATCGTCGTCGTCGACGACAACTCGCCCGACGGGACCGGCGCGATCGTGGACGCGCTCGCCGGCCGCTACCCCGTCCGCTGCCTGCACCGGCCGGGCAAGCTTGGGCTTTCAAGCGGGGTCATCGAGGGCTGGCGCTTCGCGCGGTCCGATTCCGAAGCCGTGGGCGCGATGGACGCGGATTTCAGCCACGATCCTTCGATTCTGCCGAGGATGGTCGCGGCGGTGGAAAGCGGCGCCTACGGGTTGGCGATCGGCAGCCGGTACGTGAGCGGCGGCGGCATCCGCGACTGGCCGCTGAAGCGGAAGATCACGTCGCTGGTCGCGATCGGGCTGGCCAAGCCGCTCACGCCGGTCCTCGACATCACCAGCGGCTATTTCCTGGTCAGGCGAAGCGCGCTCGAGGGGGTCGAGCTCGATCCGATCGGCTTCAAGATCGGCCTCGAGGTGATCGCCAAGGCGCACTACGGGAAGGCCGTCGAAATCCCGTACGTCTTCACGGACCGCACCTCCGGGACGTCGAAGCTCAACAGCGGCGAGATCGCGAACTACCTGCGCCAACTGCGGCGGATCTATGCGATGAAGCTTTCCGGTGGGTTGAGCGGCCGCGGGTCGGCGGAGGCCGGCGGCACGAAAGCCAAGGGCAAGACGGCCTGATGCCGATCCCCGATTGGCTGCGCTCGCTGCGCGAGAAAAACGTCCCGGCCGAGGACGCGGCGCTGTGGGTGCGTTGCCCGTCGTGCGGCGAGATGCTCTATCGCAAGGACCTCGAGCCCAACCAGTCGGTGTGCATGAAGTGCGGCTATCACTTCCGCATGCACGCCTACGACCGGATCAACGCGCTGGTCGACGGCGACTTCGTCGAGATCGGCGCGGAGATGCTGCCGGGCGACCCGCTGGAGTGGACCGACCGGCGCCCCTATCCGCAGAAGCTCGAGGGCGATCGCCAGAAGTCGCAACTCAGCGAAGCGGTCGTGACCGGCTTTGCGACGCTCGACGGCTTTCCGATCGCCCTCGGCGTCATGGATTTCGGCTTTCGCGGCGGGACGATGGGGACGGTCGTCGGCGAGCGTCTGACGCATCTCCTCGAGGAGGCGCGGCGCCGCCGGCTCAGCTGCATCATCTTCACGGCCAGCGGCGGCGCGCGCATGGAAGAAGGCATGCTCGCGCTCATGCAGATGGCGAAGACGACGCAGGCCGTCGAGCGCTTCATGAGCGACGGAAATCTCTACGTCTCCGTCTTGACCGATCCGACGACCGGCGGCGTCTCGGCCTCGTTTGCCTTCCAGGCCGACGTCGTGATCGCCGAAGCGCGCGCCAAGATCGGTTTCGCCGGGCGCCGCGTCATCGAGCAGACGATCCGCCAGAAGCTTCCCGAGAACTTCCAGACGGCCGAGTTTCTCCTCGAAAAGGGCCACATCGACATGGTCGTGCCGCGCAGCGAGATCCGGGCGACGCTCGGCCGCGTGCTCGACTACGCCGTCGACCGCACGCGCGTCGTCCCCGCGCTCAAGGCGGTTCCGGAGTTCGCGGTCTGATGAACGTGATCGTGGAGCGGGAGAAGAGCCTGCACGCGCTCGAAGAGCGGATAGCTGCGCTGCGCGCGCGCGACGGCGGCGAGTCGAACGAAGAGGTGCGGCAGCTCGAGGCGAGCTACAACGACCTGCTTCGTGAGATCTTCGGCAAGCTCACGCCGTGGGAACGCGTCAACATGGCGCGTCACCCCAAACGGCCGATCGCAGGCGACTATCTGGCGGCGCTCGATCGATTCGACGAACTGCACGGCGACCGCCACTTTCGCGACGACCCGGCGCTCTCCGGCGGATTCGCCAAGCTCCGCGGGCGTCGGGTCGTGGTCCTCGCGCAGCAGAAGGGGCGCGACACGAAGGAGAACATCCGCCGCAATTTCGGCATGGTCTCACCCGAGGGCTATCGCAAGGCGAGCCGTCTGATGGAGCTCGCGTCACGCTTCGGTCTGCCGATCGTCTCGTTCGTCGACACCTCGGGAGCCGATCCCGGGATCGGGTCGGAGGAGCGCGCCCAGGCCGAGGCGATCGCGCGCTGCCTGACGACCCTGGCCAAAGTGCGCGTTCCGACGGTCGCTGCGATCGTCGGTGAGGGCGGTTCGGGCGGCGCGCTGGCGCTGGCGCTCGCCGACCGCGTCATCATGGCGGAGAACGCGGTCTATTCGGTCGCGTCGCCGGAAGGCTGCGCGGCGATTCTGTGGGGCGACGCGGCGCGCGCGCCGGAGGCGGCCGAACGCCTCAAGCTCACCAGCGGCGACCTGCTCGGCTTCGGCATCGTCGACGAGGTCGTCCCCGAACCGCTCGGCGGCGCGCAGCGCGACGCGGCCGGCTTCGTCGCGCGCGTTCTCGACGCGATCGACGCCGCGCTCGAGCGGCTCGTGGACCGAGCGTCCGCCGAGCTGCGCGAGGAACGCTACCGGAAGTATCGCCGCATCGGTTCGTGGCAAGGTTCCGCGCAGGCGCAGATGGCGAGCGCACTGTCGTGAGGGTGATCCGGCTGGCCGGCCGGCTCGCGCTGCTGGCGGTCGCGCTCGCCGTCCTCGCCGTGGTCGGCCTGCAATTCTCTCGCGTCGTCGCGCGCGACGTCGCCGTGGCGCGCGACCTCTCCGCGGAGCGCGCCGAAGTGGCGGCCCTGCGCGAGCGCGAGCTGCGGCAGGAGCTCACGATTCGGCGCTTGTCCGATCCGCGCGGCGCGATTCCGGAGATCCACGAGAAGCTTCAGCTCGTCGGCCCGCGCGAGGAGCTCATCTTCGTGCGCCGCGCAGCCGGTTCGCAAGCCGAGGAGAACGGCCGCTGACTACCGTTCGCGGCACCGTGATCAACATTCATCGGCTGGGGGCGACGGTCCGGCTCGAGGACGGGTCGCTGGCCAGCGTCACCGCCGCGGAACTGGCCGCGCATCGCGCCACCTTCACCGCCGGCCTCGAACAGCGCGCGGTGCTGCCCTTCGCCGTCACGAGCCGGGGACGTCACCCTACGGTCGCGCTCGCGCCGAACCACGACCCGGTCGCGGCCGCGGCGGCGCCGTTCTCGATCGACCGCGTCTTCGAGGAGCGGCTCACGGCGTATCTCAAGGAGACCGAGGCGTGGGCGCCGGCCGACCGGCCGCCTCCGGCCGAGCGGCACTTCATCCGCAAGAAACGGCGCGCGGCGCTTTTCGAGGCTCGCAGCAAGCCAACGTAGAAAGCACTTAGCTGTGAAGACGTCATCCGACGCCGCCCGGATCGAGCCGGTCAACGTGCCCGGCTGCTTCATCCGCATCGAGGGGACGTATAGTTCGTTGCGCACTGCCGAGCAGCGCGTCGCCGACTTCATCCTCAAGCACGCGGAGGAGTTGATCTACCTGACCGTCACCGAGCTGGCGGAGCGCACGCAGACCAGCGAGTCGACCGTCGTTCGCCTCTGTCAGAAGATCGGATACAAGGGCTACCAGGAGTTCAAGATCATGCTGGCCCGCGATCTCGTCGGGCCGACGGAGACCGTCTACGAGCAGATCGCTCCGACGGACTCGCTGGAGACGCTCAAGGCGAAGATCTTCCAAGCGAACGCGCAGGCGCTCAAGGACACGATCGAGGTTCTCGGTGACGAGGAGCTCAAGCACGCCGTCGAGGCGCTGTTGAAGGCGCGCAAGGTCGAGATCTACGGCATCGGGGGCAGCGCGCCGCTGGCCTTCGATGCGTACCACAAGTTCATGAAGCTCGGCATCCTGGCGACGTGGCTCAACGACGGCGACCTCATGGCCATGTCGTCTTCCCTGCTGGAGCCCGGGGACGTCGCCCTCGGCATCAGCCACACCGGAGCTTCCCGCGACGTGTGCGACGCGATGGAAAACGCCACCAAAGCCGGCGCGACCACGATCTGCATCACGCACCGCGCGACTTCGCCGATCACGAAGTTCGCGAAGATCAAGCTCTTCACGGCGGCGAAGGAGACGGCTTTCGGGTCCGACGCGACCTCGAGCCGGATTGCCCAGCTCTCGATCGTCGACACGCTCTACGCCGGGATCGCGAACGCCGATTACGAGAAAGCCTTCGCCCGCGTCCAGAAAGTGCGGCAGGCCTCGGCCGGCAAGCGCTACTAGTGCCGGCACGCTAGAGCCCGGCGTGGGCGCCCCGGTTGCGCGAGCGGTCATCTCGCTCGGCACGAACACGATCCGGCTGCTGGTCGTGCGCGACCTGCCGGAGGGAGGGGTCGAGCAGCTCGAACACGGCGCGATCGGCACGCGCCTCGGCGAGCGTTTGCGCGAGCGCGGCAGCTTGCTGCCGGCTGCGGCCGAACGGACCCTGGCCGCGGTCCATACCTTCCTCGAGCGGGTGCGGGCCTACGACGCCGAGCTGGTGACGATCGCCACGAGCGCCATGCGCCGGGCCGACGACGCGCCGGCCTTCGCGGCGGCGATGCAGGCTGCGACCGGAGTCCCGCTGCGCGTCCTCGGCGGAGACGAGGAGGCCGCTGCCGGCTTTCGCGGCGCGATGGCGGGCGCGCCGCGCGACGGAACCCGCCGCGCGGTCCTGGACGTGGGCGGC
The DNA here is from genome assembly GCA_963834485.1 of Vulcanimicrobiota bacterium. Taxonomy (GTDB): domain Bacteria; phylum Vulcanimicrobiota; class Vulcanimicrobiia; order Vulcanimicrobiales; family Vulcanimicrobiaceae; genus CAWICD01. The sequence continues at coordinate 176,148 of CAWICD010000001.1, forward strand.
GGAAGCACCGAGTGCGCCGTCGGCCGCGACGGCATTTTGGAAGAGGCGCGTTCGGTCGAGATCGGGTCGGTCCGGGTCACCGACGCTTTTCCCAGCCTGGCCGGCGCCGAGCCGGGTCCCGCCGCCCGCAAGGCGGCCGCCGAGGCTCGCCGGGCAATCGCCGCCGAGCTCGGCTGGCTCGCCGGATTCCGCCCGGTCGTCGAAGTGCGCGCCGTGGCGGGGACGCCGCTGACCCTCGGGGCGGTGGCCTTCGCCTCCGACGTCGAGCACGTCTCGGGCCGCGAGCTCGCGCGCTCCGCTCTGGACGCGCTGCTCGCCCGCCTTCTGGATCTGTCCCTGCCCGAGCGCAAGGCACTCCCCGGCATGCTGGCGCAGCGCGCCGACATCGTGGTCGGCGGCGGGTTGATCGTCTCCGAGGCGCTGCGCTTGCTGGGCGTCGGGAGCGCGCGCCTGGAGGCTGACGACCTGCTGCTGGGCTGCCTGCTGGCGCCGGGTCCCGCCCCTGCGGCCGCCCAGGAGTGAGCGGCGCGCGTTGGGCGAAGCGAGCCCCGATGGGATGATGGTGGAATCGGCAGACACAGCAGGCTTAAAACCTGCGGCTCGCGAGGGCGTCCGAGTTCGAGTCTCGGTCATCCCAGAATAGGCGTCCCCGCCGCCGAACGTTGGCTTCGGTCACATGTTGGCGGCGAGAGGGCCCTGCGGCTCAAGTAAGCGGCAGCACGAGACGACTACCCGACCGTGGTACGGAGAAGGCTGGTTACAACCGCCCGGCAGTCCGCCGAGGCCGAGCTTACCGCTGGTCCTGTCGGACGGCGGCGGAGGAGCTTCGTAGAGTTGCTCGTGATCGCGGCGGGGTTCGTTCTGGCGATGCTGGGAGCGGTCTATGTCATGCAGCAGCAATCAGGGACCGTCGCGGCGACGACGCAGTCGCCGGTCGCAGCGAGCCGCTCGCAGCGCTGAACCGTCCGCTCTCGCGCGCGAGAGCCCGGTTCGTAAGGGGACCGAGCCTAAAGTGAAACCGCCGCTCAGACGAAGACCGAGATGAGATGGCCTCGAGCTGCACGCCGCTTACGAAAAGCGATGGTCTGCGCTTTCTGAGCGACGAGGGCGGAGCCGCTCTCGTCGATTACGCGCTGATCTCCGCCTTGTTCTCGTTGGCGATGCTCGCCGGCCTGCAGCTCATCTCCCACCAGGTCGGCAACAACCTCAACGACACCGGAAACAACTTCACCAACATGGCCACCCATCCGTAGCGTGAGTGCGATGAAACGGAAGACCTCGAGGCGCGGGAGCGGCAACGCCCTCCCCGAGACGATGCTGGTGATGTCGCTGCTGCTGATGCTCCTCTTCGGCGCGATCAACCTGACGTTGATCGGGTACGGCCAGCTCCAAGCCGACGGTGCGGCGTTCGTCGCAGCGCACGCGGCGGCGCTGGCGTCGCCTTCGAGCGGACCCTCGGCCGCAAACGTGGAGATCGGCGTGGCCTTTCCGCACGTCAATCCCAGCAACCTGACCGTCTCGATCGCCTCCGGGACAAACTACACGACCTCCGCGCTGGTCACCATGAGCGCGCCCGGCCTGCCCCTGCTCTTCGGCCACTCGGCTCCGGTCACGCTCAAGTCGCACGTCGTCGAGCTCGATTCGAACACCGGCACGACGGGGCTCTCCTTCAGCGTGTCGCAGGCGGTCTTGAAAAACTACGTCTCGACGGCGGGTGTGCCGAACCCGACCTATACGGCGCATCTGGCCCAGCAGATCAACACCACGTGCTATTACCTGTATAACGACACGACGGGTACGCCGACGGCCAGCAATCCGTGCTGGGAGGCTTACCTCGCGTTCGACGACATGTGCGCACACGATAAGACCTACGACCAGTTGAGCAACGACTTCAACACGACGAGCTATTCAGCGGCTGTGACGGACTACAACAAAGGCACGCGGAGCACGGCTTTCTCACCGCTTTCGACGGCCGGCAACAGCGAGGGGACGGTCGCGTCCTGGGACAGCGCCTCACCCCCGTCTACAGCCGGCAGTTGCGCCTCCAGCACCTCGATTTCGGGCGGCCTTCAATATCCCATGACGCCAGCGACGAACGTGTTTCTTACTCCGGATGGGAGAAACTAATCCGTGAGGCCCGCGACGATCGTGCAAGGATCCGGGCCCGAGCGAAGGGACGGCGAGCGCGGGCAGCTTCTTCCCGTGTGGGCGCTCGGCGCCATTACCGTGATGGCGCTGGCGCTGTTCGTCGTCAATTACGCCAACATCGTGCGCTGGCAGATTCGCGCGCAGAACGCCGCCGACGCAGCGGCCTCAGCCGCAGTCTCGCCGGTCGCGAACGGTTGGAACGAGATCGAACTCGAGCTCTACGCCTCGACGATCGAAGAGCTGAGGATTCGTTACTTGAACCAAGCGATCCTCAACACGCTCCAGGGAGTAGGCTGCAAGCAGACGGGCAGCCCGAATTGCAGCACCGATTACACTGCGCTGGTCAATCAGTTCAACAACGCCGTCAACAGCTACGACAACAGCACGAACTTCCTCAGCAACCTCGGAGCGATGATCAACGATCGGTTCGAGGACCCGTCGAGCGGCGCTTTCGAGACGATGATCGGCGGCGTGGCCGCCGGCTCGGGCATGGCCGACGACACGACCTGCGACAAGATTCAAGGCGCCGGGAACTACGACGAATACACCGGAGACTGGTACGCCAGCCCCTCGCCGGCGCCGACGCCCGGCGGGGCGAACAAGGGCTGGAGCAGCGTCGGCTGTGTGAATCAGGCCGATCCCGCTTTCGCCTTCACGCCGGTCGACGTGGACAACGGCAACACCGGATTCGACACGCCCAACATCGCCGAGGTCGTCGCCTGCAAGAACGTTCGGATACTCGAGCCCGGCTTTCTGCGGGGCAGCAGCCCCACGTTCAAAGCGGTCGGCGTCGCGGCCTTCACCGTCAGCCCGATCTCGGAGTCCTTCAATCCGACTTCGCCCACGCTGTATCAGCCCCCGGAGACGTACACCACGGACCCCAATCAGCAGTCGTACTACACCGTCGACTTCAGCGGCTTGACGGTCAACGTAAACTTCTACCTGCCGGTGCCGACCCAGCCCTACCTCCAATTCAATCCGTTCGGCTCCAACACCAACGGGCTGGCCAATCCCAACGGTCCGGAGAACTGCTCGTGAAGGGCGCGCAGCGCGGGCAGGCGCTCATCGAGACGGTCGTCTTTCTGCCGATCATGCTGCTGCTGCTCTTCTCGATCATCTACTTGAGCCAGGCCGGCGTCGCCCAGGAGCGCGGTCAAACCGCGGTGCGCTACGGGAGCCTCGTCTCGCCGGTCCAGAACTACAGCATCGCGGCGATGTATCAGGCCTATAACAGCGGGCTTCCCTCGCCCATCCCCTTCACCAGTCCGGCGGCCTGCTCGGGGACCTCGGCCGGCGACACGCAGGCTGCGGTCAACCAGGCTCAGGTGCTGCCGACGACGGCTCCGACCTCCTACCCGACGACGCAGCCGTTGTGGAGGGTGCCCAGTCCGAGCGCAGCCTGCGTCATCGGCGAGCGGCAGATCAGCCAGGGCTTCTATCCGGGGCTGACGGTCGGCTACGTCGAGTTGATGACCGACTCGGTCACGGCCACGGCGGCCGTCCCGGGCTACCTGCAGCGAGCGATCCCGAACGCGATCGCGGTCAATGCGAAGATGACGGTCTACCTGCCGCTCACGGTCAACGACCTGCTGTACTGCACGAACGGAATGGAAGGGTCGGTCGTGCAGGGCTCGGGCTCCCAGGGGCCCGCGTACGCCCCGGTCGGCGCGGCGATTCCCAATCCGATTGCGAGCGAGCTCGACCCGAAGGAAACGCTCTTCCCGGCCTATTGGGCGCACGCGATCGCGCCGCAGCCGGCATGGACCGCCTCCAACGGCAGCCAGAGCTTCAACTACGACGCGCAGGCGGGGATGGGCAGCGGCCCGCTGGGTTGCGAGAACTACTGAGTTCGAATCCGGCGCGCGGCGTTTGCCGGTGACGCGTCCGGCCGCGGCGTGCGCGGCAGGGACTCAGTCGCTGGGCGGGCAAACGCTCCGAGTTTGCCCACAGCACGACCAGGAGGCTGATCTCCTTGAAGATCGTCGTCACCGTCAAGCTCGTGCCGGATACGAACGCGGACAAGCGGATCGACCCGGCGACGAAGCGTCTCGTCCGGAGCGGAGTCGAGACCGTTCTGAACCCCTTCGATGAGTTCGCGATCGAAGCGGCCCTGCAACTGAAAGAGAAGGCCGGAGGCGATACGACCGTCACGGTCGTCGCCCTGGCGCCCGAAAGCGGGAAGGAAGTCGTTCGAAAAGCGCTGGCGATGGGAGCCGACGACGCGGTCATTCTGTCGGATGCAGGCTTCGGCGGTTCCGACGTGCTCGGCACCGCGTGCGCGCTTGCGAAAGCGATCAAGGACCACGGGTTCGACCTCGTGCTGACCGGCACGCAGTCGACGGATGCCGTGACCGGTGAGGTGCCCGGCGCCCTGGCGGAGTTCCTCGGGGTCCCCGGCCTGACGTACGTTCGCAAGCTCGAGCTCGACGGAACGACCGTCAAGGCCGAGCGCGAGACGGACAGCGGCCACACCAAGGTCTCCGCAGCGCTGCCGCTGCTCGTGAGCATCTCGAAAGGCATCTACGAGCCGCGCTACCCGTCGCTCAAGGGCATCATGGGCGCGAAGAAAAAGCCGATCGCGATCCAAACGCTGGCCGCGCTCGGCCTCGACCGTGCGGTCGGCTCGGACGGCGCGAAGACGGAGCTCGTCGCCCTCTCCGAGCCCGCCGCACGCGGGAAGGGCCGTATCGTGGAAGCGGCCGACGGCGCCGACGGCGCACGCATCATCATCGAGTTCTTGCGGGAGAAGAAGCTGATCTCATGAGCGACGTCATCGTTTTCATCGAACATACCGGGGATCAGCCGCGCCGCGTCGCGTTCGAGCTCGCGACCAAGGCGAAGGAGCTTGCAGCCGACCTGGGGGGCAAAGTCCACGCCGTCGTTCTCGGCGAGGGTGCTCAGGCCGCCGTCGAGCAGCTCAAAGCCTATCCGATCGACACCTTCCACGTCAGCGAGGACCCCGACGTCGACCGGTTCCTGATCGATCCGCAGGTCGACTACCTCGAGGCGGTCGCGCGAGCCGTGGGTCCGGCGCTCGTCCTCGTCCCCTTCTCGGTCGTCGGGCGCGACGTCGGCAGCCGGCTGGCCGCGCGCCTCGGTGCCGGGCAGACCGCCGACGTGACGGATCTCGCGATCTCCGGCGGCAAGGTCGCCAGCGTTTCGCCCAAGCTCGGCGGATCGGTCGTGACGACCTGCGTGCTGCTCGGCGACTACGGCATCGCTGCGGTTCGGCCCAACTCTTTCAAGGCGCAGCAAGGGCCCGGCGCCGGGGAAGTCGTGCAGCTGGAAAAGCCGGCGGGGAAGACGTACGCTATGACGATCGAAGAAGACATCGTCGAGGCGGCCGGCGAGCTCGCCGTGGAGGAAGCCTCGGTCGTCGTCTCGGGCGGGCGCGGCGTCGGCGGTCCGGGGCCGTTCACGACGATTCTGAAAGACCTCGCCGATGCGCTCGGCGGCGCCGTCGGCGCTTCGCGTGCCGCGGTCGATGCAGGCTGGATCTCCCACGGCCACCAAGTCGGACAGACCGGTAAAACGATCAGCCCGTCCCTCTACATCGCCGTCGGGATCTCCGGGGCGATCCAGCACAAGGTCGGGATGCGCACCAGCGGCACGATCGTCGCCATCAACAAGGACGCGACCGTGCCGATCGGCGAGTTCGCCGACCTGCTGGTCGTGGGCGACCTCTTCGAGATCGTCCCCGAACTGACCAAACAAATCCACGCGAACGCCGGCGTTCACGCATGATCGGAAGTTAACCGCTTGAGGAATGTAGCCCGCACCTTCGCCGCTCTCACGCTCGCCGGCGCGCTGTTCGCAGTCGCCTCGAGCGCGCTCGGCGCACCCAAGAAAGACGCCTCGCCGGGGCCCGCCGCGTCGGCCTCTCCCGCCCCGGCACCGACGGCGACGCCCGAGCCGCCGGAGGTCGCGATTCCCCGTCTCGAAGCGAAGCTGAAGGCCGAGCCCAACGACAAGCCCACGCTGACCGAACTCTCGGGCTACTACCTCGGCGTCGGAAGGCCGGATCAGGCGCTCGCCTTGACGCAGCGGCTGCTCTCGCTCGGCGACAAGAGCGCGCAGACGTACTATCTCGACGGCCTCGCCAACCAGTCGGTCGGGCACGTCAAGGAAGCGACGAGCGACTTCGAGCAAGCGTCCAACCTCGAGCCGACCAACTCGCAAGTTCTGCTGACGCTCACCAACCTCTACCTGCAGACGAACCGCGCGGACGACGCGGAGCGAGTCGCCAAGCGGGCGATCACCTTCAATCCCAACGACAAGCGCGTCTTCGAAAACTACGGCCTGGTGCTGGCGCAGGGCAAGAAGTACGACGAAGCCCGTGCCCAATTCGAGAACGCGGCTAAGCTCGATCCCAAAGATCCGCTGCCGATCGTCCTCGAGGCGCGCGCCTACGTCGATCAAAAGGCGTACGGACTGGCCTTGCAGGATTTCGACCGCGCGCTCACGGTCGATCCGAATTTCGGCGACGCGCTGCTCGGCAAGGCGCGGCTCCTCGCCTCGCAGCACAACGTCAAGGACGCGATCGCGGCGTACGAGCAGTTGCTGGCCGGCGCGCCGACCGACGACATGAAGGCTGCGATTCTGATCGAGGAATATCAGGTCTACCGCGACGAGAAGCAGCAGGATCAGGCGCTGGCGGCGCTCAAGCGCGCCGTCGCGAGCTACCCGAAAGTCCCGGCGGTGCACTTGGCGTACGGCGATTACTATGCCGGCATCGCGCGCGATTTCAATTCGGCGGAGAACGAGTGGAAGATTGCCTTGGGGCCGAACCGGGACAACCCCGACGCGCTGCAGCGGCTCGGTGACCTGGCCCTCTCGCGCAACAAGCCGAGCGATGCGGCCGACGACTACAAACGCATCACTCAGCTCCTGCCGGGCGATCCCGGTCCTTACATCGAACTGGCGCAGGTCTACGCGATCGAGAGGCAGTTCCAGGCTGCCAAGGACGCGTACGGTCAATCGTTCCAGATCGCTCGCACGCCCGCGGCGCTGGCAGGCGTCGGCGCGAGCGACTTCCAGCTCAAGAACTACAAGGAGTGCGGTCAGATCTTCGACGCGATCGACAAGAACGCGGGCGATTTCATCAAGGCCAATCCGCAGCTCTTTTACATCATGGGGCGGTGCTATGCCGGGGACGGCGACAGGGACAAGGCGAAGTCTGCCTTCACGCGCTTCAAGCCGTTCGTCAAGCCCGGAACGCCGCTCGCGGCCGAGGTCGACAAGCAGCTAAGCGACTTGAATGGCTCCAGGTCCACGCCACCGAAGCCGAGCGCCTCACCCGCACATCACCAGTGATCGTTAGTGATCGTTGTCTATGATGAACTGTACACCCAGCATCTGCGCGACGTAGGTCACCCGGAGTCGCCCGACCGCGTCGCGCGCGTGGCGGCCCATCTGCAGGCACAAGGTCTGTTCGGCGAGCGTGCGGCCGCTCGCGACGCGAGCGACGAGGAACTGCAGCGCGTCCATCCCGCGCAGTACCTCGAGCGCGTCAAGCGCGACGTCGCCAACGTGGGGAGGCATGCCGGATACCTCTCCACGGGCGACACGGTGATCGACGAGACGTCGCTCGACGTGGCGCGACGGGCGGCGGGCGGCGCGATCCGCGCCATGGAACTGGCCGTCGAGAACGACCGCGCCGCATTCGCGCTGGTCCGTCCGCCCGGACACCATGCCGAACCCGTTTGCGGCATGGGCTTCTGCATCTTCAGCAACGCGGCCCTGGCCGCCGCCGCGTTCGTCCATCAGACCGGCGGCCGGGCGCTCATCGTCGATTTCGACTACCACCACGGCAACGGGACCCAGGCCGCGGTGGGCAACGGCGTCTCGTTCGTTTCGACGCATGCGTATCCGGCCTATCCTGGGACCGGCGGGCCGCGCGAGCAGCGCGCCGACCCCGACAGCGCGATCTTCAACGTGCCGCTCCCGCCGCACGAATACGGTACCGAACCTTTCGTGGCCACGTGGCAGCGGCTGCTGCCGCGCGTTGCCGAGCTGGTCCGGCCCGATCTCATCGTCGTCAGCGCGGGCTACGATTTCGCGGCCGGCGATCCGGTCGGCGACCTCGGCGTGCACGCCTCGATCGCGGCACCGGCTCTCGCGCTGCTGATCCGCGAGGTGGCGGAGACGCAAGCGAAGGGGCGGGCCGTCTATTGCCTGGAGGGAGGCTACGATACGGCGACGCTCGCCCGGGCGGTCGCCGAGACGGCGCGCGTGCACGACGCTCCGGTGCCCTCGCCGGACCGCGCCGACCAGCACGCGATCCCCGAAGCGCAGCGTTCGCAGGTCGACCGCATCCTCGCATGGGTTACCTAGTCTTCGGGCTGCGCCTTGTGCTGGGCGGGCTGCTGCTGGCCGCCGGCGCGCTCAAGGCGCACGACGGCCCGGCGCTGACCGCGAACTCGATCGCCGCCTATCGGCTCCTGCCACCGGCCGTCGTCGCTCCGCTGGGGACCTTTCTGCCGTACTTCGAGATCCTCTTGGGCGGCTATCTCGTGCTGGGCTTGCTCACGCGCTTCGCGGCGATCGTTGCGAGCACGCAGTTCGCGCTCTTCGCGGCCGCGGTCGCGTCGCTGGTCGTGCGCGGGATCCCGGCCGATTGCGGCTGTTTCGGTTCCGGCGTCAACACGCCCCCGACGTGGCCGCACGTCGGAGGCGACCTGCTCCTCGCCGCGCTGGCCGCACTGGTAGCGTGGCGTGCGCCAGGGTTTGCGGCCCTCGACCGGCGCTTGGGAACGAGCGGTTCTTTCCAGGCGCGGCACGAAGTGTGAGCCTATGAATCGTGCCGAACGCCGCCAAGGCGGCGGACCCTCGCGAGCCGAGCTGCAGGCCCAAGCGCAGCGCCGCCGGACGATCCTCTTCGCCTCGCTCGGGGTGATGGCGGTCCTGCTCTTGGTTGCGGTCGGCGTGGCCTCGCGGGTCCCCAAGGTGGCCTCCGAGGCTCCCATCTACGCGCAACTCAAGGTCGGGGACAAGGCGCCGGAGTTCGCCGTCTCGACGACGGGCGGTCCCTTCGACTTGGCCGGCGCCGGCGGGAAGCCGACGCTCCTCGAAGTCTATGCGACCTGGTGTCCGCACTGCCAGCGCGAGACGGTGACGCTCAACCGGCTCTACGACGCCTATCGCGGCAACGTCAACATCGTCGCCGTCTCGGGCAGCCCCTACGGCATCGACGAGAGTTCGCCCGAATCGCAGGCCGACGTCGTCGACTTCATGCAGAGGTTCAGCGTGCGCTATCCGATCGCGTTCGATCCGAACCTCGACGTGGCGAAGAAGTATCTGCAGGGCGGCTTCCCGACTCTCGTTCTCATCGGCAAGGACGGAACGATCCTCGGCATCCGCGACGGCGAAATCCCCAGCAGCGACCTGAGCGCAGCTCTCGACGCCGCGGTCGCCGGCCGGCACGTCGACCCGCACTTAGGCGCGAAAGCGTAGTCTCGCCCGGCCAATCCCGCGCGCCGGGTCGCTCCCGGCTAAGGGACGACGCTCTTCGCGATGGCGACCAGTTCGGTCAGCAGTTCGTCGCCGACGAGGGCGAAGTGAAGGTCGTGCTCGTACCACGTCAGCAACGTCGTCGGGCCGTCCTCCACGTACTGCGCCTGGTGGCCCTCGAACGCGGTCTCCTTCGGGTGGAGCGTTCCGAAATCGGCTGCTGCGCCGGTGGCGTTCTCGAAGAGCGAGATCGAACGCAAACCGTCGGAATACAGCAGATGCAGCGTCTTCACGCTGCCGACGTTCGAAACGTCGCCGCTGACGAGTTGGAAGCCTTGCGGCAGATCGCGCGGCGTGTAGGGTGAGAAGCCGGCCTCGCGAATGACGCGCGCGACGTCAGACGAGGGCGTCACCGCTACGTGCCCGGCAATCTCGGTGAAGCCGCCGGGCTTGTCGGTCGAAAAGACGTCGTCGGGGATCTTGTCCGTGTAGCGGAGGTCTTCGAAGCGGATCTCGGCTGCTACCGCGCCGTTGGCGTGGTATTCTTCCTTCTTGAGCAAGAGATGCGTCTGCTCGTCGATCCAAACCCGCACCGCTCGTTCGCCCGTGAACTTGTTGAGCAGCACGACCGAGACGGCGGGTCGTCCGGCAAGGATCTCCTTGCCGTCGTAGATCGGCCTGTAGTTCGCCAGAACGCGGTCGAGATTGCCCTCGGTGGCGACGACGTCGTCGAGCTCGGGGTTGCGCGAAACCGTGATCTGTCCGCGTTTCGTGTCGAATTCGAAGGTTTCGATCCCGCGCGTGATCGTGTAATCGCCGTAGAGCGACTCGGGCGCCAAATACCAGCGCCGCGTGAGCGAGGGAGCCCGGTGCTCGATGCGCACGATCGTCGCGTTGGCATGGTTCGAGCTGAACCGTACCGTCTGCAGCTGTCCTACGTACGAGACGGCTTCGGGCGCTTCGACGCTCTCGCGTAAGAGCACGCCCGGGTCGACCGGCGGCGCCGCCGCGGCGCACGTCCCGGCGAGCGCAAAGAACAGGGCTAGGCTGCCGAGGCTGCGCAATCTCAGCAGGTCAGGGGACGATGCCCAGAAGCGTAGGCGCGGTGAACCCCGACCCGTAGCGGTCTGCCAGCGTTCCGGCCTCGTCCTGGCCCTCGACCATCGAACTCTCGATCGCCGCCGCCCCCGAGCCGTGCTCGGAGAACGGATTGTCGGCCTGTTGGGCTGCGTGCGCCTCGAAGTAGTATCTCGCGTCTACCATCGGAGGGGACGCCGGATGACCGAGCGGTGAGACGAAGAAGGCGCCGGCCGCCAGCACGGCCGCGGCCGCCACCGCTCCAGCCGGGCGCAGGAAGGCGCGCAGCCGCTCGAGCGGAGCCGGTCGAGCGGAGCGCACGGACTGCCGCACGCGGGCCACGATCGCCGGCGGCAGTTCGAACTCCTCGGCCCGGGCGGCGCCGCGCAGCGCTTCGGTCAGCCAGACCTCCGCCTGCTGCTCGCGCCGGCAGTCCGGGCACTCGGCCAAGTGCGCGTAGACCAGCGCATCGTCTTCGGGCGCGAGTTCACGATGGATGTAGTCGACGAGAAGGCCGGCGGTGATGTGAGGGCTGTTCATGCAAGGCCGGGTCTTCCGGCGAGTCCTTTATCGCAGCTAGTGCTGCTGACGTTGCGCCCGCTCGACGAGGCGGCGCAGGAGCGCCCGAGCGCGGTGAAGACGGGAACGTACCGTTCCGATCGAACACCCCATGATATCGGCAATTTCCTGATAGCTGTATTCTTCAAGGTCGGCGAGGATGATGACTTGTCGCTGGTCGGTGGAGAGCTCGGCGAGGGCTCGCGACAAAGGCTCGCCAAGTTGACGCTCAACGTACTCCTCAATCGGCGTAACGGCGAGCGGTCGCTGGCCGGCGAACTCCTGGGGGGCGTTGTCCTCGGGGATCTCCTCATGGAAACGTCCTTTTCGCCTGCGAAGTTCGTCCCGGTGCAGATTCGTGACGATTCGGTAGATCCACGACAAGAAGGAGGTCCCTGGCTGGAAGGAACGCCACGCGCGGTAAACGCGGATGAACGCCTCCTGCGCGAGGTCGCTGGCGTCGGCCTCGTTGCCGGTCAGCCGGTAGGCGAAGTTATACGTCGCCTTGCCGTACTTCTGCATCGCCCGCTCGAGGAAAGCCGACTGTTCGGGGCTCGGCGGCTGAACGGGCTCACGGCGAACTCCCATCGGAGAGCTGACATTAGCCCCAGGAAAAGAGGCGGCCTCTCGGCTTGGCCGGTGGCGGGGCCCAGCAGACCTAGCGAGGAATAGCCTGTCGACAGGCGATGATTAGACAATCATAAAATCTTTTATAGGATAATCTAAAACGGTCAGAAACGAAGCGTCCGCTCCCGCGACGGCCGCCTGCTCCATCGTCGAGCCAGCGGCTGCGATAGCCTCCAAGCGGGGTTGGCTGCTGCGTTTCCTTGCCGTCGTCGGCCCGGGGACGATCGTCGCCTTCGCCGACACCGAGGCGGGCAGCATCACGACGGCCGCCGCCTCCGGCGCCCAGTTCGGCATGAAGCTCGTCCTGCTCCAAGTGCTGCTGATCGTGCCGCTCTATCTCGTTCAGGAGATGACGGTGCGGCTGGGGACGGCGACGGGCAAAGGCCACGCGCAGCTCATCCGCGAGAACTACGGCCTGGCCTGGTGCTGGGTCTCGCTCGGCACGATGCTGATCACCAACCTCGCGGCGCTGGTGACCGAGTTCATCGGCATGGCCGGTGCGGCGCTGATCTTCGGGGTGAATCCGGCGCTGATGGTCGTCGGCGGCGCGCTCGTCCTGCTCGCCGTCTCGTTGACCGGCACGTACAAGCGCGCGGAGATGACCGCCCTCGGCCTGTGCTTGATCGAATTGCTCTTCATCCCGGCGGCCTTCGCCGCGCACCCTTCGCCGGCCGCCGTGATCAAGGAGGGCCTCTTCGGTTCGCAGCCGCTCGGCGACCGCGACTACCTGCTGCTCGTCGCCAGCAACATCGGCGCGGTCATCATGCCTTGGATGATCTTCTACCAGCAGAGCGCGACGGTCGACAAGGGCCTCAAACTCCCCGATCTGCCGTTCGCGCGGATCGACACGGCGGCCGGGGCCGTCTTCACCCAGATCATCATGATCGCGGTCATCGTCACGACGGCGGCGACGCTCTACGTGCGTCACATCTCGGTCACCGACGCCGCTCATGCGGCGCTCGCGCTGATCCCGCTCACCGGGCGCTTCGCCGGGATCATCTTCGGGGCCGCGCTGGTCGGAGCGTCGATGCTGGGCGCCTTCGTGGTCTCGCTGGCCACGGCGTGGGCCTTCGGCGAAGCCTTCCGCTGGCCGTGCTCGCTGAACTATCACTGCCTCGAGGCGAAGCGCTTTTACGGGCTCTTCACGTTCTGCGTCGCGCTGGCCGCTGGGATCGTGCTGCTTCCCGGCCTGCCGCTGGTCCGGATCACGCTCTACGTCGAGGCCTTCAACGCGCTCGTGCTGCCGATCGTGCTCGGCTTCTTGCTGGTCTTGGCCAACGACCGCAAGATCCTGGGCGAGCGCCGCAATTCCGCTTTAGGCAACATCGTCACGGTCGGCATTTCGGTGGTTTGCGTCGGCCTCGGCCTGTGGTACGGCTTCTTGACGCTCACGGGACAGGCCGGCTGAGTCAGAACGGCTCGGTCAGGCGGAAGGAGGCTTTGAAGCCCGGCCCCCATTGGGTCGTGTTGAAGCCGTTGCTGACTTTGAGCAGATAGACCGTGTTGGTGAAGTTCTCGAAATCTGCGCTGAAGCCGAGCGAGCGCTTCGGGCCGCGCTGCGGATCGCGACCGAACGACGCGTCGAAGGTGAGATGGGGCGGCAGACGCCCGCTGCCGTTTTGGAACTGGACCGGATAGCCCGTCCCGTACTGCGGCGAGAGCGAGGCGTAGAGCGAGCGGTCTCTTCCCAGACGCTTCGTGTAGCCGGCGGTCGCGCTGAAGGTTTGGTCGTGGTCCTCGGGGCTCAGCGTCACGTCGCTCGGGTCGACGCCGCTGCTCGGCGGGAACAGGAAGGTGCTGCCGGAGATGCCGCCGGCGAGCGAGCTCGAGAGCTGGGTCGAGAAGAAGAGCGAGTCGCCGTTCTGCCAGCGCGAGTCGACGCGTCCTTCGACGCCCTTCGCAATGCCGATCGTGTTGTTGAAGACGGCGAAGATCGGCGTGTTGGCGAGCTGCGTGGTGTCGAGCACGTCGCGCACGTCGCGTTTCCAGAAGTTCAGCGTGCCGCGCGCTCCGGGCGTGAGCTGATGGGCGAGGCCGAACTCGTAGTACTGATCGTGCTCGGGCTGGAGGTCGTAGAGCGGCAGCGTGCCCGGCGTGCCGCCCGAGAGGACGACCGCGGCACGCCGCGTGTCCTCGAGGAAGGGCGCGGCGTAGAGCGAGCCGTAGTAGAAGTGCAGGATGTCTTGCGGATCGACCTGGCCGTCGATCTCGAACCGCGGACTGAGCTGCGCGCCCGAGACGTAGCCGGTCGAATGGTCGTAGCGCAGGCCGCCCTGCAGCGAGAGGTAGCGCGTCGGCGTCCACTTGTCTTCGATATAGGCGCCGAACTGCGTGCCGCGCTGCGCCGAGTCGTCGGAGAAGAAGGAGGGCGCCGTCGCGTACGAGCCGTCCGGGTTTTGGGCGAAGTACGCGATCGCTTCGTTCCCCTCGAAGTTTTCGATTGAGCCGTCCGCGCCCAGCTTCACCGCGTTGTCACCGAAAACGTGGAAATGGGTGAGGCGGAGCCCCTCGAACTCCGAATGGCGGTCCTGGCGCAGCCCCGAGCCCGGAGTGTTCGGCGGCGGCACGTTGATCGTGTATCCGAGGAGATCGTTCGGAAAGTCGCCGTCGTAGACGACGCGGTCGTAGTGGTACCACGGCGCGACCTGGGTGTAGGAGTTGCCGTCGGCGGCGTTGTGGGTGTAGACGAGGTTGAAGAAGCTGTCGTACTCGCGCTGGACGTCGTCGGTCCCCGCCGGGACGATCTGCGGATCGTTCGGGTTGAACGTGTCGTTGAGCGGGATTTGGAACGTGGCGAAGTTGTTCGACGCGTCGAAGGCCAGGGTGTCGCGCGGACCGAGGTTCGTGATGGTGCGCAGGAACTGGTTGGACTGGTTCGAGGCGTCGTGGACCGGGTCGAAGGTCGGCGAGTCGATGCCGCGGTTGGTCCGCTCGAGGTTCGCGTCGAGGAAGACGCGCGTGTTCCCGAGCCGGAACGAATCGGCGACCGAACTCTCGGCGCTGCCGTAGGTGCCGAGCCCCGCGGTTACCGACCCCTCTTCGGGCGCGCTCAGGTCGGTGCTGCGGTGGCTGATGATGTTGACGACCGCGCCCTGACGCGAGCCGCCGTATTCGGCGGGGAAGGCGCCGGTGAAGACCTCCAGCGAGTCGATCGTGCGCGGGTCGATGATCTCGGAGAAGTTCGAGGTCGTCCCCTGCGGCAGCGGGACGCCGTCGAGCTCGTAGGTCAGGCCGTGGAAGCCGTGCGCGACCGGTTCGTTGTACGAGAAGCGCACGATGCCGGGGAGCGTCTCGATCAGCCGGTCGAGGCTCTGGTTCTGAGGGAGCGCGGCGATCTGCGCGCGGTCGAGCGAGTTGACCGAGACGGGCGACGCGCTGACGCCGTGGGCCGTGAAGGTGCTCTGCGTCTGCGCGATCTGCTTGAGCTCCGACAACTCGACCGCGACCGAGACGACGGCGTCGCTCTCGACGTCGATGCTCCGGCTCGCGTCCGCGGACCCTTCACGGTGGAAGAGGAGCGTGTAGCGGCCGAAGAGCACGCGGCTGAACGTGAATCTGCCCTTCGCGTCGGTGAGCGCCTGCGATGTCGTCCCCTCGCCGCTCAGCGTCACGCTCGCGCCGGCGGCCGGCCGGCCTCCCAGCGTGACCGTTCCACGGACTAGACCGCTCGTGTCGGCCTGAGCCGCCCGGGCGAAGAAAAGGAGTGAAGCGGCGGCAAACGCCGCTGCGAAGCGTCGCATCGGTCCTCCTGACGTCCGAAGGCGGTGAATCGCGGCTCGCGCGCCCTGGGCTTCGGCGCCACGCCGAGAGTGAGACCGGACGGGCGGCGGGTCCGTGAGGCGACCCGAAGTTCACTGCGCGGCCAGGGACCGCAAGGAGCAGAGCGAGCGAGGTCCCCCTGGCGGTCCGGCGCAAGGACATAGGTCGAGCTCATAATCCGCTCTCCGCCGGCTTTCCTCCCGCGCTTGGGCCGCTGGACTCCTCCAAGGGGACTCCGCCGCCGCTGCGAACCTCAGCCCGGCCGAGGACAGGTCCTAGGGCCCCCCTCTCCCGACCACCGATGAGGCATATGCGAAGCACCAGGAGCAAAACCGCGAGCCAAGCGTCCGACGCCGTCGGCTTGGTCGTCGCGCTCTTGGTTCGCTTCCCCGAGATCGCGACGATCGTGTCGTACCCGAACGAGGGAACGCTGACCCTCTCGTTCGCAGTCGGCACGCGGCTCGAACGCGCGGCCGAGCGCGAGGTGCGCGAGTCGATCGCGGAGCACGTCGGCGCGCTGACGCAAGCGACCGGCGAGCAGCTCGAGACGCTTGCGGTCGAGTGCGAGCGCGACACGCGCATGACGTTCGTGCGCGTGACCCGCGATGCGCGCAGTTTCAGCCGGGAAGAGCTGCAGCTCCTGACCGCGCTGCTCGCCGGCCGCTTCGGCGAGGCGCTCGTCAAGAGTCCGGCGGTCGAGGACGATCTGCTCGAAGACGAGATAGCGGCGGCCGACGACTTGGTCGAGTTCGCGCTCGAGGCGTTGCGGGACCCGACTCAGCAGAGGAGCCTGGTGGGTTTCCGCGAGGAGAAGCGGGTCCTGGTCTACTTCGTCAAGACGCGGAAGAAGGCTAAAGCGCGAGCGCGGTCGTAGCGCGCGGCGTGATCGTCGACTTCCACTCCCACACGTCGGCGAGCGACGGCACGCTGGAGCCCGCTCAGCTCGCGGTCGCGATGCGGGACCGCGGCGTGGAGATATTCTCGGTCACCGACCACGATTCGCTTGCCGCCTACGATCAGCTCGACGGCGCGTTCCAGTTCGCCAAGCTCGTCGTCGGCGTCGAGATCAACTCGACGTATCGCGGGAACGAGGTCCACGTCTTGGGCTACGGCTTCCCCGCCGACTCGCCGCCGGTGCACGAGCTGCTCGAGGCCAACCGCCGCGAGCGCGAGGCGCGCGCGCAACGCATGGTCGAGCAGCTGCAGCGCATCGGCCTCGAGATCACGCCGGCGAACGTGCGCGCCGAGGCGGGCAGTGCGGAATCGGCACTCGGCCGGCCCCACGTCGCCAAGGCCCTCGTGCGCGCCGGCATCGCCCCGGACGTCGAGAGCGCCTTCCGCCAGTATCTCGTTCGCGGCAAGCCCGGTTACGTTCCGCAGCTGTACATTCGCCCCCAGGACGCCGTGCGCGCGATCGCGCGCGCGGGCGGCGTCCCGGTGCTGGCGCACCCCGGCCGGCTCGACGACGACCGCGACATCGTGGAGGAGCTCGTCGCGGCCGGGTTGGTCGGCATCGAAGTCTTCTATCCGACCCACCAGCCGGCGCAGGTCGCACGCTACCGCCGCATCGCGGCCGACTACGGCTTGGTCATGACCGCCGGCTCCGATTTCCACGATATCCGTTGGAACGCTCGCGGCGTCGGCATGGACGTCGAGCGCCAGGACGTCACGGCCTTTCTCGATCTGGTCTTGTAAACGGTCCCCCGGCTTGCCGGCGCCGCAGCTTGCTGCGAAAGGACCGGCGAAGACGGGCGAAGGACCGTAGGCGCTGAAGATCGCTCGCCAAATCCTTCCTGAAAGGACTGGAGATGATACGTCAGCTCGCCTGCTTCCTGGCCGTCGCCGCGGCTCTCACGCTGAACGCCGGCGCGGCGGGATCGCTTGAAATCGTCAACGCGTGGTCGCGGCCGGCGACCGGTACCGGCGCCGTCTACGCCACGATCGTCAATAACGGCACGCGCCCGGACCGGCTGCTCGGCGGCTCGTCCCCGCTGGCCTCGCGCCTCGAGCTGCACGAGACGACGTCGCAGAAGGCCTCCGGCGGCATGGCCGGCATGGGGAACATGTCGATGCCGGGCATGACGACGATGCAGCCGGTCTCGTCGATCACGGTCCCCGCGGGCGGCAAGGCCGTGCTGGCGCCGGGCGGTTTCCACATCATGCTGATCGGCCTGCGGCACGACCTCAAAGCGGGCGAGGCCGTTCCGTTGCGCCTGCACTTCGCCAAGGCCGGCTGGCAAGCGGCGACCGCGCGGGTTCGCGCGTTCTAGACGTAGGAACTTCCTCTCGGGCCGCCGGCTAACGGCAGCGCGCGCAGCGGCCGTAGAATTCGATCGAATGGTCGTCGAGCACGAACGACTGCCCTGTGAGCAGCGCGCTCTTGAACTGCTCCATCGCGTCGCAGTCGACTTCGTCGACGTGGCCGCAGACTTTGCAGATCGCGTGGTGGTGGTGCTCGTCGCTGCAGTAGACGTAGCTCGCCTCACCGGAGGGCTCGGTGCGGCTCGAGACGCTCCCCAACTCCGCCAAGAGCTCCAAGGTGCGATAGACCGTCGAGAGCGCCAGCTTGGGATTGTCGCCCTTCAAGAGCCGAAAGATCGCACTGGCGGTCAGGTAGCGGCGCTCGCTCCTGAGGAGGTCGACGACGGCGCGGCGGGTCGAGGTCGCGTAGAGGGTCCGCACGTTCGATGATTTCCTCCGTCACCTGACTCGCTCCGCTCACCGAACGAGGCGCCTGCAAACGGTCGCGAAAATTGCAAATGAAAAGCCACTATAAATGATTCTTACTTGACTTGCAAGGCCATTTCATCTATATTGCAAACGAATTGCAAATTGACTCAACCGGAGAGCCGCTCGATGCTTCACCTTCGCCGACTCGTCGCTGCGGGGACCTTGGCGGCCTTGGCCGCGACCGCCGCCGTCCTCCCGCCGCGGACGGCCGCATTCGCGCAGGCGAGCTATCTCTCCGGAGTCGTCGTCTCCGGCCAGACGCCGGTCTCGGGCGCCGACGTGTCGGTCAGCGGAAACAATATCACCCTGCATGCCAAGACGGATGCGCAGGGCCGCTTCTCGTTCAGCACCCTTCCCGTCGGTTCGTACGAGCTCCGCGCCGACGCGAGCGACGGGCGCTCCGGGACGGTTCGGATCGACCTGGAGAGCGGCGGCGCGTCGGTGACGTTAGCGGTCCTCGCCCTCAAGGAGATCGGCCACGCCGGGGTCAGCGCGCGCGCCCCGGTCGGGCGCCGTTCGGGCACGGATGTGGTCATCAACGGCGAAGCGCTGTCGCGCTCGCCCGCGGCCGGCAGCTTCTCCGAGATGCTGCTGCAAGTGCCGGGCGCCGCCCGGGGCGCAAACGGCGTCGTGCACATCAACGGCGACCACTCGGACATCAATTACGTGATCAACGGCGTCTCGCTGCCGCAAGAGCTCAACCGCGTGATCGGCAACGAGGTCGAACCGGCCAACGTCGCCTTCGCCGAAATCCTCGAAGGGGCGTATCCCGCCCAGTACGGTGAAAAGTTCGCCGCGGTCGTCAACATCGCGACCCGCAGCGGCGGCGGACCGGCGGGCTACACCCTCGAGGGGACGGCAGGTTCGTACGCGAGCTACGACTCGACGCTCGGCTATCACGCGCCGCTCGGTGCGGGATCGCTGCTCGTCGCCGTCCGTAACGAGCGCAGCAACCGGGCGTTGGACCCGCCCGACCCGTCGTCTCCGCACGACGCGGGCAGCGACACGAACCAGTTCTTCCGCTATAGCGTGCCCGTCAAGAACGACGTCCTCGACGTCACCTTCACGCACTCGTTCCAAACCTACCAGATTCCACCGGATATCGCGAACGGCGCTTCCTTCGCGCAAGACGACAACGAAAAGCAGGAAGACTACTTCGGCCAGATCCAGTATCGCCACGCGATCGGCGACCACGGATCCTTTTCGTTCGGCCCCAGCGTCAAGCACTCGCAGATCTTCGATTTCCCTGACTACGCCAACGACATCGCCTACGGTGAGGCCAACGCGGCCGCGGCCGACTGCGCCGCCAATCCGCAGGACTGCGCCAACTCCGTCTATGCGAACCGAGGTTCGACCGACTATCGGTTCAACGCCGATTACGCGCTGCGCAGCCCGCACCACGAGATTCGAGCCGGTTCGGTCTACGACCTGACGACGGTCTCCAAAGACTACGCGATCACGCTGCAGCCCGACAACCCCTACGGCGCCGCGCCGTTCACGATCGCCGACCGGGCGCCGAACGTCGGGCATACGTACGAAGCCTATCTTCAAGATAGCTGGAAGATGGGGGACGCTTACCAGCTCGATTACGGGCTGCGCTACGACACCTTCCAGCTCTTCTCGACGCAGTTCCTGACGGGCTCCGCGCAGTTCAGTCCGCGTCTGAAGCTGACCCGGCTCTTCGGTCCGCGAACGAGCCTTTACGTCTATTACGGGCGGTTCTTCACACCTTACTCCTTCGAGAACGTCTCGCCCTCGGCCGCAGCGCTGCTCTATCCCGGCCAGAGCGGGAGCTTCGACCTGCTGCCGCAGCGCGACTCGGACTACGAGATCGGCGGTCATCTGCCGCTCGGAAGCGGCGATCTCGGCCTGCGGGTGATGCAGAAGGACGCCACCGATCTGATCGACGACACGCAGGTCGGTTTCACGAACCTGCACCAGGACATCAACTACAAGCTCGGGCGGATCGCGACCGAGTCGCTCGCCTATGAGCTGCCGCTCCAGCGGCAGGGCCGATTCTACTTCTCGGCGAGCCACACGTACGCCGACGTGAAGGATTGCGAGACGCAACTCTTGGCCCCGTGCTTCTCCGGACCGCAGCTCGATTGGGGGCCGGCCGATCACGACCAGAATTGGGATATCAGCGGAGGCGAGCTGCTCAACGACCGGCGCGGCGGCTGGTGGGCCTTCGACGGCGAGTACGGCAGCGGCTTGACCTCAGCGTACTGCCAGCCGCTCAACGACAACTGCAAAGTGCCGCCCCACACGACCTTCAACGTGGCGAAGGGCTTCACGCTCGCGCCGAACGTCGTGCTGACGGCGCGTCTGCTCAACATCTTCAACGACACGTACCGGGTCACGTATCTCAACGCGCAAGGGAATCACTACGCCCTGCCGCGTTCGCTCGAGGTCGGCTTCCGGCTGACCGGCCGCTGACGCGAGCGAGGCGGCGCTTCGCTAGGCCCGGTGGCGCTTGGCTCGGGTCGCGGTCTTGACTTTGGGGCGCGCGCACTGCGCGCACGTGCCGTGCACGGTGACCTCGTGCCCTTCGATCCGGTAGCCGCGCGGGACCGCCGTCCGCTTGGGCTGGTCGCAGCCCTCGAGATCGAAGACGCGCCCGCACTCGCTGCAGCGGAAGTGGTGGTGATGCGCCTTGCCGGCGATCTCGTAGCGCGAAGGTTCGCCGGGCAGGTCGACCGGGGTCAGCCAGCCGTCGGCCAGGAGCGAACGGATCGAGCGATAGACGGTCGCGATCCCGACGCCGTCGCTGCGCTCTTGGGCCGCCTCGAGGGCCTCGTTGGCGCTGAGGGGGCGCTTTTCCGCCGCGAACGCCTCCCGGATCGCGCGCTTTTGGCGCGTATCGCGCGACGCCGCCGATGCCCGGTTCTTGACTGCCTTCAGCTTTGACGTTGCCACGTTGTGAGGCTCATACGACCTTAACCCGTGCATCTCCCTTAGGAAGGACTATCCTATAACTTTCGGTTATCCTTGTAATGCTGGGTGAGGAACGCCGGTGCTGTAACTCGCCGCTTCTTCCGGAGTATGAGCGACGGGCTTCCAGTGTGACGGAGCCCACATCCCGCGCGTTATGTTTCCGATACCCTGGGGAGGGTACGATGATTCAGAAGGGGCCGGCGACGGCTCGGGGGCGGATGAGAGACTCTTTTGAAGCTTGCCTTCGTTCGCTCGAGGAGATCGAGCGCAGGCTGACCGCAGGGCATTTGACCGGATCGGCGGGTTTCGAGTCGATTTTCGGTGCGTGGCTCGCCTTTTGTGAAGCCTCGTCCCTCGTGCTCAACGCGCCGGGGAACCTCCGTCGCGGGCGTCCGGTGTGGCTGCGGCGCGACGTCGGCCTGCTGACACGGCTCAAGCGCGCCGCGACGAGGCGGCAGTGGCTCGAGCAGGCGGCGAGCGAGCCGAAGCTGGTCGTCATCTCCAACTCCCGCCGAGAATTCGCCGACGACATCGAGTATCTCAACGCGGCCCCCTTGGCCCGCTTCATGCTGGCCCTCTTCGCAGTCTTCGGGCGCACCTAGAGCGGGGTTCGCCGGACGGAGCGCCGCGTGAAGGCGCGTGCAGTCCTGGTCGCGGCGCTGGCCGTCGCGATCGGCGTTTCGCTCGCCGTCTCCCTCACGGCGTTCCTGTCGAACCGCGACCGCGCGCCCGACTTCACGCTGGTCGACCAGGACCGGCGGCCCTTCACGCTCTCCGCACAGCGCGGCCGCGTCGTCCTGCTCTTCTTCGGATACGCGCACTGTCCCGACGTCTGCCCGACGACGCTGGCCAACCTCGAGCATGCGATCGCGAGCCTCGGCCCGGCCGGCAGAGGCGTCGAGGTCGCCTTCGTGACGGTCGACGCCAAGCGCGACACGCCGGAGGCGCTGAAGAGCTACGTCGAGGTCTTCGGGTCCAACGTCACCGGCCTGACGGGCTCCGCTGCCGTCCTCGAGCGAGTCTATGCCGCGTACCACGTCTTTCATCAGGAACTGCCGCAGCAGCCCGGCGAGAGCACCTACTACGTGGCGCATTCTTCGGCGGTGTATTACATCGACCGCAGCGGACGGATGAGCGGACTCGGCGACTGGACCGAGAACCCGGCTGCGATCCTGCGCCGGCTACGCCCCTTGACCGCCTGATCTAGGCGCCTCCTGCCCTCACGCTCGCCGGGTGCCGGCTTAGGCGCTGCCGAGCGGCGCGAGGGCGCGCCGGACGCGCTCTGCGGCCGCGCGCCCCTCGCCTTCGAGCTCGCGCAGCGCGAGCTCTTGCCGCTCGACCAGCGCGGGGTCGCGCAGATACCGGTGGTTGACCCGGACGTTGTAGGCGCTCGCTTCGAGGGAGGCTGCGGACAGGCTGGCGGCGCAGCCGACGTCGCTGGCCAAGTGCGGGTTCTCCAGGGCGAGGGCCGCCTCGCTCAGCCGGAGCACGTCGCGGGCCAGTTCGGCGGCGTGAAGCGGCGCAGCCGCGGCCGCGGCCAAGGCGGCCTGCAGGCCGGCGCTGCGCGCGGCCTTCGCCTGCTCGCTCGTGCGCGGCAGCGCGGCCGCAGCCACGACGCGGCCGTAGGCCTCTTCGTCCGTCTGCCGCGCTGCCAGCAGCGCGGCGCGCAGGGCGTCGGCGCGCTCGGCCAGATCCCGCGCAGCGGCGCTGCGCTCGGCATACTTCGGGTTGGCGGCGGTTATCCTCGCGACCATAGCGACCAAGGCGCCGGCCGCCGCGCCGGCGACCGCCGCCGCGCTCCCCCCGCCGGGCGTCGGGCTCGCCGAGGCGAGCGCATCCAGATAGTCTTCCAGCGTCTCCACGGAGGTCCACTTTCCGCCTCGAGGCCCGGTCTGCTTGCCACGTGGGGTATGTGGACTGCCTGCGGCGAAGGAGGAGGGCGCCACAGCTTTAGGTTGTTTCAAAGATCAGCGTGAGCAGCACCTCTACTTCAGCATGGCCGGCGGGCAAGCTCGCCGGCCCCGGAGGAGACTTTGCAACTCATCGATCGACCGCTGGGGGACGTCAAGGACCGCAGCCTCGCTGATCAAGGCCGCTCGCGCATCGAGTGGGCGGCGTCGTTCATGCCCGTGCTCGCGCAGATCCGCGACCGTTTCGCCAAGGAGAAGCCGCTGGCCGGCGTGCGCGTCGGCGCGTGTCTTCACGTGACCACCGAGACCGCCAATCTGATGCTCGCGCTGCAAGCGGGCGGGGCCGAGATCGCGCTGTGCGCCTCGAACCCGCTCTCGACGCAGGACGACGTCGCGGCCGCGCTCTCCGAACACTACCGGATCCCGACTTTCGCGATCAAGGGCGAGGACAACGCGACCTACTACAGCCACATCGAGTCGGTGATCGCCGCCAAGCCGCACATGTCGATGGACGACGGCTGCGACTTGGTCACGACCATCTATACGAAGCACAATCACTTGCTGGCCGGCATGATCGGCGGTTGCGAGGAAACGACGACGGGCGTCATCCGCCTCCACGCGATGGAGAAGGACGGCGTCTTGCCGTATCCGGTGATCGCCGTCAACGACGCGCTGACCAAGCACATGTTCGACAACCGCTACGGGACGGGACAGTCGACGCTCGACGGCGTCATCCGCGCGACCAACGTGCTGCTCGCGGGGCACACGGTCGTCGTCGTCGGGTACGGCTGGTGCGGACGCGGCGTGGCGTCGCGCGCCAAGGGCCTAGGCTCGCACGTCGTCGTCACCGAGATCGATCCGCGCAAGGCGCTCGAGGCGGCGATGGACGGCTTCACCGTTCTGCCGATCGCCGAAGCGGCGAAGGTCGGCGACATCTTCATCACGGTCACGGGCAACTACCACGTGATCCGCGGCGAGCACTTCGCGACGATGAAGGACGGCGCCATCGTCTGTAACTCCGGGCATTTCAACGACGAGCTCGACCTCGAATCGCTCGAGGCGCAGGCGGTCTCGAAAGCGCGGCCGCGTGCGTTCGTCGACGCCTACACGTTGCAGAGCGGCCGCACCGTTCGCGTGCTCGCCGAAGGGCGGCTCATCAACTTGGCAGCGGCCGAGGGCCACCCGGCCGCGGTCATGGACATGTCGTTCGCCAATCAGGCCTTGGCCGCGGGATATCTCGCCCAGAACTACCGGACGCTGGAAAAGAAAGTCTACTCGGTGCCGGACGACATCGACGAGGAGGTCGCGCGGCTCAAGCTCGCGGCTCTCGGGATTTCGATTGACGTGCTGACGCCGGAGCAGGTGAAGTATATGGCGTCTTGGTCGGAAGGCACGTAGGGCGCCGGCTTGCGGCCGACGTCCGCGGGGACGCGGCGGGGACGCCCGCGATTTCGCATCCGTGCGAAATCGCTACTCGTGCACTTTCGCGCTCTCGCCATCCTGGCTCCGCGCGAAAGCCGCACGCCCCGCCGCATCCCCGCGGACGCCGGCCGCAAGCCTCCTCAGTGCTGAGAATTTTGACGCAATATACTTTTGAGAGTGAGTATTGAGAAGATGGCTTATCGTAGGCTTTTTACTTCGGAATCGGTGACGGAAGGGCATCCGGACAAGCTGGCCGATCAGATCTCTGATGCGGTGCTCGACGCGATCTTGAAAGAGGATCCGTACGGGCGCGTGGCGTGCGAGACGTTCGCGATCACGGGACAGATCCACATCGCGGGCGAGATCACGACGTCCACCTACGTCGACATTCCCAAGATCGTCCGCCAGACGATCGCCGACGTCGGTTACACCCGCTCGCACGTCGGCTTCGACGCCGAGACGTGCGGCGTCAGCGTTTCGATCGATGAGCAGTCGGCCGACATTGCGCTGGGCGTCGACAAATCGCTCGAGGCCAAGCAGCTCGGGCACCACGACGACTTCGAGTTGACCGGCGCCGGCGACCAGGGGATGATGTTCGGCTTCGCCTGCCGCGAAACGCCGGAGCTCATGCCCCTGCCGATCGTGCTCGCGCACGATCTCACCCGCAGGCTCGCGGCCGAACGCAAGAACGGCAACCTGCCGTGGCTGCGGCCGGACGGCAAGTCGCAGGTGACCGTCGAGTACGACGGCTACACGCCGGTCCGCGTCGACGCCGTCGTCATCTCGACCCAGCACGAGCCCGATATCGAGCTCGACGAGATCCGGGCGCTCGTTCGCCAGCACATCATCGATCCGGTGATCCCGGCCTCGCTGCGCGACGCACAAACGCGCGTCTTCGTGAATCCGACCGGACGCTTCGTTATCGGCGGACCGAAGGGAGACGCGGGCTTGACGGGCCGGAAGATCATCGCCGACACGTACGGCGGCATGGCCCGCCACGGCGGCGGCGCGTTTTCCGGCAAGGATCCCACCAAGGTCGACCGCTCGGCGGCGTACGCCGCGCGCCACGTCGCCAAGAACATCGTCGCGGCGGGCCTGGCCGACCGCTGCGAGGTGCAAGTCGCCTACGCGATCGGCGTCGCGCGACCGGTCAGCGTGCTGGTCGAGACCTTCGGAACGGGGCGGCTCGCGGAATCGGAGATCGCCTACCTCGTGCAGGAGCACTTCGATCTGCGGCCGGCGGCGATCATCCACAACCTCAACCTGCGGCGCCCGATCTACCAGCAAACGGCGTCGTACGGCCATTTCGGCCGTCCCGACCTCGACTTGCCGTGGGAGCGGCTCGACAAGAAAGACGAGCTGCGCGCAGCCGCCGGGATCGAGCTCTCCGGCGATCACGAGCTCTCGGCCCCGCTGCTGCATCGCTAGCCGACGGCTCGCGAGAGCCTCGGGAAGAAGAGCGGCCGGCACTTGCGCCGGCCGCTCTGTCTTGCGTCAGGCGCTCGCGTAGTAGCGGCGCAGCTCGTCGGCGGCCCGCGCCGCTCCCGGACCGCGCGCGAGCCAGCCCTTGCCGGCTCGTGAGGGGCCGGGGGCTCCGAGCCACGCGAAGGAGCCTTCGTAGAGCGCGCTTCCGTCGACCGCCAGGGCGCTGGCGAAGATCGTGCCGGCCACGCACCATTCGATGCTGTGGGCGCGCAGCGAAGCGGCGAGCGGAACTCCGCCGTCTGCGATCTCGCAATCGCTGACGATCGAGACCCGGATCCCCCGCCGCGCGATCTCGGGCAGACGGTGCAGCGTCGCATCGGAGGGAAGGCCGTGCCCGGCGAGTGGACTGACGATCGTCAGCCGCTCGGCAGCGCCGGCCAGCGCCTCGTCCAGGAGCGCGAGATGGTTTTCCAGCGTATCGACGGCCGCGAGCTCGGCGTCGGGGCCGTAAAACGAGGCGGGCAGACCCTCGAGCCGATTTGCCGGCGACGCTAGCAAGTGCTTCGCGAGCACGCCGCTCGGCGAATCCGGCGGCCGCTGCGCGAGGCCGCGCACGTCGCCGAAGAAGACGAAGTGTTCGCTCGCGCGCAAGAGGGCCAGCGCGAGCAGGTTCGGCCGCGCGTCGACGAGCGCGTTTTCCTCGCCGGGCTCCAAGACGTGCGAATAAAGCACGACGGGCACGGCCGTCCCCTGGCGGAAAGGCGTTCTGGGCGCGAGATCCGGCTCGGCGCGCAGGTGACAAGCGCGCAGCGCCTCGGCGAGCCGTTCGGCGATGAACGATGCCTGCGCGGCGAACGGCGTGAGGATCGCGACGGCGTCGGCCAGACACTTCGCTTCCGGGTACGTGCGCAGCAGTTCCTCGCGCCGCTCGATGAGAAACTGCACGATGATGCGCGCCTCCGCTTCGTTGACGCGGCTCGCACCGCGCGGCTCGCCGCGTCCGCGCACGTGCGCATACCCGAGCACGGGCAAGCTGCCGCGCGCCGGCGCTTCCCTGATCGCGTGCAAGCCGGGGTGGGCGAGCTCTTCGCAGCAAGCGACGAGCTCGGGTGCGCCGCGGCGCTGCGCGGTCAGCGAGACCCGCGCCGGGAGCGCTCGCAGCAGGCTGGCAGCGCTGCGATCGTACGACAGCAGGCCGCGCTCCTGCAGGTGCGTCCACGGGGCGAGGTCGCCGAAGCGCTCGTGCAGCTTCGCGCGCGAGCGAGCTTCTTCGAGCTGCACCAGCGGGTCGCGTCCGTGCGGGTCGCCGAGCGCGAGCAGACGCTTGGCCAGCGGCAGCGCGAGCGCGCCGCGCGCGACGTCGACCTGCTCGGCCTCGACGACGACGAGCTCGTCGAGCGCGGCGTACAGCGGCGTGCCGGCGTCGTCCGCAGCGTACCAGGCGGCGAGTGCGGGCAGCGTCGCAACGGCGACCGGGTGGAGCATCGCGATCGAGCGAAGCCGGCGCAGGACCCGCTCGGAACCGCTCGAGTCGCGAGCGTCGTCCGGCCGCGCGAGCTCGCGCAGGCGGCGGCCTTCCCAGAAGCGGGCCGCGCAGCGAAACGCCTCGCTGCGGTGGAGGCGGTCGAAAAGCTCCTCGGGCGCCTCCGCCGCTGCAGCCCGCTGCGCCAGCTCGATGCCGTGAGCCGCGGCGAGCTCGGCGAGCGCGTCCAGCGCGTTCGCCGTCGCGTCGAATGCCTGCAGCGCGGCCGCGCGCTCGGCCTGCGCCCGTTCCAGCCGCTGCGCGAGCGCCTCGCGCTTGGAGTCAGCGCGAATCGTGCGGGCGCGTTCGATCGCCCGCCGCTCCTCGACCCAGGCCTGCAGCGAGTGGAAATCTTTAGGGTCGGCCGGCGGTGCGACGCCGAGCGCGGCGGCGAAACGACGCCGCCGGTGCTGCTCCACGCTTGCGAGCCAGGAGAAGGCGCGCTCGTACAAGCTTCGGGGCGCGAGCGCGGACAGCGCCCCATCGTACCGCTGCAGCGAATCCGCAGCGCTCCGAGCTGCATGCGCGCGGTTTTCGTCGAACGCCTCGAGTTCTCGGGCGGCCGTGCCGACGGCGGCGTCGAGCGGTGCGGCGATGCGCGCGCGGGCCGTCGCTCGATCGGTGCCGCGCGGCACGAGCTGCGCGTATCGTTCGCAAGCGCGTGAGTCGGCTTCCAAACGCGCCCTCCAATCTCGCGTCATGGCCTGCAGCCGGGCCAGCGCGTCGTCGAGCGAGGGAGCAGCATGTCCGTATGTCAGCGCGAACGAGTCGAGATACGAACGCTCGCGTTCGGCGGCGAGCACCGGGTCCGCAACGCCGCCTTCCGCTGAGGGCGCGCAACGGTGCGGCAGCTTCGGATGGCCCCGATCGGCCGGCGAGGCCTCGCCGTCGCCGGCCGTCAGGTGAACGGCGTAGCCGTCCGTTTGCGCGATCCAGCGCCGGTGGCCGCTAGCCGTGCCGCCGTCATCTCGCGATGACGCGTCCACCCACCGTGCGGCTTCTTCGTTGCCGGGTGCCAGCAAAGCGACGAGCGGCGGCACCGCGTCGAGCGGTCGCGCGGCGCGAGCGACGGAGTCGACGACGAGGGAGGCGACGAGAGACCGTACGAGCGCGATCGCTCCCGTGCCCGGCGGAGCGGCGATCGCGAGCGAATCGCCGTCGCGCAGCGCCAGCGCGCGGCGCAAGGCGAAGCGCTGATCGGCTGAGAGCGGCTCGTCTCCGAGGTGGCCGCTCTGCTCCGCGGCCGCGTCCGCGGGGCTCGCGTCGCCGGCCGCAAAACGCTCGAATAGCGGCAAGACGCTCGCACGTTCGATTCGCTCGCGCGCTCCGTCGACGATCGCGAGCGGCGCATGGGATCGTCCGTCGCTCTCGCAAGCGACGACTCGAGCGACCGCATCGAAGCGCCAGGCGGCCGGGACGTACTGCGCGAGCGGCTCTTTCACGACGGCGCGCCACAAAGCCATCGCCCAGGCCCAGCTCGCTCTCCACGAGCCGAGCGCGGTTTCCTTGCGGGCGTAGAATTCAGCCGCGTCGTCGAGCCGGCCGATCGAGATCGCGACGGCGGTCGGCTCGAGCAGCGCGCGCGTCAGGAACGGATGGCGGCGCTCGTCGGGACGGAGTTCGCCGGCTCGCGTCAGGAGAGCGGGGATCCACAGCGGGACGAACGCTTCGCTCCCGTCCGGCGCGACCGCGCGGCGCTTGGGCGAGAGCCGGCCGACGGCGACCAGCACGGGAAGCGGCGCGGCTGGGTCTTGCGCGGGCAAGGCGTTCACGACGGAAGCCGGGATACGGCCCGCGGCGACGGCTGCGAGCTCGAACTCGGGGAGCGCGGCCGCGCGCTCACCGGCGGCGAGCGCGTCGGCTTCGTCCGCGACGCAGTCGTACCAGTATCCCAGCAGTCGCGCGCCTACGGCACGATCGTCGAGCACGTGCTTGACGGTCACCTTGCGTTATCGGCGCGCGAGCGGGCAATCCCCTGGAAGCGAGCGCTCAGCGCGCCGTGCGCCAGACGGCTTCGTGCAGCGGCTCGGCTACGGCAGCCGGTGTCCCTCGAAGCGGAGAAGCCGGCGGCGCAGAGAGCCGGGCGCGCTTCCCTTGACTCGGCCGTCGGCGCCGACGACGCGGTGGGCGGGGATGAAGAGGTCGAGCGGCGCCTTGCACATCGCCGCGGCGACGCCTCGGTGCGCGAGCGGATGGCCGATTGCGAACGCGACGTCGCCGTAGCTGACGAGCTGGCCGAATTCGAGCCGCGAGACCAGCTCCCAGACGGCGCGTTGAAACGGCGTGCCGCTCAGGGCGAGCGGAAGGTCGAAAGAGCGCAAACGCCGCGTGAAGTAAGCCTCGACCTGCCCTCGAGCCTCGCGCAGCAAGGGATGCGGCGCGCGAACGAGCCGGACCTCGCCGCGGCTTCGCACGAAGTCTGCCGCGACGATCGCCGCTCCGTCGGTGGCGACGCGCAAACCGTAGCCCAGAGGCGTCGCGACGAGGATTCGGACATGCGGTTCGATGCGCCGGATTTCAAGCCGGCCTGCGCGTGCCCTTCATGCCCGAAACCCTCAACCGCCGGGCGAGCTTAGGTCGAGCCTACCGCGCGTGCAGGATCCAGTGGATCGAGGTTCGCGGGGTCGGGTCAGACGGCTGGATCGTCGGAGGCGTTGCGAAAACGCTCCGTACGGTGGCGACGATCTGTCTCAAAACGAACTCTTTCACGTTCGTCACTCCTATCGGGAAGCGCCATGCGGGCACGGCGCGAGTGCGGATGCCCGAGCTCGGGCGTCGGTCGGTCGAAGCGCGTACTACAGCCCTCGTCCATAGGAAATCGTCACCCCCTCCCCAATGCGAAATCAGAGACTCAGTCTAGCTCCTTTGAGATATTTCCACAAGCGTTTTGCGAAGGCTTTGCACGAAGCGCGAAGACGAGCCGGCCGGAGGCGCGCCCGGAGGGCGAGCGGCCGCTTGACGTTCCCCGCAGGCCGGAGCGGGCGCGCTCAGCGCGCCTCGCGTCGGACTGCCGGATTAAGGCCGACGAGCAGTGCGAGGGCGAGATAGCCGGCGCCGGAGACGACGATCGCGCAGCTCGCGCCGAAGAGAGCGGCGAGCGCGCCGCCGGTCAGAGCTCCGGGAACGGCGCTCAGCTCGCGGAGGCCGCGGGCGCGGCCCGCTTCTGCGCAGCTCGCCGCTCGAGTTCGGCGATCCAGGAGTCGACTCCGGCGCCGCTGCGCGCCGAGACTTCGAGGATCGTCGCGCCGGGGTTCACCTGCGCGAGCGCCGAACGCGCGGCCTCGCGATCGAACCCGACCGGTTCGGCCAGATCGATCTTGGTGATCAAGGTGATCTGCGAGGAGTTGAAGGCGAGCGGATATTTCAATGGTTTATCTTCGCCTTCGGTCACCGAGAAGAGGACGACGCGCAAATCCTCGCCGAGGTCGTACTCGGCCGGGCAGATGAGGTTGCCGACGTTCTCGATGAAGAGCACGTCGAGCGGCGACCCCGGCCACCCGGCTAGCGCTTTGCCGACCATGTCGGCGTCGAGCCGGCATTCGGCGGCGGTCGTGATCTGCCGGACCGGCGCGCCGCTGCGCTCGAGCCGGCGCGCGTCGTTGTCGGTCGCCTGGTCGCCGACGAGCGCTCCGACGCGCCGCGACGGCGCAAGCTTGCGCAGCGTCTCCTCGAGCAGCGTCGTCTTGCCGGAACCGGGACTGGAGAGGAGATTGACCACGAACGTTCCGCTGCGCGCGAAGCGGTCGCGCAGGTCCGCGGCCAGGCCGTCGTTCTTGCGCAAAATGCTCTGTTGGATCTCGACGACCCGGAGTTTCATGAATCGATCTCCATGGCGACCAGTTCCAGCTCGCGTCCGTGCACGATCGTCGCTGCTACGGCGCCGCACTGGGGGCAGACCAGCCCGTGCCCGGGGAGCGGAGAGCGTTCGCTCAGGCACGCCTGACAGTAGACGGTCAGCGGGATCTCCTCGATCCGCAGCTCGCTTCCGGCGGCGACGGTGCCGGCGCTGGCGAGCTCCCACGAGAACTCAAGCGCGTCGCGCACGATGCCGCTCAGGGCGCCCAGGCGCAGGTGGACTGCTGTGACGCGCTCGGCACCCTCACGTGCCGCAGTCTCGCTGACGCTCTCGATCAAGCCGAGGGCGATCGATAGCTCGTGCATCCACCGTTTTCCTTTGCCGATTCGCGATCACTGAGAAAGAGCTCCCCCCTTGCGGCGCGTATTGCGGGCCTAGAGAGTTGTTTCCCTGGCCCGAACGACCTGTAGGTGAGCCGCGCTGATGAAAGACGTCGACGAGTTTCGCGATCCGGTGCTCAGCGCGCAGGTCCCGGTGCGCACGCATGCGTTTCGCCTCTATGCTGCGGCCGCAGCTTTCAGGGCCGCATGAGATTGCGCTTCACGGATCGTCAGATCGAGATGGCGCACGGAGCCGGCGGGAAAGCCTCGCGCCGGCTCGTCGAAGGTTTGATCGCGCCCGTCTTCGACAACCCCGCGCTCGCGCCGCTCTCCGACGCGGCGCTGTTCTCGGTCAACGGGACGCGGCTCGCGATGACGGCCGACAGCTACGTCGTTAGGCCGCTGCGCTTCCCGGGCGGCTCGATCGGCGAGCTCGCGGTCAACGGGACGATCAACGATCTGGCCGTCTCGGGCGCGCGTCCCCGCGCGCTGCTGGCCACGTTCGTGCTCGAGGCGGGGCTCCCGGTCGAGATCTTGCGCGCCGAGATCGAGGCGATGGCGGCGGCCGCGCGGCGCGCCGGCGTGGCGATCGTCGGAGGCGACACGAAGGTCGTCGAACACGGTTCGGCCGACGGCATGTACGTGACGACCTGCGGGCTCGGCGAGGCGGATCCGCGCTTCTCGCTCGACCCGGCGACGCTGCGCTCCGGCGACCGCGTGCTGCTCAGCGGCGCGATCGGCGATCACGGCATCACGATCCTGTTCGCGCGCGGAGAGCTCGAGCTCGAAGCGGCGGAGCTGCGTTCCGACACGCGGCCCGTCACGCCGTTCGTCGAGGCGCTGGCGCAGACGTGCGGCTCCGGCGTGCGCTGGATGCGCGACCCGACCCGCGGCGGCGTCGCGACCGCACTCAACGAAGTCGCGCGCGACAGCGGATGCGCGATCGCGCTCTTCGAGGAAGCGATTCCGGTGCACGCTGCGGTGCGCGGAGCGTGCGAGCTGCTCGGGCTCGATCCGCTGCACATCGCCAACGAAGGGCAGTTTCTGGCGATCGTCGCCGAGGCGGACGCCGAGCGAGCGTTGGCCGCCTTGCGCGCGGTCCCCGGCGGCGACGAGGCCGCGCTCGTCGGCGAGGTTCGCTCGAAGCCGGCGCGCACGGTCGTCGGCGTGACGTCCTACGGCGGAACGCGCGCCGTCGACATGCTCGTCGGCGATCCGTTGCCGCGCATTTGCTGAATGTCGAGTTCCGTTAAGGTGACACTCGAGCTGTTCGGAACGGCGGGCTGCCCGTACACCGCCGAGCTGCGTGAAGAACTCGAGTGGAAAGGCCGCGAGTTCGTCGAGTACGACGTTGAACGCGATCCCGAAGCGTTGCGGCGCGTGATCGCCCTGTGCGAAGGTACGGCGGCCGTGCCGGTCCTCGTCGAAGACGGCAAGCTCGTCCAGGTCGGCTTCCACGGGCGCTCGTGCTACGTCGTCTCGACTTCCGCCAGAGAGTCCGGCAGCGGATGAAAACCGGGCCGGCCTCCGCGCGCGAGCTGCGGATTCGCGGCGTCGTGCAGGGCGTCGGATTCCGGCCGTTCGTCTTCCGCCTCGCGCGGCGCTATGGCCTGACCGGCTGGGTCTACAACGGTGAGTCCGGCGTGCGAATCCACGTCGAAGGTGAAGACGGCGCGCTCGAAGCGTTCGCGCGCGCGGTCGCGAGCGAGGCGCCGCCGGCCGCGCAGATCGCGGCGATCGAGAGCGAGCCCGCCGCGCTCGAAGGCCACCTGGAGTTCTCGATCCGCGAGAGCCGCCGTCCGGACCGGCCGACGGTTCGCATCTCGCCCGACCTGCCCGTTTGCGACGCGTGCCTGCGCGAGCTCTTCGATCCGCGCGACCGCCGCTTCGGCTATCCGTTCATCAATTGCACCGACTGCGGTCCGCGTTACAGCATCGTGCTGGGCCTGCCCTACGACCGCTCGCGCACGACGATGGCCGAGTGGCCGATGTGCGCGCGCTGCGCTGCGGAATACCACGACCCGGCCGAGCGCCGCTTTCACGCGCAGCCGCTCGCCTGCCACGACTGCGGCCCCACGTACGTGCTGCGCCGCGGAGGCGTCGCGCTGCGCGGCGACGCCGCGATCGGGGCAGCGGCGCAACTGCTGGGCGAAGGTGCGATCGTTGCGATCAAAGGGATCGGCGGCTACCATCTGGCGTGCGATCCGGCCCAGCCGGGGAGCGTCGCCGCCTTGCGCGAGCGGAAGTTCCGCAAGGAGCGTCCCTTCGCGCTGATGGCCCGCGACCTGGCGCGCGCGAGCGAGCTCGTCGAGCTCGGCGCGAGGGAGCAGGAGCTGCTGCGTTCGCACGCGCGGCCGATCGTCCTCGCCCGCGCGCTGGCCGCATACGCCGGCGTCGCGCCGGACAATGCCGAGCTCGGCGTGATGCTGCCCTACACGCCGCTCCACCATCTGCTGTTCGCAGCCGGCGCGCCGGACGCGCTGGTGATGACGAGCGCCAACCGCTCGAGCGAGCCGATCGCCTACGACGACGCCGACGCGTTCGCGAGCTTGGAGGGGATCGCCGACGCCTTCTTGATCGGCGAACGCCGCATCGCGCGCCGCATCGACGACTCGGTCGCGCGCGCCGGCGCGTTCGGCACGGCGATCTTGCGCCGGGCCCGCGGCTACGCGCCGCAGGCGGTCGCGCTGCTCCCGGCCGCGCGCCCCATCCTGGCCGTCGGGGGAGACTTGAAGAACGCGGTCGCGCTGGTCGTCGAGGGACAGGCCTTCGTCTCACAGTACGTCGGCGATCTCGAGCACCTTCCGGCGCGCGACGCGTTCGTACGGACGATCGAAGGCTTGTGCGCGATGTACGAGGTGCGGCCCGAAGAGTGCGTGGTCGCCCACGACGCCCATCCCGGCTACGCGTCGACCCTGCACGCGCTCGAGCTGCCGGGCGAGCACGTCGCGGTGCAGCACCATCGAGCCCACGTCGCGAGCGTGCTCGCCGAACGCGAGGAGCTCGAGCGCGAGATCGTCGGCGTGGCCTTCGACGGCACGGGCTACGGTGACGACGGGACGATCTGGGGCGGCGAGATTTTCGCGGGGAGCCTGCGCGCCGGCCTGACGCGGGTCGCGTACCTGCGCCCCGCGGTCCTGCCCGGCGGAGACGCGGCCGCGCGCTTTCCGGTCCAGGCCGCGGCGGGCTTTCTTGCCGCGGTCCCCGGCCTGCCCGACCTGTGCGCGGCGCCGTTCGATTTTCCGCCCCGTTACCGCGCGGCGCGCGAGCTGGTCGAGAAGCGGGTCCGCACTTTCGCCACCACCTCGGTCGGCCGCCTGTTCGACACGGTCGCCGCGCTCTGCGGCTTCACGCGCGAGTCGACCTTCGAGGGGCAGGCCGCGATGTGGCTCGAACACCTCGCGACCGCGAGCGCTCCGGTCGCGCCCTATCCGTTTCCGCTGCACGAGGGCCGGCTGGACTACGTGCCGCTGCTCGCGGCGGTCGTTGCCGACCGGGCCGCCGGCCGCGACCCGGGCGCCGTCGCGCGGGCCTTCCACGAGGCCTTGGCCGCCGCGCTGCTCGCCGCGTGCGAGCCCTTCGGCGCGCGGCCGGTCGTGGTCTCGGGCGGCGTCTTTCAGAACCGCCTGCTGCTCGAGCTGCTGACAGCCGCCTGCGGCGAGCGGCTCTGGAGCAACGCGAGCGTCCCCGCCAACGACGGCGGCCTTTGCCTAGGCCAAGCCGCGCTCGTCGCCGTGCGGCGCGCTCAATAGTCGACGGCGAAAAGGCAGTCGTCCCGGCCGAGTCCCCGGCAGGCGGTCTCCTCCGCCGAGGCACCGCTCTTCACCAGCGCTTGGAAGAGCCGCTCGAAGGTCCCCGCGTAGAAGTCGCACGCCGGGCGGCTGGTTTGCAGCCCTCGGCAGAGCGGACAGTTCTCGATCGCAATGCGGGCCGGCCGGTTCGGCACCAGCCGGACCGTCCCGGAACCCGCGAAGGTCCAGGTATGCCGTCCGATCGAGGCGAGCAGCCCGCGGCAGGCGAGGCGCGGCGGGAGAAGACGGAGGACGGTCTGGGCGAAGCCGGGGATGCGATTGGCGAGCAGATACTCCGCGGTGCGCCGGCCCGCGTCGCGCGCGACCGCTTTGGCCTCCGCCTCTTCCAGGCGTAAGAACAGCGTGCGAAAGAGCGCCGTCACCTCGGCCTCCGGGACCATCGCCTGGGGCGGCTCGCGGAAGTAAACGGAGAGCCCTGCTGCTTCCAGCAAGGCTTCCGTCGGCGACTCGCCCAGGCGGTCCCGCAGGGCCTCTACCGTCCGGACGATCGCGTTGGGGCCGATGCGCCCGGTCAGCGCCGGGCTCGTCAAACGGCGGCGGGGACGGGGAGCGCGATCTCCTGGTCGGTCAGGTAGCAGGCCGGATCGGCTTCCCAGGGGTCGCCGGTCGCGACGTGCGCCCGCACCCGGAAGTTTCCGCCGCACTGCGGCTGGAAGCGGCAGCTCGCGGTCGCGCAGCGGCCTTTGAGGCGCGGCAAGCGGTCGCGCAGGCCGGCCAGGAGGTCGTTGGCCGGATCGGTCCAGATCTCGCTGAAGGGCCGTTCCTTGACGTTGCCGAGGATGATGCTCTGCCAGAACTGGTCGGGGTGCACGTTGCCTTGCGGGTCGATGTCGCCGATGCCGACGCCGGAGGAGAAGCGTCCGCCGCCGTTCCAGGTGAGCAGTTCGAAGCACTTCTGGGCCGCCGCCGGATCCTCGCGCAGGAGGTGCATGTAGAGGTACGGGCCGTCGGCGTGGTTGTCGACGGTGAGGATCTCGCGCGGGTCGCCCTTCTCGACGAACTCGCGCGTGCGCCGGATGATCGTGTCGACGGCCTTGCGGCTGTCCTCGTGGCTGAGGTCGACCTCACCGCGGCCGCGCCCGGCCGAGACGAGGTGGTAGAAGCAGGCGCGCTGGACGCCTTCCTTGTCGATGAAGTCGAAGATGCCGTCGAGGTCGCGCACGTTGTGCGGGGTCAGCGTCAGGCGCAACCCGACCTTCTGCCCGACCTCGACGCAGTTGCGGATGCCGCGCACGGCGCGCTCGAAGGCGCCGACCTTCCCGCGGAAGTAGTCGTTGGTCGCGCCGATCCCGTCGAGCGAGATGCCGACGTAGGTGAGGCCGAGGTCCTTGATCTTCTGCGCGGTCGCCAGGTCGATCAGGGTGCCGTTCGTCGAGAGCGTGAGCTTGAGGCCGATGCTGCGGCCGTAAGCGGCCAGTTCGAGCGTGTCCCTGCGGGCCAGCGGCTCGCCGCCGGAGAGGAGGACCGCCGGGACGCCGAAGCGGGCGAGGTCGTCGAGGAGCGCGATGCCCTGCTCGTGGCTGAGCTCGCCTTCGTACTTCTCGTTGTGGGAGTCCGCGTAACAGTGGATGCAGTTGAGGTTGCACGTGCGCGAGACGTTCCACACCACGACCGGCTTGCGGTCCTTCGCCGAGCGCGGCGCATCGCTGCCGACGCCGTACCGAAGGTGATCCATCGGCTGGTCGAGGTCGTAGAGCATCTTGGTGACGTTGATCACACGTGGACTCCTTGCAAGAGGGCCGCAGCCTTGGGTGAAGCGTAGACGCAGCAGGGTTCGGCGGCGAACGGATCTCCGGTGAAGCCGTAGGCGCGCGCGCGCGAGCCCCCGCAGAGCGTGTTGTAATCGCAGAGGCCGCATTTCCCGCCGAAGGTGTCGGGATCGCGCAGACGCCTCATCGTCGGATGGTTGCGGTAAACGTCGATGAGTCTTTCCTCACGCACGTTGCCGCAGACGAACGGCAGGAAGCCGCTGGGCTGGACTTCGCCGACGTGCGAGATGAAGACGAAGCCCTTGCCGTCGCCGATCGCCGGGAAGCGCAGCGTTGGATGCTTGGCCTTCTCGGGGATCTGCTCGGGCGTCAGCGAGGCGATGCGCTGCGACATGTAGCGGCGGAAATGCGGCGCCTCCGTCGTTTTGACGTCGAACGGCGCGTTCAGCCAGATGTCGTAGAGCTCGGCGAACGCGGTTTCGTGCTCGGCCGCCGACAGAACGTCGCCCTGCTGCGCGCGGCCCGTCGGGACCAGGAAGAAAGCGCTCCAGATGACCGCGCCCAAATCGGGGATCAGTTCGGCCATCTTGCGGATTTTGTCGAAGTTGTGGCGCGCGATCGTCGTGTTGACTTGGAGCTCCAGGCCGATCTCCCGCGCGTGGTGCGCGGCCGTGACCGTGCGGTCGAAGGCGCCCTTGACGCCGCGGAACGCGTCGTGCGTCTCGGCGTCGGGACCGTCGATCGAGAGCGAGATGCGCCGCGCGCCGGCTTCGTGCAGCCGCGCCAGCGCGTCGCGGGTCAGGCGGCCCGTTCCGCTCGGCGAAACGGCCATGCGCAAGCCGCGCTGCGTGCCGTAGGCGACGACGTCGTACACGTCGGGGCGCATCAGCGGGTCGCCGCCGGTGAGGATCAGGATCGGGTCGCCGCACTCGACGGTCGCGTCGACCAGGTCGAAGGCTTCCTGCGTCGTCAGCTCGCGGGGATCGCGGCGCGGAATTGCTTCGGCTCTGCAGTGTCTGCAGGCGAGGGCGCAGGCTCGCGTCATCTCCCAAATCACGATGCGGGGACCGTCGTCGTACATTCGCATGAGGCCCAGCCTAGCGTGCGGCGGCGATTTCGTTATGAAGGGGAACCTCCAGGCCGCCCATAGCTCGTTCACGAGATCTTCACAAGCGAGCTCGGGCGTTTGGCCAGGTTCTTCATACCCGGCCTGTAAGGTTCACCCCATGCGCATCCTGATGATCCAGCCCAATTACCATGCCGGCGGAGCCGAAATCGCCGGCAACTGGCCGCCGGGATGGGTCGCGTACGTCGGGGGCGCGCTCAAGCACGCCGGCATGAGCGACGTGCGCTTCGTCGACGCGATGACCAACAACATCGCCGACGACAAGCTGCGCGACGTCGTCCGCCGCGCGCAGCCGGACGTCGTTCTGGTGACGGCGATCACGCCGATGATCTACCAGGCTCAGACGACGCTGCGCATCGTCCGCGAGACGGTCCCCGCGGCGGTCACGGTGCTGGGCGGGATCCATCCGACGTTCATGTACGCGCAGGTCCTGGGCGAAGCGCCTTGGATCGACTACGTCGTGCGCGGCGAGGGCGAGGAGATCGCCGTCGAGCTCTTGCGCGCGATCGAAGCCGGAACCGTCCGCAAAGAGCGCGACACGATCCGCGGGATCGCCTATCTCGAAGAGGGCAAAGTCGTCGCCACGCCGGCCCGTCCGGTCATCGAGGATCTCGACTCGCTTACGCCCGACTGGAGTCTGCTCGAGTGGGACAAGTATATCTACGTTCCGCTCGACTGCCGCGTCGCGGTCCCCAACTTCGCGCGCGGCTGTCCGTTCACGTGCCGGTTCTGCTCGCAGTGGAAATTCTGGCGCAAGTACCGCACGCGCGATCCGAAAAAATTCGTCGACGAGATCGAGACGCTCGTGCGCGACTACAAGGTCAAGTTCTTCATCCTCGCCGACGAAGAGCCGACCATCAACCGCAAGAAGTTCGTCGCGTTGTGTGAAGAGCTCGTGGCGCGCAACCTGCCGGTGCACTGGGGCATCAACACCCGCGTCACCGACATCCTGCGCGACGAGGCGCTCCTGCCGCTCTACCGCAGGGCCGGCCTGGTTCACGTCTCGCTCGGCACCGAGGCGGCCGCCCAGCTCAAGCTCGACCGCTTCCGCAAGCAGACGACGATCGAGCAGAACAAAAAAGCGATCCGCCTGCTCAAGGAAAACGGCATGATGGCGGAGGCGCAGTTCATCATGGGTCTGGAGAACGAGACGAAGGAGACGATCGAAGAGACGTATCGCCTCGCGCTCGACTGGAAGCCGGACATGGCGAACTGGAACATGTACACGCCGTGGCCCTTCGCGGAGCTCTTCGAGGAGCTCGGCGACAAAGTCGAAGTGCGCGACTACGCGAAGTACAACTTCGTCACGCCGATCATGAAGCCCGACGAGATGGATCGCGAGGACGTGCTGCGGGGCGTGCTGCGCAACTACGCGCGCTTCTACATGCGCAAGACGTTTCTCGAATATCCCTTTATCAAGGACAACTGGAAGCGCCGCTACATGTTCGGCTGCCTCAAGGCGTTCGCCAAGACGACGGCGACCAAGAAGTTCTACGATCTCGAACGGCTGAAGTTCCGCGGGCTGCGGACCGAGGTCGAGCTGGGCTTCGACGAATCGAAGATCCTCACGCCGCAGCAGATCGCCGAACTGAAGGCGGCGCGGCCCGACCTGGCCGCGGACATCGATTTCAAGGGCGGTTCCCGCGTCGGGGCGGCTCCGTCGGTCGCCGGGGTCAGCGCCTGCGGCGCTCCCAAGGACGCCGGGGACTTCAGTTCCCAGTACGAGGAACGCCCGCTGCCGGTCGTCCTCGAGAAGCGCGACGAGAGCCGCAACGGCACGTCGGTGCCGGTCAGCGCCTGCGGCGCGCCGAACGACCTCCCCGAGTACGATCCGGAGAGCGAAGCCGTCACGCACAACGGGTTCGGCGGCAGCTAGCTTTCGGTTCGCCCGGTAGCCTTTCGGCACGGCCGTCCCGTTTTCGGGGTGCGCGGTGAAGGAGGGGGAGCACACCGGTCGTGGAACCGGGGGTAGGTTCGGCCGGGTCTTGGGCCGGTAAGGGCTCCGCCCGGGCCGGGAATCTGCGGCGGGGAGCCGTGCCGGACGTCGCGGTGCATGGTCCCGAATAGCTCAGTTGGTAGAGCAGCTGACTGTTAATCAGCGGGTCGTTGGTTCGAGTCCAACTTCGGGAGCCATCTTCCCATCCTCCAGCCGGGGCGCTCTGCGGGCTCGAGCGGCAGCGCGGTGATCGGCGACGTGCGGTCGAAGGATGAACGATGGCGAAAACCGAGGCGGAAGCCCGTCAGCGCCGGAGTGCCGTGCAGACGCGGACGATTCGCCTTCACGAGGATCGTGAAGCGTTCGATCGCGACCTTTGGGCGGCCGTTCCACCGATCGAGCGGCTGAAGGCTTCGATCGAACTTTCGGTTTTGGATGCGAAGTTGAAGGGCTTTCGTGGAGATCCGCTCCGACCTCGGCGATCTGTTGCAAGCGATCAACTGCGCGGGAGTTGGCTGCTCGGCGTTCATAGGCTGCGCGACCGCTAGGCGACGTCGTTTTATGCCGGCCTTAAGATCAGTCTAATCTCGTTAATGCGAAAAAGCCCCGTGCGCCCGGCGGATGCGGCGACGTGGGAAGCGATGCGGAAGGTTCGCGAGTGCGTCCTCATAACTGAGGCGTCAGGAGGTGCGAGCCTTGTTCACGATCACGGCGACGCTCGACTGCTACCTGCTGCCCGCAGACGGCGCCGCCGCCGAGGCGGTGTTTCTCAAACATCTCGAAGATCCGTACGAGATGTGGATCATCGCCTATAGCTTCACGTTGGTGCCCATGATCGATGAGATCATCGCCAACTCGCAAGGCGGCGATCCGATCCACATCTATCTCGATCTCAGCCAGTCGTCCGGCGCGGACGAAATGCCGCAACTGAAGCGCTTGGTGGCTGCGGGCGTCGAAGTGACGCTCGGCACGTCGCCCGCCGGCACGTCGTACATCACGCACACCAAAGGCCTGGTCTGCAACGATACGCCGCCGCTATGCTGGGAAGGCTCGGTGAATTTTTCGGCGTCCGGCTGGCTGCAGGTCAACACGGCGATGGTGTTTTTTTCTCCCGAGTGGCGCGACCAGTTCGTCCAGCAGTTCAACACGCTGCGGGATTACGCGTGGAGCAACCTTCGGAGCA
Source organism: Vulcanimicrobiota bacterium (assembly GCA_963834485.1). GTDB lineage: Bacteria > Vulcanimicrobiota > Vulcanimicrobiia > Vulcanimicrobiales > Vulcanimicrobiaceae > CAWICD01. Next base: position 217,651 of record CAWICD010000001.1, read on the forward strand.
AACAACTGATGAAGAATCCGCCTGCGGGAGTCAACCTCGATGCGAAGGCCCCGGCAGCCCCTGACGGTCAACCGTCGAAGGAGAAGAGCCCGACGAAGCTCGAGGCCGTAAAGCCGGCTAAACCCAAAGGCGCGGTTCGCAAGTCGAAGCCGGCGAAGAAACAGGCGGCGAGGAAGTGCTAAACGGGAGTTGAAAAAGGCTGCTGCGCCGCGTGGAAACTCGGCGGTCGCGGCGCGGTGAGGAAGAGCGTCTGCGTTTCTTGAACGCGGCAGGAATGAAGCCGCAGATTCACGAGAGCGCGGATGTTCGGGATTCGGAGCTCGGCGGATGGACGGCCGTCGGGCCGCGGACGACGATCGTCGAATCGGCGTTGGGGGACTACTCCTACGTTATGAACGACGGGAACATCATCTACAGCCGGATCGGCAAGTTTTGTTCGATCGCCGCGTTTGCGCGGATCAATCCCGGGAATCATCCGCTCGGGCGCCCGGCGTTGCACCACTTCACCTATCGTAGCCGGGCATATCAGCTCGCGGAGGACGACGATCGCGAGTTTTTCGACTGGCGCCGCGAGAACGAGGTCGTGCTCGGACACGACGTGTGGGTAGGCCACGGTGCCGTCATCCTTCCGGGGGTGAAGATCGGATCGGGAGCAGCGATCGGAGCGGGCGCCGTCGTCAGCAAGGATGTCCCGCCGTTTGCGGTTGCGGTGGGCGTGCCGGCGCAGGTCGTCCGCTTCCGCTTCGATGACGACGTCGCGGCAGGTTTGCTCGACCTCGCGTGGTGGGATTGGCCGCACGAGCGGCTTGCGGCAGCGCTGCCCGATTTCCGCTCGCTCGGCACTGCGGAGTTTGTCGCAAAATACCGCGGCAGCGCGCCGCCGGGAAGCGAGTGAATCGTCTTCGGCCGAGCGGAAGGGAACCGGAGCGCGTCGTATCGCGTAGACATGGTGCGGGCGGTACCCGCACGCTTTCCATTTTTCGGAGGAATCACTCACATGAACGATCAGGTTTCCCGTAAGGACGCCATCATCAGCCTGCTTTCGCTACCGCTCGTGGCGTCGGCCGTTGCGGCGACGACTGGCGCCGCGTCGGCGCAGTCGCTCGACCCCAAGGCTGTCGGGTATGTCGCGAAGTCGACGATCAAAGGCAAGACGTGCTCGAACTGCGCTCTGTTCGTCAAGCCTAACAAGTGCTCGCAGGTCAAGGGCGTCATTGCACCGGCCGGCTACTGTAATATCTACGCGCCGGCCGCGAAGCATTAAGCGCGACCGAAGCGCGGCACGACCGGGCTCGCTGTGAGGCGAGCCCGGTTTTTCTTAGTGAGCCGGCTCACAGTTGCGGAAATTCGGCCGATACCGAGGCCATGAGCATTTGGCAGCCCGCTGGACGGGCGCTCAACTGAGGTGGACCTGGAAACGACTTTGAGTTTCAGCGAGATGAAACGCTTGGAGATGCTTCGGGCCTTCGACATTCTCGACACGGTGCCGGAGGAAGAGTTCGAGACAATCGCCCGGCTTGCATCGAAAACGTGCGGGACCCCCATCGCGCTAGTGAGCTTGGTCGATGCGGAGCGGCAGTGGTTCAAGGCCAGCGTCGGGCTCGATATCGAGGAGATGCCGCGCGACGTGTCGTTCTGCAGATACGCGATCGCGCAGCCCGGCCGAGTCTTCGTCGTTCCCGACGCGCAGAGTGACGAATGTTTTTCGGCCAATCCGCTGGTCACCGGCGCGCCTTTCATCCGTTTTTTCGCCGGCGTCCCGCTCGTGACAAAGGAAGGGCAGGCGCTCGGGACCGTCTGCGTCATCGACAGGGTGGCGCGCTCGATTTCGCCGCAGCAGCTCGACGCATTGACGAGCGTGGCCAAGGCTGCGATGGCGATCATCGAGCAGCGGCGGACGATCGCCGAGCTCGAACGTGCCAGAGAATCGCAGAAGTGCGTCGAAGCCAATCTTCGTTCGGAGATCGCTCGGCGCATGGAAGTCGAGGGCCAGCTCCGGCAGGCGCTCGCGCACGATTGCCTGACGCAGCTCGCCAACCGTCTGCAATTCATGCAGAAGCTTGACGAGGCGCTCGCAAGCCTGAGGAGAAACCCGCGCCGGCGCGGCGGATTCGCGCTGCTTTACATCGATCTCGATCGGTTCAAGCACCTCAACGACACGTTCGGGCACGCGGCGGGAGACGAATTGCTGATCGAGGTCGCGCGGCGTCTGCGGAAGGTCGTGCGGTCCGGCGATCTCGTTTCCCGACTCGGTGGCGACGAATTCACGATCCTCTTGCGCGACGTGACGGTTGCTGCGGTGGCTGAGGAGCTGGCGCGACGCGTCGAAGGTGCCTTCCACGCCCCGTTTCGCATCGCCGGGGCGGATCGGTTCGTGACCGTGAGCATCGGAATCGTGCTCGCCGATCGCCGCTACCGGCGACCTGAGGACGTCTTGCACGATGCCGACATCGCCATGTACGAGTCGAAAGCCAACGGACGCCAGCGATCTTCAGTGTTCGACGATTCGCTGCGCCAACTGTCGCTGCTGAAAGCGACGGCGGAGTTGCCTAAGGGTTCGCCCGATCGTCGTGAAAGCGCGAAGGCGTCCAAGCCTCTTCGCCGGCGGTCGTCCGCAAACGCGAAATCGGTCAGGGCGACGTCGTGCAACAGGTGCGCTCGCCGAGGATGACGAGCGGTCGCACCGGCGACGCCGCCCCGGACATTTTCTAATCTGGCCCACCTTTCGAGCTCGAGGCGGCGGGCGCCATAATGGGACCATGATGTTCGTCAAACGAATCCCCAGACTCGCCGCCGCTGCGCTGTTCGCCGCCGGCGCCTCGATGGCCGTGCTGGCGACGGACGCCACGCACGCCGGTCAGCCGGCCGCCGGCCTCTTCGCCTCGGCTCCCCAGGCTGCGAGCGCCGCCGTCCGGGTCGGCATCGGGGTCGGCGTCGGCGCCCCGTACCGCTTCTACCGCTACGCTTACCGCGGCGGCACGTGGGTCCGCATCGGCTTCGGGTACGCCGCCGCGCCAGGTTTCGTAAACGGCTATTACGTCGGCTACGCGCCCCCAGCCGGCTACTACTATCCTGCGCCGGCATACTACCGACCGTACGGTTATCCGTACAACGTTCGTCCGTTTTACGCACGCCCGTACTACTGGCATCCGCACCGCCGCTGGTAGCGTTGAGGTGCCCCCTTCTACGTCGTGCTCGCCGTTCAAGCCGGCACGCGCTTGATCGGTTGAAAATAAAACCGATCAAGCGCTTGTAGTCCTCTTGCTGACGTTGTCGGGCTTGTCGCCGGCCATGCGAACGTTGACCAGGCACTTCAAGAGGTCGAACCAAAACGGGGCGCCCAGCGATACCGCGAGGATCGTTATCAGGAGGCCAAGGATTTTCGCCAGCCAGTCGTTGTAGGTTTTCGGCAACATCGACCGCGACCACAGGACCTTGAACGTCGGCTCCTGGGCAAGCGCATTGCTGAAGGCGTTCGCCACCGCCACGGATTGGTCGCCGGGAGCCGACGCGCCGCCTTCGGCACTCGCAGGCTTGGTATCGTCGCGGACCGATTGGCTGATGCTCCCAGCGAGAGCTTGAGTCACGACGGGCGAGATGTATGCCTGCTTGGCGATCGAGATCGAGTCGAAGCCGCCCACGATGACGATGAGGGCTCCGATTCCCACGGCCCACCATTGAGCGGTGCGCTTGTACCATCCCGAGACGCGATCCATCTGAGCCTCGAACCATGTGTCGGTGACGGTAAGGAGCTTTTCGTAGTCGCCGCCCGCGGCGTTGAGCAGCGCCGCCAGCGGCTTCTTCAAGGCGACGCCGTCGGAAAGCGACGACACGCGCGCCTCGAGCGCGTTCAGGAGGTCTTGGGGAGCCGCGATGGCATTCGCGGCCGCGTCGCCCGCGTTGTCGCCGACCGTCGAGTGGACGCTCTGCCATAGCGCAAGCGAGAAGTTGCGCGCGTCGAGATACGAGGGGCGGCTGTCCTTCTCGGAATCCTTGTCGACGGCCGCGGTCACGAGCGGATGCGCATAGATCGCGTCGGCGAGAGGCTTGGAACTCGCGAGAAGGCTGACGACGCCGCGGTAGAGTTGGTTGCCGCGAAGGTGCGTAAGGGAGGCGATCTGTTCTTGCACCCATGAGGTCGCCACAGCCAACGCGACATAGAGTGCAACCAGAACGATCGCGACATCGAGCAAACTTGCGTTCACGACGAGATCCCCTCCGAGGTCGTTTCGGCGCTGAGGACAAATTCGGGGTGCGCCGAGCCGGTTCGCCCGGCCTTGCATGGAGGCACGGGCAGCGCGACAGAGTCGCGTATTTTCGCTCGGCCGCCGTCGAAATGCCTTTTGGGCCAATCCGCCGGCTTGATGGCCGGTTGGATGAGCCGGGATCGGCAGCTGCGGCAAGCAGGCTATTTTTTGCTAATTGAGCGACTCAAGTCGAAAAATCCGCTTCCGGTGCACCGCTTGGCGGGTCGGCGGAAGCGCACGGCTCCTGCGATGTCACATCCTGACGTAGGTGCCGGTCGGCCGAGGTCGACTGTAAGAGGGATATGAGCGTTCGGGTTGCCCTCCACCATGCGACGCGCTACACGTACGAGCGGCCGATCAGGCTCGGGCCGCAGGTCATCCGCTTGCGGCCGGCGCCGCATTGCCGCACCCAGATCCTCTCGTACCGGCTCGACGTCCAGCCGCCGGGGCATTTCCTCAATTGGCTGGAGGATCCGCAGGCGAACTGGCTCGCCCGCGTGCTCGTCCCGGAACCGACCGACCGTCTTCACGTGACCGTCGATCTCGTCGCGGAACTCGCCGTCGTCAACCCGTTCGATTTCTTCCTCGAATCTTCAGCCGAACGCTACCCGTTCGCGTACGACGCGCAACTGGCGCTCGAACTCGCGCCGTATCTCGCCGCCGAGCCGCTGGGCGCGGCATTCGAGGCGTATCTCGCGGCGATCGACCGCGCCGAAAAGCCGACGACGGCATTCGTTTTCGATCTCAACGCGGCGCTGCAGCGCGATATCGCGTACCTCATCCGCATGGAGGCCGGCGTCCAAACTCCGGACGAGACGCTCGAGCTGCGGTCCGGATCGTGCCGCGACTCCGCCTGGCTGCTCGTGCAGTTGCTGCGCCGCCTCGGACTCGCCGCACGCTTCGCCTCGGGCTATCTCATCCAGCTCAAGCCCGACGTGCCGTCGCTCGACGGCCCCTCGGGAGCATCGGCGGATTTCACCGATCTGCACGCCTGGTGCGAGGTCTATCTGCCGGGAGCGGGATGGGTCGGGCTCGATCCGACGTCGGGGCTGTTCGCAGGCGAAGGGCACATCCCGCTCGCCTGCGCGGCCAGCCCCACGTCGGCTTCGCCGATCTCGGGAACGTCCGAAGCGTGCGACGTGAAGTTCGGCTTCGAAATGTCCGTCGCGCGCGTGCACGAACCGCCCCGCGTCACCAAGCCCTACACCGGCGCGCAGTGGGCCGCGATCGACCGGCTCGGCGACCGCGTCGACGACGCCTTGGAGAAGGGAGACGTCCGGCTCACGATGGGCGGCGAGCCGACGCTCGTCTCGATCGACGACATGGACGGCGAAGAGTGGACGACCGCCGCGGTCGGACCCACGAAGCGCGCCTTCGCGGACACGCTGATCCGGCGCCTGCGCGACCGTTTCGCACCCGGCGGCTTGCTGCACTACGGCCAGGGCAAATGGTATCCCGGCGAGTCGCTGCCGCGCTGGGCGTTCTCGCTCTACTGGCGCCGCGACGGCATGCACGTGTGGCACGACGCCGGACGCATTGCCAGCGAATCGGCGGATCACGCTCCTTCGCTGGACGACGCCGCGGCGCTCGCGCGCGGTATCGCGCAGCGGATCGGCCTCGAGCCCGAATACGTCGTTCCGGCGTTCGAAGATCCGTGGGTCCTGCTCGACAAGGAGACGGCGCTGCCGCCCAACGTCTCGGCGCTCGATTCGAAACTCGACGACGCCGAGGAGCGCGCTCGGCTCGCACGCTCGTTCCGGCGCGGTCTGAACGCTCCGGCAGCGTTCGTGCTTCCCGTGCAGCGCTGGAACGCGGCCGGCCTGCGCCGCTGGCGTTCCGAACGATGGTCGACGCGGGCCGGACGCGTCGAGCTCGTTCCGGGCGACTCGCCGGCCGGCCTCCGTTTGCCCCTCGCGTCGCTCCCCTGGCTCGAGCCCGAGGATCGTCCGTTCATCGCGCCGCCCGATCCCTTCGCACCTCTGCCGCCGCTGCCCGATCCGGACGCGCCGCAGCAAGCGTCCCTTGCGAGCGAGGTGCGAGCTCCCGCGCGCCAGCGGCAAGTCGAGCAGCGTATCGCCATCGACGGCTCCGTTCGCACGGCGCTCTCCGTCGAGCCTCGCGACGGACGCCTGTGCGTCTTCATGCCGCCGACGGAATCGGCGGCCGACTACCTCGAGCTCATCGGCGCCGTCGAGGATGCCGCCGTCGAGCTGGGCAGCGAAGTGCACGTCGAGGGCTATCCGCCCCCCTACGATCCGCGTCTCAACGTCATCAAGGTCACGCCCGATCCCGGCGTCATCGAAGTGAACGTCCATCCGGCGCGAAGCTGGCGGGAAGCGGTCGCGATCACGAAGGCGCTCTACGAGGAAGCGCGTCTCTCGCGCTTGGGAACCGAGAAGTTCATGCTCGACGGCCGGCACACCGGGACCGGCGGCGGCAACCATATCGTCGTCGGTGCGGCGACGGCGGCCGACAGCCCGTTTCTGCGCCGGCCCGATCTGCTGCGCAGCCTCGTCGCCTATTGGCAGAACCATCCCTCGCTCTCGTATCTGTTTTCCGGGCTCTTCATCGGTCCGACGAGCCAAGCGCCCCGCGTCGACGAAGCCCGCCTCGACTCGCTCTACGAGCTCGAGATCGCGTTCGCCGAGATTCCGCCCCGCGGCTCGGGTCCCGTCCCTCCTTGGCTCGTCGACCGCGTCTTCCGCAATCTGCTGATCGACGTCACGGGCAACACGCATCGCACCGAGATCTGCATCGATAAACTCTATTCCCCCGACGGGCCGGCGGGGCGGCTCGGCCTGGTCGAGTTCCGCGCCTTCGAGATGCCGCCCCACGCGGAGATGAGCCTCGCGCAGCAGCTCTTGCTGCGGGCGTTGATCGCCCGCTTTTGGGAAGCGCCGTACCAGCACGGCCTGGTGCGCTGGGGGACCGCCCTGCACGATAAGTTCATGCTGCCGCACTTCGTCTGGGCGGACATCGGCGACGTGATTCGCGACATGAACGAGCACGGCTTCGCCTTCGACGCGGCGTGGTTCAGGCCGCACTGGGAGTTTCGCTTTCCGCTCTACGGCGGCGTGCAGTACGACGGCGTGCAGCTGGAACTGCGTGCGGCGCTCGAGCCCTGGAACGTCATGGGGGAAGAAGAGACGGTTGGCGGAACCGTACGCCATGTGGATGGCTCGGTCGAGCGGCTCGAAGTGAAGATTTCGGGTCTCACCGTCGGACGGCATCACGTGCTGGTCAACGGCCGGCGCGTACCCTTGAGCGCTACCGCCGTCGATAGTTCGGTCGGCGGCGTGCGCTACCGCGCGTGGTGCCCGCCGCATTCGCTGCACCCGACCATCCCGGTCAGTGCACCGCTCCTGTTCGAGATCTGGGACGAGCGGTTGGGCCGATCGCTCGGGGGCTGCACCTATCACGTCGCGCATCCCGGCGGCCGCAATTACACGACCTTTCCCGTCAATGCCTACGAAGCGGAGGGCCGCCGCCTCGCGCGCTTCCAACCGTTCGGCTTCACGCCGGGATCGTTCGTGCCGCCGCCGCTTTCGGTGAGTCCCGACTTTCCGCACACGCTCGATCTACGGCGCCGTTGAGCTCGCACCCGACGACCAGCGCGGCACCGCTCTTCGGCGAGGAAGCGCTGGGGCGGTACGACGAGATGTTTGACGGGACGGGCGAAGTGCGTCCGCATTGGAAGACGCTCGTCGCGTCGTTCGAGTCGATGGCGCCCGGCGAGTATCCCCGTCGCCTCGATTCCGCGATCCGGATGGTGCGCGAAAACGGGGTCACGTACAACGTCTACGACGAAGCCTCGGGGCTGGGCAGGCCTTGGCAACTCGACGTCGCGCCGTTCGTCGTCAGCCCCGGCGATTGGGCGGCGATCGAGGCGGCGGTCGCGCAGCGCGCGCGGCTGGCGGACGCGCTCTTGCGCGACGTCTACGGCGAACAGCGTCTGCTGCGCAGCGGCGTCGTGCCGCCCCATCTGGTGCTGGGCCATCCTCAGTACCTGCGCGCGCTGCAGCACGTGCGGCCGCCGGACGGCGTGCACGTGCACCTGTACTCGGTCGATCTGGCACGGGCGCGCGACGGATCGTGGACCGTGCTCGCGAGCCGCGCCGACGCTCCGGCCGGTTTGGGATACGCCCTCGAAAACCGGATCGTCGTCAGTCAAACGTTTCCGGAGCTCTTCGGCGAGCTCGGCGTGCAGCGTCTGGCGTCGTTCTTCCGGCATTTCCGCGAGTCGGTCGCCGGCCTGACCCGCGGAGCGAAAGGCCACGCGGTGCTGCTGACGCCGGGACCGTACAACGAGGCCTACTTCGAACACGCCTATCTGGCCCGCTATCTCGGGCTCGAACTCGTCGAAGGCGACGATCTGTCGGTGCGCGGGGAGACCGTCTACCTGCGAACGCTGGGCGGCTTGGCGCGCGTCTCCGCAATCTTCCGGCGGCTCGACTCGGATTTCGCCGACCCGCTCGAGTTTCGCGCCGACTCGGCGCTCGGCGTGCCGGGTCTGGCCGACGTCGTGCGCGCGAAGAACGTCGTCGTGGCCAATGCCCTCGGGGGCGGCGTCGTCGAATCGCCGGCACTCGACGCCTACCTGCCGAACGTCTCGCGCGCGCTGTTCGGGGAGGAGCTGCTCGTCGCCGACGTGCCGACGGTCTGGTGCGGAACCGCGTGGGGCCGCGCGGAAGGTTTGGCCCGCGTCGGCGGCGGCATCGTGCGCGACGCATTCGACGCACGGCCGCTGTTTTCGCGCGGCTCGTCGGCGCGCCTGGGCAGCGACCTGAGCGACGAGGACGTCGCCGGATTCGCCTGCCACATCGAACGGCGGGGCGCGACGGTCGTCGTGCAGGACATCGTCCCCCTCGGCGTGGCGCCCACGTTCGAAGGCGGAGCGTTCGCTTCGCGCCCGATGTCGCTGCGCGTATTCGCAGCTTGGACGCCGAACGGTTACGTCGTCATGCCGGGCGGGCTCGCCCGGGTGGTCGCCGACGACACGGTCCGCGCTCTATCGATGCAGTCTGGTGCGGCGAGCAAGGACGTGTGGGTGCTCGCCGCCGGTCCGGTCGACACCTTCAGTCTGCTGCCGCCGCCGCGCGCCCGCGTGCTGATTCACCGATCCGGCAGCGAAGCGCCCAGCCGGGCGATGGACAATCTGTTCTGGCTCGGGCGTTACGCCGAACGTACGGAAAACTTGATTCGCATCCTGCGCGCGGTCGTGCTCCGCTTGGCCGGCGATCCCGGACTCAATGCCGCCACGAACGGCGTCGAGCTCGCGCGCCGTCTGCTCCTGCCGCTCGAGCACGTGAGCGACGAAGCGCTCGAAAAGGCCGCGGCCGGTGACGAAGTGCGGCTCACGGACGAAGTGCAGGCCGTGATCTTCGGTAAGGAACCGAAGGGGCTGCAGAGGCTCCTGGGCCGCGTGGCGCGTACGGCATGGTCCGCGCGAGACCGGCTCTCGCTCGACACCTGGCGCGCAATTTACGCTCTGACGGCGTGGGATCCGCGCAACGCGCCGGCCGGCGCCTTTGACGGGGCCGGAGCGCGAGCCTACCTCGATATGCTCGTGCGACGGGCCGCCGCCCTCTCGGGGCTTGCCGCCGAGAACATGACGCGCGGGAACAATTGGCTCTTCTTCGATTTGGGAAGGCGCATCGAGCGCGCCTTGTCGGCGTGCTGGCTGGTGCGGCACACCCTCGTCGCCGCCGACGAGCGCGAGAGCGCGGCCATCCAAGTGGCGCTCGAGATCGCCGACAGCGCGATGACCTATTCGTACCGGTACCGCAACGCCTTTCAGGCGGCGCCCGCGGCCGATCTCCTGGTGCTCGACGCGAACAATCCGCGTTCGGTGGCGTTCCAGGTCGAAGCGGTCGCGCGCCACGCGAGCGATCTGCCGACGATCACCGAGGTCCAGCAACTCGGCCGCGCGCGCGCCTTGGCCGAAGCTGTGCGCGCGACGATCTCGCCCCTTGACGCGTACGCCTTGACCGAGGCCGGCGCTGCGGGCGAGCGAACCGCGCTGAGCGCGCTGCTGGGCGACGTGGAAAGCGCGATGAGGCAAATCGCCGACACGATCGGCGATGCCTACCTGCAGCACCTTCCCCGCTTCCGCGCATGACGGAGTACACGGTTCGCCATCGCACGACGTACCGATACCGGCAAGACGTCGCGTACTCGCGGCTCGTCGCGCATCTCGCGCCGCGCGCGACGGCGCGCCAGGAGCCGCGTGCGTTCAGCGTCAGCGTCACGCCGGAGCCGCTGCAGCGCAGCGAACGTGCGGATTTCTTCGGCAACCGGACGCATTGGTTCACCGTCGACGAGGGGCACGCGGTCCTCGACATCACTGCGGAGAGCCGGGTGGCGGTCGGACCGGCGGCCGATGTCGCGCCGGAGGCGAGCGCGGCATGGGAGACCGTGCGGAGGGCGCTCGAGGTGCCCGCCGACGGGGAAGCCCTCGAAGCGCTGCAGTACGCCTTCGATACGCCGCTCACCAAGGGGAACGGGGAAACGGTCGAATACGCCCTGGCGAGCTTTCGTCGCGGCCGGCCGCTCCTTGCGTGCGCGCTCGACCTGAATTCGCGAATCCATTCCGACTTCAAGTACGATAAGGAAGCGACGGATGCGAGCACGCCGGTCGAGCGCGTCTTCGAACTGCGCGCCGGCGTTTGTCAGGATCTCGCGCACGTCGGGATCGCCGCGGTCCGCGCCGTCGGGCTCGCCGCCCGCTATGTGAGCGGGTATCTGCTGACGCAGCCGCCCCCGGGGCGCGAGCGTCTCGTCGGCGCCGACGCCAGCCACGCCTGGTTCTCGGTGTGGATCCCTCCCTTCGGCTGGATTGATTTCGACCCGACCAACGACAGACTTCCGAGCAGCGAGCACATCACGGTCGCCTGGGGCCGCGACTACGGCGACGTGGCGCCGATCCACGGCGTCATCACCGGCGGCAGCGAGCACGAGGTCGACGTCGCCGTCGACGTCGCGGCCTGGGACGGCCGGCCGTCATCCCTTGGCGAGCATCTGGCCGGAACGATCGGTCTCGGCGGTGGCGACTGCAAGCCAGTCACGGAACGACTTCAAGAGTGACGAGGCGACCTTGGTGAAGTCGCCGTCGGGTTCGAGCGACATCGCCGCCTCCGGCTGGCGAGCGAGCGCGGCCGCCAGCAGGCGCGCCATGCTGCGATGGAAGACGGCGTGCCGGTATTTCGTGACGTAGTACAACGGCATGTTGCGCAGCGCTTCGGAGATCGTCGAATTGAGCCAGACGCCTATCGGGCAGAGGTCCTCGCGCTCCACTTCCGCAAGGTCCAATTCGGTCCGCCCGGTAGCGACGGCCTCGCGCACGCGGTCGAGCCAATAATAGTGGGTCGCGATCGTCGCCTCGACCTGCTCGCGCAGTTCGTGCCGTTGCTCTTCCGATAGCCCGGCGGCACCGGTGTCGGTCGAGGTTTCCGAGAGCAGCTTGTCGAGATCCGAAGCGCCGTCCGAATGGGCCTCCAGCATCTGCCTCGCCGCGGCTTCCGTAACGGGGCGGCTGAACAGGTAGCCTTGCAGGTGCGTGCAGCCCAGACGCCCGAGCGCGTCACGCTGCTCGCGCGTTTCGATGCCCTCGGCGACGGTGTCGACGCCCAGGGCGTGCGCGAGCGCGATGATCATGCGCAACACTTCGGACTTCGCCGACGCATCGTTGACGCGGTCTACGAACGACTTATCGATCTTGAGCGTGTCGATCTGGTAGCGTTCCAGGTAGCCAAGCGAGGAATAACCCGTTCCGAAGTCGTCCAGGGCGATCCTGATTCCGAGCGCGCGGATCTGCGCGAAGATCGCACCGACGACTGCCGAGCCGGCCAAAAAGACGCTCTCGGTGATCTCGAGTTGAAGCGTTCGGGCATCGACGCCGCTCGAATCGAGCGCCTCCTGCAGGTAGCTCAGAAAGGTCCGATGGAGGAGCTGCTGGCTCGAAACGTTGAGGCTCATCGTCAGGGCTCGACCGGAAACGCGCTGAAACTCGCGCGCCGTACGGCAGCCTTCCATCAGCACCCATCGTCCCAGTTCGATGATGAGGCCCGTCTCTTCAGCCGCCGGGATGAATTCGTTGGGCGGGATCATGCCGCGGACCGGATGCTGCCAGCGAAGCAGTCCCTCGAAGCCGTAGACGGCGCAGGTCGCGATGTCGACGAGAGGCTGGTAATACAGCCGCAGCTCGTTGCGCTCGACGGCGCCGTAGAGATCGTCGCGGGTCCGTTGTGCCGCCTCGGCCTGGGCGTGCATCTCGTTGGTGAAAACGGCGTAGTTGGCACCGCGGGTGCGGCGCGCGCTCTCCAACGCGATCTCGGCGTCGCGCACGAGCAGATCGGCATCGGTCATGCCGGGCGCCCAGTGGACGATTCCGATGCTCGCGGCGACGATCATGTCGTCGGCGCGGGTGAGCGGCTTGTTCTCGATGTCGTCGAGCAGCCGCCGCGCTGCGGTGACGGCCGCGCTGTCGTCGGCGGGGGCGTCGACGAGCAGGCCGAATACGTCGCCGCCCATTCGCGCGAGGGTATCGCGCGGGCCCGCCACGGCTTCGAAGCGCCGCGCGAAATCGCGCAGCACGCGGTCGCCGGTGTGGTGCCCGAGGTGATAGTTCACGAGCTTGAAATGATCCAAGTCGATATAAACGATCGAAAAGGCGTACGGGGGCTCGGCGATCGCTTTGGCGATGGCGGACTCGACGCACTTCATGAAGTAGGCGCGGTTGTACAGGCCGGTCAGGTCGTCGCGGATCGCTTTGTCTTGTACGATCGAGGAAAGGCGCTGCTCGCTGATCGCCAACTTGCGCTGGTTCGCGCGTCCCTGTAGCATCCAGCGGACGCGCTGCAGCAAGACGGCGTCGTTGATCGGCTTCGAGATGAAATCGTACGCACCCAAAGCAAACGCCTGGCCGACGACGGCGTCGCCGTCGAGCCCGGTGATCATGAGAACCGGAAGGCCGCGCGCCGCCGGCATGTCGGACATGGCCCGCAGCACGTCGAATCCGTGAATGCCGGGGAGGTCGATGTCGAGCAATACGGCGTCGAAGCCGCCGTTGGCCAGGAACCGAAGCGCCTCCTCGCCGGTCTCGGCTTCGGCGACCAGGTAGCCGGCCTCTTCGAGAACGTAGCGGACGCGCAGGCGATGGACGGGATCGTCGTCGACGAGCAGGACCGTCTGAGGTGAGCCGCTCATGCGGGTTGACTCGCCAGTTCCGTGCGGAGCGCCTCGCAGGCCGCTGCATACTCTGCAGCCAGAGGCTCGAGCTCGGCGACGGCCGCTTCGACGTCACCTGCGACGCCCGCAAGTTCGATGCGGCGGCAGACGTTCGCGAGGGCCGTCGCGTCGACCGCGAGGCTGCTCGATTTCAGACGATGCGCGAGCCGGGCGAGCTGCACCGCATTGCGCTCGGTTCCTGCGGCCTGCAGTGCCGTGACGACGGCGCCGGTCGTGTCCAGGAATACCGGCAGGACCCGCAGGCGGGGCGTCTTCGAACGGACGGCGACGGCGACTCCGCCGCTCTCGCGCGGCGCCGGCAGCTCGGGGGTCGCGAGCTGCGCGCTCGGAGCTTCGCCGAGAAAGCGGGCCACGAGCCGGTAAAGGGCCTTCTCCGAAACGGGTTTCTGAAGCACGTCGGTCATTCCCGCATCGGTGCAGCGGCCGATGTCGTCGTCGAAGACGTTGGCGGTGACGCCGATGATGGGCGCGCGCGAGCACGGGCCCTCGCCCTTGCGAATCGTTCTCGTGGCGTCCAGGCCGTCGACCTCGGGCATCTGCATGTCCATGAAGATGAGATCGTACGCCGTCAGCGCGGCGCTCGAAACGGCGGCCTTGCCGTTTTCGACGGCATCGACTCGCACGTTCACGTCGCGTAAGAGCGTCGTCAGGAGAAGACGGCTCGCCGCGTCGTCCTCGGCCACGAGGGCGCGATATGCGTTGGCGTTCCGCAGCACGCGAGCGCGAATAAGCTCCGCCAGCTCCCGTTCGTCCTCGTCCTCGCGCTTGCTGGAATCGCCGAACGCGAAGGGAATTTCGACGGTGAAGGTCGACCCCGAGCCCGGGTTCGAAGTGACGGCGATCGAGCCGCCCAGGCTTTCCACCAGCCTGCGCGTGATCGCGAGTCCGAGGCCCGTGCCGCCGTAACGCCGCTGTATCGACGAGTCGGCTTGAACGAAGGTCTGAAAGAGCTGTGCGAGGCGGTCGGCGGGGATGCCGATTCCGGTGTCGGTCACCGACCAGCGCACCGTCATCTGCCTGTCGGTTCTGTCGACCGTACTTGCGGCCAGCGTGACGGATCCAGCTTCGGTGAACTTGATCGCGTTCGAGAGAAGGTTCCATAACGCTTGACGGACTCTCCCGGCGTCGCCGTGCAAGGCGATGCCCGGATCCACGTCGTCCTCGACGACGAGCGCCAGCTCGCGTTCGCGGGCGCGTTCGGCGAATATCTGAGCGACGCTCCGCGTAAGACTGACAGGGAAGAAGTCCTCGGCGTGAAGCTCGTCGGAGGCGCTTTCGAGGCGCGTCAGATCGAGGATGTCGTTGAGGATGCGCAGCAACGTCGAGCTCGAGTCGTGCACCAGACGCACGATCTCGACCTGGCCGCGGTCCAGACTGGTTTTCAGCAGCGAGCGCGTCAGGCCGAGGATGCCGTTCATCGGCGTACGGATTTCATGGCTCATCATCGCCAGGAACATCGACTTCGCGCGGGTGGCCTCTTCGGCAGTATGCAGGGCGCGTTCGAGAGCGTCCTGCGTTTCGCGAAGTGCTAGCTCGCGGTTGGCGCCGCGCCAGATTTCTCGAGAAAGGAAGGCGGCGAGTCCGAGAATCAGGAGTGTCGCGAGCGACGCCAAGGTCAAGAACAGCTTGGCGAATGCCCGCGGCGCGGCGAGTACGTCGTCGAGGGGCAGACCGGCGATCACGTAGAGCGGGTAGGAACCGACGCGAGCGAAACTGTACAGGCGGGCGACGCCGTCGAGGCGGCTTGGGGCGGTATAGCTTCCGGTATCGGAAAGACGAATATGGGCGGCAAACTCGGGACTGACGAGCTTCTTGCCCGTGCCGTCGAGTCCGTCACCGTGCTTTTTCGTAAAGCGTGCGCGAATGGTGCCGTCGGGACCGAGGAGCGTGATCGTCCCGCGGTCGCCGAGATAGACGGATTTGTTGAGCGTCGTGAGGTACTTCGGCTCGAGCGAAAAGACCACCACGTAGAGGAGCCGGCCGCGAGCGTCGTTGATGCGGCGGCTCAGTTGGATCGTCGTCTTCTTCGAGACGCGTCCGACCACGGGCTTGCTGATGAAGAGGCGATGGCTCGGACCGTGGAGGTGGACGCGAAAATGGGCGCGATCGCTGAGATCGATCGGTTTGACGCGCTCGGCGAGCGAGCTCGCTGCGAGCTTACCGTTACGGTCGATCAGCGAGACCTGGATGGTCCCGGTGGAGAGCAGCGGAACTTGGCCGGCCCAGCGATGCAGGTCGAAAGCAGAAGGGTCGCGGTGTATTTGGGTCTCCAGGATGTCCATCGTTTCGTTCACCGTGTCGAGCGAATGCTCGACCTCGGCGCGAAACGCGACAGCGAGATTACCGGCCTCGTTCTGGCCGTGATTGATCGCGGCGCGTTGTTCTTCGCTGCTCGCAAACACGGATTCGCTCCAGACTCCGGCAACGACCAGACAGCAGGCGAGCAGAATCAAGCCGATCGAGGAGCGCGCTCGCGCCCGCGGATCGGCCGAATGGTTGCGAGATCTCACGGTGCGCACCCCGTCATCAAGGACGGCTGCCGGTTACCATATTTGCTCAGCGTAACAACCCGCAATGCTTTACCTCCTTAGGAGAGGTTTCGGTAAAAAAAGCCTTGCGTTCGCCGCGCGAAGTCGTTTTTAGGGTGATTGTGCGCACATCGGCAATGCGGCACTCCGCAACTCGTTCACCTGCCGGTGACGTAGCAGTGCTGTCGTGGCCTGCCGCTGCTCGAGCTGGCCCGACGGACGACCGGCCTACGGCGTTGAGTGACGTTCGCTGAATTCACCCGTGCCCTCGCCACACGCTCTGTGTTCCCCGCCACGCCTCATGAAGAAGCGGCAGGGCTGCGTCGGGAGTTCAAAGTATCGATGCGCGAGGTCGCGGCGACGGTCGCAGAATGCGGATGCGGGAAAGAGATGTTGCGGGAAGACACGGTGCAGGGCGGTTCGGCGGCACGAGTTGGAAGAACGCCTCGCGGCGTGAAAGAGGCGAAATTCTCGCTCGGTTGTATCGCGGCGTCGCTGTTGCTTTTGCTCCCGCTGGCAGCACGGGCCGATCTCTCGGCCAACGCGCCCGTGGACGTCTCGTTCGGAAGAACGTACAAAATGACGGTGCTGGGGATTCGCAATCATGCGATCTGCCTGGCGTACAGGATCGAACGGAACGCCGACGACCCGCAGAGCGAATTGGCGCATGGCGAGCTCATGGAAGGGGCGATCGGGGACTGGGAGCAGCGGTATCCTCGGGATGCCGACCTGCCGCGCGACATCTTTCTGCTGGAAGTCGCTTACGGGAAGGCTCGCAGCGCCGACGGCCTGCAGCGGATGAATCTGATGCACGCCTGGCTGCAAACCCGCTACCCGGAGAGCCGCGAGGCGAGGGTGACGATCACAGCCGCCCGGGCCGCCGATCCGGGCGAGTGCCACATGACAAGAGATGCTTTCGAAACGGAGGCGTCTCGGTTGTGATGACGAGGAGCGGCCCGGCCCGGTTCGGCAGCGGGAAGGCGGCGCGGTCGCGCCGCCTTCCCGCTCTCAGTGCGTCGGCTTCGTCGAGCGAAGCGGCGCTAGTTGCACTTCAGTTTGAAGTGCGCTTTGTTGGAATCGAGTGTCGTCGGATACGTGATGTGGATCGCTTCCCAGCCGGAATACTTCGTTTTGGGACCGCCGAGCGTCCAGGTCGTGGAAACCGCCTTCGTCGCGTTTCCGCTGAAACGAAGGGTCTGGACGGGTGACAGCGCGCCGTCGCTGCGCGTGAAGCTGAACTGTACGTGCTTGAGCGCGGTCGGCGACCAGTTCGAAGCGCTGATCGTGCCCTTGAACGTGATGACCTTTGGACAGCCGCCGGTGAATGATTTCGGGGCCGCATTGAGATGGGCGCTGATGGTGACGGCGCCGGCCGGCGCCGCCAGACCGGCTATCATGAGAGATAGAAAGAACAGTCGAAACACGACTTTCATATTGGTTGAGGCCTCCAGGCGAGGGTGCAGGCTCGATAAGCCCTTTCCGGGTTATTCGGTCCACCCTCGCTCGGAATAATGAACAGGCAGCTCGGCGGAATCCTTTCAGCCGCGACGCCGCGAATGCTACAGATGAGACGGCCTTCTCAAAAGGGCGCCCGGCGGCGAGTTTGCCCGCTCGCGCCGCTCGCCGCTTGCGGGAGCCGCCGGTTGCGCAGCCCAAGCCGATCGATACGGCGGCGCTTCCTTTGGCGGGGATGAGACGCGACAAAAGTCGGATGGTGGGGCGGAAGCAGGCAAGGCTGGAAAGCGCGTTCCGTCGTCGAATTGCAAGGTCCTGAAGTAATAGAGGGGGTTCCAGAATGTTTCTTCCCCAGCTTGCCGGGCGAGTGCTGAGTGTCTGGTCGGACACCTTCCTGCGTCCGCTCTTGACGACCAACGGGACGCCGGCCGGGAGCAACGGCGTTTCGACGAGCAACGGCGCGTCGAAGACCAACGGGGTAGCCGCCAGAGCCCCGGAAGCGGCGTCCGTGCCAGCTTTGAGTCCGCCGGCGCCAGCGCTCGGGCTGGCCGGCCAGGCTTGGGACTACTGGTACGACCGCGCGCAGCGGTGGGTGCTCCTGCTGGACGTGATGCGCCAGCGCGGAAACGACTTTCTCGAGCACAGCGAAGCGGGAAAGCCGCCGGTCCTGACCTTCGACTACGAAACGGTCTTGGATGGAAGAACCTTTGACCGGCCCGCCAACTACGCACTGCTGAAGATCGTCCCGCGGGCCGGGATGAAGATCGATCCGAAGCTGCGGCCTTACGTCATCGTCGATCCGCGCGCCGGCCACGGTCCGGGCGTGGGCGGCTTCAAGGAAGACAGCCAGATCGGCATGGCGATGCGGACCGGGCACGCCTGCTACTTGGTCACCTTCTTTCCCGAGCCGGTCAAGGGGCAGACGATCGCCGACGTCCATCACGTCGAGACGATCTTCATCCACAAAGTCCGCGAGCTCCACCCTGAAGCGAACAAGCCGGTCGTGATCGGCAACTGTCAAGGCGGCTGGGCCGTCGCGATCCTGTGCGCCGGTTCACCCGACGTCTTCGGTCCGATCATGCTGACCGGCGCCCCGCTCTCCTATTGGGCCGGAGGCGAGGGCGACAGCCCGATCCGCTTCGTCGGCGGCCTC
The DNA here is from genome assembly GCA_963834485.1 of Vulcanimicrobiota bacterium. Lineage (GTDB taxonomy): Bacteria > Vulcanimicrobiota > Vulcanimicrobiia > Vulcanimicrobiales > Vulcanimicrobiaceae > CAWICD01. Next base: position 236,280 of record CAWICD010000001.1, read on the forward strand.
ATGGGCGGCACGTGGGTCGCCTCGCTCGCCGGCGACATCGGGAACGGGCGCTTCGACGGCGCGAACCTCGTCTCGAACTTCGAGATGATGAACCCCGGCAACTCGCTGTGGAACAAACACTACAACCTGTTCCGCAAGATCGATACCGAAGCCAAGCGCTATTTGGAGTTCGAGAAGTGGTGGGGCGGCTTCTTCCTGACCACCACCGAGGAAGTCCGCTTCGTCACGGGCGAGCTGTTCACGAGCAACAAGCTGGCCAAAGGCAAGCTGCAGCAAGAGCCCGGGCAAGAGCCGATCGACCTGCGGAACATCAAATCGCCGATCATCGTATTCTGCTCGTGGGGTGACAACATCACGCCGCCGTACCAGGCGCTGCACTGGATCCTCGACACCTACCCGACCGACGAGGACCTGCTGGCCAACGAGCAGACGATCATCTACATGCTGCACGACACGGTCGGACATCTGGGGATCTTCGTCTCGGGCGATGTCGCGCGCAAGGAGCACGCGGAGGTCATCCGCACGCTCGAAATGGTCGAGATGCTGCCGTACGGATTGTACGAAATGGTCATCCGCGACAACGAGCCGGGTCACGCCGACGACGAAGTGATCCCGCATCGTTACGCCGTGAAGTTCCACGAGCGCAAGCTCGACGACATCCGCAACATGGGCGGTACGCCGGCCGACGAGAAGCCCTTCGAGACCGCGGCACGGCTCTCGGCGTTCAACGAGAAGCTCTACCTGCGTTACTTCTCACCGGTCGTGCGGGCGCTCTCGAACGAGGTCTTCGCTTCGATCCTGCGCGGCACGCATCCGGGGCGCGTCCGCCAGTACATGTTCTCCGACCGTCTGAACCCGGCGATGCTCCCCGTGAAGGTCGTCGCTGAAGAGGTGCGCAAGCATCGCCGCCCGATCGCGGGCGACAACGTCTTCGTCGACATCGAACAAGCGTTCTCCGAGAGCATCGTTCGCTGGCTCGACCTCTTCCGCGACCTTCGCGACCAATCGCAGGAGGTGGCGTTCAAGGCGATCTACGAGCAGCCGCTCTTGCAGCGCGCCTTCGGCGTCGTCGACGAGGGCTCCACGGACCGCGACGCCGACGAAGCCGAGCGGCGCGCCCGCATGGCCGAACGGATCGAGGCGCTCAAGGCGCGCGACCTCGAAGGCGGCACGCTCGAAGCATTCGTCCGGATCTGCGCGTACGTCCACAAGGGTCAACCTGCGGCCGAAGAGCGCGGCTTCCGCGCGCTGAAGCAGATCTATCACGAGGCGCACGAGGACACGCGCAAGACGCTCGTCGAGTTCAAGGACGCGGTCCGCTTGCAGACGTTCCTCGTTCGGCTCGACGAGGAGAAGGCGCTGGAGACGCTCCCCGCCCTCCTGCCGGACCACGAACACCGGGTCGCGACGCTCCACGCCGTCCGGCGCATGGAAAAGGCCATGGGGCCGGCCGACCCGGAGCGCGAGGCTCGCATCCGTCGCGTCGAGGAAGTCCTCGGCGTGCTCGTGCCTGCGCCGGCCGAAGGTGCAGCGGTCACGGCGGCCGCTCCCGAGTAGCGTTCGCCGCTGGTTCACAGACCGGAGAAGCCCGCGAAAGCGGGCTTCTTTTTTTGGCTGTGCCCCCGGCGCGGGCGCAGGGCCGCGAGCACGGCCTCTCGAGGCTGGAAAAGGGGGATTCCGCGTCGAAATCCCGCTATCAGTGAAATGCCGGGTGAGCGGGAGGCCCTAGGTTGATCGAATTCTGGATCGTCATCGGCGTCTTTTTCGTTCCGCTCATCACCGTCATTCTGATCCAAGTGATCCGCAGTCTGGCCAAAAAGAAGCAGACCCGGGACTGAGCCGGAACGTTTTAGGGCTCGGTTGAAAGCGTTCCGCCGATGCTGACGGTGCCTCACGGCCCGCTTGCATCCTGCGGCGCAAAACGGCTTGCCCGGCCCGATGTTTTGTGGTTTGCTTTTGTCGAGCTGCACTCGTCCGTACTCGACGAAGTCGATCGCGATGAGCCAAGCGATTCACGCCTGCGTAGCATAACCGGTCGCTTCGAATCCGAAGACAGGAACAAGTATGCGTCGCCTTCTTTTCGCTGCCGTGTTGGCAGGGGCATTGGCTGCGGGCTGCGGCTCGACCGCGAACTTGGACGCCATCAAGAAGTTCGGTTCGCTCGCCGCCCAGGCCCAACAGACCTCGGACGCGATGGCGGCGGCGCTCTATCAGGATTGCCTCACGGCACGGGAGTACGGTGAAATCGCCACCCTCGTCCCGGCGCCGGGAGCGACGGGCGATTCACTTTCGAGCATCCCGCTCGCCGGTGTCGTGCCGCCGGAGCCGACTCCCGTGCCGCCTACCAATCCGAGTTCGGCACCGGCGCGGCCGGCCACGGAGCAACCGGTAAGCAAAAAGACGCCGGCGCCGGCAGCGGCGAGCACACCGTTGCCGAGCGATACGGCTTGTCTCGCCGAACTGCAAACGAGTCAGAGGTGGCAGGCCTTCAACGACGGGATCTTCGCCTACGCGGAGGGTCTCGGCGCGGTCGCCGGCGTCGCCGTCGCACCGAGCGAGAGCAAGTATCAGGCCGCCGGTGAGGGCCTGGTGCAGATCGGCGCGCTCCGCAACGACGCGATCGCCGATGCCGCCGGCAAGTTCATCGCCGACATCGGCAATCAGATCCTCTTGCACCGGCAAGATCGCGATCTGCAGGACCTCATCGCTCGATCGCACCAGGGCGACATCTTCCAAAAAATGGTCGACGCCGCGCTCGAGGCCGATATCGGGTATTACGGAGTGGTCTTCGACGACAAGCTCGTCGTCGACGAGTACTTCATAACGCTCATCAACGCAGAACACCTGGAGCTCGTTCGGTTGCTTCAGGCGGACGGCGACTTGCCCGCCCGAGCGTCCGCCGACGCGACGCCTCAAATTACGCAAGCCGTGAAGAACGCGCTCGAGCGCAAGTGTTCCGACGCCTGCGGACGTCACGTTCAGCTCGTCGCGCATTTGATGCAGATCCGCGATCTCATCGCAGTTCAGCGCGGGCGCTGGTCGGCGATCGACGGCCAGTTGCTGACGGACCTCAACCGCGCGCAACCCTTCTATTCGACGATGACCGATCTCGGGCGGGCCAATAACGCCCTGATCAACGTGCCGCGGCCAGGTCTGAGCGGCTATGCGGCTGCAATAAAGCCTTATATCGACGCTCTCGGAGGCGATGTCGTGGCGCTCGTCAATGCGATTGCCGCGACGCCCGGACCCGCTGGAAAGTCGAGCGCCAAGCCCGCTACAGGTACGTCTTCCAGCCCCGCTGCAAGGCCTTCGTCTAGCCCCGCTGCAAGAGCTTCCTCCAGTCCCGCTGCCAAGGCGACACCGTAAGGAGCTTCACCTATGTCAACCCCCCTCAGCCCCGATCAGAACATCAGTCAGGGCGATGCATGGAGAGACTACGCAGCGGCTCTGCAGGCCTATCAGGCGGCGCGAAGCGGCGATGCGGCGTTCGACAACGTCGCGGCTATGCACTGGACCATCGATGCCTCGCAGCTTTCCAAGAGCTATTATTTGTCGGCGATAAACGCCGCGTACGACGATGCAAATGCGGCCTTCACGCAACTTCAAAGCGTCACGCGGCAGGCGCAAGTTTACGTGACGAGCCTGACGAATGCCGTGGCGTCGTGGAATAGATTCGCCGACGTCGCGACCGCGGTGGAAGGTCTCGTCGTCGCACTCGCGACGCCGTTCAACCCCCTGTCGATCCTTTCGGCCGCGAGCAAGATACCGTCGGCGATCGCCGAATAGGCGACCGCGACCGTCGGCCCGCTGCGGGGCTTCTCGCGGCGCATGCCGGCCAGGCCCCGGACCGGAGCGGGTCGAGAAAGCTCATCGCGGGTTCACGACCTGGTGCATCGCCTCGACGACTTCAGGGTCGAATTGCGTCCCCGCATGCCTATCGAGTTCTTCCAAGGCGAGGCTGGGAGGCATCGGCGGACGGTACGGCCGCCTTCCGATCATCGCGTTGAAACAGTCCGCCACGGTGACGATGCGAATGGCATGCGAGATGGCGTCGCGATCGAGGTGATCGGGATAGCCGTGGCCGTCGAGGCGTTCGTGGTGGTTGCGAATGGCGCTGGCGAAACAGGCCAAGCGGTCGTCCTCGCGGATGATCAGTTCGCCCGCCACGGTGTGTTCGCGGATCACCTTCCACTCGTCGTCGGTCAGTTTCCGCGGGGCCTGCAAGATCGTAGGCGGAGTGGTCACTTTCCCGATGTCGTGAATCATCCCGCAACGGGAGACGAACGACGCCTCCCGATCGTCGAGCGTGAGGCGGCGGGAGAGCCGCCCGCACCATGCGGCCACGGCGCGAGAATGTTCCGCCGTAAGCGGGTCGGTGATGTCGAGTTTGGAGACCAGTTCCTCGATGGCCGCATCCACTTCGTCGAGGTGGGAGAGGTCGGCCTGAACTCGCCCGCGCGGCTTGCCCACGACGCTTTGCAGCGCGCCGTTCAACGTTCGCAACGGCCGCCGGACGGCGTCGTCAAACGCGTGCTCTTCCAGGAAGGCGTCGAAGGACGTGCAGGCGGACGCGAACAGCTTTCCGACGACGGGCGAGGCTCCGTGCGTCTCGCACATCTTGTCGACCCAAGCGATCAATGCGGACGGGTCGCGCCGCTCGAGGGCATGCGCGTAGGAGTCGACGAAGCTCCGGGCGACGAGTTGCACGATCAGCGTGCGCTCGCCGGGGGTCAGCGGCGCGACCAGCGCTTCCACGATTTCGGCCCGCGCTTCGGTGACGCCGCGAGCGTCAACGGTTCGAGCGAACATCATGCCGCGTTCTCCCTCAGCCTGCGTTCGCCATGCGGTGCGACGCAGTGCGCCGGGAGGCTCTCGAAGAGCCGCGCTATTCCTCCCGAATCGTGCTCGTAGAGAGCGCTCAAGGCGTCGAGCACCGGCCTCGAATCGACGGTCCCCAAGCGCCATGCCGCGAGAGATTCGACGGCGGCGGCGAAAGCGCGCGTCCGGTGCCGCTCCTTGGGGATCGTTCTGAGAAGGCGCCTGGAGATGGCCAAACCGGCCCGGCACTTGCCGAGAAGCGTCAGAGTCAGTGCCCGTATCGTGGCCACGCGTTGCATGCGGCCCGACCCTAAGCCGCAGCCGCGCGCGAAGCGTCTCGCTTCTAAGAGAGCCTGCCTTGCCTCCGCGGCGTCGCCGGCGCAGACCGCGTAAAGCGCGACCTCCGACCAGCGCAGGGCGCGTCGCTCCGGATCTTCTTCTTCGGCCGTGCTCGGCTTGAGAATGCGCCAGGCGCGCTGGAATTCACCGCACCAGGCGAGCCGCAGCGCTTGCGAGGGAAGAAGTCCTTGCATCGCGGTCCGCTCTCCGTAGAGCACCTCAAAATCGTGAAATGCGGCCTCGAGTGATCCCAAAGCGGCATCGTTCCCTCGCTCCACTTCCAGTTCGTACGCGCCGACGAGGCCGTAGAATTGCAAGGCGACGCTGCCGGCCTTGCCGCCGCAGACGGCGAGGCGCCGCAGCGCGTCGATGGCCGCCACCGTGTCTTCGTCGACGTCCGCCAGGACGTTGTAGAGCACGGTGAGCGCTCTGGCTTCCACCTCTGCCATGCCGCAACTTTCCGCGAGTCGTGCGGAGGTTCGAGCGAGTTCCTTGGCACGCTCGTACTCGCCCGTGACGAGCGCGACGTATGAAGCTTGGTGGCGGATGCGCGCCTCGGCCGCACGATCGGGCTCCTGAAGAATCAGCGATAGCGCTCGCTTCGTGTGAGCGCGAGCGGCATCGAAGGAGCCGGATTCCACGTGTGCCACCGCGAGTGCCGCTGCGATGCACGCTCTGAACGGCACCGGCATGGTTTCCAGATCGTCATCGACTTCGATCAGGGCGAGAGCGTCGGCAGCGCGACCGCGCCGAGTCAGCTCGGCGGCGTATCGATACCGCACGAACCAGCGCTCCCGCGCCGACAGGCATGCCGCCATGGCGTTTTGAAAGAGCGATTCGCACACGTCGCCGTGGTCTTCGAGAGAAGCCGTCAGGGCCAGGATCGTGAAGACTGCCGGGCTTCGCTCCCGCGCTTCGGGGCGCAGCGCGCGGACCGCTTCGCGCAGGACGTGCGCGGCATCCCGGTCGAGCGACGCGAACCCCTGGTGCTCGACGATGCGCAGCATCTCGCCTTCGTCGGCGACCGTCCCGAGGAGCCGCAATGCGCGCGCGACGTTGCCGGCACGTTCGTAAACCTTTGCGGCGCCGGTGACGGCGGCTCGGCGGAACTCAGAGGTGGCGAGGCGTTCGATGAACTGGGGGCGGACGTAGCTATGGTAGTTGCGACCGTGCCATTCGAACAAGAAGGGGTGCGTCTTGCGCAGCGCTTCGACCGTCCGCACCGCGTCCTCGCCGGCGCAGGTTAGGAGGGAGGCGTCGTCGAGTTCGGGCAGGAGGCTCGTCGTCAGGATGGTGCGTTGCTGGAGGTCGGAAAGAGTTGCAAAGACGGCGGCGGCGTCGCGCACGGCGGAAAGCGGTGCGCCGGGAGCGTGTTCCAACGCAGCCGCGCAGTACGCGAAGAGCGACGGTATCCCAGCGCATTCACGGTGCAGCTGCGAGACCTGCGCGACCGTGAGCGAAGGCGAAAGAAATAAGGCCGAGGCCAGCGCTTCGCGCAAGGTCAGGCGCAACGCGTCCGCGAGCAGGGGATAGGCCGCCGTCTCGTGGGCGAGCCAGCGCGCGACGGGCAGGTCGTCCAGGTGTTCGGAAGCGACGATCCATCTGCAGCCTGGCGGTGAGAGATCGATGGCGTGCGTGAGGAACGCGGCGACCGCGTTGCCTTCAGCGGCGGAGAGGTCGTCGACGACGATCGTGAACGGTTCGTCACGCAGATGGCGCACGAACCACGTCGCCAGTGCTGCGGGGGGATCGGGCATCTGCAGCGATCTGGCATGCGCGGCGGTCAAGGTGCGCTCGATGCCTTCGGCTCTGCGAGCGATGGCGCCCGCGAGGCCGGCGGCAAATCCGAGCAGGCTCTCGTTCTCCTCGACCGCGACGTATGCCGCTGCGGTGCTCCCTGCGAAGTCCAGGAGCACCGCAGTCTTGCCGTAGCCGTAGGGAGCGCACACCAGGGTCACGCGATGTGCTTTCGCTCTCCGCAGAGCGGCGCGCAGGCGGCCTCGCCCAGAGCCGATTTCCCTGAGCATCGCGGAGCTAACGTCCCGACATTAGAAGGCGCTCGTGCCGTTGGGCGTCCCGACTCCTGCCGGGCCGCTGTAGCCGCCGTCTGCCGTGCACAGATACGACGGGCTGCAGACTCCGTTCGAGCCGCTCGCGATCTTGTTGAACGAGGCAGCGTTCGCGTAGATCGAGGTCGCGTCGTCGATCTGCTTGGCGTTGCCTTGCAGGGCGTACAGCGCCGCGACCAGCGGGGCGCCGACGCTGGTCCCGCCCATGACGACCCAGCCTCCCGCCCTCGTGGAGTACATCGCGACCCCGGTGTTGGGATCCGCGACGACCGAAACGTCGTTCGCCGTGCGATTGGGGCAGCCGCTGTCGGTTTGGAATGCCGGCTTGGCAACGAGCGCGCTGCAGCCGCTTCCCGTCAGGGGCCAGACGGACTCCTGATGGTCGGCGATATCGAGCGTCGTTCCGCCGACTGCGATGACGGTAGCCAGGTCCGCGGGGAAGGCGACGCCGTAACCGCCGTCGCCGGCACCGGCGGTGATCGGGATGCCGGGATGGTCGAAGTGCGAGGCGTAGCTCACGGAGCCGGAGGATTCCGGCAGACTCCAACTGTTCGACACTTCGGTCGCGCCGTTGGCCACCGCGACGTCGTTCGTCGCCGACATGCTGGCGATATGCCTGTCGAGCGCTTGGGCGACCATGATTTTGCAGTTGGGGCAAACCGCGGAGACCATTTCAGCGTCGAGGTCCGCCTCGATCGGCCACAAGCCGAGCGGGTCCGGGATGGCGAGCTTCGGGTACTGATTCACGAACGTCAAACACCCATTGGCGACGGTGCACGGGCTCAGTCCGAAGGTCGAGCGGTAAACGTTCAGGTCGTTCTGAAGATGAGCGGAGTTGTCGAATGCGACGACGACGGCGACGGTCTGATTGCTGCCGCCGCTCGACGGCGAATAGTTGTACTGTTGCGCGAGCTGGGTCGGTTGGAGGCCGGGAATCTGCGAGGCCGGAGTGGAGGGGTTGGCTATCGGCCCGGTTGCGTATTGATTGGCTTGACATTGGACCGAGGTATTGTCGTTCTGCGTTTGGCAGATCGGATGCGCCTTCAACGTGAGAGGAAAGGCGTTCAGCCGGGCGGGGAATACCGCCGCATCCACGTTGACGGTCCGCGACGCAGGCTGCGCGCCGGGCAGGGTCGCATTCGTGCCGGACGACGAGCAGGCCGCCTGCGTAAACGCGGCTGCTGCGATGAGCGCTACACGAGATAGAGTGCGAAGAGAGGGACGCACGAACAGCTCCCCTTTCAAAAAGAGTGCCTCTTGAGCCCGATAATACGCTTCGTGCGAAACCGCCGCCTATGTGACGAATATCAAGTAATGTAACGAAAGAGCGAGCGTAGCGGGTGCGACCGGTCACGCTCGAGCCGTTGAGGCCCCGGAGACTCAAGCCTGGACGCGGTCGAGCCGATACTCCGCAGATTCGGAACGCGCTCGAGCTTGCCGGACGATGACGTGCAGGCGGCGGGGGCCGTGCGCGCCGCGCACGATCGTCAGCTCGATATCGGCGGTGCGCGACGGGCCCGTCACGAAGTTGACCGTGCGCGGCATGAACGGGACGTCCGGGTGCAGCGCGCGCAGCTTGGCGAAGGCGTCCTCGTACGCGCCCAGCACGTCGCAGGCTTCGAGCACGACGACGTGGTTGTCGGGCATGAAGTTGAGCGTCGCCGGCCGTGCGCCGTTCGAGACGAGGACGAGCGTTCCGGTCTCGGCGACGGCGGCGAAGCATGGCGTCAGGCTGACGAGGTCGCCGGGCCCGGCCCGCCCGCGCGCGATGGCGAGTGCGGGCTGCGAGCTCCAGGGGATGCGGTCGAGCCAGGGATCAGGCGACATGCGCAGCCGCGCCGGCAGCCCCCGCGCTGTCAAATAGGCGAGCAGCGCGGCCGGCACGTCGTCGAACGACGGAACGTGAGCGAACGTCGTCCCGACCTCCTCGGCCATCCTCTGGAAGAGCGCTAGGCGTTCGTCTTCCGGGACGCGGGCGCGTGCCGGGATCAGATTCGGCGCGTGCGCGGCGATCCGTGCCTCTAGCTTTGCGACCGCTTCCGGCTCGAGCGGACCTCGGCCCAGCCCGGCGCGGATGCGCGCGAAGACGTGCTCGCCGCCGCTCACGATGCGCGCCTGCGAGTCTCGGTGCGCCAGCGGTCGGCGAACGTGCGGCCCTCCGGCGCGGGCAGATCGCGTGCTGCCGTCCATCCCCCTGCCAGCGGCAAGCGGGCGAAGCGGCCCTTTCTTCCGGCCAGCTTCGCCAGCATGGCGACCGCGATCCGGCTGCCGATGCGATAGAGTGCGGGACGCCGCGCGACCCAGGCCCACAGCCGAATACCGGCGCGCTGCGGCGCGGGCGCGATCTTGCGTTCGAAGGCCTGCTCGCGCCAGTAACGCATGATGCCCGGCAGCGGGATCCGCAGCGGGCAGACGCTCTCGCACTTGCCGCAAAACGACGAGGCGGCGGGCAAGTCGTAGGCTTCCTCCAAGCCGATGAAATGCGGGTCGATCGCGGCGCCGATGGGGCCGGGATAGACCCAGCCGTAGGCGTGGCCGCCGACGGATCGATAGACCGGGCAGTCGTTGAGGCACGCGCCGCAGCGGATGCAGCGCAGCGCGTCTTGCAACTCCGTTCCGAGCATCGCCGAGCGGCCGTTGTCGAGCAGCACGACGTGAAACTCGTCGGGACCGTCGAGGTCGTCCGGCCGCTTGGGTCCCGTCGAGAACGTCGTGTAACAGGTGAACTCCTGGCCGGTCGCGGACCGCGCCAGCAAACGCAGCAGGGTGCACGCGTCCTCGAGCGTCGGCAGAACCTTCTCGATCGAGGCGATCACGATGTGCATCTTCGGCAGCATCTGAGTGAGGTCGCCGTTGCCCTCGTTGGTCGCGATGATCGTCGTGCCGGTCTCCGCGATCAGAAAGTTCGCGCCGGTGATGCCCACGTCGGCATCGAGGTATTTCTGGCGCATGATCTCGCGCGCTTCGGCGACCAGCGCCTGCGCTTCGGTCAGCCGTTCCGTCTTCCCGTATTGCGCGTGGTGCTCGGCGAACAGATCCGCGATCTGTTCTTTGCTGAGATGAACGGCCGGGACGATGATGTGGCTGGGCGGCTGCTCGGCCAATTGGATGACGTATTCGCCCAGATCGGTCTCGATCGGTTGAATGCCGTTCGCTTCCAGGAAAGGATTGAGGGCGATCTCCTCGGCGACCATCGACTTGCCCTTGGTCGCGGTCTTGGCGCCGGCTTTGCGGCAGAGCGAGAGGATCGTCTCGCGTGCCTCGCGGGCCGTGGCGCACCAGTGCACCTGGCCGCCCTGCGCGATCACTTCCCGCTCGAAGCGCTCGAGGTAGAAATCGAGATTGGCGAGCACGTGGTTCCTGATCTCGACGGCGCGATCGCGCAGCTCGTCGAACTCCGGAAGCCGCGCGACCGCCGCCGCGCGGCTTGCGCCGAAGCCCGTCTCCATGCGCTTGAGGGCGCCGCGCAGCGTCGCGTCTTGCATCGCGGCGTGCGCGTTCGCCTTGAACGAACGGCTGGTCGCTTTCACGATGCGGTCACGCCCGGGAACCGCCGATCGGCGGCGTTTCGGTCATGCCGGCCAGCACTTCGGCCACGTGCCGCACGGCGACGCGCGCACCGTCGCGCTGCAGCTTCCCGGCGATGTTGAGCAGACAGCCCATGTCGCCCGAGAGCAGCGTGCCGGCCCCGCTCGCGACGACGCTCTCGGCCTTCTTGCGCACGATGTCGGCCGAGATCTCGGAATACTTGACGCAGAACGTTCCGCCGAAGCCGCAGCAGACCTCGGCGTTGGGCAGCTCGGTGCGGCGCAGGCCGGCGACCGAGTCGAGCAGCTTGCGGGGCTGGGCCTGCACGCCCAGCTCGCGCAGCGCCGAGCAGCTGTCATGATACGCGACGTCGCCGTCGAAACGAGCCCCGACCTCCTCGATGCCGAGCACGTCGGTGAGGAACGAGACGAGCTCGTAGGTGCGGCGCGCCAGGTCCGCAGCGGCGTCGCGCAGGGACGGGTCGCCCGCCAGGAGGGCGGGATAGTGCAGCTTGAGCATCCCGCCGCACGAGCCCGATGGGACGACGACGTAGTCGAAGCCGCGGAAGGCCGCGATGACCGCCTTGGCGATGGCGAGGGCGTCGGCGCGATCGCCCGAGTTGTAGGCCGGCTGTCCGCAGCAGGTCTGCGCCTCCGGCACGCTCACCCGGCAGCCGGCCTCTTCGAGCAGCTTGACGGCGGCGAAGCCGACGGTCGGGCGAAACGCGTCGACCAGACAGGTCACGAACAGGCCGACCTCGAGCGGCGCTCTCTTCATCGCGGTGACTCCGTCAGTGCGGGATGATCCAAGGGATGACGAACTGCTGGAAGGCGACGAGCAAGCCCAGCGCGAGCGTGAGCACGATGCTGTGCTTGAAGGTGCGCGCGAAGACGACGCCTTCTTTCCCCTTCAAGTCGGTGACCGCGACGCCGGTTGCGATATTCTGCGGCGAGATCATCTTGCCCATGACGCCGCCCGAGGAGTTGGTCGCGGCGAAGAGCACGGGATTGAGGTTGAGCTGGTTGGCCGCGACGACTTGCAGGTTGCCGAAGAGCGCGTTGCCGGAGGTGTCGCTGCCGGAGAGGAAGACCGCGACCCAGCCGAGGAACGGCGAGAGGAGCACGAAGGCGGGCCCGACCGAGGACACGCCGAGACCGAGCGTATAGTTGAGCCCTGAATAATTCATCAGGTACGCCAGCCCCACGATCAGCATGACGGTCAGGACGGCGATCCGGATCTGGCGCCATGTCGCGGCCGCGCTGCGCGCGAAGTCGGCGGGCGACATGCGCACGAGCAGGGCGGTGAGCGCGGCGGCCAGGAGGATGGCGGTCCCGGTGCCGAGCGGCTGGAAATCGTAGACGGCTTTGTACGGCGCATTCTTGTAGAGCGTGATCGAGACGGCCTCGTTGAGACCGGGCCAGGGGATCTTCTGGTCGCCGACCTTGAAGATTTCGAGCGCCGTCCACACGATCACCGTCGCCGAGACGATGACCCAGGGAGACCAGGCCTGCCAGGCGGTGAGCGCCGCGGATCGGCGATGCGGCGGGGCGGCGTCGCGCACGGCGAACTCGGGATCGGGCGCCGGCTTCCAAATCTGCAGGAACAGCAGCGTCGCGGTCAGCGAGCCCATCGACGAGAGCACGTCGGTCAGGCTGTAGTTGATATAGTTCGAACAGATGAATTGCGTCACGGCGAAGCTGCCTCCGGCGACCAGCAGCACCGGCCACAGCGCGCGCAGCGAGCGCAGGCCGCCGTAGGCCAGCATCACGTAGAACGGGAGCAGCAGCGCGAAGACCGGCAACTGGCGGCCGACCATCGAGCCGAGCGCCGCCGGCGGCAGATGCGTGACGGCGCCCAAAACGGTGATCGGCACGCCGAGCGCGCCGAAAGCGACCGGCGCCGTGTTGAAGATCAGCGTGAAGACGAGGGCCTCGAGTGCGGGGAAGCCGACGAGGATGAGCAGCGAGCTCGTGATCGCCACCGGCGTGCCGAACCCCGCGATCCCTTCGAGCAGCGCGCCGAAGCAGAAGCCGATCACGACCAGCACGACGCGCCTGTCGCTCGGCAAGTGCTGCAGCACCCAGTCGCGGAAAGTGTCGAAACGGCCGGAGCGCACCGCGACGTTGTAGAGCAGCAGCGCGTTGAACACGATCCACATCACCGGCCAGACGGCGAAGACCGCACCGTTGGCGACGGCGTCCAAGGCGAGCGGGAGCGGGAATCGCCAGGGGAAGATGGCCACGATCAGCCCGACGATCAAGCCCGCGAGCGACGACTGCCAAGCGGGCCGGCGAAAGACGCCGAGCCCCACGAGCACGGCGACGACCGGCAGCGCGGCGACGACGAACGAAGGGAACAGGCCGCCGGGAACCGGCGTCAGCAACTGTGGAAACATCGCGTCCCTTTCATAAGGACGGTGGAGCGTCAAAGCCGCTCAAGGCCGTTACCGGGACCGGACGGCTCCCGCAACCCGATCGCGAGATTTTGTATCCAGTATACGGTATCCAATAAGCAGTTAACCGAGTATACGGTAAAACTTTTTGCCGGTCAAGCGTTTGGTATCCCAAATACTTGACGCCCCGGAGGGGTTCGCGTAAGCTGGCGCCATGGGTTCGCACGCGCCGTCACCCGCGAAAGCCGGGGGGCTGGGCGGCCGTTTGGAGCGGCCCCGGTCCTTGCGAGAGCAGATTTACCAGCGTCTGCGGACGGCGATCTTCACGGGCGAGATGCTGCCGGGGACGCCGGTCATCGAGGCGGAGATCGCCGCTTCGCTCGGCGCGAGCCGAACGCCGGTGCGCGAGGCCTTGCGCCGCCTCGAAAGCGAAGGACTCCTCGAGCCGCGCGGCTTGCGCGGGACCGTCGTGCGCGAGCTCGAGCGGGAGGAGGTCGCGTGCATGTTCGACGTTCGCGAGGCGCTCGAGACGATCGCCGCGCAACGTGCTTCGCGCCGGATGGCCGAGCGGGACTACGCGGAGCTCGAACGCCTCCTCGAACGCATGAAGAAGCACGTCGAGGATCCGCTCGAACTGGAGCGGCTCGACACGCTCTTCCACGAGCGGATTCTCGCCCACGCCGACGGCAAGCGCCTCAAGAAGATGCTCGAGGACCTTCGCGCCGATATCCTGCTGTGGCGCTTCATCGCGCTCGCGACGCCTCAGCGGCGGCACGAAGTCGTCGCCGAGCACGCGGCGATGGTCGACGCGATGCGTTCGCTCGACGACGCGGCGGTCGCGCGCGCGACCTCACGCCACATTCAAAACACGAAAGCCTCCGTCGGTCCTCACGGCGACGACGCCTGAGAGGCGCTCCCCCGTCTGCGACTTCCTCGCCTTCCCGACCCGAGCGTCCGGCCGTTGAGTAAAGCTAATTTTTAGCGCCAGCGTTCGATCTTCGAGTTCACGACTGCGTTCATGCAGAAGGCAGGAATCAAGGAAAGCCTCGCGCAGTAACGCATTTGAATACGCGTCGCTCGCAGAGCCTGCTTGGCTCGCGCCATGGAGTTGCAGCTGCCATGACTGCGCTGATGACGCCGGTGCCGCACCTTGGAAGGGAACGCACGCATGGAGACAAGAGTTGACGGTGATATCCTGCATGGATGACGTGCGGGCCGCGCTCCTGGCGGCGATCGTCGACTCCTCGGACGACGCGATCGTCTCGACGACGCCCGAAGGGATCGTCACCAGTTGGAACCGGGCGGCGGAGGCCCTTTTCGGCTATCCGGCGGGAGAGATCGTCGGCAAGCCGGTCTCGCTCCTCTACCACCCGCAGCGGCCCGATGAAATGGACGAGATCGGGAGAAAGCTGCGCCGGGGCGAGCGCGTCGAGCACTACGAGACCTTGCGCGTGCGCAAGGACGGCGAGACGATCGCGATCTCGATCACGGTCTCGCCGATCCACGATTCGACGGGCAGGCTCGTCGGCGTCTCCTCGATCGCGCGCGATGTCACCGATCGCGAACGGGCCGGCCAGAAGCTTCTGGCCGCATCCCAGTACGCGCGCAGCCTCATCGAGGCGTCGCCCGACGCGCTCGCCACGATCAGCCCGGAGGGGAAGATCACCGACGTCAATGCCGCTTCCGTGGAGATGACGGGCGCCTCGCGTCAAGAGCTGATCGGAGCAGATTTCTCGGATTACTTCACGGAGCCTGAAAAGGCGCGCGAAGGCTACAAACTCGCCTTCGAGGAGGGCGCCGTATCGGACTTCCCGCTGACCTTCCGCCACCGGAGCGGCAAGCTGACCGACGTCTTTTATAACGCGTCGGTCTACAAGGACGCCGGCGGCCACGTGCTGGGCGTCGTCGCCTCCGCACGCGACATGACCGCGCAGAAGCAGGCTTCTCAGTACGCGCGCAGCCTCATCGAAGCCTCGCTCGATCCGTTCGTGACCATCAGCCCCGAAGGGAAGATCACCGACGTCAACGAGGCGGCCGTCAAAGTCACGGGCGTGCCGCGCGAGAGGCTGATCGGGACCGATTTCTCCGACTATTTCACCGAGCCCGAAAAGGCCCGCGACGGCTACCTGAGGGTCTTCTCTGCGGGCTACGTGACGGACTACCCGCTCACCGTTCGCCACCGCGACGGACGGCACACGGACGTCCTTTACAACGCTTCGGTCTACAAGAACGCCGCGGGCAACGTGCTCGGCGTATTCGCGGCCGCGCGCGACATCACGTCGCAGCGGAGGGCGGAAGCGGAAGTCGCCGAGCAGCGGCAAAGGGAGCTCGAAAGACTCGCGGAGCTGGAGCGTTTCCAGAGGCTGACGATCGGCCGGGAGCTGCGCATGATCGAGCTCAAGAAGGAGAACGAGGAGCTGCGCCAAGAACGCGAGCGCCTCCGCGCTGCAGCGCCGGCTGAGGGCCCCTGAGCGTGATGACTGCGAGAGCCGCCGGCGTTTTCGACGACGGTTCGGCGGAGCGGCGCGCGCTCATGAACGTGCTGGAAGACGCAGAGTCGGAGAAACAGCGGCTTTCGGCGGCTCAACGCGCCATCATGAACATCCTCGAGGACTTCGCGGACGAAAAGCGGCAGTTGGAGCTTGGCCAGCGCGCGACCTTGAATCTTCTCGAGGAGATCGATACGGAGCGGGCGAGGGCTGAGGCCGCGCTGCTGGAGCTGCGTCAGACCGTCGAATCGCTGCGAAAAGCGAAAGCGGCGGTCGAGGCCGCGAACAAGGAGCTCGACGCTTTCAGCTATTCCGCCGCGCACGACCTGCGAGCGCCGTTGCGCGGGATCGAGGGGTTCAGCGAAGCGCTGCTCGAGGAGTACGACGACAAGCTCGAGGAACAGGGCCGGGTCTACCTCCGGCACGTGCAGGCGTGCGCGCGGCAGATGGCCGAGCTCATCGAAGGCCTGCTCACGCTTTCGCGGCTGGCGCGCGGCGAATTGCAGCGCGCCGAGGTCGACCTCTCGGAGCTCGCCCGAAATACGCTGGATCGGCTGCAGTCGGAAGCGCCGGGGCGGCACGTGGAGATCGTCGTTCAGGACGGGATCTCGGCGATCGGCGACAAGCGTCTCCTCGGCGCGGCGCTGGACAATCTGCTCGGAAACGCCTGGAAGTTCACCGCAAAGCGGGCGGCCGGCCGCGTCGAGTTCGGGGCACGGGCGAGCGACGGGGTCACCGCGTATTTCGTGCGCGACAACGGTGTGGGCTTCGACATGCAGTACGCCGGCAAGCTCTTCGGAGTGTTCCAGCGCCTGCACTCGGCGCAGGAGTTCGAGGGGACGGGGATCGGCCTGGCGACCGTCGAGCGGATCGTCCGGCGCCACGGCGGGAGCGTTTGGGCCGAGAGCGCTCCGGATCGCGGCGCGACCTTCTATTTCACGCTGGGCGAGGAACGATCGCAATGACGAACGCAGCCATCCTGCTGGTCGAGGACAATCCGCACGAGGAGATCCTCACGATTCGAGCCCTCAGAAAGGGCAACGTCGCCAACGAGATCGTCGTCGCGCACGACGGCGTCGAGGCTCTCGACTACCTGTTCGGGCAGGGGACGTACGCGGGCCGGGACATCTCCGAACAACCCGCCGTGATTCTGCTCGACCTCAAGCTTCCCAAGGTCGACGGTTTGGAAGTGCTGTCGCGGATACGCGCCGACGAGCGGACGAAGCTCGCCCGGGTCGTGATCCTCACCTCATCGGCCGAGGATCAGGACCGCCTGGAAGGCTACATGCGCGGCGCGAACAGCTACGTTCGCAAGCCCGTGGATTTCCAGCAGTTCGTGGAGTCCGTGCGGCAGCTCGGGCTCTATTGGCTCGTGCTGAACGAACCGCCGCCCAAGCCCACGAAACCGGGGGGCGGCGCCGAGAGCACGCCGTAGGATTGCACCGTCCCGCGGATGTGGATCGGCTCGCGTTCGCAGGCCGTAAGGTTCCGTTCGTGACGGCCCTCGCGGCCGAGCGCGCGGGTCGCGGAGCGAGGAGGCCCCGAACGTTCTGCCTTTACGGTGATTGGGAGACGATCGTCAGCGTCGAGGGGTCCAGCTCGTAATTGCCCGGCCCGACCGTGTCGTTCGGGAGGGCGCAGATCACGCTGTTGTCGGGGCCCCAGATGACGACGAGATTCGGCGGTCCGCAGGGCGTCTGCTGGAGCCCGTAATTCTGCAGGAGCTGCGCGCCGGGACTATCGGGCTCCACCTGATACGACGGGTAGATCAACTGATCCTGATCATCGACGATCGAACCGAAGAGCAGCGCGCCGGCCAGCTCTGCGAGCGCCAGGGAGCCCCAGAATCCACCGCCCCAATAGGTCTGCACGGGCTGCCAGACGACTCCGCGGTTCCATCCCCAGGTGCCGTTCCAATGCTGCGGGTTGCCGATCGCGCGACCGTTGAACTTTCCCTGGAACGGGCCGCCGCCGGCGGCGTTCGGAGCGCGCCGGAAATTCGCCGCCGTCTGCTGGTTCGTATTGCCGAGGTTGAGCCGCTGCGGCGTCGCCGGACGCTGCGGCACCACGGCCGGGCGGGCCGTGATGTCGCGGTTGAAATCGAATCCGCCTTGGTTCGATGGGACCGTCCGCGCCTGCGAAGCGGGCTGGCCGAGCGGAGCGGAGCCGCGAACGGAAGCCGGCGTGCGGCTGCCGCCTCCGCTGCCGGAACGACCGCTGCCGCCGTTGGCGTGCTGCGCGAGCCCTGCGGCGGGCATGGCCATGACGAGCACGAGGGCGAGGGCGCGCCGGCTGGGGCCGCTCATCGCTTCACCTCGTCGAGCGCGCCCTGCACCGATACGTACGTTCCGCGGACCGTGTGGAAGGAGACGAGCACGTTCTTCGGAGCGAGCCGCTGCGACGAGTGGCGCAGAGGCTGGCTGTCGGCGGTCAGATTGAAGTAGACGGTCCCGCGATCGACTGCGATCGCATGCGTGCGGCCGTGCTGATGAAGCGTGACCGCGGAGGGATGGCAGCGCTGCAACTCGCCGGAGAACGAGCACGCGCCGGTGACGATCTCGAGGGCGCCCTTGCGGTCGGCCGCGGTGATCCACAGCGTCTCGCCGTTCAGACTCATGCGCACGTCGTTGTAGAACCGCACCGAGCCGTCGCTTTGCTGCACGCGCGTCACGCCTTGCGCGCTCGCCTGCGTTCCGATCGCGACGAGAAGCACGGCGACGCTCGCCCGCAGCCGGGAATGGAACCTTCGAAAGTCCATCGACACCTCCAGCCCTCGCTCGAATGCGCGAATGATGCTTTCTCGCAAAGGGAACCCTCTTCAGGTTCCCCCGGCGGTCGAGCGCTCAAACGCCTTTTGACGCTTCCGGGCTCGAGGCCGGTTGGGACCGCTGCCGGTCCGACTCGCAGGGCAGACCGGCGAAGCTGAGCGCCGGCGAAGCTTGAGCGAAGGATCGCTTGGTTTGGCGCCGGCGTCGCTTGGAACGTCGCAATCGCGCCGCCCGGCGCGAGCTCAGCGAAGCTGGCTTTCGAAGAAGGTCCAGCTTTGCGTCTCTTCTTCGAGTTCTTGCTGAAAGGAGTTGCCGATGCCGTGTCCCTGGCCCGCCTTCTGAATCAACAGCAGCGGATAGGGGGACGAAGAAGCGGCCTGCAGGCGCGCGATCATCTTGCGCGAGCTGAACGGCTCGACGCGCGGGTCGTTCTCCCCGGTTTCGAGGAGCACGGCCGGATAGGCGCGGCCTTTGACGACGTTATGGTAGGGCGACTGTTCGAGCATCCAGACGAACTGCGCCGGATCCTTGACGGTGCCGAACTCGGGGATGTTATACGCGCCGTTCGGCGTGAGTTCCGAGCGGAGCAGGTCGTAGATGCCCACCTCGCCGACGACCGCGCGGTAGAGGTTGGGGTTCCTCGTGAGCGCGAGGCCCATCAGGAAACCGCCCGCGCTGCCGCCCCAGATGGCGAGGTGCTTGCGGTCGCCGTAGCCGTTCTGCCCCAGCCACTTCGCGGCCGCTGCGAGGTCGTCGCTGGTGAGCGTCTTTGTTGCGTGCACGGCCGCCTCGTGCCAGGCGTCGCCGTACTCGCCGCCGCCGCGCGGGTAGGCCTGCGCGAAGACGCCGCCGCGCTCGAACCATGCGAGCATCGAGCCGGAGAAGAAGGGCCGCGAGATGATGCCGTAGGCCCCGTACGCGTACAACACGGTCGGTGCGCTGCCGTCGCGCCTGATGCCCGGCAGGCTGACGATTTCGAGCGGGATCTTCACTTTGCCGTCGAGCGAGGGGACGAGCGCGCGCCTCTGGACGAGCTTGGAATAGTCACCGGGAGCTTTGACTTCGATCCCCGTCGGCGAAAGCGCGTTCGTCTTCGTGTCGTAACGCAGCCAGCGATCCGGCGTCGCGTAGTTTTCGTAGCCGAGGATCGCGTCGCCGCCGGCCGGATCCGCGGCGAGCGCGGTGATCGCCGAGACGCGTGGGACGGGAACGTGCGCCAGCAGCCTCCCGTCGCTTGCGAAGTAGCGCGCCGAGCCGTCACCGCCGTCGACGTCGCGCGTGATGAAGCCGCCGGGAACCTCGAGCAGCGACTCGATGACGAGCGAACTCGCGGGGACGATCGTCTTCGCGCTCGAGAACGGCCGGCTCGGCGCCAGCGCGACGATCTCCCCTCGCGAGTCGCGCTTCTTGGAAATCGCGTAAAACTCGTCGCCGACGAACGAGCCGCCGGGGTCGTCGCTGTCGCCGATCGCCGCGCTCGGATCGGCCACGAGGCTGAAGACGTGGTCGCCGCCGTCCGTCCGGCGCAGATAGATCGAGGCGTGCGGCCCGTCGCCGTCGGCGACCGTGAGCGACTGAACCTTCCCGTCGAGCGAGCCGCGCAGGCTGTATTCGGAGCGGTCGGAAAGCTCCTTTCCGAAGACGTATGCATCGGTTGCGGGATCGGTTCCGAGAACGTGATGATAGATCAGGATGTGCGAGGTCGCATACGTCCCGTCGGGGTTCTGCGAAAACCGCGTGTGCAGAAAACCCGTCGCCCCGGCATCCCAGACGAGCGCCGTCGGCGACGTTCCTCCGCCGGCGTGGGTGATTTCATCGCTCAAGGCCGTGGCCGCGCCCGGATCCGCCATGACGACGTGCAGCGTCTCGTTTTCCGATCCGCCCAGCTGGGTCGTGAACGCGACCTTCGTGCCGTCGGGTGAGACGAACACGGATTCGATCGAGGGCGGCGCGTCGGCACCGGCCAGCGTCGCCGGGTCGAACAGAACGCGCTCGGGTCCGTGCAGCCCGTCGCGGGCGATCAGCACGGGCTGCGGCTGGGGCGGCGTTTGCCGCAAGTAGAAGTAGCGGTTGCGGCGCACGACCAGCCGGAAGCGCAGGGCCGAAGTCTTGCTCAACGCGGCGATGCGCTTCGCGTAGTACGCGTACGAGGGCCTACTCTTCAGGTATTTGGTGGCGAGCGCCGTTTGCGCCGCCGCCCAGGCCTTCACTTCGGGAGAGTCGTCGGCTTCGAGCCAGCGATACGGGTCGGCGACCTTCGTCCCAAAATACGTATCGGCGACGGGGACCGTCCGCGTCGGAGGGTATGCGAGTTGCGCCGCGAGGGACGCCGCGACCAAGGACAGCCCGAGCACCGGCGCCGCGACGGCGGCGGAGAGACGCACGAATCGCATAGGCCTCGACGGATTCTACAGGGAGCCCCCCGACGTCTGCTCCGAAACCGGCCCCGGGCCCGACCCACGAACATTTCGGCGGCACTCGCCGGGTCGGGGCCGCGGCGAACGTTCGGCGGCTCAGGCGTGCGCGGCGGCGACGGCTGCTTCGAGGATTGCGAGCCCTTCGCTCAGCTCGTCGTCGCTGATGACCAGCGGTGCGAGGAAGCGGATGACGTTATGGTACGTCCCGGCTTTGACGAGCATCAGGCCGCGCTCGTAGGCGCGCGCGTAGATGCGGCTGGTCAGCTCGGCGTCGGGTTCGCGCGTCGCACGGTCCTTGACCAGTTCGAAGGCGAGCATCGGGCCGAGGCCGCGCACGTCGCCCAGCGACGGGAATCGCCCGGCCAGCGCCTCGAAGCGCGCTCGCACGCGTTCGCCGATCGCGCGGCCGCGCGCCAGAAACGCCGGATCGGCGATCGTCTTCATCGCCTCGAGTGCGGCCGCGCAGGCCAGTGGATTTCCGCCGTACGTTCCGCCGAGGCCGCCGGGGAGCGGCGCGTCCACGATCGCCGCTTTGCCGACGACGGCCGAGAGCGGCATTCCTGCCGCCATCGATTTGGCGACCGTCATGAGATCGGGCTCGACGTCGGACTGTTCGCAGGCGAAGAGCGTCCCCGTGCGGCCGAAGCCCGTCTGCACTTCGTCGGCGACGAAGACGGCACCGATCTCGTCGCACAGCGCGCGGATCGCGCGCATGAACCCGAAGGGCACGGGGATGAAGCCGCCCTCGCCGCAGAGCGGCTCGATCACGATCGCGGCGACGCGTTCGGGACCGATCTCCTGGCGCACGAGCTCGTTCAAGCGTGCCAGTGCCGCTTCTTCGGTGACGCCGCGATACGCATAGGGAAAGAGCGAACGGTAGATTTCGGGCGCGAACGGGCCGAAGCCCGTCTTGTACGGCGCGTGGCTTGCGGTCATGGCGAGGGTGAGGTTCGTGCGGCCGTGATAGGCCTGCGAGAAGACGACGATCGCATCGCGCCCGGTATGCGCCCGCGCGATCTTCACCGCGTTCTCGAGCGCTTCGGCACCGCTGGTGAAGAGTGCCGCCTTTTTCGGCGTCGGCCCCGGAGCGAGCCGCGCGAGCTCCTCGCACACCGCGACGTAACCTTCGTACCCGGCGACCATGAAGCAGATGTGGACGAGCTGCGACGCTTGCGCGGCGATCGCGCCGCAAACGCCGGCCGGCGTGTGCCCGGCGTTGAGGACGCCGATCCCGCCGGTGAAGTCCAAAAGAACGTTCCCGTCGACGTCGGTGACGGTCGCACCGTGCGCCGAGGCGACGTACACCGGGATCCCGTTCCCGACCCCGCGCGCGACCGCGGCCGTGCGGCGGTTCGCCAGCTCGATTGACTTGGGTCCGGGGATCGCCGTTTTCAGAGCGACGCCGCGCACGCTTTCGTTCACCATGGAGAATCGATACCGGCGGCGAATGTCGCTCTCCTCCGCTGAAGTGACTTCCTCGCCGCGCCGTGCCGGCGGTACGCAGGAATTCACCGGTCGTCGGCAACAGACGAGACCGCATGACGCGACCCTTGGCGGTCGCGCTGGCGTGCAGAACGGACTGTTAGGATGAGCGTGGGACAACTCGAGAAACCGGCACTTTTCCTCGCCGGGAATTTCGCGAGCGGTGAGGGGCCGGACGAAATCGTGGTGAATCCGGCGACCGGCGAGACGATCGCGAACGCGCCGGAGGCCTCGTCGGCGCAGATCGATCGGGCGGTCGCGGCGGCGGCCGAGGCGTTCGAACGCTGGTCGCGGACGGCGCCCGGCGAGCGTTCGGCTTCCCTCATGAAGCTTGCCGACCGGATCGAGGCGGAGGCCGAGACGTTCGCGCGGCTCGAAAGCCTCAACTGCGGCAAGCCGTATGCACGCGTCCTCGCCGACGAGCTCCCCGCCATCGTCGATTGCTTCCGCTTCTTCGCCGGCGCCTCGCGCTGTCTCTCGGGCAGCGCGGCGGGCGAGTATCTGCCGGGTTTCACGAGCATGATCCGCCGCGACCCGGTCGGCGTAGTGGCCTCGATCGCTCCCTGGAACTATCCGCTGCTGATGGGCGCGTGGAAGCTCGCTCCCGCGCTCGCGGCGGGCAACACGATCGTGCTCAAGCCCTCCGAGCACACGCCGCTCACGACGGTCAAGCTGATGGAGCTCGTCGCCGAGATCTTCCCCGAAGGCGTCTGCAACGTCGTCCTCGGTCGCGGCGAAACGGTCGGCGCGCAGCTCATCGGGCATCCGGGCGTCGCGATGATCTCTCTCACCGGCGACATTTCGACCGGCAGCAAGGTCCTCGAAGCCGCCAGCACCACGATCAAGCGCACGCATCTGGAATTGGGCGGCAAAGCGCCCGTCATCGTCTTCGACGACGCGGATCTCGATGCGGTCGTGGAAGCGGTCCGCGCCTTCGGCTATTACAACGCGGGCCAAGACTGTACCGCGGCCTGCCGCGTGTATGCCGGGCCCAAGATCTACGACGATTTGACGGCCGCGCTCGCCGGCGCGGTCTCGGGGATCAAGTACGGCCTTCCCGACGACTCAGACGTCGAGATCGGCCCCGTCATCACGCAGCGCCAGCGCGAGCGCGTCGCGGGCTTCGTCGACCGGGCCCGCGCCCTCTCTCACGTCGAGGTGCTCGCGGGCGGCAAGCCCGCGGTGGGGAACGGTTTCTTCTACGAGCCGACGCTGATCGCGGGCGCCCGCCAGAGCGACGAGATCGTGCAGCGCGAAGTGTTCGGTCCGGTCGTCTCGGTGACGCGCTTCTCGAGCGCGGACGAAGCGGTCACCTGGGCGAACGACACCAAGTACGGGCTGGCCTCGTCGGTCTGGACGCGCGACGTTTCGCTCGCGATGCAGACCGCGAGCCGCCTCCGCTACGGCTGCACCTGGATCAACACCCACTTCATGCTGACGAGCGAGATGCCGCACGGCGGCCTCAAGTCTTCCGGCTACGGCAAGGATCTCTCCATGTACGCGCTCGAGGATTACTCGGTCGTGCGCCACGTCATGGTCAAGCTGGGCTGACGGCAAAGGGCTCGCCCGCGACGGGCGGCCCCAGGCCGAGCTGAAAAGCCGAGCGGGAGCGGGACCGTCCGGTCCCGCTCCCGCTCCCGTTTCCTTGGCCGCCTTACTTGTTGATCGCGTCCTGGAAGAGCGTCTCCCACTTGCGCTCGTCTTCCGCGGAGAGCGACGCGAAGTTGTGCATCTTCGCGAGCACGTCCTTCGACGGGTAGATCAACGGGTTGTCAGCGAGCTTGGGATTGATCTTCCGCACGTACTCTTGCGTGCCCGCGACCGGCGGGATGTATTGCACGGCGGCGGCGATCTGCGCGTAGACCGCCGGCTCGTAGATGTAGTTCATCCAAGCGAGCGCCGCCGCGCGATGGGCCGCCCCGATGGGGATGACCATGTTGTC
Organism: Vulcanimicrobiota bacterium; assembly: GCA_963834485.1. GTDB lineage: Bacteria > Vulcanimicrobiota > Vulcanimicrobiia > Vulcanimicrobiales > Vulcanimicrobiaceae > CAWICD01. The sequence goes on from CAWICD010000001.1 coordinate 260,524, forward strand.
GACCGAGTGGTACAGGCCTTCCTTCGGGACCAGGAAGCGGAGGTTCGGGTTGTCCTTCTGCAGCTGCACGACGTCGCCCGAGAAGGCGAAGGCGATCCAGACGTCGCCGCGCGAGAGCGCCGCTCCGTAGTCGTTGCCGAAGAACTGGCGGATCTGACCGTTGGCGACGTTTTCTTTCATCTTCGCGACCGCTGCTTGAGCGTCGGCGTAGGTCGCCTTCTCCGGCGTGATGCCCATGCCCAGGAAGACGAGGGCGAGCGTGTCGCGCATCTGATTGAGCATCGAGACGTGACCGCGGAACTTCGGATCGTAGATGTCGTTGACGCTGGTGAGCGGACGGCCGGTTCGCTTGATGTCGTAGGCGATGCCGGTCATGTACATCGCCCAGGGCAGGCTGTATTCGCGGTTCGGGTCCCAATCGGGATGCGCCAGCCCCGGAACGAGGTTCTTGGCGTTTGGAACTTCCGCGTGGCTGAACTTCTCGAGCCAGCCCAACTTCACGAGCCGCGCCGCGAGGTAGTCTGTGGGGACGATGATGTCGCGGTCCGGATTACGCCCCGCCTGCAGCGGACCGGCGATCTTTCCGAACAGGCTCGGGTTGTCGTTGATGTCCTCGATGTAGCGGACCTTGACGCCGGAGCTCTTCTCGAACGCCGGAACGGTCTTCGGGCTGATGTAATAGGGCCAGTTGGAAATCAGCAGCGGCCCGCTCGGGCTTGGAGCCGCCGCCAGCGCACGCGTCATGTCTGCTGCGTCCATTCCCATCGCCGCGGCGAGCCCTACGCCTGCGGCAACCGTGGACTTGATGAATTCCCCTCGGCCGACGACGCCGTTCGGCCGTTGCTTGTCTGTCATGATCCTCCATCGGCCGACGGCCGAAGTCGCGTAGTAAACGAGATGTATTAGTCCGTGGAAACGACCCAGGAATGCGCGCTGTCCCAGCGGACCGTGAGCTGGTCTCCCGGGGCAACGCCGGTGAGTTGGTACTGAGGCAGCAGCGTCACGACGACCTCCCGGCCGTCGTCGCGCCGCAGCGCGTAGCGGAAAATCGATCCTTGAAAATCGACCGAGGCGAGCCGTGCCGAGAAGGATCCTCCCGAGCACGCGGAACCGGCCTCCGCGGTCAACGAGATCTGCTCGGGACGCAGCATGAGCAGCACGCGTGCTCCGAGCGGCAGCCCCGCCGGAGAGGCGGCGGCGCCGCCGCCGCCGCCCTCGAGCTCGAGCCGGACCTCGCCGGCGCCCTGACCCGAGACGCGCGCCGGAATCAGGTTCGCCGAGCCGATGAAACCGGCCACGAAGGGCGTGTTCGGGCGCTTGTAGATCTCTTCGGGCGCGCCCAGCATGTCGATCCGTCCTTCGTTCATGACGGCGATCCGCGTCGACATCGTCAAGGCTTCGTCCTGATCGTGGGTGACGAAAATGAAGGTCGTCTGAACCTCGGTCTGGATGCGCTTGAGCTCGAATTGCATCTGGCGGCGCAGCTTGACGTCGAGCGCGCTCAGCGGCTCGTCGAGGAGCAGGGCGCTGGGGTTGTTCACGAGCGCCCGCGCGAGCGCGACGCGCTGCTGCTGTCCGCCCGAGAGCTGCCCCGGCTTCTTCGGCGCGAAGTCGCTCATGTTCACCATCGCCAGCGTGGCGACGACGCGCTCGTGCACTTGCGGCCGGCTCACGCCGGTCGTGCGCGGCCCGAACGCCACGTTGTCGTAGACGCTCATGTGCGGGAACAAGGCGTATTGCTGGAAGACGGTGTTGAGGTGGCGCTTGTAGGGCGGCGTCTCCGAGACGTCGACGCCGTCGAGCACGATGCGGCCGGTCGTCGGCGTCTCGAAGCCGGCGATCATCTTGAGCGTCGTCGTCTTCCCGCAGCCGGAAGGCCCCAGGAGGGTCAGGAACTCGCCGCGCCGGACATCGAGGTCGACGGCGTGCAGGACTTCCTTGTCGCCGTAGCGTTTCGAGACGCCTTCGAGGCGGATGACGATGTCGTCTTCGAGGCGGTTCATCTTCGTGAAGCCGTTGTGGTGTTGGGCCGCTTTGCTTGCCTGGCGTGGGATGACGCGCATCGTCTACCTCCTAGCTTTCCGCTTTGACGGGCGAGACCTGCGCCCGGCCGCGGCTCCGGTCGAGCAGCAGGCTGCCGGTCATCAACGCTGCGAGGATCAGAAATATGCTCGTACCGATGACGTAGATCTGGGGAGGCATGGCGACGCGCGCCTCGCCCCACACGAACAGCGGAAACGTGACCGTCTGCCCGGACACGAACATGCTCACGATGAAGTCGTCGAGCGAGAGCATGAACGCCAGGATGCCCGCCGTCACGATCGACGGCAGGATCAGCGGCAGCGTGATCTTGTAGAAAACCCGCCAGCCGCGCGCGCCGAGATCCATGGCGGCGTGCTCGAGCGTGATGTCGAAGCCGCGCAGGCGAGACTTCACCATGATCACGACGAACGCGATGTCGAACATCACGTGCGCGAGAATCAGCGTGAACGGTCCCATCGGCGCGCGCAGGTTCAAGAACATGTCGAGCATCGCCGAGCCGAGGATGACCTCGGGCGTCGAAATGGTCAGGAGCAGCACGAGATCGAGCAGGGTCTGACCGCGGAACTTGTAGCGAACGAGGGCGTATGCCATCGCAGTGCCGATCGGCGTCGCGATGACCGTGACGGTCCCCGCGAGCACGGCGCTCAATTTGAGCGCCGGCAGGAGCCCGTCCACGGCGAACGGATTCGCCCACGCCGCCGTCGAGAAGCCGTGCCAGGTGAAATCGAACTTCCCGTTCGTCTGGTTGAGGCTCAGCGCGATCATCATCCCGATCGGCGCCAGGAGATAGACGAGGCTCAGCAGCGCGACGAACGTGATGACGTGACGGCCCAGAAAATCGACGAGCCGAGTCGGCAGCGAGACGGCGGCGGGGAGCGGCCGCGAAAGCGTCGCCATCGGGTCAGCCGGTGAGCTCTTCGGTTCCGAAGAGCCGGGAATATGCGGCGACGCAAAGGATGAGAGCGGTCATCAGGATCAGCGATCCGGCGGCGGCGATCGGGTAGTCGAGCGTGACGAGATAGCGGCTCTGAATGACGTTGCCGATCATCTGGCGCTGCGGAGCGCCCAGCATCATCGCGTTGACGAAGTCGCCGGCCGCCGGGATGAACGTGAGCAGGCTGCCGGCGAAAACCCCCGGCAGCGAGAGCGGGAGCACGACCTTGCGGAAGGCGACGAAAGGCGTCGCATAGAGGTCCTCGGCTGCACTGACGAGGGTGGGATCGATGCGATCGAGGCTCACGTAGATCGGCAGGACGCTGAAGGGCAGGAAGTTGTACGTCAGCGCGAAGACGACCGCGACCGGCGTGCCGAGCAAGAACGCACCCTGCGGTATCAGGCGCAGGGCTTTGAGCGTCCCGAGAACCAGGCCGCTGTCGGCGAGCAGCGCCTCCCACGACAGCGTACGCACCAGGTAGGTGATGAAGAATGGTGCGACCACTGCAAAGAGCAGCACGAGTTTGAAACTGCCGCCCCGGAAGACGATGAAATACGCGAGCGGGTAGCCGATGAGGATCGCGAACAGCGTCGCGCACGCGGCGTAACCGAACGATCGAAGGAAGGTGGGACCGTAGTCACCGAGCGCGGTCGCGTAGTTTTGCCAGTGCCAATTGAAATCGAGCCCGGTCAAGAGACTGCCTTCTTCGAGAGAAGTCCGCACTTGGCCGGCGAGCGGCACGAGAAAGAGGACAGTCAGCCACACGACGCCGGGCAGCACCAAAGCGTACGGAACCAGACGACGCGCGAACCCGCGTCGCCATGCCTTGCTCTCGGTCACGGAAGCGTGCGGCCCTGGGCCTTCACCGGCGCGGCCGTCGGCGGCGCTCGCTACATGAAATCAATGGTTCTCTCTGCAAGGGCCCGAAGATCACCCTCCCAACATTGCCGCGGTGGATGTGATATATTGTAGCAGACAGGCGAGCTGCCGGTCGTTATGCCCGGGGACGGAACTTCGGTGCCTGGATCCTCACAATGGCCATAGCAAGGCAGCTCGTCTCGTAGTTAGTGCTAACGTTGCTCTAAGTCGATCCACAGCGGCTCCCTGAGGTGAAAAAGAATCGCATCTGAACAAGACGTTTACGAGTATACGAACCGCGCGCTGGAACTGATTGCGAAGCGCGAACTCACACCCGAAGAAGCGGAATGGATTACCACTGAAACGGTTGCCTCCTTCCGCGATCACGTGAACCCCGGCTTTCTCGAATATCGCAAGGCGACCAACCTGCAGAACGCTGCCGCGGTTGTAGAATGGGCCGATGCCGGGCCCAACTCCTTCCGCGCCATCGACGGCCGCGAGTACCTCGACTGTTTGGGCGGCTTCGGGATTTTCAACGTCGGACACCGGCATCCGAAAGTCGTCAAGGCGCTCCTCGATCAATTGCAGCGCCAAGCCCTGCACGGGCAGGATTTCCTCGACCCGTTGCGGGCGATGCTCGCGAAGACGCTGGCGCTGTTGACACCGCCCGGACTCGAGTTCGCGTTCTTCTGCAACAGCGGTACCGAAGCGGTCGAAGGCGCGCTCAAGCTCGCGCGCGCGTACGATCCGGCGAAACAGACCATCGTCGCGGCGACGAAGGGCTTTCACGGGAAGAGCTACGGTGCACTCTCCGCCAGCGCGAAGGGCGAGTTCCGCCGGCCCTTCGGAGCGATGCTTCCCAACATCGAGCACGTTCCGTTCGACGACCTGGTCGCTTTGCGGCGCATGTTCGTGACCTGCCGGGTCGTCGGCGAAGAGGTCGGCGTCGTCATCCTCGAACCAATCCAGGGCGAAGGCGGAGTCAATCTTCCCTCCGACGACTATCTTCCCGGCGTGCGCGCGCTCTGCGACGAATTCGGCGCCCTGCTGATTCTCGACGAAGTGCAGACCGGGATGGGCCGCACCGGGAAGATGTTCTGCTGCCAGCACTACGGCGTCACGCCCGACATCATGTGCCTGGCCAAGGCGTTCGGCGGCGGCGTGATGCCGGCCGGTGCCGTCATCGGGACGAAAGCGGTCTTCTCGCGGCTGTTCGGCAACCCGTTCCTGCACACGACGACGTTCGGCGGGAACCCGATGGCCTGCGCGGTGGCGCTCGCCACGATCAACGTGCTCATCGAGGAGCGGCTTCCGGAACGCGCCGCGGTGCTCGGCGAACGATTCCTGGCCGGTTTGCGCGAAGCCGTGCGCGGCCACGAAGACGTCGTCGTGGACGTGCGCGGGAAGGGCCTGCTGATCGGCATCGAGTTCGTCGACGATCTGACGGGATTCGAGGTCGGGAAGCTGCTGCTGGAGCGCGGGATCCTGGTCTCGGGCACGCTCGTGAACGCCCGAGTCGTCCGCATCGAGCCCCCGTTGACGTTCACCGAAGCGGAGGTCGACCGCGTCTGCGCGGCGCTCGCCGATTCGCTGCGCGCCTTGCCGCGCTTGATCGCAGCGGGGACGTAAGGCGAAGACCTGCATCGTAAGGTCGTCAAAGGTCACGAGATGAAGAACGCCCCGCGAGCGAAGGCTCGCGGGGCGTTCTCTAACGGGGGCGAGGGTTAGAAGTGCGCGAGCGCTTCGAACCCGAACGTGCTGTTGCCGTTGACCCCTTGGCCAGGGTTGCCGACGGCATAGACTGCGCCGTTGCTGAGGACCGCGCTTGCCGGAGAAGCGAAGACCGGCAGGCTCGACGTATCGTGACGGTACTCCGTGCGTAGCGTCAACTGCGGAGTGACGGCCCACGCAAAAGCGAGCGTGCCCTCGTGCCACAACTGGTTATAGCCGGTGTTGTAGCCGTTGGGATCGTGGAAGCCTTCGTAGCGAACCGTTCCGGTCAGAGTCGGAGTGATCTGGTAGACGCCGAAGAGGGCGAGCCCGCTCCATTGCGCGACCGAACCGGTGAGCGGGGTGACGTATCCGCTCCAACCCGAGACTCCGGGCCCCGAGCAGTTTTGAGGAGCCGTCGCGTTGTACGGCGTCGTGCACGACTGCGAGCCGCTGTCGTAGTTCGCGGCGATCGTCAAGGCCTTCGTCGCGTGCACCGTTCCGACGAGGTCGATCAGCTTGCGCTGCCCCTGGATCGTGGTCGGCGGTCCCCCGGGGACCCCGGCCGGGAATTGGACGTTTGCCGTTCCGGGGCGCACGCCGCTGTAGTTCGCGATCTGCTCGTAGCCGGTGTAACCCTGCGCCGTCAGCGAGACCGTCGGGTTCGGGTTGAGCAGGATGGCGTACTCCGTCGTGAAGCTGCCGCTCGTGTTGACCCAAGTATTCCAGCCGTCGTTGAAACCGCCGATCAGCGAGACCTTGCTGTTTGGCGCATACGTCAGACGGCCGCCCAAGTGCGTCGCCGGCTGGTACCAAAACAAGATTCCGCGTGAGACGGTGGTGTCGTTGACGCTTTCGGACGCCTCGTAGCCCGCGAGCGTGGCATACTTGCCGCCTTGTAGCGTGAGAGTTTTCCAGGTGTAGTTGAGGTAGACTTGGTTGAGATCGATGCTGTTGAACTGCGACGGGTAGGTGTACGAGATGTTCGCCTGCGGACCGACGTTGAGCAGCACGCGGCCGCCCCAGTTGTTCCAGTTCAAGGCGACCGACGCGTTGAGTTCCTCGAGGTTGAGGGTGTTGTTCGCATAGTCGAACCAACGATTGTTCGATGGGCCGCCGAAGGAGATGTTGTTGGCGCCGACGCTCGCGGGCGGGTTGCCCGTGAACTGGAGGCTGCCGGGGCCGATGGTCTTGGTGTAGAGCGTGTCGATGACGCCGTCGAACTGCAGGACCTTCGGCGGTGCCGAGGGCGCCGCCGTCGGCGTCGCCGTCGGGGCGGGCGTTGGGGCCGGCGAGCCGGCCGGGGCGGGCGTTCCCAGCGCGAACGCCGCGCTCGTGCCGAGCGCGAACGCCGCGATGAACCCGATCATGTAGGGTTTCAAGGATGTTCCTTCTTTCGATTCTTTCGAGATCGTGAACGACAAAGTTCGTGCTAGGCGTACCTTGCACAACTTTGATAAGGCTGATGAACCGACGTGCCGTGTCGCACGGCGAGAGCGGTGATATGGCCCGCTACGAGTCCGAGTTTTATTTCCCTTTGGAAAAAAGGACAACGGACCCGCGGTATGCGCCGGACGGCGCGAACGTCATCCTCCGTTCGCGTTATGGTTTATCACTAAAGTAGGAAGAAATTTCCCGCTCGTTCTGCCGGTTTTGTCTTGCGTATCTTGCCGATGTCGCCGATGTCGCCGATATCCCGCTTGAAGAGGCATCGAGGCCGGCCGGCGGTAAGAAAGTTGTTGCAATGCGACTTCAGTCTCTTGTGTAAACGGGGGGCGGGGCTACATATAGATGGCATTGGCCTTCCAGCGCAAGGTGCAGGTATGAGCACGCTCTCCGAGCGGACACGCGTCGAGGTCCCGGCCGCCCAGTCGCAGGCGCGCTTGGCGGAGTATTTTCATACGCTCGCCGGCCGCCGCAACGGGACGGTGCGGCTCTCGCTGTCGCTCCCCGTCACCTTCCCCGGCTTGGTGATTCCGCTTTCGCTGCAACGGACGGTCGTTGCGACCCTGACTCCGTTCCGGCTGCCCGGCGACGTCGCGCCGCGGCGTGAGGTGCACTGGGCGCCGCTTCGCCCCGGTCCCTTCCCTTCGTTCCGCGGCGAGCTGACGGTCGAAGCTGCAGAGGACGGCCGGGCCTTCTGGCTGGAACTGGAGGGCACGTACGAGCCGCCGATCGGTCTGATCGGCGAGGCGTTCGACGCGGTCGTGGGCCACAACATCGCCCGGGTGACGGCGCTGAACCTGCTGGGACGGATCAAGGCCTCGCTCGAGGACGCGGCACGGGCTGACGAGGCCGGCGCCGAAGTCGCCGGTTGTTGAGCCGATGGCGCTCTTCAATCCAGCGGTGACCGGCGAGATGGGACTTTCAAATCTCGGAATGGGCGCGACGCCCTACCCGATCGACGCATTCTTCCGGCCGCGCAGCGTCGCCGTGATCGGCGCGACCGACAAGCTCGCCACGTCCGGCCGCTCGGTGCTCGTGAATCTGATGACGAGCTCGTTCGGCGGAACCGTCCATCCCGTCAACCCCAACCATGCCTCGATTTTGGGCCGGACGTCGTATCCGAGCGTGAAGGACGTTCCAGGCAAGGTCGACCTGGCGGTGATCGCAACCCCCGCCAAGAGCGTCCCCGACGTGATCGCGGAATGCGTCGAGAAGGGCGTTCGGGCCGCGATCGTCCTTTCGAACGGGTTCCGCGAGAGCGGACCGGAAGGCGTCGCGCTCGAGCAAGAGGTGCTGCGGCGCGCGCGCGCGGGCAAGCTGCGCGTGCTCGGTCCCAACTGCCTCGGCGTCATGTGCCCGGTGACCGGCCTCAACGCGAGCCTCGCCAGCGAAGTGGCGCGCCCGGGAACGGTCGGGTTCGCCAGCCAGAGCGGCGCGCTCTGCAGTTCGATTTTGGATTGGAGCCTCGCCCAGCAGTTCGGCTTCTCCGCCTTCATCTCGATGGGCTCGATGATCGACGTCGGCTGGGGCGACGTCATCTATTACTTCGGCGACGACCCGCGCACGAAGTCGATCCTGCTCTACATGGAGACGATCGGCGACGCGCGCAGCTTCCTTTCCGCCGCGCGCGAGGTCGCGCTGACCAAGCCGATCATCCTGATCAAGGCCGGGCGCACGGCCGCGGCGGCCAAGGCGGCCGCCTCGCACACCGGCGCGCTCGCGGGCAGCGACGCCGTGCTCGACGCGGCGTTCGAGCGCTGCGGGCTGCTGCGCGTGGAGTCGATCGAAGAGCTCTTCTCGATGGCCGACGTGCTGGCCAAGCAACCGCGTCCGGCGGGCAAGCGCCTGGCGATCGTGACGAATGCCGGCGGCCCGGCCGTGCTCGCCACCGACGCGCTCGTCGAAGGGCAGGGCGAGAGCGCTCGGCTGAGCGACGCGACGCTCGAGGCGCTCGACGGCCTGTTGCCGCCGCGCTGGAGCCACGGCGATCCCGTCGACGTGCTCGGCGATGCGAGCGCCGAATCCTATGCCAAAGCGGTCGAGCTGGTCGCCGCCGACCCGAACAACGACGCTCTTTTGGTCGCGTTCTCGCCGCAAGGCGCGGCCGCGCCGGTCGAAGTCGCGGAACTGGTGAAGAAGCTCGCCAAAGTTCCGCGCAAGCCGATCCTAGCGGCCTGGATGGGCGGTGCCGAAGTCGCCAACGGCGCAGAGATCCTCGAACGCGCCGGAATCCCCACGTTCGCCTATCCGGACGACGCGGCGCGCATCTTCAACTTGATGTGGCGCTACGACGCGAACTTGCGAACGCTCCTCGAGACTCCCACGCTGCCGCCGGACGAAGTGGCTCCGAACCGCGCGCTGGCGCGCGCACTCTTCTCCAAAGCGCTGGCCGAAGAGCGCACGCTGCTCAGCGAGGCCGAGTCCAAGCAACTGCTCGACGCCTACGACATTCCGGCCGTCACGACGCTCGTCGCGAGGACGCCCGAGGCTGCGGTCGCGGCGGCCGAGTCGCTCAGCTACCCGGTCGCGGTCAAAGTGCATTCCAGCCGGATCGCGCACAAGACCGACGTGGGCGGGGTGCGCCTGCGGGTCGGCGACGCCGACGGCGTCAACCTCGCCTTCGAGCAGATCGCCGCAGCCGTCACCGCCAAAGCGGGCCCCGAAGCCTTCGACGGCGTCACCGTGCAGCCGATGATCGAAGCCGAAGACGGGTACGAGCTGATCTTCGGCAGCAGCCAGGACGAGCAGTTCGGGCCGGTCCTGCTCTTCGGCTACGGCGGGCAGCTCGTCGAAGTTTTCCGCGATCGCGCCCTAGGGTTGCCGCCGCTCACGGTGACGCTGGCCCGCCACATGATCGAGAGCACGCTCATCTACAAGGCGTTGCAGGGCGTGCGCGGCCGGCGGCCGGTCGACGTGGATGCCCTCGCGCAGTGCTTGGTGCGTTTCAGCGACTTGATCGTCGATCAGCCGCGCATCAAGGAGATCGACATCAATCCGCTGCTGGCGACGCCGGACCGTCTCATCGCGCTCGACGCGCGGGTGGAGCTTCATCCCGCCGCGCTGCCGGACGGCGTCTTGCCGCGCACTTCGATCCGCCCCTATCCCGCGCAGTACGAAGGGACGTGGGTCGCGCGCGACGGGACCGAAGTGACGATTCGGCCGATCCGTCCCGAAGACGAGCCGCTGATGCGGGCTTTCCACCTGCAGCTCTCCGACGAGAGCGTCTACCTTCGCTACGCGCACGCCGTCCGGCTCTCCGATCGCATCTCGCACGACCGGCTGGCCCGCTTGTGCTTCATCGACTACGCCCACGAGATGGCGCTGGTCGTGCTGCGCACCGCGCCCTCCGGCCAGCAGGAGCTCGTCGCGGTCGGCCGCCTGGTGATGGAGCACGTGCGCAACGAAGCCGAGTTCGCGCTGCTCATCGCCGATTCGTTCCAGGGCCGGGGCCTGGGCACCGAGCTCCTGCGCCGGCTCGTCGAGATCGGCCGCCGGGAGCGCGTCGGGCGGATCGTCGGCTACATCCTCGCCGACAACATGTCGATGCTCGACGTTTGCCGCCGCTTGGGGTTCCACCACGAGCACGAGATCGGCGACCCCATGGTGCAGTCGGTCATCGATCTCAACTGAGTCTCGTAGTGCGGGCTGGGACTTTCGGCCACGCCGCGCTGCTACTTTAATCTCCCTCTAACCACCGTTCGCGCACCATTGGGTGCTTGCGTGCGTTATGATCGATTGTGATGATCAAACAACTTGCGGCCGCGTTCGCGGCACTCACCCTGAGCACGGCACTGGCGGCGCCGCTCGCCGCCCAAGCGCAGTCCGTGCCTTCCTACGCGCAATCCGGCGATACCGACGTTCAAATCCGCGGCCGGATCGCAAGCTTCGACGGAGGCTACAACCTGACGGTCCGCGACGAGCGCGGCTTCATCGACAACGTGCAGCTCCACCAGGGCACGATCATCAATCCGACCGGGCTCACGCTCGCTCCCGGGATGATCGTGAGCATCCTGGGCTTCAACGCCGGGTCGTATTTCGGCGCGAACGAGATCGACACGCCCTACACGTACTACGGCGGCGTTCCCTACTACTACGGTCATCCTTGGTACTACTACGGTCCCACGATCAGCCTCGGATTCTTCTTCGGGAACCCCGGCTGGTGGCACGGCAGCTACTTCGGCGGCGGCTATCGCTGGGTTTCGGGCGTGCGCGTCTACAATAGCGTCCAGATCAACAACGTGTACCGCGGCGGTGCCTACCAGGGCCGCAGCTACGTCGCGCCGGCCTCGCACGGCGGTTACGTTCGCGGCGTCTCGGCCGTGCAAGTCCGCGGCTCGAGCGGGTTCTCCGGCGGCCACGCCGTTCATACGAGCGGGCACGGGAGCGGGCACGACCACTGGTAGTCGGTGCTTCAGCCCCGGTTCGAGAGGCGCGGACGCAAGTGTCGCCGCGCCTCTTTCGAGCGGGCACGTTCCACTGACGCTGGAAGTCGCGCGTTCGAGCTTTAAGCTTCCATAAATTTCTATAAAGAAATGATTCTGGTTAGCGGAATAAGAAGGCGCTCGGTGCCGGAGGAGGGTACTGAGGGGCTCGACCACTCGCGCCGCCGTCAGGATCACGCCCGTCGTCCTCCGCTTCATCGCCGTCTCGCTCATCGCCGTCACGGCTTGTGCCGCTCCGGTTCGTGCCTCGGAGAGCCCCGAGGCGTGCTCGGGCGCTAATCTCCTGGCCGTCGTCGATGGCACGAGCGGCCTCCCCTCGCCCTGCACGCTCGTCCCCGCTTCGCTCTTGGTGGAAGGCCTCTATTACCAGAACGCCTCCAAGGTTGGGGGAACGGCCCTCGCCGCCTATCCGATGGTGCGCCTGCGGGCGGGCCTGGTGCGGAGCCTCGAGTTCGTTGCGGACACGCCCTCCCAGGTCGCGGAGTCGGGACTCAACGGCCGAGGCGTCTATCCCAGCAGTCAGCTCGGTCTGGGCCTGAACTACGCTCTCGCCGCTTCGGGGCGCTACGCGCTCGCGCTCGGTGCGGAAGCGCGGCCGCCGGCATCGCGCTTTGCTTCGAGCGAGACACAACCGGAATACACGCTGGACGCGGTCTCCGAGTATCGCCTCGCGAAGAGCTTCACGCTGAGCGGATTCCTCGACGGCTCGACTTCGCGCACCGTCGGCCTCCAGCACGTCTTTCCCATGGCGGCACTCGGGTTCGGCTTCTATCCGAACGCGCGCACGGAACTGTCGACCGACGTCGGTTCGCGATTCGTCGTCCGCCACGCGTCGCCGCAGTCCTTCGGCGACATCTCGGTCACGGAAGCTCTGCACAAGGCCTCCGCCGTCGAGGTCGGGCTCGGCACGACGCTCAACCCCGTTTCCAACGCGAAAGCGCACTACTTGGCGGTCGGCTTCGACTTCCGTCCTTGAGGCCTCGGCGAGAGCGGACCGGCAGTTCCACGCCGCTGCACGCAGCTCCCGGCGCGCGCGATCGCGGGCGGCCGGTCTTCGCTCCGGCTCCCAGGTAGGCTTTCGCCGGTGCGGAAAGCGGTATGGCGGCCTAGCGGATAGGCCGCAGTCATCCTACGACGAGGAGGACCGATCGTGAGTATCAACGAGTCGCTGGACCGGGTGCTCGAGCTGACCAGAGAACTGCAGCAGTCGATCAGCGATGCGCTCAACAAAGCGACAGAGCAATTGAAGCCGGAGGTTGAAAACTCGCTGCGCGTAGCCCGCGAGCTGCAGGCGACGCTGGTGAAGCACCTGGAAGCGTCGAGCGAGTTGTCGGTCAAGAACACGACGGCGGTCTTAGCGCACCTGCACGATTACATCGCGCTGGGCACGGGCGCGCTGAGCGACTCGGCCGAGCAAGTGCGCATCGCGGCGAAGAAGCTGGTCGAGCAATCGCAGAAGGTCGCCGAGGCGGCTGCCGCCGCTGCGACTTCCACGATACACACGCCCGCCGCGCCGGCCGAAAAGGCTGCGGAAGCGGAGGATCCGGCGCCGCCGCGAGAGCCGTGACGGCGCGCAGGAACGCGGCGTGAAGGCGCGCTAGCGGACGGGCCGGGCGCATGCCGGGCCACGATGACCAGCAGGAGGCGATCGCTTTCCTCGAGCGGCGCGAGAGCTACGGCCCAGGAGCGGCCGGCGTCGAACGGGTCGACACGCATGCGGCGATGGTCTTCCTCGCCGGCGACCGCGCTTATAAGCTGAAGCGCGCGGTTCGCTTTTCGTACCTGGACTTTTCCACGGTCGAGCGGCGAGAGGCTGCCTGCCGCGCCGAAGTCAGGCTCAACCGGCGAACCGCGCCCGATCTCTACCTCGGCGTGCACGCGATCGCTCGCGGACCTGACGGCGCTCTCGCTTTTGACGGTCGCGGGCCAGCCGTCGACTGGGTCGTCGTGATGCGCCGCTTCGATCAGGCGCTGCTCTTCGACCGCCTGGCGGCGCGCGGCGCCCTCGGCGACGCGCTCTTGGAGGAGTTGAGCGTCGAGATCGCGCGCTTTCATGCCGCGGCGGAAGCGACGCCCGAACGCGGCAGCCGGGCCTCGCTCGAGGGCGTGATCGCGGGAAACGGCGAAAACCTCGCACTTGCGCCGCCCGACGTCTTCGCGCCCGAGCTCGGCGCGGCGCTCGTGCGCCGCTGGGAAGCAGAGCTCGACCGTCATGCCGCGCTGCTCGAGCGGCGCGACCGGGCCGGGAAAGTGCGGCGCTGCCACGGCGACTTGCACCTGCGCAACATCTGTCTTTGGCACGGCCGGCCGACGCTCTTCGACTGCATCGAGTTCAACGACGAACTCGCCTGCATCGACGTCCTCTACGACCTCGCGTTTCTGCTGATGGATTTGGAACACCGCTCGCTCCGCGCGTATTCGAATCTCGTGCTCAACGCCTATCTCGATCGCAACGACGAGAGCGACGGCGTCGCGGCGCTTCCGCTGATGATGTCGTTGCGCGCCGCGATCCGGGCTCATACCGGTGCCGCGGCCGCGAGCGCGCAGTCCCATCCCGAACGCCGCCGGGCGATCGTCGAGGAGGCACGCCAGTACCTGGCCCTCGCCGAACGGTTGCTTCACGGTGAGAGCCCGCGCCTCATCGCGATCGGCGGTTTGAGCGGGAGCGGCAAGTCGACGCTGGCGCGGGCGATCGCGCCGCCGCTCGGCAGCGCGCCCGGAGCTCGCCTCATCCACACCGACGCCTTGCGCAAAAGGCTCTTCGGCGTCGCGAAGACCGACCGGCTCGGCGCCGAGGCGTACGAGCCGGCGGTGAACGAGCGCGTGTACCGGCTCTTGCGCGAGGCCTCGGCCGCTTCGCTGCGCAGCGGCTACAGCGTCATCGTCGACGGCGTCTTCGCGCGGCCGGAAGAGCGGGCCGGCATCGCCGCGGTCGCGCGCGACTGTGCCGCCGCGTTCGCCGGCATCTGGCTCAGCGCGCCGGACGAGACCCTCCGCGAGCGCCTGCAAAGGCGCAGCGGCGACATGTCGGACGCGACCGCCGAAGTGCTGGACTTCCAGTTGCGAATCGAGACCGGAGAGATCGCATGGTCGAGGATCGCCTCCGGCGGAAGCGCGGACGATACGCTGGCCCTGGCGAAAAGGATGCTGGCTGCCCCTTGAGAGGCTCAACGGGGCGGCGAGCCGGCGCGCAGAAGACCTTCCCACCTATGCAGACCTCATCTCAACCCGGCGGCGGTCGCGAGCAACTGCCCGGAATCAAGCACGTCGTCGCCGTCGGCAGCGGCAAAGGCGGCGTCGGGAAGTCGACCGTCAGCGTCAACCTCGCGTACGCGTTGCTGCGGAGCGGAGCGCGTGTCGGGCTCGTCGATGCGGACATCCTCGGACCGAGCGTGCCGGTGATGCTCGGCCTTCCGGTGGGCGAGCCGCCGACGACGACGCCGGACGGGAAGATCCTGCCCGCCGAGCGTCACGGTCTCAAAGCCATTTCGATGGGGATGCTCACCGGCGACGACACGCCGGCGATCTTGCGCGGGCCGATGGTGAGCAAATACTTGCGCATGTTCATCGACGCCGTGGAGTGGGGGACGCTCGACTACCTGATCCTCGACCTCGCGCCGGGCACCGGCGACACGCAGTTGACGCTCGCGCAGAGCTTTCCGCTCTCCGGAGCGATCGTCGTGACGACGCCGCAGGAGGTCAGTCTCAAGATCGCGCGCCGCGGCTTGCGCATGTTCGAAACGGTGCACGTGCCCGTGCTCGGCATCATCGAGAACATGGGGACCTTCGCCTGTCCCCACTGCGGGCGGACGACGGACGTCTTCGGCCGCGACGGCGGCGAACGCATGAGCCGTCAGCTCGGGGTTCCGTTCTTGGGCTCGATTCCGCTCGACGCCGAGATCGCGACCGGTGGTGATGCGGGCCGCCCGACCGTGCTCGAGCGTCCGAACTCGCTCGCGGCGCAGGCCTATTTCGCGATCGCGGCCGAGATCGCCGAGCGCCTCGAAGGACGCCCGGCGGCGCTCGGGGCATTTGCCTGGAACTGGGAGACGGGCGAAGGCGCACCCCGCTGGCCTCAAGGCGCCGTTCCTTCTGCGGGTTCGCGCACGACGGCGGCCGGCTTCCGCAAGCGCGATCCTCGCACGCTCTCGGTGCTGTGGGAGGACGGCCGGAGCGACGACTTCGACGTCCGCGACCTACGCCTCGCCTGCCGTTGCGCGCTCTGCGTCGAGGAGATGAGCGGCCGGCCGCTGCTCGATCCCAAGAGCGTGCGGCAGGACGTCGCCCCACGCACGATCCGCAGCGTCGGGAATTACGCGATCGCGATCGACTGGAACGACGGCCACAACACGGGGATCTATTCGTTCGAGCATTTGCAAGCGCTGGCCGCCCTCGGAGCGGATGCCGAGGTCGAGGATGTCTGAGGCCGCCGCGGTCGATCGGACGATCTCGATCCGCGCCGAGTCACTGCTCGCCGACGCCGACACCTGCAAGTTCACGGTCAATCGCACCGTGCACGCCGGCGGTCCGTTCCTCTTCGAGAACGCGCGAGAGGCCGCCGGCTCGCCGCTGATCGAGCGGCTCTTCGCGCTGCCCGGCGTGGCCCACGTGCTCGTCGCCGAGAACGTCGTGTCGGTCGGCAAGGAGCCGGATGCCTCGTGGGCACTGCTCAAACCCGCGATCGGCGGCGTCATCCGGACGCAACTGCTGACGGGCATGCCCGCTTTGCTCGAGAAGCCCGGATGTTCGGAATCGCGCGTGCGCACCGACGCCGAGCTCCATGCCGCCGTTCAAAAGCTGCTGGACGACGAGGTCAATCGTTCGATCGCCGCTCACGGCGGAAAGATATCGATCGCCGGCGTGCGGGACGCGACGCTTTTCGTCACCATGGGCGGCGGCTGCCAAGGCTGCGCAGCCTCGCAGATGACGCTGCGCCAAGGCCTCGAGGTCATGGTCCGCCGCGTCGCTCCCGAGATCGTCCGCATCGTCGACGTGACCGACCACGCCGGCGGCGACCGGCCGTTCTACAGGTGAGACGTCATGGCGTTCAGTAAGTCGGCGAGCCGCACGGTCGCGAACGTGCTCGCCGAATCCGACATGGCATAGGGCAGAACGAGGACCCCGTTGTGAACCATTGCGCCGCAGCTGTAGACGACGTTGGGAACGTAGCCCGCCCGTTCGGCTTCGTTCGGAGTCAGCAGCGGATGCCGCAGCCTTCCGATCACCCTGGCCGGATCGTCGCGATCGAGCAGAAAGGCTCCGATCGAATATTTTCGCAACGGTCCGACTCCATGGCTGAGGACCAGCCAGCCAGCCTCCGTTTCGATCGGCGAACCGCAATTGCCCATCTGCACGAATTCCCAAGAATAGGTCGGCTTGAGCAGCAGTTGAGATTTGTGCCAGAAATGCAGTGAGTCGGAGAACATGAGGTGGATGTTCTCGTTGTCGTGGCGGCTGAGCATCACGTAGCACCCGTTGATCTTCCTGGGAAAGAGCGCGACGCCCTTATTGGCGATCGCGCGCCCGTTCAACGTGCTCATCTTGAAGTTGAGAAAATCCGCGGTCTCCAGGAGCTGCGGAATCGCCACCCGCCCGTCGTACGCGGTATACGTCGCGTAATACACGCGCGACCCGTTGTCTTCTCGGAAGAGGACGAAGCGCGCATCCTCCATGCCAGCGCTTTCCGTGGGAGCTTGCGGGAATATGACGCGCGCCGAAAGCGATTGACCGGGCGAGAAACCCACCTCGTAATTCGAGCGCGCGAGCAGCAGGATGGCGCGCAGGTCCGGATGGTCGTCGGGATTCGTGATCCCTACCCGGCGCGAGATCAGGTCGATCGACGACTGTAAGGCATCGAACGAAAACGTGTCTTCCAAGGACTCCATGATCAACTTGCTCAGTTCGGTCTCGCAGCCGATCTCTTGGAGCTTTCTCTCGAACAAGAGTTTATCGTACGCGGCCATCGGGACGAGCCGCGGCGCAGTCACGAACCGAGTCGCCGCTTCGATCTCGATGTTTCCGTCCGCGTCGACGATTCCGCAGCGAAAGGTGATCGACGAGAGGTGCCCCTCGCCCGTGGCCCGCAGACTGACGACGAAGCGCAGCGATCCGGGCGGCAGACCCGATTGGTCCGGGTGGGGAACGAGGGACGGGTTGAAGAGAGCCGCCGATTCGAACGAATACTGCTGCGTGAAATAGGCTCCGATCAGGAGCTTTCTCGTATCGCTCAGGACCTCGTCGGTCAAGAGGTTTGAGCTGACCGCCTCGAACTGCTCGAGAAAGTATCCCTTCGCCTGTCCGTCGCGCTCCTCCAAATCCTCCAGGAGCTCGGCGAGGCGTTGTTGGGATTGCTCCTCGGAGAGGGACATGACGCGCGAGACGATCTTGAGCTCTCGCAGCGAGTCCGGATGAAACGGCCTGAACAGCACTCGCGAGACGTCCGGGCGCAGCATCAGATGCGCATGTCGAACCGTCGCGATCCCGTCGTGCAACTGCATCTCTACTCCCCGGGCCGGCGCAGACGGCCGGTCCTCGTACCGGCGGTCGAAACGTAGTTCAAGCAGGCGCCCGGCTCGGCCTGTCGCTGAAGTGCTTGTGCATTCTCATCCAAACTCAATGTGGCTCTGAAACGCCGCCCGGATCGACTGCGTTGCTCCGGCATGATGAAATCGCATAAAGCACCCGCCTTCCGACCCTCTCTCGCGTTGGCACTGGCGCTCGGGACCCTCTCGGCCGGCGCCGCGACCGCTCCGGCGCTGGCTCAGGCGTACGGACCGCCGCCGCCGTGGGCCGTGCGCTACTACGATAGCTCGCGCCACGTTCTGGTGGGCGTGATCCGCTACGCCGCTCCGTATCGCATCACGCTCCAAGTGGGTCCGAGGGGTCGTACGCTGCCGATCGATCTCAAGAACGGCACCGTCATCCGGCCGACCGGCACGACGCTGACGCCGGGGATGAACGTTTCCGTCCATGGCTACTGGAGCAACGGGACGTTCATCGCGAACCGGGTGCACGTGCGCTAGCTCCGCTCGAAGCGAGCTGCGCTTTTCGTCCGGGGCGCCTCAGCCGGCTTCGTCCGTCCAGACCTTGAAGCTGACCAGGGTGTTGGGGCCGAAGGTGTAGGCGATCGGCACGTCGGCCGCGTCGCGGCCTCGGGCGATCAGCACGCGGCCGATTCGCGGCACGTTGTTGCGCGGATCGAAGGTGTACCATCGCCCGCCGAGATACGCCTCGAACCAGCCGGCGAAATCCATCGGCCCGTACGGCGGCGCAACGCCGATGTCGCCGAGATAGCCGGTGCAGTAGCGTGCGGGGATGTTCAGGCAGCGGCACATCGTGATAGCGAGGTGCGCGTAGTCACGACACACGCCCGTCCCTTCGTTGAAGGCTTCCCAGGCGGTTTTGGTCGCGCGCGCGTGCTCGTAGCCGAAGGCGATGTGGCGGTGGACGAAGTCGCAGATCTCCTGGACCCGGCCCCATCCAAAGGGTGCCGTGCCGAACAGGTCCCAGGCGATCTCGCTCATCCGGTCGGTCTCGCAGTAACGGCTGCCGAGGAGAAAAACCAACGTTTCCGGCGGCAGATCCTCGACGCGTTGCTGCGCGGCCCACGGAGCGGCCGCATCGGGCTGCCCCGAATCGTTGACGACGCCGTCGGCCGACAAGCGGATGCGGCCGGCCGGCGCGACCATGCGGCTGCACCAATTGCCGAAACCGTCGCGGTAGGGGAAGATCGGCACGGAAGGACTGGTGACGAGGCGATCGGGCACGACGATGTCGGACGCCCGGCTGAAATGAACGCCCAGGACCATGATCGTAGGCGTGGGCTGCGGAAAGTCGTAGATCAGCTCGTAGCCGAGACGGATTTTCATCACTACACGCCGCTTCCACCGCCGCGCCGCTCGCGGGGCCAAGCTTTCGGCTGCGCGTCACCGCGAGGAGCAGCGATCGCTCGAATCTCTCATCGTCGCCTTCGTCAACACGGATGGGAGGCCGATCGTTGCCGTCAAGGACGGAGAAAACACCTGACTGCCGGCAGCGGCCTCGATTGTGTGCTACAATGAGGGTTGGCTCGTGGCCGCAGCGGCCGGAAATGGAATGTCTCTCATGAGTGCAGGGTCCCTCGCGAAAACCTATTCCGGTAAGCTCGTCAAGGGTCGCAAGCAGGTCACAGTTCGCAGCGAGCTGGCGACGTCGCCGCTGCGGTGCCGCGATTTCTTCACGCCGAGCTTCGCCTGGGGGTACCATGGCGGAGCTCCGGACAATCTCGCCATCGCGATTCTCGAGGATCATTTCGGATTGACCCGCGCCGCAGTCGACGCGCGCGTCATCCGCCTGTATTCCGCCTTCGCCGACGAAATGGTATCGAATTTCGGCCGCGACGAAGCTTGGTCGCTCAGCGGCAAGCGGGTCGCCAAGTGGGTCAGCGAACGCGAGCAGGCTTTTCCGTGCCCGACCGAGCCGGAAGTTCGGCCGGCCGAGCCGTTGCCGCAAGCGACGGCCGAGAGCATCGAAGTGCCGGACTGGGATCCCCAGCTCGCCGCCGTCGACTTCTAGGCGTCGTCCTCCTTGCCGGCGTCGCGCCGGCCTTGCGCAAGCCGACGCAGGCCGCGACGCTCGACATCGCCTCGTCATGATGCCGCGCGCAGGCACCGCCTCGCTTTGACCGAAGCGAGTCGGTCGTCGGCTTCACGAGGATGAGGTCATGCAGATCGTGATCAGTCTGATCCTCAACGCGCTCGCGTTGTGGGTCGTCACCCGCTTCAACATCGGCGTGCACGCCGACAGCGTCACCGCGCTGCTCGTCGCGGCGATCGTCTTCGGCGTCGTCAACGCGATCGTGCGGCCGCTCCTGCTCCTGTTCTCGCTGCCCTTCATCATCGTCACCCTGGGACTGTTCGTCTTCATCGTCAACGGTCTCACGCTGTGGCTCGTGGGTGCGCTCGTGCCCGGTTTCCACGTCGACGGGCTCTGGGCCGGCGTGGTCGGCTCGATCCTGCTGGGTATCGTGTCCTGGATCATCAGCGCGTTCGGTCTGCGGGCGGGGTCGGAAGTTTGAGCCGGCGCCCGAAGATTCTCGTCACGAACGACGACGGCTACGAAAGCCTCGGCCTCATCGAGGTCGCCGAAGCGCTGCAGGCCGTCGGTGACGTGACGGTGGTCGCTCCCGAGCACGACATGAGCGGCGTGGGCCACTCGATCTCGATCAAGCAGCCGGTGAGGGCCGCGCAGGTCCGCGAGCGCAAAGTGCCGACCTATCGCTGTTCGGGCACGCCTGCGGACTGTGTCGTGATCGGCGCCTTCGACATCTGCGGCGGGACGCCGTCGCTGGTCGTCAGCGGCATCAACCGGGGGCCGAACGTCGGCGACGATATCAACTATTCGGGGACCGTCGCGGCCGCGATCGAAGGCGTCATCATCGGCTTGCCCGCGATCGCGATATCGCTCGCGGCGACTTGGCCCGAACAGGCGCGCGAGCACCATTGGAAGACCGCGAGCGAGGTCGCCGTAAAGCTGGCGCGCGAGGTCCTGGCGGAAGGCTTGCCGCGGCTGACCCTGCTCAACGTCAACGTGCCCAACGTGCCGGCGCGCGAGCTCCGCGGCACGCGCTGGGTCCGGCAGGGCCGCAAACCGTACCGCGACCGCGTCGACCGGCGGAGCGATCCGCGCGGCGGCACCTACTACTGGCTGTGGGGTTCGTTCGATCCCGCGAACATCGTCGACGGCACCGATCTCGCCGCGATCCGCGACAACTACGTCAGCATCACGCCGGTGACGATCGACCGAACCGACCACGACACGCTCGGCCGCCGCCTGCGCGACGGCCTTCCGCGCCGGGAGCTGGCGTAGCTCGTCCGCTCTCGCGGCGGCCATGATATCATAAGAGCCGGAGGAGACGACGATGCTCGAGTCGGTTTGGGGTGCGGACGTCCAAGGCGTCATCAACAGCGCTCGAGCGAACGGCCTCACGCCGTCACCGGCCGACTGGCGCGACGGTTGGATCTATTTCCTGCTCGTCGACCGCTTCAACAACCCTCGCGCGCCGGTCAATCACCTGCCTTTCGACGACCCCGCTTTCAGCGGCTTTCAAGGCGGAACGTACTCCGGCGTCCGCGCGCAGCTCCCCTATATCAAGAAGCTCGGCGCCGGGGCCATCTGGCTCTCCCCCGTGCTGCGCAACGTCCCGGCGGACCAGACCTATCACGGTTACGGGATCCACGACTTTCTGGTGGCGGAGAAGCGCTTCGCCGACAACCCGGCCGAGGCCGACCGGGAGCTGCGCGACCTGGTCGACGCGGCACACGCGGCCGGACTCTACGTCATCTTCGACGTCGTCCTCAACCACACGGGCGACGTTTTCCACTACCCGGGCGACCTCGCCCAAGCGCCGTTTCAAAGCGCGCCGGTCGACGCGCTGGAGTGGCGGGACGAGACGGGCGAAGCCCGCGCCGACCTGCCGGCGATCGAGAACGTTCCCAATCCGAGCCGCGACGGCTTCGTTTGGCCGAGCGAGCTGCAGCGCAACGCGTACTTCCGCCGGCAGGGCATGCCCCAAGCCGGCGGCGACGACACCGTCGGCGACTTCGACTCGCTCAAGCAACTGCTGACGGCCGATCCGAACGTTCAACGCACCCTGATCCGCGCCTACCAGTACGTCGTCGCTCGCTTCGACGTCGACGGCTTCCGCATCGACACGCTGCGCTATCTCAAGGGCGATCTCGCCCGCATCTTCGGCAATGCGATGCGCGAGTTCGCGCTCGAGGTCGGGAAAAAGAACTTCTTCACGTACGGCGAGGTCTGGAGCAGCGAGGACGACATCGCGCACTTCATCGGCCGCGTGGCCGGCGACACCGGCGATCTGGTCGGCGTCGACGCGGCGCTCGACTATCCGCTGTTCTACGCGCTGCCGCCCGCCGCCAAGGGCTTCGCGCCGCCGGCGGCGGTCGCGGCGATGTACGAGCACCGCAAGTCGGTCGAAGCCGACATCCTCAGCTCGCACGGCGACGCGACGCGCTATTTCGTGACCTTTCTCGACAATCACGACCAGAACGCGCGCATCCGCTACGTTGCGCCCGGTAACGAGCACGCCTTCGACGATCAGGTGACGCTGGCGCTGGCGAGCCTGCTCTCCCTTCCCGGCATCCCGTGCGTGTATTACGGGACCGAACAGGGGCTGCACGGGAGCGGAGGCCAATCCGAGGCCGTGCGAGAGGCCCTCTGGGGCGGTCCCGGCTTCGATGCGACGAATCCGTTCTTCCGGCAGCTGGCGAGCATCACCGCCGTGCGGAACGCGAGGCCGGCGCTGCGTTACGGGCGCTTCTATTTCCGGCCGATCTCGGGGAACGGAACGGTCTTCGGAATCTCCCCCTACTCGCCGGGCGTGCTCGCCTTCTCGCGCATCCTCAACGACGAAGAAGTGGTCGTCGTGGCGAACGCGTCGAGCGACCCGGCCGCTTCCGTGACGGTGAAGGTCATCGTCGACGCGCAGCTCAACGCCGTCCCGGCGAGCTTCGACGTGCTCTACAGCAACAAGCCCGGCGCCCGTCCGAGCGTCGCGGTGCAGACGATCCCCGGCGCGGTCGTCAACGACGTCGACGGCA
The DNA here is from genome assembly GCA_963834485.1 of Vulcanimicrobiota bacterium. GTDB lineage: Bacteria > Vulcanimicrobiota > Vulcanimicrobiia > Vulcanimicrobiales > Vulcanimicrobiaceae > CAWICD01. The sequence continues at coordinate 283,554 of CAWICD010000001.1, forward strand.
CTGTCAGCAACGGTGCGGTGAACGCCATCACCGTGACGCTGGCGCCGCTCGAGGCGCAGATCTTGGGGCGCTCGCTCTCCGTCGTCAGCTGACGTACCGGCGGCGTGCGCGCAGGTGCTATCCGGCGCTTCGAGGAGCGCCCTCGAGTCGCCGGGTCGTCACTTCCGGCTCGAATGCGAAGAGAGTCTCCAGCGCCGGCAGCCGCGGACCGACCTCACCGAGTGCACCGAGCGAATACGCCGTGGCGAGCCGGGCGCACGCGCCCAGCTCGAGACCCTGCAGCTTGCCCGCGATCAGACCGGCGACCATCGCGTCGCCGGCGCCGACCGTGCTTTTCACGGCGATCTTCGGGGGCACGGCCAGCACCGCGGCGCCGGCCTCGACGAGGACGGCGCCGCGCGCGCCCAGCGAGACGGCGACGGTGCGGATGCCGCGCTCGAGCAGCGAGCGCGCCGCGGCGACGATCGCGTCCTCGTCCTCGAGCCGCCGGCCGAGCAGCTCTTCGAGTTCGTCGATGTTCGGCTTGACGACGTCGGGCGCGGCGTCGATTGCGGCCGCGAACGGCGCCCCGCTCGCATCGAGCAGCACCGCGCGCCGCTTTTGCTTCAGCCGTGCGATCAGGCCTGCGTAGATCCCGTCCGGCACGCCCGCCGGCACGCTCCCCGAAAGCGCAAACCACTCCGCCGTCTCCGCCAGCTCGTCGATCGCCGCCGTGAGCGCCGCAAGGTCGCGCGCGCCGGGCCGCAGTCCGGGAAAGTTGATGTCGGTGACGCGCTCTTGCGCGTCGTCCACGATCTTCACGTTGACCCGCGTCGAGCCGGGGAGCCGCACGAAGCGGTCGACGATCCGGCTCTCGACGAACAGGCGCTCGAAGGGCCCGGCATTGTCCGTTCCGAGGAACCCCGTGACCGCGACCGAGTGACCGGTGTGCGCGAGGAACGAGGCCACATTGACGCCCTTGCCGCCCGCGTCGGACCGCTCGCGCGCGACGCGGTTGACCGCGCCCTCCGTGAAGTTCGCCACGTTCGCCGTCTGATCGATCGCGGGATTCAGGCTGACCGTCGCGACGCGAAAAAGCGGCTCGCTCATAAGCAAACCGTTCACCTCGGGAAAACCGAATCCCACTTCGAATGAGCTCGCGTGCCAGGCGGCGCGAAAACGCCGCTCGACTCGCAGCATGAGCGAGCGGCGAAATCCGGCGCTTTCCTGCCTGCTTTCCTGCCTGAATGAAGTGCAGCGGGAAGCGTCGGGGACGGGTTATGCCCTCCACACGATGACGACCGCGTTCCATCCCCTCGTCGCGAGTTGGTTCGAGCAGCGTTTCGAGCAGCCGACCGAGCCTCAGGTTCTCGGCTGGCCGGCGATTCGCGCGGGCCGCGACGTTCTGATCTGCGCGCCGACCGGCTCGGGCAAGACCCTGGCCGCGTTTCTCGCCGCGCTCGATGACCTCGTGCGCCGTGCCGCGAGCGGCGAACTCGCGGAAGAAACGCTCGTCGTCTACGTCTCGCCGCTCAAGGCGCTGACCAACGACGTCCGCAAGAATCTCGAAACGCCGCTCGCCGAGCTGCGCGCGCTGGCCGCGGAGCGGGGCTTCGCGCTCGCGCCGATCCGCAGCGCCGTCCGAACGGGCGACACGACGGCGGCCGAGCGCGCCAAGATGCTGCGCAAGCCCGCGCACGTGCTCGTCACGACGCCCGAGTCGCTCTACATCCTGCTGACCGCCGAGCGTTCGCGCCGCACGCTGGCGCGCGTGCGCACCGTCATCGTCGACGAGATCCATGCCATGGCCGGCGACAAGCGCGGTTCGCACCTGGCACTCACCTTGGCGCGTCTGGACCGGCTCGTCGTCGAGAACGGCGGAGCGAAGCCGCAGCGGATCGGGCTGTCGGCGACGGTGAAGCCGATCGAAGAGGTCGCGGCCTTTCTCAGTCCGCAGGCGCAGATCGTCGACGTCGGTCACCGGCGCGCCATGGAACTGGCGCTCGAAGTTCCGCGCGACGAGCTGAGCCACGTCGCGACCAACGAGATGTGGGCCGAGATCTACGACCGGATCGCCGAGCTGATCCGGGCGCACCGCACGACGCTCGTCTTCGTCGGAACGCGCCGGCTCTCCGAGCGCGTCGCCTTCGCGCTGACGCAGCGCCTGGGCGAAGGCGTCGTGCTGCCGCACCACGGCAGCCTCTCGCGCGAGACGCGCTTCTCGACCGAGTCCCGGCTGAAGGAGGGCGAGCTGCGCGCGGTGGTGGCGACCGCTTCGCTCGAGCTCGGCATCGACATCGGCTCCGTCGACCTGGTCGTGCAGGTCGGCTCGCCGCGCTCGATCGCGGTCGGCTTGCAGCGCGTCGGCCGCTCCGGCCACTGGGTCGGCGCGACGCCCAAGGGCGCGCTCTTCGCTACGACGCGCGACGAGCTGATCGAGTGCGCCGCGCTCGTGCGCGCCATCCGCGGCGGCGCGCTGGACCGTCTGCGCATCCCCCGGGCGCCGCTCGACATCCTGGCGCAGCAGCTCGTCGCGGCCTGCGCCGCCGGCGAGTGGAACGAGGACGAGCTCTACGGCTTCGTGCGCTCGGCGTGGCCCTACCGCGACCTCGCGCGCAAGGATTTCGACGACGTCCTGGTCATGCTCGCCGACGGCATCGCGACCAGCCGCGGACGCAGCGGGACGTTCCTCCATCGCGACCGCGTCAACGGCCGCGTGCGCGCGCGGCGCGGCGCGCGGATCGCCGCGATCACCTCCGGCGGAGCGATCCCCGACCGCGCCGACTACGCCGTCGTGGCGGAGCCGGAGGGCCGTCAGGTCGGCACGGTCGACGAGGATTTCGCCGTCGAGAGCATGGCCGGCGACATCTTCCTGCTCGGTCAAACGTCGTGGCGGATCCGGCGCATCGAGGCCGGGGCGGTCCGCGTCGAGGACGCGCAGGGCGCACCGCCGTCGATTCCGTTTTGGAACGGCGAGGGTCTCGGCCGCACGATCGAGCTCTCGCGCGAGGTCGGGCGCTTGCGCGCCGAGCTCGGCGACGCGCGCGACGGCGAGGCGGCGCTCGAGATGCTCGCGCGCGACTGCGGCCTGGACCGCGCGGGGGCCGAACAGGCCTTGGCCTACGTGCGCGCCGGCAAGGCGGCGCTCGGCGTCGTGCCGACCGATACGACGATCGTGGCCGAGCGCTTTTTCGACGAAGGCGGCGGGATGCAGCTCGTGCTGCACGCGCCGCTGGGAGCGCGGATCAACCGCGCCTGGGGCCTCGCGCTGCGCAAGCGCTTCTGCCGTTCGTTCAACTTCGAGTTGCAGGCCGCGGCGACCGACAACGGCATCGTCATCTCGCTCGCCGAGCAGCACGCCTTCCCGCTCGACGCCGTCTTTGCGTTCTTGAGCTCGGCGAGCGTGGCGGATGTGCTGCGCGACGCGCTGCTGGCCGCGCCGATGTTCGGTGCGCGCTGGCGCTGGAACGCGACGCGCTCGCTCGCGATCCTGCGCACGCGCGCCGGCCGCAGGGTCGCGCCGCAACTGATCCGCATGCGCTCGGACGACCTGCTTGCGGCGGTCTTTCCGGACCAAGCCGCGTGCTTTGAAAATCTGACGGGCCCGATCCGCATCCCCGACCACGTGCTCGTCCGCGAGACGATCGACAACTGCCTGCACGAAGCGATGGATCTCGACGGTCTGATCGGCGTGCTCGCCGCGCTGGAGCGCGGCGAGCTGCGCACCGTCGCCGTCGAGACTCCCACGCCCTCCGCCTTCTCGCACGAGATCCTCAACGCGAACCCCTTCGCTTATCTCGACGACGCGCCGCTCGAGGAGCGCCGCGCTCGCGCCGTCGCGCTGCGCGGCGTGCTCGGCAGCGAGGCGGCCGACGGTGTCGGCCTGCTCGATGCAGCCGCGATCGACGCGGTCGCGGCGGAGTCGTGGCCCGTCGTCCGCGACGCCGACGAGCTGCACGACGCGCTGCTCACGCTGATCGCGCTGCCGCCGGTCGATGACTGGCGTGCTTTCTTCGAGACGCTGCAGGCCGAGCGGCGCGCCACGACCGCGCGCGCCGGGCGGGCCGCGTTCTGGGTCAGCGCCGAACGCCTCGAGCTCTTCCGGCGGGTGCATCCGGACGCGCGGGAGGAACCCGCGCTCGAAGCGCTCGCGCCGCCGTTCCCGTTGCCGCAGACGCGCGAAGCCGCGCTCGCGGAGGTGCTGCGCGGCTGGCTCGAATCGAGCGGCCCGGGGACGGCCGCGGAATTCGCCGGGCGCTTCGCGCTCGAAGGCGCGCTCGTCGAGGCGGCGCTGCTGCAGCTCGAAGCTGAAGGCCAAGTGCTGCGCGGCCGCTTCCGCCCCGGGACGGACGAGGAATGGTGCAATCGCCGCGTGCTGGCGCGCATCCACCGGCGCACGCTCGGCGCGCTGCGCCGCGAGATCGAACCGGTCACGACCGCCGATTTCCTGCGCTTCCTGGCGCGCTGGCAGCACGTCGCGCCCGGCTCGCGCCTGCACGGCGTCGACGGCACGCTGCAGATCGTGCGCCAGCTCGAAGGCTACGAGGTTCCGGCCGCGGCCTGGGAGACGCAGATCCTGCCGCGCCGCGTCGCCGGCTACAAGCCCGAGTATCTCGACAAGCTCTGCCAAAGCGGCGAGGTGATGTGGGGCCGGCTCTCGCTGCATCCCGCGCTCGCGCCGCGCGAGGGCGAACCCGCGCGCCGCGTGCGCCCCACCAAGCTGGTGCCGATCTCGCTGCTCGCGCGCGAAGGCGCCGAGACGCTCCTGGCGCGCGGAGACGTGAACGAGAGCGCGCTCTCGCACGCCGCACGCGACGTGCTGGGCGCGATCAGGCGCCGCGGTGCGCCGTTCTTCACCGACCTCGCGCGCGAGACGCGCCGCCTCCCCTCCGAGATCGAGGAAGCGCTGTGGGAGCTCGTCGCCGCGGGCCTGGTGACCGCGGACGGCTTCGACGCGCTGCGCGCCCTCAGCGACGCGAAGCGGCGGCTCGGCGAGAAGGCGCAGAAGGCGCGTCCGCGAGCCTCGAGCGGCCGCTGGACGGAGCTCGTCCCCGAGCGCCGCGAAGTCGACGTCGAAGCCTTCGCACGGCGCCTGCTCGCGCGCTACGGCGTCGTGTTCCGCGACGTGGCGGCGCGCGAATCGCTCGCGCCGCCCTGGCGCGAGCTCTTGCGCGCGCTGCGCCGCCTGGAAGCGCAAGGCGAAGTCCGCGGCGGCCGTTTCGTGGCCGCCTTCATCGGCGAGCAGTTCGCGCTGGCCGAAGCGCTCGACGCGCTACGCGCCGTGCGCAGAAACGCCGCCGCTGCGGAAGCAGAGGTCGGCGCCACGAGCAGCAGCGACCCGCTGCATTTAGCGGGGGTCATCCTGCCCGCCGCCCGCGCCGCGAGTTGAATTCCCTCTACCGTTGCAGACGCGAATGCTGCGCCGAGCCTTGCTGACTCTCCTCGCCGTCGGGATATCGGGTGGACGGCACTGAGGATACGGGAGCGATTCCACCCATGCTAGAAACGTTCGAGCAGGAGAGCGCAATGGCCGTTCGGTTCCGTCCGCAGACTGCCCCTAGCGACGAGGAACTCGAATATCTCAACGCGCACAACGCGCCTCTCCGCTTCGAGCGCTCGCTCGACGGCGACCTCATCGTGACCCCGCCGACCGGAGGAGCGACCGGCTTGCAGAACGCGGAGCTGGTCGGTCAATTACGCGACTGGAACCGGCAGTGGGGCCATGGCAAGGTTCTGGAGTCTTCGACCGGCGTTTCGATCGGGCTCAACGGCGCGCCCGACGCGGGCTGGATCAGCGGCCCCCGCTATCATGCCATCCCCAAAGCGGAGCGTTCGAAATTTCTGAAAATAGCGCCGGAGCTCGTCTTCGAGCTGATGTCGCCCAGCGAGGCCGCAGCCGCAACCGCGAGGCGCGCGAGTGAATGGGTGAGGGCCGGCGTGCGGCTGGCCGTCGTGCTCGACCCGGAGCGGCGCAGCGCGATCCCGCACGATCGAAACGGAGCGGGCGCTCCGGTCTCTCCGATCCTGCGCGTCGACAAGGCGATCTTGCCGGGTGCGGACGCCGCTCTCGAGCTCGATCTCGCCGCGATTTTCGACGCTGCGGATTGAACGCTAGGCCGGCGCGGGCCTCGGGTTGGACCGTTCTGAAATGCATGGACATGAATTCCAGGCCTTCTTCCTGTTTCTACGCGGCCGGTTTCACAGCGAGGTGATCCTCGCCGCCAGAGCCCGCTGCTCCGCAGGCTGACGCGGCTGAACTCTCCGCGTATCGTGCGAGGTTCACGGCCGCGTTGTGGTCGCGGTCGTGGGACGTGCCGCACGATGCGCACGTCCAGAGACGTTCCGAAAGGGCGAGTGTCTCGTTCTTCGCTGCGCACGAGGAGCACAGCCTTGAACTAGGGTACCAACGCGCGGCTACGATCACGCTCGAGCCGGCCATCGCGGCCTTGTATTCGAGCTGGCGGCGGAATTCGAAGAAGCCAAGATCGCCGATCGCTCGCGAGAGGCAGCGGTTGGCCAGCATCCCGCAGACGTTGAGATCCTCGATTGCGATCGTCCGGTAGCGCATCAGGGAGGTGGTCAGCTTGTGCAAGGCGTCGCCTCGAATGTCTGCGATCCGCCGATGGAGCCGTGCCAGCTTGGTTTTCGCTTTGGCACGATTGCGCGAACCGCGTTGCTTGCGCGTCAGATCACGGGAAAGGTGCTTGAGCTTCTGCAGATACCTCCGTAAGGGCTTGGGCGAGGGAATCTTCGGAGAACCGTCACTGAGCGTCGCGAGACTCGTTATACCGAGGTCGACTCCGACGACGGAGACGTCCGAACGGACAGGGGGCTCGTGCCGAACCTCCACGGCGAAGCTCGCGTACCAGCCATCCGCCCGGCGCGAGATCGTCACGGAGAGGATACGCCCAGTAAACCGCACCTCTTCGCGCATCTTCACCCAGCCCGCGATCGGCAGCTTCACGCGCTTGCCGTCAACCTTCACCGCATTGGGATGCTGTTGGTCAGGACCGTTGTCCGCGCGAAAGCTGTCGTGGACGCCCTTGCGCTTGAAACGCGGGGTTCGGACGCGCTTCCAGGGGATCTCGGCGCGCCGATACTTTGCAACATCATCGAAGAAGTTGCCATAGGCGCGTCCGAGGTTCTTGATCGCTTGCTGCGGCGCGCACTTGGTGACCTCACGCATCCAAGGAAACTGCTCGCTCTTGAGCGCGTTGAGCTGCTTGCGCAGCGCCACCTCAGAGGGCTTCTCACCCGCGTCGTACTGCCGCTGCCATTCCGCCAGGGCCCAGTTGTAGGCAAATCGTGCTACTCCGCAGGCGCGGGTAAAGTAGGCCGATTGCGAGCCGCTCGGAACGAGCCGAATCCGATGCGCGAGGATCATGGCGCGGGCTCGCGCGCCAAGGCGCGCTCGATGCTGATGGCGCGGTTGCGAGCAGAACGGCGGCCGTAGAGTCGCGCGCAGAAACTCGTGAGCACCGCGATCATATCTGCGACGAGGTCATCGTTCATCTCGCTCGGGTCGATGACGATGAGGCGACGTCCCGATGCGGCCAGCGCCGCTTCAAGATACTCCGAGCCGAATCTGGCAAACCGATCGCGGTGCTCCACAACGATGGCACCGACGCTCGCGTCGGAGAGAAGCCGCAACAGCTTGCGGCGTTTGCCGTTCAGGCCCGAGCCGACTTCAGCCGCCGTTTCAACGACGTGCAGTTTGTGCTCGGCGGCGTACTGGGAAAGTCGGGCCAATTGCCGGTCGAGATCGCGACGCTGATCATGGCTGCTCACGCGAGCGTAGAGGGCTACAGCCGCCGGAAGGTCGTCGGCCGGCGCGTCGACGAGGATCGTTCCGCTGGACGTTTGCCGCCACGGAACGGGCATCATATCGTCTTTGACCCAGCGCCACGCGGTCTTGTAGGAGATCCCCTGGCGCCGCGCCCAATCGACGAGCCGCATGCTTCAAGTTTATCATACGAACGTGTGTTTGTCTACTGCTGACCACTAAGTCAGGAGCAGTTGGCAACCCTCGAGCTTATCTCAGACGCTCGTTGGCGAGGTCGAGGTCGTATTCGATTTTGCGGAAGACCGCGTCGGGGATCTCGCCCGCTTCGCGCATGCGCAGCACCTCGCGACGCTCGGCTTCGAGGGCTTCTTGCTGCAAGCGGTGGTCCAGGGCCACGGCGCCGCCTTCGACCTTGCCGTCGACGTGGCCGAGCAGGTGCGCGATGCGGTGATCGTATTCGCCCAAGAGCCGTCCTTCGACTTCCCACTCCTCGGTCGACGTGAACTCGGGTTCGAGCCGGCGCAGCCGTTCGATCCCCGCGCGCAGCGCGGCGATGCGCACCTCGAGCTCGCGCCGCTCGAGATCCTCGGTGTCCTCGATGCGCAGCCAGCGCAGGAGCGGGATGAGCGAGAGCCCCTGGAAGACCAGCGTGCCGAAGATGACGCAGAGCGTGATGAGAATGATCTCGCTGCGCCCGGGGAAGGGTTGCCCGTTGCCGAGCGTCCTCGGCAGCGCGAGGGCGGCCGCGAGCGAGACGATCCCGCGCATTCCGCTCCAAGCGACGATGAAGACGTAGTTCCAGCCCGGCCGGGTTTCCCGCTCGCGAATGCTCTTGAACATGCGGCGGGGGAGGTATGTCGAGGGGTAGACCCAGGCGAAGCGCAGCACGATCACGAGCGCGGTGATCGCCGCTCCGACCCACAGGTCCCGCACGACGAATTGGGGACTGCTGACGATCGTTCGCAGCTCGAGTCCGATCAGCAAGAAGACGAGGCCGTTGAGCAGGAAGATCAGGATGTCCCACACCGAGTAAGCGACCAGCCGTCCCTCGGGCTCGTAGATCGCCGACGACTTGCGGCTCACGTAGACTCCCGCGGCGGCCGTCGCCAGCACGCCCGAGACGTGGACCAAATCCGCCGAGAGGTAGATGGCGTACGGCGCGAGGAGCTGGATGACGTTGTCGATGAGGTAGTCGGAGAGCTCGGCCCGGTGCAGTTGCGTGTAGAGCGCGACCGTCACCCAGCCGAGAAGAACGCCGACCGCGACGCCGCCGACCGAGACGACGATGAAAGCGAGCCCCGCTTTGGCCGGTGAGAAGGAGCCCGTCACCGCGGCCACGATCGCGAATTGGTAGATGACCAGCGCCGTGCCGTCGTTGACCAGGCCTTCGCCGTCGAGAATCGCGACGATCCGGCGGGGGACGGTGAAGCGCTCGAAGACCGAGCCCGCCGCGACGGCGTCGGGCGGCGAGACGATCGCGCCGAGCGCGAAGGCCGCGGCCCACCCGAGCAGCGGCAGCAGCGCATGCGCCGCGATCGCCACGAATCCCGTGGTGAAGACGACGAGGCCGATCGAGAGGAACATGATCGGCCTCAGGTAGGTTTTGAACATCTGCCAGTCGGTCGACCAGCCGCCGGCGTAGAGCAGCGGCGGCAGGATGATGAGGAAGACCCAGTCGGGGCTCAGCTCGAAGCGCGGCAGATGGGGGACGAAGGCCAGCAGCGAGCCGCCGACGACGAAAGCGATGGGATAGGGGATCGCGAATCGCTTCGCCACGACCGCGATGCCCACGACCGCCGAGAGCAGCACGAAGAGGAGAAGAGATTCCTGCACGGCGTCGCTTCTAACCGAGGGCGCACGGGGGGCGGTTGCAGAAGTTGGAGCTCGATGAAAACGCTCAGTTCTTGCTTGGCGGCGGCGGTAGCCGTCGCGGCGCTCGGCGTAGCCGTCCCGGCACGCGCCGATACGACTCCCATCTCCTTCCAGATCGGGCCGCAGCTCCTGGACCAGACCAGCGGGCGCAACGCCGGCGGCGACGTACAGACCGACGTCGGCGTGAACTACGATTTCGGGCCGAAGATCCTCATCCCGGTTCGGGCTTCGTTCCAAATCGACTATTCGGGCGGTTCGCACACCGGCGGCAACCTGAGCGCCTACGGCTTCGGGGTCGCCGCCCGGCTGACGACGCCGCTCTATGCCGGTGCCGGGATCTCACTCTATCAGGTCAACGCCCGGCAGTCGTACGCCGGCGCCCCCAGCTACTCGTGGACGGGCGTCGGGACGAACGTCTTCGTCGGCGACACCCTGTTCGCGCTTCCCGGCGGCGCCGGGGTGTCGCTCCAGGGGACGTACAAGGCCGTGCCTTCTTCCCAAGGGATCGATCCGAGCGGCTACTCGTTCGATTTTCGGGTCCAGCTCTAGCGCCGCAGGCGCCTTCTGGGGAGGCGCAACCATTCCGGGCAGGGGCCGGGTCGTAGGGCCGTGAGAGTTGCCGGCTCCGGCTGGCTCTTTCGGTCGAATCGCGGGGCTGAGCAGCTTCGACGGGACGATCCGTGGGTGACGTAAGCAGGCGGAGTTGCGAGCACTCCTTAAACGATCGCAAGCGTTATACACGCGAACAACAACTACGCACTGGCTGCCTAACTTAGGCTAGTCACGGTCCGGACGGGGTCGCCGACGCCGCCGTCCGCACCGTCAATAAAGGCCGGCTGGGATGGGGAGTCCGCTCTGCGAACCATTCGAGATCAAGGAGCTGCCATCGCCGGTAGTCTGGTTTCGAGACGCTCGGCGGTCTAAGCCAAAATCGAAGCTGAGCCTGGAGAAAGTGTCAGTCCGGCGTTTCGGACTCGGGGGGCAGTTCCCCGACAGCTCCACCAAGATTTTGCTGCGACACAAGAGTTCCAAATTCTTGTGTCGAGCGTCGAGCCGCCTTTTCAGGTGGCTCGTTTTTCTTTGGGAGACGTGGGCCTTGAGCTTAGGGCCGCTTTTCCAGCTTCGGCAGCGGCAACGGGTGGGGCGATGCGCGCCGCCGCGAGAGCGCGCCGCGCGACAGCGGCAGCAAGCGGTCTCTAAACGCGACCGCCGGCTTCCACCAAGTGCGGCGGAAGCCGGAGGACGCGTCTTGCGATTTCGACCAGGCTACGAGTTTATTGCGGCTTGCAGTTCGTCTGCGTTTCGCCGGTGACGATGTTCTCGCTGCCGTGCCCGTCGAGCGAGGAACCCGTCGCCGAACGCGGATTTCCCTGATAGCCGATGACTCCGCCCGTTCCGTACGCGTAAGCGCAGGGGCTCGAGGTGCGTCCGTAGGTTCCGCCGAGGACGTAGCTGCCCACCTTGCCGATGACGAGGAAATTCGTGTTGGGTTCGACCTGCGTCACCAAACCGCGCTGGCCGGCCACGTGTGAGCTGTTGAAACCCCACGCCTGCGGCGGTCCCAACTGTGAATCGGGTCCGGTGCCCTGGGCCAATGCGGCCGAGCTTACTCCAAATCCGACGATTGTCGCTAGCGCGAGCGCAAAAGTCGCAGCAATTGCGGGTGTTCCGACTCGTAGACCATGGTCATGCATCCGTGTTTCTCCTGTGCAGCCCCGAAGGCTTGGGAATTTCTGAACCAAGGGTGCGCAAACCTGTCCGCAGCGGCGGACTCGGCTCGTACGATTCTGAAGCACTTTAGGACCTGGAGCGACCGCATTTCGGTGCGACTCACATATCGCGGATCGCGCTTTTACAACCGCTTCGCCAACGATTCAGTCTGGCCCGAGCACTTTCTCCATCGCGATCACGTCGACGAAGCGGCCGTCGAGCCGCCCCTGTTCCCGGAAAACGCCGACCTCGCGGTACGCCGACTTGCGATAGAGGCGAAGGCCCGCTTCGTTGATCGCGAGCGCGAAAAGCACGATCTTGTGGAATTCGTGGCGACGCGCGTGTGCTTCGAGCGAGCGCAGCAGCGCCGTGCCGACGCCGCTTCCCCTCGCATCGCGCGAAACGTAGACCGACAGATCGGCCACACCGCGATAGGCGCAACGGTGCGAGTAGGGGTTTAGCGAGGCCCAACCGGCGACGCGGCCGGCGCGCTCGGCCACGAGGACCGCGTACCGGTCATCGTGCTGCTCGAGATACCACTCGCGAATCTCGTCTTCGCTCATGGGCTCCTGGTCGAGCGTCGCGATCCGCTCTTCGATCCCTTGGTTGTAGATGTCGCGAATGGCGGCGAGGTCGCCGGCGTGCGATCCACGGATGCGCGGCGAACTCGCCGGGAGGATCGCGCCGCGCGCGGGATCGGCAGGCGTCTCGAACGGCGTCGGTTCCACGCTGTGCCTCGATAGCGGCATGATCGAATCCTAGGTTCTGAATCGACAATTGTCAATGCAAAGAGAGGGAGGCGGCTTGCTCGGGCGCGGCGCGCGAGTCATGAGGAGTGTCTAGATGGTCCGTATCGAAGGCCTAATGCCGCGGTCCGGGAGAAGGGGGGTTCGTCAATCCTAAAGCAGCTCGGCGCGTCGATCGTGCCGGTGACGCGGCACGGGGCAAAACTGTTGGCCAAAATCTTCTATGGCGTCGCAGGCGAGGGGCGTGGGCACGCGACGCGGGTTCGAGCGGTCGTCGAGCAGCTCCGGGCCGAGCATTCCGTGACCATCTTCGCGCCCGACGACGCCTTCGATCTGCTCGCGCCGCTCTACGCCGACACGGAGGTGCGCGTCGTCCGCATCCCGGGTCTCCGCTTCGAATACAACGCCGACCAGGCCATGTCGCTGTGGCGGACGACGACGGGCGCGTTCTCCTACGTCGCGACGCTTCCCGCGCTGATCGACCGGCTCGAACGCGCGATCGACGAAGGACAGCCGGATCTCGTCGTCACCGACTTCGAGCCGGCGATCGCGCGCGCCGCCGTGCGCCGCGGCGTCCCGTTCGTGAGCCTCGACCACCAGCACTTCCTCGTCGTCAGCGATTTCTCGCATCTGCCGAAGCTGCTGCAGGTCCGCGCGGCGTTTCTCGGCACGGTCGTCGAGTTGTTCTACAAGGGTCAGGAGACGACGATCGTCTCGTCTTTCTTTTTCCCCGACCTGCGCCCGGGACTCGGCCACGTGGTCACGGTCGGCCCGATGCTGCGGCCGCAGATCCTGCGCGCAGCGCGGAGCCACGGCGAGCATCTGGTCGTCTACGTCCGTAAATTCGGCTCAGAGCGCTTGCTGGAAGCGCTGCAGTCGAGCGGCCGCGAAGTGCGGTTCTACGGACTCGGTGCTCGGCCGAGCGTCGGCAACATCCACTTCCATCCGATCGAGGAACGGCGCTTCGTCGAGGATCTCGCGAGCGCGCACGCTTTGGTGACCACGGCCGGCAATCAGCTCTTGGGCGAAGCGCTCTACCTGCAAAAGCCCGTGCTGGCATTCCCCGAGCCGAACAACTCCGAGCAGCTCGTTCACGGGCATCTCCTCGAGCGCGAGGGGACCGGCGAGTGGGCCGATTTCGAGCGCGTCAGCCCGCGTACGATGCGCGGCTTCCTCTCGCGCGTGGAGCACTATCGCTCGCGCATCGTTCCGGAGCGAATGAACGGCAACGCGGCCGCCCTCGCGGAGCTGCGCCGCCATCTGCCCGCCGCGCCGCCGCCGCCGCTGCCCCGGGGCGCCTCGCCCGGCGCCGATCCTTGGCGGCTGCCCGCGTGAACGGCATCTCGCGCGCCGCCGGGTTCGTTCAGACGGTCGTGCAGCGCCGGCGCGGCGAAGCGTCGCTGCCGCGAATGCTGACGTACACCGTCACCTTCACGTGCAACGCGCGCTGCGTGATGTGCGACTCGTGGCGCAAGGATTCGAAAGGCGACCTTTCGCTCGCGGAGGTCGAGCGCATCTTCGACCAGCTCCCGCCGCTCGACGTCGTGCGGCTGACGGGCGGCGAGACGTTCGTGCGCAGGGATCTCACCGAGATCGCGCGCGCGGCCGTCGAGCGGCTCCAGCCGGCGCTGCTCCACGTCACGACGAACGGTTTCCTGACCGACCGCATCGTCGATTTTTGCGAGCGCAGGCCCAGGAACGTGCCGCTCCAGCTCTTGGTCTCGCTCGACGGCGTCGGCGACAAGCACGATGAGATCCGAGGCCACGACGGCGCGTTTCGCTCGGCGATGCGGACGCTTCAAGCGCTCGCGCCGCGCCGCAAAGAGCTGCGCCTCACGCTCGCCGTCAACCAGACGGTCGTCGACGCGGCCGGAGCCGCCCAGTACCGCGAGCTGCACCGCCTGCTGGCGCCGCTGGGCATCGTGAACCAGGTCGTCGTCGCCTACCGGGACAGCGCCACGTACTCGCTCGCGCCGCAGGCCGATCCGGCGCCGCGCTGGCCGGGGCACTTCGAGACGTACGGCGACCTCTCGCGCGAAGACCTCGAGCGGCTTTTCGACGCGATCGAGGAGGATCTGGCGTCGTATGCCATCCCCGAGCGCTCGGCGAAGCGCTATTACCTCGAAGGCATTCGGAGCCGTCTCCTCGAGGGAGGCTCGAGTCCCAATCCGAAGTGCGTGGCGCTCCACGCGCACTTGCGCATCTTCCCCAACGGGGACGTGCCGACGTGCCAGTTCAACGGCAAACGCGTGGGCAACTTGCGCGAGCAGTCCTTCAGCGAGATATGGTTCGGGGAGCCGGCCGGCGCGGGGCGGCGGTGGGTGCGGGCCTGCCCCGGCTGCTGGGCCGAATGCGAGGTCCTCCCCAGCGCCTTCTACACCGGGGACCTCCTTCGACACGCGCTGAAGACGCCGGAATCGCTGCTGCCGGCAAGGAAGAATCGAGAATGAGCCGGATCACCTCTCGCACCGCGCTCGTGACGGGTTGCGCCGGCTTCATCGGATCGCACGTCGTCGAGCATTTGCTGGCGTCGGGCTTTCGCGTGCACGGGATCGACTCGTTCGACGACTACTACGATCCGCGGCTGAAAGTCAAGAACATCGAAGGCGTCCTGCACGACGAGCGCTTCGTGCTCGACGTGATGGACCTCGCCGCGCCCGGCGCGGCGAGGGTGCTGTCGGCCCGCGCGCGACCCGACGTCGTCATTCACCTCGCCGGCATGCCGGGCGTGCGGCGCTCCATCGAGGAGCCGGGCCGCTACGTCCGCGCGAACGTCGTGGCGACCCAGAACGTCTTGGACGCCTTCGCGCAAAAGAATGCGGTGCCGATCGTGTTCGCGGGCTCGAGTTCGGCCTACGGCAACGACACGCCGGCCCCTTTCGACGAATCCGCGCCTTGCGCCAGGCCGGCGAGCCCCTATGCCGCGACCAAGCGCGCCTGCGAACTGCTCTGCTCGGTCGCCGGCGACACCTTGGGTGCGCCGATCACCGTCGTGCGCCTCTTCACCGTTTACGGTCCGCGCCAGCGGCCGGACCTGGCGATTCGGAAGTTCGCGACGGCGATGCTGCGCGGCGAGGAGATCGTCGTGTACGGCGACGGCTCGATGGCGCGCGACTACACGCACGTGAGCGACGTCGTACGCGGCATCGCGGCGGCGGCCGAGGAGCGGGAGGGTTTCCGCATCATCAATCTCGGCAACTCGTCGCCCGTGAACCTGCTCGACCTCATCGAGAAGCTGGGACGCGCGCTCGAGATCGTACCGCGACTGCGCTTCGTGGAGCGTCCGCCCGGCGAGTTGAACGTGACCTACGCCGACATCACGCGCGCGACGGAGCGCTGGTCGTGGCGCCCGCGCGTGACGCTCGAACAGGGCCTGGCCGATTTTGCGGTTTGGCTTCGCAGCGAGCTTCAGCCGGCACCGAAACGAGCCCGCCGGGTCAAGGCTCGCCGGCGTCCCGCATGGGGACTCGTGCGCGGCCTCAAACCGAGCACGACTTAATCGTCGTCGCTTTTTTTCGTCGCCGCGATGCGCAGAAAGCCGGCGAAGAGGTTGCGCATCTCTTCCGCGCCTTGCGGGATGAGCGAAAACCAGCTCTTCAGGATCGTCTCCGGCCCGAACGAGTCGATCGTGTCGAGAAGCCGCTGCTCTATCTTCGCCATGACGGCGGCTTGCGCCGGTTTTACGTCCGGAAGCCCGAGGACCTGACGCGCTTCCTCGGCACTACAGTCGACCTCCCACCGCATTTTCATAACGACAACTGACCCTTTCGTCGGCATAGAACCTTTTCTTCCGCGTTCCGCTCCCCTGCTCGAGGGTACGGCTAACCTGCCGCCGCGAGCAAATCGTCCGAACGCTCGTTCGGCCAGCGGGTCACGTTGACGAAGGCTTCGGTTGCGGCTAGCGTATCATCAGGAGGGTACTATGGCTGATACGGTTCGCAGCGCCGCCCACTACACCGTCGAAATCGAAAACGAAGTCGGGGCCGGCGCGAAGGCGCTCGGCCGGTTGCGGGACAACGACGTGAACTTGATCGCGGCCTGGGGCTACGCGACCGGTTCGGGCAAAGCGAAGCTCGAGGTCGTCCCCGACGACCCGGAGGGCTTCGCCGCCGCAGCGAAGGCGCTGGGGCTTCAAATCGGCGCACCGTCCACCGTTTTCTACCTGACGGGCGCGGACCGCCGCGGCGCGCTCGCCGACATGCTCGAGAAACTGGCGGCGGCCGGCGTCGGGATCGAAGCCGCGCAGGCCGTCGCGGACGGCAGCGGGGGCTTCGGCGCCGTCTTCTACGTTGCCGCCGGCGACGTCCAGCGCGCCGCCACGGCGCTCGGCGCACGATAGCGCGGAGGAACTTTGCAATGGCCACACCCGAGAAAAAGACCAACCTCGCCGCCACCTATGCCGAACTCTCCAGCGAAGCTTACTCGGCCTCGGTGAGCGCGCTGGTTTCGGCCAACCGGCGCCTGCTCCACTATTGGAGGTCCGTCTGGGAGATCGAATCACGCCCGTACGCATCGGTCTCGCCCGAGTCGAGCGTCCGGGAGGGCCTCGAGCGCGCGAATCAGGTGCTCAAGCTGACGGTCGACGAACTTCAGGCGCAGCGGCAAGAATCGGCCAAATTCACCGAGCAGCTCTCCTCCCAGGCGTCAAAAGTCAAGGAGTCGTCCCTCGCCGCGCTCTCGGACGTTCTCGATACGGCGATCACCGATCTGAACTGCGTCAAGGACGCGACCTCCCGCAATTTCGAGCAGTTGAAGAAGCGCCTCGAGGAACTCGAGCGGCACACGACCTCTCGTTCGAACTGAGCCGTTGACGGCTCGCCGGCGCTCCCGCCGGGAAGCCCGGCGCGCGAGCGTGACGAAACCCGGCGCGTGAACAAACCGAAAGTCTTCGTCTGCCGGCAGATCCCCCAGGCCGGGCTCGTCCGGCTCGCGGAAGCCTACGACGTCGAGGTCAACCGGGAGGACGTCCCGCTCGCAGCGGCCGAGATCGCGCGGCGGGCCGAGGGCGCGCTCGCGCTCGTCACGCTGCTCGCCGACAAGGTCGATGCCGCGCTGCTCGACGCTTGCCCGAGCGTACGGATCGTCGCCAACGTCGCCGTCGGCTACGATAACATCGTCGTCCCGGCGGCGACCGTTCGCAACGTTTGGGTGACGAACACGCCGGACGTGCTGAGCGAGACGACGGCCGATCTCGCCTGGGCGCTCATCCTCGGTGCGGCACGACGGATCGGCGAATCCGAACGCTACCTGCGGGCGGGGCGCTTCACCGGCTGGACGATGCTGACGCTGCTCGGCGCCGACGTGCATCACAAAACGCTCGGGATCGTCGGATTCGGCCGCATCGGTCAAGCCGTCGCGCGCCGCGCGCGCGGCTTTGCGATGCGCGTTCTCTACACGGGCCGCGCCCGGGCAAGCGAGGAGGCCGAGCGCGAGACGGGCGCCGCGTACGTCGACAAGGCGACGCTCTTGCGCGAGAGCGACTTCGTCTCGCTCCACGCGCCGCTGACGCCCGCGACGCGCCACCTCATCGGCGCGTCCGAAATGCGAACGATGAAGCGAACGGCCTTTCTCATCAACACCTCGCGCGGCCCGCTCGTCGACGAAGCGGCGCTGGCGCAAGCGCTGCGCGAGGGCACGCTTGCCGGCGCCGGGCTCGACGTCTTCGAGGCCGAGCCGCAGGTGCATCCGGCCTTGCTCGCTTGCGAGAATGCCTTGATCGTTCCGCACATCGGCTCCGCCACCGTCGAGACGCGCGAGCGGATGGCCACGTTAGCCGCCGAGAACTGCCTCGATTACGCGAACGGCCGCCGGCCGCGCTCGCCGGTCAACGAGCTCGCGCGCCGGAACCTTCGCTAGCGCCGGCCGAATAGGCCGAACAGCAGCGTCAACAGGACGCTCAGCAGGATCGACGTCCCGAGGGGGACGTAGACGCGAAAGTTGCCGCCTCCGAAGGAGAAGTCCCCGGGCAATCGGCCCAAGCGCAGAGCTGGCGCGAACTCGAGCAGCAACCCGGCCACGACCAAAATCAGGCCCAGCGTGACGACGGCTCGTCCGGCAGTCATGGTATCCTTCCGCTTCGACGCCGCGGCCTTCACGACCGCCGTCGATTCGACTTTCGTAGCGTTGACGAAAGAACCGGAGCTTTCGCTCCGGTGGCCAATCCCGTGCCGCATGAAGATGCCGCCTCCCTCCCCGAAATCGCTTTCGCTGCGCAAGAAGAGCAAGGTCGTCAGCGCGGAGGACGCGATCCGTTTGATCCGCGACGGGGACACGGTGGCGACCGGCGGCTTTGTGGGCTCCGGGGTCCCCGAAGGGCTCCTGATCGCGTTGGAGAGTCATTTCCTGGCGACGGGGAAGCCGCGCAACCTCACGCTGTGCTATGCGGCGGGACAGGGTGACGGGGGCGCGCGCGGTCTGAACCGCCTCGCTCACGACGGGCTGATCGGCCGGGTGATCGGCGGTCACTGGGGGCTGGTGCAGAAGATCGGGCAGCTCGTGCTCGAGAACCGCGCCCAGGGCTACAATTTTCCGCTGGGCGTGCTCGCGCATCTGCTGCGCGACGTCGCGGCCGGCAAGCCGGGCACGCTGACGCAGGTCGGCCTCGGCACCTTCGTGGATCCGCGTTTCGGCGGCGGCAAGATCAACAGCGTGACGACCGAGGATCTCGTCGAGATCGTCACGC
This sequence comes from Vulcanimicrobiota bacterium, assembly GCA_963834485.1. Taxonomy (GTDB): domain Bacteria; phylum Vulcanimicrobiota; class Vulcanimicrobiia; order Vulcanimicrobiales; family Vulcanimicrobiaceae; genus CAWICD01. The sequence goes on from CAWICD010000001.1 coordinate 302,326, forward strand.
TCCATGGACGCGAATACCTGTTCTACAAGGCTCTGCCGATCAACGTCGCCTTTTTGCGCGGCACCACGGCGGATGCCGACGGCAACGTCACGATGGAGAAGGAAGCGGCCTTGCTCGACGGCCTGGCCGTCGCCTGCGCCGCGCACAACTCGGGGGGCATCGTCATCGTGCAGGTCGAGCGCCTCGCCGAAAACGGGGCGCTCCGTCCGAAGGACGTCAGGATCCCCGGCCTGCTGGTCGACTGCGTCGTGGTGGCCGATCCCGCCGATCAATGGCAGACGTTCGTCGAGTGCTACAATGCCTCGTTCAGCGGCGAGTTCAGAGTGCCGGTGGCGTCGATCCCTTCGCTCGCCATGGACAAGCGCAAGATCATCGCCCGCCGCGCGGCCCTCGAATTGTGCCCCAACAGCGTTGTCAATCTCGGGATCGGACTGCCCGAAGGCCTTGCCAGCGTAGCCAAAGAGGAGAAACTTCTGGAGCTGCTCACGCTGACGACCGAAGCCGGCACGATCGGCGGCTTGCCCGCCGGCGGCCTCAGCTTCGGCGCCGCTTACAACCCGCAAGCCGTCATCGACATGCCCGCGCAGTTCGATTTCTACGACGGCGGCGGGCTCGACGTCGCCTTTCTCGGGCTCGCCCAAGCCGACCGGGAGGGCAACGTCAACGTCAGCAAGTACGGTTCCAAACTTTCCGGGGCGGGCGGCTTCATCAACATCACCCAGAGCGCCAAGTCGCTGGTCTTCCTCGGGACCTTTACCGCGGGCAGGCTGGACGTCGCCATCGAGAACGGCCGGCTGCGGATCGTTCGCGAGGGGGCGCCGCGCAAGTTCATCCACGAGGTCGAAGAGCGAACGTTCAGCGGGCCGCTGGCGGCGGCCAAAGGGCAGTCCGTCCTCTTCGTCACGGAACGCTGCACGTTCAAGCTCGGCGTGGAAGGCTTGGAGCTCGTCGAGATCGCGCCGGGGATCGACTTGGAGCGGGACATCCTGGCCCAGATGGATTTCCGGCCGCTGCTCAAGCAGTCGCCGCGGCTGATGGACCCGCGCATCTTCCGGCCCGAGCCGATGAACCTGCGCGACGACCTGCTGCGGCTCCCGCTGGAAGACCGGCTGTGGTACGACCCCCGGCGCAACATCCTGTTCGTCAATTTCGAAGGGCTCGAGATCACCTCGCTCGAGCAGATCGAGGCGGTCCGCGCCATGGTCGAGCGGCGTCTCGCGCCGCTGGGCGCGAAGGTGCGCGCCGTCGTCAACTACGACAACTTCACGGTCTCGCTCGACCTGGTCGATGCCTATCTCGAGGCGCTCAAGGGCGTCTGGGAGCGCTTCTACCTCGATGCCACGCGTTACACGAGCACGGCGTTCCAGCGCATGAAGAACGACGAGACCGCCGAGCTGCGCTAGGCGGTCAGGCGAGGTCGGCCAGGATCAGCCCGACGTCGAGGGTGGCGCCGTTCCGTTCGACGCGCAGGGTGACCGCCGTCCCGGGCGGGGCCGCGAGCGCCGCGCGTACCGTGCCGAGCGAGGTCTCGTCGACCGGCTCGCCGTCGAGCGCGACGACGCGGTCTCCCGGTACGAGCGCGGCCCGCTCCGCGGGGCTGTGCTGCATGACGTCGACGACGGTGAGCCCCCCGGCACGCTTGCTCAAGAACAGCCCGGAACGGTCGTAGGCGTCGTCCGTTTCGCGCCGCTGCGCGAACGTGACCCGGCCGTGCGGCACGTCGAAGGTGACCGTGAACTGCTCGCAGACCCCGGTTCCGATGCTCCCCTCGAGATGCGTGCTCGTGAAGAAGCCGCCTGCGACGGTCGGAAGGCGCGTCAGCGGCCCGGCGATCTCGAGGCTGCCGATATCGAGCCGGCCGACGCGCGCCACGTATCCCGGAACGGGACCGCCGAAGCCCCAGCCCGTCAGCCCGTGTACCTTCGCCGGGTCGCTCGCGAGCGCAGGGTGCGCTTTGGCGAACGGCTCCATCAGGGTGAGCGGGACGCGGTCTCCGGTGTCGATGGTGAACGAGCCGCCCAGGCCGTCGACGCCGGCGTGAATCACCGGCGTGCCCCTCTTGGCGAGCAGCGGCACCGTCACGCCGCCGGGATCGGGCGTGTACCCGTCGGGCGGCCGGAACGTGAGCTTCTCCTGCGCGTAGTCGATCCCGACGACGTATCGCGCCAGCAGCTCGGTTCCGATCAGGCCGTCGAGGCGGGGAAGGGCCGTGACGCGCCGCAGCTCGTCGAGCGAGACGACCGTGGCGGGAATGTCGTGGAGCACGATTCCCGCTCCGAGGTCGAACGAGCGGACTCGCGACTCGAACGCCGGCGTGCGCCCGGCGCCCGTGCCGCTCATCTGAAAGGCGCGACCGGTCCTCAGATGCAGCGCGCGCGCGTCGTCGGCTGCCAGGGTTGCGCTCGCACCGGTATCGAGGATCATCGTGTAGGGCCCCTCGCCGTCGATGCGGACTTGCAGCGCGATCCGATGGTCGACGAAAGCGAAGGGGAGCGTCGCAGTCCCCCCGGCGGTCGCGTTCCCGGCGGCGAGCGGCGAGGACAAAGCGGCCAGTGCGAACGGGACAGCCATCCATAGCACGTTCATGGCCGAAGTCGCAGCCGCCGGAGGCGCGCTCTCGCGCCTCTGGTCAGGGTCTCTCCCGCACAGCAGCCGAGGCGTGCGCGAGCACGACGCGGTCGCGGCCGGAACGCTTGGCTTCGTAGAGCGCGCGGTCTGCCGCGGCGATCAGCGTCTCCGCCTCGAGTCCGGCGCCCGGATACGTCGCGACCCCGGCCGAGACCGTGACCAGGTCGACCCGCCGGCCCTCGGACGTCACGACGATCGCCTTGATCGCCTCTCTGAGCATCTCGGCGCGCTCGTAGGCCGCTTCTGCATCCATCGTCGGAAAGACCAGGAGAAATTCTTCACCGCCCCAGCGGCACACGATGTCGTTCTTGCGCGAGTACCGGCGCAGGGTCTCGGCCAGCTCCACGAGCACGAGGTCGCCGGTCTCGTGTCCGTAGATGTCGTTGAAGTCCTTGAAGTGGTCGATGTCGAGCATCATGAGCGAGAAGGGCTGCCCGCTCTGGGCCGAGCGGGCCAGCTCGAAGGCGAGCACCTCGTGAAGGAAGCGGCGATTGAAGACGCCGGTCAGCGGGTCGCGGACTGATTCGGTCCGCAGCCGTTCGCGCAGCCGTAAGTTGCCGAGCGCCAAGCCCAGCGTGTCCGAGAGGAGAAGGAGCTTCTGCCGGTTCCCTTCGTCGAATTGCTCCGCGCCTCGCGGTGACTCGACGTAGAGGACGCCGATCACCTCGCCCTGCGAGGTCAGCGGAACGCACCGTAAAGCGGTGTCGGGGAAGCAGCCTGCGTGGCGGCACGACTCGGCCTCGGCACCTGCGAGAACGTACGCCTGCCCGTAGCGGGCCGCGAGACACTCGTCGGCGGGGATTCTTTCGGAGACCGCTTGCGGAGAGTTCCAGCCGGCGATGGCTTCGAGCGCGCTGCGCGACTCGTCGAGGACGTAGAGGCGGCCGGGATGGGTGAGGATGATCTGCGGGACGAAGCGCTGCGCGACCGCCGCGAACTCGTGCTGGTCTTTGACGGTCGCAAGCTGCTCCGACATTTGCAGCAGCAGATTCATCGTTCGCTCGCGTTCGCTCAGCTCGCGGTTGCTCGCGACGAGCGAGGTTTCGATGGCGGTCCGTTCGGCTTGTTCGTGCGCCAGGCGCTCGACCATGTGGTTGAAGGCGGTAACGGCGCTGCCCAGCTCGTCGTGCGGCGGCGTGGAGATCGGCCTCGGGTGCGCGCTCAGGCTCACCGCCGCCATCGCGCCTTGGAGCGCCGCAGTCGACCGCTTCACCTGGTTCGTGACCGAGCGGATCGTGACGAGGAGCACCAGGACCACGAACAGGTCGGCGACGAGCATGAAGCCCGTGAGCAGCCGGCGGAGCGCATTGGCCCTCGCGGCGCGGCCGTCCAGGATCACCTTGAGGCGCTGCTGGGACCGCTCGGCGAGTACGTTCGCCTCGTTCATGAAGCGCTGTTCGTTTCCGCTCGCCGCGAGCGCCAGTGCCTGCTTACGCTTGCCGGCCTCCTGCAGCACGATGCTGCGGTCGAGTTCGCTGAACTCGGCATCGACGACGGCCCGCAGCTCCCCCGCGTTCAAGGCGGCCGACCACGGAGGTGCGAGCCCTTCGAGCAGCTCGAGGTGCCCGCGAGCGCCGTCCTTGGCGTTTTCATAAGGCGCGAGCTCACCGGCCTTCCCGGTGAGGAGATAGCCTCGCTCGCTGCTCCGAGCGGTCTCGACGTCCTTGAGCAGCTCTTCGGAGTGCGCGAGGACGGCCTGTCCGGCGGCGCTGAAGGCCGCAACGTCGCCGTACGACTGGAACGCGACCAGTCCCGCGACGCTGCGCAGGGCGACCGCGAGAGCGATGATCGCTGCGGCCACCCACATTCGTTGCGCGATCGTCATCGAGCCTATATGCCCCGATCCCGATGCCTCAGGCGCTTGGAGCTATACGCTCCAGCCTTCCGCTCGCCGGGAAGTTCGTGAACCCAGGAGACGCGTTTCGCCGGCCAGACTTGAAGCTGCGACGCTGAAACTGCGACGGGCGCGAAAAACGCTGCCCCTGCGATACTTCGCCCCGCTGCGCCGCTGGCCTCGCGGCGCATTCTTCAGGCCCGGCAGCCCCAGTCTCGGTGGCGTTCGCCTCGCCCAGGGCCATCGCCCGTCAACGGGAAGCGGCCAGGCGGGGGAAGGAGCTCCTCGGCTGGGTCCGATCGTCCAACGAAAACCCCTTGCGGGAGGCCGCTTGTTTATTCCCTTCGCTCGGCGTGCCCGAGGCACCGGCATCCGCGCGGCGAACGGCGCTCGAGCATGAACGGCACTCCGCCCGTCGCGCTCGTCGTCGAGAACCTTCACAAGCGCTTCGGTTCGAACGAAGTCCTCAAGGGCATCTCGCTCACGGCGCACGACCACGACGTGATCGCCATCCTCGGCAGCAGCGGCTCGGGAAAGAGCACGTTCCTGCGCTGCATCAACCTGTTGGAAATGCCCGACGAGGGACGGGTCTGGGTGAAGGGCGAGCTCATCGCGATGCGCCGCGGCCGCAACGGCCACTCCGCCGCCGATCCGCGGCAGATCGAACGCATCCGGCGCCGCGTTGCGATGGTCTTCCAGCAGTTCAACCTGTGGGCGCACATGACCGTGCTCGAGAACGTCATCGAGGCGCCCCTCCACGTGCTCAAGATCGGGAAGCCGGCGGCGGTCGCGCGCGCCGAGGCGATGCTCGAGAAGGTCGGCCTCGCGGACAAAAAGGCCGCGTTTCCAAGCCAGCTCTCCGGGGGGCAGCAGCAGCGAGTCGCGATCGCGCGCGCCCTGGCGATGGAGCCCGACGTGCTGCTCTTCGACGAGCCCACTTCGGCGCTCGATCCGGAGCTGGTCGGGGAGGTGCTCAAGGTGATGCGCGACCTCGCCCGCGAGGGCCGCACCATGCTCGTGGTGACCCACGAGATGGGGTTCGCGCGCGAAGTCGCAACCCGCGTGGCCTTCTTTCACCAAGGCCAGGTCGAGGAGGAAGGACCCCCTGATCAGGTATTCGGTAATTGTACCTCCGAGCGGTTGCGGCAATTCCTGTCGAGCACGCTCGCGCATTAATGCGTCGCAGACGCAGTTTTTAGAGGTAGCATGAACCATCGAATCGTCAAAACCTGGCTTGCGGCGGCGCTGCTCGCACTTGCCGCTCCTTTCTGTACGGCCGGCGTCGCACGCGCCGATCAGCCGGTCGTTCGCATCGGAACCGAGGCCGACTACGCACCCTTCGAATACAAGGACTCCAGCGGCAAGCTGCAGGGCTTCGAGATCGAACTCGGCGACGCGCTCTGCGCGCGCGCGCATCTGAAGTGCGAGTGGGTGAACCTCAGCTTCGACAGCATGATCGCAGCGCTGCAGTCGAAGAAGATCGACGCGGTGCTTTCGCAGATGTCGATCACCCCGGCGCGCGAGAAGGTCGTCGACTTCACCGACGCCATCACGATCACGCCGGCACGTTTCATCGCGAAGAAGGGCTCGGGAATCACCGACGACCCCGCGACGCTCAAGGGTAAGACGATCGGCGTGCAGAGCGGCACGACCGAGGAGAACTACTACAACCTCAAGCTCAAGGGGATCGCCGAGGTCAAGATCTACGAGGGCCAGGATCAGTCCTATCAGGACCTGCTCGCGGGCCGGATCGACGCCTCGCTCCAGGACGAGACGATCGGCTATGACTGGCTGCACAAGCAGGGCAAGGCCGCCGGCTACGACTACGCGGGTAAAGAGCTGACGGATCCGGCGATCTTCGGCAAAGGCGCCGGCATCGCCGTGCGCAAGGGCGACCCGCTGCGCAAGGAGCTGAACGCGGCGTTCGCACTCGCCGTCAAGGACGGCACGTACAAGAAGATCAACGCCGAGTACTTCCCCTTCAGCATCCTGCCCCCGGCCAAGTAAGCCATCGATCCCGGCTACGGAGGCCAGCTGCTGCAGGGCGCGGGGGTCACTCTCGAAGTGGCCTTCACGACGCTCTTCTTCGGACTGGCCTTCGGCTTGCTGGGTGCCGCGGCGAAACTCTCGAAGGCGGCTTGGCTGCGCGTGCCGGTCATGACCGTCACGAGCCTGCTGCGCGGCGTGCCCGAGTTCGTCATCCTGCTGATCTGCTATTTCGAGCTGGGCAACATCCTGCAGGGCCTCACCGGCGGGCGCGTCTCGATCGATCCGTTCACCGGCGGCGTGGTTGCGCTCTCGATCGTGCTGGCGGCGTACTCGTCCGAGACCTTTCGCGGCGCTTTTCTGTCGGTGCCGCCCGGTCAGCTCGAAGCGGCGCGCGCCTTCGGGATGCAGCCGCAGCAGGTGTTCTTCCGGATCCACCTTCCGCAGGCGATGCGGTTCGCGCTGCCGAGCCTCAGCAACCTCTGGCAAAACCTGCTGAAGGACTCGGCGCTCGTGTCGGTGCTCGGGCTCGAGGAGCTGATGCAAAAGGCGAGCATCGCCGCGCAAGTGACGAAACAGCCCTTCGTCTATTTCCTCGCGGCGGCGTTCATCTACCTGATCTTCTTGGCCATCTCGAACGTGGTCTTCGCGCGGCTCGAGCGTCGCGCGGCGCGCGGGGTGGCGGCCTCGTGAGCGCCGACTGGCTCCCTGCATTCGGTGCGGGTTTGTGGATGACGCTCCGCCTGCTCGTCGTTTCGACCCTGTGCGGTCTCGCCCTCGCGGTGCCGCTCGCGCTCGCGCGCCTGTCGGGGAATCCGTTCCTGCGCCTGCCGGCCGCGGCGTATACGGCGTTCTTTCGCGGCACGCCGCTGCTGGTTCAGATCTTCCTGATCTACTACGGGCTCGCCCAGTTCGCGTTCGTGCGCGATTCGTTTCTGTGGGTGTTCTTGCGGGAGTCGTACCCCTGCGCGCTGATCGCGCTCTCGCTGAACATGACGGCCTACGTCGGCGAGGTCGTTCGCGGCGGAATCCTCGGCGTTCCGCGCGGCGAACGCGAGGCGGCGCTGGCGGTGGGCATGGGCCCCGTGCTGCTCTACCGCCGCATCATCTTGCCGCGGGCGTTCCGCATCATGCTGCCGGCGCTCGCCAACGAAGTCGTCATCCAGCTCAAGTCGACCTCGCTCGCCAGCACGATCACGCTCCTGGACGTCACCGGCGTCGCCCGGCGGATCGCCGCCGCCACCTACCAGACCGATCCCCTGTTCCTCGCCGGCGGGATCTACGTCGTCATGACGTTTCTGATCGCGCGCATCTTCCGCTTCTTGGAAGCCCGGCTCAACCGTTACCAGGCCGCGTAGCGAGCGCGTCGCGGTAGAGCTGCGCGTAGCGGCGGGCGGGACGCCGCCACGAGACGTCCGAGCGCATGCCGTTGAGCTGCAGCCGCTTCCAGACGGCGGGGACGCGGAAGAGCGCGTTCGCGCGCCCGAGCGCGGCCTCGAGCGCCTCGCGCGAGGGCGGCGCGAATTGGATGCCGGTCGCGACCTCCGCGGCCAAGGCCATCTCGTTCGCGTCGATCACCGTGTCGGCCAAGCCGCCGACGCGAGCGACGACCGGCACCGCACCGTAGCGCAGCGCGCACAGTTGGGTGAGGCCGCAAGGCTCGAAGCGTGAAGGAACGAGCAATGCGTCCGCGCCGGCTTGGATGAGGTGTGCCAGCGATTCATCGTAACCGATCAGGCAAGCCGCGCGGCTGGGATACCTGCGGGCCGCCTCCCTGAAGCCCGCTTCCAGCGCCGCGTCGCCGGCGCCGAGAAGGGCGAACTGCAGGCCGCAGGCGAGCAGCTCCGGGAGCGCGGCGAGCAGCAGATCGAGGCCCTTCTGCCACGTCAAGCGGCTGACGATCCCGACCAGCATCGCGCGCGCGTCGTTTTCGAGGCCGAGCCGCACGCGCAGCGCGAGCGCGTTCGCGGCGCGCGAGGCGAGCCGTTCGGCATCGAAGGCGGCTGCAAGGCTCGAGTCGGTCGCGGGATTCCAAACCTCCTCGTCGATGCCGTTGAGAATGCCGGAGAGGACCGCCGCGCGCCGGCGCAGCACCCCGTCGAGGCCCATCCCGCTTTCAGGCGTCACGATCTCGGCCGCATACGTCGGCGAGACCGTCGTGATGCGGTCCGCGAACTGCAGGCCCGCCTTCAAATAGCTGATTCTGCCGTAGTACTCGAGCCCGTCGAGCGAATAGGCCTCGGGCGGGAGTCCGAGCGATCCCAGCAGCGTGGGCGGGAAGACGCCCTGAAAGGCCAGGTTGTGGACGGTCAGGACGCAGACGGGCCGGCGTCCGCCCGCATAGCGCAGATAAGCGGGGACGAGCGCGGCTTGCCAATCGTGCGCGTGAACCGCGTCGGGCCGGTAGCCCGCGATCGCGCCCGCGGCGATGCGCGCCCCGATCTTGGCCAGCGCTGCGAAGCGGAACGCGTTGTCCGGCCAGTCGGCGCCGTCGGGACCGGTGTAGATGTTGCCTTGGCGGGCGAAGAGGTGCGGAGCGTCGAGCGCGTAGAGGTCGAGGCCCGCGACGTTGCCGGCGAGCACGCGTCCGGCGCCGCCGAAGAGGTCGGCGACGCTCAGAGCCGTCGCCGCGGCCGGGCCGAGCGCTGCGAGCACGGCGGGATAGCCGGGCACGAGCGTCCTCACGCTGACGTCCTCGGCGGCGAGCGCCTTCGGCAGCGCCCCCGCCACGTCGGCGAGCCCGCCCGTCTTGACGATGGGGAAGATCTCGGAGGCGACCGAGAGCACGTGCAGGCGCGGCGGCATGGCTTCGACCGTGCGCTACAAGCGGTCGATCATCGCCTGCGTGATCAGGCAGATGCCGCGCTCGGTGCGCCGGAAACGCCTGGCGTCGAGCTCCGCGTCCTCGCCGACGACCAAACCTTGCGGAATGCGCACGCCGCGGTCGATGACGACGTTCGTCAGCCGCGCGGAGCGTCCGATGTCCACGTACGGCAGCACGACCGCGCCTTCGAGCTGCGCGTACGAGTTGACCCGCGTGCCGGTGAAGAGCAGCGAGCGGTGGACGCCCGCGCCGGAGATGACGCAGCCGCCCGAGACCAGCGAGCTGATCGCGTGCCCGCGGCGCTTCGCTTCGTCGTGGATGAACTTGGCCGGCGGCGTGATCTCGCCGTAAGTCCAGATCGGCCAGTTGCGGTCGTAGAGGTCGAGCGCGGGAACGAAGTCGGTCAGGTCGATGTTGGCCTGCCAGTAGGCGTCGATCGTGCCGACGTCGCGCCAGTAGGCCTCCGCCTCGGTACTGGAGCGAACGCAGGAGCGCTCGAAGCGGTGCGCGACCGCGCGGCCGTGGCGCACCATGTGGGGGATGACGTCCTTGCCGAAGTCGTGGCTCGAGTTCGGATCGGCGGCGTCGCGCTGCAGCTGCTCGAAGAGCAGCTCGCTGCGAAAGACGTAGATGCCCATGCTCGCAAACGAGACGTCGGGGCGGTCGGGGAGGCCGGGCGGGTCCGCGGGCTTCTCGAGCCACGAGACGACGACGTCCCGCTCGTCGACCCCCACGACGCCGAAGCCGCTGGCCTCGGCGCGGGGCACTTCCAAGCAGCCGATCGTGACGTCCGCGTTGTCCGCGACGTGCTGCTCCAGCATCTGCTCGTAGTCCATCTTGTAGACGTGATCGCCCGCGAGCAGGATCATATATTCCGGACGATAGCTGCGGATGATGTCGATGTTCTGGAAGACGGCGTCCGCCGTACCGAGGTACCATTGCTCCTCGGAGACGCGCTGGCTCGCCGGCAGGATGTCGAAGCTCTCATTCCGCTCCGTGCGAAAGAAGTTCCAACCGAGCTGCAAGTGACGGATCAAGCTGTGGGCCTTGTACTGGGTGGCCACGGCGATCCGCCGGATGCCGGAGTTGAGCGCGTTGGAGAGCGCGAAATCGATGATGCGCGATTTGCAGCCGAAATAGACCGCGGGCTTGGCGCGCTTGTCGGTCAGTTCCATGAGCCGGGAGCCGCGGCCGCCAGCCAGGACGTACGCCATCGTGTGACGACTCAGGGGACCGCCGGGGCCGTACGTCGACAATGTATTTTCCCTCCGTCGGCTTTCGGCTTGGATAGAAGGTGACGGCATCCCCCTCGTGCATGCCCGGATCGGGCTCGGGACGAACGGTTTCCGAGCGTCTTCTGCGAAGATGGCGTGACCGGACGTGGACGTGGAAGGAAGGACTGATGGCGCTCTCGCCGCTTGCAGGCAAACCGGCCCCGCTCGAGATGCTGGTGGATCCGGCCCGGCTCGAGCACGAGTACTACGCCCGGCGGCCCGACATGGACGATCCGAGCCAGCGGGTCAGCTTCGGCACGAGCGGTCACCGCGGGTCTTCGCTGCACGGCGCCTTCAACGAGGCCCACATCCTGGCCGTGACGCAGGCGATCTGCGAGTACCGCACATCCGCCGGCATCGACGGTCCGCTCTACATGGGCAAGGACACGCACGCGCTCTCCGGACCGGCTCAGCGCACGGCTCTGGAAGTGCTGGCGGCCAACTCGGTCGCGACCTTCGTTCAGCGCCACGACGGCTACACGCCGACCCCCGCGATCTCGCGCGCCATTCTCGCGCACAATCGCGAGCGCTCGGGCCGTTTCGCCGACGGCATCGTCGTCACGCCCTCGCACAATCCTCCGGAGGACGGCGGCTTCAAGTACAACCCGCCCAACGGCGGACCGGCCGACACCGACGTGACCGCGTGGGTGCAGAACCGCGCCAACGAGCTGCTGCGCGCCGGGAACGCCGGCGTCAAACGGATGTCGTATCTCGCCGCCTTGGCCGAGGAGACGACCCACGAAGTCGATCTCATCGGGCCGTACGTCGACGACTTGCGCAACGTGATCGACATGGATGCGATCCGCGTCGCCGGCCTGAGCCTCGCGGTCGACCCGCTCGGAGGCGCCGCCGTCAACTACTGGGAGCCGATCGCCTCGGCCTACGGACTGGACATCACGGTCGTGAACCCGCGCGTCGACCCGACCTTCTCGTTCATGACGGTCGATCACGACGGGAAGATCCGCATGGATTGCTCGAGCCCTTATGCGATGGCCGGGCTCGTGGGCCTCAAGGACGACTACAGCTTGGCGTTCGGCAACGATCCCGATGCAGACCGTCACGGCATTGTGACGCCTTCGGCCGGCTTGCTGAATCCCAACCACTATCTGGCCGTCGCGGTGCGCTACCTGCTCGGCAACCGTCCGCATTGGCCGGCGGCGGCCGCGGTGGGAAAGACGCTGGTCAGCAGCACGATGATCGACCGGGTCGTGCAGGACCTGGGGCGCCGTCTCTACGAGGTGCCGGTCGGCTTCAAGTGGTTCGTCTCGGGGCTCTTCGACGGATCGGTCTGCTTCGGCGGTGAGGAGAGCGCGGGCGCGAGCTTCCTGCGCCACGACGGGGCGGTGTGGACGACCGACAAAGACGGTCTGATCATGAACCTGCTCGCCGCCGAGATCACGGCGCGCACCAGCAAGGATCCGGGCGAGCACTATCGCGAGCTGAACGCGCGCTACGGAACGCCCTGCTACGCGCGCATCGACGCGCCTGCGAGTCCCGAACAGAAGGCCAAGCTGCAGAAGCTCTCGCCCGAGGACGTCAAGGACGCGGAGCTCGCCGGCGAGCCGATCCTCGCCAAGCTCACGCGCGCGCCGGGCAACGATGCGCCGATCGGCGGTTTGAAGGTGGTCGCCGAGAACGGCTGGTTCGCGGCTCGCCCCTCGGGGACGGAGAACATCTACAAGATCTACGCCGAGAGCTTCAAGGACGAAGCGCACCTCGCCGAAATCGTCGGGGCGGCCAAAGAGATCGTCGGCAACGCGCTGTCGGCCGGAGCGGCGCTACGCTAGCCGGCACGATCGACCTTCGCAGCGACACCTGCAGCCGGCCGACGCCGGCGATGCGCGAGGCGATGGCCCGCGCGCCGGTCGGCGACGACGTCTACGGTGAGGATCCGACCGTCAAGGAGCTCGAAGCGGCGGTCGCGGCCCTGCTGGGCAAGGAAGACGCGGTCTACATGCCGAGCGGGACGATGACCAATCAAGTCGCCATCCGCACGCACGCGCAAGCGGGCGACGCGATCCTCGTCGACCAGCAGGCGCACCTCTACCGCATCGAGGGCGGCACGCCCGCGGCCTATTCGGGCGTCTTGCCGATCGGTCTTCCCGGCGTGCGCGGCGTGTTCGGCGCGGACGACGTGCGCGCCGCCGTCGGCGTCCGCCATCGCTACATGCCGGCGACGGTCGTGCCGCCGGTCACGCTGCTGTGCCTCGAGAACACGCACAACGGCGGCGGCGGGAAGATCTGGCCGCTCGACACGCTCGCGGCCGTCACCGCGGCCGGGCGCGAGCTCGGGCTCAAGCTTCATCTCGACGGTGCGCGGCTGTGGAATGCGAGCGCCGCGACCGGCGTCGCGGAGCGCGTCTACGCCGCGCCCTTCGACAGCGTCAGCGTGTGTTTCTCGAAGGGGCTCGGCGCTCCGGTCGGTTCCGCGCTGGCCGGCTCGGGCGAATTCGTCGCTCGCGCCCGGCGCTTCAAACAGCAGATCGGCGGCGGCTTCCGGCAGGCGGGGATCGTCGCGGCGGGCGCGCTCTTCGCCCTGGCCAACAACCGCGCGCGGCTGAGCGAGGATCACGCCCACGCCCGGCGCTTCGCGGAAGGGATCGCACCGCTCGCCGGCATCGAGCTCGACGTCTCGACGGTCGAGACCAATATCGTCCGTTTCCGCGTCGCGGCTCTGCCCGCCGGAACCTTCGCCGAGCGCTGTCACGACCGCGGCCTTTACGTCTTGCCGAGCGGCGCCGACGGCATTCGCGCGATCGCCTACCTCAACGTCACGGCGGACGAGATCGACGCGGCCGTGCGCATCGTCGCCGCCGTGCTCGCGGAAGCGAGCGCTCCCGCCTAAAGGACTAAACTCCCGCCGCGACCTGCGGGAGGTCCGCCAGCGCCGCGTCGAGCGCGGCTTGCTCGAAGGTGACGTCTTGCAGCTTGCCTGCGAAGTAATCGGTGTAGGCCTGCATGTCGAAGTGGCCGTGCCCCGAGAGGTTGAAGAGGATCGTCTGGGACTTGCCTTCGGCTTTGCAGCGCAGCGCTTCGTCGACTGCAGCCTTGATCGCGTGCGTCGACTCGGGCGCGGGCACGATGCCCTCGTTGCGCGCGAACGTGACGCCGGCGGTGAAGCACTCGACCTGGGCGTAGGCCCGCGCCTCGATCAGACCCAGTTCCTTGACGTGGCTGACCAGCGGCGACATCCCGTGATAGCGCAAACCGCCCGCGTGGAAGCCCGGCGGGATGAAGGTCGAGCCGAGCGTGTGCATCTTGACCATCGGCGTCAGGTGCGCCGTGTCGCCGAAATCGTAGGCATAGTGTCCGCGCGTCAGCGTCGGACAGGCGGCCGGCTCGACGGCGATGACGCGCGCTTTGCTGCGCCCCGCGATCTTCTCGCGCAGATACGGGAAGGCGAGTCCGGCGAAATTGCTGCCGCCGCCGGCGCAAGCGATGATGACGTCGGGCTCGGCTTCGGCGTCGCCCATCTGCAGGATCGCCTCCTCACCGATGACGGTCTGGTGCAGCAACACGTGGTTGAGGACCGAACCAAGTGAGTACTTCGTGTCCTCGCGTTGGGCCGCGACCTCGACGGCCTCGGAGATCGCGATGCCGAGCGAGCCCGTCGAATCGGGGAAGCGCTCGAGGATCGCGCGGCCCGACGCCGTGAGCGGGGAGGGGCTGGGCACGCAGCGCGCGCCGTAGGTTTCCATCAGCGCGCGGCGGTACGGCTTCTGCTCGTAGCTGACCTTGACCATGAAGACGTCGACTTCGAGGCCGAAGAGCGAGCCCGCGAAAGCCAGCGAGCTGCCCCACTGGCCGGCGCCCGTCTCGGTCGTCAGGCGCTTGACGCCGGCCGCTTTGTTGTAGAACGCCTGCGCGACGGCCGTGTTGGGCTTGTGGCTGCCGGCCGGGCTGACGCCCTCGTACTTGAAGAAGATCTTGGCGGGCGTGTCGAGCGCGCGCTCCAGGCGCCGCGCGCGGATGAGCGGCGACGGGCGCCACAAGCGGTAGATCTCGCGCACCGCTTCGGGGATCTCGATCCAGCGCTCCGTCGAGACTTCCTGCAGGATGATCGCCAGCGGAAAGATCGGCTCGAGATCGGCCGGCCCGATCGGCCCGCCCGTCCCGGGGTGCAGCACCGCGGGCGGCGGCACCGGCAGGTCGGCAACGAGATTGTACCAGGCCTTCGGGATGCGCTCTTCGCCCAACAAGTACTTCACCGATGATGCGTCGCTCATGGGTACGTCGTTACGCCCGTGCGGCTCCGCCGCCCTCCGCCGCGCCCGCCGCCTCCGGCCACGCTAGACGATCTCGATCGTCAGCGTCTCGAGTTCCGCGGCCTCGGCCTCGATCGTCCAGCGCTCGCCGGCAGCGATCGCCGGAACGCGCGTCAGCGAACCGGTCGACACGACCTCGCCGGCCCGCACGTCGCGGCCGAGGCCGGCCAGGTGCGCGCGCAGCCACGCCAGCGATCCGAGCGGCCCGCCCTCGACGTCGGAGCCGCTGCCGCGCTCGACGAGCTCGCCGTCGCGGAACAGCCGGACCCGCATCGCCGCGAGCCGTTCGCCGTCGCCGGGCGCGAAGGGACGCCTCGCCCCGATGGCCAGCGCCGCATGCAGCCCGAAGTCGGCGATCGCGTCGACCCAGGCGAAGTTCCAGCGCGGCACGTGGCTCTGCACGATCTCGAAGCCGAACGCCGCCCAGGCGACGCCCTCCGCCTCCAGACCGAGGACGACCTCCGGCTCGATGCGCGGCCCGAGCAGACCTCCCGACGCAATCCTCGGTTCGCGCGCGAGCGTGGCTTCGTAGACCGTCGCCGCCAGCATCCCGTCGGCGGCGAACTGCGCCCGCACGGCGGGGTTCGTGAAGCCGACTTTATAGCCGGCGGGACGGTCGCCGCCCGCGATCCGGAGTTCGCGCAGCCGCTCGGCCACGGCGAGCGCGTCGGCGGTGCTGAAGCCCGCCACGCTGCGGCTCGGCGCCTCCAGCAGCGAACCGTCGCGCCAGGCACGAAAAAGCTCCGCGGCGACCGCTTCAGGCTCGGTGCGTGCGCTCATCGCGACCTCTTCGCAGCGCCGCGCCCGGGCTCCGTTCGCGCTCCCGTGCGCCGGTGCTCCGCCGCCGGCCGCGTCACATGTCGAAGCCGCCGTTGACCGCGTAGACCGCGCCCGTGATGTAGCTCGACTCGTCCTCGAGCAGGAAGAGCACGACGCGCGCGACTTCTTCGGGGCGTCCGAGCCGGCGCAGCGGGATGCGCTCGACGAACTTCGCCATCAGGTCCTTGGGAATCGTGGCGACCATCTCCGTCTCGATGAAGCCCGGCGCGACCACGTTGACCGTGATGTTGCGCTGCGCCATCTCGAGAGCCAGGCTCTTGGTCAAGCCCGCGATGCCGGCTTTCGAGGCGGCGTAGTTTGCCTGGCCGATGTTGCCGGTCTCGGCGATCGTCGAGCTGATGTTGACGATTCGGCCGGAGCCGCGCTCGAGCATGTGCTCCAAAACGGCCTTGGTCATGTGGAAGGCGCCGGAAAGGTTGACGGCGAGGACGTTGTTCCAATCCTCGTCGGTCATCTTGCGGACGGTCTTGTCGATCGTGATGCCGGCGTTGTTGATCAGATAATCGATGCGCCCGTGCTGCTCGAGCGCTTCCGCCGCGACGCGGCGGCAGTCCTCGACCCTATCGACGCGGCCTTGGTGGATCGAGACGGTCGCGCCTTCCGCCTCGAGTTCGCCTTTGAGTTGCTCGGCGGCCTCTTTGCCGCGGCTGTATCCCGCCGCGACCCGAATGCCGTTGCGCGCCAGGATCGTCGTGATCGCTCGTCCGATCCCACGCGTCCCTCCCGTCACCAGCGCTACCTGTCCGTCGAACATCATCCCTCCTTCGTCGAAACCCGAAGACGCCGGTTACCGGATTTGTCAAACGCTTCGTTCGTCGCGGCCGACCCTCTCATTAGGGAGGACATCGAAGGATCCTACGTCAGGCCGCGCCATCTCGGCGTTCGCTGTACGCCTTCTCGACGAGCGGGCGAGCGAACGAACGTTGCCCGGCGCAGCCGCCGGGCAACGGGGTCTGAAGTTCGCTTCGCTGCGTTAGCGGACGACTTGCCAGTCGGTGATCACGAATTGGGCGCCCGTGGCGGTTACCGTCAGCGTGCCGTCGCCGAAGGCGTCGACCGCGAAGGTGGCGACCTGCGTGCTGCCGCTCGCGATGACGCCTTGGATGAACGTGCTGCTGGAGGGCGAGGCGCTCGCGCTCGTCGTGACGTTGAGCGTGTCGCCGTTGCTGAGCGTCGCGTTGGTGATCGTGAGGTTGGAGATGATTCCGCCGACGTACGTGACGCTGACCGGGATGCTATAAGATCCCGTCGGCGTGCCGCCTGCCAGCGTGTACATCGGCGTCGAGATCGGGCACTTCGTGTTCTGCACGCCTTGCGCGACCGAGAGCGAGCCGATGGCGCCCTTGAACCCGGTCCCGGCGCGGGTTCCGGTCCAGGTCACCGAGCCGTCGCCGTTGACGGTACGCGTTCCACCCGGCATGATTCCGCCTTGCCAGCCGAACGTCTCGCCGAGCTTGGCGAGGCCCGTCGCGTTGAACCCGGCCGAATCGGAGCAGAAGCTCGTGCTGCTCGTCGCAGTCGCCTGCATCACCAGCTCGTCGTCGGAAACGATCGTCTTGGAACCCGCGATGTCGAGCTGGTTGCTGCTGATGCGGTCGAAGCCGTCGGCGACGATCGGGAAGCCGTACTTGTCGAAGGTGGCATTCGAGATGGTCACCGAGTCCGTGCGCGTGGCGCTCGGCGTCGCGTTGCCCAGTGCGTACTGGTTCACCGTCCGCGCGACGGTCTCCGACGAAGCGCCGGTCGAGGTGTAGACGCGGACCACGTCTCGGGCGAGTTCCGTACATGCCGCGTCGTAGAAATACTGGGTCTCGGTGGAGTTCGGATCGCCGTTCTTATCCGGCGCGAAGAACTCCATGGAGTTCGTGCACGTGCCGAGCGAGGCGACTGCGCGGGCCGAGCTCGCGGTCCCGGTGGTGAGGGGCGATGAAAGATCGCGTTCGTAGGCGCTGAGCGCGCTGACCTGGGATCCCGCGCCGTCGGCCGTCGAGACCGCGACCTCCGCTTGAGTTTGAGTCGTTCCGCCGCCCGATGGGGTCGGCGAAGAAGATCCGCCCCCGCCGCAAGCACTCAGTGCAAAAGTCGCAGCGACGGCGAGGAGTATGTGATGCCGCATCTGTCCTCCCGAGGATTCTTAGGGTGCATGCCTCGTAGCTAGACTAGTCTCGGAATAGTCTGAGTGCATTAGACCCGCATGAAAGTATTCGCGCCCGCGGCGGAACCGTGTTCGCGGTCACGCCGGGCGGTCTCGCGTCCGTCGCTGCCCCGGCTTAGAACGCTCGTTTCTTGCGGTCGAGCAGCTGCCAGATCATCGGCGTGAAGATCAGGCGCATCGCCAAGCCCATCTTGCCGCCGGGGCAGACGATCGTGTTGGGCCGCGACATCATCGAATCGTGCAGCATCGCCAGGAGGTAGGGAAAGTCGATCCCCTTCGGATTGGCAAAACGGATGACCAGCATGCTCTCGTCGAGCGTCGGGATGTCGCGCGCGATGAACGGATCCGAGGTGTCGACGATCGGCACACGCTGGAAGTTGACGTGCGTGCGTGCGAATTGCGGGACGATGTAGTTCACGTAATCCGGCATGCGGCGCAGGATCGTGTCGACGATCGCTTCCTGCGAGTGGCCTCGCGTGTGGCGGTCGCGGTAGAGCTTCTGGATCCATTCGAGGTTGATGCTCGGGACGACGCCGATCAAGAGGTCGGCGTGACGCGCGACGTCGACGCTGCCGGTGGCGACGGCGCCGTGCAAGCCCTCGTAGAAGAGCAGATCCGTCCCCGGCGGTATGTCCTCCCACGGCGTGAACGTGCCGGGCTCTTGGCCGTAAGGCGCGGCTTCTTCCTCGTCGTGGAGGTACTTGCGGATCTTGGCGGTGCCCTTTTCGCCGTAGACGCGAAAGAGCGACTCCAGCTCCTCGAAGAGATTCCCGTCGGGTCCGAAGTGGCTGAGGATCCGCCCGTTCTTCTGCGCTTCCGCGAGCGCCTCGCGCATCGCAGCACGATCGTAGCGGTGGAATGCGTCGCCCTCGACGACGACGGGCTCGACGCCCTCGCGGCGGAAGATCTGCTGGAAGACCGTCTTGACGGTCGTCGTTCCAGCACCGGACGAGCCGGTGATGGCGATGACTGGGTGCTTGGCCGACATCAGTCCATCGCCTTATGAGACGGTGCGGAACAGCGTGCGCGTCTTGAAGAGCGGCGTCTCGAAAACCAGCTCCTCGCCGCGGTCGTAGGCCTCGTGGTAGCGGACCAGCCGTTCGACCTCGCGCCGCGAGCCGAGGATCACCGGCACGTACTCGTGCAGGCCGGCCGGCACGATGTCGAGGATCCGCTCGCGGCCGGTCGTAGCGACGCCGCCGGCTTCCTCCACGATCATGGCCATCGGGTTGGCCTCGTAGAGCAGGTGCCGCCGGCCCTTCTTCGAGCCGTCCTTCGTGTCGCGCGGGCAAACGAACAAGCCGCCGCGGATCAGGATGCGGTTCACTTCGGCGGCGAGCGAGTCGACCCAGCGCATGTTGAAATCGGTGCCGCGCGCGCCGGCCTGACCCGCGACGCACTCTTCGACGTAATGGCGCACCGGCGGCTCCCAGTAGCGCTCGTTCGAAGCGTCGATGGCGAACTCCACCGTCTCTTCCGGGATGCGCATGTCGGGGTGGGTGAGCGTGTAGGCGCCGATCTCGCGGTCGAGCGTGAATCCGTGGACGCCCGCGCCGAGGGTGATCACGATGGTCGAACTCGGGCCGTAGAGTGCGAATCCCGCCGCCACCTGCTCGGTTCCCGGCCGCAGGAAATCCTCGGCGGCAGGCTCGCCGCCGCCTTGCGGCGCGCGCAGGACGGAGAAGATCGTCCCCACCGGCACGTTGACGTCGAGATCCGACGAGCCTTCGAGCGCCTCGAAGGCGAGCAGGTAATGCCCGCGCGGATAGACCGTCGGGATCTGGTACGGCGCTTCGTGCTGCGGCGAGACCATGCCGCTCAGCTTGCCGCCCCACTCGCATTCGCGCAGCATGATATCGTTGGCGACCGTGTCGAGGTTCCTGGGCGCTTCCTCGCCGCCGGCGGCGGCGGCCCACGCTCCCGCGGACTCGAGCGAGCCGCGCGAGACCGACGAGGCGATGAACTTGCATCCGGTCTGAATGTCGTTGAGCAAGCCGGTCAGTTCCGCGTCCGGATTCGGCTTGCGTCTTTGCGCCTCGATGATGAACTTGCTGAACGTCGTTCGTCGATGGTGCAGATCTGCGGTCTTCGACGCCTGCGTCATGATGTGTCTTTCTCCAAGGCAAGCTAGCGGAGGCAGTGAGGTCTTGCGTTGGCTACGGGACGTGGTACCTTCGGAGCGGCTAGTGGAGCCGGACGATCTTGACGATCTTGACGGGCTCGAGGAGATGCTCGTCCTGGGCGGGTGCGTGCGCGATCGCGCGGACCACGTTCATGCCGGAGACGACGTGGCCGAACGCCGCGTAACCGGGTGCGGTGTTCGAGCCGTCCAGCGCGGGCTGGTCTCCGTCGCAGATGAAAAACTCCGAGGTCGCCGAGTTGGGGTCGGAAGTGCGGGCCATCGAGATCGCGCCGTCTTTGTTGCGGATCCCCGTGCTCAGCGGGCCCTCCAGCGGAATCGGCTGGTCGCCGGGCCTCTCGCGGGGCTGATTGCCGCCCTGGATGACGAAGCCCGGCACGGCGCGGAAGAAGGTACCGCCGTCGTAAAACTTGCCGTCGACGTAGTGCAGGAAATTCGCGACGGTCTTCGGCGCCCGCTTCGAGTCGAGCGCGACGATGATGTCGCCCTGCTGCGTGACGATCTTCACGCGCACGTCGGAGGGCGGCGTCGCGGCGGGCGCGGGCAGCCTGAGGCCGGCCAAGCCGAGGAGTGCCAGAAGCAAGGCGAGGAAGGCGAAGCGCGGCGTTTTCATGCGATGCGCTCGTTTACTTGCGCCCGGTACCAAGTCCCGCTGGCGGCCGGTGAGCGCGGCAGCGGCGGCGTCGATGCGCTTGGATCGTAGAGTAAAACGAGTGACGAAGGCGGCGGGCCGCAACCGGCCCCTGCCGCGCGAACGGTTGGCCGCCCCGTGACCGTCCGCACTCTGTAAAGAAAACCATACACTTTCGTGTTGTAAGGTTCGATCATCAAGGGTGTTAGGGGGCCAACCGTGTCTACCTCAAATTTGCCCGACTCCTTCAATCAGTGCTTCTTCGAAAACGTTCAGCGGCAGATCGACGCCAGGCGCGCCATCCTGCTCGCCGTGCGGCCCGATATGGACGCGACCGAGGCGCTCTTCGACTGGCTCCTCGACGACGAATTTCAGCAGACTCACGTCGACGGGCAGCTGCCGCACCATTTGCGGGTCCTCAAGGCTCGTGCCGAGGCCGGCGACAGCCTTGCCGGCGGTCACTACAAGCGGCTGCGGGCGGCGAAGAGCGTCGTCGAACGTTTCAACCGGCTCGATGCCGGGCAGCGGTACGAGATCGAGTCGGCGATGTGGTATTTCGAGCCGCTCAACCAGGTGACTCTGGTCTGAGCGCCTTCGGCGCGAGCGGGAAAGCGCGGGGCCGGCGGTCAACCGGCCACGGCGATGTCCTACGTTTACACGATGTATCGGGTCGGCAAGGTCGTGCCGCCCAAGCGCCAGATCCTCAAAGATATCTCGCTGAGCTTTCTGCCCGGAGCCAAGATCGGCATCCTCGGGCTCAACGGCTCCGGGAAGTCGACCCTGCTGCGCATCATGGCCGGCGTCGACACGGATATCGACGGCGACGCGCGGCCGATGCCGGACATCACGGTCGGCCATCTGGAGCAAGAGCCGAAGCTCGACGCGCAAAGAACCGTGCGCGAGACGGTCGAGGAAGCTCTCAGCCACGTGTTCGAGGCACGCCGCCGCCTGGAGGAGATCTACGCCGCCTACGGCGAGCCCGACGCGAATTTCGAGGCGCTGGCGGAAGAGCAGGCTGAGCTCGAAGCGCACCTGTTCTCGCAAGACGGCGACAGCGTCGAACAGCAGCTCGAAATCGCCGCCGACGCGTTGCGTCTGCCGCCTTGGGAGGCGAAGATCGCAACCCTTTCGGGCGGCGAGAAGCGGCGGGTCGCGCTCTGCCGGCTGCTCCTCTCCAAACCGGACATGCTGCTGCTCGACGAGCCGACCAATCATCTCGACGCCGAGAGCGTCGAGTGGCTCGAGCACTTCCTGCAGCGTTTCCCCGGGACGGTCGTGGCCGTGACGCACGACCGCTACTTCCTCGACAATGCGGCGGAATGGATCTTGGAGCTCGACCGCGGCCGCGGCATCCCCTGGAAGGGCAACTACAGCTCGTGGCTCGAGCAGAAGCAAGCGCGGCTGCAGCAGGAAGAAGCGTCCGAATCCGCGCGCCAAAAGGCTCTCAAGCGCGAGCTCGAGTGGGTCCGAGCCGGCACCAAGGGGCGCCACGCGAAGAACAAGAGCCGCATCGCCCGCTTCGAGGAGCTGGCCAGTTACGAGCATCAGCGCCGCAACGAGACGCAAGAGATCTTCATCCCGGTCGCGGAGCGGCTGGGAGATTCGGTCATCGAGCTCTCCGGCGTGCGCAAGGCCTACGGCGACCGGCTGCTGATGGACGACGTGAGCTTCCGCGTCCCCGCCGGGGCGATCGTGGGCATCATCGGCCCCAACGGCGCCGGCAAGACGACCCTCTTCCGCATGATCGCGGGCAAGGAACGGCCCGACGCCGGCAGCATCGTCGTCGGCCCGACCGTCAAGCTGGCCGTCGTCGACCAGAGCCGCGAGTCTCTCGACGACGCCAAGACGGTCTTCGAAGCCGTCAGCGGCGGCCTCGATCTGGTCAGCGTCGGAAAGTTCGAGATGCCGTCGCGCGCGTATCTGGGGCGCTTCAACTTCAAGGGCGCCGACCAGCAGAAGATCGTGGGCACGCTCTCGGGCGGCGAGCGCGGCCGGCTGCACCTCGCCAAGGCCCTGCTGAGCGGAGCCAACGTCCTGCTGCTCGACGAGCCTTCGAACGACCTCGACGTCGAGACGCTGCGCGCGCTCGAAGACGCGCTCAGCGAATTCGCGGGCAGCGTGCTGGTGACCAGCCACGACCGCTGGTTCCTCGACCGCATCGCGACCCACATCCTGGCTTTCGAAGGCGATTCGCGCGTCTATTTCTTCGAGGGCAACTATCAGGAGTACGAGGCGAACAAACTCGAGCGCCTCGGCGCGGAAGCGGCCTCGCCGCATCGCATCCGGTATCGGCCGCTGTCGTTGTCGTAGCGGGCCTGCGGGTTCGGCGGCGCGAGTTTACGGCGCGTGGCCCGACGATCTTTTTGACCGAGAGCGGCATATCGAGTTCGGTGTGGTGGCTCGATAGCGTATTCGCGAGCTCGTATGTTGAGTTGGCTAGCGTACGTGGTGTTGGCTTCGTTCGACGGCTTCTCGAATTTTTGCCGGCGGTAGTGACCTTGGGCGCGTTCGCGCTTATTATTCGGATATGAGCACGCAGGCGACGGTCCCGGTCAGGCAGACGATTTTTCCGGGGCTCAGATATTGCGATGCGCGGGCGGCGATCGCTTGGCTGGAATGCGCGTTCGGCGCACAGCGGCATGTGGTTTACGACGGGCCGGACGGGACGGTGGCCCATGCCGAGCTGCTGCTCGCAGGGAACGTGATCATGCTCGGCAACACGCGCGACGACGAGAACGCGGTGCGCTCGCCCAAAGAAGTGAACGCGGTCACGAGCGGGCTTTACGTCGTGCTGCCGGACGCGGCGGCGATCGATGCGCTCCATGCCCGCGCCGTCGCTGCGGGGGCGCGGATCGTGCAGCCGCCGCACGACACCGACTACGGGTCGCACGACTTTTCGGCGGTCGATCTCGAAGGACAGCACTGGAGCTTTGGGACGTATCGGCCGGAGGTTCCGGCGTAGCGCGAATCTACAGCAGCGCGAGCTGCGCGCCTTCGTGGCGCAAGAGCCAGGCTTTCTTGTCGAGACCGCCGGCGTAGCCGGTCAGGCCGGCGTTCGCTCCGATGACGCGGTGGCACGGAACGACGATCGCTACGGGGTTGAGGGAGTTCGCCAGGCCGACGGCGCGGCTCGCCGCCGGCCCGCGGCCCAGGCGCACGGCGAGCTCGCCGTAGGTGAGCGTCGAGCCGGGCGCGATACGGCGCAGTTCGGACCAGACGTCTTGCTGGAAGGGCGTACCGCCGGTTTCGACGGCGAGCGCCTCGGTAGCGCGGAGATCTCCCGCGAAATACGCGCGCAGCCGGGAACTCGCTCCGCCTGGGTCGGCCGCGTAGCGCAGGCGGACGTCGCCGCACCGTTTGCGCAACAGGGCGTGCATGCGCGTCTCGTAGCCGGCGTAGTCGAGCGCGCGGAGGGCCTCGCCGTCGCTGACGATCAGAATCTCGCCCAGCGGCGAGTCGAGCCGGTCGAGCAGGAGGTCCGTCATCGCGGGATGCTCATCGCGGGTTCTTCCCGTCTCGGCCGCCGGGGCACTGCGGCCGCCGGTCGACGGCGCGCTCTCAGCCGCCCGCGTCCTTCCCGCTGACGGCGGGGGAGCTTTCGAGCGCCGCGACCAAGCCGCGGGCGGAGAGCATGCCGACGGGCACGCCGGCCGCATCGACGACGGGCAGGTGGCGGATGCCGAGGGCGACCATCCGCATCGCCACGACGGCGACGTCGTCGGCGGGGCTTGCCGTGACGGGATCGGCGGACATGAAGAGGCTCGCGGTCGACTCGCGCGGGTCGATGCCGTCGGCGATCGCTTGCACGAGATCGCGCTCGGTGACGATGCCCAGAAGCCGGCCGCCCCGCATGACCGCGGCCGACCCGGAATCCTCGACGCGCATGCGCCGCGCCACGTCGGCCAGACTGGTTTCCGGCTCGACCGAAAGCAGCGGGCTGACCTGCAGGTCGCTGACTCGCATCGCTCACTCCACCTCGTAAAGCGTCGGCACCATCGTCTGCAGCGCCTTCGGCGGCCGCTCGTAGGCGCGCTTCTGGCGCGACGGAACCTCGATGTGCTCGTGCGGCACGGACTCGTACGGGATCAGCGAGAGCAGATGCCCGATCAAATTCAAGTGGGCGCTCTTCTTGTTATCCGTCTCGACGACGTACCACGGTGACTCTTTGATGTCCGTGTAGGCGAACATCTGGTCCTTGGCCTCGGAATAGTCGACCCAGCGCGCGCGCGCCTGCAGGTCCATGGGACTGAGCTTCCAGCGTTTGCGCGGATCGTTGATCCTGGACTGAAAGCGGCGCTCCTGCTCCTCGTCGCTGACCGAGAGCCAGTATTTGATCAGGATGATCCCCGAGCGGATCAGCATGCGCTCGAACAGGGGACACGTGCGCATGAATTCTTCGTACTCGTCAGCGCTGCAAAAACCCATCACGTGCTCGACCCCCGCCCGGTTGTACCAGCTGCGGTCGAACAGAACGATCTCGCCGGCCGAAGGGAGGTGCGCGACGTAGCGCTGGAAGTACCACTGCGTGCGCTCGCGCTCGGTCGGCGCGGGCAACGCGACGATCCGGCAGAAGCGCGGATTGAGCATCGCCGTGATGCGCTTGATCATTCCGCCTTTGCCGGCCGTGTCGCGGCCCTCGAAGATGACCACGACCCGCAGGCCTTGATGTCTGACCCACTCTTCGAGCCGCAGGAGCTCGATTTGGAGGCGCCTGAGCTCCTTTTCGTAGTCCTTGGGCGTCAAGCGGCGCGGCGGCGAGGCGCCGCCGGCGGCTGGCTCTTTTTCCGTCTTGTGTGCGGCCATCGGCTGTGCTTCAGTATGCTACGAGCGCGTGGCATGTCCCGCCGCGGCCGGCGGGGGCGCGATCTCGTTAGAGCGCCAGGTCGCCTTCCGACGACCAGCCGAAAGCGCTGATCAAGCGCGCCCAGCGAAGTCCGTCCTCGAGCGAATGCACGATGTGAAGCCGGTGTTCCTGAGCGGCGTGCCGGAACGCCGGCAGCGCGCTGCTGTCCTCGGGAACGACGAAGATCAGCCGGCCTTCCGTCTCGCGGTGATGGTGCGCGAGCACGTTGAGGACGGCGTGATCGACCGCCTCGCAACCTTCGAACGCGACGAGGACGGCGTGCTCGGCGTCGGATCCCCCGATCGCCCGGTCGAGCTGACGGATGGCGGGCAGATCGAAGTCGCCGCTGATGCGGATCAGCGGGACGTCCTCGATGCGGTCGAAAACAATCGTGGCCATTGCTGTGGGTCTCACCTTCCCTGGTTCGACGACGCCCGGCTGGATGGCGTCGCGTCGCTCGTATTGTATCAGGCTTGCGGCGGCTAACTAAAGTGTAAACCGAACCTACATGGCGAGCGTTTCTTTACAGAGGCGCCGGCGAACGCCGTGGCGGCCTGGGAGAGAGCAAGCTGCCGTCCGGTAGGATCGATTCAGGCGGTTGCGTTCGGGGACCGCACGATCGTCTCCAGGGCCCGGGCGAACTGCGCCCGCCGTGGTTTGAGATCGAGGGGCGGCATCGGCTGGACGACCCGGCTCACGCGGGGGCGGAGCTCACCGCCGGTAGCTGTGCAAGACCTGGATGTAGTTGGCGCGTTCGTACGCCGTCGGATCGGCCACGCGCTTCTGGCTGAGCGCGCCGCGGAAATCGGAGAGCGAGCTGAAGCGCCGCGCCTTCATCCAAGCGGCGAGCCCGTCGACCAGGACCGCCATGTAGTCGACGCCGTTGCGCAGGAGCGCCGACGTCGTCATCACGACGTCCGCGCCGGCGAGCAGGTATTTGACGGCCTCTTCCCAGGTCTCGACGCCGCTGGTCGCGGCCAGTGACAAGTCGACGCGTCCGGCGAAGACGGCGGTCCACAGCAGCGGCAGGCGGATCTCTTGTCTGCGGCTCAACTGCAGGTCTTTTTGCAGCGAGAGCGTGTCGAGGTCGATATCGGGTTCGTAGAAGCGGTTGAAGAGGACGATACCGTCGGCGCCGGCCTCTTTGAGCTTCCGCGCCAGTGCCAGCGGCGCGCTGAAGTACGGATTGAGCTTGACGGCGACGGGAAGCGAGACGGTGCTTTTGACGCTGTGCACGATGTCGAGGTAGCGCTGCTCGACGTCGCCCGCCGAGAGCGAGGCGTCGGCCGGAATGAAGAAGACGTTGAGCTCGAGAGCATGGGCGCCGGCGTCTTCGATCTGCTTGGCGAACTCGATCCAGCCTTCGTCGGTCGTTCCGTTCAGACTGGCGACGACCGGGATCCCGACCGCGGCGCGCGCGCGGCGGATCACGTCCAGATAGGGCTTCGTGCCGACGGTATAGGTGTTGAGGTTGGGAAAGTAGCTCGTCGCTTCGGGAGAGCTCTCGCTGCCGACGCTCAGGCGCGCCTCGACGGCATCCTCCTCGGCTTCGATCTGTTCCTGAAAGATCGAAGGAAGGACCACGGCTCCCGCTCCGCGCGCGGCGAGACGCTCGATGTTCGCGACGCTCAAGGTGAGCGGCGAGGCCGAGGCGACGAGCGGGCTCGTCAAAGGGAGGCCTAGATAGGTCGTCGTGAGGTCCATGAGGCCATTCTTACCGCGACCCTGTTCGCCGCTCCTAGTCTCCCCGCGCGGTCCGCTGAAGCCGCGAACGGGGAGCCGGCCGAGGGCGCCGGGAAGGGGCGCGCATGGCCTGGCTGACCGCGACCTATCTGATCGATTCCGAGCCCGAGCGCATCGAGGCGCGAGCGGAAGCGCTCGCGCACGAGCAAAGCGTCGAATGTCCGCTCGAGGCGATCGCCGACCAACGCGTGCTCGACGAGATCGTCGCGCGGGTCTCCGCCATCGAACCGGTCGCCGCAGGGCGCTTTCGCGTCGACGTTCAGATCGCCACGCAGACGATCGGGAGCGACCCCGCGCAGCTCATCAGCATGATCTTCGGCAACTGCTCGCTGTGGGACAACGTGCAGTTCGTCGGCCTCGCTCTGCCGCCGGAGCTGCTGGCGCGCTTTCCCGGTCCGCGTCACGGCGTCCCGGGAATTCGCGCGCTGCTCGGCGCGCCCGAGCGCCCGATGACGAACACGGCGATCAAGCCGCAAGGTCTGCCCGTCTCCGAGCTGGCCCGCCTTTGCCGCACCTTCGCGCTCGCCGGCGTCGATATCATCAAGGACGACCACGGCATGGCCGATCAGACGTACTCGCCGTTCGTCGAGCGCCTGCGGGCCTGCCAACGGGCGGTGCGCGAAGCGAGTGCCGAGACGGGAAAGCCGTCGTTCTACGCGCCGCATCTCATCGGCCCGCCTCGAGCCCTGCGCGAACGGGCCCGGATCGCGCGCGAGGAAGGCGTGCGCGTGGTGCTGGTCGCGCCGCTGGTGATCGGGCTGCCGGCCTTTGCCGACCTCGTCGACGAGTTTCCGGAGTTCGTCTACCTCGCGCACCCTTCGTTCGGCGGCGCGACCCGCATCGCGCCGGCTTTGCTCTTCGGCTGGATCCTGCGCCTGTTCGGCGCGGACGCCGTCATTTTCGTCAACCACGGCGGGCGGTTCGCCTACGCGCCGCCGGAGTGCGCGGCGATCGCGAGCGCGCTCCGCGCACCTTGGGGCGCGCTCCGCCCGGCGCTGCCCGTCCCCGCCGGCGGGATGCGCCTGGAGCGCGTCGAGGAGCTGCTCGACTTCTACGGGCCCGACACGATGCTGCTGATCGGCGGCAACCTGCTGATCGCGCGCGAGAAACTGCTCGAGCGGACGCGTGAGTTCGTGGAGCGGGTCGAAGCCTACGGCCGCGCCGCGAGCAGCGCGCCCGCGTAGGCGCGGCCCCGCCGCGGCCGTCTCCGCGGCCAGGTTGCCGAATGCCGGCGAGCGCCTCACACGGCTTCGTAGCGGGCGAAGGCCACGACGCGGCCGTTCCGATAGATGAACCACAGCTCCGCCTCGGACATCTCCGGCAGCGCGGGCTCGTAGCGCACGACCTCGTGGCCGCAGAGGGAGCGGGCGCGCCCGGGGCCGAGCGCCCGTTCGACCTCCGTCCGCGAGCTGCCCAAGCCGAGGCCCTCCTTCGTGCGCAGGGACGCGGTCAGCGACACGACGCGAACCGGCGGAGCAGCCGCCTCGCCGAGGACGGCGGTGAAGCTGGCCTCGTCGGCTTCGCTGCCCGCGTGGAGCTCGACCGCACGCTCCGACGGCACGCGCGCCAGCCAATAGGTATAGCCCTCCGTCCCGCGTGCGACCATCGTGAGGCCAATGATCGCCGGGGCGAGCAACCCGTGCTCGCCGAAGCGCGCCGTCTTGCTCGGCGCGACGGCCGCAGCGTCGTCGCGTGCATGCGTCCAGGGGCGGATGGCGGCCGGCGTGCAGCGCACGCTCGCGATCGAGGACGCCCAGCGCACGAGGGCGGCGTCAGGTGCGGTGACGGGCACGTTCACGTACCTCTTTCGAGCGAAGTGGGAAAGTTCGTTCGCATATACTCGCGGTTTCCTCTTAGCCGGACGGCGAGGCTAGCTCGTGTTTCGGGGGAGCGTCGCCGACATCCGCGGAAAAGGGATGAACTTTCTTGTTTCTTTGAAGGACGGGGTCATGGCAGAGCGGAGTGTTGTTGTCCTGAGCGGGACGCGGACGGCGATCGGAACGTACGGAGGTTCGTTGAAAGACGTTCCGCCGACGCGGCTGGCCGCATTGGCGCTAGGTGAAGCGGTAAAGCGTTCGAAGCTCGAACCGGCGCAGATCGGTCAAGTCTTTTTCGGGCACGTCATTCATACCGAACCGAGAGATATGTATTTGGCGCGCGTGGCGGGCGTCGAAGCCGGGCTGCCCATCGACACCCCGGCGCTCACGCTGAACCGCTTGTGCGGCAGCGGCTTCCAAGCGATCGTGTCCGCTTCGCAGGCGATCCTGCTCGGCGACACGGAAACCGCGGTCGCGGGCGGTGCGGAGTCGATGAGCCGTGCGATTTACGGCCTCACGGGCCTGCGCTGGGGCCAGCGCATGGGTAACGCCGAAGCGATCGACTGGATGGTCGGCGGCTTGAGCGATCCGTTCGACGCCGTGCACATGGGCGTGACGGCCGAGAACGTCGCGGCGAAATACGGCATCACGCGTCAGGAACAAGACGAGTTTGCGGTCGAAAGCCACCGGCGCGCGGCCGCAGCGATCGCCAACGGCTACTTCAAGGAGCAGATCGTGCCCGTCGAACTCAAGACGCGGAAGGGTTCGACGTTCTTCGACACCGACGAGCACGTGCGCGCCGAAACGACGATCGAAAGCGTCTCGAAGCTGCGCCCGGCGTTTCTCAAAGAAGGCTCGGTGACCGCAGGCAACGCCTCGGGCGTCAACGACGCGGGCGCGGCGCTGGTGCTGGCCGAAGAAGGATTCGCGCAAAAGCAGGGGCTCAAGCCGCTGGCGCGTCTGGTCTCCTACGCGCATTCCGGCGTCGATCCCAAGATCATGGGCATCGGGCCGGTTCCGGCGGTGCAACGCGCGCTAGCGAAAGCGGGACTCACGATCGAGCAGATCGACGTGGTCGAGGCGAACGAAGCGTTCGCCGCGCAGGCGCTTGCCGTCGCCAAAGAATTGCGCTTCGATCCGGCCAAGACCAATCCCAACGGCGGCGGCATCGCGCTCGGGCATCCGATCTCGGCGACCGGGGCGCTGATCACGGTGAAGGCGCTCTACGAGCTGCAGCGCATCGGCGGCCGCTACGCGCTGATCACGATGTGCATCGGCGGCGGCCAGGGCATCGCCGGGATCTTCGAGCGCATTTAGCGCTCGTCGCGAAACGGAAAGGGCTCGCCGGCATTTGCCGGCGAGCCCTTTGAACGTTCGGCTCGCGTTCCTACTGAACCGTTCCGTCGACCATCTTGCCTTCGTAGCGGTCGCCGTCGGGCGTCGTCAAGGTCGCCGGCCCCTGCAAACGGCCATGGTCGAAGGTCCCGTCGATGCGGTTGCCGGTCGCGGCGTACAGGTACTTGCCGGAGCCGTTGAGCGTGCCGTCGCTCAGCAGCGCCGAGGCTTGGTCGCCGTTGGGGAAAGTGATCGTCGCCGGGCCGTGCAGGACCTCGGCCGGCGGGTTGACGTGAACGCGGTAGGTCGTGCCGCCGGGGAAGTGGTCGACGACTTCTCCGCTCATCCGGCCATGAACCCACGTTCCGCTGAGCGTCTCGCCGTCGATGAAGCGGTAGACGCCTCTCCCGTTCGCCCGGCCCTGAGCGTCAACCGGCCCCTGGTACGTCCGGCCGTCGCCGAAATATTGCTTGTAGTGCGGCGAGATGAAGACGCCTTGTTCGATCCGCCCTCGGTACTGACGGCCGCTCGGCGTGATCAGGGTCGCCGGGCCGCGCAATTGGCCGTTGTGGAACGTGCCCAGGATGCGCGGCCCGTGGAGGAAGCTGTAGCTCCCCGGCCCATCGAGCTCGCCGGATTGGGTGAGCCTGCCCGAGGCTCGGTCGCCGTCGCGGAAGGCGACGAGCGCCGCGCCGTGCAGGCTCGAATCGGGCGGTGAGACGTTGACGGTCAGCACCGTGCCGTTGCGGTAGCGCTCGACGACCGGTCCCGCGAAAAGCCCGTCCTGCCACGTGCCGGAGAGCGTCGTGCCGTCGGCATAGCGGTAGGTCCCGCTGCCTTCCGGCTTGCCGTCGCTGCCGAAGGTTCCGTCAAATCGCGCTCCGTCGGCGAAGACCTCGTAGCCGCTGACCAGGAGGCCCTTGCTCCACTGGCCGGTCGCTTCCGTGACCGGGCCGCTCGCCGTGAGCGTGCCTGCTCCGGAAGGCAGCCCGTCGGCGAAGGAGCCCTCGTACGTCGGTCCGTTGACGAACGTGACGGTTCCGCTGGTGGGCTGGCCGTCGCTGAAATCACCCTTGAATTCGAACGAGCCGGGTTTGACGAATTCGCCCTGCCCTTCGACGACGCCGTTGACGAAGTCACCGCTCAGCGTCGAACCGTCGCTAAACGTGATCTTGCCTGGGCCGTTCAGGATGAGCGAATAGGTCTTCTTGGGGGGTTTCCCGTTCACGAACTGCACCGTACTGGCCGCGTTCCCCGGGTTTACTCGCCCGGTCTTGGGATAAGCGACCGTAGCGTTCCCGCTGTAGGTCGTCCCGTTCTTGAAATGGATGTTCACGTCGGTTGGGGCGCTCGTGCTGGCGGCGGCCGGTGGCGGCGCCTCCTGCTGCTGGTCAGCCCGGGCCGCATGCGCACCGAATGCGACGGCTGCGAGTGCCAGCATGAACGAGAGAAAACGACCTGCATTGGATCTCATGCTGCTTCGACCGATCCCTCCAACGGCGGGCTCCAAGCGCGCCGCAACAACATGGCATTGTGCGGAAACGTAGACGTACCGCCTGAGCCTTCTTTAATACCATTACACGTCACGCCAGGCCTGGCAAGAGGCCCAGCCCCATCTTCCTATATCTTCCGGGCCAACCGTCGAGCAAGCCGGCCTCCGAAGCCGTCTCGCCATCACGTGTGAGCGCTCGCCTCGATGGCTTGCAGTTCCCCGTTGAGGCTCCAGCCGATCACCGCGCCGGCCAAAATGGTAAGTAGCGCAATAACGGGCAGCGTCCTGCGCCACCCGCGCGCTTCGACGAACGGTTGACCGACTGCCCCTCCGATCATGACTGCGATGAGCATCCCGAGGGCGTACATAAGGGCCGCCACGCCGGCTACCGCGGCTGCCGCGCCGCAGCGCGGAGCGCCCTTGGGTCCGAAGCCGCTCGAAGCGATGCGATCATGGCGACTGTTTTTCGCTCCCCGGAGGGCTCTTCCGTGCCTGACGTGCGGCAGTGCCGCGCGAGAGTGCCGGCCGCTCCTCGCGAGGGCGTCCCGAAAGCCCTGGAGAACGCCGCGGCGGACTCGGATCCTGCGCAGGTGGACATTCGATGAGCGCCTTCGATCTCACGGGCAAGGTCGCGGTGGTGACCGGCGGCAACGGCGGCATCGGGCTCGGCATCGCCGAGGGTTTGGCGGAGGCCGGCTGCGCCGTCCACGTTTGGGGGCGCAGCGCGGAGAAGAACGAACGAGCGCTGCAGATGCTGCGCGCCAAGGGCGCGCGTGCGGCGGCGGCGCTTTGCGACGTCAGCGATTCCGCGTCGGTCGAAGCTGCGTTCGGCGAAGCGCTCGCGACGTTCGGCCGCGTCGACGGGTGCTTTGCCAACGCCGGCGTCTACGGCAGCGGGGCGCGCTCGTTCCTGGAGCGGCCGCTCGAGGAATGGCGCCGCGTGATGACGACCAATCTCGAGGGTGTGATCCTCACGCTGCAAGCGGCGGCGCGCCACATGGTCGAGCGCTCCAAACTCGGCGACGCCGGCGGGCGGCTCGTCGTGACGTCGAGCCTGGCTTCGCTCTACGGCACGGCGCGCAACGAGCACTACGCCGCCAGCAAAGCCGCGCTCAATGCGCTCGCGCGCGCCCTGGCTGTCGAGTTCGCACGCTACGGCATCACTTCGAACGCGGTCGTGCCCGGCTGGATCACGACCGAGATGACGGAAGGGCTGTTCGCAAACGCGCGGTTCGTCGAGGCGGTGAAACCGCGCATACCGCTGCGCCGCTTCGGCGAGCCGGCTGATTTCGCGGGCATCGCCGTCTATCTCATGAGCGCTGCATCGTCATACCACACCGGCGATCTCTTCGTGATCGACGGCGGCTACACGCTCTTCTGAGCGCCCGAACGCGACGGCGAGAGATCTGCCCGCGGCAGCGCTCCCGCGCGATCTTTCGACCGTCGCCGTGACGTGCCGAGAACTCGCGACCCGGTTCGCCGTGTGAATCAGAGGGACCAAGCGGGAATTGGTGCAAAAGGACTAGCAAGTCCTCACGGCAATTTCGGTTTTCCGAAGGGCCGATTTTCTGAAGGGCCGATTTCCCGAAAGGCGGATCATGAGGCTTTCTGATGGGAGTAGCTA
Source organism: Vulcanimicrobiota bacterium (assembly GCA_963834485.1). GTDB lineage: Bacteria > Vulcanimicrobiota > Vulcanimicrobiia > Vulcanimicrobiales > Vulcanimicrobiaceae > CAWICD01. The sequence goes on from CAWICD010000001.1 coordinate 335,757, forward strand.
GGTTTCGCTGCTGCGCTTCCCGGGAAGTTTTGAAGAAGGACTTTTTGCGTTGCCCTTTTCAGCGGCGGCCGAGTGCCCGCCGAACGCGTGGCGCGGCGGCATTTCGGGCGCGGCCCTAGATGGAGGAACGAGAGTCGCAGCGGCCTGCGGCACGCGAGCGCTTGGGACAGCTCGGAGCCGCGCTCGACATCCTTTGCGCGAAGCTCGCGGACCGCGAGCGCGCCGCCGCGCACGTCCGTGCGCTCGACGTCCTCAAACGCGAGTCGGCCGCGCTCGACGCGCCGGCGCGAGTGATCGGGCACCTCATGCCCGAGCACGTCCGGCTGCAAGCGCAACTGAAAGCACTCGAGGAACGGCATGCGCGAGCGCTGCAGCAGCGCAATGCGGCGGAGCGCGAGCTGAGCAAGCTCGCGAAGGAGCATCTCGACCTTTCGTCGATCGCGCGCTTGTCGAACGCGATCGAACGCCTGCGAAGCGATCGCGAGCTGCGCGCTGCAGAGGCCGCGCAAACCGCGGAACGCGAGCGAGCCTTGAGCGCGGAGGCAGAATCGCTGCGCCGCGCGGGCGTTCGGCTCGAAGTGCTGCGAAAGAAAGTGCTCTCCGCGCAAAGCGCGCCGTCATACGCCGAGCGGCGCCGCGACCGGGCGAGAGCCTTGTTCGATCGCGCTAACGCTGATTTCACGGTGCGGAGCAAGGCTCACGCCGAGGCGCAGAAATTTCACGCCGCCACGCTCTGGGCACAACGCGAGCGGCTGGTGCAGTCGGAGCGGCTGCGCCGCAGCCTGCCCGACGCGTGGCGCCCGTCCGCGTCGCCGAGCGATGCGGAGCTCTGGCAGATTCGAGCTGCACTCGAGGCGGCGCGGGCGAATGCTGAGAGTGCGGTCAGGGAAAGGAACTTGCTCGCAAGCCAAGCGGCCGATCTCAAGCGTGAGCTCGATGCGGCCCAGAACGCCTATCAGACGACGGTCTGCGAGGTCGCCGAAAACCGGCGGCGAGAGCTCGGCCGCAGCTTGGCCGCGATGGCCGAGGCGCTCCGAACGTGCGAGATGCCGCCGCCGCCCGTTCGCCGGCAGGACGATTTCGAGGGGCTCGCGGCGTGGTGCGAGGAGCTGCTTGCCTGGCTCGAGCAAATGCGGCCCGTCTGCCGGACGTTGCGCGCCGCTGCGTCGGCGGAGAAAGAAAAGCTCGACGCCTCAGCCGAGGCGCTCCTGCGCGCTCACGGGGTCAGCGGCCTGGCGGCGCTCGCGGATCGCTATGTCAAGGAAAGCGTCGAGGCCGAACGCCTCGCGCGGCACCAGAGATTCGGCGCGGACGGCAAGCTGGCGTTCCGTACCGACGACGAGCTGCCCGGAGGCTAACGACGGGAGGCGGCGAGCGCGGCGTCGATCTGCGCGAGCGCGGCGGCGACATCGTGCGCCTGCCTTCACCAGAGCGGCGGCAAGAGCCGATAGCGGACGTGGGCTGCATAGTCGCGGTAGCCTTCGAGTTCACGCATCAGAATGCGCTCCTCGAAGACCGCCCGTACCGCGAACAGCGCGATCAGGACGGGCGCGAGCGCGAGGCCGTACCACGAACCGAGCAGCAGCGGGATCGACAGAAAGTACAGGATGCCGCCGGCATACATCGGATGGCGCACGACGCGATAGGGGCCGGTCGAGACGACCCTCTGCCCGCGCTGGAGTTTTACGGCCTGCGAGGCGAACGGGTTCTCGCGCAGCGCCAGGTAGATCGCCCAGACCGAACAGAGACCGCCGAGGCCGCCCAGGCACTGGACCCAAAGGGGCACGTGCGACAGCCGGAAGCGAACGGCGTCGAGCCCCATGAAGGCGAGCCAGGCGAAGAAGACGAGCATGATGACCGTCACCATCACCTTGTCCCAGACGGCCTGTCCGCCCCGGTACGGACCCGCCAGACGCTCGCGCAGCAGGCCGGGTTCACGCCGCCCGAGCGCGATGCCGATAGGCACTCCCAATCCGTACGTCGCGAACAGGTAGGCCCAGCCGGCGGGCCATGCCGCCGTGCCGGCCGCGCCGAACATCAGCGCGCCCGTCAGCGAGCACCAAAAAACGAGCGCTGCGACCAGCCTTACGTACACGGTTCGAGCCTTCGCGAAAGCAGAAAAGCGAACCGCCCCGGCGAAGCGCCTTCGAGCGTGCGCCCGTAGCTCAACGGATAGAGCTCTTGGCTTCGAACCAAGCGGTTTGGGGGTTCGAGTCCCTCCGGGCGCGCCATGTGCAGGGTCGCGAGCCGCCCGCCAGGGGCGGCTCAGCGATTCCCGCTGCGACCGGCGTCGCACCAGCGGCGCGGCGGTATCGGTGCGCCTCGCGCCGAATGGGACGCTTCGCACATGAGGAAACCGGCATCGCTCTTGCTCGCTGACGGAACGCGCTTTGACGGCGAGGGGATCGGGCCCGATTCCCTCGCGCTCGGCGAGGCCGTCTTCTATACGGGGATGACCGGCTACGAAGAGGCGCTGACCGACCCGTCGTACGCGGGCCAGCTGCTCACGTTCACCTATCCGATGATCGGCAACTACGGCATCTCGGGGAGCGCCGCGCAGCACGAAGGCGCGTGCGTCGCCGGCGCGATCGTCAAGCGGCTCTGCGCTCGCCCGTCGCATCACGCGATGGTGACCGACTTGGGCTCGTGGCTGGCGGCGCAGCGGGTTCCGACGCTGGTCGGAGTGGACACCCGCGCCCTCACCACGATCTTGCGCGAGCACGGCACGATCCGCGCCGCACTCGCCGTCGGGGAGCCGGCGCTGGCGATCGTGGAGGAGCGGCTCGCCCCTTACGCGCGCGAGACGAGCACCGTCGGGCTGGTCGCGGGCGTCGCGGCGCGCAGCGTGAGCGAGGTCAATTCCGCGGCGCGGGGACCGCACGTCGTGCTGGTCGACTGCGGCGTGAAGCGCGCGATCCTCCGCAACCTCGTGGCCTTGGGCGTACGCCTGACGGTCGTTCCCTACACGGCGACGCGCGAGCAGATCCTCGCGCTCGAACCCGACGCGCTCGTCGTCTCACCCGGTCCCGGCGATCCGACGGATCTGCCCGAAACGATCGCGACCTTGCGCGGACTCGTCGGCGAGCTGCCGATGTTCGGCGTATGCCTGGGGCACCAGCTGCTGGCGCTGGCCTGCGGTGCGCGCACGTACAAGCTTCCTTACGGCCACCGCGGCGGCAACCAGCCCGTCAAGGACTTGATGCGGGGCTCGGTCCTGGTGACGGCGCACAATCACGGCTACGCCGTCGACGGCGCTTCGCTGCCGGCCGATCTCGAAGCGACGATGGTCAACCTCAACGACGGCACGAACGAAGGGTTCCGGCATCGCCGTCTCCCGATCGCAGCCGTCCAGTTCCACCCCGAAGCCTCGCCCGGGCCGTTCGACGCGCGGTTCCTCTTCGCCGAGTGGCTCTCACTCGTCGCCTGAGGGCGCTCGCCTTCGCCGGCGCCGCGTTCTTTGCGACGGCCGCACAGGCCCAGACGCTGCTCACGCTGCACGTGCGCGTCTTCTCCATGTCGCTCGACAAGACGACGGTGCGCGTCGGCGAGACCTTTCACCTGAGCATCACGACGCACGTCGACCAGCCGGTCCTCGAGCTCGACAACGTGACGCTGCCCGATCTCTCCGGCTTCGAGATCGGCGGCGACGAGCGGCGCTGCAGCTCGTCGGGGCGCGGGAGCGAGTGCGTTGAAGTGCTGACCCTCGACGCGACCGAACCCGGGATGCGCACGCTCGGGCCGGCGGCGATGGACGCAGTCGACGCCCGCAACGGCAAGCCGAGCCGCTTTCTGACAAACTCCGCCTCGATCGACGTTCTCCCGGCGTCGCCGCTCTCGAGCGGCCTGCCGCCGTGGCTGCGCGACGTGCTGCTGGCGGTGCTGCGCCAAATCGCGCTCCTCGTGCTCGGTCTGGCCGCGCTCGTGGCGCTGGTCTGGGCTCTCACGCGGCGCAAGCCGCGCCCTCTCGCGCCGCCAGCGGCGGCGCCGCCCGCACCCGCGCCCGCGCCGGCCGGAAACGGTGCGACGTGGCAGTCGCTGCTCGCCGCGCTGGCCGGCGAGCCGAGCCGTCCGCGCGTCGTCGCCGTGCGCGAGGTGCTGCGCAAGCGCGTCGGTGCGCGCGACGGCGAAACGCTCGCCGATCTGCTCGCGCGACGCGCCGCCGGGGGCGACGAGACTCTGCGCGGCGCGCTGCTCGCCGTCGAGCGGGCCGCGTTCTGCGAGGACGCGCGCCTCGGCGAGGCGGTCCGCGCGGCGCTGCCGCTGCTCGAGCGGCTCGACGCTCCGGCCGGGAGCGGCGCCGCATCGAGGTGCGGCGCGTGACCGAAACGGCGGCTTCAGGCTGCGCTCCGCAGACGCTGCTCGACGCCTTGGCCGAGACCGTCGTAGGCCAGCGGCCGATCCTCGAGGCACTGCTGCACGCGCTGATCGCGGGCGGTCACGTCGTGCTCGAAGGTCCGCCGGGGCTCGCCAAGACGCTTTCCTGCAGAGCGCTGGCCAGCGCCGTCGGCGGCACGTTCAAACGCGTTCAGTTCACGCCGGATCTGCTGCCCAGCGACATCGTGGGCACGCGCGTCTTCGATCAGCGCAGCGCCGAGTTCGCCACCGCGTTCGGCCCGATCTTCGCCAACATCGTTCTGGCCGACGAGATCAACCGCGCGCCGGCGAAAGTCCAATCCGCTTTGCTCGAGGCGATGCAGGAGCATCAGGTGACGATCGGCCCGCAGACCCACAGGCTGCCGGAGCCCTTCATCGTGACGGCCACGATGAATCCGCTCGACTCGGAGGGGACCTACGCGCTGCCGCTCGCGCAGATGGACCGTTTTCTGGTCAAGCTCCTGGTCGACTACCCTTCGCCGGAGGAAGAGGTCCGGATCCTCGAGCGTTTCGGCGGCGCGCCCCCGGCGATGCCCACCGGCGTCGTCGCCGTGGCCGACGTGCTGCGCTGGCGCGACGAGGCGCGCGCCCTGTTCATCGAGCCGCGCCTGGCGCGCTACATCGTGGCGCTGGTCGCGGCGACGCGCGCTCCGCACGAGTATCTCGAGCGCGGCGCGAGCCCGCGCGCCACGTTGGCGCTCGCCGCGCTCGCGCGGGCCCGCGCGCTGACCGGGGGCCGCACTTTCGTCGTTCCCGACGACGTTCGCGAGAGCGCTCCGGCCGTGCTGCGCCACCGCCTCGCCTTCAACTACCGCACGATCACCGACCGGGTCGATCCGGAGGCGCTGGTGGCGGCGCTGATCGCCGCCGTTCCGACGCCCTAGACTCGAGCGCCGGTGCCGCCGCCGACGAGCGAGCGAGCCGGCGCGTGCTCGAGAAAAATTTCCTTGACGCCGTCGTATTGAGGATGCTACGGTTCTTATAATGAAAGTGAAATTCATACTCAGTTAACGGCTCGTTCGCCCGCTTGACGACGGAGCCGCCGCTCACCCGAAAGCGAGGGCAACGATGGCCACACTTTCACACCGGCTGACCCAGAACGACGCCGTCGTCCTCGAAGTGATCCGCGGCGAGGGCGAACCGCATCACCTCACGGCCGCCGACATCTTCGACCGGCTGCGCCGCCGGCATCACGCCGTCGGGTTCGCCACGGTCCACCGCGCTCTGGCGCGGCTGGTCGAACTCGAACTGGTCATGCGGATCGACGTTCCCGGCCGCAACGCCGCGCTCTACGAATGCGCGCGGCCGGCGCACTCGCATTTCACTTGCGCGCGCTGCGGCGAGACGGTCGACGTCGGCGTGACCGTGCCGGACTCCGTCGCGGATCGCGCGCGGGAGATCCTCGGCGCGCACGTCGCCGAGGCGACCGTCTTTTTCCGCGGGACGTGCGTCCGCTGCCGCGAGCGCCCCTCCCCACGCGCGGAAGTGCTCGACTTCTAGCAAGATGTCGGCGACCGGCGCGGAAGGACGCCGGTCAGGCCTCGGCAGCGGGACCGCTCGTGCGACGCGTGGTCGAGCGGCGTTCCGGCAGACCGTTGCGCTCCGCGTTCGGGTTCCGCCCCTCTGCGGAGCGGATCGCCGGTCCCGCGATCCACGTTCGAGAGACTCCTCTGAATTCGAGAGACTCCTCTGAAAAAGAAAAGCAAGACCCCTCAGAAGAAAAAAACTCAGACTCCTCTCAAAGCGAAGTCTCAGCCCGTTCCGAAAAAGAATCCGCGCAAGCCGCCCTCGTGGCGCCTGTGGGTGCTGCTCGCGCTGGCTTTCACGCCGGCGGTCCTCATCGTCTTCGGCGTCGCCGCTTACATCATCGACGGCGTGCGCGCGGGCGGGCGCGAGCCTTCCGGGACCCTTGCCGGCTTGGGGGTCAGGGCGCCGGTGCGGATCGACCGCGACGCGCGCGGCATCCCGCACGTGCGCGCGGCCAACGAGCACGACCTGTTTTTCGCGGAAGGCTACGTCCAGGGAACGGACCGGCTCTTCCAGCTCGATCTCTACCGGCGTTTGGTCTCGGGCCGGCTGGGCGAGGTGTTCGGTTCGCTCGCCATTCAGAACGACGTCGCCGTTCGCGTGTACGACATCAACGCGGTCGTGAACGAGCAGCTGCGCCGCCTCTCGCCCTCCGCGCGGGCGGACCTCGAAGCGTTCGCGGCGGGCGTCAACGCGGCCATGCGCACGCGCCCGCTCGCCCCGGAGTTCCGTCTGCTGGGCTATCAGCCCGAACCGTGGACGCCGCGCGACTCGCTGCTGGCCTCCTTCGCGACGGTCGTCGCGCTGACCGACGACTGGCAGCAGGTCGCGACCCGGGAAGCGGTCATCGGCAAGCTGGGGCCCCAGGCGCGCGACGCGTTCTTTCCCGTCACCGACCCGGCCTACGACGTTCCCGTGGCAGGCGGGCCTCCGGCCCCCGTCGCCTCGCTGCCGCCGCTGTCGGTTCCGTATCCGAATGCGTCGCCGCTCTACGGCGTGGTTGTCGACGCGCGGGCCGGATTGGGCAGCAACGAGTTCGTCGCCGGTGCGGGCCGCACGGCGACGGGGCGCGCGTTGCTCGGCAACGATCCGCACCTGCAGCTCCGCATGCCCGGGATCTGGTACCTGGCCGACCTGGAAGCGCCCGGCATCCATGTGGCGGGCGCGACCCTGGCGGGCGTCCCCGGGATCGTCCTGGGGCACAACGAGCACCTCGCCTGGGGCGCGACCAACGGCACCGTTGCGACCGTGCGCGTCTATCGTGAGCGCTTCAGTTCGGGGACCTCGGACCGGTATCTGGCCGGCGGGCGCTGGGTCAAAGCGGAGCACCGGACCGAGCGGTTCCGGGTGCGCTTCGGCAAGGATATCACCCGCGACTACCTGCGGACCCGGCACGGATTTCTCTTCGAGGACGACGGGGTCGTGCGGCTGGCCGCGGCTTGGACCGCCGACATGGACCGCCGCTCGGCGCTCGAGTCGTTCAGCGCGCTCGACCGGGCTGCCGGCGTAGCGGACGGGCTGCGGGCGCTCGCGTCCTACCCCGGACCGCCGCAGAACTTCGTGCTGGCTGACGACCGGGGCGAAAGCGCCTACAGCCTGGCCGGCGAGATCCCGCGGGACGAGCGTTGGGGCTTGAGCTTCGCCGACGGTCCCACCAGCCCGCCGCCCGCCTTGGACGCTCTTCCGTTCGACGCGCTCCCGCACGTCGGGCCCGGGCGCGACGTGCTCGCCTCGACCGCCAACAATCGGATCTACGGGGCCGGCTACCCCTTCCGGCTCAGCGCGGCCTTCGAGCCCCCCTACCGTGCGGCCGAGATCGCTCGGGATCTCTCGCGCGGTCCCTACGACGTGGCCTCGTTCTCGGCGATTCAAGGCGACGTGACCTCGCTTCCCGACCGCGAACTGGCCCACGCCGCGGCTGCGGCGCTAGGCCGCGACAAGACGGGCGGCGACCCCGCGCTGGAGGCGATGCGCAAGGACCTCGCGGGCTTCGACGGCCGCTTCAGCGGCGATTCGACTGCCGCAGCCGAAACCTCGGCGCTGCGCCAAGCCGCGGTCGAGCGCTTGATCCGCCTGCACATGGCGCCCGACCTGGGGCGGCGCTATCTCTCCGAAAGCGGGCCTCAGGGGCTGGTGGCGCTTCTGCGGATGCTGCGCGATCAGCCCCACGGCTGGGTCCCGGGCGACAACTACGATGCGTTCCTGTCCGCGGCGGCGCGCGATGCGCTGAGCCGTCTGAGACGGACGGAGCTGCTCGGCAAGCCCTGGAGCGAGGTCGGCGGGCGCACCGCGCTGCACGCGATGAGCGCCTTCGGCTGGCCGTTTTGGAACGGGACGCCCTTCCCGGGGCTGGGCGACGCCTACTCGCCTCACGCGCAAGGGCCTTCGGTCACGCAGAGTTTCCGTGCCGTCTGGGACGTCGGAAACTGGGAGGCAGGCGGGATCGTCATACCGCAAGGCGAGTCCGGCGAGCCGGGCTCGCAGCACTACCGTGACGGGGCCACGGCTTGGCTGCGCGGGACGCTCGTTCCGCTCCCGTTCGGAGATGCCGCGGTGGCCCGCGGCCGGACGTCCACGCTCGAATTAAATCCTTGACCGAAAAGCGGTCTAAAACGGAAGAATTTTTCAGAGGTAAGAACGCGGAGGGGCGCACACTACGGTTCTAGGGCCTTACCGACGGTGCTCCGTTCTTAGCTTGGAACTCCGGGGACCATTCCGATAGCACGTTTGCGCGTCAGGGCAAGCTCCAATCGAAGAATCACGACGTTGGCATACGTCGTGGGGCTGCTCGTTTTGTTGGTGCTGGCGAGCTACTTGTCGTACGGGGGCAGCGTCAAGATCACCGATGCGTTCTCGTACCAGTCGGCGGTCGTCGCGGCGCAGCGCGACGTCGAGCTTCTCGAGGTCGAGCAGTTCGACCGCAAATCGGTGCGTTCCGAGCTGCGGCCATACGAGAAGCTGCTGGCCAGCGATCTCCTCCGGATCGACGCGATCGCGCAGACGCAAGACGAGCGTGCGCCGGTTTTGCGCTTCCCCGCGACCCGCGAGGACTACGCGCGCCTCGACGAGATCCTGCACGATAAGGAAGTGCTCGGACGCAAGCGTTTCGACGACGCCGTGGCGCGCAACACGCTGACGCGCAACGTCGCGAACGCGCTGTTCGCCTTGGTTGCGGTGCTTTTCGTCCTTCTCGAGGGCCGTTTGCGCCGCCGTGTCGAGGAGGGGCGCTCGCTCGTCGAACGCTTGCAGCGCGCGTTCATCAGCAAGCGGCGCGATTTGCCCAACGTCGATCTCGGCAGCGTCCTGATCTCGGCCACGCGGGGCTCGAGCGTCGGCGGCGACACGCACGACGTGTTCACCTTCGATAGAAAAAACGGCATGTTCATGGTCGCCGACGTGAGCGGCAAGGGGATCGACGCGGCGGTCGACACGGCGCTCGTCAAGTATTCGATCCGCACGCTCTTCAGCGAAAACGACGATCCGGGCTGGGTGCTCGCCAAGTTCGCCGCAATCTACGCCCGCAGCGCCGAGAGCCTGGAGAGTTTCATCGTCCTGTTCCTGGGCGTCATCGATCTCGAGACCGGGCGCGTTCGCTACGCTTCGGCCGGCCACGAGCCGGCCTGGTTCCGTTGCGGCCAGGACGTCGTGCTGCTGCCCACCACCGGGCCGATCGTCGGCATGGAGCCGGCTCCGGAGTACGGGACCAAGACGCTGCTGCTCGGCAAGGGAGACGTGGTCGTCGTCGGAACCGACGGACTGACCGAGTCGCGCGACTCGCGCGGGCGGCAGCTCGGCGCCGAAGGCGTGGCGGCCTGGCTGACCGAGCTCTCCGGCGGCGCTCAGGCGACGGCGGAGGCGATCGTCAAGCGCCTGCGCAAGCGCTCGACACGCATCACGGACGATCTCGCGCTGCTGGTCGTGCGCTACATGCCGCGGCTCAGCGCAGGCGTGGTCAACCCCGCCGGCACTGCCGGCGACGTCCCCTCGCAGCCCCAGCTCGTCGGGGGGGAAGCCTCCCCCTGACCCCGCTGGCCGTGCGGCTGCGCGCCGCGATGTTGACCGGCCGGCGGCGTCCCGGCGTACGCGGCGCGGGGGCGCCGGTCAAGCGGCGCAGCGACGGCTACGAGTTCGCCGAGTTGCGCGGCTACGTCGAGGGCGACGACCCGCGCCGCATCGACTGGGCCGCGACCGCGCGAGCCGGAGCGCTGCAGACCCGCGTCGTGTTCGAGGACCACGCGCTGGTCATCGCGGCGGCGCTGGACGCCTCGAGCTCGATGTTCGTCGGCCGCACGCGTTCGAACTACGAGCTCGCCTGCGAAGCGGCGGCGGATTGGTACGCCGTCGCGCTGGACGACGACCGCTGCGCCCGCATCGGCTCCGCGGGGCCGCTGGTGCTGCGCACCTTGCGCGGCCGGGCCGCCGCCCACCACTGCGCCGAAGTGCGCGACCGCCGGGGCGAAGCTTTCGAACGCTCGTTGCGCTTTGCGCTGGCGGCGCTCCCGCGCGACGCGCAGCTCCTTCTCGTCTCCGACTTCTACGAGCTCGACGAGCTCGAGCCGCTCGTGCGCGCCTGCGCCGGACGCTTCGAGACGACCGCGCTGATCGCGAGCGACCCCTGGCGCGAAGGCTTGCCGCTGGGCGGATTCGTGCGCCTGCGCGACGCCGAGAGCGGACGTGCGGCGCGCATCTGGGTCGGACGGCGCGAGCGCGAGCGCTTCGTCGAGGCGGTCGCCGCGCGCGAGCGGCGTGCGCTCGAAGCGCTGCTGGGCTGCGGCGTGCGCGCGGCGCTGCTCGACGAGCGCAAGGGCGTCGCGCAGGCGCTCTTCGAGGCCTTCGGGCTCGCATAACGAACGCTCGCGCCCGTGAGCTTCGCGCATCCGCTCGGCTTGGTCGCCGCCTTGCTCGCGGCGGCGGCGCTGGCATGGCTCTACCGTTCGCTCGAACGGCGGCAGCAGGCGCAGGCACTGCTCTATTCCAACGTGGCCTTCGCGCTCGGCGCGATGCGTCCGGCGCGCTGGCCGGCGGCGGCGCTGTTCGCGGCGTTCGTCCTCGCGGTCACGGCGCTGCTGGGAGCGCTGGCGGGTCCGCGCTTCACGGCGCGCGTTCCGGCCAAGGACGGAACGATCGTCATCTGCATCGACACCTCGGGCTCGATGCGCGCGACCGACCTCGCGCCCTCGCGCGAAGCTGCCGCCAAGAGCGCGGCGTCGGCCTTCATCGACGCGGTCCCCGAGGGAACCCGCGTCGGGCTCGTCAGCTTCTCCAGCAACGCCAACGTCGTCGCCGCGCCGGCCGCCGACCTGGACGGCGTGCGCGCGGCGCTGGACCGCATCCCGCCGGCCGACGGGGCGACCGCGATCGGCGACGCGCTGAACCTCGCCGCCGCGCAGATGCCCGCGACCGGCCGCCGCGTCATCGTGCTGCTGACCGACGGCGTCAACAACCGCGGCGCCGACCCGGTCGAAGCCTCGCAAGCGATCGGACAGAAGGGGATCGCGATCTATACGGTCGGCGTCGGCACGGCCGGCAGCGGAGATTTGATCCCGGGAACGGGCGAGCTCGCCGATCTCGACGAGGATGCGCTCCGCTCGATCGCCGCCAATGCGAACGGCGCGTACGCGCAGGCCGGCGACGCGAGCGCGTTGAGCGGGACGTTCCGCAACATCGCGCTGGAGACGGTGTGGGAGAAGAAGCGCGTCGACGGGACGGTCCCCTTCGCGCTCGGCGGCGGGCTGCTCTTGCTGGCCACGCTGCTCGTCGGGTTCGGACTCGGACGGTTTCCGTAACGCCCGCGTCCAACAAGCCCTCATGCACGCTCACACACCTCGCACCGTTCTTGCTTTTTTCGAGCTCGACGCCACGCCGCAGCGCGGCCTCCCGGGCGAACTCGCCGAGCGCCTCGGCGGGCTGACCGGCCTCGCCGGCTTCGTGGAAGGCGCGCTCTATCTTCGGCCCGACCTCGACGCCGTCGCCGTCGAGGTCGTCTTCGAGGGGGAGGATTCTTGGCTCGAGGAACACGCGCCGGTGCGCTTGATCGAAGGCGGGAATTGGCGCTCGCGCGCGTCCGACGTGCGTACCTACCGGTTGGGGGCCCGCGTCTACGGCACCGCGGCGGCCGGCGACGACTCGCTCTACGTCACCCAGCGCTTCTTCGTGCACCCCGAGATGACCGAGCGTCTCGTCGAGGCGTTCCAAGATTTCGCCGAGTGTTTCATGGTCGACATCCCCGGCTTCCAGGGTGCCGACGTTTTCGCCAGCGACGACGGCCATCGGGTCGTCGCGCTGACGACCTGGGCCGGCGAGGAGGCTCTCCTCGCGCTCGAGGCCAAACCGGGCTCGCTCGTGGCGATGGGTGACATGTTCGGCCTGGCCGAGAGTCACATCTACGAGTCGTTCGCGCGGATCTCGCACATGCTCCGCGAGCCCGCGGCGCTCTCGTACCGCTCCAAGCGCACGTGAGCTCTCCCGGCGAGCTGCGCGCCCTGCGCGTCAGTTACGAGCTGGGCGCTTTGGACGAGTCCAGCGTGGCGCGCGATCCGTTCGTGCAGTTCCGTTCTTGGCTCCAAGCCGCACTGGGCGACGAGCGTATCGTCGAGCCGAATGCGGCGGCGCTCGCCACGATCGGGCTCGACGGACGCCCTTCGGCACGCACCGTCTTGCTGCGCGACTGCGACGAGCGGGGCCTAACGTTCTTCACGAACTACGAAAGTCGCAAGGGGCGCGAGCTGGAAGCACATCCGGCGGCCACGCTGGTCTTCTGGTGGGGCGTGCTGCAACGGCAGGTCCGCGTCGACGGGCCGGTCGAGCGGGTCGACGCGGCCGAATCCGAAGCGTATTTCGCGGAGCGGCCGCGCGGCCACCAGCTCGGCGCGTGGGCCTCGCGGCAGAGCGCGGTGGTTCCCAGCCGCGCCTACCTGGAAGCGCGAGTGCGCGAGGAGGAGGAGCGCTTCGCAGGGCGCGAGGTCGCGCGTCCTCCATACTGGGGCGGCTACCGCATCGTTCCTGATGCTTTCGAGTTTTGGCAGGGCCGGGCGGACCGCGTGCACGACCGCCTCTCGTTCACGCGGGAGGAACGCGGCTGGCGTATCGTACGTTTATCGCCATAGGGCTTTGCCAAGGTCCGGCAACGCAGAGGCCGAAGGCCGCCCGTCGTCATCGTCTTGCAAAGGAGTCATACCCTGAAGCGTTTTGTCGTCTTTCTCGCGGCCGCGGCGACGCTCGGCGCGGTTGCGGTCTTCCCGCACAGCCAAGCGGCATCCGCCGCAAGCAACGGTGCGGCGATCTATGCGTCGAAGTGCGCGAGCTGTCACGGGGCCAACGGCCAGGGTCTCGTACCCGCGTTCCCGCCGCTGGCCGGCAACCCGGTCGTCACCGGCGACCCGAAGAAGGTCGTCGCCATCATCAACAACGGCCTCAACGGCAAGATCACGGTCAACGGCAAGGACTACAACGGCGCGATGCCTGCCTGGAAAGGCCAGCTCAAGCCTACCGAGATCTCCGCGGTCGCCACCTACATCCGCAGCTCTTGGGGCAATAAGGCCTCGGCCGTCAGGTAACGGAAGTACTTCACTCATGAACGTTTCGGCTCGTTCGGCTGCGGACGAGCCGAAATGCGTTCTCGAGCGGCTTCCGCTGCGCGGCGCGGGAGGCGAGCCGGTCGATTTCCGGGCGACGCTGCGCTCGCACGGGCTGGGGTGGCTCGCGCCCAACACGGTCGACGAGGCGGGCCGCACGTTCGAGACGACGCTCGCGTTCGAAGGCCGCGCGCGCGTGCTGCGCGTTTGGGAGGATCCGCCGGGTTCGCTCGCGCTCGCCGCGAGCGGCCGGGCACCCGGCGCGAAACTGCGCGCGGGCCTCGTCGCCGCCGTGCGCACGATCTTCTCGCTCGACGACGATCTCGCGCCGTTTTACGCCAGGGTCGCGGCCGATCGCGAGCTGCGCTTCGCGACCGGCGGCTTCGGACGGCTGCTGCGCAGCCCCAGCGCGTTCGAGGAAGTCGTGCGCACGATCTGCACGACGAACTGCGCGTGGTCGGCGACGACGCGGATGATCGAGGCGCTCGTGGGCTCCTTGGGGACGCGCGCGTCCGGCGTCCCGCAGGCGGGCTGGCGCGGCCGCGCCTTTCCGACCGCCGCGCAAGTCGCCTCGGCGGACGAGTCGTTCTTCCGCGACGTCGCGCGCGCGGGCTACCGCGGGGCGTACCTGCGGGGGCTCGCCGCGGCGGTCGCCGAGGGCCGGATCGACCTGGAGGCCTGGCGCGCCGCGCCGCGCGCCGAGCTCCCCGACGCCGAGCTCGAGAAGCGCTTGCGCGCGCTGCCGGGCGTCGGTCCCTATGCCGCCGCGCACGTCATGCTGCTCTTCGGGCGGCGCTCGCGGCTCGTCCTCGACTCGTGGACCCGGCCGACCTACGCCCGCCTCGTCAAAAAAAGGTCGGTGGCGGACGCGACGATCGAGCGCCGCTTCCGCGCCTACGGGGACGAAGCGGGGCTGGCCTTCTGGCTGTTCCTCTGGAAACGCTACTTCGACGAGGCCCCCGAGGGCTTTCTGCCACCTTAGTCGCCCTTCGCCCTTCGACAGGCTCAGGGTGACAGCGGTAGGCCTATTCGGGGGGTATTGTCACCCTGAGCCTGTCGAAGGGCGAACTGGGGAAGGCCCTGCGAGTGCTGCGGCCGTAAGCAGAGAGCCGTGCCCCGCCGCAACGTCCTCGTGATTGGCTCGGGTCCGATCGTCATCGGACAGGCCGCCGAGTTTGATTACGCCGGCGTTCAAGCGTGTCGCGCGCTGCGCGACGAAGGGCACCGGGTCGTTCTGGTCAACTCCAATCCGGCCACGATCATGACCGATCCGGAGGTCGCGGACGCCGTCTACCTGGAGCCGCTGACGGCGGCTTCGCTGGAAGCGATCGTCGCTCGCGAACGGCCCGATGCGCTCCTGCCGACGCTCGGCGGTCAGACGGGCCTCAACCTCGCGGTCGAACTGCACGAGGCCGGCGTGCTCGAGCGCTACGGCGTCGAGCTCCTCGGGACGCCGATCGAAACGATCAAGCTTGCCGAAGACCGCGCGCAGTTCAAGGACGCGATGCTCGCGATCGGCGAGCCGGTTCCGCGCAGCGAGATCGTGACCGACGTCGAGAGCGCCGTCGCCTTCGCGCAGGAAGTCGGCTATCCGCTCGTCGTCCGGCCCGCCTACACGCTGGGCGGAACCGGCGGCGGCGTCGTGCGCGACGAGAGCGAGCTGCGCGAGACCCTCGCGGTCGGGCTCGCCGCGTCGCTCATCCACCAGGCGCTGGTCGAGACCTCGCTCTTGGGGTGGAAGGAGATCGAGTACGAAGTCCTGCGCGACCGTGCGGACAACTGCATCATCGTCTGCAACATGGAGAACGTCGACGCGGTCGGCGTGCACACGGGCGACTCGATCGTGGTCGCGCCCTCGCAGACGCTCTCCGACCTCGAATACCAGATGCTGCGCAGCGCCAGCATCAACGTCATCCGCGCGCTCAAGGTCGAGGGCGGCTGCAACATCCAGTTCGCGCTGCACCCCGAGCGCAGCCAGTACAACATCATCGAGGTCAACCCGCGCGTCAGCCGCAGTTCCGCGCTCGCCTCCAAAGCGACAGGCTATCCGATCGCCAAGATCGCGACCAAGATCGCGCTGGGGATGACGCTCGACGAGATCGAGAACCCCGTCACCGGCGTCACCAAGGCTGCCTACGAGCCGACGCTCGACTACGTCGTCGTCAAGATCCCGCGTTGGCCCTTCGACAAGTTCCCGCGCGCCGACACGCGCCTGGGGACGCAGATGAAGTCGACCGGGGAAGCAATGGGGATCGGGCGCACCTTCGGCGCGGCGCTGATGAAGGCGGTGCGCGGGCTCGACCTCGGGCGCGAGACGCTGACCGGGACGGCGCTGGAGAGCTGGAACCAGGACGAGCTCGACGCGGTGATCGCCGTGCCGACGCACGAGCGGCTCTTCGCGCTCGCGGAATCGCTGCGCCGCGGCCTCAAGCCGAAGACGCTCGCGGAACTCTCGCAGATCGATCCGTTCTGGCTGTGGGAGATCTACGAACTGGTCGCGCTCGAGATGCGCCTGCGCGCCTCGGCGACCGCGGAGGATCTGCGCAAGGCCGCCGAACGCGGCTACTCGCACGCCGGGCTCGGGCTGCTCACCGACGCCAACCGCAACGTCTCGCTCTGGAACCAGGCTTCGGTCATCGAACAGGATCCGCAGCACGCGCGCGGTGTGGCGTTCCGCATGGTCGACACGGCCGCCGCCGAGTTTCCGGCCCGCTCGCCGTATTATTACCTCTCGCGTTACGAGCAGGACGAGATGCGCCGCCCCGCGCGCGAAGCGCTCGTCGTCGTGGGCAGCGGGCCGATCCGCATCGGCCAGGGGATCGAGTTCGACTACAGCTGCGTGCACGCGGCTTGGGCGCTGCGCGAGGCGGGCCGCGCCGCGGTCGTCGTCAACAACAACCCCGAGACCGTTTCGACCGACTTCGACATCTCCGACGTGCTCGTCTTCGAACCGCCCGGCCCCGACGAGGTGCAAGCCGCCTACGACGCGACCGGCGCGAGCGGCGTGATGCTCGCCTTCGGCGGACAGACGGCGATCAATCTCGCAGGCGAGCTGGCGCGGCGCGGCGTGAAGATCGTCGGCAGCGACCGGCGCAGCCTCGACATGGCCGAGGATCGCGAAAAGTTCGACGCGGCGCTGGCGCGCTTGGGTGTCGCGCGCCCGCGCGGCCGCTCCGCCAATACCTTCCGGCAGGCCCGCGCGATCGCACGCGAGCTCGGCTTTCCCGTGCTCGTGCGCCCTTCGTACGTGCTCGGCGGACGCGGCATGGAGATCGTCTACAACGAGGGGCAGCTGCTTTCGTACGTCGAGACCGCGCCGCCGATCACGCCGGGCAAGCCGCTGCTGGTCGACAAGTATCTGCGCGGCCTCGAGGTCGAGGTCGACGCGGTCTACGACGGCGAGGATATCCTCGTCCCCGGCGTCTTCGAGCACATCGAGCGGGCCGGCATCCATTCCGGCGACTCGATCTCCGTCTATCCGCCGCAGACGGTCTCGAGCGCCATGCAGCAGCGCATCGTCGAGGTCACGCGCGCGATCGCGCACGAACTGCAGACGCGCGGGCTCATCAACATTCAGTTCGTCATCCACAAGGGCGAGCTGTACATCATCGAGGCCAATCCGCGCGCCAGCCGCACGGTTCCGATCATCTCGAAGGCGACCGGAGTCAACCTCGTTGCGGCCGCGACCCGGGTCGCGCTCGGTGAGAAGCTGCGCGACATGCCCTACGGCACGGGCCTGCTGCCCGACGCGCCGTTCGTCGTCGTCAAAGTTCCGGTCTTCTCGTTTGCGAAGATGCGCGGCGTGGAGACGATTTTGGGACCGGAGATGAAATCGACGGGCGAGGTGCTGGGGATCGACGCGACCTTCGCGGGAGCGCTGCGCAAGGGCTTCATCGCGGCCGGCACGCGCGTCCCCGAGCCGGGCGATCCGGCGCGGCGCGGGCGCATCCTGGTTTCGATCTCCGATGAAGAGAAAGCCGAGTCGGTGCCGATCCTGCGGCGCTACGCCGAACTGGGTTTCACCTTCGTCGCGACCGGCGGCACGCACGAACTCGCCGTCGCCAACGGCATTCCGGCCGAGCGAGTCAACAAGATCGCCGATGGCTCGCCGCACGTGCTCGAGGCGATCGTCTCGCGCTCGGTCGATCTGGTCATCAACAACGCGCTCGGCGCGCGCGAGATCTCCGACGGCTACCGCATCCGCCGCGCCGCCGTCGAGACGAGCGTCGCCTGCGTGACGAGCCTCGATACCGCGCGGGCGCTCGCCGACGCGCTGGCTTCGACCGCCGGCCCGCCGCGCTCGCTGCAAGACTACCGCGCCGGCATCACCGTCCACCGCTGAAGGTGCGCGGCAAGAGGCCTCGCGGGCGCTCGCCCGTAAGCTGAGCGCGATGGAAGTGCCGGAACGACAAGCGAGCGCGCCGCAGGCGTGCGTCTACGTCCTCGGAGGGAATGCGAGTACGCTCGCCTTCGTCTCCTCGCTGCGCGCGGTGAAGGGGCAGGTTACGGCGTGGCTCGTTCCGCTGGCGTGGACGCCGGTGGGCGTGGTGACGGGCGAGGGCTGGCAGCGTGTGAGCCTCGCCGCGGATAACATCGGAGGCTGGGTCGACCAGACGTTTCCGCCAGAAGACGACCGGGCGTTCTTGAGCTCGCTGCGCGACTTGGAGATGCTCGCACGCATCGGCTGGCACGCCGAGGTCCCGGAGCGCCTTGTCATCTCACTGCTCCTCAATCCCGAGGACGTCCCCGAAGACGTGCTCGAAGGGATCGAGCGCCAGCCTCAAGCGCTGACGCAATGTGCGGTCTGCCGCCGCACGTGCGCGCGCGGTCATTTCGTTTGGAACGAACGCCAGCTCTGCGCCTGGGACTACCATGCGACGGTCTTCGGCAAGCGCGGTCCGTGGCGCGGCGAGCCGTACGAGGACCGCTTGTTCGACACGCTGCCGCGCGCGGCGTACGTCGCGCCCGAGCTGTTGGAGGAGTTCGCCGTCGAGCCGGTGATGGCGGTCGCAGGGCTGCCCGAGGACCGGATGCGGCAACTGATCAACCTGGCGATCGGCGAAGAGCGCAGCGCCGACTACATGGCCGTGCGGACCGAGGAAGGCTTGACGCTCTTGCGCGAGCGCCCCAAAGCGGCGCTCTAGAGCGTTCGCCGGGCGATGTCGTCGCGCGGTCCCGAACGCTCGTCGGGAATCAACCAGGCGATCGGGCAGTTGGGGGCGCTTTTCATCGTCCTCTTCGCCTTGCTCGCTTGCCGGCAGCTCTGGCTTCAAGTCGTGGCGGGGCCGGAGCTGGCGAAGAACGCGCACGATCCTCGCGCGGCGCTGCTCGCGCCCTATCGCGGCCCGATCGTCGCGCGCGACGGGACGGTCCTGGCCTACTCCTCGCCGCGCGGTCGCCGCTATCCGTTCGGCGCGTCGCTGGCGCACGCGCTAGGCTATGCTTCGGAACGGTACGGCACGACTGGCCTCGAGTCGGTCTTCGACCGCGAGCTCACGGCGCGCGCCGTCGCGAACGACCCGCTGGCGCAGCTGCGCCGCGTCTTGGCCCGCGACGCCACGCCCGCCGAGCGCGGGGCGACGGTCGTGACCACGATCGATCCGCAGGTTCAGGCCACGCTCTACGCCGAGCTCAGCGGGTATCCGCGGGCCGCCGGCGTCGCGCTCGACCCGCGGAGCGGCGAGGTCCTCGCCCTGGCCAGCGTCCCGAGCTTCGATCCCGAGGGGATCGACCGGGATTTCACCGCGATCTCCGCCGACCCGCAGAGCCCGCTGGTCGACCGCGCCCTCGACGGACTCTATCCGCCCGGCTCGACCTTCAAAATCGTCACCGCCGCCGACGCCCTCGACTCGGCCGTCATCACGCCCGAGGACACGTTCCGCGACCCGGGCTTCCTCCAGATCGGCGATTTCACGGTGCACGACAACGAGGGCGAGGTGACGGGGAGGCAGGACCTGGCCGGTGCGTTCGCTCTCTCGAGCAACGTCGACTTCGCCCAGATCGCGCTGCGCCTGGGCCCCGACCGCTGGTTCGATTACGCCGGCCGCTGGAAGCTGGGCGAGCCCGTCGGCTTCACGCTGCCGGTCGCGCGCGACCACCTGCCAGCCGCCGGCAGCGTGTCGCCGAGCATCCTCGCCCAACTCGCCTTCGGGCAGGCCGATCTCGCGGTCACGCCGATGCGCATGGCTTTGGTCGCCGCCACGATCGCGGCGGGGGGCAGCGAGCCTCGGCCCTATCTGGTGCGCTCGGTTCGCGCGGCCGACGGCCGCGAACTGCGCGGCGTGCTGCCCGCGACGCTGGCGACGCCGGTCTCGGCCGTCACGGCAGCGGTCGTTCGCACGCTGATGATCGCGGTGGTTCAGCGCGGGACGGGGACGGCCGCGGCCCTGCCGGAGGCCCAAGTCGCGGGAAAGACCGGGACCGCGACCAACCCTGCGGGAAAATCGCACGCATGGTTCGTCGCCTTCGCGCCGGCCGATGCGCCGCGCGTCGCGGTCGCGATCGTGGTCGAAAATGCCGGGTACGGCGGGACGGTCGCCGCCCCGATCGCCCGCAAGGTGCTCGCCGTCGCTTTGGCACGGAGCCGGACGTAGGAAGATGATCGAGCGAAATCTCAGCGAGCGGTACCGCCTCGAGGGAAGGATCGGACAGGGCGGCATGGCCAGCGTCTACGCCGGCGTCGACACGGTGCTGCGGCGGCGCGTCGCGATCAAGATCCTGCGCCCGCAGTTCGCCGCCGACGAGGACTTCGTCAAGCGCTTCTACTCCGAGGCGCAGCATGCGGCCAAGCTCTCGCACCCCAACATCGTCAACATCTACGACGTCGGCCGCGAGGGCGAGACCTATTTCATCGTGATGGAACTGGTCGAAGGCGCCACGCTCGGCGAGATGATCGAGAGCGACGTGCGGCTCCCCGAAGCGATCGCCATCGACTTCGCGCAGCAGATCTGCAACGGGCTCGGCTACGCGCACCGCCAGGGCTTGCTCCACCGCGATATCAAGCCCGCCAACATCCTGATCGCGAAGGACGACGTCGTCAAGCTCTCCGACTTCGGCATCGCGCGCGCGGTCACGACCCAAACCGTTACCGTGACGCAGCCCGGCTTGGTGATGGGCAGCGTCTACTACATCTCTCCCGAGCAGGCGCAGGGTCACGAACTGCACGAGCCCTCGGATCTCTACAGCCTCGGGATCGTGCTGTTCCAGATGCTCGCCGGAAAGCTGCCCTATACGGGCGAGTCGCCGATCGCGGTCGCGCTCAAGCACGTCTCCAATCCGATCCCGCCGCTCGAGATCGAGGACGGTTCGATCAGCCCGGCGCTCGAGGCGATCGTGCGCAAGCTGATGCAGAAAGACCCGGCCGAGCGTTTCGGTTCGGCGATGGAGGTCGCCAAGGCGCTGCGCGAAGCGCGCGAGCACCCGCTCGTCACGACGCCCTTCGACGTCGCCTCGAACGGTGCGGCCGAGGCGCTCTCGGAGCCCAGCTTCTCAAAGCCCAGGCCTAAGCCGCGGCCGTCGCGTTCCCCGGAGAGGCCGGCAGCCGCCCAGAGGAAGGGCGCGCCGCCTGCGAGGGCGGCCGCCGCGAAGCGGCAGCCCGCCGGGCCGCACCTCTCGGGCGCGACGCTGGCGTTACTGGGGCTGGTGCTGATCGCGGCGATCGGAGTCGGCTATCTGGTCAGCCGGCCGGGTGGGATCCTCGGCGGGCCCTCGTCGGTCGCGGTCGCCGGCGTCGTGGGGCGCAGCACCGCGGAGGCCGAGAAGGCGCTGGCAGCGGCAGGTCTCGGCTACAAGCTCGTCCCCGTCGCCAGCGAGGGCGTCCCGCAAGATCACGTCGTGCGTCAGGATCCCGCTGCGAACCTGTCCGTTCCCGCTCGCTCGGCCGTAACGCTCTACGTCAGCACGGGGCTGCCGACGGTCGATTTGATCGACGTACGGCAGTATTCCGCCGACGACGCCGAGCGTTATCTACGCGCGGCCAAGCTCGTCCCGAAGATCACGCAGCGCTTCGACAAGAGCGCTCCGAAGGGGACCGTCCTGGGGCAGTCGCCCGAACCGGGGACGCGGCTCCCGGTGCATTCGAGCGTTTCACTCGTCGTCTCGCAGGGCCCGCAGCCGATCGGCGTGCCCGACGTCGTGACGCAGCTCTTGAGCGATGCGACCCGCGCGCTTGCGGCCAAGGGTCTCAAGCTCGAAGTGAGCGAGCGCGTGGCGAGCGACACGATCCCGCCCGACGTGATCGTCTCGCAGAGCCCGGCGGCCGGGAGCGCGATCGCGCCGGGTGCGACGGTCACCGTCAACGTCAGCCTCGGCGCGCCGCAGCTCTCCGTCCCCGATGTCGGCGGCCGGACGGCGGCCGATGCGGCGAGCGCGCTTGCGGCGGCGGGCTTGCAGGCGAGCACCGAATACGTCGTCGACGCGAGCGCGCCGCTGGGGACCGTCATGCAGCAGGACCCCCCGGTCGGGACGACGGTCCGCAAGGGCTCGAAGGTCACGCTCGACGTGGCGGTCCCGGGGACGGTCCCCGACGTGACGGGAATGTCGCCGGCGCAGGCGCAGACGGCTCTGCAGAACGCGGGCTACCAGATCGGCAACACCGCCTACGTGCAGGAAGGCCAGGAGGGGACGGTCGTCCGGACCGAGCCGGGCGCGACCTCGCCGTTGCGCCCCGGCGAGACGGTGACGCTCTACGTGAGCGGAGTCTCGCCGCAGTGAACCGCTTCCTCGGCGTCGATCCGGGCCTGCGGATCACGGGATACGGCGCGATCGAGCGGACGCAGGAGGGCGCTCGGCTCCTCGAAGCGGGGATCATCACGCCCGATCCGAGCGCGCCGCTCGAGCGCCGGCTCGGAGAACTGCACGCGGAGCTCCGCGCCGTGCTGGCCGCCACGCGCCCCGACGTGATGGTCATCGAAGAGCTGTACACGGCGTACAAAAATCCGACGACCGCCGTTCTGATGGGACACGCGCGCGGCGTGCTGTGCTTGGCCGCTCACGAGCAGGGCGTTCCGGTCCGTCATCTCGTGCACTCGCACGTCAAGCGGGTGCTGGTCGGCTCGGGTGCCGCGCGCAAGGACCAGGTGCAGCGGATGGTCATGCAGCAGCTCGGCTTGGTGACGACGCCCGAGCCGAACGACGTCTCGGACGCGCTGGCGCTGGCGCTGGCGCTGGCCAACATCGAACGCGCCGAGGTCCGCTTCGCCGCGCTCGGCATCGCGGTCGGACGCTGATGTTCTCGCGCATCACCGGAACGATCGCGGAGTTCGGCGAGTCGAGCGTGCTGCTCGAGGCCGGCGGACTCGCCTACGAGATCGTGCTCCCGCCCTGCGTCGCCGAGAAGCTGCCCCGCGCGCTCGGCGAGCGGGTGACGCTCGATATCTATCCCGCCTTCAACCTCGACGGCAACAGCGGGCGCTTCACGTTCTTCGGATTCACCAACGCGATCGAGCGCGCGTTCTTCGAAGCGCTGATCAGCGTCGCGAGCATCGGCCCCAAGACGGCGGCGCGCGCCTTCTCGCAGCCGATGGGCCGGATCGCCAAGGCGATCGACGCCGGCGACTACGCCTTCCTCGTCAAATTGCCGGGGATCGGGCAGCAGAAGGCGCGCGACATCGTGGCCAAGCTGCAAGGCAAGGTGACGCGCTTCTTGCTGATTCAGGACGCCGAGCCTCGTGCGGCCGAGCCCATCCCCGATTTCGCCGAAGAGGCGCTCGCCGTGCTGCTGCAGCTCGAATACAAACGCAGCGAAGCCGAGACGATGCTCGCCGAGACGCTGGCCGCCGCCCCGCACTTGCGTGACGCCGAGACGCTGCTGGCGGAGATCTACCGCGTGAAGAACCGCCGGGCCGAAGCCTCGTGAGCGAGCAAGATGCGGCGGGCGGCCGCAAGCGCAAGGTCGTGCTCGGTCCGCAGGACGCCGCGCGGATCGTCTCGCCGGAAGGTGCCGTCGAGGAGGAGTTCATCGGCGCGACGCTGCGCCCGCGCTCGTTCGACGAGTACGTCGGGCAGCTCGCCGTCGTCGACAATCTCAAGATCGCCATCGACGCGGCCAAACGGCGCGGCGAACCGCTCGAACACATCCTCTTCTACGGGCCGCCGGGACTGGGCAAGACGACCCTGGCCGCGCTGATCGCCAAGGATCTCGGGCGCGCGCTGCGCCCCACCTCCGGCCCGACGCTCGACAAGCCCAAGGACCTCGTCGGCATCCTCACCTCGCTGCAGGAGGGCGACGTCCTCTTCATCGACGAGATCCATCGTCTCGGCGGCGTCGTCGAAGAGTTCCTCTATCCCGCGATGGAGGACTTCCGGGTCGACATCGTGATGGACAGCGGCGCCTACGCCAAGACGTACAAGATCCCGGTCGAGCGCTTCACGCTGGTGGGAGCGACGACCCGTGCGGGGATGCTCTCGGCGCCGCTGCGCGACCGCTTCGGACTGATGGCCCACCTCGATTACTACAGCGCTGAAGAGCTGGAGCGAATCGTGACGCGCAGCGCGGGCGTGCTCGGCATCCCAGTCGACGCCGAAGGCGCGCGCACGATCGCCAGGCGCAGCCGCGGCACGCCGCGCATCGCCAACCGCCTGCTGCGGCGCGTGCGCGACTTCGCCGAAGTACGGGCCGGCGGCACGATCACCAAGGAGGTCGCCGACGAAGCGTTGCGGCGCGAAGGCGTCGACGACCTCGGCCTCGACC
The DNA here is from genome assembly GCA_963834485.1 of Vulcanimicrobiota bacterium. Lineage (GTDB taxonomy): Bacteria > Vulcanimicrobiota > Vulcanimicrobiia > Vulcanimicrobiales > Vulcanimicrobiaceae > CAWICD01. Next base: position 359,922 of record CAWICD010000001.1, read on the forward strand.
GCCTCGACCGCGCCTTCCTGCGCACGATCGCCGAGCAGTACCGCGGCGGTCCGGTCGGCATCGGCGCGATCGCCGCGACGCTGACGGAAGATGCGGAGACGCTCGAGGACGTCGTGGAGCCGTATCTCCTCAAGTGCGGCCTCGTGGTGCGCACGGCGAGCGGGCGGAAGGTGACGCCCGAAGCCTACGCCCACTTGCAGCTGACGCCCGCCGCCGACCATCCGCGCTTGTTCTAGCCGGGCAGACCGCGTGATTGCGGATCGCCGGCTGGGCGCGCATAATGGTGGCATGTCTACAACGATTGGGCTGCGCACCAAGGGCTATGCGGCGAGCCGAGCGAGCGCACCGCTCGAACCGTTCGTCTTCGAGCGGCGCGAGCCGCGGCCGCACGACGTGGTCATCGACATCAAGTATTGCGGCATCTGCCACTCCGACATCCATCAGGTCCGCGACGAGTGGGGCGCTTCGACGTTTCCGATGGTCCCGGGCCACGAGATCGCCGGCGTCGTCGCTCGGGTCGGCGAGGGCGTGACGAAGTTCCGAGCCGGCGACCGTGTCGGGGTCGGCTGCTTCGTCGACTCCTGCGGCGAATGCGACGCGTGCCGGCGCGGGCTCGAGCAGTTCTGCCTGGTCCACTGCGCCTTCACTTACAACGGCACCGAGCGTGACGGCGTGACGCCCACCTACGGCGGATATTCCGAGCGCATCGTCGTCAACGAGGACTACGTCCTGCGGATCCCCGACGCGTTGCCGCTCGACGCCGCGGCCCCGCTGCTCTGCGCCGGCATCACGCTCTATTCGCCTTTGAAGCACTGGAACGCCGGTCCGGGCAAGCGCGTCGCGATCGTCGGCCTTGGCGGCCTCGGCCACATGGGCGTCAAGCTCGCCCACGCGCTCGGCGCCGAGGTGACCGTCCTCAGCCAGTCGCTCAAGAAGCAGGACGACGCGAAGCGCCTGGGCGCCGATCGCTGCTACGCCACCTCCGATCCGGCGACGTTCAGCGCACTGCGCGGTTCGTTCGACCTCATCGTCAGCACCGTCTCGGCGCTGGTGGACTGGAACGCGTATCTGAATCTGCTCAAGATCGACGGGGCGATGGTCGTGGTGGGGATCCCCGAGGTCGACGTGCCGGTCGGCGCCGGCTCGCTCGTGCAAGGACGCCGCAGCCTCGCCGGATCGATGATCGGCGGCATCGCCGAGACGCAGGAGATGCTCGACTTCTGCGGCGCGCACGGCATCGTTTCGGAGATCGAGCTGACGGCGATCCAAGACGTGAACGAGGCTTACGAGCGCGTCGTCAAGAGCGACGTTCGCTATCGCTTCGTGATCGACATCGCGTCGCTGAACGAAGCGTAACCTTTCGCCTAGTGACGTTACATCCAAGGAGCGGGGAAGCGAAAGGGAAGCAATGCAAAAGCGCACGCTGGGAGGCAACCTGGAAGTCTCGGCCCTCGGCCTCGGCTGCATGGGAATGTCCTTCTCGTACGGTCCGCCCGCGGACAAGCGCGAGATGATCTCGCTCATCCGGACCGCCGTGGAACGCGGCATCACGTTCTTCGACACCGCCGAGGTGTACGGGCCGTTCGCCAACGAGGAGCTCGTGGGCGAGGCTCTCGCTCCCGTCCGCGACCACGTGGCGATCGCCACCAAGTTCGGGTTCCGCCTCGACCCCACGCGCAAGCAGGCCTGGCTCGGCCTCGACAGCCGGCCGGAGCACATCAAGGAGGCCGCCGAAGGCTCGCTCAAGCGGCTTGGGATCGAGGCGATCGATCTCTACTATCAGCATCGCGTCGACCCGGACGTGCCGATCGAAGAAGTCGCCGGCGCGGTCAAGAATCTGATCGCGGAAGGGAAGGTGAAGCACTTCGGCCTTTCCGAAGCGGCCGCGGCGACGATTCGCCGCGCCGACGCCGTGCAGCACGTAACGGCAGTCCAGAGCGAGTACTCGCTGTGGACGCGCGGCCCCGAAGCGGAGGTGCTGCCCGCGCTCGAGGAGCTGGGGATCGGCTTCGTTCCCTACAGCCCTCTGGGTAAGGGATTTCTCACCGGAAAGATCGATACGAATACGACGTTCGACGCCTCCGACTTCCGCAACGTTCTTCCGCGCTTCACGCCCGAGGCGCGCAGCGCGAATCAGGCGCTGGTCGAACTGCTCGGCCACGTCGGAAGAAGAAAGCAGGCGACTCCGGCGCAGGTCGCGCTCGCCTGGCTGCTCGCCCAAAAGCCGTGGATCGTTCCGATCCCCGGCACCACCAAGCTCGAGCGTCTCGACGAGAACGCCGGAGCGGTCGCGGTCGAACTGACGCCGGACGATCTTCGGGAGCTCGACGACGCCGCTGCGAAGATTCCGGTGCAAGGCGCTCGCTATCCCGAAGCGCTCATGCAAATGACGGGCCGCTGACGCGAGCCCGAGCGAGCGAAAGGGAAACCATGGAGATCAGACGATCCGGCTCGCAGCCTTCCGGCAAAGGACCGGGCGAATATTTTTCCGGTGCGGTGCGGATCGACCCACTCTTTGCGGCGCAGGATCCGTCACGCGCCGCCGGCGCCGTCGTTACCTTCGAGCCGTGCGCGCGGACGGCGTGGCACACGCATCCGCTGGGCCAGACGCTGATTGTCACTGCCGGCTGCGGCCGCGTGCAGCGCTGGGGTGGTCCGGTCGAGGAGATTCGGCCGGGTGACGTCGTCTCGATCGCGCCCGGCGAGAAGCATTGGCACGGCGCCGCGCCGGCTACTGCAATGACCCATATCGCGATTCAGGAGCAGTCGGACGGAAGGATGGTCGACTGGCTGGAGAAGGTCAGCGACGAACAGTACCACGGCTGATCGAGGCGCAGTCGACGAAAAAAGACCTCCGCGAGCCCGACAAACTCCTGCGTCGTAGCGAAGAAGAACCCCCGCGCTTGCGGGGGCTCTTCGGTGACGCGAAAACGATGCCCGGCTTACTGCTTGATGCAGACGTCGTGGGAGGAGATCGTCTTTCCGCTCAGCGGTGACGTCCAACTGCTCTCCGAGCTGTATCTCCCGCTGGAGTCGGTGTACACGGTGCTTTTGGCGTGCGCTCTTCCGGGATAGGCGACCGTCCGGACGGAGCCATCCAGCGCCGCGGAGGGGCTGGTCTCCACCTGGTAATGCCCGCCGGAACCGACCGAGACGATCACCCAGTGGCCGTGACGCGCGTTATAGCCCGTGAAGAGATCGTCGGTCGAGACGGTTTGTCCGTTTCTGGTGACGGTCTCGGTGCCGTGCAGCCATTGCGGACCGTGTTGTTCGAAGCCGAGAACCGAAGGAGAACTCGCTTGCCCCTAAGTTCAGCCTCGGAGTCGAGGTTGATTTGAGTGACTCTTCGTCAAGGCAGCAGCGCGAGCGACCTCCGCGAGGCGCGCGCAGGGATTTGGGGCTGAGCTTAGGAGTGTACGCCCAATGTGAGGCGTTCAGGCTTTTTGCTAGGCGCGCTGTTGAGCGGCGCGATTCCGCGGGCGGCGCGGGCCACGGGCGGGCTCGACGTCGGCGGGCCGGTCGCCTCGCACCAAATGCGCGTGCTGCTGGCGAGCGGCAGCGCGCCCGCGCCGGAACCTCTGGACGATTGGCACTTCGCTTGGGAGGGGCGCACCTATCGCGGCAGCGCGAGCTTCGAGCCGCTCGGCGACGGGCAGAAGGGGCTGGTGAACGCGCTGCCGCTCGACGCGTACCTCTACGGCGTGGTCAGCTCGGAGGTCGGTGCCGCTTGGCCTGCCGCCGCGCAGCAGGCGCAGGCGATCGTGGCGCGGACGTATGCGGTCGGCAAGCAGCGGCCGGAGCGTCCCTACGACGTGACCGGCAGCGACAGCGATCAGCATTACGGCGGCATCGAAGCGGAGACGGTCGAGGGCCGCAGCGCCGTCGATCAGACGGGCGGTCTGATCGTCACCTATGGCGGACTGCCCGCCCAAGTCGCGTACAGCTCGTGCTGCGGGGGGCGGACCGTCGCCTCCGGCGACGTGTGGGGTCACGTCTTTCCGTACCTGATCAGCCAGGACGACCCGCACTGCGCGGGGACGCCCGAGTATAGCTGGTCCGCCGACGTGCCGCTCGAGAACGTGCGCCGCGCGTGCGGTCCGGATTTCGCGGAGCTCGGCTCGCTCAAGAGCGTCGAGTTGCGCGATATCGACGGCAGCCGGCGGCCTCGCACCATCGCCTTCGTCGGCGAGCGCTCGAGCTGCGAGCTCGAGACGCAGCGCTTTCGGATGCAGGTCGGGCCGTCGCTGGTGCGCAGCACGTTTCTGCATGCGGTCGACCTGGAGCCCGCGGGGCTCGGCGTCGAAGGCTCGGGCCGCGGGCACGGCGTCGGCATGTGTCAGTGGGGGGCGCGCACGATGGGCGCGCAGGGGGCGGGCGCGCGCGAGATCGTCGCGTTCTATTTTCCCGGCACGGACCTCGGGCGAGGCTAGGAATACGGCCCTCTCCCGATCCGGCGACGGCGAACCGCTGCGGCTCGCAAGCGCCTACCGGTACGACCTTCCCGCAACGCTGATCGCGACGTCGCCGGCCGAGCCGGCCGACGCGGCGAGGCTGATGGTCGTCGCAGGCGAGCGGATCGAGCATCGCGGCTTCGCGGATCTTCCTTCGTTGCTGCGCGCCGGAGACGTCCTGGTCGTCAACGAGACGCGCGTCATCCGAGCCAGGCTGCACGCGACGCGCGAGCCGGGCGGCGGTGCGGCCGAGATCCTGCTGCTGCGACCGCTCGACCGGCCGCGTTTCGACCTCGCCGCGCGCCGCTGGGAGGCGCTGGTCAAGCCCGCGCGCCGGCTTCGTCCCGGCGAGCGGGTGCGTTTCGGCGACGACGGCGCCGCCGCCGTGGTGCGCGCCGGGGCGCGCGGCCTCCGCGAGCTGGAGCTGGAGCTGGATGTCCCGCTCGACGTCCTCCTCGAGCGCCACGGCGAGATGCCGCTGCCGCCCTACGTCGGGCCCGGCGACGAAGCGCGGGCGGCGCGCTACCAGACCGTCTTCGCGCGGGTTCCGGGGAGCGTCGCCGCGCCGACCGCCTCGCTCCACTTCACGCCGCGCGTGCTCGCCGCGATCGGCGAACGGGGCGTCTCGATCGTTCCGCTGGTCCTCGACGTGGGGCTGGGGACGTTCCGCCCGATCGAGAGTGCGACCCTCGACGAGCACGAGATGCACGCCGAGCGCTACGAGATCCCGGCGGCGACCGCCGCCGCGGTCAACGCCGCCAAACGCGAAGGGCGCCGGGTCGTCGTCGCCGGAACGACCGCCCTGCGCGCCCTCGAAGCCTCGGCACGGCGCGGAGGCAGCGTCGAGGCGGGCGAGGCCGAGACGGCGCTCTTCATCACGCCGGGCTTCGACTTCCGCGTTGCCGACCTGCTGCTGACCAACTTCCACCTGCCGCAGTCGACGCTGCTCGTGCTGGTGAGCGCCTTCGGCGGCTACGAACCGATGCTGCGGGCCTACCGGGTCGCGATCGCCGAGCGTTACCGCTTCTATTCGTTCGGGGACGCGATGCTCTTGTCGCGGTCCGGCCGGCCGTGAAGCGCGCCGCGCGGGTGTGCACGCTGGAAGAAGGCGGGTAGGAAATCTTCTCGCCACCTTCATCGGCGGCGTGTATCGACCGGCTAGTCTGTTTACACCCTAACCTTTGGAGACGCCAGCCTTGACCTTCCAGACCCTGTGCGACGCGCTGCGAGCCGGCTTTCACATCTTCGGGAAGCACCCCAACGGCTACGTCGTGCGCCGGGAGATCGCGACGGAATCGGGCCGCCGCTGGTTGCTCGCCGTCGTCGAGATCAGCCGCTCCGACTCGCGCTAGCGCTTTTCCTCCGGGCGATCGCCGTCGCCGAAGATGACGCTCGGTCCCCAGGCGTAGGGATGCCGGAAGCGGGCCTGTGACGAGGCGATCATCGCGAGCTTCGCCCGGCGCAGCGCTTGGGCCGCGCTGAGCTTGCCGGCGTGCATGGCGGCGAAGAACGGAGGCGTGATCTGCGGCGCCGCGGCGTCGTCGACTTCCCATAGCGTCACCGAGAGCGCCGGCGTCCCCGCGTAGAGAAAGGCGCGGGTCAGGCCGCTGATCCCCTCGCCGCTCGTGTCGCCGGCGGCGACGCCGGTGCTGCAGGCCGAGAGCGTCACGAAGTCGGCGTCGAGCGACAGGCCGAAGACGTCGGCCATCGTCAGCAGGCCGTCGCCGCGTTCGGGATGGGCCAGGACGATGGCGGGCTGGGTGAGGCCCTCGATCTCGCTCGGCAGCACCGCATGCGTGGCGAAGAGCACGTACTGGTAGGTTCGCAGCGCGTCACTCGCGTTGAGTTCGAGCACGCGCTGCCGCGTCGCCGCCTCGCCCCAGAGGAGGCTTGCGCCGGGTGCGCCGAGCGCGGCGCGCACGGCGTCGGCTTCGACTTGGGTCCCGGGAAGCGCTGGGAAGACGGTCTCGCCGAGCGGCGCGGCACCGCTGTCGCTGCGGAACGCGGAGCGCACCGCCGCGAGCTGGAGGCCGGCGTAACTCGACAGGCCTCGCGCTTGTCCCGGTTCGGCCGCGCCGAAAGTGGGGTTGGCGAAGGCCAGCAGCGGGTTGCGTCCGGCGCTCGGGCGCGCGTAGGACGTGCGCACGACCGCGAGGAGCGAGGCCGAAGGAACGTACGAGACCGGCAGGTCCTCGATCAGGTAGTGCGGCTGCGCGGTGCTCGCCGGGTCCTTGCTGACCAGGGTTTCGAAGGCCAGCCGGTAGAGCGAGCCCGAGGGGACGACGATCAGGCTCTTCGCGCGCCCGAGCGCGGCGGCGGCGGCCTCGGGGACGAGCAGGCGGTAGAGCGCGTAGCTGTCGGCGGCGAATGCGGGAAGATCGGCTGCGGCGCTGCGCTCGCGTCTCGCCGCGCTGACGCCGGGGACGAGCATGCCGGCGACGTGCGTGCCGAGCCGGGCGACGGCCTTGTCGATTCCGGCGCTAGGGGCAAGCGGGACCGGCTGGACCCGATCCCGGTCGATCAGCCACAGCACGCTCTGTCCTTGGAGCAGGTCGTAGACGAGCAGCAGTTCGCCCGGCCGCAGCACCGTCTGCTGAAACGCGGCGATCGTCGCGCACTGCGCCTGTCCGCACCGCGCCAACAGCGGCTGGGGATGGCGCAGCTCGTAGTAGGCGGGATACTGCGCCTTGATGCTCGCCTCGAGGGTCGCGGCGCGCGCCTTCGCCGCGGCGAGGTCCTGCTCGGCCGAGGCGATCGCGATCTGGTCGGCTTGCGTCGCCGAGAGCAGCTTGGAGAGCGCGGCTTGCGCGCGCTCGGCCGCGCCGTCGGCCTCGCGCTCCGCAGCGACGACGTCGGCGGGCACGCCCCGGAAATGCTGGGCCGCGCTCTGGCCGACTTGCTCCAGGACGGCCCGCGCGCTCTTGCGTTCGAAGATCTCCAGCGCCTTGCGATCGTAGCCTTGGCCGGGAAAGCGCCGGTCGAGATCGAGCAGGTATGCGACGTACTCGTCGTAGACGAACAGCTTGTTCGAGAAAAAGCCGGACCGCTCGGTCCGTTCCAGCCCCGCGCGGAGCGACTCGATCTGCTCGAGCGCGGCGTCGTAGTCGGCGAGGGCCGCCTCGCGACGGTCGAGATGCGCCTCCGCGGCCGCAGCCGCGTGCAGCGCGCGCCACGAACCTTCGGGGGAGAGGAGCTCCTTATCGAGGTCGGCAGCTTGGCGAGCCGCGTTCAGCGCGTCGTCGTAGCGTCCGAGGACCTCTTCGAGCGCGCCGACGTTCCCGAGGTCGTCCGCCTCTCCGAGACGATTCCCGAGCTCGCGATGAGCCGTCAGCGCCTGCTGCTGCGAGCGAAGTGCCTCGTCGTAGCGTCCCAGGCTCTGCTCGACGTTGCCGATGTTGCCCAGATCGTCCGCCTCTCCGGGACGGTTCCCGAGCTCGCGATGGATCGCAAGAGCCTGCCGCTGCGAGCTCAAGGCCTCGTCGTAGCGGCCGAGATACATCTCGACGAGACCGATGTTGCCGAGAGCGCCGGCTTCACCGAGCCGATTCTCGATCTGGCGATCGATGCTCAGCGCCTGCTGCTGCGAGCTCAGGGCGTCGTCGTAGCGGCCGAGTTCCTCTTGAACGAGGCCGAGGTTGCCCGCATCGCTCGCCTCCCCGAGCCGGTTTCCGATCTGGCGATCGATGGTCAGCGCCTGCTGCTGCGAGCTCAGGGCGTCGTCGTAGCGGCCGAGCCGGTTCTCGACGTTGCCGATGTTGCCGAGGGCGCCCGCCTCTCCGAGGCGATTGCCGAGCTCGCGATGAGCCGCCAGCGCCGCGCGATACGAGCTCAGCGCGTCCTCGTCGCGGCCGGCATCCATTTCGACGATACCGATATTGCCGAGGTCGCTCGCCGCTCCGAGCCGGTTGCCGATCTGACGATCGATGATCAGGGCTTGCTGCTGCGAGCGCAGCGCGTCGTCGTAGCGGCCCAGGCGATACTCGACGATGCCGATGTTGCCGAGGTCGCTCGCCTCGCCGAGCCGGTTCTCAAGCGCGCGATGGACCGTCAACGCTCGCTGCTGCGAGCGCAGCGCGTCGTCGTAGCGCCCGAGCCCCTCTTCGACGATGCCGATGTTGGCGAGGTCGCTCGCCGCTCCGAGCCGGTTGCCGATCTGACGATCGACGGTCAGCGCTTGCTGCTGCGAGCGCAGCGCCTCGCCGTAGCGGCCGAGGTGATACTCGACGATGCCGATGTTGCCCAGATCGCCGGCCTCCCCGAGCCGGCTCTTGAGCTCGCGATGCACGGCCAGCGACCTCTGATACGCGCGCAGCGCGTCGTCGTAGCGGCCGGCATCCATCTCGACGATGCCGATGTTGCCGATGTCGTTCGCCTCTTCGAGCCGGTCTGCGAGCGCGCGATGGATCTTGAGCGCTTGCTGATACGAGTTCAGCGCTTCGTCGTAACGGCCCAGGCCGTACTCGGCGTTGCCGACGTTGCGCAGGACTTTGGCCTCCCGGAGCCGGTTCTTGAGCGCGCGCTCGATCGAAAGGGCCGCGCGGAAGTCAGCGACGGCCGCATCGAGATTGCTGAGATCGTAATCTGCCAATCCTATCTTGAAGTCGAGGCTGCCGACGAGCGCCTCGTCGGCGCCGCTTCGGGCCCGCTCGAGAGCCGGCTTCCATAGCGCGAGCGCTCGCGCGTATCGTCCCCCCTCGAAGGCGGCCTGCCCCTGGGCTATCCGCGGGTCGGCCCCAGACGCTTGCCGGGAGTGAACCGGCAGGCAAACGATCGACATCAGTACGAGCGCCGCCGTCGTCAGCGCCCGCCATCGCCTCATCTGCGCGTCAAACCTCCGCCGCGCGGTTCGGAGGTGCAGCGCCGAGCCGGCAGGGAGCGGTGCGCCGAGAGACGACGAGGCGCCGGACGGTCAAAGGCCGAGCGCTATTCCGACGGGCGCGTTGATTCCGGCATTGGATCCGCCGATCGTGCGAATCGGTGCGACGTTACCGTTGGATCCTGCGGCAAAGACGACGATACTGGTGCCGCCGGAGTTCGCGACGTACATGTTGCCGCCGCTATCCAACGCGATGCCTTGGGGCCTATTGATGTTCGTGTTCGATCCGGCGATCGTCGCGAGGGGCGCAGCGTTCCCGTTCGCTCCGGGCGCATAGATGGTGACCGAATTCGCGTAGCCGTTGGTCACGTACAGCGTGCCCGACGAGTCGACGGCGTCGAAGGCCGCTCCGTCCATTCCCGTGGCGCTTCCCGTGATCGTCCGAATGGGGGCCGCGTTCCCGCTCGCTCCCGGTGCGTAGACGGTGACGGTGTCGACTCCGCCGAATTGGCTGAGGTCGTTGACGACGTAGAGGTTGCCGCTGGAGTCCAGTGCCAGCCCGTAGACGTCGGCGAGGCCCGTGTTGCTTCCGGAAATGGTGCGAATCGGAGCCACGTTGCCGTTCGCTCCCGGCGCAAAGACGGTGACGGTGTCGGCGAAGAAGTTGGCGACGATCAGGTCTCCGGCGCTGTCGAAGGTCATCCCGAGCGGTCCGTTCAGCCCGGTGTTGCTTCCCGTGATCGTGCGAACGGGGGCGACGTTTCCGCTGGCGCCCGCCGCGTACGCGGTGATCGTGGCATCGCGCAGGCCCGACACGTACGATTCGTCGCTACTGTCGATGGCGACCCCGTAGGGCTGGCTGACGAGCGTGTTGCTCCCCGCTACCGTACGGGCGGGGGCTACGTTACCGTTGGCGTTCGCTGCAGTCACGGTCAACGCGGGGGTGTTGAGCTCGTCAACGTAGAGGTTGAGGGCTGAGGAACCCGTCACGCTGACGATTTGGCTTTGCACGTTGGCGGGCGCGACGCCGCTCGCCGAGGCCGAAACGGTATCCTGCGAGACGGTGCTCGACCCGTTGTAGGAGAGCGTCACCGTTTGCGTGCTCGAGGTGACGGTCGTCGCCGACAAAGCGAAGGCCCCCGTCGTGTCGCTGCTGGCGAGCGTCACGGGGTTGGCATATGTCCCGGTGATGACGTTTCCGTCGGCGTCGGCGACGCTGACCGTCACCGGCGTCGAACCGGAAGTCCCCGCGAGAAACGTCGAGGTCGCGGTCGTGACGGTGATGCCGCCCGGCACACCGCTGACCTGGATCGTAACGGCGAAGGGCGTGCCGGCGACGATCGTCTGCGTTGCGCTCCCGCTGCCGAGCACGTTCCCGGTCGCGTTGGGAGCGTCGTACAGCGTCGCCGTGAAGGTCGTGTTGCCGGGCGTTGCGGTGACGGGGACGACGCAGGTGCGCGTGGGGCCAGAGGTCGTGCACAACGCCGACGAGGCGCTCACGTCGGCGACGACGTTGTTCGCGCTGCCGCTGACGGCGATCGAAACCGACGACGTGGAAGGTGAGAGAAACTGCGGGCGCACGCCTTTCGCTTGCGCGCGCGCGGCAAATCCGAAGGTGACGCTGCCGGTGACGCCGGCGCCGGGGAGTCCTCCGGGCGAGCTCGACGCGCCGCCGCCGCCGCACGCCGCAAGCGTCCACAGCAGCGCTGCGGAGGCCGCGGCCCGCACCTTTGTCACCACGGTTTCGCGCCGGCTATGTGATGGGCGGAAGACGGAAGCGGTTCGGAGAGCGGCGCGGGCCGCTGAGGGCTCGGCGTGGGCCGCGCGGCAACGGCTGGTGCAGCCGATGCAAGCGTAGCGGTCGGCCTGGGCGGCGCAACTGGAGCGGCAGCCGGCGCCGGGCGCAGCTCGGTGGGCGCCGCGCGCGGTATCGCCGCCGGCGCGGGGCTCGGCGTGGAAGCGGCCGTCTTCGACTGAAGCGTGACGCCGCCGGTCACCGGGACGGGCGCGGCAGCCGTCGCGGCGTTCGACGTGATGACGACGGCAGCGGCGGCACCGCCGGCGGCGGCGCTCAGCGCGCCGGCAATGGCCGCGGGCTGGACCCCTCCGTGCACCGGAGCAAACCCGGCGAAGGGCCGTCCGGTGATGAGCTGGAGGTTGTTGAGCGCATCGTCGATCGTTTGCGGGTCACCGCTTTGGACGGCGGCCTGCAGTCGATCGGAAAACGCCTGCTCCGCTTCGTGCAGGTTCTTGAACTGGCGGAAAAGCGGGAGCGGCAGGCGGTATTCGATCGAGGAGCGGCCGTCGGCGACGATCTCGTCGGTCTGACGGATGCCGTCCACCGTGCGGTTCTCTTCGACCAGCCGAACGGCGACGATGCGCGTGATCGCGACGCGGCCCTCGCTCACGGAGAACGAAGCGACCTTATCGGGCTCGTAGTCGACCAAGAACTCGGTCCCCTTCACGCGCGCCAAGAAGCGCGGCATGACGACGGCGAAATAGCCGAGCGACGCAGCGACCGCGAAACGCGCCTGCCCGCGGTCGATCGCCTGGATCTCGCCCTGTTCGGTGATGGCGGGCGCGCGCCAGAACGCCCCGCTGAAGAGGTGCGCCCAGTTTCCGTTGCGCGACCGGATATCGATCGAGGTTGCTTCGCCCGTACCGAGCGCCGAAAGCGGAGGCAGCGACTCGTCGCGGGTCACGGTCGCGTCGCTGACGGGCGCGCCCGCGCCGCCCGAGAATGGGATGTGGGCGAGCGAGTCCTGCGAGAAGTCGTTGAGGCAGAGCTGCGCGACGGTCGCGACGTCGCCGGCAGCCGGCTCCTTCACGGTCGAACCGCGCAAGTCAGAAGCGGGCGTGCACTGCTGGCCGGAGGCCGCAGGTCCGACCGCCGCCCGCGCATCGGCGATGAGCGCGAACGCAAACGCGACGCACAGGAGGAGCGTGGAAAGGGCGCTTCGTCGCACGGGCACTCCTCTACACGGATCGTCGTAAACGAACCTTAAAGCGAGGGTTAACCAGTCGGGCGCCTAGCTTCGGGTTATCGAAAATCGTTTCCCACCGCGAGCGGAGGCCGGCGGGGATCGTCGGCCTCCGCCGGGCGCGTAGGGCGGTGTCCGGCGCCGGCGGACGGCAGAATCGCGGCGAGCGCCTTCCTCCGCCGCCGGTGGAGGAAGGCCTCCCGCAGGGCGAGCGGCCGGCTTGCGTTTGACAAGGCTTGCGCGGATTGGTATCCTTTGCGGGTTGTGGTCGAGGCCGCGTGCGCATTTTGGCGCACGCGGCGGAAAAACCAATACGAACGCCAGGCTCCGTTGTCAAGCGGCGCCGGCTGGACTCCAAGTAAGGGCGAGACACCGATGAAGAACATCATCGGCCGCAAGGTCGGGATGACGAGCGTCTTCACCGCCGACGGGCGGTACGTGCCGGTCACCGTCATCGAGGCGGGGCCGTGCACCGTGCTGCAGCGTAAGACGGCAGATTCAGACGGCTACGAGTCCGTCGCGCTCGCGTTCGACGACGCGAGGAAGAACGCGTTGACCAAGCCGCAGGGCGGACGCTTCAAGAAGGTCGGGATCGCTCCGAAGAAGGTCGTTCGCGAGTTCCGCCGCTCGCTCGACGATGCCCCGGCAGTCGGCGGCACGGTTTCGGTCGACGTCTTCAAAGAAGGCGAGCGCGTCGACGTGGTCGGGATCTCGAAGGGCCACGGCTTTTCGGGCGGCATCAAGCGCCACAATTTCAGCGGCGGCGGCCGGACCCACGGCTCGATGATCCACCGCCAGCCCGCTTCCAACGGCGACACCAACGCGGGACGCGTGGTGAAGGGGAGCCGGCGCCCCGGTCACTACGGCGTCGACCGGGTCACCCACCAGAATCTCGAGGTCGTCCGGGCCGACGCCGAGCGCAACGTCCTGCTGGTTCGCGGACCGGTCCCCGGCGGCCGCCACGGCTTGGTGCTCGTCACGGCCGCGGTCCGTCCGCCCAAGCCCAAAGTCGTCGTCGTCAAGCCCGCCGCAGGAGCTGGGAAGAAGTAATGCCTGCCGTCATCGATCCCAAAGGCGCGACGGTCCGCCAAGAACCCGTCCCCGCGGCCTTCGCCGGCGGGGCCCCCTCGCAGCGGAACGCCATGTTCCGCGCGGTCTTCCGCGAGCTCGCCAATCCACGGGCCGGCACGGCTTCGACGCTGCGCCGGGACGAAGTGTCGGGCGGCGGCCGGAAGCCCTGGAAGCAGAAGGGGACCGGCCGGGCCCGCCAGGGCTCGACCCGCTCGCCGCAATGGCGGCACGGCGGCGTCGCCTTCGGCCCCAAGCCGCGCAGCTACGTCATCTCGCTCAATAAGAAGGAACGCCGCGGCGCGCTGCGGGCGGCGCTCGCCGACCGCTTCGCAAGCGGCTCCGTCACGATCCTGGAGACGGAAGGCTTCGATCTGACCAAGACGCGCGATTTGGCGGCGCTCCTTTTCGGCTCGCCGAAAGCCGCCAAGAAGGGGCCGCGCACGCTGGTCGTCTTCGCTCCCGGCGAGGCCGAAGGCGTCGGCGCCGTCCTGGTCCGCATCGGCGCCAACCTCGAGCGGGTCGCGGTGACCCACACCGGCGCGCTCGACGTCAAGGATGTGCTCGGCTACGCCCGGCTCGTCCTCACCAGCGCCGCCTTCACTTTGCTCGGTTCCGCCTTCGGGGACCGCGCCGTCAAGGAGAGTGCCTGAGCATGGAAGCCAGAGACGTCATCATCGCGCCGCTGATCACCGAGAAATCGATGACGGGCACGGCTGCCTCGCAGTATTCCTTCGAGGTGCATCCGCGCGCCACCAAGACGCAGATCCGCCACGCCGTCGAGGAGATCTTCAAGGTCGCCGTCGTCAAGGTCAACACGACCAACGTCGGCGGCAAGCTCAAGAACTTCGCGCGTCGCGGCGTGCGCACGTCGGGCAAGCAGCCCGATTGGAAGAAGGCCATCGTCACCCTCAAGCCCGGCCAGAAGATCGAACTGGGCGGCATTAACTATTTCGAGCAGTAAGCCGATGCCGATCAAACGTTACCGCCCGACCTCGCCCGGACAGCGCTTCCTCACGACGCTCGACTTCTCGGACGTCACCAAGAAGAAGCCCGAGAAAGCCCTCGTCGAGGTCAAGAAGAAGCACTCGGGCCGCAACAACAACGGCCATATCACCGTGCGCCACAAGGGCGGCGGGACGCGGCGCCAGTACCGCATCATCGATTTCAAGCGGACGAAGGACGCGATCCCTGCCAAGGTCGCGGCGATCGAGTACGATCCCAACCGCTCGGCGCGCATCGCGCTGCTCTACTACAAGGACGGCGAGAAGCGCTACATCCTGGCGCCCGCGGGCCTCTCGGTCGGCGACGTCGTGGAATCCGGCGAGAGCGCGGACATCAAAGTCGGCAACTGCTTGCCGATCAAGAACATCCCGCTCGGCACGGTCATCCACAACATCGAGCTGCGGCCCGGCCAGGGCGGCAAGCTCGTTCGCTCGGCGGGCTCGTCGGCGCAGCTGATGGCGAAGGAAGGCGAGTACGCGCAGGTGCGCATGCCCTCGGGCGAAGTGCGCAAGATCCTGGTCGTCTGCCGCGCCACGATCGGCCAGCTCGGCAACATCGAGCACGAGAACGTGCAGATCGGCAAAGCCGGCCGCATCCGGCACATGGGCAAGCGGCCCTCGGTGCGCGGCATCGCGATGAACCCGGTCGACCACCCGCACGGCGGCGGCGAAGCGCGTTCCACCTCGGGCCGTCCGCCCACGACGCCTTGGGGTCAGATGACGATGGGCAAGAAGACGCGCCGCAACAAGCGGACCGCGAAGATGATCGTCCGCAAGCGGAGCGCTAAGTGAGACCTTTGTTTCTTACGCTTCATCCGCTTCGAGTGCAAGGAGGCCGCGCCCAACGCGCATCCTGCGCGGCGCGGCACCTTTGCGTCGTGCAAAATGCGAAGAGCGCTGTGTGCTCTAGCACTCGAGCGATGAGCGACGCGGCAATCGGAGTGGAGGAAGCGTAAGTGGGTCGCAGTCTTAAAAAGGGTCCGTTCGTGGCGGATCACCTCTTGGCGAAGGTCGAGAAGCTGAACTCGACGCGCGAGAAGCGCGTGATCAAGACCTGGTCGCGGTCGAGCACGATCGTGCCTCAGATGGTCGGTCATACGATTTCGGTCCACAACGGCAAGGCGCACGTTCCGGTCTTCGTCACCGAGAACATGGTAGGTCACAAGCTGGGCGAATTCTCACCGACGCGCAACTTCCGGGGCCACTCCGGCAACGAAAAGAGCGCCGTGAAATGACGCAAGCGCAGACGGCCGAACGCAGCGAGGCCTTCGCCCACCTCAAGTTCGCCCGCATGGGCCCGCGCAAGCTGCGCCGGGTCGCCGACGCCATTCGCGGCAAGAGCGTCAAGGAAGCACTCGTGCTCCTGCAATTCGCCGGCGTGTACGCTTCGGAGCCGATCGAGAAGCTGCTCAAGAGCGCGGTCGCCAACGCGGAAAACAACCACGACATGGTCGGCGAGGATCTCTACGTCACGCGGATCACGGTCGACGGGGGCCCGGGCGGCGGGTTCACCAAGCGTCTCGACCCGCGCGCGCAAGGCCGCGCCGCCTTCAAGCGCAAGCGGATGTCGCACGTGACGATCGCGGTCGGTCCGACCCCGCCCAAGCACCAGCCCAAGAAGCGGGCCGGGGCTTCGATCGCGCTCAGCACCGTCGAGTCGCGCCGCCGGGCGGCGGCCGCGGCGCCCAAGGCCAAGACGCCCGCGAAGCGCACTCGTAAGAAGGCGGCCGCGGCGGCCGGAGCATCGGAGTAGGATATGGGACAGAAGATTCATCCGGTCGGCCTGCGCCTCGGGATCACGCGCACCTGGGAGAGCCGCTGGTTCGAGAAAAAGCAGTATCGGGTGTGGCTGCACGAGGACGGCGCGATCCGCAAGTATTTCGGGCGCCTGACCCGCGCGGCCGCGATCTCGAAAGTCGAGATCGAGCGGCGCGCCAACCAGGCGCGCGTCATCGTCCACACCGCCAAGCCGGGCATCATCATCGGCAAGCGCGGCGTCGGCATCGAGGACATCCGTAAGAACCTCGAGCGCATCACGCAGAAGAACGTTCAGGTCAACGTCGTCGAGATCAAGCACCCCGAGCTCGACGCGCGGCTGGTCGGACAGAACATCGTCGACCAGCTCGAGAAGCGCATCGCCTTCCGCCGCGCGATGAAGCAGGCGATCATGCGCACCATGAAGGCCGGCGCGCGCGGCGTCAAGGTGATGGTTTCGGGACGCCTGGGCGGCGCCGAGATCGCGCGCTCCGAGCAGAACCACGACGGGAAGGTCCCGCTTCACACCCTGCGCGCCGACATCGACTACGCGCACGTCGAGGCGTTCACGACCTTCGGCCGCATCGGCGTCAAGGTCTGGATCTACAAGGGCGAAGTGCTTCCCGACCAGACGCGCGAGCAGCGGCCCGAGCGGCCGCTCGGCGAACGGGCGACCTTTCGCGACCGGCGCAACGACCGGCGCGGCGGCCGCGGCCGCGGGCCGGCTGCGCCCGGCACGGCCGGACGGCGCGAGGAGGGAGCGCCGCTCGCGTCCCCGACCCCGGGCGAGATCGAACACGACCACAGCTCCGTCGTCTCCGACATCGAGGGCTCGCCCTCGGCCAGCGGCGAGCACGCGACTTCGGTGCACGCGGGTTCGGTGACGCACGACGTGCCGCCGGCGGGGATCGAGTCGGTCTCGGACGCGACGGTGCTCGAGTCCGGCGGGGAGGTGGCGGAGTAATGCTGACTCCCAAGCGCGTCAAGTGGCGCAAGCAGCACCGCGGGCGCATGACCGGCAAGGCCCTCTCCGGCAACGAGCTGACTTTCGGCGAGTTCGGCCTGCAGGCGCTCGAGCCGTGCTGGATGACCAACCGCCAGATCGAGGCGGCTCGTATCGCCTTGACCCGCCATATCAAGCGAGGCGGCAAGGTGTGGATCAAGATCTTCCCCGACAAGTCGGTCACCAAGAAGCCGGCCGAGGTTCGCATGGGCTCCGGCAAGGGCAATCCGGAGTTCTGGGTCGCCGTCGTGCGGCCGGGCCGGGTGCTCTTCGAGCTGGCGGGCGTGCAGGAGCAGACCGCGCGCGAAGCGCTCAAGCTGGCCGCCGCCAAGCTCCCGATCGCGACCAAGATCGTTTCCCGCCAGTCTGAGACGGAGGCCGCATCGTGAAGAGGGACGAGCTTTCGAAGTTGCGCGATTTGACGGAGACCGAATTGCAGCAGAAGGCCCGCGACACGAAGGAAGAGCTCTTCAACCTGCGCTTCCAACTGCGCACCGGCCATCTCTCGGACTTCAGCCGGGTGCGGGCCGTGCGCCGCGAGTACGCTCAAATTCAAACCGTGATCAGCGAGAAGCGCCTGGCGGCCGCCAAGCATGGAGCAGCTTAGAGTGGAGACCCGAAACAGCCGCCGCGTCAAGCAAGGGCGCGTCGCCAGCGACAAGATGGACAAGACGATCGTCGTGCTCACCGAGACGCGCGTGCCGCACCCGGTCTATAAGAAAATCGTGCGCAAGTCGGTTCGCTTCAAGGCGCACGACGAGCGTAACGAGGCCAAGACCGGCGACTTGGTGCGCATCATGGAATGCCGGCCGCTCTCGCGCGACAAGCGCTGGCGCCTGCTCGAGATCGTCGAGCGAGCCAAATAACATCGTGAGACGCACATGATACAGCAAGAGACGCGACTGAAGGTCGCAGACAATTCAGGGGCTCGAGAGCTGCTCTGCATCCACGTGCAGGGCGGGTCGCGGCATCCCTATGCCTACGTCGGCGACATCATCGTCGGGACCGTTAAAAGCGCGATCCCGGGCGCCGCGGTCAAAAAGGGCCAAGTCGTCAAGGCCGTCATCGTGCGCTGCTCGCAGCCGATGAGGCGTCCGGACGGCTCGGTCATCAAGTTCGACGAGAACGCCTGCGTGATCATCAAGGGCGACAAGGACAACCTCGACCCGCGCGGCACGCGCGTCTTCGGGCCGGTCTGCCGCGAGCTGCGCGACCGCGGGTTCTTGAAGATCGCCTCGCTGGCTCCGGAGGTCCTGTGATGGCGAACCCGACGCTCGAACGCCCGCGCACGCCTAAGAGCAAGCTGATCAAGGGCGATACCGTGGCGGTCCGCCGCGGCAAGGAAAAGGGCAAGCGCGGCACGGTCAAAGCCGTGTTTCCGAAGGAAGGGCTCGCGACCGTCGAGGGCCTCAACGTCGTCAAGCGCCACAGCAAACAAGGCTACGCGGGGGCCAAGTCGGCCGGCATCTACGAAAAAGAGGCGCCGCTGCCCCTCTCCGCGCTGCAGTACATCTGCGCCAAGTGCGATGCGCCGGCGCGGATCAAGTATCAGACCGGAAGCGAAGGCAAGCAGCGCGTCTGCGGACGCTGCGGCGAGCCGGCGCCCGAGTCGGTGAAGGGGCGATAGGCGATGGCCGCAACGGCGCGTCTGCGCGAGAAATACAACAGCGACGTCCGCAAGAAGCTGGTCGACAAGTTCGGTTACAAGAACGTCCACCAGATTCCCAAGCTGGAGAAGGTCGTCATCAACATGTCCGTCGGCGAGGCGATCCAGAACGCCAAGATCCTCGACGTGGCGGTCAAGGAGCTCGAGACGATCAGCGGTCAAAAAGCGGTGATCACCAAGGCCAAGAAGTCGATCGCCGCCTTCAAGCTGCGCGAGGGGATGAACATCGGCGCCAAGGTCACGCTGCGCGGCGAGCGGATGTACGTGTTCCTCGACAAGCTCTTCAACATCGTCCTGCCCCGCATCCGCGACTTCCGCGGGCTTTCGCGCAAGTCGTTCGACGGGCGCGGCAACTACAATCTGGGCCTCAAAGAGCAGATCGTGTTTCCTGAGATCAACTACGACAAAGTCGATAAGATGCGCGGGATGGACATCGTCATCGTGACGACGGCCAAGAACGACGAAGAGGCGACGGAGTTTCTCACGCAGATGGGACTTCCGCTGCAGAAGGAGCGGCAGTAAATGGCCAAGACCTCGATGATCGAGAAGTCGAAGCGCACGCCGAAGTTCAGCACCCGCCAGCACAACCGGTGCCTGGCGTGCGGCCGCCCGCGCGGCTACTACCGTAGGTTCGGCCTGTGCCGCATCTGCTTGCGCGAGAACGCGCACCGCGGCTTCGTCCCCGGCGTCACGAAGGCGAGCTGGTAATGGGCGTTGTGACCGATCCGATCGCCGACATGCTGACCCGGATTCGCAACGCGAACACGGCCAACCACCAGACCGTCGACATGCCCGCCTCGAAGATGAAGAAGGCAATTGCGGCGATCCTCAAAGAGGAAGGCTTCATCCGCGACTTCGAGTCTGTTTCCGAGGGACCGCAAGGCACGCTGCGCGTCACCCTCAAGTACGGCCCTGAAAAGGAAAAAGTCATCACCGGCTTGCGCCGCATCAGCCGGCCGGGATTGCGCGTCTATTCGTCGTGCTCGGAGATTCCGCGCGTGCTCGGCGGCCTGGGCCTCGTCATCGTCTCGACGAGCAAGGGCATCATGTCGGGCAAACGGGCCAAGCGCGAGGGCTTCGGCGGCGAAGTCCTGGCCTACGTATGGTGAGCGAACATGTCGAGAATCGGTAAGCTTCCCGTCGCGATTCCGAGCGGCGTCACCGTCGAGGTGGCGGATTCCGTCGTGCGGGTCAAGGGTCCCAAAGGCGAACTCGAGCAGCAGGTGCTGCCGGTCGTCACCGTTGCGGTCGACGCCGGCCAGGTGACGGTCGAGCGCAAGGGCGACGCCAAGGAGCACCGCTCCGCGCACGGCCTCACCCGCACGCTGGTCGCCAACATGGTTCACGGCGTCTCGAAAGGCTTCCGCAAGAGCCTCGAGATCCAGGGCGTCGGCTATCGCGTCAACAAGGCCGGCGAACGGCTCAACCTCCAGCTCGGCTATTCCCACCCGGTCAGCTACGATGCGCCCAAGGGCATCTCGTTCACCGTCGAGGGGACCAACCGCATTCACGTGGACGGGATCGACAAGCAGCAGGTCGGGCAGGTCGCCGCCGAGATTCGCGACCTGCGTCCGCCCGAGCCCTACAAGGGCAAAGGCATTCGTTACGAAGGCGAATACGTACGGAAGAAGCTCGGCAAAGCGGGCAAGGCCGGGAAGAAGTAAATGGCACTCTCGAAAAACGAGCAGCGGATCAAGCGGCACAAGCGGCTTCGGCGCAAGGTCGTCGGCACGCCGGAGCGCCCGCGTCTGCAGATCAATCGTACGCTGCATCATATCTACGCGGCGGTCATCGACGACTCGAAGGGCCACACGCTGGTCGCCGCCTCGACGCGTCAGAAAGATCTGGCGGAGGGGCTCGGCTCGCGCACGAGCGTCGAAGCCGCGCGCAAAGTCGGCACGGTGATCGGTCAGAAAGCCAAAGCCGCGGGCATCGATGCCGTCGTGTTCGACACGAGCGGGCGGCGCTATCACGGCCGCGTGGCCGCTCTCGCCGAGGCCGCGCGCGAAGCCGGCTTGGAGTTTTAGGATGAACTATGGTGGTGGACGCGGCCGCGACCGCGACAACTCTGGCTTCGAAGAGACCGTCGTGCGCGTCAACCGCGTCGCCAAGGTCGTCAAGGGCGGCAAGCGCTTCAGCTTCAGCGCGCTCGTCGTCGTCGGGGACCGCAAGGGCCGCGTCGGCTTCGCGATCGGGAAGGCGGGCGAGGTGCCTGAAGCGATCCGCAAGGGCGTCGAGCAGGCCAAGAAGGCGGTCATCACCGTCCCGATGGTCGAGCGGACCATCCCCCACGAAGTCACTTTTCAGATCGGTGCGGGCAAGGTCTTCATGAAGCCCGCGGCGCCGGGGACCGGCGTCATCGCCGGCGGACCGATGCGTGCCGTGCTCGAGCTCGCGGGCATCCACGACATCCTGACGAAGTCCTTGGGCAGCTCGAATCCGATCAACGTCGTGCTCGCCACGTACGAAGGACTGCGCTCGCTCAAGACCGCCGAGCAGGTGGCGAAGCTCCGCGACAAGACCGTCGCCGAGATCTTCGCTTGAGAATAAGGTAACGGCAGATGGCACAGACGAAAGCGACCCGTAAGAAAGCGGCGCCCAAGGGCGCTGGGCCGAAGACCAAAGTCAAGGCGCCCGCGGTCGCGCGCGGCAGCGGGCTTCCCGTGACGGCGCCCGGCCTGACCCTCGCCTCGTTACGCGAGAACGAGGGCGCACGCCCTAAGCGCGTCCGCATCGGACGCGGTCACGGCTCGGGTATGGTGAAAACGGGCGGCGAGGGCGGCAAAGGGCAGACGGTCCGCTCGGGCGGCGGCAAAGGGCCGGCCTTCGAGGGCGGCCAGACTCCCTGGGCGCGGCGCCTGCCCCACAACCGCGGCTACTCGCAGAAGGGCCGGGACACCGGCCACTTCGGCACGACCTACGCGGTCGTCAACGTCGGTGCGCTGGCGGATTGGGATCCGGCGCTCGAGGTCACGCCCGATAACCTCCTGGCCAAAGGGGTCGTCGGCAAGCTCCGGGACGGCGTCAAGATCCTGGGGGGGACCAAGTCCGGGAAGACGTTACCGCAAGGCCTCGTCTTTCGCGACGTCCTCTTCTCGGCGAGCGCGCGCCAGGCACTCCTGGCGGCTGCCGCCGATCTTGGTGAAGAGCAAAGACCGGAAGCCTGACCTTTGCTGAACAACCTCCGCGCGGCGCTCCTCGTCCCGGACATCCGCAAACGCGTCGCGTTCGTGCTCGGCGCGTTTGCCCTTTTCGTGTTCATGATCCACGTGCAGCTGCCGGGAGTCGACGAGAAGCGCTGGCAGGATCTGCTGCGCGGCGGCAGCTTCTATAACTTCCTCGGCTTCCTCTCGGGCGGCGCGCTGCAGAAGCTCTCCATCATCGCGATGGGGATCACGCCCTACATCAACGCTTCGATCATCATGCAGCTCATGACGGTCGTGATGCCGCAGCTCGAGGAGATGGCCAAGAAAGGCGGCGAGGAAGGCCGCAAGAAGATCAGCCAGTACACGCGCTGGCTGACGATCGTGCTCGGCGTCGTCCAGGCGACGACGATGTCGGTCAACATGAGCCGGGCGGGCGTCTTCTACGACAGCTCCTGGCAATTCATCGTCTACGCCGTCATCGCGTTCGTCGCGGGGACGCTCTTCCTGATGTGGCTGGGCGAACAGATCACGGACAAAGGCATCGGCAACGGCGTCTCGCTGATCATCTTCATCGGCATCGTGCTGCGTTATCCGACCTACGTCGCGCAGACGGTGCAGATCGGCCAGACCGGCGGTCTGAACATCTTCAACCTGTTCCTGTTCATCGCGATCGCGCTGATCACGATCGTCTCGATCGTCTTTATGTACCAGGGCCAGCGGCGCATCCCCGTCCAGCAAGCGCGCCGCGTCGTCGGGCGCAAGATGTTCGCCGGCCGCTCCTCGTACATTCCGTTGCGGCTTAACAACGCCGGCGTCATCTCGATCATCTTCGCGATCTCGATCCTGCTGCTGCCGCAGCAGGCGCTCTCGTGGTTCCAGCACTCGGGGACCGTCCCCGCCTACGTGCACGCCGGCCCGCTCGAGATCCCCTCGAACGCGACCGCGGTCTCGCTCTTCGTGCAGACCTATTTCAGCCCCAACACGTTCCTCTACAATCTGGCGTACTTCGTGCTGGTCGTGGTTTTCACGTTCTTCTACAGCTCGGTCGTCGTCAACGTCAAAGACATCGCCGACAACCTCAAGAAGAGCGGGTCGTTCATCCCCGGTATCCGGCCCGGCCTGCCGACCGAAGAGTACATCCGCCGGATCCTGCTGCGGATCACGACGGTCGCGGCGGTCTACCTCGGCCTGCTCGCGATCCTGCCTTCGACCTTGCAGCGCGGCCTCGGCGTCACCACGTTCTATCTCGGCTCGACCTCGCTCCTCATCGTCGTCGGCGTCGCGCTCGACACGATGACGCAGATCGAAGCCCGCTTGGCGATGCGCGACTATAAGGGCTTTATCAAAGGATGAAGAGCATGCGAGTGGTCTTCCTAGGCCCGCCCGGCGCGGGGAAAGGCACCCAGGCCAAGATTCTCGAGGAGCGCTTCGGCGCGCGCCAGATCTCGACGGGGGATCTCTTGCGCAAAAACGTCGCCGACGGAACCGAGCTCGGCCGCCAGGCGAAGTCGTTCATGGAATCGGGCGGGCTCGTCCCCGACGACCTGATCATCGCGATGATGGAAGGCGAGCTCGCGTCGACCGAGGCGTTCATCCTCGACGGTTTTCCGCGCACGGTCCCCCAGGCCGAGGCGCTCGACGCGATGCTGGGCCGGCTCGGCAAGCCGCTGGCGGCGGTGCTCCTCTTCGAAGCCGATTCCGACGTGCTCTTGCGGCGGCTCACCGGACGCTGGACGAACCCCCGCTCGGGGCGGACCTATCACACGGAGTTCAACCCGCCGCGCACGCCGGGGATCGACGACGACGACGGCGGACCGCTCGTGCAGCGGCCCGACGACACGGCCGAGGTCGTCTCGAAGCGCTTGGCGACCTACGAGGCGCAGACGGCGCCGCTGATCGGCTACTACGACAAGTCGGGCCTGCTGGTGCGGATCGACGGGCTGGCCCCGATCGACCAGGTCACCAAGGAGGTGCTGGGCGCGCTCGCCGGAGCAGAGGGTTCGCCCGTCGGATGATCGCCATCAAGTCGGCTCGCGAGATCGAGATCATGCGGCGCAGCGGCAAAGTCACCGCCGCGGTGCTCTCGACGCTGATCAAGACGGCGAAGGCCGGCGTGACCTTGCGCGAGCTGGACCGGATCGCCGAGAAGGGGATCCTGGAACGAGGCGGCGTCCCGACCTTCAAGGGCTATCACGGCTTTCCGGCCTCGATCTGCGCCTCGGTCAACGAGGTGGTGGTGCACGGCATCCCCGGCGACTATGCCCTGAAGGACGGCGACATTCTCTCGATCGACATCGGGTCGACGTTCGAGAACTACGTCTCGGACTCGGCGGTCACGTTCGGGGTCGGGACGGTCTCGGCCGCAGCCGAGCGCCTGATGCGGGTGACGCAGGAGTGCCTGATGCTCGGCATCGCGGAGATGCAGAAGGGCAACCGGCTTTCGGATATCGGCCATGCCGTCCAGGAGCACGCCGAGAGCCACGGCTACGGGGTCGTCCGGGCCCTGGTCGGGCATGGGGTCGGTCAGAAGATGCACGAGGAGCCGCAGGTCCCCAACTGGGGTGAGCCGGGGAAGGGGATCGTGCTCCGGCCGGGACTGGTCCTGGCCATCGAGCCGATGATCACGGAGGGGACCTGGGAGGTCGAAACCCTCAAGGACGGCTGGACAGTCGTCACGGCAGATGGTAAACTTGCGGCGCATTTCGAGCATACGGTCGCGCTCACCGAAGACGGTCCGCGGATTCTCACCCTGCGCGACGTCCTCGAGCACGACGATGTGGCTCGATTCCGTCCGAAGGAAGAGATAGCGGCGTGATGGGGATGCCGAAGTAATGGCTCGACGACGCGGCGGCCCCCGGCCGGAGCGCCGGAAGAAATCCAACGACCGGGGCGTCAAGAACGAAACTCCCAAGGAAGAGGCGATCGAAGTCGAGGGCACGATCGTCGAGCCTCTGCCCAACGCGATGTTCCGCGTCGAGCTCGCCAACGGGCATCGCGTCCTGGCCCACGTCAGCGGAAAGATCCGCATGAACTTCATCCGGATCCTGCCCGGCGACCGCGTCCTCGTCGAGCTCTCACCCTACGATCTCACCCACGGCCGCATCACCTATAGGTATAAGTAAGCCATGAAAGTACGACCGTCCGTCAAACGCATTTGCGAGAAATGCATCATCATCCGCCGCGAGGGAAAAGTTCGCGTGATTTGCGAGTCCAACCCCAAGCATAAGCAAGTGCAGGGCTGATGGCACGCATCTCCGGGATCGATCTCCCGCGCGAGAAACGGATCGAAATCGCTCTGACCTATATCTACGGGATCGGCCTTCCGACCGCGCAGAAGATCCTCGCCCGAACGGGCGTCGACCCGAACGTGCGCGTCAAAAACCTCTCCGAAGAGGACGAGAAGAAGCTTCGCGACGCGATCGACGGCACGGTCAAGGTCGAAGGCGACCTGCGCCGCGAGGTGGCCGGGCACATCAAGCGCTTGACGGACATCGGCTGCTATCGCGGGCTGCGCCACCGGCGCGGCTTACCCGTCCGCGGGCAGCGTACCAAGACGAACGCGCGCACGCGCAAAGGTCCCAAGAAGACCGTCGGCGCGAAGAAGAAGGCGACGACCGCGCCCAAGAAGTAGGCGGGGTTTCATTCGAGGGCGACGGCGGCCTCGCGGCGCGCCGTCGCTTTTGCGCTGCGCAGGAGGAACACCGAGGGCATCGCGAGCGCGAACACGATCGCGCAGATGCGGAAGGTGTAATCGTAGGCGATCGTCGTGGCGTTTTGGTTCACCATGTTCGAGAGCTGCGAGAGGGCCTGCGTCTGGCTGCTCGCGCCGTGCAGCATGTTGGCGACGTTCGCGTTGGCGAGCGTGACGCCGGCGGCCAGCGTGTGCTGCGCGAAATCCTGGCGGCGCGTTTCGATCAGCTCGAGGATCGCGATGCCCAAGCTGCCGCCGAGCTGCCGGACGAGCGTGTAGAGGCCGGTCGCGCTCGCCATCTCCGCGCGCGGAATGCCCGCCAGCGTCGCGGTGGTCAGCGGCACGAACAAGAAACCGAGCGCGAAGCCCTGTAAGGTGCGGGGCCAGAAGATGTCCCAATAACCCGCGGTCTGGTTGAGGCCGCCCATGAGCCACGAGCCGACCGCGAAAACGCCCAGACCGAACGCGATCGAGACGCGCGCGTCGACGAGGTTGACCAGACGTCCGGCGATCGGCATGCTGATCGCCGTCGCGATCGCGCCCGGCAAGAGTGCCAAGCCGGTGTGCCAGGCGTCGAAGCCGAGCACGTTTTGGAAGAAGAGCGGCAGCACGAGGTTGAGGCCGAAGAGCCCGAAGCCGCTGATGACGCCGATGACGTTGCCGGCGGCGAAAGAGCGCGAGCGGAAGACGCGCAGGTTGACGAACGGGTGGGAGTCGCGCAGCTCGCGGACGACGAACCAGGTCAGCCCCACGACCGCCACGACCGTCAGCAGCACGATCGTCGAGGAGTCGAACCAGTCCTCGCGCTGGCCCCGCTCCAGCACGTATTGCAGCGAGGCGACGCCGGCGATCATGATCCCGAGGCCCGTCCAGTCCATGCCGCGCTCGGGCTTGGCGACGTACGACTGATCGCGGATGTAAGTAAGCGTCATCAAGAACGCGACGATGCCGATCGGGATGTTGATGTAGAAGATCAGCGGCCAGGAGTAGTTGTCGACGATCGCGCCGCCGA
Organism: Vulcanimicrobiota bacterium; assembly: GCA_963834485.1. Taxonomy (GTDB): domain Bacteria; phylum Vulcanimicrobiota; class Vulcanimicrobiia; order Vulcanimicrobiales; family Vulcanimicrobiaceae; genus CAWICD01. The sequence continues at coordinate 386,515 of CAWICD010000001.1, forward strand.
GCGTGGGGCCGACGGCAGGGCCGACCATCGCGCCCAAGCCGAAGACGGCCATCGCCGCGCCGCGCCGTTCGGGCGGATAGGATTCGAAGAGGATCGCCTGCGCCGTCGGCTGCAGCGCGCCGCCGCCGATACCCTGGACCACGCGCCACACCACGAGCTCCGTGACGCTGTGCGAGAGCCCGCACATGAGCGAGGAGAGCGTGAAGATGACGAGCGAGCCGGCGTAATAGCGCTTGCGCCCGAACATCGCGGTCAGCCAGCCGTTGAGCGGCATGATCACGACGTTGGCCAGGATGTAGCCGGTGGCGACCCACGAGATCTCGTCGAGCGAAGCTCCGACGTTCCCGGCCATGTCGTTGAGCGCCACATTGACGATCGAGCTGTCGATGATCGCCATGATGACGCCCAGCATCACGGTGAGCGTGATCATCGCGAGGGGCGGCTCGGGCCGTGCGGCGGCGCGGCCGAGCAAAGCAGGCCGGCGCTGGGCTGCCGCTAGGGATGCCATGAAAGAGCGGGCGCCTTTCGTCTCGTGTAGAGGGTACGCCAAAATGACATTGAAGTCAGTATACCAAATGCCGAGGCGAGGCTAACAGTGGCGCACGAAGTCGTCAAGCACGTCGGGAGCCGCGCGTACCGCTACCGGGTCGAGACGTACCGCGACCCCGCCAGCGGGAAGGTCCGCGGAAGGTGGACCTATCTCGGGCGGGCCGGCGGCGAGGGGGAGTCCTCCGCTACGCGCCCCCGCAGGAGTGCCCGGGATACGCGGGAGCGCCTGCTGGCGGCGCTCGAACGGCTGCTCGAGGAGCAGGAATACAGCGGGGTCACGGCCGGCGCGATCGCCGCTGCCGCCGGCCTCGCGCACGGCACCTTTTATCGCTATTTCGCCGACCGTGGCGCGGCGCTGCGCGCCGCGATCGAACGTGCCCGCGAGGCCTGGGCGCGCACGCGACCCTCCTTCGAACCGCCCTTCGGCTCGCTCGAAGCGGAGCGGGTGCGGGTGCGGGCTTGGGTCGCGGCCGTGCTGAGCGCACCGTACGAGCGGCGCGGTCTGGTGCGGGCGTGGTACGCCCAGCGCGAGATCGACACCGAGTTGAAGGCGCTGCAGCGCCGCAATCGGGCGCAGACGGTCGACGCTCTTGCGTCCTACCTCGAGGGGTTGGGGAAGGCCATCACGATCGGGGTTCCCCGCCCCAGGGAATTCGCCGACGCGTTGCTGGTGCTGCTCGAGGGGACTGTCCGCAGGGTGCTCGTCGAGGGCGAGAACCTCGATGCCGGCGCCATCGCGGGCGTCGTCGATGTGTTCGACCGCGCCATCTTCAAACTTGAGGAAGCGACCGTGGCAGGTCCGGCGGCGGCGATCGTGGCCTCGTCCGGAGGCAGTTCGGCGATCGACATCCGGCCGTCGACGAGCGAGAAGTAACCGATGAAGACGCCGACCAGGGTCCCGTCGCTGGTGAAGACGCCGCCCCCCGAGTCGCCTTCGTGGCAGAGCCGGCAGTCGAGCGCATAGCGGCTTCGAGCCGGGCCGTCGGGCAGCTCCCCGCTCAACGTTTCCACGGCGCCGGGCTCGAGGGCCGGCCCGTCGATCCCGCTGCCCCAGACGTGGACGGGCTCGTCGGCCCGAGGCCGGCCGACCGGTGCGACGCGCAGGCTCGAAGCGAAGGCCGGGTCGACGCTGGCGTCGATGAGGGCGAGATCCCGGCCGGGGACGAGCTCTGCGATCCTCGCCTGCGCCTCGACGCCGCCCTCGAAGCGGACGGCGAGCCGGCCGAAAGTGGCGACGTGCTTGGCGGTGACGATCCTGACCTCGCCGCCTGCGACTCCGACCACGGAGCCGGCTCCGATGCCGTCAGCCTCGGTTCCGTGCGCCACGACGACGACGGCACCGTCGCGGGAGCGGCTCAGCGTCTGGGCGCCGGTGGGGAGCGCGTGGGCGAGCACGAGCGCGGCCGCGCAGGCTGCGGCAGCCGTGCCGGGACGAAAGCGCTTGATGGACGGGATGCCCATACTCGACGCATCGTACCGGGGCCGTAAGACCCATTAGCTGATTGAAGAAGTCGTGCGGCGGGACACGGCAGGGCGGCGCCGGGCGGTTCGCCGGCAACGCTCGAGGTCACACGAGGCCGGCCGCGGCCGCCAGCCTGGGGACCGGCCAGACCGCCTGCGCTTGACCCTGTCGCGTCGCATCGGGTATACTCTCTCGTCGGCTGCGTTCAGCCGTCTTTGCGCGTTCCGCGCGCCGGACGTTCTCGCCGCTCGTCCGTAAAGAAGATCGGAGTGCTTTGCAGCGTTGCCGGTCGAGGCGACGACACCTCGGGTTCGCCACGCGGGGCAAGATAAAAGGCACTGGAGTTCGATTGGCCGCCAAGAAGCAAACCAAGACCCGGAAGAAGCGCGAGTTCAAGAACGTGGCCTCCGGCGTCGCCCACATCCACTCGTCGTTCAACAACACGATCGTGACGATCTCGGACAATCAAGGAAGCGTCATCGCGTGGGCCTCAGCTGGGAATCTCGGGTTCAAGGGCTCGAAGAAATCGACGCCGTTCGCCGCCCAGGTCGCCGCCGAGGCCGTCGCCCGCAAGGCGATGGATCACGGGATGAAGACGGCGGAAGTCTACGTCAAGGGGCCGGGGGCCGGCCGTGAGGCCGCGATCCGTTCGCTCCAGGCCGCCGGCTTGGAGATCACCTTGATCAAGGACGTCACGCCGATCCCGCACAACGGCTGCCGGCCGCCCAAGCGACGCAGAGTGTAAGGTAGAGAAGAATGTCACGCTACACGGGTCCGGTCTGCCGGCTCTGCCGCCGCGAGACGGCCACCAGCAAGACCGGCGAGAAAATCAAGCTCTTCCTCAAGGGCGAGCGCTGCCTCTCGAAAAAGTGCGCCGTCGAGCGCCGCGGGACCGCGCCCGGCCAGAAGACGCAGGGCAAGCCGAGCCGCCAGAAGATCTCCGAATACGGCCGCCAGCTGCGCGAGAAGCAGAAGATGCGCCGCTACTACGGCGTGATCGAGACGCAGTTCGAGAACTACTTCCGCGAAGCGGCGCGCGTCCCAGGGCAGACGGGCAAGACGTTCCTGCAGCTTCTGGAGCGCCGCCTCGACAACGTCGTCTACCGCATGAACCTGGCGAACAGCCGCGCGCAAGCGCGCCAGCTCGTCACCCACCGTCACTTCCGCGTCAACGGCCGCGTCGTCAACATCCCCTCGTTCCTGGTCAAGCCGGGCGACGTCGTCTCGATCGGCGAGCGTTCCCAGAAGTCTCCGCTCATCCAGTCGAATCTCGAATACGCGCGCAACCGCGCCCATCCCGAGTGGCTCGAGTGGGACGACCAGGAGCTCACCGTCAAGGTCACTCAGCTCCCCGGCCGCGAGCAGATCGACGCTCCCGTAGACGAGCAGCTCATCGTCGAATACTACTCGAGGTAGCTCGAGGCGGCGCTTTCGACCGGATGCTTCGTCGCCTCCGGCCGAAATCACCACCTCGAGAGCCTTGGAACCGAGAACGAACCGAATCTAAGTCAACGGAATCTAGTCGGCCGAATCCAACCACTACCAACTCATCGCTACTAGGCGTACGATCGTCGGGCCGCGGGGCGGACGGCGGATAACGCAAGCAGCAAAGGACAGAACGAAAGCATGACCGTCATCGAAGCGCCGCAGGGCGCGTCCATCGAAGTCCGCGAGCGTCGCGACAACTACGCGAAGTTCGTGATCGAGCCGCTCGAGCGCGGCTTCGGGATCACGCTGGGCAATTCACTGCGCCGCGTGCTCCTCTCGTCGATTCCGGGCGCGGCCGTCACTTACGTCAAGATCGACGGCGTGCTGCACGAGTTCTCGACGATCGCGGGCGTGGTCGAAGACACGACGAACCTGCTCCTCAACCTCAAAGGGCTGCCGATCAAGCTCGATACCGACGAGCCCAAGGTGCTCACCCTTTCGGTGACCGGCGCGAAGGAAGTGACCGCCTCTGACATCACGCCCGATGCCGACGTCGAGATCCTGCAGCCGGGCTACCACATCGCCACGCTGACGTCGAAATCGGCCCGGCTCCAGATGGAGATCGGCGTCGAGAAGGCGCGCGGCTACGTGACCGCCGACCGGCAGAAGAACGTCGAGCACATGATCGGGCTGATCCCGATGGATTCGATCTTCTCGCCGATTCGCAAGGTGAACTTCACCGTCGACGACACGCGCGTCGGCCAGTCGGTCGATTTCGACCGCCTCACGATCGAGATCGAGACCAACGGCTCGATCACCCCGGACGACGCGCTCTCGACCGCGGCGCAGATCCTCCAAGAGCAGCTCGACCTCTTCGTGAACTTCACGCAGGAAGAGAAGCCGCCCGCCGCCGCGCCGGCCAGCGAGTGGGATATCCCGGTCGAGACGCTCAACCTCTCGGTCCGATCGTTCAACTGCCTCAAGCGCGCGGGCATCTCGAAGGTCTCCGAGCTGCTCGACATGACCGAGGACGAGATCATCAAGATGCGCAACTTCGGCAAGAAGTCGCTCGACGAGATCAAGCAGGTCCTCGAGGAGCGCGGTCTCGCGCTTCGCCAGCCCAACTAGGAACGCCATCATGCCGCACCAGATCGCGAAAAAGCGCCTTTCCCGCACCGACGGCCATCGCAAGGCGCTGCTGCGCAGCCTCGCGACGTCGTTCTTCAAGCACGAAAAGATCGAGACGACCTCCTCCAAGGCCAAGGAAGTCTCGAAGGTCGTCGATCGCCTCATCACCCAGGCGCGCCGAGGAGATCTGCACTCCCGCCGTCTGGTCGCGGCATATCTGCTCGAGCCGGCCGTCACCAAGAAGCTCTGCGATCAGATCGCGCCCGCGCTGAAGACGAAGACGGGCGGGTACACGCGCATCGTCAAGACGCGAGTGCGTCCGGGCGACGCGGCCGAGATGTCCCTGCTCGAGCTGGTTCACTAGCGTCGGCCCCGAGGTCCGGGGGTATCGGTTCGATTCTTACGCAGTCTCCTAGTACGCAGCCGCTCCAACTCGCCGCCGTCGTGCGGGAGTTCGTTGCGGATGCGCTCACGCCGATCTCCGCCTACCTCGCCCTGGCCACGCCGGGGCGTTCGTGTCTGCTCGAGTCGGTCGAGGGGAGCGATCGCATCTCGCGCTACTCGTTCCTCGGGCTCGATTACCTCGAGAGCATCGTCATCGACGACGACCCTCGCATGCTCGAGCGGATTCGCGAGGTCGTGGGGAAGTATCGGGTCGAGCGCGCCGAGCTGCCCTTCGCGGGCGGCGCGGTCTGCGCGTTCAGCTACGACGCGGCGCGCGTGCTCGAGCGGATCGGGCCCAAGCCCCCGGCCGACGTGCGTTTCGCCGACGCGTACGTGGTCGTGCCCGGAACGTGGGTCGTCTTCGACCATTTCACGCACAAGCTCTCGCTGATCGGCTTCGTGCGTGAGGAAGGCGAGCGGGAAGAGGTCGAGCGGCGCCTCGACCGCTACATCGCGCAGCTCCTGGGCGTGCGGCCGACGATTCCGGGGAACGTGCGCGCGCGCGGTCCGGTCCACCGATCGCTTTCGCAAGAGGAGTTCTTGGCGCGGGTCGCCTCGGCCAAGCGCGCGATCTACGAAGGCGACGCCTACCAGCTGCAGGTGGGCATTCGCTACTCCTGCGAGCTCGATGGCACGCCGTTCGATTTCTACCGCCAGATCCGCACGCGCAATCCGTCGCCCTACATGTTCTTCATCGAAGTCGAGGGGCGCGCGATCTTCGGCGCCTCACCGGAATTTCTGGTGCGCCTCGACGGTTCGCTGGCGCGCATGAGGCCGCTGGCCGGGACGCGCCCGCGCGGCGAGACGGCCGAGCGCGACAACGCGGTCGCGGGCGAGCTGCTGGCCAACGAGAAGGAACGCGCCGAGCACGTGATGCTGGTCGACTTGGGGCGCAACGACCTGGGCGCGGTCGCCAAGATCGGGACCGTCCGTGTCGACGAGCTGATGGTGATCGAGCGTTACAGCCACGTGATGCACATCGTTTCGAACGTCGTCGCGGAACTGCGCGACGACCGGGACGCGCTCGACCTGTTCGCGGCGGCCTTTCCCGCCGGCACGGTGACCGGAGCGCCGAAGATACGCGCGATGCAGATCATCGACACGCTCGAGCCGGTCGCGCGCGGGTTTTACGCGGGTTCGGTAGCTCATCTCGATTTCGACGGGGACATGGACTCGTGCATCGTGCTGCGCTGTGTCGCGACGGCCGGGGGCAGGGCCTATTGGCAGGCCTCGGCCGGTATCGTCGCCGACAGCGAGCCGCTCGCCGAATACCAAGAAGTCCTTGCCAAGACGAAGATCGTGCGCGACGTGCTGGGGCTCGACTGGTGAGCACGATCCTGCTCGTCGACAACTACGATTCGTTCACGTACAACCTCGCGCACCTTTTCGGCTCGCTGGGCGCGGAGGTCGACGTCGTGCGCAACGACGACCCGCATTTGGACGCGGCCGCGGTCGCCGCGCACGACGGCGTCTGCATCGGTCCAGGGCCGGGACGGCCGGCCGAGGCGGGCAAGACGATGGCGGCGATCCGCTGGTCGATCGAGAGCGGGCGCCCGGTGCTGGGTGTCTGCTTGGGGCTGCAGGCGATCGGCGAGTTCTTCGGCGGCGTCGTCGACTACGCGCCGCGCCTGATGCACGGCAAGACGTCGCAGATCTCGCACGACGCGAGCGGCGTGTTCGCGGGCCTGCCGAATCCGTTCAGCGCGACCCGCTATCACTCGCTTTGCGTGGCGCACTCGCCGTTTCCGGCCGAGCTGCGGGCCAACGCGAGCAGCGACGACGCGGTCGTGCAGGGCGTCGTGCACCGCACGCTGCCGGTGCACGGCGTGCAGTTCCACCCTGAGTCCGTGCTCACCCTCGAGGGCCCTCGCATCTTCGCGAACTTCCTCGCCATGACCGCGCGGTGAGCGAGTTTCGCGCGCTCCTGCGGCCGCTGGTCGCCGGGCACGATCTGGCCGACGAGCAGATGGCCTTTGCGATCGGCGCGATCATGGACGGCGAGTGGTCGCCGATTCAGGCCGGCGCGTTCCTGGCGGCGCTCGCGACCAAGGGCGAGACGCCCGTCGAGCTGGTCGGCGCCGCCGAGGCGATGCGGGCGCGCGCGCTGCACGTCGAGCACGAGCTGCCGCTCGTCGCGGACACGTGCGGGACCGGCGGCGACGGGGCCGGGACGATCAACATCTCGACCGCGGCCGGGTTCGTGCTCGCCGGCTGCGGCGTCAGCGTCGCCAAGCACGGGAACCGCGCCGCCTCGAGCCGCTGCGGCAGCGCCGACGTGCTCGAGGCCTGCGGCATCCGCATCGACGCGCCGCCCGAGCTCGCGCGCATCGGACTCGAGCGCGACCGTTTCGCCTTCCTGTTCGCGCAGCTCTACCATCCGGCGATGCGCGAGGTCGCCCCGGTGCGGCGGGAGCTCGGCGTGCGCACGATCTTCAACCTGCTCGGACCGCTGGCCAATCCGGCGCGCGCGACCCATCAGGTCATTGGCGTCCCCGCGGAAGCGCACTTGGAGCTCGTCGGCGAAGCGCTGGCGCGGCTCGGGGGGAAAGCCGGCGCGGTCGTTCACGCGACCAGCGGGATCGACGAAATCGCCGGGGACGCGCCGACGCACGTCTATCAGTTCACGCAGGCCGGCGCGCGGCGCTGGCTGCTCGATCCGTCGGATTTCTCGATCTCGGTCCCCGCCGAAGCGATTGCCGGCGGCGATCCGCCGCACAACGCGGCGGCGCTGCGCGCGATCCTCGAGGGCGAACGCTCGCCGCGCGCCGAGGTCGTCGCGCTCAACGCCGCGCTCGCCCTGGTCGTCACCGAGCGCGCTGCATCGCTGCCCGAGGGCCTCGCGCTGGCGCGCGAGTGCCTCGCCGGCGGAGCCGCCCTTGCGGTCTTCGAGTCCGTCCGTCGTCCGAGCGAGGTGGAGTTCGCATGAACGATGTCCTGGAGAAGCTCTACGCGGCGAAAGCGGCGGTGCTCAAAGAGGAGGAGGCGCGCGAAAGCTACGCGGCGCTCGTTGAGCGGGCCGTGGCGCGCATCCCGGAACGACGGCCTTTCGCCGCGGCGCTGCAAGGAGCGCGAGGTCCGGCGATCGTCGCCGAGATCAAGCGTGCTTCACCTTCCCTCGGGTTGATCGCGCGCAACTTCGATCCGGCGGTCGTGGCCGCGAACTACGAAGTCGCCGAAGTGGACGCGATCAGCGTCCTGACCGAGGCCGACCACTTCCTGGGCGATCTGGCTTACCTCGACATCGCGCGCGCCAACAGCACCAAGCCGATCTTGCGCAAAGACTTCCTGTTCGCGCCGTATCAGATCGCGCAGGCGGCCGCCTACGGCGCCGACGCCGTCCTGCTGATCGTGGCGGGCTTGAACGACGCAACGCTGCGCGAGCTGGCCGCGGAGGCCGCACGCTTCCGGCTCGACACCTTGGTCGAGGTGCACGACGAGGAAGAGCTCCAGCGGGCCTTGGCGCTGGGCGCTTCGGTCATCGGCATCAACAATCGCGACCTGCGCACGTTCGAGACCGACCTCGGCGTCACCGAACACCTGCTGCCGACGGTTCCGCGGGGCACGCTGGTCATCAGCGAGAGCGGCATGCACGAGCCCGAGGACGCGGCCCGGCTGTTCGCCGGGGGCGCGCGCGGCTTCCTGATCGGCGAGGCGCTGATGCGCAGCGACGATCCCGCCGAGTTCGTCGAGCTCATCAAGAGCGCCGTCGCTGCGAAGTGAGAGCGCGGCCCACGCGCGTCAAGTTCTGCGGCATGACGAGCGCGCAGGAGATCGCGCTGGCCTGCGAGGCGGGGGCCGACGCGGTCGGCGTCATCCTCGCGCCGAGCGAACGCCGCGTCACGCTCGAGCAGGCGCGTGCGCTCGCCGCCGCGACGCCGGCTGCGCTGTCGTTCGTCACGGTGCTCGTCGATCCGTCGCCGGCCGAGCTCGCAGCGATCGCGCGCGAGCTGCCGCGGGCCACGCTGCAGTTCCACGGTCACGAGCCGGCCGAGCTCTGCCGCTCGACGGGTTTGCCCTTCGTCAAGGTCGTCCGCGCGAGCGAAGCGGCGGCCGCGGATCCGGCCTCGCTGCTGCGCTCGCTGGCCGAGACCTATAGCGGCGGCCTGCTGATGCTCGATTCGGGAACGGCACAGCGGCCCGGCGGCACGGGGAAGACGTTCCCTTGGAGCATCGCGGCGCAGGCGGCGAAGACGCTGGACGTCGTGGTCTCGGGCGGCTTGACGCCGAAGAACGTCGCCGCGTGCGTGCGCGAAGTGCGCCCGTACGCGGTGGACGCGCGCAGCGGCGTCGAGACCGGCGGCCGCAAAGATGCTGAGAAGATGCGCGCGTTCGTGCGCGCGGTGAGGGAGGCCGATGCAGAAGCCTGACGAGCGGGGCTATTTCGGAGGCAGGTTCGGCGGCAAGTTCGTCCCCGAAGTGCTGGTCGAGGCGCTGGCGGAGCTGGAGCGCGGGATGAACGCCGCCTTCGCCGATCCCGCCTTCTGGGACGAGTATCACACGCTCTTGCGCGACTTCGTCGGACGCCCCTCGCCCGTGATGCAGGCCGCGCGCTTCAGCGACGATCCGGCCGCCGCCCCGCTGGTGCTCAAGCGGGAGGACCTCAATCACACGGGAGCCCATAAAGTCAACAACACGGTCGGCCAGGGGCTGCTTGCGCTGCGCATGGGGAAGCGGCGCATCATCGCCGAGACGGGAGCGGGCCAGCACGGCGTCGCGACCGCGACGATCGGGGCAAAGCTCGGCCTTCCGGTCGACGTCTACATGGGCGCGCTCGACGTCGAGCGGCAATCGCTCAACGTCTACACGATGCGCCTGCTCGGGGCGCGCGTGCACTCCGTGAGCAGCGGAACGCAGACGCTCAAGGACGCGACCAACGAGGCCTTCCGCGAGTGGGCGGCGCGCGTCGAAGACACGTTCTACGTGATCGGCAGCGTGGTCGGCGCTCATCCGTATCCCTACATGGTGCGGGAGTTTCAGAAGGTCATCGGGATCGAGTCGCGCGCGCAGCTGCTCGAACGCTACGGCCGGCTTCCGAGCGACGTGGTGGCCTGCGTCGGCGGCGGGAGCAACGCTATGGGGATCTTTTCCGGCTTCGTCGACGATCCGGAGGTGCGCTTGTGGGGCGTCGAAGCCGCGGGCCACGGGCTCGACGCCGTCGATACCGCCGCCTCGCTGAACGCCGGGACGGTCGGCATCCTCCACGGCTCGCGCTCGTATCTGCTGCAGAGCCCCGAGGGCCAGGTCCGCAACACGCACTCGATCAGCGCGGGGCTCGACTACCCCGGCGTCGGCCCCGAGCATGCGTTTCTCAAGGAGAGCGGCCGGGCGACCTACGTCGCCGCGACCGACGAGGAGGCGCTGGCGGCGTTCCACCGCTGCGCCGAGCGCGAGGGGATCGTACCGGCGCTGGAGTCGGCGCACGCGCTGTCGTTCGCGCGGCGCCTCGCGAACGAGCGCGGCCGCGAGGGGCTCGTGCTGGTGTGCCTGAGCGGGCGCGGGGAGAAGGACACGCGGCAAGTCGCCGCCCTCGAGGCGAGGGAGCCGGCCGGTGTCTATGCCTGAGACCTTGACGACCGGAGGGGCCCGGCTGGCCGAGGCCTTCCGGCGGGCGAAAGCCGCCGGCCGCGGCGTGCTGATTCCGTATATCTGCGCCGGCGACCCGGACGCGGCGACGACCGCGCTGGTCCTCGACGGGCTCGGCCCGGCCGGCGCCGATGCGATCGAACTGGGGATCCCCTACGGCGATCCGCTGGCGGACGGTCCGACGATCGCCGCCGCCGCCAAGCGCGCGCTGGACGCAGGCACGACGGTCGACGACGCGCTGGCGCTGGCGCGGGGGGCGCACGAGCGCGGCGCACCGCCGATCCTGCTTTTCACTTACATCAACCCTATCGTGCAGTACGGGCTGGAACGCTTCGCTGCGGCGCTGGTCGCGGCGGGAGCCTGCGGGGCGATCGTGCCCGACGTCCCCCTCGAGGAGACCGGCGAGATCCGGGCCGCCTTCGCGCCGCTCGGTCTGGCGCTGCCGCTGCTCGTGGCGCCGACGACGCCGCCGGCGCGGGCCGCGGCGATCGCGCGCAGCAGCGAAGGCTTCGTGTACGTGGTCTCGCGGCTCGGCGTCACCAGCGCCGGCCGCGAGCCCGATTTCAGCGCGATCGCCGCGCGGGTCGCGGCACTGCGCCCGTTGGGCGGGGCGCCGATCGCGGTCGGCTTCGGCATCTCGAGCGCCGGCCACGTTCGTCAAGCTTGCGAGCTCGCCGACGGGGCCATCGTCGGGAGCGCCCTCGTCGACGCCTACGCCGGGACTCGCGGGGTGGAGGCTGCCGAGCGGGCCCAGGCGTTCCTGCGGGGACTGGCCGCCGGGACACGGAGCTCGTCCTAAGAGATTTCTTTACCGTCTAGAGGGCGCCGGGGCGGCTTTTCTCGTAAGACCTCCGGAGTTTCTGTTGGAGGATGCTACGTGCGGTCTATCCGTCTTTTCCTTGCCGCTGCACTGGCGGCAACGTCATTCCCGTTCGTGCCGGCGGCCGCTCGGGCCGACACCGGCACGATCGTCTTCGGTGCGGCGCTCGCGGCCACGGGCCGCGATGCACGCGAGGGGGTCCTGACCAAGGAAGGCTACGACTTCTGGAAGGACTACGTCAACTCGCACGGAGGCATCAAGGTCGGCGGCAAGACCTACAAGGTCGACATCAAGTACGCCGACGACGAGTCGAACGCTCAGACCTCGGCGCGGCTGATCGAGAAGTTCATCAACGAGGATCACGTCAATTTCATCCTCGGGCCGTACGGTTCGGCGACGTCGTTCGCCGCGGCGGCCGTCGTCGAGCGCTACAAGGTGCCGATGGTCGAGTCCAACGGCGCTTCGGAGAAGATCTTCAACCAGGGCTACAAGTACACGTTCGCCGTCCTCTCGCCGGCGCGCCGTTACCTCGAGGGCGTCGTGGACATGGCCCTCCACCAAAACCCCAGGCCGAAGACCGTAGCGGTCGTCGCCGCCAACGATCTGTTCTCGCTCGAAGTCGCGCAAGGGGCCGCGGACTTCGCGCAGTCGCACGGCCTCTCGGTCGTCTACAACAACAAGTATCCGGCCGATACGACCGACGTCTCGGGCGTGGTCAGCGCGATCAAGGCCGCCAATCCCGACCTGATCCTCAACGGCGGTCACTTGCAGGACGCGCTCCTGCTGCAGAAGGGCTTCAAGGAGCAGAACGTGCTCGCGAAGGCCTATGCCTATTCCGTCGGCCCGGACACGCCCGACTTCCGCTCGTCGCTGGGCAAGGACGCGGATTACGTGTTCGGCGGCACGCAGTGGTCGGTCACGGCACAGTACAAGGGTGCTCCGGGATTCATCTCGAGCTCGCAAGCGTTCGCCAAGGAGTTCGCGGCGAAGTACGGTCACGCTCCCGACTATCACAATGCGGAGTCGGCCGCGGGCTGTCTGGCGTTTCAGTATGCGATCCAAAGCGCGGGCTCGCTCGATCCGCAGAAAGTGCGCGACGGGCTGGCCGGTCTCAACGTCGTCACCTTCTACGGTCTGCTCAAGTTCGACAGCCGCGGCATCAACGTCTACAAGCCGATGGCGGTCAACCAGATCCAAAACGGCCAGTTGGTCACGGTGTGGCCGCACGTCGTGGCCGACGCCAAGCCGCAATACCCGGCCCCGGATTGGTCGAAGCGCTAGCGCTTTGAGTTCCCCGCCGATCTTGCGACGGTGCGACGGCGGCCCCCCGGCCAGGGCTCTTTCGCGCCGTCGCAAGCGGGCCTGGGCTACGATCCAGTGGCTCGCGCGAGCGCGCTCGTGAGCGCCGCGATCGTCCTCCGGGAGAATGCCTGATGGAGCTCCTCTTACAGATTCTCGTCAACGGATTGCTGGCGGGCGGCATCCTAGCGGTCGTTGCGCTGGGGTTCAGCTTGGTCTGGGGCATCATGAACATCATCAACCTGGCGCACGGCGCGTTCTTGATGCTGGGGGCGTATCTCTCGTATTTCCTGTTCACGAACTGGCACGTCGACCCGTTCCTCAGCGTGCCGCTCGTTTTCGTTGTGCTCTTCGCGTTCGGCTATCTCGTGCAGCGCTTCGTCATCAACTTCGTCGTGCGCGCTCCGATCCTCACGACGTTCCTGCTGACCTTCGGACTTTCGCTGCTGCTGGTGAACGCGGCGCTGCTGGTCTTTCACGGCGACGAGCGGGCGGTGACGCCGGCCTACATCGGGGCGAACTTCTCGCTGGGGCCGGTGACGGTGCCGTGGGTGAAGTTCTGGACGCTGCTGGTCGCGCTGGCCATCACCGGCGTGATGCAGCTCTGGCTGACGCGCTCGAAGACCGGGCGCGCGATCCGCGCGACGTCGATGGATATCGGCGCCGCGCAGCTTGCGGGCGTGCGCGTCGCGCACTTGTACGCGATCGTCTTCGGGCTGGGAGCGGGGCTCGCCGGCGCGGCGGGCGTGCTGGTCGGGCTGACCCAAAGCCTCAATCCCTCGATGGGCGACCCCTACATCATCAAGGCTTTCGTCGTCTGCGTGCTGGGGGGACTGGGGAGCGTGGAAGGGGCGCTCGTCGGCGGCCTGGTCTACGGAATCCTCGAGGCGCTCGGCTCGCAGTTCATCGGCACGGGCTTGCAGGACGCGGTCGCGCTGTGCGTGCTGCTGGTCGTGCTGATCGTGCGGCCGCGCGGAATCCTCGGAAAGGCGACGGCCTGAAAATGGCCTGGCTGCGCAACGCCGGGCTGGGCGGCATCACCGGGAGCCCGCTCGCCTTCGCGCTGTGCTGCGCCTTGCTCGTCGCGCTGCTGGGGATCCCGCTGCTCCACAACGGCTACTACGAGAATCTCTTCCGCGGCATCTTCATGTTCTCGGCGATGGCGCTGGGCTGGAACGTGATCGGCGGCTACACGGGCTACGTCAGCTTCGGCAACGTCGTCTATTTCGGTCTGGGCGCGTACGCCAGCGCCTTCCTCGCCGAACACGGCGTCGAGAACGTCTGGCTCGCCATCCCGCTCGCGCTGCTCGTCGCCGCCGCGTTCGCGGTCGTGTTGGGCCTGCCGATCCTGCGCTTGCGCGGCCACTACTTCGGCATCGCGACGCTGGGCATCGCGCTCGCCGTCGAGGAGATCGTCGCCAATCTCGACGCGCTCGGCGGCGGGAGCGGGGTCACGCTGCGCCAAGCCGAGTGGTTTCCGCAGTATTACTACGCCATGTGGCTGGTCTGTGCCGCGAGTCTGCTCGCGACCTGGCTGATCGCGCGCTCGAAGTTCGGCTACGCGCTGGTCGCCATTCGCGAGAACGAGGATGCCGCCGCAGTGCTGGGCGTCAATCCGACTCGATACAAGATCGCGGCCTGGGCGATCAGCGGCATGATGGCGGCGGCGGCCGGTGCGGTCTTCGCCTTCGCGAACGGCTTCATCGATCCGCCCACGGCCTTCGCCGTCGACGACAACGTCTTCCCGATCGTCATGGCGATCTTCGGCGGCGTGGGAACGGCGGCCGGCCCGCTCGTCGGGGCCTTTCTGCTGACCGCCGTCAACGAGACGCTGTGGAGCCATTTCCCGCAGATCCACACGCTCTTTTTCGGCGCCGTCATCGTGCTCGTGGTGCTCTTCCTTCCACGCGGACTGCTCTATCTGCGCAACCTGCGCGGCGGTTGGCGCGGCTTCGTGCGGTCGCTCGCGGCGTATCGGGTGTGAGGGACGAGAGCGACGGGGCGCCGTTCCTGCGGATCCAGGGCGTCGGCGTGCGCTTCGGCGGCTTGCAAGCGCTCGACGACGTGAGCTTCGACGTTCCCCGCTCGGCGGTCGTCGGGCTGATCGGGCCGAACGGCAGCGGCAAGACGACGCTGATGAACGTCATCTCCGGCGTGATCAAGCCGACGCGGGGCCGCGTGGAGTTCCGCGGGCGCAGCATCGGCGACGTCCCGCTGCACGCCGTTTGCCGGCTCGGCATCGCGCGGACGTTTCAGATCGTCAAGCCGTTCGCGAATCTCACGGTGCGCGAGAACGTCGCGGTCGGCTCGATGTACGGACGCGACCGGCGTTCCACGGGCGAAGCGTTCGAACGCGCGGGGGAGCTGCTCGAGATCGTGGGTTTGGCGCGTGTCGCCGAGCGGCCCGCGAGCGACCTGACGATCCCCGACCGCAAACGCTTGGAGGTCGCCAAGGCGCTCGCGCTCGACCCGGACGTGCTGCTGCTCGACGAGGTCATGGCGGGCCTCAACGCGACCGAAGTCGACGAAGCGCTCGCCCTGCTGCGCGAGATCAACGCCCGGGGCGTCACGCTGATGGTCGTCGAGCATCTGATGAAAGCGATCATGTCGATCTCGACGCACGTCGTCGTGCTCGCCGAGGGGAAGAAGATCGCCGAAGGCGCGCCGACCGACGTCGTCACTTCGCCGGCGGTGATCGAGGCGTATCTGGGGACGCGCTACGTGCAGCGCCGGCGGGCGCTCGGCGAAATCGAACGCGAGCGAGAGGAAGCGGAAGCGATGCAGCCGCCCGGCGCGCACTGATGGAGCCCGGTCGCGCACCGGAGCGAAAGCTTGTCGTCGAAGGCTTGGGCGCGCGCTACGGCGATACGCAGGTGCTGTGGGACGTCTCGCTCGAGGTCGGCGAGCGCGAGATCGTCGCGTTGATCGGTTCCAACGGCGCGGGAAAATCGTCGCTGCTCGGCGCGATCAGCGGGCTCGTGCGCCTGCGCGGCGGGCGCGTGCGCTTCGGAGAGACAGAACTGACCGGGCTGGCACCCGACGCGATCGTACGCGCCGGCGTCGTGCAGGTGCCGCAAGGCCGCCGTCTCTTCGGCTCGCTCACCGTCGAGGAGAACCTGTTGATGGGTGCCTACCTGCGCACCGACGGCGAAGTGAAAAGCGACCTCGAGCGGATTCTCGGGCTGTTGCCGCGCTTGCGGGAGCGCTACGACTTCCTGGCCGGACGTCTCTCGGGCGGCGAGCAGCAGCAGGTCGCGATCGCGCGCGGCTTGATGGCGCGCCCCAAAGTGCTGCTCATCGACGAGATGTCGCTCGGCCTCGCGCCGGTCGTCGTCGATCAGTTGCTGGAGATCCTCAAGCTGATCAACGGCGAAGGCGTGGCGATTTTGATGGTCGAGCAGGACGTGCAGACCGCGCTCGAGTTCGCGCGCCGCGCCTACGTGCTCGAGACCGGCCGCATCAGCCTCTCGGGCTCCGCCCGCGCGCTGCTCGACGATTCCGCCGTGCAGCGAGCCTACCTGGGCGTATAGCGGGGGGCTCGCCGCGGGTCGTTTTTGCGGGCCGCGTGCCGATCTTCCAAACAGAAGAGACACTTAGTGAGCCCGGGAAATGGTGGGATGCCGCAAGTCTCCAGAGCGACAGGCTCTTCTTGGGGGAAGGGCGTGCTCCTGATAGATGTGTTTTGTTGCCGAGGAAGCGAGCGCTCATGCGACTAATGAGGGGGACTTCCATGCAGCATCCGCACGTGAAGCCCGCCCGCGGGAGAACTCAACCGTGAACGAACCGGCCGGAAACGCCTTGCCCGAAGACGATCTCTCAGAGGAGTTCGTCTTCAAGCCGCACGCCGCGCCGCATTCGGTGGTGAAAGGCGTCTTTTCGGGCGGCTTGGGTGTTCATCAGTACATCACGACCGAAGTTCTCGAGCGCATCGGCTCCATCACGATCCACAACCCGAGCAAGCGCAACGCGCTCAGCGAGCCGCTGCTGGAGCGATTCATTGCGGCCTTCGCGACGTTCGAGAGCGCCGACGTGCGCGTCGTCGTCTTGCGCGCGGGGCCGCAGGATTCGGTCTGGTCCGCCGGTCACGATATCGAGGAACTCGAGCCGGGCCACGATCCCTTGGCCTACACGGGCCTGCTCGAAAAGGCGCTGCGCTGCGTGCGCCATTTCCGCTTTCCGGTCATCGCCATGGTGCACGGCTCCGTCTGGGGAGGCGCCTGCGACCTGGCCCTCAATTGCGATCTCACGATCGGCGACACGACGGCGACGTTCGCGATCACGCCCGCGCTGCTCGGCGTCCCCTACAATTCGAGCGGGCTGCTGCACGTCCTCAATCGCGTCGGGCTCAACGTCGCGCTCGAGATGTTCGTGACCGCCTCGCCGATCGCAGCCGAACGCGCGCTGCGCGTAGGGATCCTCAACCACTTGGTCGAGCCTTCCGAACTCGAGCCGTTCACCTACGCGATGGCCCGCAAGATCGCCTCGAACGCACCGCTGGCGGTCTCGGCGGCGAAGGAACAGCTGCGCTTGCTGGCCGAAGCACTGCCGCTGAACACTTCCGATTTCGAGCGCATCCACGAGTTGCGCCAGCAGGCGCTCGAGAGCGAAGATTTCCGCGAGGGCCTGCGCGCTTTCCGCGAGCACCGCAAACCGAATTTCACGGGGCGTTAGCGGGCCCGGTTCCCCGGCGAGGTCCCTGTTGAGAACGATCGTCATTCTGGCTGCATTCGCATGCGCGGTGCTGGGCACGGCGTCAGAAGCAACGCGGGCGTCGGCCCAAAACGCCGCGGTCGATTGCGCCCTGGTCGGGACCGACGAGGTCGGCGCGCTCGCCGGTACCGACGTTTCGCCTCCCGACGAGGAGACGGCGGCCTCGGGCATCTGCTTTTTCGCCGCGCGCTCGGCATCGGGTAATGCGGTCGTCTCGTACGCGATCGTCCGGCCTCAGACGCTCGCTCAGCGCACTGCCTACTTCGCGGTCCAGTCTCGCCTCTGTGCGGGCGTCGCGCCCGAGGCGCCGAGCGCGGCGCTGTGCGCGACCTACGCGAAGCTCGCGGCGGCGCGCGGCATCGACGACTATTTTTCCGCGCGCTCGCAAGCCGACACCGGCGGCCAGGCCGTTGCCGGCTTGGGGGACCGCGCCGTAGCCGATGACGAAGGCCTCTTCGTGCAGCGGGGCAGCCTCGTGCTCGAGATCATCGTGCGTCACCAGGACGATCTCGATCTCGGCGCCGAGACGAAGCTCGCCAACCTGCTGCTCGAACGGATCCCCGCCGCGCAAGCCGGCTGAGCGAGCTCCCGCGTCCTCTCTAAGGCGCGGAGTGTCCCTTGGGGACCGTCGGGAGTCCGTCGTGGCTCCACTCGAGCCACGAGCCGTCATACACGGCGACGTCGGTGAACCCCGCTTCGAGCAGTGCCAAGTACGAACCGGACGCCGAGACGCCGCTGCCGCAAGTGACGATCGTGCGTTTGCCGCGGTCGAGGCCGTTTTCTTCGATCAGCGCCGCGAGCGTTTCGCGCGGAGCGACCCGGCCGCCGCGCGCGTCTTCGAGCAGCCGGTTGCCGGAGAGGCGCTTGGCGCCGGCGATATCGACGTCACGTGCCGCGTACGTTTTATCGCGTTGTGTCTCCAGTAACTGCGCGTCGCTGCGGCCCAGCGCGACCGCGAGCACGTCCTCGCGGCTGGCGCGAAGCTCGGGGCGAACGCGCGGCGTGAAGATGGCCGCCGGATACGACGGGACCTCGGTCGTCACCGGTCCGCCGCGCGCGACCCATTCCTTGAAGCCGCCGGCCAAGACGTGCACGTCGTCGTGGCCGTAATAACGCGACATCCACACCAGGCGAGCGGCATACGGCACGTCGCCGTCGTCGTAGGCGACGATCGCGGTCGCGTCGCCGATGCCGTGCGCGCCGAAGACGCTCGCGAAAAGCTCGGCCGGTGCGACGCGCGTGGCGTACGGGGTCGCCGGGTCGACCAAGTGCTCGGCGTAATCGAGATGCACCGCGCCTGGGATGTGGCCTGCGGCGTATTGCCGGGCACCGCTCGGCAGGTCGAGGCCCGGCGCGCCGTGCGGCATGCTGCGCGTGTCGACGATGCGCACCGCCGGATCGGCGAGGTGCGCGCGCAGCCAGTCGGCATCGATGAAGGTCGGGAGCATGGCTCCTCGTTCTTGGGGAGAGCCTCGCTCCTCCTGGCTGGGGACCGACGGGCGAACACGCGTCAGAACGGACGTCTTCGGCAGAAGACTCCGGCGGGGTTCAAGGCCGCGGTTTGAGCCGCCGCCGGTCGCGCGCGGCTTTGAGCGCGTTCTCGGCGAACGCCACGAGGCCGGCGACGTTCTCCTCGCTCTCGCCGAAGGCGCGCAGAAACGGTGCGTACGCGAGCACCACGGCGGCGACGTTCTCGACGGTGAGGTCGGCGTCGTCCTGCCGCTCGCTGCCGGAAGCGTGCTGCGCGCTGACGGCCAAGCCCTCGCCGTGCAGGACGTCCATGAAGTCGACGTATTTCGGCCCGAGCGCCGAGATCACGTCGGTTTGGCGCGCGCGCCGCAGCAGCTCATCGTGAGCGCCCCGCCAGGCGACCAGGTCGATCGACCCGCGGCCGACGGCGGCGCGCAGCGTCGCGCAGTGAAAACGCACTCGCGCGAGCAGATCCGCGTACGTCAGCGCGGCCTGCTTCTCGAGGGTGAGACGCTGCTGCTCCGCGTCGCGCCGTGCCTGGGATTTCTCGCTCGCTTTGCCGAGGTAGTAATTGATCAGCGCCGTGACGACCGTGCCCAAGACGCCGGCCAGTGCCAGCCAGACGCCGAGCGGAACGGCATGCAAGAAGCCGGCGGCGGCCGCCAGCGCATCACCGGCACGCGACGCGGGCGTCGCTGCCGGGTGATGGTGTCCGAAGAGATTCAGGGCCGGATTACGCCGAGACGACGACGCGCCCGAGATCGAAGCGCTTCGCGGCGTCGTCGACGATGTACTTGCCGATCGCAAGCGACGAAGTCGCTGCCGGCGACGGCGCGTTGCGGACGTGCACGACGCCCTCCGAGCCTTCGAAGACGAAGTCGTCGACGAGCGAACCGTCGGGCGCCATCGCTTGCGCGCGCACGCCGGAGGGACCGGACAGACAGTCGGAGACCTTGAGCTCGGGGATGTAGCGCTGCAGCGCTTTGACGTAGGCGGAGTGGATCAGGTCGCGATAGATCTCGCCCAGGCCGATCTTCCAGTACTTCGTGAAGAGGCTGAAAACGCCGGGGTAGCTGAGAGCGTCGTAGAGCTCGCGCGGATCGATCTTGAAGAACGAGTAGCCTTCGCGAGCGAAGGCGAGCACGGCGTTGGGACCGAGCCAGATCGAACCGTCCATGCGCGGGGTGAAGTGCACGCCCAAGAACGGGAACTCGGGATCGGGGACCGGGTAGATGTTGCCTTTGACCAGATAGTTCTTCTCGGGCTTGAGAATCAAGTAGTCGCCGCGGAAAGGAACGATCTTGGGGTCGCGATGGCCGCCCGTCATCAGCGCGATCTTGTCGGAGTAGAGCCCGCCGCAGGTGATGACGTTCTTGGCCTGGACTTCGCCCTTCGGCGTATGCAGGATGGTGACGCCGTTGAGTCGCGAGATGCTCGTGACCTCGTGGCCGAGGTAGTATTCGACGCCCATCTCCTTGGCGTCGTTCACGTACGACTCGGAGACGCGGCCCCAGTCGACGATGCCGGTGACCGGCGACGAGATCGCCTTGATGCCGCGACAATACGGCTCGCGCTCTTGAATCTGCTTGGCATCGAGCATCTCCAGGCCTTCGACGCCGTTCTTCTGCCCGCGCTCCCACAGATCGCCCAGGCGTCCGAGCTCGGATTCTTCGGTGGCGACGATCAGCTTGCCGACGTTTTTGTACGGGATGCCCTTCTCGTCGCAGTACTTCCACGCCAGGCGGCGTCCCTCGACGCAGAGCTTCGCTTTGAAGGAACCTGGCTTGTAGTAGATCCCCGAATGGATGACGCCGCTGTTGCGGCCGGTCTGGTGCTTGTTGAAGCCGGTTTCTTTTTCGACGCCTGCGAGGCTGAGGTGCGGGTAGCGGAGCTTGAGCTCGCGCACGGTGGCGTTGCCGACGATTCCCCCGCCGACGACCGCGATGTCGTAAATCATGATGAAATGTAGTCTCCCAGCTTTGAGGCCTATTCTCCCAAGGGGGGTGGGCGTCCGCTAGGACTTTTTCGCACGAAGCAAGCGGGCAGGCTCCCCGGGGCCGGCGGAGGCATTCGCCGAATCCGTACCGCCGATTTCGGAGCAGCCTCATTTCAGAAAGGTATCGATCCCTTGACGACGACGACTCGCGCGCCCGTCACTCCCTTTAGGAACGAAGCGATCCGCAACTTCACCGACCCCGCCGATGCGGCGTCGCTGGAAGCGGCGCTGCGGCGGGTGCGCTCGGCGCTGGGAGGGCACTACCCGGTGGTCGTCGGCGGCCGCCCCGTCGAGACCGAAAGGACGATCGCGTCGCGCAACCCGGCCCGGCCCTCCGAGCTCGTCGGAACCGTGGGCTCGGCTTCCCTAGCGCAGGCGAACGAGGCGGTCGCCGTAGCGGCGCTGACGTTCGAGAGCTGGAAGCGCGTTCCGGCCGCGCGGCGGGCGCGGTACCTGTTCGAAGCGGCGGAGATCGTGCGCCGGCGGCGCGACGACTTCAACGCGCTGCTCGTCCTCGAGGTCGGCAAGAGCTGGCCCGAGGCCGACGCCGACACCGCCGAAGCGATCGATTTCCTCGAGTTCTACGGGCGCGAGGCGCTGCGCTACGACGAGCCGCCGGCGCTGACGCCGGTCGCCGGCGAGGACAACCGGCTGGCCTACGTTCCGCTCGGCGTCGGGGTCGTGATCCCGCCCTGGAACTTCCCCTTCGCCATCATGGCGGGCATGACGAGCGCGGCGCTCGTCGCCGGAAACACGGTCGTCCTCAAGCCCTCGAGCGAGTCGCCGGTCGTCGCTGCCCGGTTCGTCGAGCTGCTGCACGAGACCGGTCTGCCCGCCGGGGTCGTCAACTTCGTCCCCGGCTCGGGCGCCGCGATCGGCGACGGGCTGGTTGCCCATCCCAAGACGCGCTTCGTCGCCTTCACCGGTTCGAAAGAGGTCGGCCTGCGCATCAACGAGCTGGCCGCCAAGACCCAGCCCGGGCAGATCTGGATCAAGCGCGTCATCGCCGAGATGGGCGGCAAGGACTCGATCGTCGTCGCCGCCGACGCCGATCTCGAGGCGGCGGTCGAGGGCGTCGTGGCCTCGGCCTTCGGCTTCCAGGGCCAGAAGTGTTCGGCGTGCTCGCGGGCGATCGTCGAGGCGCCGCTGTACGATGCGTTCCTGGAGAAGCTCCGCGTCCGCGTCGCCGCGCTCGCCGTCGGCGACCCCTCGGAGCGCGCGACCTTGATCGGTCCGGTGGTCAGCGAGGGCGCCTTGCGGACGATCCTGGGTTACATCGAGAAGGGCAAGACGGAAGGCCGCCTGATCAGCGGCGGCGGCCGCGCCCCCGGCGAGGGCTGGTTCCTCGAGCCGACCGTCTTCGCCGACGTCGCGCCCACGGCGACGATCGCTCAGGAGGAGATCTTCGGCCCGGTGCTGGCCGTCATCAAGGCGGGCGACTACGACGAGGCGCTGGCCATTGCGAACAACACCGAGTTCGGGCTGACCGGCTCGGTCTATTCCCGCGACCAGGCCAAGCTCGAGCGGGCTCGCCACGAGTTTCACGCCGGCAACCTGTATTTCAACCGCAAGTCGACCGGCGCGCTCGTCGGGGGGCACCCCTTCGGCGGCTTCAACATGTCGGGGACCGACTCGAAGGCCGGCGGCTACGACTACCTGCTGCTCTTCACGCAGGCCAAGCTCGTCTCGCAGAAGCTGGCATGAGACGCCGGGTCGCGCTGGGAGCGGCGGCGGCGTGGTTCGCCTGCGCGCTCGGAGCGGACGTGCCGTCCGCGCGTGCCGCGGCCTCGCCGAGCGCGCAGGCTTCGGCTCAGCCGGGTGCTCGCACGACGGCCTCGCCGGGCGTCCGCGCCACCGCCTCGCCGGGCGCCCGCGCGACGCCGGCTCCCGATTGGGGGCCTTCCGCCGACGTCGCCGCGATCCGCGAGATCGAGCTCGGGATCGACCAGCAGTTGATGGACCCGCAAGCGAGCGTGACCGTGGTGACGGTCGCTCGCGGCTACGCGCTGGTCGGCTGGAAGACGACGCAGGGTGCGGGCCAGAGCTTGTATTGCCGCACCTCGCTCGGCTGGAATCGCATCGCGACCGGAGGTGCGCCGTTCGACGTCGCCGGGCTGGTCGGCTCGGGCGTCCCGAGCCAGGCCGTCGATCTGCTGAGAGCGCACCTGCCCGGCGGGCTCGCCGCGTCTTCCGGAATGGGCGCGACCCGCTACCGCAGGCTGACCGGGCGCTGCCTCTAGTCCCGGCCGCGCACGCCGGCAGGGGGCGCAACGCTCGGCCCGCGGAGCGCGTTCTGTTCCCGGGAGGAGACGACGATGGCCAAACGCCCCAAGCGCAAACCCGCCGCGCCGCTCGTCCCGCGGCTCGGTCCCCCGGAAAACCTCCGGCCGGCCGGGACGCACCGGGACAAGCGGCGCAGGACCCGAGCGGAAGAGAAGGCCGCCTTACGAGAGGCGGCCTTCGACGTCCCCGGCGCCGTCAGCAGCGCGACCACGTCTCAGGAGATATTCGCAGAAAGCTTCCGTTTCTGCCTTGACGGCGCTTGGGGGCGGTGCTATGATAGCCGCCGTGACTCTGACGACTCGCCCTTCCGGTGCGGTCAGTGATCCGGTCCGACAAGGGCCTGGCGTCGGTGTTCGTTCCTTGAAAACTGAGCAGTGCAGTAGCGCATAAGTCTGTGGGTCTCCAATACGGAGAGCAGGCAAGTGCGCGGCGAAAGCCGCGTTTTTGTTTGCCCTCTGCTTTGAGAGATGAGTGAGTCAGAAGCCCCGGGACCCGGCTCCACCGGTTTTCGGACCAGCCTCTGACCCGTACAAGATTGACTGAGCTCGGCCGTGATGGCCGAGATCTCCTGACCTGGGAGCGATCCCGGGAACGGAAGCCTGGTCAGCAAGTTGAAAGAGCCCAAACGGCTCCGATAAGCTTTCCGGACTAGCATCCGGGTAAGTATTTTATGGAGAGTTTGATCCTGGCTCAGGATTAACGCTGGCGGCGTGCCTAACACATGCAAGTCGAACGAGGTAGCAATACCTAGTGGCAGACGGGTGAGTAACACGTGGTCAACCTACCCTCGATTGGGGGATAACTAACCGAAAGGTTAGCTAATACCGCATGAAACGTAGCGGGGCATCCCGCAACGTTGAAAGGAGCAATCCGTTCGAGGACGGGACCGCGTCCGATTAGCTTGTTGGTGGGGTAATGGCCTACCAAGGCTGCGATCGGTAGCTGGTTTGAGAGAGCGACCAGCCACACTGGGACTGAGAAACGGCCCAGACTCCTACGGGAGGCAGCAGTGAGGAATTTTCCGCAATGGGCGAAAGCCTGACGGAGCGACGCCGCGTGTGGGAAGAAGGCCTTCGGGTCGTAAACCACTGTCGAAGGGGACTATACTGAAGGTACCCTTGGAGGAAGCCCCGGCTAACTACGTGCCAGCAGCCGCGGTAAGACGTAGGGGGCTAGCGTTATTCGGAATTATTGGGCGTAAAGCGCTCGTAGGCGGGAAGACAAGTCCGTGTTGAAAGACCTCGGCTCAACTGAGGGACCGGCTCGGATACTGTCTTTCTTGAGGCAATCAGAGGGTGATGGAATTCCCGGTGTAGCGGTGAAATGCGTAGATATCGGGAGGAACACCAGTGGCGAAGGCGATCACCTGGGGTTGTTCTGACGCTGAGGAGCGAAAGCTAGGGGAGCAAACGGGATTAGATACCCCGGTAGTCCTAGCCGTAAACGATGGATACTAGGTGTATGTGGTATCGACTCCATATGTGCCGTAGTTAACACAGTAAGTATCCCGCCTGGGGAGTACGGCCGCAAGGTTAAAACTCAAAGGAATTGACGGGGGCCCGCACAAGCGGTGGAGCATGTGGTTTAATTCGACGCAACGCGAAGAACCTTACCCAGGCTTGACATCTCCTGACAGCCCTAGAAATAGGGTCTCCGGGGTAACCCGGCAGGAAGACAGGTGCTGCATGGCTGTCGTCAGCTCGTGCCGTGAGGTGTTGGGTTAAGTCCCGCAACGAGCGCAACCCTCGCTGTGTGTTGGTCCGCAAGGATCTCTCACACGGGACCGCCGGTGAGAAGCCGGAGGAAGGTGGGGATGACGTCAAGTCAGCATGGCCCTTACGTCTGGGGCTACACACGTGCTACAATGGGTGCGACAACGAGTTCCGAGCTCGCGAGGGTAAGGCAATCTCTTAAACGCATCCTCAGTTCGGATTGAAGGCTGCAACTCGCCTTCATGAAGTCGGAATCGCTAGTAAACGCAGATCAGCTACGCTGCGTTGAATACGTTCCCGGGCCTTGTACACACCGCCCGTCACGTCACCTGAGTTTAGTGTACCCGAAGCCGTCCGTGCAACCGCAAGGAGCAAGACGTCTAAGGTGTGCTAGGTAAGGGGGACGAAGTCGTAACAAGGTAGCCGTATCGGAAGGTGCGGCTGGATCACCTCCTTTCTAAGGAGTACATGCTGCAGGTCGACCGGTCGCCGGCGACGCTGCAACGTACATTCTTACGTCGACCACAGACGATGCCGAAGCATCCAGGGGTTCGCCGGCCAATTATGGCTAAGGTCGAGCTGAGGATCTCGGCGCGATCGATTCAACGATCGTACGCGCCTCTCTCGTTCAGCGAGAGGGTTTTTGGAACGCTTCCATCCGGGCTTAGGCCGGGATGGAAGCCTCCTGAGGATTGCACTGCTCAGCTTTGAGGGAACGCCCTCGAGCCCCGATTCGCGTTCCGATGCGGCAGCGATGCCGGTGAAGAGCAATCGCGATCGGCTCAGCTCGAAGTCGCGACCTTCCGATCCTTGAAAACTGCATAGTGAAGAACTTTCATGTGCCAAACATGAGAGCGGTCCGCGCGCGTATTTTCCGTACGCGTTCGGATGCAATTTCAAAGAACAGTCAAGTCTCGCTCGTCCCAAACGAGCGAGCGCGTAAGTATAAGTAAATAAGAGCGCACAGGTGGATACCTTGGCATCACAGGCGATGAAGGACGTAGCAAGCTGCGAAAAGCTTGGGGGAGCTGCTAACGAGCGATGATCCCAAGATCTCCGAATGGGGCAACCCACGTGCCGTCATGGGCACGTACTCCACGATGAATTCAATAGTCGTGGTAGAGCGCACGCGGTGAACTGAAACATCTAAGTAGCCGCAGGAACAGACATCAACCGAGATTCCCGTAGTAGTGGCGAGCGAACCGGGAACAGCCTAAACCGACTACGTGTAAGCGATCGGGCGTTGCGTGGCCGGGGTTGTACGGCGGCCGTCTCTGGGCTGATCACCAGAGCAGCAGTTACAAAACCGAGAGGAAGCAGAAGCCGGCTGGAAAGCCGCACCACAGCGGGTGATAGTCCCGTACGCAAATCCCTTCGGACTGCTGGAGCCGTTCGTGAGTAGGGCGGGGCACGGGAAACCCTGTCTGAAACCGGGAGGACCATCTTCCAAGGCTAAATATGCTGTGATGACCGATAGCGAACGAGTACCGTGAGGGAAAGGTGAAAAGAACCCCCGAAGGGGAGTGAAATAGAACATGAAACCGTGCGCTTACAAACCGTGAAAGGCCCATGCGCAAGCAAGGCTGATCGCGTGCCTATTGAAGAATGAACCTGCGAGTTACGTGAAACGGGCTTGGTTAAGGTGTTGAGCCGGAGCCGTAGCGAAAGCGAGTCTGAACAGGGCGTTCGTCCGTTTCAGTAGACCCGAAACCAGGTGATCTATCCATGGCCAGGCTGAAGCATGATTAAACTCATGTGGAGGGCCGAACCTGTCGTTGTTGAAAAAACGTTGGATGAGCTGTGGATAGGGGTGAAAAGCCAATCGAACCTGGAGATAGCTGGTTCTCCCCGAAATAGTTTGAGGACTAGCGTCGGCATTTAAGTCTTGGGGGTAGAGCACTGACAGAGCTAGGGGCCTTACCGGGTTACCGAACTCCATCAAACTCCGAATACCAGGATGTACACGGCCGGCAGTCAGACGGTGGGGGATAAGCTCCATCGTCAAAAGGGAAACAGCCCAGAGCAACAGCTAAGGTCCCTAATCGATGCTCAGTGGTAAAGGAAGTCATGTCGCATAGACAACTAGGAGGTTGGCTTAGAAGCAGCCACCCTTGAAAGAGTGCGTAATAGCTCACTAGTCGAGTGATGTGGCGCCGAAAATGTAACGGGGCTCAAGCATCGAACCGAAGCTTTGCGATCGAACAGATCGGTAGGGGAGCGTTGTGGCGTAGGCTGAAGCACGACCGTGAGGACGTGTGGACGAACCACAAGTGAGAATGCAGGTATAAGTAGCGAGAAATGAGGGTGAGAACCCCTCACGCCGGAAGTCTAAGGTTTCCTGAGCTACGTCAATCGTCTCAGGGTGAGTCGGGTCCTAAGCCGAGGCTGAGAAGCGTAGGCGATGGCCATGCCGTTCATATTCGGCAACCACCGTTGTCCGTTCTAGACCTTCCGAGTAGTGTCCATGTCGTAGAGATCACGTCTCTCCCGGCTGCGAAGCCGCGAGAGATTTTCGTGCGAATCTAGGCCGGCGCCCAGCGCGCATCGTGCGCAGCGCCGGCACTAGCCCCGTCCGGGGGCGTCGGAGGAGCGATGGAGCGATCTATCCGATCGCGACTGAGCGACGAAGACAAGTCGCGCGAAAAGATCCGAGGACCTGGCCATCATTCGTAAGGCCTAGTGAAGCGAAGGGATGACGCAGGAGGATAGGTCAGCGCACTATCGGATGTGCGTTCAAGCTGGTAGGGGGTCGTGTAGGCAAATCCGCACGGCAACTCCGAGAGGTGAGTACGAGGTCCTTCGGGACCGAAGTGATTGACTCCACGCTGCCAAGAAAAGTCCCTAGCTAGGAACATCGGTGCCCGTACCGCAAACCGACACAGGTAGACTGGCAGAGCATGCTAAGGCGACGGGAGAACCCCTGTTAAGGAACTCGGCAAATTAACCCCGTAACTTTGGGAGAAGGGGTGCCCTTTAGAGTCTGGCCTTTACGGCGAAAGCTCTGGGGGGTCGCAGTAACAAGGCCCAAGCGACTGTTTAACAAAAACACAGGTCTCTGCGAACGCGAAAGCGGACGTATAGGGGCTGACTCCTGCCCGGTGCTGGAAGGTTAAAAGGAGAGGTCAGCGCAAGCGAAGCTTTGAATTGAAGCCCCAGTAAACGGCGGCGGTAACTATAACCGTCCTAAGGTGACACACGTTGCCTCGCCGCATAGCAATATGCGGCTTCACACTCGGCTATATGCGGGAACATCCTACAGAGCCCGGCCTACTCGCTCGATCTCGATCGGGCAGTAACAATGGTCCGGGATTGGACAATCCGCAGGAAACCTCGCAAGAGGGATCCTCAGAGACGATACGCCGAGCATCCAGTGAGGAGCTGGCAGTCGCGATGGAACTCAACCCGGATTGGGTGGTTGGATTCGTCGACGGAGAAGGTTGCTTCTTCGTCGGCGTCCAGAGAAACCCGACGGTCAAGATCGGCTACCAAGTCATACCGGAGTTTCGCGTCGTGCAACACGCTCGCGATCTCGACATACTCCACGCTTTGAAGCGGTTTTTCGGCTTCGGGCGCGTCTGTCGGAATCACGAGGAACGATGGGAGTTCCGGGTACGGCGTCTCGAGCATCTGCGCGAGGTCGCACGTTTCTTTTCGGAGCACCCGCTCCGCACCAAGAAACGGGTGGACGCGAGCAAATTCAAGGACGTCTTACGGATGATGGAAGATGGCCGGCACCTAACCGAATCCGGTTTGAACGAGATCGTTAAGCTGGCAGCTTCGATGAACGCGGGCGATCGTACGCGATTGCCCGCGCTTCGAGAAGGGGATGAAGATAGAGTCCAGTCCTGTATGAAAGTACAGGAGTAAACTGAGCGAAATTCCTTGTCGGGTAAGTTCCGACCTGCACGAATGGAGTAACGACTTGGGCACTGTCTCGATGGGGGGCCCGGCGAAATTGCAGTACCAGTGAAGATGCTGGTTACCCGCGGCAGGACGGAAAGACCCCATGAAGCTTTACTGTATCCTGATCTTGGGTTCTGAGATTTTCTGCACAGGATAGGTGGGAGGCGACGATCCGCGGGCTCTGGTTCGCGGGGAGCCAACGTTGGGATACCACCCTGAAAATCTCGGGATTCTAACTGATCGCCATTATCTGGCGACAAGACATGGTCAGGTGGGCAGTTTGACTGGGGCGGTCGCCTCCTAAAGAGTAACGGAGGCGCCCAAAGGTTCCCTCAGATCGGTCAGAAACCGATCGTTAGAGTGCATAGGCAAAAGGGAGCTTGACTGCGAGACGGACAGGTCGAGCAGGTGCGAAAGCAGGGCTAAGTGATCCGGCGGTTCCGAATGGAAGGGCCGTCGCTTATCGGATAAAAGCTACTCTGGGGATAACAGGCTTATCTCCCCCAAGAGTCCACATCGACGGGGAGGTTTGGCACCTCGATGTCGGATCGTCGCATCCTGGGGCTGTAGTAGGTCCCAAGGGTTGGGCTGTTCGCCCATTAAAGCGGTACGCGATCTGGGTTCAGAACGTCGTGAGACAGTTCGGTCCCTATCCGCCGTGGGCGTAGGAGACTTGAGGAGTGTCGACCCTAGTACGAGAGGACCGGGTCGAACGAACCGCTGGTGAACCGGTTGTCCCGCCAGGGGCATAGCCGGGTAGCTACGTTCGGACCAGATAAACGCTGAAGGCATATAAGCGTGAAACTGACTCCAAGATGAGGTCTCAATCCCGCAAGGGTGAAGGGTCGTGGAAGACTACCACGTCGATAGGCCGGGGGTGGAAGTCCCGCAAGGGATGGAGCTAACCGGTACTAATCGCCCGGATACTTAATTTACGCTACGCTGTTTGTTTGGCACTTGGGGTTCTTCACTATGCAGCTTTCCGACGCGCATCGCTCGAGCCGAGGCTCGCGGGCGCGATCGGGATCAGGTTTCTGGCGCCGATAGCGGCGGGGCACCACCCGTTCCCATCCCGAACACGGCAGTTAAGACCGCCAGCGCCGATGGTAGTCGGACCGCAGGGTCCCTCGAGAGTAGGACAGCGCCAGATTGAACGAAGGGCCCGCGCGGCAGAAATGCCGCCGGGTCTTCGTCGTTTCCTGTGGCGAGAGAAAGGGGCCCTCGCTCTCTACTACGCCCGCCTCGATCCGGCCAATCCAGTTGAAAGGCCTACCGGGTACAACGGTCCCTGCTGAACTGGCCTCGGGGTAGCGTACTGCGGTTGCGGCAGCAGGCCGGGGGGAGGGGCGTAAGGGCTCAGACTCGGGGGCGGCAGCAGGTAGGGAGGAAGAGTGTGGGGACGCGGGCGCGGACTCGGGCTCGGCGTCGACTGTGGAGCAATCGGGGTCGCTGCATGCTCAGGGATGCTTGGGGGGGCGAAAATCCACACCAGCATCCCCACCACGACCCCGACCAGAATGAGAAGGGCCGGCGTCCAGTCCCGGCGCGGCTTGGCGGTGCTCCTCATGGCTATATCAATCGGCAGAAGAGCGGCACTTCCGTCGCCCTGCAGGAGTATCGACCCCTAGTACGAGTGAACCGGGTCGAACGAAGCTTGTGACCTCACGGCCGAGACTGGCTCACGCGAAGGCGAAACCGTTCTTGCCGGCGGACTTGGCCGCGTACAACGCCCGATCGGCGGCGATCATCAGGTTGCGTCCGTCCTGCGCGTCGTACGGAAAAAGCGCCGCACCGAGAGAGCAGCGCAGGCCGTTGCCCCGCAGGCCCAGCGAGAGGCGGGCGACCATGTCGTGCGCTCGCGATCCCTCGACGTCCACCAGAAGCACGGCGAACTCGTCGCCTGCATAACGGGCGACGACGTCTTGAGAGCGCGAGCTGCGGACCAGCGTCTCGGCGACTTTACGGAGCACGGAATCGCCGTAGGCGTGACCGGCGGAGTCGTTGATCTTCTTGAAATCGTCGACGTCGATCATGACGTAGACCAGCGAGCGTGCGCTCTCGCGTGAGTTGACGAGTTCGGCGTTGAGCCGCTCGTCGAAGGTCCGGCGATTCAAGATGCCCGTGAGCGGATCGTGCGCGGCGAGCGCCTGCGTCTTGGCGAACAGCACGCCGTTTTGAATCGACACGGCGGCGATCGTGGTGAGCGCGTGCACGAGGCCCGCCTCCCATTCGCGCGGCCGGGGAGAGCGATGGCCGTCGACGTAGAGGACGCCAAGCGTGCCCTCGGCGTGGGAGAGAGGGCTTACGACGTACCAGTCGCGCACGTCGACGAGCGGCGCGGAAAGCTCGCCGGCGCGGCCGACGCTGCCGGAAAGGTCGTCTCGCAGCACGCTCAGCAGCGCGCTGCCGGGACGCAGATCGGGGATTTCGTGACTCGGTTCGACGGCGTCGCTGCGGTCGAGCTGCTGCTCGGCGACGATGCCGCGCTCGCGCTCGACCCGAAAGTAGATCGCCCGGGCGAAGCCGAGCGGCTCGTGAGCCGCCCGCAGCATCGCTGCGACCGCTTCTTCGGGTGCCCGAGCCGTTGCGATCTTCGTGAACGAGGCAAAGAGGGCGGTCAGCAGGCGCCCCTCATCGCGCGCGTCGGAACATTCGCGCTCGAGTTGGAGAAGGCGCGCATTGAGGGAGCGCAGCTCGCAGGACTCGGCCGACGTTCGCATCACCTGCGCCGGAACGAGCCGGCCGGAAGCTCGCGCACTTCCTCTGGGTAGAGGGAGGCGGCACGCGCCGCGCCGAGTTCCACGTCGCCTGACGAAACCAACTCAGAGAGGTGCGATTCCAGAGTTTGCATCCCGTCTTTGCGCGAGCTGGCGATCGTTGCGCGAAGCTGATGGGTTGCGCCGTCGCGGATGATCCTCCGCACGGCCTCGCTGGCGATGACGATCTCGGCAGCTGCGCGTAACCCGTTTCCCTCGCGTAACGGAAGAAGGCGCAATCCGACGAGCGCCCGCAGCGCATCGGCCAAGCGCGTTCTGGCTCGTTCTTGTTCTTCCGAGGGAAAGAGCCCTATGATGCGGTTGATCGCCAGTGGAGTTTCGGAAGGCGTGTGAAGCGCCGCGAAGACGAGGTGACCGGTCTCGGCTGCTTGCAGCGCCGCCGAGGCGGTCTCGAGGCCACGCAACTCACCGATGAAGAGAACGTCGGGATCGGCGCGCAGCGAGCCGCGCACGCCGTCGGCAAAGGTGGCGATATCGCGCCCGACTTCGTACTGAGTGACGACTGACTTGAGCCATTCGTGGGTGTACTCCACCGGATCCTCAAATGTCATGATGTGCTTCGCTTCGGTGGCGTTCAGACGGTCGAGGAGCGAGGCGATCGTCGTCGATTTTCCAGATCCTGTTGGGCCGGCGTTGACGCAGAACGAGCCGGGTCGCTTGAGGGCGCGCTGATAGCGTGCGAGCAGCTCGGAGCCCATGCCGAGCTGCTCCAGATCGGGGACCAGATCGAAACGCTGCAGGAAGCGGAGCACGACCTTTTCGAGTCCGCCGACAGGTATCGTGGAAACGCGAACGTCGAAGGAGCGTCCGTCGAACGTGACCGTCAGCCGGCCGTCCTGTGGCAGACGCGTTTCCCCCGTGTTCATGTTAGAGCGGACTTTGACCAGGGAGACGACGCGTTCGAAGAGGCCGGGTTCGAGGTTGCGGTCGTGCTGCAGGACGCCGTCGATATCCAGCCGGACGCGTCCGGAGCGGCCGTCGCGCGGCTCCAGGTGGAGGTCGGAGGCGTAGCTGCCTATCGCTGAAGCGAAAATCTCATCTAGTGAGACGGAAGCCTGAGAATCGGCGTCGCGCGCGGCGATGGCCGGATAGAGCGTTTTGAGGGCTTCGCGGATCTCGCGCACTGGCAGGATGACGGTGCGCACTTCCTTGCGCGTTTGTTGACGAATCTTGTCGACGAGATCGAGGCTGTCGGTGGGAACGCCGACGGTTAATGCGCCGCCATCGTAGGAGATCGGCAGGACGTCGGCATCGTAGGCAAACGAGCGCGAAAGCAGCGCGGCAGCCGTCCGCTGTGTGGGCGACGTGGAAAGCGGCTGCAGCGTCTCGGTCACGGCGTGCTTTCCCGACCTGACCAGCGCAGCGTTCTTGCGGTGGCGTAAACGCCGCGAGCGTAGCCTTGCCCGGCCCAATAGCCACCCGTGTTGTAAGCGGAGAGGGCATGGAAGAGCGCGACCTGCCCGGGACCGTAGCGCCGAACCGCTCCGGCGTACGCCCGGCGGAGAATCGACGATCCGACTGTGATGTTCGTGCATGGCTCGAACGCTGCGTGGACGGTGAGCCCGAAGGGAGCAAAATTTACCGAGTTGACTTGCGCGTAGCCGACGTCGATGTTGTGACCCTCGCCGAGCAGTTGCGATGCGAGCTCTTCGGCGTTTGCGCGCGAGGTGGGAAAGAAGGACCGCTGAGCCGTATTGTCGCCTATTGCGTAAGGGCGCGCCCCGCTCTCGTAGGCGACAATCGCTCCCATGGTGACCGGTCCGACGTGCGGGGCGCACGAGGTCAATAGTCCTGCCAACGTAATCGGGATCAGCATGGCATCAGCTCGCGCCGCCGCATGCTCGCTGCATGCGTGCGAGTGCATTACCGTGCAGGCGCGAGACGCGCTTCGGCGAGATGCCGAGATCGCGCGCAAGCTCGAGTTGTGTCATTTCGAGCAAGTAGAGGCTCACAACGACGCGCCGCTCGAGCCGCGTAAGGGATGCCAGAGCAGCTTCGAGCAGCATCCGGTCCTCGAGAGCGATGCCGCCTTCGGGCTCGAAAAGGCGTTCACGCATGCCGGTGATGTTAGGATCGTCGACGCAAATCAGTTGTTTGGTCTCGCGCATGCAGCGCAGCTCGACGATCGTATTGGAAAAAATGCCCATCGCTTCGGCGATCTCGCGATCGTTCGGCGAACGACCAAGAGAAGAGGCGAGCGACTCGGTTGTCGCGACGTAACGGCGCTCGAGTGCGAGCAGGCGGCGCGGAACACGCACGAGCCGCTCGTGATCGCGAACGTAGTGCATCAGTTCGCCGACGATCATGATCCAGGCGAAGGCTTCAAATGGCGTGCGCGCCGCGACGTCATAGCGATCCGCCGCCTTGATGAGGCCGATCGCAGCCACTTGCTCGAGATCGGCGCTCTCTATGCCTGAGCGCGAGAACTTGCGGGCGCCGCGACGGCAAAGGTAGTGATAGGATCCGATAAACCGTTCGCGCTCGCCCGGAGGCGCAGCAGGAACGGCCGTGGCTGTCCTTGCGTTTTCAGCCGTGCGCCTGGGAAATCGCGGTTCCGGAGACGGAATCGATACGTCTTCGAGAAATGCCGGGTGAAGCACGACCGGGTAGCTCCCTCGAAATGGTGCGCGATTGTATGGTCGAGTCTAAAGATTATCAAAGAGAAATGTGACTAAAAAGCTGCCAAAAGATGATGAGTTACAAACCTCTTGCTAACATGGTATAGTGCGTATGAATCTGCCGATATATCATAGGTAGTCCTAATGAGCTCTATCAGTTATTCCCTCGGGGCCCATGAGACAGGGTGATTTCCCTAGAGGTGTTGGAGCAACAAAGAGCGTTAGCCGGGCCGAGCGATCGCGCGAGGCACCTGGCACGGCCCCTTTTCAGGTCGTGCATTAAACGGATATACCGTCCCACGCTAAGCGACGGTCGAGCGTTTCGCTCTGCGGGCACGCGGAATGTCTGGAATGTAAAACGTAGGTCTTTGGGCTGACCCTGGCGTCCGTATGGCGGTGTGTATGGGCACTAAATGAAGCATGACGAGTACTCGCGTGTTGGTGGCAGAGGACGATCGCGCGATCCGTGAGCTGTTGGTGCATCATCTCGCGCGCGACGGCTTTGTCGCGGTCGAGGCGGTCGACGGACCGACGGCGCTGCGCTTGGCCAGAGAGGGCGCTGATCTGGTACTGCTGGATATCGGTTTGCCGGGGATCGACGGTTTTGAGATCGCGCGGACGCTGCGCCGCGAGGGTCGCTACATGCCCCTCGTGATCGTGACTGCGCGGGCGGATGAGGTCGATCGAATCGTCGGTTTCGAGCTTGGTGCAGACGACTACGTCGTGAAGCCGTTCTCGCCACGCGAGGTCGTTGCGCGGCTGCGCGCAATCCTTCGTAGGAGCGGGATGAAGGCCGCGAGCGTGCCTGCAGTCCTGCGCTTGGGACGACTCGAGATCGACCACTCGGCAAGGGAAGTTCGGGTCGACGGCCGTGATGTGGGACTCAAACCGCGTGAATACGCCTTGCTGGTCGCTCTTGCTTCGAATGCTGGCGTAGCCTTTTCGCGAGATACACTGCTCGAGCGGGTGTGGGGCTACGATTTCGAGGGAGACGAGCGGACCGTCGACGTGCACGTGCGCCGCCTGCGCATGAAGCTGGAAGAGCAGCACAAGCTCGAGGCGTGCCTCCACACGGTCCACGGATTTGGCTACAAGTTCGCGCAGACCTAAACGGTTCGGCGCGTTCGAGATCAACGATATAGCGCAACTCGTGCGCCGGCTGCGTGCGTTGCCGAGCGACGTGCCCGTGCCGCTGCTGGTCGTGCGGTTGCGCGATTTGGAGCGGATCGCCTGGCGCGAAGGGCGGGCCGCGGCCCGCGCGGTCGAGCGACGGAGCCTGAGGTCGTTCGCGGAGACGGCGACGCGAACGTTGCGCGGGACCGATGTGCTGGCGCACGAGGACGAAAGCGAAGACTTCGTTGCGGCGTTGGTCTCGCCGACGCGCGGGGCTGGGTCGGTGGCGACGCCGACGGATTGCCGTGCGACGCTGGCGCGGCTGGCCTCGGCGATGGAACTCTCCGGTGGGATGCACGTCGAGACGGGATGGACGATCGTGCACGGCGTGGCGGGGGACCCGAGGCTCGCCGCCGCCCTCGAGCGCGCGCTGGAGCGCGGCGCGCGGGAGCGCGAGCGCTACGCTTTTTTTTCGACGATTGCGCATGAACTGCGTACGCCGCTCACCTCTATTCGGGGGTATCTCGAGACCCTTCTCGAGGAGGAGCTCGATGCGGCGACGGCGCGGCGCTTCCTCGAGGTCGCGCGGGCCGAGGCGATGCGCATGGGAAGGCTCGTTGAAGGCATGTTCGACATCTCGATGCTCGATCTGCGCTCGGGGCCGGGCGGCAGCGAATCGAGCGATCTCGGGGCGGCGATCACGACTTCCATCAACGCGGTCGCGCCGTTCGCGCTGGGGCGGCGGACGACGCTCGCGCAGCTCTCGGTCGGCTCGCACGTCGTGGCGATCGGCGCGGACCGGCTCGCGCAGATTCTGATCAACGTCCTCGAGAACGCGATCAAACACGGCCGCGACGCTGGCCGCGTTCAAATTTCGATGGCCGCGCTGGACGGCCGCTACGTCGAAGTGCGGATCGAGGACGACGGGCCCGGCATCCCGGCCTGCGAGCGCGAGGCGGTCTTCACCCTGGCGCGGCGCGGCACGAACGCGCGTGCCAAGGGTGCCGGCCTCGGCCTCGCGGTGGCGCGGCTGATGCTCGAGCGGATCGGCGGCGAGGTCGACGTCGGCGACTCGCCGCTGGGCGGCGCCCAATTCCGCATCCGGCTTCCGTTGATCGGCCGCGAGTCCGAGTGCACCGGCGACGCGGAGACGAACGAAGCCGCGTTCGCAGCGAGAACGTGTGACGACGTCTTCGCCGGCTGCCAAAGCTGACGTCGGGTTCGGCAGCGATAGGGGCAGGCGGAAGCGCCGGCTCAGGACGCGAGTTCACCGGAGAAGCGTCAGTCGCTGAAGTCCTGAACGAAGTACTCGCCGTCGTCGCCGGGGATCGCGGCGATGCCGACGCGGCGGAAGTGCGGATTGAGGATGTTTGCGCGGTGGCCTTCCGAGGCGAGCAGGTCGCGGCAGGCGGAGTCGGCGTCGGTGTCGATCGCCAGGTTTTCACCGGCCCAGGCGTAGCTGTAACCGGCGCGCCTCATCCGCTCGAAGGGCGAGGCGCCTTCGGGCGTCTCGTGGGCGAAGTAGTGGCGCACGATCATGTCGGCCGCGTGCTCCTGCGCGAGCCAGTCGAGCCGCGGGTCGGGCGCCAGCAGCGGCAAGCCGAGTCGGGCACGCGCGGCGTTGAGTTCGGCGAGCATCGCTTCCGCGTCGGAGGGCCGTTCGGCACGGCTGACCGAGGCGACCGTCTGCACGACGCCGTCGGGGGGCACGCCGGCGGCCAGGGCGGCCGGCGAGGCGGCCCCCATCGCGAGCAGGAGCGTGAGCGCGAAGAGTTTCCCCACTCATCGGGTTATCGTTGAGCAGGCAGCCGCGGACTCGCTCTACCACCCAAGGTGAGATGCCGATCACACTCGGGGCCGCGTGCGATCGAAGTCGTTGCGCGGACTCGGAGATTTAGTCGCTGAACTCCTCGACGAAGACCTCTTCGCCTTCGGGGGACTCCACGGCCGCGATGCCGACGCGCCGGTAGTGCGGCTGGAGCATGTTCTCGCGGTGCGGCCGGCTCTCCAGCAACGCGGAATTCGCCGCGTCGGGGCTGACGTTGATCGCCATGTTCTCGCCCGCGTAGGTGTACTGGATCCCGGCGTCGCGAAGGCGGTCGAAGGGCGACCTGCCGTCGAGCGCGGTGTGGGCGAAATAGTGCCGCGCGACCATCTCGAGCGCATGTTCCCGTGCGACCTCGACCAACCGCCGATCGAATTCGAGCAGCGTGACGCCGTCGCGGGAACGCACCTGGTTCAAGTGCTGGTACAGGACGATCGCGTCGGAGGGGCGTTCCCGGGGCGCGTCAGAGGTCGTTTCAGCGCCTGCCGGCGCTAGGCCCAGGGTCAAAAAGGCAGCAAGGAAGAAAGGACCGACGATCCTGGCCGTCACTGAGCGATCTCCGTTTGAAGGGGAAGCTCGAACGCACGGTACCACGGCTGGCAAGCTGACCGACCGCGCGCTTGTCGTTGTATTGGTAGTTTCGGACGGGGGCCAAAGAGTACTGCCGCCTTAGGCCTTAAGGCCCAAAGTAGGCCGGGGCTATCCTGTTGCGCTTCGCCGGCGACGAAGGGTGTCGCGGCGTTGCCTTTGCCCGGCCGCCGCGCCGCTCGCCGTGGCGTCGGCGCTTCAGGCGGCCGAAGCCCGCAGGTCGACGAGCGACGCGAGGTGCGGGTAGCCGAGGTTGGCGCGGATCATGTTGATGAGGATGCAGCCCTGCTCGATCGCGTCGTCGAGCGCGACGTGGGTGTGCGGCACGCCCTCGTCGATCCATTCCGGCGGGAACTGGCGCTTTCCGACCTGCCGGTATTGCTTCTTCATGACTGCTGCGGCATAGCTGCGCAAGTCGAGGCTCGCAAACCCGACCGGGCTCTCCCCCAGCTCCCGCTGGAAGTAGTAGTAGATGAACGTGAAATCGAAGCCGCTGGGCGCGCCGCAGACGATCGGGCGGCCGAAGCGGCGCAACTCTTCCAGCCACGTCTTGCAGGCGGCCATCGCGGCGTAGGGCGTGACCAGGTTCTCGCGCGACTTTTGATACGCCAGGGCGTTCTGGCTTTGCGCCCACCACAGCGTGGTGCGCTCGTCGACGTCGGCGTCGGGAAGAAGCTCGAGATTACGGCTGAACGTGCCGACGAGCTGCTTCTCGATGGTGAAGGCCGCCATGCCGAAACTCAACATCGAGAACAGGCCCGGGCACGGCCCGTTCGCTTCGATGTCGGTGGAGACGTAGATCTCCGGGATCGGCGGCTGCTGTTCGTTTGCGATGAGCGTCAATTTGCGCGCACGGGTTGTCGTCCCTCTCCGCATTCGAACGGCGTCGCGCCGCTAGCCGCTCGGCGGCAGGAGCGGCGGAGGAGAGGATGGGACTTTCAAGGCATGACGACCGATAGGACCGTTGACACAAGCTTCGTGGACCGTTTCGGGGAGGTCGTGCAGCTCGTGCTCGAACGGCAGAGCGACGAGGCGGCGGAACGCCTCGCCGCGATCGCGCGGCTGGGCAGCAGCGCCGATCGTCCCGCGCCGCCGCCTTTGGCGCTGCAGGCCGCGGTCTACGCGCGCGACCGCTACACCTGTCGCTATTGCGGCACCCGGACGATTCTGATTCCCGTGATGTACGCGATCTCGGCCTTGTACGGCAGCATCTTCAAGGCGCATCGCTACTGGCGCCGCGACGAGACCGACATCGCGTATTGGACGTTCGCCACGAGCATCGAGCACATCGTGCCGGTGAAGCGCGGCGGAACGAACGATCCCGAGAACCTGCTCACGGCTTGCTGGCGCTGCAACGAGGAGAAGGGGACGCACACGCTTTTGCAGCTCGGCTGGCAAGTGCAGCCCATCTCGGAGCGCGCCTGGGACGGCCTGGGCTCGAAGCTGGCGGGCCTGATCGCGGTGATGGACGCGACGCCGCGGCTCGATACCGTCATGAAGACGACGCGCGGCTATTTCGAGGGATGGGCGAAGGCGATCGAACGGCCGCAGCCGCTGCGCTAGCGCGCCTTTAGGTTTCCGCTACGGCTTGCGTGGCGGCCTGAAAGCCGATCTTCGAGTGCGCGCCGTCGCAAAACGGCTTGGTCGTCGAGCCGCCGCAGCGGCACAGCGCGACGACCTCTTTGCCCTCGAGGTTGAAGACGTTGCCGTCGGCGTCGCGCAGCGTGATCGGGCCGCGAACCAAGTACGGTCCGCTGGGTCGGATGGTGATCGATACCTCTGCCATCTTCAACCTCTTTTCCGGAAGGAGCGCTGCGCTCACGCTTCGACAGGCTCAGCGTGACGGGGGCGTTGTCATTGGCAGGGGGCGTTGTCACCCTGAGACTGTCGAAGGGCGACGGCGCCGCCGAGATAGATGGTCCGCACGCGTTCGTCCTGTGCCAGCGCCGCTCCCGTCCCTTGCAGCGCGACGCTGCCGTTTTCGACGACGTAGGCGCGATCGGCGTACTGCAAGGCGAGGTGGGCGTTCTGCTCGACGAGCAGCACGGCGGTTCCGCCGGCGCGCAAGTCTGCGACGATCTCGAAGATGCGGGTGACGATTTGAGGCGCCAAACCAGTCGAGGGCTCGTCGAGCAGCAAAAGCTTCGGCCGGGCCATGAGCGCCCGCGCGATCGCGAGCATCTGCTGCTCCCCTCCCGAGAGCGAAAACGCCGTCGCCGAGCGGCGCGCCGCGAGCGCGGGGAAGCGCTCGTAGAGTTCGGCGGCGCGTGCGTCGCGCTCGGCTGCAGGACGGACGAATCCGCCCAAGCGCAAGTTGTCGTCGACGGTGAGCTCGCTGAAAAGCTCGCGCCCCTCGGGCACTTGGACGAGCCCCGCTCGCACGACGGCCTCCGGCCCCAGGCGCTTGAGGTCCCGGCCCTCGAAAGTCAGCGTGCCGCTCGCGATCGTCGCTTCGACGCGCGAGATCGCGCGCAGCAGCGTCGATTTTCCCGCGCCGTTGGGCCCGAGGACGGCGACGAGCTCGCCTTCCCGCACCTCGAGCGAGATGTCGCGCAGCACCGCGAGGCCGCCGTATCCGGCGCAAAGCGTTCGCACCGAGAGCAGCGCGGCGTTCATGCGCTCGCGGTTCCGAGGTAGGCGGCGACGACGCGGGGATCTTCGCGCACCGCCTGCGGCGCGCCGTCGGCGATGAGCCTGCCGAAGTCGAGCACCATCACGCGGTCGCTGACCTCCATCACCAGGCGCATGTCGTGCTCGATCAGGAGCAGCGTCAGGCCTCGGGCGCGCAGTGCGAGCAGATCGTCGCGCAGGCGGGCGCGCTCCGCGGCGTTGAGTCCGGCGGCCGGCTCGTCGAGCAGCAGCAGACGCGGTCCGGCAGCGAGCGCGCGGGCGAGCTCGACGCGGCGCCGGTCGCCGAAGGCCAGGTCCTTGGCGCAGATTCCGGCGAGCGGCTCGAGCCCGAGGCTCGCGACGACCGCCGCCGCACGCTCGCGCGCGGCGCGCACGCAGCGCCGCGAGGCCGGAAGGCCGAAGAGGTCGGCCCCGATCGTCGCGCCCTCGAGCACGAACGCGCCGGCCGCCACGTTTTCGAGCACGGTCATGTCGCCGAAGAGCCGGGCGTTCTGGAAGGACCGTCCGACGCGCAAGCCTGCGATCCGGTGCGGCCGCCAGGCCGTCACGTCGCGGCCGGCGACGAGGACGCGCCCCGCATCGACCTTGCCGATGCCGCAGACGGCGTTGAAGAGCGTCGTCTTCCCCGCGCCGTTGGGCCC
This sequence comes from Vulcanimicrobiota bacterium, assembly GCA_963834485.1. GTDB lineage: Bacteria > Vulcanimicrobiota > Vulcanimicrobiia > Vulcanimicrobiales > Vulcanimicrobiaceae > CAWICD01. The sequence continues at coordinate 427,495 of CAWICD010000001.1, forward strand.
GATGAGCGAGCTGAGCGTCCCGCTCCGCAGGGCGAAGCTCACGCCGTCGACCGCCACCAGCCCGCCGAACGTCTTCGAGACGTTTTCGACCGCAAGCCAGCAGGCGGGCTCGGCCGCCTGCGCCGGCGCGGAAGGCGCGGAGAGCTGCGTGCGGGCGAGCGCGGCCGCGCCGTTGACGCGCGCCCCGGTCCGTCGGCGTGGCCGGCGAACGAGACCGGCGAGCCCGTTCGGGAAGAAGACGACGACCACGATGACCAGCACGCCGTAGATGACCGGGCGCCAATTCTCGAGCTCGTGTCCGTACACGTTGGCGACCCCGATGAGCGTGGCGCCCATGATCGCACCCGCGACGCCGCCCGCGCCGCCGAGCACGACCATCAACAGGAAATCGATCGAGAGCGAGACGCCGACGGCGCTCGGGTCGATCGTGCCGAGGTACGCGCTGTAAAACGAGCCGGCGAATCCGGCCAGCCCGCCCGCGAAGGTGAAGGCCGCGATCTTGTAGCGCCGGGTCGGAACGCCGATCGCCTCGGCGGCGAGCTCGTCGTTCCGGATCGCTTCGAAGGCCCAGCCGCTCTGCCCGCGCAGCAGATTCGTCGCCAGCCAGGCGGCGAGCGCGACCATCGCCCAGGCGTACCAGAAGGCGGCTCCGCCCGCGATCGTCAGCGGTCCGAGCTGCGGAAACGGGATGTTCTGAATCCCGCCGGCGCCGCCGAGCTGCGGACTCTCGCGAAAGACGCCGGCGGCGATCAGCCCGAAGGCCAGCGTCGCCATCGCCAGATAGTGCCCGCGGAAGCGCAGCGCGATCACCCCGAGGAGCAATCCGAAGGCCGCCGCCAGCAGCGTTCCGGCCCCCGTGCCGAGCGCGAAGGCGAGCCACGGCGGCATTCCCGGCGGCTCGCCCAAGGTCGTCAGGAGGCCCAGCGTATAAGCCCCGATTCCGAAGAAGCCGGCCTGTCCGAGCGAGATCTGCGCCACGTTGCCCAGGAGCAGCGAGAGGCCGATCGCCGGGACGGCATCGATCGCGGCGAAGGTCGCCGCTTGCATCAGGTTGGCGTCGCCGCGCAGCAGGACGCCGAAGACGGCGACTGCGGCTGCGATGAAGGGCAGCAGGCGGGCGTCGGCGCGGAGGCGATCCCTCAATCCCGAACCGCCCGGCGCGAACCGAAGAAGCCCGCCGGGCGCACCAGCAGCGTCACCAGGAGCAGAGAGTAGACGATCGGCTCGGCGATTCCGTAGCCGTATCGGCCTTCGAGCAGCTTCTCGAGCACGCCGACGAAGAGGCCGCCGAGGGTGCAGCCCAGCGGCGAGTCCAGCCCGCCGACGATCGCTCCCACGAAGCCCTTGATCGAGATCGCGACGCCGCCGGCCCCGCCGACGAGCGTGATCGGTCCGATCAAGGTCCCACCGAAGGCGGCGAGCGCGATCGCGATGCCGACGCTGACGGCCCGCGCCCGGTCGACGTCGATGCCGACCAGCCGGGCGCCGAGCGGGTTGTTCGCGGCCGCGCGGATCGCTTTTCCGTAGGTCGTGCGGTCGAAGAAGAGCCGCAGCACCGCCAGCGCGACGACCAGCAGCGCGAGCGCCCAGAGCTGCTGCGCTCCCAGTTCGACGCCCCCTAGCGTGAAGAGCCGGTCGCGCTCGCCGCCGCTGAAGAAGGGCAGCGGCTGCGGCAGGCTGCCCCAGATCAGCGCGTGCCCGTAGAGCAGCACGTAGACCGTGCCGATCGTCGCGATCGTCTCCGCCGTCTCGCCCACGCGCGCCGCCGGGCGCAGCACGAAACGCTCGAAGGCGAGGCCGAGGCCGAATCCGATCGTGGTCGCTCCGGCGAGCGCGACCCAGATGCTCGCGTGGAGCCACGTCGTGATGCTGTAAGCGAGCAAACCTCCGGCGATCACGAACTCGCCTTGCGCGAAGTTCACGATGCGGGTCGCCCGCAAGATGATGTGGATCCCGAGGGCAACGAGCGCGTAGCCGCTACCCACGGTGAGCCCAGCTACGATCAATTGCAGCATCGTCCGCGTCTACGTCGCGCGCGACGGCGCAATCCTCCGTCGCTGCGGCAGGGCTCGAGCTGCCGAACGCCGAGGCATGGACCGAGCGGTCCGGCCCTCAGCCGTGCAGGGCGGCAGCGAAAGAGTGCGGGCCCAGGGCGAAGAGTGGGCGCGTGCCGCGGCGAAGCGCGTGGTGATGAGCGTTCAGTCGTTGCGGAACGCAGCGTGCGCTGCCACCTTCGCGGCTGCGGCACTGCTGGCGGCGTGCCAGGGAAACATCGGTACGGGCAGCGGCTTGCCCGCGGCTCCGGGCCAGGGCGTGGCCCCGGGGCAGGGCGGAAGCGGCCCCGCCGCCCAATCGCGCCAACGGGTCGTCGACGGGGCGGTCTACCTCGCAGCGGGGATGGGAGAAGTCCCCCTGCCCGCGCTAGGGGGCTTCTCGATCACGATCGCGCTGGCGAGCCCCGCGGCGGTCTCGAGCGTGGCGCCTTTGGGCGCGCCCAACGCCGCAGCGAGCGGCACCCTGGCGAGCGCCACCCAGGCGCTGCAAGGTTCCGGGCCTGCGGGGAGTTCGAGCGCAACCGTCTTGCCGACCGGTCCGAGCACGGCCCCGAGCCCGGCGCCGTCCGGCGCCGTGAGCGCGGCCCCATCCGGGGCCGCGGGCGGGGCGCCTTCGAGCTCGTCCGGAAAACGCGGCAGCGCCGCGTCGGCGGCTTCTCCGAGCCCGCAGGCGAGCGGTCCGAAGATCGACACCAAACTGACGGTCTATCCCGAGGACGCGCCGGCCGCGCCGACTCCGGCGCCGACGGGAAACGTGCAGACGTTCATCAAGCGCGTCGCCATCGTACGAGGCTTCCTATTTTCGCGCACCGAGCTCTCGCTCGCTGGATTGAGCGCGGTGCGTTTCACGGTCCCCTCCGACGAGTTGCCGCCGAACCGCGGTTTCACCGTTGCGATCTTCGATCAGTCGAAGAAGCACCACGACCGTCTGGTCGCCTGGGACGCAAACGCGGCGTCGACGGGCGGGACGATCGGCGCGACGGCTTCACCGAGTCCGATTCCGCTGAAGAAGGGCGTCGGTTACGCGTTTCTGCTGTACGGCGACCCGCTCGTATCCGCGGCACCGGCTGCGACCGGCTCCTATCCGCCGCCCGGCAACAATCCGTTCGCGTCGCCCCCGCCCGGTGGGGCGACGGCGGGTCCGTACGCGACGGCGACGCCTTCCGCCGCGTACGCGACGGCGACGCCGTACTACCCGTACGTGCCCACCATGCCGTCGCACTAGGGCGGACGTTCCAGCGGGCCAGAGCTAGGCGGTGCGGAGCAGAGCTAGCGCCTCACTGCGAAGGTGAAATGCTCGGCGCGGGACTGGGCGAAGCGCTCGGCGCGGGACTGGGCGAAGCGCTCGGCGCGGGACTGGGCGAAGCGCTCGGCGCGGGACTGGGCGAAGCGCTCGGCGCGGGACTGGGCGAAGCGCTCGGCGCGGGACTGGGCGAAGCGCTCGGCGCGGGGCTCGGCGGAACGCTCGGCACGGTCTGGAACTCGACGTAGAAGGGCACTGGGCTCATCGGCCTTCCGAGGAACGCTCGGATCTCGTCATCGGGCTCGCGTTCCCGCGCCGGCTCGAGGATCTCTCGCCGGTAGCGCGCGCCGACCGTTGGGTTTTCGAGGCCTGCGCGCACGAACGCGGTGAACATGTCCTGCGCGTATACCTTGCTCCAGAGATAGCCGTAATAGCCCGCGTCGTAGCCGCCCATCAGGTGCCCGAAGCCGGCCTCGGGGTGAACGCCCGCGGGAAGCGCGAGCGGCGTCGTCGCGCCCAAGACTTTGGCGTAAACGGCCGTCGTGTCGACTTTCGGCCCACTCGTGTGATATTCCATGTCGATCGTGGCGTACGCGATTTGGGTGGTCGTGTGCAGCGCGTCGTCGACGTAGCGCGCTTGCCGGATCTTTTCGATGAGGGCGGCGGGGAGCGGAGCGCCGCTTTCGACGTTGGCGCTGAGCTGCTCCAGGATCTTCGGATCCCAAACCCAGTTCTCGAGCATCTGCGACGGCGCTTCGATGAAATCTTGGCGAAAGCCGGACGAGAGCGTTTCGTAGGGCGTCGTGGCGAGGATCGTCGCCATGTCGTGCCCGAATTCATGGAAGAACGTCCTCACTTCGTCGTGGGAGAGCAGCGCCGGTTTTCCGGGCGCGGGCTCGGGCCAGTTGCCGATGATCGCATCCTGCGGAGGCCGCATCCGGCCGTTTGGCAGACGGCGATTGGGCAGGAGCGGAAAGCTCGCGAAGTGCGAGTATTTTCCCGGACGCGGAAAGAGGTCGAGGTAGAAGTCGCCGATGTAGCGGCCGCTGGCGGCGTCGCTGACGGCCCACTGGGTGACGTCGGGCGCCCAGGCGTTGGCCGGCACGCGGGGCGTGAAGCGCACGCCTAGGAGCTTGGCGTAGATGTCGAAGACGGAGCGCACGACGTGATCGACCGGAAAGTAACGGCGGACTTGGTCGTCGTCGACGGCGTACTGCGTCTTGCGAAGCCGGTTGTCGTAGTACATGACGTCCCACGGCTCGATCGCGGCGTCGCCGGAGCCGGAGTCGGCAGCCTTGAGAGCGGCCAAACGCGCCACGTCGGCACGAGCCTCGGGAAGGAGCTGCGCGTCGAGAGCGCTCAGAAAACGCTCGACGCGCTGCGGCGACCGGGCCATGCGGTCGGCGAGCACGTAGTCGGCCCACGTGCGGTAGCCCATGAGGTGAGCGAGCCGGTCGCGGATCGCGATCGCCTGGCGCAGCAGGCGCACGTTGGCGGGAACGGCGATGTTGAAATAAGCGTAGTAGAACGCCTTGCGCGCTTCGGGATCGCGCGCGTCCTGCATGAAGCGCGCGTAGGTGCTCTCGTTGACCGGGACGACGTCGTCGTCTCCCTTCTTCGTGAAGGTCGCGACGAAGTCGTCGGGGAGCCCCGCGGTCTGCGAAGGTGCGAGCGCAAGCGCGGCCTTGTTGTTCGCGAGGTTTGCGGCGAATGCTGTTTCGAGTGCTCCGAGGCGCTGCGAGAGCCGGACGAACTCCCGCCGGCCGGCGGGTGAAAGGGCGGCGCCCGAGCGTTCGAGCGCGACGAGCCAGAGCGCGGCAAGCTTGCGGTCGGCAGGGCTGCGGCTCTTCGAACGGCGGGCGGCTTCCGCGACGGCGCGATACAGGTCGGGGCGGGCCTGGAGTGCGGCCTCGAAGTCGTTGACCGCGTTCGTGCACGCATTGGAAGCGTCGCGCACCGCCGGGCTCGGCGAGACGCTCGCGAGCAGCGTCTCGGCGACGAGGCGGTCGTTCAGGTTCGCGCTGAGATCCTCGAGGGGCAGGATGACGGTCGTGAATCTGGCCCGCCAGCTCGGTAGGGCGGCGATTTCGGCCGCGGCGCGCTCGGCGCGCCCGATCTCGGCCCGGCAGCGGATCCCGATCTCCGGTGCTTCCAGCCGGTAATCGACGTAAGTAGGCCTTCCCGGAGGCGGAGGAGCGCTCGCGGCGCCGAGGAGGGGCAGCGCAAGGGCCGCGCCCAGGCCGCAGCGTGCGAGGGCCGCGCCCAGGCCGCAGTGTGCGAGGGCCGCGCCCAGGCCGCTAAAACGGATAGGCCTCGATCTCACGGCGAGAAAACTCCCCCTTTCATATGAGGGTGCTGTCGAGGGTGCTGTGGTATAATCGCCTTCGCCTCACCGGGGGTTGGGCTCCGCGCAACGCCCGTCTGCTAACCCCGCCAGGACCGGAAGGTAGCAACGGTACGCAGTCCCGCGCGTGTGCCGTGGACAACCTGGCCCCCGGGGGGTACGGCTCGCTTGACGCGTCCGAGAACCTTTCCGGCCCGGCCTGGAGGGTGTTCAGCTTTGGGAGGAGATATTCCACTCCAGATGCCGATCGGATCGCTGGCGAGTTTGATATTAGGACTTGCCGTTCTTTCAATTGGATTCTATCACGTCGCGTTCGTAGGTCCACGACTGCGTTCGATTAGTCGAACCTTGAGTGGTGAAGATATTGGAGCCGACGTCGATTCGCTGGCTCGTCTGCGCTCGTCTGCGAGCTCGTTTGCAAAGAGGACGGAAGAGCGGCTGGCCGAACTCGAAACCATCGCGAAGCGTGACGTGCACCGGGTCGGGTTCGTCCGCTACAACTCGTTCAGCGATGTAGGTTCGGATCAGTCGTTCTCGCTCGCGCTCTTGAACTCTGAAGGCGACGGTGTCGTGGTCACGAGTATCTATTCGCGGGAAGAAACACGAACGTACGGTAAGGCCGTGAAGAAGTTCGTGCCGCAGCAGGGAGCCTCCAAGGAAGAGCAGGCGGCGATCCTGATGGCGAGGGACGGCGCCCAGCCGAGCCGATGAAGGCCTTCAAGAACCGGTATCTCGTCAAGATCGTTCCGCCGGTGGGCTACCGGGTCTTCCGCTTGGAGTTTTCGCGCCGCCACATCTTCGCGGCGATCGCCGGGGTCGCGCTGACGCTCTTGGGAGTCGCAACCTACTACGGCAGCACGCTTTGGCGGGCGGAAGCGAGAGTCGGCGAACTGCGCAGCCTGACCATCGATCAGCGCGAGCGTCTGCAGAAGATCGATGCGCAAGCCGCCGAGCTCGATACCGAGCTGCGGACGCTGCAGCAGCAGAACGACCAGATCCGCAAGATGATCGGCGACGGCAGCCAAGGCGTCCGGGCGAAGCCGCAGCCCGCCGGCCAGAGCAAGGACGATCGCAGTTCGATGCTGCCCGATGCTGAGGCTTTCGCCGCCGTGGCGGCCCGCATCGAACGGCTGCGTACGGATTCACTCCTGGTCACGAACGACGGGAACCGCCTGCGCAACCTCGCGCTCCACGTGCTCAACATGCGGCGGCTCGAAGATCTGGCGCGGGCGCGCGTGCTCGCCGCGATCCCCTCGATCAGCCCGACGGGCGACCTCGACATCACCTCTCCCTTCGGCTGGCGCGTCACCCCGTGGCCCGAGTTCCACGAAGGGGTCGACCTGGCCGCGGACTACGGCACCCCGATCCGCGCGGCCGCCGCCGGAACGGTGGTGACGGCCGGCTATGACGGCGGGTTCGGCAACATGGTCGACCTCGATCACGGAAACGGCTACCACACCTATTACGCGCACCTTTCGCGCATCGACGTGGAGCCGGGCCAGTACGTGATGAAGGCGCAGCACATCGCGCTGGCCGGCGCGAGCGGCGAGGCGACGGGTCCGCACTTGCACTACCAGATCATGCTGGACGGGCATCCGATCGACCCGGCACCGTACCTCACGGGGATTCCGCAGAAGGTTCTGGCGAGCCTCAAGTAAACGCAGCGCCGGACGCCGAAACCAAGCGGACGTGAGTCTTCTTTCGTGCGAGGTCTGGGCGCTTCTCTACTGGGTGCTGCGGCTGTTCTGGCTCGCGATGTTGCTGTACGCCCTCGTTTCGTGGGTCCCGAGCCTGCAGGGACGCTGGAGCCAGTATCTGGCCCGCATCGTCGAGCCCGTCCTCCTGCCGCTGCGCCGGATCATCCCTCCCCTGGGCGGGTTCGACCTGTCGTTTCTCGTCGTCATCATCCTGGTCGGTGTCGTGATGAACCAGATCCCAGGCGCTGGGGATTTCCAATACTGCTCGTCTTTCAACTAGATGGCAGTCGCTAGGCAGCCGGAGGCAGCAGGCGAGCGGACAGCCGCCAACGTGCGCAACTTCTGCATCATCGCGCACATCGACCACGGCAAGACGACGCTCTCGGACCGCCTGCTCGAGGTGACCCGGACGATCGCCGGGCGCCAGATGGAAGAACAGGTGCTCGATGCGATGGATCTCGAGCGTGAGCGCGGGATCACGATCAAGATGCACCCGGTCACGCTGGCCTACGTCGCGCGCGACGGCCGTTCGTACGAGCTCAACTTCATCGACACGCCCGGCCACGTCGACTTCTCCTCGGAAGTCTCGCGTTCGCTCGCGGCCTGCGAGGGCGCGCTGCTGGTGATCGACGCGGCGCAGGGGATCGAGGCGCAGACGCTCGCCAACTACCATCTCGCGGTCGAGAACGAACTGACGATCATCCCGGTCATCAACAAGATCGACCTGCCGGCTGCGGACCCCGAGCGCGTGCGGAAGGAAATCGAAGAGCTGCTCATCATCGAGGGCAGCGAGGCGATTCTGGCCAGCGCGAAGGAAGGGATCGGCATCGACGCGATCCTCGAGGCGATCGTCGAGCGCGTTCCGCCGCCGCGCGGCCGCACGGATCACTTGCGCGCGCTCGTCTTCGACGCCGCTTTCGACTCGTATCGCGGCGTCGTCTCGTACGTGCGGATCGTCGACGGCAGCCTGCGCCCGGGGACGCGCTTCATGTCGATGGCCCAGAAGAAGGTCTACGAGTGCACCGAGGTCGGCGTCTTCAAACCGGAGATGCGCAAGACCGACTCGCTCGAGCTGGGCAACGTCGGCTACGCTATCGCGAACATCAGGTCGCTAGGCGACATCGACGTCGGCGACACGATTACCGAGGCGAATAAGCCCGCGCCCGAGCCGCTGGCCGGCTACAAGCCGATCGTGCCCATGGTCTACTGCGGCCTCTACCCCAACGAGGGCGTCGAGGTCTCACAGCTCCGCGACGCGCTCGAAAAGCTGTCGCTCAACGATTCCGCGCTGCATTTCGAGCCGGAGAGCTCGATCGCGCTCGGCTTCGGTTTCCGCTGCGGATTCCTCGGTCTGTTGCACATGGAGATCGTGCAGGAGCGGCTCGAGCGCAACTACGCGCTCGATTTGATCGCGACTTCGCCCTCGGTCGTCTTTCGCGTCACGATGAGCGACGGCTCGGTCGAGACGATCGACAACCCCGCGAAGCTGCCGCCGCGCGACAAGATCGCGCTTGTGGAGGAACCGTACGTCAAGGCGATGGTCATCTCGCCGCCCGAGTACGTCGGCACGATCATGGAACTGACCCAGGCGAAGCGCGGGACGCTGGGCAACATGGAATACCTGGCCGACGGGCGCGTCATCCTCACCTACGACTTGCCGCTCGCCGAACTGATCGTCGACTATTTCGATCAGCTCAAATCGCGCACGAAGGGTTACGCCTCGCTCGACTACGAGCCGACGGGCTACCGCGAAGGCGATCTGGTCAAGCTCGAGATCCTGCTCAACGCCGAGCCGGTCGACGCGCTCTCGTTCATCGTCGCGCGCGAAAAGGCCGCTTCGCGGGGCCGGGCGCTGGTCGAGAAGCTCAAGGAGCTGATCCCGCGACAGATGTTCGACGTTCCGATCCAAGCTGCGATCGGCGGCAAGATCGTGGCGCGCGAAACCGTCAGCGCGATGCGCAAGAACGTGCTCGCCAAGTGCTACGGCGGCGACATCACGCGCAAGCGGAAGCTTCTGGAGAAGCAGAAGGCAGGTAAGGAGCGGATGAAGCGCGTCGGACGGGTCGACCTGCCGCAGGAGGCGTTCATGGCAGTCCTGCGGCTCGAGGAGAAGTGAGGCCGCTGACTCACGATGAGCGCCGTTCGGGCCGAAACCGTGAGCAAGGGCATGAATCTGCTCCCCGGAACGAGAGGCCCGCTGCTTGAACGACACCCTTGGGAAGCTGCTTGGAGACGGCTGCAGCGTGCTTGCCGGGGATCGGCTGCGCCTTTTGGAGACGCTGGTCGGACATCTTACGGACGGCGTCGTCATCACCGAGGCGAAACGCGGCGAAGCCGGCTGGCGGATCCTGTGGGTCAACGGCGCCGTCGAGCGCATGACCGGCTATGAGTTGGGCGAACTGGTCGGGAACACGCCCCGCATCCTTCAGGGACCGCGAACCGACCGCGAGGTGACCGCCCGCATGGGGCGAGCCCTCGAGGCGTGTCAGCCGGTCGAAGCGGAGTTGGTCAATTACCGCAAGGACGGCACGCCGTTCTGGACCGATATCCGGATTTCGCCGGTCTTCGGCGAGGACGGCCGGTGCACGCATTTCGTCGCGCTCAAGCGCGACGCGACCGCCCGCAAGGGACGCGAGGACCTGGACCGCCGGCGCATGATGGCACTCGAGCTCATCGCCGAGGCGGCGCCGCTGGCCGACGTCCTCGAGCAGATTGCGGCCATGGTCGAATCGCAGTCGCCGCAGGCGGCGATCGCGGTCGAGCGGATCGAGGGAGCCTCCGGCCTCGGGGAACTCGCTCTGGCAGACGCCGCGCGCGCCCAGCTCCTGGAAGGCCGGCCGATCGTATGCCCCGCTCTGACGGGCACGGGAACGTGTCCCGCGGCCGGTGCGCCCTGCGTCGTGCCCTGCGCGCTCTATCCGATCCGCGGCCGCAGCGGCGGTGCGCTGCTGGGCGTCGTCAGCGCGCGAGCCCTGGCTCCTTCGTTGCTTGGCGATTTCGTCTTGCAGGCCATGTCCGAAGCGGCGCAACTCGCCGAGATCGCTTTCCAGCGCGATGCCGACCGCCGGCACTTGGAGCATCTCGCGCGGTACGACCCGCTCACGAACCTGCCGAATCGAATGCTGCTCTCAGAGCGGCTCGAGCAGCAGGTCGCCGGCGCCGACCGCCGGCAAAGCAGGTTCGCGCTCGCGGTGCTCGATCTCGACCGGTTCAAGACGATCAACGACGCGTTCGGTCACGCTGCCGGCGACTTCGTGCTGCGCGAATCAGCCGAGCGGCTGCAGTCCTCGCTGCGCGCCTGCGACACGCTCGCACGGATCGGTGGCGACGAGTTCGTGCTCCTATTGCAGGACGTTGCCTCGCGGGAAGCGGCGGAGTGCGCCGTGCGTCGCATCGTGGCGATGCTCGAGCGGCCCTTCCGCTTCGAGGGGCACGACATCTGCGTGGAAGCGAGCTTCGGCTTGGCCCTCTATCCGGACGACTCGAACGACACGCGGGAGTTGTTCCACCGGGCCGACCTCGCGATGTATGCCTTTCGAGAGGATCGCGCGAAGCCGGATGCCGCCGCTCAGACCGAGCGGGCATCTGCTTCCGCACTCACGGCGCCATAGCGTTCGCTCAGTCTCGCGTAAATAATACGGTACGAAAGTATTGCTGGCGGCAACGCCGGCGTCCTCATGGGCGTGGCGAAATCTGCGGCGGATCATGCTGCGGGACGGAGGCGGCCCTCTCGCGTGTGAGCGAGGACTACTTTACAAGAGCTGCTTGGGGCGCTATGCTAAGGACGTCTCGAGACGAAATCCCGCAACCCCAAGGAGGGCGATTGGCTTCGCAAGATCCGCCGGGGCAGAATCCCAGAAGCGTGCGTAGGCACCTGAAGCACGAGGCCGCGTAGCGGCCCTCGAACCTTCGCGGAAGTTATCCGCTGACAGGACGATGCGCATGCCGCTCGCAAGAAAGTCAAGCGCGAATGCCGCCGGTTGTGCGGCATTCGCGCTTTTTCGAGGTCTCATTAGGCCGAAAGACCCTTGCTTGGCTAGGCCGCTTTCGGAGCGCAAGTTCGTCGCCGGGCCGGTCGCGTGAAGAAAATCTGAACGATCGCGCGTCGGCGACGCGCGATCGGGTTTTGTGCCGCCGGCGCGCATCCGCTCCGTCGTCGCGCGGTTACACAGCCCCAGCATACTTTAGCAGGTGACCTTCAGCCGCCGCCCAGGTAAATGCACAACGCATCGTCCGGCCGGCGCACCGGTTGTCTAATGCGACGGCGACGCTTGGAAGGCTATGCTGACGTATCGAAACCGCTCCGTCAAGTGGGGGACCTTTATTGTTTCTAGCAGACGCTAACCCGTACGTCTCTGCGCCTGCATGGCTGAATCCCGGCGACAACGCGTGGCAGCTGACCGCCGCGACCTTCGTCGGAATTCAGAGCATCCCGGGCCTGGCGATCCTTTACGGTGGGCTCGTCAAGAAAAAGTGGGCGCTGAACTCGGCGGTCATGTGCTTCTACGCGTTCTCGATCGTGCTGGTCGTGTGGATGCTATGGGCCTATAACATGTCCTTCGGGGCTCCGATCACCGTTCCCGGCCCTGCCTGGGCCTCGACGCTCCTCGGCATTCCGCACTGGGCCACGACGCCCGACTTCGAGATCGGTCAAGCAACGATTCCGCTCGCGGCGAGCGGCATGCCGCCGCTGCGCTTCTCCGGCGCCTCGATGATCTTCTTCCAGTTCGTGTTCGCGGCCATCACGCCGATTCTGATCGCAGGCTCGGTGTTCGCGCGCATGAACTTCAAAGCATGGATGCTGTTCGTTCCCTTGTGGACGTCGCTCGTCTACACGGTCGGCGCGTTCGCCCTTTGGGGCGGCGGCTGGCTCTCGCAGCTCGGCGCCCTCGACTACTCCGGCGGATACGTCATCCATTTGGCAGCCGGCGTCTCGGGCTTCGTAGCGGCGGCGGTCGTCGGACCGCGCTTGCTCGAAGATCGAAAGGATTTCGAACCGAACAACCTCATCATGGCGTTGGCCGGCGCGGGCCTGCTCTGGCTCGGCTGGAACGGCTTCAACGGCGGCGACCCGTACTTCTCGAACGCCGACGCGGCTGCGGCCGTGCTCAACACGAACATCGCGACCGCGATCGCGCTGCTCTCGTGGCTGATCCTCGACATGTTCGCGGTCGGCAAGCCGAACGCGGTCTCGATGATCAACGGCATGATCACGGGCCTCGTGGGCATCACGCCTTGCGCCGGTTACGTCGACGGCTTCGGCGCCATGGCCGTCGGCCTCGTCTGCGGCTGCGTAGCGTGGTTCGCACTGAACAAGGTCGGTCAGCTCTCGTTCATCAAGCGCGTCGACGACACGTTCGGCGTCTGGGCGACGCACGGCGTCGCCGGCTTCATGGGCGGCATGTGCGTCGGGCTCTTCTCGAACCCGGACATGCTCGAATACCTCAGCACCGACAAGAAGACCTCGGCCGTCTCGGCGTCCGGTCTCTTCTACGGCACGCACGATCCGCATCAGCTGATCGTGCAAATCGGGGCCGCGTTTTTCATCATCGTGTACGACGCGATCATGACGTTCGTCGTGCTCAAGATCGTCGCGCTCGTCGTGCCGTTGCGGGCCAGCGACGCGGAAGTCGAGGACGGCGACCTGGCAATCCACGGAATCGATCCGATGCCCACCTACTTCCCGCCGGTCGGCAACAAGCCGGCTGCGGGCGGAGCCCTGGGAAGCTAGCCTTCCTCGAGGTTCCGGCTACCGGCAGGGCCGCGTCGCTTCGGCGACGCGGCCCTTTCCTTATCAGAAGGTGGCGGCTATCCGGAAGCCTTGGATCGAGCGCGGCTCGTCGCACAACTCTCGCGCCACGGCGTCCACGCGGGCAAGGGACGGCGGATGCGCGAGGACGTCGGCGATGAAGCGCTCGACGGCGGCAGCCTCGCCTTGCACGTCGATCTCGAGCGCCTGTGCGCCGCGCACGTTACGGACCGTCCCGTCCACGGGATGCCCGGCGGCGAGCGAGATCACGCGATAGCGAAAGCCGACCCCTTGGACGCGCCCGGTCAGGGTCAGGATGACCCGCCTCACGCGAGGGCCCAAAGGCGCGGCGTCACCGGCGTCGTCTCTGACCATCTGCAGGTCGAGGTGCTTGACCGCGACGTCTGCGGCGCCCTCCAAGGGCTGGCGCGCTGCCGCGGAGGGTGCAGGCACCGCGGCTCTGAAGCCAGGCGCGATGAACGACGGAACGGCGGAAGCTGAGCTGGCCGGCCGCGTCTCCGCGGCGATGTACGCCAAAGACCGCGCCGCACAGATGCTCGGAATCCAATTGCGCACGGTCCGGCACGGCTATGCCGAGCTGACGATGACCGTGCGCGAGGACATGCTCAACGTGCACGGCCTCTGTCACGGCGGCCTCGTGTTCGCGCTGGCAGATACGGCCTTCGGGTACGCCTGCCACACGCGCAACCAGGCCAACGTCGCGCTGCAGGGCGCGATCTCGTTCACGGCCCCGGCGCGCCTCGGAGACGAGCTGATTGCGGTGGCCGAACAGCGCGCGCAGGGCGGCCGTACGGGGACGTACGACGTCACGATCGGCCTGGCGGACGGCACCGTGCTCGCGCTCTTCCGCGGCACCAACTATCGGGTGAACGGGACCGTTCTCTAGGCGCGTGCTCGTCTACGTCGCCACCAAGAACGCCGGAAAGCTGCGCGAGCTGCGCGCGATGTTCGCGCGCTCCGGCTGGCAGCTCGAGGCCTTTCCCGGCTACGCCGACGTCGCCGAGGGCGACCGCTCCTATGCCGACAACGCGGCTCTCAAGGCGCGCGCGCTGCGCGAGCAGCTCCTCGTTTCCGGCATCCGCGCGGCCGTTCTGGGCGACGATTCAGGGCTCGAGGTCGCGGCGCTCGGCGGACGGCCCGGAGTGCTCTCGGCGCGCTACGGCGGGGACGGCGCGAGCTGGTCCGAGCGTCGCGCTACGCTGCTGCGCGAGCTGAGGGCGACCGGCGACGGCGAACGGCTCGGCCGCTTCGTCTGCGCGGTTCACTTCATCGACGTGGACGGTGAGGAGATCGCCGTCGAGCGCGATCTTGCCGGCCGCATCGCCCTCGAGGAGCGCGGCGAGCAGGGTTTCTCGTACGATCCGATCTTCGTGTACGAGCCCCGCGGGCTGACGTTCGGCGAGCTGAGCGAGCAGGAGAAGAACGCGGTCAGCCACCGGGCGAGGGCCGTCCAGGCCCTGCTGGAGGCCTGCGAGGCTGCCCGCGCGGGGACCGGCCGCTGACGGAGTTGCAGGGGAGCGCCGTGAAACCAGCCCGCGTCGGGATGTAGCTCAGCCAGGTAGAGCGCGCCCCTTGGGCGGGTGAGGCCGCAGGTTCGAATCCTGTCATCCCGATGGAATTGCCGGCCGGCGAAAGAGGAGGGGCCGGCGCTTGGCGCCGGCCCCTTTGTGCTCGACGTGCTCGAGAAGACTTAGAACTGCTTCGTGAGCGTGAACAGGAACGTGCGTGGGCCCACGACGTTCGCGTTCGTCAAGCCGGTCTGTCCGTTGACGAGGGGAACGGCTACGCCCGCGTACTCGGTCTCCGTCGCCCCCGGGAACGCGTTGCCGAGGTTGTAAACGGAGGCCTGCAGCCAGAAGCCGGCGCCCACCGGATATTTCAGGCTGGCGTTGGTGATGAAGAACGCGGGCTCGTTGTAGGAGTTGTTCGGCCCCAGGTACTGAGCGCCGAAGCTGGCGTAGGTCCCGTTGGGCCAAAGGTAATTGATCTCGCCGTAGCCCTGCGAGTACGGGATCGCGTGATTGTTGACCGCGTTGTAATTGCTGCCGGCGCCGTTGCCCGGGGTGCCGTTCGTTCCGGACGTTCCCGTACCGTAGAAGTTGCTCCCGGACACGATTCCGAGATTCGTGTTCTCCACCGTGCAGATCACGGCACCGCCGGTAGCGAACGACTTGCTGTACGTGCAGGGGCTGATGTCGTACGGGTAGGCCCGCATCAACGCGCCCTGCAGGGTATAGCCGAAGCCGACGTTGGGCTTGCGGGTGACCGCCAGCTCGATTCCCTCGTAACGCGCGTTGTCGAGGTTCGTCGCGGCCGTCTCTTCGAGCGGCAACGTCTGCAGCGTCGAGCCGGCCGGGCAGGTCGGGCCCCCTGGTGTGACGCTGGTGCCGGAGCTCGGAGTGCAGAACGTGATGGTTCCGTTGCTGAAGGCCGCGCTCGAGACGAACTGGTTTTTGACGTTGTTGAGGTAGACGTCGCCTGTGAGGAGCGTGTACCCGTCTGCGCTGAGCTTGACATCCGCGCCGAGATCGTAGCCGAACGACGTCTCCGGCAGCAGCTTTCCGGTCTGCTGCGAGGTGTTGACGTACGCTCCGCTGCTGTTCAGCGAGTACGTTGGAGAACCGTTGTCGAGAAGCGAGAGATAGGGCGGCGCCAAGGAGGAGCCGGCCGATGCGCGCAGCGACAAGCCGGGATTTGCCCGATAGGTTACGGCAGCGCGCGGATCGTCTTGCACGTGGCCGTTTTGCAGCCAGGTGTTGCCGCCGTCCAGCGTGATGTGCTGGGTGTAGCTGTCGACATAGTTCGACACGAGCAGATCGAGGTTCTGCAGCGGGTGAACGTTGTAGCTCGCCTTGTACGTGCGATAGATGAGTTCCGACCCCGGGTATACCGAATAGCTGTAACTGAAGATAGGAACGTTAGGCGCGGCGGTCGTCGCATTGTCGTACAACGAGTAGGTGTCGCTGTGCGCGTTCGTCTGGTCGTAAGAGAAAGTCAGCAGGTTGCCGGAGTTGCCGAAGAAGTGGTCGTATTCGAACGAGGCGCCGTGCAGCGTGTCCTGCTCGGCGTTCATGTATTCGTTGTACGAAGCTGGGAAGGTCACGTTGACGGTCTGGCCGTTGAAGGTCTGCGTCGTTCCGCCGGTGGGCGTGAACGTTCCCCACAGTTGCAGCGGCTCCGTGATGTCGCCGTCCGCACCCTCGTACTGCAGACGATTGATCGATGCCGCGTAGTAGCGCGCCAGGACCGTGTCGCCCTTGAACGTAGTGCGAAACTCGCCTTCGAAGATGGGTTCGTTGTTGATTTCGTAATACGGGAAGGGATAAATGTTCTGGAACGTGTTGACGAGGCTGCCGGCGGCCGGCCCGCCGTTTGTGGCCAGGCCTGAATAAGATGCCCCCGGGACGAACGGGATGTTGAAGTTGTAGGCGTGGTTTCCGTTTTGATCGGTCCATGCCTGGCTGCCGAGATACGTGAACGTGAGCGCCGTCGCATCGGAGAAATTGAGACGGATCTTCGCGAGTTCGGTTTTGCTGTTATACGTGGACGTGGGGTGTTCGCAGCAGTAGACGAGCGACGTGCTTGCGGGCGGATTGTTGATGATTCCTGGGTTCGCCGTTCCGCCCGCACCCGTGGTCGGCACGCTCACCGTGGTCGGAATCTTGATTCCGGTCGTACTCGAGGTCCCTAGGAACGCGTTGCCGCTCGAGGGCAGCGTGCCGTAGCCGTCCCCTTGCAGAGGACCGGGTGTGCCGTCGATCGCGTAGTCGAACACGAACGCGAGCTTCTTGTTGAAAACCGTGTCGGAAACTCGATAATTCGAGCTGAGGCCGCCAAAGCCGTCGATGCTTTGGTCGACCCGCGCGGTGAAGGTGCTCGTGGGATCGAGCGTGCGGAAATTGACCGCGCCGTTGATCGCGTAGTAGGTCTCGGGGAGCGTCGCTCCGGGGCCTTTGACGACCTCGACGTCCTGAAACACGTACGGACTCAAGAAGGTCGTGACGTAGTCGCCGTAGTCCTGGACGGCGAGGGGATGGCCGTCGATCAGCGAGGCCGTCTCGAAGCCGAGGCCGCCGCGGATCGACGGAAACGTGATGTTGCCGGGAGACGCATTGTTGGCGCTCGTACCGGGGTGATCGATGACGATGCCCGGCGTCTGGTCGAGGACATGCTGCAGCTGCAACTGTCCTTGGTCGAGAAAACTCTGTCCGGAAATGGTCGCGACCGAGGCCGGGCCGGTGTTGAACGCATTGTTTCCGGAAACCGAGACGTGGCCGATCTCCTTGATCGATTCGAAAGTGATCCGGGAGAGCGTGAAGCCGACGTTCTGTGTGACGCCGGCGGCGATGACGTAGCTCGAAGCCGAGGCGGTGCTGAAGCCCGGCTTGGCGACGTTGATCGTGTAGATGCCGGGGCTCAGGGTGAGCTCGAACTCGCCCTTCGATCCGGTCTTCGTCGAGGCGGAGGTCGGACCGGTGGCCGTCACGACGGCGTCCGGAACGGGTGCACCGCTCGGGTCCTTTACCGTCCCAGTGAACGTGCCGGCCGAAGCGGCCGGCGTCGCTGCGGGTTCGGAAGATGAAGCAGGCGCTGGGACTTGCGAAACCTGGGCCGCCACCGCGCTCAAGGGTCCGGCGGCCATAAGGAATGCGAAGACCAGCGCCATGCTACGTATGAGAAGGCGCAATGAAATTTCTCCTACCGATATTGTAAGCGTCCCGAGAGGGAACAAGCTCAATATATTGAGAGCTAGTTAAGCGGTGATTAAATTTATATATGGTTTCGATAAAACGTGAAAACGAACGAAGATACGGTGAGAGATCGTCGCTTGCGACGTCATTCTCGTAGGCGTGCAGAACAAGAATGCAAGGTCGCCCCTAGCTCGAGTAGCTGAAGCCGAGAGCGCGTGGTTTTTTGAGACGTACATTCGGCGCCAAAGCGATTTGGGGCAGCGCGGATCGTTCCCGAGCATCCTCCCCGGCTTGAAGCGCCGCGTATTTTGTGCAACACTTCCGGAGGGACACCGGCGCTATGCTTAAGAAATGTTAAGCCACGGAGTCTTTGCGTGAGGTCCCGCAGAAGGAGAAAGTCAGGCTTTCCGATGCGTTTCTTCAAGGCGCTGTTGGTCTTAGCGTTCGTGACCGTGGAGTCGGGGATTCCGGCTGGTGCGGACGCGCAATCGTCGATCAATCTTCATGCCCTGCGGGGGCTCGTGCCGTTCAGCGTTCTGCGCAACACTCCGGCCGGTCAAGCGGCCCTGGCGAGCAATTATGCAGTCACGGGCGCCATTCAGACCGGTTCGGCCAACCAGCCGGGCTTGCAGGCCTTCGGGCAGCAGCGAGAACAGGCTCTGAGGGACGCCTTCATCACGAACGGCAACGCACTCGAGCTGGCGGACGGGCTGGGCACCAAGCTCGGTGGTGCCTATCAGAGGTTGGCGGCCTACGCGAGTACGGACGACGGCAAGACGGCGACCTTTACGAGCGTTTCGGCGAACGTTGCGACGCTGATCGGCTATACCGCTTCGCTGACGGCTGCCGACGCCGCCTCCGGCAAATACTTTTTCGGGAACGAAACGGTCGTAACGAGCACCGCCGCGACGCCCGTATCAAAGGAGGCCGCAGACATTCTGCAAGCTGCCGGCGGAACGACCGACGTATTCGGAAAAGCATACCATCTTCCGGCGGGGAGCAAAGGGGCCGATCCTTACGGCGATTCGCGGCCGTTCCAGACCGAAGCGAAGTTCGCCGACTACTCCGGCGTCGATTATTTCGGGGTCGCCGCGAGCAACGACGATTACTTGAAGGGCCCGATACAGTCCCTGACGGCGAGCCCGTCCTTTCCCAGCGGCCACACCACCTACGGGTACACGGAATCGTTATTGCTCGCTCTTCTGGTTCCGGAGCGTTTTGCGCAGATGATCGCGCGCGGCGCGGAGTACGGGAACAGTCGAATCGTCCTTGGAGCCCACTATGCGATGGACGTCATCGCCGGGCGGACGTTGGCGTATTACGACGTCGCGCACCTGCTGGCCGAAGATCCCACGTACCTCGGGCAGAAGTTTGGTTCGTTCACGATAGCGAGCTATCGAGCGGCGCTGCTGGTCGCGAAGGCCGACGTGACGAAAGCGCTCGAATCGAGCTGCGGCGCCGCGATTGCGGTTTGCGCGGCGGACGATACGAGCCGCTTCAGCGACCCGGTGACGACCGGGGCCTTCTACGAGTCGACCCAGACGTACGGCTTGCCGGCCGTCTATCCGGCGGTTGCCCGGAACGTGGAAGACGTGGCCGCGCTCGCGCCGGAAGCGGGTTACCTTCTCACGGCAGCTTTCCCCAACCTCACCCTCGCTCAGGCCGACCTGATCCTAACCGCGACCGAAGGCCCGGGCGGCGGCTTCCTCGATAACGGTTCGGCCTTCGGCCTGTACTCGCGTTTGGATCTTTACAAGGCCGGCGAGATTGCGGAATCGCTGCAGTCTGCTGCCGGCCAGCGTCGCCGTTGAGCGCTGGATCCCAGAGAAGCAGACGAGTCCTCGTTCCAGCGGGAGTTTGAGGTCTACGACGAAGGCGTGTGGGTGATCGTGAGCACGTCGACGTGCAAGCGCGTGTCGAACGGACCGGGCGGCGACGTGCGCTCGCCGGCCCGAACGGCACGGAGTCCGCAGGCGTCGCTGTACCGTTCGCTCGCTCTGCAAACAATATTGCCAGGCATAGCAATCGAAAGCGGCGTTTTCGCCGGATGACGCTTCCGGAAGGAGATCGACGTGCCTCTACGTTCGCGAAGGGACCTCGGGTCGCGGCTCAACGACCCGATCTTCGGCACCCGTGAGTTGGCGAGCCCGCTCCCGAAATACCGGTTCCCGCAGGGCGAGAATCGTCCCGAGGACATCTACCAGCTCGTCTCCGACGAGCTGTATCTCGACGGCAATGCCCGGCAAAACCTGGCGACGTTCTGCCAGACCTGGCAAGAGCCCGAGGTGCAGGAACTGATGAACCTCGCCATCGGCAAGAACATGATCGACAAGACCGAGTATCCGCAGACCGCGGAGATAGAGCAACGCTGCGTCCACATGCTGGCGGATCTGTGGAACGCTCCGGAGGCGGCGACGACGGTCGGCACCTCGACCGTCGGTTCGTCGGAAGCGTGCATGCTCGGCGGCATGGCCGCGAAGTGGCGCTGGAAGGCACGGCGCAAGGCGCTCGGCAAGCCGACCGACAAGCCGAACCTGGTTTGCGGGCCGGTCCAGGTCTGCTGGGACAAGTTCTGTCGCTACTGGGAAGTCGAGCAGCGCGAGATTCCCATGCGGCCGGACATGTTCCACATGGATGCGCAGGGGATGCTGGAAGCGGTCGACGAGAACACCATCGCCGTGGTCCCGACGTTCGGAGTGACCTACACCGGCCAGTACGAGTTCGTCGCGCCGCTCGCCGCCGCGCTCGACGACCTGCAGAAACGCACCGGGATCGACGTCGACATCCACGTGGATGCCGCCAGCGGCGGCTTCCTCGCGCCGTTCACCGCGCCTGACATCGTCTGGGACTTCCGGCTGCCGCGCGTGAAGTCGATCAGCACGTCCGGCCACAAATACGGCTTGGCCCCGCTCGGGGTCGGCTGGGCGCTGTGGCGTGAGGCGCACGACCTGCCCGAAGAGCTCGTCTTTTCGGTGCCTTATCTCGGCGGGTCTGTGGGCACGTTTGCCATCAATTTCTCGCGTCCGGGCGGTCAGGTCATCGCCCAGTACTACAATTTCCTTCGCCTCGGCCGCGAAGGTTACACGCGGATTCAGCAGGCCTGCTACGATACGACGCGGTGGCTGGCGAAGGAGATCGGCAAGCTCGGGCCCTTCGAATTCATCAACGACGGCGATCCGCAGAGCGGCATCCCCGCGCTGTGCTTCAGGGTGAAGCCGGGCGCGGACTTGCCCTACACGCTGTACGACCTCTCGGACCGTCTGCTTCAGCGCGGCTGGCAAGTCCCCGCCTTCGCGCTGGCCGGCGAGGCCAAAGACGTCACCGTGATGCGGATCATGGTTCGTCAGGGCGTCAGCCGCGACATGGCCGCCCTGCTCGTCGAAGACATCGGACGCACGATCGCGTATTTCGACGAGCACCCGATCACCGTCCCGATGACCGAGGGCGAGTTAGCCGTCCACAACCACATGTGACGCTTGGCCGGGCGGCTCAGAGATCGGAAAACGGTTTCGGCAGCGCGACGCGAGTCAAAAACCGGTTCCGCCGGGCGCGGCCGTGGCGCGTTCTCCGCTATAGGGAGGCAGCGCGGCGGCGTCTGCCGTGAAGTGCTGCAGGCACTCGTCGCCGGTCTCGCCCGGCTTCGGGTCGGCCGTTCTCTTCGTATCGCGTTTCAATTCGGCGTCGCACGAGCTTTCCGTGTCGAAGGGACCGCTGACGAGCCACTCGTCGGAGATCTGACCTTCGTGCATGTCGACGTCGCTGACGGCGACGACGACGTGGTACCACAGCATGCGCTCGCCGCTTTCGAGCCTGGTATGTTGATCGTATCGTCCCAAGAGCAGCAGCCAGAGCGGGATCGACAGGAAGCAGAGGACGACGACGACCTTGGCGAGCGTGACGATCCTCGGGCTCATCGGAGATCGGCGTTCCTTTCAGCTTGCTACGGCAGCGGGCGGGGCCCGTCGTAGGTGCCGACGGTGCATTCGTGCGTGATCATCGCGCCGTCTTCCCAAACGTGCAGAAGAAAGCCGGGCGGTTCCAGCACGAAGCCGAGCGGGCGGCGTTCGCGCAGCTCGAGGGCGAACTGGTACGCGGTGCTCGGCGCGGTGCAGACGAACCGGCCGCGCCAGCGAACCTGCATCGCGCGGTGGATGTGACCGCAGACGATGCGCTCGATCTGCCCGTGCCGCTCGACGATCGCGCCGAATTGCTCGCCGCCGCGAAATCCGGCCGCGTCGAGCTGACGGATGCCCGTCTTGAAGGGCGGGTGATGCATGAAGATCAGCGTGGGGCGGCTGGGCGCGCGGCCCAACTCCTCGTCGAGCCAGCTCAGGCGCCGTTCGTCGAGTCCGCCGCCGACTTCACCGGGCCGCGTCGTGTCGAGTCCGATGAGCCGAAGGTCGTAGGAATCGATGACGTATTGCGCGGCCGGACCATCGGCCGGAAGGTAGCGATGGTCGGCAAAGGCCTCGCGGAAGGCGTCGCTGCGGTCGTGGTTTCCGGGGACGACGTACAGCGGAACTCGCAGCTCCTCGAGGATCTTGCGCAGGCGCTTGTACTCCTTCGGCTTTCCGGCGTCGACGAGGTCACCGGTGGCGACCACGACGTCGGGCCGAGGCTTGAGCGAGTTCAGCCGTGCGACGCAGCGTCGCAGATACTTCGCCGTGTTGACCATGTGGCCGAGCAGACGCCCCTTGCGCGTGACGTGCAGGTCGGAGATCTGGGCGACGATCATCCTCTAGCCTTCGCGGAGGCCGGGCCGCCTCCAGCCCGCTCGACCGGCAGCAGGAGGAGCGCGGAGCCGCGCCGGGAAGCCCTGGACGCCGGAACGGGAGCCGCCGGAGGGTTCGTGCTGGCCGTACGTGGTAGCATGGAAAACGGGCGCCCGTGGTCTAATGGATAAGGCACGAGTCTTCTAAACTCGAAGATGGGGGTTCGATTCCCTCCGGGCGCGATCTGGTGCGCTTGTGGTGATTGTAGCTCAGTTGGTTAGAGCGCTGGACTGTGACTCCGGAGGTCGCGGGTTCGAGTCCCGTCAATCACCCCACCGCCCGTCATATGGAGATCGCAGGCGAGCATTGCACGCCGCCGGACATAGGGCGAGGTGCCGGCGCGTAGCATTCGCGATGGGAGCGCGCTGCTTTCCGGCGAACCTTTGCGAATGAGTTCGCGTCCGATCGCCCGTCCGGCTTGGCCTGCGCGGCTAGTGCGCGAGCGTGCATTCGTGGGCGGCACGTGGGCCGCGGCGGACTCGGGCCGCACCTTTCCGGTCCGCAATCCGGCGACCGGCGAGCTGCTGGCAGAAGTCCCGGCGATGGGGCAGCTCGAGACGCGGCGCGCGGTCGAAGCCGCCGCGGAAGCGCTGCCGGCCTGGCGCGCGAAAAGCGGCAAGGAGCGCGGGAGGTTGCTGCGGCGCTGGTTCGAGCTGATCGTGACGCACCAAGACGAGCTCGCGACGCTGGTGACGCTCGAGCAGGGTAAGCCCTTCGTCGAGTCGCGCGGCGAGATAGGGCTCGGCGCTTCGTACGTCGAGTGGTTCGCCGAAGAAGCCAAACGCGTCTACGGCGACGTGATCCCTTCGCCCGCGGCCGACCGGCGCATGCTCGTGCTCAAGCAGCCTCTCGGAGTCTGCGCCGGCATCACACCTTGGAACTTTCCGCACGCGATGGTGACGCGCAAGGTTGCGCCGGGGCTGGCCGTAGGCTGCACCTTCGTCCTGAAGCCGGCCGAACAGACGCCGCTCTCGGCGCTCGCGCTGGCGGTGCTGGCCGAAGAGGCGGGGATCCCCGCCGGCGTCTTCAACGTGGTGACGGGGGGTGCGGACGACGCGCCGCTCATCGGCCGCGAGCTGACCTCGCATCCGGCGGTCCGCAAGCTCGGTTTCACGGGCTCGAGCGCCGTCGGCAAGCTGTTGATGGCGCAGTGCGCGCAGTCGGTGAAGAAAGTCGGGCTCGAACTGGGCGGAAACGCACCGTTCATCGTCTTCGACGACGCGAACCTGGATGCGGCCGTCGCCGGCGCGGTGACCGCTAAATTCCGCAACGCCGGCCAGGTGTGCGTAAGCGCAAACCGCTTGCTCGTGCAAGCGGGGATCCACGACGAGTTCGTCGCGCGCTTGAGTCAGGCCGCGGCGAAGCTGCGCCTCGGCAACGGCCTCGAAGCCGGGGTCAGCGTCGGCCCGCTGATCGACGAGCCGGGCTTCGCGAAGGTCGTCGAGCATGTTGAGGACGCCCGCAGCCGCGGCGCGCGCGCCGTCGTCGGCGGCGCTCCGAGCGAGCTGGGCCGCACGTTCTTTCCGCCGACGGTTCTCACGGGGGTCAGCGCCGACATGCTCCTCTGTCAGGAAGAGACCTTCGGGCCCGTGGCAGGGATCGTCAAGTTCACCTCGGACGACGACGCGATCGCCCTCGCCAATGCGACGCCGTTCGGCTTGGCGGCCTATTTCTACAGCCGCGACATCAACCGGATCTGGCATGTCGCCGAGTCGCTCGAGACGGGCATGGTCGGCATCAACACCGCGCAGATCGCCAACGAAGCGGCGCCGTTCGGCGGCGTCAAGGAGTCCGGCATCGGTCGCGAAGGTTCGAAATACGGCATCGAGGAGTGGGTCGAAGTCAAATACTGCTGCTTCGGAGATCTCGGCTCTTGACGTGCTTCCCAGTAGGCGCGATTCCAGCGCGACGACCGCGCTGAACGCGTCCGCAGTCGATGTCTTCGGCTCGGTCGCATACGTCGCCGGGCGAAGAATCGCGGCGGCCGTTTAGCGATGCGAGCTAGGAATGCGGTAAATTATTCCTTCGCTACGGAGATCGAATCGAATGGGCCGCAGTTGTGCTAGTATCGCAGCGTGAACCGCGACAAGATCTGGGACAAGCTGCAACCGCTCCGTCAGGCACTGGACAAGGTCCGCAGCGCGGCGCCGCCCGGCGCCGGCCGTTTCGAGCTGCCCGGGCGGAAGTTCACGGACGAGCCGCGCTGGGAAGTCGTTCTCCAGGACGGGGACCGCGACGAGGGGACCTTCGTCGAGATCGTGACCTACGCGAGCGCCGCCGAGATCGCGGACTGGCAACGCCGTCCCGACGCCGAGATACGCGGCACCGGCATGACCTGGCGACAGGCCGTTCCCGCAAAGAAGAGGCGGCGCGCGGCCTGACGCTGCGAGCGAAGGAAGCCTCGCTGTCGCGTATAGCTATTCAAGCAACCGAAGCGGTGCGACATCTGCGTTAGCCGGGCTGCGACGAACCTGGGAAGCTTGAACGGTGCACAAGCTTCCGCGCCACCATGTTTTCAGCCGTCTGACGAGCGGGCACTCGCCCCACAAGCCGATCTCGGTGGCAGTCTGCTACCCCTGCAGCGACGTGGCGCTGCAGGCCGCGATCGAGGCCGCCGAGCACGGTTTGATCGAGCCGCGACTGGTCGGCCCGCTCGGGATGATGCGCGCTTGCGCCGCCGAGGCCCGTCTCGACCTCGAACCATATCAGTTGATCGACGCCCACGACGACGTCGAAGCTGCGCGCAAATCAGTCGAGCTCTGCCGCTTCGGCAAGAGTCAGGCTCTGATGAAGGGCAGCCTGCACACCGACGTGCTGATGCACGAAGTGATGCTGCGCGAGTCCGGGCTGGCGACCTCGCGGCGCGTCAGCCATGTCTTCGTTATGGACGCACCGGCCTATCCCCGGCCGCTGATCCTCAGCGACGCCGCGATCAACATCGCGCCGACGTTGGAAGAGAAGGTCGACATCCTGCGCAACGCGATCGACATCGCGGGCGTGCTGGGTATCGCGGAGCCGAAGGTTGCCGTGCTCTCCGCGGTCGAGACCGTGACGCCCAAGATCGCCTCGACGATCGATGCTGCCGCGCTGTGCAAGATGGCCGAACGCGGACAGATCACGGGGGCGATCGTCGACGGTCCGCTGGCCTTCGACACGGCGGTCAGCAGCGAGGCTGCCGCGATCAAACACCTCGTTTCGCCGGTGGCGGGCTGCGCCGACATCTTCATCGTTCCGGACCTGGAATCGGGTAACATGCTGGCCAAGCAACTGGAGTATCTCGGTGGTGCCAAAGGAGCGGGCATCGTCCTGGGTGCGCGCGTTCCGATCATTTTGACCAGCCGGGCGGACTCCGCCGAGATGCGCCTCGCTTCGGCGGCGCTCGCCGTCATGTACGTCTACGCGCAGAAGTAGGAAGTTTGCAGTTCCTGCAAGCGCGCGACGCGATCCGCGCCGTCATCGCCCGCGACGCAGCCGATCCGGCGCTGGAAGCCGCCGCCCTGCCGCGGCTTTACGAGCACGGCGCTGCCGTCGAGCACGCGCTCGTGCTGTTTCACGGCTTCACGAATTGTCCGCAACAGTGCGATGAATTGGCCCGGCACTTCCATGCGCTCGGCTGCAACGTGTACGTGCCGCGCATACCGGGGCACGGCCTAAAGGACCGGCTGACCCGCGAGCTCGCCGGCGTGACGACGGCCGAATTGCAAGAGGCGGCGCGCGCGGCGTACCGGCTCGCCGCGGGCCTGGGTCGCACGGTCAGTGCGTCCGGCATCTCGCTCGGTGCCTCGATGGTGCTCTGGCTCGCGCAGACGGAGCCGCTCGCCTTGGCGATGCCGGTCGCGCCTTTCCTCATGCCGATCGGGATCCCGCGCGGCCTGGGAACGCTGCTCTTGCAACTGCTCGACGCTCTGCCGGACATGTATTGGTGGTGGGATCCGCGGGTGAAGGAGCAGTGCCGTCCGCTCTACGCTTATCCCGGCTTCCCCACGCACGCGCTGGCCGAATGCGCCTTTCTCGGGCGCGCGCTCTTTCGCGCAGCGCGGCGCACGGCGCCGCTCGCACAGCGCTGCGTGCTCGTGACCAACCACGGCGAGAGCGCGGTGAACAACGGCGTCGCACGCAAGCTGCTCGCTGCCTGGCAGCGCGGGCAGGGCACCTTCCGCGAGCTCGTGCTGTACGGACTCGGCGAGCCGCGTCACGACATTTTCGATCCGTCGACGTTCCCGGACGCGCGCGCCAAGGTCTACCCCGAACTCGAGGCGCTCGTTTTGCGCGGCGCGTAGCAAGGATCGCGTTCGCAGTCTATACGGTGCAGCGGCGCGGCGAAAGGGCGGCGACGCCTACGATGTGAAGAAACAGTTTAGGAAAATTTTTCCCAGACTGTCGTCATCGGCGAAACGACGTCGATATATGCGTTCAACACCTAGATAGGAACGGAGTTGTAAGTATGGCTTCAGCAGTGCTCGAGCACCAAACTTTATTCGACTTCGGCGCGCTCGGCGTCCAGAATCCGTTCAAGAAACGGTACGACAATTTTATCGGCGGCAAGTTCGTGCCGCCGGTCGACGGCGAGTACTTCCTGAACGTCAGCCCGATCGTCGGCGAGCCCTTCACCGAGATCGCTCGCTCGTCGGCCAAGGACGTCGACCTCGCGCTCGATGCGGCGCATGCGGCGCGCGAAGCTTGGGGCCGCACTCCGGCCGCGGAGCGCAGCCGTATCCTCAACCAGATCGCCGACCGGATGGAAGCCAATCTGGGCCTCCTGGCGCTGGCGGAGACGCTCGACAACGGCAAGCCGATCCGCGAAACGACTGCCGCCGACTTGCCGCTGGCGATCGACCATTTCCGCTACTTCGCAGGCGTCATCCGGGCGCAAGAGGGCAGCATCAGCGAGATCGACCACGACACGGTCGCCTACCACTTCCACGAGCCGCTCGGCGTCGTGGGGCAGATCATCCCGTGGAACTTCCCGCTGCTGATGGCGACGTGGAAGCTCGCGCCGGCGCTTGTGGCGGGAAACTGCGTCATCATCAAGCCCGCCGAGCAGACCCCGGCGTCGATCATGGTCTTGATCGAGCTGATCGCCGACCTGCTTCCGCCGGGCGTGCTCAACATCGTCAACGGCTTCGGCCTGGAGGCCGGCAAGCCGCTGGCCTCGAGCCCGCGCATCGCCAAGATCGCCTTCACCGGCGAGACGACGACCGGCCGGCTGATCATGCAGTATGCCTCGCAGAACCTCATTCCGGTGACGCTCGAGCTGGGCGGCAAATCGCCCAACGTTTTCTTCGCCGACGTCTGCGCCAAGGACGACGCGTTCTTGGATAAGGCGCTCGAGGGCTTCACGATGTTCGCGCTCAATCAGGGCGAGGTCTGCACCTGCCCCTCGCGCGCGCTCGTGCAGGAGTCGATCTACGACCAGTTCATGGAGCGGGCGCTCGAGCGCGTCGCCCAGATCAAGCAGGGCAATCCGCTCGACCCGGCTACCATGATTGGCGCGCAAGCCTCGAGCGAGCAGCTGGAGAAGATCCTCTCCTACATCGATATCGGCAAGCAGGAGGGAGCGACCGTCCTCGCCGGCGGCGGCCGTAATCTTCTCGACGGCGCCTTCAAGGACGGCTACTACGTCCACCCGACGGTCTTCCGCGGGAACAACTCGATGCGCATCTTCCAAGAGGAGATCTTTGGACCCGTCGTCTCCGTGACGACGTTCAAGGACGAAGCCGACGCACTGCGCATCGCCAACGACACGCTCTACGGTTTAGGCGCCGGCGTGTGGACGCGCGACGCAAACGTCGGCTACCGCATGGTGCGCGGCATCCAGGCCGGACGCGTCTGGGTGAACTGCTATCACGCCTATCCGGCGCACGCCGCGTTCGGCGGTTACAAGCAGTCGGGGATCGGCCGCGAAACGCACCTCAAGATGCTCGAACACTACCAGCAGACCAAGAACGCCCTGGTCAGCTACAGCCCCAAGGCGCTGGGCTTCTTCTAGGGATGACGGAAGCGGACGGGCCGCCGGCGACCCGCGTCGAGGCGACGCCGGCGGCCCTCGCGCTCATCGAGAAGCTGCGCGCGCGCCACGGCCCGGTGATGTTCCATCAATCGGGCGGATGCTGCGACGGCAGCAGCCCCATGTGCTATCCGCTCGGGGAGTTTCTGCTCGGAAGTTCCGACGTGAAGCTCGGCGAGATCGGCGGCGCACCGTTTTTCATGAGCGTCTCGCAGTTCGCCTATTGGCGGCACACCAAGCTCATCATCGACGTCGTTGCGGGGCGCGGCGGAATGTTCTCGCTGGAGAACGGGCACGGAGTGCGCTTCCTGACGCGCTCGCGCATCTACTCGGACGACGAGCTGCTCCGCCTTCCACCCGTCGAAGCGCCTTCGTAACGACCTTTAGGTTTTCCGAATAGCTGGCCTTTGGGCACAGGCCCGCTCCGAACGTCGTCCATCCGTCCGAATACGTCGCGAGCCGCCCGTGTCACAATGCCTGTATGATTACCGCACTCATCGCCGCCGCTTTCTTCTTCGGGCTCACGGTCGTCATCAAGGCGCACGACATCGTTCGCCCGGTCTCCGGCTAGCTTTCTTCCGCCGTCGTGACCCCGGCGACGCAGGGCGCCGGGGCGCGCTACGACGACATGTACGCGCCGCCGTTGACGTTGATCGTCTGCCCCGTGATGTAGCCGTTGCGGACGAGCAAGACGCAAGCTTCGGCGACTTCCTGCGGCGCTCCGAGGCGTGCCATCGGGATCATCGAGGGTTCGGTTTCACGGACGTGCTCGGTCTCGATCAGGGCCGGCGCAAGGGCGTTGACCGTGATTCCGGTCTTGACCAGGCGCGTGGCGTAGCCGTGCGTCAGCCCGATGAGCGCGGCTTTCGTGGCCGCATAGTGCGGGCCGACCGCGCCGCCGGTCTGCGCTGCGATCGAGGCGAGGTTGATGATGCGGCCCCAGCCTCGCTCTTGCATCCCCGGGATTACTGCCTGCGACAGCAGGAAGGCCGAGGTGACGTTGAGCGCCAGGTGCGAATCCCAATCGTCTTCGGTGATCTCGTCGAGCTGACGCCGCAGCCCGATTCCGGCGTTGTTGACGAGGATGTCGATCGGGCCGAGTTTTTCGCGAACGGCGCCGACGAGCGCGCGGATCGCCGAACGGTCGGTGAGATCGACGCGGAAAACTTCGATCTTTCGTCCGCCTTCGCGCACGTGGCGCA
This sequence comes from Vulcanimicrobiota bacterium, assembly GCA_963834485.1. GTDB lineage: Bacteria > Vulcanimicrobiota > Vulcanimicrobiia > Vulcanimicrobiales > Vulcanimicrobiaceae > CAWICD01. The sequence continues at coordinate 457,275 of CAWICD010000001.1, forward strand.
GGACGTCGGCGGCCGCGACTCCGCGCTTGCGATACGTGACGGCGACGTTGCATCCGATCTCGGCGAGCGCGTTGACGATCGCGGCGCCGATCCCGCGGTCACCGCCGGTGACGAGAGCCGTCTTTCCCTGGACATCGTATGGCATTCGGGGGAAGTTCGCGCTCGAGTTGACAAGCCCGCCAGGAATTCACTTACCTGCGGACCGCACTTCGCGCCGGCCGCGAGGCGCCGTCCAGTTAGCTGGCAATCGTACCGGTTTTTTCAGCGCCGTCGCGGCCTTGCAGACATTTGTCGGAGCGAACGCGCCAGGAAAAATGCGAGGCGACGGCGATAAGGCTCAATCTCACAACAGAATGCGCATAGCGAAGAACTACTTAACGGCGTGGCTTCTCGTGATGCTCAAGGACCTGGATCTGCATGGCTACGAGATCATGAAGGAGCTCAGGAGAAACTTCGCCGTCGTCTCCGATCCCGGTACGGTGTACCGGGTCCTGCGCCAACTGGAGCGGGAAGGATACATCGTCTCGCGCTGGGATTCGCAAGAACAGGGCCCGGCTCGGCGTATTTACAGGCTGACGGAGACCGGCAACGAGGCGCTGAAGGTGTGGAGCGTCGCGCTGGACCGGTACCGTACGAGCCTCGACGCTTTCTTCAGTTTTTACAGCAGCACGTGGACGAAAGAGCGTCCCAAGCCCGATGAGGAGTGAACCCGTGAGCGACAAGACTACGACGAGCTACGTCGAGCTGGGCAGTCAAGCCTACAGCATCGCCGCCGATGCGATCGCATCGGCCAACTACCGCCTTCTGGATTACTGGAAATCCGTGTGGGACATCACCTCCCGTCCGTACACGTCGACGGCGATCGACGCGACCGTGCGCGAGAACTTCGATCGTGCCAATCAGATCCTCACCCTGACCGTCGACGAACTCCAGGCACAGGAGAAGAAGGCGGAGGAACTCGCCGAGAAGGTCGTGGAGCACGGTGCGAAGCTCCAGGATACGACCATCTCCGCGTTCCGCGGCGTGCTCAACACTTCGATTTCCAATCTCAACTACGTCAAAGACTCCACGAGCGAGCGGCTGGAGGAACTGAAGAAGCGGCTGAGCGACCTTCGTCCTTCGCGTTCCGGCGAGTAGCGCACCTTCCGGTCGCTCCTCGCGGCGGGCGGGAACGAACCTGCGGCGGCCTCACGGGGTGAGTGCCGCCGTTTTTCGTTCCGGCGCTTCGAGAACGGTCGAACGGCCTGCGGCGTTACAATGAACGATATGTTGCTCGGGTTCGCCCTGACCTGTGCGCTCCTCGTGCCCTCGGCGCTGCCCAGCGTCGCCGCCTCGCCCTCGGCGGGCCCGAGCGCGCCGCCGGACGACGGCGCGTCGATCGTGAACTCCGGCTCGACGAACCTCGCGGGCTACCAACTGCACGTCCTGCCGAACGGAAGCGTCGTTGCCGGACCGGGAGCGAGCGCCCCGAAGCAGGTCTCTGCGGCCTTGGCACGGCGTCTGTTCGCGGATCTGGCCGCGGCGGGCCCGCTGGACCGGCTCCCCGCTGCGGCGTGCATGAAGAGCGCCTCGTTCGGCTCGGTGACGCGGGTGACGTATCGCGGGCAGACGTCGCCCGACCTTTCGTGCCCGAGCTCTTCCCGAGCCCTGCGCGCCCTCGCCGCCGACGCTGCGGCCGTCACGGATGCCGCGGGCATCCGTCCCACGACCCGCAGCCGCCTGGTCCTGCCTTAGCGGCGTATCCCCTACCTGGCGTAAAGAGCCGCGGCCGCCGCTCGCGTCCGATTCACGTTTTGGAGCCGGCGCGCAGCGCGACGAGCTCGCGCGGCGGGGCGAACGTGATGTTGGGCTCGCGCTCGCCGAAATCTTCGACGTGGAGCGGGCCGCAGATCGCCTCCAGCCGCTCCAGGATGCGCTGCACGAGCGGCTCCGGAGAAGAAGCGCCGGCCGTGAGGCCGATCGTTTCCGAGCCCTCGAACCATTCCGGGGCGAGTTGCGCGGGATCGTCGACGAGGTACGAGCGCGAGCCCGCACCCTCGGCGCACTCCCGCAGGCGCTGAGAGTTCGAGCTGTTCTCCGAGCCGACCACGACCACGACGCCGGCGTGCTGCGCCAGAAGCTTGACCGTGGTCTGACGGTTCTGCGTCGCGTAGCAGATGTCGCTGCGCGCCGGCTCGCGCAGCTTGGGAAAGCGGCGCTTGAGGGCCTCGATGATGCCGCGCGCGTCGTCGAGGCTGAGCGTCGTCTGCGTGATCACCGCGACTCGCTCGGGATCGGGGACGTGGACCGTCTCGGCCGCGACGACGCTCTCGACCAGCGCGATCCCGCCGGGAACGTGTCCGAGCGTCCCGGCGACTTCGTCGTGATTGCGATGCCCTACGAGCAGCAGGAAGAGCCCCTCGCGGGCGAAGCGCAGCGCTTCGATGTGGACCTTGGCCACGAGCGGACAGGTCGCGTCGACGACGTGCAGCCGGCGCGCCTGCGCGTCGCGCCGCACTTCGGGAGAGACGCCGTGCGCGCTGAAAACGAGCAGCGCGCCGTCCGGCACGTGCTCGACCTCGTCGACGAAGATCGCGCCGCGCGCCCGAAAGCCTTCGACGACCTCGCGGTTGTGAACGATCTCCTTGCGGACGTAGACCGGCGGCCCGTGCGATTCGAGCAGCTGGTCGATGATGTCGATCGCCCGGTCCACGCCGGCGCAGAAGCCACGCGGGTTGGCGAGGAGAAGCTTGCGGGGTGAAGTATCGGGCATGAGTACTTCTTAGACGCCGGGGCGGCGCCGGCCCCTTCGGCGCACGTCGAGACCGACCTCCGCAGCGACGACCGTGCCCACGGCTACCGGTCTCGACGAAGCCCGTGACGAAGGTGGCGGTCGGGGCACATTCTCAGCTGTTTCTCAGAATTTTCACAGGCTGGTCGTGTACCCTCGTCCAGTAGGTAGCGTGCCCGACCGGAGGATCATGCCACATTCCGCCCGCGTTCGACTTGCTCTGAGCTTGATGCTGTCGCTTGCCCTATCCGCCTGCGGCGGCGGCTCGTCGAACGTGCCGAATTCGGTCAGGCCCTCGCCCTCGCCCTCGCCCTCGCCGACGCCCACGCCCACGCCGACCGGCTCGTTCAACCAGTCCGCTTTCACGTGCCCGAGCAGCGACACGGCGGCCTCGGCCGCGCGCAGCAGCGGCCTGGGCGAGGGCGTCGCGCGCAGGGTTCCGGCGGCTGGAAGCCGTGGCGCGCTAACGGCCGACGGCTTGCTTGCGGTTACGTATGAAGCGCAGGCGCTGAGCTCCTCACGCGCCACGCTGGCCGCGCGCGAACAGGCTCTCGGAGCGAGCCTCGTCAACGAGTACGCTTTCCCGCACGCGGGGGTGACGACGCGGATCCTTTCGGTGACGCCCTCGCAAGCCGCCGCGGTCGAGGCGGCCCTGCGCTCGCAATCGGGCGTTCGCAGCGTCGGCCCGGTCGGGCTGCGCTACCCGACGACGGTCACCAGTCCGTACTATCCGAACGATCCGTACTTCAACGGCTTCACCGCAGCGCAGAACACGTCGGAAGGCAACAGCGCGCCGGCCACCTACCACGTCGCACCGTATCTGGAAAGCCAGAACGTGCCAGGCCAGTGGGGCATGCACGCCGTGCAGCTCGAGCACGCCTTCGGCTACAGCGTCAGCGGCAACGCGCCGGTCACCAATGCCAACGCCGTCGGCTCGTCGAGCGTGAAGATCGCGCTGATCGACACCGGCCAGGACACGACCCATCCGGAGCTGGGCACCTCGAAGGTCGTCTACCAGAAGTGCTTCATCACCAATCCCAACGGCTCGCAATCGACGTCGAACTTCACGACCGATCCGTGGGGGCACGGCACGGACGTGGCGGGGATCGCCGCAGCGGCGACCAACAACGCGCTCGGTTTCACGGGCGCGGGCGGCAACTCGGTCATCTACGGCTACCGGATCTTTCCCACGCCCGACGATAATTGCGCGAGCAATACGACCTCGGACGTGCAGTGCAGCGCGACCACGGCCGACATCGCCTCGGCGATCGCCGATGCCATCGCGCACAACGTCAACGTGATCAGTCTCAGCCTGGGCGGCGGCTCGTGCAATAACGGCGTCGACGACGACACGACCGAAGGCCACGCAATACAGGAAGCGCTCGCGAACAACATCGTCGTCGTGGCCGCCGCGGGGAACAGCCCCGGCCAGTTGGAGGCCCCGGCCTGCGACACCAACGTGATCGCGGTCGGCGCTTCGGCCTTGGCCGACGGTCAGCCCAACGGGGCCGGCAACAGCAGCGGCTCCGCGAGCAGCCCGAAGGAGTACGTCGCGTCGTACTCGGCGTACGGCTCGCCCGGAACCTCGCTCCACCTCGCCTCGGCGTGGGGCATCGTCGCGCCCGGCGGCGATCCGGTCGCATCGGGCAACGACGCCGACGAGCTGCATTGGATCGAGAACATCTGGACCTCGCAGCCGTACCAAGCGAACGCCAACGACGACAATTTCACCGCCGACACGTGCGGGCCGGACTACGGAACCCTCAGCGGGACGTCCGACTGTCGCGTCGAGATCGCCGGCACGTCGATGGCCACGCCCGTGGTCGCCGGCGCGGCGGCGCTGATCATCGCGGCGGGCGGCTCCGCCTATCAGTCGCCGACCGCGATGAAAGCGCTGCTCTGCCAAACGGCCGACGACATCTCGGATCCGAACGAGGGTTGCGGGCGCATCAACATCTATCGGGCGATGGCGTACGCGCTCAACGACCCGAACAAGCCGCCCTTCTAACCGAACGCTGCTCTAGGATCTCCGCCGCGCGCCGGAGGGAGATCCTCGGGTGGCGACAATCCCCCGCACGTGGCGGATGCGATCGAGGTCCTGTTCGCTTTTCTGCGCTTGGGGCTCACCTCGTTCGGGGGGCCGATCGCTCACCTCGGCTATTTCCGGGAGGAGTTCGTCGTCCGGCGCCGCTGGCTGAGCGAGGAAAGCTACGCCCACACCGTGGCGCTGTGTCAGTTCTTGCCGGGTCCGGCGAGCAGCCAGGTCGGGATCATCATCGGCTACCGGCGGGCGGGCGCACTCGGTGCGCTCGCCGCGTGGTGCGGCTTCACGCTGCCCTCGGCGTTCGCGCTGGTCGCGTTCGCCTACGGCTTGCGCTTGGTCCCCGGCGCGGCCGCTTCGGGCTACGTCCACGGCCTGCTCGTCGCCGCGGTCGCCGTCGTCGCACTCGCGGTCGCGAGCATGGCGAGTTCCCTCGCGCCCGACCGCGTGCGGCGGACGCTCGCCGTCACGGTCGCGATCGGCGCGCTGCTCGCGCCCGCCAACGGGTACGCGCAGCTCGCCCTGATCGCGCTCGGCGCGATCTTCGGATGGCGGTTCCTGCGCGCGCCCGCCGACAAGGCGGTGCCGATCGCGCAGCACGAGCCCGAGGCGGAGAGCGGCGATGCGCGCGTCGGCTTGGCGTGCGCGCTCGCCTTCGCGCTGCTCGTGATCGGCCTGCCTTTTGCCGAGCGCTTCGTGCGCTTCGGCCCGTTCGTCGCGTTCGCCAAGTTCTTCGAGGTCGGCGCGCTCGTTTTCGGCGGAGGGCACGTCGTTCTGCCGCTGCTGCAGGCGCAAGTCGTGCCGCCGGGCTGGATCTCCAACGAAAGCTTCATCGCGGGATATGGCGCCGCGCAAGCCGTCCCCGGCCCGCTGTTCACGTTTGCGGCGTACCTCGGGGCGGCGATGGAGCGCGGCCCGGTGCACGGGATCGGCGGAGCGGCATTGACGCTGGTCGCGATCTTTCTGCCTTCGTTCTTGCTCGTCGCCGCGGTGCTGCCGTTCTGGGAGCGCCTGCGCCGCAACGCGGCCGCCCGCGCGGTGCTGCGCGGCGTCAACGCCGCCGTCGTCGGCGTACTGCTCGCAGCGCTCTACTCGCCGGTGTGGGTGAGCGCGATCCGCTCGACGCTCGACGTTGCGCTCGCGCTGGGCGCGTTCGCTGCGCTCGGAACGTGGCGCGCGCCGCCGTGGTCGGTCGTCCTAGGCTCGGCCCTGCTGTGCGGGCTGCTCGAACACTGAGCTGAACACTTGCAAAGCGACAATTGTCAGGCGGTGAATCGGTGCGCCGACGCCGAATGGCCGAATGGACAGGGGTCCGGTCTGGGGCGGAAAGCAAAGAGTAGGCGTGGCTAACGAGAGAGTCGAGGAGTGTAGCAGGCACGCGGCGCGCGCTGCGGGGTCGCGCGCGGGGTGAGCGAGCCGCTCGAGCATCTTCCGATGAGCGTTCCTCGTCTGCAGCTGAGCGGCATCCGCAAAGCCTATCCGGCCGTCGTCGCCAACGACGGCATCGATCTCGAGGTGATGCCGGGCGAGATCCACGCGATCCTGGGCGAGAACGGCGCCGGCAAGAGCACGCTGATGAAGATCATCTACGGCGTGACGCGGCCCGACGAAGGCGAGATCGAATGGGAAGGCCGGCGCGTCACGATCGCCAGCCCCGCGGTCGCACGCAAGCTCGGCATCGGAATGGTCTTCCAGCATTTCTCCCTCTTCGAGACGCTCACGGTCGCCGAGAACGTGGCACTCTCCGTGCAGGGCGCGCAGCGCGGCGCGAATCTGAAAGCGCGCATCGAGGAGCTTTCGCAGCGGTACGGCCTGCCGCTCGATCCGCAACGTCTGGTCCACTCGCTCTCGATGGGCGAGCGTCAGCGCGTCGAGATCGTCCGCTGCCTCTTCGACGATCCCAAGCTGCTGATCATGGACGAGCCGACCTCCGTCTTGGCGCCGCAGGCCGTCGAGCGGCTCTTCGAAACGCTGCGCCGCTTGGCTCGCGAAGGCTGCAGCATTCTGTACATCAGCCACAAGCTCGACGAGATCAAGACGCTGTGCCACTCGGCGACCGTGATCAGCGCGGGCCGCGTCACGGGGACCTGCGATCCGTCGAAAGAGACCTCCGAGAGCCTGGCCCGCTTGATGATCGGCCGCGACCTGCCGGTCGTCGCGCATCCCGCGCCGGCGCAGGATGGCGAAGTACGGCTGGCGATCGCGGAGCTCTCGCGCGTCTCGGCCGACCCGTTCGGTACGGACCTCAAGAACATTTCGCTCACCGTGCGCAGCGGTGAGATCGTCGGGATCGCCGGCGCCTCGGGGAACGGGCAGCGCGAGTTGCTGGAGGTCGTCTCCGGTGAGGAACCGCTCGAGCGCCCCGGCGTCATCACCGTCTGCGGCGTCGAGGCGGGACGGCTCGGGCCCGCGGAACGGCGCGCGATCGGCCTGGCATTCGTGCCCGCGGACCGCTTGGGCCGCGCCGTCGTCGGCTCGCTCTCGCTCGCCGAGAACGCCTTGCTGACCGCCAACGGTGCGGGCATGGTGCGCCGCGGCTTCATCGTGTTCGATGCCGTGCAGCGCTTCGCGGAGCGCTGCATCGAGCGCTTCGGCGTCAAGTGCGGCGGGCCGTCGGCGCAAGCGAAGAGCCTTTCGGGCGGCAATTTGCAGAAGTACATCGTCGGCCGCGAGATCCTGCACGAGCCCAAGCTGCTGGTCGTCTCGCACCCGACGTGGGGCGTCGACGTGAACGCCACGGCCTTCATCCGTCAAGCCTTGATCGAGCTGCGCGACGCGGGAGCGGGCCTGCTGGTCGTCTCCGACGAGCTCGACGAGCTCTTCGAGCTCTGCGATCGCATCGCGGTGATCGCCGGAGGACGGCTTTCGCCGGAGAAGCCGGTCGCCGAAACGAGCGTCGAGGAGATCGGCCTCTGGATGAGCGGTCTGTGGCCCGCGTCGCAGGCGGCGCGTGTCGCTTAGCCTGGAAGCCCGTCCCGAGTCGTCGCGCACGATGAGCGTCGCCTCGCCGGCGATCGCGATCGTGCTGACCGCCGTGGTCGGCTGCGCGCTGTTTTCGGCGCTGGGCAAGAATCCGCTGACTGCCTTCTATACGTTCTTCGTCGCTCCGGTCGCCGGCGTCAACGGCGTCGCCGAGCTCTTCTTGAAGGCCTCGCCGCTCATGCTGATCGCGATGGGTCTGGCGGTCGGCTTTCGCGCCAACGTCTGGAACATCGGCGCCGAAGGGCAGCTCACGGTCGGCGCGATCGCCGCCGGCGGCGTCGCGCTGCACTTTTACGGCTCGAACAGTCCGCTGATCTTGCCGGCGATGATCGTGGCGGGGGCGCTCGGCGGGATCGCCTGGGCGGCGATTCCGGCGCTGCTGCGCACTCGTTTCAATGCCAACGAGATCCTGGTGAGCCTCATGCTCACCTACGTCGCGGGCCTCTTGCTGAACTATTTGGTGCACGGTCCGTGGCGCGATCCGCAGGGCTACAACTTTCCCCAATCGCAGCAGTTCACGGCGGCGGAACTCTATCCGATCCTCATCCCCGGGACGCGTCTGAACGCGAGCGTGCTGATCGCGTTCGGCGCGATCGCGGCGGGCTGGGCCTTCATCGAGAAGAGCTTCCTCGGTTATCAGATGCGCGTCGCCGGGCTGGCCGGCGGCGCCGCGCGCTACGCCGGCTTCAGCCTCAAACGGACCGTGTGGATCGGGATGCTGGCCGGCGGTGCGGCGGCCGGCCTGGCCGGCGTGGGCGAAGTGGCCGGACCGATCGGCCAGCTGCTTTCGTCGGTCTCGCCGGGCTACGGGTTCGCCGCGATCATCGTCGCCTTCGTGGGCAGGCTCCATCCGCTCGGGATCTTTCTCGCGAGTCTTTTGATGTCGCTGCTCTATCTCGGCGGCGAGCAGGCGCAGATGAGCTTGAACCTGCCCCCCGCGATCACCGGCATCTTCGAAGGCATGCTGCTGTTCTTTCTGCTGGGCGCGGACGTCTTCGTCAACTACCGCCTCAAGCGCAGGCGTACCGCCCGCGGCGCGCCGGCGAGCGCCGCATGAGCGATCTCGTCGTGCCGATCGCGGTGGCGACGATCGGCGCGGGGACGCCGCTCGTCTTCGCTGCGCTGGGAGAACTCGTCACCGAGAAGTCGGGCGTGCTGAACCTCGGCGTCGACGGGATGATGCTCGTCGGCGCCGTCGCCGCCTTCGCGGTGACGGTCGCGACGGGCAACGAGTGGCTGGGCGTCGGCGCGAGCATGCTGGCGGGCGGTGCGATGGCGCTCTTGTTCTGCGCGTTCACCTTGACGCTGCTGGCGAACCAGGTCGCCTCGGGTCTGGCGCTCTCGATCTTCGGTGCCGGCCTGAGCGCGTTCGTGGGCCGCAGCTTTCAGACCGTCACGCTGACCAGCCCGCCGCCCCTGCACGTTCCGTTGTTGGGCGACATCCCGTTGGTGGGGCCGATCCTGTTCTCGCAGCAGGCCCTGGTCTACTGTTCGTGGGCGCTGCTGGCGCTGGTGAGCTGGTTCCTCTACAAGACGCGCGCCGGGCTCGTGCTGCGTGCGGTCGGCGAGTCGCCGGCCTCGGCCCATGCGATCGGCTACCACGTGATACCGATCCGTTACTTGGCCGCGATCTTCGGCGGCGCGATGGCCGGCCTCGGCGGTGCGTATCTTTCGCTCATCTACACGCCGACCTGGGTCGAGAACATGACCGCCGGCCGGGGCTGGATCGCGCTCGGACTCGTCGTTTTCGCGACCTGGCGGCCCGTGCGCGTCTTGCTCGGCGCGTATCTCTTCGGCGGCGTGACGATCGCGCAGCTCTTCGCGCAGGGCGCGGGTGTCGCGGTCCCCTCGCAGTTTCTCTCGGCTCTGCCCTACCTCGCGACGATCGTCGTCTTGGCGGCGATCTCGCGCAACCCGAACACGATCAGGCTCAACGCACCCGTTTCGCTCGGTCTATCCTATCACCCCGACGGCTGAGCGCCGCTGGGGCAGGCTTCATACGTTTCTTCCGAATCCGTCTCGAACAGGAGTCAAACATGGGAACCCCAAGGCGCTTCACTCGCGCCGCTGCCATCGGTCTCGCCGCGACGCTCTTGCTCGCACCCGCGGCGGCACTCCCGGGGCGCGCCGCGCAACAACCCATTAAGGTGGGCTTCGTATACGTGAGCCCGATCGGCGACGCGGGCTGGTCCTACCAGCACGACATCGGGCGCAAGCAGATGGAGAAGGCGCTGGCCGGCAAAGTGCAGTCCAGCATCGTCGAAAACGTGCCCGAGGGCGCGGATTCCGAACGCGTCATCCGCAACTTCGCTTCCAACGGCTACAAGCTCATCTTCACGACGTCGTTCAGCTACATGAACCCGACGGTCAAGGTGGCACAGCAGTTTCCCGGCGTCACTTTCGAACAGGCGACCGGGTACAAGCGCGCCAAGAACGTCGGCACGTACAACGCGCGCTTTTACGAGGGCCGCTATCTGACCGGCGTGATCGCCGGGAAGATGACGAAGTCGAACGTGATCGGTTACGTCGCGGCCTTCCCGATCCCCGAGGTCGTGCAGGGGATCAACGCCTTCGAACTCGGCGCGCGCAGCGTCAACCCGAAGACGACGGTCAAAGTGATCTGGGTGAACTCGTGGTACGATCCGGGGAAGGAGCGCGAAGCGACGACGACCCTGATCTCGCAAGGTGCCGACGTCGTGACCCACCACACCGACTCGACCAGCGTCGCGCAGACCGCCGAGGAGAAAGGCGTGTGGGTTCTCTCCTACAATTCGGACATGACGAAGTACGCGCCGAAGAAGCAGCTCACGGCGACGCTGATGCAGTGGGGCGATTACTACACGAAAGTCGCTCGAGAGGTGCTGGCAGGCACCTGGAAATCGACCGACGTGTGGGGCGGCATCAAGGCGGGCATGATCGCCCTGGCGCCGCTGAACCCCGCGATCCCCGCGCCGGTGAAGGCGCTGGTCGCCGAGCGCAGCCGGGAGATCGTCTCGGGCAAGCTGCAGCCGTTCACCGGGCCGCTGATCGACAACACCGGGACCGTGCGCGTGCCGGCCGGCAAAGCGATGACCGACGACGAGATCCAGAGCATGGACTTTTTCGTCGAAGGCGTTCAGGGACAGCTTCCCTCCAAGAGCTGAAACCGAAGGCCTCAGCAAGAAAAGAAGCCCCGCAGGCGCAGCGCTTGCGGGGCTTCCTCGTCGTCGCGGCGGGCGGTTACGCGGGGACGAGCGCGCTGTCGACGATGTGGGCTTCCTGTTCGGAGAAGACCGGGTTGGAGAGATAGCGTTCGCCCGTATCGCAGCCGATCGTCACGATCGTCTTGCCGGCGAACTCGGGGCGCGCCGCCAGCTGCAGCGCCGCGAAGATGTTCGCGCCGGCCGAAATGCCGACCAGCAGGCCTTCCTCGCGGGCCGCGCGCCGCGCCGTCGCGATCGCGTCCTCGTTGGTCACGCGGACGATCTCGTCGTAGATCTTCGTGTTGAGGATCGCCGGCACGAAGCCCGCGCCCGTCCCCTGGATCTTGTGCGGGCCCGGCTTGCCGCCCGAGAGGACCGGCGAGGCGTCGGGCTCGACCGCGACGACGTAGAAGCCGGGCTTGCGCGACTTGATCACCTCGCCGACGCCGGTCACCGTGCCGCCCGTCCCGACTGCCGAGACGATGGCATCGACGTTGCCGTCGGTGTCGCGCCAGATCTCCTCGGCGGTCGTCTTGCGGTGGATCTCGGGGTTGGCCGGATTGTTGAACTGCTGCGGCTGGAAGTACTTGGCCGGGTTGCTCGCGCGGATCTCTTCGGCCTTACGGATCGCCCCGGGCATCCCCTCGGCGCCCGGCGTGAGCACGAGCTGCGCGCCGTAGGCTTTGAGCAGATTGCGCCGCTCGACGGTCATCGTCTCGGGCATGGTGAGGATGAGCGGATAGCCTTTGGCCGCCGCCACGAAGGCCAGCGCGATGCCGGTGTTGCCGCTGGTCGGTTCGATGATCACCGTGTCGGGGCGCAGCCGGCCGTCGCGCTCGGCGGCTTCGATCATCGCCACCCCGATACGGTCCTTGACGCTCCCGGCGGGGTTGAAGGACTCGAGCTTGACCAGGACCGTGCCGGCGATCCCCTTGTTGAGGCGCGGAACCTTGACCAGCGGCGTGTTGCCGACCGTGTCGGCCAGATTTTCATAGATGCGTGCCATTCGTGCTCCATCGGACGCCGGGCACGTGCGGCCCGGCAATAAAGAAAGAACCCTCGGGCCGGTTCGGCAGAGGGTTCGCGCGGCGGTAACTGTCTAAGGGCTACAGATTATGCGCGTGCGGTCCTCCCCCGAACGAACGGGGACGTACAACAGCACAAACAGATCTGAAGCGGCCGGGACATGCGCTTGAAGGCTAGCACCGGATCGTGGGCCTTGTCAAGGCGGAAAAGCAAATGATCGCTTGATTGTATTGTCTACCACAACGTGTTGCCGCGGGAGTTTCCGGTATTTCACAACACGCATTACCCATGATGAACCTTTTCGTTCCTCGCCTTTCGCCTCGAACACGGCGGGACGAGAATGAGAACGATCTCGACTTTCGCGTAAAGGTTCATCACCAAAATTAGGTAAGCTCAACTTTGGGTTAACGAAATTTTGGTGTTCAGCATGATGGCCGCGAACGTGAAATCTTTCAAGGGCGCAGTGCGGTTCGCCATGTTTTGAACACGCGTCGGGCGGGTATCGAAGGACCGAAGGCACGCTTCGTACGATGGCCTCGTCGGTGACGGTGCTTCCGAACCCGAGGCTTGGCGGGCTTTTATAGACCACGTCGACATCTGTCGCATCGACGCAGCAGAACATCAGACGCAGAGAAGAACGAGCGGTGACGGAGCGGGAATCGGAAACGGGTACGCGCGGCAACCAGCGGTTGCAGCCGTATTTGGCGTTTCAATCGGTATGTAACTTACTTTCTACATTCGTGACAAGGAGTGAATGTGAGCACGCAGGACAGCGCCGCCAACTACGTTGAGCTTACCGGTCAGGCCTATCTCCTGGTCGTCGACGCCTTTGCCGCCGTCAACCGGAGCAGGCTCGGCTATTGGAAGTCGGTCTGGGAAATCGCCTCCAAGCCGTACGCCTCGACGGCGATCGACTCGACCGTGCGGGAGAACTTCGACCGCGCCGGCCAGCTCGCGGACCTCACGGTCGCAGAGCTCCGGGCGCGCGGGCAGATCTCAGCCGACTTCTCAGAAAAGTTCCTCAGCCAGATCGGGAAGCTGCAGGATTCGGCCCTCGAAACGTTCCGCGCTTCTTTGAAGACGTACGCTTCGACGATGAACCAGCTCAAAGACGCGACTACGGAGTTGTCGGGAAACGGCGTCAAGCCGCGGGAGAAGCCCGCGACTCTGGCGCCGGTCTCCAACTAAACGGGCAAGCGGTCGTCAACGTAGCGCAGAATCGCTTCGACGGCCTCGTCCACGCTGAGGGACGTGGTGTCGACGCATAGGTCGGGCTCGAGGGGCTCTTCGTAATCGCCGTTCACTCCGGTGAAGCCGTCGAGTTCCCCGGCCCGCGCTTTGCGATAGTGTCCCTTTGGGTCGCGCCGTTCGCAGACTTCGGGATCGGCCTTGATGTAAATCTCGTGAAAGGCGCCGCCGGCGGCACGACGAGCGAGGGCACGGTCGGCTCGATAGGGCGAGATGAAGGCGGCGATGGCGATCGTGCCGGCGTCGGCGAAGAGTGCTGCGACCTCGCCGACGCGGCGAACGTTCTCGTGCCGGTCCTCCGCTGCGAAGCCGAGATCGCTGCACAAACCGCCCCGGATGTTGTCGCCGTCGAGGACGTAGGCGTTGTAGCCGAGTTCGAACAGGCGCCGCTCGACCTGCATCGCGAGCGTGGACTTGCCGGCGGCCGGCAAGCCGGTGAACCACAGGACGGCGCCGCGATGGCGATTGCGGCGTGCGCGAGCTTCCGTGCCGATCAGGTGTCCGACGGGAACGACGTCGGCGGCCCGGGCCTGCGCCGCCCCGCCGAGCGCGGCCAGCACCGTCCCGCCGGCAACGATGTCGATCCCGTCGAGCAGGATGAAACGCGCCAGCCCGCGATGGCGGCTAACGGTGTCGAGGGCCAGCACCTCGGGGCTCGTGAAGATCGCTTCGGCGACGTCGTTCGTGCTCGCGCGCTGCTTTTCGTCGGCCCGGTCCAGCGACTCGAGCTCGATGACGCGTTCGAACGCGGTGACGTTGACTTGCGCCGAGCGCGTTCCCAAATGCAGGCGAAAGGCGTCGCCGACGGCGAGCGGACGTTGGCCCAGCCACAGGAGCCGCGCTCGAAACGCCGTCGCCAGGGCGGGCGGGTGCAGCGCGTCGCTCACGACGTCGCCGCGGTCGACGAAGAGGGGCGCGTCGAGCGTGAAGCCGACGGACTCGCCGGCCCGCGCCGTCACCCTGCCGTTCGGCGGCCACGCTTCGAGCGAGGCGATCCGGGCGCTGCGCCGCGAGGGGGAGAGCACGACCTGCTGCCCGACCGCGATGGAACCGGACTCGATCCGGCCGACGACGAAGCGCTGCAGGTCGCGGCGCACGACGCCCTGCACGGCGAGGCGAAGTTCCTCGCCGTCGCTGCGGCCTGCGGCGGCGGGCAGCGCGAGCAGCGCGTCGAGGACGGTCGGACCGTCGTACCAAGGCATGCTCGGTGCCGGCCCGGCGACGTTCTCACCGTCGCGGGCGCAGGTCGGAACGAAGGCCGCGGGCGTAATTCCAACCCGTTCCAGCAGGCCGGTCAGCTCCGCGCGGATCGCGGTGTAGCGTGCCGCGGCGTATTCGACCCGGTCCATCTTGTTGATTGCGACCACGACCCGCTCGACGCCGATCAGCTCGAGCAGGAGCGAATGGCGGCGCGTCTGTTCGCTGACGCCGTCGTGCGCGTCGACGAGCAGCAAGGCCGCGTCGGCGTCGGACGCGCCGGTGACCATGTTGCGCAAGAATTCCTTGTGGCCCGGCGCGTCGATCAGCACGATCTCGCGGCCCGGCAGGCGCATCCAGATACGCGTGGTGTCGATCGTGACCGCCTGATCCCGCTCGCTCTGCAGCGCGTCGAGGACGAACGACCACTCGAACGCGGCCCCGCGGCGTTCGCTCACGCGTTGCAGTTCGGCGACCTTGCCTTCGGGCAGATTGCCCGTGTCGTGAAGGAGCCGTCCGATCAACGTCGATTTGCCGTGGTCGACGTGGCCGACCGCGACGACGCGGAGCTGCGGCGCCAGCTCGAGCTCGAGGGCCATCACATGTACCCGCTCGTGCGGAGCCGTTCGAACGCGTCTTCGGTCTCGTGGTCCATCACGCGCCCGGCGCGCTCGGGCTGGCGCGTCGTCTCGAGCTCGGCGATGATCGCCTCGATCGTGGCCGCGTCGGACTCGATCGGCACCGTGATGTTGTATTCGCCGAGCGACCGGTAGCGTTTGCCGTCGCGCGCCAGATAGAGCGGAACGATGGGGATCTGCTCGCGCTCGGTGTAACGCCAGATGTCGACCTCCGCCCAGTGCAGCAAGGGATGGATGCGCAGATGGTGGCCGTCGGGGACGTCGGTGTGATAGACGTCCCAAAGCTCGGGCGGCTGGTGTTTGACGTCCCAGGCGCCGTCCGGCAGACGCGGCGAGAAGACGCGCTCCTTGGCACGCGTGGCCTGCTCGTCGCGGCGGATCCCCACGATCACGCCGCGATAGCGCTCGCGCGCGATCAGCTCGCGCAAACCGGCCGTCTTGCGGGCTGCCGCCCGCGTCGCCGGCGGCAGAGTCGGGTCGATCGACGACTCCGGCGGACAGAGCTCGTTACGGAAATCGAGGCCCCAAGCCTGCGCGATCTCGTCGCGAAACTGATAGACTTCGGGCAGCTCCATTTCGGTATCGAGCAGCACGACCGGGAAGGGGACGGTCCCGAAGAACGCTTTGCGTGCGAGCCAGAGCAAGGCCGTCGAGTCTTTTCCCATCGACCACAGCATGCA
Source organism: Vulcanimicrobiota bacterium (assembly GCA_963834485.1). GTDB lineage: Bacteria > Vulcanimicrobiota > Vulcanimicrobiia > Vulcanimicrobiales > Vulcanimicrobiaceae > CAWICD01. Next base: position 473,039 of record CAWICD010000001.1, read on the forward strand.
CAGCGGCGCGACGCGGAAGTAGGCCTCGCGCAGGATCGCAATCGAGCGCGCCTCGAGTTCGTCAAGAAGATTCATGCGAAGACCATTCTTGGGCGAGGTCGAGGAGGCGACTATACGCATCCTCTGCGGTTTGGACCTGCAAATAGATATTGACGGCCCTCGCTCCCGCGTGCTATAAACGACGGCATGCAGTGTCAGGGATGTTGCGGTTCGTTCTGTTGCGGCGATTCCAGGGGATCGGCGTAGTCGGGTCGCGCGCTTAGGACGCTGGTAGTCTTTCGCGAAGCCCCTCGCCGATCTCGGCGGGGGGCTTTTGTGTGCTCTCCCATCTCACCGGAGGCGACTCGGTTTCTTCAATGCCAACGCTCATCACGCCGGAAGCGCGCGCGCAGCGCGTGCTCGATTGGGCGGTCGCGCTGTACTGCGGCCGGCTCGCCTTGGCGTGCTCGTTCGGAAGTCCCGCGGGATTGGTTCTGATCGATCTGCTCGCACGCTCAGGTCGGCGAGTTCCCGTCTATTTCTTGGACACGGGGCTGCTGTTCGCGGAGACGTACGCGCTGATCGACCGCGTTCGCGAGCGCTACGGCATCGAGGTCGAGGCCGTCCACGCGGAGCTCGACGTCGCGGGACAAGCCGAGCGCTGCGGAGCCGAGCTGTGGGCGCGCGATCCGGATGCGTGCTGCAACCTGCGCAAGGTCGTGCCCCAGCGCGCCTTCCTGACGCGCTTCGAGGCTTGGATCACCGGGATCCGCCGGGACCAGTCGGCGACCCGGGCGGAAACGAAATTCGTCGATTGGGACGGCGCCGCGAGCGGCCTGGCCAAACTCTGCCCGCTGGCCGACTGGAGCGAAGCGGACGTTTGGGCGTACGTCCTCGAGCACGGCGTTCCGTATAACCCGCTGCTCGACACAGGCTACCGGAGCATCGGCTGCGTGCCTTGCACGCGCCGGGTCCAAGCCGGCGAAGGCCCTCGCGCCGGGCGCTGGCCCGGCTTCGCGAAGACCGAGTGCGGCCTGCACCTGCCGCTCAACGGGGCGCCGCGATGAGCGTCGTCGTCGAAGGCCTCTCGAAGTCGTTCGGCGGCGTGCGCGCCTTGCGCGACGTCGGATTCAGCGTGGAGCGCGGGACGCTTGCAGCCCTGCTCGGCCCCTCGGGTTGCGGTAAGTCGACGCTGCTGCGCGTCATCGCCGGGTTCGAGACTGCCGAGCGCGGACGCGTACTGCTCGACGGTCGCGAGGTCACCGGCCTTCCGCCGGGCAAGCGCGACGTCGGCTTCGTCTTTCAGAATTACGCGCTCTTCCCGCATCAGACGGTCGCCGAGAACGTCGGCTTCGCGCTCGCCGTGCGCAAGCGCCCGGCGGCCGAAGTCCGCGCGCGGGTCGCCGAGCTGCTCGATCTCGTGCAGCTCGGCGGCTACGAGTCGCGCCGGCCGCACCAGCTCTCCGGCGGGCAGCGCCAGCGCGTCGCGCTGGCACGGGCACTCGCCTCGAGCCCGTCGACGCTGCTGCTCGACGAGCCGTTCGGGGCGCTGGACCAGCAGGTGCGCAAGGACTTGCGCCGCTGGCTGCGGGCGCTGCACGAACGCACCCACGTCACGACGATCCTGGTGACGCACGATGCGGAGGAGGCGATGGAGATCGCCGACCGCATCGTCGTGCTGCGTGACGGCGAAGTGCAGCAGGAGGCGCCGCCGCGGCACGTCTACCTGCAGCCGGCGAATCCGTTCGTGATGGGCTTCCTGGGTGAGGTCAACGCGGTGCGGGGCAGCCGCTCGACGATCTACGTGCGTCCGGCCGACTTTCGCATCGAGAGCCGCCCCTTCGGGGACGCGACCTCGGCGTCGGTGCGGCGCGTGCTCGACGTGGGGGCACGGACGCAGCTCGAGCTGGCCTTGGCCGACGGCCAGCGCGTCGTGGCGGAGCTCGACGCGGCGCGCTCCGTGCGTCTCGTGCCGCAGCTCGGCATGACCGTTTATCTGGAACCAACGAGCTTTCGCGATTTCGATGGAATAGGAGCATGAGGAACAAAACGCTGGCGGCATTTTTCGCCGTCTTTTTCGTCGCCTTGTCGCCGCTTGCGGCGCGAGCCGACACAGCCGATTCGCTGCTCAACGTGTCGTACGATCCGACGCGCGAGTTCTATTCGGCGTATAACGATCTGTTCACGAAATACTGGAAGGCGGAGACGGGGCAGAGCGTCAGCATCAAGCAGTCGCACGGCGGCTCGGGCGCGCAGGCGCGGGCCGTGATCGAAGGCCTCGAAGCCGACGTGGTCACGCTGGCGCTGGCCTACGACATCGATGCGATCGCCGAGAAGGGGAAGCTGCTCTCGCCGGACTGGGCCAAGCGGTTCCCCGACAATGCGAGCCCCTACACCTCGACGATCGTCTTCCTGGTGCGCAAGGGCAACCCCAAGCATCTGCACGACTGGAACGATCTGACGCGTGACGGGGTCGCCGTGATCACGCCGAACCCCAAGACCAGCGGCGGCGCGCGCTGGAATTTCCTGGCCGCGTACAGCTACGGCCTGCGCAGCAACCATCTCGACGACGCCAAGGCGCGCGCCTACGTGACGGCGCTCTACAAGAACGTCCCCGTCCTCGACAGCGGCGCGCGCGGGGCGACGACGACGTTCACCGAGCGCGGCATCGGCGACGTCCTGCTCGCTTGGGAAAACGAGGCGTTCCTCTCGCTGCGCGAGCATCCGGGCAGCTTCGAGATCGTCGTGCCCAAGACGAGCGTGCTGGCCGAGCCGCCGGTCGCGGTCGTGGACGTCAACGCGAAGAAGCACGGCACGGAGAAGCTCGCCGAAGCGTACCTGCGTTATCTCTACTCGCCGGCGGCACAACAACTCGCCTGCGATAACGGCTATCGGCCGCGCTCGATCTCCGCCTACGCGCACTGCAAGACGCACTTTCCGCAGATCGACCTCGTCACGATCGCCTCGTTCGGAGGGTGGCAGACGGCTCAGGCGCGCTTCTTCGCCGACGGCGGCGTCTTCGACCAGATCTATCAGCCCCACTGATGGCGCGCGATTCGATCCCGGGGCGCTCGCTCGCGCTGGGCACGACGGTCACGCTGGTGACGCTGCTCGTGCTCATCCCGCTCGCCGTCGTCGGCTTGACGGCGGGCGGAATGTCCGGCGAGCGTCTGAGCGCGGCGTTGCTCTCGCCGCGGGCGCTGGCGGCTTTCCGGCTCACCTTCGGTGCGTCGCTGGCGGCGGCGGCGCTCGACGTCGTCTTGGGCACGTACGTCGCCTGGATCCTGGTCCACTATCGTTTCGCCGGAAGGCCCTTGCTCGACGCGCTCGTCGACATTCCGCTGGCGCTGCCGACGGCGGTCACCGGGATCGCGCTCGCGACGCTGTATAGCGCGCACGGCTGGGCCGGCAGGGTGCTGGAAGCGCACGGCCTGCACGTCGCCTACACGGCGCTGGGCGTCGGCTTGGCGCTTGCGTTCGTCGGTTTTCCGTTCGTCGTTCGGACGGTGCAGCCCGTGCTGGCGACGCTCCCCGTCGATCTCGACGAGGCTGCCGCCTCGCTCGGGGCCGACCGCTCGACGACGATCGTGCGCGTGACCTTGCCGCTGCTGGTGCCCTCGATGCTGGCGGGCTTCGCGCTGGCGCTCGCGCGCGCGCTCGGCGAGTACGGCTCGGTGATCTTCATCTCGGGGAACATGCCGCTGCGCACCGAGATCGTGCCGCTGCTGATCGTGACCCGGCTCGAGGAGTTCGACTACCAGGGCGCCGCCGCGATTGCGACGGTCCTCTTGCTCGCGTCGTTCGGGCTGCTTTTGGCGATCAACACGCTCCAGCGCCGGCTCACCGTCGCGCGATCGGGAACGTGATCGCCGAAGCCGTCGCTCCGATTTTTCGCGAGGCTGCGCTTCCGGTCGAAGCTGCGCACCGTCCCGCGGTGCGAAGCTCGCGGCGCCCGCGCGGGCTGGAGGGCGCAGCGGTCGCGCTCGCCGTCCTCTGCGTCGCCGGCTTGATCCTGTTGCCGCTCGCGTGCGTGTTCGCCGAAGCGTTCAGCGCCGGCTCGAGCGGGTTTACGGCGGTCTTCAGCGACGAGTACGCGCGCGACGCGATCGTGCTGACATTGCAAATCGCCGCGATCACGGTCGTCGCGAACACGCTTTTCGGGATCCTCGCCGCCTGGACGATCGCCAAGTACCGCTTCCCCGGCAAGGCGCTCTTGCTGAGCGCGATCGACTTGCCGCTCAGCGTCTCGCCGGTCGTCGCCGGGCTCGCGATCCTGTTGACGGTCGGCGTGCACTCGCCGCTGGGAGCGTGGCTGATCGGCCACGGCATGCGCGTCGCGTTCGCCCCGCCGGGCATCGCTCTGGCGACGATCTTCGTCACCTTCCCTTACGTCGCGCGCGAGCTGGCCGCGTTCTTGCAAGAGCAAGGACGCGAGCTCGAAGAGGCGGCGCTCTCGCTCGGCGCCTCGTTGTGGCAGACGCTCTGGCACGTGACCTTGCCGAACGCGCGCTGGGCACTGCTCAATGGGATCCTGCTCTGCAACGCGCGCGCGATGGGCGAGTTCGGCGCGGTCTCCGTCATCTCGGGGCGGATCCGCGGGCTGACCGACACGGTTCCGCTGCATATCGAGATCCTCTACAACGAGGACGCGTTCGCGGCGGCCTTCGCGTTGGCGGCGAGTCTGGCTTGCGTGACGATCGCGCTGACGCTCGGGCGGTCGTGGATCGAGCGCAAGACTGGCGGGCATCCTAGCGTCGAGTAGCGCCGGGCGCAGGCGCCGCCGCCGGGGCGGGCGCAGGTGCGCCGCGGGACCGTTCGCGTTTTCGCATCCATGCGAAAACGCTACTGCTCACTTTTTGCTCTCGCGCCTCCGGAGCTCCGCAAAAAGTTGAAAGCTCCCGCGGCACACCCGCGCCCGCCCCGACGGCTCCCTGGGTGATGCGCGGTTAGGCGGGGACTCCGGCAGGTTCGACTTGCGTGCGTTGGCAGTAGTCGCCGAAGGATTCGTTGGGGTGGCGTTCGCTGCGGAAGTGCTCGAAGAGGGGGCGCAGGACGTCGCTGAGCTCTTCGAGACGCACGTTCGGGCGGTAGAGCGTGTTGAGGCGGGTCGAGGAGGGGTTGCCGCCGAGGTGCAGGTTGTAGCGGCCGAGGCTGGTGCCGACGAGGCCGATCTCGGCGAGATAGGGGCGGGCGCAGCCGTTCGGGCAGCCCGTTACGCGGATGGCGATCCGTTCGTTCTCGAGGTCGAGGGCGCGTAATTCGTGCCGGATGCGCTCGAGGATTTGCGGCAGGGCGCGCTCGGACTCGGCTAGAGCGAGGCCGCAGGTCGGCAGCGCGGGGCAGGCCAGGGCGCTGCGCTCGAGCAGCGAGAGCGCGTGCGGGAGGGGGACGCCGTGGGCGGTCAGGATCGCGTCGATCGCGGTGCGGGCGCTCTCCGGGACGCCGATGAGCAGCAAGTTTTGATCCGGCGTCGCTTGCAAGTCGAGCGTGAAGCGCTCGACGATCGCGCGCAGCGCGGATTTTAAGCGCACGCCGTCGGCGTCGTGGATTCGGCCGCTCGCGATCGGCAGGCCGTAGAACCAGCGGCCGTCGCCTTGGGCGTGCCAGCCCAGGAATTCAGGGACGTGCCAAGCCGGCAGGGGCTGCCAGGCGCCGAGCGTGAAGCCCGCCTCGGCTTCGACGTGCTCGCGCAGCCAGGCCAGGCCGCGGTCGGCGACGAGGTACTTGAGACGGGCGTGGCGGCGGTCTTTGCGGTCGCCCCAGTCGCGCTGCACGACGACGACGGCGCGCACCGCGCTCAGCAGTTGGTGCGGAGCGACGAAGGCGAACTCGTCGGCGAGACGCGGGTAGGTTTGCTTCTTGCCGTGGGTCGCGCCCAAGCCGCCGCCGACCGTCAGGTCGTAGCCGAGCAGGACGCCGTGCTCGCTGAGCACGGGCACGACGCCCAAGTCGTGCGCGTAGATGTCGACGCTGTTGTCGCCGGGCGCGGCGACCACGATTTTGAACTTGCGCGGCAGATAGCTCTTGCCGTAGATCGGGTCGGGCTCGGGCTCGCTGCTGTGAACGACCTCGCCGTCTTGCCAGATCTCGTAATACGCAGAGGTGCGCGGGGTGAGCAGGTCCGCGATCGCCTGGGCTGCCTCGCGCGCGATGCGGTAGGCGGGCGCGGCGAAGGGATGCGGCGGCGACATCACGTTGCGGTTGATGTCGCCGCAGGCGCCGAGCGTCGTGCCGAGGTTCGCCGCGATCTCCGCGACGGTCGCTTTGAGGTCGTGCTTGCGGACTCCGTGCAATTGCAAACCTTGGCGAGTCGTCACCCGGATCGTTCCGTTGCCGTGCGTGTCGGCGAGGCGGTCGATCGCGCGGTAGAGCCGCGCGGGCAAGAAGCCGCCCGGGCTCTTCGTGCGCAGCATGAACGAGTAGGCTTTGCCGCCTCCCTCGCGCGCGGCGCGGCGGGCGTCGCGATCGTCCTGCTGGTAGATGCCGTGAAATTTCAGCAGCTGGACGGACTCGTCGCCGAAGCGGTCGGTGGGCTCGCTCAGTTCCTGGGCGATGCTCCCACGCAGCGCGCGGCTCTCTGCCTTGACGGTTTCGACGTCGATCTTACTCAGGGTCGGATCCTCGTGCAGGGACGGTGAACGGCAAACAAAAGACCCCCGCCGGCTCGGCGAGGGTCACTTCGGGAAGCGTTGACGCATCGTCACGCAACCGTAAGCGGCCTCTCCGGCGGGCGGAGAAGATGTTTGCGGCAGCGACGACAACAGGGTCGGCTCTTCATTGCCGCCATACCTTAACATGCCGCAGCCGGCGCGTCAACGCCGCAAGCGTGCGAGCCCCCGGGGCTGGCACGCTCCACCGAGTGCGGGGTGCGAACGCGGCAGGCAGCGAATGGAACGACGCCGTGGACGAATGGATGAGCGCGAGCCGATGCGGATAGCGATCGGGTCGGACGACCGGGAATCGTTGACCGAAGCACTGCTGGCCGAGCTGGACCGGCGCGGGCTGGAGGTCGAGCGATACGGCGCCATTGCCGACGGATCGACGGCTTGGGCTTCGATCGGGCGTGCGGTCGGCGAGGCGGTCGCCTTCGGGCGCGCCGCCGTCGGGATCGTCTGCTGTTGGACGGGGACGGGTGTCTCGATCGCCGCGAATAAAGTGCCGGGAGTTCGCGCGGCGCTCTGCGGCGACGCCGCAACCGCCGCCGGAGCGCGCAAGTGGAACGACGCGAACGTCCTGGCCTTGAGCCTGCGCGCGACGTCCGTGGCGGTCGGGTTGGAGATTCTCGACGCGTTCCTTTCAACGCCGGTCAGCGGGGACGCCGCCGACCGGGCCGAGATCGAGAAGCTCGAAGGAGTGCTGCGCTAGCATGCGCGCGTACGCGGCCCGGCCGACCTCGCTCGAACTCTGGGACGTAGTGCGCCGCTCCGCCGCTCACGAAGCGGCCGGCGAACCGCTCCTGCGAAAATTCCTCGGCGAGGCGATCCTGCAATACGCGTGCCTGGACGAGGCGCTCGCGGCGCTGCTCGGCTCCAAGCTCGCGGATGCGAACCTCTCGAGCGCAACGCTCGAGGCGCTGGCCCGCGAGGCGACCGTCGCCGATCCCGCGATCGTCGAAGCGGCGTCCCGCGATTTGGTTGCGATCTGCGAGCGCGATCCGGCCTGCTCGAGCGAGCTGACTGCGTTTCTCTATTTCAAGGGCTTCGTTTCGCTGGAAGCCTACCGGGTCAACCATTGGCTCTGGCAAACAGGCCGCCACGCGCTGGCCGAGTATTTGCAGAACCGGCTTGCCGAAAGTCTGGCAGTCGACATTCACCCGGCGGCGCAGCTCGGCTCCGGAATTTTCATCGATCACGCGACGGGCGTCGTGATCGGCGAAACGTCGGTCGTCAGCGACAACGTCTCGATGCTGCAGAACGTCACGCTCGGGGGGACCGGCAAGGAGCACGGCGACCGCCATCCCAAGATCGGACCGGGCGTGCTGATCGGCGCCGGCGCATCGATCCTGGGCAACATCAGAGTCGGTGAAGACGCCAGGATCGGAGCCAACAGCGTCGTGCTCCGCGACGTTCCGGCGTTCACCACGGTCGCCGGCGTCCCAGCCCGCGTCGTGAGCCGCAGGATCGACGCAAGCACCGAAACGTTCGTCGCGCCCGCGATGTCGATGGACCAGCACTTTCCCGACTACCAGATTTAAGGGGCGATCGTCGCCTGGAGCGGAGAACCGCGAGCGGCTTGCACACCGTAAGCCGCCGGCACCCGTCGATCGCTCATAAGTCTAAGCTGACTCTGAGCTCCTCTCGCGAAATGGGACTTATGATGGGCGCAAGCGGCGCCGGCCGGCAACCGCGGGAGCAAGCAGCATGCCGTTCACACTCGTGCAGTTGGAGACGTTTCGCAAGCTGGCGGAGTTGGGAAATTTCAGCCGGGCCGCCGCGGCGCTGCACGTGACGCAACCGGCCGTGACGCAGCAGGTTCAGGCGCTGCAGGAACACTTCGGCGTCCGCTTAGTCGACATCGTTAAGCGGCGGCCGGTCCTTACCGACGCGGGGCAGTTTCTGGCGGCGCGCTCCGCAACATTGCTCCGGGGAGTCGAGGCGCTCGAGCGCGACATGCGCGAGTTCGCCGCAGTCGAGCGCGGAACGCTGCGCCTGGGCGCGACGCTGACGATCGGAGCGTACGTGCTCCCGCGGCTGCTCGCTGCCTACCGGCGCAAGCACCCTGCGATTTGCGTCGAAGTCGAAGTCGCCAACACTGCGGCGATGACGCAGCTCGTGCGCGGCGGCGCGCTCGGGCTCGCGCTCGTCGAAGGGAAAGTCGACGGCGACGACCTCGAGAGCCTGCCGTTTGCGGACGACGAGCTGGTTCTGGTCGTGCCGGCGGCGGGCCATCGCTTTTCGAGACGCCGCACGGTCGCGCCGCGCGATCTCCTGGATTTGGATTTCGTCAGCCGCGAGCCCGGCTCGGGGACCCGCGATTTCCCGCTCGAAGTTTTGGGCCGCGAAGGCTTCACGCCGCGTATCGTTCTCGAATTGCCGAGCGGCGAGGCCGTCGCGCAGGGCGTCGCAGCCGGCCTCGGCGTCGCCTTCCTTTCGCGCCTCGTCGTCGAAGCGCAGGTCGCGCTCGGGACGTTGCGGATCGTCGGGATCGAGGGTCTGCGGCTGCAGCGCTCGTTCAAGCTAGTGCGCTTGCGGGCTCACACGCCCGCCCCGGCGGCGCGCGCCTTTTCGGCGATCGTACTGGCCGCCACCGCGCCCCCGGGCCGCGACCACGGCCGAGGCGTCGTTGACCGCCGCGCCGGTCGGGTCTCCGAAAGGGGCGAGGGACGAAAGAAATGAGTCAGTGGATGCCGGGGATGAAGCGCTTCACCCGCGCGCGGCTGATGGTGACGTGGCCGGCGTGACCCCAAGCTCACGTGCGGTGCGGCATCGGCGCCGCGGTCGTAGCCTCGACCGTCAGGACGATGTTGACGTTGTAGCCGACGAAGAGCACGCCCGACATGAAGGTATTGTCGGTGATGCCGAAGTCGCGCCGGTCTATGGCCAGCTGTCCCGTGTATCCGACTCGCGATCCCTCGGCGTCGGGCACGATGCCCACGACGTGCATCGGAACGGTCACGGAGCGGGTCACGTTACGCACCGACAGGTCGCCCGTAACGATAAAATCCATCGGGCCTTTCGGGACGATCTTGCGGCTGACGAACGCGATCGTCGGATAGTGCCCGACGTCGAAGTACGTGTCTGCCCGGAGAACCGCGTCGCGCTCGCGATTGTCCGTGTCGAGGTGGGCCGGATCGAGCGTGGCGGCGACCTGCGTCGGGATCGGGTCCCCGGGCGGCGTTACGATCGTCATCTGCCGGATGGGAATGTGTCCCCACACCTTCGAGACGACCATGTGCGCCACGGTGAACTCGGCGCGCGAGTGAATGAGGTCCGGCGCCCAGCTGACCGAGTCGCTCGCTCCCGCGACGGAGGCAGCCTGCGACGAGGCGCACAGCGATAATACAAATGAGATGAAAGCGAATCGTCTCACCGTGGTTTTCTCCTCAAGCTCGGTGTTTCTCGTTCACACGGCCATCGCTTCGCTCCTGTCACGCTCGATCGCATGAATGCCGCGACGGTCGCAGTTGTCTTAATAAGTCATTAACGAAATGCGACGTCAATGCGCAAACACTGTTGGCGCGATGCGTTGAACCTAGCGGACGATGCGGGGTCGCCGCCGCAAAGCGAACGCGCTTGAGCTCGGAAATGGCGCGAAACGCACCATTAGGACCAAAGGCACAATCTGACCCATATACCTGCCGATTGGTGGATGGCGTGTGCTAGCTCGTTCGGCTTAGGCTATAAACTAGCGGCCGGTCGCTCCTTGCCCCATTTCTTTCATGGAGCCATTCGAATCGATATGCTCAGCACGCTTCTTGCTGCCTTGCTTGCCGTTTTCTCCGGTCTCGGTTCCGTCGGCACCGCACTCGGCCTCAACGCGGCCCCGCCGGCGGCGGTCTCATCTGCCGCAGCTACCCCCGACACGTTGAAAGCACATCCCATTTAGAATACCCGCAGGCCCAGGAGGCGAGAGCGACGAGGGTCAGTAGTTCGTTCTCGCCTCCTGCTTCGCGGGCGCCGCAACGATAGCCGGGCGTTCGCAGGCGACGCACGCAATGAACGTCACCTTTCTCCAGCGCGTCGCTCGACGTGTTAGATCGCTCTCTGCACGTTCGGCGACGTTTGGAGATCGGCCGTTTCGCCGGAATAGCGGGCGGCATCGTCTTGCGCAGCCCGGGCGAAGGAGGTCCGGCAGCCGGAGCGCAAACGGCCCGCATGTTACGCCTCGTCGCGACCATGATGGCCACCGTGCTCTTGCTTGGGCTGACCCCGCGCGGGCAAGATTCCGGCGCCGCGGAGAGCGCCACCACGCGAGCGCTCGCGGCGATCGTCCGCAATCGCGCCGCGTTGCGCGCTTTCTTTACGGCGATGCCGAAGGGCGCGGACCTGCACAATCACCTCGACGGCGCGGTCGATGCGGAGCGTTACGTCGATTGGGCCGCGCGCGACGGCCTGTGTTACGATTCATCGTTCGCGCTCTCCCCGCCGCCGTGCCCACCCGGCCGCGTCGTACGTCCGGATGACGCCGCGCTGCGGAAGGAGCTGATCGACGCCTTCACGATGCGCGATTTCGTGCCGAGCAGCGGCGAAAGCGGACACGATCATTTCTTTGCGACCTTCGCAAAGTTCGGCCCCGCGGTTTCGAACCACAGCGGCGACGTTTTGATCGACGCAGCCCGGCATGCGGGCGACGACCGCCTCGACTACGTCGAGTTCATGGTCAGCGTGCACGAGGAACTCCGCAACCTCGCACCGCCCCTTGCAAGCGTGTCGAATAGCGACGACGACGCGCGCATCCTCGCTGCGGTTCGTCCCGGGATTCCGGCGGCCGTCCGGCACGCAAGTTTGCGCTTCGCCGCGATGGATGCGGACCGTGCGAAACTCTGCGCCCAACGTCGTGACGATCTCGCCTGCCGGCCGACGGTTCGCTACATCATCGAAGTGGTCCGAACTCTTCCCTATAAGGAAGTGGTCGCGCAGACGGCCGTGGCTTTTGCGCTCGCGCAGAGCGATCCGGACGTCGTGGGAGTGAACATGGTCGCCCCAGAGGACGATCCGGTCACCCTCGCGACCTATCGGCGGCAGATGGAGCTGATCGCGCACCTGCGCGACCCTGCGCATCCGGTGCACGTGACGCTCCACGCCGGCGAACTGACCGTCGGGCTCGTCCCGCGCGAAGATTTGCGCGACCACATTCGCACGGCCGTCACCATCGCCGGAGCGGAGCGCGTCGGGCATGGCGTCGACATCACTTCAGAAGACGATTCGGCCGAGTTGCTGCGGCGGATGGCGCGCGACCACGTCCTGGTCGAAGTCGCCTTGAGCAGCAACGACCTGATCCTCGGCGTGCGCGGCGACGCGCATCCCTTGCCGCTCTACCTCGCCGCGCACGTCCCCGTGGCGCTCGTCACGGACGACGAGGGAGTCTCGCGGATCGATCTCACCAACGAGTTCGTTCGAGCCGAGGCCGACTACCACCTCAACTACCGCGCCGTCAAGACGATCGTACGCAACAGCCTCGAGTACTCTTTCGCGCAGGGGACGAGCCTGTGGCGGAACCACGACTACGCGCATCCGATCGCCGTCTGCGCTGCCCTTGTGGAACCGGCCGAACCCGCCTGCCGGAAGGAGCTGGAGGCAAGTCTGAAGATGCGCCTCCAGTATCGGCTCGAACGGGAATTGAACGCATTCGAGTCGTCGTACGTGTAGCCGCTCAAGCAGCTTCATGTCGGTGGCGGCCGACGACGGCAAGATCCCCGGCGAACGACGCCGGCGATCACCCAGCTCTTTGCGCTTGCCCCCTGGCCGGGAGCTTCCATCCGGGGCGGATGAAGTGACACGTATAGCCGGCCGGATAGCGTTGCAAGTAGTCCTGATGCTCCGGCTCCGCCTCCCAGAAGTCGCCGGCAGGGGCGACTTCGGTCACGACTTTGCCCGGCCAAAGCCCTGAAGCGTCGACGTCGGCGATGGTGTCCTCGGCGATCCGCTTCTGGTCGTCGTTCGTGTAGAAGATCGCCGACCGGTAGCTGAGCCCCCGATCGTTTCCCTGACGGTTCAGGGTCGTCGGATCGTGGATCTGGAAGAAGAACTCCAGGATTCTGCGATAGCTGATCGTCTCGGGGTCGAAGACGATCTCGACCGCTTCGGCGTGGGTCCCGTGATGGCGATACGTCGCGTTCGGTACGTCGCCGCCGGAGTACCCGACTCGAGTGGATAAGACGCCCGGATAGCGGCGCAGCAGGTCTTGTACGCCCCAAAAGCAGCCGCCGGCGAGGATCGCGCGTTCGGTCGATGCGGTCATCTAGTCAGTCCTCCTCCGCTAGCAACAGTAGCGCCGGGCGGCGCGGTTGCGTTCGCTGGATGCGTCTGCTCGCGCCTGGCTTGCAGGAGGCCGCTCTTGCACCTAGCCGAGCAAGACGGCATGAGAGGGGCGATTCGCCCGTCCTTGTCCGCTCGTCCATTCGTTGATACGATGGTGACGGCCACACGTTATCATGTGGAAGAACGGTGAGCGATGTCCGAGGCAACAATCGATCCGACTCGCGCGTTCCGTCCGCCTGGCATTCCCGAAGCTTCATTTGCGACGAGCGGCGCGACGCACGTGATTCCTTCGGCTGGCGGAAACTTTCGAGACGCCGTCATCAGCCAAGAGCGTTCCGGACTCGTCCCGACGAAGGTGGATCCTTCCAAAGTGGTCGGCGATGCCAAAGCTCCGCCTCTTTCGACCACGCCCGCACCGGCCTCGTCCCTCGCGGACCGGCTTCGTGCGCGACTCAAGGCGGGGGGCTGAGGACGATGTGGCTTGCGTTTCAAAATGACTATTCGTCCGGTGTTTGGGTTGCCGTCGGGTATTACTACCCGAACTGTCCGGATGGCGGTGATTGGGGGAAAGAAGGTTGGTGGCGGCTCGAACCCGGTCAATCCGCCACCGTGATTTGGACGACCAACGACTATTCGCTGTTTTACGCCGAAGCTGACGACGGGGCTGTGTGGGCCGGGCCCTACGGCACGGAGCTTCCCTACGAAGCCTTTGACTGGTGCTGGAACACCGGCAGCAGCGAAGGAGAAAGTGTGGGGATGAGGCTCATCACCGCTACCGGCGCAGGATGGCCGTGGACCGGCACGATCAACCTGACGTAGTTCGCCGCGAAGGCGCCGGCACAGAGAACGCGAAGGCACCGGAATGCCGACGCGGCAGCCGACGCGGAAACGCGAGAAGAGCCGGCGCGATCTGACTTAGCGAGGATCGCTACGGGCCGCTCGGGCGGTTGACGAAATGCGGGTTGGCGCAGCCGGTCGGAAAGGCAATTCCGTTCGGTTGCGCGCCCGGCTCCCAGGCACCGCCCGTCAGCGTGAAATAGGCGGTGTACCGGCCTTTCGTTTGGAGGTCGACGCGCGCGTAGACGCTGCCGGCGATGGCGGCGTCCATGATGCTCGTCGCATCGAGCCCGCCGGCCTGCGGCAGCTTGAGTGCGAGCGCCTCGACCGTCGCGAGGTCTGTCGGCGAACCGCAGAAGACGGTCGGAGACGGCGCTCGCGCCGGTGCGTGCGCGCGATAGTAGTACAGCATCTCGAGCGCGGACACGTTCCATCGGTCGAGCGTGTAGAACTCCATCATGGCAGCTCCCGGACCGTCGGCGGCCGCCTCGATCCAAGCCGCGAAGGCCTCCGGCCAGTTGCGCTGCTGCGCGTAGAGGTTGCCCAGCATCAGCGCGTAGAGGCTGCCCTCGTCGGCATCGGCCAGCTTTTCCTGGATCGCGTCTTGCAGCTTTCCGGCGCGCAGGTCGGCCAGTGCGTAATTCAGATGCGGGTCGAGCTTGTGTTCGCCGGCCATGTCCGGCGTCCGAAAGACGTTGGAGTCATCGGCAACGTAACCGGCGAACGAGGCTGCGTACTGGCCGCTCCAAAACTCGCGCTCCTCGGCGGCCGGCTTCCAGTCGCCCTCGAACTGCGTGAGGAGACGACGCGCCGCATCGTCGTCGTCTGCGGCGAGGAGCGCGTAGAAATACGCTCGGTCGAAATCGATCCCGTGCGTGCCGTCGTTCTGGTAAGATTTCGCGATCGCGGGTGCGATCGCGGCGAAGCCCTCGACGGCGGCCTGTGCCTGCCCTGCGCAGAGTTCGTGCCGTGCGCGCTGGTAGGCCGACAGCGTCGGATTGCTGACCGTCTCCGTGTCGGTGACCAGTTCGGCCGCGCACCAGATGAGCGGCTGCGGGGCCGAGCGCGCCGGTTCCGCCGGCATCGTGATCGCAAGCGCCATCGTGACCGCGACGGCCGCGCGGAGGAGCTTCCATATCGGCATGCCTGGGAAATTCCCCGGCCGCGCTCTCGCCTACTTCCCAGAAGCGCCGCGGAGCGGTGCGGCGCGGCGCGCAGGCCTAGCGCGACCGGCCATAACAGTAGTCACGGTCATGCGCAGCTTTCCACCTTCGCAGCGAGCGACGATTCGCAGGTCGGGCCGGGCCGACTACGATCTCGCGGCGATCTACCGGATCCTCGACGAGGGGCTCGTCGCGCACGTCGCGTTCGCCGGCGCGCAAGGCCCCGTCGTCATCCCCGCCACGTATGCGCGCGACGGCGACCGTCTGTACGTGCATGGCGGAGTCAGAAGCCGCATGCTGACCACGCTCGCGGCGGGCGCCGAGTGCTGCGTCGCCGTCACGCTCCTCGACGGCCTCGTCCTCGCGCGCTCGGCCTTCCATCACTCGATGAATTACCGTTCGGTCGTCATCTTCGGCAAGGCGTCGCCGGTCGTCGACCGCGAGGAGAAGGCGCGCGCGCTCGCGCGCTTCGTCGAACACGTCGTTCCCGGCCGGGCGGCCGAAGTTCGCGCGCCGAGCCCCGCCGAACTGGACGCGACCCTCGTCGTCTCGCTGCCGCTCGACGAGTCCTCGGCGAAGATCCGCAGCGGGCCGCCGGTCGACGGCGAGACGGATTACGCGCTGCCGGTCTGGTGCGGCGTCGTCCCGTTCGCGGCGAGCGCCGGCGAGCCCGTCCCCGACGAGCGCAACCTCGCGAACCTCGAGCTCCCCAAGTACCTGCAGCCTTACCGCCGTCCCTGACGCGTTCGCTCGGCGTGTTCCAGGCATATGTGACGCGCGGGAAGGTCTCCGGTTCGTCGCCCGAAACGTTAGCGCCCAGCTGAGGTTGTCCCGCTCGCTCGTCCCGTAGCCGGAGGTTTCTTTGCGAATAGCAGCTTTGCGTATTCTCGCAGTGGCGGCGATCGGCTCGCTCCTGGCCGGATGCAGCGGCTCCGGCAGCCCGTCGGTTCCGGTTGGCGGAACGCCTGCGAACCCTGCGGCCGCATCGGCCGGTGTTTTCGCGAATTACAAAGCGGCGTGCGACGTCGTTCAGCCCGGCGATAACGACGTCTGTTTCGCGCTCGTGCGCACGGATGTCGGCGGTGCGCCCGGAAGCGCCGAGCGCCCTCTTGCCGCCTCTGTGCCTGCGGGATACGGGCCGGCGCAGCTGCAGGCGGCGTACGTTCTGCCGTCGTCGACCAAGGGCAGCGGGCAGACGGTCGCGCTGGTGGAATCGGGCGACTATCCGAGCGCGGCCTCGGACCTGAGCTACTATCGCAACTATTTCGGGTTGCCTCCCTGCACCGCGCAGAACGGCTGCTTCAGCAAGGTCGGCCAGACCGGTTCGAGCACGTCGCTGCCCAGAGAGAATGCGAGCTGGGCCGAGGAGACCGCGCTCGATATGGACATGGTCTCCGCGACCTGCCCGAACTGCCGCATCTTGATCGTCGAAGCCAATTCGGCGACGACCGCGAATCTCGAAGCTGCCGAGAACGAAGCGGCGAAACTCGGCGCGACGGAGATCAGCAATTCGTACGGCGGCAGCGAGTACGCCGCATCCGATCCGGCGTTCAGCCACGCCGGCGTGGTGATCCTGGCGAGTGCGGGCGATTCCGGCTACGCCGAGGGATCGACGCAGCCGTGTTCGTTTGCCAGCGTCGTGTGCGCGGGCGGCACGTCGCTGCGGCCCGCGAGCAACGCGCGCGGCTACGTCGAGGTCGTGTGGAACGACCTGGCGAGCGGTTACGGGGCCACGGGCAGCGGATGCAGTTCCAAGGTTGCGAAGCCGTCCTGGCAGACGGATACAGGTTGCAAGAAGCGCTCGCAGTCCGACGTATCGTTCGACGCCGACCCCGAATACGGCGTAGCCGTGTACGACACGACGCCGTACGAAGGCTATTCAGGCTGGCTCGAATTCGGCGGAACGAGCGTCGCATCGCCGGCTCTCGCGGGCGTCTACGCCTTGGCGGGAAACGCCTCGTCGCTGGGGCCGACCGCTGCGCAAGCCATTTGGGGAGACGCGGGCGCCGGATTGTGGAGCATCACCAGCGGCAACGACCTGTCCTCTCGTGAGAAGTGCAACGCCTCTTACCCGTACATCTGCACGGCTGGGACCGGAGCGGACGGTGTGTATTCGGGCCCGGCCGGCTGGGGTACGCCGGACGGCGTGAGCGACTTCTAGAAGAAGCGAGCCTCGAGTCCCTAGCAGCCTATGGCGCGAGCGCTTTTTCGCGCGTGCGGAAGGCGCGCCAGCGTTGCTCGGCGCCGGGGAGCGTCTTCGCGTCGTCGGTCTCGTAGACGGGCCACGGGGCGCCGGTGGCGACGAGCGGGAAGCGCGTCAGCCACGCGGAGAGGTCGGCGTTGTGCGCGAGACGGCGGCTTTCGATGGCGATGAAGTAGCGCGCCCCCTTGCGAATCGCGCTCTCCTCGTCGAACGGCGTCCACAGCAGCGGGTCCTCTTCCCAACCCTTGCGGTTGATGTAGTAGAGGACCGACGGGTCGTAATGCCCCATCACGACCAGCGCCCCGGGCGCGAGCGTCGCGTCGAGCGCTTTGGCCGCGCGGTAGACCGGCTTGCCGTAGTGGTAGTAGGCGCGCACGGCGCTGCGGCCGGTCGCGACGGTCGCGACGAGGAGCACGGCGAGCGCGGCGCCCGCCGCGGCCCGTGCCGCGCTCGTGCGCGGCAGGCGCGCGAGGACGGCCGCCAGCGCGCCGCCGCTCCACAGCGCCGCCAGCGGCAGCACGAGGTAGAGGTAGTAGTCGACCGCTTCGACGGTGACCACGACGTAGGCGTAGACGAGGCCGCCGAGCAGCCAGCCGGCCAGCAGCGCGTACGAGCGCGAACGCAGCGGCACGAACAGCGCGGCGGCGAAGAGCGCGCCGCCCAGCGGGCCGAGCATCGTGCCGAAGAGCATCGCGAGCGCGTGCCGGAACGCCGCGAACTTGGCGAAGAACGCCGTGGCCGAGCCGAACGACGCGACGAGCGAGGGGATGACGTGCAGCGTGGTGATCCCGCTCGCCCAGTGCCACTCTGCGATCGAGGCGACGTAGCGGTCGTAGAGGGCGTACGGTGCGAGCGCCAGCGCCGCGAAGACGTAGGGCTGCGGCCGGCGCAGCGCCGCGGGCGCCGCGGTCAGGACCAGCGCCGCGAGCGGGACGAAGGCGACGATCGCGACCGGCTTGGCGAGCACCGCGAGCGCCGTCAGCCCGCCGGCGGCGGCGCAGCCCCGCCAGGAGCGCGCCTCGCCGTCGTCGATCCAGCGCGCGCTCGCGTAGAGCGCCGCCGTCAGGAAGAAGACCATCGTCGTGTCGGGCATGAACGTGCGCCCGTAGTAGACGCTCCCCGGGTAGACCGCGAAGAGCGTCGCGGCGGCGAGCCCGGCGATTCCGCCGGCGAAAAGCCAACGTGCGAAATAGGCCAGCACGCCGACGGTCCCCAGGCTGAACGCGATCGAGATCAGCCGGCCGAAGACCTCGTGGACGCCGAAGAGCTTGTAGAGCGTCGCCGCCAGGAACGGAACGATCTGCAGCTCGAGCTCGACGTAGTTCGGCGGCGGCCCGTCGTAGTCGGTCTGCGGGTGGAGCGGGTTGAAGTCGAGCGTCGCGAAGTTGCGCGCGATCGCCGCGGTGTCGCCTTGGCGCCAGCCGGGATGGTCGAGGATCGGATTGTGAATGCCCCCGAGCCGCAGAGCGAGGGCGAGCAGCAGCACCGCGCCGAGCGCGAGGTGCCAAGGTGTTACGGCTTTTCTCGAAACGTCCAATACTTGTTGATGAAGAAGTTGACGACGATCCCCGAGAGCGTGGCGAGGAACCAGGTGCGGTGGCCCGCACCGAGCCAGGGCGCCACGGCTTTCGAGACGACCAGGCCGACGGCGAGCGCGATCGCCGAGACCGTCAGAAATTGCGCGCCTTGTTTGGCAACGTGGCCGGTCGCGCGAAAGGTCCAGACTCGGTTGAGAAAATAGTTCGAGACGCCGCCGGCGAGGAACGAGATCGAGAAGAGCCACATGTAGCGCGGCGCGCGCTCGGCGACCGGCGTGTAGTGCTGCAGCACCGTGAAGACCGCGAGGTTGACGAGAAAGCCGGACGCGCCGACGATCCCGAACTTGACGAACTGGCGGACGCCCCGGCGATTGCGCAAGCGCTCGAATAGACCGGCGCCGCCGGCACGCGGCGGCGGCGGCGCAGCGAGCCCGGCGTCTGCGCGCGGCGGAGGCGTTCCGGTGGGCCTCACGCGACCCAGTACCAGTCCGCGAAGAGGACCGTGAACAGCCCGAGCAGCGGGAGCGAGAAGGCGACGATCGCGTTGTTGGCCCAGGCGCGCCCGCCCCACAGCGCGAGGATGACGAACATCGGAAACAGGACGAGCGCGAAGCGCGGCATGCTCATCAAGCTCGAGGTCGACATCGGGACCAGGATCGAGAGCGCCATGTAGGCCGAGAACGACGGGCGCAGGCGCCGGAACCCGGCGACCAAGAGCGTCAGCATGAGCGCCGTGAAGAGCAGCTCGATCGACTGGTTCGAGACCGTCAGGGCTTGGTGCGCGTGCGTGATCTGCTTGAAGCTGTGCATGACGCTGACCCAGGGGAAGGCCAGATGGCGGTCCCAGTGGCTCTGGACGTGCGAGAAGTAGAGCGGATCGCCGTTGAGGATCCAGAGCCAGGCCATGTAGACGGCCAGGCCGCCCGGGATCATCAGCAAGCCCGCGACGATCCGCGCCGTCCGGCCGCGCGACGCGAACGAGTGCAGCCACGGGAGCGCGCCGCCGGGCGAGAAGACCTCGATCGCGTAGGGCACGACCAGCAAGACCCCTTCGACGCGCGTCAGCGCCGCCAGCGCTCCGAGGAACCCCGCCGTCAGCCAGCGGTGCTCGCGGATGTAGTAGAACGAAGCGACGGTCAGCGCGAAAAAGAGCGATTCCGTGTAGACCGCCGAGAAGAAGACCGCCGTCGGGAAGATCGAGATGTAGAAGATCGCCCGATGCGCGACCGCGCGGTTGTACTGGTGCTCGACGAGCTTGTAGAAGAAGAGCAGGCCGAAGAAGAAGGCGGCGTTCGAGACCAGCAGGCCCGCGACCAGCTCGTTGCCGACGAATGTGCCGACGATGCGGATCAGGAGCGGGTAGAGCGGGAAGAAGGCCATGTCGGTCCCGGTGTAGCCGCGCCGCGCGATGTCGAGGTAGTGGACGGCGTCCCAGCGCCCCCAGACGGCCAGCAGCGGGTTCGACGACTCGGCGACGTGGACGCCCGGCCGCTGGCCGATGACGACCGAGGCGAGCTCGGCGACCAGGATGATCGAGAAGCGCGTCACCACGAAGGTGATCAGCACGTCGCGCACCGTGTAGACGAAGCGCGCGGCGACCAGCACCTTGACCAGCGCGAAGGCGCCCGCGGCGAAGGCCGCCGAGCGGCTGGGGCTGCCGAGCGCGACCGGCAGGGCGAGCCCGAGCGGAAACAGCACGAGGGTCGCCCAGGAGACGGCGTCCCAGCGCATCGCTGCGACCACCCCGACGCCGGCCCGCCGGGCGAAGTAGTGCCCGTAGAGGATCCAGCCTCCGAACGCGCCGGCGAGCCCCAGCAGGAGCGCTGCGAGGAACAGGACCTCGCTGTGGTCCGCGCTCCGCGCGACGCGCGTGACCAGGACGAACCACAGGAAGAAGCCGAGCGCTGCGCCACCGGCCGCGACCAGGAGGCTGGAGAGCAGCCCGCACGCCGCAACGTTCTCGAACGCTCGTAAGCGCCGGTTCGCAGCTCCCTCCTGGAAAGTGGCCTGAGCGGACATGGCGGGGCTTCTTTTTCTGTCGGGTACCGGGAGACCCCCGGCTAAGGGTGACGCGACCGGGTGCGGACGAAGAAACGCTCGCGCCGCCGGGCGTGTTTGGAGGACGGTGAACGAGTTTCGGTACGATCTGGTCGTGGTCGGGGCCGGGTCCGGGGGGTACGCCGCGGCTCGGACCGCGCGCGACCTCGGCGCCTCGGTCGCGCTGGTCGACCACGGTCCCCTCGGCGGGCTGTGCAT
Source organism: Vulcanimicrobiota bacterium (assembly GCA_963834485.1). Classification (GTDB taxonomy): domain Bacteria; phylum Vulcanimicrobiota; class Vulcanimicrobiia; order Vulcanimicrobiales; family Vulcanimicrobiaceae; genus CAWICD01. The sequence goes on from CAWICD010000001.1 coordinate 493,935, forward strand.
CCTGCGCGGCTGCATGCCCTCGAAGACGCTGATCGCGACCGGCGACCTCGCGCAGGAGATCCGCGAGTCGGAAATCCTGGGGGTCCGGGCCGGCGAGCCGCAGATCGACTTCGCCGCCGTCATGGCCCGCAAGCGCGAGGTCATCGCTGGCTTCGCCGCGTACCGGGTCGAGGCGCTGCGTTCGTTTCCGCTGTACGAGGGGCTGGCGCGCTTCGTCGCGCCCGACGCCCTGCAAGTCGGCGACGAGACGCTGCTGCGCGCTGCCCACTTCGTGGTCGCCACGGGGAGCGTCGTCGCGCCCCCTGCCGTTCCAGGACTCGCCGAGACGGGCTACCTCGACAGCGACGCCGCGCTCGATCTGGAGCGCCTCCCGGCCTCGCTCGTGGTCCTGGGCGGCGGCTACGTCGCGGCCGAGCTCGGTCAGTTCTTCTCGCGGGTCGGCGTGCCCACGACGATCCTCATTCGCGGCAAGCACCTGATCTCGCACGAGGACAAGGACGTCGGCGACGCGCTCACCTTCTATTTCCGCCAAGAGGGTATCCGCGTCGAGTCGGGTGCGCAGTTGACCCGCGTCGAGCGGCGCGGCGCCGAAAAGGTCGTGCACTACCTGCACGAGGGCCATGCCAAGGAGATCGCAGCGCAGGAAATCTTCTACGCGCTCGGCCGCGTGCCGAACGTCGCCGGGCTCGACCTCGACAAGGCCGGCGTGAGCTGCCACTCGATCAGCGGCATCGAGACGGGGCCCGACCTGCGCACCTGCAACCCGAACATCTTCGCGGTCGGAGACGTGACCGGTGCCTATCCGCTCGTTCACGTCGCGATCTACCAGGGCGAGATCGCGGCGCGCAACGCGGTCTTGGGCACGGCCGAGCGCGGCGACTACGATTTGCAAAAGGTGCACACGATCTTCACCGACCCGCAAGTCGCCGCCGTCGGCCGGTCGGAGAAGGAATTGCAAGCCGCGGGGACGCCGTATCTGAGCGGTGCGTATCTCTTCAGCGAGCACGGCAAGGCGATCTCGACGAATAAAGTCAAAGGCTTCGTCAAGATGATGGCCGCGCCGCGGGACGGCCGCATCCTGGGTGCGGCGATCGTCGGCGCCCACGCCTCCGACCTCATCCACGAGGTCGTGGTCGCCATGTACTACGGCGGAACCGTCTACGATTTCGTCAAGATCCCGCACCTGCACCCGACCATGGCCGAGATCCTGACCTATCCCGCCGAGGACATCGTCAACCAGCTCGCCGAGCACGCCGCCGGCGTCGCGGCGGCGATGTGACGCGCGTGCCGTCGTCGCTCAAGCTCGCCGTCGTTCAAAGCAAGCCCCGCAAAGGCGACGTCGCGGCCAACTTCGCGGAACTCGGCGAGCTCTTCGTCCAGCTCGCCGGCGAAGCGCAGCCCTACGACCTGATCGTGCTCCCCGAGGCGGCGCTGACGGGCTATTTTCTCGAGGGCGCCGTCTACGAGCGGGCCCTCGCGGCGGAGGAGCTGGCGGCGCGGGTCGCCGCCCTATGGCGCGCCGCGCCGCAGTCGGCGCGCGCGCCGGTCGACCTCGTGCTCGGCTTCTACGAGAACGCCGGCGGGACGTACTACAACTCGGCCCTCTACCTGCAGATCGAGCCGCAGGCGCAGCGCATCGTGCACGTCCATCGCAAGATGTTCCTGCCCACCTACGGCGTGTTCGACGAGGAGCGCTTCCTTTCGCGCGGGCGGCGCTTGCAGGCCTTCGACACGCGCTTCGGGCGGATGGCGATCCTCATCTGCGAGGACGCCTGGCACGCGATCATGCCGACGCTCGCGGCGGTCAAGGGGGCGCGCGTGCTGCTCGTGCCGAGCGCCTCGCCCGGCCGCGGCCTCTCCGGCGAGGGCGAGCTCGAGAGCGTCACGCACTGGCGCAACGTGCTGCAGTCCTACGCCGTCGAACACGGCGTGTTCGTCATCTACGCCGGTCTGGCCGGCTTCGAAGGCGGCAAGGGGATGACCGGTTCCTCGTGCGTCGTCGATCCGAACGGAGCGACCCTGGTCGCCGCGCCGGAATTGGGCGCGCACGTGCTGCGCGCCGTGCTCGACTTCGACGAGATCGACGTCGCGCGCGCGCGTCTGCCGCTGCTCGGCGATCTGGGCGCCGTGCTCCCCGACCTGCTCCTCGACGAGGAGCTGCTTCCGCATCTGGCCGCGCTCGGCGGAGTGCGCCCGTGACGGTCGCGGGCGCGCTCCCCGTCATCGAGGCGCCGCCCTCGGGGCCGCCGCGGCTCGAGATCGACTGCGCGCTGGCGGCGCGCTGGCTCGAAGCGTTCCTGCACGACGAGCTGGTGGTGCGGCGCGGGATCGAGAACGCGGTCGTGGGCGTCTCGGGCGGCGTCGATTCGGCCGTCACCGCCTTCCTCTGCGCGCGCGCGCTCGGCCCGCAGCACACCTACGCGATCCGTATGCCGTACCGCACGTCGAGCGCCGACAGCCTGGCCGACGCGCAGCGCGTCGTCGACGCGCTCGGCTGCCGCTCGCGCACGATCGAGATCAGCGCGGCCGTCGACGGGTACCTGCAGTTCGAGCCCGGCGCCGATCCGCGGCGGCGCGGGAACATCATGGCGCGCACGCGGATGATCGTGCTCTTCGATCAGTCGGCCAAGTTCGACGCGCTGCCGGTCGGAACGGGGAACAAGACCGAGCGGCTGATGGGCTATTTCACCTGGCACGCCGACGATTCGCCGCCGCTCAACCCGCTCGGCGATCTCTTCAAGACCCAAGTATGGGCGCTGGCCCGCTACCTCGGCGTCCCGCGCGAGATCGTCGAGAAGGCGCCCAGCGCCGACTTGGAGGCGAATCAGACCGACGAGGGCGATCTGGGCATCACCTACGTGCGCGCCGACCAGATCCTCGCGCTCATGCTGCTCGGCTACGCCGACGCCAAGATCGTCGCGCGCGGCTTCAGTGCCGCCGACGTTGCGCTGGTGCGGCGCCGCGTCGACGGGACCCATTGGAAGCGCCACCTGCCGACGACGGCGATGCTTTCGAACACGGCGATCAACGAGTTCTATCTGCGCCCAGTCGACTATTGATCGAGGAGGTTCCGATTCAGACCGATCCGCTCGACGTCACCGAGTACGCGTTCGTCTTCTTCCCGGTCGGGCTCAACCTGCGCGGCCGCAAGTGCGTCGTCGTCGGCGACGACCGGGAAGCGATCGAGAAGGACGAAGCGCTGCGCGAGGTCGGCGCGAACGTGCTCTGGGTCAAGGACCCGGCAGCACTGCGCGACTCGGACGTGAGCGACGCGTTCTTCGTCATCTCGACCCCGCAGGATGCGGCCCTCTCGGCGCGGCTGCGCCGGCTCGCCGACGAGCACCGCTTCCTGCTCTGCGCGATCGACCAGCCGAGGTTCGGCTTCGTCGCGATGCAGGCCGTCGTCAAAGCCGGCCCGGTGCGGATCGCGATCTCGACCGGGGGGATCTCGCCGCGCGTCGGGCGCCGTCTGCGCGAGGCCCTGCAGCGCACCCTCGACGACACCTTCGTGCGCTTCATCGATTGCCTGCACGCGCAGCGGGAGCGCAACCGCCGGCGCCTGACGACCTCGCAGGAGCGGCGCAGCGCGATGATCGACGCGGCGGAAGGCTTCGAGCTCGAGGCGGCGGTGCGCTATCCGCAGTGGTATCAGGACGAGCTGGCCGCGCTGCGCCCGGAGGTCGAGCGTGCTTAACGTCGAGATCGTCGCGATCGGCACCGAGATCCTGCTCGGCCAGTTGCTCGACACGAACTCGGCGTTCGTCGCGCGCACCCTCGCCGATCGCGGCGTCGACGTCTATCAGAAGCACGCCGTCGGCGACAACGCGGCCCGGCTCGAGGCGCTGCTGCGCGGCGCGCTCGAGCGCGCGGACGGCGTCATCACGACGGGCGGCCTCGGCCCGACCGTCGACGATCTCACGAAGGAGGCGGTCGCCGCGGCCGTCGGCACGACGCTCGAGCTGGACGAGCCTTCGCTGCGCGCGGTCGAAGAGCGCTTGCGCGCCTTCGGCCGCAGCGGTCCGCTCGCCGAGAACAACCGGCGCCAAGCGTATCTTCCCAAGGGCTGCGTGGTCCTCGAGAATCCGCACGGCACCGCGCCCGGCTTCGTCGCACTGCGCGCCGACGGCAAGTTCGTCGCCTGCATGCCGGGCGTGCCGCGCGAGATGAAGCCGATGCTCGCCGAACGGCTCGTCCCCTGGCTCGCCGCGCGGTACGATCTGCACGAGGCGATCTTCACCCGCACGCTGCACACGGTCGGCATATCGGAGTCGGACGTCGACCGGCGCATCGAACCGCTCTTCCGCAGCCTCGAGAATCCGAAGATCGCGGTCCTCGCGCACGATTTCCGGGTCGACGTCAAGCTGATGGCCAAAGCGCCCGACCGCGCTCGGGCCGAGGCGCTGATCGCGCCCTACGAGAGTGAGTTGCGGGCGCGCATCGGCGCGGGGATTTTCGGCGTCGACGACGAGAGCCTCGAGGGCGCGGTCGTGCACGCGCTGAGCGAACGCGGCCTCACCGTCGCGACGGCCGAGTCGCTCAGCGGCGGCGGCGTCGCCGACGCGCTGGTGCGCGTTCCGGGCGCGTCGGCGACGTTCCGCGGCGGGATCGTCGCTTACGCCGACGACGTCAAACGCGATCTGCTCGGCGTCGATGCCGAGCTGCTGCGCGCGCACGGTGCGGTCAGCGAAGAGGTGGCGCGCGCGATGGCGCGCGGCGTCCGGGAACGCCTGCGCGTCGACCTCGCCTTGGCGACGACGGGGATCGCCGGCCCGAGCGGAGCGACCGAAAACAAACCGGTCGGCCTCGTCTACCTCGCGCTGGCTTCACCCGAGGGCGTCGAAGTCCGCCGCGTCACCTTCCCCGGCACCCGCGACGACGTCCGCCGCCGCACGGTCGTCGCCTCGCTCAACCTCCTATGGCGCCGCCTCGAGCGCCCGTCCCCCCAACCCGCCCCGGCTGGTTCTTAAAGCTCTCGACTGACGTACCGTCAGCTCGTCGCGACCGAATAGCCGACCGCGGCCAGCACGCGCTGGGTCGCGAGGCCGTCGCGGAACGTCGGGAGCGTCGCCGGCTTCCCGTCGAGCGCGGCGGCGAACTCGCCGAGCAGCGTGGTGAAGGCCGGCAGGTTTCCGTGCGCGGCCGCTAAGGCGGCGTGCGGCTGCGGCGCGAGCTCCAGCTCCGACGTCTCCTCGGCGTCGACCACGAAGGTCGTCGTTTCGACGAGGCTCTTGCCGCTCGTGACGGCGGTTCGCTGCTCGCCGTGCACCGCGACCAGCGCCGACTCGACCGCGCGCGTGCCGTCGACCGTGAGCGTCGCGATCGCGCCCTCGCCGTAATCGACCTCGGCGAACGCGCCGTCGGCGACGTCGCTGCGGTACTCGCCCCGCGCATCGCGGCGTTGCGGGTTCGCGGTGCGCTCGAAGCCCCGCGCCTCGACGGGAGCGCGACCCGCGATCCAGGTCGCGAGATCGATCGTGTGCGAGAGCACGGCCCCGGTGATGCCGCCGCCGCGCGCGCGCTCGAACCACCAGGAGCGTGCCCGCGCCGTGCTGCCGGCGCGCAGAAACGTCGTCGCCCACGAGACTTCGAGCGCGCGCAGCGGACCGAGATGTCCGTTGGCGACGAGCTCGCGCAGCGCCAGGCTGCTAGAAAGATAACGGAACTCGTGCGCCAGCGCGCAGATGGTACCGGCGCGCTCGGCAGCCGCGAGCATCTCCTCGGCCTCGGCGACGTTGAGGCCGAACGGCTTCTCGCAGAGCACGTGCTTGCCGCGGGCCAGGCTCGCGAGCACGGAACGCTTGTGATCGTACGGCGGCGAGGCGATTGAGACGACGTCGAGCTCGACCCCCTCGAGCATCGCTTCGATGCTGGCGAACGCATGCGGAATGTGCCGCTCCCGCGCGATCTCCGCCGCGCTGTTGGGCGAGGCGAGGGCGACGACTTCGAAGCGCCCCTGCGCCCGATAGGCCGGCACGTGCACCGTTCCACCGAAGCTCGCCCCGACGACGCCGACCCGGATCGCGCTCATCGCCGCACCGTCCCACGTTTCATGCGCACACCACGCTGCCTTTCATGCGTACACTTTTCCCACAACGGCCCGCTCGAAGAGCTCGAGCGCGCGTTCGAGCTGAGCGCCGGAGATGACCAGCGGCGGCGAGAGCGCGATCGTCTCGCCGCGCAAGCCTGACTGCAGCAGGATGAGCCCGGCTTTCAACGCGCGCACGACGACGGCGTTGGCCGCCGCGCCGTCGCGGAACTCGACGCCCCACAGCATGCCGCGTCCGCGGAGGTCGACGATCTCGTTCGAGCGCGGGCGGATCGCCTCGAGCCGCGCGCCGAGAGCCGGCGCGCGCTCGCGAGCGACGCGCGGCAGGTCGAGCCGTTCGATCTCGGCGAGGTTGGCCAACGCCGCGGCGCAGCCCATCGGGTTGCCGAGATAGGTCGAGGTGTGCAGCGCCTCGCCGTGCGAGGGCTCCCAGGCATCGGCGACGGCGCCGCTCGCGACTGCGGCCGAGATGGGGAAACCCCCTGCCAGCGCCTTGCCGAGGCACACGATGTCGGGCCGCACGCCCTCGTGGTCGCACGCGAACAGCGCGCCCGTGCGCCCGAACCCGGTGTAGATCTCGTCGGCGATCAACAGTGTGTCGCGCTCGTCGCAGAGCCGGCGCAGGCCCGCCAGAAAGCCCTCGGGCGGGATGATGACGCCGGCGCGGCCTTGGATCGGCTCGACCAGCACCGCGCCGATCGCCGGATCCTTTTTCAGCGCGCGCGCGACCGTCTCGAGCGCCCGCCGGCCGCTCTCGGGCTCGCGCATGTCGGGGAAGCGCACGAAGGTCGTCGCGTCGCGCAGCTGCTTCTGCCACGGTTTGCGGAACTTCGCTATCCCGCTGACCTCGAGCGTTCCGTACGAGAGGCCGTGATAGGCTCCCGCGAAGGCCAGCACGTTTGGCTCGCCGGTCGCGAGCAGCGCCGTCTTGAGCGCGAACTCGACGCTCTCGGCGCCGCTCGAGCAGAGGAACGCCTTGCCGCCGTCGACCGGCGCGAGCGCGGCGAGCTTCTCGAGAAGGCGCACTTTCGGCTCGCTCGGATGCACGTCGCCCATGCCGTGCGCAAGGCGCGCCGCTTGCGCGGCGATCGCTTGCGCGACCGCGGGGTTGCTGTGTCCGGCGACCGCGACGCCGAAGGCCGCGGTCAGGTCGAGGTAGCGGTTTCCGTCGGCATCGGTTACCGTCGCGCCCTGCGCGCGCTCCCAAAAGACGGGAACGTCGCGCGAGACGAAGGTGACGCCGCGCGTCTCGCGCGCCGCGAGCGCCGCCGCCAGCTCGCGCGAGCGCGGTCCGGGGATCTCGGTGAGAATCGCTTCGAGCTCGTCGCTCACGAGCGATAGATAGCGCGCACGAAGGGCAGAATCCGCCCCGCGCCGCCGTGCTCGCCGCCGAGCGGAGGATCCTGCAGCGTGCCGAGCCGGGCGATCCGCGTCGCCCCGCCGGCCACGGCCGCGGCGAGCAGCTCGGGGCCCGGCGGCACGTCGGTCGCGAACCCTTCGAGCGGCAGCGCGTGCTCGCGGAGGTAGGCCAGCGCCTCGCCTGGCCCGCGTACGGCGTGGAGCGCGAGCGTTCGCGCGAAGAGGGGCGGCGGCTCGTCGCCGGGCGGATCGTAGGCGACCGTGTGCCCTCCGTGCGCGCCGCTGTGGACGGCACCGGCGCCCTGCGCGGCGCGGAAGAGCAGGCGCTTGCGATAGAGTGCAGCCCGCTCGTCGTGGAGCGGGCCGGCCGGAAACTCGACCGCGACTTCGTCGCACGCCTCGGAGACCAGACGCGCGAAGCGCTCGGGCTCGATCGCGCCGCCGCGTTCGACGAAGAGCGCGTGCAGCGAAAGGCAGCCGTCCCCGTCGTAGAGCAGTGCGTCGAGCGCGGCAGCGCGCGCGCACCGGCGCGCCGCCGCCTCGTCTCCCAGCGACGTGCGCGTCACGTAGCCGACGCTCGTGCGGTGGCCGAACGGCACGAAGCGCGTTTGCGGCGGCAGAGCGGCGCGGATCGCGCGCAGCGTCGCGTCGCGGCCGAAGGCGACGACGACGCCGGCCTCCGCGAGGCGCGCGGCACCTTCCGCGCCGTCCCACGGCTGCGAGGTCACGCGTTCGGCGAGCTCGGGGCGTTCCTGCGCGAGCGTCTCGGCGAACGCCGCGATCAGCCGGTCCTCGCGGTCCTTGACGAGCACCTCAGCCTTCGCGCAGACGGCGAAGACGAGCGGGTGCAGCGCGACCCCGATCGTGGTGTCGCTGGAGACGATCGCGACCTTGCCCGCGGGGCGGAACCAGACGTCGGGCCGGCCCTGGCGTGCGACGAAGCCGTCGAGCGCCTCGAGTGCGCCGAGCTCGCCCGCGATCGTCGCGCGCAGCGCTTCTCGCGTGACCGCCCCGAAGAGGCGGTCGAGCGCGTAGTCGACGACCGGCGCGCTGTATCCGGTCCGCGCGGCGAGCGCGTGCGCGGTCCGCACGCGCGGCGGGAAGTCGGCGTTGCACCAGCGCGCCGCCGCATCGGCGACCGCCGCGATCAGCTGCTCCGCGCGCGCTTCCACGTTGGCCTCGGACTCAGCGCGCGGCGATGAGGTCTTCGGCGTCGAGCGAACAGCCGCGCGGCGGCGCGTCGATCGCGCGGCCCAGCAGCACGATGCCCTCGCCGCTGCGGTAGCCGCGATCTTCCGTCTCGATGGCGACGGCCGACGAACGGTTTCCCAGATCGACGTGCCGCAGAAAGCCCGGCTCGCCCGCGGGCAGCTCGCGGCCGCTCGGATCGACGACGAGCGTGCGCAGCCACGGCGGCGCGACCTTCACCCGCACGGCCGCGCCGCGCGAGGCCGGCGCATCGTAGTACTGGCTCGCCAGCTCGGTCATGCCGTACTCGGCGACGATCGAGGACTGCGCGATCCCGAGCGTCCATTCGAGACGGGCGTAGAGCTCGCCGCGCTCGACGGCGCGGGCGCGGCCTTTGAAGCCGCCCGTTTCCATCACGCGCGAGCCGGGCGGCGCGGCGAACGTGCTGCCCTGCGCTTCGAGCGCGTCGAGCAGGGCGGCGAAGGCGAACGCGGTCCCGGCGATGCAGACCGGCCGCCCGCGGCGGCTCGCCTCCGCCAGCGCCGCGCTGAAGCCGGCCGCGTCGACGCGGTCGTCGTCGAGAAAATAGCCGGCCGCGCCGTCGCCGCGCAGCACGCTGACGTGGCCCATCATGTAGCCGAGCGACGAGTGCGGACGGCAGCGCGGATTGGGGACGAGGTTGAGATAGCGCAGCCGCGCGCCGTCGGCGAGCATGAAGCGGTCGAACCCCGCCAGCAGCGCGGCGTCGTAGAGCAGCGCGCGCTCGAAGTAGTGCTTGCCGGAGCGCGCCGCAGTCGTGCCGCTGGTGTGGAAGACGAGCTCGGCCTGCGCGACGTCGAACGTGGCGAGCGTCGCGTCTTTGAAGGCGGCGCTCGGCACGGCCGGGATCTCGCGCCAGGAGCGCGGCGGATGGGCAGCGTCGACGCCGCAGGCGCGCGCGAAGCGCGCGTACGGTTCGTTGCGCTCGAGCTGGTAGGAGAACGTCGCGCGCGCCAGCTCGTCGAAGCGTGCCTCGTCGCAGCCGGCGCCGCCGCCGGCCCAGTCGCGCACGATCGCCAGGAAGGCCTCGTCGAGGGCGCGCGCGTCGACGCTCACGAGCCCGCCGTGCGCCGCAGCGGCGCGAGCCGCTTGGAGGTGATCGAGCCGCTGTTGAGCCCGCCGATCGAGAGGCCGCCGTCGAAGCGCGCCGACTCGACCTTGATGCAGCGGTCGACGACGACGTCGAGCCCCGCCTCGTCGGCCAGCGCGATCGCCTCGTGATTGATGACGCCGTATTGAAACCAGATCGCCTTCGCGCCCACCGCGATCGCCTCGCGCGTGACCTGCAGCGCGTCGGAGGGCTTGCGGAAGACGTCGACGATGTCGGGCGCGCCGCGTTCCGCCGCGTAAGCGGCCAGCGACGGGTAGGCCTTCACGCCGTCGATCGCGGCGACCGCGGGGTTGACCGGCGTGACCCGAAAGAGCCCCTTCGTGCGCAGGTACGAGAAGACGAAATAGCTGGGCCGCGTGGTGTTCGGCGAGGCACCGACCATCGCGACGGTCTTCGAGCGCGCCAAGAGCTCGCGGCGCTGCGAGACGGTCGTCAGGATCACGCGCGGACCGCCGTGGCCTTGCGCGCGGCCCGCAGGCCGTTCTCGAGGTCCCACAGCAGGTCGGCGGGGTCCTCGAGCCCGACGGAGAGGCGGATCGTCTCCGGCGTCACGCCGCAGGCGCGCAGTTCGTCGTCGGTGAGCTGCTGGTGGGTCGTCGTCGCCGGGTGGATCACCAGGCTTTTGGCGTCGCCGACATTGGCCAAGTGGCTCCACAGCTCGAGCCCTTCGATGAAGGCGCGGCCCGCTTCGCGGCCGCCCCGCAAGCCGAAGGTGAAGACCGCGCCCGCTCCGCCGGGCAGGTACTTGCGCGCCAGCGCCCGGTACGGGCTCTCCTCGAGCTCGGCGTAGTTGACCCAGGCGACGTCGTCGCGCCCGGCCAGAAAGCGCGCCACGATGCGCGCGTTCTCGACGTGCGCCGGCATGCGCAGCGGCAGCGTCTCGAGTCCTTGCAGCACGAGCCAGGCGTTCATCGGCGAAAGGCAGGCGCCGACGTCGCGCAGCACCTCGCTGCGGGTCCGCATCAAGAAGGCGTACTCGCCGAAGGTCTCGGCGAAGTTCATATCGTGGTAGCCGGGGCTCGGCTCGGAGAGCAGCGGGTGTTTGCCGGCCCCCCACGGGAAGGTCCCCGACTCGACGATCGCGCCGGCGATCACCGTGCCGTGCCCGCCCAAGAACTTGGTCGCCGAGTGGACGACGATGTCCGCGCCCCACTCGAGCGGACGGCACAGCACGGGTGAGGCGAAGGTGTTGTCGACGACGAGCGGCAGGCCGTGCTCGTGCGCCAGCGCGGCCAGCGCTTCGAGGTCCGCGACGTTGCCGAGCGGGTTGCCGATCGTCTCGGTGAACAGGCACTTCGTGCTGGGCCCGATCGCCGCGCGGAACGCGGCGAGGTCGTCGCCGGGAACGAGCGTGCAGCCGATCCCCATGCGCTTGAGGGTCACGGTGAACTGCGTGACCGTCCCGCCGTAGAGGTTCGCCGAGGCGACGACGTGGTCGCCGGCCTGCGCCAGCGCGAGGATCGTCGAGAGCTGCGCCGCCAGCCCGCTCGCGGTCGCGACCGCACCCAGGCCCCCCTCGAGGCTGGCGATCCGCTCTTCGAAGGCGGCTACGGTGGGATTGCCGATGCGGCTGTAGATGTTGCCGTAGGTGCGCAGGGCGAACAGCTCGGCGGCGTGCTCGGTCGAATCGAAGACGAAGCTCGACGACAGGTGGATCGGCATCGCTCGCGCTCCCGTCGTCGGATCGGGCGGCGTCCCGGCGTGGAGCGCGCGCGTGCGCAGGCCGAAGGCGTGGTCTTGCATACCGGTCCGGGTTCGACGCGCGCGCGGCGCGGGCTTCCCCGCGCCGCGGAGCGCGCTATTCGATGTTTCGCAGACCCTTGGGGTGGCCGCGGTGCTCGGCCGTGAAGGGCACCGGGCTCCCCTTGCCGGCACCGAAATCGACCAGCCCCACCATGTCCGAAGCCGTTTCGACGTAGCCGCTGAAGGTGACGTCCCCGGACGGCTCCTTGACGACGAGCTTGATCAAGCGTCCGTCGTACGTGCCGTCGAACGGGTACGACGTCTTGCCGAGCTTCCAAGAACCGCTCAGCACGCCGTTCTCGTGCTGCGTGATCGCCAGGTACGAGTAGGCTGTGGCCGAGTAGGTCTGGAGCTGGACCTCCCACGTGCCGTCGAGCGTGGCGAAGGCCGGTGACGTCGGCGTCGCCGTCGGCTCGGGGCCCTGCGTCGGCTTGGCCTTGGGCTGGTGCTTGCGGCTCGTCTGGCCTTGACCCGCCTGGGCTGCCTGACCTGTTTGTCCGGCTTCGCCTGCTTGGTTCGGATTCTTGAGGAAGGCGTTGCCCGGCGTTTCGCTGGCCTCGGGCGTCGGGCTCTCGGCCGGGGCGGTCGAGGGCGGCGCCTCCGGCGGCTGCTGCGCTCTCACCTCCACGCCCGCGACGGGCACGAAGGCGACGCCGAGCGCGAGCACGGCGGCGGCGGCGAATGAGCGGACGAGGCGCGGCGGGCGAGCGTGTTGCAAAAGACCTCACCTGAACGGAAGGAAACCTGAGTGGGGGCGAAACCTGAGCTTGACGAAAACCTGAGCTTGGCGAAACCCTGAGCTTGGCGAAGGGGACAAGACCAACGCTGCGCGTTCGCGGCCGGTTCCGCGCGTTCCGCCCGCCCGGCCCCGGCTCTTGCACGCTCTGCTATAATCTTGGGGCTGTGAAACCCAAGATCCACCCCAAATGGTTCCCCGAAGCCCGCGTCCACTGCGCCTGCGGAAACGTCTTCACGACCGGTTCGACCCTCAAGGAGATCAACGTCGAGATCTGCTCGGCCTGCCATCCCTTGTTCACCGGCCAGCAGAAGTTCGTCGACACCGCGGGCCGCGTCGACAAGTTCAACCAGCGCCTCGCGGCCGCCGGCAAGAAGAAGGCCGAAGCCGCCGAGCGCAAGCGCGTCAAGGCTGAGGCCGCCGCCGCCGAAGCGTAGCCGGCCGGGCCTCCTAGACGGGCCGCCTCGGCGCGGCCCGTTTTTTTCACGTCACCACGCCCCCGGTCCAGACTGCCGCAAGGCGCGGCGCCATGAAATCCTATGAACGCAGATCGCTTAGAGTCGCTTTCGAGACGGTTCGACGAGATCGAAGCCGAGCTGGCCAACCCCGGCGGCGCCTTCGACCAGGTTCGCTTCACCGCGCTCGTCAAGGAGCGCGCGGCGCTCGAGGAGATCGTCGAAGCGTACCGCGCCTACCGCAAGCTGAGCGCTGAGATCGAAGCGAACGAGGAGCTGCTGCTCGACCGCAGCGACCTCGAGCTGCACGAGCTTGCGGAAGAAGAGGCCAAGGCGTTGCGCGAGCGGCGAAAAGAGCTCGAGGGGCGGCTGACCGAGCTGATGCTGCCGCGCGACCCGAACGACGCCAAAGACGTCTTCGTCGAGATCCGGGCCGGCGCCGGCGGTGACGAAGCGAGCCTGTTCGCCGCCGAGCTGGCACGCATGTACGTGCGTTATGCCGAGTCGCTGGGTATGAAAGCCGAAATCCTTTCGCAGAGCGAGAGCGAAGCCGGCGGCTTCAAGGAAGTCGTGCTCGCGGTCAAGCACGGCGAGCCCTACCGCTTCTTCAAATACGAGAGCGGCGTGCACCGCGTGCAGCGCGTGCCGGTCACCGAGTCGCAGGGCCGCGTCCATACCAGCACCGCGACCGTCGCCGTGCTCCCCGAAGCCGACGAGGACGTCGACGTCGAGATCAACGCCAAAGACCTGCAGATCGACACGTTCAAGGCTTCCGGCGCCGGCGGGCAGCACGTCAACAAGACCGAGTCGGCGATCCGTATCACCCACCTGCCGAGCGGAACGGTCGTCGCCTGCAGCGAGGAACGCTCGCAGCTGCAGAACCGCGAGCGCGCCATGACGATGCTGCGCAGCGTCCTCGCCGACCGCAAGCGGCGCGAGCAGGAAGAAGCGGTCGGCAGTTTGCGCCGCAGTCAGGTCGGGACGGGCGACCGCAGCGAGAAGATTCGCACCTATAACTTTCCGCAGGACCGCATCACCGACCACCGCATCAACGAAAACTTCGGGAACATCCGCGAGATCCTCGACGGCGATCTCGGCAAGATCGTCGCCCGGCTGCAGCAGGACGAGAAGACGCGGCTCTTGGCCGGCGTGACCAGCGCTGCGTAGCTGATTTTTCGCCGCGCGCGAGCGTGCGTAGGCTCGAGGCGTCGCAGCGGAATCGGGGCCGGCCGTCGAAGCTGATGGCGATGGCGTCTTCCTCCACCCGCGCCGTGGGCGGCCGCTTCCTCGAGCTCATCTCTCGCTCGCCGGTGATCCCGGCCGTCCGCCAGCCGCAGCACCTGCCGCAGAGCATCGCGGCTCCTTCGGACGTGGTCTATCTGCTGTGCGGCAGCGTGATGACGGTGCGCGATTTGGTCGCCGGCTTGCGCGAAGGCGGCAAGGCCGCGGTCGTGAACATCGATCTGCTCGGCGGCCTCGCGGGCGACGTGCCCGGCGTGCAATTCCTCGAGTCGTGCGGCGTCAGCGGCGTGATCTCGACGCACACCGAGACGCTGCGCGCCTCGCGCGCACGAGGCTTGCTCGCCATCCAACGAAGCTTCTTGCTCGATTCGCACGCGGTGGCGAATAGCTTGCGCGCCCTCGAACGGTTTCTGCCCGATGCCGTCGAGCTGCTGCCGGCGCCGGCCGCGCCGCGCGTGGTCGCTCAATTTGCGAAGACGCATCCCGAGCTCGTGCTGACGGCCGGCGGCTTGATCGGCTCGCTGGCCGAGATCGACGCGCTCGTGCGGGCAGGCATTCGCGCCACTTCAGTCAGCGATCCCTCGCTCTGGATTGCCTAGCATGCCGCAAAGTTGCGAGGGCCCGGAATATACGGGAAATTTATATCTTGCGCCTCCCCTGCCGACGTGTTAGGATCGAAAACGTTTAGCGGCAGAGTAATCCAAGATAAAGCCGCTTGCCCGTCTTCCGCACTTGCGGGGGAGGCGAGCGGCTTTGCCTTTATATGAGGAATAGGGGGCTCCGTGGCAACATCATCGGAATCCGCCGCCGGCTGGCGCAGAGGCTTGAGCGGCGAGCTCTTGGCCGAATTCATAGGCACCTTCGCGCTGCTCGCCTTCGGGATCGGCTGCGTCGCGGTCGCCGTCGTCGGCTTGACGATGTCGGGACGCACGAACGTCATCTTCGAAGGCGCGGGCGGCTGGCTGCTCATCACCTGGGGCTGGGCCATCGCCGTCGTCATGGGCGTCTACGTCGCCGGCGGCGTCTCGGGCGCCCATCTCAATCCCGCGGTCTCGCTCGCCTTTGCGGTTCGCGGCGATTTCCCGTGGGCGAAGGTGATCCCGTATTGGATCGCGCAGACCGCCGGCGCTTTTTGCGGCGCCGCGATCGTCTACCTCGACTACTACACGTCGATCGACGCTTGGAACTTGGCGCATCACGTCGCCTCGCGGATGGATCCGGGAGGCGCCGTGACGTTCAGCATCTTCGCGACGCTGCCGGCCGCGCCGTTCGGGACGAGCCCGGTCGGCCCGTTGATCGACCAGATCATCGGCACGTTTTTCCTGTTGCTCTTCATTTTCGGGATCAGCGACGCTCGCAATCTCGGCGTGCAAGCGAACCTCGGTCCGTACATCGTCGGCTTGGCGGTCGCCGCGATCGGCATGTCGTTCGGAACCGACGCCGGTTACGCGATCAACCCCGCACGTGACTTCGGACCGCGCCTCTTCACTTGGCTGGCCGGTTGGGGCGCCAACGCCTTTCCCGGTCCGGGGGCTAACGGATACTTCTGGGTGCCGATCGTCGGGCCGCTGATCGGCGGCGCGATCGCGCCGTTCGTCTACGAATTCTTCATCGGTGCCACGCTGCGAGCGCGAGGCTCGCCGGCGATCTCCGATGCGGTCGCCGTCGAAGGCCCCGTGCCCGGCGGACCCGTCGTGGTGGAACGCTAGCTCGATGCCGTACATTCTGGCACTCGACCAAGGCACGACCAGTTCGCGCGCGATCGTCTTCGACGAGCACGGCGCGATCCGCGGGCTCGATCAGCGCGAGTTTCCGCAACACTTTCCGCAGCCGGGCTGGGTCGAGCACGACCCGGAGGACATCTGGCGCTCGCAGCTCGAGACGGCGCAAGGCGCGCTGCGCAACGCCGGGATCGCCGCCGGTGACCTCGCGGCGATCGGGATCACCAACCAGCGCGAGACGACGCTGGTCTGGGATCGCAAGACCGGACAGCCGGTCTACAACGCGATCGTCTGGCAGGACCGGCGGACCGCGCCGCTCTGCGAGGAGCTCAAGGCGAAGGGCCTCGAGGCGGACGTCCGCAAGCGGACCGGGCTGTTGCTCGATCCGTACTTCTCGGGCACGAAGGTGGCCTGGATCCTCGACAACGTCAAGGGCGCGCGCGAGCGGGCCGAGCGCGGCGAGCTCGCCTTCGGCAACGTCGACGCATGGCTGATCTGGAATCTCACCGGCGGCGCGTCGCATACGACCGACTACACGAACGCCTCGCGCACGCTGATGTTCGACCTCAACACGCTCGACTGGAGCGATCGGCTGCTCGGGATCCTGCGCGTCCCGCGCTCGCTGCTCCCCGAGGCGCTCCCCTCGATCGGCAAGTTCGGGACCGCGGCGGCGAGCCAGTTGGGCGCTCCGGTTCCGATCGCCGGCGTCGCCGGCGATCAGCAGGCGGCCCTCGTCGGACAGGCCGGCTTCGCCAAAGGCTTCGCCAAGAACACGTACGGCACGGGCTCGTTCGTCGTGCTCAACACGGGGAACGAAGTCGTGGCGAGCAAGACCGGCTTGCTCTCGACCGTCGCCTATGCAACGGAGAAGGGCAAGGCGATCTACGCGCTCGAGGGCTCGATCTTCGTGACGGGCGCCGCCGTGCAATGGCTGCGCGACGGGCTGGGGATCATCTCGAGTTCGTCCGAGGTCGAGCAGCTCGCGCGGCGCGTCCCGGACAACGGCGGCGTCTTCTTCGTGCCGGCCTTCGTCGGCCTCGGTGCGCCGTACTGGGATCCGTACGCGCGCGGTGCGATCGTCGGCTTGACGCGCGGCAGCACCAAGGAGCATCTGGCCCGGGCGACGCTCGAGGCGATGGCCTACCAATCGGCCGAAGTCATCGAGGCGATGGCCGAGGATTCCGGCGTCGGCCTGGCCGAGTTGCGCGTCGACGGCGGCGCCGCCAATAACGACCTGACGATGCAGTTCCAAGCCGACGTCTTGGGGACCGACGTGGTGCGGCCGCGCGTCACGGAGACGACGGCCCTGGGAGCGGCCTATCTGGCGGGGCTTTCGGTCGGCTTCTGGCGCGATTTCGACGACGTCGCGCAGCATTGGCAAGAAGACCGCCGCTTCAAGCCGCAGATCGACGCGAAAACGCGCGGAACCCTGCTCGCCGGCTGGCGCAAGGCCGTCGGGCGCGCCGCGAAATGGGAGGAGAGCACTTCGTGAACCGCAGCGCGCAGCTCGCCAGGCTCGACGAACGCTTCGACGTTCTGGTCCTCGGCGGCGGGGCGACCGGCTTGGGCACGGCCGTCGACGCGGCTGCGCGCGGTTACCGGACGGCGTTGGTCGAAGCGGCCGATTTCGCGAACGCGACCTCGAGCCGCTCGACCAAGCTCGTCCACGGCGGCGTGCGTTACTTGCAGAATGGCGACGTCCACCTCGTGCGCGAGGCCCTGCACGAGCGGATCGTCATGCGCAAGAACGCGCCGCACCTGGTACGTGCGCTGCCCTTCCTCTGCCCGATCTACAATTTTTTCGAGGGACCGTACTATCTGGCCGGACTCAAGGCTTACGACGTCTTGGCCGGGAGCAAGAACTTCGGCCACAGCCGCTGGGTGGGGCGCTGCGAAACGCTACGCCGCATGCCCGGGCTGCGCAAGCGCGGGCTCTACGGCAGCGTCCAATACTGGGACGGCCAATTCGACGACTCGCGCTTGGCGGTCGCGCTGGCCCGCACCGCGACCGACCTCGGTGCGGTCGTCGTCAACTACGCGCGCGCCGTGCGCTTTCTCTACGACGGCGAGCGCGTGAGCGGGGCCGTCGTGCGCGACGAGGAAGGCGGCGGCGAGCACGAGGTGCGGGCCCGCGCCGTGGTCAACGCGACGGGGATCTTCGTCGACGCGCTGCGGCAGCTCGACGACCCGCACGCTCGCAAGCTGCTCGCGCTGAGCCGCGGCACGCACGTCGTCTTTGCGCAGGCCGTCTTCGGCGGGCACGACGCGCTGCTCGTCCCGCGCACGGACGACGGTCGCGTGCTCTTCGCGATCCCCTGGCACGACCACGTCGTCGTCGGCACGACCGACGTTCCGGCCGAGTCGGCTGAGCTCGACCCCGCGCCGTCGCGCGACGAGGTCGACTACATCCTGCATCACTTCAATCGCTACTTGGAGCATCCGATTCAGCGCGGCGCGGCCCTGGCCGCATACGCGGGGCTGCGTCCGCTCGTCAGCGGCGACGCGGCGAGCACCGCCAAGCTCTCGCGCGAACATTTCATCGACATCGCCAAGAGCGGCATCGTGACGATCACCGGCGGCAAATGGACGACCTATCGCAAGATGGCGGAAGATGCGGTCGACACCGCGATCGAGGCCGCGTCGCTGAGCCCCGCCCCGAGCGTGACGGCCGACCTGGCGCTGCACGGCAGCACCGGGGCCGCGCCGCCCCGTAGGGGCGACGCCTACGCCGGGTACGGGACCGACGAGACGGCGCTGCGCTCGCTGGAAGCCGAAGACGCGTCGCTCGCCACGCCGCTCCACCCGCGCTTGCCGTACACCCGCGCCGAAGTCGTCTTCGCCGCACGCGAGGAGATGGCGCGCACCGTCGACGACGTGCTTTCGCGGCGCACGCGCGCGCTGTTCGTCGACGTCGACGCCGCGCGCGAAGCCGCCGGCGTGGTCGCCGGGCTGATGGCTCGCGAGCTCGGCCGGCCGCCCGAGTGGGAGTCCGCGCAAGTTGCGGCGTTCGAGGCGATCGCCGGACGGGACGCCGCGCCGATCCGCTGAGGACGCGCTCGCGGAGAGCGCGAAGAGCGTGGCCTGATGGCGAACCTGAAGGGCGGCGCGACCGTCGGCGAGGCGCAAGCCGCGGCGCGCGCGCGCCTCGCGCCCCTCGGCGAGAGCGCGGCGCTCGATGCGAGCCGCCTGCTCGAAGCGGTGACCGGCCGCGATCGCGCTTGGCTGCTCGCGCACGGCGATGCCGCGCTCTCGCTCGAAGCGCAGGAGCGTTGGGCCTCGCTGCTGGCGCGGCGCGCCGCCGGCGAGCCGCTCGCCTACGTGCTCGGCCGAGCCGGTTTCTACGGCCGCACGTTCGGCGTCACGCCGGACGTCCTGGTTCCGCGGCCCGAAAGCGAGCAGCTGGTCGAGCTCGCCCTGGCCTTCGCCGCGCGCCGCGCTGCAGCGCCGCCGCTGCGCCTCGCCGACGTCGGCACGGGGAGCGGAATTCTCGCGATCTCGCTTGCGCTGGAGCTGCCCGGTGCGCGGGTGCTCGCCATCGACGTCTCGCCGGCGGCGCTCGCGGTCGCCGAGCGGAACGCGCGAGCGCACGGCGTCGCGGAGCGCATCGCCTTCACGCTCGGCGACGCGTTCGAAGGACTCGACCCGTCCCTGCGCTTCGACCTCGTGCTGGCGAATCTGCCGTACGTGCGCACGTGCGATCTCGCCTCGCCGCCCGACCCGACCTCGTTCGAACCGCGGCTCGCGCTCGACGGCGGGGCGGACGGCCTTGCGCTCTACCGGCGCTTGCTCGCGCGCGCGCCGCAGCACGCGGCTCCCCGCGGCGCGCTGTTGCTCGAGGCGGGGCCCGACACCGCCCGTGCGCTCGCCGCGCTGGCGTCGGCCGCCTTCGGTGCCGGAACGAGCGTTGCGCTGGCGCGGGACTACGCCGGACTGGAGCGCGTCGTGACGGTCGAGCTCGCGTAGGCGGGAGTGCGTTATCCGCCCGACGAAAGGCGTCGTCCCATAGTGGCGAAGTACATCTTCTTCACCGGTGGTGTCGTGAGCTCGCTCGGCAAGGGTATCGCTGCGGCCTCGCTGGGCAGACTGCTCAAGAATCGCGGCTTCTCGGTTTCCGTGCAGAAGCTCGATCCGTACATCAACGTCGATGCCGGCACGATGAATCCGTACCAGCACGGCGAGGTTTTCGTCACGGAAGACGGCGCGGAGACGGACCTCGATCTCGGTCACTACGAGCGCTTCATCGACGAGTCGCTCGGCCGCCTCAACAACGTGACGACCGGTCAGATCTACGCTTCGGTGATCGACAAGGAGCGGCGCGGCGACTACCTCGGCGCGACCGTCCAGGTGATCCCGCACATCACCAACGAGATCAAGGCGCGGATCACGCGAGTCGCCGAGAAGAGCGGCGCGGCGATCTGCCTGGTCGAGGTCGGCGGCACGGTCGGCGACATCGAGTCGCTGCCCTTCCTCGAAGCGATCCGTCAGATACGCTACGACGTCGGCGACGAGAACGTCATGTTCGTCCACCTCACGCTGATGCCGCACTTGGGCGCCGCGGGCGAACTGAAGACCAAGCCGACGCAGCACTCGGTCCGCGAGCTGCGTGCGATCGGGATCTCGCCCGACGCGATCGTCGTGCGCACCGACTCGGAGCGTCCGATCCCGGTCGAGCTCAAGGAGAAGATCGGTCTGTTCTGCGACGTTCCGGCCCGCAACGTGGTGCAGAACGGCGACGCTCCGACGATCTACAAGGTCCCGCTCAACCTCGAACGGGAGGGCCTCGCCGAGGCCGTGCTGCGCAAGCTCCAGCTCAGCGCGCCGCCGCCCGATCTCGAGGACTGGGCGGCGATCGTCGAGCGGGTCACGCACCCGCGCCGCCACGTGCGCATCGGCCTGGTCGGCAAGTACGTCGAGCTCAAAGACGCCTACATGTCGATCAACGAGGCGCTCTACCACGCCGGCATCTTCCACGACGCCTGCGTCGAGATCAAGCGCGTCGATTCCGAAACCGTCGAAGATTCGGGGACCAGCGTGCTCCACGGCGTCGACGGCATCCTGGTCGCGCCGGGCTTCGGCTCGCGCGGCGTGAAGGGCAAGCTGCGCGCGATCCACTACGCGCGCGAGCAGCGTGTCCCGTTCCTGGGCATCTGCTACGGCATGCAGCTGGCCTGCATCGAGTTCGCGCGCAACGTCTGCGGGCTCGCCGAGGCGATGACGACCGAGGTCGACGAGACGAGCCCCGATCCGGTCATCGACTTCCTTCCCGATCAGCGCAACCTCGAGCTGATGGGCGGAACGATGCGCTTGGGTTCCTACGACTGCGTCCTCGAGCCGGGGACGCTCGCGGCGCGCGCCTACGAGACGCTCGCCATCAGCGAGCGGCACCGGCACCGCTACGAGTTCAACAACCGCTACAAGCCGCTCTTCCAAGAGCACGGGATGATCTTCTCGGGGCACCATCACAGCGGCCGCACGGTGCTGGTCGAGTGCGTCGAGCTCTCGCCCGAGCTCCATCCCTGGTTCGTCGGAACGCAGGCGCATCCCGAGTTCAAGTCTCGTCCGACCAGGCCTTCACCGCTCTACCGTGATTTCGTCGGGGCTGCGCTGGCTGCGGCGGCCAAGAGCAGCGAACGCGCTTTCGCGGCTCCGATCGTTTCCTCAACCTGAACTCCGCGGACGTCACCTTCGTCATCCTGACGCGCAACGAGGCGCGCAATCTTTCGCGCGCGCTCGAGAGCTTGCCGCCCGCGGCACCGCTCCTCGTGGTCGACGCCGAGTCGAGCGACGGCACCGTCGCGCTCGCGCAGGAACGCGGCGCCGAGATCGTCGTGCGGCCGTGGGAAGGCTTCGTGAGCGCGCGCCGCTTCGCGCTCGGGCGAGTACGGACGCCGTGGACGTTCATGCTCGACGCCGACGAGTCGCTCGACCCGGGTCTGCGCGAGGCGCTGCTGCGCGCCGCGCCCGGCGAGCGCGTCGACGGTTATCAGGTGCGGCGCTCGACGTGGTTCTGCGGCCGCCCGATCGCCGGTGCCGGCTGGGGCGAGGAGACGCTGCTGCGCCTCTTTCGCACCGGGAGCGCGACCCTCGAGGCGCGTCCGGTCGCCGGGGGGCGCAGCGACCTGCACGAGGCCTGGAAAGTTCCGGGCGAAGTCGAAACGCTCGAAGGCGTTCTCTTCCACCATTCGTATCCGACGCTGGCCAGCTATCGCGAAAAGTTCGGGCGCTACACGTCGCTCGAGGCGCAAGGCCTGCCGCCTTCGCGGGTCGCGCTGGCAGGCTCGCTGCTCGCGGCGCTGGCGCGCGCTCCGTGGCTGTTCTTCGTGCGCGGCGGCTGGCGCGACGGATGGCGCGGCGCCTTCATCAGCGCGGCTTCGGCGTTCTATCCCGCGGTCGCGCGCTGGAAAGCCCTGCGCAAGTGAGCCGCGCTGCGGGCGAAGCGCGCCTCGACGTCGCGCTCGACGCGCCGCAGACGCGCCACATCTCGATCGGCATGGGCGCGTACGCGCGCGAGCTGGCGGCCCGTCTGCCCGTGGTCGCGCCCGACCTGCGTTTCGCCGGCTTCCCGCACGACCGTCCCTTCGGACTCGACGAGCAGGTGCGCCTGCCGCTCGCCATGGCGCGGGCGCGTCCGCGGCTGACGCACTTTCTCTCGGTCTACGCGCCGCTCGCCGCGCCGCGCCCGTACCTGATCACGATCCACGATCTGATCCACCTGCGCTTCCCCGAGTTCTTCAAGCGCAGCGTGGGGCTGTATTACGCGACCGTCGTGCGCGCCGTGTGCGCGGGAGCGGCGCGCGTGATCACCGACGACGACCGGACCGTCGGTGATTTGGCTCGGTTCTTGGGCGTGCCGCCGGCCAAGACGGTCGTCATTCCGCTCGGCGTCGACGACGTCTACCTCGGTGACGCCGAGCCGCTCGCGGCGGAACGCCCGTACTTCCTGTACGTCGGCAATCACAAGCCGCACAAAGATCTCGCGACGCTCTTCGCCGCGTGGGAGTCGCTCGATCCGGGGCTCGCCGCCGACCTCGTGCTGACCGGTGACGACGACCTCGAGCCGGACGCGCGGCCGCACCGCGCGAACGGGTCGTTGCGCTTCCTTGGTTCGCCGCCGGCCGCCGAGCTGGCGCGCTACTACCGCTCGGCGGCCGCCCTCGTCCACCCGGCGCTGTGCGAGGGATTCGGCCTGCCCCTGCTCGAGGCGCTGGCCGCCGGCGGCCGCGCGCTCGCTTCCGACGAAGCGGTTCCCCGGGTGCTGCGCCCCCACGTCGACGTCTTCGCGCCGCGCGACGTGCGCGCGCTGCGCGCTCTGCTCGAGCGGGAGCTCGAACTCCCCCGTCCGAGGGAGGAGGCGCAGCGCGTCGCGCGCACGCTCACCTGGGATCGCTGCGCCCGCGCCACGGCACAGGTGTATCGCGCACTCTTGGCCGAAAGCGGGCGAGGATGAAGCTCGCGCGCTTCTTGCTGCTGGTGTGTGGACTCGCCCTCCCGTCGCTCGCACCGGCGTGGGCTCGGCCGGGCTCGCCGCCGGCTGCCGAGCGGCCGACCCGCGCCGTCACGATCGTCGTCAACGGCGAGCCGCTCGCCACCGGGACGCCGCCGCAGGTCGTCGGCGGCCGTCTGCTGCTCCCGCTGCGCGACGTCTTCAGCGCGCTGGGGATCGCGGTCGACCGCGACGGCGACCGGATCTCGGGGCAGCTCCCGACCGGCAACATCACCGTCGTCATCGGCAGCGCGCGGGCGTACGTCGACGGCAAGACGCTGGCGCTCGACGCGCCTGCGGTCGAGATCGACGGCACGGCCTACGTTCCGCTACGCCTGCTGACGGCGGCCTTGGGCGCGCAGGTCTCGTACGACCAGCGCGGCGCGAAGGTCGAGATCGTCTCGCTCTACGTCGGGCGCAACAGCGGCGCCGAATCGGCGCGGGCCGACGGCGGGACCGACGTGCAGGGCGTCGTCTCGGCAGTCGACACGAGCTCGCGGCCGTGCTCGATCACGGTCCTGCGCGGAGGAGAGGCCCGGACGGTTTCGGTCGATTCGGACGCGCGGATCTACGTCGTCGACGTCACGATCCACTCGCAGTTGCGCCTGCCGCTCGCCAGCATTCGCATCGGCGATGCGCTGCACGCGATCCTCGACCGCGACGGCCGCGTCGTCAGCGTCTACGATTTCTTCAAGTCGACGAGCGGAACGGTCACCGCGACCTCGGCGAGCGCGATCGTCCTGGAGAGCGGCCGGGTCGTGATCCCGAGCGGCTCGACCGAGATCACGCTCGACGGAGCGCAGGCCGTGCTGGACGCGCTCGAGCCCGGCGATTACGTGACCGTGCGCAGCAATCCCGAGACCGGCGAGCTGCGCCAGATCATCGGCTCGCGCCCTGCCGCCAAGGCCGCGGCGGCGCCGCAGGCGAGCGGTGCCCTCAGCGTCGCGGTCGCGTCGTTCGGCACCTCGGCGACGCACCCGCTGCGCGCGGGGGAGACGTTCGGCGTGACGCTGGTGGGGACGCCGGGGGGTCGCGCGAGCTTCGACATCGGCGACTACCTGACCGGCATCGAGATGCGCGAGCAATCGCCGGGGACGTACGTGGGGCAGTTCACGATCCCCGACCGCTTCAACGTGACGCAGGTCCCGCTCTACGGTCACCTCAGCGTCGCGGACGCGAGCGCGCCGCGTGCGGAGGCCGCGCAAGCGCTCTCGGCGGCGACGACGCCGCCGGTCATCGGCGAGATCGCGCCGCCGCCGGGTCAGGGCGTCAACAATCCCCGCCCCAGCATCTTCGCGACCTACGCCGCGCCGACCGGGATCGCGATCGATCCCGCCAGCGTCCTTCTCCTGATCAACGGCCGCGACGTCACGCCGTCGGCCACGCGCACCAGTGCGTTCATCACGTACAGTCCCGGATTCGACCTCTCCGACGAGGTCACGGTGACGGTCCGCGTCGCCGATGCAGCCGGGAACACCGCCAGCCGTTCGTGGTCGTTCTCCGTCAAGAGGTAAACGCGTCCGTGAAATCATTCGCACCACTCGCAAAGCTCGCCGGCGCCGCACTGCTGGCAACGTCGCTCCTGGCCGGCTGCGGCGGCGGCTCGACCTCGCAGGGGACGTCGGCCGAAGGGACCTCCGGCGCGACCCTCGTGGTCGCGCGCGTCAAGGACGCGGTCGGACTCGATCCCTCCCACGAGACCGACGGGCTTTCTCTCAACGTCAGCTCGGAAGTCTTCGAGAACCTGGTGAAGTTCAAGCCGGGCACGTTCGAGGTCGTTCCAGACATCGCCCGATCCTGGACGTCGTCGGCCGACGGCAAGACGTGGACCTTCACGCTCAAGTCCGGGTTGAAGTTCTCCGACGGCACGCCGCTCGACGCGGCCGCCGTCAAGTTCAACTTCGACCGCTGGCGCCTGGCCAACGATCCCTATCGCGGCAACTTTCCGTACGGCTATTACGCGAGCATGTTCGGCGGTTTTCCTGGCGTCATCGCCGACGTGCAGGCGCCCTCTGCGAGCAGCGTCACGTTCAAGCTGAAGTCGCCGCTCGGCCCGTTCCTGCGCAACCTCGCGATGCCGTCGTTCGCGATCGGCTCGCCCGACGCGATCAAGAAGGACATCGCCGGGTTCGGCCTGCAGCCGGTCGCGAGCGGTCCCTACACGGTCGCCGAATGGGTCAAGGACGATCACATCACGCTGCGCGCCAACCCGGATTGGGACGGTCCCAAGCCCCTGGCTTACCAGACGGTGATCGTGCGCGACATCCCCGATCAGTCGACCAGCGTCCTCGAGATGAAGAAGGGCGACGTCGACATCCTCACCGATCCGCGTCCGGACGACGCGACCGATCTCGCCAAGCAGAGCGGCATCAAACTCTACACGCAGCCGAGCAACAACGTCGCCTACGTCGCGATGAACCTCGACAAGGCCCCCTTCGGGAACGTCTTGGTGCGGCGCGCGGTCGCCTATGCGATCGACAAGGCCGCGATCGCCAAAGGCTTCTACGCGCTCGGCGCGGTCGTCGCCGACAACTGGACGCCGCCGGGCATGACCGGCGGCGACCCGTCGCTCAAAGCCTATCCGCACGACGTGGCCAAAGCGAAGGCCTTGCTCGCGCAGGCCGGCTTCGCGCACGGTTTCGCGACGCAGCTCTACTATCCGACGTCGCCGCGCCCGTACATGCCCGAGCCGCAGCGCATCGCCGAGGCGATCCAAGCCGACCTCAAGGCGGCGGGGATCGACGTGACGCTCGAACCCTACGAGTTCAGCGTGTTCCTCACGAAGGTGCGCAACGGCGACCACCCGATGTGCCTGATCGGCTGGACCGGCGACAACGGCGACCCCGACAACTTCATGTATCCGCTGCTCGATCGGGACAGCGCGGTCAAGGGCCAGGCGCAGAACTATTCGTTCTGGCGCGATCCGAACTTCCACGCGCTGATGCTCGCGGGCCAGCAGACCGTCGACGAGGCCAAGCGCGCCGCCATCTACCGTCAGGCCAACGACTTGATCCACGATCAGGCGCCGGCGGTCCCGCTCGTCCACTCGATCGTCTCGTTCGCGGCGAAATCCTCGATCGACGGCGTCATCCCGCGCCCCGACTCGGTCCTCAACTTCGAGTTCATGAGACCGGGCGGGGGGTCGTGAGCGCGCCGGAGCAGAGCCGGGCCGAGGCGCGCTGCATATTCTGCAAGATCTTTCGTAAGGAGTCGCCCGCGACCGAAGTGCTGCGGACTGGCGACGCGCTCGTCTTCAAGGATACCAATCCGCAGGCGCCGACCCACTTGCTGGTCATCCCCAAGCGTCATGCCGCGCACTTGGGCGAGTTCGTCGACGCGGCCGGCAACGACGAGATCGCCGAACTGTTCAAGCTCGCCTCGCTGGCCGGGCGCGAGTACGGGCGCGACGGTTACCGCGTCGTCGTCAACGAGGGGCGCGACGGCGGGCAGACCGTCTTCCACCTGCACTTGCACGTCCTCTCCGGGCGGCGCCTGACCTGGCCGCCCGGCTGAACGCGACGGCGGCGCGTCAAGGGATCGGGTATGCCGCCGGGATGCGCAAGAGGTCGTAGAAGCGCGCCTGCACGAGCGCCGCGTAGGCCGACGTCAGGCCGCCGATGGCGAAGGCGGTCAACAGGTTGACGAGCGGGATGTGGCCGAGCAGCGTGTTGGCGACGACGCCGACGATGCTCGCCGCGATCAAGCCGAGGAACGCGACGAAGCTCTCGCCGACCCGCGTGCGCGCGATGCGGAACGAGGTGGCGAGCGCACCCGTCCCGCTCTCGCGCCCGAGGATGACGGCCGGCGTCACGTACATGAGGAAGTAGCTCGCGACCGCGACGAACGGGATCCCGATCACCGTCAGGCACAGGGCCGCGACGATGAGCCCCGAGAGGATCGTCGCGACCAGAAGGTCCGGCAGGCGGCCGAGCACGGCGCCGAGGCTCGCGCCGAGGTTCGGGCTGAGGCCTTGCCAGGCGTCTTCGGAGGCGTGGATGACGACCGCTTGCGCCAGGACCACCACGCCGGCGCCGAGCAGCGAGGCCAGGAGCGCCACGATCGCGCCGGTGCCGAGCCCCGCCGCCGCGCCGAGGTGCCCGCCCGCAAGCCCGCCGAGGACCGTCGTCCCGACGACCGAGAGGACGATGAAAATCACGATCAGGAAGAACGTCAAGGACGCGAGCGCGGTCGGAACGGCGAGGATCCAGTTCTGCGAGAGCACCTCGGCGGCGCGCTGCAGCTCGTCGGCGGGGCTGACCGGTGGGCGGATGCTCATCGTAGCGGTCTCCTCCTGAAAAGGGGGGCGCGGAAATTGACGGGTCCGGTGGCTTGTGCTAGTCTCTACAGGTTGTCTTCGAAAGAGCGAAGGCGTTATTTCGCTGCGATGCGCGCAGGTTGAAGGGAGGGTTGTTCGTGGAGGTTCGCGTTGCACCGGGGGAGACCATCGAAAGTGCGCTGCGTCGCTTCAAGAAAGCCACCCAGAAAGCCGGCGTTTTGGCCGAGGCTCGCAAGCACGAGCACTACGAGAAGCCGAGCGTTCGCCGCAAGAAGAAGTCGGCGGCCGCGCGTAAGCGCCGCACCTAGCACGCGCCGGGTCAGGCCGTGAGCGCCGAGGGCTGCGTCTTCTGCAAGATCGTCAGCGGGGAGATCCCGGCCAGGACGTTCGAGCGAACCGGCGACGCGCTGGTGATCGCCGACATCGAGCCGGCGGCGCCCGCGCACTTTCTGGTGATCCCGACGCGCCACGTCGCCACCTTGGGCGACTTCGCCGCGCAGGCGGAACCGCACGAGCTCGGCTCGCTGCTGGCGCTCGCCGCGAAGACCGGCCGGGAGGCCTCGCCGAGCGGTTATCGCGTCGTCGTGAACGAGGGGCGCGACGCGAATCAGATCGTCTTCCACCTTCATCTCCACGTGCTCGCCGGGCGCCCCTTCGGCTGGCCGCCGGGATGAGCTCGCCACCTGCATGAGTTTGAAAGACCGCATCTCCGCCGAGCTGAAGGAGGCGATGCGCGCCAAGGACCAGGTGCGGCTGGACACGCTGCGTTCCGCGATCTCGGCCTTCTCGTATCGCAAGATCGAGGCGGGCCGCGAGCTGGGCGACGACGAGCAGGTCGAGACCGTGCGCAAGCTCGTCAAGCAGCGCAGCGACTCGATCGCCGAATATTCCAAGGCCGGCCGGACCGATCTGGTCGAGAAGGAGACGCGCGAACGGGAGATCCTCTCGGCTTTGCTCCCCGCGCAGAAGACGGCCGAAGAGATCCGCCCCGCGGTCCGCGCCGCGCTGACTTCGCTGGCGCCGGAACAGCGCAATACGGGTGCGGCGATGAAGCTGCTGATGCCCGCGCTGCGCGGCCAGACCGACGGCGGAACGATCCGCGCCGTCGTCGTCGAGGAGCTGCGGGCGCTGGAAGCCGCGCCGCCGTAGGCCGTCGCAACTTCCCTCCGGCGGGGAGGTAGATAGCCGGGTGATGCGCAGTTCGCTCCGCGCGTGGCTCTTTGGTGCGTCGGTCGTGCTCGGTTTGGCGCTGCCGCTCGCAGGCGCGCTGCGCGCCGCCGCGCCGGGCGCGGTCGTGGTCGTGCCGATCGAAGGGACCGTCGACGAAGGGATGGCGCACCTCGTCGAGCGCGCCGTCGACGACGCCGACGCCTCGCACGCCTCGGCGCTCGTGCTCGACGTGAACACGCCGGGCGGCTTGGTCAACGCCGCGTTCGAGATCCGCGACGCGCTCTTCCGCGCCCAGGTGCCGACCGTTGCTTACGTCTCGCAGCGGGCCTACTCGGCCGGCGCGCTGATCACGCTCGCCGCGAAGTCGATCGTCATGGCCCCCGGTGCCAGCATCGGGGCCGCCGAGCCGATCCCCAACGACCCCAAGCACGTCGCCGCGCTGCGCGCCGAGTTCGCGGCCACCGCCGACCGCAACCATCGCGACGCCGGCCTGGCCGCCGCGATGGTCGACAAGAGCGTCGAGGCCCCGGCCTACAAGAAGGCCGGCGCGATTCTGGCGCTGACGGCCGCTGAGGCCCAGCGCGCCCACATCGCCGACGCGATCGCGCCCGACCTGACGGCGGCGCTGCGCTTCGAGCGGCTCGGCGGTCCGCGCGAATATGCAGGCTACACCTGGGGCGAAGAGCTGGCGCGCTTCGCGACGAGCCCCGAGGTGAGCGGGCTCCTCCTCTCGGTGGGCGTCCTCGGCTTGCTGATCGAGATGCAGACGCTGCACGGCATCGCCGGATTGATCGGCGTTGCGGCGCTGGCGCTCTTCTTCGGGACGCACGTCTACGCCGGGTTCTCGAACTCGCTGGTCGTAGGGCTCGCGCTCTTGGGCGTGATCGGGATCCTGCTCGAGCTGCACGTCGTCCCCGGTCACGGCGTGGCCGGCATTTTGGGGATGATCGCGCTCGTATCGGCGGTCGTGCTCGCCTTCGGCTTCGCCTTCTTTTTCGTCGCGGCGCAAGCGATCTCGATCGCGATCGTCCTCTCGGCGCTCGTCTTCGCGCTCTCGACGCGGGTCTTCCCGGAGAGCGCGTTCATGAAGCGGATCGTCCTCTCGGCCGCGCAGGGCCCCGAATACGTCGCCAGCGCCGACCACAACGCGCTGATCGGGCAGCGCGGCCACGCGACGTCGTTCCTGCGGCCGGCCGGCGTCGCCAGCGTCGGCGGTCAGCGCGTCGACGTCCTCACGGAGGGGGATTTCGTTCCCGCCGGCTCGCCCATCAAAGTGACCCGGGTCGAGGGTGCACGGATCTTCGTGCAGCCCGTCAGCGAGGAGTAATTCGTGGCTGCCTTCGGTGCTGTTCTGATCGTTTTCGCGGTCATCGTCGGGCTCTCGCTCTTCCTGTACTACTTTCCGCTCGGCATGTGGATCCGCACGATCGCGGCGGGCGTGCCGCTCTCGATCATGTCGCTGATCCGCATGCGGCTCATCGGAATCCAGCCCGCCGTCATCGTCAACAACCTGGTGCGGGCGCGCAAGGCCGGGCTCGACCTGACCGTCGACCAGATGCAGTCGCACTACCTCGCCGGCGGCAACGTCGAGAACGTCGTGCTCGCGATGATCGCCGCCCAGCGCGCCCAGATTCCGCTCGAGTGGCAGCGCGCCGCCGCGATCGACCTGGCCGGGCGCAACGTGCTCGAAGCGCTGCAGACCTCGGTCAACCCGAAGGTCATCGAGACGCCCGTCTTCCAGGGCGTCGCGCAGAACGGCATCCAGCTCAACGTCAAGGCGCGCGTGACCGTGCGCACCAACCTCGACCGCTACGTCGGGGGCGCCGGCGAGCCGACGGTCATCGCGCGCGTCGGCGAGGGCGTCGTGGCCGCGGTCGGCGCGGCGATCGACCACAAGCAGGTCCTCGAGTATCCGGACCGCATCTCGAAAGCGGTCCTGGCCAAGGGGCTCGACGCCGGAACCGCCTACGAGATCGTCTCGATCGACATCGCCGACGTCGACGTGGGCAAGAACATCGGCGCCGACTTGCAGATGTCGCAGGCCGAGGCCGACCGGCGCATCGCCCAAGCCAAGGCCGCCGAACGGCAGTACAGCGCCATGGCCGCAGAGCAGGAGCAGAAGGCCGAGACGCAGCGCATGCGCGCCAAAGTCGTCGAAGCCGAGGCGCAGATCCCGCAGGCGATCGCCGAAGCCTTCCGCGAAGGCCACCTCGGCGTGATGGACTACTACCGGATCAACAACGTGAAGGCCGACACCGAGATGCGCTCGGCGATCGGGACGGGCGTCACGCCGCCCGAGGCGACCGGCCTCACCGGGCCCGCGCAGCCCCAGCCGCCCAAGCCGGCGGGCCAGTAGCCGGTGGACGCGCTGGAGTACCTCATCGCGCAGCTCGTCGGCCGCGCCCGCGAAGGCGGAGACGGCGGCGCGCCGCCCGACGCGGCTCCGCCGCCGCAGGCCGAGCGCCGCTATCCCCAGCCCGTCGTCCGCGGGCGGCGCCCCGCGCCCGTCCCGGCGCCGCCGGCGCAGCCGCCGCGGCCGGCTCCCGCCGTCGCCGCCCCGACCGCGCCCGCGCCGCAGCCCGCCGCTGCGCCCAGGCCGCCCGCCCCGGCGCTGCTCGGAGCTTTCACCAGCCGCGAGCGGCTGCTGGGGGCGCTCGTCCTGGCCGAGGCGCTCGCGCCGCCGCCGGGTTTGCGGCCGCGCAGCCCGGGCGGAGGCTTCTAAACCGTTTGCTGCGCGGCGGCGTTGTAAGGAGCGTGATGCGAAGCGCGGTCCACCCTGGCTGAAGTAGAGGCCGAGCAGGTCTTCGAGCTGGCGGGCGTGGACGACGCGCTGCGTTTTTGCGGCCACCACGACCGTAATCTGAGCGCGCTGGAGGACCTCGTGCCGGTCGCGGTCAGCCTCGAAGGCGACCGCCTGCGGCTGCGCGGTGCGCCCGCCGCCGTCGCTTCGGCGCGCGAGATCCTGACGCGGATGCGCGAGGCGGCCAACGACGGCGCGCAGCTCACGCCGCACGACGTCGAGCTGGCCGCACGCGAGGCGCTCGCCGGCGAACGGCCGCGCGCCCATCCGAAGACGCTCTTCACTACCCAGCGCGGCCGGGAGATCCGGCCGCGCACCGAAGGCCAGCGGCGTTTCGTCGAGACGGTCGAGCGCTGCACGCTGACCTTCGGCATCGGTCCGGCCGGCACGGGCAAGACGTTTCTGGCGATGGTCATGGCGGTGCGCGCGCTGCGCGAGCGCGAGGTCGCGCGCATCGTCTTGACGCGGCCCGCGGTCGAAGCCGGCGAGAAGCTCGGCTTCCTGCCCGGCGACCTGCGCGAAAAGGTCGATCCGTATCTTCGTCCGCTCTACGACGCGCTGGCCGAGCTGCTCGACGATTCGGTCGTCGCGAAGTTCCTCGAGCGCGGGACGATCGAGGTCGCGCCGCTCGCCTACATGCGCGGGCGCACGCTCTCGGACGCGTACGTCATCCTCGACGAGGCGCAGAACGCGACTTCCGAGCAGCTCAAGATGTTCCTGACCCGCCTGGGGAACAACGCGAAGATGATCGTCAACGGCGACGTCACGCAGATCGACTTGCCGCGCGGCGCCTCTTCCGGCCTGCTCGAAGCGCAACGGCTCTTCGAGGGGATCGAGGGGATCGGGATCGTCGAGCTCGACTCGGGCGACGTCGTCCGCCACCCGCTGGTCGCCAAGATCATCGACGCCTACGCCCGCAAAGCGTGATCTATCTGCGCAACACCACGCGCAAGCACCACTTGCGCCTGCGTGCGCTCGAGCGCGACGCGCGCGCGCTGCTCGCGGCCGCGGGTGAGCCGGGCTCGAGCCTCTCCCTCTCGTTCGTCGGCGACGCCGCGATCCGGCGCCTCAACCGCGAGCATCGCGGGAAAGACACGGCGACCGACGTCCTGAGCTTCCCGCTCTTCGAAGCCGCCGGGCCGGGCGCGCGGCGTGCGGCGAAGCCCGTGCCCCCGGGAGCGCCTGAGCGCCTGCTGGGCGACGTCGTGATCAGCGTCGATACCGCCTGGCGGCAGGCGCGCGAGTACGACGCTCCGCTTCAGGCCGAGGTCGAGCGGCTGCTCATCCACGGGCTGCTCCACCTCCTCGGACACGACCACGAGGAACCGCGGGAGCGTGCCCGGATGGTTCGCGAGGAGCGCCGCCTGGCGGCCGTCCTGGGATTGCCCTGGCCGTACGATGCCTAGCGGGCGCCGCACGCGGCCGGGGAGGGCGTAGCCGCGCGCGCGAAGGGAACGGCGTCATGCATCCCGCGCGCCTGCCCCCAACCGTGAAGCGGGTCAGCGACAGCCGGCTGTGGCGCTCGTTTCACTACGCCTTCGCGGGCGTCTTGTACGCCACGCGGACGCAGCCGAACATGCGCATCCACCTCGCGGCAGCGGCGATCGTCCTGTTCGCCACGCTCTACCTGCGGCTCGAGCGCGCTTACGTCGCGCTCGTCGTCATCGCCGTCGTGATCGTGATCGCGCTCGAGCTCTTCAACACCGCGATCGAGGCGGTCGTCGACTTGATGACGGTCGCGCACCATCCCCTCGCCAAGATCGCCAAGGACGCCGCCGCCGGGGCCGTGCTCGTCGGCTCGATGGGGGCTCTGATCGTCGGCTATCTGGCTTTCTACGAGGGGATAGCCGCGACTGGGGCCAACGTGGCCGCCGCGGTCGGCGGGATCCCCCGCAACCTCGCGATCGTGACGATCGCCGTCGTGGGGATCGCGACGATCTTCGTCAAGGCCTTCGCCGGCCGGCGCGGGTCGGCGCTGCAGGGCGGCGCCGTCTCGGGCCACGCCGCCCTGGGCTTCGCCGGCGCCACGCTGATCGCGCTCCTCAGCCACAACGCCGTCATCGGCCTGCTCGCCTTCTTTCTCGCCTTCCTCGTCAGCCAGAGCCGGATCGAGGGCGGGATCCACAGCCTGCGCGAGGTCGCCCTCGGCGGAGCGCTCGGGACCTTCCTGAGTTACGCCCTGTTCCTCCTCGTCCGTGCCTAGCGGCCACCGGAGTCGCCAGGAGCTCGGCCGGCGTTGTGCTATAATGGCCGCAGCTTGAGTAATGACGCGTCCATTGGGGACGAACCGCCCGATACGCGGCGTCGCCGAGCGTCCCCCACCCACCCAGGCGCGCGGCCGCTGAGCGCGTTCGCGTGCGTACGGCAGCGGCCGCTTCCGGCTCGCCTGCCGGCCCCGCTCTGAGATGCCCGTCTTCAACGTGACCGGCCACATGTGGCTGGAGATCGCCGCGCTCGCCGTCCTGATCGCCGCCTCGGCGTTTTTCTCGGGCTCGGAGGCGGCGCTGATCTCGCTCTCGCGTCTCCACGCGAGCTCGATGGCCGAGAAGGGGGTCAAGGGCAGCGAGGCGGTCGTGCGTCTGCTCGAGGACCGCAACCGCTTCCTGACGACGATCCTGATCGGCAACACCGTCGTGCTGCTGGCCGCGGATTCGCTGGCGACGCTGCTCTTCGTGCGGGCCGGCGTTCCGAACGCGGCGATCTGGTCGACGCTGGCCATGACGGTGCTGCTGCTGACCTTTGGCGAGATCGTCCCCAAGACGGTCGCCGTCGCCAACAACGAGCGCTGGGCCGTGCGCCTGGCCCCGATCGTCGACCGGCTGGCGTGGCTGATGACGCCGGTCAACGGCACGTTTCTCCTGGTGACCAACGCCCTCGTCCGTCTCTTCGGCGTCTCGCCGGTCGCTCGCGGACCGTTCGTCACGGAGGAGGATATCCGCAGCATCGTCGACGTCGGCGTCGAGCAAAACGTGCTGGAGGCGGGCGAGCGGGAGATGATCCACTCGATCATCCAGTTCGGCGACACGATCGTGCGCGAAGTGATGACGCCGCGCCCCGACATGGTCGCCGTCGAAGTCTCCGCCTCGGCGCGCCGCGCCCTCGATCAGGTCATCGCCGAGGGCTACTCGAAGCTCCCCGTTTACGAGGAGACGGTCGACAACGTCATCGGCGTCGTGCACGATCGCGAGCTGCTGATCGCGCTCGCCAACGGCACGCTCGCGCAGACGCCGATCCGCGCCTTGATGCGCCCCATCACCCTGGTCCCCGAAACCAAGCCCGTCGCCGATATGCTGCGCGAGATGCAGCGCGGCAAATTCTCGCTCGCGATCGTCGTCGACGAGTACGGCGGGACGGCCGGCTTGGTGACGATCGAGGACTTGCTCGAGGAGATCGTCGGCGAGATCCGCGACGAGCACGACGAGGGGGAAGAAGAACCGATCCGCGTCCTCTCCGATGACGAAGCCGTGGTCGACGCGGGCACGAACATCGAGGACGTGAACGCCCAGCTCGGCTTGCACCTGCCGCACGAGGAGTTCGAGACGATCGGCGGGCTGACGGTCGGTCTGATCGGCCACCTTCCCTCCGAAGGCGAGGAAGTCGAGGCTGGCGACGACGTCCGCCTGCGCATCGACCGCACGCGCGGCCGCCGGATCCTGGCCGTCCGCGTTCTGCGCAACGGCAAGACGCACAGCGGCGAGCAGCGCCGCGCCGAGCACGTGGACTCCGACGTTGTCGAACGCGTCTGAGGACGACGAGCCGCTGCTCGCCGCCGCGCGCGCCGCGCGCGAGCGCTCGTACGCACCCTATTCGAATGTGGCCGTCGGCGCGGCGCTGCTGTGCGACGACGGCACGATCGTGACCGGCGCCAACGTCGAAAACGCTTCCTACGGCCTCTCGCTCTGCGCCGAGCGCGCCGCCGTCGCCGCCGCCGTCGCCGGAGGACGGACGCACTACCGCGCGATCGCGGTCGCCGGTCCGCCCGAAGCGATCGCGTCGCCCTGCGGGGGCTGCCGTCAAGTGCTCGCCGAATTCGGCCCGACGATGCGCGTGCTCTTCACCTCGTGCGGCAAGCTCGAGACGTTCTCGCTGGACGAACTGCTCCCGGCCGCCTTCGAGCTCCCGTAATTGCCTGCGCCGTCACGCACGTATAAGACGCGCGCGATCGTCCTGCGCGCGCGGAACCTCGGCGAAGCCGATAAAATCTACACGCTCTTCAGCGAGGAGAGCGGCAAGCTCGACGCGGTGGCGAAGGGCGTACGGCGCGCCAACAGCCGCCTGGCGGGGCGGCTCGAGTTCATGTGCGAGTCGCTGCTGGGGATGCACCGCGGCCGCAACCTCGACGTCGTGACCAGCGCGGACGTCGTCACGGCGTGCTGGACGGGGATCGTCGACCCCGCCGCCTTCGCGACCGCACACCTGATCGCCGAGCTCGTCGATGCGTTCTGCGAGCCGGACCTGGCGCTGCCCGAGGTCTATGCGCTGTTGCGCGGCGCCGTTCGCGGGATCGCCGCCGCGGAGGATCCGGCCCGGCTGATCCCTCGCTTCGAGCTGCTGCTGCTCGGCGCGCTCGGCTACGCGCCGGAGGCGGAGCGCTGCGTGAGCTGCGGCGAGCCGCTCGAAGGGTGCCCCGCCTGGGCCGATCTCGAAGCGGGCGGCCTCGCCTGCGAGCGGTGCCGGCCGCACGCCGCGGACGGGCATCCCCTCGACGCGGCCGACGGTGCGAATTTTCGCGCGCTCGGCGCGGCGCGCGGAGGTCCGCTGCGCCCTGCCGCGCACGCGACCGGCGCGGTGGCGCGCGCCGTCGACGCGTTTGTCACCTATCATCTGGGCAAGCGTCCCAAAGCGGGCAGGGTGCTCGACGAACTTGCCCGGGCCGGCGCGCAGCGATGATCCTGGCGCTCGACGTGGGCCAGCGGCGCATCGGCGTCGCGGTCAGCGATCCCGGCGAGAGCTTCTCCCTTCCGGTCGGAACGATCGAGCGCACCGCGCTGCACCGCGATCTCGACGCGATCGTGGCCCTGGCGCGCGAGTACGGTGCGGAGACGATCGTCGTCGGCGATCCTCTCGCGCTCTCCGGCGAGCGTGGCGTCGCGGCCCAAAGGATGGACGCTTTCGTCGCGGTTCTCAGCAAAGCGTGGAGCGGCTCGATCGAGCGGATCGACGAGCGGCTGACGACGGCGCAGGTGACCCGGAGCTTGATCGACGCCGACGTCTCGCGCAAGAAGCGGAAGGGCGTGGTCGACCAGCTCGCTGCGAGCCTGATCCTCGACTCGTACCTGGCCCGGCGCCGCCGGGAGCGTTGACGTGAAAGCGCTCTTCAGGCTGGCGGCGGTTGCCGCCGCGCTCGCGCTCGTCGTGCTCGCCGCGGGCGCGCTGTGGTTTCGCGCCGCGGCGTTCGGCGATCGTTCCCTGCCCGGCGGCGAGACCGACGTCGTCGTGCCGGCCGGCTCGACCGCGGCCGAGGTGGCCCGCCGGCTCTCGTCGGACGGCGTGATCGGCTCGCCGCTGGCGTTCTCGCTGCTGGCCCGGATCGAGGGAGTCGCCGGCCGTATCGAGGCGGGCGAATATCGCTTTCCAGCCCACCAGACCGCCGCGGACGTCTTGCACCGGCTCGTCACCGGACAGCAGGTCGCGGTTTGGGTGACGATCCCCGAAGGCTTCACCGCCAAGGAGAT
Source organism: Vulcanimicrobiota bacterium (assembly GCA_963834485.1). GTDB lineage: Bacteria > Vulcanimicrobiota > Vulcanimicrobiia > Vulcanimicrobiales > Vulcanimicrobiaceae > CAWICD01. The sequence continues at coordinate 530,979 of CAWICD010000001.1, forward strand.
CGCCGCGCAGCTCGAAGCGCGCGGCGTCGGCGACGCCGCCGGCTATGCACGCTATTTCCTGCACGGCTCGATCGTCGTGGGAGGCGTGCGGACCGCCTCGCTCGAGGGCTTCCTCTTCCCAGACACGTATCTGATCGGGCTCGGAGCTTCGCCCGAAACGGTCGCCCAAGTTCTGACCGAACAGTTCCGCCGCGAGCTTCCAGTCGACGCGGCCGCCCGGGCGAAGCGGCTCGGCTTGACGGTGCCGGAGGTCGTGACGGTCGCGTCGCTCGTCGAGCGCGAGGCCAAGTCCGACGACGAGCGCGCCCTGATGGCCGGCGTCTACTACAACCGTCTGCGCCGCGGCATGCCGCTCGAAGTCGACGCGACCGTCGAATATACCTTCGCGCACCACAAGGACGTCATCACGCTCGACGACCTCGCCCGCGACTCGCCATACAACACCTACCTCCACACGGGGCTTCCGCCGACTCCGATCGCCAGCCCAGGCCGGCCCTCCCTACTCGCGGCCTTCCATCCCCAGGCTTCCGACTATCTGTATTACGTGTACAAAGGGAATGGACATCACGCGTTTTCGCGAACGCTGGCCGAACACAACGCCAACGTTGCGCGCTACCTGCGCTAGGAGGCTCATCATCGACGCTCAGAACGGAGAGGCCAAGGGCGAAGTCAAGGACGAGGTCAAGGACGAGGGGAAAGTCGAGCTCCGCGATGTTCTCGTGATCGAGACGACCGAGGGACAGAAGTACGAGTTCGAGGTCGTCGGCCTGGTCGAAGACGACGAGCACAACGGCTTCGCGGTCGCGTACAGCGAAGAAGCCGACGAATTCGTCGTCACCGACGAGAACGGCCGGCTTCTGGAAGACGACGAGCTGGCGCAGGAGATCCTCGACGATTTCTTCGTGCTAGCCGAAGAGTCGTCGCCCGAGGAAAACTGACCGGGCGCTTGCCCAAGCGCGTTCTGTTCCTCTCGGCGAGCGTCGGCGTGGGGCACACGGCCGCGGCGCAGGCCGTCCGCGCGGCGCTCGCGGCGCGCGACGCGACGATCGAGACGCAGACCGTCGATTCCTACCGCTACGCGGCGAGCATCTTCTCGAAAGTCGTCGCCGACGGCTACATCGGCATGGTGAAGACCGTGCCGCAGCTCTACCGCTACATCTACGACCGCGCCGAGCGCGCCACGCACGTGCCGGCCTTCCGTCGCTGGGTCAGCCAGTACACCGCCGCGAACCTGCGCGCGCTCGTCAACGAGCGTAAGCCCGACGTCGTGGTCTGCACGCACGCCTTTCCGTGCGGCGTGATGTCCGAGTACAAGCGCCAATTCGATCCCGCCCTCCCCGTCGTCGGCATCGTCACCGACTTCGCGGTCCATCCGTTCTGGATTCATACCAACGTCGACGCTTACGCGGTCGCGACGGCCGAGATCCGCCAGGCGCTCGTCGCGCGCGGGGTCCCGGCGGATCGCGTGCTCGTCTCCGGGATCCCGGTCGACGGCCGCTTCGGCGCGCCGCGCCTGCCGCTCGACGAGTTGCGCGTTGCGCTCGGCCTGCCGCTCGACCGGCGCATCGTGCTGATCATGGGCGGCGGAGCCGGCATCGGACCGCTCGACATGATGATGCGCGCCCTGGGAAGCCTCGACGTCCCGCTCGCGGCGGCCGTCATCGTCGGACGCAACGGGCGCTTGCAAAAGCGCATTCTGGCGGCTGCGGAACGCACCGCGTATCCGGTGCGCGTCTACGGTTTCGTCGACAACGTCTACGACTATATGCACGCCAGCGACGTGCTGCTCTCCAAGCCTGGTGGATTGACGTCCTCGGAGGCGTTGACGGCGCAGCTTCCGATGGTCCTCGTCAAGCCGCTGCCGGGTCAGGAGGAGCGGAACACGCGCTACCTCGTCTCGCGCCGCGCGGCCGTGAAGGCTGTGGGCGAGCGGCAGTTGGCGAGTGCGGTCGCCGAACTGCTGACGTCGCACGAGCGGCGCCGGCAGCTGCACGAGCGCATGGACCGCCTGCGCCGTCCCGACGCGGCGGCGGCGGTCGCCGCGCGCATTCTCACGCTCCTGGACGCGAGCGCATAGGCGCGCGAGGCCCGTCAAGAGGTCGGGGTACCGAACGGAGCAAAAGTGTGCGTGTGGAGAGATGGCCGAGCGGCTGAAGGCGGCGGTTTGCTAAACCGTTATACGCTGTTAAAGTGTATCGAGGGTTCGAATCCCTCTCTCTCCGAAGCGCTCTTCACCCAAGCGCCGGGCCGCGCAGGCAGGGAATGCCGCCTGCGCGGGGTATCCCTCTCGGTCGCCGAGACGGCGACGTGCGGTCGTAGCTCAATTGGATAGAGCAACAGGCTACGAACTTGTAGGTTGGGGGTTCGAGTCCCTCCGACCGCGCGCTCAGACGCGTGACGGCGCTCACCTTGTGAAGCCGTTGAACGTCGTCTCGACGAGAGGCTCGGTAGCTCAGCGGTAGAGCGGGGGACTCATAAGCCCTAGGTCGTAGGTTCGAATCCTACCCGAGTCATACTCGCCGTTGACGCGGCAGCGCTCGGTCCCCTTGCGAGGATGCGCATCTTTTGTCGGCGTAGAGGCGTTCACAGGGCTGCAGCTCGGGGGGTTCGTAACCTCGCCGGGCCGCAAGTTCCTGCCCGAGGTGCAGCGTACGATGTCAACGATCCCTTGCGATTTCTGTCCGCATCCCGTCGATCGGGGTCAGATGGAAGAGATCGAAATCTCGCATTACGTCCCGGATTCGTCCGGCGACGACTTGGCGTACGCGCGAACCTATTTCTTCGGTCATCCGGACTGCGTGCGCAAATTCTATCGCGGCCTGGTCGACCACAAGCTCGACCTCTTCAAACATCTGCCGTCGGCGGCTCCGGTCTCGCCTGAGGACCAGAAGTAAGCGCCGGCCTGCGTGCGCCCGTAGCGTAGCTGGATAACGCGCGGCCCTCCGAAGGCTGAGATCGGCGGTTCGAATCCGTCCGGGCGCATGAACGATTTTCGCGATACCGACGTCGCCCGTCTCCGTCGCGCGCTCGAGCTGGCAGCCGAAGCGGCGCGCGGCGGAGACGTGCCCGTCGGTGCGGTGCTCGTCGCGGGCGAGCGCGTTTTCGAAGCGCAGAATGAGAAGGAGCGCCGCCCCGACCCGACCGCGCACGCCGAAATTTTGGTCTTGCGTGCGGCGGCGCTGGCGCTCGGCGTGTGGCGGCTCGCCGGCGCGACGCTGTTCGTCACGAAGGAGCCCTGCGCGATGTGCGCCGGCGCGATGGTCGCGGCGCGCATCGACCGCGTCGTCTTCGGGTGCCGCGATCCGAAGGGCGGTGCGGCCGGTTCCGCGCTCGACGTCTTCGCGTCCGAAGCGGTGAACCACCGGGTCGCGGTCACGTCCGGCGTGCTGGAGGACGAGGCGGCCGAGCAGCTCCGCGCGTTCTTCGCCGGGAAGCGCGGGCGCGCTCCGGCCTGAACGGCAAGGACCCGACCGGTGAGGCGTGCTATAGAACGGGTCGGTCCTCAGCCGGAAAGCGGTTCGAGCACGAAGCCATCGCGGAGAGGTGGTCGAGTGGTTGAAGGCACCCGCCTCGAAAGCGGGCGAACGTGATGAGCGTTCCGAGAGTTCGAATCTCTCCCTCTCCGTAGTTCGTTTGCGCGCGTCGCCGCCGAGGCAGCGCGCGCGCTCGGGCGGCGCCGCTCAGGACGCGCGCACCTCCAGCAGAATCTTGCCGAAGTTGGCGTCCGCCTCCATGCGCGCGTGTGCGGCGGCGATCTCGGCGAGGGGAAAGGTCGCGTCGATCTGCGCGTGCAGCTCGCCCCGCGCGAAGAGCGGGAGCAGGTGAAGCGTGAAGCCGCGGGCGAGCGCGATCTTCTCGTCGAGCGGCCGGTTGCGGAGCATCGTGCCGGTCAGGCTCGCGCGCTTGGCCATCAGCGGCCCCAGCGCGAAGGACGCGCTCGCGCCGCCGAGCGTGCCGATCTGCACGATCCGCCCGCCCGTGGCCAGCACCTCGACGTTGCCCGCCAGCGCCGGCCCGCCGATGAAGTCGAGCACGAGGTCGACGCCGCGTCCGGCGGTCGCCGCGCGGACCGCCTCCGGCCAGCCGTCGCCGTAGAGAATCCCCGCGTCGAGCCCGGCCGACTCGGCGGCGCGCGCGAGCTTCGCGGGGCTGCGCGACGTGCCGATCGTGAAGCCTCCGGCGCGCTTGGCGAGCGCGATCGCGGCCAGCCCGACGCCGCTCCCCGCAGCGTGGACGAGCACGGTCCGCCCGAGCCCGAACCCGCCGCGCGCGAACAGCGCGTCGTGCGCCGTCAGGTACGCCTCGGGAATCGCCGCCGCCGTGGCCAGATCGACCCCGCCGGGAAGCGGCGAGAGCGTGAGCGCGTGCGCGGCGACGAGCTCCGCGTGCGCCCCCGCCCGCACCAGCCCGCAGACCCGGTCGCCGGGCGCGACCGCCTCGACCCGCGCCCCGACGGCCCTGACGACCCCGGAAAACTCGAGTCCGGCGCGCACTTCGCCGCCCGGCGCGGTGCCGCCGCCGTAGCGACCCTGGCGCTCGAGCACGTCGGCCCGGTTGAGCCCCGCGTACGCCACCTCGACGAGCGCGTCGTCGCTGCCGGGTTCGGGCTCGGGAAGGTCGCGAACCGCGAGCACCTCCACCCCGCCCGTCCCCTCGCATACGACGGCCCGCATTCAGGGACTCGCCGCAGCCTGGGGTGCGGCCGCCGCCGGCTCGATTTGCGGCGCGACAGAAGCCGGCGGCGCAAGCCGCGGATCGGGTGCCTGCGCGGGAAACGTGAAGCCGTCGTAGACCGCGTCCGCGCTGACGTGGAAGCGCGCGAGGTGCAGCGGGAAAAACACCGTCTCCTCGTAATGCGCGTGCTCGACGAGCCAGTAGCCGCCGATCGACGCGTAGTCGACCACGAACTGCAGATCGTTCCCGCCGCTGTACTTCACCTCCGCAGGCATCCCCGACGCGTTGTCGATGTAGAGATCGCTGAGGAAGAACGTGCTGTCGCGGCGCACGACTTGGCGCTTGACGAAATCGAACGGCTCGAGCAGAATGTGCGTCTTCGCGTTCGGCGCGTCGCTTGAATCCGGCGCGTAGGTCGCGCGGTACGCGCGCAGCCGCACTACGACGACGTCCGCGCCCGATGCCGGCAGCGCGTCGTAGTGAAGCGGCGTGATATCGTGAACGTAAGCCGAGACGTCCTCGTGCGCGCCGACCTTCCAGGAAAGCGTGAAGTACGAGAGCGCGTCGAACGCCGGCGTGACGGGAAAGGCCGGCGCGACCTGATTGCGGCCGCGCGGCAGGTCCTGGATGACGGCGAGCCCGTCCTGCGTGCGCACGCTGACCTCGCGCACGATGTCGCGTTGCTTGCCGAGCGAGGTTGCGGCCACATGCGTTGCAACGCGATAGGTGATGTACGCGGGCGCCCGTTGGATGATGGCCGCCGCGGCGTTGGCGCAATGCTGGAAGGCGATGTCCGGTGCGAGCGTGATGGAACCTCTCCCCTTCGAGGAATAGCTCTTCACCCGCAGCGAATGCGCGCCTTCTATGAACGAAGCCTTCATCGTCCGCAAACGAAGCGAACGCGCGGGCGCCGCGGCGCCGCTCGCGCGATGAGCGCGCCGCTCGAGCCGCTGCTCGTCGAGCCCGCCGAGAAGGAAGCGATTTGGGGCGGTCACGCGCTCGCCGAGCGCTACGGCAAGCCGGCTGCTCCGCAGGCGAAGATCGGCGAGTCGTGGGAATGCTGGGACGAGAACCGCGTCGCGGGCGGTCCCTTCGCGGGGAAGACGATCGCGCAGCTCCGCGCCGAGCTCGGTCGCGACCTCACCGGCTGGGTCGACCCCGCAGTGCTCTTCCCGCTGCTCACCAAGCTGATCGACGCGCGCCGCTCGCTCTCGGTCCAGGTCCATCCCGACGACGCGTACGCGCAGCGCGTCGAGGGCCAGCCCAACGGCAAGACCGAGTGCTGGTACATCCTCGAAGCCGAGCCCGAAGCGAGGATCGTGCTCGGCTGGAACCGCGACACGTCGCGCGGCGAGTACCTCGAGCGCGTCGCGGACGGTTCGCTCGGCGACTTGCTGCGCCACGTCCCGGTCCACCGCGGCGACGCGTTCTATCTGCCGGCCGGAACGCTGCACGCGATCGGACACGGCATCGTGCTCCACGAAGTGCAGCAGGCCAGCGACCTGACCTATCGCATCTTCGATTACAACCGGCTCGGGCCCGACGGCAAGCCGCGCGCCCTGCACGTCGACAAAGCCGCCGACGTCCTCGATTACCGCCGCTCCGAAGCCGGCGCCCTTCGTCCGCTCGCCTACGAGCTCGACGGCCTGCATCGTACGACGCTGATCGCCGGCGCGCGCTTCGCCGTCGAGCGCGTCGCGCTCGACGAGACGCGGCGCGGTCACGATCTCGAAGGCGCGCCGCTCGTCGTGCTCGCCCTCGAGCGGCCCGTCGAGTTGGAAGCGCGCGGGCGGGCGGTTCGTTTAGAACCGTACCAAACGGGCCTCGTCCCGGCCGGGCTCGAGGTCGTGATGCTGCGCGCGTGCGGCGCCGGCCCGGCGGCGGTGCTGACCGCCGCTCCGCTGCGCGACCGCGAGCAGTTGCCGGCCCGCTACGCCCGGGCCGGCGTCGGCGTCGCCGCGAGCACCGCCTTCCTGGCACAGTTCTGATGCGCCGCTGTGCCCGCGCCCCGCGCCGCCGCCGTCCTCTCCGCCGTCGAAAACGGGGAATCTCGGCCGGCATCGCAACCGAACGAGCCGCAAGCGGGTCGTAGGCGCCGATTGGCGGCGCCGGTTCCCGCCTTGCCGGACCCCGGCTGCGGCGCGCCCGTTCGAAGCGGAAACGATGCTTCAGCCGCTTCGCGAACCGCACTCCGGCGCTGCGCCGCCCAGAGAAGAGGATATCATCGCTCGCAGAATGCCCCTCCGCCGCCCGAGGCCCGCGGCACGCCCCAAGCCGGCCGCCGCCGTCAAAGAAGAATCGCTCGAGATGTACGGCACGGTCCAGCAGGTGTTCCCGAGCACGACGTTCTCCGTCGAACTCGAGAACGGGCACACGATCCTCGCGCACATCGCCGGCCGGTTGCGGCGCCACCACATCAAGATTCTGCCGGGCGACCGGGTCGATCTCGAGATCTCACCGTACGATCTGACGAAGGGCCGCATCATCTATCGCTATCGCGCCGGCGAAGCGAGGCGTTCCTAAACGGCTTAAGCGGTCGAAGCCTGCGAACCGAACCGGAAACTAGAGGTGCGCGCAGGCTTCCTGGTATTGCTGCCGTGAGGTCGCGTCTTGTGCGGTGATGATGTAGTCGTTCGTCATCAGGTTGCTGATCGGCAGCGACACGATCGTCTGTGACGGCTCGCCGGTCCGCGCCGGTGCGAGCGCGATGTTGTTCGGAGGTCCGAGCCTGCTGCAATCGCTGCCCTCGTGCAGCGTGAAGGTGTGCTGGCGTTGCGGTTTGCCGGCGACGACGACGGTCACGAGCGTCTTCAGTCCTTGCGGATGGATCGTCACCTTGCCGGTGGTCCCCGAGCCTTGCAGTTCGCTCAAGGGAACGGTGTAGTCGCCGTTCGGCAGCTTGATCAGATGCATCACGTGGTGGCCGGGCTGCGGCGTCGCTTGCATGCCCGCGGAGGCACTCGGCGGCGTCGTTTGCGCGCCGGCAGGGGCACTGAGGAAGGCGAACGCTGCGCCAATGAGGAGAGCTTTGCTCACGCGGAAATTCCTCGGACGGCGGCGGGTGGTCCTATCACGGTTTGCCTACGGAACCCCGGCAACCTACGGCCCTGCGGCGCGGCCGCAAAAACGACGCCGCGCCGCTTGCGGCCCCAGCCGAGCCTCCGCCCCCAAAAAAAGCGCCGGCCGACCCGAAACTCATGAAGCGAGAGATGCTCGGGCGTTCCGGAGAGCCGCCGGACAAAAAGAAAGAGCACCGGTGACCGGCGCTCGCGGCGGAAGCTTGGAAAGGCGGAGGCTAAGGGACCTGAACGCCGACCAAGGCGAGGCCGACGGATGCTGACGCGACGGCCAAGCCGCCGAAGAGGACCAGCGAGAGAGCGAGCGCGTTGACGGGGTTCTGCATCGGAGTATCCTCCCTAGCGGCTACAACTAAAGTCGTAACGTAGACTTTTGTAGCATATCGCCGCCTCCCACGCAACAGGAAACCCCTCGCTTGCCTTGGGCTATGCCCGCGGCCCGGCGCGCCGCCGCGCGTCGCCGCGAGCGCCGAGCGAACCCCAGGCCGGCGCACGCACGCCGCGAAACGAGCGGGAAATGGCGTACGAGCCCAAGCCGTTCGAGGCGTTTAAAATCGGCGATGCCGTCACGTTCAGCAAGACGATCGGCGCGGCCGATATCAGCGCGTTCGCCGGAATTTGCGGCGACGTGCACCCCGTGCACGTCGACGAGGCGTACGCGCGGCAGACCCGCTTCGGCGGCTGCATCGCGCAGGGCATGTTGACCGCGAGCCTGCTCTCCACGACCGCGGGGCTGATCCTCTCGACGCCCGGCGCGATCTTGGTCTCGCAGGATCTGCGCTTCAAGCGCCCCGTGCGTCCCGGCGACACGGTCACCGCCCGCAGCGAGATCGTCGAACTGATCCCCGAGCAGCGCCGCCTGCGCTGGAAGAGCACGATCGTGAACCAGCGCGGCGAGATCGTCGTCGAAAGCGAGTCGGTCGGCCAGAAAGACCCGGCGTGAAGGCGACGCTCTTCGCCGACGGCGGCTCGCGCGGCAATCCCGGCCCGGCGGCCGGCGGCGCCGTGCTCGTCGCCGAGGACGGCACGACCCTCGCCGAAATCGGTGAATTTCTCGGCGTCGCCACCAACAACGTCGCCGAATGGCGCGCGCTGCTCAGCGGGCTCGCCGCGGCCGCCGAGCTCGGCGTCGACGACCTGCAGATCCGCCTCGACAGCGAGCTCGTCGTCCGCCAGCTCACCGGCGTCTACCGGGTCAAGCACCCCGACCTCATCCCGCTGCACGCCCGCGCCAAGCGGCTGCTCGCGAAGTTTAACACGGTCGAGATCGGCCACATCCGCCGCAAATACAACGCCGCCGCCGACGCCCTCGTGAACCGCACCCTCGACGAGGCGCTTAAGGCCTGAAGCGGGAAGCGCTTTCGGCCGTGCTGCGCAACCCCGTCTCCCTCCTCGTCACGCTCGCGCTCCTCGCCGGGCTGGCCGGAATGTGGTGGCTCTTCAAAGCGAACGAGTCCGGCCGCTACGACGCGGCCCGGCGCATCGCCGAATCGCCCTCGGCGATCCGCCTTTCCATGGTCGTGCGCCACAAGATCGGGGCGATCGCTGAAGAAGACTTTCGGATGGCCGACATCAACGGCGCCTCGTCGAGCCAGTACCGGGCCGTCGCCCGCAACGGTCTGGCGATCAAGCTCGATTCGCTCCCCCGCGAAACCTACGACGTCTCGTTCTTCTTCGAGAAAACGGTCGTCGACGGCATTTGGGAACTCGCCTCGCGGCCGCCGCGCGGCGACACGGCGACGAGCTATGCGATCGACGTTTACCAGCTCACCGCCGGCCAGCACGGCACGCGCCGTTTCAGCTTCACCGATCCGCACTATTGGGCGACGACCGGCGGCCATCAGTTTCATATCAAGCTCGATAAGAACAAGCCCGTCCCCAATTTGCTCGAGCTCTCGAGCACCGTCCTCGTCGAGCCGCGTTACCAAAAACTCGTCGACGACTTTCGCGCCTTCGGCAGCCCGGAGTTTCGCGCCAAGATCGCCGCGATCCAAGCCCGGCTCGGAGGCTCGACGTGAAGGCGCTGCGCTTTCTCGTGCTGGCGCTCGTCCTGGGCCTCGGCGCCTATGCGGGCTACGAATTTTTGGAAGCCCCGGGAAACCAGATCTTCGGGCGGACGCTGGTCAGCGGGCCGCCGTCGCTGCGCGAAGTCGCGCTGACGTTCGACGACGGTCCCAACGCGCCGTACACCGACCGCATCCTCGACGTGCTCGAGCGCGAGCGCGTGCGCGCGACGTTCTTCGTGGTCGGCCGCGCGGTCGTCGCCTATCCCGCGACCGTGCGCCGCATGGCCCGCGACGGCGACGCGATCGGCAACCACACCTGGGACCATGCGCACCTCATCGTGCAGTCCCGCGCCGCCGTGCGCGACGAACTGCAGCGCACCGACGCGGCCGTCTTCCGCTTGACCGGACGGCACACGACGCTGCTGCGCCCGCCCTTCGGCGCACGCGACTTCGCCGTCCTCGACGAGGCGAAGAAGCTCGGCTATACGGTCGTGATGTGGTCGGTCCCGCTCCCCGAGGATTGGGAGCAGCCCGGCGTCGGCACGATCGTGCGCCGCGTCGTCGAGCACGTCGCCGACGGCAGCATCATCGTGTTGCACGATGGCAACCGCGGCCTCGTCTGCGGCCGCACGCTCCCCTCTTCGCTCTGCGATCGCAGCCAAGACGTCGCCGCGACGAAGGCGATCGTCGACGCGCTGCGCGCCCGCGGCTACCGCTTCGCAACGATCCCCCAACTCCTCGCTGCCCGCGGAACCTAACCACCCCACCGCGAGCAACCGGCGCGCGGAACCTAACCGCGCCGCCGCGAGCAACCGGCCGGCGCTCCCAGACTCATCCCAAGTCGTTTTGCTATGATCGATTTTGCTCTCAATTGTCAGACGAGAGCACGGCAGGTATGAGAATGAGCAGGATGGTCAAAGCGAGCAAGATGATCAAGATCGTTCCCGGGATGCTCGCGGCGCTCGCCGCGGCGGCCCTCGCGCTGCCCGCGGTCGCACTCGCGCAAGACGTCCCGTCCTATGCGGATGCGGGTTACGGGAACGCCGACGAAACGGTGCACGGCCGCGTCGACGCGATCGACGGCACGTTCGATCTCCGCCTCGACGACGACCGCGGCTTCGTCGATCACGTCCATCTCCATCAAGGAACGATCATCAATCCGACCGGTTTGACGCTCGCTCCCGGCATGTCGGTGACGATCCTCGGCTACAACGCCGGTTCGGTCTTGGAAGCCAACGAGATCGACACGCCGTATACGTACGACGGCCCCGCGCCGGTCCCGGTCTATTACGGCCCCGGCTGGTGGTATCCGGGCTACGACTACGGCTACGGCCCGTCGTTCAGCTTGGCGCTCATCTTCGGCGGCGGCGGATGGTCCTACGCGCGCCAGCCTTGGGGCGGCCGCTGGTACGACGAGCGTCCGCTGACGGGTTACCAAAACGGCGGCTTGCGAGAGCCGCTGCGGACCGGCACGCGATCCTACGGTACCGAACCAGGCCGCGTCGCACCGGAGGCCAGGACGAGCTTCCAGGCCCCGTCCTCCGAGCGCTTCCCGCAATCCTTCGTCAGGAGCGTCGGAAGCGGAGGCACCGGATGGAGCGGATCGAGCGGATTTAGCCGCGGCGGCGGGCCGAGCTATTCCGGCGCACCTCAGGCCTCGTACCACGGCGGTCCGGCGGCGTTCCGCGGCGGTACGGCTGCGTACCGCCGCAGCTCGAACGGAAGCGCGTCGTCGCCGGGGAACCACGACGTGCGCCGTTAGTCTCAAACGGTCCCAGCGCAGCGGACGGTACTTACGTACGGATATTAGTACGTACTTCCCATGGGCGCAAGACGTTGAGGACGCCGAGCAGCGGCGGCGGCTTGCTCGGCAAGTGCTTCCGCGCTCAGCGGCCGCCGGCGGCCAGGTTCCTCGAGCGCCTCGTGAAGAGCGCCAGCGAGGTTAGGCTGAGAAGAAGCGAGAGCGCCTGGTCGCGAGCGTCGGCGAGCGCCAGCGCGCCGACGAAGCCGACGACGATCCCCAGGCCTAAGGCCAGCAGGGTGATGAGTTCGAGCTGATCGCAGCCCGGGCGCGGCTCGGAACCGTTCATGCTGTTCCCATCATCATCGGCGGGGAAGCCGCCCGCCACGACGTTTAGCAGTGAACGGAACGCGAAACGACGCCGCCCGGGTCGAAGCCGCTATCAGGCGCCTTGCAGCCGAGCGGGGCGTCGATTTGACCGAGGCGATTCGCCTCGCGGTCGAAGCGGAGTTGGAACGGGGCTCGCAGGCCAAGCGTGGACGGCTCCGACGCATGTCGCGGACCGAGTCGCCGCGCTACCGCTTCTCGACCGGCGCACCGACGAAGAGATCCTCGGATACGACGAATCCGGGCTGCCGGCGTGACGCTCGACAGTTCCGCAATCGTCGCCATTGTGAACGATGAGCCGGAGCGGGCACGCTTCGAAGAATAGGTCGCCGCGAACCAGTGCAGGCTTTCCAGCCTCTCGTATCTTGAAGCGTCGATCGTCTTGCTGTCGCGACGGGGGGAAGGCGCGCTGGCGGTCGGACGCTGCGCTGGCGATATGTTTCATCCCCTCGGGCGTCCGGCCGACCGCGTCGCCATCTTCCAAGAAAGCAGAGCGATGAAGGTGAGCAAGCCGGCGGCAACGATAGCGACAACGTGATTCACCGCCCACGACGACGCTACGACCGCCGGATGCATGGCGTCCACGTCGCTCGCCTAAGTCGCCGCCGCGCCTTCCGTTCTGCCGAGCAGCGCCGCGCGGCTGGGACGCAGCAAGAGGAATACGGCTGCGATGATGACGTTGACGGTCACTTGCGTGAGGAGTTGCTGCACGGTCTGAGAGTGCGTCCCAAAGGTTTCGTAGGCCGTTATCACGATGCCCAAAACCTGTTCGGCGACGACGACCCACACGAACGCGAGGTAGCGTACCGGATTGCTGGCGACCACCAGGTACACCAGCCCGAGCACGATCATGGCCAATCCATACTGCTGGCTCATGGCGTACAGGTCGGCGTTCCAGCCCGATTTCGGAGCCCAGCTCACCAGGCTGCCGCCTATCGGCGCCGCGAACAGGGAGAGGACGCCGTTGACGAGCTCCCAGCCTGCCCAGATGAAAAACAACGCTTGCAGCGGCTTGATCGATTTCATTCGGAACCCACTTTCGTTAGACGGTTTGATGATGAGACGGCGTCGACGGCGCAACCGTGACAACGTGCTGACTGGCGAGCGCACGCTATCACCGGTGCGGAGACGGCCTGACCGCGGTAGAAGGCCCCCCGTACCGCTGCGACGACGGTGTTGAACGGACAAAAGGAATGGCAAAGGCCGCGCTTTCCCAACACCGTGACGCTTGCCGCGATCGCGAGAGCGAGCACGATCTGAAACACGTGCCCCTGCCACGAGCCGAGGTCCAGGTCGATTGGCGTACGCTGGTGCAGCAAGACGGCCGGCAGCAGCAGCCATCCGACGGGAATCCAGGAGACGAGCAGTCCCAGCGTCAGGCTGCGCCCCAAACGCGGGTCGACGTGCACCCGTGGGCGGGCGAGCGGCTCGGCAAAATCCTGGATCGCGCCGATCCAGCACATGGAACCGCAGACGAGCCCAGATCCCGAGACGCTGACCAGGACGAGCATCGCCCAGAAGAAACCGCCGACCGCGAGCCACAGGAGCCCGGGCAGGTGAGCCTCGACCAGCGCGAGGTTGGCGAACACGAAGATGAGCTGCAAGGCGCGTCGCCGACGCAGCGGGGAGAGCGTGACGCGGTCCAACCTCGTCATGGTGAAGCGTATGCTAGTTGGCGTCATCGGGCCGCGCTGCGACGCAGATCACAGGAAATCGCGCTTGCGCCTGTTATCGTCCGTGTCCACCGGCGATTGGAGGAAGCGATGCGCGTGTGCTTTCTTCGGGCTCTTCTGGCGTTCACCGCCGCAACCGAGCTCGTGTTGGCTGCGCTCGTCTGCTTGCAGCCGGAGGTTGGGCTCGGTCTCCTCGGACGGCCGCTGATCGACGTCGTGATGACGCGGCAATACGGCTTGCTCTTGCTGTCCGTCGCGCTCATGGATGCGTGCGTGAGCATCGCGCCCCTTCGCTATCGGCGCTTTCTCTGGGTCGTGGTCGTCCAACGTGCGCTCGAGTGTGGCCTCGCTTTCCTGGATTGGCGCGCCGGAGCGATTGCGACGCCGTCGTTCGTCGCGATCGCGTCGCTCGAATCGATCGTCGCCGCAGCACTGCTCGCGGCCTTTCCTTGGAACGTCCCGCAGAGCGTCCCACGGCGCGAGCAAGCGGGCTGGCTCTCCCCCGAGCGCGGCTTGTCGCGCCTGCTCGTCGCCTTCGGTGCCTGGCAGCTCTTTTGGGGGCTCGCGTCGACCATCTTCGTGCAGGTCGGCTCGCGGCTCCTGAACTGGCCGCTTCAGGATCCGTACGCGACGCAGCAGCAGGGCGTCGCCCTGTTCACCATCGGCTTGAGCAGCGTCGTCGCAGCCGGCGACGCCTCCAAATATCGCCTGTTCGTTTGCGTGCCGATCGCAAGCCAGGTCGTCGGCATCGTGAATTCGATCAACGAGCGCCGGCTCGGGACGATCTCGTGGAGCGTCGCGCTCTTGCAATGGACCATCGAATCGTCGATCGCCGCGGCCTTCATTGCGCTCTTGCGGTCCACCTCGAGCGCGCGCTCGATGTTCGGCCGGGAAGCCCGTCGCACGACTCGGACCGTATGACCCGTTACCGCGAGCGGAAACGTGGCGCCGGAGCGGACAATCGGGACGGATGCTGCGCAGTTGCAAGACCTCGCCGTCGACACGACCGGGGGCATTTTCGCGATCGTCAACGGCCGGCTGTTGTCGATTCAGCCGGGCGGTAATCCCGATGCGCGCCACGACGTCCCGGTCAGCACTCCGACGCAGTCGCTTACCCATGCGATCTTTGATGCGCGGGGCCGCCTCTATTATTCCGACAGCACCGAAAACGTCATGCTCTCGGCCCCCGCGGCTTCTGCGCCGTATCACAAGATCCTCAACACCGGCGGCAGCGATAATTATCTCGCCCTCGACGGCGATGGCCGCCTCTACGTCGGCGTGAACGGAGGCGTCGTGCTCATTCTCAGCGGCGCGACGCGCGGTACGCCGGCCATCAGCAAACTCGTCGGCCAGCACACCTCGACGCGCACGGAATATACGGAACAAATCGAGGGCCTGAGCACCGATTCGAGCGGGAAGTTGTACGTTTCCAATTGCGCGTCCGACAGCACCGCGTCCGTCCTCGTTTTTGCCCACGGCGCTCGCGCCGATGCCGCGCCGATCGCCACGCTCGCGGGTGCGAGGACCGGCCTAACGTGCTCGTTTCCGGGACGCTAGGAAGCGCGTTCTGCTTTTTACGGCCCTAAGCGCCCCGGTGAAAAAGCAAAGAATCGCGTCAATCGGAACGGAATCTTCAGTCCCATGTGCACTTCAACGGCTCTGGACAGGCTCGCCAGACTCGACACCACCACGGTGTCGGACGCCCTCGATTTTGTCGGTCTGCCGGGTGCTACCGTAGGCATCCTGCCTCTTTGGAACTGCCCCCGCATCGTCGGCCGCGCCAGCACCGTCCAGCTGGGTCCCAAGCGCGAAGCTGCGCCCGTCGTGCACCTGATCTCCCCGGTCATTGCCGCGATCGGCACCGACGACAGGGTGCTGGTGATCGCTGGGGGCATCGATGGCGTCTCGTGCTGGGGCGATATCCTCGCCAACGCCGCGAAAGTCAAGGGCATTCGCGGGACGGTGATCGATGGCTTCAGCCGGGACATCGAGGCAAATGAGGAGATCGGCTACCCGGTCTACGGCCGCGGCGCGACGATGGTCAGCGCGCGCAACCGGGTGATGCAGGTGGCGTCGAGCACGCCGATCCAGGTGGGCGGCGTTACCGTACGGGAGAACGATTACGTGATCGCGGACCGCTGCGGCACGGTCTTCGTGGTTGCGGATCGGATCGACGAAGTGCTTGATCTAGCCGAGCGCGTCGCGGACCGTCAGGTCAGCATGGTGCAGGCAGTTTGCTCTGGCCGCTCGGTCGAGGACGTGATGCACGACAAGGAATTCGAGGCGATCAGGTCACGAGGCGCGCGATGAGGCCAGAAGATCCGCGGCGCCGCAGCCGGAGCGCCCCAGGCAATCTCATGCTCCCTAGCCAGGACTCGCCGCGCGTAAGCTGAAACGCGCACCGAAACGAGGAGCCGAACATGCGCGTTTCATTTGCTGGCGCCGCCTTTATCGTCGCAGTAGCCGTCGCGTCGACGGCGTCCGGCGTCCGCGCGGCCGTCGTCGCGCCGACGCTCAATGTTCTGGTCTTCGGGGGCTCGGCCACCGCGCGGATCAACGGCATCCCGTTCGCGCAGGAACGCCAAGGCGGCGCCGTCGTCGAAAGGTTGCCGGGCGGCGGTTCGAGTACGAACGAGAGCCCGGTCACGCTGGCGAGCACCGTGTACCAGTTTTTCTGTCGTAACGGCGACAACGAGATCGGCGTTGACGCGGACATTACGGCTCCGCACGGATCCGTCGAAATGATCCTCCAGGGTCCGCAGGGACCACTCTTCGATCAGAAGCTCACGAAGAGCGGGTCGATCGCGCACGTCGTGACGTTGAGCGGATTGCCCGCATGGAACTGGACGGCGGCCGACGCGGTGACGGACGATGCACCGGGGTTGCTCGACGCGGTCGCGCAATTGCAGCAAGCCTTCTCCGCGAAAGATGCAGCCCAGGTCGTGGCGCTCGAAGCGCGATTTTTCGACAACCTTCGCATGGCTGGCACGCAAATCCCAAGCGGTGCTGCCCTAGAGCAGGTCTTCGCCGATCACCTGAAGAGCGAGAGCCTCGCACCGCTTCCCGGAGCTGCCGATCTCACGGTCAAGAGCTATGCCGGCGGCCGAATCTTCAGCGTCACGGACGCCTCGGGACATGCGCCCGTCCTGCTGCGCGACCCGCATTCCCCGGAACACCCGGACGAGTTCGGGAAGTTCTGGTCGCGGATCGAGGGACGCTGGTACGTGACCATCGAGAACTGAGCGAAGCCCGCCTTCGGTATTGCTCGCGCGGCGCGATCGGCCGAGAGTCCTGAAGACGTTTTCGAAATGCTGTTGCCGTGACGGCATCAGTCGGGTTTCATGGTTATGGCGTCGTTGACGTAGCTGCGCATGAACTGCAGCCTGCCCTTTTTTAGCTGGTCTTCCGGCGTCTCGCCATCGAAGTCCGGTTGAGGCGTTTTTTGATGGATTCAGAGCGTCACCGGCGGGCCAGGCGAGCGGAACGCTCGCCGAACGGCTCCCCCAGGGCATCCTCGAAGGCTAGAGGGCCTTGTAGGTTGCGCTGACGGCAAGACCGCCAGCCAGAGCTACACGCGAAAGGGACCGGCAATGAAGAACGATAGCACATTCCCGCGCGAGCGGAAGCCCCAAGTACGTCGGGCTCGACGTTCACAAGGATACGATCGCCGTCGCCGTCGCCGACGAGGGGATCGGCGCCCCCCGCATGCTTGGGATCATCGCCAACGAACACGACGCTCTTCGGTCGATTCTGAAGAAAATCGGCGCAACGGCGAGCCTTCGCGTGTGTTACCGCTCGCCGCGATGCGTTGTCCTTGGCTCGCTTGCTGCGCAGCGGTGAACTCACTCCGACCTGGGTGCCCGACGACGATCACGAAGCTCTACGCGATTTGGTCAGAGGGCGCGAAGATGCCGTTGAAGACCAGATGCGAGCGCGGCACCGCTTGGGTAAGTTCTTGCTGCGCTGGGTGTGATGGCGCCGGCGGGCGTGCGTGCCTGGTCGGCACGTCACCGCCAATGGCTCACCGGACTCGAGTGGGAGAAACCAGCCCGGCAGCTGGTCTTTACCGAGTACCGCCAGGCCCTCGAAGAAGTCGCAGGCCGCATCGCCCGGTTCGAACGGCATCGCGCATCGAGGCTGACTCGCTTTCCAAAGGCCGAGGAGTTCGTCATAGGCTCACCAGCAAGCTGCCGCGGGCGAGGACCGCGCTCGCGTCGCAGGGCGCGGCGTGAGGACGCGCACGACGATGCCTGAAGCATTCCTAGCGCGCGGCGCAAGGTCGACTTTTGTCGTCGGGGCCGCTCCGTTCCCGGTCGAGTTTTTCAACATCCGAGAAGATCGTTTACCGCAGGCGCAAACGGCCGATCCGAAGCTACTAATGTATTTCCTTTGAACTATTTCTCTCGTCTATTCTTCGAGAAACGTTCCGCCGTCCCAAAGATTGGACCGAAGTTGCCTGACCGTTCCCTCTGGACGGCACTGCGTCGCCGCGGCATTTCGCGGCGGAGTTTCGTGAACTTCTGCGGAGCCATGGCCGCCGCGCTCGCCTTGCCGGCATCGCACGCCCCGGCGATCGCCGCGGCGCTCGGCTCCGCGAAACGGCCCCGCGTCGTCTGGCTCGAGTTCTCGGGCTGCACCGGCTGCACCGAGTCGATGCTGCGTTCGGAGAACCCCGGCTTCGCCGAGATCGTGCTCTCGCTGATCTCGCTCGACTATCACGAGACGCTGATGGCCCCCGCCGGCGAAGCCGCGGAACGCTCGCTGCGCGAGGTCGTCGAAGGCGAGCGCGGCCGCTATATCGCCGTCGTCGAAGGCGCGATCCCCACCGGCGAGGGCTACTGCACGATCGGCGGAAGGAGCGCGCTCGATATCGCGCGCGAAGTCTGCGGCAACGCCGCCGCGACGATCGCCGTCGGAGCGTGCGCCACCTACGGCGGCTGGCCGCGCGCGCACCCCGACCCGACCGGTGCGCTCGGCCTCGCGGAGGCCGTCCCGGGGATCGGCGTCGTCAACCTGCCGGGTTGCCCGGTCAACGGCGCCAACGTTGCGGCCACGCTCGTTCACTACTTGACCTTCGGCCGGCTCCCCGCGACCGATCAGTTGGGCCGGCCGCTCTTCGCCTACGGCCAGTTGATCCACGACAGCTGCGAGCGGCGCGCGCACTACGACGCGGGCGAGTTCGTCGAGGTCTGGGGCGACGAGGCGCATCGCAAAGGCTGGTGCCTCTACAAGCTCGGCTGCAAGGGGCCGACGACGTTTCACAACTGTCCGGTCGTGCGTTGGAACGGCGGCACGAGCTGGCCCGTCGGCGCGGGCCACGGCTGCATCGGCTGCTCCGAGCCGCAGTTCTGGGACGCGAATTCGCCGTTCTACGACCGCCTGCCGGACGTCCCGGGCTTCGGCATTCAAACGCGTGCGGAACAGGTCGGCCTCGGCCTCGTGATCGCGACCGGCGCCGCGTTCGCCGTTCACGGCGTGGCGGCCACGGTCGCCGAGCGCGTCGCCCCAATCCAGCACGGCGACGAGGAGCACAAACCGTGACGCGCATTGCGATCGATCCGTTGACCCGCATCGAGGGCCACCTGCGCATCGAGGCGCAAGTCGAGGGCGGAACGGTCACCAACGCTTGGAGCTCCAGCACGATGTTCCGCGGCATGGAGCTCGTCATGCGCGGCCGCGACCCGCGCGACGCCTGGCTCTTCGCGCAGCGCATCTGCGGCGTCTGCACGACGGTCCACGCGCTCGCTTCGATCCGCAGCGCCGAGGACGCGCTCGGCGTGCAGATCCCCGAGAACGCGCGGCTCATGCGCAACATCATCGCGGGAATCCAGTGGGTGCAGGACCACGTCGTCCACTTCTATCACCTGCACGCGCTCGACTGGGTCGACGTGACGGGCGCGCTGCGCGCCGACCCCGCCGCGACCGCGCGCATCGCCGCTTCGATCTCGCCCTGGCCCAAATCCAGCCGCGACTATTTCAAAGGCGTGCAGGACCGCCTGCGCAAGCTCGCGCAGTCCGACGCCGATCTCGGCCTCTTCAAGAACGGCTACTGGGGCCACCCCGCCTACCGGCTCCCGCCCGAAGTCGATCTGCTGGCCGTCGCGCACTATCTCGAAGCGCTCGAATGGCAGCGTGACGTCATCAAAGTGCAAGCGCTGCTCGGCGCCAAGAATCCGCATCCGCAGACCTATCTGCTCGGCGGCATGTCCTTGCCGGTCGATCCGACGAGCCAGGCCGCGCTCAACGACGCGCGCCTCGCGGAGCAGTTGCGCCTGCTGCAGTTCGCCAAGACGTTCGTCGATCAAGTTTACATCCCCGACCTGCTCGCCATCGGCGCCGCCTACAAGGATTGGGCGCACTACGGCGCAGGGAGCGGGAACTATCTGTGCTACGGCGATTTCCCGAGCAGCGTTTCGGGAGATCCGCAAACGTTCTGGGTCCCGCGCGGCATCATCGAAGGGCGCGATTTGACGCGCGTCCTGCCCTTCGACGAAGGGCGCATCGGCGAGTTCGTGACGCACTCCTGGTACACGTACGAAAGCGGCGACGCCGCGCACAAGCATCCGCGCGAAGGTGAGACGACGCCCCGCTATACCGGCCCGAAGCCGCCCTACGCGATGCTCGAGACCGACGGAAAATACTCTTGGGTCAAGGCACCGCGCTACGACGGAAAACCGATGGAGGTGGGGCCGCTGGCGCGTCTGCTCGTAGCCTACGCTTCGGGACACGCGCAGGTTCGCAGCGCCGTCGACTCGACGCTCGCCGCGCTCGGCCTCCCGCCCTCCGCGCTCTTCTCGACGCTCGGCCGCGTGGTCGCGCGCGGGATCGAGACGCAGTTGATGGCCGACCAAGTGCTGCGCTGGCACGACGAACTGGTCGCGAACATCGCGCGCGGCGACTTGCGCGCCCACGACGGCAGCCGCTGGGATCCCGCGAGCTGGCCGGCCGATTGCGAAGGCTGGGGACCGCACGAAGGCCCGCGCGGTTCGCTCGGTCACTGGATGCGCATCAAGGACGGCGCCGTCGCGAATTACCAATGCGTCGTGCCCAGCACCTGGAACGCCTCGCCGCGCGATGCGGCCGGCACGCCGGGACCGTACGAAGCGGCGCTGATCGGCACGCCGGTCGCCGATCCCGCACGGCCGCTCGAGATTCTGCGCACGATTCACTCGTTCGACCCGTGCATGGCCTGCGCGGTGCACGTCACCGGCCGCGAGCGCGAGCTCGTCGTGCGCGTCGAAACTGCGCGGTAGCCTCGCATGGAAGGCTCCTTCGAAGATAGGATCATGTACGTGTGGGAGCTGCCCGTGCGGCTCACCCACTGGATCAACGTGGCGGCGATCCTCGTGCTCAGCGCGACCGGAATCTACATCGCTTCACCGTTCCTGCCCGGCGGCGGCTTCGTGATGCGCTGGGCCCAGGCCGTGCACCTGGTCGCCGGCTGCGTCTTCGCTTGCAGCGTGGCCTACCGCATGTTCTTTTCGCTTTACGGCAACCGCTGGGCATCGTACCGCGCGTTCTTCCCGGTGCTCACGGCCGAAGGCCGCGCCTCGATGAAGCGCACAATCCTGTACTATCTATTCCTGCGGCGCCGTCTGCCCGGCGGCGTCGGACACAACGCGCTCGCGGCTACGACGTACACGATCGTGCTCACGGCCTTTCTGATCGAGATCGTCACCGGCTTCGCGATGCTCTCGTTCGCCTGGGGCGGTCCCTGGAGCGTGGCGTTCGGCTGGGTCTTCCGTTTGGCGCCGCCGCAGGTGGTCCACCTCGTGCACTACATGGTGATGTGGATGCTGCTGGCCTTTGTCGTGCACCATATCTACAGCGCGACGCTCTTCGACATCGAGAGCCGCGAAGGCGAGATCTCGAGCATCATCAGCGGTTTCAAGACGGCCCCGGTCGGCTACAAGCGTCCCCGCACCCGCCAGCGCGACCGCGGCCAGCCTTGGTAGCGAGCGCGCGCTCGACGACGGTGAGTGACGTCCTCCTGCTCGGTATCGGCAACGTCTTGCTCGCCGACGACGGCCTCGGCGCCTGGTTCGCCGCGACCTTTCCAACGCGCCGCAGCATCCCGCCGCAGCTCGAAGTCCTCGATGGGGGAACGCTCGGCCTAGAACTGCTCGACCGCATCGCCGGCCGGCGCGCGCTCCTCGTGGTCGACGCGGTCGCCTGCGGCGGAAGCCCCGGCGACTTGGTGCGGCTCGAAGGAGCCGCGATCCCCGCCGCACTCGCACGCGGCTTCTCGACGCACGACGTCGCGCTCGCCGACCTGCTGGCCGCTGCGACGCTGCTCGACTGCGCGCCACAGTCCGTCGTCCTCCACGGCATCGAGCCCTCAGCGCTCGTCGCAGGCACCGAGTTCTCCGCCCCCGTGCGAGCCGCGCTCCCCGCACTCGACTCGCGCGTCGCCGCCGATCTAGCCCGCTTCGGATGCGCTTGTCCGCCTAGGGTTTGACTCCCGAACCGAGCTTATCTCTTCTTTGCGTCTCCCAAATTCGATCCAGGCAGCCATCCGGCATAGCCTGCAAACCCTTTTCGTAAATGTTTACGATACTTTCTGCGGCTGTGCTTTCTCCTCCAATTCTGCAAACTCTCTCGGCCCGGGGCGCGGCGCGTTTGGCGCGTGGCGGTTCCGCGAGGCTAGCGCCGCCCGTTCGACTGAGCTACCGCCGAGGGAACCGCGCCTTTCTTGCGCCGAAGGCTGCCGCCAGTGTAGTGGTTCGGCGTGAAATAGCCCGGCGGCACGGGCTCGCCCGGCGCGAACGTCCGGACGTCGTACTCCTCGGCGATCTGGCGGGCGACCCGTTTGAGGGCTTCCGAAGGCCCGCCGTTGCTCTTCCTGCTCATCCCGCGCATTCTATCATCTTCCATACACCCGCGCGAGGGCAACGAAGGCCGCGCCGGCCAGGGGGGCACGAGCGCGACCAGCGCCAGGCCCCGCTTCCAGCGGCGCACCCGCGCATTCTCGTCAGCGGCGGCGGTGAGCTCCTCAATCGCCGTGGCGACGGCGGCGCTCGGGTCTTCGCCGAAGGTCGGGATGAACGCGCGGGGATCACCAAGTTGATGGAACGTCACACGAGTTTTGGGATCACGAGTCCCGAGTGCCGCTTGTATTCCGCGAACTCGGGATACCGCGAGAGGCTCTTGTCCTTCTTGAGCATGTTCGGGACGAAGAACCCAAACAAACAAGAGCGACGATCGTCGGGCGTACCGTTTTTCTCGTCGAAAGCCATCATACGTTTGGTTAGTGGCGCTCCCTGCGTCACACCGGCCTACCGGAGCGCGCAGCGTCGGCGATCGACGGCGCACTTCCTTGAGGCTAGGTTTCGGCGAGCCGGAGAATTGCGGCGGCTCGCTCGGGTGTGAGTCGCTCGAGCAGATGCCGTCGCACCGCCTGCGCGTGGATCGGCTCGGGGACGGTGATGTCGACCGTCTCGATCTCGAGCCTGCCGCTCCAGCGCTCGCGGAGAGCAGGTGATTGCGCTGCGAAACAACCGGTGGGAACAAACGCTGCCGGCCGCTTGCGCCGTCGTCGTTAGCGAATGAATGGATTATCGCTGGCGAACGGTTTGAACGAGTCCTTCAGGAAGGGCTTGGCGGCATCGGCCGTCGCTCCCCAAAATCCGCCTTTCGGATACCCGCGCATGAACTCGACCCCCGAAGCCAGCCACGGCGAGTATGCCTGCGAGGCCTCGCTGATCGCCGCGCTCGGGCCGCCGGTCGCCAACTTCGAGCTGACTTTGATGGCGGTTTCCCACGCCGGCCCGAAGTTCTGGCTGCTGCCGTAGAGCCACCCCACGTAGCTCATCTGGTAAGCGAAGAGGCTTTTCTTGATCGCGTCCGGGTCTCCGCTGATCAGGGACTGGGCAAGCGCGTACGTGTACTTGTAGGGCCCTACGCTCTCCACGTAGTCGGTGATGGCCTGCACGTTTTCCGCGCGCTTCATATAGTCGTCCCACTGCACGGCGCGCTCTTCTTCGGTGGCGGCCTCTTTCTGGTAGTACCCGCCGACCAGATCGGTGACCGCCTTGAAGGCGGCGCGCAATTGCGTGATGTCGATCGTGTTGGCATGGCGATCGATGAAGTCTTGCACTGTTCGTTGTTCGCTCGGCGGCGCGAGCGCGACCAAATGCTCGAGCTTCGCTCGCGCTTCGATCCCTGCCAGCATCTCCGCTTGCGATTCACGAATGCGCTGGACGAACAAATCATGGGCGTAGTCGTCGTACGCGGTGCGCGTGTGCACGTGCGTGCAGGAGGTGAGCGACGCAATCAGATCGCGTTCGGCACCGAGGTTGGCTTCGTCCCCGAGGACGCGCAGTTGCAGGTCAGCCCGGCGGGCGGCGTCGTGCTCGTTCGCCAGTTCGGATTTATCCTTCCCGAGGCCGCCCTGGATGCTGCAGATGTTGCGTACGTGAAGCTGGATCTCTTCGGGGTCGGGGTGGCACGACGGAGCCGTCGGCGGAACCCGCTCCGGCACGCAATTCGCTGCACCGTTGGCCGATGATGCGGTCTGCGCTCCAAGTGAGCCGCCGATCCAATGATAGGTATAGATCCAATTGTTGGCCGGGCCGCCGCAGAAAAAACCAAACTGCCCGTTCGTGTTTCCGCGAGGAACCGTGACCGGCGGGGCAGTGACCGTTTGATTCGGACCGGGCTGGGCCAAGTGAGTGTTGCTGGTCGTCGTTCCCTCCCACTCGTAACAGGAGGCTCCGGCGCTGGCGTCGCCTGACGTGATCTGCATCGTGAACTTCTGCCCGGGCGTCAGCGTCGCG
Organism: Vulcanimicrobiota bacterium; assembly: GCA_963834485.1. Taxonomy (GTDB): domain Bacteria; phylum Vulcanimicrobiota; class Vulcanimicrobiia; order Vulcanimicrobiales; family Vulcanimicrobiaceae; genus CAWICD01. The sequence goes on from CAWICD010000001.1 coordinate 555,312, forward strand.
GGGGGGAGAGTCCAGGCGCTCACGGCATGGCTGTGGAACCCCACCGGATCGACGACGCTCTCCGAATAGAAGTCGTACTGGTTTTCGCCAAGGCTTTCCAGCGTGTGTTTGTACTTGTCGTAACTGACCCAGGTGTCGCCCGCATGCGGTGAAGCGCCCAATTTTTGTCCGGTATCGTTATCCGTTGGCGGACCGTAGGGCCACACGATCGAAGGCGCGCCTCGTTCCCAGTGGCCGCCGCCGTTGTTCGCAGGCGAAGCTGAAACGGACGATGTGCCGGAGCCGGACGCCGTGGAGTAGCGGCCCTCCGTGCTGACGCGCAAGGGCGGCGCCGCTTTCGCTTTGGCCGCGAGCTCGTTCAACGCCGCCTGCATCGCTTGTGCGATCTGCAGGTCCGCGTACGCCACCGCCAACTGCTCGCGCGCGGCTAGTTCGTCGTTCTTCTTGGCTGCGGCTATGGCTGCGCTCCACGCGGACTGCGCGGCCGCCAGCGCGACGCCTTCCTTCGTTCGCACGTCGACGGCTTGATAGAGGTCGTTTGCGACAGCCTTGACTTCCGGCAGCGACGCCGGCGCCAGCCGCCCGTATGCGCCGGCGAGCTTGGTCGCGGCGCCGCCGGGTCGCGCGTCGGCGAGGACCTCGGTACCGGCTTGCAAGAACGCCAGGGCCTGCGTGCCGTTTGCCCCCGAAACGTCGCTGAGCGTGACCGCCGGTACGCTCGGCGTCGCGGTCTCCGCCGGCGGCGCGCTCTGCGTTGGAGTCGCTGCAACCGCCGGCGCCGGCAAGCTCGTCGTGGCGTTCGCGATCGCGGCCGCATAGCCGCGCACGATGCTCATCCCGCAGTTGCCGGAGGCCTCGTTCTGCGCCCACGTGTTCGGGTCGCTATCGGCGATGACGTACGATCCCGGCTTCACGGTGAGGTGCAGCGTGACGATCCAGTTGACCGGCGCGGGCCCCGCTTGGGCGACGGCCTGATACGGGCCGAAGACCTTCTTGTCGTCGATCCGGATCAGCGCGATCGTGCCGGGCGGAGCGCCTTGGCCGCCGTTCCAGTGGTAGTCGAGGATGCTCGTGATCGTGGTCCTGCGGTCCAGCTTGAACGTGGTCTGCTTCGTGGGTCCGTTGGCGACCGCCAGATCGTTGCCCGACTTGAAGAGGATCGTCTCGCCGGGAACCTCCGGTTGCGCGAAGGCCGCCGCCGACATCGCGGCGGCGACGAGCAGTCCGGCCGCGAGCGTTCCCACAGCGCGTACGAAACTGCGAACCGAGCCCATAGTTAAGCCTCCGAGTATCTCTTAGCCGGCAGGAGGCGTGCCCTTTCCGCTTCAGGCCGGCACGCGATTTTCGGCATGTTAAATTCAAGGTGAGGAGGCTTCATCCATGTCGACTCGCCGGCCATTCCGAAGCGCGCGGCGGGGCCTCGGCAAGCCTTAAGCAGCGTCAACCAGCGGCGGCAGCACGATCTTGTTCCCTTGTTTGTGGAGCAAAACGGGAGTATTATTGGAGTACGGCGCTCCCCCGCCCGCGTTGCGCCCGGAGAGGCGCTATGCATATCTCGTTCGCCGTCCGCACCAGTGGCGTCGCCAGCTCTGTTTTAAGGGTCGCCGTCTGACCGTAGGGCAGTTCCTCGGCCGGAAGCGCACGGAGAAATGGACGCCCGAACAGGCAGCGGCGGAGTTCGAGCTGCCCCTGGAAGCCGCCTACGAGGCAATCGATTACGGCGAGCACTTTCGCTTCCCTCATAGCGGCCGAAGACGCCGAGGACGCGCACGCCGCTAAGAGCCTTGATGCGGCTCCTGCTCGATGAATGCATCGGCGAGCCTGGTGATCACCGGCCGATTTGACACGCTCCGCTAAGCGTGAAACGGCACACTGCCGTTCACTTCACCGATCGGCAGGGGAAGACGTGAAGTACAGCCCTAGAACCCCGGTGCCGTTAGTTGCGTACGGTTTCGCTTGGGTCCACGGGCCTCCCGCGATGTCCGGACCGATGCACGGTCCGGCGGACCAGTCCGCAGTCAAGAGGCAGGTGAATGTCAAGGTCAAGCCTGTCCCACCCAATTTGAGCGGCACTCGTGTGAAGCTGCTCGGCGCCCACCCTGACTCGTCCCACAGCGTGTACATGAGCTGTAGTCGCCCAGGCCCAGCCTCATCCTCCGACAAGAAGATGAGCTGCTTCCATGGTACCGGCCCGAGAGGTTGCCCGGCATCTCGATACCAAGACCAGGCATCGCCTTGTTGGGGGCGATAAGACGAATGAAGAAATTGAAGCTCGCCGGCGTAATGATGGGGATCGCTCGTCCCGCCCGGACGATCGGTGCGCCCGGCACTGAGCGTACGCATCTCGAAAACCGCTCCCCTGATCGGGTACGGTGTGAACGTGTAACTGGTCGAAGCCCGAGGGCTGTACAGATTCTGACTCAGCGTCGCGTACATCTGGGAATCGTTGAACCTGTTCACGAAGATCGAGTTGAGCGTGGTATCCCAACTCGCCTCACATTCCGTAAAAAATCCGGGCTGGCCGCTACGGTTGCCGTTCCAGTGTCCATCGGTGGCACCGGAGGGCGTTTGAATGAATTCCGAGATGCAGATTGACGCCGCTTGATCGTAAGCCAAGTTGTTCAGATCCGACGAACTCGGAGCGTAGCTCATAACCTCTGCTCTGAAGCCGGGGGAGAGGTAAGCGAGTAGGTTCTTCGTCCACTCGTACGACGCGGCATAGGCGTACACGTACGCCTGGTCGTATCCGGGGCGCACGACGGAGTCGTGGTTCAACCCGGACGTGTAGTTGCCGTGAGGTTCGTGACCGTCCTGCGGAATGTCGAGACAGTTGTCGTACCAGCCCGTGTGCAGGCCCGCTGGTTTCGGGTTCGGCGTCTGAAAATAAGTCTTCGTGCTGTAATGACCGGGCTGCACGCTCACGCCGTTTTGGTCGACCCAATTCGAGTGCGAGTAAAAGTCCTGGACGGCGTGGAGCGATACTCCGAGTACGACATAGAATTCCAACACGTCGCGGTCGGAGTCGGACTTGCCAACGGCTTGGACGGTGTTGTTCCAGAAGTTCGTCCAGTAGCGCTGAATGTCACCGGCCGAAAAGAGGTCGTCGAAGTGCAGCTTTTCGAGATCGCACTTTTTCTCACCAACGGATTTATTCGTATAGTAGTCGGTCAACCAGTTCTCTACCTGAACGACGTTTGCCGCATTGCGGTTTAGGCCGGCCGACATCACGGAGTCGATCGTTATGCTGGCATGTGGCCCCGTGTCGAACGCCAAGGCCGGAATCTGGGGCGACGTCACGATCACCGTTGCGGCAAGCGCCGCGACCAGAAGCGACGCCAAGGGAGATCTTGGAAATAACATGTCAACCTCTCTCCGGGTTCGCGATTCTATCATACACAGAGGCTTAGCCCTGCTGCCGGCGGCGACCGATCGCCTTCGCCGTCGGGCTAGCAGAATCCGGTGAGCTGCGGGCTGTTCCGGTGGCGCTGGGGGCGAAAGTCCCTCGAGGGTTCGCGCGAGTCCATCGAAGGTCGAGACACGCTTTAGACCTTAAAGGTTCGCTAAGCGGCTGCTTGCCAGATCCTTTGCATGGCTCCGGAGCGGCCGGAATCGACCATCAGCTGAAGAGCACGTCGCGCGCGTCGTGACGCGTGCCGAAGAAGAGGGGCGCAGGGTGCCGGCGGCTGACGTTCGTCGGCGGTAGGATCCCCACACACCCGGAAGCGCGACCGCGGTCAGAGATTGCGCTTCGCCTTCCTCGAAGAAGCGCCATCGTCAGCTTGGCCCTAGCGTCGCGTCGGAAGGCATTTGAATGTCTCCGCGGGGGTTCGGGCTCAAGGGAGTGATAGCTCACGAGCGCCGCAAGCTGCGGCGCTGGGTGCCGTAAGTGCGGGCATCTTGAACGGTCCAGGGTCCCTCGTCGGGCATGGATGGTCGCGGGTGGCTCATGCTATACTTTTTGGAGATGCAGCCATATACGCGGTGGATCAGCCTCGTCCCGGAGTGCGCGCGCGAAGCGCGCCGCCTCGTCCCCGTCTCTCGAGCCACGGCGTGCGGAAGCTCCGCGCCGTGACGCCGGCGTGATCGTCGGCATCGACCTGGGCACGAGCAACTCGTTGCTCGCCGTCGTGCGCAACGGTGAGCCGATGCTCGTCCCAAACGCGCTCGGTGCGGTGCTCACGCCGTCGGCAGTCTTTCTCGACGACGCCGGGACGATCGTCATCGGCGAAGCGGCGCGCGACCGCGCGATCACGCATCCCGATCGCACCGCGCTTGCCTTCAAACGCGCGATGGGCACGAGCCGCCCCTTCACGCTCGGCCGGCGTGCCTTTCGCGCCGAAGAGCTGTCCGCGCTCGTCCTCGGAGCGCTCAAGAGCGACGCTGAAGCGACGTTCGGCGAGCCGGTAATCGATGCGGTCGTTACCGTGCCGGCCTACTTCAGCGATGGCCAGCGGCAGGCGACTCGGGTCGCCGCGCAACTCGCCGGTCTGAACGTGCGCCGCCTGCTCAACGAACCGACGGCCGCGGCGCTCGCCTACGGTCTGCTCGAAGATCGGGACGACGACGCGAAGCTGGTCGTCCTCGATTTGGGCGGCGGCACCTTCGACGTGTCGATCATCGAGAAGTTCGAGGGAATCGTCGAGGTGCGCGCGACGGCCGGCGACACCTATTTGGGCGGCGAGGATTTCGTCGATGCGATCGTCGCCGAATTCATGCGCCGCGCCGGCGATCCGCCGTCGGTCGCCGGCAAAGACGGCGCTCCCGTGCGCGCGCAGATCCGCCGTCAGGCCGAAGCCGTCAAGCGCGAAGCCAGCCACCGCCAAACGGTGACCATGCGCGCGGCGATCGACGGCCGCACGATCGAGCTGCCGCTCGGCCAAGAAGATCTCACCGCGCTCTACGCGCCGCTTTTGAGCCGGATGCGCGCGCCGATCGCGCGCGCGATGCGCGATTCCCGCCTCACGCCCGAGGATATCACCGGCGTCGTTCTCGCCGGCGGTGCGACGCGGATGCCCGACGTGCGGCGGATGGCGGCGCGCCTGTTCGGCCGCATGCCGATCGCGCACATCGATCCCGACGAGATCGTTGCGCGCGGCGCCGCCGTCTACGCGGCGCTGTTGGCGAAAGACGCAGCGTTCGACGAAGTCGTCGTGACCGACGTCGCGCCGTACAGCATGGGCATCGAAGTCATGCAGACGGTCGATGGCAAGCCGGTCGACGGACTCTTCTCGCCGATCATCTCGCGCAACACCGCGATCCCGGTCAGCCGCATCCAGCCGTACACCACCGCAAGGCTGGGCCAAACCGTCGTCAACGTAGAAGTTTTTCAAGGCGAGTCGCGGCTGGTGCGCGATAACATCCGGCTCGGCACGATTCCGGTCACGGTGCCGCGCAACCTCAAGGCGCACGAGGGCTTCGACGTTCGCTTCACCTACGATCGCGATGGGATTCTCGAAGTCGAAGTGACGATGCGCAGCACGCAGAAAACCTGGCGTGACGTCTTTGCCAATCAAACGTCGGGGCTCACCAAAGCCCAGATCGACGAACGTCTGGCGCAGCTCGCCGCGCTCAAAACGCATCCGCGTGACGAGGCCGAGAACGTGGCGGCGCTTGCGCGTGCCGATCGGGTCTTTCAAGAACACCTCGGGGCGCGCGACTCGATCCAGGCCGCTGGAAGCCGCTTGTCGGCCGCGCTCGAAGAACAAGACCCGCGCGAGATCGTTCGCGCACGCAAAGAGCTGCTCGCCGTTCTCGATCGTGTGGAAGCACAAGCGTGGACGTTCGATGACGGATAGCCGCTGGCCCATTTTAGGCCTGGACGGCGATGCGACCGAAGCGCAGATTCGCCGGGCGTATGCCTTGCGGCTGCGCGCGCAGGGCGCGGATGCCGCGGTCGAACAGTTCGCGGCGCTGCGGGCCGAGTTCGAGGCGGCACTCGAATCCGTTCGCTCGCACGGAGCCGCAGCAGCGGACGTCCCGCGGCGCTCCGGTGCCGCAGCGGATGCCGTGGAACCGTGGACGCAGCTCGGTGTGCTCGGGCCGCCGGATCGTTCGGCGGCCGCGATGGGCGAGATCCGCGCCTTGCTTTCCGCCGGAGACCTCGCCGCAGCCTGCGTCCGCTACGACGTGGCGCGCGCCGCCGGTGAGATCGGACTCGGCGACGAGACGCTCATCGAGACGGAACTCGCACGCGCCTGGCTCGCGGACCGGACGCTGACTGCCGGCGTGTTGGCGGATATCGCTCGGCGTTACCGCTGGGACGATGCCGTCACGACCTTTGCGCTCGCGCCGGAGATCGTGGCGCGGCTGCGTGCCGAGGCTCCTGCGAAAGCGAAGCCGGGCGCGCGATTCATCGGCAAATGGAATTGGGGCGCGTTTTGTCTGACGCCGTTCTGGCTGTTCGCGCATGGCCGCACCGCGCTTGCCGTCCGCATCCTCGTGTCGTATGTTGTCCTGACGGTGGTCCCGTTCGTCGGCGTGCTCGGCATCTTGTGGATTGCCGTCACCTACGGGCGGCACGGGAACGCAATCGCCGTGCGGCATCGCGCCTTTCGCGACGAGCAGCAGTTCGTCGCAGTTCAAAACGCATGGCGGAACTGGGGCTTGTCACTGCTGATCGGAACGTCGGTGTGCGTCGCGGCCGCTCTCGCGGCAACACTTCGACTCGCGCTCGCGCCGCACTGACATCATCGGGCAGCTCTTAAGGCTTGCTGGGAAGTTCAGAATGCTCTTCTACCGAGCGAGCGCCGCGGCCGGCTTCGTCCGGCACGGGTAGTCTATTACGGAAACGGCGAACCTGCTTATCAGCCGCCTAGCGCTCGGCTAAGGCGGCCCGCCGCGGCGCCATGACCGAACAGGCGCGTCGAGCGTAGCCGACGTGCCTCGATGCGAGGCGATGCGGGCTGGGAGCGGGGGCTAGCGCTTCTTGCGGGCTGCGGGCGCGGCGGCTTTGCGTGCCGGCGCGGCCTTGCGGGCGGGGGCGGCCGCCGCTTTGCTCGCCGGGGCTTTCTTGGCCGGAGCGGCCTTCTTGGCCACGGCGGTCTTCTTGACGCCGGCGGCGCGCTTCGGGGCGCCGACCGCATCCTTGAGCGGCTTGCCGGCGATGAACTTGAGAACGCGCTTGGCCGGAACGTTCACCGGTTCGCCGGTCTGGGGGTTGCGCGCGATGCGCGCCGCGCGGTCGCGGATCTTGAACTGGCCCAAGGGCGCGAGCTGGACCTTGTCCCCGGACTTGAGCACGGCGGTGATCTTTTCGATCAGGCCTTCGATCAGGTCGGCGACCTGCTTGCGGGGCAACTCGAAATCTTCGGCGAGCTCACGGACGAGTTCGTTCTTGGTCATGGATCCTCTCGAATCGGGACACGGTTCGATAACGGAACCGCTTTGGCCGGAAACTTTTCGCCACGCCCCGCAAAGACCCGCCATTTTTCAGGGTTTTTAAGGCAATTTTTTCGCGCGACGGCCCGGCGAAGGCCGCTCGCCGTCAGCGCGGAGCCGGGCTCGTAGCGGCTTCAGAGCCTCCCCGTCGACTCGTGCGCCGAGGGCTTGGCGAGCGCGAGCGCCCAGCCGCGGGCCGTCCGAATGCGGATGACGTACCCGTCGCTCGTGCGGTCGAAGACGTGATAGCCGTCACGGAGAGCTGCCGCGAGCGATTCGTAAACGACGATTCCATTCATGTCGGGGCCTCTGGAGCGAGGGAGTCGGGCCGGCGCACCGGCCTTGTATGTGATATCGACACGCCCGCAGGCGGTCTTAGTCCGCGTTTCTGCCCGGCTGCCGGAGCGCGTGCTCGCCGGCTTCCCCGCTCATGCCGCGCCGGCGCCGCACGCCGCTGCGCTGGAGGGAACGAACGCCGCGAGCTCTTCCCAGTAGTGCTCGACGATCGCCCGGGCCGCCGCTTCGAGCGAAGGCCGCAGGCGCGGCTTCTTGGTCTGCACGGCCAAGTTCGTGATCTGCGTGAGGGTTGCGATCACGGCCTGCGAGAGCGTCGAGTCGTCGAGCTCCGGCACGCGGAGAATTTGGAGCTTTCCGCCGGGCCCCAGGAAGAGCGCGAAGCGGGCCGCGCCGTCGCGCGCTTCGGGCGAGAGGTAGATGATCCGTGCTCGGGGATCGGTAGGGGTGACCAGAGTCGACATGACGCCCTTCCCTCCAAATCATGCATCGCACCGGCTCGAACACAAGGTCCCGGCGCCGATGCCTTCAGGCTAGCGCGCCGCCGTCCGCGCAGCGTCCGCAGAGCGTCCAAGCGCCCTCCCTCGCCCCGCGGGCCCGGTCGCCGGCCGCCGCGCAGCGAACGGCGACCCACCGTCGCCCGCCCAACTCAGGCGTAACGGCGTCCGTCCAGCTCGATGAACCCGTCGGGGTGGATGCCGCGAGGGTCGTGGTGCGTCCAGTGGACGAGCGGACCGTGCGACGCGTGCGGGACGAGCTCGCCTTGCACGTAGACGTGGTCGCCCGGGGCGACCGGGACGCGCGGGGCTAGCTGCACGTTGTCCACGACTTCGAGCCAGTGCCCGTCGTCGCTGTGCACCCGGAAGGCTTCGTGCACCGCGTGCGTGTTGCTGCCGTAGAAGAAGTGGGCCCGCGAGGTGACGGTCCCGCCGAAAGCGACCTCGCTCGGGCCTCGCATCGCGAATCCGGCGTCCAGTGTGTTCATCGTGCCGGTCGTTCACGCGCGGAGCCAGCTCGGCAAGGGCGAAGCAGCAGGTCGTGATCGTCATGGTGGCCGCGGCGTTCCTGGCGCTGGGCCTGATCAACCTCGATTTCGGGCGGAACTGGTGGCGCGGGCAGTGGCTCCGGCTGGCCGTCGGCGTCCCGCTCTGCCTGCTCTACGCCTACGTGGAAATGCCGGCTCTCGTCTTCCCGCAGGCGCTGACGCTGCTGCTGCTCACGCTGATCCCCAACGCGGCATACGGCATGCTGCTGGCCGCGCGGACCTACGTCGCCTCGCGCCGCATCGTCTCGATCCGCCCCACGAACGCTTGGCCGTACCTGCTGCCGCTGGGACTCTTGCTCGCGTTCGCCGGCGTCCTCGGCGTCGCGCCGGTCGTCGACGCGAGCGGCCTGCGCGACGTCGCCGACGTCACCCTCTCGAGCGCCCTGCCGCCGAGCGCCGACCTGCGCCACCTGCGCATCGTCCCCGAAGAAGCCGCCGAGTTCGCGGGCAACAAAGTCGTCGGCCAGCTCGGCGCCTACTATCGCGTCGGCGATTTCAACGTGCAGGTCGAGCGCGGCCGCCTGGTGTGGGTCGCGCCGCTGGAGTTCCAGGGCCTGGTGCAGTGGCTCGCCCGGCGCACCAGCCCGGGCGTCATCGTGGTCAGCGCCGAGGATCCCGACGCCCCCGCCGAGCTGCGGCGGCGGACCCCGCTGCGCTACGTTCCCTCCGCGCTGTTGAACGACAACTTGTACCGTCACGTCTACATGACGTATGGTGCCGAACAGATCTTGGAGACGACGCTGCAGCTCGACGACGCGGGCGACCCGCAGTACCTTTGCACGCTGGGCCGCCCGACGATCGGCTGGAGCGGCCAGAAGGTCACCGGCGTCGTCATCGTCGACCCCTCGACCGGCGCGATGCGCCGCGTCGACCGGCGCGATTTCGCCACCTTGCCGAACTGGGTCAGCCGCGTCTATCCCGCCGACCTCGCCCTGGACTACAACGAGTGGTTCGGCCTGTACGCGCACGGCCTGTTGAACGCGCTGATCGCCAAGCGGGACGTCCACGTCCCGGCCCGGCCAGAGGTCTTCGGCCTGCTCGCGGGCGGGCGCTTCGTCTGGTTCGTCGACCACACGTCGCCGGCCAGCGATCAGTCGATGACCGGCTTCACGTATATGGATACGGTGAGCGGAGCGATCGTGTACTACACTTCGTCCGGCGGCGAGTTCAACTCGCGCGGCGCCGAGGATGCGGTCGCTTCCAACCCGATCGTGCGCCAGGGCCGGCTCTATCCGACTCAGCCCTTGCTCTACAACGCCTTCGGGCAGAACACGTGGGTCGTTCCGCTGGTCGCCGAGACGGGCAAATTTCAGACGGTGGCGCTCGTGCAGGCGAAGAACGGGCACGTCGTGATCGGTTCCAGCTCGAATCCATCGCCCGCCGCCGACGCGTTCACCCAGTACGCAACGTTCCTGGGCGTGCCCGGCGCGGTCCCCGCCGCCGTCTCGCAGGCCGGCGAACGCGCCCTCTCCGGCGTCCTCGATCGCGTCGCCGCCTCCAACGCGACGCTCTACTTCACGCTGCGCGGCGTCAAAGGCATCTTCTCGCTCGACGCCGCCTCCGAGCCCGTCGCGCTGCTGGCGCGCAGCGGCGACCGCGTCCGCTTCCGCAGCGCCCCCGCCGCCGGCGCAATCGCCCCCGCCGCCGATTTCACCGACCTCGACCTGAGCGCCGCGCCATGACCAGCGTTCGCACGAAGCGGCTGCTGCTGGACCCGGTGACGCCGCGCTCGGCGATCGTGTTGTGGCGCCTCATGCAGTCGGCGCACTTGCGCGAGTACCAAGACGTGCCGCGCTATACGCGCGACGAGTTCGCGCGCCGCGTCGCGTCCCGCCCGACGCGGCTCGACGGCGGCGCGGGACGCTTCGAATGGCTCATCCGCGAGGGCGACGGCGAGACCCCGATCGGCTGGGTCTCGTTACGCGTGGGCGACCACGCGCACGGCGTCGGGGAGATCGGCTACAGCGTGCTCGCGCCGCACCGCGGCTGCGGTTACGCCTCCGAAGCGGTGCGCGCGGTCGTCGCCCTCGCCTTCGAACGCGCCGGACTGCGCCGCGTCGACGCCTGCTGCTTGCCGGCCAACGAGCCCTCGCGCCGCTTGCTCGTGCGGCTCGGCTTCGCCGCTCCAAAACTGCAGCGCGCCGGCGCGATCGTGCGCGGCCGCCCCGTCGACGTCCTCGTCTTCGAGCTGACCCGCGAAAGCTGGCGCGCCCCGCGCCGCGACCGCCCGCAGCCCGAAACCCCGCACCCCCTCCGCGCCGCCGCCAAACCACGCTAACCCCGCTCGGCGAACTCGCTCGCGCTAAGCCGGCTTAGCGAACTCGCTCGCGCTAAGCCGGCTCGGCGAACTCGATCGTGATCCCGGCGTCGTCGAATCCGAAATAGCGTCGCTCGTCGCCCGCCAGCGCGGCGAGCAGCGGTTCGCGCACGATGCGCACGCTGACGCGCGCGGCCAGCTCCCCGCGCGGCACCCAAGCCAAGCCGACGACGTGCGCGTCCCCCGCGACCTCGTGCGGCTGGCCCTGCGCCGAGACCGCGAAGGTGATGTTGAGAAAGTGCATCCCCGTCGAGCGGTCGTGCGACTCGCTGACATAGAGCAGCTCACCGACCTCGATGTCGAGTGCGGCCTCTTCGCGAAACTCGCGGCGCAGCGTCTCTTCGAGCAGCTCGCCCTCGCGCCGGCGCCCGCCGGGCAGGTTCCAGAGCGGTTGCGGCTGGTTCGGATAATGCGACGCGGCCAGCAGCACGCGCCCGTCGCGCTCGAGCAGCCCCGTGCAAAGATGGACGGTCGACATCCCCGCTCTTTCGCAACCCCCGCCGCCCGCGCCCCCACGTCACGCTGAGCCTGTCGAAGCGCCCCCGTCCCGTCATGCTGAGCTTATCGAAGCACGCCTAGAACGAGTCGGGAATCTCCGTCGCGGGAAGTGCCATGCGGCGGCGCTTGAACGGGTTGAAGAACTCGGGAAGCGCCGTCGGCGACGCCTCGGGCCTGCGCGCCGGCACCGTCAACGTCCGAAACGACCCACCCTGCGAGACGGGATGCGCGCCGACTTGAACCTGGAGCGGGCTGCGCGCCGGCTCGAGCTGGGCGTGATGCAACGCGATCGGCTGGCGCGCTGAAGCGGGCGGCCCTGCAAGGACGACCGCGGTAACGAGCGCCGCCCCCAGGCGTACGAGCGTCGTCATCGTGGGAGGGGGCTTCGCGTGCCTCCCGCCCCCTCCTCTCCGGCCCCAGCCCCCGTCAGCCCGCGACGACCTTGCCGCGATAGAGCAGCGGATGCTCGAGCCGGCGCAGCCGCACGCGCAGCGCCTCGTTGAGCGCGCGCAGGCTCGCGGCGGCGCGCACCGCCCTCCCGCGCCGCTCGCGGAAGCCGCCATCGATGAGCGCGAACTCCTCCGCGTAAAGCCCCTCGAGCTCCGCCAACAGCGGCCGCGCCACGCGCGGGTGCTTCCCCCGAAACGGCCGGACCGCCGCCGCATTATTGAGGTAAACCTCACGAGTCGCCCGCCCCGCGTCGACCGGCCGCGGCACGGGATTGCCGAGCTCGTAATACCGCATGTGCTTGCGCGCCAGCACCGATGGCGGCACGACGTTCCCGTAGTGGTGATAGATGTACGGCACCACGACGGCGCGCCCGGGAACGCCCTCGATCTTCTCGTGCACGCGGTTATTCCACGCGATGCCCGGCGAATACCGATAGAACGCCATGCGCCGCGCCACGTCGGTGATCCAGCCGAACGTGCCGAAGAAGTGGTAGGTATACGCGTCGAGCTCCCCCACCTCGGCGCCGAGTCGCGGCAAGACTTCGCGCGCGAGGGAACGCACTTGTTCGCCGTGCACCTCGTCCGCATCCAGGAACATCACCCAATCCGGCGGCCGCTCCAGCGCGCGCAGCGGTGCGAACGCCTTGTTCCGCATGTCGGCGAAGTCGACGAAGGGGTGGCGTTCGATGCGCAGCGCGCCGCGTGCCGCGAAGGCGCTCGCCTCGAGCGCGGCGACGTTGTCGCTGCGCGCGAGCCCCGAGTTGTCGTTGACGACCAGCAGATCGACGGCTCCGGCAATCGAGGCCAAGGTCGCGGGCAGGTAGAGCTCGCGTGCGGCGCCGACACAGAGCGCGCAGGCGATGATCGGCGTTGAGTTCTTCGACATAAGCGATACGGCGCGGCTGCGTGAAGCAGTCGCGCTCCGGGTGCGCGTGTTCGTCGAGGAGCAGGGCTTTCCGCTCGCGGAGGAATGCGACGCGCACGACCGCATCGATCGCACCGCCGTCCACGTCCTGGCGCGCGACGCCGGCACGGACCTCGACACCGGCACGGACCTCGACACCGGCTCGGTCCTCGGCACCGGCTCGGTCCTCGGCACCGGCTCGGTCCTCGGCACCGGCCGCTTCTTCGTGGAAGAGCCCGGAACCGTCCGCATCGGGCGTCTCGCCGTGCTGCGCGAGGCGCGCGGCCGCGGCGTCGGCTCGCTCCTGCTCGCGGCGCTCCTCGCCGAAGCCGCGCGCCGCAGGAACGCGCGCGCGGTCCTGCTGGCGCAGATGCAGGCGCGCGATTTCTACCTGCGGGCGGGCTTCCGCGACGACGGTTGCCCGCTGTGGGACTTGAGCGTCTTGCACCAGCCGATGGCCAAGCCCCTCGAACCGGGCGAAGGGGGTTAATACAACGTTAGCTCGGGTATGCTATAGTGCCGATAGCCGGGCGGGTACTGTGGGCGTCACGCCACCCGGCTTCGAAACCCGCGCAAGTCCGGTTGGTTAGCACGCAGCTCTCTTTCAGGTACTAGAGCGAGGCCGAAAATTGTTGGGGACGCCTGGAGACCTCGAACGTGTACACTGACGAAACCCTGAGTTGCGTCGATTGCAACAACCCTTTCATCTTCAGCTCCGGCGAGCAGCAGTTCTTCGCGAGCAAAGGCTTTCAGAACAAGCCGAACCGCTGCCCCGAGTGCCGGGCCGCTCGTAAGGCGCAGCGCAACGCCTCCGGCGGCGGCGGAGCCGGCGGCGGCTACGGCGGTGGCGGCGGCGGTTCGCGAGGCGGTCGCGAGATGTTCGTGACCACCTGCAGCCAGTGCGGGCAGACGGCCGAGGTGCCGTTCCAGCCCCGCGGCGACAAGCCCGTCTATTGCCGGGACTGCTTCTCCAGCCGGTCAGCCTACCGCTAGACACCCCGCGCGGCGGTCACGCACCCCACTGGGGCTTTCGCCCGTGGGGTGCTCGGCTTGCCCTTGACGCCTCAGGGTAGGCGTGTTAGGATACCCGTCTGTGCCTGGGACCCGTCCTCCGGGCATGTTCCCGTGCCCTGCGCCTCGCTGCTTTTGAGAGAACTAGAACTGTAATGGCGAAATCGATGCTTCCCAAGTCGTCTGCTGCCAAGGCGCCGGGAGCGAAGACGACCCGCTCGAAGCGTTCGGCGAAAGGGGAAGACGGCGCGGTAGCCGTTCTGGCGCCCGGCACGCCCGTTTCGACGCGCTTCGCTCCGGAGACGGAAGCGTTCACCGTCGAGCGCTACGACGATCCGGGTCCCAAGCGCAAGCGCTACTCCTTCGCCAAGATCCCCGACGTTCTCGAGCTGCCCGATCTGATCGAGCTGCAGAAGGCCTCCTTCAAGTGGTTCATCACCGACGGCCTGAAGGACGCCTTCGAATCGATCTCGCCGATCAAGGATTTCACCGGGAACTTGGTGCTCGAGTTCGGCGACCATTCGCTGGGCGAGCCGAAGTATTCGGTCGAGGAGTGCCGCGAGCGCGACATGACGTACAGCGCGCCGCTGCGCGTGCGCGTCCGCTTGATCACCGCCGAATCGGGCGAGATCAAGGGCATCCCCGACCAAGAGATCTTCATGGGCGATTTCCCGCTCATGACGGACAAAGGCACGTTCATGATCAACGGCGCCGAGCGCGTGATCGTGAGCCAGCTCGTCCGCTCGCCGGGCGTCTATTTCCTCAAGGACGTCGACACGAACAACCGCCCCACGTACAACGCGACGATCATCCCCAACCGCGGCGCGTGGATCGAGTTCGAGACCGACAACGGCACGAAGAACGACGAGACCGAGGGCACGCTCGGCGTCCGCATCGACAAGAACCGCAAGATCTACGTCACCACGTTCGTGCGCGCGCTCTCGCGGCCCGATCTCGGCTTCGACTGGGAAGATGACGCGGCGATCCTCGACCTCTTCGACAACAGCCCGCTGATCGTCAACTGCCTCGAGAAGGACAAGGACGTCAAGACGCGCGAGGACGCGCTCAAGGAGATCTACAAGAAGCTGCGCCCCGGCGAGCCCGAGAACGCGGAGAACGCCGAGAAGCTGATCGAGTCGCTGTTCTTCGACGAGAAGCGCTACGACCTGGCCGGCGTCGGCCGCTACAAGCTCTCCGGCAAGCTCGAGAAAGAGTACGTCGCCGCGGGCATCGGCATCCCCTCGATCGACAAGAAGTGCCTCGTGCGCGAGGACATGATCGCGGTCATCCGCCGCCTGATCAAGGTCGCCACCAAGCAAGTCCACGTCGACGACATCGACCACCTCGGCAACCGGCGCATCCGCTCGGTCGGCGAGCTGCTGCAGAACCAGTTCCGCGTCGGCCTGCTGCGTCTCGAGCGCGTGGTGCGCGAGCGCATGACCGTTCAGGATATCGAGACGGTCACGCCGCAGGCGCTGATCAACATCCGCCCGGTCGTGGCCGCGATCAAAGAGTTCTTCGGCTCCTCGCAGCTCTCGCAGTTCATGGACCAGACGAACTCGCTGGCCGAGCTCACCCACAAGCGCCGCCTCTCGGCGCTGGGCCCGGGCGGCCTCTCGCGCGAGCGCGCGGGCTTCGAGGTCCGCGACGTCCACCACTCGCACTACGGCCGCATCTGTCCGATCGAGACGCCGGAAGGTCCCAACATCGGCCTGATCGGCTCGCTCGCCACCTTCGCGCGCGTCAACAAGTACGGCTTCATCGAGACGCCCTACCGCGTCGTCAAGGACGGCGTCGTCTCCGACGAGCTCCGCTACCTCACGGCCGACCGCGAGGACGAGTTCATCATCGCGCAAGCCAACACGCCGCTCGACGCCAACGGCCGCATCACGGCCGAGCAAGTCGTGGCGCGTTACGCGGAAGAGTACGTCACCGAGCCGCCCGCCAAAGTGCAGCTCATGGACGTCTCGCCCAAGCAGATCGTCTCGGTCGCGACGGCCCTCATCCCCTTCCTCGAGCACGACGACGCCAACCGCGCGCTGATGGGCGCGAACATGCAGCGCCAGGCCGTGCCGCTGCTGCGTCCCCAAGCCCCGATCATCGGCACGGGCATCGAATACCGCGCCGCCAAGGATTCCGGCGGCTGCGTGCTGGCCGAGGAGGCCGGGGAAGTCACCGACGTCGACGCGCGCCGGGTCCTCGTCAAGGGCGACGAGTCGGGGCTCGAAAAGACGTACGAGCTGCTCAAGTTCACGCGCTCGAACGCCGGCACGTGCATCAACCAGACGCCGATCGTGCAGATCGGCGAGAAGGTCGTGCGCGGCCAGATCCTGGCCGACGGCCCCAGCTCCGACGAGGGCGAGATGGCGCTCGGCCAAAACGTGCTGGTCGCCTTCATGCCCTGGGAAGGCTTCAACTACGAGGACGCGATCCTCATCAGCGAGCGGATGGTCAAGGACGACCGCTTCACCTCGATCCACATCGAGGAATACGAGTGCGAGGCCCGCGACACGAAGCTCGGCCCCGAAGAGATCACGCGCGACATCCCCAACGTCGGCGAGGACGCGCTCAAGGATCTCGACGAGAACGGCATCATCCGCATCGGCGCCGAGGTCCGGCCCGAGGATATCCTCGTCGGCAAGGTGACGCCCAAGGGCGAGACCGAGCTGACGGCCGAGGAGCGGCTGCTGCGCGCGATCTTCGGCGAGAAGTCGCGCGAAGTGCGCGACACCTCGCTCAAAGTGCCGCACGGTGAGAAGGGCAAGATCATCGACGTCAAGATGTTCTCGCGCGACAACGGCGACGAGCTGTCGCCGGGCGTGAGCCATCTGGTGCGCGTCTACGTCGCGCAGAAGCGCAAGATTCTGCAGGGCGACAAGATGGCCGGCCGCCACGGCAACAAGGGCGTCATCGCCAAGGTGCTGCCCGAGGAAGACATGCCGTATACGGAAGACGGCACGCCGGTCGACATCGTGCTCAACCCGCTCGGCGTGCCGAGCCGCATGAATCTCGGTCAGATCATGGAGACGCACCTCGGCTGGGCCGCCAGGATGCTCGACCTCTACGTGGCGACGCCCGTCTTCGACGGCGCCCACGCCGAGGACATCAGCGAGTGGCTGCAGGACGCGGGTCTGCCCGCCGACGGCAAGACCTGGCTGCGCGACGGCCGCTCGGGCGATCGCTTCAACCGCCCGATCACCGTCGGCTACATCTACATGCTCAAGCTCGCGCACTTGGTCGACGACAAGATCCACGCGCGCAGCACCGGCCCTTACTCGATGATCACGCAGCAGCCGCTGGGCGGCAAGGCCCAGTTCGGCGGTCAGCGCTTCGGCGAGATGGAGGTCTGGGCGCTCGAAGCGTACGGCGCGGCCTACACGCTGCAAGAGCTGCTCACCGTCAAGTCGGACGACGTCGTCGGCCGGGTGAAGACCTACGAGGCGATCGTCAAGGGCGAGAACGTCATGGAGCCCGGCGTTCCGGAATCGTTCAAGGTCCTGATCAAGGAGCTGCAGTCGCTCGCGCTCGACGTCAAGGTCCTCACGGAGAACCGCGAGGAGATCGAGATCAAGATCCAAGACGACGACATGACCGAGACCGCCAAGGACATCGGCCTGCTCGTCGGCGACGAGGATCCGCGTCTCTCGCAGACGAGCGTCGCCGCGCGCGAAGTCGAGCAGGAGCGGGTCGCGGCAGCGCCGCGGCCCGGGCTGGCCGGCCTCGAGGCGGCAGTCGCCGAGGCGCCCGAGGGCGACGAGGAGGCCGAGGAGGACGAGGAGGCCGAGGCCAGCGACGAGGAGGTGGCGGCCGCGCAGGCCTCGCCGCGCAACGTGCTGGTGCCGACGCCCGAGCTCGACGACACGGCGCTAGGCCGGATCGGCGCCCTCGGCGACGACGTGATCGACGCCGACGTCATCGAAGACGAGCTGGCCCAGGAAGAGGAAGACCTCGACGAGGGCTACCAGCTCGAGGACGAAGAGGAAGAGCTCGAAGAGGAAGAGGAGGACGAAGAAAGCCCCCTCGCCCCCGACGAGGACTACTAACCCTCGGCCCTCGTTTCTCGGCTAGCGGAACACAAAGCCAAGGGAGCGAGCAAACCGCCCTTCGCCAGCCTCACGCTGACGAGGGGCGGAGCCCGCCTATTGGAGGACGCGCCGATTGAGGCCGCGCTTCTGCGCGACGTTCCTGCCCGGCACCGCGACCGTGCCTGCTGCGCTCCTCGTCATATTCACGATTCGCAGGTCTTCCAGAGCGACGACCGCGCGGTTCTGGCTGATGGTCGCACTGGTTTTGTGGATCGCGTCCTGGCGAATGTTCGCGATGCGGCGGTGGAGCTTCGTCCGCAGGACCGGCCCCGCGCCCGACTTGCACTCGAGCCTCACTCGGTACCCCAGCGGCCCGAACGGCGCGTCGCTGAGTCGAAGCTCGTCTCGCCGGAGGACTTGGCTGTGCCTGTTTGCCCGGGAAGGGCCCATCCGGTCTCGAAATTCCGCATCTCAATTTTTCGACCGTGCATTTCCGCGGGTGTGACACGCAAGGAGCGGCGAAGTTTTGGATACGACGAGTTCATATATCGGCGAAATCCGCATGTTCGGGTTCAACTTTGCTCCGCTCTGGTGGGCCCCGTGCGATGGCCGGCTACTCCCCATAAACGACAATCAAGCCCTCTTTCAGCTGATCGGAACGACTTTCGGCGGCGATGGCAAGACCGATTTCGCGGTGCCCGACTTGCGCGGCATGGTCGCACCATTAAAGTCGCTGACGTTCTGCATCGCATTCGAAAGTGTTTACCCAGACACGAGGGAGCCGGATCCAAATGGAGGTCGTGCCGATTTCCGGGGGTAGCATAAAAGCGGCGTTAGCTCGCTGACTTTCCTTATATCATGCAGCTTTCTGCAATGCAACCGGTTTGCCGGTCAACGTGCGGTGCACTTGATCGAGAAGCGCGTAGCCGTTAAAGCGACGCCAGTGAGCCTTGCGACGGACCAAGAGCGCCCACACCAGATACGTCGCCGAGTTGGCGGTTCGCAGCCGCTTGCAGACGTTCGTCCGTGAGCGGACCGGGTCGAAGTTCGACTCGATGATGTTGGTTGTACGCAGGTGCTTCCAGTGCGCCTTTGGGAAGTCGTAATACACAGTTACGCGCGCGACATCCTCACGCAGACATCTGGCCGCCTTGGGATACTGCCGATTCAACTCCCGAGCCAGCTTCTCGATCAGGCGCTCGGCCTGTGGCCGGCTGGGGGCATTCATGATCTCAAGCAGGCGTGGATGGATCGCCTTGCGGTGTTTCTCCGGCAGTTTGTCTTCGACGTTGCGCATCTTGTGAAGCCAGCACCGCTGTTGCTTCGCGCGCGGGTACGCGGCTGAGAAGGCCTTCCAGATTCCCTGGGCGCCGTCAGCGACCAACATGGCAACGTTCTTGAGCCCACGCTCACGCAGGCCCTCGAAGAGGGTCGTCCAACTCTCCGTGCTTTCCCCGAAGGCGTCCTCGAGCGCAAGTAACTCCTTGACACCTTCGGTGCGCACGCCGATAACCGCGAGCATCACGCGGCGCTCGTCTTCGGCGCCGGCGTCGAGATAGACGCCGTCGGCCCAGATATACACGTACTCATCGGGGATCGGCCGCTGCGACCAAGCTCGATAGTCGTCGAGGAACTGCTTGTTCACCCGCGAGATCGTCGAGGGCGACAGCGGCGTCGTCTCGCCGAGAAGGGCGCGCAGCGAAGGCTCGAAATCGCGAGTCGACAAGCCCTGGATCCACAGCTCGTGCATCGTCTTGTCGAGTTCGGGGAAGCGCCGCTTGTAGGCCGGCAAGAGTTCAGATGCAAAGGGCACCTCGCTCGCGCGGATTCTCGGCCGCCGCACTCTCACCGGTGTGCTCCCGAAGGCGATCGTGCGCGGCTCTTCGTAGCCGTCACGATACCCGGTCGCGCTGCGCGCCGGAAACCCCGCGATGCGACCAAGGAACTCGTCGGCTTCGGCGACGAGGGCGGCTTGGATGATCTCAGCCACCTTCTGGCGGCAGATCTCGTCGAGGGTCGTCATGCGGGAAGCCCGATCGGGGACAGCAGGCGTCGATACCGCTCGTAGGCGAACATTCTTCATGGCGTAGGCTCCTGGGTGTGTAGTGACTTCTTGGAGCTACGCCGCTTCTTTAGCCCTCACCCCCGGAGATCGGGACGCCCTCATCCAAATGCTCCGGATCCAAATGCTAACGTCCCTTCGGCATTCGTCAATGAAGTCCGCATGTTCGGGTTCAACGCTGCTCCGCTCGGCTGGGACTCGTGCGACGGCCGGCTGCTCCGGATAGCCCAAAATCCAGCGCTCTTTTCGCTGATTGGAAATACTTACGGTGGCGACGGCATCACGAATTTCGCACTGCCCGACTTGCGCGGCATGGTCGCACCATTTAATAAGCCGCTGACCCTCAACATTGCATTGAACGCAGCCTTCCCACAAAACGGGGGACCGGTAGACGGGCGCAGCCTCCCAATGCCATACATCGGCGAAGTCCGCATGTTCGGGTCCAACCTTGTTCCCCTCGGCTGGTCCCCGTGCGATGGCCGGCTACTCTCGTTGGATCCCTATCAGAGCCTCTTTTCACTGCTGGGCACGACCTTTGGCGGCGACGGCAAGACCGGTTTCGCGGTGCCCGACTTGCGCGGCATGGTCGCACCATTTAAGCCGCTGACTTTCTGCATCGCAACAGGATATATATTAAGTCAAGGTCTAGACGGAGGCGGCCCGTACGGCATGCTCCCAGACCGCAACGAGCGGAAACATTAAATCGCGAAGCGTTGCGCCTCGATTCCAAGACCTGCTTTGCACCTAGTAAACGAACGCTTAGCCGCATTTTAGCGGCAAGCTGCCGACGCGTCGGCCCTTCCCAGGTACATGCGAACGGTTCGGCGAGCGCCATGCCCTGCGGTCCCGGTGGGCGCCGGCTTCTTTGTTCCGATTCCGCAAGATTAGGTCCGATTCGGGGAAGTCCTTAAGCTCAACGTCAATCAGGCGGAACCGCTCTATTCGACCACCGATCCGACTTGTGCGCCGTGCACGACGAACCTCGGCTCGGCGGTCGCCTCGCGCCTGGTCCTCGCCAACGCGACGTGGACGTTCGCGCCGGACAGCTCGCTGACCGCGCGCGTGTTCGCGCTGGGCGACCACCGCGACCAAAGCAGCGCGCTCAACGGCATCGACGACAACGCCGCCGACCTCGGGACGCCGCAGTACGGCTCGTTCGTCGGCCCGGGCTCGCAGACGTTCTTTCAATCGATCCGAGCCTACCAGTTGCGCGCGCTCGCGCCGCTCGGCGCAGGGGAGCTGACCGCCGACCTATCGACCAGCGACAACGGCGTGACGATTGCCGGGGGAAGCGCGACTCCCTACGACGTCACGCACGACGACCACCGCTACAACCTCGGACTGACCTGGCAGCGGACCTTCGCCGATTCGCAGTTCGCCTTCGGCGGCTACACGCGCTACGAGTCGCTGCAGTTCGAAGGGCCGTCCTCGCAAACGGGTTCGTCGCTGACGCCGTTTGAGTCAGAGCCGTTGCTCGGCCAGACGATCGGCGTCGGCTTCGTTCGCGGCGGCTTCACGCCGCTGCGGAATTTGCGCCTCGACGCGGGCGCGTTCTACTCCAACTACACGAGCTTCGGTGCGAACCTCGACGGACGCTTCCAACCTGCTGAATGCAGCCGCCGGGCGCTTTACGAGCTTCGGCGGGGGCACGCCTTACCGCGGTTCAGTCGGCCCGGGCCAGTACGGCCCGCTTCCGACGAACGCGGAGTTCGTCGAGCCCTTCGGCCTACGCGCGATCCTCACATTGCGGATGTAGCGACCTCGGACCGGCGCGCCGCTTCCCTCGACGCCTCCTATTCCGGGATGCCCGCCAGCGAAACCGAAAAGAGGGCGCAAAATGCTCGCCCTCACCGCTTCGCGAGTGATCTACGAAGTGCGGCCTCGCAATCCGCCGCACATGCATGCCGTGCGCGTGCTCATCGACGATCTCGTTCATGGCCTCGATCGGAACATCAACGCGGTTCAGGTGCAAGATCCAATCGCCATCGCCGGGTGGAGGGACTGCGCGGGCGCTCTTGCTGCCTGGAAGGCGTTGACCGCCGACGCTCTACAGGGAAGCGGCCCGGCGAATGCCCATGCTCCTCTGCTGTCTCATCGAGTTCGGCCTTTAAGCCGGCATTCGCTCGATGGATGTCTCCCGACGCCGCGGTAACTTACATAACACTAAAGCCGCCGCATGCCGCGCCGAAAGAAGAGGTGCGTCCCCATTTCGCGCGCGGGACGAACGTTTTCACCGGCGAGATGAGAGGCCGATTGCCTCGTGCGGCCTCTCGAGGAAGATCGATGCTTTGGATTCCGCTCCATGACGCACGCTTGACCCGTGGAATCCTGCTCGGTGTGTTTGCGGGCGGAACGCTCCTGACTGCGGCCTGCAGCGGTTCGAGCCAGAGTCCCGTGCCGCGGGCGAGCGCGGCGCCGAGCGCTGCCCCGAGCGGCACGCCGAGCACGGCTCCCTCGGCGGCGCCGACGCCGATCGACTCCAACCACGTCGCCTTCGTCGTGCAGATCTCACCGGGTGCGATATCCGCCGCGCCCAACGTGGTGCCGAGCGCGGTCAACATCTACGTCACCGGACAACAGCCGGCACCGAGCGCGAGTTCGTCCTGCGGCAGCTGGCTCCAAGTCACGGACCCGAGCGGCACGACCGCCCCGTTCCCGACGGGCGGTGCGACCGTGACGGCTCTTCCGTTCTACGCGAACGGCACCGGCTCGGGGACGACGAGCCAAGTCATTCAACTGCCTGAGCTCTGCAGCGGACGCATCTACATCTCCGTCAACGGACCGCTTTCGATCACCTCGGCCAGCGGACCCGCGCCTTGGGCCTCGATTGGCGCCGCTGGATTCCCGGCGAAGTTCGACATGCTCGAATACTCGATGCCCGCGAATGGGCTCGCGGCACCTTCGACCGACGTCGACACCTCGCAGGAAAACATGATCGGTCTGGACCTCGGGCTCAACCTCTCGGGCACGCAGTACGGCTCCCAGACGACGGGCCTCAAGGCCGGCTTCATGACGCAAGTGGAACAGGTCGCGAGCGCGTACAACTCCACCTGGAGCGGCGTGATCGACTCGCAGTGGCCGACGCGCCTGCTCTCGCCGCTCTCCGTGCAGTACGACTTCAACAACACCGGTAACACGTCGCTCCCCGGCTTCAACCCCGGAACATTCCTCGACAGCGCGATCCAAAGCGCCTGGGACCAGTATAAGACGACCTGCATGAGCGTCGTGGTCAGTACGGCGACCGGCGACTACCTGGCCGGGAAGACGGTCACCGGCGAAGTGGACGCGAACGAAAACTTCGACTTCTATTATCCGGCCGCGACGCAGGATTGCGCGACAGGCCTCAACTCGAGCAACTCGACGCTCGTCGCGCAGATTCCCTCGCCGTTCAACCAGAACTACTGGATCGGCAACGTGGGCGGCGGCTGGTCGTCGGCGACGGGCAGCGTGTTCATGGAGAACGGACCGTTCCTCTTGCCGGCGTCGGCGAGCAGTTCGGCCGGCGCACAAACCTTCACGAATCCATACGCGACGGGGTCGGCCGACATCGGCAACACGGTTGCGACGGCGTTGAACCGCGGCGTCTTCGACCCGAGCGTGAACCCGGCGTATGCGGCGCAGCCGTATTGTCCGTCGGTCGCGCAGCTCTACCCGTCGGGAAGTCCGGCCGCGACTCAAAATCTGTGGGCGACGGCGGTTTGGGGCGCCGCGAAGAACCCGACCTACGGGTACGGCGAGGCCTACGCGATTCCGTACGACGACAAGTGCGGCTACTCAACCGACATCAAGGATAGCGGCGCACGCGTCATCACCGTCACCGTGAACGCCGATTAGCGGAGCGGCTCATTAGCGAATGGGGACCGCGCCGGCGACGTCATAGGTGACCGCACCCGGCAGTTCGTACGCTCGGGTCGCCTCAATGAATCCTGTCTTGGGCGATGTCCACCCACGTGCCGGAAACGACATCTTGTAGCCGATCCGGGGGCAGGCAGACAGCGGCGTGTCGGTCGCCGGCCGCCGGGTAGACGGTGTCGAAATCCTTGAGCGCTGAGTCAAGATAAACCGGGAAAGGTTCCTTCAAACCGAACGGGCAGACGCCGCCAACCGGATGCCCAGTGACGGATTCGACTTCCTCTGCGCCCAGCATTCTTGCCTTGCAGCCGAAGAAGGATTTGTATTTCTGGTTATCGAGGCGCGCGTCGCCGCGCATCAAGAGGATGATCACGCGGCCGTCGGACAAGCGGCAAGACAATGTCTTGGCGATGCGGCCGGGCTCTACGCCCAAGGTCGCCGCGGCTTCGGCCACAGTTGCCGTCGAATCCGGCAGCTCCATTATTGGAATATCGCAGTTTCTGTCTTTAAGAAAGCGCCGAACCGACTCCACGCTCATCGATGTCTCTCAACCATACTACGTCGCAACCATGCCGTTCTCGGCAGTCGCACCGTACCGGAGCAGACCCGGCGCGAAGGCGCCCCAGTTGTCCGGGTCTCGTTCGTAGACCGCCACGTATTTCATTGCCAACATGCCTGCTTCTTGATACTCGCCCAGGTACCGGGCGGTGGGGCGTGCAGCGCCACTAGCGAGAGCGGCTATTCGTGAAGCACACCTTCCATGCCCGGCATCGCGCGCATTCAACCCTGTCCGAGGTTCGCGCGAACGAAGAGCCCCGCGCGCGGCGCACTCGTGCGGCCGCGGATCGTGTGGCGCAGCGCGCGCTGCGCCTTCCGCCAGCAGAGCGCGAGCCGCGGCGGGATCGTCCGCGACCGCAGGTGCGGACAGCGAGCGGTTACCGCGCAAAGCGCGGCCTCCTCCGGCGGCCCCGCCGCAGCGAACGACAGCGCCCGGGGCCTGTCCGATGTAGGCGCCGCCGCCATTGACTTTCAACTAAAATGGCTATATTCTGGTCAGACAGGACGGAAAGTTGGTTCGATGGCGACATGGCAAGTCCAGGACGCGAAAACGCGGTTCAGCGAGCTGATCGAACGCGCCCGTACCGAGGGCCCCCAAACTATCACCCGCCACGGCAGGGAACGCGCGGTCCTACTGTCGATCGAGGATTATCGCGCCTTGGCTGCGCATAAGCCGGACTTCAAAGCCTATCTGCTCGGCGGCCCGAAGGTCGAGGATTTCCCCCTCGACCGCGACCGCGACACCGGCCGTGCCGTCGAGCTTTGAACCGTGGCGACCGGCTATCTTCTCGACACCAATGTCATCTCGGAAACTCGCAAGGTCCGCGCCGACGGTGGTGTGATCGCATTCCTATCGGCAGCGGAGCCGGCCGGGCTGTTCTTGAGCGTCCTGACCCTGGGAGAATTACGCAAGGGCGTCGCAGCCAAGCGCCGCACCGATCCAGGCGCCGCCGACCAGCTCGACGCCTGGGTTGACGGCATCGAGACGACCTTCGCCGATCGCGTGCTGCCCATCGATGCCGTGACAGCCCGATGTTGGGGCGAGTTGTCCGCCAACCGGAGTCTGCCCGTGATCGATACGCTGATCGCAGCCACGGCGATCAGCCACAGCCTCACCTTGGTGACACGCAACACCTGCGATGTGGAATCCACCGGCGTTCCCCTCGTCGATCCTTGGCAGATCCGATGACGAGGCGAACCGACAGCGACCCAAAAATACTCACGGCCGTCATGTCGACACATTTGCCGTATGGCATGTCGAGATCGATTTTATGAAGGCTCGGCTGTCGGCTCTCGGCTAAAGCAACGCAAAGCAGCCCGGAACGGCACGTCCTACGCCCGTCACGCTGAGCCCGTCGAAGCGTGAGCCCGTCGAAGCGTGAGCGCCTCCGGCGCGTCCTGCGCGCAAGTAGAGACCGGCGCTCGCAAATTTATGTGGCGGTCGCGCTGGCGCGCCACTCCTCCGTGCGTTCCTTGCTCGCTTCGGACAGTGCATGGCGCACGCCGGCCGCGTCGTAGTCCTTGCCGTAGACCGGCGTGCCCGGCTGTTGCCGCCAGGACTCGTCAAGCCCGCCGGCATCGACGCCGTCGAAGCCGAGTTCGTCGACCAAGCGCAACACGATGGTCTTGGCCGCGGCGTCGTCGCCCGCGACTGGAAGCGCGATCCGGCCAGGGGTGCCGGGAGGCCGCCCCAACTCCATCAGGTGCTGCGCGTAGATGTTGTTGAACGCTTTGATCACAGGACGGTGCAGCTGCTGCTCGACCCACCGGCTCTCCGGCGTCCCCGCCTCGATCGCCTCGATGCAGCCGTCGCGCTGCCGCGGGTAGTAGTTGCCGGTGTCGACGACGACGACATCGTTGGACACCCCCGCGAACAGATCGGCCGGTAAGTGCGAAACGTTCTTCTCGGGGACCGTTACGACGACGACCTCTCCGCGCCGCGCTGCTTCCTTGGCGGATACCGCCGTCGCGCCGGTCTCCCGCGTCAGATCGGCGAGCGTTTCCGGCCCGCGCGAGTTGGCCACGAAGACCTCGTGCCCGAGCGCCCTGAGCCGACGGGTAAGGGTTCCGCCGATGTTGCCTGCGCCGATGATACCGATCTTCATGCCTGTCCTTTCGTCGCTCGCGAGGCGCTGCCCGCCGTGCGCCGATGATGCGGATCGTATCTGTTTCAGGATGTCGCTCGAGTTTTGCGGCGACGAGCTGGGGCCGCCGGCGTCACCGGCGACTTTGCAGGGCAATCGCCGCGGCGCGGCTCGTGCGGAGTGCCGTGGAATTCAGTAGAGTTCGATCTCGGAGGGCGCGCACGGGCGAACGTCGAGATCGGCAGGCAGCCCGGGCGGCCGCTCCCGCAGATTCGAAACGGCCTCCCCAGCCGAGAGCTTCAACGCTTGCTGGTCGGCGATGCTCATGCGATAGTTGGCCTGCAAGTAACTCGGTCCGCGCGACATCGTGTAGATCCAGCCGACCGGCTCTCCGTGCGAACCGGCGACGACGTGGATATCCGTCACGGTCGATCCGTTATAGACTAATCCCACCGTCAGCGGCGACCCCGCGCAAAAATCGTTGGCCCGTAAACGACGATCGGAAGATGCCTGGGCGGCACTCAGCGCCGCCACCAGGGTCAGGCCGAATATTCCCATCGCGCTCTCCTTGCATCTCTAAGTCGTTTGACGTATACCCCATAGCGCCAAACGACAACCTCCGTTAGGTCCGGTCTCACCTAGTAGACGAACGGTTAGTCGCGTGTACCTAAGAGCTAGCGGCGATCGATCGCAGCACTCCGGCCAGAGTCTCACCTTGGTCACACGCAACACCTCCGATGTCGAATCTACCGGCGTCCCCCTCGTCGATCCTTGGCAGATCCGATGACCGACGCGGTCGGCCTGGTGAAGACCGATGAGACGATCCGGAAAGCGCGCCGCAGCCCCTCAGGTCACAGACCGTCGGTGAATTTAACGGCAGCGTGCTGCCCGTCGCAGAACGGTTTGTTCTGTGACGCGCCGCAACGACATAGCGTGACCCGGTTACGAATCTCATACGAGCTTCCGTCAGCCGCCTCGACGCGAATTCCCCCACGCGCCCACAACGGGCCGCTACAGGCTTCGGCCGGATCTTCAACCAATCCGATCGAGGGCTTGGATTCCGGTTCGATCGCTTTGCCGGTCTGCTTGTCGCGCACGACGAGTCGTCCGGAGGGGCAGTGACTCGCCTCGTGGGCAACCGTGCTGCGCACGCCAGCGTTTCCCGTGTGCTCGATGAGATTCCATATCGAGCCGGCGTTGTCGCAAAAGCGTGCGTATGCGCAGAGGGCTTCCACATCGCTCAGCACCATTTGCGGGCCGTCGAGCGTCGTCGCCTGCTCATCGAAGGGCCGACGTGGCGCCGTCTCAGTCCCGTCGAAGCCGATCTTCTGATGCGTCCCATCGCAAAACGGCTTATTCGCCGACGCACCGCAACGGCACAGTGCGTATTGCTCTTTGACTTCTATCGAACGGCCCCGCTTCCACTCCCACGACCCTCCCTCGACATTCGAGCTGATCGTCTCGATATTCACGGGAATGCCGCCGTAAACCAGATATGGTCCATTTTTGGCAATCTTGATATGTTCGTCGTGTGGCAACGGCTTGAACCCCTGCAAACGCTGCTCGTAACATAAAGTAGGGCGCTGACGAAGGCGCTTTTGCCGGTCCTAATGACATTCCTACGTGTTGGGACCGGCCCTACGATGAGCGGGCGCGGCTTCGCCGGCCGCGCAGTCGGCAGGCCGACGAGAAAGCGGCGTAGGTATCCATTGATAGAGGCAGATGTCATGTATGTTACATGTTCGCTTAAGTGAATTGCTGCAGCTATTGATGTTTTGCGATTAATAATTTCCCCGCGAACGTGCGAGGTCCGCATGCCGTAGGCAGTGAACCTAGCTACCAAGCGTTCGGTGAAGATCCACATGAGTCGAGGTGTTTCCTAAACGATGAGCGATGCCGCGAACGGCAAGAGCTGGCTGACCGCGGGGCTCGAGGCGCACGGCGTTTCGCGAGCGGAATTCTTGACCTTCTGCGCGTCGATGGCCGCGATGCTCGGTCTCCCGCGAGCTGCGGCGGCGCAGTTTCCCGACGCGGTCGCAAGCGCCGAAAAGCCGACCGTGCTTTGGGTCGCCTTTCAAGATTGCGCTGGAGATACGGAGAGCTTTCTGCGCGCCTCGCACCCGACCGTCGCCGAACTGGTCCTCGACTTGATCTCGCTCGACTATCACGAGACGCTGATGGCCGCAGCGGGTTTCCAGGCCGAGGCCGCGCGCGAACAGACGGTCGCGACCAAACGCGGCGAGTACATCGCGATCGTGGAAGGGTCGATCCCGACGGGCGCGGGCGGCGCGTATTGCACGATCGGCGGGAAGTCGGCGCTGCAGATCGCGCAGGAAGTCTGCGGCGGAGCCGCCGCGACCGTCGCGATCGGAACGTGCGCGTCTTTCGGCGGTCTGCCGGCGGCCAGCCCCAATCCGACGAGTGCCCTCTCCGTCGCCGACGCAGTCCCGGGCATCAAGAATCTGATCAACCTACCGGCCTGTCCGGCGAACGTCGAGAACGTCACGGCGCTGCTCGTCCATTACATGACGACGCGACGCTGGCCGGATCTCGACTACCTGCGCCGGCCGCTCTTCGCGTACGGCACGCTGATCCACGAGAATTGCCAGCGCCGCGCTCATTTCGACAACGGACAGTATGTCGAGAATTGGGGCGACGAAGGGCACCGGCTCGGCTATTGCCTTTACAAGATGGGCTGCAAGGGACCCGTCACCGCGCAAAACTGCCCGATCGTCAGGTGGAACGAGACGAATTGGCCGATCGGCTGCGGGCATCCCTGCGTAGGCTGCGCCGAACCGAATTTTTGGGATGCGAACACGCCGTTCTACCGGCATTTGGAGGGCGTGCCCGGCTCGGGCATGGGGTCGAGGATCGACTTGGTGGGTCTCGGCGTCGTGACCGGCGTCGCCGGACTCTTCGCTGCGCACGGAGTCGCCGAGGCGGTTCGGAACAAGCCCGCCGATCCTGGCCCCGACGAGAAGAAAGGCTGAGGAGATGTCGCGTATCGTCGTAGATCCCGTCACGCGCATCGAGGGGCACCTGCGCATCGAAGCCGAAGTCGAGGGAGGCAAGGTGCGCGACGCCTGGTCGTCGTCGACGATGTTCCGCGGCATCGAGATCATCTTGCAAGACCGCGATCCGCGCGATGCATGGGTCTTCACGCAACGCATCTGCGGCGTCTGCACGACGGTGCATGCGATCGCGTCGATTCGTGCGGTCGAAGCGGCGATCGGTTCGAAACCGCCGCCGAACGTGCGTCTGCTTCGCAACCTGGTCATTGCTTCGCAACTGATCCAAGATCACGTCGTGCACTTCTATCACCTGCACGCGCTCGACTGGGTCGATCTCGTCTCCGCGCTGTCAGCCGATCCGGCGAAGACCGCAAAGCTCGCCCAATCGATCTCCGATTGGCCGCTCTCGAGCGCGACGTATTTCGGCGGCGTGCGCGACCGGCTGACGGGATTCGTGCACGCCGGCCGTTTGGGGCCCTACGCAAACGCCTACTGGGGCCACCCCGCCTACCAGCTCCCTCCGGAAGCGAACCTGCTCGCGGCCGCGCATTACATCGAGGCGCTCGATTTCCAGCGTCAATTCATTCAGATGCACGCCATCCTCGGCGGAAAGAATCCGCACCTGCAGGGCTTCCTGGTCGGCGGGATGGCGACTCCGATCGACCCCAACTCGCAAGATACGATCAACTTCGGCACGATCGCTGCGCTGCGCGAGCTCGCCGCGAGCGCGCGCGACTTCGTCTCGCGCGTCTACCTGCCCGACCTTCTGGCGATCGCGTCGTTCTACAAAGACTGGGCGAGCATCGGCAGGGGCGTCGGCAACTACATGTCCTACGGCGAGTTTCCGGAAGACGACGATCTGAAGCCGGCGCTGTTCGTTCCCGCGGGCATCATCCGCGGCCGCGACCTGGCCCACGTGGAGCCGCTCGATCAAGCGCACATCTCCGAATACATCACGCACTCTTGGTACGATTACGAAGGCGGCGACGACAAGCCGCTGCATCCGTTCAAAGGGCAGACGCGTCCCGCGTACACGGGCCCCGCTCCGCCGTACTCGCGCCTTCACACGGATGCCAAATACAGTTGGCTCAAAGCTCCGCGTTACCGGGACGAGCCGATGGAAGTGGGTCCTCTCGCGCGGATGCTGGTCGCTTACGCAAAGGGGCACCACGCGGTCAAGAGCGCCGTCGATAAGGCGCTTGGAGCCCTGGGCGTCGGGCCGGACGCGCTGTTCTCGACGCTCGGCCGCGTCGCGGCCCGCGGCATCGAGACGCAGGTGATCGCCGATAAGATGCTCGATTGGGTCGACGAGCTGGCCTCCAACATGGAACGGGGCGAGCTGCGCATCCACGACAATTCCAAGTGGGAGCCGGACACCTGGCCCTCCGACTGCTGGGGGGCCGGTTTTCACGAGGCGCCGCGCGGCTCGCTGGGCCATTGGGTGCACATCCGCAACGGCACGATCGTGAACTACCAGTGCGTCGTGCCGAGCACGTGGAACGCCGGCCCGCGCGACGCGATGGGCAATCGCGGTCCCTACGAGCAGGCGCTGCTAGAAACCCCCGTCGCCAAGCCGGACCAGCCGCTCGAGATCTTGCGGACGGTCCATTCCTTCGATCCGTGCATGGCCTGCGGGGTGCACGTCCTCGACGTGAACGGGCGCGAGTTGGCCAACGTGAGAGACGTCCTATGAAAAACGCGGCTGCAATGCCGGCTCCGGCTGCCGGCAGTGCGCTCCGGGACCAACGGGAGAAGGAGCGTCGGCTCGTCTACGTTCGGCAGCTCGGCGTGCGAATCACCCATTGGACCGTCGTCACGTGCGTCGTGATTCTGGTGACGACGGGGACCTATATCAGTCATCCCTTCACGGTGGGAGGGAGCGCGCGCGACCCGATGGTCATGGCGACCGTCAGGGTGACGCACTTTTATACCGCGATCGTCTTCGACGTGGCCGTGTTCGCGCGCATCGCCCTGATGTTTCTCGGAAACCGCTACGCGCGTTGGGACCAGTTCATTCCGGTGACCAAGGCGCGCTGGCGCAACGTCCTCGAATCGTTGAAGTTCTATCTGTTCCTGCGGCGCACGCCCGCGCCGGCCGTCGGACACGATGCGCTCGACGGGCTGGTCTTCACGGTTCGCTTCCTCATCGATTTCGTCATCATCTTCACGGGCTTTGCGATGTACTCGCGGTTCACGTCGTACAAGTCGCCGCTGTCGTATTTCCACGTCTTGCTGCCGGTCTTCGGAGGCTTCCAGCACACGCGCTGGCTCCATCACGTGATGATGTGGGTCTTCCTCGCCTTCGTCGCGCAGCACGTCACGAGGGTCGTCCTGCTCGCGGCGCTCAAGCGTGACGGCACGGTCGAATCGATGTTCTCCGGCTATAAATTCGTTTCGTCCGAAGAGCTCGCCGAGGACGAAAGTGCCTTGCAGCGTTGAGCTCCTGATCCTGGGGCTGGGGAACGTCCTGTGCGGCGACGACGGTTTGGGAGTGCTGGCGGTCCATGCGCTCGAACGCCGGTACCGCTTGCCCGCGGGCGTGAGGATCGTCGACGGCGGCACGCTCGGACTCTCGCTGCTCCCTCTCTTGCAGCAGGCGAAGAACGTGGTGTTGGTCGACGCGGTTCGCTGCGCCGGCGAGGAGCCCGGTTCGTTCGTGCGCCTGGCGGGCGCAGAGGTCCCGCCGGCCGTGCGCGAGCGCTTATCGCCGCATCAGATCGGCGTGGCGGATCTGCTCGACGGGGCCGCTGCACTGGGATGCTCGCTTGCAGAGATCGTCCTGCTCGGACTGGTTCCCGCCGATATCTCGCTGCGCGTCGGCCTCTCGGCGCCGGTGGCGGGTCAGTGGCCGGCGCTCGAGCGTGCGATCGTCGCCGAGGCGCGGGCTTTCGGTTACCGTCTTACCGCGGAGCCGGCGCTAGAAGAAGACCCGCTTCGCATGGATGCCGCTGGTGATCTGGTTGCCGCTCTCGGCGTGCGCGGTTGAGGACGCTCTCTCCAGCGGCGGGGTTATCAGTGAATCGCGATCGTCAGCGTGTAGGGAAGGAGCGCGTCCTCCGCGCCCTCGACGAGGATGCGATACTGGCCGGTCGCCGGCAGTTTCCCGGACCACGACCGGCCCGCGTCAGCCAGGATCGTGTCGCCGTGCAGCAAGGTCACGGTGGCGGGCGGCTCGTGTCCTTGCGAGGCGAGGGCGAGCGCGATCGTCTGGCCGCCGCCGGCGGCGAACGTGTACACGTCGCCGAATCCCAGCGCCGCCTTCCCCGAAACGGTCGCCGACGACCGTCCGGCCGCGAAGACGAGCGGAACGGACAGGGGCTTGACCGCACCCAAAGGTGCGTCGACGCGCTCGGCCTTGACGGTCGCATAGGTCGTGCCGTTCCAGCGGTAGGTGGTGCGATCCGACACCGCGGCGCTGTCGTGGCTGTCGAGCACGGCCGAGCCGTCAGGCAGCACCTTCGACTCGATCGTCCAGCCTGAGAGCACCGTGCGGTAGGCGTCGCCTTTCTCCGCGAGCAGGACCAGCGTCGGGCAGTTCTGCGCCGCGCAGACGCAGGCGTCGATGCCGGTCGCAACCGTCATGCGCTCGCCACTTTTCAAGGTCACGTCTTTGAGGTCGAAGGCTTTGGCGACGAAGCCGGCGCGCGAGAGTTTCGACCTGGTGGCGCAGTCGCCGATGTCGGCGTCATTGAGAATCGCCGCAACCAGCCCGCCGGAGAGCGGAGCCGCGGCGAAAGCCCCGGCCGCTGTCACTGCGGAAAACCCGAACAGCGCCGCCGCCATGGCGAGGTGAGCCCGCGTTCGTCGTTGCATGCGTAGCCGATTCGCCCGGGAATGCGCCCAGACCCACATGCGGGGCGCGGTCGCCGCTTCCACTTTTGCGGCCGCCCGGCCGCTGAGTGGAGGCGCCTCACGGCTGGCAGGTCCTGCCGGCATGAGGTCCACTGCGATCATCGAACGCCGACCGGCCCCTCTCTCGAGAACGAGACGACCGCGTATAACTCCGCAGCATTAGTTGCGGTTCGGGCGACTTTGTCCGCTACAGCCTCTGGATGTCCGCGTCGATCGGCAGGATTTGACCGGAGATCACCTTGGCGGAGTCGGACGCCAAGAAGACGGCCAAGGCGGCGATGTCGCGCGGATCCACCAGGCTTTGAATCGATTGGTTGATCATGATCCCTTTTTTGACTTCTTCGGGAGTCTGACCGGTCAGTTTCGCGCGTCCTTCGAAAACGAGTTGCAGCCTTGGCCCGTCGACCGCTCCCGGAAGGATGGCATTGGCACGGATGCCGTAGCCGCCCAACTCCATCGAGAGCGTCTTCGTAAATCCGACGACTCCCCATTTCGATGCGCTGTACGCGCTGCGATTCGGATACCCGAATCTGCCGGCAACCGAGGACATGTTGATGATCACGCCCGCTCTCGACTTCTTGAGATGCGGTATGCACAGTCGGGTGACGTTGAAAGTTCCGGTCAAATTGACCAGGACGACCTTGTCCCAATCGTCGGGATCGAGGCTCTCGACCGGAAGCGTCGGGCCCGAGATGCCGACGTTGTTCACGAGCACGTCCAAGCCGCCGAATGCGCCGGCCAAGGCCTCGACCAGTCGCGCGACCTCTTGGCGATTCGACACGTCGCACGGCGCCGTCGCCACCTGCGGCAGCTCCTTCACGAGATCGTCGAGTGCCTTACCGTCGGTATCGCAGGTGAAGACTTTTGCGCCGGCCTCCACGAAAGCCCGGACGATCTCCCGGCCGATACCCGAGGCGCCGCCCGTCACCAAGACGCGCTGTTTCATCGCGTTCCTCTCCCCTCGAGGCCCGAGCGCCTTTGCTCGTCCCCTCGCCCGGTGCCCCTTTAGCCGGGCTGGCAACCGCTCCTTCGTGTGATTGCGCGGTCGCCGCGTATCGTTCCGCCGTTCGAGCGAGCTCTTCGGTCGGCGTGGCGTAGATGCGGCCGGCCCCTGAGGAACCCGGTCAGGCCGGGGACGAGCCCTAGCCGGGCCCACACGCAGAGCGAGGCCATACTAGCCGATAGTATAGGGAGTCGGTTGCTGAGAAAGGTAGTCGGGCGTGCCGGATGTCGATGATGCAAATGCACTACGCGAGCTGGTTGGCGCCCTCGAACGCTACCCGTCCTTGTTCTCCCTCAGCTACGATGCCGTGGCACTCTACGGCCGGGACGGCACGATCGTTGCCGGCAATGAAGCGGCACGAGCGCTCGTCGGCGGCAAGCTTCGCGGTTCCCACTTCGCCAGGCATATGAGGTCCGGCGAACTCGAGCGCGCCGAAGCGAACTTCGAGGCCGCGCTTTCCGGCAAGACGGTCGAGTTCGAAACGGTTTTCACCCATCGCGACGGTGAGCCGATCAACGTCATCGCACGCGTGATCCCGGCGCTCGTCGATGACAGGATCGTCGGCGTGTTCGGAATCGCCCGCGACATCACGCTCCAGCGTCGAGCTGAAGCGAGCCGCGACGAGAGCCGTCAAGAGTTCCGGTCCCTCTTCGAGCAACATCCCGACCCGATCACGATGGTCGATGCGAACGGTCGATACGAGAAGCTCAACGCCGCCGCGGAGCGCATCCTGGGCTATCGTTCCGAGGAAGTCGCAGGCAGAAAGGTCGGAGAGATCTTCCCTCCGGGAGCGGAGAGAGACGAGGTGAATAGTTTCGTTCTCGACCTCATTCGTGCCGTTAAGCCGACCCGATACGAACGGACGCTCGTTCGCAAGGGCGGAGTGCGAGTTTCGGTCGAGGGTACTGCGGTCCCGATCGTCCACAAGAAGAAGGTGACGGGCGTGTTCTTGATGTCGCGCGACGTGAGCGATCGCAAAAGGATGCAAGAGGTGCTGGAGCTTCAGGCCAGGCGTACGCGCGCGTTGTATCAATTGGCCTCCGAACCGGGCGCGGATCCGGAGGACCAGGCGAAAAGAGCGCTCGCCTTCGGCATGAAGGAACTCGGTTTCGAATCGGCCTTCGTCGTCACCGTCGGCGGTGAGGCTTTGATGATCGGTCGCGGCCTCGGCGCGGAATTGGTCGACGCCGACAATCCGGCTTTCCGGCAACTCTTCCGCGAAGCGATCGAGGGTTCACTTTTGTTCGATGCTGACAAGGCGGCGCCTTTGCGGCGAGCGTTCATTGCCGTCCCGCTCGACGCGCAAAGCGGGCGCTACGGGGCGATCGGCTTTGCCAGCCGTTCGGCATCGGTGGCGCTGACCGATCTCGACTGCGAGTTCGTGCGTGCGGTCGCGGACCTTGCCGCGGTCAGCATCGAACGTGCGATCGAAGAGAAGCGACTGCATGACTTGGCCCACCTCGACGCGCTGACGGGACTGCCGAACCGCCTTCTGCTCGGCGATCGATTCAAACAGGCGATCGCGAACGCGAAGCGGCGCGGCGAGGAGGTTGCCGTCTATTTCATCGACGTGGATAAGTTCAAGCTCATCAACGACACGTATGGGCATCTCGTGGGGGATGAGGTCCTGCGCACCGTCGCCAAAAGGCTGCTCGAGTCGTGTCGCGCAAGCGACACCGTCGCCCGGCTCGGAGGTGACGAGTTCATCGTGCTTCAGAGCGGCCCGTCGATCGGAGCCCAGTCTCGAGCGCTTGCAGCGCGGATGCGCGCGGAACTTGAAGCACCGTGCGACATCGAGAGCCTGCAGTTGAGTCTGAGCGTCGGCATCGGCATCAGCGTCTTTCCGCTGGACGGACGGGACGAAGAGGCGCTGCTCAAGAACGCCGATGCCGCGCTTTATGCTGCCAAGGCTTGCGGGGCGGGTTCGGTCCGGCGATTCGGAGTCGAGCTTTCCGCCGCTCAGCTCGCGCTCGGCCTCGAGCGATGAGTGCGTCGGGCCCCGCACGGTAGTCTGGGCGACACGGAGTACCGGCAACCCGGCTCGCAGGGGCCGCGCGTCGTCACCGACCAGGGCCGCAGAAGTGTCTTTAGCTCTGTACTTTCCAGGCAAGACTCCGAGTTCGGAGCGGGCTTTTCGCTAGGTCGCATTTAAGGGAGAAACAGGCTGCCAGAGCGGTTGCCTGACCCAGACACCAAGCAAGAGGTGCCCATGACGGTCGACGATTCCGCCAGTATGCTCGTGAGCCTAGGGGCGCTCATCGAAAAAGCATCATTTGATGCGTCGGGTCTGCTGGCGCTGCTGATGTCGCAGGCTTCGGGGATCGGGATCGGAGTTAAGGGCCTGGATGGTCGCTATCAAATGACCAACAAGATCATGGAGACTCTGGTCGGAAAAAGTGCCGAGCAGATTGTAGGGATGACCGACCGCGATCTGTTTCCACCCGAAATTGCCGCCCAGCTCGAGCCCTCCGATCAAGAAATCGCCAACGGTGCCGCGGTGGCGAAGATCGAACTTGATTTTTCGATCGGCGGTGTGGCGCTGCGTTGCTTGTGGCTTAAGTTTCCCATGCTCGGCCCTGACGGAGATATTCTTGCTATCAGTACCTTAATGATTGACGTTTCCCGGCAAGAAGCAGTAGCGGAATTGCGAAGCACCTTGGAGCACTTGCGTCAGACCAATCGGCAATTACAGAACGCTCTGGCCGAACTCGAACGGCTGGCCAGCACCGACAAGCTGACCGGCACCTGGAATCGGCGGTGGCTCAACGACGTTGTGATCAACGAGATGGAGCGCCTTAGGAGGTACGACCACCCGGTGAGCCTGATGCTTGTCGACATCGACTTCTTCAAGAAGGTGAACGACGATCACGGTCACATCGCCGGCGATCAGGTGCTGACGCAGTTAGCGACGCTGCTTCAATCAAACCTTCGCGTCATGGATTCGTTGACCCGTTGGGGAGGCGATGAGTTCGTCGTGCTTTGTCCCAACACGACGCTGTCGGGCGTGGCGATGTTGGCCGAACGCTTGCGCGAAAAGATCGCCGGCGCGGCCTTCCCGACGGTTAACCATATCACTGCGAGCATCGGCGTGGCCGAATTCGTGTCGGGGGAAAACTGGGAACAGTGGTTTCAGCGGGCCGACGCGGCGCTGTACCGGGCCAAGGCCTGCGGCCGCAACAAGGTTGAGGTTGCGCCGGAAACGCCGCAACGGGTCGGCGTGGGTGAGAACGTGGCGGCGCAATTCGTGCAGCTGGCCTGGCTTCCGGCCTATGAATCAGGCCATCCGCTCGTTGATCGTCAGCATCGAGCGCTGTTCGGTCATGCCAACGACATCCTCGGGGCAACTCTTTCCGGACGCCCGGCGGATGAACTGGCCGGGATGATCGACGCGCTGATTCGTGATGTCGTCCAGCATTTCGAAGATGAGGAGATGATTTTCACGGCTGCCGGTTTCCCCGGTGCGGCCGAACACGCCGCGATCCATCAAGATCTGGTGGATCGTGCGGTGCAAGTGGTTGGGCGCTTTCACGCCGGCACGCTCGGCATCGGCGAACTCTTCGAATTCTTGGCCCACGACGTGGTCGCCCGGCACATGCTAGGGGCTGACCGTGAGTTCTTCCCCTACCTGGAAAGTGGCGGGGCAAACGGAAACGCCGAGTAGCTCCCATGCCGCCGCGCGACCGCGCGCGGGCGACCGGCGACGGCGCGCTCTAACCGCGTTCGCGTGCCTCGCCGCGCCGACCGATGCTCTCGGCCGGCGGCTCACTCGAAGCGGAGTGCGTCGATCGGATTGAGCCGCGAGGCTTTGAGCGCCGACTTCCCCGAGCCCGAGGGGCCCATCACGGCGACGACAACCCCCGATAAAGGATAAAGGCGCCCACGATGCCCGTGATGATATCCCCGAGAAGCCCTCCCGGGCCCTCACCGGGCACGACGGCCTTGCCAAGAAAACCCGCGATCAAGCCGACGATGATCCACGATAAGATTCCCATTGTTGCTCCTCCTCGCCCGCTCCGGGGGTTCGGTGCCCCAAACCTTCTGGGGAAGACTCGCTTCACGCCATGCCCTTGGCTTTCCCGACGAGCTGCTGAGCGCGACTGCCAGCATATCAGTTTCCCAGCCGTCCGAACGTCGGGGAGAAAGGGCATAGACCGTATTGGAGGTTGAGGAGCTCACGGGTCCAGCGTCGATTTCGTACGGCACTTCACGATCGCGGGCTAAGGACTGTCCTTGACGCGACCGATTGGAACGAAGAGGGTACCGTTGCAAGTCTAGGCACGTGGAAGGGAAAGTCTCATGAGCACCAATTGTCCGCGCCTTCTTGGCCGAGGAGAGGGTCGCGGCCGCCAAATGCGCGTTCCCGCGAGACGAGAGGCGCTAGGATAGGCCGGATGGACCAGGCGGACGCTTCCCTCGGCGTGTCCGGCACGGCTCCGCATTCGAGCGCCCGCCACTACCTGGAAGGCGAGCTCTACGAGCGCGTCGGTTCGCAGCCGGATCTCTTCGAGTTCCTCCAGGCCGGTTCGCTCGACGGCATCTGGTA
The DNA here is from genome assembly GCA_963834485.1 of Vulcanimicrobiota bacterium. Classification (GTDB taxonomy): domain Bacteria; phylum Vulcanimicrobiota; class Vulcanimicrobiia; order Vulcanimicrobiales; family Vulcanimicrobiaceae; genus CAWICD01. The sequence continues at coordinate 594,197 of CAWICD010000001.1, forward strand.
CTGGGACGTCGAGAATCCGGAGCACGAGTGGATGAGCGCCCGCTTCTGGGAGACGCTCGGATACGATCCCGGAACGAAAAAGCACCTCGCCTCCGAATGGCAGACCTTGATCCATCCGGACGATCTCCAAGTCGTGCTGGAGAACTTCCGGAAGCACTGCGCCGATCCGAAGCACCCGTACGATCAGGTCGTCCGCTATCGCCACAAGGACGGCTCGACCGTATGGGTGCGATGTCGCGGCATCGCTATCCGCGATGCGAGCGGACGCCCGGTGCGGTTCCTCGGTGCTCACACCGACGTCACGCAGCTCGTGCGTTCCGAGGAGTCGCTTCGTGAGGCGATCGCAGATGCAGGCCGGCTCAATCGGTTCTTGGACGCCGTCGTCGAAAACATCCCGCTCATGGTCTTCATCAAGGAGGCCGAGAACTTCCGGTTCGTCCGGCTCAATCGCGCCGGCGAACTGCTCCTCGGCAGATCGCGCGCCGACCTCATTGGAACGAATGTATACGATGCCTTCCCCGAGTCCGAGGCGGACCATTTCGCCGCCGACGACCGAGAGGTGATGCGGAGCAAAACGCTTTACGACATTCCGGAAGAGCCGGTCAGCACGGAGAACGGCGTGCGCTGGGTGCACACCCGGAAAGTTCCGATCTTAGACGAGAGCGGCAAGCCGGAATACCTGCTCGGAATCTCGGAAGACATCACCGAACGCCGGGAGGGCCAGGAAGCGCAAGCGCGTTTGGCTGCCATCGTCGATTCCTCGGACGACGCCATCTTCAGCAAGTCTTTCGACGGCCTCATCACGAGCTGGAATGCCGCCGCGGCGCGGCTTTTCGGCTTCACGGCAGAAGAGGTGCTCGGGAAAGACTTGTGGATGTTGATTCCCGCAGACCTTCGCGACGAAGAGCTGCAGGTGATGGAGCGGCTCAAGCGGGGCGAGCATATCAAGTCTTTCGATACGGTGCGCAAGCGCAAGGACGGAACGGAAGTAGAAGTTGCGGTGACCGTCTCTCCGATCAAGGACAAATCGGGAGCGAACGTCGGCATATCGACGATCGCGCGCGACATCACGGAGATGAAATCGCTCGTTCAGGCCAAAGACGCCGCGGAAGCGGCTGCGAAAGAGACGCAAGCCGAAAAGAACGGCTCAAGGACGAGGTCGCTAAACGGAGCCGCGCCCAGGCCGTGCTGCGTCATGCGGCACAGCACGACGGTCTCACGAAATTGTTGAATAGGGACTCGTTCCTGGATCGCTACAGAACGTCGTTTGCGCGCATGAAAAGGGATCCTTCACACGAGATCGCGGTGCTATTTCTCGATGTGGATCGCTTCAAGACGATCAACGATACGTTCGGCCACCAGGCCGGCGATCGATTCTTAGTCCTCTTCGCACGCCGCTTAGCGACGTGCCTGCGCCCGTACGACGTGCTGGCCCGGCTGGGCGGCGACGAATTCACGATCCTGCTCGAAGGCATTACGGGCGTGCACGGCGCCTGCGTCGCAGCCGAACGAATCCTGGATGCGCTCGCAGAGCCCTTCCGTGTCGATGACTGGGAGATGCAAGGGTCGACCAGCATCGGCATCGTGCTCGGAGCGCCGGGATACGAAGATCCCGAGGCAATGCTGCGCGATGCGGACATCGCGATGTACCGGGCTAAACAGGCGGGTGGAGGCTGCTACGAGGTCTTCGCCCGGGAGCGGCACCTTCGGACGGGATGACGCGGCGCGGATGTGCGACAAAGATCGGTTGAGGAGCGGCTACGGATTTAGCTGCGCGAACCTGGCGATGCGCTGTTGACGGGTCGCACACCGTAATATAGGCATTCCGAATGTAGATAATTGTAGTTTTTAGGGCGATGTTGCATGTAGATGAGATATGTGCAAAACGCACTCTTGTAGCCGAGCTCTCTTACATGTAAATTGTTCCCCGGCTACCTGGATCGCCGGAACAATTCATTTACGCCTCGGACGCTTCGTGCGTCCGGCTTGATGGTTTCCGTCAACGCTCTTCGATAGCACGGGTCGATAGGCTGCGCGACCGAGCTGAGATCGATCCCTTCACCATGACCCGCGAGAGACCAGGTGTCCGGAAGAGCGTTCCCGAGCAAAAGCGTCCGTTGCGCCCGCCAAAGGGTCGGGCTGAGCGACGCTACTCTCGTGAAGGCCGTGCGGTATCGACCGCACGGCGCCCATACACCCTGAGCTGAAGGATGCAAGGGAAGAGTTCGCACCGATGTTGTTGACCGAACAGGAAAAGGCCAAGGCATTCATCTCGCGGCTTGCGGAGCAGCATGCCAACGATAGCTCGGCGCTGATTCCGATTCTCCAGGCCGTACAAGCGGAATACGGCTTCGTCTCGGAGTTCGCGATGCAATACATCGGCGATCTCCTGGGGATCTCCGCGGCGAAGATCTACAGCGTCGCGACGTTCTACCAGTTCATCAACACGAAGCCGAAGGGCAAGTTCATCATCCGTCTCAGCCGCGACATGTCCTCGGTGATGAAGGGCGCGAAGCTGATCGCGCGGCAGCTCGAGAACGATCTCGGCATCAAATTCGGCGAGACGACGCCCGACGGCATGTTCACGCTGGAGTGGACCAGCTGCATCGGCATGAACTACCAAGCGCCGGCGATGATGGTCAACAACGAGGTCTTTTCGAACCTCACGCCGCAGCGCGTGCATCGCATCCTCGAGGAGTGCACCGAGGGCTTCCGCTCGCGCCGGCCGGCCGTCAGCAACGTCGGTGACACGTTCACGAACGCGCTCACGTACGGCAATCACCAGCCCAACGCCGGTTTGAAGAAGGCGCTCGCGATGACGCCGAGCGGAGTCGTCGCCGAGGTGACGGCCTCCGACATCCGCGGCCGCGGCGGCGCCGGTTTCCCGACCGGCACGAAGTGGAAGCTCGCGGCGGCGGCGCCGGGCGACGTCAAGTACGTGATCTGCAACGCCGACGAAGGCGAGCCCGGAACGTTCAAGGACCGCATCATCCTCACGCATCATGCGGACCTCGTCTTCGAGGGCATGACGATCGCCGCGTATGCGATCGGCGCGCGCGAAGGCATCATCTACCTGCGGGCCGAGTATACGCACGTCCGCGCGCAGCTGGAAGAAGTCCTCGCGGCGCGGCGCGAGGCGAAGCTGCTCGGCAGCGGCATCCTCGGGAAAACGGGCTTCGATTTCGACATCCGCATCCGCATGGGCGCCGGCGCTTACGTCTGCGGCGAGGAGACCGCCCTGCTGGAGTCGCTCGAGGGCCGGCGCAGCGAGCCGCGGAACCGCCCGCCGTATCCGGTCGAGGCCGGGTTCAACAACCGCCCGACCGTGGTCAACAACGTCGAGACGCTGGCCTCGGTCTGCATCATCCTCGACCGCGGGTCGCGCTGGTTCACCAGCATGGGGACCGAGCACTCCAAGGGATTCAAGCTGTTCAGCGTCTCGGGCGACTGCACGCGGCCCGGCGTCTACGAACTGCCGTGGGGCATCTCGGTGGAACAGCTCCTCGCGCTGGTCGGCGGCGAAGGGGCGAAGGCCGTCCAAGTCGGCGGCTATTCGGGATATCTCGTCCCGCCGAGCGAGTTCAAACGGAAGCTGGCGTACGAGGATCTGGGCCTCGGCGGTTCGGTGATCGTCTACGGTCCCAAGCGCGATCTGCTGGAGGTCGCGGAGAACTATCTCGAGTTCTTCGTCGAGGAGTCGTGCGGCCAATGCACCCCCTGCCGCGACGGGAATCCGAAGCTCCTCGAGGGCGTGCGGCTGCTCCTCAAGGGAACGTGCTCGACGCGATACCTGCACGAGCTGATCAGCCTCGGCGAGACGATCGAGCGCGCGTCGAAGTGCGGGCTCGGCCAGTCGAGCCCTAAAGTGCTCTTAGCGGTCTACGAACATTTCCAGGACGAAATCATGGCACGCCCGATCGGAGCGGCTCGTTAACATGTGTAGCAACGTCATCACGGTCGACCCCGAGGCGCCCGCCGTCGACCCTTCGACCTCCGTCACCGTCCGGATCGACGGCACCGACGTGACGGTCCCCGCCGGGACCTCGATCCTCGACGCGGCGAAAACGATCGGGTTGCGCATCCCGACGCTCTGCGCCCATCCGGATCTTCGCCCCGTCGGCGTCTGCCGCATCTGCGTCGTCGAGGTCGAGGGGCAGCGGAACCTTCAGGCGGCCTGCACGTATCCGATCAACCGCCCGATCACGATCGTGACGACGAGCCCCGCGGTCCGCAAGGCGCGGCGCCACGTCATCGACCTGCTCCTGGCCAACCACTACGGCGAGTGCAACACGTGCAAGCGCAACAACAACTGCGAGTTGCAGGCGCTGGCGACGGAGTACGGCGTCGGTTCCTTCCGCTTCGGCCATCCCGCGGAGGCGAAGTACGCGATCGATCGTTCGAGCGGCTCGATCGTGCGCGACATGAACAAGTGCGTGCTCTGCCGGCGCTGCGTGCGCACCTGCAGCGAGCTGCAAGACGTCGGCTGCCTGACGATCGAAGGCCGCGGCCCGAAGTCGAAGACGACCACCTTCGCCGACAAGCCCCTTTCGGCGGTGACCTGCATCAACTGCGGCCAGTGCATCAATCGCTGCCCGACGGGCGCGCTCACCGAGGTCGACCAGACGGACGAAGTCTGGGCGATGCTCGACGATCCGACCAAGCACGTCGTGATCCAGACCGCGCCGGCGCCGCGCGCCGCGATCGGCGAGTGCTTCGGCCTCGAACCCGGGACTGCGGTCACCTTCGAGATGAACACCGCGATCAAGCGGCTCGGCTTCGACGGCGTGTTCGACACGAATTTCTCCGCCGACCTCACGATCATCGAGGAGGGGACCGAGCTGCTCCTGCGCCTCTATCAGGCGCTCGTCGGCAAGGACGCGACGGTCAAGCTGCCGCTTCTCACGAGCTGCTCGCCGGGTTGGATCAAGTACATCGAGCACAATTACCCCGACATGCTCGACCATCTTTCGACCGCCAAGAGCCCGCAGCAGATGTTCGGCACGATCGTCAAGACGTATTACGCCGAGAAGAAGGGCCTCGATCCGAAAGACATCGTCTCGGTCGCATTGATGCCGTGCACGGCCAAGAAATTCGAATGCAACCGTCCGGAGATGTGCGACAGCGGCTTCAAGGACGTCGATTTCGGGATCACGGCCCGCGAGCTCGCCAAGATGGTCCGCGAAGCCGGCATCGACTTACCGAAGCTGCCGAAATCCGATTTCGACGATCCCTTCGGCCTCCCGACCGGTTCGGGCGTGATCTTCGCGGCGACCGGCGGCGTGATGGAGGCGGCGCTGCGGACCGTGCTCGAACTGGTGACCGGGAAGAAGGTCGAGAATTTCTACGCGCACGCCGACATCGTCCCCGTCCGCGGCTTCGAAGGGATTCGCCTGATCGAACTGCCGATCGCCGAAGTCGGCCCGGTCCCCGGCCTGCTCGCGCATCTCGTTCCCGATTGGGAGTGGCTCAAGGGTGCGACGCTGCGCGTCGGCGTCGCCCACGGGACGGCGAACGCGCGCAAGGTGATGGACGACATCAGGAACGGCGGGCCGTTCAGCACCTGCCATTTCATCGAGATCATGGCCTGCCCCGGCGGCTGCCTGGGCGGCGGCGGACAGCCGATCCCGACGAGCCCCGAGATCCGGGCCAAGCGCGCGAAGGCGATCTACGGCGAGGATGCGAGCTACGCGGTTCGCAAGTCGCACGAAAATCCGCAGATGCTCAAGATCTACGAGGAGTTTCTGCCGGAGGGGCCGTGCAGTCACAAGGCCCACGAGCTGCTGCACACGAGCTACACGCCGCGCGGCAAGTTCATCTCGTAATCCCGCAGCGCTGGAGGCGCTCATGATTGACACCAAGACGTTCGACATCGACGAAGCGCCGATCTGGGAGAGCCTGGCGACGGTCGGCGTCGCACCCGACGCTGCCCGGATTCGAGAGATCTTAGCGAAGGGCCGCGTCATGAAGGGGCTCGATGCGGACGACATCGTGCCGTTGATGGCCGTCAGCGACCCCGAGCTGCTCGCCGAGCTGTTCGACACCGCGCGCTTCGTGAAGGACAACATCTACGGCCGGCGTCTGGTGATCTTCGCGCCGCTGTACGTCTCGAATCTTTGCGCGAACGAATGTCTCTATTGCGCCTTTCGCGCGCGCAACAAGGAAGTCGTCCGGAGGGCGTTGAGCCAGGACGAGATCGCGCGCGAGACGCGCGTCCTGATCGACCAGGGTCACAAGCGCCTGCTCCTCGTCGCCGGCGAGTCCTATCCCAAGCGTGGCCTGCAGTACATCCTCGATGCGATCGCGACGGTCTATGCCGTTAAGAACGGGAACGGCGAGATCCGCCGCGTCAACGTCAACATCGCGCCGCTCACCGTCGAAGAGTTCGCCGCGCTCAAGGGCGCGCGCATCGGTACCTATCAGTGCTTTCAGGAAACCTACCATCACGAGACCTACGGCCAGGTCCACGTCGCGGGGAAGAAGGCCGACTACCACTGGCGCCTCCAGGCCGTCGACCGCGCGATGGCCGGCGGAATCGACGACTGCGGGATCGGCGCGCTCTTCGGCCTGTTCGACTGGCGCTTTGAGATGCTCGCCCTCATGCAGCACATCCGCCACCTCGAGGCGGCCTTCGGCGTGGGGCCGCACACGATCAGCGTCCCGCGCATCGAGCCTGCGACCGGCTCCGCCTTCGCCGAGCATCCCCCGAGCCCGGTCGACGATCTGAGCTTCCGCAAGATCGTGGCGATCCTGCGCATCGCGGTCCCCTATACCGGCATCATCATGTCGACGCGCGAAACCGTCGAGATGCGGCGCGAGACGTTCGCGCTCGGCGTCTCGCAGATCTCCGGAGGGAGCCGCACGAATCCCGGCGGGTACGCCGAGACCGCCCGTTACGACACGAGCCAATTCTCGCTCGGCGACCACCGCTGCCTCGACGACGTCGTCTGCGACGTCGCGCAGCTCGGCTACGTGCCCTCGTTCTGCACCGCGTGCTATCGTTTGGGGCGGACCGGCGCGGACTTCATGGATCTGGCACGGCCGGGCGACATCAAGTACCATTGCGACCCGAACGCCGTTTCGACGTTCCAGGAATACCTGATGGATTACGGCACCGATGAGTCGCACGCCATCGGGGAACGGGCGATCGAGGCGTCCATCGCCGGCATGGACGAGGCCTCGGCCCGCTATTCGCGCGTGATGGTCGCCAAAGTCAAGCAGGGCAAACGTGACGTCTACCGCTGAACCGATCCCGCGATGCGCTCGCGAGGCCGCTCGAGTCTAGCAGGGCCGACGTGACGTCGATCGCTGAAAGGGTCTAGGTGCGTACCGAAACGGACCAGCTCGGTGCGCGCACCCTGCCGGACGACTCGCTGTACGGCATCCACACGCTGCGCGCGCTGGAGAATTTCCCGCTCTCCGGCCGCCCGGTCCATCCCGGGCTGATCCGCGCCTACGGTCTCGTCAAGCTGGCGGCGATCGCGACGATTCGCGAGCTGGGCGGCTGGAGCGCGACGCCGGAACGTGCCGACGCGCTGGAGCGGGCCTGCACGGAGCTCGCCGAGGGAAGTCTCGACCGCCACATCGTGGTCGACGCGCTCGCGGGCGGCGCCGGGACGAGCCTCAACATGAACGTCAACGAGGTGCTCGCGAACCGCGCCTTGGTGCTGCTCGGCTGCGCGCCCGGCGACTATGCGAAGATCTCGCCTCTCGACGACGTCAACCGCCGCCAATCGACGAACGACACGTATCCCACCGCGCTCAAGCTCGCGGCGATCCGCGGCATCGGGCGGCTCGAGGAGCGGCTCGTCCGCCTTCAAGAGAGCTTTCAGTCGCAAGAGCGGCACCTGGCGGCGGTCGTCAAGGTCGGCCGGACGGAGTTCCAGGATGCCGTGCTCACGACGCTCGGCCGCGAGATGGGCGCCTATGCCGAGGCGCTCAACCGCGATCGCTGGCGCATCTACAAGTGCGTCGAACGCCTGCGCGTCGTCAATCTCGGCGGGACGGCGATCGGGACGGGGCTCGCCGCACCGCGCGCCTACATCTTCCGGGTCGTCGACCGCTTGCGCGAACTCTCCGGGATCGGCTTCGCGCGCGCCGAGAACCTCGTCGAGGCGACGCAAAACGCCGACGTGTTCGTCGAGGTGTCCGGGATGCTGAAGGCCTGCGCCGTCAGCCTCGTCAAGATCTGCGGGGATTTGCGTCTGCTCTCGTCGGGCCCGGCCGCCGGGCTCGGTGAAATCCGCCTCCCCGCGCGGCAAGCCGGGTCGAGCATCATGCCCGGGAAAGTGAATCCGGTCATCCCGGAGGCGGTCACGCAGGCAGCGCTGATGGTCTCGGCCTACGATCAGGCGATCGCCTCCGCGGCGAGCCTCGGTTCCCTCGAGCTCAACGCCTTCTTGCCGCTGATCGCCGATGCGCTGCTGACGAGCGTCGATCTGCTCGCCGGCGCATGCGACATCCTCGCCCGCCTCTGCGTCGACGGCATCGAGGCCGACGCCGGACGCTGCCGGCAAAGCGTCGAGACGTCGACCGCGACGGCGACGGCGCTCGTTCCGGCCCTCGGCTACAGCGCCGCCGCGCGCCTCGCCGCCGAAGCCGCGGCGAGCGGCCGCGGCATTCGCGAACTCGCCGTCGTCGGCGGCCTGCTCGACGCCGCGGCCTTCGACGCGCTGATCTCCCCCGAGGCCGTCTGCCGCCTCGGCAGCCCGGACGTCACCGCATGACGCAAACCGCCGCCCGCGGCATGCGCCTCCACATCGGGATCTTCGGTCGCCGCAACGTCGGGAAATCGAGCCTGCTGAACGCGATCGTGCGGCAGCAGGTCTCGATCGTCTCCGAGGTCGCGGGGACGACGACGGACCCCGTGGAGAAGCCGATGGAATTGCTCCCCGTCGGCCCCGTGCTGTTCATCGACACCGCCGGGATCGACGACGAGGGCGCCGTCGGCGACTTGCGCGTAGCGAAGACCCGGCGGGCCTTCGAGCGGACCGATCTCGGCATCGTCGTCACCGACGGCGCCTGGGGACCTTACGAGGAATCGATCGCCGCAGCGCTCGCCGAGCGGAAGACGCCCGTCATCGCCGTGCTCAACAAGTGCGACCTCGCCGAACCTCCCGCCGAGACGCTCGAGCGCCTGGCCGAGCGGCGGCTCCCGTCCGTGCGCGCGGCGGCGGCGCGCGGCGACGGCATCCTCGCGCTGCGTCACGCGCTCGTCGAGCACGCGCCGGCGGACTTCATCGCCAACCCGGACATCCTGGGCGATCTGGTCGGCCCCGGCAACCTCGCGGTCCTCGTCGTCCCGATCGACAAGGAGGCGCCGAAAGGGCGGCTGATCCTTCCACAGATCCAGTCGATTCGCGATCTGCTCGACAACGACGCGTATTGCCTCGTCGTGAAGGAGCGCGAACTGCGCGCGGCGCTCGACGGACTCAAGCATCCGCCGAAGCTCGTCGTCACCGACTCGCAAGCGTTCCTCAAAGTCGCCGCCGACACGCCGCCCGACGTGCCGTTGACGAGCTTTTCGATCCTGTTCTCGCGCTTCAAAGGCGATCTCGTCAGCCAGACGCTCGGCGCGATGGCGATCGATACGCTCCGCCCCGGCGACAAGGTGCTCATCGCGGAGGCGTGCGCGCACCATCCGATCGCCGAGGACATCGGCCGCGTGAAGATTCCGCGCTGGCTCGCGCAGTACGTCGGCGGCCCCCTCGAGATCACGACCGTTGCGGGAAAGGACTATCCCGACGATCTCACGCCGTACAAACTCGTCATTCATTGCGGCGCGTGCTCGTTCAACCGCAAGGCGATGCTCAACCGGATCCTGCACGCGAGAGCCGCCGGCGTCCCGCTCACCAACTACGGGCTGACGATCGCCTTCAGCCTCGGCCTCTTCGAACGCGCCCTGCAGCCCTTCCCCGCCGCCCACGAAGCCTACCTCACCGCCCGGTGACGGAACTCGACGCGCTGCTGCGTCAGACGACCTTCACCGGCGAGGAGATCCGCAGCCTCCTTTCGCTCTCGGCGCCCGCCGAGATCGAGCGGCTGCGGCAAGCCGCCTACGATCTCACGACGGCGGAGATCGGCGACGCGGTCCATTACCGCGGGCTGATCGAGATCTCGAACGTGTGCACGCTCGATTGCCGCTATTGCGGCATCCGCAAAGGGAATCGCGCCGTCGAGCGCTACAGCCTGAGCCGCGCGCAGGTCGCTGAAGCCGCGCTTTGGGCGGCGCGGGCCGGCTACGGCTCGTGCGTGCTGCAATCGGGCGAACGGCGCGATCCCGCGTTCGTCGAGTTCGTCGAAGACTGCGTCCGCGAGATCAAGGCGGCATCGCTCTGCGCGGCGCTGCCGGAGGGGCTCGGCATCACGCTCTCGCACGGCGAGCAGTCGCCGCAGACGTATCGGCGCTGGAAGGCGGCGGGAGCGCATCGCTATCTGCTGCGGATCGAGACCTCGAATCCGGAACTCTTCGCCCGCATCCATCCGCCGAGCCAGCGCTTCGAGACGCGCCTGCGCGCCCTCGACGATCTCCGCGACGCCGGCTATCAGGTCGGGACCGGCGTGATGATCGGGATCCCCGGTCAGAGCCTCGCCGATCTCGCCGCCGACATCCGTTTCTTCGCCGGGCGCGACATCGATATGATCGGCATGGGCCCGTACATCACCGCCCCGGGAAGCGCGATGGCCGACCGCGGCATGCTCGAGAGCGGGACGCTGTTGCGCTTGTCCCTCTCCATGATCGCAGTCACGCGGCTCGTCCTGCGCGACGTCAACATCGCCGCGACGACGGCTCTGCAGGCACTCGTCCCCGACGGCCGCGAGCGCGGGATCGCCTTCGGCGCGAACGTCACGATGCCGAACCTCACGCCGCGCGAAGTCCGCAAGAACTATCAACTCTACGACGGCAAGCCGTGCATCGACGAGGCGCGCGGGGAGTGCCGCAGCTGCCTCGAGCGGCGCGTCGTGTCGATGGGCCGTCGCGTGGGCTGGAACAGCTGGGGGGATTCGCGCCACTTCGGCCGCCGCGCCGGCGCGCCGCCGGGCTAACGGTTCCTGGCCAAAGCCGTCGCGAGCGCACGCCGCCCTGCTCGGAAAGAGTCCGGTGCTGGGCCGGTCAGATCCATGTATATGGATCCACATAGGCGGCGCAGCGTTCTCACACGCCTGCGAGGGAGCGGCCAGGGGCCCGGCCGTGCTTCGCTCGGGGCGTGTAACGTTGCTTACGCAATCCGAACCGGTAACGTCGTACACTCCCTCAAGCACCAAACGGAGGCGTGCATGCTCGAATGTGCCCTGCGACTCGAAGAGCCTGCCGACGCTGCGAGGGGCGGCCGCATCGAGGCGACGCTCGGCGCGCGTCGCACGGCTTACGCGATCGAGGCAGCGTGCCTTGGGATCTTCATGTTCGTGGCGGGAAGCGTCGCGGTGGGGCTCCGGCTCGTGCCCCCGGCCGTCGCCGCCGCGTTCGCGGCGCACGCGCTCCTTTATCGTCTCACGTTCGGCACCGCGATGGGCCTTACGACAATGGCGATCGTCTACTCGCCGTGGGGCCGCCGTTCGGGTGCGCACATCAACCCCGCGGTCACGCTGACCTATGCGCTGCTGGGCAAGATCGCGCCGCGTGACGCGGCCTTCTACGTGCTGGCGCAATTCGGCGGCGCTGCGCTTGGCTTGGCGCTGCTCGCGACGATGGTGAGCGCGGTGCTCGCGCAGCCGTCGATCCACTACGTCGTGACCAAGCCGGGAACCGCAGGCGCGGCTGGAGCGTTTGCGGGCGAACTCGCCATCTCGTTCGTCCTGATGAGCGTCATCCTGCGCGTTTCCAACTCGGCGCGCTTCGCGCGCTTTACCGGCGTTTGCGCGGGCCTGCTGGTGGCCGTCTTCGTCACCGTCGAAGCGCCGCTCTCGGGCACGAGCATGAACCCCGCGCGGACCTTCGCCTCGGCCCTGGCGGCGCACGACTGGACGGCGCTCTGGATCTACTTCACGGCTCCGCCGCTCGGCATGGGCGCCGCGGCGTTGCTCTACGTTCGTTCGTACGGGATGCGTGCCGTGCGCTGCGCGAAGCTCTATCACACCGGCGACGTTCCCTGCATCTTTCGCTGCGGTTATCGCACGCCAAGGGAGGAAACTCATGGCTGACCATTACGACGCGATCGTCATCGGAAGCGGTGCCGGCGGCGGAACGCTCGCGCACAAGCTCGCGCCCTCGGGAAAGAAGATCCTCGTCCTGGAGCGCGGTCCGTTCTTGCCGCGCGAAAAGGAGAATTGGGACACCGTTGCCGTCGTGCAGCACGAGCGCTACCACACGGCCGAGGTGTGGTACGACAAGGCCGGCAAAGCGATCCATCCCGGCACCGGCTACTGGGTCGGCGGCAACACGAAGGTGTACGGCGCGGCCCTGTTCCGGCTGCGCGAGCGGGATTTCGAGGAGGTGCCTCACAAGCACGGCGTTTCGCCTGCCTGGCCGCTCGGTTACGGCGAGTTCGAGCCCTACTATGCCGAAGCCGAGCGGCTTTACGAGGTCCACGGCGACCGGGGCAGCGATCCGACGGAACCCTCCTCGAGCGCACCGTTCCCGCTGGCGGCGGTGCCCCACGAGCCGCGCATCGCCGAAATCGACGCGGCACTGCGGGCCCACGGCTATCGCCCCTTCCCGATTCCGCTCGGCGTCCGGCTCCACGCCGACCGGCTCTCGAGCCCGTGCATCCGCTGCAACACCTGCGACGGTTTCCCGTGTCTGGTCGATGCCAAGAACGACTCGGACACGACCTGCGTGAGGCCCGCGCTGACCCATCCCAACGTGATGCTGCTGACGGAGGCGACTGTCGTCCAACTGCTTACGAACGAGGCCGGCAACGCGGTGACCGGGGTCGTCGCCGAGATCGGCGGCCGCACCGAGACCTTCAGGGCCGATCTCGTCGTCGTCGCCGCCGGCGCGATCAATTCGGCCGTGCTCCTGCTGCGCTCGAAGAACGCGGCTCATCCCAACGGACTCGGCAACGCGAACGACCTCGTCGGCCGCTACTTCATGAAGCACAACAACGGCGCGCTGGCGGCCATCGGCAAGAAGCCCAACCCGACGGTCTTCCAGAAGACGCTGGCGCTGACCGATTTCTATTGGGGCGACGAAACCTTTCCCTACCCGATGGGGAGCGTGCAGCTCCTCGGCAAGCTCAACAAGGACATGCTCCACGGCGATGCTCCGCCGCTGACGCCCGATAAAGTGCTCGACGAGTTGGCGAAACACTCGGTCGACTGGTTTCTGACGACCGAAGACCTGCCCGCGCCGGAGAACCGGGTTCGGCTCGACGGGGAACGGATCGTGCTCGACTACACCGACAACAACCTCGAGGCGTACGGCGCGCTCAACGAGCGTTTCGTCCACGCTCTCAAACAGATCGATTGCGCCAATCAAATCATTCCGTGCTCGGTCTACTTGCGAAAGCAGATCCCGCTGCAAGGCGTCGCGCACCAAGTCGGAACCTGCCGTTTCGGCAACGATCCTCGCAATTCGGTGCTCGATCTCAACTGTCGGGTGCACGCCGTCGACAACCTCTACGTCGTCGACGGGAGTTTCTTCCCTTCGAGCGGCGCCGTCAATCCGTCGCTGACGATCATCGCCAACGCGCTGCGCGTGGGCGATCATCTGCTCGAGCGCTTGGGTACCGCCGCCGGCACTCGCGCAGTCCGCGGTCCCCACGCGTGAACGTTCGGCTCCAGGCGGCGGACCGTGCGCGACGCGCTGCGGCTATTGCGCGTAGATCGCGACGACGGGGCAGTTGACCACGAATCCGACCGGACCGAAGGCCTTGCCGCCGGGTCCCGTGAGGTCGTGCGCCGCGACCGCATTGTTGACCGCGACCGCGCTGGTCAACTGCGTGTTGCGATGCGCCGCGGTCGCGGCGGCGCTCCAAGCGCCGACGTAGACGTCCCACAGCGGAGAGTAGATGCCGTTCCCGCTCGCCGTCACGGCCGGTGCCGACGTCAGGACGTTGCGCGAACTCTGCAACCGCGCGCTGTTCGCCTCGGTCGCTTCCTGGTCGAGACCCCCGTCGAGCGCGACGAAGCCGAGGCCCTGGGCTTGCCTGTTCGAGGCGCCGTCCTGCCCGTTTGCGACGACGTAGATCGGCAGGCGAGCGCTGGCCGCGGATTGCGCCAGCTTGGGGACGTAGGTCGCGCGCTCGATCGTCGCAGCTCCCGGATCCGATGCTTCGGTGCTGATGTAGAACACGCGCTTGCCGTCGGCGAAGCCGTTGGCCAGCAGCAGCGTCACGGTCCCCGCCGCGGGATCGAGCGCCAAGACGCGCTCGGCGGTGTTGCTGTGCCGGACGACGTCGAAGGGGCCGTCGCCGGCGGCGACGATCGGGGCGTTGTAGACGATCGACGAGCCGGCAACGCGGACGAACGGGGAATAGGTACCGTCGGCCTTAGCGCCGGGCGCCGCCGCCGCCGGCGGAAAACCGGTCGGACCCGGCTTGAAGACGCGCCCGCTCGAGAACTCGGGAGCACCGGCGAAATGCCACGTGCCGTTCTCGGCGGTGACGGTCTGCGTGGTGCCGACGCTCGCGATCGCCGGAGCGAAGATCAGCCCCCGGCTCTTCGCTACGTTCGCGTCGGAGACGTCCGTGAGCACGTACCACACCGTGCGTCCGTTCGCGACACCGCGATGCACGGGGAAGACCGCCAGATGGCGCTGCACGTCGATGGATTTCACGCTTGTCAAGAGCGTCGTCGGCTGCGACGTGGTCTGCGCCGCAGCCGGAGTCCCTGCGGCGACCGCTGAGCTGAAGCTTAGAGTCGCCGCAAGGGCTGCCAGGGCCGCCGGCTGGATTGGAAGGCAAGTCATTGCATCGTTCCTCTGAATAGCATGAAGGTCGTTGGGTGCGCCGCCGTTTTCGCGCGGCGGCGAGATCAAGGCCATCATGTACCGCCCCGCGCGCAGATACCATAAGCAGCGTTACACTTGGATCCGCGGCCTCCGTTTCGCGAAGGAGGACGATTCCGGTGGCGCCGCCGCGAGGCTCACGGCAAGCGTGCGGGGAGCGGCGTGGAGGTTACGTCAAACGGAAGCTTCCTCTGGAGCCGGTGCAGCGTCGCCGCGGGAACGCCGGCCGACGTCCCCGAGGTTTCCGGCAGCGCTCCTGACGTGACCGTTTTCGGAACCCATTTCCCGCTCGACCGGGAGAGAAGCACCTGGCCGACGTCGTTCCCGCTCGCATAGGTGGCGACGGCAGTGTCGCCTTCCTGCGACACGCTGTTGATGACCACTGCGGAGCCGGTTTGATTCTGGGCCGCCGCTTGCGCCGCTCGCCGGATCATGAAGTCGTAGGAGGTCGCACACGAGCCGCCCGGCGTGACGGAATCGGTGGGAAGCAGGCGGATCGTCGCATTCGCGCAATCGACGAACGTCAACGCGTCGACCACACGTCCCGAATAGGGGCGGCTGCTTCGGATGAGAGTGGCAGGCCCCGTGTAGACCGGGGCAGAGCTTGGCGAGGCGCCCGCCGTCGAAGCCGAAGGCGCAGCGGAAGCCGGTGCGACGGGAGCCGCTGTAACGGGAGCCGGTGTCGCGGGAGCCGCTGTCGCGGGAGCCGCTGTCGCGGGAGCCGGTGTCGCGGGAGCCGCTGTCGCACTCGGGCTTGCGCTCGCCGCTTCCGTAGGTCCCGATGAAGCGCCGCCTGAACCCGAGCCGCGGACGCAAGCAGTCAAAGCCGCGGCAGCAAGGATGAACGCCGCGACTCGGACGGGCGCAGATGAGGTCAGCATCACGCGCGCCTTCAAGGCACGTGCGTCTCGACCGATGCGATATCCGTCTTGCGAATGGAAAAGACTTGTGCGTCGGGCATGGCCGGGATCGTTGGGTCGGGCCGTTGCTGCACGAGCACGTAGAGATCGTCGGTCGTGTCGAGAACGACGAAAAGGCCGGATTGTTCGTTGCGTTGCCGCAAGATCTGCGGATACTTCGATTCGGCATTTGGAGCGAAGGTGATGGTGGCCGGATTGACGAGCCCGGATCGCACGACGCGGATGCCGTCGCGCGCGGTTTTATAGGCGAGCAAACAAACCGCCAAAGCCACGGCCAGGACTGCGGCGATCTGAAAGGGCTTGGATTTGGTGACGATCCTGATGCGCGCGGACGTCGGATCGCTTTGCGGCAGCGTTGCAATGACTGCTGCGATGACGATCGCCACGATCGCAAACGCAACGATGGCGAGAGCGTTCGCGACGAAGACTCTCGATACGGCGATGAGCATCGCTACGGGCGACGTGTCGGCGAGTGAAAAATCGATGCCGAGAATGTGGACGTACGAGTACGTGTAAACAGCTCCGGCAAAGGACAAGATGCCGACGGCGACTAGCCCGATATCACGGGCGCTGCCCCAAAAATTCGAATCGGAGTTGCTCATCGATCACGTCCGGCGCGCGAAGGAGTCGATTCAAGGGACGTTCGGTCCGTTCCGGCAAGCTGGTTCCACGTTCGCGCGGGCGTACCTTTCCGCCGTCACGTCAACGGGTTCTGCAATCTGCTAACCTAAATAGTCGCGAGCCGACGCTTGCACCAAATGCAGCAATCTTTGTCCCGCGCCGCGAACTGACCGAAGAGCGGCTAGCGGTCGTCGAGAGCGTTTGGTCCCCCTTGCCGACTTCACAGGCAAGGGACACCGCTTCGCGGATTTCTGGAAGCCGTCGCGTGTTCCGAGGGACGAGGCGCGCATGAAGCGGTAACGAATGAAACGATCGTCGAGCCGTTCCTCGCGCGTCGCCTACTCCTCTTGACAGGGCAAGCGCCTTGCCTCGCCTGGAGCCGCGTCGCGCCGAGAAGTTCGGCGGGAAAGGTTTTTATGTTTGGTGTCGTTCGCCAGTACAGGACCGATCCAGGGCAAATCGATGCGATCGTCAGCCGCACCCGCGAGCGCTTCATGCACCCGATCAGCAAGGCGTGGAGCTTCGTGTCCTGGACGTTGATCGACGCGGGTGCGGACGGTGTCGTCACCGCAAGCGTGTTCGACGATGAGATCGGCGCCGAAGTTGCCGCCGGTTGGGTCAGGGAGAACCAGGCTGCACTCGCGCTGGGTCACCCCAAGGTGACGGAGGGGCCGATCGTGTTTCGTGAGGTGAAGGAGCACGTGCACGCGGGCTACGGCTTTCTGTTGCGCTACGCGTGCAAGCCCGGCGAGACCGGCGCCGTCGCGGCGCGGATTCGCGACGGCTTCATCCCCTCGATCGCTGCCATGCCAGGCTATGCGGGTTACGGTTCGATCGACGCCGGCCATGGCATCGTCGTCTCGCTGCTCGTGTTCGCGGATCGCGAGTCAGCGCAGGCTGGTGAACGATGCGCGCTCGCGTGGGCGCAAGAAAACATTGCCGCCCTGATCTCGAGTCCGCCTGAAGTCGTCTTCGGCGAAATCAAGCTGCGCATCCCGGCAAGCGCGACCGTCAACGCCTAGACGACGATCGATGCGGTGTCCTGTAAGGGCCAGACCTGGAAGATCGACAAGCTGCCCCTCTGATCCGGGTCGCCGCTACAAACGGTGAGATCTTCGGGCGCTCGCACGGCTCAAGGCTGGAACGAGGCGCCGTCTACGAAGTGAAACGGCGCGACGTCGCCGGCGTTCGCTTTCAGCGAGAGGTTCTGCCCCGGCCGGTTCCAGCTGCACCAGACCTGCCCCGCACCGGGCGAGCACTGATCGAAGGTCCAACCGTCGCTGGCATGCCACGTCTGCGCAAAGAGCTCGGTAACCGCTTGCGGCGTCGCGTTCTTCGCGGCGGCGTTGCGGTCGCCGTGCGTCCAGGCGTCGTAGAGTGCCTGCGACGCTTGTTCTCCCGAAGGAGCTGGTAAGTATCCGGAGACGAGGGCGTGCCAAGTTTTCGGGCCGACGATGCCGTCGACGGTCAGCCCGATGAGGCCTTGAAAGGCCTTCACGGCGCTCTCGGTCGGCGCATCGTACGTCCCGCTGACCGTCACCCACTCGGCGCCGGCACGAATGAAGATTTGACTCTGGGCTGCCTCGACGGCAGCGCCGGCGCTGCCCGTCGAGACGTCGGCGATCAGAACCGGCCAGGTCTCGTCGCCGACGATCCCGTCGGCCGCAAGGCCGTTCGCGCTTTGGAAGGCGACGACTGCCGCGGCGGTCAGCGGCCCGAAGTCGCCGTCCACGGTAAGGCTCGCGCCCTGCGCGTTGAGCAGATACTGCACGGTGCGAACGTTCTCGCCCGTCGAGCCCTGCTGTTCGAGAGGCCAGTTCATCCCTTGCACTCCCTTCGTCGAGGCGCTACGCGCCGGCAACAAAACTCTATTCCTAATTCCTTCCGCAGTTTTCGCAGCGCTCCTTGGCCGCGATAAGCCCGGCGTTGCAGAGCGCGAATTCGATGCTTCCGCCGCAACGTCCGAAAGAAGAATCCAACAGCTCTCAGCGAAGGCACGCCTCGTCCTCCAGGAGATCGAGCATGCATCAGCCTTCCGCGGAACCGCCGCACGCGGTAAAGCTCCGTGTGTACCTGGCCAACCACGAAGCTCTCGAACACGTGCCCGTCGACGAGCGCAACAGACTGATTGACGAAGCGGTGCGCATAGCGCAGCCGGGCGGGGCCAGGCACGATCCGCGCATGGGGGGCCTCGGCTCCGGTCCTTCCGGCAAGCCTTCGGTGCCGACGAAAGCCGTCACGTGCCCGCAATGCGGTTACGCCTTCGCCGTGATTTCGCCTTGAAGACGCTTCGCTGCACGCTCGCTTTCGTAGCTTTTTCAGCCTTTGCAGTTTTCGCGAGCGCGGTTGCAGTCCACGCTTCAAGCGCGACGCCGTCCGCGAACACGGCGTCGCCCGAACCCGTCTCGAGCGCCGACCTGATGGCGCGAGCCCAGCTTCGTTCCATGACCGTCAGCACCGACTACGCCGAGGCGCAGTTGCAAGCGCTAAAGGACACGCCCCCGTGGGGCCCCTTGGCTCAGACGCTCATATCGGTGGTCACGGTCCTCGTCGCGATCGGTGGCTTTATTTACACGGCTCAGCAGTTTAAATTGTCCAGCGAATCGACGCGGGAAACCATCAAGCTCCAAAAGGAAGCGCAGCAGGTCCAGAAAGAAACGCAGCAGGACAGCGAGTTTTTCGATCTGACGCACAAACTCGGTGACAAGGACAGTCCCATATCTCGTGCCACCGCCGCAATCTTACTCTGCGTCTTCGCGCAGCCGAACCGCTACGAATTCATTCCCAAAGACATCGTCGTCAAGGCCCTGAGCAGCGCTCTCAAGATCGAGACAGAACCCTTCGTCCTCGAGTTCCTTGGCCGCACGCTCCACGAGATCAATAATGGCGGGGTCTACGCGGTTGGGGAGGTCGTCGATCAGAGTTTCCAACGCGACGTTAATGGCAACTTCATGTACGCCTTGGCGAAGTTCGTGGTAGCGAGCCGCACCAACCGGAACGATAGGTCGAACGACGGGGCGGCCCTCGACATGGCCGCCCGCGTCACGCTTCGCCCGAAGAAGGCCCTCGAGGCGGTGACCAAGAGTCGCGATTACCAGGACGGCCTGGAAGCCGCTGAAGGGCTCCCGTCCGACGACGCCGACCTGCAGAAGCATCCGGCAAGGGTCAATTTGCTCGCGGAATCGACTCGCTCGAAGGCGACGGCGATGATTTTCCAGCCGCTGCTCTGAGGAGGCCGCCCCTCATCCGTTCGATCTGACGCGACGCGACGGCGAGCACGATCGTGCAGGGCGGGCGCCTGACGGGAAGCGTCACGAACTCGTTGGAGCAGACGGCGGGAACGATCACGCTCGATCTTTCGGGAAGTGGCCGGGTCGCCTACGCGAACGGAACGACTGTCCAGGTCAAGGACTGGGTCATCCTCTAGCCACCGGCGCCGTCACCGGCTAACGGGGAATCCGGAAGCTGAAGCGGAGTCCGAAGGCGAACGGGTGCGGACGATGCCTGCGAATCAGCCCAAGGCGAAGCCTGCTCCTCCACCGTTCAAACGGATGGCCGTGGGACTTGGCCTTTGGCTCGTCTGGTGGCTGGTGCTGGACCGTCCGGTTTGGGGGATACTGGGGCTCGCCGCGTTCATGAGCATCGCGGAGGCCTGGCCCCTCTACGAAGCGGTCGTCCGAGTGCGCCAGGGCCGCCGAAAGTGGGTCAAACCGCCAGGCTTCGGGATCGCCCTGTACGGGATCGGATCGATCTGGTTCGTCCTGTTCCTGACCGCTATGTTCGTCGTCCCGTGGTTCGGTCCGTATGCCGGGGCCGCGCTCAAGGCGGCCGAGATCTTCGCGGGCGTTTCGTTGGGCGTCGCCCTCTGGCTGTCATGGTGGTTGGGCACGGGACGCTGAGGGCCGGCGTCAGCGCCTCGCAAGCGTCCGAACACGTGCGCTCGCCGGCGGATCCGTCAACTCGACTCGGATCGCGACGGTTCGGAGCGCGGCGATGTCCCCCGCACTCGCCTTTAGCGCCGCTCGGCGGCCCTTTTGATCGCGCGTAGGGCGAACAGGCGAACCAGCAACATCCCCGGAGAGAAGACGGCCCAGTAGCGCCGGAACCGCCGGCGCGCGTCCTCGCTGGTCGCGACGACGCGGGTTTCTGCAATGCAGCGCGTCCCCGCACCGCTCGGCTCGGCGCGGAATGTCCAGGCGATCTTGACGTATCCCGGCTCGGCAAAAGCCACGAAGCCCGCCGGCGCGAGTGGCCGAAAGGCGACGTCGGCCTTCCACGACTCGGTGACGGTCCCGAAGACAACGTAGCGCTCCGGGTCCTCAGAGAGCAGCCTCCAGCCGAGCTGCTGCATGCGCACGACGAACGGCCCCTCCCCCGCTGGCCGCCGGGCGGTGCCGCCGCCCATGAGCCGGGCGCGGAGCGCGAAGAGCGCGCGGATTGCGGGGAGCTTCTGCAGCTCGAGCGAGCGGAGCACGGCCATCACCGCCGTCGGCGGCGCGGCAATCCACACGGCGACTCGTCCCTCGACCTCGGGCTCGGGGAGGAATGGCGCGAGCGGCGTCTCCTCGCGCGGCAGACAGGGGCCGGGCGGGTAGCGCAGCCACTGGAGCGCCGCGTAACCGGCCCAGGCAGCCCCGGGGAGGAGCGCCGCGCCGAGTGCCCCCAGCGCCAACGCTTTGGTGCGTCCCGCCTTCATCGGCGACGAGCCGCCGCGCGGGTCGCCGCGAGCAGGCCGGCCATGCGGGACGAGAGCGCGATTCCGAGCGCGCGCGGTAATCGAAACGGGACCAGCTTCGGCAAACGCAATGCTCTCCCAAGTGCGTTGTTTTCGCGCGACCCTTCTGCGAGGCATGCAGAGCGGAGATCCTCGCTCAGCCTCGCCGACACGCCTTCGCTATTCTGAGAGGCGCGGGCCCAGGTAGGCCCACATCGCCTCTTTGAACTCGGCGGTCAGCGCGGCGCGTTCGGCGGGGTCGTCGATCCTGATGATCGTGCGCAGCGCACCCTTCACGAAACCGGTCGCCAATTTGGCGTAGAGGCGCAGCTTCGCCGGAGGAGCGCCCGGTGCGATCCGCTGCAGCGAGCGGACGACGTCGTCGATCTCGCTCTGGAGCGCCTCGATCGCGCTCGCCGTCGCGGGATTTGCCTCCAGGAACGTCTCGACCGCCGCGTTGCGGCGCGAGAACTCGAGCACGAGATCGAGAGCGCGCTCCATCATCGCGCGCAGGTCGCCAGCCTCGACTTCCGCAATCGCGGCCTGGCGCATCTCGCGCCAGTCCGTCACATAGCTCTCGGCAAGGGCAGTGACGATCGTTTCCTTGCTCGGGAAGAACTGGTAGAGCGAGCCGATCGAGGTCTCGGAGGCGGCCGCGATCGCGCTCATCGAGGTCCCTTCCAGGCCGCGCTCCGCGAACAGCCGCGCCGCCGCGTCCAGAATCGCCGCCATCCGGCGCCGGCCGCGTGCCTGCCGCCGGGGCGCGCCCGGCTCAGCGGCGATCCCACCTTCAAGCGTTGACAAAGACGATAAAACCCTCGTATACTGGCACGGTTCCTAAACACGAGGATTTTATCGTATTATGAGCACCGGGTCAATCGCGCCCGGGGTGTTCGACGCCCAGGCAGCTCCCGTCTCGCGCGCCGGGGCACTCGACACCCCGCCGGCGGCCCCCGGCTCGGGCGTCGAGTACGGCGCGCGGCGGCTGGTCATCGTCACGGCGATCTTGCTCGCGACCTTGATGCAGACGCTCGACACGACGATCATCATGGTCGCGCTTCCCTATATCCAGGGGAACCTCGGCGCGACGCTCGACGAAGCGACCTGGATCACGACCGGCTTCATCATCGCCAACGTCGTCGTCATTCCGCTGACCCCGTGGCTCCAGCGCCGCTTCGGCCGCAAGCAGTATTTCATCGCCTCGATCGTCGGGTTCACCGTCGCCTCCGTGCTCTGCGGCATGGCGCAGTCGCTCGACCAGCTCATCGCCGCCCGGGTCGTTCAGGGCGCTTTCGGCGGCGGACTCCTGGCGGTCGCGCAGTCGCTGCTGCGCGACACGTTTCCGGAGGACCAGCTCGGCCTGAGCCAAGGCCTCTTCGCGATCGGCGCGATCGTCGGCCCGGCGATCGGTCCGACGCTGGGCGGCATCCTGACCGACCAGCTGAGCTGGCGCTGGGTCTTCGACATCAACGTCGTCCCCGGGATCCTCTCGGCGTTTTTGCTGTGGCTTTACTTGCGGAACACGGAGCAGCCGCAGCGCGTCCCGCTCGACGCCGCGGGGCTCTCGCTCTTGGCCGTGGGTCTGGGGTCGTTTCAGTACGTGCTCGACGAAGGCGAGCGCAACGATTGGTTCAACGACGGCACGATCGTCGCGTGCAGCGTGGTCGCGGCGGTGGGTTTGATCGCGTTCGTCGCCTGGGAGCTGCGCGCCAAGAATCCGATCGTCGCGCTGCGCGCGCTCGGGCATCGCAGCATCGCGGCCGGCTCGGCGATCGGCTTGGCGCTGGGCTTCCCGCTGCTCGGCTCGGTCTTCATGCTGCCGCAGTACGTCAACGTGCTGCTCAACTACACCGCGACGCTCAGCGGCCTGCTGATCCTCGTGCGAGCCGCACCGATCGCGCTGCTCACGCCGCTGGTCGGCGTGCTCGCGCAGCGCGTCGATGCCCGGCTGCTCCTGGGGGTCGGCGTCCTGATCGTCAGCGGCGGGACGATCTGGCAGGCGCTGATCATGACCAGCGACACGCCGTTCGCCACGCTCGTCGCGCCGCTCGTGCTGCAGGGGATCGGAACGGCATTTCTCGCCGTCCCATTGCTCGTCAACGTGCTCGGCAGCGTCGGGACGGAGCTGACCGCGACGGCGAGCTCGTTCCTCAACCTCTCCTTCCAGCTCGGCGGCTCGATCGCGAGCGCCGTCCTCGTCACGATCCTGGACCGCCGGCTCGCCTTCCATCTCTCGACGCTGGCCGGGACGACCGGCCGTCCGCAGATCGTCGGAATCCTGCAGGCCGCCGGACGCCACCGGCGCGAGCTCCTCGTCGGCCTCTCGCAGCTGATCGAACAGCAAGCCGCGGCGATGACCTTCGCCGACGTCTTCCTGGTGATCGCCGCCGCGACGTTCGCCGTCCTCCCGCTCGTGCTCGCCTTGCGCCGCGCCTCGTCGAGCGGTCCGATTCCCTTGACCATGGAGTAGAACGTGCTGCTGGCCGAACATCGGGAGGCGGTGCAAACGCTCTCCCACGACATCACCGAGATCCTGACGCACGACCGCGCGCCGGCGAGCCGGGCGCTAGGGCGCCGCGTCATCAACGAGTACGTCGAGGCGCTCGACGCCGGCGGCCCCGAGCGCACCGACCGCTGGTCCGCGTTCCTGCGCCGGCTCGACGACTTCGTTCGAACCGTCGCCGCCGAAGGCGAGGCGACCCGCGAGCCGCTGCGCCGCCTCGAATCGATCCTCGACGAAAACGCCGACCTGACACCCGCGCCGGCTCGACGCCACCACCAGTCCGAGAAGCCGAGCAAGGCTACCCGATCGGAGGTCGGCCGTGCGGAGATGGCGCGTTCCGCGTCGGGCGTCTTCCGCGGACCGAGCGCAGGTCTTCGCCGCCGCGCGCGGGGAAGGCGTTAAGGGTGGATCGTTTCCGGACGTCGATCGTTTGGTTCCGGCGCGACCTGCGGCTGTGCGATCACGTGGCGCTGGCCCGGGCCGCGCGCAGCAGCGAACGGGTCGTTTGCGCTTTCGTCCTCGATCCGCTGCTGCTGCGCTCGGAGCGCATCGGCGCGCCGATCGTCGCGTTCTTCTTCGACGCGCTCGGCGAGCTCCGCGAGGCGCTGCGCGCGCGACGGAGCGACCTCGTGCTGCTCGAAGGCGACGTCGCGCACGAGCTGCTGCGGCTTTCCAAACGCACCGGCGCCGACGCGCTCTTTTACAACGTCGATTACGAGCCCGACGCGCTCGCCCGCGACGAGCGGGTGAGCGCGTCGTTGCGCTCCGCCGGCCTGCACGTCGAGGCGTCGCTCGACCACGTGTACTTCGCTGCCGGCGAGGTGCTGCAACCGGGGAATCAGCCCTACACGGTCTTCACGCCCTACAAGCGCCGCTGGCTCGCGCGATACGAGGAAGATGCGCGTCCGCCCGCCGACTCGCGCGAGGCGGTCAGGAAAAAGCTCGCCCTTCGCGACGCGCTCGGGGCCACGCTCGAAGTGCCGGCGCCCGAGCGCTACGGATACGAACGCTCGCCGCATTTCCCGCGGGGCGGCGAGCGGCGCGCGCAGGAGCTGCTCGTTGCGTTCGTCGAGCGCGGCATGCCGGCGTACGCGACGCGGCGCAACTTTCCGGCCGACGCGGGCACGTCGCACCTCTCGCCGCACCTGCGCGCCGGAACGATCGGCATCCGCACCTGCGTCGCCGCCGCGCGCGAAGCGCGGGCGTACGCTGGGGGAGAAGCTGCGCGAGGCTGCGAGACGTGGCTCTCCGAGCTGATCTGGCGCGAGTTCTACCAGCAGATCCTGGCGAATTTTCCGCACGTCGCGCGCGAACCGTTCGTCGCCGCTGCGAAGTGCTTGCCCTATCGCGAATCCGAAGCGGATTGGCGGTCCTGGTGCGAGGGCCGCACCGGCTACCCGATCGTCGACGCGGCCATGCGCGCGCTCAACGCCTGCGGCTGGATGCACAACCGTCTGCGCATGATCGCGGCCTCGTTCTTGACCAAAGATTTATTGCTTGACTATCGCTTGGGCGAACGGTATTTCGAACGGCATCTCGCCGACGGCGACTTGGCGGCCAACAACGGCGGCTGGCAATGGTCGGCCTCGACGGGGACCGACGCGGCACCCTACTTCCGGGTGTTCA
Organism: Vulcanimicrobiota bacterium; assembly: GCA_963834485.1. Taxonomy (GTDB): domain Bacteria; phylum Vulcanimicrobiota; class Vulcanimicrobiia; order Vulcanimicrobiales; family Vulcanimicrobiaceae; genus CAWICD01. Next base: position 619,465 of record CAWICD010000001.1, read on the forward strand.
ATCCGGTCCTGCAAAGCCGCAGGTTCGATCCCGAGGGCCGTTTCATCAAGAGCATGCTGCCCGAACTCGCACGGCTCGGCCCGGAGCAGGTGCACGCGCCGTGGCTGCTTGCGCCGCTCGAGGCGGAGTCGCTGGGCTTTCGGCTCGGCCGGGACTACCCCGAACCGATCGTCGACCACGCCGCGGCGCGCGAGCGAGCGCTCGCGGCATACGCCCCGGTGCTCGGCAAGAAGAAAGCGGCCGAGGGGTTTTGACCCGCTACTGCCGCGCTCAGGCGCCGCCGCAGCCGTGCTCGCCGTCGAACAAGACGTCGGCGTTTTCGCCCTGCGGCTTCGACCTGTTGAAGACCAGGAATTCCCGTCCTCGGATGTCGGTCGAAGGATTGCACGAGGCGGTCTTCCAGGGCACCTGGAGCAGACAGACGCGCACGTGGTCGCCGGAATTGGCCACGAGATCGTAGTTCGGCGGCACGTACAGCGTCCGGATCTTCTGGCCCGCGGCGCCGTGGCCAGGGGCGATGTCGTCGCGGAACGCGAGTTCTCCGCCATCGGCCATCGAGGGGCCGGTGGGAGCGAGCGCCTTGGTGACGGCCGTGTCGACGCAGCCCAGCGGCGCTTGGATCTCGTGCGGCGCGCACGTGCGTGCCGCGCCGGCCAGCGGCGTCAGGCAGAGTGACGCGCTTGCGAGCGCGACCAGGGCGCGGCGTTGCGGAATAGCGGGCGAGGTTCGCATGTCGGCATCTCCAATCTGTGGGAAGGAAGAGTTGCGTAAAACTTAGCCGACTCTTCTGTCGCGGCGCGACGCAAGAGCTTGGACGTCGAGCGGCTAACCTCGCGAAGGTGCTCGATGTCCGCCTTCTCGGCGCGGTCGAACTCTCGTTCGCCGGCGCGCCGGTTCGATTCGGTGCCCCGTCGCGAGCGCTGGCGCTGCTCGCGTACCTCGCCCTGCGCCGGCGCCCGTTGCCGCGCGACGCGGTCGCCTTCACGCTCTGGCCCGACGCGCCCGAAGAAGAAGCACACGCCAACCTGCGCCGCCACCTCTACGCGCTGACCAAAGCGCTCCCCGCGGCCGACGGCGTGCCCTGGCTCGTCGCCGACAAGAAGTCCGTCGGCTGGAATCCGAACGCGCCGGCGCGCGTCGACGTCGTCGAGTTCGAGCGTCTCGCCGCTTCCGAAGAGGCGCTCGAGGAGGCCGTGCGCCTGTACCGCGGCCCGTTTCTAGCCGGCGTCGACGACGAGTGGGTCGAGCCCGAGCGCGAGCGATTGCGCGATCTCGCGATCGGCGCGCTGGCCCGGCTGACGGCCCGCGAACGTGACCCTCTGCGCGCCGCCGGCTACGCGCAGCAGCTCCTGCGCATCGATCCCTGGCGCGAGGACGCCCTGCGCGATCTCATCCGCTTGCGTCATGCGAGCGGCGACCGCGCCGGGGCGCTGCGCGAATACCGCGAGTTCGCCGAGCGGCTCGTCCGTGAGATCGGCGTCGCCCCGATGCCCGAGACGACCGCCCTCTACGAGCGCATCGCGAGCGGAACCGCCCCGCCGCCGCGCCGCGTCGAAGCGGCCGTCGAGGCGCGGCGCACGAACCTGCCCGCGCCGGCGACGCCGCTGCTCGGTCGCGGGGAGGCGCTCGGCGAGCTGAGACGCGCGCTCGGCGAGACGCGGCTGCTCACCCTCGTCGGTACGGGCGGCATCGGCAAGACGCGGCTGGCCTTGCAGCTCGGCGCCGACTCGCTCGACGCCTTCGCCGACGGCGTCTGGCTGGTCGATTTGGCGACGGCCGGTGACGGTGCGCAGGCTGCAGCCGCGCTCGGTGCGGCGGTCGGGGTCGACGAGTCCGCGGCGGATGCGCCGCTCGAAGCCGCGGTCCGCCTGCTGCGCCGCAAGCAGGCGCTGCTGCTGCTCGACAACTGCGAGCACGTCGCGAGCGACGCGGCGCGCGCGGTCGCGGCGATCCTCGCGGGCTGCCCGGGCGTGCGCGTCCTCGCGACGGCGCGCCAGCCGCTCTCGGTCGCGGGCGAGCGAGAGTATCGCGTCCCGTCGCTGGAAGGCGAGGACGCCGTCGCGCTCTTCGTGGCGCGCGCGCAAGCCGTGGCCGCCGGCTTCGCCCCGAGCGCGCGGGAGCGGGCGGCGATCGCCGAGATCTGCCGCAGGCTCGACGGAATTCCGCTGGCCATCGAACTCGCCGCAGCGCGCGTCAAGATCTTCGACGTGCGAACGATCGCGGCGCGCCTGAACGAGCGCTTCCGGCTGCTCACCGGGGGTGACGCGACGCTGCCGCGCCACCGCACGATGCGCGCGCTGATCGATTGGGGCTACGAGCTCCTGCCGCAGCCGGAGCGGGTGCTCTTCGCCCGGCTCGCGGTCTTCAGCGGGGGCTGGACGCTCGAGGCGGTCGAGCGCGTTTGCGCCTCCGCTCCGCTCGAGCCGTCCGCTGCGCTCGAGCTGCTCGCTGCGCTCGTCGACAAGTCGTTCGTGCTCGCGCTCCCCGCCGCCGGCGGACGGCGCTATCGCATGCGCGAATCGATCCGCGCCTACGCGCTCGAGCGGCTCGACGAATCCGGGGAGCGCGCCGCGCTCGAGCGGCGCCACGCGGAGGTTTTCGCCGCATTCGGCCGGCGCGTCTACGAGACGTTCGAGACGATGCCCGACGCCGCGTGGTTCGCGCTGGCGGCCTCCGAGCTCGACAACGTGCGCGCCGCGCTGGAATGGAGCTTGGGCGGCGGCAATGACCCGGTCCTCGGAGCGCGGCTCGCCGCCGATTATGGAACCTTCTGGTTTCTCAGCGCCAATCGCACGGACCGCCGCTGGGCCCAGATCGCCTACGAGCGGCTCGATCGCGCCGCGCAGCCCGCGCTCGCGACCCGGCTGAGCTACGAGATCGCGACGCACTCGCTGCGCGAGCCCGAGCACGCGCGCTGGATCGTCGCGGCGGCGCGCGACGGTGAAGATCCGGGCTTGCTCGCCGACGCGCTCGTCCTGCAAGCGGAGCTGTTGACGCAAAACGAGCGTTTCGCGGAGGCTGAGGCCGCGCTCGAAGAAGCGCTGCAGATCTACCTGCCGTCGCGGCGGCGCAAGTCGAACGTGTTCGCGCTGCGTGCCTACGGCGAGCTGCGCTTGGCGCAAGGGCGCTTCGAGGACGCGCGCGCGCTCTTCGAACGCGCGCTGGAGGCGGGCACCGCGCTCGAAGCGAGTGCCGTGACCGCTACGGTGCTGCCGGCGCTCGCCGAGAGCGACTTCGCAGCCGGCGCGCTGACGCGTGCTTGCAGCCGGGCGCTGCAAGCACGCGAGGCGATCGGGCGCTGGTTCGGAGGGAACCTCGACTTCGCCCGGGTGACGGGAAACCTCGCCGCCTACGCGCTCGCCGCGGGCGACGTCGAAGCGGCGCGCGGTTACGCGCGCGAAGCGCTCGACATCGCGGTCGATCTCGGTTTCCGCAGCGCCGCCATCGTGCTGCTCGAGCACGCGGCGGTGATCGCGGGTCTGCAGGGCGATCTCGAGCGTGCCGCCCGGCTGAGCGGCTTCACCGACGCGGCTCGCCGGCGCCGCGGCCTGGGTCGCGGCCCGGCCGAACGCGCCGGGCAAGAACGTCTGGCGGCGGTGCTCGCGGGGCGCTACTCGGCCGAAGAGTTGCGGCAGCGGATGGCCGAGGGCGCGATCATGGGTGAGGCGCGGGCCGTCGCCGAGGCGTTCCTCTCGCTTTGATGCGGGAGCCGCGGCCGGGACGCAAACCCTTGCGCCGCCTGCCGCGACGCGAGGACCGTGAAGAAGCGCTGCAATTGGTTAAGGACCGGATGGTCGCTCGACGAAGCATAGCGGGCTAGTCACTGCCGCCGTCTAATCGCATCGATGCCGAAATTCATTCTCGAGCCGCCCTTCTGCCAAGAAGTATTGGGAGGCTCGAAGTCGTATCAGTCGCAGAGACGATTTAATTAGCTTCGGCCGCGGGTCAGTTCGCGAGACTTCGAGCCATGCGATGCCAACATCGTTCAGCCTCAGCACTCGCCGCGATTTCCGGCGGGCTGGGGGAGGCGCGTCCTGGCTAGCGCCGCCGAGGCCGATACCCGCAGCCGGCGGCAAGCGGTGCTCGTTGCGCTCGGCCAATTCGCCTTGCGGACGCCGGATCTCACCGCGGTCATGGAGGAAGCGGTCGCGGCCGTCACGCGGACGCTCGAGGTCGACATGTGCGCGGTTTTGCGGTTCGAGCAGGCGCGCGGTTGTCTTACGGTATGGGTCGAAAGCGGCTGGGAGCGCAGCGCGGCCGCGACGGTCGAAGTCCCGCTCGAGCGCGGGCGGCACGCCGGATTCGCGGCCTTGAGCGGGCAGCCGATCGTCGTCGCCGACATGGAGCGCGAAGAACGCTTCGTCTGGCCGCCGGAACTGCACGAGCGCGGCATGCGCAGCGCCGCGGCGGTGCCGTTCGGGAGCGATTCCACGACCCGCGGGGTCGTCGCCGCGCACGCGCGGCAGCCGGAACGCTTCGGGGCTAACGAGGTCTATTTCTTGGAGAGCGTTGCGATCACGCTGGGCGCGGCCGTGCAGCGCGCCGCGGCCGAGCGCCTCGCCGACCGGAGCGAGCGGCGATTGCTCGAAGCGCTGGAGGGCATCACCGATCCGTTCCTGCTCGTCGGCCGCGACTGGCACGTGCTCTATGCCAACCGATCGTTTCGGCAGCGCCACGCGGCGCTGTACTCGGGTGCCGGCGGCGCTCCCGACGTGCGCCGGACGGCGCTTTGGCAAGAGCCGGAGGCGAGGGCGGCATTCGAGGCGGCGATGGAACGGGGCACGGCCGCTACGTTCGAGTCGAATGCAACGGTCGACAGGGAGTGGTTCGACGTCCACGTCTCGCCCAACGGCGACGGCGTTTCGATCTATTGCCACAACGTCGGCGAGCTCGTGCGGCTCAACCGCCGCCTCTCCGACATCCTCTCCAGCATCGACGAGCCGCTCTGGAGCGTCGACCGGGACTGGAACTTGATCTATGCCAACGCGAAGTTCCTCGAGCACATCGGCGTGCCGAGCGAGCGCGCCATCGGCCGCAACTTCTTCGAGATCGTCCCGCGCATGCAGGAGGAGACGAAGGCGCAGCTGCGCCGTGCCAGCGTGGCTGCCAAATCGGCCCGTTTCGAGTCGTTCTCGGAGATGCACCAGCGCTGGTTCGAGGTCGCCGCCTATCCCGTGGGCGAAGGGATGCTGTTCTATTCGCACGACATCTCGGAACGCAAGGAAGCCGAGGATCTGGTGCGTTCGCTCAACGCCGGCCTCGAGCGGCGCGTCGCCGAGCGGACCGCCCAGTTGAGCGCCGCCAACGAAGAGCTCGAGTCGTTCAACTATTCGGTCTCGCACGACCTGCGGGCGCCGCTGCGGGCGATCGACGGCTTCAGTGCGGCGCTCTTGGAAGACTTCGGCGACGACCTGAAGCCCGAAGCCAAAGGCGATTTGGAGCGCGTGCGGGGCGCTGCCGCGCGGATGAGCCGGCTCATCGACGACTTGCTCGAGCTCTCGCGCATCGGCCGCCGCGAGCTGGCGCGGAGCGAGTTCGACCTCAGCGAGCTCGTGCGGGACGTCGTTGCGGAGCTGCGCCGGAACGAGCCGCGGCGCGAGATCGAGGTCCGCGTCGAGGCCGGCTTGCGAGCCGTGGGCGATCGGGATCTGCTGCGCATCGCTTTCGATAATCTGATCGCCAACGCTTGGAAGTTCACGCGTACGACGGCGCAGGCGCGCATCGAGATCGGCGCGCTCGCAGCCCCGCCGGGCGGCGCGTTCTACGTGCGCGACAACGGCGTCGGCTTCGACATGGCCTACGCCGGCAAACTCTTCGGGCCTTTCCAGCGCCTGCACGGGGCGGCGGCTTTCGAGGGGACGGGGATCGGCCTGGCGACGGTGCAGCGCATCGTGCGGCGGCACGGCGGGCGCGTCTGGGCCGAGGCCGAGGTGGGCAGCGGGGCAACGTTCTATCTGTCGCTGGAGGCTGGCGATGCGGCGCCCGTTGCCTGACGTCCGCGTGCGCGACATGCCTCGCCCTCGAGCGCGCAGAAACGAGCGGCGGGAGCGCATTCGCGTGCTGATCGTCGAGGACTCGGCGGACGACGCCGAGCTGATGGTGCGCGAGCTGCGCCGCGCCCCCTACGAGGTGAGCTGGACCCGCGTCGAGGACGCCGCGGCGATGCGCGCCGCGCTGCTCGGCGGAACGTGGGACGTGATCCTCTCGGATTTCAACATGCCGCAGTTCTCGGCTCCCGCCGCCCTCGCCCTCACGCAGGAGAGCGGCAAGGACATCCCCTTCGTCGTCGTCTCGGGCGGCATCGGCGAGGAGGCGGCCGTCGCGCTGATGCGGTCGGGAGCCGCGGATTACGTCTTCAAGGACAAGCTCGCCCGGCTGGCTCCCTGCGTGACGCGGGAGCTGCACGAAGCGCGAGCCCGCGTGCGCCATCGCGCCAACGTGGAGACCCTCGAGCTCCTCAGCGCGGCCGTCGAGAACGCCCACGACATGGTCATCATCACCGAGGCCGAGCCGCTCTCCGACGGATACCTCGAGATCGTCTACGCCAACTCCGCCGTGGAGCGCCTGACGGGCTGGAAGCCCGACGAACTCGTCGGCTCGACCGTCCGGCGCTTCTACGGCGCGCGGGCGGAAGCCGAGCCGGTCCCCTTCCTCGAGACGGTGAACTATCGCAAAGACGGGAGCTCCTTCTGGGTCAGCGTCACCTGGCGGGGCATCAGCTACGAGGCGGGCCGCGTCACCCACTGGGTCTCGATCAGGCGCGACATCAGCGAACGCAAAGCCGCCGAAGCTTCGCTTGCCTATACCGCGCATTACGACGCGCTCACCGGCTTGCCCAATCGCGTCTTTCTAGCCGATCGGTTGGAGCAGGCCATCGTCGAGGCGCGCCGCGCGCACCGGCCGGCCGCGCTGCTCTACGTCGACCTCGACTTCTTCAAGCACGTCAACGACACGCTCGGCCATCCCGAAGGCGACGCCCTGCTTCGCGCGGTGGCGCAGCGCCTGCAGGGCTTGGTTCGCGACGGAGAGACGCTCTGCCGCAGCGGTGCCGACGAGTTCTTCCTGTTGATGGAGCGGGTCGAGACGGCTGCAGCGTGCACGGCGAAGGCGCAGGCGATCCTCGAGGCGTTCGCCGTGCCGTTCGATGTGGGCGGGCGCGATCTCTACGTGACGGCGAGCATCGGCATCAGTCTCTACCCGCAGGACGCGGCGTCCGGCGAAGACTTGATCCGCTGCGCCGATTCCGCAATGTACCAGGCGAAAGACAACGGCCGCAACGCCGTCGAATTCTACGAGCCGCGCATGCACGCGAGTTCGGTCGAACGGCTCGCCCTCGAGAACGATCTGCGCCGCGCCCTCGAACGCGAGGAGTTCGAACTGCGCTATCAGCCGATTCTCGAAGCGCGGACGCTGCGCGTCGTGGGCGCCGAGGCGCTCGTCCGCTGGCGGCATCCGGGCCGCGGCCTGGTACCGCCCGATCAGTTCATCGGCACGGCGGAAGAGACGGGCCTGATCGTGCCGCTCGGGGAGTGGGTGCTGCAGCACGCTTGCGTACAGGCGGCGCTGTGGTCGCGCCGGCGGCGGCGCGACCTGCGCATCGCCGTCAACCTGTCGGCGCGCCAGCTCCGCCATGGGGGCCTGGCAGAAAGCGTCGCGCGCGCGCTGAGCGACTCGCGGCTCCCCGCGCGCCTGCTCGATCTCGAGATCACCGAGAGCACGATCATGAAGGACGTCGCCGCGGCGAGCGCGATCCTTTCGGGGCTGCGCGTGGGCGGAGTCCACATCTCGGTCGACGACTTCGGGACCGGCTACAGTTCGCTCGGATACCTCAAGGCGCTTCCGATCGACAGCATCAAAGTCGATCGGTCCTTCGTGAGCGGGCTCTCGAGCGATCCGCACGACCAGGCGATCGCGAGGACGATCGTGACGCTCGCGCACGCCATCGGCGTCGACGCCATCGCCGAAGGCGTCGAGACCGAGGAGCAGCTCGCCGTCCTGCGCGGCCTCGAGTGCGACCAGGTGCAGGGGTTTCTTTTCAGCGAGCCGGTCGAGCCCGAGGCCTTCGAGCGTTTCCTGGAGACCGCGGCGCGCTGACGGAAGGGGGAAGATACTTTCCTTTCCGAGGCCGGCCTTCTCGCCGATACTCCCGTAGGGAGTTCATCGACCTTTGTCCGCTGCGAAAACGCCGTTCTTCGCCGTGCTTTCGAAGAAGGGCATAGTCTACAACGTCTCTTGGCAGGATAACGGCCTCTTCGTCGAGGCGAGGATCTCCGGCGGGGCGGCCGCGTGGCTGAAATGGCAGCCGGGCAGAGTGCACCTCATGCTTCTCGAGACGCCGCCCGCCATGCGCAATCGGGGCCTCGGCTCGCGCTTGCTGGCCGCCCTGTGCGCGGCTGCGCGCGCCTCGCAGCAGCCGCTCGACCTGTGTGCCACCCCCTGCTCCGCCTCGTCGCTGGCGCGCGAGGATCTCATCGCCTGGTACGAACGGCGGGGCTTCGCCCGCTGCGATCCCTCCGGCGCCTGGATGACCTACCTCGGGGACGAGGCCGCCGCCGCGTAGCTGGGGAGCCGCTCTGCAGCCGCGGCTCGCCCTCAAGTAGCCGCTTGACGAACCTGCTACACTATACTGTGTAGTGCAATATGACGGGAAGGTTCGGGCCGGCTCGAGCGTTGCCGCCTCCGGGGGGAGGCCGCGGCGCAGTCCGCATGCGTCCGTCTCCTCGCGCGAATCGATTCTCGAGGCGGCGAAGCAGCTGTTTTTGCAGCACGGCTACGACGCGGTCAACATGGACGAGCTGGCCCTGGCCGCGGGCATCTCGCGCCGCACGCTCTACAATCAGTTCAGCGGGAAGCAGACGATCTTCCGGGCGATGATCGAGCGGCAGTGGTCGCAGCTCGACCGCGGCGACGAGGCGGAGCTCACCGCGCGCAGCGACGTCGCCGACGTGCTGCGCGAGGTCGCGCGGCGCACGCTGGCTCTCGTGATGCGCCCCGACCACGTCGCGCTGGTGCGCATGGTCATCGCCGAGTCGCGCCGCTTTCCCTGGATCAGCGAGGAGTTCTATCGGATCGGCGGACGGCCGCGCATGCAGCTCTTCATCGCTTACCTTCGCGACCTCGCGCGGCACGGGCTCTTGGCGTGCGAGTATCCCGAGCTGGCCGCGTATCAGTTCATCGGACTGCTCGAGGAGGCGCTGCACTGGCCGAACGTCATGGCCTCGGGCCCGGCGTTCGAGCTTCCCGCGGTCGAGGTGGTCATCGAAGAAGCCGTCCGGACGTTCCTCGCGCGCTATCGTCCGCAGCGGGAAAACGTCTCGTGCTGAGCCTGGCGTTCGCAACGCTGCTGGCGCTCGGGTCGAACGCCGAGCCGCTCTCCTACGAGGACGCGCGGGCTCGTTTGCAGCAGTCGTCCTATCGGGCGACCGCCGCCGCCGGCCTGACGCAGGCGCGAGCCGACGCGGCCGACGCGTCCAAGACGCTGCAGCGGCCCTTCGTCGCCCTCGACGCGTCGGCGCTGTCGTTTCAGAAGTCGCTCTCGCTCTCGACCGAAGGGGTCGGCTCGCTGGTCAACGGCGCGCTCGGGTCGCTCGGCTCGCTGCTGCCGGAGCTGCCGCCGGGGTTCGTGCCGGCCGTGTCGATTCCGAGCCGCTTCGACACGACGGTGTCGGACAGCTCGGCGACGGCCGGACTCGTCGCCGCCGTGCCGCTCTACACGGGCGGCCGCATCGGCGCGGTGCGCCGGCTGCTCGCCGATCAAGCCGCGACCGCCCGCACCGACGAACGCAGCGTGCGCGAGGATCTGGACGTGCGCCTGACCACCGCCTATTTCGGGCTGCAGCTCGCGCTCGTCCAAGCCGGCGTCGCCGACCGCGCCGCCGACGATCTGGCGCGGCATTTGCGCTCGGCGCAGATCCGCCGGCAGGTGGGGACCGGCAATCGCGGGCTGGTGCTGCAGGCGGAGGCGGGACTCGCCGGCGCGCGCACGGCCGCGGCGGCGGCGCACCGCAGGGTCGGCGAGGCCCAACTGGCGCTCGACGAGCTGCTCGACAGTTCCGCGCCGGTCGTTCCGACGACGCCCTTGTTCGTGAACGGCAGCGGCCTGCAGCCCGAGGCTTCGTACGAGAGCGACGCGCTCGGCGGCGCGAGCGAGCTCGTGCGCGCGGCGCAGGCGCAGACGCAGTCGAGCGACCTCGAGGCGCTGGCGCGCGCCGGGTCGCGTCCCACGGCGTATGCCTTCGCAGAGTACACCGCCAACCCGCGCAACGCCAACGTGCTGCAGCCCGATTGGCTCGTCGGCGTCGTCGCCGAGTTCACGCTGCTCGATCCGCTCGACCGGGCCAAGCTGGTCGATTCGGCCCGCGCCGCCGAGGCGAGCAGCCGGGCCGCGCGGGAAGCCGTTCGCTCGGAAGTGAGAACGGGGGTGCTGGCCGCTTACGACCGCGTCGCGGACGCGCTCGACGCCTTCACCGCCTCCGGGGCGACGGTCGCAGCGGAACGCGAGACGGTGCGCTCGCAATACGAGCGCCTCGCGCAGGGGCTGGCGACGCCGAACGATGTCGCCGACGCCCGGCTCGCGCTCGCCGGCGGCGAGGCGAAGCGGGCCGCCGCGGCGTTCGACTACGACCTCGCGCTCGCGACGCTGCTGCGCCTCGCGGGCCGCTCCGACGGCTTCGCTGCTTTCGCCCAACGGGCCGACACGGTGATTCGGTAATGAACAAGACGCTCTCGGCCAACGCCGGACGGATCGCCGGCGCGATCGTGCTCGTGGCGATCCTGGCCGTGCTGATCGCGGCGGTGCTGATCGCGAGCCGGCCGCCGCAGCAGGTGATCGAGGGCTGGATCGATGCGACCGAGATCGACGTCGCTTCGAAGGTGATCGGACGCGTCACGTCCGTGCCGGTGCAGCTCGGCGACCGCGTGCGCGCGGGCCAGACGCTGTTCACGATGTCGAGCCCCGAGATCGCGGCCGAGACGAAGCTCGCCCGCGGGCAGGAGGCCAGCGCCTTGGGCGCGATCGCCTCGTCGCGCGGCGCGCTCGAAAGCGCCGCGGCCGCGCAGGCGCGCGCGCGCAACGGCGCGCGCTCCGAGTCCGTCGCCGCCCTGCGCGCGCAATGGAACAGCGCGGCCTCGGCCGCGCGCCTGGCCGCGCTGACCTCGCAGCGCGTCGAAAAGCTGTACGAGGCGCAAGTCGACACGCTGCAAGAGCGCGACACGGCGCTTGCGGCGGCCCGCTCCACGGCGGAGCAAGAGCGCTCCGCGCACGAGCTCTATCTGGAAGCGGCCGGCGGGAACCGGCCCGAGGACATCGCGGCGGCGGGCGGCGCCGTGCAAGCCGCGCTCGGCCAAGTCCAGGCCGCCGGCGGCGCGCTGCAGCAAGCGTATGCGGCGATCGATTTCACCGGCGCGCAGCAGGCCGAGACGCGCATCGCCGCACCCAGCGCGGGCGAGGTCACGACGATCGTCACGCACGCCGGTGAGATCGCCCCCGTCGGCTATCCGGTCGTGACGCTGCTCGACGTGCAGCATCCCTACGCGACGTTCAACGTTCCCGAGAACCTGCTGGCGCGCTTCGCCGTCGGAGCGGTCGTCGCCGCCAACGTGCCCGCGCTCGGCGGCGCGACGCTGCGCTTCAAAGTCTATTACGAGTCGCCGCTCGGCGAGTTCGCGACCGAGAAGTCGACCCGCATCTCGAGCGGCGAGGACCTGCGCACCTTCGAGGTTCGGGCGCGGCCGCTCGAGCGAGTCTCCGACTTGCGCGCGGGCATGAGCGTCGTCGTGCCGCGGTAAGCGGCCGTGCTGCACGTCTTCGAGCGCGAGATCGTCTACCTGCGGACGCATCCCAGGGACGCGATCGCGCTGCTCGTGCTGCCGCTGGTCACGATCGTTTTCGCGCTGTGGATGTTCAGCGCCGGCACGCTGCGCCACGCGCCGATCGCGCTCCTCGACGAGGACCGTTCCGCCCTCTCGCGCCGGCTCCTGACCAGCCTCGACGCGGACCCGGCCTTGCGCGTGCGATTCATCGTGCGCGACCAGCGGGAAGCGCTCTCGCTGCTGCGCCAAGGGCGGGCCTACGCCTTCGTCGTCGTCCCGCACGGCGCGGAACGGCGGCTCCTGCGCGGCGAGCGGAGCGTCGTCGAGGCCTACGTCAACAGCCTCTATCTGTTGCCCGCAAGCCTCATCGAGCAGCGGTTGCGGACCGTGACCGGAGTGCAGTCGGCGACGCTCGCGGTCACCGCTCTGGGCAAACGCGGGCAGCCGCAAGCCGAAGGGCTCGCCGACACGCTTCCCATCGCGCTCGACTTCGAGACGCGCAACAACCCGCGCCTGAGCTATCAAGTCTATCTCGCCGACGCCGTCATCCCCGGCGTCATGACGATCCTGATCCTGGTCTTTTCGGTCAACGCGCTGGGACACGAGCTGCGTTACGGCACGCTGGACGACTGGCTCGCCGCGGCCGGCGGCAGCCGTCTGCAGGCCCTCTTGGGCAAGCTCTTGCCGTATACCATCGTCCTCGCCGGATACAATGCCGTCGCGACCGTCTGGCTCGCCCTCTTGCAGGGCTGGCATCACGGCGTGCCGGCCGCGCTGCTCGGCGGGCTGCTCTTCGTGACCGCGTATCAAGGCATCGCCGTCACGATCGTCGGCTTGTCCCGCAATCTCTTGCAATCGCTGACCATCTCCTCGGCGTACGCCTCGCCGGCCTTCGCCTTTTCGGGGATCACCTATCCGCAGGTCGGGATGAACGGCTTCGCGCGGATCGTGTCCTACGCGATGCCCTGCTCGTATTACCTGGAGCTGCGCGTGCAGCAGCTGCAGTACGGGCTGCCGGCGATCGCTTCGCTCCACGACTTCGCCGTCTTGCTCGGATTTTCGATCGCGGGTCTGGCCATCGGCCGGCTGGCGTTCGCCGGCTATCCGGCTCGAAAGCCCGGGGAGGCGCCGCCGTGAACGTGCTGGCGGCGTATTTCGCGACCTGGCGGAAGGTGCTGACCACGCGCGAGCTCTTCGCGATCGCACTGCTCGCGCCGCTCGCGTACGCTTTCTTCTATCCGCAGCCGTATATCGGGCAGTCGCTGCGCCACGTGCCCGTCGCCGTGGTCGACCAGGATGCCAGCGCCTACAGCCGCCGGCTGGTCAGCTACGTCGCGGCGCAGCAGAACTTCCGGCTGGCGATGGTCGTGCCGGCGGAGCGCGAGGCGCGCGACGCCCTAGGCGCGGGACGGATCGTCGCCTACCTCGTCGTTCCCCGCGAGCTCGAGCGGAAGATCCTCGTCCGCCAGGAGGCGCACGTGGTGGCGGTCGGCAACGGCTCCTACTTCGCGCTCAACTCGGCCGCCCTCTCCGGCTTCTCCGACGCCGTCTCGCGGGTGAACGAGGATCTGGCGGAGCGGCGGCGCCGCTCGCTCCTCGTCTCGAGCGCCGCAGCCGCCGCGCAGTCCGCTCCCGTTGCCGTCGACATCCGGCCGCTCTTCAATCCGCTCCAGGGCTACGCCAGCTACGTCGTTCCGGCCGTCGCGCTGCTCATCGTGCACCAGACGGTCCTGCTTGCCATCGGCCTTTTTCTGGGCCGGCGGCGCGAGTCCGGAGGGCAGCCCTCGCCCTACTCGTTCGCCCAGTTCGCCGGGGAGACCGCGGTTTTCGCGACGATCGGATTCGCCGGGGTCCTGTTCTTCGAGGGAGTCGCCCTGCCGTTCTTCGACCTGCCGCGCGGCGGCAACCCGGCCGGAACGATCGCCTTCGCGGCGCTTTTCGCCCTCGGCGTCAGCGTCTTCGGGATGCTCCTGGGGAGCACGTACGAGTGCGCCGAGCGCGGCCTCACGGTCTGGCTGTTTACCTCGGTGCCCCTGTTTTTCCTCAGCGGCTACGCCTGGCCGGCTTTCGCTTCTCCCGCCCCGCTGGTCGCCCTGAGGTGGCTCTTCCCGGTCACGCCCGGGATGCTCGGCATGACGGCGCTCGCCCAGATGAACGCCTCCTGGAGCGAGGCCGGGGTCGATGTCGTGGCCCTGGGCCTCGGCATCCTGCTCGAGACGCTCCCGGCCTGGTATTGCATCCGCCTCGGCCTGCGCCCGCCCGCTCCCGCCGGCCGGGGATCTTCCGGCAAACCTTGACGCTCTTGCGCCGGCGTGGTATTCTAGGCGCCTATGCCCCGCGGCTAACGAAGGAAAATCAGGGATTGGCGCCGGACGCGCCGAGCCCTGTTTATCTTTTTATGCGGACGCGAGCCGAGGCAAGAGGACTGAATGAACCTTCTCGACGTCAACAATTTCGATGCGATGCGGATCGGGCTGGCCAGCCCCGAACAGATCCGCGCTTGGTCGTTCGGCGAAGTCAAGAAGCCCGAAACGATCAACTACCGCACGCTCAAGCCCGAGCGCGACGGACTCTTCTGCGAGAAGATCTTCGGACCGACCAAAGACTGGGAATGCCACTGCGGCAAGTACAAGCGGATCCGCTTCAAGGGGATGATCTGCGACCGCTGCGGCGTCGAGATCACGCGCGCCAAAGTGCGCCGCGAGCGGATGGGCCACATCGAGCTGGCGACGCCCGTCACCCACATCTGGTATTTCAAGGGCGTGCCCTCGCGCATCGGCATCCTGCTCGACATGTCGCCGCGCCAGCTCGAGAAGGTCATCTACTTCGCCGCCTATATCGTCATCGATCCGGGCAACACGTCGCTGACCAAGCGCGAGATCCTCACCGAGCAGAAGTACCGCGAAGCGCGCGACAAGTGGGGCAACGCCTTCAAGGCCGGCATGGGCGCCGAAGCGATCCGCGAGCTCCTGCGCGATCTCAACCTGCGCAAGCTTCAGGAAGAGCTGCGTAAGGAATTCAAGGAGACCACCGGCCAGAAGCGGATCAAGGCGATCAAGCGCCTCGAGGTCGTCGAAGCGTTCCTCAACTCCGGCAACAAGCCCGAGTGGATGATCCTCTCCGCGGTGCCGGTGATCGCGCCCGAGCTGCGCCCGATGGTCCAGCTCGACGGCGGCCGTTTCGCCACTTCCGATCTCAACGATCTCTACCGCCGGGTCATCAATCGCAACAACCGCCTCAAGCGGCTGCTGGAGCTGAGCGCGCCCGAGATCATCATCAAGAACGAGAAGCGCATGCTGCAGGAAGCGGTCGACGCGCTGATCGACAACGGCCGCCGCGGGCGCCCGGTGACGGGGCCCAACAACCGGCCGCTCAAATCGCTTTCCGACATCCTCAAGGGCAAGCAGGGGCGCTTCCGCCAGAATCTGCTGGGCAAGCGCGTCGACTACTCGGGCCGTTCGGTCATCGTGGTCGGCCCGCACCTCAAGCTGCACCAGTGCGGCCTGCCCAAAGAGATGGCGCTCGAGCTCTTCAAGCCGTTCGTGATGAAGAAGCTGGTCGACCGCGGCCAAGCGCACAACATCAAGAGCGCCAAACGCATGGTCGAGCGCGTGCGGCCCGAAGTCTGGGACGTGCTCGACGAGGTCATTCGCGAGCATCCCGTGCTGCTCAATCGCGCGCCGACGCTGCACCGTCTGGGCATCCAAGCCTTCGAGCCGGTGCTGGTCGAAGGCAAGGCGATCCACCTGCACCCGCTCGTCTGCACCCCGTACAACGCGGACTTCGACGGCGACCAGATGGCCGTCCACCTTCCGCTCAGCGCCGGGGCGCAGGCCGAGGCGCGCATCCTGATGCTCTCTTCGAACAACATCTTGCAGCCGAGCTTCGGACAGCCGGTTTCGATTCCGACCCAGGACATGGTCTTGGGCCTCTATTACCTGACGTTCCAGCGCGACGAGTACCGCGGGCCGGCCAAGGGTGAGATCCTCGAGGACGTCTCGCTCTCGGGCGTCGTGCGCCCCAACGGAAAAGCCCATGCGAACGGCGCGCTCGAGGAGGGCGAGGAGGCGCACGAGCACCTGCCGGCCTTCGAGGACGCCAACGCCGCCGTCATCGCCTACGACCATCGCGCGGTCGGCCTGCAGCAGTGGATCAAGGTGCGCTGGAACGGCCAGCTGATCCGCACGACCGTCGGGCGCGTCATCTTCAATGCGGCCTTTCCGAAGCATTGGAACGAGCCGTACTGCAACTACATCGTCGACAAGTCGGCGCTGCGCAAGCTGATCACCGCCTGCTACCGCCGTCACGGCAACGCCGAGACGGCCGAGTTTCTCGACGCGATCAAGGCGCTCGGCTTCCGCTTTGCGACCCAGAGCGGCACGACCGTCTCGATCAGCGACATCGTCGTCCCCGACGCGAAATACAAAATCCTCGACGACGCGCAGGACGAAGTCGACAAGCTTCAAGATTTCTTCGAGCAAGGATTCATCTCGGACGGCGAGCAGTACGACCGCACGATCGACATCTGGTCGAAGGCTTCCGAAGAGGTCACGGCCGCGATGCAGGCGGCTCAGAACCCGCTCAACCCGGTCTTCATGATGGCGACCTCGGGGGCGCGCGGCTCGATCTCGCAGGTAAAGCAGCTCGGCGGCATGCGCGGCCTCATGTCCGACCCGTCGGGACGCATCCTCGAAATTCCGGTCAAGGCCTCGCTCAAAGAAGGCTTGACGGTCCTCGAGTACTTCATCTCGACGCACGGCGCGCGCAAGGGTCTCGCCGATACCGCGCTGCGCACGGCCGACTCGGGCTATCTGACCCGGCGTCTGGTCGATGTCGCGCAGGACGTCATCGTGCGCGAGGACGACTGCGGCACGGCCCAAGGGATCGTCGTCGCCGACATCCGCTCGGGCAAGGAGATCATCGAGCCGCTGCTCGACCGGATCATCGGCCGGCGCGCGGCCGAGGACGTCAAGAACCCCGCCGATCCCAAGGGCAAAGCGCTCTTGGTGAAGCGTGACGAAGAGATCGACGAGGAGAAGGCCAAGCTGATCATCGACAACGCGATCGGCTCGGTCAAGATCCGCTCGGTGCTCACCTGTCAGGCGAAGTACGGCGTCTGCGCGATGTGCTACGGGCGCAACCTGGCCACGGGGCGGCGCGTCGACATCGGCGAGGCCGTCGGCATCATCGCCGCGCAGTCGATCGGCGAGCCGGGCACGCAACTCACGCTGCGGACCTTCCACACCGGCGGCGTGGCGACCGAGGACATCATCACCGGTCTCCCGCGCGTCGAGGAGATCTTCGAGGCGCGCAAGCCCAAGGGCAAAGCGACGATCGCGACGGTCGGCGGCGTGGTCAAGATCGGCGAGGAGAAGGGCAAGCGCGTCGTCACGGTCACCGACGACCAGGGTGAGGGGCACGATTTCGACGTGCCCTACAACACCCATCTGGCCGTGCAGGAGGGCGCGCGCGTCGAGCCGGGCGATCAGCTCAACGAAGGCTCGCTCGATCCGCACGAGATCCTCGAGTACAAGGGCGAGAACGCGCTGCAGCAATACCTCGTGCAGGAAGTGCAGCGCGTCTACCGCTCGCAGGGCGTCGACATCAACGACAAGCACATCGAGACGATCGTCCGTTCGATGCTGCGCAAGGTCAAGATCGTCGACGGCGGCGAGACGCGGATGCTGCCGGGGCAGCTCATCGAGTCGTCCGTCTTCTCGGAAGAGAACGAGAAGATGGCCGCCGAGGGCAAGAAGAGCGCCGAAGGCAAACCGGTCCTGCTCGGCGTCACGAAGGCCTCGCTGGCCACGGAATCGTTCCTCTCGGCGGCGAGCTTCCAAGAGACGACGCGCGTGCTCACCGACGCCGCGATCAAGGGCAAGCACGATCCGCTGCTCGGTCTCAAGGAGAACGTCATCATCGGGAAGCTGATCCCCGCCGGGACCGGGATGTCGCGCTACCGCAACATCGCGATCGAACCGGAAGGCCAGGATCTCGACGAGGAAGGCCGTCCGCGCGGCGCCTTCTTCGAGGAACCGTATGAGGAGCCCGAGCCGCAGTACCAGGGCTCGAAGCTCGTCAGCGGCTTCCAGGATCGCCGTCCGCCGCTCGAGCAGACGGTCCATTACGAGGGAGACTACGGCACCGACGTAGCGGTCGTCGCTCCCCCCAAGTCGACCCAATACCGTCCCAAGGGCATCAATCCCGAAGACCTCTAGCTAGCGGGCTGGATAAACGAGCGTCGCGCCGGAAAGGATCCGGCCCGACGCGTCGACCAGCTCGAGCGACGTCGGGCGGGGGAAGTCGCGGACGAAGAGCGTCGCCGTGCTGCCGCGGACCTCGGGTTTGCCCAGGTCTCGCTCGGTCGTGGCAGAGCGTGCGAGCGCGCGGCACTCGCACGTCGCGCTGTCGACGACGAGGTAGAACCACGCGCCGTCGCGAGCGTAGAGCACTTTACTGACGGGACCGGCCGCGGTGCGCGCGGTCAAGCTGACGTGGAGGAAGTGCGAGCTTGCGATCGTCGCCAGGATCGCGCCGTCCTGCGCGGCTTGGCGCACTTCCACGGAGCGTTCGACGAGAGCGCCGCCGCCGAAACCGACAGCGAGCAGCAGCGCGGCGGCCGTCGCTAAGAAGCCGCGTGCCGGCGCGGCCGGACGCGCTGGCCGGCGGCGCGGCCCGAGCGGGACGACCGACTTCGCGGAGGCCGCGATGCGCGAACCGAGCCGCAGCGGGGGCTCGAGCTGCGGAGCGAAGGTGTCGTCGAGTGCCGCAACCGTCGCTTCGGCTGCGCCGAGCAAATGCGCGCAGCTCGCGCAAGCGGCGACGTGCGCGTCGATCGGTGCGCGTTCCTCGGGCTCCAGCACGCCGAGCGCGTAGAGTTCGGCGAGTTCGCCGATGTGTTCGCCCATATCGCCTCGTTCGCTCGCGGCGCTCATCGCGCACCTGCTCCCTTCTCGCTCAGCGCCGCGTTCAGCTTGCGCAAGGCGAGCGAGAGCCGGCTCTTGATCGTGCCGAGCGGGACGCCCAGCCGCTGCGCGACCTGCACCTGGGTGAGATGACCGAAATAGGCCAGCTCCAGCGCGGCCCGCTGTTCGGCCGGCAGCGCCTCGAGCGCCCGGCGCAGCCGCTCGCGTTCGGCGCTGTCGCTCACTTCGAACTCGTACGCGGGCCGATCGCCGCGCGCCGCGCGCTCCTCGACGCGCAAGTGCCGTGCCGCGTTGCGCATGCGGGTGATCGCCTCGTTACGCACGCACGCCAACAAGTACGAGCGGAGCGAGCCCCGCTCGGGCCGGTACGATTGGGAACGCTGCCAGACGCGCAGGAGCGCGTCGTGCACGCAGTCCTGCGCGTCCTCGTCGTTGCCCAGCACCTGGCGCGCGACCGAGTAGAGCGGCGTTCCGTAAGCGCGGTACACGCTCTCCAGGCCGCTCCTTTTCCCCGCGAGGAAGTCGGCGACCATGCGGTCGTCGTCGCGCTGCTCGGTGCCGGTTCGGCCGTACACGCTGCGCCTTGTTTACCCAACGAGAGAATGGTCGGCCACGCGCGCGGGCGCGTTCGGGACGAGCTCGACGGAGCGGTAGCCCAGAACCTTGAGGAGCGTGCCGTCGGGAACCTTGAGCGGTCCGGGCCGTTCCGCCGTGCCGGGCGCCGGCTGCGGATACGCCGTCGCCGCCGCGGTCGCGAAGCGGATGTTGCCCTCGGTGTGCTGGATGATCTGGTGGATGTGGCCGTTGAGCACGGTCACCGCATCGAAGCGGCGCAGCGCGGCCAGCACGCGCGCGCCGTCTTCGGTCGACCAGCCCCAGGGCGGATAGAGCGCGTAGAGCGGCACGTGTCCGAACACGACGAGCGGCGTCGAGCTCTTCTGGGCCGCGAGATCCTTTTCGACGAAGTCGAGCTGGGCCGTTCCGAGCTTGCCGTCGACCTCGAAGTTGAAGACGTTGACCAGCGACAGAAAGTGGATCCCGCCCTGGTCGAAGGAAAACCAGCCGTCGGGCGCGTCGCGGCGCGTGAAGGCGTCGAAGAATCCCTGCGGCGTTCCGATGACGTCGTGCTCGCCCGGCAGCACGATCAACGGCGCCTTGAGCGTGGAAAGCACCTGCT
Source organism: Vulcanimicrobiota bacterium (assembly GCA_963834485.1). Classification (GTDB taxonomy): domain Bacteria; phylum Vulcanimicrobiota; class Vulcanimicrobiia; order Vulcanimicrobiales; family Vulcanimicrobiaceae; genus CAWICD01. Next base: position 639,379 of record CAWICD010000001.1, read on the forward strand.
TCGCCGCATCGAACTGGGCAGGCTTGCTGAGATGCGTCACGTCGCCGGTGTGGACGACGAAGGCCGGCTGCTGCGGCAGCGCGTTGATCGCCTCGATCGTCGTCGTGAACGTGCCGAGCACGTCGGGATTCTCGGCGTGGGCGAAGCCGATGTGGCTGTCGCTGATTTGAACGAACGAGAAGCTCGTCGCCGCCGAGGCCGGTTTGCTGACGAGCAGACCCGTAGCTGAAAGGCTCCAGGCGATGCCGCTGCCGGTCCAGGCGACGTGTTCCAGGAAATCGCTGCGTTTCACGTCGCGCTCCTCAGGGATGCGAGCCGCTCGAAGGCACGACGACGATCGTCGCCTTCATGTACGGATGCAGCTCGCAGAAGTAATGGTAGGTTCCGGGCTTGGTGAAGACGTGCTGCCAGGTGCCGCCGCCGTCGAGGCCCTCGGAGTCGAACGACTTGTCGTCGGACGTGACCGTGTGCGCCTCGCCGTCGTCGTTCACGAAGGTGACGCGGTCGCCGGCACGGACCGTCGCGGGCGTAGGAGCGTATGTGAAATCCTTGATGTGAATCGTGACGACCGCCGGCAGAAGGGCGCTGCCGCTCTCGGCTGCGGGAGCCTCGGCGCCGGACGCGGCCCGGGAAAAGGCCAGCACGGCCGCTGCGAAGAGAAATCGCTGCATGGATTCGCCTCCTGACGAGAACCTCTGCTGCAGTACGCCCGGCGGCGCGGCGCGGATGACTCGACCGGCCCAAGGTCGCAGCTGCTCGGCTCGTCTGGGAATGGAGCCGACTCACTGCGGGCTGGGGACGCGCTCGGGCGCATCGTGACGACTGACACAACCCCCTCGTAAAGGCCGTCGCGGGCGACGGTGAGGAGCGGCGGCGGACGAAGACCCAACTAATGGGTGTCACCGATTCGTCCGCCGCGAGCGTTGAGAGCCCGCAGTTCAGTCCGGATGAGACGACGGCGGGGATCGCTGCGGCCGACCTGCGAAAGTGCGCGCGCTGTTTCTCGATGTCGGTGCCGGAGGCCGTCGCCTGCAGGTTCTGCGGTCAGCACTTCGCCGCCGCGGCCAGGCGTGAGGCGGTGACGATCGCCCTTCGCGCGACGGTGATTCCGATGCTCCTGGCGGCGATCGGCATCTGCATTTGGATGCTCCAAGAGGGGCAGCCGATGAACGCTCTCTTCGTTTGGCACTGAGCGCGATCGCGGGGGCGACCGCTCCTCGCTGAGGGGGGCCCTCCCGGGCACGCTCCCGAACCGCGTTGGGAGCATGCGAAGCAAGCCGGCTCCCTGGATGGCGTTGTTCGCCGTCTCGGCGCTGCTGGCGTGGCTGCTCGTGGTCGCGGCGATGCCCGCCGCGCTCCTGCTCGGGCCGATGATCGCGGCGATCGGCTTCGGCGCGAGCGGCGTGCGCCTCCGCCTTCCGCGCTGGACCTTCATCGTGGCGCAGGGAGTCGTCGGCTGCCTGGTGGCGCGCGCGGTCACGCCGCCGGTCCTCGTCTCGGTCGCCCAGGCCTGGCCGCTCATGCTGCTGGTCGTCATGGCGACGGTCCTCGCCGGCGGCGTGGTCGGTTGGGCGCTCGCCAAAGGACGCGTCGTCCCGGGCACGACGGCGGCCTGGGGCTCGTCCCCCGGGGGCGCCGCGGCGATGGTGCTGATGGCCGAGCAGCACGGAGCCGACCCGCGCCTGGTCGCGTTCATGCAGTACCTGCGCGTCGTCGTCGTCACCCTGACCGCGTCGGCCGTCTCCCGCCTCGTGCTCGCTGTCGAGCATGCGGGACCGGCCGGTCCGGCCGGCCCGGCCCTCGCGACCCTGGCCGGCGCGCCCTTTTTCGTCGCGCCCGTCCCGCTGCTCGAGACGCTGCTGCTGGCGGGAGCCGGAGCCTACGCCGGGTCGCTCCTGAGGATCCCGGCCGGGCCGCTGCTCCTGCCGATGACCCTCGGTGCCTTCCTGCACGTGAGCGGGCTCGTCGACATCGTCCTGCCCTCGTGGCTGCTGGCCGTCGCGTACGGCGCGCTCGGCTGGTACATCGGCCTCGCCTTCGATCGCGAAACCCTGGCGAGGACGTTTCGCGCGGTCCCCCAGTTGCTGCTCTCGACGTTCGCGCTGATCGTGCTGTGCGCGCTCTCGGCCTGGATGCTCACGGCGCTGGTCCACGCGGACCCGCTGACGGCGTACTTGGCGACGAGCCCGGGCGGACTCGACTCGGTCGCGATCATCGCGCTCGGGAGCGATACGAACGTGCCGTTCGTGCTCGCGCTGCAGACGATGCGAATCTTCGTCGTCGTTCTGACGGGGCCGCAGCTCGCCAAGCTGATCTCACGCTACGCCTGAGCGCTCGAAGACCGGCCGCGGCGCCGTCAGCCGGGCGAGCGGCCTCGGGGCGGCGGGGACCAGTCGTCGCGTTGCGGACGGAACGGCAGCGCGAGGATGCTTCCGATCGCGACGTCGCGATCGCTCGGATAAGCCGGGACCCCGATCGCCGGCGTGTCGCCCGCGGCGCCGGCGGCGCCGGCGTACAGCGTTCCGTGCAGGCGGTCCCAGAGCGTGAGGCCGCTCGACCAGTTCGTGCCGGCCAAGCGCTCGTCGGCGGCGTGATGGAGGCCGTGCAGGCGCGGCGTGACGACGAAGAGCGCGAGCCGCCGTTCCCAGCGCTCGGGCAGCGCGACGTTGCTGTGCTGGAAGAGCCTCGAAGCGAGCAGCAGGTTCTGCCACAGCGAGAGCGGGAGCGGCGCGACGCCGAGGACGACGATCTGCGCCGCGCGGTAGCCGCTCGAGAGCACGATCTCGCCGAAGTGAAAGCGCAGCGCCGTGGTCGCGTCGAGGTCGCGGTCGAGATGATGGACCAGATGGAAGCGCCACAGCAGCGGGAGGCGGTGCGTCAGCCCGTGCCACGCGAACTGCGTGTAGTCGAGCAGCGCGAGCGCGAGCAGCGTCTCGAAGGCGGGCGGAAGGCGCCGCTGCTTGAGCAAGCCCCACTTGCGCCGCCCGACTTCCTCGGTCAAGCGGCGCGTCAGAGGCTCCTCGACGAGCCGTGCCGCAAGCGCCGCCAGCGCGCCGGCGAAGAGGTTGCGGCCGTTGCGCACGATCGTGTCGTCGCTCACCGGCCGCAGCGGAATGCGCTTCTCGAAACGGCGCAGCGCGAGCAGCTCGAGCACGACGAGCGCCGGACTCACCCAGGCCGGCAGCTTGCGCCGGATCGGCGGAAGCTTAGGCCCCTTCATCGTATCCTTTCGGAGTGCGCATCCCGTTCGTGCCTCCGCCACTCGACCAGCAGGCGGTGCCCGCCGCGCGCGGCACGGAGCTGCTCGCTCGAGGTGTTCGAGCGCCTGGGCGGATTCCCGCCCGGGCGGGCGTTGGCGAATAGCGCGAGGAGAAGCCAGTGACGGGCGCTGAGACGCGCGTTCCCATTCCGGGCAGCGAGCGCGCCGGGTGGCCCGGAGCACGCGAAGTCGGGCCGGCCGCGGGCGGCGCGACGGTCGACGTCAGCGTGTGGCTGCGGCCGCGCCGCGGCGGCGAGCTCGACCGCGAGCGTGCGGCGCAACTCGGCGCGACGCTGCCCGCGCAGCGCCGTTACGAGACGCGCGCCGCGCTCGCGGCGACCTCGGGCGCCGATCCCGCCGCCGTCGCCGCAGTGCGAGCCTATCTGCACGAGTACGGGATCGAAGTCGTCGAGACGCGCTGGCGCTCGCTGCACGCGCGCGGCACGCTGGCGGCGCTCTCGCACGCATTCGGCACGAAGCTGAGCGTCTGGGAAGAAGAAGATGGCCTGCTGCAGCTGCGCCAGCGCAGCGGAACGCTCTCCGTTCCGGCTAACTTGGTTGAGATCGTGCAGGGCGTCTTCGGACTCGACACGTGGCCCGTTCGCCACGGGATAAAGCCGCCGGCGCAGGCGCAGCCGGCGCAACAGAACGCCGAGGCCCCTCCACCGCCGCTTACGGCAGCGGAGCTCGCACGGGTTTACGAGTTTCCCGCAGGCGATGGCCGCGGTCAGACGATCGGCATCGTGCACTTCGGTGCGGCGTTCGATAGGAGCGGCCTCGAGGCGTCGTTGCGGCCGCAAGGCATCGCGGCGCCCGAGGTCGTTCTCGAGTACGTCGACGGCAGCGTCGCGCCCACGGCCCCGACGCCGTTCGACGTGGAGTTAGCGTTGGACGCGCACGTCACGGCGATGCTGGCGCCCGGCGCGAAGCTCGTTCTTTACGGCGCCCCGCACGACGAACGCGGCGCCCTCGACGTGATCGCCGCCGCGCTCTTCGACGAGCAGCAGCGCCCCTCGATCCTGTCGATCAGTTACGGCTGGCCCCAGGACGCTTGGACGCCGAACGCGCTCGAGCTGTTCGACGAGCTCTTCGTGGCGGCGGCGCTGCTCGGCGTGAGCGTCTTCTGCGCCTCGGGCGATTACGGTGCCGACGTGATCGAAGCCAGACCGCGCGCCTTCGCGCCCGCGTCGAGCCCGTTCGCGCATGCGTGCGGCGGCACGCAGGTCGACGTCGTCGCCGGAAAACGCGTCGAAGGCTCGTGGTCCGGATCGGGCGGCGGCTTCAGCGAACGGATCGGCGGAGTGCCGGGTTGGCAGTCCGCCGCTTCGGAGCAGGCTCGGAAACGTTACGCGCGGCACGGCCGCGGCGTCCCGGACGTGGCGGCCCACGCCTTCCCGCCGGCGTACGGCATCGTCCGCGGCGGACGAACGGCGTTGGCCGGCGGCACGAGCGCCGTCGCGCCGCTCTGGTCGGCGCTGACGGCGCGGCTCAACGAGCGGCTCGGAACGCCGCTCGGTTTTTACGCGCCGCTGCTGTATGCCAAAGCCGCTGAAGCCGCGCTGTTTCGACCCGCGACCGGGGAAGGCAACGGATACTATTTGGCGCCCGAAGGCTGGCCCTGGAACCCCTGCACGGGCCTCGGCGTGCCGCGCGGCGCGGCGCTCGAGCGCGCTCTACGAGCCGGCGAGAACGAACGGAGCGCGAATTAGGAAGTCCAGACGATGGATTCCGCGTCGTCTTCGAGACTCTGCTGCGCGCCCGAGTGCTGCTTGAGGCGCGCGTCGAGCTTCGCGGCGTCGTTCGGAGCGACAAGCTGGCGAAGCTTCGCGTGCAGCGCCTCGGTCGCGGCCGCGTGCTCTTTGATGAGTTCGAGCGCTTTCTGTTTAGCGGTTTCCGCCATCGTTCTCTCCCCGTAATACAGCCGACGCGAGCGCTACGGCCTCGTCGTGACTCATGCTGGCGCCCTCATCCATAACACGTTGTAACATGGCGTGTTCGAGATGCTCGTGCAGCAGCGCGTCGAGACGTTCGAATCCAGATTGTTCGGTTCCCTCGCGCACGATCCCGAGCGATGCGAATTGCACGATGCTGTAACCTGCAAGGCGGGCCGCGAGAAGGTGATCTCCGGTTAATCCTGCTAAGAGCGCGCAATGGCCGAGCGCGTTCGCAGTATCGCCGACGTCGTGGAAAACGGTCATCGCCTCTTTGAGCGATTCACGTGCAACCTCTGCATCGTTGAGGGCCAGTGCATAACCCGCCAGATTGCAGTTGACGAGGGCAAGGTCCCAGGGTACGTGCAACTCGAGGAGGCAGCGCTTTCCCTCGAGCGCCGAAACGCGCGCCTGCTCGAGGTTGCCGGCCGCGAATTCGAGTTCGCCGAGCGCATAGAGGATCGTCGCGTAGATCAGGGTCTTTGGTCCGGCCATGCGGAGCGCCTCGTTGAAACGTAGCCGCGCTCGCTCCAAATCGCCGCGGTACAGCTCGTTGGCCGCCCAGCCGGTGAGAATCTTGGCCTTCAACTCGGGAGCGTCCTGAGATTCGAGCGCGCTCCATGCCGCACGCAGGCGTTCCTCGGCGTCATCGATGCGGCTGGCGCTTTGCAGGCAACTGGCCAGCAAGCCGAGCGCGTCGGCGAGCGCGACTGGGTCGCCGATCGCCTCAGAGGCAGCAACGGCGGCGTCGGCGGCCGCGGTCCGAAGCGCGAGCGGGCGCCCGGTGCCGATCAACATGCCGGCGTAGAGCCGGAGGATCGCGGCGACCAGGGGCGGATCGTCGATCCGCTGCGCGGCTTTTGCGGCGAGCTCGAACCAGCGGGTCCGCTCGTCGGCTTGCGCGACGAGCCGCTGGCGCTGCACTTCAGCGAGCATCGCGAGCCCGGTGTGAGGATCGTGGTTCTGGACGATCGTCCACTCGAAGGCAGCTCGCACGTTGTCCAACTCGGCGAGGACCGCGCCCTGCCAGGCACGCTCGTCCATCGCTGCAAGGAGCGGACGCTGCGCCTGCATGTACGCCGCATAAAAGGCGGCGTGCCGCTGCGCGGCCTCTTCACCTTCGCCGCTTTGCTCCAAGTGCTCGCGGGCGTACACGCGCGTCGACTCGAGCATGCGGAAACGCTGCTGCTCGCCGTGCCGTTCCGTGTTGACCAGCGACTTTGCGACGAGCGCCGAGAGCAGCTCGAAGACGTCCCATTCGTCGCGGTCGTCGCTGCAGACGGCGGTCGCGGCGTCGAGCGTCCAGCCGCCCGCGAAGACTGAGAGCCGCCGGAAAAGGCCTTGCTCGCGCGCGTCGAGCAGGTCGTAGCTCCAGTCGATGAGCGCGCGCAGCGTCCGCTGGCGCGGCAGCGAGGTTCGCTTCCCGCCGCTCAGCAGCCGAAAGCGCTGGTCGAGCCGGGCGGCGAGCTGCTGCGGGTCGAGCACGGAGAGCTTCGGCGCGGCCAGTTCGAGTGCGAGCGCGAGCCCGTCGAGACGGCGGCAGATCTCGACGACGCTGCCCAGGTTGCGCTCGGTGAGCGCGAAGTTCCCGGTCGCCGCGCGCCCGCGTTCGACGAAGAGCGCGATCGCGCTGTGGTCGAGCGCGCTCTGCACGTCGAGCCGCGCGTCGGCCGGCGGGAGCGCGAGCGAGTCGACGCGGAAGACGACCTCGCCGTCGAACTCGAGCGCGTGCCGCGTGGTTGCGATCGCGCGCACCTCGGCGGCATTGCGCAGGATGGCGTCGATCAGTTCGGCCGTTGCGGCGGCGACGTGTTCGCAATTGTCGAAGATCAGCAGCGTCTTGCGGTAGCGCAGGCCGGCGACGACCGCGTCGCGGGCCGGGCGTCCGGGAGCGACCGGTGCGCCGACGACCGACGCGGTTTGCGCGGCGACCAGCGTGGGATCGGCGATCGGCGCGAGATCGACGAACCAGACGCCGTCGGGGAAGCGCTCGAGCAGCTCCCCGCCGAGCTGCAGGGCAAGGCGCGTCTTGCCGACGCCGCCCGGGCCCAGCAGCGTGAGGAGCCGCGCCTTCTCCAGCCCTTGCGCGAGTTCGCGGAGCTCGCTCTCGCGGCCGATGAAGCTCGTCGGCTGCTGGGGCAGGTTGTGCGGGCGGACGTCGAGCGAACGCAGCGGCGGAAACGCTGCGCGCAAATCCGGCACCGTGAGTTGATAGACTTTCTCGGGAGTCTCGAGATCCTTGAGGCGGTGCGAGCCGAGGTCGAGCAAGCTCGCCTCCGGCTCGAGCCGTTCGGCGGCCAGCTCGGCGGCCGTGCCGGAGAGGATGACTTGTCCGCCGTGCGCGATCGAGAGCAGGCGCGCGACGCGATTGAGCGGCGGCCCGAAATAGTCCCCGTCGCGCTCGTCGACGCTGCCGGCGTGGAGCGCTATCCGCACCGATAGCCCGCCGACCGCGTCCCAATCTTCGCGAGCGAGCGCGCGCTGCACTTCGAGCGCTCCGCGCACCGCGCTTGCAGTCTCTTGGAAGGCCGTGCAGAACGCGTCGCCGATCGTCTTGAACACGTAGCCGCCGTGGCCCTCGAGTGCCGTCCGCACGAGCGCGTCGTGGCGCCGCAACGCGAGACGCATCGCTTCCGGGTTCGCTTCCCAGCGCCGCGTGCTGCCCTCGATGTCGGTGAAGAGAAACGTGACCGCGCCCGTGGGGATCCCGCGTCCCTCGGAACGAACTAGGGAGGACATACCGCCAGTCCTTTCGTCGGGTCGGGCGGCGTGCCATGCCCCTGGCATTGCGCTGGCGCGTCTCCGGCGGCGTTACGCCTAAGGCTATCCTTAAAAGCGCGTCAAGGTCGCGCCTGCGGGCTCGTCGTACACGGCGGCCATCTGCAATCTCTCGCTCGATTCGGGCGCGCCGTCAGGGAGTGCTTTCGACAATGGCTACGTCATACGAGCTTCGCCAGCCGGGAACGCCGGAGAACCTTCCGGCGCTCACGCTCTCGAGTAACACCTTCGCAGACGGGGGCGTCATCCCGCTCTCGGCGGCCTCCGTTTGGGCGGGCGGGTCCGACCTCTCGCCCGATCTGAGTTGGAGCGGCGCGCCGGCGAATACGCAGAGCTACGCGGTCACGGTCTTCGACCCCGATGCGCCGACCGGCGTCGGCTTCTGGCACTGGAGCCTGGTGAACGTTCCCGCTGCGGTGACGAGCCTCGCGGCGGGCGCCTCGAAGAATCCGCCGGCCGGCAGCGTGCAAGGCTACACCGATTACGGAAGCTCCGGTTACGGCGGGCCGTGCCCGCCCGAAGGCGATCCGCCGCACCGTTACATCTTCACCGTGTTCGCCCTCGACATCCCGAGCGTGCCGGGGATCGGCGCGGGCTCGACCGGGGCGTTTCTGACCTTCTCGCTGCGCGGACACATCCTCGCGCTGGGGACGTACACGGGCCTCTACTCGCGCTAGCGAGGCGCGGCCCGGCCGGCTCGTCGAGCGCTAAAACTACGCCGAGAGAGGCTTGCCCCTCTCGGCGCGAAACCTCGATGTATGGCGGAGATTCACGATCGCGTATTGGTCGAGTGTCCCTTGGAGCAAGCGGCGGATCTGCTCGCCGCGCGTTTTGCGCGTCCCGGCGGCTCGCTCGTGACGATCCAAGTCCCCGTCGCCGACGTCGCCGTGGCGCGCGAGATCGTCGTGAGCTTCACGCCGGACCCGGAGCACTCGCGTTATCGCCGGCTCAACCTGACTTGGGCGCCCAAGGGCGGCGGTCCCTATCCGACCTTCTCGGGGACGCTCGCCTTCGAAGCGGCCGCCGCCCAGACCAACCTTGCGCTCGACGGCAATTACGAGCCGCCGGGGGGGATCGTCGGCAAGGCTTTCGACGCGGTCGTCGGGCGGCGCATCGCCGCGGCGGGCGTGCGCGCGCTGCTGGAGCGGATCAAGCTCGACATCGAAGCCGACTACCGCGAAGAGCAGGAGCGTGCCGCGCAGGCGGCGCGCCCCAGTTACCTCCCGACCTACGAGTAGGCGCGCCGAAGCGGGAGAGCGGCGAGCCGAAAAGCGCCGCGCCCGCGTTACGGCGGAGGAACCCGGTCGCTTCCCGTATGAAGCGCTTCCGCATGGAAGACGTGAACGAAGTCTTGCGGCTCCCCTCGCCGGCGCCGCGCCCGCAGTCGCTGGCCTACGACGGGACGCGCCTGTGGATGGGCTCGATCGAGACGCAGCGGCTGTATGCGATCGACCCGCGGACCTGGACGGTCGGAGAAGAAGTCAAAGCGCCCGGCAAACCGTGGGGCATGACGGTCGTCGGCGAAGAGCTGCGCGTCATCTGCGGCGAGAGCGAAGACGACCACCGCTTCATCCGGCGCTTCATCCCCGGCCACGGCTTCCGCTCTTCGTTCGCCATTCCGTGTCCCGACGACACGGGCTCGCAGCTCGGCTACGACGGCGACCGCCTCTACGTCAGCCAATGGTATTTGCGCCGGATTCTGTCGCTCGACGCGCAGGGCAGGGTCGGCACGGTCATAGAGGTCCCGCACGGCATCTGCGGCCAGGTCATCGTCGAAGGACGCTTCTACCTGGTCACGACCGACGACGAAGAGAGCGACGACTACTGGCTGACGCGCGTCGACGCTCGGGAGGGAACGCCGCGGGTCGAGGACGTCGCCCGCATCGGCTTCAAGGCCCGGGCTCTAGCCTTCGACGGCGAACGCTTCTGGACCAATCACCGCGAACGCGACCAGATCGTCGCCTTCTCGCGGCCGCCGGCGAATTGAGCAGTTCCAGCTACGAATCGGAGTGTATGGCATGAGCGAACAGCAGCATCCCGACCCGCTCGAGCAGATCGTCGAGGAAAAAGTGAACGAGTTCCAGCAGAATTTTCACCTTTCCGACGAGACGGCGCGGCTCGCGGCCGAAGACTCGGCCGCTCACACCGTGCCCTCACCGTCGGCCGAGGCGGTCGAACTCGACCGCATCAAGCGCGCGCAAGAGCTCCTGGGCGAGCCGTAGGCGCGCTCCGGTGGCCGACAAGCGCAAAGGCAAGCACCGCGAGGAAGACGACGATGAGGCGGTGCGCGACGAAGCGATCATGAGCGCCGACGACACGGGCATGGTCCGCAACGAGGCGCAAATCGTCTCCGTCGAGGAAAACGAGAAGCTCGAAGGCCGCTGAGCTCGCGCGGCGGCGCGCCGGAACCTCGCGCTAAAGGGGCGCGTCGTTTTCGTGCGCGCCGTAGGCGTGCGGGTCGAAATACCAAGCCGGCAACGACGGCGGGAAGGCGACGTCGCGGAAGTGGAAGTCGACGTTCTCGCCGTCGCCGGAGTAGTTGTCGCCGACCTCGCCGTGGATGTCGGTGACGATCGGGTAGCCTTGCAGCGAGCCCAGCACGATCGTGAAGGTGACGCCGTACACGCGGTCGTGCTCGACGAAGAGCTTGTCGGTCGCGACCAGCTTGCGCAGCTCGTAGCTGCGCTTGTCCACCCAGAGCTCGCGCAGGCGGTTGCGCTCGGGATCGCGCGTCGGCTCGATCTGCAGGTGCAGCAGCGGCCCCTCGGCGTCCATGGCCGTGACCCGGTAGTCGAACTCGCCGATCGAAGTCACCGTGGCGATCGTCGGCAGCGTCGTCTCCGCCGGCTCCGGCGTCGGAACGAACTCGATCGGATGCGGGTGGAGCGGTGCCGGTTCGAACAGGTCGGCGGTCGGCGGACCGGGATCGCGCGGCTCGTTGAAGGCCGGGCGCTGGAACTCGAGCGGTCCGCGCGCCGTGTCGCGGAAGACCTTGCGCGCCAGCGCCGCGCGATCCGAGGTGCGGCACCAGATGTGGTACGTGTAGCTCTCGACGTAGTCCGGAAAGCCTTGGTCGGTCAACTGCGCGCGGATCAGCGTGTAGGTGACGTAGGGCGGCGGCGGACGGTGCGAGCGGAAGGTCGCCCGGATCGAGCCGAGGATGCGCTGCGGCGTGAGTGCCGGTGCGGGGCTGGCAACGGGCGCCGCGCTGACGAGCGCGCCGAGCAAGAAGGCTGGGAACATCGCACCGGGAGATACGGCGCCGCGCGCCGCCGTTCAGCTCAGCGGGAAGGCGGCAGGCAGCGACGCGGGCGCGCTGAATCTCGAGGTCAAGTGGTTCGGCGTCGGGACGGCAGCTCTCATGAGTGCGTCGCGAGGCCGTGCCCGGCCCCTCGCTCGGAGTCGAGCGAACGGAAGGCGTCCAGTCCGATCGACCTACGCAGGAAGGCTCGAGCCTGCCTTTCGGCCCCAATGTGTGACCGGCAACGCCGCCGAGTCGTCTCGGAAACGAAGGAGACCGTATGCTCAAAGGTTTTGGAAACTTCATCATGCGCGGCAACGTCGTGGATTTGGCGGTTGCCGTGGTCATCGGCGGCGCGTTCGGCGCGATCGTCACCGCGTTCGTCAAGGACCTGGTGACGCCGCTGATCGCCGCGTTCGTGGGGAAACCGGACTTTTCGGCCCTGTCCTTCACGATCAACAACAGCAAATTCGCCATCGGCGACTTCATCAACGTGCTCATCTCGTTCGTGCTCGTGGCCGCGGCGATTTACTTTTTCGTGGTCGTGCCGATGGGCGCCGTCAACGAGCGGCGCAAAAAGCCCGAAGAAGCCGCCCCCGCGGTCGAGACGTGCCCCGAATGCCTCAGCGAGATTCCGCTCGACGCGCACCGCTGCAAGTTCTGCACGGCCGTGCTGGTCGCGTCGTAGCGCGGTCGCTTGCGGTCGAGGAGTTCGGCCGCCGTTCTTGAACGCAGCAGTTAATCTCCGGTAACCGCTGGTGCCGGCAGACGAGCGGAGGTAGCGTTCGTCTTGTTCTCCGATACGAGTAGGACGTTTCGGGCGCTCGTAGGTTGCGCTCTCGTTCTCGTGCTCGCCGCCGGCGTCGCAACGCCGGCCCGTCCGAACGCGCTCGAGGCGGTCCGCGCGCACCAGCGGCGGCTCGACGCGATCCGCGCACGGCTGCACGAGAAGCAAGCGGAGCTGCAGCGAGCGGCCGCCGCAGCCGTGGATCTGCACGCGCAGCTCGCCGAGACGCGCTCCGCGATCGGCAGCGCCGACCGCGAGCTCGACGTCTTGGATGCGCGCGTGGCGGCGAGCCGCCGCAAGCTGGCTTGGGAGCAGCTGCAGCTCGCGGCGGCCGAGGCCTCTGCCCGGCGTCACGAGGAGGCGTACCGGCACCGCATCGTTCAGATCTACGAGCACGGCGAGCTGTCCTATCTCGAGTTTTTGCTGCAGTCGCGAACGTTCTCCGAATTCGCCGAGCGCTTCGAGGATTTGCGCTTGCTCGTCGCCGCGGATCAGCGCACGGTCGTCGAGCGGCAGCGCGCCCGGCGCGTGCTGGCGCGGCGCGAGGCAGCGGTCGAGCAGACGACGGTATCGCTCGAGTCCGACCTGGCGGCGGAGGAGCAGACCAGGACGCGGCTCGACGCGCTGGCGGCGGAGCGCGCGAACTTGGCCTCGCTCGCCGACCGGCAGCGCGCCTCGGTGGCGCAGGACGTGCAGTCGCTCGACGACCTCTCGGACAGCGAAGAGCGGGCGCTCGAAGCGGCGATCGCGCAACGCCAGCGCGAGCTGGAAGCGCAGCGCACGGCCGCCGGCGGTTCTCCGGCGGCGCCCGCGCACGGCAGCGGCCAGTTCATCTGGCCGGTGCACGGTCCGATCACCTCACCGTTCGGCTACCGCACGAACCCCTTCGGCGGCGCTCCGGACTTTCACCCGGGCCTCGACATCGCGGCGGAAACGGGGACGCCGATCCTGGCGGCCGATTCGGGCCGCGTCATCATCGCCGGCTGGGTCAGCGGCTACGGCAACTACATCGCGATCGACCACGGCCGCGGCATCTCGACGGGCTATGGACACTGCTCGCGCATCGACGTGAGCGTCGGCCAAGACGTGCAGCGCGGTCAGGTCATCGGCGCGGTCGGCTCGACCGGGCATTCGACGGGCCCGCACGTGCACTTCGAAATCCGCGTCAACGGCCGCCCCGTCGATCCCGCCCCGCGCCTTCCGTAGCGCCCGCCTTCGCCGTATCCGCCGTATCCGCCGTATCCGCCGCGTCGAGCAGCTCGCGCGCGAGCGCGGCGTCGGCCGCGGCGACGACGTCGTAGGTGAGACGCGGATCGGGGACGAGCCGCGGCGTGGCGCGCGAGCGATCGAAGAGCGCGCCGCCGCCTTCGTGCAGGATCGCGAGCGCGCCGGCCATGTCGTGGACGTGCACGACCGGGCGGTCGAGCGCGACGAACCCGGCGAGCGAGCCTTCGGCGACGCGGCACAGATCGGTGGCGGTGCTTCCGGAGATGCGGATCCGCTCGAGCTCCTCGTGCGCGAGCGGAAGCGCGATCTCGCTGCCGCGAGTCGGGCTCGGCAGGCCGACCAGCGCCCTGCGCGAGGTGTGAATCGGCCGGCCGTCGGCGCGCGCGCCGCGGCCGGCGATCGCGCTCCAGCGCCGTCCCGAAACGAGCTCGCAGACGAAACCCGCGAGCGGCGCTCCGCCGCGCACCAAACCGATCGCCAGCGCGTAGGGCGGATAGCCCGCGCGAAAGTTCCGGCTGCCGTCGAGCGGGTCCAAGGAAATCCACGGCTCGTCGCCGCGCGGGAGCGTGCCGATCAGGCCCGCCTCCTCGCTCACGATCGGGACGCCGAGCGTGTCGAGCGCGGCGACGGCGGCGCGCTCCGCCGCCGCGTCCGCGGCTTCGGTCGGCAAACCGTCGGCACCGAGCCCGACGGCGCCGGCGCGCTCGAAATCTTCGAGGGCGGCTGCGACGGCGGATGCCGCCAGCGCCGCCGCGTCGAGGAAGCGCACTTCGAGCGGCGCCTCCGAACGCGGCTCGAGGACGCGCCGGAAGCGCGCCGCCGCAGCGCGTTCCACGTAGCCCGAGGTGCGATAGAAGGCGTGCGAAGCGCTGCGCCAGTGCGAGCTTTCCACTTCGACGCGCGTGCAGCCGAGCTCGCGCGCCGCTTCGTCGGTCGCGGCCAGCAGCGCGCTGCCGATGCCGCGCCCGCGCAGCTCCGGCGCGACCGCGAGCGCGCCGAGCCAGGCCTCGTCGCAGTCGCCCAGCGTCGTCGCGCGGCGCTGCACCTCGGCGAAGCCCACGATCCGCCCGTCCAGCTCGGCGACCAGCACGCGCACGTCGCTGCGGCGCAGCAAGGTCGCGAGGCGCCGCATCGGATCGGCGTGCGCCGCGACGTCGTCGTGTCCGCCCATCGCCAGCGCGAGCTGCAGGATCGCGCTGCGATCGCTCCAGAGCGCCGGCCGCAGCACGAGCGAGCTCAGCACGGCCGCGAGCGCGGGCATGCGTTGCGTGCCGCATCGCGCAGCGCTGCGAACCTCATACGGCCAAGACCTCCGCTGCGATGCCGAGCGCCGGTACGCCCGCGATCCACGTTTGGCGCACGACGGGATGACCGCTGCGCGCGTCGACCGCGACCAGATCGGCGCGCATCCCAGGGGCGATGACGCCGCGATCCTGCAGTCCGGCGATGCGGGCCGGTCCGCGCGTGACCAAGGCCAGCGCTTGCGCCCACGAGCAGGCTCCGCCGGCGGCCAGCGCGTAGGCCGCGCTCAGCAGCGAGGGCGGATGGTAGTCCGAGCAGAGCGCGTCGAGCCAGCCGCCGGCCAGCGCTTCGCGGGCGGAGAGGTTGTCGACGTGCGAGCTGCCGCGCCGAGCGTTGGGCGCGCCCATCACGACGCCGAGTCCGCGCGCGTGCGCCGCCGCCGCGGCCTCGGCGTTCACGGGAAACTCGGCGATCGCGACGCCCAGGTCCGCGGCCAGCTCGATCGAGGCGCGCGAGTCGTCGTCGTGCGAGGCCAGCGACGCGCCGAGCTCGCGCGCGTACGATGCGATCGCCCGGCGCGTCTCCTCGACGCGGCCGCGGCCGTCGAGCCGGCGCTGGATCAAGCGGTCGAGCTCTTCGCTCGTCGAGTTGCGGCCGTAGAACGTGCGCCACGCTTCTTCGGTCGGAAACTGCCCGGCGCCGGGCGCGTGGTCCATGTACGAGACGAGCGCCACGTGCCCGCCGGCCGCGAAGGCGTGCAAAAGGTCGAGCGACTCCGAGGTGACGTCGACGCGCAGATGCAGCCGCTGCTCCGTTCGCAGCGCGCCGTGCACGCGGCGCAGCGTCCGTTCGGTTTCGAGCGCGCGTTCGCGCGTGCGCCACTTGCGCGCGTCGTCGTCGAGCGTGAGGCACAGATAGTTGGTCGTGACGCCCCAGGCGACGAGCAGCGCGTCGTACTCGTGAAAGGTGGACTCGAGCTCGAACTCGGCGCTCGGTCGCGGGTGCGCGAGCTCTTCGAGACAGTCGGAGTGGAGGTCGATCAGCCCCGGCACGAGCTCCAGGTCGCCGAGGTCGTAGCGCTCGGCGGCGCCAGGGCGCGGGCCGACCTCGACGATCGTGTCGCCCTCGAGCGTCACCCACCAGTCGCGCACCTCGCGTTCGCCGGCGAGCATCCGGCGGGCCCGTAAGGAGATCACGCGGCGAGCAGCCTGCCGTCGCGCACCTGGACGACGCGGTCGACGAGTCCGGGGAAGGCCGGCAAGTCGTGGAAGACGGCCAGTATCGCGGTTCCGGCGCGCTTGCGCTCCAGCAAGCTCGCCAGCGCCATCCGCCGCCGCTGCGGGTCGAGCGAGGCCGTCGCCTCGTCGAGCAGCAGCAGCGGACGCGGCCGCGCGAGCGTGAGCGCGAGGTTGAGCATCTGCCGTTGTCCTCCCGAAAAGGTCGCCGGGGGCAGCTCGTGCAGTTCCGGCTCGAGCCCCAGCCGTGCCAGCAGCGTTTGCGCCGCCGCACGCTCCAAGCCGCACCCTTCGACCAGCGAGAGCGCGCTGACGCGCGGAACGACCCACAGGAACTGCGTCGCCATGCCGACCATCGTGCGCCGGACCTCGAGGATCTCGCGCTCGCTCGCCGCGACGAGGTCGAGCTCGCGGCCGAGCGCGCGCAGAACGATCTCGCCGGAATCGGCCAGCGCGCTGCGGTAGACGCAGCGCAGCAGCGACGACTTTCCCGAGCCGCTCGGACCGCGCACGACGGTGCACGTCCCCGCTTCGAGCTCCAGCTCGGCGCCGCGCAGGACCGCCAGGCTGCGGCCGCCGTGCAGATGCTGCGTGTAGCTCTTGCACAGACCGTGAATCGAAAGCAGCGGCGCGCTCATGCGATGAGTTGCGCGCTGACGAGGAGCTGCGTGTAGGGGTGCTGCGGGTCGCCCAGGATCTGGTCGGTCAGGCCGCGCTCGACGATCTCGCCGCGGTACATCACCAAAAGGCGGTCGGCGAGCATGCGCATGACCGCGAGATCGTGCGAGACGACGAGCATCGCGAATCGCCGCTCGAGCTGCAGGCGCCGCACGAGGTCGAGGATGCGGGCTTGGACCGAGACGTCGAGGCTCGCGGTCGGCTCGTCGAGGAGCAGCAAGGGCGGCGCGCTCGCCAGCGCCTTGGCGAGCTGCACGCGCTGCCGCATGCCGCCCGAAAACAGTTCGACCGGCACGTCGAAGCGCTCCGCCGGGAGCTCCATCGCTACGTGATACGCGAGGGCGCGCTCGCGCACGCGCCCGAACGAGCGCCAGCCGGCGCCGAGCATCGTCGAGGCGACGTTTCCGCCGGCCGTCAGCGAGAAGTCCAGGCCCTGCTGCGGCGTCTGGTAGACCGTGCCGATCGATTCGCAGCGCAGCCGCCGGCGCCGCGCGCCGCGGATTCCGGTCACGTCCTCGCCGGCCACCACGACGCGGCCCGAGCTCGGGATCAGATCGAGGCTCGCGCAGCCGACGACGGTCGATTTCCCCGAGCCCGACTCGCCGACGATGCCGATCACCTCGCCCGCGAAGAGGTCGAACGAGACGTCGCGGCAGCCGAGCGTCCCGTCGGGATAACGCAGCGTGACCTCGCGCAGCTCGAGCACCGCGCTCATCGCCCGCCTCGCGTTCGCACGCAGTGATCGACGTCCGAGCAGATCCAGCGGTGCTCGCTCGTCGCGTCGTCCTCGACCAGGAACGTCGCCGTCGCGCCGCAGAGCGCGCAGGCCGCTTCGCCGCGCTCCGTTTCGAACGGGCGGTCCTCGAACGTTACGGGCTCGACCCGCGTGTAGGGCGGGACCGCGTAGACGATCGCCTCTCGGCCCGCGCCGAAGAGCGCCAGGAACGGTGCGTGATGCAAGCGCGGAACGTCGTGGCGCGGGATCGGGCTGGGGCTCATCACGTAGGACCCGTCGACCAGGACGGGATGGCTGTGCGAGAACGAGGAGCGGTCGCGCCGCGCCAAGTCTTCGTAGAGGTAGAGCCAGATGGGGGCATAGTCGCGTTCGGCGTGAAGGCGCCGCGTTACCGAGGGGCGCGCGTCGACGATGCGCAGCGGATCGGCGATCGGCACTTGGAAGACGAGCACCTGGTCCTCGTGCAGCGCGTCCTCGGGGATGCGGTGGCGCGTTTGGATCAGCGTCGCGGCGCGCGCGTCGGTGGTCGTCGCCACGCCGGCCGTGCGCCGGATGAGGTCGCGGATCGCGATCGCGTTCATGCTCTCGTCGTCGCCCTGGTCGTAGACCTTGACGACGTCCTGCGCGACGAGCGTCGCCAGCGTGACCTGCAGGCCGCCGCTCCCCCAGCCGCGCGCGACCGGCATCTCGCGCGAAGCGAACGGCACTTGATGGCCCGGAATGCAGATCGCTTTGAGCAGCGCGCGCCGCACGTCGCGCTTAGCGGACTCGTCGAGGTAAGCAAAGCGGTAGCCCGCACTGCGCCCCCCGCGCCGCGCCAGATCGCCGAGCTCACGCTTCGACAGGCTCGGCGTGACATCGGTAAACTCACCCACGCGTCACCCTGTGCCTGTCGAAGGGCGAAGGGCGAAGGGCGCGGACGCGCTCAAGTTCGGCGGCGAAGGTGACGTGGTGCGGGAGCTTGAGGTGCTCGACGAAACCTGAGGCCTCTTGCCCGTCGACCGTCAGCGTGATGAACTCGCGGTCGTCGTAGGGCGCGCGCGCGCCGTCCGGTTCGAGCGCGGCCCGCGCGGCCGCGGCGTCGAGCAGCGCGCTCGCGATCGCCCGCCGCTCGACGCGTCCCGGCGTGACGCCGGTCCCGAGCGTGAAGGCGGCGTCCGTCTCGCCGCTCTCGTGCACGGCGTAGAGCGCGACCTCGGCGTAGGTCGCCACGAAGGAGCCGACGACGAAAGGCTTGCCCGTGTCGGGCCGCTCGAAGCGCACGAGGATTTCACCGGCGCGCAGCTCGACGAGCGTCGGATCGCGGCGCCCTCCGTAACCGCGAATTCCGCCGTAGGCGAGCGCGGTCAGTGCTCCGGTCTCGGCTCGGGCTAAGCTTTGCAGGAATGGGCCGCGCTCGGTCTTGGAAGGCGTCGCGCGCGTGATGTCGTCGGGCCGCGCGCGCTCGCACTCGGCGACGAGGCCCTCCGCGGCCAGCGTTTCGTTCGCCGTCGGCAGCCCCGCCGGCAGGTGCGCGCCATCGGCCGGGTTCGCTGCGCTCGAGGGCGCCGCCGCCGCGCCGTCGCGTGGCGACGCCAGGCCGGCGCGCGCGGCGCTGCGGTCGTCGAAATCGAGCAGGCGCCGCTCGTAGTCGCGCGAGGCGCCGAGAAACTGACCCCCGCTCGGCTCGGCGAACGCGGGCGTTATCCGGCGCAGCGGCAGCCAATCGTGCGGCGACGTGCGCCGGTGCGCGAGGCGCGGCAGCATCGCCGACCAGGCGCGCACGAGCGAGACGGCGCGAGCCAGATCGCCTTGCGCCTGCGCGAAGGCGCGCGCGCAGACCCGCGGCTCGACGATCCCCGCCTCGGCCATCACCTGATCGACGGCCAGCGGATAGCGCTCGACGAAGCGCGAGAGCTCGTCGTCACCGTCCGCGGGCGCGCCGCTCGCCAGCAGTTCCGCCGCCGCCAGAACCGCCGCCTCGCGGTTGGCGACCGTGGTGTAGCCCATCAGCCGACGACCTCGAGCGCGGTCGAGCGCGGCAGGCCGACCAGCGTGCCGTCGTCGCAGCTGACGAGCAGATCGACCCCGCGGGGAGGCTCGCAGCATGCCAGCGCGCGCTCGGCGAGCGTGTCGCGATCGAGCGGCAGGAGCGTTTCGAGGACTCCGTCGATGCCCGGGCCGGAGAGGCGCACGCGCGTCCGAGCCGGGTCGCCGGCGGCGGCGACCACGATCGTCGCGCCGTCTTGCGGAGCCTCTTCGCTGCCGCGCGGGGCCGTGGCGACGAGCGCCGCGGGCGGCACGTTGGGAGGCACGAACACGTAGCCCTCGCCCTCGGGGTCCGCCCCGTCGTCGAAGGCGGCGGCGATGACGAGCCGCGCGTTCCTTTCGGCCGCGCCGGCCCCGGCCTCCGCCGGCGCGCGGCGCGGCCGTCCCGGATACGCGAAGGCGAGCAGCGCGGCGCGAAACGCGGCGTGCAGCGTCTCGGGCGCGGGGTGCGCCATCAGACGCGCGTCCTCGCGACGCCGCGCGCTCGCGCTTCGCGGGCTTCGGCTTCCGCTTGCAGCGCGGCGCGGGCGAGCCGCACGACGGCGTCGCCCGGCCGCGCGTCCAGCACCGCCGACGCGACGGCCGCTTCGCCGTCGAAGCCCATCACGCAGCCCCAGCCCTCGGCGCCGTCGAGCCGCACGCGGGCGGTCGTGATCGCGACCTCGGTGAAGCAGAACGTCCCCGCCCGGCCCTCCAGCTCGAGCATGATCGTGCCGGGCTCCGGGGGCGCGAGCAGCTCGACCTCGGCTCCGGCCAACGCGCGGCCGGCGAGCGCCAGCAGCTCCTCGCGCTGCGTGCGGGCGGCCGCCGCGAGCCCCGCCGAGCGTTCCTCCGGCGTCACAGGATGCGCTTGCGCAGCGCCGCGGAGAAGCGCTCCGCCGCCATCACGAGCAGGAAGTTGACGATCAGGTAGAGCGCGACGTCGCGGTACTCGAAGAGGCTCATCGCCGTGTTGAGCTGGAAGCCGATCCCGCCGGCACCGACGAAGCCGAGCACCAGGCTCGAGCGGATGTTCTCGTCGAGGCGGTAGAGGCCGATGCCCAAGAGCGACGGCGCGACGCCGGGGATGACGGCGTGCGTGAAGACGGCGAGCGGGTGCGCGCCGGTCAGCGTCAGGGCCTCGACCGGCCCCATGTCCATGTCCTCGATCACCTCGGCGAAGAGCCGCCCGAGCATGCCGATCGAGTGCACCGAAAGCGCGAGCACCCCGGCGAAGGGCCCCAGGCCCACGGCCGTCACGAAGAGCAGCGCCCACACGAGGTCGGGGATCGCGCGGAAGACGGCGATCGCCCCGCGCGCGATCGCGTAGAGCGGCTTCGAAGGCGTCATGTTGCGAGCCGCCAGGACCGCGAGCGGAAGCGCGAAGACGATCGCCGCGGCGGTCCCGAGGATCGCCGTGTCGACGGTGACCAGCGACGGCCACCAGGCCGAGGCGAAGGCGGCGAAGTTGGGCGGCCAGGAGCGGCGCAGGATGTCGGCCATGCCGGCGGCTCCGGTGATGAGGTCCTGCGGGCGGGCGTGGGTCACCCACATCGCCTGGCCGATCAGCAGGACGATGCCGAGGGCGCCCGCCAGACGAAGCGCGACGTTGCTCTGTCGCGGCAAGGCGATCAGCGCCTCGCCTGAAACCGCCGCTGCGGCCCTCACGCGGCGACCTCGCCGTAGAGCGAGGTCACCAGTTCCGCCGGCACCCGCGCGGCGGGCAAGTCGAAGGCGACCGCTCCGCCGCGCAAGCCGACGATGCGGTCCGCGTAGCGCAGCGCGAGCTCGGGTTGGTGCAGCACCGCCAGGACCGCCAGCTCGTGCTCGCCGGCGAGTTTGCGCAGCAGCGCGAGGACCGTTTCGGCGGCTTCGGGATCGAGGCTGGCGACGGGCTCGTCGGCCAGCAGCACGCGCGGCTCCTGCGCGAGCGCTCGGGCGATCGCCACGCGCTGCGCCTGGCCGCCCGAGAGCGTGCCCGCGCGTTGGGCGGCGAGCGGCGTCAAGCCGACCGTCTGCAGGTGGCGAAACGCCGCCGGCAGCTCGCGCCGGGGGAGCGCGCCGAGCCTCGAGCGCAGGTCGTCGCAGCGGCCGAGCGCGCCGGCCGCGACGTTGGAGATCACGCTGCGCCGTTTGACGAGATTGGCGTGCTGCGAAACCATGGCGACGGCGCGGCGCGCGCGTTGCAGCGCGGTTCCCGAGAGCCGCGTGAGGTCGCTCCCCGCGACGCCGATCGTGCCGGAATTCGGCGTCAGCAGGCGCACGATGCAGCGCAAGAGCGTCGACTTGCCGCTTCCGTTGGCGCCGAGGATCGCCACGAACTCGCCGGCGCAGACCGAGAGGTTGACGTCGCGCAGCACGTCAACCCCTGTGGTCGGCCAGCGCATGGCGAGGTTGCGAACCTCGAGCAGCAGCTCGCCCGCCATCTTCCCGTTATTGATCGAGCTTGGCTTGGTCGAAGTTCATCGTCTTGACGAGATCGCGGATCTGATCGTAGGCACTGTCGCTCTGGGCGATGTACTTGGTCGTTCCCTTGGCCGGAAGCAGCTTGACCAAGTCCGGGGAGAGCTGCGAGAAATCGAGCATCATGAAGGCGTCGACGATGCGCTTCTTCAGGGGACCCGGCAGGGAGCTGCGGATCGCGATCGGGTCGTTGGGGATCGGCGCCGAGCGCCACAGCGTGACGTAGTCGCTCTCCGCGTATTCGCCGACTTGCGCCGCGTCTCTGATCTGCTGGCTGTTCAGTTCGCCCGCGTCGACCTTGTGATTGCGGATCGCCTCGAACGACGAGGTGTGGCTGCCCGCGTACACCGGTTTGATGCCGTTGTCGGGATCGATCCCATTCTTGCGCAGCGCGTAGGCGGGGAAGAGGTGGCCCGAGGTCGAGGCCGGATCCGAGTAGGCGAATGAGTGGCCGACGACGTCCTTGAGCGTGCTCAGGCCCGAGCCTTTCCAGGTGACGATGCTGGCGGTGTACGTGCTCGGCTTGCCGCTGGCGTCGTTGTAGGTCGCGAAGACGTCGGCTCCGGCGAGCTCGTGCGCGAACACGTAGCCGAGCGGGCCGAACTCGGCGACGTCGAGCTTCCCGTTGCGCATCGCTTCGATCTCGGCGTTGTAGCTCGGCGTGATGAAGACGTCGACCGGGCAGCCGATCTTGGCCGCGAGCAGCTTCGAGAGCGAATCGTAGACCGGGGTCAGGCGCGCCGATGCCTCGTACGGCTCGACGCCGAAGCGGACCGTTCCCCCCTCCGGACAATCCGCGGCAAAGGCTGCGGTGGCGGTCGCGAGCGACGCGAACGCGAATGCCGCAGCGAGCGAACAACGAATCAAGACTTTACGCAACACGACCGGCGTCCCCTCATTCAAAAGCGCAAGGTGCTTCCAACCGACACGATGCGTCCGCGAGGTTAAACCGACGTTACGGGAAGCTCAACGTTTGCTTATGCCCCGGTCGTGCGGGAGCGGGAGGCGTTCTCAGCCCGGAGCCGTTGTGGTTCCGCGAACGCCGGAGCCGCCGGCTGCGCTTGCGGCCGGCGGCTCCAGTGATTCGCGTGCGAGCGTCTAGAAGTGATTGTCGCGGATCGCGATGCGAACGTGGTAGGCTGCCGCGTCGATGTCGCGCGTGGCGTGGGCGCGCAGGCCCAGGGCGGCCGGATTCTGCTCTTCGCGCGTCACGTCGAAGTGCGCTTTCTGCAGCGCTTCGAGCGCCCGGCGCAAGCGCCCGCGGCGATCGATGCCGGGATCGACGAAGTGGTCGTTGATGTCCTTGCCGTCGTCGATGCCCGCGGCCTTGATGTCGCGATAGGCGCGTCCGATGAAGTCGAGGGCGACGTCTTCCTGCCCGTCGACGCCGGGGCGATAGTCGGGTCGGTCGATGAGCGCGTGGGCGTAGCGAAGGTCGCCTAGCGCGTGGAGGTAGTAGGGGTGCGCTCCCGGGTAGTCCGCGAGTGCCGGTGCCGCGCACGCGGCGGCGAATGCGGCGAATGAGGCCGCGGCGAGAATTCGTCCTGCAAATGTCATGTCGTAGCTCCTGAACGATAGCTGCGCGAGTACGCTAGGATGAGGGCGGCCGGCGGTTGCCCGGCCCACCGAGGAAACGCCTCACCCCGCGCGAGCGTCGCAGCACACGAACAGCTCTAACGGTGCCTTAATTCAGCGAGGTAAACACCCCGTCGCCCTTCGACAGGCTCAGGGTGACTTCGCCCCCATCACGTCATGCTGAGCTTGTCGAAGCTTAGGCTTTGGCGCGGGCTGCTTCGAGGTCGCCGATCGCTGCGTCGAGGCCGGCGACGAGCGCGTCGATTTCGGATTCCTCGATGACCAGCGGCGGGGCGACGAGCGTGACGTTGTAGCGCCCGAACGAATAGATGCCGTGGCGCGTGAGCGAAGCGTAGAGCGTCGCCATCAGGCCCATTCCGGCGCCTTGCCAGGCGACGAGCGGCGCGCGCGTCGCCCGGTCGGCGACGAACTCGAGGGCGAAGAACGCGCCGCTCCCGCGCACGTCGCCGAGCGTTTCGTGCTTCTGACGCAAGGCCTCGAGCCGCGGCCGCAGCCAGCCTTCGATGGTCTTGGCGCGCTCGAAGAGGGCGCCCTCGCGATAGGCCTGCAGCGTCGCGACGGCGGCCGCCATCGCCAGCGGGTGTCCCGAATAGGTGTGACCGCAGGGGAGCGGAACGTCGTCGAACGTCCGGGCCAGCGACTCGCGCAGGATGACGCCGCCGAGCGGAACGTACGCTGAGGTGACGCCCTTGGCGAACACGATCGCGTCCGGCACGACGCCGAAGCGTTCGCCTGCGAAGGCGGCGCCGGTGCGGCCGAAGCCCGTCATCACTTCGTCGAAGATGAGGAGCACGCCGTGCTCGTCGCAGAGCTTGCGCACGCCCTGGAGATAGCCTTCGGGATAGACGACGACGCCGTTCGAGCCGACGACCGGCTCCAGGACGAGCGCCGCGATCGTGCGCGGGTTCTCGTAATTGAAGACGTCGGCCAAGTGGAGCAGCGCGCGGGCCGTCTCCTCGGCGGGATCGGTGGTGAAGAACGGGCTGCGATAGGGGAACGGCGCCCAGAAGTGGACGACGCCGGGCATGCCGGGCTCGTTGGGCCAGCGGCGGTTCTCGCCCGTCAGCGTCCCCGCGCCCGGCGAGGAGCCGTGGAACGAGCGGTACGCCGTCAGGATTTTGGGGCGGCCGGTGACCGAACGCGCGAGTTTGATCGCGTCTTCGTTCGCCTGCGCGCCGCCGGTGGTGAAGAAGACGCGCGCGCCTTCGGGCCACGGTGCGAGCTCGGCGAGCGCTTGCGCGCACTCGGCCCGCGCGTCGTTGAACCAGTTCGGCGGGCTGAAGCAGAGCCGCTGCGCCTGGGCGCGAATCGCTTCGACCACTTTGGGATCGCCGTGTCCGAGGTTGACCGCGATCAGCCCCGAGCACGAGTCGAGGTAGCGCGTTCCTTGCTCGTCGTAGAGATACACGTGCTCGCCGCGCACGATCACCGGCAGCTCGAGTTTGCCTTGCGGCAGCCAGGGCGTCAGAACGTAGCGGCGATGCTTGGCGGCGAGGTCGGCGGTCGACAGCGTCTTCACGCAGTCCGGAATTGACGTTCCCGCCCGCTCATCCCCTCCTGGGGCGGCCGAGGAACCGCGCGCTCCGAGCGAGCAGAGGCCGGATATGGACGATCCGGACGGCGCAGAAGACGCCCTCGTCGACCGCGGCGGGCCGCTCGAGGGCCTGCGCGTCGTCGACCTCAGCTCGGTCGTGATGGGGCCGTGGGCGACGCACATCCTAGCCGACTACGGCGCCGACGTCGTCAAGGTCGAGCCGCCCGAGGGCGACATCATTCGCACCGTCGGCCCGGCGCTGCACGAGGGGATGGGTCCGGTTTTCATCCACTCGGGCCGCAGCAAGCGCAGCGTCGTGCTGGACCTCAAGCGGCCCGAGGGCCGTGCCGTGTTGCTGCGCCTCTGCGCGCGGGCCGACGTCTTCATCCACAACATCCGCGGCCGCGCGATGCGGCGGCTCGCGCTCGCCTATGCGGATTTGGCCGCGGTCAATC
The DNA here is from genome assembly GCA_963834485.1 of Vulcanimicrobiota bacterium. Lineage (GTDB taxonomy): Bacteria > Vulcanimicrobiota > Vulcanimicrobiia > Vulcanimicrobiales > Vulcanimicrobiaceae > CAWICD01. The sequence continues at coordinate 664,548 of CAWICD010000001.1, forward strand.
CCAAGCTGCTCTACGTGAGCCTCGTCGGCTTCGGAGGGGACGGCCCGTACGCCGCCAAGCCCGCCTACGACGATCTCATCCAAGGTGCGTGCGGCCTCGCCTCGCTTTTCCGCGTCGCCGGCGGCGAGGGTGCGCAGCCGCGTTACGTGCCGGCGCTGGTCGCCGACCGCGTCGGCGGCATCAGCACGGTCAACGCCGTTCTCGCCGGACTGATCCACCGCGCGCGCACGGGCAAAGGGCAGGCGATCGAGGTGCCGATGTTCGAGACGATGGCCGAGTTCGTGCTCGGCGATCATTTCGGAGGTGAGACGTTCGAGCCGCCCGTCGGCCCCTTCGGCTACGCTCGCCTGCTGACGCCGAACCGGCGCCCCTATCGCACCAGCGACGGCTATCTGAGCGTCCTGCTCTACGCGGAGAAGCACTGGCAGCGGTTCTTCGAAGTCGCCGGCGAAGGCGAGCGCTACGCTAGCGACCCGCGGCTGAGCGATCCCGCCGAGCGCCGCACGCACTACGACGAAGCCTACGGCGTCGTCGCCGAGATCCTCACCTCGCGGACGAGCGCGCAGTGGCTGGCGGCGCTCGAGGCGGCCGACATCCCGGTCCTGCCGCTGCACGATCTCGACTCGCTGCTCGACGACCCGCATCTGCGGGCGGTCGGCTTCTTCGTCGAGGAGCAGCATCCGAGCGAGGGCGCGATTCGCACGATGCGCCAGCCCGCGCGCTTCGGACGGTGCGAGACCGCCCGCACGACGCCGGCGCCGCGCCTGGGCGAGCATACCGCAGAGGTCTTGCGCGAAGCCGGTTACGCCGAGGACGAGATCGAGGCGTTGCGCGCCGCAGGAGTCACGCTCGCGCGCGAACCGTCGCCTCCCGACGCCGCCGGCCGCGGATTGTGAAAGGCCCGCGCTGCGCCGCGCGGAACTGAGCGGCATGGTCGCCGAGGCAGCCGCGCCGGATCGCTGGGTTGCGCCGCCCGAGAGCCGCGAGTTCGTGGACCGTTTGGCCGCGGGCAAAGCTGCGCGCCTGCGAACTCCCCGCTCGGCCCATGCCCGCTGGGAGCCCGGCGCCGGCCGTTTCGATCCGGTCGACGTGCTGCAAAAAGACGACGAGACGCGGCTGCCGCAGCTCGTGCCGGTCCGCTACGCCCGCATGGTGCCGTCGCCGTTCACGTTCTACCGGGGCGCCGCCTCGATCATGGCGCGGGATCTGGCGCAGACGCCGATCTCGGGGATGCGCACGCAGATCTGCGGCGATTGTCATCTCCTCAACTTCGGCGCGTTCGCCACGCCAGAGCGCAACTACGTCTTCGACGTGAACGATTTCGACGAGACGGCCTGGGGCCCGTGGGAGTTCGACGTCAAGCGCCTGGCGACGAGTTTCGTCATCGCCGGACGCCATCTCGAGCTGCGCCCCGGCGAGTGCGAGGCCGCGGCGCTCGCCGCCCTGCGCTCGTACCGCGAGCGGATCTACGAGTATGCAGGCCGCCACGTGCTCGACGTCTGGTACGCGCGGCTCGACGAGCTCGCGCTCGCCCAGGCCGTCCATTCCGCGCAGGAGCGCCACCGTCTCGGTGACGCTCCGACGAAGGCGCGCTCCGCGACCAGCGCCCACCTCTTTCCGCGCATCACGGACCCCGAGCGCGGCCGCCGCCGGATCGTCGATCAGCCGCCGCTGCTCTTCCATCCCGCCGACGACGCGGGGTTCATGGAAAACGTCCGCGCGACGTTCGGGCGCTATCGCGATTCGCTTCCCGACGAACGGCGCGCGCTCTTCGACCGCTTCCGTTTGGTCGACGCGGCCTACAAGGTCGTCGGCGTCGGGAGCGTCGGCACGCGCTGCTGGATCGCGCTGTTCCTCGCCGACGAGGACGATCCGCTCGTGCTGCAGGTGAAGGAGGCGCGGGCCTCCGTGCACGAGCCGTTCGTGGGCGAGAGCGGCTTTCGGAGCGAGGGCGAGCGCGTCGTCGTCGGGCAGCGCCTCATGCAGGCCGCCAGCGACGTGTTCTTGGGCTGGTCGCGCGACGACGAAGGCCACGACTACTATTTCCGGCAGTTGCGCGACTTGAAAACCTCGGCCAACATCGACCGCATGACGGCCGGCGACTTGCGCCAATACGCCGTCATCTGCGGCTGGGCTTTGGCTCGCGCGCACGCCAAGGCGGGCGGCGAGTCCGCGATGATCGCCGGCTACCTGGGGCGCGGCGACCTCTTCGATCGGGCGGTCCTCGCCTTCGCGCACGACTACGCCGACCAGAACGAGCGCGACTACGCCGCCTTGCTCGCGGCGGTGAAAGCGGGGCGCATCGTCGTGGCGAACTCCGCCTGATCCCACGCCGCCAGTCTCGAGGGGCCGTATGGACGAGAACGCGCAGACGCCTTACGTCGAATCTGAACTCGTTGAAGCTGAACGGGATGCCGTCACCACGACGGAGGGCTTCGCCGGCGTCGAGTTCGCCGAGAATCCCGAGCCGCGCTGCGCCTGCATCCTGCTGCTCGACACGTCGGGCTCGATGCAGGGGACGCCGATCGCCCAGCTCAACCTCGGCCTCAAGTCCTTCAAAGACGAATTGCTGGCCGATCCGCTGGCGGCCAAGCGCGTCGAAGTCGCCGTGCTCACCTTCGGTGAGAGCGCGCGGCTGGTCGTGGACTTCACCGATGCCGCCAACTTCGATCCGCCGGCGCTCGTCGCGCACGGCCTGACGCCGACGGGCGCGGCGATCGCAGAAGCGCTCGTCCAGCTCAACGCGCGCAAGGAAGCCTACCGCAACAACGGTATCGCGTACTACCGTCCTTGGATCTTCCTCATCACCGACGGCGAACCGACCGACGCCTACGAGAACGCCGCGCAGCAGGTGCGCGAGGGCGAGGCGCGCGGTGCGTTCTCGTTCTACGGGGTCGGCGTGAACGACGCCAACCTGCAGAAGCTCGCCGAGATCGCGCCGCCCAACCGGCCCCCGGTCAAACTCGACGGTTTGCGTTTCCGCGATCTCTTCGTGTGGCTCTCCAAGTCGATGCGCACCGTCTCGCACGCCACGATCGGCGCGCCGGTCACGCTCGAGGCGCCCGGCTGGATCACGACGCGAGCGTGACCCGGCGCGCGATGCTGGTTTTGTCGGCAGGAGAACCGCTGGTCGGCGGCTGACCGCGCTTGTGGAAAGGCATATGCGACAACGGTGACTTGGGAAGAAGACGGCGCTGGAGCGGAGGTCATCGACCGGGCTGGGCTCGACGCGCTGATCGCGCTGCTGCGCGCCGGCGGCTACCGCGTGATCGGGCCCCGAGCGGTCGACGGCGCGATCGTCTACCTGGAGCTCGAGAGCGGTGACGCGCTCCCCGCCGGCTGGCTCGACGAGCAGGAGCCCGGCCGGTATCGCCTCGTCCGCGGCCCGGATGAGGCCGTCTTCGCGCATACGGTCGGCCCGCAGGGCTGGAAGCGCTTCCTCTTTCCGCCGCGCCAGAAGCTCTGGGAAGGCCGGCGCCACGGCGCGCAGTTCACCATCGAGCCTGTCGAGATGGAGCCTGTCGAGAGCGACTCTGCCGGCAGCGATGCGACGCCGACCGCGCTCCTGGGCGTGCGCGCCTGCGAGCTGGCGGCGATCGCGATCCAGGACCGCGTCTTCCTCGGAGGCCCCTACGTCGACAAAGGCTACGCGGCGCGGCGCGCCTCGCTCTTCATCGTCGCCGTCAACTGCGCGCGTTCGACCTCGACCTGCTTCTGCGTCTCGATGGAGACGGGACCGAAGGTCCGCAGCGGCTACGACCTGGCCTTGACCGAGCTCTGCGAGCCCGGGCGGCACGAATTCGTGGTCGAGGCCGGGAGCGAGCGCGGCGCCGCGCTGCTCGAGCGCCTCGAACGGAGGCCGGCGCGCGCGAGCGATCTCGCCGCGGCCCAGGCCGCCGTGGAGCAGGCCGCGACGGCTCAGGTCCGCACGATGCACCCCGACGCCGAACGGATCCTCAAGGCCAATCTGGAGCACCGCCGCTGGAACGAGGTCGCGCAGCGCTGTCTGGCCTGCACCAATTGCACTCTCGTCTGTCCGACGTGCTTCTGCAGCACGGTCGAGGACGTCACCGACCTGGACGGCGGCCACTTCGCCCGCGAGCGCCGCTGGGACAGCTGCTTCACCCTCGAGTTCAGCTACATTCACGGCGGCAGCATCCGCCGTGAAACGGCCTCGCGCTATCGCCAGTGGCTCAGCCACAAGCTGGCCCACTGGCACGATCAATTCGGGAGCAGCGGCTGCGTCGGCTGCGGGCGCTGCATCACCTGGTGCCCGGTGGGCATCGACATCACGGAGGAGGTTGCCGCGATCGCCGCGGGAGCCGCCGCACCGGCCGGTTCGCCATCGGGAGAAAAGAGATGAGCGCGTCTGAGATGGTCAGTCTGCTGGAGGGACAGGGGTTTTTCGCGGGCGTTCCGGAGCGCGTCGCCGCGGCGATCGGGGAATTGACCTCGGAGCGCAAGGCCGGCATCGGCGAACTGCTCTTCCGCCAGGGCGACCCCGCGGATCGCTTCTTTCTGGTCAAGAGCGGGCTGGTCGCCATCGAGCTGTACGCGCCCGGCCGCGATCCGATCGTCGTCGAGCAGGTCTACGACGGCGACGTCGTCGGCTGGTCGTGGCTGGTCCCGCCCTACCGCTGGAGCTTCGACGCACGGGCCGTCGAGCCGTCGTCGCTGATCGACATCGACGCGGCCGCCTTGCGCGAGCGCTTCGGCGTCGATCCGATCTTGGGGTACGAAGTGATCCGGCGGTTCGTACCGGTGATGGCCCGCCGGCTCTCAAGCGCCCGGGAACGGCTCGTCGAATGCGTCACGGACCCCTCGTGACGCCCGCCGCCGGAGCGGCGGCGGCGCAGCCCGCGGCGCGCGAGGTGCCCGCGCTCGATCCGATGGTGCCGCGGCTGTTCCGTATCGAGCGTGTCAGGCAGGAAGTCGCGGGCTGCTTCAGTTGGCACCTCAAGGCGCTCGACGGCGCGCCCTTCCACTTCTTGCCGGGTCAGTTCAACATGCTCTACGCGCCGGGGATCGGCGAGGTCGCGATCAGCGTCAGCGGCGACTGTCGCGACAGCAAGACGCTGGTCCACACGATCCGCGAAGTCGGCACCGTCACCAAGGCGATGGCCGCGCTGCGAGCCGGCGCGACGGTCGGCGTGCGCGGTCCTTTCGGCTCGGCCTGGCCCGTCGAGGCCGGCTACGGGAAGGACGTCGTCTTCGTCACCGGGACCGTCGGGCTCGCGCCGTTGCGGCCGCTGATCTACGAAGTCCTCAACCGCCGCGAGAAATACGGCAAGGTCATCGTCAATTACGGCTCGCGCGGGATCGACGACATCCTCTACGAACGCGACCTGCACGTCTGGCGGGGCCGCTTCGATTTGGAGGTGCACGTGACGGTGCACACCGCCCCGAGCGGATACCGCGGACGGGTGGGAAGCGTCGCCGCCGCGGTAAAAATCTCCAGATTCGACGGCGGAAACGCCGTCGCGTTTGTTTGCCGCTCCGAAGCGTTGACGTGGCCGGCGGTGCAGGCGCTGCAGGATCGCGGCGTGACGACCGACCGGATCTACGTGACGCTCGAACGCAACATGAAGTGCGGGATCGGTTTCTGCGGCCACTGTCAATTCGGGCCGACCTTCATGTGCAAGGAAGGGCCGGTCTATCGTTTCGACACGATCGAGCGGATCTTCGCGATCCGGGAGTTGTGACGTGCCCCATAAGAAGGCGAGGCCCAAGCTCGCGGTCTGGAAATTCTCCTCGTGCGACGGCTGTCAATTGAGCCTGCTCGATTGCGAGGACGAGCTGCTGGCGGTCGCCGGCGCCTTCGAGATCGCATATTTCCTCGAAGCGACCCGGGCGCAGTCGAAGGGGCCCTACGACGTCTCGCTGGTCGAAGGCTCGATCTCCAACGTTCACGACGCGGAACGCATCAAGAAGGTGCGGGCCGATTCGAAGACGCTGATCACGATCGGCGCCTGCGCGACCGCCGGCGGCATCCAGGCGCTGCGCAACTTTCGCGACTACGAGGCGCTCGTGCGGGCCGTCTACGCGCGGCCGGAGTTCATCGACGGTCTGGCGACGTCGACGGCGATCGCCGATCACGTGAAGGTCGATTTCGAGCTGCGCGGCTGTCCGGTCGACAAGCGGCAGTTGCTCGAAGTGCTCTCGGCCTTTCTCAACAAGCGCAAGCCGCTGGTCTCGCCGCACAGCGTCTGCCTCGAGTGCAAGCTGGGCGGCCAGGTCTGCGTGATGGTCGCGCACGGCACGCCCTGCTTGGGGCCGGTGACGCACTCCGGTTGCGGCGGCCTGTGCCCGCGTCACGAGCGCGGCTGCTACGGCTGCTTCGGCCCGCAGGAGCGCGCCAACACCGCCAGCCTGTCGCGGCAGATCGCCGAGCTCGGCCTGGGCGAGCGCGAGCTGGCGGAGCTCTTCCGCTCCTTCAACGCCAATGCCGAGGCGTTCCGCAAAGAAGGCGACGTGCATGAACGGAAATGACCTCCGCAACCGGACGATCCGCGTCAACGCGCTCGCTCGCGTCGAGGGCGAGGGCGCGCTGCACGTCCGCATCAAGGGCGGAAAGGTCGAAGACCTCTCGTTCCGCATCTTCGAGCCGCCGCGCTTCTTCGAGGCGCTGCTGCGCGGGCGGCCCCATACCGACGCGCCCGACATCGTCTCGCGCATCTGCGGCATCTGTCCGATCGCCTACATCCTGGGTGCGTGCCTGGCCATGGAGGACGCGCTCGGCGCGAGCGTCGACGGCCCGATCCGGGCGCTGCGCCGGCTGGTCTACTGCGGCGAGTGGGTGCAGAGCCACGTGCTGCACACCAACCTGCTGCACGCCCCCGATTTTCTGGGCTATCAGGACTCCTTCGAGATGGCCAAAGACCATCCGGGCGTCGTGGAGTCGGCGTTGCAGTTGAAGAAGGCCGGCAACTTGGTGATGGAGGCGGTCGGCGGACGGGCCGTGCATCCGGTCAACACGCGCGTCGGCGGCTTCTACAAAGCGCCGTCGAAGGCCGAGATCGGGGCGCTCGCCGCCCCGCTGCGGGCCGCGCTCGAGAACGCGATCGGTTCGTTCCTCTTCTTCAAGACGTTCGAGTTCCCGCAGTACGAGGACGACTACGTCTTCGTGGCTTTGCACCATCCGACCGAATACGCGATCGACCGCGGGCGGATCGTCTCCAGCACCGGTCTCGACCTCGACGTCGCCGAATTCGAGACGTCCTTCGCTGAGGAGCACGTCGCGCACTCGACGGCGCTGCAGGGCGTGATGAAAGGCGCGCAGCAGCCGTATCTGTTAGGCCCGCTCGCCCGCTACGCCCTCAACTACGAGCAGCTCTCGCCCCTCGTCAAAGGGCTGGCCGAGGATGCGGGGCTCGGGCCGGTCGTGCGCAACCCGTTCAAGAGCATCCTCGTGCGCGCGCTCGAAGTCGTCTACGCGCTCGAAGAAGCGCTGCGGCTGGTCTACGCGTACGTGGAGCCGGATCCGCCGGCCGTCGCGCTGACGCCGCGCGCGGGCCGCGGCTGCGGGGTCACCGAAGCGCCTCGCGGACTCTGCTATCACCGTTACGACCTCGACGCCGAAGGGCGCATCCTCGCCGCCGACATCATGCCGCCGACGTCGCAGAACCAGAAGCAGATCGAGCGCGATCTGCTGGGCGTCGTCTCGGCCAATCTGACGCTGCCCGACGAAGATTTGCGCTGGCGATGCGAGCAGACGATCCGCAACTACGATCCCTGCATCTCGTGCGCGACCCACTTCCTGCGGCTCACGGTCGAGCGCGCTTGAGCGGCTCGGCCGCGGCGCGGGCGGCCGCTCGCGATGATTCGGCGCAGCCCGTGACGAACGCATACGCGCCATGAGCGGGTTGCAACGCATCGTCTCGCGAGTCGCGCTGGGAGCTTTCGCGCTCGCCTTCACGCTCGGAGCCGCGCCCGACGCGGGTCCGCTTCGCCTCAACGCGGTCTACCTGAAGATGCTGCGCTGGAGCGCCGGCGTCAGGAGCTCGGTCGCCGACATCGAGGTGCGCACCAGCATGCGCAGCTTCCCGCCGGCGTCGTTCACCTTCCACGGTCACTCCTATTTCAAGGCGCCGGACAAGCAGGCCGTCGTCTTCGACGACGTTCCCGGCCTGATGCGCGGGCTCGTCAAGGACAGTCCGTCGATCGAGCCGGTCCCGCTTTGGCCCGAGCGCTACGACGCCACGGTCGTCGGCGACGACGGGACGACGACGACCTTCCACCTGGTGCCCAAGGATAGCCAGTCGCAGCTGGCCTCCGCCGACGTCGAGGTCGCGGACGCCACCGGCCTGGTCACGCGCTACACCTTCAACAACGCGAACGGCTCGAGCGTGACGACCGAACAGACCTACGAGCGGATCGGCTCGCACGAGGTCGTGGCCTCGCAGGTCGGCCACGCGCGCGGGCACGGCTACAACGCCGAGGTGACGACGGTGTTCTCGAATTACCGCTTCAACGTGCCCGTCTCGGACGACGTCTTCGTAAAGCCTTGAGCGTGTCGGCGGAATGCAACGATTCCGCCGCTCGCGTGTTCTCCCCGAGTCCCGGTGTGGCGCCGGGCCGAGGAGGAATCGCATGGAGATCGTCTTGGGTTTGGGCTTGCTCGCAGGTCTGGGCTTGCTCGCGGTCCGCTCCAAGCGCTCGGAGCGCCGCCGGGCGACGGTGCGCGTCTGGTCGGACGAGTACGAGCGCCGGCTCGCGAGCGGCCGCAACGGCTGGCCGCTCGAATGAGCGCGCTCGCCCTAAGTTTCCGCAACGCACGATGAGCGCGTCCGAGCGAGCCGGCCGCGAGGTCGCGGAGGCGCTGGCCCGGGATCTCGACGCGCACTTCGAAAAATTGGTGACGACGTACGAACATCGCGTGTTCGGCTTCGCGCTCAACCTCGTGGGCGACCGTCCGGCGGCGGAGGAGCTGGCACAGGAGACGTTCGTGGCGGCGTATCGGGCCTTGTGCGGATACGGGCCCGAGCGCCGCCGCGAGCTTTCGCCGCGCGCCTGGCTTTACGCGATCGTGCTGAACCGGGTGCGCAACCGCGCCCGTTCGCCGGCGCGGCGGACCCTCTCGCTCGACGAGCGTTGCGGCGCGTCGCTCGCCGCCGACCCACGCGAGCAGCCGGCGGCCGTCGTCGAGCGGCGTGAGTCGGCCGAAGCGCTGCGCGCCGCGCTCGGCCGGCTCGCCCTGAAGTATCGTGCTCCCGTGGTGCTGCGTCACGTCGACGGGCGCAGCTACGCCGAGATCGCGGCGATGCTCGGCCGTCCGGCCGGGACGATCAAGGCGGAGGTCCATCGGGGCCTCGCCCAACTGCGCAAAGAACTCAGGAGGAGTGAAGCATGATCCTGGCAGACCTTCGCCGTCTCGGGGAGGCTCGCGCGCCCGATGACTTCGCGGCAAACGTGTTGCGCGCGGTCGGTTTGGTCGACCGCTACGCGCTGCTCGAAAGTCCGCTCGGGCCGGTCTACGTCGCCTGGAGCGGGCACGGTATCTCCGCGGTGATGCGCGCTGCGAGCGACGCAGTCTTCGAGGCGGCCTTCGCCGCGCGCTTCGCGCGGCCGCTGCTGCGCGCCGCCGAGCCACCGCGACAGGCGCTCGCGCGAGCGCTCGCGGGACGCGGCGAGCCGCGCCGGCTGGCCTACGATTTGCGTTGCTGCACGCCGTTCGAGAGGGACGTCTTGGTCAAGGCGCTCGAGATTCCGCGCGGCCAGGTCCGTCCGTACGCCTGGATCGCGCGCGAGATCGGTAAGCCGAAAGCCGTGCGCGCCGTGGGCGGCGCGCTTGCGCGCAATCCGGTACCGCTGCTGATTCCCTGCCATCGCGTCGTGCGCAGCGACGGGACGCTGGGCGAATACGCGCTCGGCGCCGGGCGCAAGGCCGACATGCTCGCCGCCGAAGGGCTCGACGTCGGGCAGGTCGAGCGTGAAGCGCAGCGAGGCGTGCGGCTGCGCGGGTCGCGCACGACGAAGATCTTCTGTTTCCCGACGTGCGCGGACGCGCGGCGCATCGCGCCCCAGCACGCCGTCGCGTTCGGCTCGGAGCGTGAGGCGCGAGCGGCGGGCTATCGCCCCTGCCGCCGCTGCCGGCCGGCGGCGGCATGAACGCGCGCGGCACGCCGCAGGCCGCGGGCTCGATCGTCGACGTGCCGGGAATCTCCGTCGGGCACGCGCACGACGTAAGCGCGCGAACCGGCTGCACGGTCGTGTTGACGGGGCGCGGCGCGGTCTGCGGCGTCGACGTTCGCGGCGCCGCGCCGGGGACGCGCGAGACCGACACGCTGGCACCGGCGTCGCACCTCGAGATCGTGCACGCGCTCGTTCTCAGCGGCGGCAGCGCCTTCGGCCTCGACGCCGCCTGCGGCGTGATGCGCGTGCTCGAGGAGCGCGGCATCGGCTTCGCGGTGGGCCCGTTCTTCGTTCCGATCGTTCCGGCGGCGGTCCTTTTCGATCTGTTCGCCGGCGACGGAGGGGTGCGGCCCGACGGCGCGATGGGGGCTGCAGCGGCCCGCGCGGCTTCGCGTGAGCCGCCCGCCGAAGGTCGCGTCGGCGTCGGTGCCGGTGCTACGGTCGCTAAGCTCGCAGGTCCGCAGAGGGCTCGCGACAGCGGCGTCGGCACCGCTTCGGCGCGGCACGGCGAGTTGATCGTCGGGGCGCTGGCGGTCGCCAACGCCGTCGGCTCGATCTACGACTGGCGCACGGGCGAAGCGGTCGCGCTCCCGCTCCCCGGCGGCGAGCCTTACGACGAGCGGGCTTTGCTCGCGCAGTGGCAGCGGCTTCCGCTCGCGGGCGCCAATACGACGCTCGCCGTCGTCGCCACCAACGCGAACTTGCGCAAGGTCGATGCAACCAAGGTCGCCCAGATGGCGCACGACGGTCTGGCGCGCGTGGTCGTTCCGGCGCACCTCAGCCTCGACGGCGACACGATCTTCGCCTGCGCGACCGGCGGCGTCGCTGCGCCGCTCGACTTGGTCGGCGCCATGGCGGCGGACGTCGTCGCCGAGGCGATCCTGCGCGGCGTGCGCGCGGGCAGCTCGCCGGGTTAGCGCCTGGGCCTTAGGCCGGGATCTCCAGGGTGCGCTCGCTCTCGCGGCTCGAGCGCGAGCGCTGGGTCTGAGGCGGGTCGCGCACTTCGTACCGCGAGAGCTGCGTTTCCAGATAGGTGCAAAACAAGCTTAGACTGTTGCGCTCGTCCTCGCTCCTCGCGCGAACGATGCTTCGGCGCGCTTCCTGTAGCTCTCGTTTGAGTTTCGCTGCTAGTTCGTTCGCCATCGCGCGATGCTCCGAGGTCTGCTCGCCGTCGCGGCGAGGCGGCCGTACGGCCGATGCAAGTGTTCACTACGCGGCGTAGTCGGGGGCTTAAGAAGTTCCGTTCGCCGAACCGTAATCCTTTGCGAGGATGTGTGATGCAAGCCACGCGCGGACTTTCACAGGCGCGCGTTCGAACTGCTTCGCTCGCTAGCGTCGCTGTTTTTGCGACTCGTTCGATCTGCCGCGCTCGCGCGCCAGGGCGACCATCTCGCGCATGCGCGGATGGTCGCCCGGAACCGTGCGCTCCCACTCCTCGAAGCGCGGGACCGGCTCGCCGACGCGGAACAGGAAATAATAGGCCGACAGCTCGCCCAAAAACGCGAAGCGCCGTTTGAGATCGGCCGCCAGCGCCTCGTACGAGTCGAACGAACGCAGGTAGTTGCGAAAGCCGCCGTGTTCGCTCTGCAGCGCGAGCAGCGTGCGCGCGTTCTCGATCGTGCCCGCGATCTTCCTGCGCGCGCGTACCACGCCGCCGTCGCTCAGGATCCGTTCGACGTCGGCTTCGCCGAACGCGGCGACGAGCGCCGGATCGAAGCCTTCGAAGAGGCGCAGATACGCGTCCCACTTCGACTCGATCAGCTTCCAGCTCGTCCCCGCTTGGAAGATCGCGCGCGACATCACCGCCAGATAATCGGCCGGCCCGCGCGGCTCGACGACCTCGGGGATCGCCACGCTCAGGCCGCCGAGAGCGCCTTGACGCGCGAGCTGACGGCCTCGAGCAGCGCGGCGCGCTGGTCGTGCCGCTCGAAGAAGAGCGGGGCTCCCAGGCGCAGCGTGACCTGCCAGCGCGAGCCGCGCGCGTAGGCCAGTCCGGCCGGCACGATCGGGATGCGCGCGCCGCCGTCGCGCTGCGCCAGCGCGACGATCGCCAGAAAGCCGGGGCGGAAGGGCAGAAAGGCGTCGTCGAAGGGCTTGCGCGAGCCCGCGGGATCGATCGTCGGAAAGCCTTCGGGGAAGACCGCCAGCACGCGCCCCGCGCGCAGCAGCCGCGCGCCGTCGGTCAGCGAGCGGCGCACGTAGCGCCCGAGGTCGCGCCGCGCGAAGGCGCCGGGAAAGGTCCGCACGAGGCCTTCGCCGCGCAGCGCGACCGGCCAGTCGGCGAGCTTGCAGAGCCCTTCCATGGCGCGCCGCTCCCAGGCGTTGCGCGTCCAGTCGAGCGCGACGTAGAGGTGCACCGTGCGCGGCAGCGCGCCGAGCAGCGCGGCGCCGTCGTAGAGGTGGTGGTAATGGCGCGCGGCGATCAGCGCCGGCCCGTGCGGCGGCAGGTGCTCGAGGCCTTCCACGTGCAGCCTCAGATCGCGTGCCGTGCAGAGGCCGGCGAGCGCGCGGGTGGCGAGCGTCCCGATCGTCATGCCGCCTGCGCTTGCGGCTCCTTGGTGCCGGCCGGGCTGGGACGGCGCAGCGCGAGCGAGGCGGGCAGCAAGCTGAAGACGACCGCTGCGAGCGCCGTCTGCCACAGGCCCACGCTCAGGCTCAGAGCCATCGCCCAGAGCACGTTGATCGCGTAGACGCCGTAAGGAAGCCAGATCGCGGGCGTGCGCGGTTCGAAGGGCGTGCGCCACGAGAGGCGGCCGGCGGCGATGAAGAGCAAGCCCGTGCCGAACCAGCCCGCGAGGTTGCGCAGCGGCATGCCGAAGTAGGCCCCGTGCTCGTGCCAGATCCAGAAGTGGAGCGTCGTGAGGCGTTCGCTGGCCATCGCCGGATCGAGCACGAGATCCCAAGCGGTGAGGAGCCAAGCTCCGAGCAGGATCGCCGCCGCGAGCTCGTTGCGCAACCGCGCCGGCTGCACGATCCGCGCCGCCAGCAGATACGACGCGAAGCCCATGTAGAACCACGAGAGCGGGATGCTGTAGGGCACGCGACCGCCGAGCTCCCAGCCGAGAAAGCCGGTGTAAGCATAGCCGCCGAAGGGCCAGCCGGTCTTGGTCCCCGTCAACTCCGCCGTCGCCGATATGACCGTCGCGCAGATCGCGAAGAGCAGCGTGCGCCGCCAGCCGAGCCAAGCCGCGCCGAAAGCGAGCATCGCCGCGGCCCCGGTGAGGATGTCGACCGTGCCCGTGTTCTGGAGCGCCCAGCCGTAGACGGCCAAAGCCGGCGGATTTCCGATGAACTGGGCCGGGTTGGGGACGGCCGAGAGCAGGCCGAACAGGCCGAGGCCCAGCGCCAGCACGTGAAGCGCGAAAAAGGCAATGGCGACCCTCACGCGGCGCGCCGCTCCGCGACGAGAGGACGGCCGCGCCAGGCGCGCTTTCCGCCGAAGGCCGAGGCGATCAGACGGGCCGCGACCGGCAGATCGAAGGCGGGTGAGAGCCAGTAGCTCGGCGGCGGCGCCGCGTAGGCCCGGCGCGTCCCCCACAGCACGCCCAGACGCGCCAGCGCCAGCCCCGCGTTCACGGCGGCCAGCGGACCGCGCTGCCCGCGCGCGAGCGCGACGGTCGCGAGCGCGAGCGGCAAGGCCTGGACGAACGCGACCTCGGCCAGCTCGAGCAGCAGCTCGACGTTCGACGTTTCGGCGTCGCGCATCGTCAGCGAGCGCGGCCAGTTGCGCCAGCACTCCTCGAGCCCTTCGTACATGCGCACCGTCGCCAAGCGGCCGCCTTCGAAGAAGCCGACCGCGACGCCCGCGCGGACCAGGCGGCGCGCGATCGTGACGTCCTCGCAGCGCGAAGCGCGCGCCCCGGCGATCGCGCCGGAGGCTACCAGGACGCTGCGCTTGGCGAAGAAGCACTGACCGTTCGCCTGGACCCGGCGCGGCCGGGTCGCCACGCTGCCGGGAAGTCCGAAGCGGTAGACCAGCGTTGCCAGCAGCGCGGGGTGGACGAGCGCCTCGGCGGCGCCGGAGAGCTCCAGGCGCGGCGCCGCGCTGAAGGCCTCGAGATACGACGCCCGCGCGTGCGCGAGCAGCGAGGCGGTGAGATCGCGCGACGGCCGCACGTCGGCGTCGACGAACGCGATCCAGGTCGCTTCGGGCGCGCTGCGCGCCAGGCCCGTGGCGAGCCCCCACGCCTTTCCATTCCAATCCTCGGGGACGGGGCTTGCGTCCACGAGCCGGAGGCGCGGTTCGCGTCTCATGAAATCGCGCACGAGCGCCTGCGTCCCGTCGCGCGAGCCGCCGTCGACCACGAGAATCTCACGGACCCACGGTCCCTGCGCGCAGAGCCCGTCCAGTGCCGGGGCGAGGCGAGCCCGCTCGTCGAGCACGGGGACGACGACCGAGACCGTCCCCGCGCCGGGCGGCGGTGCCGCGACGGCCTGAATCGGATCGCCGGCCGCGCTCGCGAGCATGCGCGCGAAGACTCGCGCGCCAAGCAATCCCTGAACGGCGGCGAAGGCTACAGGCATGGAACTCACGGAGGCCCCGAGTTTCGTCTCCCATAGGTCAATCCTTTTGTCGCACGGCGCAAGGACGCCGAAGGCGTTTCTGCTCCTGCACGGGCTCACCGCGAGTCCGCAGCAGTTCGCCTCTTTCGGCCGGCTCCTGTTCGAGCGGGGCGCCAACGTCTTCATACCCAGGCTGCCGCGACACGGCCTCGCCGACCGTCTGACGACCTCGCTCGCCGGTTTGACGGCCGAAGAGCTCGACGCGTTCGCGCACGAGTCGGTCGACGCGGCGCACGCGCTCGGCGAGCGGCTCACCGTCGTCGGCTTTTCGCTCGGCGGCCTGCTCGCCGCTTGGATCGCGCAGCACGTCGAAGTCGACCGCGCCGTCCCGATCGCGCCGTTTCTGGGTTCGGTCTGGGTGCCGCGGCCCGTCGCGCCGTCCCTCGCGCGGCTCGCCCTGCGCATGCCCAACCGCTTCGTCTGGTGGCACCCGGTCCTGCGCGAGCGCCTGCAGCCCGAGCACGGCTACCCGCGCTATCCGACGCACGCGCTGGCGCAGTCGTACTATCTCGTGCAGCGCCTCCTCTCGGTCGCGGCGCAGCAGGCGCCGCTGGCGCACGAGATCGAGATCGTCGTCAACGCGAGCGAGACGGCGGTCGACAATCGCAGCGCCCGGCGTCTGGCGCGGCTGTGGAACGAGCATCGCCCCACGCCGGTCGGGTTCCGCTCCTTGGGCGGCTTGCCGCCGTCGCACGACATCATCGAGCCGCTCGCCACGCCGCGCCTCGCCCCGCGCGTCTATCCCAAGCTCCTCGAGTCCGTCGATCCCTGAGCGCCTCGCCCCGTGCCGCGGAGCCGAGGCCTTTCCGTCCCGACCTCGCGTCGCGATAGGCGGAGCGAACAGGTGCGTCATGCCGAGTGCATGAGGGAGGAACGACGCGATGTCTTGGATCGGAAACAGCCCCCGGCCGCCGGCCGAACTGGCCCAGCTCGCCGCGGGAATCGAGGGGCAGGGCGGGTATGCCGCGCCGTCCGGCACGGGCGCCTCGCCGCCATGGGCGAACCCCGGCGACGCGATCCTCGGCTTTGCGGGGGGCGGGGCGCAGCCCGCTGCCTACGACGGCTCGGGCCTCGAGAGCGGCGGGCTCGGCGGCGCGATGAGCGGCTTCTTCGGCCTGATCGGCAGCCTGTTCGCGCAGATCCAGCAGTATCTCGGGCAGGCGCTCGGCGTCGCCTCGTCGAGCCCGGCAGCCACGCCGACGTCCAACCTGGGGGGCGCGCCGTCCCCCAACCCCGCGGGCGGGCCGCCGTCCCACGCGGGGCAGACATTTTACGGCTCGGCCGACGCGAGCTCCGTCGGCGATCCGCACGAAGCGTTCAGCGGGACGACCGGGGCGGGCGACGCGGTCAACGGAACGTGGGACAGCATGAGCTCGCACCGCGATCTGCTCGATTCGGATTCCTTTAACGGCGGCTATCGCGTCTCGACCCAGGCGACGCAGCCCAACTCGAACGGCGTGACCCTCAACCAAAGCGCGACCGTGACGACGGCGAGCGGCAACACGACGGTCACGCTCGACGCGAACGGCCAGTATGCGGTGACGGCGTACGGCCGGAACGTCAGCCTGCAGCAAGGTCAGAGCGCCGACCTGGGCGGCGGTGAGAGCGTCACGCTCAACCCCGACAACTCGCTGACCGTCAACGACAGCAACGGGCAAGGCGGCAGCATCACCACCACGCTGGCCGCAAACGGCTCCGGCGGGGTCGACGTGAAGACGCACGCCAGCGAGGTCGAACTCGGCGGATATCTGACCGGCCGCGGCGACGGCGCCGCAGCGGGCCCCGGCCGACGCTTCCCGCATCGACGCGTTCACAGCGCTGCTCTGGCGTCACAATTCGCGGCGCCGCCCCGGCAAGAGGGCCCATCCGATCCGGAGTTCGCCGCTTCCGGCTCGTGGGCCGGCGGCGACCCGCTGCGGGCGGAACAAAACGTCGATCCGCTGCTAGCGGGATAGCAGCGCAACCCGTGCAAATTGCCGGTACTGGGCAAAAGCCGGAGTGAAGAACGATGCGCTTCCGTGGAATCGTCCTCGCGGTCCTCTTTGCCGCCGCCGCCTCGGCGGCTTCGGCCGGGCCGGCGTCCGCCGCGTACGCCGGTGCGTTGATCCCGGTCGAAGGGACGGTCGTGCGCGTCGATTTCGCCCACCGGCGCTTGATCCTGCGCCATGCTCCGCTCGAGACGGCCCCGGCCGGCGTCCGCACGTGTTCGGTTTTCGATCGTAAGGAGCTCAGCGGCATCAAAGCCGGCGCGAGCATCACTGCGCTGGCGGACACGAGCCGGCACGAGTGGCTCCTGCGCCGGATCCGCCTCCGCTACTGAGGCGAGGGGCGTTCCGCGCGAGGCAAGTGCCACGCAGTTGGCACACCCCGCCGCTACGATCTCCTCGAACGGCCGCCGGCGAGGCGGCGCGGCGAAGGAGAACCGAGGATGGACGAGCGGGAACCGGTCGAGAGAGCTGCCCCCGAGCCGGAGGACGACGAGGCGGCCGAAATCCGGTACAGCCTGACGGCGCTGGGTGAGGCCGTGTTGGCCGAGCGGCGTGGAAAGCGCTTTCGCGGATTCGGCCCCTGCGCGGCCGTCGCCTGAGCCGCGACGCTGACCGGACATCTCTGCTTTGCACCTGCGCTGCCGTTGACTCTCGCGCGCTGATGCTGGTATACTCCGGTGGTTCCGGCCCACCGGCGGTGGGGCGGAATTTGTGTGCGTTTCCTCGGTTGCGGCGACTTGGCCGCTTCGAGAGCGCCGCCGCTTGGAGAGTACGTGCCGACGATCAGTCAACTCGTCCGTAAGGGACGCGAGAAGCTCGAGAAAAAGGTGAAGGCCCCGGCGCTGCGAGTCGCGCAGACGGGTCCCAAGCCCGGGCATCCCGATTTGCCGCTGCGCACGTTCGAAGTGCGGGGCAATCCTTTCCGGCGCGGCGTCTGCACGCAAGTCAAGACGATCACGCCCAAGAAACCGAACTCCGCGCTCCGTAAGGTGGCGCGAGTCCGGCTGACCAACGGCGAAGAGGTCACGGCCTACATTCCCGGCATCGGCCACAACCTGCAGGAGCACTCCGTCGTGCTCATCCGCGGCGGCCGTGTCAAGGACCTACCGGGCATCCGCTACCATATCATTCGCGGTACGCTCGACACCTCGGGCGTCGCCAATCGCAAGCAAGGCCGCTCCAAATACGGCGCCAAGCGCGCAACCAAGAAATAAGGTAGGGATTCCGCATGCCTCGCAAGGGAGCCGTTCCCAAACGGCAGATTCTCCCCGACCCGCGCTTCAATTCGAAAGTGCTGTCGCGTTTCATTAACAAGGTTATGCTCGCCGGCAAGAAGTCCGTCGCCGAAGGCATCACCTACGGTGCGCTCGGCATCGTCGGCGAGAAGCTTGGCCGCGACCCGATGGACGTGTTCACCCAGGCGCTGGGCAATGCGATGCCGCTGGTCGAAGTGCGGCCGCGGCGCGTCGGCGGCGCGACCTATCAGGTTCCGATGGAAGTCCGTCCCGACCGGCGCCAGGCGATGGCGATGCGCTGGCTGATCCAGTTCGCGCGCAAGCGCCCCGGCCGTTCGATGGAAGAGAAGCTCGCCAACGAGATCATGGACGCCGCGAACAACGTCGGGGCGACGGTCAAGAAGCGCGAGGATACGCACAAGATGGCGGAGGCGAACAAAGCGTTCGCCCACTACCGCTGGTAACGCGGTCTTAAGAACATGCCCCTCGTACGCGAGTATCCGCTCGAGCGCACCAGAAACATCGGCATCGCCGCCCACATCGACGCGGGCAAGACGACCGCGACCGAGCGCATCCTGTTTTACACGGGGCGCACGCACAAGCTCGGCGAGGTCCACGACGGCGCCGCCACGATGGACTGGATGGTGCAGGAGCAGGAGCGCGGCATCACGATCACGTCGGCTGCCACGGCCTGCACCTGGCGTGACACGCGGATCAATATCATCGACACGCCAGGCCACGTGGATTTCACGGTCGAGGTCGAGCGCTCGCTGCGCGTCCTCGATGGCTTGGTCGCGCTCTTCGACTCGGTCGCGGCCGTCCAGCCGCAGTCCGAGACGGTCTGGCGCCAGGCGAACAAGTATCGCGTCCCGCGGATCATCTTCGTCAACAAGATGGACCGCATGGGCGCCGACTTCTTCAACTGCGTCAGCAAGATCCGGGAGCGCCTCGGCGCTCCCGCCGTGCCGATCCAGGTGCCGATCGGCGCCGAGGACCAGTTCAAGGGCGTCGTCGACCTGTTCACCATGAAGAAGATCGTCTACGCGGACGATCTCGGCTCGACGCTGGAGCACGAAGAGCTCGAACCCGGCGAACTGCGCGATCTCGCCGAGAAGTGGCGCCAAGAGCTGATCGAAGCGATCGCCGAGCAGGACGACGAGCTGCTCGAGCTGTTCTTCGCGGGCGAAGAGCTGCCGGTCGAGCGCCTCAAGACGGCGCTGCGCAAGGCGACGATCGCGGGCCAGGTGCTGCCGATGCTCTGCGGCTCGGCTTTCAAGAACAAGGGCGTCCAGCCGCTGCTCGACGCCGTCGTCGATTTCTTGCCGTCGCCGCTGGAGGCCAAGCCGATCGTCGGGACCGATCCGAAGAGCGGCGCCGAGATCGAGCGCCGGCCGGACGACAAAGAGTCCTTCGCCGCGCTCGCCTTCAAGATCGCGACCGACCCGTACGGCAACCTCACGTACTTCCGGGTCTATTCGGGCACGCTCGAGAAGGGCAGCTACCTTTACAACGCGCGCAGCGGCCGCAAGGAGCGCATCGGGCGCATCCTGCGCATGCACGCCAACCACCGCGAGGACATCGACGCGATCGGCGCGGGCGACATCGCGGCCGCCGTCGGCCTGAGCGACACGCGGACCGGCGACACGCTCTGCGACGAGAAGCATCCGATCAGCCTCGAGTCGATCACGTTCCCGGAGCCGGTCATCTTCCAGGCGATCGAGCCGAAGACGAAGGCCGACCAGGACAAGCTGGGCACGGCGCTGGCGCGTTTGGCCCAGGAAGATCCGACGTTCCGGATGCGCACCGACGAAGAGACCCAGCAGACGATCATCGGCGGGATGGGCGAGCTGCACCTCGAGATCATCCTGGACCGCCTCAAGCGCGAGTTCAAGGTCGAGGCCAACGTCGGCAAGCCGCAGGTCGCGTATAAAGAAGCGATCACCAAGAGCGTCGAAAAGCAGGGCAAGTTCGTCCGCCAGACCGGCGGCAAGGGCCAGTACGGCGACGTGTGGCTGCGCCTGGAGCCGGGCGAGGCGAACTCGGGCATGCAGTTCGTGTGGGCGATCGTCGGCGGCCGGGTCCCCAAGGAATACGCGAAAGCGATCCAAGAGGGCATCCGCGAGGCCTCCGAAAGCGGCGTGCTCGCCGGTTATCCCGTCCTCGACTTCAAGGCGACCGCCTTCGAGGGCAGCTACCACGAGGTCGACTCCTCGGAGATGGCCTTCAAGATCGCGGCCTCGATGGGCTTCAAGGAGGCCAATCGCGCGGCGGGTCCGATCCTGCTCGAGCCGATCATGAAGGTCGAGGTCACTACCCCCAAGGACTACCTCGGAGCGATCAACGGCGACCTCAACCGCCGGCGCGGCGTGATCATGTCGAGCGAAGACGTGCCGGGCGGAGCGGTGACGATCACGGCCCACGTGCCGCTCTCGGAGATGTTCGGTTACGCGACCGACATGCGTTCGGCGACGCAGGGCCGCGCGACGTACACGATGGAGTTCTCGCACTACGAGAAGGCCCCTAAGTCCATCGAAGAAGAGATCGTCGCAAAAGCGCAAGGAAAGAAACCCGCCGCGTAGTTCGGCACAACCCTGCAATCATAAGGAAACGATAGAAGAAACATGGCGAAGGCGAAATTCGAGCGCAGCAAGCCGCACGTCAACATCGGGACAGTGGGTCACGTCGATCACGGCAAGACGACGCTCACCGCAGCGATCATCAACTGCTTGTCTACGGAAAATGCGTCGATCGCCAAGAAGAGCGTCGACGACATCGACAACGCGCCTGAGGAGAAGGAGCGCGGCATCACGATCGCCATCTCGCATCAAGAGTACGAGACGTCGGTCCGTCATTACGCGCACGTCGACTGTCCGGGTCACGCCGACTACATCAAGAACATGATCACGGGCGCCGCCCAGATGGACGGCGCGATCCTGGTCGTGTCGGCGACCGACGGGCCGATGCCGCAGACGCGCGAGCACATCCTGCTCATGCGCCAGGTCGGCGTTCCCTACGTGGTCGTTTTCCTCAACAAGGTCGACATGGTCGACGATCCGGAGCTGCTCGAGCTGGTCGAGATGGAAGTCCGCGAGCTGCTCAGCAAGTACGAGTTCCCCGGCGACGACGTCCCGGTCATCAAGGGCTCGGCGCTGCGGGCCCTGCAGTCGTCCGGCAAGCGCGGCGACCCGGACGCCGATCCGATCTTCCAGCTCATGGACGCCGTCGACGTCTACATCCCGACGCCCGCGCGCGCCGTCGACAAGCCGTTCCTGATGCCGGTCGAAGACGTCTTCACGATCACCGGCCGCGGAACGGTCGGCACGGGCCGCGTCGAGCGCGGTCAGATCAAGGTCGGTGAGGAAGTCGAGATCGTCGGTCTGGCCGAGAAGTCGCGCAAGTCGGTCGTGACCGGCATCGAGATGTTCCGCAAGCTGCTCGACTTCGGCATCGCCGGCGACAACATCGGCGTGCTGCTGCGCGGCGTGGAACGCAACGAGATCGAGCGCGGCCAGGTGCTGGCCAAGCCCGGCTCGATCAAGCCGCACACGAAGTTCAAGGCCGAGGTCTACGTCCTCTCCAAAGAAGAGGGCGGGCGCCACACGCCGTTCTTCGCGAACTACCGCCCGCAGTTCTACTTCCGCACGACCGACGTGACCGGCACGATCCAGTTGCCCGAGGGTGTCGAGATGGTCATGCCGGGCGACAACATCACGATGGACGTCGAGCTAATCACGCCGATTGCCTGCGAAGAAGGCCTTCGTTTCGCCATCCGCGAGGGCGGCCGGACGGTCGGCGCAGGCGTAGTCACCGCCATCACCTAGGAGAACGGCCTTCGACAAGCTCAGGCTGACGGAATACCCCGTCACGCTGAGCCCGTCGAAGCGCGAGCACGTTGACAATCGAAATTCTCGGAAAGCAGTAACCACATGGCCAAGCAGAAGATTCGGATTCGCCTCAAGGCATACGACCACAAGATCCTCGATCAGTCGGCGGAGCGGATCGTCGATACGGCGAAGCGCACGGGCGCCTTCGTGAGCGGCCCCGTGCCGTTGCCGACCGAGATCAACCGGTTTTGCGTCAACCGCTCGCCCCACGTCGACAAGAAGAGCCGCGAGCACTTCGAGATGCGCACGCACAAGCGGCTGATCGACATCTTGCAGGCGTCGCCCAAGACGATGGACGCGCTGATGCACCTCGATCTGCCGGCCGGAGTCGATATCGAGCTCAAGGCCTGAGCTCTCCGCGACTCGGTTTCGAACGGGAGCGCGGCCTGCCGCCTCCCGTTTCGCGTTTGTCGGGTCTCGTCCGCCGGGCGGATCCGCCGCCGCCGAAGCGGATGAGATTAAGGCCGCTTCCCGAAAGGGTGACCATGCCCATTCCGCTGCACGTCGAGCATCAACGGAGCTTTAGCGGGACCAGACGCCGCATCTATCACCTGCTCGCCGACATGGGGACCTCGGCCGACGCGATCTGGCCGTTCGCGTCGCAGCCCTTCATGCGCACGCCGGGGCCGCTCGAACCAGGCAAGACCGAGGAATGGCATAGCGGCGTGAACGCCGTGCTGGACGAGGTCCTGCCCGAGGAGAGGATCGTGTGGCGCTTTCGCAACGAAGGCTTCGACGGCACGCACGGGTTCTATCTCGAGTCCGACGCCAAGCGCACGCGGCTCGTGCACCGCATCGACGCGACCCTCTCCGATACGGAGGGACGTCTCTTCTGGCGCCGCCTCGAGGACGTGCACGGCCGCACGATCGAAGCGCTCTTCGACAAGCTCGAGCGGGTGCTCAAGCGCTAGTGCGCGCCGCTCCGCGGCGCCGGCCCGTCGCCGGGCAGTTCGATCGCGTTGATGAACGAGCGGAAGGCGCGGTCGACCCGCGCCCGGTCGCCGGTCGCCAGCAGGTCGAAGAGCAGCCCGCGCGCGACGGCCGCGACGAGCGTGCCGAGGGCCGCGGCTCGCTCGCGGCTGAAGCCTTGCCGCTCGAGCTCGCGCGAGAACGGGATGACCCAGTCGCTGACCGCGCCGCGCAGGAAGGCCGCGCGATGCTTGCGGTCTTGCAGCGCTAGCCCGAAGGTCTCGAAGAAGAGGCGCAGGATCGGCTCGTGGCGGGGAGCG
This sequence comes from Vulcanimicrobiota bacterium, assembly GCA_963834485.1. GTDB lineage: Bacteria > Vulcanimicrobiota > Vulcanimicrobiia > Vulcanimicrobiales > Vulcanimicrobiaceae > CAWICD01. Next base: position 687,578 of record CAWICD010000001.1, read on the forward strand.
GCAAGCCACTGCCAGGCCCGCAGCAAGAGCGTGCGGACGCCGTGCTCGGCGCTGCGCTCGTACCAGGTTTCGAGGAGCGCTCGCTGGCGCCGGCGGGACTCCTCGACGACGGCGCCGACCAGCGCCTCCTTCGAGCCGAAGTGGTAGAGCAGGGTCCGCGGGCTGGCACCGACGGCGCTTGCCAGCGGCCGCAGGGAAAGGTCGGCCAAGCCTCGGCTCAGGACGTAATCGACGATCGCGGCGAGCAGCTCCTCGCGGAGGCGCTCGTCTGGCTGACGCGGCACGGTAAGCCGGTTGTAGCAGATTGAAACGGGCGTTTCAAGAACCGAACGGTGTGCCGCCGGTGGGGACTCGCCAGAGAGGGACCGCGTCGCTTGGCGCCGGAAGCCGGTCCGCATGATCGTATTGGTGACGGGAGCTTCCGCCGGCTTCGGCGCGGCGACGGTGCGGCGCTTCGCGCGCGACGGCGCGCGCGTGATCGCGGCGAGCCGGCGCCTCGAAAAGCTCGAGGAGCTCCAGCGCGAGTTCGGCGAGAGCGTGCTCCCTCTCGCGCTCGACGTGCGCGACCGCTCTGCCGTCGTCGCGGCGATCGATTCGCTCCCTCCGGCCTTCGCCGCGATCGACGTGCTGGTCAACAACGCCGGTCTGGCGCTAGGCTTGGACCCGGCGCAGCAGGCCGATCTCGACGACTGGGACGCGATGGTCGACACGAACGTGAAGGGCCTCATGTATTGCACCCGCGCCGTGCTGCCGGGGATGATCGCGCGCGGCAGCGGGCACATCATCAACCTCGGCTCGACGGCGGCGGAGTTCCCCTATCCAGGCGGCAACGTCTACGGCGCCACCAAGGCGTTCGTGTACCAGTTCTCGTTGAACCTGCGAGCCGATCTGCTCGGCACCGCCGTGCGCGTGACCGACATCGAGCCGGGACTCGCGGGCGGAACGGAGTTCTCGCAGGTGCGCTTCCACGGTGACGCGGCCAAGGCCGCCTCCGTCTACGCGGGCACGACCCCGCTCCAACCCGAAGACGTCGCCGACGCGATCCACTGGGTCGCCACGCGCCCCTCTCACGTGAACGTGAACTCCCTGCAAATCATGCCGGTCGCGCAAGCCTTCGGTCCGTTGGCCGTCAAGCGCACCGGAGGAGGTTGACTGCCATGGGCCCCGCCGCCAGCACGCCGATCGCTCTCGACCCCGTCGACTTTCTCAACGTCGACGGCTTGCTGACGAGCGACGAGCGTCTCATCCGCGATACCGTGCGCGACTTCGTCAAGCGCCGCGTGCTCTCGCTGGTGAGCGAGTGGTTCGAACTCGGTCTCTTCCCCAAGGAGATCGCGCGCGAGCTCGGGGGACTCGGGCTGCTGGGGATGCATTTGCAGGGTTACGGCTGCGCGGGCGCAAGCGCGGTCAGCTACGGCCTCGCCTGTCTCGAGCTGGAGGCCGCGGATTCCGGCTTGCGCAGCTTCGTCTCGGTGCAAGGCTCGCTCGCGATGTACGCGCTGCACGCCTTCGGCTCCGAGGAGCAGAAGCAAACCTGGCTGCCGCGCATGGCGCGCGGCGAGGCGATCGGCTGCTTCGGTTTGACGGAGTGGGATTACGGCAGCGACCCCGGCGGCATGCGCACGACCGCGCGCCGCGACGGATCCGACTACGTCCTGAACGGGACGAAAGCGTGGATCACCAACGGCGGAATCTCCGACGTCGCGATCGTCTGGGCCAAGACCGATCCCGAGAACGGTGAAGGCAAGCCCGTGCGAGGCTTCGTCGTGCCGACCCGCAGCAAAGGCCTGCAGGTCAACAACATCGAGCGCAAGATCTCGCTGCGCGCATCGGTCACCTCGGAGCTCGTGCTCGACGAGTGCCGCGTCCCGGCCGATGCGATTCTGCCCGGCGTCCGCGGTCTGCGCGGCCCGCTCTCGTGCCTCAACGAAGCGCGGTACGGTATCGTCTGGGGCGCCCTCGGCGCGGCACGCACCTGCTACGAGACTGCGCTCGAGTACGCCAAGACGCGCGAGCAGTTCGGCCGGCCGATCGCGGCCTTCCAGTTGACGCAGGAGAAGCTCGTCAACATGCTGCTCGAACTGCAGAAGGGCCTGATGCTGGCGCTGCACTTGGGCCGGCTCAAAGACGCGGGGACGCTCGCGCCGCAGCAGGTCAGTTTCGGCAAGCTCAACAACGTGCGCGAGGCGCTGGCGATCTGCCGCGAAGCGCGCACGATCCTGGGTGCGAGCGGCGTGACGCTCGAGTACCCGATCATCCGGCACCTCAACAACTTGGAGTCGGTCCTCACCTACGAGGGAACGAGCGAGATCCACACCCTCATCGTCGGCCAAGCCCTCACCGGCATCCCCGCCTTCTCCTAGCCCTTGCCTCCCGCCCCCCGTCACGCCGAGCCTGTCGAAGCGTGAGCCTGTCGAAGCGGCGCTAGACTGCGGCTGAAACGGGCTTGGCGCGGAGGTATTGCTTGGGCCAGGGGCCGTCGGCGCCGAGGGCGACCGAGGCCCGCAGCGGCCAGTACGGGTCGCGCAGCAGCTCGCGCGCCAAGAGGACGAGGTCGGCCTGTCCGTCGCGCACGATCGCTTCGGCTTGCAGCGGCTCGGTGATCAAGCCGACGGCGCCGGTCGCGATCCCGGCCTCGGTGCGGATCCGCTCGGCGAACGGAACCTGATAGCCCGGCACGAGCGCGATGCGCTGGGCCGGCGAGAGGCCGCCCGAGGAGACGTCGATCAGATCGACGCCGAGCGCGCGCAGGCTGCGAGCCAGGGCGACGGAATCGTCGATGCTCCAGCCGCCCTCGACCCAGTCGGAGGCCGAGATCCGCACCAGGAGCGGCATCGCCTCGGGCAGGACGGCGCGCACGCCGGCCACGATTTCGCGCAGGAAGCGCGTGCGGTTCTCGAAGCTCCCGCCGTACTCGTCGCCGCGCACGTTGGAGAGCGGGGAGAGAAACTCGTGCGCCAGATAGCCGTGCGCGGCGTGGATCTCGACGAGGCGGAAGCCGGCGTCGACGGCCCGCTCGGCGGCGATGACGAAGCTCGTCACCAGCGCGCGGATCTCGGGCCCGGTGAGGGCCTGCGGGACGGGGCTGCGCTCGTCGAACGGCAGCGCGCTCGGAGCGAAGAGGGGGCGCCAGCCGCCTTGCGCGGGCTCGAGCGCGCCGCCGCCATCCCAGGGGGCCGCGACGCTGGCCTTGCGCCCGGCGTGCGCGAGTTGAATCCCCGGGATCGCGCCCTGGGCGAGGATGAAGCTCGTGATGTCGGCGAGCCGCTCGACGTGCTCGTCGCGATAGATGCCCAGGTCCGACGGGCTGATGCGGCCCGCGGGCTCGACGGCCGCGGCCTCGGTGAGCACGAGGGCCGCTCCGCCGACGGCACGGCTGCCCAAGTGCACCAAGTGCCAGTCGTTGGCAAAGCCGTCGACGCTCGAGTACTCGCACATCGGCGACACGGCGATGCGGTTGCGCAGGGTCACGCCGCGCACGGTCAGGGGGTCGAAGAGATGCGCCATCGAGTTAAGAAAACGATTAAGGTTCGCGCAGGTTTCAGAAGAAGACACGAATCAACGCCGGCGCATCTCCGAGGAACTCGTTTTCAAATCATGCGCCCCTGCTGCTGCGCCGCAAAAGACGGCGCAGCGGGCAGGCGCACCGCGCTCAGGGCGTCGCGGCCGGCTGCGAAAGGGCCGGTGCGTGGCGCTTGAGCGCGGCTTCGAACTTCACGCGCTGGCCGGGCGTCAGCACGGCTTCGATTTTGCCGATGACCTGCCGGCGGGTCTCGGGCGTCCCGCTCTGCTTGGCCTGGCGGGCCTCGCCGAGAATCGCGCGGACTTGCGTCCGCTGGGCGTTCGAGAGGTCCAGGGAGCGGAGCGCGCGGGCCAGGCGGCTGTGGTGGTGCGCGTGGTGGAAGGGCGCGGCGCTGGCGGCCGGGACCGGCGGGGCGCCGGTGTCGGCCTGCGCCGCGGCGGCGCCCGCGCCGCTCAGGGCGGTCGCGAGGGCGGCGGCGGCGAGAAGATGACGGTTGATCACGGTAGCTGGGCTCCTTTGCGGTGAGGGAAGTATTCCTCGTCTCCCTACTCGCGACGAAGCCCGGTGATGTGAAGGGGGGATGAGAGTCTTGGCGAGCGCGGCGAAGGAAGCGGCATGCGCAGTCACACCGACTATCTGATCATGAACACGCCCGGCCGCTACGAGATCCGCGACATCACCGACGAGGTCGCGCGCATCGTGCGCGAATCCGCGGTCGCCGAGGGGATGGTGCTGGTCAGCGCGATGCACATCACGGCGAGCGTCTTCGTCAACGATCACGAGCCGGGGCTCTGGTCCGACATCATGACTTGGCTCGAGCAGCTCGCACCCCGCAAGCCCGACTACAAGCACCACCTCACGGGCGAGGACAACGGCGACGCGCACCTCAAGCGGATCCTGCTGGGCCAGCAAGTCGTTCTCCCGATCACCGAAGGCAAACTCGACCTCGGCCCATGGGAGCGCGTCCATTACGGCGAATTCGACGGACGCCGCAAGAAGCGCGTCGTCGTCAAGGTGATCGGAGAGTGAGCGCTAGCGGGCGCGAATCGCCGCGGCCCGCAGCTCCGGGCTGGCGTTGGCCTCGAAGCGCTTGAAGTTCTCGGCGAACAGGCCGGCGAGTTTGCGCGCCTGCGCGTCGTAGGCCGCTGGATCGCTCCAGGCGTCGCGCGGGTTGAGGACCTCGCTCGGAACTCCCGGCACGGCCTGCGGGACGGCCAGGTCGAAGAACGGCTCGCGCACGACAGGCGCTTCTGCCAGCTTGCCGGAGAGCGCCGCGTTGACCATCGCTCGCGTGTATGCGATCGACATGCGCTTGCCGACGCCGTAGGGACCGCCGCTCCAGCCCGTGTTGACCAGCCAGCAGTCGACCCGGTCCTCCGCGATCTTCTCGCCGAGCAGCTTGGCGTAGACCGTCGGATGGTGGACCATGAACGGCGCGCCGAAGCAGGTCGAGAAAGTCGCGCTCGGTTCGGTGACGCCGCGCTCGGTCCCCGCAACCTTTGCGGTGTAGCCGGAGAGGAAATGGTACATCGTCTGCTCGGCCGTGAGCTTCGAGATCGGCGGCAGCACGCCGAACGCATCGGCGGTCAGCAGCACGATCGTCTTGGGATGGCCGGCCGCAAGCCCGGGGACGACGTTGGGATTGAAGCTGACCGGATAGGCCGAACGCGTGTTCTCCGTCTTCGCTTCGGAATCCAAGTCCAGGACGCGGGTGTGGGGATCGTAGACGACGTTCTCGAGCACGGCCCCGAAGCGATGCGAGGCCGCCCAGATCTCGGGCTCGGCGGATTGCGAAAGGCGAATCGCTTTGGCGTAGCAGCCGCCCTCGATGTTGAAGACGCCGTCGTGCGACCAGCAGTGCTCGTCGTCGCCGATCAGCGGCCGGTTCGCGTCGGCCGAGAGCGTCGTCTTGCCGGTCCCGGAGAGGCCGAAGAAGATCGCGACGCTGCCGTCGTCCTTGCTGACGTTGGCCGAGCAGTGCATCGAAAGCACGCCGCGCAGCGGCATCAAGTAGTTCATGAGCGTGAAGACGGACTTCTTGATCTCGCCGGCATAACGCGTTCCGCCGATCAGCACGATGCGGCGCGCGAAATTGACCAGGATGAACGTGCCGCTGCGCGTGCCGTCGCGAGCCGGATCGGCCGTGAACTCGGCCGCGTCGACGACCGTGAACTGCGGCGCGAAATCGTCGGGGGCGCGCTCCGGCGTGATGAAGAGGCTGCGCGCGAACAGCGAGTGCCAAGCGTATTGCGTGATCACGCGGATCGGCAGGCGGTACCGTTCGTCGGCGCCGACGTAGGTGTCGAGCGAATAGATTTCGCGTTCGGAGAGGTAGGCGGAGACTCGCTCGAACAGCGCGTCGAAAGCAGCCGGATCGATCGCCTTGTTGCTTTCGCTCCAGTCGATGTGCCGCTCGCTCTCCGGCTCGCGCACGAAGAATTTGTCTTTGGGCGAGCGCCCCGTGTGTTCGCCCGTCTCGACGATGAACTGGCCGTCCGCGCCGAGGACACCCTCTCCCTTGCGCAGCGCGTGCTCGTAAAGCTCGGCGACGGAGAGATTGCGGTGAACGACCGCAGCCTGGATGCTGCCCGGAAGCGTAAGGATGGCGCACCTCCTGGTGGTAGTGAGAGACGGTTTCCCGCGGGGCCGGGCCCTGCCTGCACGAAAGTTCAGCTGCGAAGGGAGTCCATGAGCGATCTTCTCACCGTCCGCCCGCCGGGCGAAGCGTTCGCCGAGCTCGCCGCGCGGCTGCGTCCGATCGAACGATTCGAGTCGCTCGAAACGCTCGACGCGCTCGGCCGCATCGTGGCGGCGACGGTCGTCGCGGAAGAAACGCTCCCCGCGTTCACTCGCGCGACGATGGACGGCTATGCGGTTCGTGCCGCCGACACCTTCGGCGCATCGGACGCATCGCCGGCGTATTTGCGTTTAGCAGGTGAAGTCACTATGGGAAACGTCGCAACCTGCAGCGTGGAGGCGGGGACGGCGGTGCGCGTGCACACCGGTGCGATGCTTCCGCCCGGCGCGGACGCCGTCGTGATCCTCGAGGAGACGAACCTGCGCGGCGAGGAGCTGGAAGTGTTGCGCTCCGCAGCGTGCGGCGCGGAGACGCTCGCCGTCGGCGAGGACGTGACGGCCGGCGACGCCGTCGCGCTCGCGGGACACGAGTTGCGCGCGCAAGACCTCGGCGCGCTGCACGCGCTGGGCTGCGTGCGCGTCGACGTGCGGGCTCGGCCGCGGCTCGCGATCCTCTCGACCGGCGACGAAGTCGTGCCCCCCGCGGAGCGGCCGCCGCTCGGCAAGGTCCGCGACGTGAATGCGGCGACGATCGGCGCCACGATCGCCCGCGCCGGCGGCCTCCCCGTCTTCGCCGGGATCGTCGCCGACGACGAGGAGGCGCTGGTCGCGCGCGGCCGCGAGGCGCTTGCGAGCTGCGACGGGCTGGTCCTCTCGGCCGGCTCGTCGGTCTCGGCGCGCGATCTGACCGCGCGCACGATCGACCGCTTGGGCGCGCCCGGCGCGCTGGTCCACGGAATCGCGCTGCGTCCCGGGAAGCCGACGATCCTCGGGCTCTGCGGCGAAAAGCCGGTGATCGGCCTGCCGGGAAACCCGGTCAGCGCGCTGATCGTCGCCTGGCGGCTGGTGCGCCCGCTGGTGCGGCTGCTCGGCGGCGCGCCGGTCGCGCCGGACGGACTCGGCGACGAGCGCGCGCTCGAGGCGCGGCTGAGCGCGAGCGTCCCCTCGCGTCCGGGACGCGAGGACTACGTTCCGGCCAAGCTGAGCCGCGCCCCGGACGGGACGCTGTGCGCCACGCCGGTCTTCGGGAAGTCGAACTTGATCTTCACGCTGGTGCGCGCCGACGGCTGGATCGCGCTTCCGTTCGATCGTGCCGGGGCCGCGGCCGGATCGCTCGTCCGCGTGATCGTGCCGTGAGCGAAGGCGGCAGCCGGACGATTTTCCTCGAGGACGTCCCGCTCGAGCGCGCGCGCGAACGCTTTGCCGCCGCGCTCGCCGCGGCCGGCCTGCCGCCGCACGGCCCGAGCGAGCGGATCGCGCTCGCCGAAGCGCTGGGACGAGTCAGCGCCGCGCCGGTCTTCGCGCGCCTCTCGTCGCCGCACTATCACGCCTGCGCGATGGACGGCATCGCCCTCCATTCGGAGCGGACGCGCGGGGCGCGCGAGACGGCGCCGCTCGAGCTCGCGCTCGGCGCCGAGGCCCGCTACGTCGACACCGGCGACCCGCTCCCCGAGGGCAGCGACGCCGTCGTCCCGATCGAGGAAGTCGAGGTTCGCGGCGCCGGGCGGGTCGCGATCCGCGCCGCCGTCGCGCCGTTCAGCCACGTGCGCGCGATCGGCGAGGACATCGTCGCGACCGAGGCCGTCGTCACCGCCGGCCGCACGCTCGAGCCCGCCGATCTCGCCGCGCTCGCCGCGGCGGGCCTGAGCGCGCTCGAGGTCGTTCGCCTGCCCCGCGTCACCATCGTCACGACGGGGAGCGAGCTCGTCGCGCCCGACGTCGAGCGGCCGGCGCCAGGAGCGATCGTCGACTCGAACGCGGTCTTCCTGCGCGCCGCGGTCCAACGCTGGGGCGGGCTCGCGCTGCTCGCCGGTCCGCTCCCCGACGATCCGGCGCAGTTGGAGGCGGCCGTGCGGCGCGCCCTCGAGACGAGCGACGTGGTTGTGGTCAACGCCGGCAGCTCGGCCGGCTCCGAAGACTTCACCGCCGGCGTTTTCGCCCGGCTCGGCGAGGTCGTCGTGCACGGCGTGGCGATCCGGCCGGGCCATCCGCTCGTCCTCGCGGTCGCGCGTCAGGGGGAGCGGGCGGTCCCGCTGCTCGGAATCCCCGGCTATCCGGTCAGTACCGCGATCTGCGCCGACCTCTTCTTGCGGCCGCTCCTCGAGCGGCTCGGCCGCCGCGACGCGCCCGAGGAGCGCACCTTCGAGGCCGTGCTGGCGCGCAAGCTCTTCTCGCCGCTGGGCGAAGAGGAGTTCGTGCGCGGCGTGGCCGCGCGCGTCGGCGAGCGCTCGATCGTGGTCCCCCTGCGGCGCGGCGCCGGCGTCATCACCTCGCTCTCTCGCGCCAACTGCCTGGTGACCGTCCCGCGCCTCTCCGAGGGCTTCCACGAAGGGACGCGCCTCCGCGTGCGGGCGCTCCGCCCGCTCGCCGCAATCGAACGGACGCTGCTCGCCGTCGGCAGCCACGACGTCGCGCTCGATCTGCTCGCGGGCGGTCTGGCCGAGCGCGGGCTGGAGCTCGTCTCGGCCAACGTCGGCAGCATCGCCGGTTTGGCCGCCGTCGCCGCCGCGGCGACGCACGTCGCCGGGACGCACGCGATCGACCCCGCCACGGGGACCTACAACGACGCGGCTGTCCGGCGCTACGTCCCAGGCAAGCGGGTCGCGCTGGTCCACTTCGCGCGGCGCACCCAAGGGCTCATCGTCGCCTCTGGCAATCCGCTCGGGTTGCGCTCGCTCGCCGACGTGGCGGAGCGGCGCGCGCGCTTCGTGAACCGCCAGAAGGACGCGGGGACGCGCCTGCTCCTCGACCTGCTGCTCGGCCGCGAGGGGATCGCGCCCGGCGCGATCCCCGGATACGAGCGGCTCGAGTTCACCCACCTCGCGGTCGCGGCGCTCGTCGCCGCGGGTTCGGCCGATTGCGGGCTCGGCATTCTGGCCGCGGCCCGGGCGCTCGGCTGCGACTTCGTTCCGCTCGCCGAGGAACCGTACGAGCTCGCTCTCGACGCGCTCCAGCTCGCGGACCCGCGCGTCGCGGTGCTGCTCGAGATCGTGGCGAGCGCGGCGCTGCGCGCCCAAATCGCGGCGCTCGGCGGCTACGATCCCGCGCGGAGCGGGACCGTCCGGTACGTCGAGCCCGCCCCTGCGGCCGCGCCCGCGTGAGGCTCGAGCTCTTTGGGATGGCCCGCGCGCTGGTCGGGGCGGCGGAGGTCGAGCTCGCGCCGCCCGCGCCGGTCACGCTGCGAGGGCTGCTGGCCGAGCTCGCCGCGCGCCATCCGCAGCTCGCGGGGACCGTGCTCGACGCGCGGACGCACGCGCCGCTCGAGCCGAACCTCGTCCTGCTCGACGGGCGCCGTCCGGTCGACCTCGACGAACCGCTCGCCGAGGCGGACCTCCCCTGCCTGCTCTTCCTGCCCGGCGGCGGCTGAGGTACGTGCCGTCGTGGCCTGGGACGGCGTAGATCGCGACGACCGCTTCCCACGGCGTGCCGCGTTCGTCCGTCATGCTGAACGACGCCGCAGCCGCATGCGGGCCGGCGGCCGTGTCGAGCCGCCGCCGGCGGGCCGCGACCATCTGCGCTGTGAAGGCCTCGAGCAGCGTCGCGACGGGAGCTGTCGAGACGAGCGTCGCGCCCGGACTGAAGGCCGGGGCTTTACGCCGCTCCCGGTAAGAAAGCGCTCTGCCGCCGGCGTCAGCGATCGCTATCGGCTGCGGCGAGCGCTCGTTCGAGCCCGGGGCGCGCCGCTGCGCGGGACGAAATCCAGCGAGGTGACCGGCTCGCGCGATCTGCTCGAGGTCGACCTGACGGCCCGGCGCGCGCGTCGCCGGCCGCTGGACGGCGAGCTGTCGCAGACCCTCGGGGGCGACGGACTCGCGGTCGCGCTGCTCGAGCGGGCGATCCGCGGCCCTCTCGATCCGCTCGGCCCGGAGAACCCGGTCGTCTTCGCCGCCGGGCCGTTCGCCGGGACGCCGGTCCCCGCCGCCAACAAGCACGCGGTCGCGACCGTCTCGCCGCTCACCCGCCGGCTGACCGACGGCTGCTCGTCGAGCCACTGGTCGGCCGCGTTGCGCCGCCTCGGCCTCGCCGCGCTGGCCGTGCGCGGCCAGGCCGCCGACTGGACGGCCCTGGCGATCGGCGCGTCGGGCGTCCGCTTTCTCGACGCGCGTCCGCTGCTGGGCGCGAGCGCGGCCGAGACGAGCGCGCGCTTGCGCGCGGGCCCCGGCGGCGCAGCCCTGCGGGTGGCGGCGATCGGCCCGGCCGGCGAGCGCGGCGTGCGCTTCGCCGCGCTCGAGAACGACGGCCGTCAGGCCGGCCGGGGCGGCGTCGGCGCCGTCTTGGGGGCCAAGCGCCTCAAGGCGATCGCGCTCGAGGGAACGGGCGAGGTCCCGGTCGCCGATCCGCTTCGCGCGCGCGAACTCGCCCTTCGCTTGCGCGAGCGCGCGCTCGGCCCGGCGACCGCGAAATACCGGGTCCTCGGGACGGGCGCCAACCTGCGTGTGCTGCAGCGCATGGGCATGCTGCCCGTGCGCAACTTCAGCGCCGTCTCGTTCGAGGGGGCCGAGGCGATCACGCCGGAACGGGCCCGGGAAGCACCCGGCGTCTACCTCGAGAAGCGGAGCGGCTGCGCCGGCTGCCCGGTGCAGTGCGAGCACATGTACGTGCGGCGCACGCGCGAGCGGCGCGAGGCGGCGGCGAGCGAGTACGAGTCGGTCTGGGCTTTCGGGCCGAACTGCGGCGTCGCCGATCTCGACGCAGTGCTCGACGCGATCGCCGCCTGCGACCGCTACGGTCTGGACACGATCTCGACCGGCGGCGTGATCGCCTTCGCCATGGAGTGCGCCGAGCTCGGCCTGCTGGACTCGGGAGCCTTCGGGACGCCGCTGCGTTTCGGCAACGCCGCGGTCCTCGAGCCGGCGATCGCCGCGATCGCCGCCACCGCAGGGCTGGGTTCGACCCTCGCGCTCGGCGTGCGCGAGGCGGCCGCGCGCATCGGCGGCGGCGCGGAGCGTTTTGCGATGCACGTCAAGGGGCTCGAGCTCCCCGGTTACGAGCCGCGCGCCTTACCGACGTACGCGCTCGGGCTCGCGGTCTGCACGCGCGGCGCGTGCCACAACCGGGCGGCGGCCTACGACGCCGACCTGCGCTCGCCGGGAAACGCGCTCGACGACGCGGAGCGCGTGCGCTCGGTGATCGACGCCGAAGAGACGGCGATCGCCTGGGACACGCTGCTCCTGTGCAAATTCGTGCGCGGCTGCTTCGACGATTTTTGGAGCGAGGCGGCCGAATTGTATTCCGCCGTCTCCGGCCGCGCCTGCGACGGCGCCGCGCTGCGAGCGGAGGCGCGCGCGACCTGGCAGCGCAAGCGCGCCGTCAACACGCGGCTCGGCTGGACGGCGCGCGAGGACGATCTGCCGCCGCGGCTCGCTGAACCGCTCGCTTCGGGTCCTCACGCCGGCGCGCGGATCGCGCCCGAGCGCCTCGCCCGGCAGCGCAGCCTCTACGAGCGCCTTCGCTCCGGCGAACGCGCCCCGTCCGCACCCGCCGGCACGATGCCGGCGGATAAACTTTTAAGCGATCTTAACATTTAAACCGGTGCGGGAGCGGACGTGCTCCACTACAATGAGCGCAGGTGCGCGCGGGCTCGCAGTCCGTTCGTCCGAAGTCTTTTCTTCATTGAGGCAAGGGGCAAGGGGGCGTTCCGGGATCCGGGGCGTCTCCCTTGTTCTTTGGGCTACGCGGCGCTGATGCCCGATCGTGCGGGCGCCTGTCCGGCAGACTGCTCCGGCGGCGGCGCGGTTTGCGGCGTCATGGCGTCGCCGAAATATGACGCCGTGACGAAGAGCGGCGGCAGCGTCACGATGTCGTCGATCGACTCGTCGCCGACCGTCAGGTGGCACATCGCCTGGTTGCGGTTCATCGTGAAGAGCCGTGCCGGGTCGACGTGGTTGGCGGCGTGCTTGGTCGCGCGGTCGAGCAGCGACAGCGTCTCGTAGTCGTCGGTCTTGAAGAAGATCTTCTGCGTGAAGTTCTGCAAGGCGGCATCGACGAGCTGCTGCGGAAGCATCGCGTAGAGCGAGGAGACGCCCTGCACCGTGGCCAGCACCATGCACCCGGCCGAGCGGACGATCCCCAGTGACTGGATGTCGGTTTCCGAGATGCAGAGCTGGTACTCGTCGACGCCGAAGACGACCGGCCGGTGCTGATCGAGCTCCGGATTGGCGCGGCGGTTCTCGACCGCCGTGAAGAAGCGCCGCTTGGCCATCGTGTAGATCGACTGTGCGGCGCGCTCGTAACGCGAACGCGGCACGTGCAGGATGACGACGTTGCCGTCGAAGACGGTCTCGATCGAATCGAGGCTCTGCCGGCGCGCGAACGTCTTGGCGATGTGGACGTCGCGCAGCGGCTCGAGCAATTGCGAGCAGGCGAACTGGACCGCGCGCCGGGTCTCCGGCGTGAACTCGCGGTAGCGCGTGTCCTCGTACGACATCGCTTCGCGGATCGTCCACGCTTCGTCCGAGCCGCGCGGGAGGCCGCGCAGATGCTCCATCGCCTGAACGCGCGCGATCGCCGCGAACTGATCGTCGAAGCAGTAGTTCGAGAGCGCGTCGAAGTTGTAGTATTGCGACCCGGCGGCGTGCAGCATGCGCAGCGAGTTCTTCATGCGGGCCACGCCGGCGTCGACCCAGCGCCGCCCTTCGTCGCTGAGGTGCCCGAAGGTGTCGCGCAGGTACATCGCGTCGACGTCGGGGCTCCCGCTGAAGAGGTCGAGTCCGACCGAACTGCCGGGCTGGATGACCGTCGCCTCGCGCCCGGCGCGGCGCGCGATCTCGACCGCTTCGACGACGGCCTCCGCCTTGGCGGCGATGATCAAGCCGCCCGCGCCGAGCTTGCCGAGGATCTCGAGCAGCAGCGGGTTGTAGAGCCGCGTCGTCTTACCCGAGCCGGAGGAGCCGAAGGCGATCGTGTGCCGGCACAGATCCTCGAAAGAAAAATCGATGCGGCGTTGCGGCTCGCCGAGGCTGACTTTGCAAGAAGGGGGCCCTGACGATTCTCGGCAGTCCATGATCCTCGAGTCGAAGCGAAGGAACTTCCCTATCGAGATCGACCGGAAGGGCTGCTTCGGAAGAGGCCGCTCGCCGAGAATTGTGCCCGGTCACAGTTGCCGCCGAGCGGGCAGCGGCGGAAGGAACGCCGCTCGCCCCTGCTCGAGCGGTGCCTAGGCGACGTGCATCGGGGCGAGCTGATGGGCCTGGATCACCGGTCCGGGTGAAATCACGTGCCGCTTCAAGCCGAGCTTCGTCGGGTCGACGCCGAGCGCCAGCGCCACCAACTGCGGAAGGTGGAACGTCGGCAGGTTGGTGCGGCCCCAGCGCTCCGCCGAGTCGGCTTGGTAGCCGTCGAGGGCGAGGTGGCACAGAGGGCAGGGCGTCAGGACCGCTTCCGCGCCCTTGTCCTTGGCCATGCGCATGTTCTGGCCGACCATGTTGGCGGCGATGCCGTCCTTCTCGAGCTGCACGTGGAAGCCGCAGCAGCGCGTCTTGCCGGCGTAGTCGACCGCCTCGCCGCCGAGCGTTTCGATCAGATCCTCGAGCGAGTGCGGGTTGCGGGCCGATTCCCAGCCGTTGACCGACTCCGGCCGCAGGATGTGGCAGCCGTAGAACGGCGCGACCTTGAGGCCGTGCAGCGGGTTGACGACCATCGTCTTGAGCTTGTCCAGGCCGATGTCGTCGATCAGGAGCCAGAGCAGGTGGCGCACCGAGACGCCGCCGTTGTACTTGGCCTTGAACTTGCCCAGGATCGCGTTGGCCTGCTCCATGCGGCCCTCGTCCTCGAGCAGCTCCTTGTTCGCGGCGCGCATGTGGCCGGTGCAGGTCGAGCAGATCGTGATGACGTCGTCGAGCCCGAGCGCCTCGGCTTGGGCGTAGGTGCGGGCGTTGAGCACGCGGGCGACGTCGCGGTTGACGTCGTTGAGGACCGACGCGCCGCAGCACGAGGCCGCGGTCAGCTCGACCAGCTCGATCCCCAGCTTCTGCGCGAGCAGCAGCGTGGAGTTGAACAGCTCGGTACAGGACTCTTTGGCGACGCAGCCGGGAAAGAAGCCGTAGCGCTTGCTCTGGGCCGACTTCGAGCGGGGCTTGGCGGCAGTTTGGGAAGCGATTGAGATGGCCATTATCCTACCGGGACCTCCAGCGACTCGAAGACGGTACGGATCTCGGCGACTCGGTCGACGGGATGCATGAAGAGCGGCGGAATCTTCCCCTTCGCGGCCATCCGCAGACCGAGCGGCGCGACCTTCAAGAGGCCTCTGAAGTTGAAGCGGCCGACCGTTCCCACGATGACTTCGCTCTCGTTGAGCATGCCGCTCTCTTTGATCGTCTTGGCGACGACCAGCGCGTGGCGCGGGCCCGCGCCGTGCTTGAAGCCCTCGGCGATCGCGCGGCGCTTGGTGTCGATGATGCGATCCTGCGGATCGACGTGCTTGGGGCAGTACGAGCAGGCATAGCAGTGCGCGCACAGCCACAGGTAGTCGTTGCCGATCTGCGCGATGCGCTCTTTGGTCTTGGCGTCGCGCACGTCTTCGATGAAACGGTAGGCGTACGCGATCGCCGCCGGGCCGGCGAAGGCCGGATCGACGCTGATGACCGGGCAGAGCGAGTAGCAGGTCGCGCACATGATGCAGTTGGCCACGTCGACCAGCTTCTTCATGTCCTCGGGCGAGACGCGCCGCTCGCGCTCGTGGTCCGAGTCCTTGTCGGCGGTCTGCAGGTAGGGCTTGAGGCGCGAGTACTTGTCCCAGAAGGGATCCATGTGGACGACGAGGTCCCGCATGGGCGCCAGGTTGGGCATCGGGTCGATCGCGATCGAGTCGTCCTCGCGCAGGACCGACGAGATCGGGGTCTTGCAGGCCAGGCCCGTGACGCCGTTGATGCTCATCGAGCACGAGCCGCAGATCGCGGAGCGGCAGGAGCGCCGGAAGCTGATCGAGCCGTCGACCTCCGCCTTGGCGTACTCGAGCGCGTCGAGCACGGTGGCGGACTCGGGAAAATCGATCTCTACGCGGTCGCGATGCGGTTCGTTGTCGGTCGCCTGGTCGAAGCGGAAGAGGTCGAGGATTATCTTAGCCATCAGTAGGTTCTCACCGTCGGCGCCCACTTCGTCATGACGACCTTGCGGGTGTAATCGGGGATCGGGTCGGCCGTCGGCCCTTGGAAGCGCATCAGCGTGTGGACCTGCCACTTCTCGTCGTCGCGTTCGGGGAAGTCCGTCCGCGACTGGGCGCCGCGCGATTCCTGGCGGTTGAGCGCGCCGAGCATGATCGGCTGGGCGATGTCGGAGATGAACTCGGTCTCGAGCAAGGTGACGAGGTCCGTGTTGAACGTCTTGGACTTGTCCATCACGGTCATCGTCTGCGCGGCCTCGCGCGCTTCGCGCAGTGCCTGCATCCCCGCCGTCAGCTCGCCTTCGTTGCGGAAGATGAAGGCGTGGTCGCTCAGCGCGTCGTTGACGAGCTTGCGGACCTGGGTGTGGCGCAGGCCGCCGCTGCGGGCCAGAATCCCCTTGATGCGGTCCTTCTCGGCCTGCAGCGTCTTCTCCGAGGGCCGCACGCTGCCGACTTGCTTGATGTAGCCGGCCGCATGCTTAGCCGAACGGGCCCCGAAGACGATCGTCTCGAGCAGCGAGTTGCCGCCCAGCCGGTTGGCGCCGTGCACGCTGACGCAGGCGACCTCGCCGGCGGCGTAGACGCCCGGAACGCGCGTCGCGCCCCATTTGTCGGTCTCGATCCCGCCCATGGCGTAGTGCATCCCGGGGAGGATCGGGATCGGCGTGTCGATGCCGTCTTTGCCGGTCGCGTCGAGCGCCAGCTCGCGGATCTGCGGCAGGCGCTCGAGGATCTTCTCGCGCCCGAGGTGGCGCAGGTCGAGCAGCACGCAGCCGTCGATGCCGCGGCCCTCGAGGATCTCCGTCCACTCGGCCCGGGAGACGACGTCGCGCGAGGCCAGCTCGCCCTTGTTGGGCGCGTACTTGAACATGAACCGCTCGCCAAGCGAGTTGAGCAGGTAGGCCCCTTCGCCGCGCGCCGCCTCGGAGAGGAGCACGCCGTTCTCCTTGAGCGAGGTGGGGTGGAACTGGACGAACTCCATGTCCATCAGCGGGATCCCGGCCCGGTAGGCGATCGCCATCCCGTCGCCGGTCGAGGCGTAGCCGTTGGTTGTCTTGCGGTAGGCCCGGCCGAGCCCTCCGGTCGCGAAGATCGTGGCCTTCGCGTTGACCAGCTCGAGCTCTCCGTTGCGCATGTTGTAGGCGACGACGCCGGTCCCGACGCCGTCCTCGATGCACAGCGCGGTCGCGAAATACTCTTCGTAGACCTTGATGCCGAAGCGCTCGAGCTGCTCCCACAGGGTGTGCAGGATGACCAGGCCCGTCACGTCGGCCGAATAGCAGGTCCGGGGCGAGCCGGCGCCGCCGAAGGGGCGCTGCGCGATCCGCCCGTCGGGCAGGCGGGAGAAGATGCAGCCGCGGTGCTCGAGCCAGACGATCTGGCGCGGCGCGTCCTCGGTCATCGCCTCGATCGAATCCTGGTCGCCCAGGTAGTCCGACCCCTTGGCGCAGTCGAAGGCATGGTTTTCGGGGGAGTCGTCTTCCCGGTTGCCGAGGGCGGCGTTGATCCCCCCCTGCGCCGCGCCGGAGTGGCTGCGGACCGGGTGCAATTTCGAGACGACCGCGACATCGGCGCCGGCTTCCGCCGCTTCGACCGCGGCGCGCATCCCGGCCAGGCCGCCGCCGACGACGACGATATCGTGTTTGATCAAATTAGCCGCACCTCAACTCATGAAACTTCTTTTCATCCTATCCCACGACCTAGGATGTCCCAAAGACCTTCGTAGCACGAAGCCGGCCCGATTCTGCGTGACGCCGAGGGGCCCCGGGTGCGCGAGAGAGATGCTCGGCCTTGGCAGCGAGGCGAGCGGCGTCCGCGGCCCGGTCGAGCGGTCCGTGCGGCCGGCGGCCCGCGGCCGGGCGGCGGGGGCCGGCTGAAGCCCTCAGGAAGGTGAAGCCGTCCGCCGCGTCCCGAGGTCTTAGCCGTCCGTGAGCTCCTTCGTCCACCTGCACGTCCATAGCGAGTACTCGCTCTTGGACGGCGCCTGCCGCGTCGACGCGCTCTGCCGGCGGACCGCCGAAGAGGGCTCGCCCGGCGTCGCCCTGACCGATCACGGGGTGATGTTCGGGGCGATGGAGTTCTACTACCAGGCCCGCGACCACCGGCTCGTCCCGATCGTCGGCTGCGAGGCCTACATCGCCCCGCGCGGGCGGTTCGACCGGACGGTCCGCGACGAGGCGCACGTCACCCTGCTGGCCGCCGACGTGACCGGCTACCGCAACCTGGTCGCCCTGATCTCCAAGGGCTTCCTGGAGGGCTATTATTACAAGCCGCGGATCGACATGGAGCTGCTGGCCAAGCACCACGACGGGCTGATCGTGCTCTCCGGCTGCATGTCGGGCCTCTGCGCCCAGCCGCTGCTCAAGAACGACTACGCCTCCGCCGTGAAGGCGGCCCGGGCCTTCCGCGACATCTTCGGCGACCGCTTCTACGTCGAGATCATGCGCCACGGGATCCCCGAGCAGGAAGTCGTCAACACCGGCCTCATCAAGCTGGCCCGCGAGCTCGACCTGCCGCTGGTCGCCACCAACGACTCGCACTATCTCGCCCGCGGCGACGCGCAGGCGCACGACGTACTGCTCTGCATCGGGACCGGCAAGACGGTCGCCGACCAGAGCCGCATGAAGTTCATGACCGACGAGTTCTACGTCAAGAGCCCCGAAGAGATGCGGGCGCTCTTCGCCGACGTCCCCGACGCCTGCGACAACACGCTCGAAATCGTCAAGCGCATCGACATCAAGATCCCCGAGAAGCAGTTCAACATCCCGCTCTATCCGGTGCCGCCCGTCCCGGCCGGGAGGACGAACGGGTCCGGTGAGGCGGCACGCGCGCCGGGCACGGCGCTCTCGCCCGAGGCATATTTGCGGCTGATCTGCGAACGCGGCTTGATCGAGCGCTACGGCGCCGAGCGCGCCGCGGCCGACGCCGCCCTGCGCGAGCGGCTCGACTACGAGCTGGGCGTGATCATCAAGATGGGATTCGCCTCGTACTTCCTGATCGTTTGGGATTTTATCAAATACGCGCGCGACCACGACATCCCGGTCGGTCCGGGCCGCGGCTCGGCGGTCGGCTCGGTCGTCTCGTACGTGCTGCGCATCACCGACCTCGATCCCCTCAAGTACGACCTGCTCTTCGAGCGCTTCTTGAATCCCGACCGGATCTCGATGCCCGACATCGACACCGACTTCTGCGTCGAGCGCCGCGACGAAGTCATCAAGTACGTCACCGAGAAGTACGGCAAGGATCACGTCGCGCAGATCGTGACCTTCGGGACGATGGCCGCGCGGGCGGCCGTGCGCGACGCCGGGCGGGCGCTGGCGATCCCGCTCGGCGACGTCGACCGCGTCGCCAAGCTGATTCCCTCGGGTCCGGGCGGCCTTTCGATCGAGCAGGCGCTGGCGAGCATCCCCGAGCTCAAGGCGCTCTACGACGCCTCGCCGCAGGTGAGCCGGCTGCTCGACACCGCCAAGTCGATCGAGGGGCTGGCCCGCCACGCTTCGACCCACGCCGCCGGCGTCGTCATCTCGAAGGATCCGCTGGTCGACGTGACGCCGCTGATCAAGCTCGGCGACGACGACGTCAACACGCAGTACGACATGGGCTGGGTCGAGCGCATCGGCCTGCTCAAGATGGATTTCCTCGGGCTGCGCAACCTCACCGTGATGAAGAACGCGGTCGACGAGATCCGGCGCACCGAGAATCCCGCCTTCGACCTGGCGGCGATCCCCGACGACGACGCGCGCACCTTCGAGATGCTCGGCCGCGGCGAGACGACCGGCGTCTTCCAGCTCGAGTCCGACGGCATGCGCCGCGTCTGCACGGAGCTGGGCCCCAACACGTTCGACGACATCGTCGCGCTGGTCGCGCTCTACCGTCCCGGGCCGATGGAGTGGATCCCGCAGTACATCAGCAACAAGCACGGCCGCACCAAGCCGAAGTACCTGCACCCCAAGCTCGAACCGATCCTCGCCCCGACCTACGGCGTCGCCTGTTATCAAGAGCAGGTCATGCAGATCGCGCGCCAGATCGCGGGCTTCTCGATGGGGCAGGCCGACGAGCTGCGCAAGGTCATGGGCAAAAAGCTCAAGGAAAAGATCCCGCTCTATCGCGAGAAGTTCGTCAAGGGCGCGCAGGCGCAGGGCCTCGACGCGGCGCTGGCCGAGGAGATCTTCCAATTCGTCGAGCCCTTCGGTGGTTACGGATTTAACAAGAGTCACGCGGTCGCGTACGGCTGGATCTCGTACCAGACGGCCTATCTCAAGGCGAATTACCCGCGCGCCTACCTGGCCGCGCTGATGACTTCGGTGAAGGACAAGACCGACAAGCTCGTCGAGTACATCGACGAAGCCAAGAAGGTCGGCATCGTCGTGTTGCCGCCCGACGTCAACGCCTCGCGCGTCGACTTCACCGTGGTCGGCGAAGCGATTCGCTTCGGCCTGGCGGCGGTCAAGGGCGTCGGCGAGGGCGCGGTCCAGGCGATCATCGCGGCGCGAACGGCAGGCGGTCCGTTCGCCGACTTCTTCGACTTCACCAAACGGGTCGATCTGAGATATCTCAACCGCAAGGTCTTCGAGGCGCTGATCAAGTGCGGCGCGTTCGACACGCTGCCGGGAAACCGCGCCCAGCTGCTCGACGCGCTCGACAGTGCCCTCGAGCTGGCCGCGCGCGCCGCGCGCGACCGCCAGTCGGGCCAGTTCTCGCTCTTCGGCGCGGGCGCCGAGGCGAGCGAAGAGCTCGCGCCGCAGCTCCGCCCCCTCCCCGCTCCGCCCGCACTCGAGCAGCTCGCCTGGGAGAAGGAGACGCTGGGGATCTTCGTCTCCGGCCACCCGCTGGCCGGCATCGCCGAGGCGCTGGCACGCGGCGGCGCGATTCCGCTCAAGGACCTGCGCGAACGCCAGGACGACGAGCTCGTCACGGTCGCGGGGATGCTGACCGAGGTGCGGCGCACGCTGACCAAGGCCCAGCAGCAGATGCTGATCGCGACGCTCGAAGACACGACCGGCAGCGTCGAGTGCATCGTCTTCCCGAAGACCTACCAGCAGCTCCAGGCGGCCTTCGTCCCCGACGCGATCGTGACGGTCAAGGGGCGCGTGCGCTTTCGCGAACGGCGCGGCGCCCCGCTCGGCGACGAGGCGCCGGTCGACCTTTCGCTGACGGTCAACGAGGTCAAGACCTTCGAGCGCCTCGAGCCGCCGGCGCCCCAGGGCTGGCACGTGAATGCCGGCAGCAAGCGCGAGATCGACGCGCTGGCGCGGCTCCTCGAGGAATCGCCCGGGACCGTCCCCATCGTCGTGCACGTCGGAGCGGCGGCGGAGCGGATGCCGCGCGGAATCGCGAACAGCTTCTACGTGAAGAGCGAGCTCGTTGCGATCTTCGGCGAGTCCCGCGTTTGGGAGGGTACGCTGTGAGGCTCCCCGCCGGGACGCGGGATTGGCTGCCCGCGGAGCTGCGGCGCAAGCGCGCCGTCGAGAACGTGCTGCGCGGCGTCTTCGAGCGCTGGGCCTATCACGAGGTGCAGACGCCCACCTTCGAGCGGTTCGACGCGCTCGAGGCGGGCTTGGGCGACGGGATCGCGGAGAAGACCTTCCGCTTCAACGACCGCAACGGGACGCCGCTGGCGCTGCGCCCCGAGCTGACGACGCCGGTGGCGCGGCTGGTCTCGACCCGGATGCGCGAGGCGCCGCTCCCGCTGCGACTCTCGTACGTGCAGCCGGCCTACCGCTACGAGGAGCCCCAGGAAGGCCGCTTGCGCGAGTTCACGCAGGCCGGGGTCGAGCTGATCGGCCCGGAGAGCCTCGACGCCGATGCCGAGAGTCTTTTCACCGCGCTCGAAGCGCTCGACGCGCTCGGGCTGCGCGACGCGCTCTTCGACGTGAACCACGCCGCGATCGTCGACGGCGTCCTGGCCGGGCTCGAGCTCGACGAGGCCGGTCAGGCCCACTGCGAGGCCTTGATCTCCGGGCGCAACATCGTCTCGCTGCGCGAGCGCCTGGCCGGCACCGGCTCGCGCGCCGACGTCGAGGCGGTCGTCCGCCTGACCCTGACGCGCGGCCGCGACGAAGTGCTCGAGGCGGCGCGCCGCCTCTGCCACACCGACGCGGGGCTGGCCGGGATCGAACGCTTGCGGCGGCTGCTCGCCCGCGCCGCCGAGCTCGGATACGCCGGCCGCATCAACGTCGACTTCTCGCTGCTGCGCGACATCACGTACTACACCGGCTTCATCTTCGAGGGCTTCGTCAGCGAGGTGGGCTTCGCGCTGTGCGGCGGGGGCCGCTACGATTCGCTGCTGCCGCGCTTCGGCTTCAACATGGGCGCCGTCGGCTGGTCCCTCGCGACCGAGCGCGTGCTGATCGCCCTCGAACGGCGGCACAGCACCCGCTTCGGCGCCGCTCCGGCGGTCGACGTGCTCGTCAGCGGCTCCGACGTGCTCGCCGCGCGCGAACGCGCCGCCGGCAGGATCGTGCGCATCGACTTCGAGCACCTCGGCGAAGAAGAGCTGCTCGAGGAGGCGCGCCGCTTTCACATCCCGCGCGTGGTGATCGCGCGCAACGGAGACGTGCGTGAATTGGACGTGACCTGGTGAACGACGCGGGCGCGGCCGGCCAGCCGCTGACGATCGCGATCCCCAAGGGCGCGCTCTACGACGACTCGGCCGCGCGGCTGCGCGCGGCCGGGATCGATCTGCCCGACGACCCCGGGCGCAAGCTGATGGTGACCACCCCCGACGGCTCGAGCGTGCTCTTCCTGCGCCCCACCGACGTGCCGGCCTACGTCGAGTTCGGGGCGGCCGATTGCGGCGTCGTCGGTGCCGACGTGCTGTGGGAGACCGAACGTCACGTCTGCGAGCTCGCCGATCTCGGCTTCGGCGCCTGCCGGCTCGTCGTCGCCGCGCGCCGCGTCGACCGCTACCATCAAGGCGCGCAGCTCCCCACGTTCCTGCGCGTCGCCACCAAGTTCGTCAAGAGCGCGGAGGCGTTCTTCGCCGAGCGCGACGTGCCGGTGCAGATCATCAAGCTGCACGGCTCGGTCGAGCTCAGCCCGCTGGTCGGGCTGGCCGACCTGATCGTCGATCTGGTCGCGACCGGCAACACGCTGCGCGAGCACGACCTGGTCGTCGTGAACGAGATCGCCAGCTCGACCGCGCGTTTCGTCGTCAACCCGGTGCGCTTCCGGGCCAAGTACGCGTCGCTCGTGGCGCTGCTTGCGCGCCTCGACCCGCTGGTGCGCGAAGCGGACGTGGTGGGCCGGTGAGCGCAGCGCGGCGGCAAAGGATCGTCGCAGCGCGCGACGAGGCCGCGCTGGCGGACCTCTACCGCGGCGGTTGGGATCCGCCCGAGGAAGTCCGCACGACGGTCGCCGCGATCCTGGCCGGCGTCCGCGCGCGCGGCGACGAGGCGCTCGCCGAGTACACGCGCCGCTTCGATTTTCCCGGTGCGTCCGCCGCCGCGCTGCGCGTCGCGATCCCCTCGCCGGAGGAGGCGCAGCAGCTGGTCCCGCCCGAGATCGCGCGAGGCCTGCGGCTCGCGCGCGAGCGCGTCGCCCGCTTCCACGAGCGCCAGCTCGTCCCCGAGGTGCAGCAGCGCGAAGCCGACGGGACGGTCACCGCGCTGCTGGTCCGGCCGTTCGGAGCCGTCGGCGCGTACGTGCCCGGTGGGACGGCGACCTTGCCGTCGTCGGTCGTCATGACGGTCGTCCCGGCGAAGATCGCCGGCGTCCCGCGGGTCGTCGTGATCACGCCCCCGCGCCGCGACGGCTCGATCGACCCGGCGGTCCTGTTCGCCTGCAGCCTGTGCGGCGCCGACGAGCTCTACGCCGCCGGCGGCGCGCAAGCGATCGCCGCGCTCGCTTACGGAACGGCGACGATCGCCAAGGTCGACAAGATCGTCGGTCCCGGCAACGTCTGGGTGACCGAGGCCAAACGCCAAGTCTTCGGCCTCTGCGGGATCGACGGACTGGCCGGCCCCTCCGAAGTCCTCGTCGTCGCCGACGCGGATGCAAACCCGGAGCTGGTCGCAGGCGAGCTGATCGCGCAGGCCGAGCACGATCCGCTGGCGCGGGTCGCGGCCGTCTCGCCCGATCGCGGCATCCTCGAGCGCGTCGCGGTGCTCTTGGAAGGGCCCTTCGCCCTCGCGTGCGGGCGCAGCGAGATCGTCGAACGCGTGCTCGCCGAGCGCACGTATCTCGTTCACGCGAACGGCGAGGCAGAGGTCCTTGAGGTGATCGAACGTTTCGCCCCCGAGCACCTCTCGATCCAGACCCGCGACCCGTGGGCGCTGGTCCCGCGGATCACGCGCGCGGGCGCGATCTTCGTCGGTGCCGACACGCCGGTCGCGGCCGGCGACTACATCGCCGGGAGCAACCACGTCCTGCCGACCGCGGGCGCGGCGCGCTTCTCGTCGGGCCTGCACGCGGCCGATTTCTTCCGCACGATGTCGCTGGTCGAGAACAGCCGGGCGCGCATGCAGCACGACGCGGCCCCGCTCGCCGCGCTGGCGCGATTCGAGGGTTTGCCGGCGCACGCGCGGACCGCCGACCTCCGTAGGTGAGGCGAAAGGCCCTCGCGCCCTCGGCGCCGCAGTAAACCGCGATGGCGCCAAAACGACGCCCGTTGCTGCTCGCGATCGACCTCGACGGGACCCTCGTCGAGCCCATGCATCCGGTCTCGCCCCCCGTTCTCGAGGCCGTCGCTCGCGCCGCCGCGCTGGGCGTGCGCGTCACGATCGTGACCGGGCGCATGGTCGTCGCGGCCGCGCCGTTCGCCGAGCTGCTGCGCATCGACGGGCCGATCGTGTGCTATCAAGGCGCGGTCGTCGCCGACGCGCGCACGAGGCGCTTCGAACGCGAAATCCCGCTGCGCAACGAGGTCGCGCTGCGCATCTACGCGGCGGCGAAGGCTCACGGCTACCACGTCCAGTTCTATCGCGGCGATCGCTTCTACGTGGAAGAGCGCAACCGATACGCCGAGCTGTACGGCCGGATCGCCGGCGCCGAGCCGGTCGTCGTGCCCTCGCTGCCCGAGGCGTTCGCCGGAGCTCCTTCGACGAAGGTCAACATCGTCACCGATCCCGCGCGCACGCCCGAGTGCGCGGCGCTGATGCGTGAAGTCTGCGGCGGCGACGCCTACGTGACGCGCTCGAATCCCGAGTTCGTCGAGATGCTCGACCCGCGCGTCGACAAGGGGATCGCGCTGCGCGCGGTCGCCGAAAGCCTGAGGATCCCGCTGGAGCGCGTGCTGGCGATCGGCGACTCCTATAACGATCTTCCCTTGCTGCGCGTGGCCGGAATCGCCGTCGCGATGGGCTCCGCGCCGCCCGAGCTGCGAGCCGAGGCCGACGCCGTCGTCGCCGGCGTCGAGCACGACGGCGTCGCCGAGGCGATCGAGCGCTTCGTGCTGGCACCCGGCCTGGAAACGGTCGCCTGAGTGGCGCGCTCGTGAAGTCGAGCCGCTCCGTCCTGCTGCGCCGCCGTTCGCGCCCCTCGTTTGCGGCGCGGATGCGGATGTACTGGATCGTGCTCGCGCTCCTCGCGGCGCTGGCCGCGTGGGCGGCCTGGACCCTCGCGACCCTGCCCGCGTTCCACTTGCAGTCGCTGACGGTCGACGGGGTCGAGTACGTGGAGCGCTCGCAGGTCGTGGCCCGCGCCGCGATCGATCCCAACCTCAACGTGTGGCTGCTCGACACCCGCGCCGCGGAGCGCCGCATCGAAGCGATCCCCTACGTGCTTCGCGCGCGGATCCATCGCACGCTGCCCGGACACGTGCGCATCGAGGTCGTCGAACGCGCGCCCGAAGCGTGCGTGCGCTTCGCAGGCGGCGCGAGCGTGACGGTCGATGCCCCGCGGCGCGTCCTCGCGCTCGGCTGCGCCGACGCGCCGCTGCGTTTCTACGATCTGCGCGCGCGGCGGCCCGCAAACCCGGGCGAGTTCTTGCAGGATTCCGAGCTGCTGCGCCTGCAAGCCGACGAACGCACGCTGACCGGCTTGGGAGCGAACTATCGCAACTTCGAACACGACGGCTTCGACGGATTGCGGACGACGCTGCCCGGCGGGGTCACCGTGCTCTTCGGCGACGAGGACGACCTGGCGGCCAAGCAGCGCCTGGTCGATCCGATCCTGGAACGGCTGGGCAGCCGGGCCGAAGACGTCGCGACGCTCGATCTGCGGGCCCCGAACGCTCCGGTGGTCGTCTACCGGCCCACAGTTGTTCACAGGTTCTCGACACAATATATACAAGGAACTCACCGCCCCGACCACAATATGTAGGGCCATGTCGCTTCGCCGGGCCCCGTCGCTCGCCGTGGGGGTGAGGTCGTTCCCGCGATGAGCAAGCCGTCGCGGAGCGTCACCATCGCCGGGCTGGACATCGGGACGACCAAGACGTGCGCGGTCGTCGCCGCCAGCACGCCCCAGGGTCTCGATATCATCGGCGTCGGGGAAGCCCCCTCGACCGGGCTGCGCAAGGGGATCATCACCGACCTCGAAGAGACCGTCCGCGCCATCGAGGCGGCGACCGAGAAAGCCGAGCGCATGGCCGGCGTGCACATCTCGCACGTCTACGTCGGCGTCACCGGCGAGCACGTGCAGAGCACGAACAACCGCGGCGTCGTCGCCATCTCGGGCGAGGACCGCGAGGTCGTGCGCGCCGACGTGCGGCGCGTCGTCGAAGCCTCGAAGCTGATCGACGTCGGGGCCGACCGGCAGATCATCCACGCCCTGCCGCGCCAGTTCACGGTCGACGGACACGACGGCGTCTCGGATCCGATCGGCATGTCGGGCTCCCGTCTCGAGGTCGACACGCACCTCATCACGGGCGGCAACACTTTCATCACCAACGTGCTCAAGTGCGTCCATCGGGCGGGTCTCGAGCCGGCCGGGCTCGTCTTCGAACCGCTCGCTTCGTCGGCCGCGACGCTGCTCGCCGAGGAGAAGCACGTCGGCGTCGTGCTGCTCGATATCGGAGGCGGCACGACGGACGTCGCGGTCTACGCCGGCGGCGGCGCGATCCACACCTCGACGATCCCCGTCGGCGGCAACATCCTCACCAACGACATCGCCCTCGGCCTCAAGACGTCGTTCGCCGACGCCGAGGCGATCAAGCGGCAATACGGCTCCGCCCTGAGCGACGGCAAAGGCGAGGCCGAGTTTACGGTCCGGACGCTCGACGGCCGCACGACCCGCAACGTCTCGCGCGCTCAGCTTCGCGCGATCGTCGCCCCCCGCCTGTTGGAGATCTTCAGGCTCGCACGCGCGCAGATCGTCGAGAAGATTCCGCGCGACGTGCTGCTCGCCGAGATCGTGCTCACCGGCGGCGGTGCGCACTTGCAAGGCATCGAGCAGGCTGCTTCCGATTTCTTCGGAATTCCGGCGCGCGTCGGCGTGCCGACCGCCATCGGCGGCTTGACCGACACGGTCAAACAGCCGGAATACGCGACGGCCGTGGGGCTCGTGCTGTTCGGCCCGAAGGGCGACGGCGCACCCTGGTTCCGCAACGGCCGCGGCCGCGGCGTCTTCAGCAAGATCGCCTCTTGGTTCGGGGATCTTTGGGAATAACGTGTCTCGAGCGCCCCGCAACGACCCGATCCGCAAGCAAAATCAACTCACGCTCCTTCCGGAGGACTCGATGGCCGATTCGAAACGCTACAACCCGGAGCACTGCGCCGCGATCAAGGTCGTCGGGATCGGCGGCGGCGGCTGCAACGCCGTCAACCGCATGATCGACGCCGGCCTCACGAACGTGGAGTTCTACGCCGTCAACACGGACGTCCAGGCCCTGCGCAACTGCCGCACGAGCAACACGATTCACATCGGCGGCGGGAAGACCCGCGGACTCGGGGCCGGGTCCAATCCCGATGTCGGGCGCGAGGCGGCCGAGGAGTCACGCGAGGATCTGGCGATGGTCCTCGACGGCGCCGACCTCGTCTTCATCACGGCGGGGATGGGCGGCGGCACCGGAACCGGCGCGGCGCCGATCATCGCGGAGCTGGCCCGCGAGTCCGGCGCGCTGACGATCGCCGTGATCACCAAGCCGTTCTCGTTCGAGGGGCGCAAGCGCATGACGATCGCCGAACGCGGCGTCGCGGACCTCGAGGCGAAGGTCGACACGCTGATCACGATTCCCAACGAGCGCATCCTGCAGATCATCGAGAAGAAGACGCCGCTCAACGACGCCTTCGCCTACGCCGACGAGATACTGCGCCAGGGCATCCAAGGCATCTCGGATCTGATCACGCAGCCGGGGCTCATCAATCTCGACTTCGCCGACGTCAAGACGATCATGACCGACGCGGGCAGCGCGATGATGGGGATCGGCGAGGGCAGCGGCGAGCACCGCGCCGCCGACGCCGCGCAGAAGGCGATCGCCTCGCCGCTGCTCGAGACGACGATCGAAGGCGCGCGCGGCGTGATCTTCAACGTTTGCGGCGGCCCCGATCTCTCGATGTTCGAGGTCAACGAAGCCGCCGAGATGATCTCTCGTGCGGTCGACCCCGACGCGCAGATCATCTTCGGCGCTTCGGTCGATCCCTCGATGCAGTCGAAGGTGCGCATCACGGTGCTCGCGGCCGGCTTCGGCGGCCAGCGCCCGCCGCACGCCGCAGCCGGCACGGCCTTCGCCAACGGCGAGTTCGAAAAGGTCGCTCCGGTCAACATGGACGACATCGAGGTCCCCGCGTTCCTGCGCTACCGGAGTTGAGGGCCCGGCGGCGCTCCGCGCCGCCCGCCCGGAGCCGTCCGCCGCGAAGAGAGGGCCCGCCGTCACGGCGGGTCCTCTTCGCAAGTCTCGCCGCGCTTTGCGAGAAGAACGCGGCATGACGATCACGATACCCCCCGGCGTCGCGCAGCGTGCCGTCGCCCTCCGGCGCGAGATCCATCGCTTCCCCGAGCTCGGCTTCGAGGAGGAGCGGACCGCGGCGCTGGTCGAGCGCGAGCTCGACGCCCTCGGCATCGAGCACCGCCGCGTCGCCAAGACCGGCGTCGTCGGCGTCGTCCGCGGCGCGAGGCCCGGGAAGGTCGCGGGGCTGCGCGCCGACATGGACGCTCTGCCGCTGACCGAGCGTTCCGGCGAGCCCTTCGCTTCGGAGGTCGCGGGGAAGATGCACGCCTGCGGGCACGACGCGCACACCGCGATGCTGCTCGGCGCGGCGCGCGTCCTGGCCGAAGCGCGGGCGACGCTGGCGGGGAGCGTCGTGCTGCTCTTCCAGCCCGCCGAGGAAGGGCCGGGCGGCGCCTTGCCGATGATCGAAGCCGGCGCGCTGGACGATCCGCGCGTCGACGCCGTCGCGATGCTCCACGTCGACCATCGCCTGCCGACCGGGACGCTCGGGATCATCGCCGGCGTCTGCAACGCCGCCGCGGACGAGTTCCGGATCACCATCGAGGGCAAGGGCGGCCACGGCGCCTCGCCGCACACCGCGGTCGATGCGATCCCCGCGGCGGCCGCGACGGTCCTCGCGCTGCAGAACATCGCCGCCCGCGAGATCGATCCGCTGCGGACCGTGGTCGTGACGATCGGGACGATCGAAGGCGGCTACCGCAACAACGTCATCGCCGATCGCGTGGTGATGACCGGGACCTTCCGCTCGCAGGAAGCGGCCGTGCGCGAGAGCCTCGAACCCAAGGCGCGCCGGATCTGCGAAGGCGTCGCGGCCGCCTACGGCGCGACCGCCACGCTCGAAGTCGGCTTCGGCTACCCCGCAGTCGTCAACGACCCGGCGCTGGTCGCGAGCTTTCGTTCGTTCCTGGCGGAGCGGACGGAGCTGACGCTGGCGACCCCCGACCCGACGATGGGCGGCGAGGACTTCGCCTACTTCGCGCAGCGCGTCCCCGGCGTGCTCGTTCGCTTGGGGATCCGCAACGAGCGGGCCGGTTCGGTCCATCCCGGCCACAGCCCGCAGTTTCGGATCGACGAGGCCTCGCTCGCCTTCGGGATCGAGGCGCTCGTGGCGTTCGCGCTCGGCGTCGGCGAGGGGAGCGTCGCCGGCGGCGGACCGTAGCCGGCCTCACAGTATTTCAAGGATGTCCTAAACTATCCTGACGGCAGAACACCCGCCGTGTGAGGAGAGCGTCAAGGATGTCTGCCGCCGGAACCCGCCGCAACGCCAACCCCGAGCAGCAGGCGCGAGCGCTGCGCGACCTTCAATTGATCGAGGCGTTTCGCGCCGGCCGGCAGGACGCTTTCGACGAGCTGGTGCGCTCGTACGATCCGCACGTGCGCCGCGTGCTCGCACAGCTCAACGCGCCCGCGAGCGACGTCGAGGATCTGCTGCAGGAAGTTCTCCTGCGCGTTTTCCGCAATATCGGCCGTTTCCGCGGACAGTCGTCGTTCTACACCTGGCTCTACCGCATCACGATCAACGTCTTCTTCGATCACAACAAGAAGCGCAAGCGCGCGGACGTCCGGCTGGCCCGCCTGCAGCTCGCGCTGAGCGAGGCCGGCAGCCTGCGCGAGCCCAGCGGCGACCCGTACGCCGCCTGCTACGACACCCTGACGCGCGAGGAGTTCTCGCAGGCCGTCAACTCGCTGCCCGAGGCTTTCCGCACGGTCGTGGCCATGCGCGAGGTCGACGACCTCTCCTACGAAGAGATCGCTCTGCACACGGGGATCTCGATCGGCACGGTCCGTTCGCGCCTCTCGCGCGCGCGGGCCCGGCTCAAGGAACTGCTGGGGCCTACGCTGGCCGCCGCGGCCTGAGGGCCGCTCGTTCGCAAGCATCAACCGGTTCTCGACAAGCTCTCCACAGGCTTCCCCACAGATTGTGGCTGGAATAGCGGCCGCATACAACCGCTAGTGTTTGCGACTAGGGACGTAGGGGCTCGAGAGCGAACGTGCGAGCATGGTCGTAATGCACCGTCCGGTCGAACGCCCGTCGCCGAACGCGCTCCTGGGGAGCCAGGACCTGGCGAGCTCGCCCGAGGCCGCCTTCGCGCTGGTCTGCGAGGTCGAGAAATGGCCGGTCTGGCTCTCGTTCGTGCGCAGCGCGCGCCGCATCGATCCGGGTCCGCTGGCGCTGGGCAGCGAGGTCGCGCTGCGGGGCGCGATCCCGGGTGCCGAGGAAGAGCTCTACGAGGTCGATCAGTTCCTCGAAGGCCACGTCGTCTCGCTGGTCGGCGCGTTCTCGATCCGGCGCCGCTTCGATTTTCGCATCGAGCGCAAGAGCGCGCGCTCCAAGCTGATCGTGCGGATCGACTACCCGGCGTACGGCGGGGCGCTCGGCGCCCTGATCGATCGCATGACGGCGCGCCGCCGCCTCGAGAACGCCCTGGCCGACTCGCTCCTGCACTTCAAGGGGCTCGTCGAGTTCGAGGGCAGGCACGACGACGAGCTTCTTTCCGACTTTTAGCCCGCGGCCGCCCGTTGGCACTCGTTGACTGATAGTGCTAAAGGCAAGTATACTGGCGCCTAGCGAAGCCTTTTCTAGGACCTGGGGGACGAGAGTGCCGATCTACGAGTACGAGTGCACGCAGTGCGGAACCGTGACCGATATCCGCCACGGCTTTAAAGAAACCGTCGGCGAGGCGTGCGCGCACTGCGGCGGGACGCTCAAGCGCGTCTTCCGGCCGACGGGGATCGTCTTCAAGGGCTCGGGCTTCTATGTGACGGACTCGCGCAAGGCCTCGGCCTCGACAAGCTCGGCAGGCTCGACGTCGGCCTCGTCCGCGTCGTCGAAGGAAGGTGCCCCCGCCAAAGCAGGCGCCAAAGAGACCACCCCCGCCAAAGAGGGCACATCCGCCGCGGAAGGCGCCTCCCCTAAGGAGAGCGGCTCGGGCAAGAGCGAGGCGAAGGGGTCGAAGGGGAGCGAAGCCGCGGCGTGAGCGCCAGCCCGCAACTAGGGGTGCTCGTCGTTCTGGGCGGCGTGGTCCTCGCGCTTCTCTTCATGCTCGCCGGCGTCGCGCGGCTCGTCGGCGCGGCCAAGCGGCTCTCGGCCCGGCTCGACGAGTTCGGCACGCTGCCGATCCTCGGGCTGGTCGAGGAGACGCAGCGTAAGATCGACGCGGCTCAAGACGCGGTCGGCACGGTCCCCACGCTGCTCGAACGAGCCCGCGCCGCGCTCTTGGAGATCGAGCGTTCGCGCGAGCGGCTGCGCGACGGAGCCGAGGCGATCAACGTCGCCGCACGATTCGTCGGCTCGCTTTTCGCCAAGATCTGAGCTAGTTGGCGTGCTGCGCGGCCCGCCATAGCGGCACGAAATCGGGAAAGCTGACGGCGATGCAGGCGCCGTCGTCGATCGCGTGCGGCCCAGTCGGCGCGGCGAGCGCCGCGATCGCCATCGCGATGCGGTGATCGTCGTAAGTGCGCAGCGTGCGCTCCGGTCTGTGCGCGCCGCCCCCCGTGATGTCGAGGCCGTCCGAGCGCTCTGCAACGGAGACGCCGCAGGCGCGTAGCGTTTCGGTGATCGTCGTGAGGCGGTCGGACTCTTTGCCGCGCAGGTCGGCGGCGTCGCGGATATGCGTCGTGCCGGCGGCGTGGGCCGCAGCGACGGCGAGGATCGTGACCTCGTCGATCGCCCGCACGACCAGCTCGCCGTCGAGCGTCGTCGCGACCAGCGGCCGGTAGCGGACGCGCAAATCCGCGATCGGCTCGCCGTCGAGGTCGCGCTCGTTTTCGACCGTGATGTCGGCGCCCATGGCGCGCAGCGCGTCGACCACGCCGCTGCGGGTCGGATTGTAGCCGACCTCGCGCAGCACGACGTCGCTGCCGGGCGTGATCGCCGCGGCGGCGAGGAAGAAGGCCGCGCCGGAGAGGTCGGCCGGAACGCGAACGCGCTGCGGTGCCAGCTTGCCGGGCGCGAGCTCGATCGTGCGCCCGTCGAAGACGATGGTGCGGCCGAAGCGGCGCAGCATCCGTTCGGTGTGGTCGCGCGAGAAGCGGTCGCCCGTGATGCGGACCGGCCGGCGCGCGTTGAGGTTGGCGAGCAGGATCGCGGATTTGACCTGCGCCGAAGCGATCTCGAGCGCGAACTCGCCGCCGGCCGGATCGAGGATCCCCCGCACCGTCGCGGGCAGGCGGCCGCCGGTCGTGCTGACCTCGGCGCCCATCGCGCGCAGCGGCCGCGCGACGCGTTCCATCGGCCGCCGGCGCAGCGACGCGTCGCCGTCGAAGCGCGCGCTCAGTCCCGCCCCCGCGCACAGGCCCATGAGCAGCCGCGTGGTCGTGCCGGAGTTGCGCGCGTCGATCGTCCCCGCCGGCGAACGCAGCGTGCCGCCGCGCACGACGAACGCCCCGTCGCGATCTTCGACGGCGGCGCCGAGCGCGGCGACGGCGTCGCGCGTCGCGAGGACGTCCTCGCCGCGGTTGGGCTGCTCGATGGTCGACGTGCCCGGGGCGAGCGCCGCGAGCATGAGCGCCCGGTGCGAGATCGACTTGTCGCCTGCCGCGCGGATCTCACCGCGCAGCGAACCAGCTTCGAAAATCAATGCGCTACGAATCTTTGAAGGTGCGCTATCCGCCGTTCGCGCGGCAAATCTGGGGAAGGTGGGATTCGAACCCACAAGAGCCTGAGGCTCAATCGCTTTTGAGGCGATCGCGTAGACCGTTCCGCCACTTCCCCGGGAGTGAGCCGCTTTTCGCGGGGATTGGGCCCGGCCCTTGTGCCGCGGCCGCTGCGCGCTGCAGCAGCGTTTGCGCCTCGGCGCTCGAGTAGGCCGCGGTATAGCCGAATTCCAGATGAGCGGTGCGTCCCGGCGCCAAGGTGAGCCGCGCGACGAGGGACCAGCGCTGCTCCGCGAGCGAGGCCTGCTCGACGTCACCCGCGCGCCACGCGACCGTCACGAGCTCGTGCGTCGCCGCGTCGGCGTAGCCGAAGGCGTCGCTGCCCGCCGGCGGCGACAGCGTCGTTGCGCCGGCGAACGGCGTCGGGCCGGGAGCCAGGATCGATTCCGTCGCCATCGTCGTGCTCGCGCCGACGGCCAGCGACTCGACCGAGACCGCGCGCTGCGCGCGCGCGGCGGCCCCGCCCGCGAAGGTGACCGTTTCGTCGACCCCCAGCGTGCGTGCGCCGGGCATCAAGGTGAGGATCTTCACGAAGCGCGCGCCGCGCGGCACGACGTCGGGAGCGTCGTACGCGAGCTTCACGACCGCGCGCGCTCCGCTCGCGAGGATCGTGACCGCGTACGGCCGGTTGAAGGTCCCCGCCGGGAACTGGTGCGTGTAAGCCGCGATCCGGTCCGTCGTGGAGAGCGGCGGCTCGAGCGCGACGTCGTCGCGCAGCGCGCCGGTGCTGGTGAAGGCGCTGCGCAGCGTCGCGCCGTCCTGGAAGACGAAGGCGCGCCCGCCGGCGTCGGGCGCGACCACGACGCGCACCAGGCCGTTCTCGAGGACGACGGCCGGCGTGCCCTCCTCGTAAAGGTCGCTGCGGTAGGCGACCGCGCGCCCCGCAGGGACGGGCGCGCGCGTGGGCTCCGGCAGCGCCGCGTCGCGCCGCACCGGAAGGGTCTCGCGCAGCGCGGGCGGCTGCGGCGTCGGCAGCGCGTTCGCGGCGAGGGGCGCGACGTCGCCGCCGGGCTCGAAGGAGACGAGATTCGCGCCGGGCGGAACGTCGGTGACGCTGCGCTCGCGCAGGATCTTCGTCTCGACGAAGCACGGCCCGTGACCGGGTTCGAGTCCAACCAGCAAACGCGGCGCGGCATCCGGCGCGGGCACGACCAGGTGCAGGGGGCAGTCCGTGGCCAGGATGCGGTCGCTCTCGAGGAAAGCCGGATCCAGGAGGTGGAGGCGAATCCCGACGGCGGCCAGCAGCACGCTGCGCCCCGCGATGCCGAGCGGAGCGAGGTCGAGCGGCGAACCTTGCGCGACGCGGACGCGGAGCGGCCCGCTTTGCAGCGCCGTATCGGCGTAGTTCTCGAAGGAGAGAAAACCGTCGAGCAGGGGCGAGTCGACGCGCGCGAACGCGGCGCCCGGCAGACCATCGACGCTGCGCTTGCGGCCGGCCGCCGCGAGTGCAGCCGCGGCGAGCTTGCCGTCGAGCCGGGCTCCGGCCAGCGCCCGGCCGCCCCACGTCCAGCGTCCGAGCGCGACGAGCGGGTGCCCGGCGCGGCGGTAGCGCTCGAGCTTCGCACGAACGCTCGGCAGCGGCTCGCGGGCCGCATTGGAGAGGGGCACGATGAGCAGAGGAAAGCGCGAGAGCTCGGCGTCGCCGGCGAAGCGCAGGTCGACGAGCGGACAGGTCAGCCCGTTGCGGCGGCAGGCCGTCTGCGCTTCGATCGTGCGCGCGGCGACCTCGGCGATGCCGGCGGCGGTCAGCTTCCTCTCGTCGTAGGCGCTGGTGGTGTAGGCGATCGCCGCGTCCGCGACGGGGGCGGATGCGGCCAGCAGGGGCCCGTAGGCTGCGATGAAGCTGCCGAAACGGCGCGTCGGCTCGGCTCGCGCGGCCGGCTCGCCGTCGAGGCGCAGGGCGGCGTCCCAGGCGTAGAAGGCGTTGCTGAAGGGCGCCTCCATGCCGCTCGGCGCCAAGCTGTCCTGCGCCGGAAAGTTGACGACCCCGCGCGCGCCCGCGCCGATCAGCGTGCCCAGCGCGAGCGCCGTGTTGGCGGGATCGGCCGGCCGCGGCCGGATCTCGCCCGGCCCTTCGAGCCAGCCCGCCTGAAACTCGCTCAGCACGATCGGCTGGTGCGGACGCGTGCCGAGCAAGCCCGTCGAGAACGCGAGCTGCGCGCGGTCGTGCTCGCCGATCGCATAGGCGTCGCTCTGATACCAGTTGCCCATCGCCCAGACCGGCGACGAAGCCGTGACCTTCATCTGGTAGGTGTTGATGAAGACGGGCTCGGCGGGTCCCGTAACGCCGTGCACCACGCCGGCCAGCCACTGCAAGTAGGTCCTCAGATGCGGCGCGGGCCAGGTTTGATTGTCGATGTACGCCCCCTGGTCGTCGTCGAGCTGGACGGCGAGCACGAGGTCCGCGACCGGCTCGAACTCGTGCAGCACGCGCTCCAGCCAGCGCTTCGCATATGTGAGGTGCGTCGCGTTGCGCATCCACTCGGCGGCCGCGTCGTCGGAGTGCGCGTTCTGCAGCGTCGCGGTCGGCGGATAACGGCCCTCGAGCAGATCGTGCAGCGGCATGCCGTACTCCGGCCGCCGCAGCAGCCACGCCGGATAGCCGCCGTTGCGCCATTCGTTGCGGATCACCGGCCCCGGACGCAGCAGGATCTTGAAATCGAGCTCGCGTGCCAGCCGCATCACTTCGTGCAAGTCGCGCCGCGGGCTCGTGCGCCCGTCGAAGTCGAAGTCGCCGTCGGCGAGCTCGTGCCAGTTCCAGGGCACGTAGAGGTCGAGCGTGTTGATGCCGAGCTCGCGCAGCTGCACCATCGAGCGGCGCCACAGCGAGCGCGGCAGGCGCTCGTAGAAGAAGGCCGCGCCGTACACGAAGAACGGCTGGCCGTCGACGGTCAAGACGGTGCTGCCGTGCTGCTCGACGAGGGCGCTGGCGCCCCACTCGGCGGCCGGCGCCGGCGTCGCGCAGGCCAGCGCGGCGCCGAACGCGAGGGCGAGCGCCGCCGCGCCGCGCGCCGCGAAAGGCCATTGCGCGGCCAGCTTGGCGCGCCACGCGTAGAGCGCGACGCCCGCGGCGAGCGAGAGCAGGCCGAAGGCGATCGCGCCCGTCCCGGCCGAGCAGAAGATGTAAATCCAGCCCGCGGCCGCCGCGAGCGCCGGCAGCGGATAGAGCGCCATGCGATAGGGAGCGCGCACCTTGCGCGCGCGCAGCGCGACGAGCGCCGCGATTTGAGCGAGGCTTTGGATGATGACCAGGCCGGTGGTGAGCGCGTTGATCACGTCGCCGAGCGTCAGGAAGCAGGGCGGCAGCGCCAGGAGCCCGATCGTGAGCAGCGCCACGTGGGGAAAGCGGCTGCGCGGATGCAGTCGCGCGAACGGTGCGAAGAAGACGCCGTCGACGGCGGCCGCATAGGGAATGCGCGAGTAGCCGAGCAGGTTGCCGAAGGTCGAGGCGAAGGCGGTGACCAGGATCGCCAGCGTGACGATCCGTGCCGCCCACGCGCCCCACGTCCGCTCGACGGCGAGCGAAGCGACGAAGCTTGCCGCGTCGGGCGGCGCGCCGCCGGGAGTCGCGGCGACGAGCTCCCGCCACGGCACGACGCCCAGAACGCCGAGCTGCAAGGCGATGTAGAGCGCGCCCACGATGAGGATCGAGAGCACGACCGAGCGCGGCAGCGTGCGGGCCGGCGCGCGCACCTCGTCGCTGACGGTGCACGACTGGCCGTAGCCGTAATAGTCGTAGAGCGTGATCACGAGCGCCGGGCCGAGCCCCGCGGCGAGCGCCGAGCCGAGCGGCGCAGTCCGGTCGAACGAAAGCGCCCGCGCGGCATCGAAGTGCGTCGCCGTCGCGACGATCACCGCTCCCAGCGTCGCCGTCGCGACGGCGGCCAGCGCGAGGCCGAGCGAGGCGATCCGGCCGATCGGACGATACAGCGCGAACAGCGTGAGGATGCCCACCAGTGCGGCGACGGCACCCTGCAGGCGCGCGTCGCCCGCCAACGCCGGCCATAAATAGGCGGCGTAGTGGGCGAAGCCGATGTAGCCGCTCGCCAGCACGAGCGGCGCCGCGAGCACGATCTGCCAGGCGAACAAGAACGCGAGCAGACGTCCGAGCGTGTTGCGCCCGAAGGTCTCGCGCAAGAAGACGTACGTTCCGCCGGATCCGGGGTAGAGCGAGCCGAGTTCGGCCCACACCAGCCCGTCGCAGAGCGCGATCGCCGCGCCGACGACCCAGCCCGCGAGCGCCAGGCTGCCGTGCAGATCGGTCAGGACGAGCGGAATCGTGATCAGCGGTCCGATCCCGATCATCGTGATCACGTTGACCGCGACCGCCCCGCGCAAACCGATCCCACGTATCACACGAGGAGCGTTCGGCGCCTTGGGCGCACTCCTTCCCCGTGGCCACGACCGATCTCGGACGGCTGTTGCGTTTGCAGGGCGACGTCCTCATCGACTTCGTCGACTCGCCTGCGCTGCGCGACAATCCGCTCGGCGATCCGGCGCGGCGTCCGCTGATCGTCTACGTTCCTCCCGGCTACGATCCCGAAGGCTCGGCACGCTACCCCGTGCTCTACGTCCTGCACGGCTACGGCGGAGACGCGGCCGCGCTCGTCGCGGCACGTCCGTGGGAGACCAGCGTGGTGCAGTGGGCCGACCGGCTGATCGCCGGCGGCACGATGCCTCCCGCGCTCGTGGCGCTCGTCGACGGCTTCACGCGCCTGGGCGGCTCGCAGTACATGGACTCGGTCCACAACGGCCGATACGCGACCTACGTGGCGCGCGACGTCGTCGGGCGCGTCGACGCGCGCTATCGAACGCTCGCGCGCGAGGGCGCTCGCGCCGTGCTCGGAAAGTCGTCGGGTGGATTCGGCGCGCTCCACCTGGTCATGACGCAGCCGGGGATCTTCGCAGCCTTCGCCTCGCACAGCG
Organism: Vulcanimicrobiota bacterium; assembly: GCA_963834485.1. GTDB lineage: Bacteria > Vulcanimicrobiota > Vulcanimicrobiia > Vulcanimicrobiales > Vulcanimicrobiaceae > CAWICD01. The sequence continues at coordinate 725,408 of CAWICD010000001.1, forward strand.
GCGACGTGTATTTTCGCGCGGCTTCGCTCCCCTATTTCCCGCTCGCCCAGCGGACGCTCGAAGCGCACGGCGGCAGCGTCGAGTCGTTCGTGCTGGCCTTCGAGGCGAAAGCGAAGCGCTCGGCCGCCGAGTTCACGACGATGGAGACGCTGGCCTACGCCGCCGCCTACTCGCCGCGGGCCGCCGAGCCTTTCGCCTTCGACTTGCCCTTCGCACTCGAGAGCGGCGAGCTGCGCGACGACGTCTTCGCGCGCTGGCTGGCTTGCGACCCGGCCGAGATGTGTCTCGCCAAGCAGGCCGAGCTCGCGCGCTTGCGCCTGCGCTACGTCGACTGCGGGCGGCGCGACGAATACGCGCTCGACATCGGCGCGCGCGTGCTGGTGCAGCGCATGCGCGCGCTCGGACTCGAAGTGCGGCACGAAGAGTTCGACGACGACCATCGCAACATCGCGTACCGCTATGCGGTCTCGCTTCCGGCGCTCGCCGAGGTGTTGGACGGCGCATGAAACTCCGCACGCTGGCGCTCGTGCTGCTGGCAGCCTTTTGGGCGGCTGCGGGTGCGAACGCCGCCGGCTCGCCCAGGTACGACGACCCCGGCATGAGCTATCAGGCGCCCGCGGGCTGGCAGCGCGTCGACCTGCCGCAGACCGAAAGCGCTCCCGACGAGCGCCGTCCGCCGGCGGCGGCCTTCAGCAAGGATTTCGGCAAAGGCGACCGGCGGGCGATCGTGGTCGACATTCAGCCGTACGACGGCGGCCTCGAACGGCTCGCGAACGACAAGGACGAGGAACTGCGCCGAGGCTCCGACGACACCCGCATCACGGCGCACGAGCGCACGGCGCTGGCCGACGGAATGCCGGCCTACTGGCTCTGCGCCGACCAGGGCAGCGAGCTCGGGAGCCTCGTGCGCCGCTGCGAATACGTCGTGTTCGACGGCCAGCGCAGCATCGTCGTCACCTACGTCGGCCGCCAGGGCTATTTCGACGAGAAGGAAGCGAGGAGCGCGCTCGCCTCGCTCTACGTCGTCCTCTATCCGGCCGGACGCTAGCGCTCAGCGCTCCGCCGGCACGAGGCTCGCGTCGAGCGCTTGGCGCAGATCCTCGAGCAGATCTTCGGCGTCTTCGATGCCGACCGAGAGCCGCACCAAGTTGTCGCCGATGCCGCGCCGCTCGCGCTCTTCTTTCGGAATCGAGCCGTGCGTCATGCGCGCCGGGATGCCGACCAGCGACTCCGCGCCGCCTAGGCTCTCGGCCAGACTGAAGAGCTTCGTCGCCTTCACGAACGCGAAGGCGCGTTCGGCCGGCCCGCGCGGCGCGAACGAGAGCATGCCGCCGAAGCCGCGCATCTGGCGCCGGGCGAGCGCGTGCTGCGGATGCGAGGGCAGGCCGGGATAGTTGACGCGCTCCACGTCGTCGCGCGCGTAGAGGAACTCGGCGACGGCCTGCGCGTTGCGCGCGTGCTCGCGCATGCGCAGGGCGAGCGTCTTCGCGCCGCGCATCACGAGCCACGCGTCGAGCGGGCCGGGGACGCCGCCGACCGCGTTCTGATGAAACTTGATCGTCTCGGCGAGGGCCGCGTCGTTCGAGAGCACCGCACCGCCGATGACGTCGCTGTGGCCGCCGATGTATTTGGTCGTCGAATAGACGACGAGATCGGCGCCGAGCGCGAGCGGCGACTGAAAATAGGGCGAGGCGAAGGTATTGTCGACGGCGAGCGCGGCCCCGGGGGGGCGCAGCGCGGCGATCGCGGCGACGTCGACGAGCTTGAGCAGCGGATTGGTCGGCGTCTCGACCCAGATCAGCTTGGTCTGCGGGCGCAGCGCCGCGCGCGTGGCCGCGAGGTCGGTCATGTCGACGTAGCTGAAGGTCACGCCGTAGCGCGCTAGGACTTTCGAGAAGAGGCGGTACGTGCCGCCGTACAGATCGTCGCCGACCACGACGTGGTCGCCCGACGAGAGCAGGTTGCCGACCGCCGACGTGGCGGCCATGCCGCTCGCGAACGCGCTGCAGAAGCGCGCCTCCTCGAGCGCTGCGATCTGCCGTTCGAGCGCGTTGCGCGTCGGGTTGACGGTGCGGCTGTAATCGTAACCCTTGTGTTCGCCGACGGCGCTCTGCGTGTAGGTGGAGGTCTGGTAAATGGGGACGATCGTCGCGCCGGTCGCCGGATCGGGATCCTGGCCGGCGTGGATGGCCCGCGTGCTGAATCTCATCGCGTCACGAGGGCGGCGCCGCAGCCGACAGGTAGGAGATGATGTCTTGGCGCGTCACCACGCCGGCCGGCCGGCCCTTCTCGGTGACGACGATCGCCGAGTTGGCCAAGCTCAGCAGCTTGTAGGCGCGATCGATCTCGCTCTCTCCCTCGAGGGTCGGGAAGGCGCGCCCCATCACCTCGCGGACCGGTTTGTGGAGCAGGTCGGCCCGGTCGAACACGGCCTGCATGACGGCGACGTCGTTGACGCTCCCCACGAGCTCGCCGGCGCGCGTGACCGGAAGCTGCGAGATCTCGTAACGGCGCAGCAGATCGAGCGCATCCTTGACGGCGTCGTTCTCGTCGACCGAGAGCATCGGCGGAAGCGGCTGCTTGTTGCGCAGCACGTCGCCGACCGTCGCCTGCCGTTTGCCTTCGGAGAGAAAGCCGTTGGCGATCATCCAGTCGTCGTTGAAGATCTTCGACATGTAGCCGCGGCCCGAATCGGGGAAGACGACGACCAGCACGGCTTCGGGGGGCAGCGTCTTGGCCAGACGCGCCGCGGCGACGGCCGCGGTTCCGGACGAGCCGCCGACGAGCAGGCCTTCCTCGCGCGCGATGCGGCGCGCCATCAAGAACGACTCGCGGTCCGAGACGCGCACCATCTCGTCGATCACGCGCATGTCGACGGTCTCGGGCAGATACGACATGCCGATCCCCTCGACCGCGTACGATTTCGGCGTGTCGCCCGAATAGATCGACCCTTCCGGATCCGCGCCCACGACGTGGATCTGCGGGTTGCGCTCCTTGAGATAGCGCGCGGTCCCCGAGATCGTTCCGCCCGTTCCGACGCCCGAGACGAAGTGCGTGATCGAGCCGCCGGTCTGCTCCCATATCTCGGGGCCCGTCGTCCGGTAGTGCGCCTCGGGATTGAAATGGTTGTGCCACTGGTTGGGCATGAAGGCGCCGGGGATCTCGGCGACCAGGCGCGTCGCCACGCCGTAATAGGACTCGGGCGAGTCCGACGGGACGTTGGTCGGCGTGACGACGACCTCGGCCCCGTAGGCCCGCAGCAGATCGATCTTTTCCTTCGACATCTTGTCGGGCATCACGAGGATGCAGCGATAACCGCGGATCGCCGCCGCCATCGCCAGCCCCACGCCGGTGTTGCCGCTGGTCGCCTCGACGATCGTGGCGCCGCGCTGCAGCGCGCCGCTGCGCTCGGCTTCGAGCAGCATGCAGACGGCCGGGCGGTCCTTGACGCTGCCGCCGGGATTCGTGAACTCGATCTTGGCCAGCACGAGGCAGGGCGCGCCGTCGGCGACGCGGTGCAAGCGCACCAGCGGCGTGTTCCCGACCACGTCGAGCGCGCTCTCGAAGTACCGTGCCTTGCTTCCTCGCTCGATCGCCGTCATGCCCTCGGCTTCGGCGCGCCGCCGGTGCCTTCCGGCCGCAGGCCGTCCGCGGCGGCGCCGCTGAATCTCGCAGGCTGGTTCACGAGGTCTAAGAAGGGCGAGGACGACTCGTTCCGAGGAGCATTTTCGATGGCGACGGATTTTCGAAGCGGCAAAGATTTCCCACGGCGCGGACGCGACGAGTACGGCGGGTTCCTCTGGCTGCTGCGCGCGTTCGACAAGGCGCGCGCCGCGGCCGCCGGCACGATTCACGATTACATCTATCCGTGCCCGATGGACAAAGGCGTCTTCGAGCGCTGGGGCGTCACGGTCGCGCAGTTCGACGCCGCGCTCGACGAGCACCGCACCGACGAGGCGATTCTCGCTTGGCTGCGGGAACGCGTGAGCGATCGTCAGCGCGAGGCGGCCAATCGCTGGGTGAGCGTGGAGAAAGCCGCCAATCTCGACCGGCAGGATGCCGAAGAAGGCGTCGCCGCGGTCTGATTGAAAGTGCGCGGCCATGAAGGCCGCGCGATCGATCTTCGTCGTCGCGCCCGATAAGTTCAAGGGTTCGCTGAGCGCGAGCGAGGCCGCCGCGGCGATCGCGCGCGGTCTGCGGCGCGTCGCCGCGACGGCGCTCGAAGTGCGCGTCGTGCCGATGGCCGACGGCGGCGAAGGGACCGTCGAAGCGTTCGTCGCGGGCGGGGCGCGGCGCATCGTGCGGACGGTCCGCGGACCGCTCGGCGAGCCGGTCGAGGCGGCCTTCGCCCTCGACGGCTCGCGGGCGATCCTCGAAATGTCCGCGGCCTCCGGTCTCGGGCTCGTTCCCGGCGAGCGGCGCGACCCGCTGCGGGCCACGAGCTACGGGACCGGCGAGCTGATCGCCGCGGCGCTCGACGCCGGCGCGAGCCGGATCGTCGTCGGAATCGGGGGAAGCGCCACCAATGACGGCGGCGCCGGCCTGCTGCAGGCGCTCGGCGTGCGCCTGCTCGACGCCGCGAACCGCGAACTCGAGCCCGGCGCCTCGCCCTTGGAAGGCCTGGCCCGCATCGAGCTCGCCTCGCTCGACCCGCGGCTGCGCGCTGCGACGCTCGAGGTCGCCGCCGACGTCGACAACCCGCTCCTCGGGCCGCGCGGCGCAAGCGCGGTCTTCGGCCCGCAGAAGGGCGCGCGGCCGCAGGACCTGGCGCGGCTCGAGGCGGCCCTCGCCCGCTTCGCCGACGTCGCTGCCGCCACGCTCGGACGGGACGAGCGCGCGGTGCCGGGCACCGGTGCCGCCGGAGGCCTCGGCTTCGCGCTGCGCGCGTTCTTGGGCGGCACCTTGCGCCCGGGCGTGGAAGTCGTCGCGGAACTGCGCGGCCTGCCCGGCGCGCTGCGGGGCGCCGCCTGGTGCTTCACCGGCGAAGGGAGCATCGACGCCCAGACGCTGGGAGGCAAGACGGTCCTCGGCGTGGCGCGCCTCGCCCAGGCAGCCGGCGCGCGTACCCTCGCCTTCGGCGGCCGTGTCGAGTCCGGGGCCGAGGAAGCCCTGGCGGCCGAAGGCGTCGTGGTGCTGCCGATCGGTGACGGACCGGCGCCCCTCGGCCAGGCGCTCCAGGAAGCCGGGACGCTGCTCGAGCGGGCCGCCGCCCGCGTGGGGCGGCTCCTCGGCTGTGGCGGCGCTACGTCTCGGCCGGCTCCTTGAGCAGCCCCGCGACCGGGGCCATGCGCGCGAAGGACGAGCGCTGCGCGACCAGGTCGTCGATCAGTTTGAGCACGACTTCGGCGAGCTTCTGCGGATCGTGCCGAACGTTGGCGTCTTCGCTGATCACCTTTGCGCCGATGACGCGAACCCCGAGCGCTTCGATCGCCGCGCGGTCGGGCACGACGGGGACCTGTCCTTCCTCGGCATAGACGTCGACCAGCCGCCGCGGCGGCTCTTCGTTGACGATCGCGAAGTCGCAGACATGGGCCCCGCTCTGTTCGAGCAGCGTGCGCACGTGCCGCGAGGCGGTGAAGGCGTCGGTCTCGCCCGGCTGCGTCATCACGTTGCAGATGTAGATCTTCGCGCCTTGCGCGTCGGCAACGGCGCGCGCGATCCCCTCGACCAGGAAGTTCGGAAGGATCGAAGTGTAGAGGCTGCCGGGGCCCAGCACGATGGCGTCGGCTTCGCGGATCGCCTGCAGCACCTCGCGCAACGGCTTCGCGCCGGCCGGCTCGAGCGTCAGCCGCGAGATCGGAGCGTGTGATTTCGAGATGTTCGTCTCACCGTAAACGACGCTCCCGTCGAGCAGCGTGGCGCAGAGCCGCACCGTGTCGAGCGTCGACGGCAGCACCCGGCCTTTGACGTTGAGCACGCGGCTCGACTCCTTGACGGCCTTGTCGAAGTTGCCGGTGATCCCCGTCATGGCGGCCAGGAACAGGTTGCCGAACGAGTGGCCGCTGAGCCCGTCGCCCTCGCGGAAGCGATAGCGGAAAAGGTCCGTGACCAAAGCTTCGTCGTCGGCGAGCGCGACCAGGCAGTTGCGGATGTCGCCCGGCGGCAGGATGCCGAGCTCTTTCTGCAGCCGGCCCGAGCTGCCGCCGTCGTCGCTGACGGTGACGACCGCGGTCAGATTCGAGGTGTAGCGCTTGAGACCGCGCAGCAGCGTCGAGAGGCCGGTCCCGCCGCCGATCGCGACCAGCTTGTAGCCGTCGCGCAAACGGCGGTCGAGCAGCGCGTCGACGATGTGCCCCTTGGCGCGCGGCGCGACGGCGGCGACGATCGCACGCATCCACTGGCGGATGCCGAAGAAGATGCAGACCGCGCCGAGCGCCAGGAAAATGTAGGCCAGCGACGGCAGCGGGACGCCCAGATCGGCGAAGGCGTTGTCGATGAACTCGTTGACGGGGATCTGCTGGCCTTCGGCCGTCAGCCAGCGCGAGATGCCGTTGACGAACAGGATCGTTCCCACGATCGCCAGCAGCAGCCAGCGCTTGACGCCGAGGCCCGGATAAAACCAGCGCAGGTGCCGCAGCGGGGAGTCCCAGCGGTCGGCCGCGGGCTTCATGCCGGCGCCAGTTCGCGGTGCTCGAGCGAGACTTCGAGCCGAGCGTCCGCGCGCAGATGGTCGGCGAGGCGCTCGGCGACGTAGACCGAGCGGTGGCGGCCGCCGGTGCAGCCGATCGCCAGCGTCAGCCGCGACTTGCCTTCGGCGCGGTAGAGCGGCAAAAGGAAGGCGAGAAAGGCAAAGAGGTGCTCGAGGAACTCGACGGTCTCGGGCTGCGCCTCGAGGAACTCGCCGACCGGGCGGTCGATTCCCGAAAGCGGCTTGAGCTCCGGCTCGTAGTTCGGGTTCGGCAGGAAGCGCACGTCGAACACAAGGTCGGCGTCGAGCGGCAAGCCGAACTTGAAGCCGAACGCGACGACGCGCACGCTGAGGGCGTGCTCGGCCGGTTCGGTCGCGTAGGCCGCGACGATTCGAGCTTTGAGGGCGGCATGCGTGAAGTTCGAGGTGTCCCAGACGCGCGATGCGCGCGAGCGCAGGGGGGCGAGCTCGATCCGCTCCCGGCCGATCGCTTCGTGCAGCGGTCCGCTCCCTTCGAAGGGATGGCGCCGCCGCGTCTCACTATAGCGGCGCACGAGCACGTCGTCGCTCGCGTCGAGGAAAAGCAGCTCGTGCGGGAACCCGTGCTCTTCCAGTTCGTCGAGTGCCGCCGGCGCTTCGCCGAACGGACCGTGCGTCCTGACGTCGAGCGCGAGCGCCAGCCGTTCGACGCCCGCGCGGCCGGCCAGCGTCACCAGCTCGAGGGCCAGCGCCGGCGGAAGGTTGTCGAGGCAATAGAAACCGAGGTCCTCGAACGACTTCATCGCCTGGCTCTTCCCCGCGCCGGAGAGTCCGGCGACGACGACGAATCTCGCAAACGTCATTGAGTCTACGTCGGTCTCCCGCTAGAGAGCGTGCACATGAAGCTGTTTTCGCCCGAAAAGGCCAACGCCCTCATCCCCGCGCTCGCTCCGATGATCGAGGAGCTCTGGGCCAAACGGCGCGAGCTCGCCATCAAGCTGCTCGAGCAGGATCCCGCGCTGCGCGACGCCGGCGGCCGGGCCGGGGCTTCGACGGCCGAGCGGCGCGGCGAGACACGCCGCTGCACCGAGCTCAAGGCTGAGATCGTCCGCCTCATCAACCGCATCGAATCACACGGGTGCCTCGTCAAGAGCATCGATCTCGGTTTGCTCGACTTTCCCGCTCTGCGCGAAGGCCGCCCCGTCTTTCTCTGCTGGAAGGCAGGGGAGCCCGGGATCGCGCACTGGCACGGGACTGACGAGACGTTCGCCGACCGGCGCTCGCTGTAAGATGGCGCCTCCGCGGCGGTTCGTGCGTATGCGGCGTCAGGCCGTCGCCGGGGCGGCCTCGATCTTGATGAAATCCTCGGAGAGGCCCTGCAGGCGAACGTCACCGAAATCGACCGTGTAGGCTCCGCTTTCAGCGCTCTTGACCTCGCCGACCTCGGGCACGCTGGCGAGCTGCGGAATCTTCGAGCGTATCTCCTCCGGCAGACGGACCTTGTCGCCGACGCAAAGATCGGCCGCCTCGAAGAGCTTCTCGAGCTCGGCCATGAGCAGCGTGAGCGGGATGCCGTAGCCCTCGCTGACCTGCTCGATCGTCTCGGTTTCGCTGATCGCGCAGTGCGAGCAGCCGCCCAGATGAAACTTCGCGAACACGCGCCGGGCGCCGGCATGCGTTTTGAAGGCGTCCTGGACCGTCATGTCCTTGTTGAAATGCGCGCTCACGTTCAGCCGGATCTCCCACGGTGCGGCGCCGCACGGCGCTCGGGTCGTTGCTCGCGAGAACCCGCCGACCGGCCCCGGAGGTTGCGGGCGGACTACGCCTGTAAGCCGGATTCTGTACCGCTTGCGCGGCGGCAGCCATCTCTCTGGGCCATGCGTCACCGCCTGGCTCGGTGCGATGTTGCTCGAGTGGGCGGGCCGCCCAGCCCCGCAAGCGGGGCGTTCGAGCGATCTTGCTTCGCGTGGGGTTTGCCCGAGCGCGCGTCGCCGCGACGCTCCGTGAGCTCTTACCTCACGATTTCACCCTTGCCTCAGCTGAGGCGGTATGTTTCTGTGGCACTTTCCTTCGAGTCGCCCCGACAGGACGTTATCCTGCACGCTGCCCGGTGAAGCCCGGACTTTCCTCACGTCCCCCTGGACGCGCGACTGCCCGGCGTAGTCCGCCCGCCAACTCTAGCAGAGGGCCGCGCCGCGCGCAACGCGGCCGGAGGTGCCGCCCGCCCGCCTGCGAATGCTAGGTGCCGCGGCCGTGGGGGCATAGCTCAGCTGGTAGAGCATCACGCTGGCAGCGTGAGGGTCAGGAGTTCGAGTCTCCTTGCCTCCACCACCGGCCGCCCACGCCGGGCGCTCGGCGCTCAGACGATCCCCGCGCGGATCGCGTGGACGGCGGCTTGGGTTCGGGCCGAGATGTTGAGTTTCGAGAAGATCCGGCTGACGTGGTTCTTGACGGTCTTCTCGGACAGGTGCAAGCGTGCGCTGATTTGCTTGTTGGCCAAACCCTCGGCGATGAGCTTGAGAACCTCGGCCTCACGGGCGGAGAGCTCGGTGATGTCGGGCTTGCCTCCGTTGAGGCTGCGGCGGCGCAGGAGGCCACCCGCGACCCGGGGATCGACGTACGACTGGCCCTCGGCGACGGTCTTCACCGCGCGCACGAGCTCGGCCGGCGAGATGTCCTTGACGATGTAGGCCTCCGCCCCGTTGGAGAGGCAGCGCTGCATCATCTCGGGCGACAGGTGCATCGAAAGCACGCAGACCCGCGCGCCCGGCACGGCGCTCGTGCAGGTCGAGATCGTCGCGGCGACGTCGGCGGTCTGCCCGTCGAGGTCGATCACGATGAGCTCGGGGGCGGCGGCCCGGAGCGCTTCGCTCACCGGGGCCCGGTAGTCCCCGACGACCGAAAAAGCGCCGTCTTCAGCGAATATGCTGCAAAGCGCCTTGGCGAAAAGAACCTGCGACTCGATGACTGCGACTCGCAATCCAGTGGAAGCCATATGTATCTCTCTCTGTCCTCGACCAGTAAATGCGACTGCGCCCGAAGTCCTAGGAGGTCGTTCGAGGCGCATTGGGTCTCTTGTACCGGTTATTACCCTGTCCTGCCCTGATTGATGCTGAAATATGTAAAGAATCCGCGAAGGAATACCCTATTCCGGCAGGTCTATCGGCGATTATAGAAGGACTTTTGGAGTCCGTCCTAGGTCTTTCGTCGGTCGTCCGGCGAACCAGAAGCCCCCGGGAGCGGGGCTCGAATCGTTCGCCCCCCGCGCCCCGGCCCGGGGGGGGCTGCGACGGAAGCGCAGCTCGGACGACGGGCGGGCCGAAGGCGCGGGTGCGGCGGGCCCGAAAGCACGTCATGGCTTGTGTTGGGTCGTTTTACCCGGATAGCGAGGGAGATTGGCCGCTCCTTGAAACCGCGATTCCGAGGGTATGCTCAAGGAAGCGTTGTTATGCCTAAATTGGGATTCCGCCGCAGCGCGCTCCTGGCGTGCGTCTTCGCGGCAGCGGCCTCGGCCGCTGCCCGCCCCGCCGCGGCCTCGGACATTGCGGAAGACTACCGCATCCGCGAAGGCGACGTGCTCTTCGTCAACGTGTACGGCGAGCCGACCTTGACCCAGCAGCAGGCCAAGGTCCTGCCCGGCGGGACGATCGTCGAGCCGCTCGTCGGCCAGGTGCGGGTCGGCGGCCTCACGCCGAGCCAAGCCTCGAGCGCCGTGGCCGCGGCGCTGACGCGGTACTTGCGGGCTCCCAAAGTGACGGTCGCGGTCGACCAGCTGGGCCCCTTTGACGTCTACATCCTGGGCAACGTCAAGACGCCCGGGAAGTACGCCCTGGAGCCGTCCAGCCGCTTGATGGACGCGCTGGCCGCCGCGGGGGGCCTGGGACCGACCGACGGCGACCTGCCCGACGCGCGCGTGAGCGACGGCAACGTGGTGCAAAACGTCTCGCTCCAGCGTCTGCTCCACGGCGGAGACCTCTCGCAAAACGTCACGCTCGCCAACGGCGTGACGATCTACGTGCCCTCGCCGGCGACCTTCAATATTCAGGTCTACGGCGCGGTCGACCATCCCGGCGACGTGACCTTGCACGAAGGCGACCGCCTGGTAACGGCGATCGCGCGTGCCGGCAACAGCGCGAACTCGAACTCGGACCTCAATCACGTCACCCTCCAGCGGCTTGCCGCCAACGGGAAAGTGCAGACGCAGACGTACAACTTGTACGACATCTACAAGAGCGGCGATCTCGCCAAGGACCCCATCCTGCAAAAGGGCGACACCGTCTACGTCCCGCAGGGCAAAGGCCGGGGTGACGCGCTTTCGCCGGCCGTCGGCATCTTCAGCATCCTGCGCTTGTTCGTGCCCTGATGCTGAACCGAATCCCCGAATCGTCCCCGCCCAGCTTCGGCGCCCCCGGCTCGGGCGAGCACGTCCAGGACCCCTTCGGCCGGGACGTCGACGTACAGCGGCTCTGGAAAGCCGTGGTACGGCGGCGGAAGCTGTTCCTGTGGGTCTTCGGGGGCTTCTTCCTGCTCGTCTGCCTCTTCACGCTGCTCCAGCCGCGCTCGTTCACGACGGCGGTCAAGCTGATCGCGGGCTCTTCCGGCCAGGGGGGACCGGTGGAACAAGGCGGAACGCAGCTCCCCGTCCTCAACGCGCTGCTCGAAGCCAGCAGCGCGCAGAGCTCTGAAACCTACGCGGAGCTCCTGCAGCAGACCCCGGTCGCCGCTGAGGTGTCGCAAAACCTCGGGCTCGGGCTGGCGCCCGAGCAGCTGCTCTCGCATCTCAAGGTCAAGCCGGTCCCCGACACCTCGATCCTGACGCTGGCGATCTCCTGGCGGGATCCGCAGACCTCGGCCCGCATCGCCAACGAATTCGCCTCGGTCTTCGTCGAGCACGAGCGGCAGCTCGTCGCGCGCCAAGCCGACACCGCCATCAAGTTCCTGCAGCAGCAGCTGCCCGCCAGCGAGGAGCACATGCGGGCGGCGCAGGATGCGCTCGCGACCTACGAGGTCCGCGCCGGGATCGCCGACCTGCAGACGCAGACCAAGACGGACATCGACAGCATCACGGCGCTCGATCAGAAGCGGCAGGCCGCCGAGCTCGAAGCGACGCAGGCGGCCGCGAGCCTCGAGACGGTCGAGGCGCAGCTCGCCCAGACGTCGCCCACGGTCGTCGGCTCGCAGAGCCTCGCCGCCAACCCCGTCAACGCCCAGCTTCAGTCGCAGATCTCGAGCCTGCGGGTGCAGCTCAACGCCGCGCGCCAGCAATACACCGACGACCACCCGACGGTCATCGCGCTGAAGTCGCAGCTCGCCGAGGCCCAGCGCGAGCTGCACTCGCAGCCGGACCAAGTTCTCGCCGGCACCTCGACCATCCCGAATCCCGTCTATCAGCAGCTCGAGCAGCAAGCGGCGAGCCTTCAGGCTCAGATCGCCTCGGCGCAAGCCCAGCAGGACACGCTCGCCCAGCAGCAGGCCGCGGCCAAGCCGAAGCTCGACCAGCTTCCCGAGAAGGCGCGCCGCATCGGCGATCTGGAGCGCTCGGCCAAGGCGGCGCAGGACATCTACGACGAGCTGCAGCGCAAGTATCAGGACGCGCTGATCAGCAAGACGACGGCGATCAGCGACATCGCGATCACGCAGGCCGCCGACCCGGCGTCCTACACGGTAACGCCCAACGTCCCGCTCAATCTGCTGATCGGCTTCGGGCTGGGGCTGATCTTAGCGGTCGCCTCGGTCTTCGTCGCCGAGTTTCTGGACGACCGCTTCCGCACCGAGGACGACATACGGGAACGCCTGGGCATGCCGGTCCTGGCGACGATACCGCATTTCGACGCGGCCGAGTGGGGCGAGAATCCCTGGGTCAAGCCGCTCTCGGTCGAGGCCTTCTATCAGCTCGTGGCGGCGCTGCGCTACTCTTCGAACGACCCGCCGCGCACGATCGTCTTCACCAGCCCCGATCAAGGCGACGGCAAGTCGACGGTCGCGCTCAACACCGCGATCAGCATCGCGATGATGAAGGCTCGCGTGCTGCTCGTCGACGGCGACCTGCGCCGTCCCAGCCTGCACGAGAAGCTGAACGTGCCCAACGAGCGCGGCCTCTCCGACGTCCTGGTCGGCCTGGCGTCCTTCTCGGACGCCATTAGGCCGACCGAGCACGCCAACGTGTGGGTGCTGACCAGCGGTAAGACCGCGCCCAACCCGGTCGCGCTTCTGCAGAGCCCCGAATTCGACGACATCCTGCGGCAGGCGCGAGAACGCTTCGAGTACGTGATCGTCGACGGCCCGGCGCTCCGCTCGATCGTCGACGGTCTCATCTTGAGCATCAAGGCGGACGGTGCCGTGCTCGTCGTTTCCTCGCAGAAGTCCGACGGGCGCGCGGTCGCTGCGGCGCTGCAGAAGCTCCACAGCGTGGGCTCGATCAACCTCCTAGGCGTGGTGCTCAACGGCACGAAGCCGGATCCGCGCGAAAACTCCAATTACTATTTGGGAGCAGGGCAATCGATATCGCTTCCCACGAAAACGACCGGCAGCTGATGACGACTCGCCGGCCGCTGGTCTCGCGCCGCCCGATTCGGCTGCTCTTGGTCGAGCCGCAAGCGCTCGTGGCTCGGGCCCTGCGTCACGTGTTCTCCCAAGATCCCTCGATCGACGTCGTCGCGGACGTCCGCGAGCCGGGCGACCGGCGCATCGCCGAATTCCGTCCCGACGTGATCTTTCTGGACATCGACGATCTGCCGACGACCCTGGAAGAAGCGATCTTCACCTGCGAACGCGCCTCGCCGCAGAGCCGGATCTGCGCGCTCTCCATGCAGCATCGGCCGCGGGTCATGCAACGGGCGCTGGCCGCCAAAGCCGACGCTTACGTGGCCAAGGACACGAGCCCGTCGACGCTCGTCGAGATCGTCCACTCGGTCGCGGCCGGCGATTTCTATGCCGACCCGCGCATCGCCGGCGCGATGCTGCGGCGCCGTTCGGGCCGCTCGCAGGAAGTCAGCGAGCTCTCCAGCCGCGAGTACGAGATCGTGCGGCTCATCGCCGAGGGGCTCTCGAACCGCGAGATCGGCCGGCGCCTCACGCTCTCCGAGAAGACCGTGAAGAACCACGTCAGTCACATCCTGGCAAAACTCAAAGTCAATGCGCGCTCCGGTGTGGCCGTGTACGCGGTTCGCAACGGGCTCGTCAATTGAGAGAGTAGGGGCTCCGCATGCGCACGTACTTGATCGAACCGCAACTGCTCTTCGCACCCTTCCTCAAGCGTCTGCTGAGCGCAGCCGGTCTTCAGGTCGTCGCGACCGGCGAAGAGATCGACGGCAAGGACCTCTCGCTGCACGATCCGGACGTGGTCTTCGTCGACGTCGATTTCTTCGATCGCGGGGCCCTCAACGCGCTTTGCCGCATCCGCCAGTCGCTGCGCACCGCGGCCGTCATCGCCTTCTCGGATACGGACGATTCGAACTTCGAGGCGTCGTGCTTCATCTCGGGGGCGAACGCCGTCGTCTCCAAAGGCGCGAGCGCCGAGCAGTTGTTGCGCACGCTGCGCTCGGTCCTGGGCACCTCCGCCGCACTGACGCAGGCGACGGCCGGCGTGTAGGTCCGCGTCCGCTCAGGCGGCGCGCTGGAAGAGGAACTCGGCTGCGGTCTTGCAGATGACGAGCAGGTCGATGAACGGCGACCAATGCTCGAGGTAGAAGAGGTCGTAGCTCAGCTTCTCGCCGATCTCGCTCGGATCGAGCGTGCGCTGCATGTTGATCTGCGCCCACCCGGTGATGCCGGGACGAACGAGATGGCGCTCGTCGTAGCGGCGGAACATCTTGCGGAACTGTTCGACGTAGAAGGGCCGTTCCGGACGCGGTCCGACGATCGACATGTCGCCGCGCAGCACGTTGAAGAGCTGGGGCAGCTCGTCGAGACTCGTCCGCCGCAGGAAGCGGCCGATGCGGGTCGTTCGCGATTCGCCGTTACGGGCCCAGACGGGTCCGGTCTGCGCCTCGGCGTCGGGCCGCATCGTCCGGAATTTGAGGATGTCGAACTCGCGCCCGAGCTTCCCCACACGCGTCTGCCGGTAGAGGACCGGTCCGCCGGAATCGACGTAGACGGCGAGGGCGATCAGTGCCATGGGGAGCGCCAGCACGACGATCGCCGGGACGACCAGCACGGCATCCATGACGCGGCGGAAGAGATCGGCGCCCGGCGTCGCGATCGTCAGGCTGCGGGTTTGAAGCAGCGTGAGCCCGCCGTCGCGGCGCACCCGGTAGTCGCAGGCGTAGGGACGGATGCGCATCGGCGCGAGCGAGAGGGTGATGCCGTGCGCTTCCGTCAGACGCAGGAGCCCCGGGACGATCTCGCAAGGGAGCGCCTCGGTGACGATCAGCTCGTTGCAGCCGTGGGCGAGCGCAGCCTGCAGCCAGTCGAGCCGGCCAAGGTCGCCGCCCTGGCGCGCCTCCGCGAGCTCGTCGTCGAAGTTTTCGGTGGGAAAGCGCAGGACCGTGTCGCCGCCGGCGAGCGAGAGGTCGGCTGGCAGCGCCGAGACGCGTTCGGGCGTTCCGACCACGGCCACGCGCCGGGTGCGCGCGGGCAGCAGGGCCGACTGCAGCGCGTGCGTGCCGAAGCGCGCCAGGGAAGCTCCGACGGTCGCGAGCGCCATCGAGGCCAGCAGCAGGCGGCGGAGCGGGAAGAGCGCGGGGTCGAGCCCGGCGAGCGCGAGCGGCGCGAGCACGGCCAGAGCCGAGGCCGCCAGGGTGGCGTAGACCTCGTCGCGGGCGTTGACCGCGAAAGTGCGGCGGTAGAGCCCCACGCGCTCGAAGATGAGCAGCCACATGCCCAGGGCGAAGAGCGCTGCCGTGCAGGCCGCCGGCTTTTGCGCCAGCGCCGCGAAGCTCTCGCCCGTGACGAATTGGCTGGCGTAGCCGGCGACGCCGAAGACGAGGAGGTCGCAGCTCAACAGGACGAGCGACCACTCGAGCCCGTAGCGAGCCGGCGATGGCCGAGGCTTGAGGCGTGAGACGGCGCCGAGCGTCTTATCGATCCCGCCAGGCTTCGAGGTGATCATCGCTCCCTGATTGTATTGCAGGCGGCCACGAGGCGTGGAGAGCTAAAGGGTAGCGGAGAGGGCGTGCAAAGATAGGAAAAAAGTCCCGGATGTGCCGATAGGCGGACTTTCCCGGCGATGCGTGAAATCGTCGGTCCTGACACAATCAATTCTCACGGTTTACGAAGCCGCGCTGCCCTAATCCCGCATGAGCGCAGCCTGCAGCGAGGGACTTTGGACCTATAGCGGCCGGACGCCGCGGTCCCTTGCCGGAGATAGCGCGATGCGTCTAGTATGAAGTACCTACGGGATCGTCACAGGATCGCTAGCGTCCACGTCAAAAGGGTGGCTTCAGCATCGTGATCGTTAATCTTTACGTCGACCACATCATGTCACCGTCGCCCACTTCCTCCGAGGAAGTCTGGAACGCGACGCGCGAGCATTCGAAGGTGTTCGCCGAGGCTGCGCGCCAGGTCGGCTTGACGGACGCTGAATATCGCGATTTCCGCAATGCGCTGCTCGACGGGAAGGCCTTGTACGTGAGGCTGCCGCGCCGGCTGGACGCGATGTCGGGCGAACACGCCGGCTCGGTCTACGCCGTCAAGAACGCGGTGATGACGACGCCGGTGATGGGCTGGAAGGTCAGCCTGCGCGACGGCACCGAGGTCTACGTTCCGCAGGTTTGCGGGAACATCTCGGTCCTGCGCCACGCCAGGATCGCGCACGAGCAGGCTCACCGCTTCACGCCGAGCGTCGCGCAGGTGCCGCTGCCGCCGGAGACGCCGGTCAGCTTGGCACCGCCGCAGGCCGACGTTTCGATCACGGCGCCGGTGGCCTCGGAGGCCATCGTCCCGGCAGCCTCGCACTTCAGCGGGCTCCCCTTCCTCATTCCAGCTGCGGTCTGCGGGATTTTCTGCTGGCACAGCTCCACCCCCCCGGCCCCTCCGGCCGCGCCGCCCTGCACCCTTGGTTCCAACAGCAGCGGTGTCTGCTCGAATTAGCTAGTTTCTCGGACCGGAGGCCGGCGCGCGAGCAAGCGTAAGGGTCGGCGAAGAGCAGCTGCTCCCGCCGGCTTCGCCTGCGTGAACCGGCTGGAGTTGTACCTGCGCACGCTGGGTTACCTGCGCCGCGAGCAGCTCGCGCAGCTGCTTTACCGCAGGCTCGTGCGTCCCCGCTCGCGACCGCATCGGGCCCTCGGACTTCCGCGCCTCCGCGAAGGTCCTATCTGCGACTTTCCTTTGCACCGCGAAGCCCGCGTGCTCGATCGGCGCTGCCTGGCCTTCCAGCAAGGCCCTGACGGCACGCTCCATTGGGGGACCGCAGCGCTGTGGCGCCCTCTGCGCCTTCAGCTGCATTACTTCGATTACCTCAACGATGCGAGCCGCAGTGCCGCCTGGAAGGCCGCTGCCGTCGACGCGTGGATCGCCGGCAATCCGCTCGGCGGCGGCGACGGCTGGGTCCCGTACGCCGTCTCGCTGCGCGTCGTGAACTGGATCAAGTTCTTTCTCCGTGCCCGCCCGCACGGGCTGGAAGCGCGCTGGCTCGCCAGCCTTCACGAGCAGCTCCTGTGGCTGGAGAACAACCTCGAACGTCAAATCCTCGGCAACCATCTGCTCAAGAACGGCAAGGCGCTGGTCTTCGCGGGTCTGTTCTTCGCGGGCGCGGACGCCGAGCGCTGGCTGCGCGCCGGCCTGGCGATCCTGCTCGAAGAGCTGAACGAGGAATTCCTCGACGACGGCGGTCACTACGAGCGCAGTCCGATGTATCATGCGATATCCGTCGAGGACGTGCTCGACGCGCATGCCTATCTGCGCGCGGCGCTTGCGCCGGAGGAGCCTGCCCTCCTCGCGGAGCTGCGCGAGCGCGCGTGCGCCGGCTTGGATTTCCTCGACGCGCTGCTCATGCCGGACGGCGCGATCCCGCTTTTCAACGATTCGGCTCTCGGCGTGGGTCCGTCGCCCGCCGAGCTGTTCGCGTACGGGGCCGCGACGGCGGGCTACGAGCGCCCCGCGCCCCCGCGCGGACTCGCCGTGAAGGCGCTGACGGCCAGCGGCTACTTCGTCATCCGCGACGCTTCGAGCATGCTGGTCGTCGACTGCGGAGCAGCGGGTCCCCGCTATCAGCCGGGGCACGCCCACTGCGACGCCTTGAGCTACGAGCTCGCGCTCGCCGGCCGTCGGGTCGTCGTCGACCCGGGCGTCTTCGACTACGAGCCGAGCGAAGCCCGCAAATACGCGCGCAGCACCGCCGCCCACAACACGGTTTCGATCGACGGGGCCGAGCAATCCGAAATGTGGGACGTCTTCCGCGTGGCGCGCCGCGCCGAGCCGCTCGCGCCCTCGCTCGCCCTTGACGGCCGCGGCCGCGCCGCGTTTCGCGGTGCCCACGACGGCTTCACCCGCCTCGCGCCCGGATTGATTCATCACCGTACGATCGAGTACGCGGCCGGCGTCTGGACTTTCGAAGACCGCATCGAGGGTTCGGGACGGCACCGCGTCGAGAGTCGCGTCCACCTCCATCCCGGACTGCTGGCGCGGCTCGCCGGCGGAGCCGTGCGAGTCGCAGCAGACTGCCGCTCCCCGCTGGCCGAACTGCGCGCGGACGGAGTGGCCTTGCGCCTCGAGCGCGCGCCATGCTATCCCAGCTTCGGCGACTGCCAGGAAGGTGCCGTCGTCGTCATGTCGTGGGAAGGCGAGCTGCCAGCGACTTTACGCTACACGATAGCTGCGCCGGCCGGCCTGTGATCCTCCTCACGCCGCAAGGCGTGTAATCTCATAACCCTAGAGCGCTCGTGATCTAACTCACGCCGCGCGGCGTGTGACCTTCTTCACGTAGTGCGGCTCGAACTCGAGCGCGAGCCATTAGCCCGCTCACAGTGTACTTAGAAGAAGCGTAAAGATCCCGCACACCTCCGATCCATTTTTGTAGCGCGCCACCGCGTGCGCCGGAGGAAGTCTGTGAGGGACCAGCGCAAAGATCATTCACCCGTGACGACGATGTTGCTCGGTTTCGTGATTTCGTTCTTGTTGGCCAGTTGCTCGGGAGGCGGTTCTCCCGGCGCACTGCCGAGTTCGTCTTCCGGCAGCATCGGCACCAACAGGATTACGTCGCCGGTGACCGCGCCGAGTTCCATGCCCCGCCCCACTGCCAGCGCAACCGCCGTCGCTCACTTCCCCGCTCCGACGCCGACGCCGACGCCGGTGCCCGCGGGCTCCGCGAGTGCGCCCGATCACGTTCAAAGCTACGCGTATTATGGCGCGAGCAATGTGAACATCGGCATTCCGGCTTCGTATATGGCAGCGCACACGGACATCGTCGAAGGCGGCGACGCGACCTATCTGAACGCCTTCAAGGCCGCGGGCGGCAAGACGGCCATCGAATACACGGATCCGAGCTTCGTGCCGTATTGCCCAGCTCCGTTTACCGAACCCGCCGGGGCGTGCACAGGACCTATCGGCAGTCTTGTCGCGAATATCCCTGGTGCCTGGCTTCACGATTCCACGGGCGCGCGTCTCAATCACTACGACAGCCCGGTGTATCTGTATCAGGAAGCGCTCAATCCTGGTAGTCCGGCAGCAGACGGGGCTTTCGCCTCGTACGTCAACGGCCTGCGAGCGTCGATGCCGCAATTGGACGGAGTATTCGCAGACGACAGCGGGAGCCCGTTCGAAGGACTTTGGTGGGATTTCAGCTCCCCCAATCCCGTCGAGATCACCAACGATGCTCAGTGGATCGCCGCCGAGAGTGCGATGCTTCAAGCGGCTGGAATCAAAGTAATCTACAACGGCGGAAACAACCCGGATCTCGGCCCTTCCGGCCCCGCTTACTATTCCACGGGTGCGCCGTTTCTGTCGTTGTCGAACGTCATCGGTCAGAATCGCGAAGGCTGCCTGGACGACTCGACCGAGGGCCTTCACACCGATCATACGCCCAACGACGACTACCTTTCAAACGATCTGAACGGCTTACTCGAGGTTCAGTCGCTCGATAAGGTCGCCGTCTGCATGACCGGAAGCCTTGTCGACGTTGCCAGCCGTACGTATGCTTATGCCGCGTTCATGCTGATCTACGCTCCCTCGTACTCCGCCTTTGGCGGAGTCACTCCCCTCTCGGACGGCGAGGCCGTCTATCCCGAGACGCAACTCGTACCGCAGCAACCCCTGACCTCCGCAACGACCGACGTTTCGGTCCTGCTGCACGGCGGCGTCTACGTGCGCGAGTTCGCTGCCTGCTCCATTGCGAAGGTCTCCATCGGTGCTTGCGCCGCGATCGTCAACAGCTCTTCGTCCAGCGCAGCGATTCCTTCACTGACGCAGCAGTATACGCGACACATCGTGTTGCCGGCTAACAGCCTGTATGGAGGAGGCGTAGCTACGGCAGCATCCGGCGCGCCGACGAGTCTCGCGGCGGCGAGCGCGGTCATTCTCGTTCAGTAGTCGAGCCCGATCGGAAGCAAGCGGTGCGGCTGCGTCGAGCATGCCGCCCTGCACCGCGAGGCCGTCGAGACCGCGACGATGCCAAAGGACCCCGCCGACCGTGGCCAAAAAGGCCTTCTCGAAGATCCCTATGAGGAAGCAGCGAAGGCCAGTCCCCCGAGTGCGACGAGACCGGTTCACATAGGTCATGGGAAGTCAGGTCGTACTCGTCGGCAGCTATCCGCCCCCTTACGGGGGCTGCAGCGTGCACGTGCAGCGTCTGCAGCGGGCGCTTCAGCATGAGTTCCGGGTCGAAGTGATCGACCTGTACGGAACGCCGCAGGCCGCCGACGACGGCTCCGTTTTGCGCTACGGCGTTCGCCCTGTCGGCATGCTTCGAGCCTTGGCGGCGCTGCGGCGAAGCGATGCGTCGATCGTCCACTTTCACGTTTCCGCGATGGACGCGTTTCTATGGGCTGTCTATCCTCTGCTTTCCAGCTTGAACTCGAAGGCACGGCGGATCGTCACCGTGCACGGCGGTTCCTTCGTGCGATCGTTCGAATCCGGGCCAGCCTGGCGGCGGGCGGCGCTCCGCAGCATTCTCGGCCGCTTCGATCTGATTGTCACCGTCAACCACGAGCAGCGGCGTTTCATCGAGGGTCTCGGCGTGGACGCTCGGCGTGTCAAGGTCGTGCCGGCGTTCCTGCCGCCGGTCGCCACCGAATCGCCACGCGTTTCCGAGGTCCTAGCGTCGCTGCAGGGCTGCAGACCGATCGTCGTCTCGTCGGGACGCGGCGAGCGCTACTACGGCTTTCACCTTATCCTGGACGCGTTGGAGCTCGACCGGAGCGCGGATCGCCCGGGCTTGATACTTTGCGTTTACGACTCGTATGACGAAAAGTACATGGCGGAGCTCGCCGCGCGCCGGAAAATCCGGTGCACGATCGTTCGCGACCTCGATCCGGGCGAGTTCGCCTGGATCCTCGAACGCAGCGACGCCTACGTTCGTGCCAGCGATCGCGATGGAGACGCGGTCGCAATTCGCGAGGCAGCCTTTTTCGGAAAGGCCGTCATCGCCTCGGATTGCGTCGAACGGCCTGTCGGTACGGTGCTCTTTCGCACGGGGGACGCCGGCGCGCTGGCAGTGGCGTTGCAATCGCTGTCGCAGCACGCCGGCCCGCCGGCAGCGCACGACAGCGGCCGTGCGGGTCTAGAAGCGTTGCTCGAGGCATACCGGGAGGTGCTCCGCGCGTGAAAAGGATGGCCATGCGAGCGCAAGGAAGGGGCGAACGTGCACGAGAGCGGGCTTGCGGAGACCAAGAGGCTCAGTGAAGCGCAACTCACGAACTTCGATCACGATTTCGTCGACGACGAGTTGTTCGCGTCGATCGCATCCTGCCTCGATGCACGCTTTCCGAGCGGCGAGTTCACCTTTCTCGACGTGGGAGGCGGGATAGGTTTTTTCACCGACCGCATCCTGGAACGTTACGAGAAAGCTTCGGGCATCGTCTTGGACAACGCGCCGATTTTGCTGGAGCAAAACGCCGCGCACCCGCGCAAGCGGCTCGTGCTCGAGGTGCGGCATTGCCGGCCGCAGGCGGTCGCTCCGAGCATCGCGCCGTTCAAACGGACCGTCCCGACCACCAGGGACTGGCGCTCAATTCACCTTTGGGCCCTCCCGTACGAGGCGGCCTGAAGGACGCGCATCGCCTTTGGCTTCCCGTTTGGAGGAAGAGCGCGCTTGCAGGTGTACGAAAACGAAGATGCCCCGGATCGCGATCCTCTCGCAATTCTATCCGCCGGAGCCGTGCGCGGCAGCGAATCGCGTGGCGGCGCTCGCTCGTGCTTTGGCTGAGTCTGGAAACGAAGTTCACGTCTATACCGCGATGCCGTCGTTCCCGCAGGGGGCCGTGACGGCGCCGTATCGCGGGCGCGTCCATGCCGTCGAGCGTGACGGTCCCGTGACCGTCGAGCGCACGTGGACCTGCGCGCCGAGCCTGGGACTCCCTGGGGAGCGTCTGCTGACGTGGCTCTCGGTCGCTCTGGGCAGCGCGCTGCGCATCGTCGCGGTCGGCGAGCGCTACGACGTCGTCCTAGTCTCCTCGCCGCCGATCACGCTGGCGCTGCCGGCTTTGCTCGGCGCCTTCGCGCACCGCGCGGCGCTGCTCGTCGACGTGCGCGACGTCTTCCCCGAGATTGCGATCGCGATGGGTGCGTGGCGGGCCGACGGCTGGCTCGCCCGGGCCGTGGGACGGGTCGCCGACGCGCTCTACCGGCGCGCCGCGCTGATCGCGTGCGTGACCGCGTCGGCCCGAGACGAAATCGCCGCGCGCGGCGTCCCGCTCGCGAAGCTCGTGCTCGTGCCCAACGGGTTCGATCCGGTCGAGCCGGCGAGCAAGGCCGTGACGGCGCCGCTCCCCGGCGTACGCGACGTCGTCTACGTCGGCAACATGGGCTCGGCGACCGGGCTCGACGTATTGCTCGACGCAGCCGAGTCGCTCCGTAGCGACCGGAGCGTGCGCTTCGTGCTCGTCGGCGGCGGGGCGGAGGCCGCGCGCTTGCGCCGGCGCGCGCGCGCAGCGCGTCTGAACAACGTGCTCTTCACCGGGCCGCTGCCGCGTGCCGCCGCGCTTCGCGCGCTGGCTGACGCGGCGCTCTCGGTCGTCCCGCTCGTCGCCTCGATCGCCGACAGCGTTCCGACGAAGCTCTACGATGCGATGGCCGTCGGTACGCCGGTCGTTCTGTGCGCCCGCGGCGAAGCACGGCAATTGGTCGAGCGCTCGGGAAGCGGGATCTGCGTCGCCCCGGGTGACGCGAATGCGCTCGCCGGCGCGATCGGCCGCGTGCTCGCCGACGACGAGCTGCGCGCGAGGCTAGGCGCCGGCGGCCCGGGGTTCGTTCGGGCGCACTACGATCGCGCCGCGGGCATGCGGTCGTTCGCCGAACGCGTCACGACGCTGAGCGTGCGATAGAGGTCGACGTAGCGGCGCGCCTGCGTCGCTACGTCGTACTCGACGCGCGCGTGTGCTCGGGCGGCGTCGGCGCGGGCGAACGCTTCCACGGGATCCGCGAAGACGGCCTCGAGCGCAGCGCTGATCGCGGCCGGCTCGTAACCGGCCGTGATGCGGCCGAACCGGTCGTGCTCGAGCAGCGCTTCCGCTCCGCTCCAGGGAACGCTCACGACCGGTACGCCCTCCACCATCGCTTCGATGACCGCGAGCGGCATCGCCTCGCGGGCTGAAGTGAGCAGCAGCACGTCGGCCCCGGCCAGCAGCGCGCGTGCGTCGCTGCGAAAGCCGAGGAAGCGCACGTGCCCCGCGATCCCGAGCTCGCGCGCCAGGGTCTCGAGTTCTTCCTGCAGCGGACCGTCGCCGAGCAAAAGCAGTTGAACGCGCGCGCGGCGCGGTGCAGGCAGTGCGGCGACGGCCTGCAGGGCGAGGTCGATCCGTTTCTCGGAAGAGAGGCGCGAGAGCATGAGGATCGCCAGGTCCTCGGGGCGGAGCGAGAGTTCGGCCCTCGCGCGGTCGCGCGCGGCGGGGTCGCTCTCGACGATCGGGATGCCGTTGGGAATCACCGCGATGCGCTCGGTGGGGATGCGTTCGGCTGCGCTCAGTGCCGCTTGGCGCAAGCGGTTGAAGGTGACGAAGGCCGTCGTGCGCGGCGCCAACCAGCGGTTGAGCGAGTCGAAGAGCGCGCGCGGCGGCGGCGGCCTCAGCTCGGAGTTGTGCTCGGTGTGAACGATCAGCGGGACGCCGGCGAGCACGGCGGCGAGCCGCCCCCAATAGCGGCCGTGGTGCGCGTGCGTGTGGACGACGTCGGGCCGCAGCCGCCGCAGCTCGCCGATCATCCTTGCGAGGAAGAGGAGGTCGAAGCGCCCGCGCCGGCCGATCTCGACGATCGGAAAATCGAGCGTGCGGCGCACCTCGGGATGAGCCCAGCGGCTCAGCGTCATGGTCGTCAGCGCCACGTCCGGCTCGCGCGTGTACTGCATCAGCCGCGTGACCACGTTCTCCGCGCCGTACGAGCCGAGTTGCGCGCAGACGTGCACGACGCGAAGCGGGTGCGGCTTTCCGTTCGCCGGGGTCGCCCGGCGGCGTGCGAAACGGGTTCTCAGCCTTAGCCCTTGCGCTGGTTTGAGCGGATCGAAGACGACGCGCTTGCCGTCGACGGTGGCCAGGCCGGCCGCGAAGTCGATCGTATGGATGCCCGCGGCGGCGGGCCGAAGCGAGCTTCCGTCGAGACGGCGCACGATCGTCTCGCGATAGGCCGTGGGCGTCAAGCGATCGACGCGCGCTACGACTACCCCGCCGCCGTAGGTCCGCGAGCAGTCCTGGCCGGGACGATAGAGCACGCCGTCGACGACGAAAGGGCGCCCGGCGGGGCGGGCGCTCGCGACGTCGACGACGACGGGATTGAGCGCGTGGGGACTCCAGGGGCCGCGAAACGACGGCGCGTGAAAGGCGAACAGCGCGAGGGTCGGGCCCTGCGAATAGCGCGTGCAGAAGGCCCACCAGCGTCCCCCGTGCTCGAAGAGCGTCGTATCGACCGCGTCGAAGCCGGGCAGGAGCGGCGGTTGCGGCTCCCAGCGCCAGGGAAACTCCGTGCAGCGATAGAGCGGAACCTCTTTGGACGCGTAGTTCTCGACGGCGAGAAAGAGCTGGCCCTCGGCTTCGAACGGACAGGGGTAGCTGAGATGGGTCGTCCGCTCGATGACGCGTTTCACTTGCGCCACGCGCCCGCCGTCGTCGAGGAGGGCGGCGTCGATGACGCCGCGCTTCCGCTCGTGGTCGTAGGCCTCGAAGAAGACGGCGCGCCGCCCGTCGCGCACGACCGCGAACGGATCGGCGCTGAAGCCCGTGCGGTCCGATGCGAGGATCCAACGCACGTCGAGCGGTGCGCCCGCAAGCAGCGGCTCCGGGCCTGCCGCGAGCAGGCCGACGTCCCAGCCTTCGACGCAGAAGTGCTGCTGCAGGGTCCACGCGCCGAGCCGCCGCGCGAGGCTCGCGGCAAAGCGCGCGCGTTCGAACGGCCCCAGCGGCCGGCGTTGCGTCGCGCTCCGATCTGCAGAGGCATCGAGCTCGAGCCCGGCGGCGGCGGCGGCGGCGAACGTCGCCGGCCATTCGGCGGCCGTCCAAAGCGCGATCCGCAAGGTCGACGGGTGCCAGACCGTGACGGCGAAGCGGCCGCTGCGCAGCACCTCGCGCGCGTCGCCGCGTTGCCGCAGCAGCGAAATCTCGAGCGTACGTGCGCCTCTCGCGATCTCCCGCGCGAACGGAAAAGTGGCGTCGTCGGAGCGGTCGAGACGAAAGAACCAGACGCCCAGCGGCGCGCCGGCCTCGAGCGTGCTCGACGTCAGGTTGACGACGACGTCGGCGCCTTCCAGTCCGCCGGGTTCGGCTGGTACGCTCACGGGCGCGAGCGCCCGGCCCGCGAGCCGTGCGGCGGCGTTTTTCGGCGGCGTCCAAGCCGGGGCGCCGACCGTGACGACCCGGACGTCGAGCCGGTCGCTTCGAGCGCGCAACGCAGCGATGCAGCGCTCGTGCCACGCGGGCAGGCAAGATCCGGCGACGGCGACGGTCACTTTGAGCATCGCCTCAGCTCATTCGCTTCGGCCGCGGCGATTGCTCCCGGCGCGGTGCTTGCAGACGATCGCGCTCGCCGCAGATCTCAGCGCGGGCCCAAGGTCTGACGCAGCCGCAAGTATCCTCGTAAAGCGTAATCCGGAAGGTAGCCGGCCGCGAACCGCAGGGACGTGCGGCCGAACACAAACCTCGATTCCCGAATCAGCGGATGCCTCAGAATCTCTTGCGCTGCTCGGCGGTGCGAAGTGGCGATCCCGGTCGCGGCGTGGTAGAGCAGCACCCGCGCCGCGTAGTCGATCGCCGACTGACGAGGGCCCGATTGCCGGTCCGACTGCAGCGCGCGCGAGAGCGTTTCGACGACGGCAGGGAGCTTGGGATCCCATTGGAGATCGGCCATCGCGCCGCCGGGTACGCCCACCGAGTAGAGCGACGAGGGCCGTGCATCGTAAGCTACCGGAAAACGGAGGGCCACCCTAGCCCAATACTCGACGTCCTCGCCCTTTGGAACGCCTTCGAGAAATCCGCCGACTTCGGCCACCGCGCGGCGCCGCACGGCGCAGGCGGAAGTCGACAAGAAAAAGCGGTAGCGGCAGGCGGCGGCAAAGTAATCCTCCAGAAGCCGAAACCGTCCATTTGGAATCGTGCGTGGAACCCGGGATCCGTTCGGCATCACGTCCTCGTACCCGGTTGCGAGCAGGCCGGCGTTGGGAAACTCGTCGGCCAGCGTCTGCAGAGCCTCGAGGTGCGCGGGCAGAAACTGGTCGTCCCCGTCGAGAAACGCAGCGACGTCCGCGCGCATTTCTCGCAGGCCCGTGTTGCGCGCCGCGCTGACACCTGCGTTCGCCTGGCGGATGATCCGCAGACGTGGATCGCTCTGAAAGGAGGCGAGCTCGTCGGCGCCGCCGTCCGTCGAACCGTCGTCGACGACGATCAACTCGAAGTCGCGGAACGTCTGCTCGAGGACCGATCGAACCGCCCGCGCGATGTACGGCTGCTTGTTGTAGAGGGGGACGATGACCGAGATCGCCGGGTCGGGGGACACGATGTCAGCTCTCCTGATGCAGCGAAAGGCGCAGATATCGCCGCATGCGGAGCTGTTCGTCGGGGCGCAAGCAGATTGCGTATGCGAGCGCGCCGTACACCGCACAAAAGAGGGTCGCGCAGGCCGCGGCCGTCGCCCACGTATGCGCGCCCCAGACTCGCACCAGGAACGCGGCTGCCGCCAGCGCAGTCGACGACGCAGCGGCGGCGGGGAGAAGACACTCTCTGAAGTACTGCGCCCAGGACGCGCCCAAGCGCGCCGACAGAACCGCCGTGAGATAGGCGGTCTTGGGCACGATCGCCAGCGCGACTCCTGCCGGGATTCCGCCGACGCCCCAAAGCCGCCCCAGCACGCACGATAAGACGACCGCCAGGACGGCTTCGGCCAGGGCGAAACGCATCACGGTCTTCTCCAGTCCGAGCGCCATGGCGAAGACGACGTCGACGTGCTCGACCGAGAGCACGATGGTCAAGGCCGCCACCGCCGCGGCCATGAGCTCGCCGCCGTCCAGTTTGGGACCGACCCACAGCGAAACGAGGCTGCGATTGAGCAGCAGAATGCCGGCTGCCAAAGGCAGCGAAAGATTGAGCGTCAGGCGGTGAACGCGCAAGAAAGTGCGCCGCACCGCGCCGCCCTCACCTCTGGCGTGCAGCTCGTTGACGGCCGGCCCGACGTTGTCCGCGAGCTTCAGAATGAGGCCTTGAGCTATCGTCGCTGGGAGTTGATTCGTATACACGAGGCTGGCGCCGACCGCCCCCATCACGTATCCGGCGATCATCAGGTTCGAGCTGAAGGTCAGCATGGCCGCGATCTGGATCAGGAAGGCGTGCAAGGCGAACCGTGCCATCGCGCCCAGAAGAGCGGAGTCGGGGAACCCCCATCCGGGCATTCGGCCGGGGTAGGCGCGAAGGAAGAAATAGCGGTTGAGCGAGCCGGTGGCGAGATCGGCGGCGATCGCCGCCACGACCATCCCGAACAAGCCGAACCCCAGCAGCACCGCGAGCAGCGATCCCAGGACCCGGCTGATGTTCTGAAAGCCCGTGATCATTTGCGCGGTGGCGAGATTTTGGGTCGCGATCAAGGCGTTGTCGTAGGAAGCGATGGGCGTCCGCACGACGAGCCAGGCTGCCAGCGCGAACAGGCTGAGCCGTGCTTGCCCGGCCAGCGCGGCCGGGAGCTGAAGCAGCGAAACGAAGGGAGCGGAGATCAGCAACGTCGCGACGGCCAGAACGGCGCTTCCGATCAGCACGCACGTGCGGCCGGTCGTGAAGATCGCCGCAAACCGGTCTTCACCGTCGGCGAGGCCGTGCTGCTGCGCGAGATAGCGCGCGAGGGTCGCTGAAAAGGCCACCTGGAAGAGCGTGAAGTAGGTGACCACCTGCATGATGGCGGCATACGCGCCGAGCGTGTGCACCCCCGCGAGCCGCAGGACGACCGGTGCCGCGATCGCCTGCAGCGCCATGTACAGCACCAGCTGCAGAACGCTGATGAAGTAGCCCTTCGCCGCTCGTTCGGCGCGGGTCACTGCGGCGTTTCGCGAGTCATGCGCCGCGCTTAAGCGGAGCTGGTGAGCGGCTGGGGAGAGACCCATCCGCGACCGAGCGTGTAAACCGTGAATCCGGCCTCGGTCCAGCGCTGCGCGGGAAAGAACGCGCGCGTGTCGACGAGATTCCGCCTGCGGCAGAGCGGCGCGAGCGCGTAGGGATCGATCCCGGCGAAGGCGTCGTGGCCGGCCAGCAAGACGATGGCGTCGGAACCCTGCACGGCCTGCTCGAGCGTTGCCGTCAGCGGGCGGACGTAGCGCTCGGCCAGCGGGTCGTACACGCGCGTCACATAGCCGCGCTCGAGCAGCAGCGCCTCGAGGTACTCGGTCGGCGACTCTCGAGTGTCGTCGACGTTGGCCTTGTAGGCCGCGCCCAGCAAAGCGACGCACGCACCCGAGTCGGGGGGCACGAGCTCGACGATGCGGCGCAAGATGATGTGCGGCATCCGCTCGTTGACGCGCCGCGAGGCCTGGATGAGCTCGGTGACGAGCGGGTGGGCGCTGACCAGAAACTGCGGATCGATCGGGATGCAGTGGCCGCCGACGCCGGGCCCGGGATGCAGAATGTCGACTCGCGGGTGCTGGTTGGCCAGTGCGATCGCCTCGTAGACGTCGACGCCGAGTTCCTCGCAGAGCAAGGCGAACTCGTTGGCGAGCGCGATGTTGACGTCGCGGTAGGTGTTCTCCATGACCTTGGAGAGCTCGGCCGTGACCAAGTCGGTCGTCGAGATCCGGCCCTTGCAAAACGTCGCGTAGAGCGCGGCCGCGCGCTCGGCGTCGCCCGGCATGCGGCCGCCCACGACGCGCGCGTTCTCGCGCAGCTCGCGCACGATGTCGCCGGGGATGACCCGCTCCGGACAGTGGACGATCGCGACCTGCTCGGGATCGACGCCGGCCGCGCGCAGCGCGCCGACGAGCACGCGCTCCGTCGTACCCGGCGGAACGGTCGATTCGAGGACGAGCAGTGCGCCGGGCACGAGCCTTCGCGCGACGTCGCGCGCGGCCGCCTCGACGTGCGAGAGGTCCGGCTGACGCTCGAGCGTCGGCGTCGGCACGCAGATGATGTACGCGTCCGAACCGGCGGGAAGCTCGTCTACGAGCGTCAGCCGGCCGCTCGCGAGCGCGTCGACGGCCAGCGCGCGAACGGGGCTCTCCTTGACGTGCGCGGCGCCGTCGCGCAGCGACGCGAGCACGCGCGGATCGACGTCGTACCCGACGACCTCGACGCCGCCGAGCGCCAGCATCGCGGCGGTCGGCAAGCCGATGTAGCCCAAACCGACGACGCAGACGCTCATCGGGGAATCTGTCGTGGCGCTCCACGCTTCCCGGGCAAGGTGACTCCCGAGAACGATATGCGCAGGCGCGGCGTCAGGAGTGCGCGCGGGTGGCGAACGTTGGCGATCATCATCGCGAGGGCGAACGCGAGCCATAAGTACTTGTGCCAGATCATATCGATCGTGAGCGCGTCGCAGAAGAGCGCGAGAATCGCCGCTTCCACGGCGAGCCGCTCGCCATAGAGCGGCTCGCCGGGCTTGACGTCCGCGTTCTGGCGAAACGAGCGCCACCACGCGAAGAGCACGAGCAGCAGGCCGAAGATCCCCGTCTCGACCCAGGATTGCAGGATCACGTTGTGCGCGACCCGATCCCAGCCGGCGAAATAGGGCTGCACGGACTCGAGCAGATTCTGGCTGTAGGCGTCGCCGAAGCCGCCGAAGCCGACGCCCAGGAGCCAGGCGCCCTCGCGCAGGGCGTGCACGCCGACCGCCCAGATGTCCGCCCGGCCGCTGCCGCCGCTTGCCCCCGCGGCCGCGAAGCGCGCCCACACTCCGGGAATAGCGAAGCTGAGCACGGCGCCGAGCGCTCCGACGACCGAGAGCGCCAAGTAATTGCGCGTGCGGACTGCGAGGTAGAGCACGATCACGCCGACGCCGAGGAGCGCGCCGCGCGACGCGCAGAGCAGCAGCGTGACCATAAAGGCCGCGAGCAGGCTGGCGTACAGCAAGCGCAGCGGGAGGCGCCGTTCCGTGAAAAAGGCCATCACGACGAGTGCGGTCGGCAGCAGGAAGGTCGCGCCGAAGACGTTGGGATCCATGAAGAGGTTGCCGCTGGAAACGATGAGCCGCCCCATGTCGAACGCGTTGGCGTTGCCGCGCGCGAACCACCAGGCGTAGAGCGACGCCAGCACCGCCGACGCGATGACGATGCGGAAAAGATGCTTCAGGTCGGCGCTCTGGATCGGATAGAGTGCGAGCAGCGTCGCGAGGCCGAACACCTGCAGCATCTGCTGCAGCGCAAGCAGGCTGTGGTCGAGGTTGATCGACCACAGCGAGGTCAAGACCATGAAGCCGACCGCGGCGAGCCAGGCGTACCAGCTCCGCGGCGGCGCGTAGACGTGGCGGCGCACCAGCATGCCGGCGACCAGCGCTGCCCCGGAGACCAGGCCGGTATAGCGCGTCAGCGTCGGCCCCACCCCGCCACTGAAGCTGAGCAGCGGGTCGAACGGAACGAGCAGGAGGTAGAGGCCGACCGGAAACAGCAGCGGCGCCCGGATCGCGACGTACAGGGCGAGCGGCGCGAGCGCCAGGATGCCGACCAGCAGCAGCATGGTTTTGGCGCCGGCGCCGACGTATGCCGCCAACATGCCCATCAGGGCAACCAGGCCGATGGCCAAGAGGGCTCGCCCGAGAAACGGGCCGGCCGAGCGCCGCGCGGAGACGCTCACGTGGAAAAGTATGCCGTGCCGGCCACACGGGCACGCGAGCGAAGCGGCCAGTCCGTCGGGGTCCGAGGGTTCTTCAATTGCTGCTTACAGGGGCTGTAAGGGCGTTTCAATGCTTTTACCCGCGGCGCCGAGCGCCAGGAGCGCTGTCGTCGCCGTTCGCCAGTTTGCCATCGCAGCGGCTTTCGCCGGAGCGCCGCGGCGCTCCCCGAACGCGCCGGGGAAAGCATCTGCCACAAAAAGCGAGCCCGCGTTCGCCGCGGGCTCGCGACCTGGTGGAGATGAGGAGGCTCGAACTCCTGACATCCAACTTGCAAAGCTGGCGCTCTACCGACTGAGCTACATCCCCGCAGCGACTCCCGTTTCGGCGGCGGCGGCCTCGCTTCTTTCCGGCAAGCGGCGCAAAGGCTAAGAGATATAGCGGCATCGTAGCGCGATGGCGGTCGCGTTCGCACGGTCGGCGGCCTCCAGCTTGCGCAGGATCTCGGCGATGTGGGTCTTGACCGTCCCGAGGCTGACGTAGAGTTGCATGGCGATCTCGGTGTTGGCGGCGCCTTCGGCGATCAGACCCAAGATCTCGGTCTCGCGCGCCGTCAAGGGCGACGCGTTCGCCTTGTCGCCCGCGTTGCCGGTCAGCCGCGAAAGGACGACGCCGGCGATGCGCGGATCGAAATAGGCGCCGCCCGCGGCGACCGTCCGGATCGCATCGACGATCGATTCCGGCGGCGACGACTTCACGCAGTAGGCGTCGGCGCCGGCGCGCAACGCCCCGAGAACCGCCGATTCCTCCTCGCGCATCGTGAGCACGACGACGCGCGGCGGGTTCGGCGCGGCCTTCACCTCGCGCGTCAGGGTCACGCCGTCTTTCCCTGGGATGCCGAGATCGACGACCGCGATGTCGGGGTGGAGCTCGGCGATCAGCGCGCTGCCGACGATGCCGTCCGGGCCTTCGCCGACGACGTCGAAACCGCTGCTGCGCAGCGACGTGCGGAGTCCCGTGCGCACGAGCGCGTGATCCTCGACGATCACGATGCGCGGGCCGTTCACGCCGCCGCCGGAAATGACAGGGTGAATTTCGAGCCGCGCGGCCGGCGCGGCTCGTAGCAGACGCGGCCGCCCATCTCTTCGGCGACCTTGCGCACGATATACAGCCCGAGCCCCGCGCCGCTGCCGCTCTGCGCTGCGTGCGAGAAGCGTTCGAACAAGGCTTCGCGCTGCGCTTCGGCGACGCCGTAGCCGTCGTCGGCGACCGTCACCTCCACGGCACCGCCGCTCTTGCAGGCGCTGAGCTCGACGGTCCCGTCGCTCGGCGTGTGCGCGATGGCGTTGGCGAGCAAATTTGCGATCGCACGGCGCACGTCGCCGCGTGCGCCCTGCGCCACGGCTTCCTCCGACGCCTGGGTCACGACGATGCCGATCCCGCGGGCCGTGGCCATCGCTTTGAACTCGAAGGCCAGCTCCCGTACGATCGCGTCGAGCCGCACGCGCGCGCGGAGGTCGCGCCGGGCGCCGCCTTCGAGCCGGGCGACGAGCAGCAGCGTCTCAGCAAGCCGCGTTATCTCGTCGATCGAGTTCTTGCTTTCGCGCAGCACGCCGGCATACTCCGCGGGAAGCTCGCCGTACGCACCGTCGGCGGCTTGTTGCAGCGTGACCGAGAGGGCGGCGAGCGGCGTGCGCAGATCGTGCGCGATCGCGTCGATCAG
This sequence comes from Vulcanimicrobiota bacterium, assembly GCA_963834485.1. Classification (GTDB taxonomy): domain Bacteria; phylum Vulcanimicrobiota; class Vulcanimicrobiia; order Vulcanimicrobiales; family Vulcanimicrobiaceae; genus CAWICD01. The sequence continues at coordinate 758,047 of CAWICD010000001.1, forward strand.
CCCTTGGATGACGCCCTGCTTCTCGTTGAGCCTGCGGTTCTGTGCCGCCAGATCGGAGATGAGCCGGGCCTGCTGCAGCGCGCCCACGACGAGATTGGCGAAGCTCGCGGCGATGAGCAGCAAACCGGGATCGGCGGGCGAGTCGGCGACTGAAGCGACGAGGATCCCCATGAAGTGCGCCTTGTCCGCAATCGGGATCGAGAGAACGCTGCGAACGGTGCCGTTCGTCGTAAGCTCCGGCCCGGAGGGCTCGCGCACCGGGACGAGTTCGGCGCCGCGCGCACGGTGCGCGGCGGCGGCGGCTAATTCCGGCGGCATTTCGGCGCGTGCTGCCTGGCGGGAAACGCCGTCTTCGACGAGCCAGCATGCGCCGTCGTCGCCGCTGGGACACCAGTAGACTCTCGACTGGTCGAGCACGCGCGCCGCTTCCTCGACGATCGCCGCGTCGAGCCCAGCGCCGCCCAGGGCCGCGAGAATGTGATCGGCCGCATAGGACAGGGCGGCGTGCCGGCGGCGCTGCACCTCGATCGCCGAAAACGTGCCGATGCGGGCCGCTGCTCCTTGCAGCGCAAGGGTGAGCGCGGCCACGGTCGCGAGCGCGGTGAGCGAGAGGAAGCGGTTCTCGATGCCGATGACGTCCCAATGAAATGAAACGAGCGCAGCGTCGAAGATCGCCCCCAGCTCGTCGGCGAGGATCGCCACGAGGACGAGCCGGTGCGTGAGCTTGCGGCTCGAACTGAATGCCGCCAGCACGATGGGAATGGCGTACAGGACCTCGGCGTCGAGTGCCTGCGGCGTGACCATGTCGAAAGCGAACGCCAAGGCGATCGCCCCGTAGGCCAGCGGCGCGATGTAGCGGGGGGCAATGACGAAGCCGCCTAGTCCGAACGGCAACCGGCGGGTGCTTTCACCAGGGTTCACACAAGGACTATCGGCGCGAGCGCAGATCGCTTTGAGCCGTTCGGATGGCGGCCGGACGGCCGATACACCCCGCGACGGCGCTCCGCTATGCTGGGCTCATGCTTGCGGCAGCACGTGCCTTACGACGCGCCCGTACCTTTCTCAGCGACGACCGTGCCCAGGGACTCGTAGAGTACGCGCTCGTCGTCGCGACCGTCTCGCTCGTGGCGATCGCCGCAATGAACCTCCTCGGCCGCAAGGCCAACAACACCTTGAGCAATGCCGCCAACAGCCTTAGTTAGCTCGAACGACCGCCTGCGCGGCTCTTTCCGGTACCGGAAAGAGGCTGCGCGGTCAGACGCCCGCCCGGGGACTCTTGGTGACCGGATCCACCTTGCTAGAGTCTGCTTTTCGGCCGATAGGAATGATAAACGGCTCGCCGCGTCGTGGCGGCGGCCCTGCGTCGAACGGGGAGCCCCAGGTGTTCGATTGCCGCGCCGTTCGGCAACTGAAAAGCTGCGGCACCGTCCGCTGTCCACGGAAGCTCGCCGAACCGAAGATCGAGGAAAGATGCTGCAAACGAAAGCACCGCTAGGTATGGCAAACCTCGCTCTCGCTATCCGGGCCCGCAACCCGGGTGGGCTCGCGCAGAAGGCGATGGTGGCCGCCGTCCGCCGGCTCTTGGCCGACGAGAGCGGCCAGGGGATCGTCGAATACACGCTCTTGCTCACGTTCACCGCGCTGATCTGTTTCGTCGGTCTTCACTACCTGGGCGGCAAGACCAACAACACGCTCCTGAACGCGGCCAACAACCTCTCGTAACAGCCTCGGCGCCCCGCTGGGCGGGCCTTGTCGTCGCGAGCCTCCGTCGTGACCGGGGAGCGACCACACGCCTGAGGGGGACGAGATGAACCCACTTTCCGGAATCCGCTACGCCGCGCAGATCGCCGCCGCGGCGGAAAGCCACGGAATCGATCCGCGTCTCCTGGCCGCCGTCGCCGCGCAGGAGACGGGCGGGCCGGGAAGCAGTTCCGGCGCCAACATCGTCGGGGACGGCGGCCACGGCCACGGCCTCTTTCAGATCGACGATCGCTACCACGCCTTCGCCGGCACGCCCCAGGCGATGGACCCCGCCCAAAACGCGAACTATGCGGCCGGCCTCCTCTCGGGGCTGATCTCCCGGTACAAGGGCGACGTCAAGGCGGCGCTTTCCGCCTATAACTCGGGCTCGCCGGCGGCGGCCGGCACGATCACGACCTGGGGCGACGGCAGCCGCTTGGGCTACGCCGACTCGGTCTTGCGCCACGAGGCGATGCTCGAGGGAGGCAGCGGCTCGCTAGCCGCCGAGAATCCGGAGACCGTCTCCGGCGTCAACGCGCTTTCGGATTACGCCGCCGCCTCCGGCGCGGCTCCCGCGCCGGCTCTTCCTGGCGCATCTTCGAGCGCGCAAGCCGCGAGCACGCAGGCCTCGAGCGCCTGCGCAGCTCAAGCGCCGGCACCGCAAGTCCCCCAGTGGACGGCCCCGCAATGGCAGTTCCTCTCGTTCCAGAGCGAACTGCAAGCCGGCGGAGGCGCGATGGCCGCCAGGGACGATGCGGCGATGGCGAGCCTCGTCGACCCCATGTCCGGCGACGGCAGCGATCGGGACGGCTAGCGGAGCGCCCCTCGCGCGTGATGGAAGCGCGACGATCTTCGACACGCAAGGGAGAACCGCACGATGAACCTGTTGAATACGATCGCCGGCGCTGCTGCCGGACTCTTGACGACCGGCAACCCGGTCGGCGCCATCGCGGGCGGCGTCCAGGGCGCGCTCGCCGGAGGCGGTCCGAGCAACGCCGGCAACATCCAGCCGAGCACGGACGGCACGCTCGCCGCGCAGCAGACGCTCGACGAAGGCTACGAGTGGGCGCAGCTCGGCCTCAACGCCGAGAACATGCGCCACAACCTGGCAATGGAGCTGCAGTCGACGATGTTCAACGAGGCCGAAGACGAGAAGAGCGAGCAGCTCCGCGAGATGAACACCTTGCGCGACGTCGCCATGAAGCAGCGCGAGGCGGACATCGGGATCCTCAAAGAGTTCATCAAGACCGTCAAGGACTGAGCGATGCTTCCGCCTCTCCAAAGGCCCGCTGCGGGCCCGGCCCTGCCGCCGGGCCCCGCGCCGCCGTCAGGGGCCGCGGCTCCGCCGGCGCCGCCCCTCGACGACACCGCCGACGGCCTGCCCGACAGCATCGGGACCTTCGCCGAAGCGATCTCCCGGCGAGCGGCGCTGCTGCTGCTCGCGCAAAAGCAGCTCGAACAAGAGCAGGAGGCGCGTCTCGCCAAGATGCGCAGCGACTTCAACGCCGCCCAGGAAGAGCGCTCCGAGATGATGCGCGAGGCGAACGCGCTGCGCGACATGGCGATGGAGCAGATGAAAAAGGACGACGAGATCCTCAAGAAGTGGATCTCGGCCATCTGACGCCGCATCCTGCCGGCCGCCAGGAGGGTGCCCGGCTTTGGATCATGAACAGGCCTCGGTCGCGGCGGCAGACGCCTCGGGCGCGGGCCATTAGCTCAGTTGGTTAGAGCGCATGCTTGATAAGCATGAGGTCCATGGTTCGAATCCATGATGGCCCACCAAATCAGCGACGGAACCCCTCGTTAACCGCGGGGTTTCTGCATTTCTGCGAGTCGCGCGCGGGCTGGGCGCCGGGCCGGGGGACGGGGACGCCGCCGTCGGCGGGGTCGGTCGCGCGCGCGGCCGGCTCGCGGCCGGCTGGCGCGGTCGCGCGCGTTGACAAGGAGAAGCAGGGCCCCTATGATTGTCGGGTTGTCCCGGAGCCGGAGGTTCCGGGCTGCATATCCTTGGGAATGGACCGCGGGCGGAATGAGGGCTACTCGTGCGAACGTCGACGTCAGCAGCGTCCTGGAAGCCGGGCGCGAGCTCGAACTTCGCGAAGCGGTCGCCCTTCCCGATTTCGGTTCCTTCCTCTTTCCCGTTCCGGCCGTCGTCGTGCTGCACGCGCGCCGCAACGGGCGGGCGCTGGAGCTGAAAGGGAGCATCGCTGTCGAAGCGGCCGGAGAGTGTGCCCGCTGCCTCGACGGAGTTCGGCTCCCGCTGCACCTCGAAGTGGACGAGCGTCTCGAGCCGGATTCCTCCGGCAAGGCGCTCGGCGACGATCGAAGCGATCCTCTGAGCGAGAGCAACGTGCTCGCCGGCACCGAACTCGACGTCGCAGATCTGACCCGACAATTGATCGACTCCGCCCTGCCCCTCGTGCTGCTCTGTTCCGAGGAGTGCCGGGGCCTCTGCGCGGGGTGCGGTCAGAAGCGAGACGGCACGTGCCGCTGCCCGAAACCGGAGTAAAGAATGGCTAACCTCAAATGGAAGACCCCGCGCTCGAAAACGCGTAGCCGGCGGGCGGCGAACTGGAAGCTCAGTCCCGTCACGGCAGTCGAGTGCCCGCAGTGTCATCAACCGCGCCGTCCGCACTTCGTCTGCCGCTTCTGCGGCTTTTACGACGGCCGCAAGGTGATCGAGCCGAAGGACGAGCACGCTGGCCATTCCCACGCGTAACGGCTCGGCACGGTCGTACGGCGCCCGCATCGCGGGCGTCGGCCATTACGTTCCCGAACGGATCGTGACGAACGCCGACTTCGAGAAGCGGCTCGACACGTCGGACGAGTGGATCGTGACGCGGACCGGCATGAAAGAGCGCCGCTACGCATCGGTCGAACAGGCCACGAGCGATCTGGCGACGGAGGCGGCGCGGCACGCGCTGATGCACGCCGGCCTCAAGGCGACTTCGATCGATTGCTGGATCGTCGCCAGCGTCACGCCCGACTACCACTTTCCGGCGACGGCCTGCATCGTCTCCGCAAGCCTGGGGGCCGCCGGCAAAGCGGCCTTCGACATGGAGATCGCCTGCAGCGGCTTCATCTACGGCCTGCCGCTGGCGGCCAGCCTGATCCGCTCCGGCGTCTTCCGGCGCGTGATGGTGATCGGCGTGGAGACGCTCTCGCGGATCCTCAACCAAAACGACCGTAACACGGTGATCCTCTTCGGAGACGGTGCCGGCGCTGCGGTCGTCGAGCGGACGGCTCGCGCCGAGGACTCGTTCCTGAGCTGCTCGCTGGGGAGCGACGGCACCAATCCCGAGCTGCTCTACCAGCCCGCCGGCGGCTCGCGCGAGCCGCTGACCGCCGAGGGGCTCGAGCAGCAGCGCGACAAGGTCGTCATGGCGGGCCGCGAGATCTACAAATGCGCCGTCAACAAGATGGTCGAAACGTCGCGCAGCGCGCTGGCGCAAGCCCACCTGTCGGTCGGCGACGTCTCCTGGCTGATCCCGCACCAAGCCAACTTGCGGATCATCGAGGCCGCCGCCAAGCGCCTGCGCATCGAGCGCGAGCGTATCGTCGTCAACATCGACCGCTACGGGAACACCTCGTCGGCTTCGATCCCGATCGCGCTCTCGGAGACGATCGAGCGCGGCGTCCTGCGCGACGGTGACGTGCTGTTGTTCACGGGATTCGGCGGCGGCCTGTCGTGGGGCTCGGTCGCCTGGCGCTGGCGCGATTGATGAGGGTAGGCGTCGTTTTCCCCGGGCAGGGATCGCAAGCGGTCGGCAGTGCGAGCTGGAGGCGAGCCTTTGCCGCCCCGCACATGGATGTGCGGGGATGAGGGTAGGCGTCGTTTTCCCCGGGCAGGGATCGCAAGCGGTCGGCATGGGCGGGGCGATCGCGGAGCAGGCGGCGCGCGCGGCGGAGCTGTTCGAGCGGGCCGAGCGCGTGCTCGGCTACGACCTGCTCGCCCTCGTCCGCGAGGGTCCCGAAGAACGCCTGCGCGAGACGCGGTACAGCCAGCCGGCGATCTACGTGGTCAACTATGCGCTGGCCGCGGCGGCCGGCGACGCGCTGCGCCCGGTCGTCAGCGCAGGGCACTCCTTCGGGGAGTTCTGCAGCCTGACGCTGGCGGAGGCGCTCGGCTTCGAAGAAGCTCTCGCGCTGGTCGAGCAGCGCGGGCTCGCCATGCAGGAAGCCGCCGAGCGGGCCCCGGGCGCGATGGCCGCGATCCTCGGGCTCGACGTCGCGGCGATCCGCGAAGCGGTCGCCGAGGGGCGCGCCTTCGGCCGCGTCAACTTGGCGAACTTCAACGCGCCGGCCCAGATCGTGATCAGCGGCGACCGCGACGCGGTCGCCCGCGCCGGCGAGCTGGCGCTTGCGAAGGGTGCCAAACGGGTCGTGCCGCTCAACGTCTCGGGCGCCTGGCACAGCGAGCTGATGGCACCGGCTCGCGAGCGCTTCGCCCCTTACGTCGAGCGGGCACAGGTTGCGGAGCCGCGCTTCGTCGTCGTCTCGAACGTCGACGCACAGCCCTACCGCGACCTGGCCGCGATCAAAGAGAATCTGATCCGCTCGGTTACCGACGAAGTGCTCTGGCACGCGACGGCCGAACGGTTCCTGGCGGAGCGGCCGGAGCTGATCGTCGAGTTCGGCGGATCGCCCGTGCTGGCACCGCTGTTCAAGCGCATGCCGGGCGCACCCAAGACGCTGCACGTCGGCGACGAGGGCGGCGTCGCCAAGCTTCGCGAGCTGCTCTCGGGGGCGGCGGTCGGGAAGGGATGATGTTCGAAGGGAAAGTCGCCATCGTGACCGGCGCAAGCCGCGGTATCGGCCGCGCCATCGCGGTCGACTTGGCGAAGAACGGCGCGGACCTGGCACTGGTCGGGCGCCACGCGGAGACCCTGGCCCAGACCGCGGAGGCGGCCCGCGCCGTCCGGGCGAGCGTCCAGGTCGAGGCGCTGGTCGCCGACGTCGCGGATCCGGGGGCCGTCGGCGGGGCGGTCGCGGCGACGCTCGGCCGGTTCGGGCGGATCGACTTCGCCGTCTCGAACGCGGGGCAGGCCCTCGACGGCCTCATCGTACGAACCAAGCGCGAGGACGTCGAGACGATGCTCGCGGTCAACCTCAAACCCGCCTTCGCGCTCGTTTCGGCGGTCGCGCGGCCGATGATGAAGCAGCGGGGCGGCTCGATCGTGCTCATTTCGAGCATTGTCGGGCTCAGCGGGAACGCCGGCCAGGCGGCGTACTCAGCCGCGAAAGCGGGTCTCCTCGGCCTGGCCAAGTCGGTAGCGAAGGAATTGGGCTCGCGGAACGTAAGAGTCAACGCCGTCGCGCCGGGTCTGATCGAGACCTCCATGACGGAATCCATGTCGGGTGAGGCGCGCGACCATTTTCTCGCAACGATCCCTCTCGGACGTTCGGGGACGCCGGAAGATGTCAGTGGGGTCGTCACCTTTTTATGCTCGGATGCCGCGCGGTACGTGACCGGTCAAACGATTGTGGTCGACGGCGGCTTCCTGATGTGACGGACTAGGAGACCATGGCGGATACGACTTCGGTGACCTTCGAGAAGGTCAAAAAAATCATCGTCGATCAACTCGGCGTCGACGAGGCGGAGGTGACGATGGAAGCGTCGATCACCGACGATCTCGGGGCGGACTCGCTCGACCAAGTCGAGCTGGTCATGTCCTTCGAGTCCGAGTTCAACATCGACATCCCCGACGAAGAGGCGGAGAAGATCAAGACGGTCGGCGACGCGGTCCGGAAGATCGAAGAAACCGCTCCGAAGGCTTAAACATCGAACACGTAGCGTTGCAGGTTCGCTTTACGACGTCTCGAGGAACACGAGCTCGCGCCGGGTCCCCCTGCGAGGGGGCGGGGTCGCGCCCGGCGCCGGCGGGGGGACGGCGATGCTAGAAGCGCTCGGCGAACGTCTTGCGGCGATCTTCCAGCGGCTGAGCAGCCGCGGGCGCCTGACGGAGTCCGACGTCAACGAGGTCGCGCGCGAAGTCCGCATCGCGCTGCTCGAAGCCGACGTCAATCTTTCGGTCGCCAAAGACTTCGTCGCCAAGGTGAAGGAGAGGGCCGTCGGCGCCGACGTGCTGGCGTCGCTGACGCCGGCGCAGTCCGTCGTGAAGATCGTCTACGACGAGCTCGTGGCGCTGATGGGCGGCGCGATGCAGCGCCTGCAGTTCTCCGATGCGCCGCCGACCGTGTTCATGCTGGTCGGCTTGCAGGGCTCGGGGAAGACGACGCATGCGGGCAAGCTCGCCTTGCGCCTCAAGGAGCAAGGCCGCCGTTCGCTGTTGGTCGCCGCCGACGTCTACCGCCCCGCGGCGATCGATCAGCTGCAAACGCTGGGCAAGCAGATCGACCTGCCCGTCTACCGCGAGGATTCCAGGGATCCGCTGGCGATCGCCCGGCACGGCGTCGCCGAGGCCAAACGGCTGGGCATCCCGACCGTCATCATCGACACGGCCGGGCGCTTGCAGATCGACGAAGAGCTCATGCGCGAGCTGGAGCGGATCAAAGCTGCGACCGGCCCCAAGGAAATCCTCTTCGTCGCCGACGCGATGACAGGCCAGGAGGCGACCAACGTCGCCAAGGTCTTCAACGATCGCTTGGGGATCACGGGCGTGATCCTCACGAAGATGGACGGCGACGCGCGAGGCGGCGCGGCGCTCTCGATCTACGCGATCACCGGCGCGGCGATCAAGTTCGTCGGCGTCGGCGAGAAGCTGCCGGCGCTGGAGGCGTTTCACCCGGACCGGCTCGCTTCGCGCATCCTGGGGATGGGCGACGTCCTCTCGCTCATCGAGAAGACGCAGAGCGTCTACTCGGTCGAGCAGGCCAAAGAGCTCGAGGCGAAGTTCCTCAAGAACCAGTTCACGCTCGACGACTTCCTCGACCAGCTCCGCCAGGTGCGCAAGATGGGGCCGATGACCGAGCTGGTGAAGATGATCCCCGGCCTCTCCAAAGCGCTTCCCAAAGAGTTCGAGATCGACGAGAAAGACGTCTCGCGAGTCGAGGCGATCATCTGCTCGATGACGATGCAGGAGCGCCGCCGCCCCGATATTCTCAACGCCTCGCGCCGCCGGCGCATCGCGAGCGGAAGCGGCACGCAGGTCGCCGACATCAACCGGCTCGTCAAACAGTTCGAACAGTCTCGCCAGCTGATGAAACAGCTGGGGGGAAAGCGGCCGAAACTTCCCCCCGCGTTCATGCGCGGCGGCCCGAATTCATAGCGAAAGAGACACTACGTTCATGGTAAAGATCCGTCTGCGCCGCGTGGGCGCAAAAAAACAACCGACCTACCGTTTCGTCGTCAGCGACGCGAGTTCGCCGCGCGACGGCCGCTTCATCGAGATCCTCGGCCATTACAATCCGCGCACCGAGCCGAAGACCGTCGTCGTCGACGAGGAGAAGGTGAAGGCGTGGCTGGCCAAGGGCGCGCAGCCCTCCGATCCCGTCCGGCGCCTGCTGGCCGAAAAGGGTTTGGTCGAGCGCGGCCCCATTCCCGAGAGCAAGCGCAAGCCCAAGTCCGAAAAGGCGAGCTGATCGATGAGCGCCTTCGACGACGAGTTCGGCCTCTTCGGCGATGAAGCCGGCGAAGAGGAAGAGCGGCGCTCGACCCTCGGCGCGCGCCGCATCGCGAGCGGCGAAACGATCATCGACGACATCGAGCCCGAGGACGAGCCCGCGCCGCGCCGGCGCCGCGGCCGCCCCGAGCCGTCGGAAAAGCCTCCGGCAGCCGCCGGGGAGCCGTCCGGCGAGCGCCGCTTTTACCGGCGCACGCCGCTCAAGCGCGACCCGCTGCCCGACGAGATCGCGCACCCGCGCGCGGTCGAGCTGTTGACGTTTCTGGCGAAGAAGCTGGTCTCGAGTCCCGACGCCGTCAAGGTTGCCTTGCATCGCGATGCGAAGGGGGCAGTCCTCGAGCTCGAGGTCGATCCCGACGATCTCGGCAAGGTGATCGGCCGCGGCGGCCGCGTCGCGCAAGCGCTGCGGACCCTCGTCCGCGCCGGCGCGGAGGGCCGCGTCACGGTCGACATCGTCGATGCCGAGGAAGACGAGGACGACGAAGAACTCGAAGCTGCGGCGCAGGTTGAGCCCGAGGCCGGACCGGCGGCGGCGGCCGACGAGCACGACGCCTAGCCGCCGCTCGAAGGATTTGCGAGCGTGAGCCGCGTCGCGGTCGGGACGCTCGTGGGGATATTCGGTGTGCACGGCGAGCTGCGCTGCCGGCCGGGCTCGTTCGGCGACGGCGCGCTCGCGACCGGTCGAAGCTACGCGCTCGCGCCGCAGGGCGAGGCGCGGCGTCTGCGCTGCGCCGGCGTGCGGCGCCACCACGACCGCTTGCTGCTTTCCTTCGACGGCGTCAGCACCCCCGAGGCGGCCCGCGAGCTCGTCGGGGGCGAGTTGTTCGCCGAGCGCGACGACGTCGAGCTCGGCCGCGACGAATATTTTGACGCGGACCTCATCGGGCTGCGGCTGCTCGACGAAGCGGGAAAGGAGCTCGGCCGGGTCGTCGGCGTCGAGCACTACCCCGCGCAGGATTGTCTGGTCGTCGAACCGGGGCGGGCGCTCGTTCCGCTGGTGAAGAGTTTCGTGCGCGCCATCGACCTCGAGGCGCGAACGGTCGTCATGGCGCTCCCCGAAGGCTTGCTCTAGGCGAAAGTCACCGCGCCGGCGCGCTCGCGGCCGGCGAAGGCGATCCCGCAGCCGGCGGGGGCGATCCCGAGGCCGGGAGCGAGGCCGCGGCCGCGGCAGCGGCCGAAGGCGAGGGCGACGGTTTGGCGTGCGAGCGCCGGCGGAGGACCTTGCCGACGTCGTTGCCGAGCGGCGTCGGGGTGGCGGTCGGCCGCGGCGCCCCGAGCCCCGCGAGCCCGCGCGTGGCGTGCGCCAGGATGACGTCGTGCAGCGTCTCGGCTTCGCTCGCGGCGTCGGCGTAGGTCGTGGCCAGCGTCGTCGCGCTATAGACGACGGTTCCGCTGGCCGTGCTCACCAGCTGCGTGACGATCGAGACCTCCCTGCCGCCGATCGGCGTCGTGAAGCCCGACACGTAGTAGTCCGCTCCCATGGCCAGCGACGCGGCGAGATACTGCGGACGATCGGTCCCCGGCGTGTACGGCTTGACCACGATGCCGCCGAGTTGCATCAGCCTCGTCGAGAAGAGGATCGCGATGTTCGAGCCGGCCTCGGAGTCGGCGTTCTCGCTCACCGTAAACGGGTACACGACGACCACGGGGGCGGGAAAGGCGCTTTGCGCTCCGAGCAGCGGGATCGAGACGGCGATCAGAAACCCCAGCAAAAACAGTTGTCGAATTTCGCGTCTCATGCGCTTCGTCGGGTTTCGAGCGAGCCGCCCTTCTCCTGCGTGTGCTCGAGCCATTGGGCGCTGAACTCCGCGCCGAATAAGAAAATATAACCCATGTAGTAGAACCAGAGGAGCAGGATCGCGACTGCTGCCAGGGCTCCGTAAACGTGGCGGAAGTCGACGTGCGTCGAGTAGACGGCGAAGGCGATCTGGGCCAGCTCGTAGGCGAGCGTCGTGACGATCGCGCCCGGGATGCCGAAGCCCAAGCGGACCTTTCGGTTCGGTAGAAAGTCGTAGAAGAGCGCGACCACCACGAAGACCAGCACGACCCCCGTTCCGTAGCCCGCGATTTGAGTCAGCACGACGGCCTGACGGAAGGCGCCGGTTTCCACGACGAATGAGATCACCAGCGGGATCGCGGTCGCGAGCAGCAACAGCCCACCGAGAATGGGGAGGATGAAGATCGAGGTGAGGATGTCCTTGAAAAGGGGGCGGCTCTGGGAAACGCCGAGCGCGCGATCGAGTGCGTAGGCGAGGCTTCGGAACAGATTCTTGCCGGACCACACGAGCGCGACCAGGGCGATCGCTCCCGAGATGCCGCGGAAGGCGACGGCGTGGTGCAGGTTCTCGGTCAGGATCGGCTGGACGCTCGGTGCCAGCGTCCCGATCAACGCCAGCGCCCGAGCCTGCCCGTCGTCGGTCCCGTAGATGAAGCCCATCGCCGCGACGGTCAGGATGAGAATGGGAAAGACCGCGAAGAGCGCGTTGAAGGCGATCGCCTGCGCAAAGAAGGCGCAGCCGTCTTGCGAAAACCGCAGGCCGGCGGCGCGGAAGACCTCGACTAGACGGCGCACGGGCAGTACGTACCCATGATCGTGGCCATGCTGGTTTCGGTCCTCGTCGACGGCAAGCTGATCGCATCCTCGCGCTCGGCGGAATTGACGGAAGGGGTGATTCGAGCGCCGCTCGATCCGTTCGTTCGGCGGATCGCCGAGCGAATCACGTCGGACGGCCGGTATATCACGCTGGTACGAGGGCGGAGGACGGTCACCATCGTCGTGGGATCGCGGCTCGTGCGCGCGGCCGGGACGTGCGGCGAGCTGCCCTTCGCGCCGTTTTCGCAGCGTGGAGAGCCGGTCGTGCCGCTCGCCGCCCTAGCGCGCGCGCTGGGAGCCGAAGCGGTCTACGACGGCCCCACGCGTACGCTCGTGGTCAGTTCCGCGCCGCAGCCGCTGGTGACCATGACGCCCTTCACCGTTTGGGTGGCGCCGGCCGGACCGCTGCCGACCTTCCCGCCGGTCGCCGCTCCCACGCCGCGTCCTACCGTCAGCGCACTTCCGCTGCCGCGGCGCACGCCCGTCGTCGTCGACGCCGAGCACCCGCCCAGCTAGGGCTGCCGGGACGAAGACTCGGCTGCCGTCCGAGGAGAGCGGCCGGCAACCGTGCGGTCGAATAATTGGACCGAACCACTTTTCCGCGAAGCCCGGCTCGGGGGAGGTATAACGGACGACGCTTGCAAAAGTGCCGGCCATCATGCCGAGCGGCCGGTTGGAAATCGAACACCTCGTTGCGCTGGTGCGCGCACGCAGCTCCGAGAGCGCAGGCGCGGGGCCGCTCTATCGCTCCGTCGCCCTGGCCCTGGCACGGGCGATCGACGACGGCCGGATCTCCCACGGAACGCGGCTCCCCGCCGAGCGGCGCCTTGCGGACGCCCTGGCCTGCAGCCGGGCGACGATCGTAGCGGTCTATCGCCTGCTCGAAGCCGAGGGACGCGTCGTCTCCCGGCGCGGCAGCGGCACGTACGTCGTCCGCGACGGAGCCGGGAGGGCGCGGCGCATCGAACTCCCGGTCCCCGGCCCGGGGCGGGCGGCGAGCGGCGAGACGCTGGACCTCTCGAACGCCGGCGCTTTGGAGCTTCCGGCCGAGTTCGGCGCAACCGGCCTGGCGATCGACCTGACGCGAGCGGCCTCCCCGCGCAACGGCGGGGGCTACCAGCCGGGCGGGCTCGAGGCCTTGCGCGAAGCGCTCGCCGCGCGCTACCGCCGAGCCGGCCTGCCGACCAAGGCCGAGCAGATCGTCGTCACCAGCGGTGCGCAGCAGTCGATCGTCCTGGCGGCGACGCTCGTCGAGGCGGGCGATGTCGTCATGCTGGAGAGCCCGTCCTACCGCGGCGCGATCGACGCGTTTCGCGAACGCCGAGTCCGCCTGGCCGCCCTCGAAGACGAGACGCTCGCCTCGCGCCGCTCCCTGGCGGCGGCCTGCCGGAACTTCGCGCCTCGCCTGCTGTACGTGACGCCGTCGTTCCGCAACCCGACCGGCACGTCGCTCGACGAAGTGGCCCGTTCCGGCCTGGCCGCGCTCGCCGACGCGGGGCAGACGTTGATCCTCGAGGACGACGCGCTCGCCGAACTCGTCTTCGAGGGGACGCCGCAGGCTTCGATCGCGCTGCGCGCGTCGGGCGACGGCGTCCTCTCCGCCGGCTCGTTCAACAAGCTCTATTGGCCCGGCTTGCGGGTCGGCTGGCTGCGCGCCGGGCGCCGCGTGGCCGCAATCCTGGAGCAGCGCAAGGCCGTCGCAGATCTGGGCACCTCGCAACTCTCGCAGCTCGTCGCGCTAGCCCTGCTCGAGCGTCACGACGAGTGGAGCCGCCTGCGCAGCGCGCAACTGCGCGGACGGCGCGACGCGCTGTGCGCTGCGCTGGCCGCGGCCCTTCCCAGCTGGTCGTTCGTCCCCCCGCAGGGCGGAGCGTACCTGTGGGTGCGTCTGCCGCACGGCGATGCGCGCTCGTACGTCCCCTTCGCCGCGCGGGTCGGCGTGCGGCTCGTCGCCGGCGCGACGGCGTCGCTCGACGAGCGTCACGCGAGCTACCTGCGCCTGCCGCTGGCGATCGCCGACGCGGCGCTCGCCCGCCTCATTCCCGCGCTCGCGGCCGCCTGGCAAACCTACGAAGCCGCGGCCCCGCATCTCGAGCGCCCTGCGACGATCGTTTAGCGCCCTCGTCTCAGGCGGCGAGCTGCATGCTGGGGACCGCCGAAGGCACGATCAGCCGGGCCTCGGTGTGGGCCAGCACCTCGCCGAGACTCACGCCCGGGGCAAGCTCGCGCAGCACCAAACCTTCCTCGACGGGCTCGATCACGGCCAGTTCGGTGATCACCAAGTCGACCCGCCGCAACGATGTCAGGGGGTAGGTGCAGCGCCTGACGAGCCGGGGCTGGCCTTCCGGCGTCGTATGCGCCATGGCGACGATCACGCGCTTCGCGCCGGTGACGATGTCCATCGCGCCGCCCATGCCCGCGACCATCTTGCCGGGGACGAGCCAGTTGGCGAGCCGGCCGAGCTCGTCGACTTGCAAGCCTCCGAGGACGCTGAGATCGAGATGGCCGCCGCGGATCAATCCGAAGGAAAGGCTCGCGTCGAGCGTGCATGCGCCGGGGATCGCGCCGATCGCGCCGCCGCCGGCGTCGGTGAGGAATTCGTCTTCCATCCCCTGCTCGGGGACCGGCTCCATGCCGATGAGGCCGTTCTCGGACTGGAAATAGACTTCGACGCCCTCGGGGAGAAAGCGCGGAACGAGCGTCGGCAAGCCGATGCCCACGTTGACGAGCGTGCCGTGGCGCAGCTCGAGTGCGGCGCGCCGCGCGATCAGCTCGCGTGTTTCCATGAGGGTGCTTCCATTTCGATCAGGTAGTCGACGAGTACGTGCGGGGTGATGACGTTGTCGGGAGTGATCATGCCGACCGGCACGATCTCCGTCGCCTCGGCGATGACGGTGTCGGCCGCCATCGCCATCAGGGGATTGACGTTGCGCGCGGTCAGCGTGTAATCGAGGTTCCCCCGATAGTCGGCGCGCTTGGCTTGAATCAGCGCGAACTCGGCGCGCAGCGGTTTTTCGAGGAGGAACGGCGTGCCGTCGACTTCGACGACCGGCTTGCCCGCGGCGGCCTCGGTGCCGAGGCCCGTCGCCGTCAGCACGCCGCCCAGCCCGTATCCTCCGGCGCGAACGCGTTCGACGAAGGTCCCCATCGGGACGAGCTCGACCTCCAGCTCCCCGGCGAGCATCTGGCGCTGCGTCTCGGGGTTCGTCCCGATGTGGGTCGTGATGACTTTGCGGGCGAGCCGCCGCTCGATCAGCAGGCTCACGCCGATCCCCGGCCGGGCGGTGTCGTTGACGATCAGGGTCAGGTTGCGACGCCCCAGCGCTGCGAGCGCGGCGATCATCCGGTGGGGCGCCCCGACGCCGATGAAGCCGCCGATCATCACGGTCGCCCCGTCGGGGATCATCGAAACGGCGTTCTGCAGATGTATGGATTTTTTCACGACCGGGAAGACCCGTTTGTCCGGCCGTTCGCCTGCCCCTCCCGCCCTAGCGTGGGAAGAAGGCTCATACGCCGCCGGCGGGCCGGTGGCGCGTCAAGACTGTGGCCGGTCTCCTCGTTTCAAGGTATCGGTCGAACTGCTGCCGCTCGGCACGTCTGCGAATCTCACGAGGATGCGAGGGCGGCCAGGACCTTGGCACCGTTGGGGCTGCCGAGCCCCGTGCAGGCGTCCCAGCCGGGACCGGCAGCATAAGCCCCGTTGTTGCCCGCCGTGATGTCGTGAAACGGGCCTTCCCCTTGCGCGTAGAGGAACGAGTTGAGAAATCCGACCGGCTTCCCCAGCGCCTGGTTGAGCAGCGCGACTAAGGCGGCCCACAGCGGCGCCACCGCGCTCGTTCCGCCGAAGACGGTGCTCTGTCCGTCGACCAGGACCTGGTAGCCGGTCTCGGGCGACGCGTCCCCCGCGACATCCGGCACGCCCCGGCCGATTCTCCCGCCCGGGTTGACCGAGGGCGGCACGCCGGCATTCTGCTGCCATGCAGGCAGCGCGAACACGTCGCTGATGCCGCCGCCGGTCGCCCCGCCCGAGCTTCCGTCGTTCCACGTCGTCTCGCTTGCGATCGTCGTCCCGCTCGCGGTCAGGGCCGTTCCGCCGCAAGCCAGCACGTGCGGACTCGAGGCGGGGAAGTCGACGTGCGCCAGCCCGTCGGTGACGCCGTCGCTCGATCCGTTGTCGCCGGCCGCGACGGTGACGGTGATGCCGAGCGCCGCTGCGTCGGCAAAGGCCGTGTCGAAGTTCGTCATCGCCTGGGCGGTCCACGTCGACTCCGGGCCGCCCCAACTGATCGAGATCGCGTTCGGCTTGTTCGTCGTATCGTGGATCGCCGTGGTGATGGCGTCGAGGAAACCCTGGTCGGTGTTCGGCGCGAAGTAGACCACGATGTGGGCGCCCGGCGCGATCGAGCCCGCGACCTCGATGTCGAGCAGCACCTCGCCGTCGGCGCTGTCGGGGCTGCCGGCCGGCGCGTTCTTCGCGCCGTCGACGCCGACGGCCGTGACTTTCGGCGCGGTGATGCCGAGCCGCGCGAAATACGTGGTGACGTCCTTGTGCTTGTAGCCGCCGCCGAGCTCGATCAGAGCGATCGCTTGGCCCGCTCCGTCGAGGCCCGCGGGATAGTCGTAGGCCTGCGCGACTTGCGGAGGCGTGTAGGAGAGCGCGGCCGCCGCCGACGGCCGGAATTGCGTCCGCGCCTGGGGACGCTCGTCGAGTCCGAACACGCCGGTGACGACGCCCTCGAGCCCGCTCGGGAGCGTCAGCGTCCCCGTCCGCCCGCGAAAGGTCGCGTCGCCCGAGCGAAAGAGGACGAGCTCCGCGCCGAACGCAGCGCCCAGCGCGGCGACCGTCCCTTCGAGCACGACGCTGCGGCGAGGCAGACTCGTCTCCACGACGAGCAGCCCGGCGTCGAGCGCGAAGCGCTGGACCGCGGCGGCGTCGGCAGGGTCGGCGCCGCAGTCGGCCGCGAACTCCTCGCGCGTCATATAGCGGCGCTCGGACGGCGGAACGCCGGCCAGCGCTTGCGCCGCATCCTGCGACGACGACTTGCGCGAGCGGAGGACGACCGTCACGCTGGTGCGTTCGCTCGGGTCGGGGGCACCCGCGGCGACGGCGTTCGCCGGTACGTCGCGTTCGCTCCCGATCAGGGCGAAGCGTCCGGCCGGGACGTTCGAAGAAGTACTCACGCGGCCGGGCTTTCCAGCAGAGGCCTCGCTATTCCGGCTCCCCGGCGCGGGCCGCGCAAAAGAAGAAGGACGGCGCTGCGGGACGCCGCCCTTCTCGGCTCAGGCCATCAGCCGTTTAGGCGAAGCCGTGCCTCACCTTGCTCCGTTCTTCTTGAGTCTTGAACTGGTTGAAGCGCGGTAGGAACTTGTCCCAGTCGATGAGGTGCGCGTCGATCTCCGGCCCGTCGATGCAGGCGTGCTTGCGCACGAGCTTGCCGTCGATCGTCACCGGTACCATGCACGCGCCGCACATGCCGGTGGCATCGACCATGATCGAGTTGAGGCTGGCGACGGTGCGCACGGCGAACGACCGGGTGAGATCGCTGACGGCCCGCATCATCAGCGGGGGACCGATCGCCACGACCTCGCCGATGCGCCGTCCTTCGCCCGACTGCGCCTTGCGCAGCAGATCCTCGAGCGGCAGCGTGACGAAGCCCTTGATGCCGAAGCGTCCGTCGTTGCTGGTGTAGATGACGTCGAGCAGGTCGGGATAGTCGGCCTGGAGCCTGCCGACGCGCTCGTCCTTGCCGGCCCAGAACACGAGGTTCGCGGTGCGGAACCCGGCGATCAGGGTCACGTGGTTGCCCATGCGCAGGTGTTCGCGCATGATCGGATAGACCGGCGGCAGTCCGACGCCGCCCGCGGTGAAGACGACCGTCTCACCCTTCGCGTAGCGGTGCAGTTCGCTCGGCAGTCCCAGCGGCCCGGCGATGCCGGTGAACGCCTCGCCGACTTCCATCATGTTGATCGCCATGCTGCTGCTTCCCAGCGCCTGCACGACCAGGTCGATCGTTCCCGCTTTGGCATCCCAGTCGGCGAGCGTCAGCGGAATCAGCTCGCCCTTGTCCCAGGCCAGCACGCGCACGAACTGGCCGGCTCGCGCCGCCTTGGCGACGACCGGCGAGTGCACGACGAACTCGACGATGCCGTCGGCGAGGTGGATCTTCTCGACGATCGTCTGGCGCGCCGCGCTGAGCTTGGTGTAGCGGTCGGCGCTGGTGACGCGCGTCTTGATCTCGTCGGGCGTGAAGTGGATCTCGCCGACGATCTGTTTGGCCGCTGCTTGACCGTCGCCGGCGGCGCGAATCGCGGTCGAGCCGCCGCGGGCGGCGTCGCCGCCGCTGTAAACGCCCTCGATCGAGGTCTGCTGCGCGGCATTGGTCTCGATCGTCCCCCACTTCGTGGTGCGCAGTTCGGGTTCGGCGTCCTTGACGATGGGGTTCGGCGTGTTGCCCAGTGCCATGATGACCAGATCGACCGGCATGAGCTCCGTCTCACCGGTCACGACCGGGCTGCGCCGGCCCGAAGCGTCGGGCTCGCCGAGCTCCATGATGTCGAGGATCGTGTGCGTGACGCAGTGCGTCTTGCCGTCGCCGACGAACTCGCGGGGCGCGCGCAGCACCTTGAGCTTGATGCCCTCCTCGAGGGCGTGATGCAGCTCCTCGACCCGGACCGGCATCTCGCTCTGCGTGCGGCGATAGACGATCGTGACGAGGCCGCCCAGGCGCAGCGCCGTGCGCGCGGCGTCCATGGCGGTGTTGCCGCCGCCGATG
This sequence comes from Vulcanimicrobiota bacterium, assembly GCA_963834485.1. GTDB lineage: Bacteria > Vulcanimicrobiota > Vulcanimicrobiia > Vulcanimicrobiales > Vulcanimicrobiaceae > CAWICD01. Next base: position 776,736 of record CAWICD010000001.1, read on the forward strand.
ACGATGACGTGCTTGCCTTTGGTCTCCGGCAGCGGCGTCTCGTAATCTTCGAGCTGCCCCTGCATCAAGTTGACGCGGGTCAGGAATTCGTTGGCCGACATGACGCCCAGGAGATGCTCGCCCGGCACGTTCATGAAGCGCGGCAGACCGGCACCGGTGCCGATGAAGATCTTCCAGAAGCCGGCGGCCTTGAGCGTTTCGATCGTCGCGGTCTTCCCGACGACGAAGTTGCGCACGAATTTGCCGCCGAGCCGTTCGATCTTGGCGACGACGTCATCGATCAGCTCGTTGGGCAGACGGAATTCGGGGATGCCGTAACGCAGAACGCCGCCGAGCTCGTGGAACGCCTCGAAGACGGTGACCGGGAAGCCTTCCTGCGCGAGCAGATAGGCGTTGATGAGCCCGGCCGGGCCGGAACCCACGACCGCGATCGGCGGCTTGTCCGCGCGCAGCCAGGGATTCGTGATGCCTTCCCAATCGTCCAGGCCGCCATTCTGGATCTTGGCGCGCTGCGGCAAGAACCACTCGAGCTGACCGATCTCGATCGGCCGCTCGTTGAGCGTGCAGACGCCTTGGCACTGCAGCTCCTGCGGGCAGACGCGGCCGGTGACGTTGGGAAGCGGATTGCAGTGCTCGATCAGCTCGAGCGCGGCTTTGTATTTCCCGAGCCCGATCAGCTCGAGCATCTCGGGGATGTGGATCTTGACGGGGCATCCGCCCTTGTTCTCGGATCTCTTCTCGACGGGAACGCCGAGCTCGCAAGGCCGGTCGTCGCACTGCTTGTCGCGCAAGACCTCCAGCCACACGAAGAGATCGACCTCGCGCGCGCTGTAACCGAGCGTTCTGTATCCGAGATAGCCCTGGTTGACCAGCTCGAAATCGCGCGCGCGTTCTTCAGCCGGCCGCATGAAGGGTGCGATTCCGTTCTGGGCCGGCCAGTTCTGCGAGAGACCGTTGAACATCGGATAGCGCTCCGACAAGTACGTGTCGAGCGCGCGGACGAACTTGCGCTTGAACTTGAGCGGGATGTTCCAGATGAAGCGCTGCAGGACGGCGCTCATGTCGTCGCCGCGCAGCATCAGGTCCCAGAGGATCCTGGTGAAGCGCTCGCCGAGCTCCTCTTGCTGGAATTCCCAGGCGATGGCCTGCGTTCCGTCGGCCACGAACATGGGGCGGAAGGACTGCGGGGATTTGAGCAGCCGGTTGCGCAGCAGCCCGAGCTGCTTTTGGAAGAGCTCGACCTCGTCGCTGCGCTCGAGCTCCTCCAGCTTGCTGCGGGTCGCCTCGAGCTCGCTGTTGGCGTGCAGGTAACGCTGCAGCTCGTTGCCCTCGCCGTCCGCGCCCAGACGGCCCGCGGCGATCGTCATTGGCCGCACCGGATGATCTCGGCGTCGCAATTCGCCGCGACCCTCTGGAGGCGCGCCGTGAGTTCCGGCGTGACGGCGATCCGCTCGAGCGCGCCGGGGATGACCCGGGCGACGTCCTTGGCCTCGCCGTTGACGACGATCTTCGTCTTTTCGAAGATGTCGCTGAGGTCCTGATAGCAGGTCTTGCAGTTCGTGCACTTGGCCATGTCGCTCTCGGCGATGCTGACCAGCGCCGTGGCGACGCCGTTGGAGACGGGCGCCCCGGCGAGGGCGAGCTGACCGGCCTTGGCCATCGGCGGAGCGGCCATGCTCAGCGAAGGGCCGTTCATGAGCGAGGTCAGGTCGATCACGCCCGGCGCGTTCGAAGCGGCGGCGAGCTCCGACATCGCGCGAGCGATCGAGTCGATCGACGATTCGCGCTGCGTGACCGAATCCTCGTAGCGCCGGCGCCAGTGCTCGAGTTCGACGCGATGGGTGGCGCCGAGCTGGCTGAGGTCCAGACCTCCGAGCGATTGCAGCATGCGCCAGCTCTTGCGCCGGTCTTCGACGAGGTCGACGATGGTCGGTGAGACCGAGAGCTTGATCAGGTGCAAGTCGTCGTCGGTCGCGTAGATGAACGGAACCTTGCCGATGCGTTCCTGTTCGCTCAGGTCGATGTACTCGTGGATCGGCACCTGGTTCGCGTCGCCGCTGAGGACCGCGAAGTGGCGCTTGAAGCGTCCTTCCTTGAAGGCGAACTCAGCCGGAGTCAGCGGCAGCTCCATGAGCTTGGGGGAACCGTCGGCATCGACGTACTCGAGCGTCGTCGTCGTCCAGTCGCTGGTGACGTCGGGGTTTCCGTCGAGCGAGAACCAGTCGTGCAGCGCGTCGCCGCGGCGCGGGTCGTGCACGAACACGGGGCTCATGCGGCTCTCCACCGCCAGCCGCGCGTTGCGGTTGGAGGCGGCGTCGCTGATGCCGTGTTCCGGCTGGCACGGCGTGTAGACGTCGAGCAAGGCCGGCGAGTCGTTGTAGGTGAGGAACTCCATGAGGCTCTTCATGAAGTGGCCCTGCAGCGCCGTGCTGGTCTGGGTCACGAAGACCTTGGGATGGAACGCGGCGATCAAGCCGAGCTCTTTGCGGTCTTCCTGCTTGCCGCGATGGGTCGAGCCGAAGCGGGTCAGGTCGGAGTCTTGCGCGGTGAAGCTCGCGGTCGAAGCCTGGCCGCCGGTGTTCGAGTAGGCGCCGGAGTTGAGGACGACGATCTTGATCGGGGTGTCCGTCGTCAGCAGGCGCGATAGCGCACCGAATCCGATGTCGTAGGTCGCGCCGTCGCCGCCCATGCTGATGAGGGTCGGCAGCAGCGAGAGCTCTTCGTCGGTGAACTGCGCCCAGCGGAAGTACTTGAAGAACGGGTCGTGCACCAACGGGTTGTAGTGGTCTTCCAAGTCGAGCTTGGCGATGCGCAGCGCGCGGAAATCCTCGACGGCCTCCGAGGTGATCCCTTCGAAGAGTCCCTTGGCCAGCGCCGGGGTGTCCTGGAAGAGACTGTTGACCCACGGGTTGTTGTAAGGATTGAAGGGGAACGTCGAGGCGAAAACGCTGCTGCAGCCCGTCGCGTTCGCCATGACCGCGGCGGTCGGGCCGGCCCCGGTCGGGCCGCCCTCGAAGAAATAGAGCCGCTTCTCGAGCGTGGCGAGGGTGCGCTTGATGCGAGCGCGCCGCTCCGGATCGTGCTCGTCGGGGGTGAAGTGCTCGAGCTTGGCGGTCAGCTGCTCGATCGTGCTCTCGAGTTCGCGGACGTGATCCTTGCGGCGCCGCTCGTGGATCGCGCGGTTGGCCGCGACGACCAGCCGGATCGCCGTAACCTCGCCGCAGCCGCGGCAGGCGCCGTGTCCGCCGGTCATCGCATAGTAGTTGCTGCGATCGAGCATGAGGCGCTTGGTGTCGCCGTCTGGCTTGGTCGCGCCCTCGAAGAAACGCGCCGGCGTGTTCGGCATGCGGCTGAGGAACTCGAAGCGCGCTTGCAGCGTCTCGAGCAACTCGGAATCCTGGCGGCGCTCGACGAGCGCGCCCGGACCGCAAACGTCGACGCACTCGAGGCAGCCCGTGCACTTCCACGGGTCGACGCCGACCGCGTAGAGTCCGCCGCTGCCCGGCACGGCCTTCTCCATCGCGTCGAAGAACGGTCGCGTCTTGGCCACGGGATAGACCGCCAGCGCCTCCACCATCTTGGCGAGGCTGCGCCGCAGCGCCACGTTGTCGACGTCGAGCCCTTCGACCGCCGCGGCGGCGATCTCGTGGAACGGCGTGGCGTCGCGGCTCGACGACTGGCGGTACGTTTCGCGAATCGTCCTGGCCAGCGCCACGACGTGACTGCGCATCAGCTCCTTTTGCTGATCGGTGACGTCGAGCTGCTTGATCGCCGTCAAGAGCAGTTCGTGAATGTCGTGCACGACGTTGGGGATCGCGGCGTCGGGACAGACCAGCGCGCATTCCATGCAGCCGGTGCACAGCTCGGCCTCGAACTCGGGGACGTTCCGGCGGAAGAGCCCTTTGTCTTTCCAGGCCGCGTAGCCCGGCGGCATGAAGAAGCCGGCGCCGGGGAAGACCGGCGCTTCGCCGATCGAGGCGTCCTTGAAGCGGTCGGCGACGATATCTTCGTAATACTGGCGGTCGAAGAAGCCGCTCTGCTGGGCGGGACCGGTCGCCTTGCACATCCCGGCCGAGATCGAGACGCCCGCGCCGTTGCGTGCGACGGCCGTCTCTTCGGCGACCGCGAAGGCGGGATCGTTGTAGTCGACCTGCTGGGTCGCCTGGAGGCCCTCGCGGATCACCTCCATGTTGCTCTCCACGATCGTGCCGCCTTTGGCGCCGAACTTCTTGCTGATCTGCTGGCGGATCTTGGCCAGCACCGCTTCCTTGGAAGTCCCGGCTGAGATGCGGTCGACGTAGCCGCAGACCGCGCCGATGAAGGCGATGCCCATCATGCGCGTCTCCAAGTCTTCGGTCGGCGCATGCTTCTTGGCGACGGCGAACGCGTCGACCACGCAGAACTTGATGTTCCGCTCGCGGATCGTCTTGCGCGCGCTTGCGGGCAGCTCTTTCCACACGTCGAGCGGCGAGAGCGTCGACTGCATGATGAAGGTGCCGCCGGGGGTGAGCCCGCGCAGCGGATTCGTGTGGCTGAAGACTTTGTGGTCGGGCGAGACCACGATCTCGACGTCTTCCAGCTCGGCGTTGGTGATCTTGATCGGCTCGGGGCTCAGCGTGATGTAATAGTTGGTCGGGGCGCCGCTCTTCTCCGAGCCGTACTTCGGCGCGGACTTCGAGTGCAGCCCGAGCACGCCGGCGAGGATGTCGGTGAGCAGCTTGCCGGTCGCGATCGTTCCGTAGCCGCCGACCGAGTGGAAGCGGATGCGGAAGGCCGCGTCGGGCAGCAGGTGCGGATTGGCCTCCGTCTCGAGCGCCATGAACTCAGTCTCGGGGTAGGCTTCCTTGAGCCGCTCTTGCAGCAGCGCGAGACGCGCGGGAGCGTCCTTCGAGAAAAATTGCGAGCCGAGGTAGACGAACGGCGCGTTGCGCTCGCTTTCCATGTTCGCGTAGGCCGCGATCAGATGGCGCGGCTGGAGGTCGTGCCCGCCGAGGCCGAAGATCGCGGTCGTGATCTTGGGCAGCGCGTCGATCGCCGGGATGCCCTCGTGGCGAACGCCGTCGGCATTCTCGCGCGCCTTGAAGAGCGCTTGGGTCACGAGGGTCGTCAAGTTCGTCTGGTCGCAGCGCTCGAGGACGGTCACGGCCTTCTTGCCGCGCAGCACCTCGATGAGCTCGGCCTCGGGGAACGGCTGCAGCAGCTTGAGCGAAACGACGCCTACCTTCTTACCCTGCGAGCGAAGGTGGCTGACCACGGCCTCCGCATCGTCGGTGACCGAGCCGAGGCCGACCGTCACGTAGTCGGCGTCGTCGCAGTGGAACGTCTGGACCGGGCTGTAGAGCCGACCCGTCAGCTCGCTGTATTCGGCCATCGCCTGCCGCACGAAGCGCGGGACTTCGCTCGCGAAGTGCGTCTTGTGGTCGACCGAGCCGGCCTGGAAGTCGGCTTGGTTTTGGACGCCGCCGGTGAGACCGGGATTGTGCTGATCGACCAGCGCGGGGACGCGCTGACGCGTGCCCTTCTCCGCCGCGTTGAGCCACTGGCGCCGCCATTGGCCGCGCAGCTCTTCGGGGATCCAGCCGATCGTGCCGGCGATCAGCTGCCCTTCGTTGTCGCGCTCGATCTGCTCGCCGACGTCACTGAGGTACGCCTGCAGCAAAGCCAGGCTCGAGGGCGGGATGTCGGCCTCGTGACGCGCCAGGTACGTACGCAGCTCGAAGAGCCGGCCCTTGGCGCCGAAGAGCATCTCCTGAGCGACGGTCGGGGCGGGGATGCGCCCTTGCGGATCGCCCAGGAACTCCTTGAGGAGTTCGGGTTCGGGCAGCAGGGCTTCGCTCAGCATGTGGCTGGTGGCGAAGCCGTCCATGGCGTTGGCGACCGGGATGAGCGAAAGCGAGGCGACTTTGTAGGCGATCGCGGCCAGGTCGGCCGCCTCTTGCGGGTCGCTGCCGAAGAGGATCGTGTAACCCGAGCCCAACAGCGCGTAGACGTCGTCGTGGCCGGCCATGACGTTGAGGGAGTGCTTGGAAACGACGCGGGCCGCGACTTGCAGCACGAAGCCGCCGACCTTCTTGCCGACGGTGACGTAATGCGACTCGAGCCCGTAGAGGATGCCCTGGCTCGACGACGCGTTCGAGACGTACTTGCCGCCGGTCAGCGCCGCGCCGAGCGCGCCGCTCTGGGCCGAGTGCTCGCCTTCGGGATTGAAAAAGAAGGGGTGCTTGCCCCAGACGTTGCAGCCGCCGCCGGCGCGGAACGCCTCGTACAGTTCCGAGATCTCGGTCGAAGGCGTGATGGGATAGCCGATGACGCCTCCGCACACGTGGCCCATCACATAGGCTACCGCGCCGTTGCCGTTGATCACGGCCGGGACGCCGGGATACTTCGCGTTCAGTTGGGGCGTCCGGGCAGCACTGGTCGCGCGCGCGAGGTCAGCGCCGTTGGTCGCTGCCACGGTTTGGCTGGTAGGTGTCATTTTCTAATCCCGCAGTCGATGGTATGAAAAAGACCACCCGGCGAGCCCTCGACGGAGCGGCGGTCCCGAGAACGTGCTCGAAAACGTCAGGCAGCGGGGCGGTACAGTCACTTCATCGTATGCGATTTGCCTTTAATCTGCAAGCTTTCCTCGCTAAACTTCTCGCACGATGCAAAGAAGCTTCACGAAATCGCCTAATAGGTTTACCTTACGAAAGTAAACTCGCGCGTTAGGTTTACCTAGACGACTTTTGTCGCTCGAGGCGCGGCGGCCGGCAGAGAGCGGCTCGATCGGGCGAAATCGATCTCACCTCTAGGCACGGTGCGAGCGCGGCTGCCTGCCGGCGAGCTCCGCAGCACGCGCGGTGTTCCTTCAGCGATCGCCTTCTCTTATTTTGATCGAGCGAGTGTCTTGGGATGCACGATCCGCGAGTACTCGACGTCTTCGACGGTCAGCAGACCTTCGCCGATCATTTTCCGCAGGTCGTCGACGAGCGGCTCGAGCTTCGCCCAGTCGTCGATCACTTCGATGAGGATCGGAAGGTTCGGAAGCCACGAAAAGACCTTCGACGCGTGCATCTGGCTGTGACTGCCGAAGCCTTCGATCCCGCGGAAGACGGTCGCGCCCGAGACGCCTTTGCGGCGAAGGAACTCGGCGACCGCCGCGTACGTGGGCTCGACGCCCGTGCGATCGTTGTCGTCGAGAAAGATGCGCAGGAGCTTCCCCGCTTGAAAGCCGGACGTGGCCATGGTGACCTCCGGGGTTCTTCCCCCGCCTCGCGGTCGCTATAAAATTCGAGAGCGCTTCGATCTCCTCCCCTAATCGCGGCCGCTCGAGGACCGCGCGGGCAGCGGCTCAGAGCGTTTTTTCGGCGCTGCGGGGGCCCGCCGCCGTTCCCGCGGACCGCTTCGCGCAGCTTGGGTCGACGACGAGAAGTATAAGTTCCGTTCGTTTTCTCGCAGCCGCGAACCCGAGTTTTTCGAGAGCCTGCTTCCACGACGGCGTGCGCGAACGTCGGCCCGGATTACGAGACCGTGACGATACCCCGGCTGCCTCTGATTCGGTCGCGCCGGTCGACAGGGAAGCAAGCCGAAATGGCGGAACGACCGCCATTCATCGGGATGGAGCTCCCGCCTAACCGCCGGTCTCGGCTGATGGCTCCTGTTTCTAAGCTGCGATGAGACAGGAGCTTCACGTGCATCTCATTGACGACGGGAATATGTGGACGGTCGCCTGCTTCTGGATGCTGCTGGCGGCCGTCAGTTCGGCGCTGGCCATCCGCCTCAAGCTGGCGTCGGCGCTCGTCGAGATCGTCATCGGCGTCCTGGCGGGAAATTTCCTCGGCTTGCACACGAACTCGTGGATCGATTTCGTGGCCGGCTTCGGAAGCATCTTGCTCACGTTTTTGGCCGGCGCGGAGATCGACCCGGCCGTCCTGCGCAGGCAAGCCGTCCCGGCCGTCACGCTCGGTTTCGTCTCCTTCGGTGCGCCGTTCGCGGCAGCCGGCGTATTCGCGTTCTTCTTCGCGCATTGGTCCCTCGCCGGGGCGAAGATCGCCGGCATCGCGATGTCCACCACGTCCGTCGCCGTCGTCTACGCGGTCATGGTCGAGTCGGGTCTGGCCGAGCGTGAGTTCGGCCAGCTCATCCTTGCGGCGTGCTTTTTCACGGATCTGGGGACGGTCGTCGCCCTCGGTCTGCTCTTCGCCAATTACAATTGGTGGCTCGTCGCTCTGGTCGCAGGCATCGTCGCCACGATGGCTCTCGTCCCCAGGTTCCTCCCGACCGTCCTCGAGCGGACTCGCCGCTTCGTGAGCGAACCGGGGCTGCGCTTCCTCTTCACCGTGATCTTTCTGCTCGCTGCGATCGCGACGTATGCCAAGAGCGAGGGCGTGCTTCCGGCGTATTTTCTGGGCCTCGCGTGCGCCGGGATGATGATCACCCATTCCGACGTGAAGCGGCGCCTCCAGACGATGGCGATGACGCTGCTGACGCCGTTCTTCTTTCTGAAAGCCGGAACGTACGTATCGCTGCGCGCGGCGGTGAGCGGCATCGGGCTGATCGCGGCCCTCTTTTTCGTGAAGGTCGGCGCGAAGATTTTCGGCGTGCTGCCCACGGCTCGACTCTTCCGCTATGCGCCGCGCGATGCGAATTACCTCACGTTGATGATGGCGACGGGACTGACCTTCGGCACGATCTCCAGCCTCTACGGTCTGACGCATCACTACATCGACCAAGCGCAGTACACGGCGCTCGTGACGGTCGTGATCCTCACCGCGGTCATCCCAACGCTGGTCGCTCAGATCCTCTTCAGGCCCGAGGAGGATCCCGAAGTGCTGGAAGCCGAGGTCCCCTGAACGTCGCGTTTCGGTCGCCGCGTTACGAGCACTTCCCGACGTAGCCGCATTGCTGCAGGCATTGGATGCAGCCGCCTTGCGAGATGAGGTTGCCGCCGCATTTGGGGCACATGCCGACGCCCGCCATCATGGCTTTGCGGATGCTCTGCGTTGGCAGCGTCGCCATCGAGGAGAGGGTCGGCATCGCGTGGCCGCCGCCGTTGCCGTTCCCGCCGCCGTTGACGTGCGGGATGAGGTCGATCGATTTGGCGTTGGCCTGGATCTCGGCCTTGTCCTCGGGGCTGAGCGGGAAGAGGGGCTCGGCGACGGCGACCACGTCCGCCTCCGGACGCGCGTCGACGTCGGCGATCGCGAAGGTCAGCGTAAGCGCCTTGGCGAGGCCTTGCGAGATGCCGTCGGCGCAGGAGAGGGTCGTCGGGCCGTGGGCGTCGCGCATCTTGGGATTGGGGCAGCGCATCCCCTCGAACTTCTCGATGAACTTCTGCGGGTCAGCACCGTAGCGCAGGCCGACCGAGATCGAGACGCCGAGCGCCTCGAGATAGGACTGCTGGCACGAGCCGCTCTTGCCCAGTTTGAAGAAGACTTCGAAAGGCCGCCCCTGCTCGTCCTCGTTGAGGGTGATGTAGAGCGGACCACAGCCCACGTTGGTCTGAACGGTGCGGCCGCGCAGCACCGGCGGGCGCCGGCGGTAGTCGTCCGCCGCCGGCCTGGGCGCACCGCGCAGCTCGGCGGTGCGCGCCTGCAGGTCCTCGACGCGCTTGACGAGTTTGCCGGCCGCCTCGGCGCAGGCGGCGTTCTTCGCCTGCAGCTCGGCATTCTCGGCCTGCAGCCGCTCGACGCGCTCGATCAGTCCGGCGATCGTTGTCTTGACGGCGAGTTCATCCACGTCAGCGTACCTCCAGCAGCGCCTTCGCCTTCGCGAGGAGCGCGTCGATATCCAGTTCGTCCTGAGCCTTCGCCGCCGGCGCCGCGGCGGCGTCGCTTCCGGCGGCCTTGAGATCGCCGTCCTTCGAGAAGGTGACGACCTGTTCCGTGCGCGAGCCGTCACGATAATACGTGAAGCCCTTGCACCCTTTCTCGTACGCCCGGAAGATCGCGCGCGAAACATTCTCCCGCGTGTCGTCGTTGGGCGCGTTGATCGTATTGTGACTGACCAGACCGTTGACCACGTAGCTATGCGACTCCTCAACCTCGATATCGTACGTCTGCGCTTCGGACGTTTCGATGCTCGCGACTTTGACGAGATACTCCTTCGGATCGGCCAGCGGGACGTGCGGCTTCTCGAGGGTGCTGGCGAAGCAGTGCTGCGGCCGCCGCTCTTCGAGACTGCGCAGATTGCTGAACTCGGAGTGCGAATGAGAAAGTGACATTGCGAAGACTTCATTGGGCAACCGCACGAGGCGCTGCGGATTCGCTGAAGCGGCCCCCTTTCGACTTTCCACGGGGTCGAGCAGCTCCTGAAGTTCCGACGTGACGCGGACTTGGTGGACGACGTAGCCGTCGGCCTTGGTCTCGGTCCAGCGATAGCATGCCGGCACGCCCAAGGAACGGCAGAGCGCTTCCAACTCGTCTGCAAGGTTGCGGCTGATCCCGGAATACACGACCAAGGCATTGCGATGCGCATCGCGCGCAAGGTACCCGTCGAGACTGACGCCGTTGAGGAAGGCGATTTTCTCGGTCGCGGAGCCGCGCAGAATCTGCGCCGGCACGTGCTTGTTCCCGGCCCCCCTGCCGATCGAGTCCGCGACGTATCGAGCCAAAGCGCGTGACGTCAAATGACGCGTGCGAACGCCGGAACGCTTGTCGAACACGACTCGGGGCCTCTGCTGGAACAGCTGCGTGCAGAGAGCGTCGAACGTGCGCGCGACATCACCGCTGTCGTCTTTTTCGGAGATGCCGACGTTTCCGGTCGATTCGACGGTGTGTCCGCCGGCTGCCATCATACCGAGCCAAAGGGCTAGCTCCGGGCTCATGACCTCCGGCAAGGTGACCGGAGTAGCCGTGTTGCGGAAGGGATAAGGGCTGACGTCGATCGGAGCTCCGCCGGCTCCTGAGATCTCTTCGAATCGGCCGACGATGAGGTCGCCGACCTGAAGGTCGGCCATGGCCTTCCAGCCGTCGATCGTCAGGACGTGGTGCGTTTCACTCGCCTCGAGCGTCGCTCCGTTCTTGGTTCGGATGCGAACCGTCTTCACCCGACCGTTGCTGTAGAAGCCCGTCACACGCCGGCGCCGGCCGTCGTGAGAGACCACGTGATAGGTGTCGTTGAGCTCGCCGAACGTGCCCTCAGCCGCGATCCCCATCTGCTCGATCGGAATGAGGCCGCGATCCGTCGGGATCAACGTCCCCTCCGCGACGCACTTGGAGACCGCGTTGCAGGTGTATTTCTGAAACGCTGCCAGCATGTCGATGTGCTGGTCGACGGTGACGTCGGCGGCGACGGTGAAGACCTCTTGCCAGTGCTTGGGGGCACCGGGCAGCCCTTTGAGCGAGCCGCGGTTGTTCTCGATCTCCGCCAGCAGCTCGTCGGAGAAGAAGCCCTCGTCTTTGGCGACCTCCTCAAAGAGCGGCACGACGTAGTAGAGGTGCTGCGGGCGGCCTTCGGCATCTTTCATGACGTGCTTGGTGTAGGCCATGCCGAAGTACGGCTCGCAGCCGAAGCTGCAGCCGGCGATCATCGAGATCGTCCCAGTCGGCGCGATCGAGAGCAGCGCGGCGTTGCGGCGCGGCCGCGGGTCGCCGGCCCACGTCGAGAGATGCTTGTTCGGGAAGTCGCCGCGCTCGCGCGCCAGCAACTCGCTCGCCTCGACGGCGCGCTGCTGGATGAACTTCATCAGCTTGCCCGCGAACTCGATCGCCTGCGGCGAGCCGTACGCGATCTCGAGCTCGATGAGCAAATCGGCGAAGCCCATGATACCCAGGCCGACCCGCCGGTTGCCCTTGACCATCTCTTCGATCTCGGCGAGCGGGTAGATGTTCGCGTCGATGACGTTGTCGAGAAAGCGGATCGCCAGCGTCGTCGCCTGCGCGAGCCGTTCCCAATCAACGTCCTTGGCCGAAGCGTCGTAAAAATGTCCGACGTTGATCGAGCCTAAGTTGCAAGAATCGAATCCGTGGAGGAATTGCTCCCCGCAATTCGACACATATATGGTATTCGCGTCGAATGCGTGCGGACCGGGAATCGTGCAATCGTACACCGGTGCGAAGCCCGCATCGACGACTTCTCGGACGACAGCGTACGGCTTGGCGGCGTGCGCCGAGTACGGAAGGGAGTTGACGTCTGCGAGCTTACGAGCTTTCTTCGGCTCGGCGAAACCGACGACGCGAGCGAACTTCTCGAGCGAGCGCCACGGGATCGAGAGTTCGTGGTAAGCGCTGCAAGCATATTCACGCTTGCCGCCATGCCCGTCTGGGAGAGTTCGCATCGCGGCCGGAGGGCGGTTGCGATAGATGCGCGAGACGATGCCAAGCCTGTTCAGCATTCGCTGCGCTGCGCGAAGATCGTCGAGGTCGCTCGAGGTGAGACGCACGTAAAAGCCGGACTGGGCGCTTCCGCCGACGGTACCGTCGGCGTCGAACCAGCCTTGCAGGAAACCGCGATAGAAGTCGTGCGAAGCGGTTTCGACCGCGCTGCCGACGTGCTTGTTCTCGGCAGTGATACCGAAAGCCGCTGCCAACTCGACCAACGACGTCGATTGCAAGCGAATCTCGCCGCGCCCGGGGATGCGGCATCCTTCAAAGTCGGAACGAACGCGGACCCGTTGACGCACAAGACTCGCCGAGCGCTGAGCCGTGAAGTCGGCGTCTTCGCCCCAGCAGCTCAACACGACGTTCGGGCCTTTGCCTTCCCCGCGCTGATGGAAGTGGCCGTCGCCGACCAAACTCCCGAGCAGCACGCCTTCTTCGAACGTTCCCGGTCCATCCCAAACGAAGCGTTCGTGCTGGTGGATCGAGACTCGATCGCCTGCCTGCAGTTCGCCGAGTTGCTTCCACTTGCGCTCGCCGCTGTTCGTGAGCGTCATGATCTTGTGATCGGGAGTCGCCGTGACGCTCGCGCCGGTATCGGTCTCCAACCGGACGACCGCCTTGACGCCGGTAAAGAAGAAGCCGTCTTCGGTCGAAGCGTACGGCTCGCCGTCGACGATGGCGCCGAAGGGCATGCCGATGAGGTCCTTGACCTGGCGCGGACCGTCGAACGTGTGAACCCACGTGTCTCCCGTGACGCACGGGTTGGTGGCTTGGATCGGGCCGAGGCCCGGAAGCGGGTTTGCCTCGGGATGATCGAGGAAGAGCACGCCGGGCTCGCCGTTCTGCCAGGCGCCCTCGACGATGCCGTCCCAGATTTCGCGCGCTTTGACGGTGCACACGGCTTCCTTCGTGCGCGGATCGCGAAGCGCAAAATCCGCGTCGGCCTTGACGGCCTGCATGAACTCGTCGGTGACGCCGATCGAGATGTTGAAGTTGCTGATCTGCGTCTGCAGGAGCTCTTGCTTGATGTGCGCCAGCTCTTCCGCGGAATAGCGCCCGCAGTCGCTCAGGCGGTTCCAGAGCGCCCGGTTCTCGGCGTCGAGCTCCTTCTTGCAGCGCATGAATTGGAAGACGTCGGGATGGTCGACGCGCAGCACGCCCATGTTGGCGCCGCGGCGCACCCCGCCTTGCTTGATCGAGTCGGTCGCCGCGTTGAAGACCTTCATGAAGGAGACCGGACCCGAAGCGTCCTTCCCGGTCGAATCGACCCGAGCGCCCTGATGGCGCAAGTCGGAGAAGGAGAAGCCGGTGTTGTGGACGATCGCCAGGCCGTTTCGCCCGGCGGCATACGTATTCCAATCCGCCACGCTCAGATCGTAGAACGGCGCCTTGACGCGGGCGCGCTCGACCGACACGATCTCCTGGCCGCGCGTCGCCACGTTGCGCAAGAGGCCGCCGAGCGCGGCGTCGCTCGCGGAGAGGGCTTTCGCGACGGCCTCCAAGCCGCTGCGGTCGACTCGATCGTGGATGCTCCAGTCGTTGAGCTCGCGCGCGCACGCGCCGGCGCCGTGCGTGGCGCTTCCTTGCACGCCGGCCGCGCGCAACAGCGGCTTCCAAACGGCGTAGGCGAGGGGCAGCGCCGACTCTTTCGAGGAGTCGCTTTGCAAACGCTCGCGGCGGCGCACGTTCGCGAGGTACGGCTGCAGGTCGGCGGCGAGCCGGTTGACTTCGGGCAAGCGGCAGAGCAGAACGTTGTAGGCCGGCAGCTTCCCGCGGCCGTGCGGTTCCTTGCGCCTGACCGAAGGCTTGTAGCCCAGGAGGCTCATCAGCGCGGCGAGATCCTGCGCCATCGCTTCGCTCGCCGTCGCATACGAGGGGCTTCCATCGGCATCGACGCAGCCGTCGCTGTCGAGCAAGCCGGCGACGAACGCGCGCACGACGCCGAGCGGGGACTTGCCGATCGTCTCGGGGAGGCGGATCGTCGCATCCTTCGGCCCGTTCGCGCTCACTCCGCATGCGCTGCGCAGGGCATGCACGAACGGTTGATCGAGGGTCGTCACGTAGCGGCACTCGCCGCGCGTATCCTGTTGAATCCTGACCCGGATGTCATGGCGCGCGAGCACTTGCCGGACGCGCTCGAGCACGTCCTCCGTGCCGGAGAACCAACGGACGCGGTCTTTGCCGAAGCGTTTGTGGCGCCCGAAAGAACCGTCGCCGAGCGTGAAGCCGATCAGCCAGGCGAGCTGCGGATCGAGCGTCAAGCCGCCGGCCGTCCGCAGTTCGGTGTGCGGCCAGAACGCGTCCGGCCGATCCGTCCCCAAGAGGATGTCGCCTGCCTGGAGTTCGTCGGCGCGTATCTCGGCGAGTGCGGCGCCGCGCAGCACGACGAAGGGGTGCCAAGCGCTGGTCTGCAGCTCGACGCCCTCGCGCGTCCGGACGACGTACTGCTGCTCGACCGGCACGTCGAAGCTCCACACGTGCGTGACCTGACGCAGACCCGTCTCACCGCTCTTCGGATCCATCGAAAGCGTCTGAATTCCAAGGTCGCTCACGTCGTATGCGACGCCGTTGCCGCGCTTCACGCCGCTTCGACCGTCGGCGGTCGTCCGCGCGAACAGCACTTCGATCGGCTCGACGCCGCAGAACGTCGACCAGACGCGCGAATCGCCGGCGATGCAGCCCCCGCCGCTCTTCTGGATGAGTGCCATCGCCTTGAGGTTGTAGAAGATCCCCTCGATCGAGTCGGGGACGGGCAGCACGAAGCAGGCCGAGAGCATCGAGAGCGGGCGGCCGGCGTTGACCAAGCACGGGGTGTTGGGCATGAAGTCGCGCCGCGCCATCAGGTCGTAGAAGGCGTGGGCGACGCCCGAGGCGACCGCTTCCGGATCGCGGCCGAGCTGATGCGCATACCGCCGCTCGGGCAGCGCGATCGCCGAGGCGACGCGCCACAAGAACTCCTTGGGCGTCTCGGTCGTTCCGTCGGCTTTCTTGGCGAAGTACCGTTCGTTGAGGACCCGCATGGCGTTGGGGTCGAACGAGGGCTCGGAGAGGCCCTTGGGGACGGAGGCGGCGGCGGCGAGGGGGGCGTCGGACATGCTAGGCTACCTCCATCACGCTGGTTTTCTTCGGGAAACAGGCCCCAAACACCTGTTCGATAAGGCTAGGCTAATTTTTGAGGCGGTGCCCTATATAGTACACCCGAAGCTTCGTAGATACAAGATATTGGGGTGAGTTCACACTCCCTTGGGAAGAACCGGTGGATGGGCGGTGAGCAAGCGCACTTTCCTGTGGACTCGCGGTGGAGCGGGGGCGGCCGATGTGGACGGCCTGCGCAAAAGTCCGAGGATAGCGGGGAACGAGCGCGCAACGCACGGCTGGTGCTCCGTCCCGACTCTTACGCGGAACGCCTCAGCGGCGTCTCGCTCGAGGATCTCTCCGCAGCCGGCATCGCCGGTATCATCGTCGACCTCGACAACACGCTCGTCGGTTACGGCCAGGAGCACCTCTCCGCGCAAGACGCCGCCTGGATCGCGGCCGCGCGCGAACGCGGTTTCCGCATCTGTTTGGTCTCGAACAATTTCACCGGCCGGGTCGAGCGGGTCGCCCAGGAGCTCGGCGTCCCCGGGATCTCGAGCGCCCTCAAGCCGCTGCCGCGCGGCTTCGCCCAAGCGCTGCGCGTGCTCGGGACGCCGAAAGCCCGAACCGTCGTGGTCGGCGACCAGCTCTTCACCGACGTGCTCGGCGCCAAGCTGATCGGTCTGCGCTGCATCCTCACCCAGCCGCTCGTCGCGCACGACTGGTACGGCACGCGCGTGCTGCGCTTCCTCGAGCGGCACCTCCTGGGCCGCAGGTAAGGGCACGTGAAGGCAGCGCCGGGCGCCTACGTTTTCGACCTCTACGGGACCCTCGTGGACATCGCCTCGCTGCGGGAACGCGCCGAATTGCCGGCGGGTCGCGCCGTAGCGTTCGTCGAGGCCTGGCGCGCCAAGCAGTTGCTCTACGCGTTCACCGCGACGCTGATGGAGCGTTACCTCGACTTCGATGCGATCACCGCGCTCGCGCTCGACTACACCGCGGCCCAGTTCGATTTCGAGCTCGCGCCGGCCGAGCGCGCCGGCCTGCTGGAAGCCTGGTCCCGGCTGCCCGCGTACCCCGAGGTCCCCGCGACGCTGGCGGCGCTGCGCGAGCGCGGCTTCGCGCTGGCCGTGCTCTCCAACGGGACGCCGCACTCGCTGGCGCGCACGCTCGAGCGAGCGAACGTCGCGGGCTCTTTCGCGGCCGTGCTCTCGGTCGACGCCGTGCGAGCCTTCAAGCCGCACCCTCACGTCTACCGCTCGGCCGTCGAGCGCCTGGGGCTGCCGCGCGAGCGGATAGGGTTCGTCTCTTCGAACGGCTGGGACGCGACCGGGGCCGCCGAGTTCGGCTTCCGCGTCGTCTGGTGCAATCGCGCCGGACTGCCGGCGGAAACGATGGGGACTCGGCCGGAGCGTACGATCGCCAATTTGACCGAACTGCTCGATGGCTGAGCCCGCGTTGCGGCTCGCCGTCATCGGCGATCCGGTCTCGCACAGCCGCAGCCCCGCCTTGCACCACGGCTTCCTTCAAGAGGCGGGTCTGACGGGCAGCTACGAGGCCATTCGCGTCCCGACCGGCGAGGGGGCGCGGGCGATCGACGAGCTGCGCGGACGCGGCTACACCGGGCTGAACGTCACCACGCCCTTAAAGGAAGAGGCCTTCGCGCGCGCGGAGTGGCGCGACGCGGCCGCCGAGGCGAGCGGTTCGGTCAATACGCTGCTGCTCGCCGGGGAGCGAATCGAAGGCTACAACACCGACGGCGCGGGCGCGCTCGGCGCGCTCGGCGCGGCGGGCCTCGGAGAAGTTCGCGGGCGGCGGATCCTCGTGCTCGGGGCCGGACCGACCGCGCGCGCGGCGAGCGTCGCGCTGGCGCAAGCCGGGGCCGACGTCCTGCTCTGGAACCGCACGCGCGGACGAGCCGAGGCGCTCGCCCAGAGGCTTGGCGTGCGGCTGTGGACGCCGGGCTCCCGCTTCGACGCGGCGCTCGCGACGCTCGCTCCCGGCGCAACGCTCGAGCCGGAGCTGAAGACCGCTTTGGCCGCAGCGCCGCTCGTCGTCGACGCGAACTACGGACCGCGCTTCACGCTCGGTGCGGCGCTGGGACGCGCCGACGTGTGCGACGGCCTGGCGATGCTGACCGCCGGCGCGCGGGCCAGCTTCGAGCTCTTCCGAGCGCCGCCGCGGCGCGGCTGATGCGGCTCGAGCGATATTCGCTCGCCGGGCCCAGATGTGCCAGGACTTCGTGGCCGACTTCGAGACCGCGGCGCCGGCCCCGGCCTCAGACCGGGGCGGGGAGCGTCGTGCTGCGTCATCTTCACCGGTTCCCTTCGGCGCGAATCGTCGTCCGCATCACGGAAACCTGATAGGGATTCCACGTGGACAGGAGCCAGTACAGGGTCGTACTGTTCGGCTCTTCGCCGGGGCTCGTATATCGATTCAGAACGAAAGGAGCGTAGAAGTGGCCTTGCTCGAAATCGTCTCCATGCCGTAGGGCGGGCCAGTAGTCGCGGCGACCAGGGCAGCCGTGAGGCGCCATCACAAGCTTGCAGCCCTCAAGGGCCTCGGCACCCAAAACCGTCGCAGGCGCGGACCACGGTCCCCACGGAGCTCGCGCCACGCGCATCGCCACGCCGTCATACATCATGATCCAGAGGTGCAGCGGCCGGTTCCACGTCATCGAAAGCTCGCCGACGTTATTGCCGGCTTCGAACAACGGCTGGTAGATCTGGTTGGCTCGGCTCGGCCGCCATGCCGCGCTCCCCACGAGCCGCGGGCTTCCGTCGGGTTCGAGGCCTGTGAAAAAGCGCCAGGTCGAAGTGTCAGCGAAAGACTCCTCCGGTGCGAAGGCCAAGTACGGTACGCTGGCGCGGAAGCGCGGCACGCCGAAGACGAGAACTCCGCGCCTCTGTTCGGCGGGGAGACCCGGAATCAGATTCGTGTTCACCGCCATCGAATAGACGAACCCCTGCGGCATCGGCACGACGTCTGTGAACGTCCGCCCTCCGTCCACGGAGCGCGCCATCACTCCGCGGCCGACGCTGTTGTTGCCCTCCGCCTCCGGACAGCGGCGCGTCGCCGGAGGCAGTTCGAGGGGCTGGTCAGGTGAAGGGAGCAGCAGATTCGGAAACACGCAATGATCCGTCCAGAAGAACGCGTAGAGCGAGTCCTGCACCGAGACGCCGCCCGTGGGCACGTTGAACGCGCCCTGTTTCACTTTCTTCGGCCCGATGATGGTCGCCGGGCGGTAAACGTTCTTGAACCCCACGAGCTTGCTGTTCACCACAAGATCCAAGCAGTGTTCCGGATCCGGCGGCTCGACGCGGGAGGTCACACCCACCCCATCGTTCGGGACCCGCTGAACCGGGCCGGGCGGCGTCGGCCAAGCGTCGCCAAACAGGAAAAAAAGCCTTCCACGGTGCTCGACCGGGAATCCCAGGTCAACCGCCTCGAGTCCGAATCTGCTCTCGGTGCGGGCTGCGGTCGGCCGGTTCGTCTCCCAATCGAATTCCCCGGTCAATTGGCAGATCCGTTCCGTCGCACCGACGTGAATAGACACCCGCGGGGCCTCTGCGCCCCGTGCCGGAGCGACGCATAAGACTATCGCCAGGCTCAGCACAGCCCAACCGCCTAGTCTGCGTGCAAGGTCCACGTTCATACTCCTCTTGCCGCGTCATTGCGGGCGTCGTTATCGCAACCGGACGTAGCGCACCGCCCAGCCCCGAAACTGCGGAATTGGCGACGTCGTTCGTCTTGCTCGATTTCCATCTCGGGCTCCGCCTTTCCGGCATCTCGCGCCGCAAGACGCGCGCATCTCGAGTAGGCGCGACGGGCATCGACGAGACCGCGGCGTCGCGGCCGTCGAGCGCGATCTTGCTACACGACAGGAACGCGCCTCGCCGACGCCGCGCTGCCCAACGGCGCGCTCAACCGTCGCTACGAAATCGCGACCGCTCCCCTCCGTTAGCGCGCGCGAGCGCGTAGCGCCCAGACGAGCGCGTCTTCCAGCGTCTCCTCGCCCCAAAAGAGCTCGCCGTCGACCACGAGGTCGGGCGCACCGAAGATGCCGAGCGCGATCGCCCGTTCGGTGTTCGCCCGCAGCGCTTCGCGCCGGCTCGGTGCGAGCGCCGCCTCGAGCACGGCCTCCGGAGAATGTCCCAGCTCCGCAAGCAGGGCGGCGACGACCTCGCGCTCGCCGATCTCGCGGTCCTCGCCGAAGTTGGCGACGAAGACGCGCCGCACGAACGCGCCGCACCAGGCCTCGTCCGCAATCGAACAGGCGACGCGCAGCGGCAGCGTCGCGAGCCGGGGAAAGCGCGACGGCCGGCGCCAGGGCAGGCCGAACTTCGCGGCGAGCCGCTCCACGTCGCGCCACATATAGTTGCCGCGCAGCGGGTTCAAATTGAAGGGCGAGTCGTTCCAGCCTTGGCGCGCGAAGAGCGGCCCCAGCGTGAACGGCCGCCACACCAACGCGACGCCCGCGTCGCGGCACAGATCCTCGATGCGCATCGCGGCAACGTACGAGTACGTGCTCGCGAAGTCGAACCAAAACTCTACCGGCACGCCGCGCTCACGGCTACTTCCCCGGCGCATGCACCCGCCCTGATCGAAGTGGCGGAGAGGGGGAGATTCGAACTCCCGAGACCTTTATGGGGTCTGCTCGCTTTCCAAGCGAGTGCATTCGACCACTCTGCCACCTCTCCACGGGCGGGTGTCCGCCCCCGCCTTTTTACGCGCGGCGGCGCCGGGCCTTCGGCGGCTCGCTCAGAGCCCCGCCGCGTTGAGTTCGGCGATGAACGCTTGGGTGCGCGGGTCCAGCCACCAGCGCTCGAGCGCGGCGACCAGCGGAGGCGTCTTGCGGAGCTCCTCGACGTGGCGCTGGATCGTGGCGGCGTCGGGGTTCTCGGCGGTGACCGCCGCATGCAGCGCGTCGATCGCGGGATGAGCGCCGGGGTGGTCGGCGGCGGCCGCGCGCAGCTCGTCGACGGGCAGCGGCGCGGGATCCTTGGGGTTCATTCGAATCAGCTTCGGCGCAAACCGGTGCTTCCTTGCGGCCGCCAGGGCGGCGCCACACGCACCTCAGAGGCCGGCCTGGTGCCTGATCGTCAGATGCCGGCGGGGTGCCAGATCGTCTTGAGCTCGGTGAAGGCCGCCACGTGCGCCAGGTCCTGCGTCTCGGCCGCGAACCATTCGGCCGGCGAGAGCGCGGGAACGAAACGGGCGCGCTTGAGATTGTCGGCGGCGAGCCGCGCCAGTTCGGCGGCGAAGGGCGCATCGAGGGCGTGCGCTTCGAGCGCCCCGACGTCCATGTGCCGCGCCAGGTGCGGCGCGAGCTCGATGCGCTGGCCCGTCAGGACGTTGGCGGCGCCGGCCGGCAGATCGCAAGTCGCCAGACATTCGGCGAAGACGATCGCCGTGCGCGGATCGACTTCCGAGGCCACGATCACGACGGTGTTCCCCGAAACCAGCGCCGGGACGGCTGCCGAGACCAACCCGAGCAGCGACGGCTCGTCGGGCGCGATCACGCCGACGACACCGACCGGCTCGGGCGTCGAGTACGTGTAATACGGTCCGGAGACGGGATTGCGGGCCGAGAGGACCGCGGCATATTTGTCGCACCAGCCTGCGTACCACAGCGTGCGGTCGATCGCCGCGTTCGTCTCGCGCAACGCCTCGGCGTCCTCGAGCTTCATGCCCGCGTGAAGCCGCTCGACGAACTGGGCGCGCCGCGTCTCCATCAGCTCGGCGAGCCGGTAGAGCACGAGCCCCCGCTGCATCGGCGTCGCCGCAGACCAGCGCTCGAAGGCGGCGCGGGCCGCCACGACCGCGTCGCGCAAATCCTTCCGCGAGGCACGCGCGACGTTGGCGGAATCTTCCGAGCCGGCGCCGACCACGTCGCTGCGTCCGGATTCCGAACGCACGAACTCGCCGTTCACGAAGAGCTTGTACGTCTTGCGAACGTCGAGGCGAAGCGGCTCGCGGCTCTTGGACACGGAGCGACGCTACGGCGCAGCCCCGGTACCGCCCTGTATGAGGCGCTCCGCATTCGCCGCCGGCGCCAGGCGCCAGCCGTTTCGCGCGGAAGTCGAAGGCGTGTCGACCGATCAGACCGTCCAGCCCCTCAGCGGTGCCGAGGCCCGTGCGGCTATCCGAAGCAAGCAACACACCGGTGCCACGAGCTCGCTCGCACCCGACTTCGTTCAGGCCGACCTGATCGCGGTGCCGGCCGAATACGCCGACGAATTACGCGCGCTGTGCGCCCGCAATCCCGTCGCCTGCCCGCTGCTCGACGTCACGCCGCCCGGCGGCACCACGTCGCGCTTGGCCGCGGATAGCGATCTGCGCGTCGACTTGCCGGGGTACCGGGTCTACCGCAACGGTTCGCTCTCCGAGAAGCGCGACGACGCGATCGACCTCTGGCGCGAAGATCTGGTGGCCTTTCTGCTGGGCTCGTCCTTCACGTTCGAGCAGGCGTTGGCGGGCGCGGGGCTCGAGGCGCGCCACCTCAACATCGGCGCGACGGTCCCGATCTACCGCACGACGATCCCGCTCGCCCCGGCGGGCCGGCTGCGCGGACACTTGATGGTGACGATGCGTCCGTACCAGCGTGCCGACATCGAGCGCGTGCGCGCCATCACGCGGCCTTTCACCGAGGCGCACGGCGAGCCGTTCTGGGTCGGCGATCCGCGCGGCATCGGGATATGGAATCTTGCGACGCCCAACGAGGGCGACGCGGTCCCCTTCGAAGCCGGCGAAGTGCCGGTCTTCTGGGCGAGCGCCGTGACCGCGCACCGCGTCGTGGTCGAGAGCCGCCTGCCGTACGTCATCACCCACGAGCCCGGACAGCTCTTCATCACCGACCTGCGGCATGAGGACCTCGCGCGCGGCGGAAAGCTCGAGTTCGCCGCGCGCATGTAGGCGCGCGCTCGCCCGTCCGCTTGCTGCGGCGTCGACTTGCTGCAGACCGTCTTGGCGACTGAGATCGTCGGCGTCCTCCGCTACACGATGCACGCGGTCGCCGCGACCGGCATCGACAGCGAGAACGACGCGGTTCGCGCAATCGTGCCTACCGGACGATCGCAATCGAGGATCTCAACGTCTCCGGGATGCTGGCCAACCGCTGCCTCTCGCGAGCGATCGGCGATCTCGGCTTCTTCGAATTCCGTCGCCAGCTCGAATAGAAGGCGGCGATGGCGGGCTCGAGCGTGATCGTAGTCGCGCGTCGGTACCCCAGTTCGAGGCTGTGCTCCTCATGCGCAGCGCGGAACGAGACGCTCGCCCTTTCGGAACGCTTCTGGACGTGCGCGTCGTGCGGCACGTCCCGCGACCGCGACCGCAACGCGGCCGTGAACCTCGCACGGTACGCGGAGAGTTCAGCCGCGTCAGCCTGCGGAGCGGCGGGCTCTGGCGGCGAGGATCACCTCGCCGTGAAACCGGCCGCGTAGAAGCAGGAAGAAGGCCTGGAATTCATGTCCGTGCATTTCAGAACGGTCATGCTCGAGGGCATTTTGGCGCAAGAGGAAGAACACGCCAACGACATGCACGATTTGCTCGTCGCCCATGAGGGCCGGCCGTTTTTGAAATCGTAGATCTCGACAGGCTCGATCTCGAGTTGGTGATCGTGCGGCACGGAAGGACCTCCTGGAACGCGGAGGCCCGCTTCCAAGGCCACACCGACGTGCCGCTCGACGCGATCGGTCGCGCGCAGGCCGCGGCTCTGGCCGCCGCGCTGCGCGACGAACCGCTCGACGCCGCGGTAGCGAGCGACTTGTCGCGGGCCCGTGAGACGGCCGAGGCGGTCCTCAAAGGGCGGGGCATCCCCCTCGTCCTGGACGCCCGCTGGCGCGAGATGGCCTTCGGCGCCTGGGAGGGGCTGACGTGGAGCGAGATCGCCGCGCGCTTCCCCGAATCCGCCGGCCGCCCGAACGAGGGCGGCCGCTTCGTCACGCCGACCGGGGGCGAGTCGTTCGAGGCGCTCTGCCGCCGCGTCCGCTCGGCCGTGATCGACCTGGCCGCGCACGGGCGGCCCGGAAGCCGGGTCTTGGTCGGAACGCATGCCGGCCCGTTGCATGCGCTCCTGCGGGTGGTCCTCGGCCAGGACGAGGCCGCCGCCCTCAACGTGCGCTTCGAGCCGGCCAGCATCACGCGCCTTCGTTTGCGCGGGGCCGGCGCGACGATCCTCGCGCTCAACGAGCGCGTCGCGGACGAAGAAGGCACGCTTGCCGGCAGGTCGGCGTCCGCGCCGCCCCAAAACGGCGAGCGTGGCTAAAATCGAGGGTCGCAGCTATCTGAATCTTCCGCTGGGCGAGAACGTCCCCGAGGAGATCAACGTCGTCGTCGAGATCCCGCAAGGCTCGCGCAACAAGTACGAGTACGACAAAAAGCTCGACATCTTCCGGCTCGACCGCTCGCTGCATTCGGCGATCTACTATCCCGGCGACTACGGCTTCGCGCCCCAGACCCTCGCCGAAGACGGCGATCCGCTCGACGTCCTGATCATGGTCGTCCAGCCGACCTTTCCCGGATGCCTCGTGGTGGCGCGCCCGATCGGCCTGCTCAAGATGTTCGACGGGGGCCAGCCCGACGACAAGATCCTGGCCGTCCCGGTCGGCGAGCCGGCCTATCAGGACATCTACAGCCACTCTCAGATTTTCCCGCACCAGCTGCGCATGATCTCGCACTTCTTCGAGACCTACAAGACGCTCGAAGGCAAGGAGACGGCGACGGAGGGCTGGCGCGACGGCGCTGCTGCGCGCCGCTCGATCATCGAGTCGCGCGACCGTTTCCTCGCGCAAGAGACGGCGCGCACCCCGCAAACCGCCGACATCGCGGGCTGAGCCGGCCTTCCGCCTGGGTCGGCGGAAGGCAGAAGGCGAGCGCTCCGGTGGGAATTGTCGATCGGTCGCCGCTGGCCGGCCCTCGCCGCACGCACAGCGGGAAACCGTCTCCCGCGGCGTATGAACCATGACGTGCTGAACGTGCAGAAGAAGATCAAGGTAGCCAATCCGGTCGTCGAGCTGGACGGCGACGAGATGACGCGCGTCATCTGGGCCATGATCAGGGAGAAGCTCATCCTCCCGTACCTGGACGTCGACCTGCGCTACTACGACCTGGGCGTCGAGCATCGCGACGCGACCGACGACCGCGTGACGCTCGAGGCGGCGCGCGCCATCAAGGAGTTCGGCGTCGGCGTCAAGTGCGCGACGATCACGCCCGACGAGGCTCGAGTCGAAGAGTTCCACCTCAAGAAGATGTGGCGCTCGCCCAACGGCACGATCCGCAACGAGCTCGACGGGACGGTTTTCCGCGAGCCGATCATCTGCCGCAACGTTCCGCGGCTGGTCCCCGGCTGGACCGACCCGATCGTCATCGGCCGCCACGCTTTCGGCGATCAATACCGCGCCACCGAGATGGCGATCCCGGCCGCCGGGAAGGTGACCCTGCGCTTCACGCCGGCCGGCGGCGGCGCCCCGGTCGAGCGGGAGGTCTTCACCTTCGAACGCCCCGGCGTCGCGCTCGCGATGTACAACGTCGACGAGTCGATCCTCGGCTTCGCGCGGGCGTGCTTCAATTACGGCCTGCAGCGCAAGTGGCCGGTCTATCTGTCGACCAAGAACACGATTCTCAAGACCTACGACGGCCGCTTCATGCAGATCTTCCAGCACGTCTACGACGCGGAGTTCCGCAAGCGCTTCGAGGCGCTGGGGATTTTCTACGAGCACCGGCTGATCGACGACATGGTCGCCTCGTGCCTGAAATGGTCGGGCAAGTACATCTGGGCCTGCAAGAACTACGACGGCGACGTTCAGTCCGACACGGTCGCGCAGGGCTACGGCTCGCTCGGCCTGATGACCTCGGTGCTGATGACCCCGGACGGCAAGACGATCGAAGCCGAGGCCGCACACGGCACCGTCACCCGGCACTACCGCCTGCACCAGCAGGGCAAGCCGACTTCGACCAACCCGATCGCCTCGATCTTCGCCTGGACGCGCGGCCTCGCACACCGCGGCCGCCTCGACGGCACGCCCGAGCTGGTCCGCTTCGCCGAGACGCTCGAACGCGTCTGCATCGACACCGTCGAGCACGGCAAGATGACGAAGGACCTCGCGCTCCTGGTCGGCCCCGAACAGCAATGGTTAACGACCGAAGCTTTCCTGGCCGCCCTAGACGAGGAACTAGAAAACCGCATGGCCTGGGCTCTAGCCGGCACCGCCCTGCGCTAGCAATCCCTCGCCCCCGCCCCCTTCGACAGGCTCAGGGTGACAATATGCCCTGGCAGCAACAGCTCGGCAGTAACGTAGCGAAGGCGGGCGAGCGCGGGCGTGCCGCGGGGGCTTACGACGAGGAGCGGAGCCATGGATGGCGGGAGCGACGAGCGGAGCAGCGGCGATTTTGCCAGGATGGCAAAATCGCCGGCGGCCCCGCGGCACGCCCGCGCTCGCCCGCCGCAGCGGCGCCAGAAGCGCGCGAGCGACGAATCGGCGCCAATAGCCTCAAGCTACGCTACGTTCGGAACTCGCTTCGGCCTAGCGCTTGCGTTCAATCGTATACGCAGCGGAACGTGGCGTAGACGTAAGGATACTCGGGCCTATACCAGTTGCGGAAGCTGCGCCGCACGTGGTTGCCGTTCGTAACCGGCGAGGCACCCTTGACGACATAGTGCGCATGGTCGAAGAAGTCCGCGGAGTACGGCGGATACGCAGGGAGCGGCTCGAAGCCGGGAAACGGGCCGAACTCGGTCGAGGTCCACTCCCAACCATTGCCGATGAGGTCGTGAACGCCGAACGCGCTCGCACCGGAAGGCGAGATGCCGACCGGTTCGGGGTCGAAGCGGCGGAAGTCGAAGTTGCCGCGCTCGGCGGTCGGCGCGTCGTCGCCCCAGGGGAAGGCGCGCTCGCCGCCGGAAGGCGTGCCGAAGGCGGCGCGGTGGTATTCCGCTTCGCTCGGCAGCCGCGCGCCTTTCCAAGCCGCATAAGCGCGCGCTTGGGCTTGCGTGACGTAGACGGGCCACGAAAGCGGGAGCGGCATCTCCTCGAACATGCCGAGCAGCCGGAACTCGCCCCCGCGCTCGAACCAGAAGGGGGGCACGGGGCCGCCGGCCTGACGCACGAAGGCGAGCCAGTCGCCGTTGGTCACGTCGTTGACGTCGATCGTGAAAGCCGGCACGTCGCGCTCCGTCCGCTCGAACTCGTTGTCCCAGCCGAACTGCAGCTCGTCGCGGCGCGCGCCCAGCGTGGCGCGGCCTGCCGGAATCGCCGCCCGTCCGCTCGCGGCCGGCTCGCGTTCGAAGAAGGCGCCGCCGCGGCCGGCGCCGTTCTTGCGGTCCAGCGGAAGGCGGTGCAGCATGTAGAGCAGGGTCTCGTGGTGCATCTCCTCGTGCTCGAGGATCGTGTACGCGACGTGGCCCCGCTCGAGGAGCGGCGAGGCGGCGGCGGCGCTCAGGTCGGCGTTCGCGAGGGCCGCGAGGACGGCCGCGTCGCAGGCTCGTCCGAAGGCCTGCACCTCGTCGCGCGAAGGCCACGAGCCGCGTTCGTGACGGGCCGCTTCGCCGAGGTCCGAGGGGTCGATGCCGCGCTCGAAGAGCCGTTCGAAGGCAGGGTCGATCGAAGGGCCGCCGAGCGCTTCGCGCACGAGCTTGTTGAAGCTGAACGCGGGCAAGTGGCCTTCGTAGAAAACGATCGGGTGGCGCAGCGCGATCGGCCGCTCGTAATACGACGAAGGGTCGATGATGGCGAAGAGCTCCGCGCTGCGGCTGCGGTTGGCGAGGTAGCGCCGCCGCAGTTCGCCGCGGTCGAGCCGTCCGGTGGTTGGCGATGGAACGAGCATGATCGACCTCTCTTCCCCGTATGTACCCGCATTGTACGCCGAAGCTGCGACCGGGATAGTGAGCCGTCTGACGGAAAGCGCGATTAGGTGGTCAGATACTCGCGCAGGCCCTCCAGGCCGCCCTCGCGGCCGGAGCCCGACTCTTTCCAGCCGCCGAAGGGCGCGCTCGGATCGAACCGGTCGAACGTGTTGCACCAGACCGTGCCGACGTTGAGCCGGCCGGCAGTGTAGAGGGCGAGCGCGCCGCTCGACGTCCAAACGCCCGCCGAGAGGCCGTAGGGAACGTTGTTCGCGCGCTCGATCGCTTCGTCGGGCGTGCGGAAGGTCATGATGCCGAGCACGGGGCCGAAGATCGGCTCGCGCGCGATGCGGTGCGTCGGCTGAACGTTGGTGAAGAAGGTCGCGGGAAACCAGAAGCCGCGTTCGGGAAACGTACAGCCGGCTTGCACGAGCGTCGCGCCTTCTTCGACGCCGCCGCGCACCAGCTCGGCCAGCGCGTCGCGCCGCTCGCGCGAACCGATCGCTCCGACGTCGGTGTTGCGGTCGAGCGGATCGCCGTGGCGCAGTCCCGTCACGCGTTCGCGCAGCCGGACCGCGACCTCTTCGTAGACGCTCTCTTGAACGAGGACGCGTGAGGCGCTGCCGCCGGCGGGGCCCCGGTTGAAATAGCAAGCGGTCACGATGCCGTCGACGGCTTGGTCGAGCGGCGCATCCTCGTAAACGATGCAGGCGGACTTGCCGTCGAGCTGCAGCGCGAGGCGCACGCGCGTGCCCGCGGTCGCTCGCCGGACGGCCTTCCCCTCTTCGCTCGTGCCGCTGAACGAGAGCCGGTCGAGCTCGGCGTGCTCGATCAGCGCGCCTTCGGTGCGCCGGTCGCCGGTGATGACGTTGACGACGCCGGGCGGCAGCTCGGACTCTTGGCAGATCTGGGCGAGGAGCAGCGCCGAGAGCGGCGTCGAGCTCGCGGGAAGCAGCACGACGGTGTTGCCGCAAGCGAGCGCCGGCGCGAGCGTCATCGCCGCGCGCAGCAGCGGGAAGTGCGGCGAGAGGATCGCGGCGGCGACGCCGAGCGGCCGCGGCCGCTGCGCGCCCGCGAGCGCCCACTCCAGCTTGTCGGCCCAACCCGCGTGATAAAAGAGCGTCGCCGCCGCTTGCGGCACGTCGAACTCGCGCGACTCCCGAATCGGTTTGCCGCTGTCGAGCGTCTCGACGAGCGCGAACTCGCGGGCGCGCTCCGCCAGCGCGCGGGCGATGCGGTACGCGTACTTGGCGCGTTCGGCCGGGCGAATCTTGCGCCAATACTTCTCGTAACCGCGGCGCGCCGCCCGAACCGCCCGGTCGACGTCGGCCGGCTGCGCGCAGGCGACGTGTGCCAGCACGTTTTCGGTCGCCGGGTCGAGCGTGGTCGCGACGGCGTCGCCTTCGGCGCTCGTCCATTCGCCCGCGATGAAGAGCCCGTAGCGCTCGCGCAGCGTGACGGCCTCGCGCGACTCGAGCGCGGGCGCGTAGTCGAAGCCGGGCAGGAGCACGCTCATCCTCAGGCCCTCGCCACGTAGACCAGCGCGCCGTATGCGCCGGTCGCCTCTTTGTCGCGCTGCATCAGCAGATCGTCGAGCAAGCCGGATGCGCCGATTCGAAAGAGCGCCGGCGTGAGCCACGCGTCGCCGAGCGTCTCTTTGACGATCGCCAGATATCCGAGCGCCGCTTTGGTCGTGCGGATCCCGCCGGCGAGCTTGAGCCCGGCCGCTCGACCGGTTCGGCGGCCGTGTTCGCGAATGGCCTCGCACAGCAGCAACGCCAGCGCCGGCGTGGAACCGGCGCCGATCTTGCCGGTCGACGTCTTCACGAAGTCGGCGCCCGCTTCGAGCGCGAGATTGCAGGCGTGGCGCACCGCCGCGTACGAGCCGAGCTCACCAGCCTCGAGGATGACCTTCAGGGTCGCGCCGCCGCAAGCGTCGCGCATCGCGGCGATCTCTTCGCGCACGCGACGGTCGTGACCGGCCAGCAGCGCGCCGCGGTCGATCACCATGTCGATCTCGTGCGCGCCGGCGGCGACCGCCTCGGCGGCGTCGCGCAGCTTGACCTCGAGCGACGACAGGCCGCTCGGGAAGGCGGCGGCGACCGCCGCCACGCGGACGCTCGTGGCCGCCAGCGCCGCGGCCGCTTCGGGGACGAGCGACGGATAGACGCAGACTGCGGCTACGCTCGGCGCATCGGGCGCAGGCTTCGCGGCCCGCGCGCAGAGCGCCCGGACGTTGCCGGCCGTGTCGCGGCCCTCGAGGCTCGTCAAATCCATGCAGGCGATAGCCAGCTCGATACCCGTGCGCTTCGCTTCGGCCTTGATCGAACGTTTGGCCAAGAGCGCCGCTCGGGACTCAAGGGCGACAGCGTCGACGCGAGGGACGGCGCGGCTCATACGCCGCTCTTTCGGCCTCGGCACCACGCGCCCCGCCCGCGCGGTCCCTTTCCAACCGGCGCGGAAGCAAAGCCGGACTTCGTTTCCGGCGAAAGATGCTCTTCCGCGGATTCGATGTTCGCATTGCGCAAGGTGAAAAGCTTGGTTGACAGGAGCCGGCCTGCGTGCTAATGATGACGCTACCGATGTCTGTCGCCGCACCGTTCATTATTGCCGGGATTACGATCGTGGGCCTTGGGGGCCGACGGGTAGCCTCGGCGTAGACGAACCGACGTCACGACGCTCGAGCCTCTCGCCGGAACCGGCCGAGGGGCTTTTCGTTATGCGCCCATAACCGCGGAGGATCCGTTGACCACCATCGAACTCTCGGCCGAATCCGTCCAGGCCGCCGCCGACCGCATTCGCTCCGGCATCCGGCGCACGCCGACGGTGCGCTCGCGCGCCCTCTGCGCGGCGACCGGAAGCGAGGTCTATCTCAAGCACGAGACGCGCCAAACGACGGGCTCCTACAAGGAGCGCGGCGCGCTCAACGCGATGCTGCTGCTCTCTCCGCAGCGGCGCGAGTGCGGCGTGGTGACGGCCTCGGCCGGCAATCACGGTCAGGCCGTCGCCTACCACGGCACGCGGCTGAACCTGGCAACGACCGTCGTGATGCCGCGGACGACGCCGTTCCTCAAAGTGCGTCGCACGCGCGACTACGGAGCCGAAGTCGTCCTCGAAGGCGACACGTTCGACGAGGCGGCCCAGTTTGCGCGGGGACTCGCCGCCCGAACCGGCGCGACGCTCGTCCATCCCTTCGACGATCCCGACGTGATCGCAGGCCAGGCCACCGCGACCCTCGAGCTGCTCGAGGACGCGGGGACCGAGCTCGACGTCCTGCTCGTCCCGGTCGGGGGCGGCGGGCTGATCGCGGGCGCGACCCTGGCGGTCGCAGCGGCGGGTTCGCGCGCCGAGGTCGTCGCCGTCCAATCCGCCTTCTATCCGTGCGTCGCCGCCGCGCTCACCGGCTCGACGCTCATCCCCGGCGGCCCGACGATCGCCGAAGGGATCGCGGTCAAGGAGATCGGGCGCTTGCCGCTCGAGCTGATCCGCGGCGCCGTGCGCGACGTCGTGCTCGTGCACGAGGCCGCGATCGAGACGGCGATCGCGCTCTTGCTGGAGGAGGAGAAGCTGCTCGCCGAAGGCGCGGGCGCGGCCGGCGTGGCGGCGCTGCTGGCCGACCCCGCGCGCTTCGCGGGCAAGCGCGTCGGGACGCTGCTCTGCGGCGGCAACATCGATCTGGGGATGCTCGCCTCGGTGATCGTGCGTCACCGCATGCGCTCGGGCCGCGTCGTCCGGATTCGCGTGCACATGGTCGACAAGCCAGGCGAGCTCGCCAGCGTCGCGCTCGCGATCTCCGAAGCGCGGGCCAACGTCCTCGACGTCGCCCATCACCGCGTCTTCGGCAGCCTCTCGGCGAAGCACGCCGAGCTCGACGTCACCGTCGAACTGGAGCGCCCCGAAGATCTCCCGCGCATCATGGCCGCGATCGAAGAGCGGGGCTTCGAGGTCGAAGTCGTGACGGAGTAGGCTGCGCCCAGCCCGGGCGCGCGCGGCGGGCTCGCGGAAAAGGCGCGGGGTTGGGCGAAGCGGAGATTCGATGTTTCGCTATCTCACCGCGGGCGAGTCGCACGGTCCGGCGCTCGTCGGCATCCTCGACGGGCTCCCCGCGCAGTTGCACTTGGACGTCGGCCGCATCGACGCCGCGCTCCGCGCCCGCCAAGGCGGCTACGGCCGCGGCGGCCGCATGAAGATCGAAACCGACCGGGTCGAGTTCCTGGCGGGCTTGCGCGGCTCGCTCACGCTCGGCTCGCCGCTGGCGGTCGTCGTGCGCAACAAGGATTTCGAGAACGTCCGCGAGCTGATGGATCCGCTGACCGGCGCCGGGAAGCCGCTGACCAACCCGCGGCCCGGACACGCCGACTACGCGGGCGCGCTGAAGTTCCGCCAGCGCGACCTGCGCAACGTGCTCGAGCGCGCGAGCGCCCGCGAGACGGCGATGCGCGTCGCGCTTGGTGCGATCTGCGCGCAGTTCCTCGAGGCGCTGGGGATCACGACCTGCTCCTACACGTCGCAAATCGGTGACGTCGTCGCGCCCGAGCTCGACCCGGTCGACATGGCCGCGGTCGAAGCGAGCGAGGTCCGCTGCCCGGATCCGCAGAGCGCGGCGCGGATGATCGCGGCGATCGACGCGGCCAAGGCCGCGGGCGACACGCTGGGCGGAACCTATACGGTCGTCGTGCAGGGCTTGCCGGCGGGGATCGGTTCGAACCGCCAGCCCGACACGCGGCTCGACGGCGTGCTCGCGGGCGCGCTGATGGCGATGCAGACGGTCAAGGCCGTCGAGGTCGGCGCGGGCCGCGAGGTCGCCGCCAAGCCGGGCTCGGCCGCGCACGACATCTTCGCGCTGGAAGGCGGCGAGGTCGTGCGCCCTTCCAACCGCGCGGGCGGCATCGAGGGCGGCATCTCCAACGGGCAGGAGATCGTGCTGCGCGCCAGCGTCAAGCCGATCCCCACGCTGATGAAGGCGCTGCCCAGCGTCAACCTGCACGAGGGCACGGTCGCGCCGGCGAGCATCGTGCGCAGCGACGTGTGCGTCGTGCCGGCGGCGGGGATCGTCGGCGAGGCGATGGTTCGTCTCGCCTTGACGGGGCCCGTCCTCGAGAAGTTCGGCGGCGACTCGATCGAGGAGACGCGGGACAACCTGCAGCGCGCGGTCGCCGCGGCGCGCGAGCTCTTCGGCTCGCCCGTCGCTCCGTGAAGGAGCACGTCGCGCTGATCGGCTTCATGGCTGCGGGCAAGTCCACCATCGGCAGGCATGTGGCCCGCGAGCTCGCGCTGCCCTTCGTCGATACGGACGCACTGATCGCCGAGCGCCACGGACCCATCCACGAGATCTTCGCGCGGGAAGGCGACGCCGCGTTCCGGGGCTACGAGTTCGACGTGGTGCGCGGCGTGCTGGCCGGGCCGCCGGCCGTCGTGGCGCTGGGCGGCGGCGCGGTCACGCACGAGCCGACCCGCGCGCTGCTCGCCGAACGCGCGCTGCGCGTCTACCTCGAGGTCCCGGTGCCGTCGCTGCTCGCGCGCCTGCGCAAGGCGCGCACGATCCGTCCGGTGATCGGCGAGGAGCCGACGGCGGAACGCGTGCGCGCGCTGCTGGCGCAGCGCGAGCCGCTCTACCGCGAGGCCGAGTTGACCGTCCGCGGCGCGCGCCGCTCGAAGCGCGCGCTCGCGCGCGAGATCGCCGAACGCGTGCGGCTCGCGCTGGGAAGCGTGCCGGCGTGAGCCGCGGAAGATGCCGCCGATGACCCGCTTCGACGATCTGGGCTATCCGATCGTGATCGACGCCGACGCGGCGCCGCACGTCGGCGCGTTCCTGCGCGAGCGAGGCTACGCGCGCGCGGTCGTGCTCGCCGACGCGAACCTCGCCGGCCGCGCCAAGCGGATCGCGCGCGCCGCCGGCGCGCGCGCGCCCGTGCTCGCCTTTCCGCTCGGCGAACGGCGCAAGCGGCTGCGCACGGTCGAGCGCGTCCTCGACGCGCTGGCCGCGGCCGGAGCCGACCGCAAGACGCTGGCGATCGGCGTCGGCGGCGGCGTCGCGGGCGATCTGTTCGGCTTCGCGGCGGCGATCTACATGCGCGGCATCCCGTTCGTCAACGTCGCCACCTCGCTGGTCGCCATGGTCGACGCCGCGGTCGGCGGCAAGACCGGCGTCGACCTCGGGGCCGGCAAAAACCTCGCCGGCGTTTTCAAGGATCCGGTCGCGGTCTTCTGCGATATCGAGGCGCTCCAGACGCTGCCCGAGCGGCAACTGCGGGAAGGCCTAGCGGAACTCGTCAAACACGGGATCATCGAAGGGAACGAGGTCTTCGAAGCGCTCGAGACGCTCGCGCCGCACTCGCTGCGGAAGTGGCCGTGGGAGACGGTCGTCTCCGACTCGCTGCGGATCAAAGCGGGAATCGTCGGCGACGACCGGCTCGAGGCCGGCTCGCGCGAGATCCTCAACCTCGGGCACACCTTCGCGCATGCGATCGAGCGGGTCAGCAGCTATCGAACCTCGCACGGCGCGGCGGTCAGCATCGGCCTGCGCGCCGCGGGGCTCCTCGCGCTGCGCACCGGACGATTCTCGGCCCACGAACACCTGCGCGTGCTCTCGCTGCTGGCGCTGCTGCGCCTGCCGCTGGTCGCGCCGGTTGAGGACGCGGACGCGCTGCTGAGCGCGATGGCGAACGACAAGAAGACGCGCGCCGGGACGCTGCGCTTCGTGCTGCCGCGAACGATCGGCGACGTCGAGTACGGCGTCACGGTTCCGACCCGCTCGGTGCGCGCGGTGCTGCAGCGCGTGCTCAGCGAGCCGGGTGCCGCCGAGCTCCGCTAGATCCCGTGCAACCCTGACGCCGCCTTGAGCATCGTCGTCGACGTGCTGGTGCAGCAGCGCACCGCGCGGGTCGGCCGGCCGCTCACCTACCTGGTGCCGGCGGGGGTGGAGCTGGAGGTCGGGGACGTCGTGCGCGTCCCGCTCGGGCCGCGCGAGCTCTACGGCTACGTGCTCACCCCGGCGCGCGAGGACGGCGCACGGACCGGGGGCCTCCGCCCGATCGCGGCACGCGCCGGCGTCCCGCGCGCCTTCGATGCCGCCGGATTGGCCCTGGCCCGCTGGATCGCGGAGCGCTACTGCTGCACGCTCGGCGAGGCGCTCGGCGCGGTCGTGCTGGCGGCGGGCGTGCCGCGCGTCGTCGACCGCTTCGCCGCGACCGCAGCCCTCGTTCCCGAGCGGTTCCCTTCCGTCCCCGAGCGGCTGGTGCGCCTCATCCGCGAGGACTTCGGCGAAGGGTTCAGCCTCGATGCGCTGCTGCGCCATCCCGAGGCCCGCCGCGCGGGCGACCGCCGCAGCCTGCTGCGCTCGGTCTCGGCGCTCGTGCGGGCCGGCGCGCTCGAGCGCTCGCGCACCTTCCTCGGCCCGCGCACCGGCGAAGCGCACGAGAAGGTTCTCGAGGCGACGGGGAGCGACGTGCGCGGGCCGCGCGTCGCCGCCCTGCTGGCCCGCGTGCGCGAGGCCGGCGTGCTGCGGCGGCGCGACGCGCTCCTGGAAGGCTTCTCGCAGGCCGTCATCGCGCGCGCCCTGCGCGAAGGAGCCCTGCGCGAGAGCGAGCGGCGTCCCACGCTGCGCGCCGGGCACGGTCCGCCGGTCGACCAGGACTTCGTCCCGACCGCCGAGCAGGGCCGGGCGATCGAGGCGATCGTCAGGCACGTCGAGGACGCGCGCTTCGGCGAGCTGCTGCTGCAGGGCGTGACCGGCAGCGGCAAGACGTTCGTCTACATCCGCGCCATCGCGCGGATGCTGGAGTTGGGCGCGCGGGCGATCGTGCTCGTCCCCGAGATCGCGCTGACGCCGCAAACCGCGCGGCGTTTCGAGGGCGCCTTCGGCGAGCGCGTCGCCGTCCTGCACTCGGGCCTCTCCGAGCGCGAACGGTATGCGAGCTGGCAGGCGGCCGCGCGCGGCGAGGTCGACGTCGTCGTGGGCGCGCGCAGCGCGGTCTTCGCGCCGCTCCCCGACTGCCGCCTCGTCGTCGTCGACGAGGCGCACGAGCGCACCTACAAGCAGGACGTCGTGCCGCGTTACGACGCGCTCGCGGTCGCGCGCGAGCGGATGCGCGCGGCGGGGGGCACGCTCGTGCTCGGGAGCGCGACGCCGCCGCTGGAGGCGTATGCTGCCGCGTTGCGAGGAGCGATCGAGCACCTGCGGCTGGAACGCCGCGCCAGCGCGATGCCCTTGCCGGCGACGCACGTCGTCGATCTGGCCGGCGAGTTCGCGCAGGGCAACCGCCGCATCTTCAGCACGCGTTTGGTCGAAGCGCTCGACGCCTGCTTGGCGCGGCGCGAGAAAGCGGTCCTTTTCGTCAACCGGCGCGGGAGCGCCAGCTTCATGCTGTGCCGGGCCTGCGGGGCCGTCCCCCGCTGCGAGCGCTGCACCATGTCGCTGGTCGTCCACCGCGCGGAACGGCTGCTGCGCTGCCACCTCTGCGACGCACAGCGCGCGATCCCCGAACGCTGTCCGCAGTGCGGCGGCGGGCCGATCCGCGAGTTCGGAGTCGGCACCCAGAAGGTCGCCGAGACGGCGCAGTCGCTCTTTCCGGCGGCGCGCATCGTGCGCATGGACAGCGATACGACGACGCGCATCGGCGACCACGCGCGGCTGCTCGACGCCTTCGCGGCGCAGGGCGACATCCTGGTCGGGACGCAGATGGTCGCCAAGGGGCTCGATTTCCCCGAGGTGACGCTGGTCGGGGTGGTCGCCGCCGACATCGGGCTGCACCTGCCCGACTTCCGGGCCGCGGAGAGAACGTTCGATCTGCTCACGCAGGTCGCGGGACGCAGCGGCAGGGCCCGCGCCGGCGAGGCGATCGTCCAGACGTACAACCCCGAGCATCCCGCGATCCGCTTCGCGGCCCGGCACGACTTCGACGGCTTCGCCGCGCACGAGCTCGAGGAGCGGCGCGAGTCGGGGTTTCCGCCCTTCGCCGAGCTCGTCTACCTCGGCGTGATCGGACGGCGGCGCGAAGCGGTCGTCGCCGCGGCCGCGCGCTACGCCCGCTCCCTGCGCTCGCTGGAAGGCTGCGAGGTGCTCGGACCGGCGCCCTACCCGATCGCGCGGCTCAACGACGAGTGGCGCTACCGGCTCGCCGTCAAGGCGGCGGAGAGCACGCACGTGAGAGCGCACATCCGTGCGACGCTGCTCCCCGCGGCGGCCGCGGAGCGCGCCACTCGGCTCGCCGTCAACGTCGATCCCTGAAGGCTACGGCAGTTGGGCGGAGCCGGGGGAGCCGAGGATGCCGGTGCTGTGCTCGAGGCTCGCTCCGAACATGTCGCCGAAAAACACGAGCGCGCCGGTCGCGACGATCGCAACCAGAGCTGCGATCAGAGCGTACTCCGCCGCACCTTGAGCGCCGTCGTCGAGAAACAGCATTTTCACGGTGGGCTTGCCCGTTCTCCAAGCGCGTGCCGCGTCTCCTCTCGCCCGGACGCGATGCAAAGGGGGCCAACCGCGACCCGCTAAACGTCATATCGCGATGGCCGACGAGAACGACCCGCAGCCCGGCGACGCCGCCTCGGGCGCCGCTGCACCGGACGGCGCGCGTTCCGTGCGTCCCAACGCATACGATCCATTGGGCATCAACGAGGCGGCGCTCGAAGTGCTGCGGGCGTTGTTCGCGCACCCGGAATCGGCGATGGCGACCCAGATGCAGTGGGCCAACGCTTGGATGAGCGCGGCAGCTCGGGCGCTGACGCCGCCGGCGTCCGCTCAGCCGGCGCCGCTGATCGAGCCCGCGCCCGGCGACAATCGCTGGAAGCATGCGGCCTGGAGCGAGAACCCGCTCTTCGACGCCGTCAAACAGGGCTATCTGCTGGCCACCAAGGCGGTCCTCGACGGAATCGACCGCGCGCCCGACGTCGACGCCGAGACGAAAACGCGCGTCAAATACTTCACCAAGCAGTTCTGCGACGCGATGAGCCCGACGAACATGGCGTTCCTCAACCCGACCGTGATCGAGGAGACGCTCAAGACGGGCGGCGCCAACCTGCAAAAGGGGGCGCAGAACATGCTCGAGGACCTGCGCGAGAATCGCGGCCGTCCCGCGCTCGTCGACAAGAAGGCCTTCGAGATCGGCCGGAACGTCGCCACGACCAAAGGCGCGGTCGTGTACCGCAACGAGGTCATGGAACTGCTGCAGTACGCGCCGGCGACCGAAACGGTGTACCGGCGCCCGCTGGTCGTCATTCCGCCCTGGATCAACAAGTACTACATCATGGACCTGCGGCCGTCGAACAGCCTCATCAAGTTCGCCGTCGACAGCGGGTTCCAGATTTTCTTGGTCTCGTGGATCAATCCCGACGCTTCGATGTCCCATCTGCAGTTCGAGGACTATCTCGAGTCCGGGGCGATCGCGGCGGCCCGGATCGCGACGAAGATCGCGGGCGCCAACGACGTCAATCTCCTCGGCTACTGTTTGGGCGGCACGCTGGTTTCGATGGTTCTCGCGTATTTGGAGCGCAAGGGCGAGCCGCTGGCCAACGCAGCCACGCTTTTCGCGACGCTGGTCGATTTCTCCGAACCGGGCGACTTGAAGAATTTTTTGAGTCCCGAAGCGATCGAGTGCATCCAGCACGAGATGCAGGAGAAGGGCATTCTCGAAGCGTCGGCGATGTCGGACACTTTCAACCTGCTGCGCGCCAACGATCTGATCTGGAACGTCGCCGTCAACCGCTACCTGTTGGGCAAGGACGCGCCGGCCTTCGACCTGCTGTATTGGAACAGCGACTCGACGCGCCTGACGGCGGACTTCCACTCCTACTACCTGCGCAACATGTACGTCGAGAACAACCTGGTCAAGCCCGACGGCATCACGATGAACGGCGTCCCGCTCGACCTGCGCCGCGTGAGGAACGACGTCTATTCGGTTGCCGCCAAGGAAGACCACATCGCGCCGTGGCCCTCGGTCTACAAGTCGACCCAGCTCTTCGGCGGCGACGTGCAGTTCCGGCTCGCGCACTCCGGCCACATCGCCGGGATCATCAACTCGCCGGCGGCCGGCAAGGGCAACTATTGGAAGGCGCCGCGGAACCCGCCGCTCGCCGACGAGTGGTTCGGGATCGCCCAAAAAGTCTCGGGCTCGTTCTGGCCCGAGTGGTCGAAGTGGCTGGCCGCTCGCTCCGGCGAGATGGTCCCGGCGCCCGCCGCGGCGGGATCGGCCGAGTATCCGCCGCTCGGGCCGGCCCCTGGGACCTACGTCCTGGTCAAAGCGTGAGGAAAGAGCTTACTTCTTGCCGGACTTGCTGCGCCCGGCTGCGGCCTTGACGGCCGGCGGCGGTGCGGCGGCGGCGATGCGCGCCGCTTTGACGGCCTTGGCCAGGCGCGCCTTCTTGCGGGCGGCCTTGTTGCGGTGAATGACGCCCTTTTGGGCGGCTTTGTCGAAGGCGCCCTCGACCGCCGAGACCAGCGCCGGCTCGCTGCTGGCGCGGGCCTTCTTGAAGAGCGTCTTGAGGCGCGTTTTCAGATCCCGGTTGCGCAGCGCGCGCTTTTCGGATTGGCGGACCCACTTCTCAGCGGCTTTGATATTCGGCAAACGAGGATCTCCCGGTGAAAACACGACAGGCACCCGCTCGGGCACGCGCGGCATTGTACCACAGGCCGGCGGAGGCGTAAAGCGTGACGAAGCTCGCCGACCTGCGCCTGGGTCACGCGCCCCTGCCCCCTTCGGCCGGCGGGAACGACCCGGCGGGCGACATCGCCGCGGTCGCGCCCCCCGGCATCCCCTCGCCCGCGACCGAGCCGGTCGAGGGAACGATGCTGCTCGGCTCGCTCGGCGGGGCCCAGCGCTACGTCCTCAAGATCCCGGCCGCCTGGAACGGAAAGCTCGCGGTCTGCGGCACGCCCGCGACCCGCAGCGAATACGTCAACGACGGACTCTTCGGCGACTTCCTGCTGGCCCGCGGCTATGCTTACGCCGCGAGCAACAAGGGGATCCCCTACAACGCCGTCCTCGAGAGCGCCGCCGCCACGCCCGACCGCACCCTGGCCTACCCCGTCCCCTTCGACGTCATGGACCTGCGCAAGCTGGGCATGGTCTGCCGCTTCGGGGCGCTTTGGCCCGAGCCGGTTCCGATCGCGTCCTGGCAGACGGATCTCGCGGCCCTCGTGCGGGAGGCCAAGGCGCGGGTCGAAGAGGTGACCGGCGAACCGCCCTCGCGCACCTACGCGCTCGGGGTCTCCGTGGGAGGCGGGCAGGTTCGCTGGCTGCTGGAAAACGAGCCGGACCTGGTCGACGGCGGTCTCGAGTGGGCCGCAGTCTACTGGCATCCGGAACGGAACGTCTTGACCTGCCTGCCGGCCTTCCTGCGGCACATGCCGGACTGGGTCCGCAGCGGCTTCGAGGACCGCGACGCGCACGACGCGATCGTGGCCGCGGGGTTCCCGCCGGACCGGCTCCAGGACCACCCGCAATTCCGCTCGCTCTGGAACGACCACTATGCGAACATCCCGCCGTTCTACGCCGACGCGACGGTCTTCGCGTACGCCCTCATGCTCGATCCGCAGGCGCGCTCGAGCTTCGAGCTGCCGCCGGCGATCCCCAATCCGCTCGTCGACGGCCCCGGCTTCGTCTCGAACGCGAGCGGTCTCGCGCTCCCCGAGAACCGCGCGTCGTACGTGCTTTCAGACGAAGGGAAGAAGACGATCGCGGGCTTCGCGCACACGGGAAGAATCGGCAAGCCGCTGGTCGGCATCGCCGGCAGCGCCGACGTGTTCATCACCCCGCAGTGCAACTTCGCCGGCTATCTCGAAGCCGTGCGCGCCGCGGGCCGGGCCGACCGCTACTGGCAGTATCTGGTCGAAGGCGGAACGCACGTCGACCGCTTCGTCGCTCTAGGGTATGGGCTGCAAGCCCAGCTTCCGTTCGCTTGGGCGGCGTTCGATCGGCTCGTCGCAATCGTCGAGGACGGCGAGCGTCCGCCCGGCGCGGGGACGGTGCGGGCGGTCAGCGCTCCGGCGGAGCTGCGCTGACGGTCTCGGCGTCGAACTCCGGCGGCCGCAAAGCGGCTTCGCGGAAGCTCAGCACGGCCCCCGAACCGGCCCCGGCCGCAGCGAACGGCGCCGCCTGCGCGCTCCCCTCGATGCGGCGTCCGTCCCTGGCCTGGAGGGCGAGTTCGAAGCCGACCTGGCGCCCCTGGAGCGCGAGCGCCACGTTCGCTTCGACGGCCGGGAAGTCGTCGGGCGGGACGACGTCGCGCAGCGGCCGCCCGAGCAGCTCCTCGCGCGGGTAGCCGAGCAGGAGCAGCGCCGCCGCGTTCGCTGCCACGACGGTCGAGCCGGGTTCGATTCCGAGGGCCGGGTCGCCGTGGGCCTCGACGCCCGAGGCGAGGCTCTCGGGCCGGGCACCCGCCTTGCGCTTGCGGCGCCGCGACAGCCCGAAGACGACGAGGATGACGGCAGCGGCGGCCAGCAGCACCGCGAAAAGCGTGGTCCGGGAACGTTGGCTGGGCGTATCTTTCGCTTCCACGGCTACACTCGTTGGACGGAAGGGGTACCGTCGCCCTGGCGCGCGAGGATACTGCGGTAGCTCGCGTAGCGCGAAGCCGCGATCGCACCGCTGCCGACCGCGTCGCGGACGGCGCAGCCAGGCTCGTCGCGGTGCGTGCAGTCGCTGAAGCGGCAACGCGCGGTGCATGCGGCGAATTCGCGAAAGCCGGCTGCGACCAGGCCGCTCCCGGCCTCGTGCAGCTCGAACTCACCGACCCCGGGGCTGTCGATCAGAAAGCCTTCGGCGAAGCGGTGCAGCCGCCCGGCGCTGGTCGTCTGCCGCCCGCGCCCGTGCTTGGAGACGTCGCCGACCTCGGCACGGCCGCCCAGCGCGCGGAACAGCGAGCTCTTCCCGACGCCCGACTGGCCGATCAGGAGCGTGCGCCGGCCGGCGAGCTCGCGAGCGAAGGCTTCGATCCCTTGCGCGGCCTTGGGATTGACGACCAGCACGACGTAGCCGAGGCCGCGGTAGAGCGCGGCCGTCGCGTCGCTGAACTCGGCCGAAGCCAAGTCGGGCTTGGTGAGCACGAGCCGGGCGCCGATCTCCTCGATCTCCGCGAAGGCGAGCAGCTCGTCGACCATGCCGAGGTGCGGCGGCGGCTCGGCCAGGGCTGCGACGATCGCGATGCCGTCGACGTTGGCCGCCATCGTTTTGCGCCGCCCGCCGACCGTGTGCCGCTCGAGGGTGAAGGCCCGCGGCTCGCGCCGCTCGACCAGCACGTGCTCCGCTCCGACTTGGCGCGCCAGCACGAGATCGCCGGGGACGAGCGAGAGACGTTCGAGCGATTTGCGGCGCGAGGCGACCCGCAGCCGGTCTTCGTCCTCGAAGGCGAGCCACACGGCATTGCGCCCGACGCTGACGACGCGCGCCGGCCGCGCACCTCCGGCGTCCGCATGAGTAGCGTCTGTGGACGTGTAAGGTTGCGTCAGCCTCAGGTCTCCAAGGGAGTCGCTTGAACCGTCTCGCCAGCGTACGATTCGACCGGGTGCTCGCCGACGCCGAGCGCGGGGAGGCGGCGCGCGTCATAGCTTCGGCCGGAGCAAAGGCCACCTCCTGGAGCGGCCAGCCCGCGGCGAGCCGGACCTACGGGTTGCTGACGCTCGCTCCTCAGACCGACGCGCAGCGGCTCGGAGCGGCGCTGCAGGCGCGGGTCGTCGAGCCGCCCCTCCTCGTGCTCTCCGTCGAGCTGCGGGAGAGCGGCGAATTGGAGGGGCTGCGGGAGGCGCTCGGCGGCCCCGGCGGCCCGGCGGGGGTCGTCGACTGTTGCCTCGCCGGCGGCGCGCTCCTGGTCGAGCTCGACGAGGCGGTCACGCCGCTCTCGCTGCTCGTCGAGCTGATCGACGTCGTGCTCCGCGGCTCGAGCGGGCGCAGCATCGTGCCCCTCTTCGGGCTGAGCGACGACACTTTGGCCGCCTTCGCCGCAGCGACGCTCGGCGAGCCGGCGCTCGACGCGTCGCGGCTGATCGAGGCCTGGCTCGACCGGCTGCAGCGGGCGGGCGCGGCGCGATGAGGTTCGCCCTTCCGCCGCTCCCCGACGTCGCCTTCGGCGTCAGCGACGCGATCGACATCCTGGCGACGGCGCTGCTGACCTACTACCTGCTGATCCTGGTCCGCGGAACCCGGGCGGTGCCGATCATGCTGGGGCTGCTCGTGCTCGCGGTGCTGCTCACCATCGCGAATTTCGCGCACCTGCTCGTGCTCGCCACCGTCCTCCAGTTCGC
The DNA here is from genome assembly GCA_963834485.1 of Vulcanimicrobiota bacterium. Lineage (GTDB taxonomy): Bacteria > Vulcanimicrobiota > Vulcanimicrobiia > Vulcanimicrobiales > Vulcanimicrobiaceae > CAWICD01. The sequence goes on from CAWICD010000001.1 coordinate 819,187, forward strand.
CTTGCTGGGGACCGCGGTCAGCTTGCCGATCGTCTTCCAGCCGGAGCTGCGCCGCCTCTTGGAACAGCTCGGCCGGGGCGGCATGCTGGCGCGCCGCGACGGCGCCGAAGACCCGGCGACCCTCGAGGAGGCGATCGCGATCCTGGCCCGGGCCGCCGTCATCCTCTCGCACTCCCGCACGGGGGCGCTGGTCGCGATCGAGGGCGCGACCGGTCTGCGCGAGTTCGTCGAGAGCGGCACGCGCCTCGACGCGCGGCTCTCCGTCGAGCTGCTGCTCTCGATCTTCACGCCGCGCTCGCCGCTGCACGACGGGGCGGCGGTCGTACGCGGCACGAGCATCGAGGCCGCGGGCTGCTTCCTGCCGCTCTCCGAGAACGTCTTGACGGAGAGTCACTTGGGGACTCGCCACCGGGCCGCGATCGGCCTCTCGGAGCAGACCGACGCCGTCGTGCTCGTCGTCTCGGAAGGCGGGGCGATCTCGGTCGCGCGCACCGGCAAGCTCTCGCGCGAGCTCGACGACGAGGGCCGCCTGCGCAACGTGCTGCTCGCGTGCTGCCGCGCCACGCGCTCGCGCACCCAGTCGAAAGCGAATCGCCGTTCCCGTTTCGGGCGGCGCCGGCTCGCGGCCGACGGCGCCTCGACCGAACTCGCCAACCCGCGTGCTTGACCGGCTTCGTCACAATTTGGGGCTGAAACTCTTGGCCCTCGCCTTCGCGGTCGCGGCGTGGGCCTATCTGCGCCTGACGCCCAATCCGATCATCGCGGCCCGCTTCACCCAGCAGTTCAGCGTCCCGATCTCGACGATCGGCTTGAGCCCGGATTACATGGCCCGCTATACGGACAAGGACGCCGTCGTCGCGATCGATCAGGCCCGTGGCGGCGCGCCGATCAAGCCCGACGCCGTGCGCGCGGTCCTCGACTTGAACGGACGCGGGCCGGGCGTCTACAACGTTCCGGTCGAAGTGATCGCTCCCAAACTCGAGATCAAATCGCTTTCGCCCGCCTCCGTGACGCTCTCCATCGAACGGATCGAAGAGCGGAGCCTCGCCGTCGCGCCGCACTACGTGGGCGACCCGCGCAAGAACGTCGTCGTCGAGCACGTGGACGTGCAGCCTCAATACGCAACGCTGCGCGCGCCCTCCAGCGATCTCGACCGCGTCGCGAGCGTGCGCGTCGACGTGCCGCTCCCCTCGAATCCCTCGACCTTCGATGCGATGGTCCGTCCGGTCGCCGCCGATCAGCAGGGGGCCGAGGTCCAGAACGTCGCGGTCACGCCCAACCTGCTGCGCGTGCGTGCGACCTTCGGACCGGGAGCGCGCGAGCGATGAGCGCCCCGCGGCTCTTCGGGACCGACGGCGTGCGCGGGGTCGCCAATCTCGATTTGACGCCCGAGCTCGCCTTCCGGATCGGACGCGCCGGCGCGGTCGTGCTCGCCCGCGAGAGCGGGCCCGAGCGCCCGGTCGTGATCGGACGCGACACGCGGCTCTCGGGGACGATGCTCGAGGCGGCGCTCGTGGCGGGGATCACCTCGGTCGGGCGCGACACGCTCTCGCTCGGCGTCGTTCCGACGCCGGGCGTCGCCTGCATCACCGCGCGCCTCGAAGCCGCCGCCGGCGTGATGATCAGCGCGTCGCACAATCCGATCGAGGACAACGGCGTCAAATTCTTCGGCGCCGACGGATTCAAGCTGCGCGACGAGCAGGAGCGTGAGATCGAGCGCATCCTCGACGACGAGAGCGTCATACCGCGCGCGACCCACGGGCACGTCGGGATCGCGCGCAGCGCGCACGGCTTGGTCGACCGCTATTTCACGACGCTGCTCGAAGCGGGCGGCGACCTCTCGAGCCTGACCGTCGCGGTCGATGCCGCGTTCGGCGCGGCCTTCGACATCGGGCCGCGCGCGCTGGCGCGCCTCGGCGCCGAGGTCGTGCCGCTCCACGCCGAGGACGACGGCTCGCGCATCAACGTCGCATGCGGTTCGACCGATCTGTCGGCGCTCGCCGAACGGGTCCGCGCGCTGCAGGAGGCGGATCCTTCCGCGCACGTGCTGGGCGTCGCCTTCGACGGCGACGCGGACCGCGTGCTGTTCGTCGACGAGCGCGGCGCGCCGGTCAGCGGCGATCACGTGATGCTGATCCTCGGGCGCGAGAGGAAGCGTCTCGGACATCTGCCAGGCGACACGGTGGTCGGCACGGTGATGAGCAACGCGGGGCTCGAACGCGCCCTCGCGCGGGAAGGGATCAAGCTGCTGCGCACCGCGGTCGGCGACCGCTACGTGCTCGAAGCGATGCGCGCAGAAGGTTACACCTTCGGCGGCGAGCAGTCGGGACACATCATCGACCTCGATCGCAACACGACCGGCGACGGTCCGATGGCGGCGGTCGCGCTCCTCTCGATCGTCGCTGCCCAGAGGACCACCCTGCACGAACTCGCTGCCGCATTGCACGTCTATCCACAGGTTCTCGTCAACGTGCGCACCGCTCGCAAGCACGTCCTCGACGACGCGGCCGTGCGCGCCGCGATCGCTCGCGTCGAGGCCGAACTCGGTGCCGAGGGGCGTTTGCTCGTACGCGCCTCGGGGACGGAGCCGCTCATCCGCGTGATGATCGAAGGCGACGATCGAGCGCGAATCGTCGCGCTGGCCGACGAGCTCGCCCAAGTCGTGCGCGGCGCTGCGAGTTAGGCGATCCACATCACATTTTTCGCTCATTCCCCGCACGGAGCCGCAGGTGATCGCTCACATGCGTGTAATTTGCGGACATCCAACGTCGATGACGTGGATATGCGAGAGTTGAAAACTCGCGACATTCGTCGTAATCTAAATCGCTGAATCCGGGTCGAGACCCGGAGCGGGGGACTCCACGGTGGGGTGAATGCGCCGGTCGGCGCTAGGGCAACCTCTCAGCCCGAACCCGTCAACTAACCTCGTAAGCGTTGAAAGAGGAGTTGGCTTGATCCGATCCATTGGAGTTGCGTTTTTCGCCGCGGCGCTCGTTGCAGTCGCCGGCGGCGCAGCGGATGCGAAGTCGCATACCGACATTCACCAAGCAGCGCAGGGTGAGACGCTCCAGACGGCCTCCGGCAGCGCAGTCACGGTGGCCGCAAGCGGCGAGAGCCGCACGCAGGCCGGCGATACCGAGGTTTCCTCGAACATGCCGACCGCGGACGCCGATCTGCAGATGTGGTCGGACGACGCCGCTTCGCTGAAGAGCGCCGCCGATCCGGTGCACCGCTTCGCGCGCGGCGTCATCAACCGGACCTCGACCATCGCGATGAGCCTGACGCGCAGCGCGATGCGCTTCATCGGAACGCCGTACGTCTTCGGCGGCACGTCGCCGAGCGGCTTCGATTGCTCGGGCTACGTGCAATACGTCTTCGCCATGTTCGGCATCCATCTGCCGCGAACCGCGGACGTGCAGTACTATGCCGGGCACCACACCGACGGCGGCATCCAAGTCGGCGACTTGGTGTTCTTCCAGACCTACGAACCCGGTCCGTCGCACGTCGGAATCTACATGGGCGACGGCAAGTTCATCCATAGCTCGAGCCACGGTGTGATGATCAGCCGCCTGGCCGACAGCTATTGGGCCGAGCGTTACCTGGGCGCGAAGCGAGTCGTAGCGCTGCACTAAAGCGGCGCCGCGCACGAACGCCGTTCGCGTTCGCAAGAAGGCCCGGCGCGCGCAGCGATGCGCGGCTCCGGGCCACTTTTTTTTTTTTCAGTCCGTGACGGCGGCGCTTGAGAGAGTGCCTAGTTCGTGACCGTGACGGCGTAGTCGGTCCGTCCGCGATCCGTCCAGACGATGATGGTCGTGTGTCCCGGCGCTTTCCCGTTGACGATGACCTGCGAGGTGCCGACCGGCAAGACGGCGGCGATGCGGCTGTTGGCCACGGTCACCCGGCGCACGTCCTGCGCGTTGAGGCGCACGGAGTGTCCGACGCGCAGCCACAGGGTTGCGGGCGTGTCGGCCGAGGCCGCAGCGGCACCCCAGGCGAGCGAGAGCAGCAGCAGGGCGGCAGCCGGCAGAGACCGGGTTCGGGCAGTGATCACGGAAGCTCCAAACCTTTGACGAACGGCCTCGACCGGACCGCCCGCCGGAGAGTATACTCTTCGAGGTTATCGGCCGACCCGCGCCGCAAGCGCACGGAAGAGGGCACCGCCCCTTCTCGGCCGCATGTCCGAGGCACGTTGGGGCGTAGCCAAGCGGTAAGGCAGGGGACTTTGAATCCTCCATTCGTTGGTTCGAATCCAGCCGCCCCAGCACGATGACTCACCGGGCTCTGCTCGAGAGTCTTCTCGAGGCTTGGCGGGCGGGCGACGCGTTGCGGGCCGGCGCGCACTTCGCGCCGGACGCGGTCTACCGCGAGGCGGGGCGAGCGCCGCTGGCCGGCCGCGAGGCGATCGTGGCCCATTTCACCTCGTTCTTCCGCGACGGGCCGCTTTGGGAGTTGGCGGTCGACGACGTGCTCGTCGAAGGCGAACGTGCGGCTCTCCGCTATCGCTTCATCCTGCGTCCCGCTTCGCCGCAACGGCGCGAGCAGGCGGGCTGCGCCTTCGTTGCCTTCGGGGACGGGGGGATCTGCGAGTGGCGAGAATACGAGGGCTGACATGCCGAGCGACACGCTGACCATCGACGTCACCCCGAAAGAGGAGGGCCGCGTCGCGCTCTTCTCGCTTCGCGGGAGCCTCGACATCGCCACCGCGCCCAGCCTGCGTGCGGCTTTGCTCGAGGCGGCCGAGCGCGACGGGCACGAGATCGTCGTCGACTTGTCGCACCTGGAATTCCTCGATTCGAGCGGGCTGGGCGCGCTGATCGGCGCCCACAAGCTCGCCGAAGAGCACCAGGGCTCGGTGCGGCTCGTCGCCCAGGAAGGCCAGATCCTGAGGCTGCTCCGCATCACCGGGCTGCTCGAGGTCCTCAACGTGTATTCGAGCGTCGATGCGGCGATCGCCGGCGACGCGCGTTTGGTCGGCTTTTAGGCTCCTCGCGCGGCGCGAACGCCGGCTAGTTCGGGGCTGAGTAGGCCTCGTCGAGCAACTCGACGACGTGCTTGACCGGGATGGGACGGCCGGCGTTCTTGAGGCCGCCCGCCACTTGAAGGGCGCAGCCGGGGTTGGCGGTCGCCACGACCGTCGGCTCGGCGGCCAGGATGCAGGCCACCTTGCGGCGCTGCAGGCGCTCGGCCATCTCGGGCTGCGTCACGTTGTAGATCCCCGCGCTGCCGCAGCACAGGGTGCTCTCCTCGATCTCCTTGAGCACCAGCCCCGGGATTTTGGCCAGCAGGCGGCGCGGCGCGGCCGAGATGCGCTGCGCGTTGACGAGGTGGCAGGGGTCTTGGTAGACGACGGTCGCGTCGATCCGCCCGAGCTCGGGCGGGATCCCGATCTCGTCGAGAAACTCCGTGACGTCCTTGACTTTGGAAGAGAAGTCGGCGGCACGCTGCTCCCAGGCGCTGTTGCCGGCGAAAAGGTGCCCGTACTCTTTGAGCGTCGAGCCGCAGCCCGCCGCGTTGATGACGTAGACGTCGGCGCCCGAGCGCTCGAACGCGACGATGTTGCGCTTGGCGAGCGCGCGCCCGCGGTCCAAGTCGCCGGCGTGGACCGCGAGCGCGCCGCAGCAGCCTTGCGAGGAGGGCGCGACGACGTCGCAGCCGGCCCGGTTGAGGACGCGAACCGTCGCGCGGTCCACTTCGGCGAAGGCGACGTGCATCACGCAGCCGGCGTGCATGAAGACGGTCGCTTTGGCCGGTCCCACGGGCGTGTCCCAGCTCTGGCCCTCGGGCACGAAGAAACGGTCGGAGATGCGCGGTGCCAGCGCTTCCAGCTTCTCCACGCCGAAGAGGCGCAGCAGACCGCTTGAGCGCGCCAGCGACTGCAAGCCGCTCCCTTGGTAGAAACGCAGCAGCGAAGCCGCGAGGCGCATCAGCCCGAGGTCGGCGAAGAGCGCGCCGAGCGTGAAGCTGCGCATCTGTCGCTGCGCGAAGGGCCGGCGCCACGACGTCGCGCGCTCGATCTGCGTCCGGGCGGCTTCGATCAGCTGGCCGTAGGCGACGCCGGAAGGGCATGACGCCTCGCAGCCGCGGCAGTCCAGACACTCCGACATCTGGTGCACGAAGCCGGGGCTCGTCAGATCGAGGTCCCCTTCGCTGACGGCCTTGATCAGCGCGATGCGCCCGCGCGGGCTCGACGTTTCGACGAGCGTTTCGGCGTAGGTCGGGCACGCAGGCAGGCACAAGCCGCAGCGCACGCACTGGTTGTAGACGTTTTCCGGCGGCACATCGCGCCCGGAGAACCCTCGCTTCGCAGCTTCGCTCAAAGACGATTTCCCATGAGAGCCTCAAGATGGTACGGTCTCGGCCCCCCCGATCCCGCTCCGGGGGCCCGCGCCGCGAAGCCGGCGCGGGGGCGCGCAGGAGCGTTTCCGGCGCGACAGTGCCGGAAGCGCTCCGGAGTGCCAGGCGCGGCGCAACGTGCCGCGCCTTCAAACTGTGAGCCGGAACATGGGCTGGGCCGCAGCAGGAAGCGAGGCAGCGGCGAATCAGTATCACATGACCGCCGGAGCACTGCCGGGCGCGCGGGCCCAGCTCGCCTCCCGGGAACCGTTGCTCGTCGAAGGCTTCCGCTTGATGCGCGAACGCTTGCGGATCTATCTTGCGTTCGCAGTCGCCTGCGCGGCGACGGCGGCCATCGCGTTTCCTCGCATCAACTTGCTGCAGGCCGCCGCCAGCGGCGATCCGCTGGCGATTCTGCGCTCCCCGCCGTTCAACGCGGTCATCCTGCTCTCGCTGGTCGCGCTGTTCTTCATCTTGCCCTCGGCGCTGCGGCAGATCCAACCGAGCTTCCGCATGACGCTCTGGCGCACGGTCGTCGCGATCCTCACGATCGCCAGCGTCGGCCTGGTCACCGAACTCGGCTATGCGGCCGCGATCGTTCCCGGCATCATCCTCGGCGTGCTGCTCTCGCAGACGCTGATCAACGCCCTGCTCGGTTCGGCCGAGCGAACGTCGCTCGGCGACATGGGCACGACGCTCGTGCGGGCCTATCGCAGCTCCTTCGAGCTGACGCGCGGCCATTTCGCGACCACGCTCGGCGTGATCGCGCTCTCGCTCGTGATCCTGGCAGTGCCGTTCTTCCTCATGCTGGTCGCCGTCATCACGCTCGACGTTGTCGAGCCGCGCTCGCTCGTGCTCACCGCGCCGCTGCTGCTGCTGACCTTCGTCTACTTCGAGTGCGTGCGCTATTCGCTGATCGTCCGCTGGTATCGCCGCCTCGCCCTCAACGCCGCACCCCCACCCGCAGCCGTCTAACGGTTTAAGAGGCGAGGAAGCGTCCGCGCGGAGTCTTGGAGGTCAGCGGCGCATGCGTCGCGCAAAAACGGCGTGTGAGTTACGACATCAAGGCCAACAGCGCCGTCATCACCGAAGGTCGCGACCGGGCGGCCGCCCGCGCCATGTTCAAGGCCATAGGCTTCACCGACGAAGACCTCCGCAAGCCGATCGTCGGCATCGCCAACACCTGGATCGAGACGATGCCCTGCAACATCAACCTGCGCGGGCTCGCCGAGCACGTCAAGCGCGGTATCCGGGAAGCGGGCGGGACGCCGATGGAGTTCAACACGATCGCGATCTCCGACGGCGTGACGATGGGGACCGAGGGGATGAAGGCCTCGCTGGTGAGCCGCGAGGTGATCGCCGACTCGATCGAGCTGGTCGGCCGCGGTCACATGTTCGACGCGATCGTGGCGCTGACGGGCTGCGATAAGACGACGCCGGGCGCGGCGATGGCGCTGGTGCGGCTCAACGTTCCCTCGTTGATTCTCTACGGCGGCTCGATCGCTCCCGGAAAGCTCGACGGCCGCGATCTCACGGTCGTCGACGTCTTCGAGGCGGTCGGCGCGCACGCGGCCGGGAAGATCGACGACGCGCGGCTCAAAGAAGTCGAGGACCACGCCTGTCCCGGCGCCGGCGCCTGCGGAGGACAATTCACCGCCAACACGATGGCGACGGTGATGGAGTTCATCGGGCTCTCGCCGGTGGGCAGCGCTTCCCCGGGGGCGACCGATCCGCGCAAGGAACAGAAGGGCTACGAAGCGGGTCTGCTCGTCATGGACATGCTGCGCCGCGGCCTCCGCCCGCGCGACATCCTGACGCGCGACGCCTTCGAGAACGCGATCGCGGCGGCGGCCGGGACGGGCGGCTCGACCAACAGCGTCCTGCACCTGCTGGCGATCGCGCGCGAGGCGGGGGTGCCGCTGGCGATCGACGACTTCGACGAGATCAGCCGGCGCACGCCGATCATCGCCGACCTGCGTCCGGGTGGGAAATACGTCGCCCTCGACGTCGACCGCGCCGGCGGCATTCAGCTCATCGCCAAGCGGATGGTCGAAGCGAAGCTGGTCCACGCGGGCGCGCAGACCGTCACCGGTCGCTCGCTCGGGGAAGAGGCGGCGAGCGCGGTCGAGACGCCGGGCCAAGTCGTCGTCTCGAGCGCCGATCGTCCCTTCAAGCCGTCGGGCGGGCTGGTGATCCTGCGCGGCAACCTCGCGCCGGACGGCGCGGTCGCCAAGATCGCCGGCCACGAGCGGCCCTACCACCGTGGCCCGGCCCGGGTTTTCGATCGCGAGGAGGACGCGATGCACGCGATCGAGAGCGGCAAGATCGTGGCCGGCGACGTCGTCGTCATCCGCTACGAAGGGCCCAAGGGCGGCCCCGGCATGCGCGAGATGCTCGGCATCACCGGCGCGATCGTCGGCGCAGGCCTCGGCGAGACGGTCGCGCTGCTGACCGACGGCCGCTTCTCGGGCGGCACGCACGGCCTGATGATCGGGCACATCGCCCCCGAGGCGTTCGTCGGCGGCCCGCTCGCCGCGCTGCACGAGGGCGACGTCGTGACGATCGACATCGAGCGGCGGCGCATCGACGCCGAGATCCCCGCGGGCGAGGTCGCCGCGCGGCTCGCGGCCTGGAAGCCGCCGGCGCCGCGCTACACCAGCGGCGTGTTCGCCAAGTACGTGGCGCTGGTGAGTTCCGCTTCAGACGGCGCGATCACGCGAGCGAACGTCTGACGGCGTTCGGGCCTCGCGCGGACGCGCTCGTCCTGGAAGCCGGGGCGGTTCCGCTGGCGACCTGGCGGGAGGTCTACTTCGGCGCCGGCTGCCGGCTCGACGAAGCGTGCCGCGCGCAGGTCGACGCCGGGGCCCGGACGGTCGAGACGATCGTCGCCAAGGGCGACCCGGTCTACGGCATCAACACCGGCTTCGGCAAGCTCGCCGGCGTCTCGATCGCCGCGGCCGACCTGCGCAAGCTCCAGGTCAATATCGTGCTCTCCCATGCTGCCGGAGTCGGCGCGCCGTTGCCGCGCGCCGTCGTGCGGCTGATGATGGCGCTCAAGCTCGCCAGCCTGGCGCGGGGAGCCTCCGGCGTTCGCTTCGAGACGCTCGCGCTGCTGCAGCGCTGTCTCGACCTCGATCTGATCCCGGTCGTCCCCGGGCAAGGCTCCGTCGGAGCCTCAGGGGATCTCGCGCCGCTGGCGCACATGACGGCGGCGCTGCTGGGCGCCGGCGAGCTGCTCGCCGGCGGCGAGCGGGTCGCGGCCGCCGCGGCGCTGGCGCGGCACGGTCTCCGCCCGCTCGAGCTGCAGCCGAAGGAAGGTCTCGCGCTGCTCAACGGCACGCAGGCCTCCACGGCGCTGGCGCTCGCCGGATTGTTCGAAGCCGAGCGCGTTTTTCAGGCCGCGCTCGTCACCGGCGCCATGTCGGCCGAGGCGGCGAAAGGCTCGGACGGGCCGTTCGATCCTCGGCTCGCCGCGCTGCGCGGCCATCCGGGACACGTCGAAGTGGCGACCGCACTGCGCGATTTGATGGCGGGGTCGGCGATCCGCGCTTCGCACCGGCTCGGCGACGGTCGCGTGCAGGATCCCTATTGCGTCCGCTGTCAGCCGCAGGTGATGGGGGCCTGTCTCGATCTGCTGCGTCACGTCGCGGCGACGCTGGCGCTCGAGGCCAACGGGGTCTCCGACAATCCTCTCGTCTTCAGCGCCGCCGGGGAAGCGATTTCGGGCGGCAACTTCCACGCCGAGCCGGTCGCGTTCGCCGCCGACATCATGGCGATGACGCTGTGCGAGATGGGCTCGATCGCCGAACGCCGCATCGCCATGCTCGTCGATCCGGCGCTCTCCGGCTTGCCGGCCTTCCTGACGCCGCAGCCGGGTCTCAATTCCGGCTTCATGCTCGCTCAGGTGACGGCCGCTGCGCTCGTCTCCGAGAACAAGCAGCGGGCTTTTCCGGCGAGCGTCGATTCCATTCCGACCTCGGCCAACCAAGAGGATCACGTCTCGATGGCCACCCACGGCGCGCGGCGCCTTCTGGAGATGGCGGCTAACGCCGCGCACGTCGTCGGCATCGAGCTGCTGGCCGCCGCCCAAGGCTGCGATTTCCTTCGGCCGCTGACGTCGAGCGAGCGGCTGGAGCGCGTTCGCGCCGTGCTTCGCGGCTCGGTCCCGCATCTGGAAGAAGACCGTTGTTTCGCGCCCGACATCGAAGCGGCGACGCAGTTGGTCCGCTCGGGCGCCGTGGCCGCAGCCGCGGGTGCGGAGCTGCTGCCCGCCTTCGATGCGGGAGCCAAAGCGTGAACGGCACGCCGCCGGCCGACGCAAGGCAAGGCGGAGTTCGCCCGCAGCTTTTCGCGAAGAGGACGCTGCTCGCAGTCAGCCGACCGCAACGCCGAAGATGCGCAGATAATTTCCGCCGACGATCTTGCCGGCTTCGTCGGGTGTGAATCCGCCTCGCAGCATCGCCGCGACGAGATTCACCCACTGAGCGTAGTCTTGCACGCTGCCGTGGCCGACCTGCTGGTCGGTCCCTATGCAAACGTGATCCACGCCTACGACATCGACCATTTCTTTCAAGCCGTCGACATATCTATCGAGGCTCGGGAAGAAGTGCCAGATGCCGACCGCGCCGCCCGTCTCGGCGATCACGCGCGCGCAGTCGCCGCTGATCTGCCGCTCCTTGAGCGGCGTCGGACCCATCGCCCGAGACCCTGCGATCGCCGTGTGCGATAAGATCAGTGGTTTGGTTGCGACCTTGACGGCCTGCTTCACCGTGTCCTCGGTCGCATGTGCGACGTCGCAGACAAATCCGAGACGCTGGCATTCTTGCAGCACTTCGGCTCCGTACGAGGTGAGCCCATTGTGCGTGACGGCGCCCGTTTGAAAGTCACCGATGTCGTTGGGCGCGTAATGCACGAACTGAACGTGCCTCACGCCGCGTTGATGCGCTTCCTCGAGCCGTTCCAGCTTACCCTCGAGGAAGTCGAGCCCCTCCACGTCGTATACGATCGCGGGTTGCCCCGCTGCATGAGCGGCAGCGAGATCGGCCGCGGTAAGCGCGCGACGCAGGCCATGGTTGGTGATGAGCTCGTCGATCCAATCGAGGCTCCTAAGATGGTGGTTGTAGAGCTGGCCGGGCGCTGGGACGCGCACGGCGCTGAGGACACCGTCCGCATTCTTCCCTAAGATAACACTGTCGGGCACATCAGCGAGGCACGCGACCGCCAACGATCCTGCCTGCATGCCATTTGCGATGCTGTCGTCGGGCGGTGCGTGCGACGTAATTCCGGTGGTTCCGCCATGCGTGTGTGTATCGACAGAGATGTTTTTGCGCAGCACGTCCAGTGCGGCCGACGCGTTATCGGCGGCCTCGGCGGCTGCCGTGGAACCGCGAAGCGCAATGCCGCCGGCGAGCATCGCGCCAACTGAGGTTACAGCTGTACTCCACATCCACTGCCGGCGCGTGAAGGCGTGGCCATGACTGTGACGTTGACCGCAGCAATTCATACCAAACTCCCGACATCCCGAGGATGGGCTGGCGCATGAGCCGCCATGCTTCTTTGCTGGAGGCCGTCGCTGAAGCCTGCCCCCGCGGACCGGGACGCCGCCCTCGCCGACGACGATGCCGCGCGGGCGCCAGTCGAGCCGTTGCGATCTCGGAGACCCGCCGCGCGGCCAGGCCCGCGCCCGAGCACGAACTTGGGCCGCCGGCTCCGGCGAGCGTGTGGGTAGGCGCGTGGCCCGTGCGGGGTGAATGTGGGCGAAGTGCGACTCGCCTGCAGCGAGTGCGGAGCCGTAGCCGTCGACGGAGCGCTGTCGTGCGCCGTCTGCGGCGAGCTGCTCGCATTCCAATTCGACCCTCTGCCCCTTGACCCAGCAACCCTCCGCCGGCGGTTCGCCGAACGCCGGCTCTCTGACGACCCGCTCGACCAAAGCGGCGTCTGGCGCTATCGCGAGCTCCTGCCGGACGTTCCGGCGAGCGACGTCGTGACGCTGCGCGAGAACGCGGTCCCCGTGTACGATAGCCGCGAAGGCGCGCGCTACGCGGAAAGCGCGAGCCTCGGCTACCTGCACCTGGGGATGAATCCGACCGCGTCCTTCAAGGATGCCGGCATGACCGTGGCCGTCTCCGACGCCAAGGCGCGCGGCGTGCAGATCGTCGCCTGCGCGAGCACCGGCAACACGGCCGCCTCGATGGCGGCCTACGCGGCGCGCGCCGGACTGACGGCGCTGGTGCTCGTTCCGGCCCAGGGGATCAGCGAAGCCAAGGTCGCGCAGACCCTCGACTACGGCGCGACGGTCGCCGCGATCGACGGCGACTTCGACCGCGCCCTCGAGATCGTGCGCGCGCTCGATCCGGCGCACGTCGCGATCGTCAACAGCGTCAACCCGTACCGCATCGAGGGGCAGAAATGCGCGGCTTTCGCCCTGCTCGAGCAGCGCGGCTGGCGCGCCCCCGACTGGCTCGTCCTTCCCGGCGGGAACCTCGGCAACACCAGCGCCTTCGGCAAGGGCTTCCGCGAAGCGCTCGCCCTGGGCCTGATCGACCGGCTGCCGCGGCTGGCGGTCGTGCAGGCCTCCGGAGCCGCGCCCTTCGCGCGCGTCTTCCGCGAGGGCGGCGAACTCGTGCCGGTCAAGGCCGAGACGACGGCGACCGCGATCAAGATCGGAGCACCCGCTTCTTGGAAGAAGGCGCTGGCCGAGATCCGGACCTCGCGGGGCGTCGTGCTCGACGTCTCCGACGACGAGATCGGCGACGCGAAGGCCGTGATCGGGCGCGACGGCGTCGGCTGCGAGCCGGCCTCGGCCGCCTCGCTCGCCGGCCTGCGGCAGCTGCGAGCGGATGGCACGATCGGCCGCGACGAGGACGTGGTGCTGGTTTTGACCGGCCACGTGCTCAAGGACGGCGCCTATGCGGCCCGCTATCACGCCTCCGCTGCCCGCTTCGCCAACTGCATCGTCCCGGCGCCCGACGCGGCCGCGCTGCGCCGGCTGATCGATCGGGTGAGCGCCGTCCATGCCGGCTGAGATCGCGCAGCGCGAGCCCTTCGAGGTCTCCGTCCCCGCCTCGAGCGCGAACCTCGGTCCGGGCTTCGACGCCGTCGGGCTCGCGCTCGACCTATGGGTCCGGGCCACGGTCCAGCCCGCCATGGATTTCTCGATCTCGTTCAAGGCCGGAAAGTACGTCCCGACCAACGCCGGCTTCGAGAACGAGATCGTGCGCGGCCTCGAAGGCGTGCTCGGCAGCGTGCGGCCCAACGTCTCGATTCACGTCGAGAACGGCATTCCGCTCGGCAAGGGCCTGGGCGCGAGCGCGGCCGGCGCAGTCCTGGGAATCGTGATCGGAGCCGAGTTCGCGACGGTCCGTCCGAGCGAGCTCGAGCTGGCCGGACTCGCGGCCGCGCTGGAGGGCCACCCGGACAACGCGCTCCCCGCGCTCATGGGCGGCGTCGTGGTGGCCGCGATGCCGGAGGGCCGGCTCCCTTGCTACTTGCGCTTCGATCCGCCCAAAGAGCTCAGCGCCGTCGTCGTGACCCCGCACATCGTTCTGCCGACGGCCGCGGCGCGGGCGCTCCTGCCGGCGACCTACGAACGCAAGGACGTCGTTTTCAACATCCAGCGCGCGGCGGTGCTCGCGGCCTCGCTCGCCACGGGCGACTTGTGCGGCCTGCGGGTTGCCACCGGCGACCGCATCCACCAGCCGTATCGCGCCCCGCTGGTCCCGGGTTTTTCGGAGATGCTCGAGTTCGAGCTGCCCGGCCTGCTGGCCGTCGCGCTCTCCGGCGCGGGTCCGAGCGTCATCGCGCTGGTGCGCGACAACGGCCCCGCCATCGGCGCCGCGATGCAGGCGGCCTTCGCGCGCGAAGGCATCGGCAGCGACATCTTTGAGTTGGGAATATCGACACGAGGCGCGACGGTCGAACGGCTCGCGCTGTCGCACCGCCAGTAACCGGCCCGTTCGCATCACAGTACCGCAGCGGAGGAAGAAATCTCTTGGCACAAGCCGTCGTCGACACCGAATATCGTCTCTCGTCCGAAGAGAAGCTCAAGGCCTTCGTCAGCGCCGTGTTGACGAAGGTGGGCGTCGCCCCAAGCGATGCGGCCGTCGTCGGCGACGTCTTGGTCGCATCGGACCTGCGCGGCATCGAGTCGCACGGCCTGGCGCGCCTGGAGTCCTATTACGTCAGCCGCATCCGCAACGGAAAGCTCAAGGCCGCTCCCGACGTGAAGGTCGTGCGCGAGACCGCGAGCTCGATCGTGCTCGACGCCGACAACGGCCTGGGCCATCCCACCGCCAAGCGCGCGATGCTGAGCGTCATCGAGAAGGCGAAGGCGCAAGGCTGCGCCTTCGGCGCGGTCCGCAACTCGAATCACTTCGGGATCGCCGGCTATTACGCGATGCTCGCGCTCGAGCATGACCTCATCGGCATCGCCTCGACGAACTCGGTCCGCTACGGAGCGCCGACCTACGGCAAGCAGATCATGCTTGGCACGAACCCCTTCGCCTACGCGATCCCAGCCGACGAGGAGCCGGCCTTCGTCTTCGACTTCGCCACCACGACCGTGCCGCGCGGCAAGCTCGAAGTCTACCAGCGCAAGGAGAAGCCGCTCAACCCGGGCTGGGCGATCGACGCTGCGGGCGCGCCGACGCTCGACGCCAACGCCGCTCTCAAGGGCGCCCTCTTGCCGCTCGGCGGATTCGGCGTCGACAACGGCGGCCACAAAGGATACGGCCTCGGCCTGCTCGTCGACATCCTGTGCGGCGTCCTCTCGGGCGGCGCTTTCGGCAACGATCTGCCGCTGCCGTCGAGCGGCCCCGAGCCCGGCAAGATCTCGCATTTCTTCGGCGCGATCAGGATCGACGGGTTTCGCGACGTCGCCGCCTTCAAGCGCGACCTCGACCGCGAGCTGCGCGCGTTCAAGGAGTCCGAGAAAGCGCCTGGCTGCGAGCGCATCTACGTCGCCGGCGAGATCGAGTTCGAGAAGACGATCGCGCATCGCCGCGACGGCGTCCCGGTCCACGTCAAGGTGTGGAACGGCCTCGAAAAACTCGCGGGCGAGCTGGGCATTCCGTTCGAGCTCGCACGCTGAGCGACGGTACCGCGCGAAACGGAAGAAGGGGTGAGGCCGGGTCCGCACGCGAACTCGAGGTGCAATGATCCTCGTCAGCGTCGGGTCCCCGGCCGGAGCCTATAGCGTCGGCAACGCGGCTTTCTTCCGGTACGTGGTGCGCCTCTCCGAGTTCGGCTTGCGCATGCGGCCGGTCGATCGTGAGGCATTGGATCTGCTCTCGGCGATCCCCAACGCGTTCGTCGACGAGGACGAGCTCTCGGGAAACGGCTGGCGCGTCGTCCCCGCCGCGACCCTCGAAGATTGGCCCGTGCTCGAGGCGACGCCGCAGCGTTTGCGCGCGGCCCTCGAGACCGCGCGCAAGCTGCTTTGGGAAAACGCGGCGCCCGTCGGCATCAGCGCCAAGGAGATCGTCGGCATCGACGACGAGATCGAGAACGTCCTCTCGGTGCTCGCCCGCGCCGAAGCCGCCGGCTTCAGCGTGAATGTCACCTACGTTTCCTGAGCGCGCTACTGCTGGTTGCCGAAGAGCTGCCCGAAGACGCCGCCGACGTTGCTCGTGCCGCCGGTCTGCTGCGCGCCCTCGGCGGCGGGCTGGTGATAGGTCATCGACTGCATGCCGACGCGTCCGGGCCCGTAGAAGCGGTTGAGCACGAGCGCCGCGCCGCCGACGAACGCGCCGAGCGCCCCGAGCAGCCCGCCGCCGCCCTGCGACTGCAGGACCGAGACGGTGTCCATCCGGACGTTCGAATCCTTCCAGAGCCACGCGCCCGGCTCGACGTCGATCATCTCGCCCGGCGCGAGCGTCTTCTCGAAGACGTTCCCGTAGCCGTGCAGCAGCAGCACGCCTTCGCCTTGCTGCGCGCTGAAGCGGTCGATGAATAGGCCGGTCCGCGCGAAGAGCACGTTGGCCAGGCCTTGCTGCCAGAAGAAGTCGTAGTTGATGTTGCTCGTGGCGAGCAGGAACTGATGCTCGCGCACGTCGACCGACTGACCCGGCTGCAGGCGCAGCGCGACGATTTGGCCGGGCGCCTCGCGCGAGAACGAGATGTTCCCGGGCCCCTGCGCCGTCGAGATGAAGATCTGCAAGCCGGCGAAGAGACGCTTGGCCGCGTTGCGCAAGTTCATGAAGCCGAGCGTGACGTTCGGCTGCTTCCACAGCAGGATGTGGTGCTCGAAGTAGATCGTCTGCTGGCGGCCGAGCTCGACGTCGACGACGGGGACGAGCTCGCCCTCGACCTTGAGCGTCATGTCGCCCAAGACGATCGGCTCCTTGGGGTTGGCGGCCTCCGGTACCGGCTCGGTATACGAGCCGACTTGCGTCGTCTGCGGAGCCGGCGCTCCGCAGTTGGCGCAGAACTTGACGCCGGGCGCGAGCGGTGCTTGACAGGTCGGACAGTTCACGAAGACCTCCGGTCATAGAGCGGCTGGGGCACAACTGGCGGGCACCTTCGCCGTGAGAACGCCCCCGTTCTTGCCGTGCTCGCGAATTGTGCGCCATGTCTTTACTTGAGGGGCCGTCAGGTCCACCGCCCGTGCCTCTCGGCCCGCTTCGCCTTTGGGGCGGCCGAGGGGGAACGAAGGGCGCGCCCAGTAATCCTGTCAGCCGCGATTCAGTCGCAGCTTCTCGTATGGCGAGAAGCGCCGCTAGCGTTTTGAGAGGGTCGCTTTCGTGAACACAAAACTCGGCCTCGCCCTTGCCGCGGGATTGACGCTGCTGGCCTCAGCCGCGCTCGCGGCGGCTCTGCCCGCCCCGTTCGGTCCTGCGGCGGCCGGCGCGACCGCGAGCTATTCATACAAGGGCAACCTCGACGGTCCGCAGGGTCCGCAGACGTTCAGCGCGACGATCAGCGTGAACCGCGCCGAGGACGGAACGCTGAGCGTACTTCAGGGAACCACGCTGCTCGGTTCCGTGAACCCGGCCGGCGTCGCCGCTGCGGCGCCCAAGACCCCGGCGGTTTCGTACTTCGCCGGCTTCAGGGATCTGGCGGAACTGGTCCGAAATCGCCCCGCCGACGTGACCTCCGGAGCCACTTGGAAAGCGATCGTCGTGGTGCCTTTCGGATCGAACGTGCTCTCGGTCCCGCTGGACGTCACGGCGACGGTCGACGGCGACAGCGTGAAGCTGACCGCCCACGGGACGCTCGCGACGACGCTCTCTCCCCCGGCTCACGTCGCCGAATCGGATCTCGCCGTCACGTCCGACGAGACTGCGGAGTACTCCAAGGGCCAGCTCACGGGAGCGACGATCTCGAACCAGCAGGATCTTAAGATGGAGCTATCGGGGCACCAAGGGCTAAACGAGCAAAACTACAGCGCGCGCTACGACATCACGCCGGTAGCACCGTAGCGAGCGTTGGAGCGGAGGCGGGCCTATTCGCGTTGGCGCGGATGGGCTTTGTCGAATTGCTCGAGCAGGCGCTGCTTGGAGACTTTGGTGTAGACCTGCGTGGTCGCGAGGCTCTCGTGGCCCAGCAGCTCTTTGATGACGAGCAAGTCGGCGCCGTGCTCGTAGAGATGGGTCGCGAACGAGTGCCGCATCGTGTGCGGCGTGGCGTGCACCTGCAGGCCGCTGATCGCCATGAACAGCCGGAAGATCTTGTAGAGCGCCGACTGCGAGAGCCGCCGCCCGCCGCGGCCGACGAAGAACGCGGGGTCGGCGGTGCGCGGCCGCAGCGCGAGGTAGGCCCGCATCGCCTCGGCTGCCGCGGTCGTCATCAGCACGACGCGGTCCTTGCCGCCCTTGCCGCGCACGACGCGCAGCTCGCGCCGCTCGAGGTCGGCGTCGTCGAGGTTGAGGTTGAGCAGCTCGCTGCGCCGCAGGCCGGTCCCGTACAAGGTCTCGAGCAGCGCGCGGTCGCGCAGCCGCTGAAAGTCGGTCCGGCCGGCGATCGTGGTGCGCAGCAGCTGCCCGACCTCGTCCTCGCGCAGCGCCTTGGGGACCGAGCGCTGCAGCTTCGGCGACTCGAGCTCGAGCGCCGGGTTCGTGTCGCGCCGGCCGCTGCGGACCAGGAACTTGTAGAACGTCCGGAGCCCCGAGAGCTTGCGGCGGATCGAGCGGGCCGAGTAGGCCCGCGAGCGGGTCAGGTGCGAGACGAAGGCGCGCATCTCGGCCAGCTCCGCGCCGGCCAAGGCCGGATACGGCGCGGCCCGGTGCTTGCGCGGATCCGCATCCGCGGCGCGCGCCGCCAGGTACGAGCCGAAGCTCTCGAGGTCGCGCTGGTAGGCCACCACGGTATTCGGGCTGACGCGGCGGTCGCCGAGGTAGTCCGCGAAGGCCGCGATCAGCGGGTCCTGGGAGCGAAAGGGCCCCGCTTCGTAGACCCGCTTACGCCCCGCCATGCCCGCCTCCAGCCTCTTCCGCTCCTGCGGCCAAAGTAACGATAATCAGAATTTCCGTTACTTCGCGCGGAAGCCGGTAGTTCCTGGCTTCGCGGCTGCTGTGCCCGGCTCCGGGCCTCTCTTGCGGGGGCCCTCGCGGCGGGCGCCCCGGCTGACGGAGCGCTCAGAGCGAGCGGCCGGCGAGGGCCTCCGGTTCGGCCTCGGGCACGCTCTCGGGTGCGGAGGGGCTGGACGCCTGGACCCCGTCGCGCGCGTTGTGCGAGTAGAACGAGGCGTTCTGCCGGCCGGCGTTGGCCTCGCGAGCGAAGGTGATCAGATGGTGGCTGACCATCCCGACGTGGATCAGCGCCTCGATGTCGCCCTTGCGTGCCGCCTTCTTCGCCATCGCCCAGAAGACGGCGCGGTAGTCGGCGAGCAGGCCGACGCGCACGAAGAGGTTCGCCAGGATGCGCAGCGCCGTGCGGATATTGCGCGCGTTGACCCGCTGCGGACTGTTCGGCGGCGCGATGCGGTTGGGAAAGACGCGCTCGATGTGATAGGCGAAGCGCTCGTAGAGCGCCTCGGGCCGGTACGCCGTCCCGAACGTGTGGCGCCACATGTCGAGCACCTGCCCGTAAGGGAGCCGGAACTCGACGTTCGACTCGCGTCCGGGCTCGCCGACGAGCCGCCCTTCGGCCTCGAGCCGGCGGTAGAGCGGCGTGCGCGGCAGGGCTTGCAGCAGGTTGATCGTCAGCAGCGGGATCTTCGATTCGTCGATGAAGCGCAGGATGTGTCCCGGCGTTTCGGGCGTGTCGGAGTCGAGCCCCATGATGATCCCCGAGACGACTTCCATCCCGTAGCTGTGGATGACGCGGATCGCCTCCATGACCGGCATCTGGTTGTTCTGGTCTTTTCCGATCGAGTGCAGGGCGCCGGGGTCGGGCGTCTCGATCCCGCAGAAGATCGTGCAGAAGTACGCCTCGCGCATCATCGCGAGCAAGTCGGGACTCTTGGCGATGTTGAGCGTCGCCTCGCAGGCGAGCTGCACCGCGAAGCCGTTCTTCTTCTGCCAGGCGATCAAGTGCGGCAGGAGCTCCTTCGCCGCTTTCCGATTCCCCACGAAGTTGTCGTCGACGAAGTAGATCGCGCGTTGCCCGCCGTGGGCCAGAATCGCGTCGAGCTCGGCGACGATCTGCTCGGGCGTCTTGAGCCGCGGATTGCGGCCGTAGAGCTCCGGGATGTCGCAAAACTCGCAGCGATACGGACACCCGCTCGAAAACTGGACGCTTCCCAGGAAATAGTTCGCTACGTCGACCTGCTCGTAGGCCGGCGTCGGAAAATCGCCGAGCGGTAAGCGCTCCTTGGTCTCGAGCAGCACCTGCCGCGGCGGGCGTGCGACGCTGGCCGCGAGGCGCGTCACGAGCTCGTCCGTCGCGTCGCCCAGTTCGCCGACGTGCAGGTAGTCGAAGTCTGGGTAGTATTCCGGACACCCCGAGACCGAAGGGCCGCCCAGGCACGTCACCTTGCCGTGCTCGTGCGCGCGCCGGTTGATGTCCTCGATCTGCGGCCGCTGGATGTGCATTCCGCTGACGAAGACGGCATCGGCCCAGCGAAAGTCGCGCGACCGCGCCGGCCGGACGTTCTCGTCGACGAAGCGGACGTTCCAGTTGGCGGGCAGGTAGGCTGCGATGACCAGGATGCCTTGCGGCGGCATGAAGGCGCGGACGCCGACGAACGGATACGCGTGCTCGAACGTCCCGAACGACGGGGTGTAGCGCGGAAAGACGCACAGGACGTTGCGGCTGACGGCGGCGCTCGCGCGCTTCATCGCACGCTCGCCTGGGTACGAAGAACTGCGGCCATGGAGGCGTCGGCTTCGCGCTCCAGGCCGCAGCCGCCCGCCGCGGCGCGGTTCTCGCTCGAGTGGGGGGCACCCGTTCCGGCAACGTTGGCGGCAAGCAGGGAATCGATTGCAGACAGGCGAGATGCTTCTCTTGAAGGCCCCGCTTGGGGTAGTTGGTACTCGAGAGGCGATGCGCCGGGCCGCTCGCGGGAGCGCGTCACGCGCGCGTTCGAGCCGATGGACATGGCCTCGGTCTGTGCCGCAAGCTCCCTGCAGTCCTGCGACTCGCAGGGACGACGGCGGGGCTGCGGGGGTTCCGGGCCTGGCCCTATAATGGAGAAAGCGCGAAGGTGGAAGCGACGAACAGGACCGCGGGATGGTGTTAAGCGGAGTCGGCCGGCGCCATAGCAGGCCGGCTAACGAGCGTGCGGCGCTGGCTTTTGCGCGCGGCATCATACGCCGCGTTTCGCGAACCTTCGCGATCGGCATCGAAGTGCTGCCGGGCGATCTCGGCAAGGCCGTGCTCGTCGGCTACCTGCTGTGCCGGATCGCCGACACGATCGAGGACGACGGAACGACGCCGGCGGCCCGCCGCCAAGAGCTGTTAACGAAATTCCTGGAATGCTTCCACGACGACGCCAAAGCCGAACGCTTTGCTGACGAAGCTTCCGACATTGCGGCCGACGACGCCTATCTCGACCTGATGCGCGGCACGAAACTCGTCTTCGAAGTGCTGCATTCGCTGCCGCAAAAAAGCGCCGAGATCGTCGAACGCTGGGTCCGCGAGCTGACGCTGGGCATGCGGCAAGTCGTCGGACAATACCCGCACGGGATCCGGATCCAGACCATGGACGAGTACCGCCGGTACTGCTACTACGTCGCCGGAACGGTCGGCCACTTGTTGACCGACCTGTTCCACTATCACTCGCCCTACGTCCGCGACCGCGATTACGACCGGCTGCTGCAGAACTGCGAAGCGTTCGGGGAACTGCTCCAGAACATCAATATCATCAAGGACATTCCTTGGGACGTCGAACACGAGAACGCGGTCTTCATCCCGGAAGACATCCTGCTCAAGCGCGGCAGCAGCCACCAGACGATCCTTTCCGGCGACTGGCTCGTGCAGAACCGTGAGGCTTTGGTCGACCTCGTCCAGCTCGCCAAAGACGACCTGCGGCAGTCGCTCGAATATTTCAACGCCATCCCCAAGATGGCCATCCGCATCCGCCTCTTCTGCTTGCTCCCGATCCTCTTCGCGGTGGCGACGCTGCGCGAGATCGAGCGCTCGACCGCCATGCTGCAGTCCGGCGGAGCCGTGAAGATCTCGCGCGACGAGGTCCGCTCGCTGGTCCTGGCCGGCTCGTTCTCGACGGTCAGCAACAAGACGACACGCTGGCTCGTCTCCAAGACGAGCCAGGAGCGCTTCAAGCTCGGGTTCGCCAAACCATAAACCGCTACCTGAGCATCTCGCGTCTGGCGATCGATTTCCCATGGGCGACCGTCGCGTTGTGGAGCGCGATCGTCGTGGCGGGGATCTGGTCGTTCCTCGGGCTCAAACTGGCCCTCTTCCCCGACATCAGCTTCCCGGTCGTCGTCGTCACGGCGCATTCGAGCGAGATCGATCCGCTCGTCAACGAGCGCAACGTCACGGTTCCGCTCGAGCAGCGCCTGCGGACGATCGCCGGGATCGCGAATATCCACTCCCTGACCTATCCCGAGTTCGTCGTGCTCGACATGTCCTTCGACGTGGGAGGCGATCTCGACCGGCGCAAGGTCGAGGTCGAGGACGCGATCCGGGGGATGACGCTTCCGGCCGGCACGACGACCGGCGTCCTGCCCCTCAACCTCAACGCGACCGCGATCGTCAGCTACGCGATCGTCAAGCCCGGCCTTCCGCTCGCGGAGCTGGCCCGGATCGCGGCGAGGGACGTCGCGCCCAAACTGAAGGCGATTCCCGGCGTACTCGACGTCCAGATTCTGGGCGGTCAGAGCAGCGGTCCCAACGCCTCGGCCTTCCGCTACGAGGGCCAGCGGGCGATCGCCGTCAACGTGGTCAAGGCCGCGAACGCGAACACGATCGACGTCGCCGAAGCGTGCGACGATGCGGTCGAGGCGCTGCGCGCGCATCTTCCCTCAGCCGAACTCGTGCGCTTCTCGTCGCAGGCTACCTACATCCGCGAAGCGACCCGCTCGACCGAGGAGGCGCTCCTGCTCGCCGTCCTGCTGGCGATCTGCGTGATCCTGCCCTTCCTGCGTGACTGGCGCGCCACGGCCATCTCGGCCGTCGCGATCCCGACCTCGCTGCTGGGCACGACGCTGGTCATGCGCCTCCTCCACTTCAACCTCGAGACCATCACACTGCTCGCCTTGGCGCTGGTCGTCGGGGTGATCCTCGACGACGCCATCGTGGCCGTCGAGAACATCGTCCGCCACCTCGAAGCGGGCGAGACGCCGCGGGCCGCGGCCCTCAACGCGAACAAGGAGATC
The DNA here is from genome assembly GCA_963834485.1 of Vulcanimicrobiota bacterium. Lineage (GTDB taxonomy): Bacteria > Vulcanimicrobiota > Vulcanimicrobiia > Vulcanimicrobiales > Vulcanimicrobiaceae > CAWICD01. Next base: position 842,238 of record CAWICD010000001.1, read on the forward strand.
GGCTTGACGCTGGTCGCCGCGACGCTGACGATCGTCGCCGTCTTTCTGCCGATCGGCCTGATGCGGGGGACCCTGGGGCAGTTCTTCAAACCGTTCGGGCTCACGGCCTCGGCTGCGGTGCTCTTCTCGCTGCTCGCCGCACGAACGCTCTCGCCGACCCTGGCCGCGAACTGGCTGCACCGGCGAGCCGACGCCAAACCCGGAGGCGTCGACGTCAACCGCACGGACCGCTACGGCCGCTACCGGCGGCTGCTGACCTGGGCGCTCGGCCACCGCCGCCAGGTCGTGCTCATCGCCGTCGCCGCGTTCGCCGCCGGCCTCGCCTTGATCCCCTTCATCCCCAAGGGCTTCATCCCGCACCTCGATCGCGGCAGCTTCCGGGTCAACTTCCAGACGCCGCTGGGGACGAGCCTCGAAGACACCGCGAGCACGGCGCAGACGCTCGAGGATTCGATCCGCCGCGACCCCGCCGTCAGCGCGGTCTACACCACGATCGGCGGCCGGCCCAATCAGTACAACGTCGGCGTCATCGACGTGCATCTGCGCGGCGACCGGCGCGTCAAAACGATCGACGTCGAGGACGCGGTCCGCGAGCGCCTGCCGGTCCTCGACGGCGTCGTGACCGCGGTCGCCGACGTTCCCTTCGTGGGCAGCGACACCAGCAAGCCCCTGCAGTTCGCGCTGCTCAACGACGATTTGGACCGCCTGCGCACCGTCGGGCGCACCTTCCAGCACCGGCTCGAAAAGGCGCCCGGCTTCGTCGACGTGACGGCCTCGGGGCTCTCCGACGGAACGCCGTTCTCGGCGATCGAGCACGTCGGCGGAAAGCGCGCCGTCCAGATCACGGCCGACTTGATCCCGAGCCTCCAACTCGGGGACGCCAACGACCTCGTGCTGAAGCTGGCGCGCAAGGAGCTGCCGCCGGACGTCAAGCTCGTCTTCGCCGGCAGCTCGGCCGACGCCGTCAACATCTTTCGCGACTTCGCGCTCACGCTGGCTCTCTCGGTCGTCGCGATCGTCGTCGTGCTGCTGATCCTCTTCCGCAGTTGGGTCGATCCGCTGGTCATCAGCGTCTCGCTGCCGCTTTCGATCGTGGGCGCACTCTTCGCCCTGTGGATCACGCGCGCCGACTTCGGGCTCATCTCGCTGATGGGCGTCATCTTTCTGTTCGGCCTGGTCAACAAGAACGCGATCCTGCTGGTCGACCGCATCGAGAAGCTGCGGAAGCTCGGCTTCGCGCGCGGCGAGGCGATCTTGGAAGCGGGAACGCAGCGCCTGCGGCCGATCGTGATGACGACCTCGGCGACGATCCTGGGGATGCTGCCGATCGCGTTCGGTTTCGGGACCGGCGCGGAGCTGCGCGCACCGATGGCCGTGGCGATCATCGGCGGCCTCGTCACCTCGACGCTGCTCAGCCTGATCGTCGTCCCGGTCGTCTACACGCTCGTCGACGACGTGCGCCGCAAAGCCGAGCCCGCATGAAGGTCGCGTTCTTGACGGGCGGGACGGGCTTCGTCGGCGCGAACCTGGCCCGGCTGCTGCTCGCCGAAGGCTGGCGGGTCCGTGCCCTGGCGCGGCCGGGAAGCGACCGCCGCAACCTGGCGGGCCTCGACCTCGAGCTCGTCGACGGCGACTTGACCGATCCGGGCTTGGAGCCGGCGCTGCGCGGAGCCGACGCGGTCTTTCACGTCGCCGCCCACTACAGCTTCTGGCGCAAGGAGCGCGAGGCGCTGCTGCGCAGCAACGTCGGCGGAACGCGCAACGTGCTGGCCGCGGCGCGCCGCGCGGGCGTCCCGCGCACCATCTACACGAGCTCCGTCGCCGCGATCGGGGTCAAGCACGGCGGCGTCGCGGACGAAAGCTTCCAGAGCCCTCCCGAGGAGCTCATCGGAACGTACAAGCTCTCGAAATACCTGGCCGAGCGCGAGGCGCTGGCCGCCGCGGCGGCGGGCCAGGACGTCGTGATCGTCAACCCCACGACCCCGCTCGGCCCCTGGGACCGCAAGCCGACGCCGACCGGGGAGATCCTGGTCCGCTTTTTGTCGGGGAAGATGCCCGCGCTCGTCGAGACGGGGCTCAACTTCGTCGACGTCGCCGACGTCGCGCGCGGGCACCTGCTCGCCTACGAGCGCGGCCGCAGCGGCGAACGCTACATTCTGGGAGGCGAAAACCTTCCGCTGCGCCGCTTGCTCCAACGGGTCGGCGCGGAAGTGGGCAGGGAGGCGCCGCGCTGGTCGATCCCTCCCTGGCTGCCGCTCGGCGTCGCCTGGATCGACGAAGGGCTTCTCGGCAGGCTCGGACGCACGCCTTCCGTCCCGATCGACGCCGTCAGGATGAGCCAGGAGTCAATGTACTACGACGCGTCGAAAGCACGCCTGGAACTGGGCTTCACCCCGAGCCCGATCGACGAGGCGATCCGTGCGGCGATCCGCTGGTTTGCCGAGAACGGGTATTTCCCTCAGACCGGAGACAAGCGACAGGCGTTATGGCAGTAACTCTCAAACAGGCGGCGGTCGTCGGCACGTACCTGCTCGAACAGAAGCTCAAGGGCCGTAAGAAATTCGCCCTCACCTTGATGCTCGAGCCCCTTTTCCGCTGCAACCTGGCCTGCTCCGGCTGCGGCAAGATCCAGCACCCCGTCGAGGTGCTGCGCCGCCACTTGACGCCCGAGCAGTGCTTCAAGGCTGCGGAAGAGTGCGGCGCGCCGATCGTGGCGATCCCCGGGGGCGAACCCTTGCTGCACCCGCAGATCGACGAGATCGCCAAAGGCCTGGTCGAGCGCAAGAAGTTCGTGTATCTCTGTACGAACGGCATCCGGCTCGAGCAGAGCCTGGACAAGTTCGAACCCTCGGACTATTTCTCGTTCTCCGTCCACCTCGACGGACTCGAGGAAGAGCACGACAACGCCGTCGACCGCAAGGGCATCTTCAAGGTCGCAGTCAACGCGATCAAGGCCGCGAAGGCGCGCGGCTTCCGGGTCACGACCAACACGACGATCTTCGACGGCACGCCGCCCGAGCGCGTCCAGGCCTTCTTCGATTTCGCGACCGAGCTCGGCGTCGACGGCATGATGCTCTCGCCCGGCTATCGCTACCAGAAAGCCCCCGATCAGAATCACTTCCTGGCGCGCGAGCAGACGAAGGCGCTCTTCCGCGAGATCCTCGCCCCCTACAAGGCCGGCACGAAGAAGTGGAACTTCAACGCCAGCCCGCTCTTCCTCGATTTTCTCATGGGCGAGAAAGACTACGAGTGCACGCCCTGGGGGATGCCGTCCTACAGCCTCTTCGGCTGGCAGAAGCCCTGCTATCTGCTCGACGAAGGCTACTACGAAACGTACGCCGAGCTCATCGAGAAGACGGACTGGGAGCAGTACGGCCGCGCCAGCGGCAACCCCAAGTGCGCGGACTGCATGGTCCACTGCGGCTACGAGCCGACGGCCGCCGAGGACGCGATGAAGCTGCACAACATCGTGCGCTCCGTCGCCTCGGTCTTCGGACGCTCCTGAGGGACTGAGGCCTCCCGGCCGTTCGGAGGGAACCGGTTCGTGTTCGAGGCGATCTTCGTGCCGCGCGGGGCGGAGGAAGGTGCCGTGCGGCGAGCGCTGCGCGGGCGCCGCGCTCCGGCCGTGTGGGCCTCAGGGATCGGTCCGGCGGCGGCGGCGCGCGCCGTCGCCGAGGCCCTCAAGGGCGGCGCGCCGGCGACGGCGCTCGTCACCGGGCTGTGCGGCTTGCTTTCGCCGTCGTTTGCGGTCGGCGACCTGCTGCTCTACGCGACGGTGACCAGAGCCGACGGCACGACGCTGAGCTGCGACCCGGAACTCGCCGCGCAGTTGGGGCAGCGCCTGCGCGGCGCGCAGACCGGGATCGCCGCCTACGCCTCGGAATCGATCGTCGCGCGCAGCGCGGACAAGCGCGCCTTGGCGGCGCGCTGCGGCGTCGCCGCGGTCGACATGGAGAGCTTCGCCTTCGTCGAGGGCCTGCAGCGAGCCGGCACGCGGGTCGCCGTGCTGCGCGTCGGGAGCGACGGCGTCGCCGAGGATCTGCCCGACTTGAGCCGGGGCGTCGATGCCGAGGGGACGCTGCGGAGCAGCGCGCTCGCCCTCGCGATGCTCTCCAAGCCGCTCGCCGGCGCGCGCATGGCCGCCAACGGACTGCGGGCGCTGGGCGAGCTCGAGCGCGCCCTGCGGGTCATCGTCGCGTCGGCATGACGTAAGTCCGGCCCTTCCAGCCGCCGCCGCGCTTTCGCGCGTGGGCCAGCGCCGAGTCGACGGTCATCGCGAGGTAGAGCAGCGCCGCGAGCGGCAGTCCGAACGCGGCGTAGGGCGGGAGGTCGTAGGCGCGAACCGTCGGCCAGTAGGCGACGGCCATCAGCACCCAGGCGGCCAGCCCGGCGGCGCAGAGGAGCGGAGCCCCGCCGAGCGCGCCCGCGAGCGCGGCCGCGACCGGGACCAGATAGAGCAGCGCCATGCCGGCGACGGCCAGCGCGAGGAGGAGCGGCGAGAAGCCGAGCTGCGTGTAGGCGGTCCGCTTGACCATGTTCCACAGCTGGTCGAGCGTTTCGTAGGGGCGGATGCTGCGCGTGCGCCGGGTGAGCCCGAGCCAGATGCGGCCGCCGCTCTTCTTCACCTGCTCGGCGAGGGCGCAATCGTCGATGAGCCGGTCGCGGATCGAGGCGAGTCCGCCGATCCGCACGAGCGCGGCGTGCGAGAGGAGCACGCATCCGCCCGCCGCGGCCGCCGTCGCGCGGCGCGGGTCGTTCGACCACGAGAACGGATAGAGCTTCTGGAAGAAAAAGATGAAGGCGGGGACGAGCAGCCGCTCCCAGCCGCTGCGGCAGCGCAGCCGGACCATGAGCGAGACGAGGTCGAGCCCCCCGCTGCGCGCCTTGGCCGCGAGCTGCCGCACGTTCTGGGGATCGTGCTCGATGTCGGCGTCGGCGAAGAGCCAGTAGTCGGGGGCCGGCCGTACGGCCAGGACCGCTCGGACGCCGCTCTCGAGCGCGCCGAGTTTTCCCGTCCAGCCCGCTTCGAGCGGCGCGGCTTCCACGATCTCGCAGCGCTCGGCGCCGGGCCGCTGCGCGAGGGCCGCGCGGGCGATCTCGGCCGTCCCGTCGCGGCTGTGGTCGTCGACGAGCGTGACGTGCAGCGTCCCCGGAAAACGCTGGGCCGCGAGCGACGTCAGCGAGGCGGCGATGACCTCGGCCTCATCGCGCGCCGGGACGATCGCTTCGACCCGCACGGAGCCCACGTCGACCGGTTCGCAGTCCAGGTGCGCGTCGATCGGCTCGCGCCAGAAGCCTCCCCGTGCCGTCAGCAGAACGACCCATGCGGCGAGCGACGCAAGCACCGCGCTCAGGAACAGCGAATACGGAGACACGTGCGCAATTTCGACGTTCGTATCGGTGTTTTCTGCGGCTCGCACGCGGGCGACCAGCCCGCCTTTCGCGAAGCGGCGGCGCTCGTCGGGCGGCTGCTCGCGCGGCGCGGCCTCGGCATCGTGTACGGCGGCGGCCGCGTCGGCTTGATGGGAGCGCTGGCCGACGCCGCCCTCGCGGCCGGAGGGCAGGTGATCGGCGTCATCCCCGAGGCCCTGGCCGCCCGCGAGGTGGCCCATCGCGGCGTCAGCAGCTTGCACGTCGTCGGCTCGATGCACGAGCGCAAGGCGCTCATGGCGGCGCATTCCGACGCCTTTCTGGCCTTGCCCGGCGGGTTCGGAACGCTCGAGGAGCTCTTCGAAGTCGTCACCTGGCGGCAGCTCGGCTTTCACGCGAAGCCCTGCGGGCTGCTCAACGTCGCAGGCTACTTCGACCGCCTCATCGCGTTCCTGGACGAGGCCGTCGCCGCGGGGTTCGTGAATCGGCCGGACCGCGCCGTGCTGATCGACGGGGACGATCCGGAGGCGCTGCTCGAGCGGCTGCTGGAGCTCATGCCCGCCGGGACGGCGCGAGGCCGCTGACGGTCGCGACCTCGAGCGCGGCGATCTCGGGCAGCACGACATCGGCGAGCGCCAGCGCCTCGGGTGCCGGCGGATACTCCCGGTTCGGCACCGCGACGAGGCGCATCCCCGCGGCCTTGGCGGAGCGCAGCCCGTTGGTCGAATCCTCGACGGCGGCGCAGCGTGCGGGCTCGACGCCGAGCAGCTCCGCCGCGCGCAGGTAGACGTCGGGTGCCGGCTTTCCCGCGCCGACCTCTTCCGACGAGACGATCGCGCTGAAGGCGCCGGCAAGCTCGGCCTCGCGCACGACCAGATCGATGAGCGAGCGATTCGACGAGGAAGCGAGCCCCACCGTGAAATGCTCCGCCATGCGGCGCACGGCCGCGACGGCGCCGGGAAAGAGCGGGAGGCGCGCCGCATAGGCGGCGCTCACGCGTCCGGCGACCTCGCGGTTGATGCGCTCCTCGTCGAGCGCGACGCCGAGGGAGACGCGGATGTAGTGCGCCCACTCGGGCGCGCTCATGCCCATCACGTCGCGCGTGGCGCGCTCGGTGTACCTGCCGCCGTGTTCTCGCACGAACGAGCGGCGGGCGCTTTCCCACACTTCCTCCGAGTCGATGAGGACGCCGTCGAGGTCGAAGATCACCGCCTCGATCGTGCCGCTCTCAATCGCCTCTGGCACTAATCACGCGGCGCGTTTTCGATCGCCTTGACGAGATGAAGCAAGGCTTCGTTGTAGGGCGTGGGCACGCCGGCGCGACGGCCGGCGGCGACGATCGCGCCGTTGACGTGGTCGATCTCGGTCTTCAGCCGCGCGTTGAGATCGACCGTCATCGAGTTGCGCGTGTCGGCGCTGAAGGCGACGACGCCGCGCACGTACTCCCAGGCGTCGCGAAACGGAAGGTTGATGCGCAGCGCCTTGGCCACGGCGGCGCTCTCGTACGCGACCGCGCGGGCCAGCTCGCTCGCGTTGGGATCGTTGGCGATCACCGCGTTGTACGTGTCGACCAGCGCCGCGACCGGGTTGATCGCGGCGTTGGCGACGAGCTTCCCCCACTGGTGCGGCCGGATGTCGTAAGCGATCGAGCACCTGATGCCGCCTTGCTGCAGGAGCGTCTGGACCGAACGCACCGTCTCCGTCGAAGCGCCGGCCGAGCCGACGACCGTCGTTCCGACCCCGAGCCGGCGCGAGTGCCCGTGTCCGATCGCCAGGCTCTGCTCGTTGGTGATCCCGATGACGAGCGGCACGTTGCCTCCCAGCGCCGCCTTGATCGCCTCCTCGTTCCCTAGTCCGTTCTGCAGCGAGACGATCGGCGTCGCCGGATTGAGCTGGCCCGTGAAGGGCCGCACCGCGTGCAGCGTATTCGGCGCCTTGACGAAGACGAAGAGAAAGTTGGTCGCGAAGGCGCGCGCCGGATCGCGCGTCGCCTCGACCTTGCGCGCCGGCAGGTCGTCGACCGCCACCCCTTGCCGGGCGATCGTCTCGACGACGTCCCCGCGCACGTCGACCAGCGTGACGTCGTTGTGTTCCGCCAGCGCGTAGGCGAAGAGCGTTCCCATGGCGCCGGCGCCGAGGATCGCGACGCGCGGGGCCGGGCCGGCCTGCGGCTGCACGCTCACCGCCGGCGATACCCGAAACGGGGCGGCCCCGGGACTCGCGTTCGGAACAGCCCGATGAGGAAAACCCCGGCCAGGAACCCGCCGATGTGCGCGAAGTAGGCGATCCCGCCGCCCTGCTCGGAGAGCACCCGCGTCGAGATCGCGCCGTAGCCGTGCACGAACTGCACGATCGCCCAAAGGCCGATGATCAGCGCGGCCGGCAGTTGCAGCAGCACCGGAAAGCAGCCGACCGGGACGACGGTCCGAATCGAGTTGGTGGGAAAACTCAGGATATACGCGCCCAGCACGCCCGCGATGGCGCCCGAAGCTCCGACGGAGGGGATATGGCTGTCGGGCGTCACGGCGACTTGCGCCAGCCCGCCGATGACCCCGCAAAGCAGATAGAAGGCCACGAAGCGCAGGTGCCCGGTCAGGTGCTCGACCTCCGGCCCGAAGACGGCCAAGAAGAGCATGTTGAAGAAAATATGGAGGAATCCGCCGTGCAGGAATTGCGACGTGAGCGGCGTCAGCAGCGTCGGCGCGCTCGGCGGATCGAGCTGGATCGCGTGCGTGACGTTGTAGGGAATGAGCGCCAGCCCGTTGATGAACGCGTCGGCGTCGAGCGCGGCCAGCTCCTTGAGGAACACGGCGACGTTGACCGCGACGATCGCATAGACGGCGATCGGAAAGAGCCCCTTGCGGTTCGTGTCGCCGATCGGGATCATGCGCCGCGCAGACTCACAGCTCGAACTGCAGTCCGAAGACCGTACGCCGCGAGGTGTGCGTGAGGTCCCGCTCGCCGCCGAAGAGCTGCAGGTTGGGAGCGGCGAAGAGGTTGAGGTAGGCGTCCGCCGTCGGGTGGCGCAGATCGTACAAGCGCCCTTCGAAGCCGAACGACCGCCAGCCGATCGAAGCGAGCCCGCCGAGGCGCGAGTATTCGATACCGCCGCCGAAGCGCAGGCCGCCCGCGCGTTTGACCAGCATGAAATTCCCCGTCGAGTTGGCGCCCACGTCGTTGACGCCGGCGAACAGTCCCGTGCTCGCGTTCGGCAGGATCGCGAGGTTGAAGTCGCTCAGCGGTCCGCGGTCCGCCGTCAGCAGCGGCGACACGTTGCCGCTCGCGCTCCCCGGCCGCTGCGGCGAGAGTTCGCTGACGCGGACTTGCAGTTGGACGAGATCTTTCGTGAAGCGGTTGAGCCGCTGCTTGAACGTGGCCACCGCCGGTGAAGCGGCACCGGCCGGCGCGGAAGGAGCGGCGCTGGGCGGCGTCAGGATCGGCGCGTCCGCCGGCGGCAGCGCGGGCCACGCGGTGGAAAGCGCGGCGGGCGGAGCCGAACCTCCCGGCGCCGGGGTCGCGCCGGCGTCGACGCCGTACACGCTGCTCTTGCCGCCGAGCTGACCGGCGAGCGAGTCGATCTTTTGCGACATCGCATCGATCCGGGCGACGGTGTCGCGCAGTTGCGCCTGCGTCTGCGGGTTGCCGGTCACTTGGCGCAGGTCTTGCGTCAGCGCGGCGAACGTCTTCGCCGTCACCGCGAAGGAGTGCGTCGTCTGCAGCAGATCCTCTTTCACGCCGGGGGCGGTCGCGACGTCGCGCAGCGCGTCGACGGTCTGGCCGAAGGACCGCGACGTGCGGTTCCACTGCGCGACCATCGCGTCGATCTGGGCCGAGTTGCGGCGCAGCGTCGCATCCATCGTGCCCGTGATGTCGACCACGTTGCTGCCGGCGAGCTGCAAAGAGGAGGCCAGCGTGTCGCTGTGCGCGGCGAAAGTCCGCAGCGCGCCGTTCGCGGTCGTGGTCAGGGCGTTGGTGTTGTGAAGCGTCGTCTGGAGTTCCGCCAGCAGCCGCGGCGTCGCGTCCTGGAGTTGCGCGAGCACCTTGTCGAAACGGCGGATCTCGCCTTGACCCTCCTCGAGCAGATCGCCGATCGACGTCGGGTTGTTCCCGTGCGGCTGGTCTTCGAGCGCCAGCACGACGTGCGGCAGCGTCTCGAGCGGACCCGGCCTGCTGCGCGGAGGCTGGATCAGCACGCTCGGCTCGCCGGTCAGCGGCGCTTGGATGAGGAAGCGCGAGTCCTTGGGAATCTCGAAGCCCGACTTGATGGCCAAGATCACGTCGGTCGTGTAGTCGGGCTCCAGCTCGATCCGGTCGACCGCGCCGACCGGAACCCCGCTGAGGTAGACGATCGCGGCGCTGCGCAGGCCCGAGGCCGACTCGAAGTGCACCCCGATCTTATAGCCGCGGCTCCGCGTGCCAAAGTCGGCCAGCACGTAAAAGACGGCGAAGACCGCGAGGACGCCGAGGATCGTGAAGAGGCCGACCTGGGCTTGTTTCGTCATAAACGCTCGTAGGTACCGTCCGTTCAGACCCGGATCGGTCCCACCTCATTTCCTTGCAAGAACTGCTGCACGACCGGGTTCGTCGAACGCTTGATCTCGTCGACCGTTCCATACGCGACGATGGCCCCCTCGAACAGCATCGCGATATAGTCGGCCATCGCGTAGATGCTGGCGAGGTCGTGCGAGACGACCACGGCCGTCCCGCCGAGCTCTTGCCGCAGCCGGACGATCGTTTCCGTCAGCACGCGGGTGATGATCGGGTCCTGTCCCGTCGTCGGCTCGTCGTAGAGCACGAGCGCGGGCTTGGTGACGACCGCGCGGGCGAAGCCCGCTCGCTTGAGCATGCCGCCCGACAGCTCGGCCGGCATGTGGTCCCGCACGTCGGCGAGGCCGACGACCTCGAGCGTCTGCTCGACGGTGCGCTCGATCTGGGCCTTGGGGAGGCTGGTCAGCTCGCGCAGCGGCAGGGCCACGTTCTCGCCGACGGTCAGGCTGTCGAAGAGCGCGGCGAACTGGAACGCGAAGCCGATCCGCTGCCGGAACTCGTTGAGCTTCCGCCCTTTGAGCGAAGCGACGTCGACGCCCTCGACCAGGACCCGCCCTCGGTCGGGCTTGCGCAGGCCGTTGATGAGGCGTAAGACCGTCGACTTGCCGGCGCCGGACATGCCGATCAGGCAGGTGATGGCGCGCGGCTTGATCTCGAGCGTGCAGTCGCGCAGGACGGTCTTCGAGCCGAACGAGAGCCAGACGTGCTCGATCTCAACGACGCCGGCCATTACGTCGCGGGGCCGGACGGAAAGAACACGACCGACATGAGGAAGTTCGTGATGAAGATCAGGATGATCGCGATGACGACGGCGCCCGTGGTCGCCTTGCCGACGCCCGCGGCGCCGCCGCGCGTCGTGAGCCCCTGATAGCTGCCGATCAGCACGATGATCGCGCCGAAGACGGCCGCCTTGACCATGCCCAGGAGGTAATCGTTGAAGTGGCTGTAGACGCGGGCCGACTCGATGAACGTGTCGTAGCTGATCCCGGCCTGCACCTTGGCGAAGTACATGCCTCCCGCGATCGAGACGATGTCGGCGAAGATCGTCAGCAGCGGCATCATCAGCAGCATCGCGAGCAAGCGCGGCACGACCAGCATCTGCGTCGGCGAAAGCCCGAGGGATTCGAGCGCCTCGATCTGCTCGGTCACGACCATCGAGCCGAGCTCGGCGGCGATCGCCGCACCCGCGCGCCCGGCCACCACGACGGCGCTGAGCATCGGACCGAGCTCGCGCGAGGTCGAATAGGCGACGCCGCCGCCCACGAGATCGGTCACTCCGAAGCTGACCGCCTGGTTTGCCGCTTCGAGCGAGATCACCATCCCGGTGAAGAGCGAGGTCAACAGCACGATCGTCGTCGATTGGACGCCGAGAAAGTAAGCCTGCGCCAGCGTCTCCGCGACGCGGATCTTCAGGCGGCCGACGAAGCTCCCGGCCTCCGCCGAGAGGCTTGCGACGCCGCCCGCGTATTCGAAGAAGCCGATCGTCCCGCGGCCGACGTCGTCGAGCATCCTCATTGCGAGCCGATTTCCGCGACGCGCGCGAGGACGCCTTGAGTCACCTCGACGCGGCGCGCCGCGACGCCCCGCTCGGCCGTGAGATTGAATTGCAGCTGGCTGACGCGCGCCAGCCGCCGGTCGAGGTCGCGCAGATGCGCCCGCGCCTCGCGCTCGAAACCGCGGAAATAGCGCAGCACTTCGCTCAGGTAGGCGGCGATCTCGGCGTCGGGCACCGGCTCGCCCGTGGCGAGCAGTTCCGCCATCCGCGCCTGCGCCCGGCAGAGCCTGCGCTCCCGCACGTAGAAGCGCCCGATCTCGGCGGCTAGAGCGCGGAGCCTCTCGCGGTCAACGGACATGGACCGCGCCCAAGGCGGCCCGCTGCTCTTCGAAGAGCCGTTCGATCCCGGTCCGCGCAAGCTCCAGCATCTCGTCGAGCTGCGCGCGGTCGAACGGGCGGGTCTCAGCAGTACCTTGCACTTCGACGAAGGCCCCCGCGTCGGTCATCGCGACGTTCATGTCGACTTCGGCGCGGCTGTCCTCCGCATAGGCGAGGTCGAGGTGGGCCAGGCCGTCGACGTAGCCGACGCTGACCGCCGCGACCGCTTGCGGCAGCGGCCACTTCTGCGTCGCCGGCTCGAAAACGCGCCGCAACGCGAGCGCCAGCGCCACGTAGGCGCCGGTGATCGCGGCCGTGCGCGTCCCGCCGTCGGCTTGCAGGACATCGCAGTCGATGATGATGCTGCGCTCGCCGAGCAGTTTGAGGTCGGCGGCGGCGCGCAGCGAGCGGCCGATGAGACGCTGGATCTCGTGCGTGCGCCCGCCGAGACGGCCCCGCGCCGCCTCGCGCTGGGTGCGCGTCTGCGTGGCCCGCGGCAGCATGGAGTACTCGGCGGTGATCCAGCCGCGGCCCTGGTTGCGCAGCCACGGCGGAACCTTCTCCTCGATCGTCGCGGCGCACAGCACGCGGGTGTTTCCGAAGGCGATCAGCGCACTGCCCTCGGCGAACTGCAGCGGGTTGGGCTCGATGACGATCGGCCGCAAGGCGTCGAGCGGACGGCCGTCGAGGCGCGCGCTATTCAACGGTCACGGTCTTGGCGAGGTTGCGAGGCTGATCGACGTCCTTCCCCTCGATGTCGGCGATGTGGTAGGCGAGCAGCTGCAGCGGAACGATGTTGACGATCGGCGAGAGCAGCTCGTCGACCCGCGGGACCCAAAAGACGTGGTCGGCGAGTGCCGCGGCCTCGTCGTCACCGTGGTTGGCGACGACGATCAGCTTGGCTTCCCGAGCCTTCGTCTCGGCGAGGTTCGAGAGCATCTTCTCCCGCACCCGGCCGCCGGTGACGATCCCCACGACCGGCACGTTGCGATCGAGCAGGGCGATCGGCCCATGCTTCATCTCGCCTGCGGCGTAGCCCTCGGCATGGATGTAGGAGATCTCCTTGAGCTTGAGCGCGCCCTCGAGCGCCGTCGGGTAGTTGACGTAACGGCCGATGTAGAGCACCGTGCGGGCGCGCCGGATGCGCCGCGCGACCTTGCGGATCTCGTCGGACGTGTTGAGCGCCAGATCGATCGCCGAGGGCAGCAGCTTGGTGGCCTCCGCGATTTCGCGGAGCCGCTCGCGCGGCTCGCTGCGCCGCACTCGCGCGAGGTAGAGCGCGAAGAGCACCATGGCCACGGCCTGGGACACGTAGGTCTTGGTCGCCGCGACTCCGATCTCCGGACCGCCGCGCGTGTAGAGCACACCGTCGGCCAGGCGCGTCAAATGCGAGCCCAGCACGTTGCAGATGCCCAGGACCGGCGAGCCGGCGGCCAGCGCGATCTTGACGGCCTCGATCGTATCGGCGGTCTCGCCCGATTGCGACATCGCGATCGTCAGGGTGCGCGGGTCGAGGGCGCGGTCGCCGTAGCGAAACTCGCTGGCCAGCTCCATCTCGACGGGCAGCTTGCACAGCGCGCGCAGCAGGTACATGCCGACCATGCCGGCGTGAAAGGCCGTCCCGCAGCCGGTGATCGAGATCTTGGTGACGGCCCGCAGCAGGCCTTCGTCGATCCTCAGCTCGGCCGCGAGCTGGGTGTCGTCAGACTCGTCGATCCGCCCCGCCAGCGTCTCTTTCACGACGCTGGGCTGCACGAACATCTCCTTGAGCATGAAGTGCTTGAAGCCGGTCTTCTCGGCCGTCGTCGCGTCCCAGGTGACTTGCGTGACCTCGCGTTCGAGCGGCCTCCCCTCGAAGTCGGTCAGCTTGTAGCCGTCGCTGTCGACCACGACCATCTCGCCTTCGCGCAGGATGATCTGCTTGCGCGTGTACTGCAGGATCGCCGGCGTGTCCGAGGCGACGAACATCTCGTGCTCGCCGATCCCGACGACGAGCGGGCTCGCCCCGCTGCGAGCGAAGACGAGCCGCGTCGGGTCGTCGGACGAGATGACGCCGAGCGCATAGGCGCCGGTCACTTCGCGCAGCGTGCGGCGCACCGCCTCGACGAGGTCGCCGCCGTCGTTGGCTTCGATCAAATGGGCGAGGACCTCGGTATCGGTCTCGCTGCTGAATTGGTGCCCGCTCGCCACCAGCCGTTCGCGCAGCATCGAGTAGTTCTCGATGATGCCGTTGTGGATGACGGCGATGCGGTTGGTACAGTCGTGATGCGGGTGCGCGTTGACGTCCGAAGGCCGCCCGTGGGTCGCCCAGCGCGTGTGTCCGAGCCCCGTCGTGCCGTTGAGCGGCTCCGTCTCCAGCCGCTCGGCGAGGCGTCCCAGCTTCCCTTCGGCCTTCGTTCCGGCGAGCTCCCCGCGAGCGTCGATCACCGCGATTCCCGCGCTGTCGTAGCCGCGATACTCGAGACGGCGCAGCGAATCCAAGATGATAGGAACGCTGTCCCGAAACCCGACGTATCCGACGATGCCGCACATGACCTTGAACGCCTCCGAGAAAAACCGGTTACTTGATGCCCTCTTTTACTCGCTTGTAGGGAATCTTGCCGAGGGCGACCTCGTTGAACGCGGTCGAGACCGGTTTGTTCGGATTGGAATTTTCAGTCAGCGCGGGGGCGCCGTTGTTGAGCTGCTTTGCGCGCTTGGTTACTACGTTGACCAGGGTGAACTTGGAGTCGACGTGTTCGAGCAAGCCGTCGAGGTCTCCAAAAACCGATTCCTTCATGTCGTTTCCAATTTCTTCAGATCGTCGTCTTTGTAGTGATGAATGCGGAAGCGTTCGGCGCGGACGATCGCTTCCAAGTCGTCGACGGCCGGAAGCGAGTCCCGGCGTTCCGGCGGCGCCTGTTCGTTGATGACCACGTAGTCGAACTGGCGGATCGACTTGAGCTCTTCGTGCGCGATGGCCAGCCGGGCCGCAATCTCTTCGTTGCTTTCGGTCCGCCGCGCCGCCAGGCGCAAGCGCAGATGCGAGAACTTGTCGGGCAGGAGAAAGATCAGGACCGCCAAGGGGAAGGACGCCTTGATCGCGAGGGCGCCGTTGACCTCGGGTTTCATGATCACGTCGTAACCGCCGGCGAGCGTTTGCTCGATGAAGGTCCGCGGCGTGCCGTAGAGGTTGCCGTTGTACTCCCGCGTTTCCAGGAAGGCCGACTCGCCCATCTTCCGCTCGAAGAGCCCGCGGTCGAGAAAAAAGTAGTCCTTCCCTTCCCGCTCGCCCTCGCGCGGCGGCCGCGTGGTCGCGGAGACCGAATACCGCAGACGCGGCATGCGCTCGCGCAACGCGTCGACGACCGTGTCCTTCCCGGCTCCCGAGGGACCCGAGACGACAAAGAGCAATCCCGGGCCCTGCAGTTGTTCGCCCCTCCCCATACGCTCGCTGAAAGCGCCCGCCGTCGGAATGCCGGTACGGAACGTCCGTCCTGCGCCTCGGCGCGAAAGGATGTGGTTCGTCCGGCGCAGCGCGGAGCCCTCTCCGAGCTTCCGCGACGCAGGGCCAGCCGCGGGCCGGGGAATATCCACCCGCGCATCGCTCGGCAGCTTTATTGGAAGGTCCTTTCTTACGAATTCTAAAGTGGCTCGGTCCACCCGTTTTCGGCCGGCAGCAGTTTCTCTGCCGATCCGCGGCTAAGCCGGCCTTCGTGCTCACCGATTGGCTGATCGTCCGGCGCCTCGCCGGGGAGCTCGAACGCGAGCTGCGGAACGCGCGCGTCCGGGCCGCGGGCATGCTCGCCGACGGCCGCTTCGGCTTTCTCGTGCCCGCCGGCACGGTCGCGCTCGACCCGTTCGGTCCGCTGCCGCTGGTGACGCTCGAGCCGGAGCAGCCCCTCGAGCGGCGTCCCGGCTGGCCGCGCGCGCTGGGCGAGACCCTCGAAGGTCTCCGCGTCGAGCGCGTGCGCGGCCGGCGCGGCGACCGCCTGATCGCCTTCGATTTGGCCGCCCGCTCCCGCTTCGGCGTCGCCAGCCGCTATCGGCTGGTCGTCGAGCTGACGCCGCGCTTCGGCAACATCGTGCTGCTCAAAGACGACACCGTCGTCGCCGCGGCCAAGGAGTTTCCGCGCGGATCCGGCGGCCGCCGCGCAACCGTCGTCGGCGAGCCGTACGAGCCGCCGCCGCTGCCCAGCCCGGCAGCCGGCGACGATCCGCCGTCCGCGTTCGCCGCGCTCGCCGGCGGCGGGCCCGGCGCACGCGAGGCAGCGATCCGCGCGCTGCGCGGCTCGGTCCCGCTGCTGCCGCGCCTGCTCGCCGAATCCCTCGTGGCGGAGGCGGCGGCGCTCCCCGCCAGTCCGGCGGCGCTGGCCGCCCGCGCGCTCGAACGCGCGCGAGCGCTCGTCGCGGCGAGCGACGGCGAGCCGGTCGCCTTGGGTGACGTGTTCGTGTACGCGGACGGCGGCCGAATCGTCCAAGCGCACGTGGTTCCCCTGCTGCAGTTCGCCGCGCTCGAAGAGCGGCGCGAGCGCCGGCTCCTCCCGCTCCTGGGCACGCTGCTCGAGGTCGGCGGCAGCACGCGCGCCGCGCAGGCGTTCGCTGCGCGCCGCAGCGTGCTGCGAACGCGCCTCGAGCACCGGCTGGCGGCGCTCGGCGCGGAGCGAGCGGCGCTCGAGCGCGAGCGAGACGATCTCGCCGCGAGCGAAGCCTTGCGCCGCGCCGGCGAACTGCTCTACGCGCACCTCGGCGAGGTTCCGTCCGGCGCGACGCGCTACGTGCCGCCGAGCGATCCCAGCCTGACGATCGAGCTGGACCCGGCGCTCGATGCGAAAGCGAACGCGGCGGCGATCTTCAAGCGCTACAAGAAAGCCGTCGGCCGGCGCAGTCACGCCGCCGAGCGGCTCGCGCGGCTCGAAAGCGAGCGCGCCTACGGCGAGGAGCTGGCCTGGGAGTTGGAACGGGCCGAGCCCGAGACGCTCGCGGATCTCGCGGAGGGAGTCGATCGGCTCGAACGCCGCAAGCCCGCCCCGCCGCGCGCCGGGCCTGCGCCGCGGGCCGCGCGCAGCAAACGCCGCGGCGCGCTCGAGTTTCCGCTCGCCTCGGATGCGCGCGTCTACGTCGGCCGCTCGCCGCGCGACAACGCCGATCTGACCTTCCGCTTCGCACGGCCCGACGACCTTTGGTTTCACGCCCGAGCGACGCCGGGCGCGCACGTCGTGCTGCGCATCGACTCGCAGCGAACGCCCAGCGACGACGAGCTGCTCGCGACGGCGGCGCTCGCCGCCTACCACAGCAAGGCGCGGGCTTCCGAAAAGGTCGCGGTCGACTACACGGAACGCAAGCACGTGCGCCGGCAGCAGGGTGCGCCGCCGGGTCTGGTCTGGTATACCAACGCCCGCACGCTCTTCGTGGCCCCGCGCGGTTGAGCGCCGCGCCGTCGCGGACCTCCCTCGCGCTCAGCGACGCGCGCCCGATCTGGCAATCCCTGCTGATCTTCCTCGTGCCGCTGATGCTCAGCAACGTGCTGCAGTCGCTGGGCTCGACCCTCAACAGCATCTATCTCGGGCGGCTCGTCGGCGTTCGTTCGCTCGCGGCCGTCTCCGCGATCTTCCCGATCGTCTTCTTCCTGATCTCGTTCGTCATCGGCCTGGGCAGCGGCAGCACCGTGCTCATCGGCCAGGCGTACGGGGCGCGCGACGCGGCCAAGGTCAAGCAGATCGCCGGGACGACGCTTGCGCTCGCGCTCGGCCTCGGCGCCGCCGTCGGGCTCCTCGGCGGGACCTTCACCGAACTGATGCTGGCGGCGATCGGAACGCCGAGCGACATCCTGCAGATCGCGGCGAGCTACTCGCGCATCACCTTCTTCTCGCTGCCGATCCTCTTCGGCTACGTGATCTATACGACGTTCCTGCGCGGCACGGGCGACGCGCGCACGCCCTTCTACTCGCTGCTCGCGAGCACCGCGCTGACGATGGTGCTGACGCCGGCCTTCATCTTGGGCTGGCTGGGCTTGCCGCGCCTGGCGACCAACGGCGCCGCCGTCGCCAACGTGCTCGCCAGCGGCGCCGCCTTCGCCGGGCTGCTGCTCTATCTGGCGCGCACCAAGCATCCGCTGGCGCTCGACCGCGCGATGCTCGCGGGCATGCGCGTGCGCTGGGACATCGCCGCCAAAGTCGTGCGGCTCGGTCTGCCTTCGGCCGTCAACCTCGTCATGATCTCGCTTTCCGAGGTCGCCGTCATCTTCTTCGTCAACCGCTTCGGGTCGACGGCGACGGCCGCGTACGGCGCCGTCAATCAGGTCGCAAGCTACGTGCAGTTCCCCGCCGTCAGCATCGGCATCGGCGCCTCGATCTTCAGCGCCCAGGCGATCGGCGCGGGCCGCCTCGAGCGGATCCCCAAGATCGTGCGTTCCGCCGTGATCCTCAACTACGTCGTGGAAGGCGTGCTGGTCACGCTCGGGTACCTCTTCAGCGTCGATTTGATCTCGCTCTTCATCCGCCAGCCGCAGACGGTCGCGATCGCGCACAGCCTGCTGCTGATCACGCTGTGGAGCTACCCGATCTACGGCAACGCGCGCGTCCTGGCCGGCACGATGCTGGCCAGCGGCGCCGTCCTCTGGCCGACGCTGCTCTCGATCCTCTCGATCTGGGGCGTCGAGGTCCCGGTCGCCTACGTGCTGATGCAGCGTTTCGGGCTCGACGGCGTCTGGTACGGCTATCCCGCCGCCTTCATCGCAGGTCTCGTCTTTCAGCTCGTCTACTACTACGCGTTCTGGAAACGCCGCCCGCTGCGGCGCCTGATCTAGCCGGGCGGAGCGAGAAGCGGCGCGATCTTCTCCCAGATCGCCTCGAAGTATCCGTCGCTCGCGCCCGCGACGTCGGGATGGCCGAGCGAGGCGACGTCGCACTCGTTGAGGGCGGGGCTGTCTCCGCCGTAGAGGCCGAAGCAGAGCGGTACCCGGAACTTCGCGACCTCGTCCGTCGGAAGCGGCGGTTCGCGGCCGACGATCTTGGCGGCCCACAGATCCGATGCGGACGCGGGAACGACGTAGAGCGCTTGAGCGGGCCCGATCTGCGGCGTCACGTGCACGAACGCTTGCGAAAAGGGAGGGCGGTTCGCAGCGGCGACCGCGGCGTCGATCGCGGCTTCGGAGGCCTCATAGAACCGCTGCGCCGCGTCCACGATCTGCGCCACCAAGTGCGGCAGTTTCCCGGCCGCTTGCGCGCCGGGCGACGGCTGCTGCCCGGTCATCTGCTCCACTTCGGCGAGGCCGCCGATGAGGCGCCGGTTGCGGCGTTCGGCCGCGCTCCGCGGCGGCGCGGTGAACAGCGCGGAGACGAAGTCGTAGACCGACGGAAAGCCGACGCTTCGCACGCTCACGATTTGATAGTACGACAGAACGACGACCTTGCAGGCCGGATTGCGGTCGACGCAGCGCACCCGGATGCGGTCGAGCAGCGCGGTCAGGTGCCGCCGGCAATGCAAGTCGATCAAGTCGCTGATGAACTTCGGGCTCGCGAACGGATCGAGGAAGCGGACGATCCGCACGTCGTTGATGCCGGCGGAGACGACGACCAGGTCGATCGGGTCGCCGGGATCGAGGGCGTCGAGAGCGTCGAGCTGCGCGAGCACGGTCGGCGTCGACGACGGCAGCTCGCCCGCGTATTCGCCCTTGCCGAGCAGCGTCGGCTTCTCTTGGCCCGGCGGATACAGGTCGGGTTGATAGAGTCCCGCCAGGTCGATCTCGTCCCGATCCCCGAGGCCGATGACCGCTCCCGAGTGGACTTGCGGCGCGATCTCCTTCACCTCGCGGCCGAGGGCCGTCCGAAGCCGCGCGACGAGGAGATCCCGCCAGCGGTGTCCGCGAAGCAGGCCTTGGCCCCAGGCGATCGAGTCGCCGAGGATCAGTACCGTGAACGGCCGCGCCGGGGACGCTTGCGGCGTCGCGCTCGTTTGCGGCAGCGCGAGCGCGCAGGTCAGGTAACGCACGAACGCCGCCCGATCGATCACAGGATGCCCCCGAAGCGGTAGCCGATGCCGAGCATGAGGCCGCTGTAGCTCGCCGAGGAAGGCGCGCGCGAGCGGTTCGTGCGGTCGTCGCCCACGATCGAAAGCTCGAAATAGTACGGACGCCCGAAGAGCGGCGCCAGCGAGAGCGCCGAGCCGAGCCGGTAGCGCACGCCGCGGTACGCGATCCCGCCCCCGGCGAGGTTCGGATAATACGAGAGCGCGCCGAACGCGCTGAACGTCTCGTCGAGCGCCGGCGGCACTTCCACGGCGACGCCCAGGCCGCCGACGCCGGGACGGTAGGCGTTGGTCGCGGCGTTCAGGTACGCGAGCTCGACGACGGGGCCGCCGCGCTGCAGCGCCAGGCCGGAGCGAAGTTCGAGCGAGTCGTCCCGCACGCCGAACGCGGGACGAAACGTCTGCGTGCTCCCGCCGGCGTCGGTGACCAGACCTGCGGCGTGCCGGTACCCGAAGGAACGCGCGTCGGCAGAGATCCAGACGTTGCGCAAGCGCAGCGGCGCTTCAGCCTCGGCGTGCAGCATGACGGTCGTGAAATCGCCTTGCCCGCCGCTCAACTCGTCGCTGGCGCGAGCGGGGCCGTAATCGGCCGCCAAGCCGCGCTGCGGCACGAAGCCGTCGCTGTAAACGAGAACGGCCACGTGCGTCTCCTGGCAATCCCCGCCCGAGATCGTGACGATCGAACTGACCGTGCCGTCGCTGCGCGCGTGCACGCGTCCCGCGCGGTCGATCGGAAAGATCGGGTTCCACACGTAGGGCGCGGGCGTAGGCGGGACCGCGGGCGCGGGGCCCGGATCGTACTCCGGCTTAGCCTGCAGGTCGGGCAGCCGCGTCCCGTCGCGAACGCGCGCGAACGGCGGTGCCGTCCAACGGCAGGATGCGGCCTCGCCCCCTGCGGCCGCGGCCAGAGCGAAGAACGGGACGGCCAGCATGAAAGCGGCGCGCACGCGCAATGCAATCAAGCGTTTCTCCGGGGCGGGCCTAACCAGGTGACCGGCCCTTTCGATAACGGATTGCCGGTTTCCAGCCTCGCGAACGTCTCCCCGCGCGAACGGAGGGACGAGTTCCTCAGACCGTACGCAGGGCCCGGCGCATGAAGACCGTTGCCTGCGGGTTGTCGTTGTATCGAGCGCAAGGCTCGTAGCCGCGGCGCTCGTAAAAGCGGATCGCGGCGCGCAGGTCGTCTTTCGTGTCGAGATAGGCCGCGCCGTAACCGCAGGCGCTCGCATAGCCGTGCAGCGCGTCGAGCAGCAGATCGGCGACGCCGCGACCCCGGAAGGCCGGGCGGACGTACAGGCGCTTGACCTCGCAGGCTCCCTCGATCGCGGGCAGCGGACGCAGCGCGATGCAGCCTAGCGTGATGGCGCCCTCGCGAGCGAGCCACAAGCCGCAGCCGTCCCGGAAGTAGGGGAGGAGCGTCTCGTCACGCACCGCGACGTCGATCGCGTCGCAGTATTCATCGACGATCGCGCTCGCTTCGGGGAGATCCGTAAGCCGCGCCCGCTCGACGGCGATGCCCATGTCCGTTCCTTCGCAGGCGGCGGCCGCGTTCCCAGGAGCGACGCTCCTCCCACTCGACGCGCCGCTCGTTCTCGACGGTTTGAAGTTCGCTAGGAGACCATCGCGCGGAGCCTGTCGGGCTCGACGATGACGACGTGCGAGGTGCGCATGTCGATCAGGCGCTCGTCCCAGAAGCGGTTCAACGTCCGGTTCACCGTCTCGCGCGTCGTCCCGATCATGTTGGCCATCTCTTGATTGGTCAAGCGCAGGCTGATCCGCGTGCCGTTGCTGACGGGCTCGCCGAAGTTCTGCATCAGGTTCAGCAGGACGGAGGCCAGGCGCGAACGGATGTCTTGCGAGGCCGTGGCGGCGATCATCTTGTTGGCCGCACGCAGGCGCTCGGAGAGCGAGATCACCAGGAGCCGGCCGATGCGCGGACTGCGGTCGATCAGCGCGAGGAAGTCGTCGCGCTCGATCACGCCGACCTCGACCTCGGTCAAGGTTCGCACGCTGGCCGCACGGACCGAAGAGTCGAAGATGCTCATCTCGCCGAAAAAGTCGCGTTCCTTGAGGATCGAGAGGATCGTCTCCCGCCCGTCGGGTGCGATGCGGACGATCGCGACCGAGCCCTCCAAGATCAGGTAGAACGTCTGACCGGGGTCCCCCTCGCGAAAGATCGTCTGGTGCTTTCCGTAGCGCCGCGCGGTCACGAGCTGCGCCACCTCTGCGAGTTCCGCCACGTCGAAGTCACGGAACAGCGGAACGATGCGCAGCGACTCGAGACTGATCGTGCGGGTGATGTCGTCTCCGTGCTTGGGCATGATCATACTGAGAGTATCGGCCGGGCGTCACACTTTTCCACATGCCCCCTTGCCGAAAGAGGACGGCTCGTGATCTCAGCGGCGTGGGGACGCGAATGAATCCCGTCAGCGAGGGCGAAGCCGCGGAGCTCGTGGGCGCCCCCTTCGACCTCGAGCCCCTCGCGGCGCTCAAGAAGTTCTTCGGTTTCGAGAGTTTTCGGCCGCTTCAGGAGGCGATCGTAGGGGACGTCCTGGCCGGGCGGGACGTCTTTGCCCTCCTCCCGACCGGTGGCGGGAAGTCCCTGTGCTATCAGCTCCCGGCCGTCATGCGCCCCGGCCTGACGGTCGTCGTCTCGCCGCTGATCGCGCTCATGAAGGACCAGGTCGACGGGCTTCTGGCGGCCGGGATCCCCGCCACCTTCCTCAACTCCTCGCTCGAACCAGGGGAGGTGCGCCGGCGTCAGCGCGGACTCGAGCGGAGCGAGTTCCACCTGCTCTACCTCGCCCCGGAGAGGCTTGCCTTGCCCCACGTCCGTGACGAGCTGGCCGGTTGGAACGTCGCCCGCTTCGCCATCGACGAAGCGCACTGCATCAGCGAGTGGGGCCACGACTTCCGCCCCGAGTACCGGCGGCTGGCGGAGCTGCGCGAGGCCTTCCCCGACGTCCCCATGCTGGCCCTGACCGCGACGGCGACCGACCGCGTCCGGCAGGACATTCTGGCATTGCTCGGCCTGCGCGACCCGCGCTGCTACGCAGCGAGCTTCAACCGCCCCAACCTGACCTACCGGGTCGTTCCCAAGCGCGATACCTACCGGACCCTGCTCGCGTTCGTGCGCGCCCGCGCGCCGGAGAGCGGGATCGTTTACGCCGCCAGCCGCCGCGGCGCCGAGGAGCTGGCCGCGAAACTCTCGGCCGACGGCATTCCGGCACTCCCGTATCACGCCGGGCTCGATCCCGGCGTGCGCTCCCGCAACCAGGAGCGCTTCGTGCGCGACGACGTCCGCGCGATCTGCGCGACGGTCGCCTTCGGCATGGGGATCGACAAGCCGAACGTCCGTTTCGTCGTGCACTACGATCTCCCCAAGAACCTCGAGGGGTACTACCAGGAGACGGGACGCGCCGGGCGCGACGGGCTCCCCGCCGACTGCCTGCTCTTCTTCAGCGCGGGCGACGCCGCCAAACAGCGCGTCTTCATCGACGAGAAGAGCAGCGAGGCGGAGCGCGCTCTCGCGCTGCGGCAACTGCGGCAGATGGTCGACTACGCCGAGCGCGCCGGCTGCCGGCGCCGCGCCCTGCTGGCTTACTTCGGCGAACGCTTCGAGGGTGCGTGCGCGGCCTGCGACAACTGTCTCGAGCCGCGCGCCCTCGTCGACGAGACGCTCGCCGCGCACAAGTTCCTCTCGTGCGTGGTGCGCATCCGGCGGCGCGGCTTCGGGGTCGGACTGCACCACGTCGTCGACGTGCTGCTCGGCCGCGCCACCCCCAACGTGCAGCGCTGGGAGCACGACTATCTGAGCACCTTCGGGATCGGCAAGGACCTCTCGCGCGAGCGGTGGCTCGGGATCGGCCGCGAGCTGGTGCGGGCCGGCTTCCTGCGGCAAGCTCCAGGCGCGATCAGCGTGCTCGAGTTGACCGAGCGGGGGCGCACCGTCTTGGCCGAGCGCGCGACGGTCATGCTGCCGGCCGCGGCCGCGCCCGCGCCGCGGGGAGCCGGAGCGCGCCGCCGCGGCGCTCCCGAGCGCGCCGCCGCCGAGCGCGGTGCGGCTTCTTCCGGCGAAGCCGAGACGTTCGAGCTGCTGCGCGCGCTGCGCAAGCGGATCGCCGACGAACGCGACGTGCCGGCCTACGTGATCTTCCCCGACGCGACCCTGCGCGCGATGGCGCGCGAGCTTCCGCGCAACGCGACGGAGCTGCGCGCGATCCCCGGCGTCGGCGACAAGAAACTCAGCGCCTTCGGCGACGCTTTCCTCGCCGAAATCGGGCGCCTGCGCGAATCATCCTGAAACGTGCCGGAATTCCGCCGGCAGACGATCGTTTTCCGCGATATCAGCTGCCTTTCGTCGCCGCCGGCGCGCGCGCGCGAAGTGCCGGGGTCGTCGCGCTCGGCGGCTCGAGCGGCGGCCCGATCGTTCCGGTGACGGTTGCGCTCGCATCCCATTGGGCGATTCCCCCGAAGAGGCGAATGAACGTCGTCTCCGGCGAAACGACGGTGATCGCGTACGAGGCCGGATCCATCGTAAACGAGACGAGCGCCGGATCGATCGTCTCCGAAGCGCCGGACGAAACGCCGAAGCCTCCGTAGGGCGAGAACGTGTTGAACGGCGCATGGACGTTTTGGCCGCAAATGCCCTCGGGGCTCGACGCCGGCGGATTCCCGATACACGAGGCGACGTCGTTCGGCAAGAATTGGACCAGCGGGCAGAACGTGTTGCCCTGGTCGCCTTCGGGTCCCGCCGTTCCCTTGTTGCAGGGAGCCGGCTGACCGGCGATCGCGCCGAAGAAGAACGTATCCGCCGTCAGCGGTAACGCGCCCGGCGCCATCGCCTGCGTTGAATTGAGCGAGAGCGTCGCGCTCGGGGTGGGCGTCCATTGCCCTTGCGACGCCGTGAAGCTGCCCGACAGCGCCGTGACGGTCGCCGTCGAATTGCCTTCGACTTGCGGGAAGTACAGATTCTGCGGGACGGGCGACGCATCGATCGACGGTACGGTGGGATGGACGTCGGAGCGGAACGTCACGTTGAACGCGGTCGTGAAACCGCCGCTGCCTATTCCTTGGTATCCGCCCAGAATCGCGAACGCGTCGCTTTCAACGTAGGTCAACGTGCCTTGCCACTGGGTGAGAGGTTCGACGTTGCTGCCGACGCCGTTCGCGTCGAAAACCTGCACGAGGCCTGCCGAAGCGTTACCCGAAGGCGGGAGCGCGACGGTGATGAGGTTCTTGCTCCACGTCAGGTTGTACAGCGTCGTCAATCCCGAAGCGTCGTCGATTTGAACCGTCCCGGGAGTCGAGGGAAATTGACCGCTGATGGCGAGCGTGCCGCCCGTCGCGGTCTCCGCCGTCATCGCCATAGAGGAGATCGACGGAAGCGCGTACTCGACCGGCGGGTTCGGCACGGTTTCGCCCCCGAGGTCGCTCGCCAGCCAATGCGACGTGGTCCCGTCGGCCGTCGGGGGCGCGAGCGCCGCGTTCGAGTCACCGGGCAGCAGCGACGTGGCGTAGGGATAGGACTCGTAGCCGAGCGGACCCGCTCGCTCCTCGGTTGCCATCACCGTTTGGATCGCGTCGAGCGGGAACGGCCGTTGCGGCAGCGCTTGCTGCTGCGCGTATCCGTCGAGGCCGGTATCGCTCGGATCCTGCTCGCCGAGCATGCGGTCGAAGATGAACGCCTCGGTTTCATCCGCGTCGTTGCCCAAGACGGGCTTGGTCCAACCGGTGTACCGGCCGACGCCGGCGCTCTGCAGCGCGCTCAACACGCTCGCGATCGTTGCCGGACTCTGTCCGTAGCACGATTGGTTATCGACGATCGCACCAGGATTGAACGTCAAGTGCGTCGTCAGAAAGGCCGGCGTGAACGCCCAGGTCGGAGAGGCGAATCCGCTTATAGGATACTGCAGCGTCATCGCCGCGACGATGTTCCCGGCCGCGTAGTCGAGCGCGTATTCCAGCGCCGTCGAGGCGTTGTACGGCGTCGTCGAGAGCAGGGCGTAGTAAGCGTTGCCGACGCAGGCGAGATCGGGACGATACGGACACGCCACCATGCCGTGCGTCGCGATCGAGAGAAAGTCGATGCGCGTCGAGCTCAGTGACAGGACGTCGTCGAGCGACGCGTCGAGGACGTCGACCTGGCCCGGGGACGTGACGTTGTACGCACTCGCGAACGCGTGACCGAAAGCCTCCTGCCGCGACGGGTGAAACGCTCCGCCCGTGTCCTGCTCGTTGATCAGCAGCGCGATTTCGTGCTGCGCCCCGGCATTGGCCGGGCGGCGCCGCACGCTCGCGGGTCTGCGCACCTGCGAGGACGACGTGGAGGTCCCGTAGCCGAGCGTCTCGGCATGATCGGCGAAGATGAGCGCGGGCGTACCGTCCGGCAGCGTCGCCGTGATCCCGCCGTAGCTGACGACCGCGGTCGCAAACGCTTTCGATGAGACCATCTCTGCGGCGAGCGCGGTGAGATCGGTGTTGAGGTCCTGATGCGGCATCGTGGCGTAGTACGCTTGCGCGCTCTGAAGCGCCGCCGTCACCGCCGCGACGTTCGGCCCGGAGGACGTCGCGGGCGGGGTCGCGCTCGCCGTACCTGCGGGCGTCGCCGCGGCGATGGGACCGACGCTCCCGCCGGTCCCGCCGCAGCCGGCGACAAATGTCAGACTTCCGAGAAGCAGGAGCGCCTTGCGGCGCAGCGAGCGCAACATGACGAGAAAAACTCCCCATGCTCATCGGCAAGCTGTTCGCACGCTGCCTCAAGAGCATGACGCATTACCAGGCGTATCTTAAACAAGTGGCCGCCGGGCTCTCTTGAATACGCTCTCCCAAGAGAAGATTGTCAATACGTCGGATCCGAAAAGAAGATTCTCAGGTGCGCACCCCGTTCAAAGAGCGCCGCGACGACCTGTTCCGGGACGACATCGACGAGGATCGTGCCACCGGCGATAAGCCGTCCGGTCGCGCGCACCTTCGCGAGCGGCCCAGGCCTTGAACGCTACGACAAGGCGATACGAACATATGTACGCACATTTCATGTAGAACCGTCTCGAGAAGCTTCTATCGCCGTTCTGATAGCGCCGGCCGCTTAGAACGCACATCGGCAACGGGCGCCGAGAATGGCGCCGCTCGTCCGCAAGCGCGGCATGAAGGCCTTCACCCCGCACGGAAGAGCGCTCGCGATGAAACCGGTGAAATTGGGGCTGCTCGGCATCGGCACGGTCGGCAGCGGAACGTTTCGCGTGCTCGAGCGCAATCGGGAGGAGATCACGCGGCGCGCCGGCCGCCGTATCGAGATCGCCTGGGTCGGGGCTCGCAATCTGCAGCGCGCGCGCGGGATCGTCGGTCCGGGCGTGCCGCTCGTCGACGACGTCGTCCGCGCCGTCGCCGACCCTGAGATCGACATCGTCGTCGAGGTGATCGGCGGGACGACCGTCGCCCGGGACGCGATCCTGCGCGCGATCGAGCACGGCAAGCACGTCGTGACCGCCAACAAGGCGCTGCTCGCGCTGCACGGCAACGAGATCTTCGCGGCGGCGAGCAAACACGGCGTGATGGTCGCCTTCGAGGGGGCGGTCTCCGGCTGCATCCCTACGATCAAAGCCTTGCGCGAGGGGCTGGCCGCCAATCGCATCGAGTGGATCGCCGGCATCATCAACGGGACCAGCAACTACATCCTCTCCGAGATGCGCGCCAAGGGGCTCTCGTTCGGCGCGGCGCTGGCCGAGGCGCAACGGCTGGGCTACGCCGAGGCCGATCCGACGTTCGACGTCGAGGGAGTCGACGCGGCGCACAAGCTGACGCTCCTCTCCGCGATCGGCTTCGGCATTCCGGTGCAGTTCGAGCGCGCGTACGTCGAGGGGATCTCCAAGCTCGCCGAAGCCGACATCGCCTATGCCGAGGAGCTCGGCTACCGCATCAAGCTGCTCGGCATCACGCGCCGCACGCGCGAGGGGATCGAGCTGCGCGTGCACCCGACGCTGGTCCCGGCCCAGCGCCTGATCGCCAGCGTCGAGGGCCCGATGAACGCGATCCTGATCAAAGGCGACGCGGCCGGCGTCACCCTGTACTACGGCGCCGGCGCCGGCTCGGAGCCGACCGCCTCCGCGGTCCTGGCCGACGTCATCGACGTCACGCGGCTGATGCGCGCCGAACCCGAGGAGCGCGTGCCGCACCTCGCCTTCCAGCCCGACGCCTTGAGCGACATCGCGATCCTGCCGATGGGCGACGTGGAGACCTCGTACTACCTGCGCGTGCGGGTCAAGGATCAGGTCGGCGTCCTGGCCGACATCGCGCGCACTTTGGCCGACTCGGGGATCTCGATCGACGCGATGCTGCAGCAAGGTCCCGGCGACGCTCACAACGAGACCGACATCGTCATCCTCACCCACCGCACCCGCGAGCGGAACTTCGACGCGGCGACGGCGCGCCTCGTCCAACTGCCGACGCTCAAAGCCGAGTTCACGCGCATCCGCCGCGAGGACCTCGGCTAGCAAGAAGGCCGGCAGCCCGGCTCATTTCAGAGATCGCGCCGACGCGATCGGCACGCGGCATCCTATTCTGAGGTGATCTGTTCAGAAAAGCGAGGGCTCAATCCCTAGGAACGGCAGGGCGCGGCGCGAGACGCGTCCTGCAGAATCCTCGGCCTTCAACCCGGCGAGCGTCAACTCGCCTCATCCATCCCCAACAGCTTACGGATATATCGAACGTCCTCCCCTAGCGATACATCAACTTTCCGATCATCGATAGTAGCCTTACCGACAGCCACCAGCAGACTTACCACTTCGCCTCGGGAGTTGAAAACCGGCGCTCCGCTATCACCCTCCGACACAGTCCCTCGCGTATACACTATATAAGAGTCTGTCGTCGTCAAATACGTAACCTTACTCTCTACCCACCCGTCCTGATCTACAGGATCGCCAATCGCCGTGCCATCAACCACGTTCGAATCATCACCCAATACGGCAACGGGATATCTTTTTTGAACACCCCATAAATTGAAGAAAGCCAAATCGTGTCCCGGCAAAAACGTCGCTTTCACATGTCCGCTAACGCTTTCACCCGAATGAAACGTTACCGTAAAATCATTACTTCTTACGATATGCGCCACCGTCACGATTTCAACTGTCGATTTATCGTCTCCCACAATGATTCCACTTCCATGCCATGCCAAACCATCACTTCTCTGCGTGGAAATCTCTACCACACAATCAGCTAACGACTGCGCAAAAGCCGGCATTGGTATCATGCATACCAATGCAACAGCAAATAAATCTAAAATGACATTTCGAACTGACTTTTTCGCATCTCTAAACATTACGCTTACCAACCGAATGGATAACACGATCGAGCGTCGCAAAAGGGGCTCGCTTTTTGCCAGCAGCGACTAACTATTTATTAGTAAACTTTACCACAAAATAACGCCGACGTGATACTTTTTTCCCTAAGCAACTCGTTGCTGGCGCCTGCTTGCCTTTTCCACTAATCAAATTCGGATTGTCACTAAAGTTAAGCAGCTTGGCAACGGCACGGTTGGCAGCAGAAATTATTCGCGTGCTCGACCGCAATGGGGGTGACACGCGGCACGCCGGCCGCCGTATCGAGGTCGCCTGGGTTGGGCCCGCAGACGCTGAAAGCCGAGTTCACGCGCATCCGGCGCGAGGACCCCGGTTAGCAGAAAGGCCGGCAGCCGTTAGTGAGCCTGCGCCGTCAACGCGTTCCAGGCGGCGAGAGAGTCCATGTGTGCGCGATTTTACGGTTTTCGACCTTAACGATCGAACAGAACCGATTGTCGCACTTCACGCCCGTTGCGAGGATCCTCCCATGGACCTCGTATTCGACGACGACGACACGGCCCGTCGCCGGTCTCGTGGACGTGGCCCAGCGCGCATGGCGAATCGTCCACGTGATGCGGAGAACCCGAGAAGTACTGTCCCGGTGGTACGGGACCTCGGTCCGCGACTATTGCTGGTCGTTCGTTCCGACCGCGTATAGATAGCTCTGCTCCGCCAGGCGGAGGTTGTAGACGGCGGTCACCGAGTCGGTCAGCGCCTGGGTCAGCGCGGTCTCGGCGTTGAGGAGCAGCGGAAGGGTCGTGACGCCGACTTTGTACTGGTCCTCTGTCGCGCCCAGGTTCGCAACGGCACTCAAATACTCGGCCTGGGTCTGATCGAGCTGGGCGCGAGCGCTGACCAGGTTCGTCAGGGCCTGCTTCACGTTCAGCTGCAGCGCGAGCAGCTCGGTCTTGAGATTTGCTTGCTGCAGGCGCACTTGTGCCTTCGCTTGGGCGACGTTCGCAGCGGTCGTTCCTTGATCGAAGAGCGGAATGTTCAAGGCGGCGCCGACCGAGCCCGAATTGCGCAGGACGCCGCCGCCGATGCTGGTCGAGGTGTCGCCGTAGTTGCCGCTGGCGACCAGGCTGGGAACGTATCCGAGGACCGCCGCCTTCAGACTGTACTTCGCCGCTTCCACTGACTGCAGGGCGGCGTCGTAGTCGGGACGCATCGCCAGCCCGCGTTTGATGGCGTCGCCGTACGCCGGGATCGGCAAGGTCGAGATCTGCGAGCTGGTTCCGAAGAGCGGAGCGTCGTCGATGGGCTGGACGTTGACGTTCGCATCGAGGCCCATCGCGTTGGAGAAGGCTGCCGCCGCCGCGAGTTCGGCGCCTTGCGCGCGCACGACCGCGACGCGCGCCTGGGCGACCGGAAACTCGGCCGTGATGATATCGACGGGCGGCACCGTCCCGGCGTCCGCCTGCGCCTTGACGAGATCGAGCTGGACTTGGTCCTCCTTGACGATCTCGAGATCGACCTGCGTCGTGCGCTCCGCCGCCAGATAGTTGTAGTACGCGCTCGCGACGTTGAAGGCGACGGTTTGCAGTTCTCGCCGATAGGTGTCGGCGTCCGCGGTCTCGCTGCGCTGTGCGGCGCGGACCGCGGCGGCGAGTTTGCCGCCGTCGAAGATCAGCTGCGACAGCGACCCGCTCAGCGTGTTGTTCGTGCCGACGCCGGCGACCGACCCGTTCGGCAGCTGCGTGTAGCCGAGTTGGCTGCGGCTGTACGAGATGTTGGCCGTCCCCGTGAGCGAAGGCAGTTCGCCGGCGCGGGCCAGCCGGACCGCGGCGGCCTGTATGCCGACGTCGGCCTGGGCGGCGGCCAGCAACGGCGAGCCGGCGAAGCCGATCGCCAGCGCCTGCGCCAGGGTCACGCGCTGCGGGATCCCCGGCGCGCTTCTCCCGGCATCGACCCCCGGCACCGGGGTGCCGTAGGCGGGATACGGCAACGGCGGGGAAGCGCCGATGGGGGCCAGCGTGACGAGCGGGTAGGGTGTGATCGCCGGAGAGGCCGCGACGCGCGGCGCGGGTTTAACGAATTGATATGGCGTGACGAGCGGAAAGGGCGTTCTCCGCAACGGATTCGGAGTCGCCGCCGGGGCCGGGGGCGGCGTCGCCCCGGACTGCGCGTCGACGGCGTCCGCGACTTGTTGCGGAGCGGCCA
This sequence comes from Vulcanimicrobiota bacterium, assembly GCA_963834485.1. Lineage (GTDB taxonomy): Bacteria > Vulcanimicrobiota > Vulcanimicrobiia > Vulcanimicrobiales > Vulcanimicrobiaceae > CAWICD01. Next base: position 873,531 of record CAWICD010000001.1, read on the forward strand.
AAGCTGCGCCGAGGGAGCCCATCAAGAGCGCGGCGAGCGCAAGACCCGGCACGAGCGCGCGGCGTGTCATTTTTCTCCTCTTGAAAAGTTTGGGGGATTCTCAGGGGCGGCTCGCCCGGCCTTCACACCGTTGCTTCGCGAGACGCGTTCTACTTGTCTGGAACGACGAGCTGCGTGGCTGCGGTGCGGCCGAACTCCTCGGGCTCGCGCTGCAGCTGCGCCGTCGCCGCCGGCCAAGCGAACGTTCCCGGCGTCACCGTGCGTGCCAGATAGTGGATGGCGTAAACGCCGGCCTCGAGGTGGTGCGCGAACGAGAGGACGCGCGCCCGCTCGATCGTTTGATAGTCCACGTCCCACGGATCGTCGCTGCTGAAATACTTGGTCGCGGTGCGGAAGGTTTGATCGACCGCCTCGAGACCTGCCGGCAGCGGATCGCTGACGACCAGGTCGTCGAGGGGATGGTCGGTGACGATCCGGTCCTCGATGTCGTAGACGCGGGCCGGCTCGAGCGTCGTCGGTCCGCTCGGCGCGGCCAGCCCGAACTGGGCGAGGACCGCCGTCGCGTTGGCGTTCCGGACGTAACGGTCGATGCGAATGCCGCTGTAGACGCCCGCGCCTTCGGCGGGGACGGGGTAACGGAAGGCGACGACGTAGTGCAGCGTCCCCGTCCCCCGTTTGGCGAGGGCGACATGCGACGCTCCGCGGCTGAGGTCGTCGAGCGGAACGTTCGTCGTCGAAACCGTCCGCGCGTAGCCGCGGAAGGTCTCGCTCAGGGTGCGCGGCGGAGTCGTCGGCAACTGCGCCGTCGCGACGAAATCCGGCGGAGCCGCATTGAGCCCGGCGTAGAGGACGAGCGCGTTGAGGGCTTCGGCGTCGTCGCAGGCGCAGCCCCACTGACCGTCCTTGCGCAGCTCGAGCAGCGCGCGGACGGCGCGGTCGACGTCTTCGAGGGCCGCCTTCGTCTCGATGAGCAGCCCCACGATCTGCGCCTGCCCCGCCGGCTGCGACTCGAAGAAGCCGCCCGGCAAGTCGACGCTGGCGCGACGGCCCGTCAGATACACTTGCTCGAGCAGCTTGTCGCGCAGCGCGATCCCTTGCGCGTGCCAGGCCGGGAGCTTGACCAATTGCCGAGCCAGCTCGACCTGTTCGTAATAGCCGAACTGCTCGTGCAGCCGGTAGATATCGTCCAGGAAATCGCTGCGAACCTCGCCGAGGTTCCCCAGCGTCTCCAGCGCTTCGAGCCGGATCTCCGCCTGACAGACCGCGTCCTTCAAGCAATACTCTTCGTTGCGCGGGTCGGCGAGCCGGTCGTAGAGGAAGCGCTTGACGCGCGCGAGGTCGGCCGCGACGTCGATCCCCGCGCTGCGCGCCTGGCCGAGCTGCGTCGCCACGAAGGCCGTCGAGTAGATCTCCGAGCGCTGCGCGCCCGGCCAGGCGGCGTAACCGTCGTCGGGAAGCTGCAGCGCGCGCAGCGCCGCGAGGTCGCCGCCGAGCTCGGCCTCGAGCGCGGGGATGCGCTCGGCGCGTCCGTACGTGCGGTCCAGCACGATCTGATCGGCGGCGATCGCGATGCGGCTCGCCAGCGACTCGGCGAACGGCGGCCGCGTCGCTTCGAGCACGCGAGCCGGCTCGGCGGCGTCGGCGAGCAGCGTGCTCGCGAGCGTGACCTCGAGACCGCCGAGCGGGCCCTTCTGTTCGGGCGTGACGTCGAGCGGGACGGTTGCGGTGCCGGCCGCGGTCCCCGTGCTGACGACGCTCTCGGTGACGTCTTCGGTTTCGATCGGCAGCCCGACCGAGAACGCGTCGGCGTTGCCGCCGAGCTGCGTCGAGAACGTGACCTTCGCGTCGTTCGTGCCGGTCACGAGCAGGTCGAAGCGGTAAGCTTGCGTGAGGCCCTCGATCGCTTCGCTCTGCGAGAGCGTCTGGCTCGTCGCGCCGTTCTGCACGAAGGCGAGTCCGCCTCCGAGCGTTCCTGCGAGCGCGACTTGGCCCGCCGCCCCCGCGACGTTGGTGACGGCCACACCGCCCGAGAAGCGGTCGCCGGGCCGGGCGAATTGCGGCAGCACGTCCGCGGTGACCAGCGGCTTGGTCGTGATGAAGCTCGACTCGCCGTTGCCGAAGCGCGCGTCGGCCGTCAGCGCCATCGCCATCACGCGCCACGTCGTGAGGTCGTCGGGCAGAGCGAACGACACGCTCGCTTCGCCGTTCGCGTCGGTGCGCAGCGCGCCGTTCCAATAGGCGAGCGGCTTGAACTGAGTGCGCACGCGGGTATTGGCAAGCCCGGCCATCGCGCCGCCGCCGAAGCCGAAGCCCTTCTCGACGAAGGGGTGCTCGGTGGCGAGCACGACGTCGGCACGGTTGTCGGCGAAGCGCGTCGAGATCGGTTGATCGCCGTAGACGAGCGGGACGAGATCGGGGAAGCGATACCCCGTCAACTGCAGGACGGCATCGTTGACGACGGCGACGGTCAGCTCGCCGCGCAGCGGCGCGCCGGCGCGATCGCGCAGGCGCAGGCGCAGCGTCTGCCGCCCGCCCGGCGCGAGCGAGGCGGCGGCCGGCGCGATCTCGACCTTCACGTACTTCGCGTCGAGCGCGACGTCGAAGGGCGCCAAGCCGATGCGCGCGAGCTCGTCGAGCCCGCTCGGCACGCCTTTGGAGAGCGGCGCGCCGCGGCGCACGAGGACCGCCTCGACGGCCGCGTTGGGCAGCATCTGCGGCGTCACCGTGAAGCGGATCTGCGGCGCGCTGCCGTGCACGAGCTGCGTCGTGCGGTAGAGCACGTCGTGGCGGATCACCGAGAAATAGAGCTCGGCGTCGGGGTAGGGCGACTGGAGCAGCACCGTCGCCGTCTCGCCGGGGCGATAGGCGCTCTTGTCCAGTTTGAGCGTGAGCGCGTTGCCTTGCTCGAAGTTCCAATTCGTTTCGCCGGGTCCGGTGACCCAGAGATCCTGATCGGTCGCGCTGCTCTCGCTCGCGGCGTCGCTGAAGTTGGCGCGGACGCGATACGAACCGGCGCCGGGCGCGGTGAACTGCACCGTCGCGGGCGCCGTCCCCGTCGTGACGTCGGCGCGCGCGATCTCCACGTAGTGGACCGCGTCGTGCGGCGTCTGGCTGCCCTCGACGATTTGGGTCGCGCTGAGATAGTCGCGGCGCTGCAGGACGAGCGTGAGCTTGCGGCCGCCGAGCGCCGCGCCTTGCGGGTCGGTGGCGACCGCCGCGACCGCGAACGGCTTGCCCGCCGTGGCGACGAAGTCCGACTTGAGGCCGATCAGCGCCTCGCCGGGCAAGGCGGTGAACGACTTGCTGTCGGCGACGGAGAGGTTCGAGACGTCGGTCGTCTCCGAGTCGACGCGATAGGTCATCGCGTAGGGCAGGTCCGTCGCGACCGGGACGGGGACCGTCGCCCGCCCCGCAGCATCGAGCGTGACGTTCGTCTGCAGCACGTCGGTCGGAACGGTCGGCGCCTCCTCGGGGTAACTCCACGAGCGGCCGAAGGCGTACGCCTCCCAGCCCTTCGGCGTGAAGTACGTTTGGCTGCGCGTCACGTAGAGGCGCGCGCTGCCGCCCTCCACGGGCGCGCCGAAGAGATAGGTGCTCTGCGAGCTCGCGCTCACCGACGAGCCCGCAGCGGCGAACGCGCGGTCGAGCGTCAGGTCGACTTTGAAGTTCGGCGGCTTGAATTGGGCGACGCGAAACTGTCCCTCGAGTTCTTCGCCGCGCGCTCCGGTCGCCGTCAGCGTGTAGTAGCCGAGCTCGGCCTGCTTGTCGATGCGCACCTCGACGTTGAACGCCCCGAAGGGGTCGAGCGTCCGTGCGCCGAGCGGCGTCGACTTGCCGCTGGGGCTGCGCAGGGCGAGCTCGTAGGAGGCGGAGCGCCCTCGCCCCAAGACGCCGTCGGTCTCGAAGTAGGCGATGCCGGTGAACTCCGCAGTCTCGCCCTGCTGGTAAAGCGAACGATCGGAGACGATCGTGCCGTGCGCGTTGGGGACGCCGGCCGACCAGCCGGCGTAGAAGTCGCCGTAGCCGTAGGCGCCGCTGTAGTTGAGCGTGCGCACGAAGGCCCAGTCGGCGCCGTCACGCGCGACGACGAGCAGCTCCGGCGCGTTGCCCGGCTCCGTCGCCGTGCTCGCGCACGCGGCGAAGGCGGGACCGTCGAGGGTCAGCAGGCCGTCGGCGCCGGTTCTGCCCGTCGCGCAGGGGGTCGTGGGGAGGTTCTTGCCGGGTTCCGCGTTGACGCCCGACTCGTAGACCGCGATGCTCGCGTTCGCCAGCGGCGTCCCGTCGGAAAGATGCGAGGCGCGGACGAGGCCCATGTCGGGAAACCATTGCGCGAAGAGCCCGATGTCGGTCAACTGCACCGCGCCGAAGAACTGCGGCTCCTGCCAGACGCGCTTGCCGTTCTCGTCGGTCGTCTGATAGGTCTTGGCCGTGACGCCGTAGGCCAGCAGGCCGGTCGTCCCCCCCAGCTCGCGGCGCAGCGAGAGCGGCGATTCGACGGGGCGGTTGAGCTGCACGGGCGCGGCGGCGGCGCTCCACGAGGCCGGCGGCGGCAAGAGCGAAGCGATGCCGTCGAGATCGCTCGGATCCTTCGCGATCAGCTGCTCGGGCCGCAGCACCGCGAACGCGCTGCGATAACGGCCCTCGGGCAGATTCGTCGTCTCGACGTTCAGCGCGATGTCGCTTCCCGCGGGGAAGATCTTGAAGCCGACCGGCGCCCACAGGTCGCCTTGCACGTCGCCCGTGTCGAAGCTCGCGCTCGCGCCCGCGCTCAGCGTCTGGCCGAACGTGTCCTTCAGCGTCGGTGCGATGGAGACGTCGTAGTGCGTCCGCGGTTCGAGCGCGTAGGGATTGAGGTCGACGGTGCTCGCGCCGTCCTCGACGTGCAGCAGCGGAACGGAGGGCTGCGGCGACGGCGTCAGCACGACCGCGCCGGCCAGGCTGCCGGGATCGAGCGGGTTGGAAAAGGCGAGCCGGGGCGAGCCTTTCGCGAAGCGGCCGCCCTCGCCGTTCTGCACGCCCTGGAAGGTCAGGTCGCCGTAGGTCTTGATGCGGCCTTCATAGCGTTTGCTCGAGGGCACGTTGCCGTGCTGCGGCGCGACGCCCGGCTCGATGACGAAGCGGTAGGTCTTGCCGCGCGCGAGCGGGGAGCTGGGCACCAGCGAATAGTGCGCGCCGGGCTCGACGAAGGCCGTCTCGGCCGGCTGCGCGCTCGGGCTGGACGCCGGCTCCGGCTCGACCGTGAGCGCGACGACCGCTTTCGCGTCCGCAGCGTCGACGAGGTGCGCGTGCGCGAGCAGCGACGACTCGTCGAGCGCGACGTTCGAATCGAACTCGAGGACCGGCTGCAGGCCGACCGGCTCGAGCACGGCGTCACGGTCCTCGCCGGGAAGATTGCTGAGGTCGACCGGCTCCGTCTCGAAAGTCCAGGCGTAGTCGCTGGCCAGGCTGTCGCCTTTGAGATCCGCCAAGCCGGCAGCGAGTTTGACGACGATCCGCGTCGCGTGCGGGAAAGGCGCGTCGGCTTCGAAGCCGACCATGCGCGGCGTCAAGAACGTGAAGCGGCCGGGCAGCTCGGGGACCGTCGAGAAGCGCGCCAGCGCGGCTGTCTTGTCGGGTGCCTCGAGCGCCTCGACGGGGACGACGTCGTCGTTGAAGCGGATGCGGATCTGCGCGCCGTCCTGAGCGCTGCCGTGCGGCGAGACCGAAGCGATCCAGCTCGGCAGGGGCTGCGGCGCGAGCGGCGCGACCGCCGGCAGCGGCGTCGCCGCGGCCTGGGTGGCGGCCGGGGACGAACAGCCGCCCGGCACGAACCCCAGGCCCACGCAGAACACGACGAGAGCCCAAGACCGCATCTCATCCCTCCCACGCGTACCTTCGGGCGCGTGGCTGCGAGTCATTGCCGTCCTCGCCGCCTTCGCGGCGACGCTGGCGTATGCCGTCCGGCCGCTCGGTCCCCAAGCCCTGCCGCACGACGCGCGCGCGCTCGTGTTCGTGGACCGCAACGGCCTGCCGCTGGGCACCATCTTGGGGCGCGACGACCGGCACACGGTCGCGGTCCCGCTCGCGCGCGTCGCGCCGCTCTTTCGCCAGGCGGTCGTCGCCGTGGAGGACCGGCGCTTCTGGCAGCACGGCGCCGTCGACCCGGCGGCGGCGCTGCGCGCGCTCGGGCAGGCGCTGCTGACGGGGCACGTTCCCGGAGGCGCGTCGACGCTCTCGATGCAGCTCGCTCGGCTGCTCTATCCGGTCTCCCCGAACGTGTCAGGGAAACTGGCGGAGATCGTCGTCGCGCAGCGGCTCGAGAACGGCCTCACCAAGGCGCAGATCCTCGAAGCCTACTGCAACCGCGCGCCGATGGGCTCCAACATCTACGGCGTCGAGGCCGCCGCGCGGACCTATTTCGGCAGCGACGCCGCGCAGCTCGACCTGGCGCAGGCGGCGCTCTTGGCCGCGCTCCCCAACGATCCGGTGCGGCTCGATCCGTACCGCCACTGGGCCGCGCTGCGGGCGCGGCAGCGCTACGTGCTGGCGCGCATGGTCGCCGCAGGCTACGTGTCCTCCGGCGAAGCGGCGCGGGCCGCCGTCGAAGACGTCGCGCTGCGCCCGCGCGGGGCGGGGATCCTCGCCGGCGCGCATTTCCTCTTCTTCCTCGCGCCGCAGATCGCGCCCGAGCGCGCGCGCGTGCAGACGACCCTCGACCGGCCGCTGCAGACTTTCGTGGAAACGCAGGTGCGCGACGTGCTGCGCGGCCTGCGCCGCTACGACGTGCGCGACGCGGCGGCGATCGTCGTCGACAACCGCAACGCGCAAGTCCTCGCCTACGTCGGCTCGCCGGACTATTTCAGCGACGCGGAGCTGGGGCGCAACGACGGCGTGCAGGCGCTGCGCCAGCCGGGCTCGGCGCTCAAGCCGTTCCTCTACGAACTGGCCCTGGAGCGGCGCACGATCCGGCCGGCGACGATCTTGGCCGACGTCCCGGCGGCCTATGCCATCCCCGGCGCGCGCCTCTACCGCCCGACCGACTACGCGCAGCGCTTCACCGGGCCGGTGCGCGTCCGGGTCGCGCTCGCGAACTCGCTCAACGTGCCCGCGGTGCGCGTGCTCGAGCGCGTCGGCGTCCCCGCTTTTCTCGCGCGGCTGCAGGCGCTCGGCTTCGCCCACTTGACGAAGCCGCCGGAATACTACGGGCTCGGGCTGACGCTGGGAGCCGGGGAGGTCTCGCTCTTCGAGCTCGTCCGCGCGTACGCGACGCTGGCGCGCGGCGGCGCGCCGACCGGACTGCTCACCACGCTCGACGGCGCGGCTCCGGTTTTGACCGCCGCCGGTGCGGCGCAGGGCGACCCCTCGTGGGCGCTGGTCACCGACATGCTCGCCGACGCGCACGCCCGCGCCGGCGCGTTCGGCGTCGACTCGATCCTGGCACTGCCCTTCCCTGCGGCGGCCAAGACCGGCACGTCGTCGGACTTCCGCGACACCTGGACGGCCGGCTTCACCCGCGATTACACGGTCGCGGTTTGGGTCGGGAATTTCGACGGCAGCCCGATGCACGGCATCTCGGGGGTGACGGGGGCCGCGCCGATCTGGAGCCGCATCATGCTGCACCTGCACGAGCGCAGCGAGCCGGGGCGCTTCGATCCGCCGCGCGGCTACGCGCTGCGTCCGATCTGCGCGCAGACCGGGATGCGGCCCGGTCCCGGCTGCGCCGCAATCGTCGCCGAATACCTCGACGCCGGCGATCGGGCGCGCGCTTCGAACGAGGCCCCGCGCGCGCCTGACGGGCTGTACGATCTCTGGCTCGTCCACCAGCCGCAGCGCGCCTCGCTCGGGACGCGCATCCTCTTCCCGCGCGACGGCGACCGTTTCGTTGACGCGCCCGGCGGCACCGCGCAGGTCCTCAAGTTCGAGGTCGGCGGCCGAACCGGGGCGGACTTGCGGCTCGCGCTCAACGGCCGCCCGCTCGCGGCGCAGGGCGGCGATTACCTGTGGCCGCTGCGTTTGGGAAGCTACGAGCTCGTGGCGCGCTCGCGCGCCGGGCGCGACGCGGTCCGCTTCGACGTCGTTCCGCCGCCGAACGCGACGCGCGTCGGCTTCACGATTGCCCGGCCGGGAGATCCTTCAAGAACGCGCTGACGGCTCGCCAGTTCTCGTCGGCGCCGGACGGATCGCGATCGCTGCGCAGCGTCGACGAGCCGTGAATGCCGTGCGCCGGCACGTACTCGACTTTGTGTTTGGAAGCGACGGCCGCAAAGATCGCGCGAGCGTTCGCGACCTCCTGCGGATCGCTCCCCGAGTCGATGAAGACCGGCACGCTCACGTGCCGGGCCGCCGCGCGCACGGCCGACTTGTCGTCGAGATACTCTCCCGGAGAGAAGGCCAGCAGCGCCGCAACGTCGCGCGGGTGCGCGGCTGCGAACGGAAAGGCGAGCGCTGCCGAGTAGCTGCTGCCCCAGACGTAGACCGGCACGTGCGGATGGCTTCGCTTGGCCCAGGCCAGCGCCGCTTCCATGTCCGGCAGCACGTCGCGGTACGGCGTGCTCCTGCCGAGCTGCGCGACCGTCTGGTTGGGCGGAGCGTAAAGATCGCCGCCGGAACGCTGATCGATCGCCAGCGCGTTGTACCCCAGCTGCACGAGGCGCGGCGCGATCGGAGCGTACTCGCTCTTGTTCGAGCCGGCCTGATGGAAGAGCAGGATCACCGGCGCGTTCGGGTTCGGCGCGGCGTACGATTGCGCGAAAACTTTGACGCCGTCGGGAGCGGTCAGCACGAGGTCGAGCGGCGCCGAACTGACCGGCGGAACGAGGCCCAGATTCGCTATGAGAAAAAGCGCGTGCAGCATGCGCCGCGGGGTTCGTCTCGCGTTCGGGCTCTCCTCGGCGGCGTCTAGCGCTCCCATCGCTGCAGCGCGCGCGGAACGCGTGCGGCCGGCGAAGCCCGGCTCGTTCGCGGCGGGCGAAATGCAGGCCAACGAGCGCTCCCGCGTCGTACGAGTAAGAGGTCATGAGGAGCGGTACGCTCGGTTCCGCCGAGGCTGCGATTCCGGGACTGGCGGCGTTCGCAGGATCCGGCGGACTGCTCGACGCGCTGCCTCAGCTCGTCTGGGTTGCCGACCGAACCGGCCAGTTACGCTACGTCAACCGGCGCTGGTCGGCGTTCACCGGCTTGGACGCCTCGCAAGCGTACGGTTCGGGCTGGCTGAAGCTGCTGCATCCCGACGATTCCCTCGGGGCGATAGCCTGCGTGCAAGAGGCTGCGGCCAAGGTCGAGCCCTACGAGTTCGAAGCGCGAGTCCGCGGCGCCGACGGCCTCTTCCGCTGGATGCTCGTGCATGGCACGCCCTTGAAAAGCTCCGACGGCTCGGCGCATCTGTGGGTCGGCACCTGTACCGATATCGACGATCGCAAATCGGCCGAGGCGGCCGAGAATCTGGCCCAGTCGCGCCTGCAGCGCCTGATCGACGCCGGCGTCATCGGCGTCGTCCGCTCGAAACCCGACGGCCTCATCTTCGACGCGAACGACGCGTTCTTGCGGATGATCGGCTACGATCGGGCCGACGTCGAAGCGGGCCGCATCCGCTGGCAGGACATCACGCCCCCGGAGTTCATGCCGACGTCGGAGGAGGCGGTGCGGGAAGTGCGCGCGACCGGCAGGTTCGCGCCCTTCGAAAAAGAGTACGTTCGCAAGGACGGCAGCCGCACTCCGGTCCTCGTCGGGGCGGCGCTCGTTCCGGGGACCGACGAGCAGATCGGGTACATGCTCGACCTGAGCGCGCAGAAGAGCGCGACGCAAGCGCTGCGCGAGAGCGAAGCGCGCTATCGCACGCTGGCCGAGGCGTTGCCGCAGCTCGTCTGGATCGCCGACCCCGAGGGCGTCACGCTCTTTAGCAACCAGCACTGCGAGGACTATCTGGGCGGCGCCCCGCCGGTCGAGCGCGAGGATTGGAGCGGGGTCGTCCACGCCGAGGATTGGCCGCTGCTCGAACGGGCTTGGACGACGCAGGAGCGGTGCGAACTGGAACTGCGCCTGCGGTGCGGAAGCGACGGCTCGTATCGCTGGCACTTGCTGCGCTACGAACCGATCTGCGACGGCTCGGGGACGCTGCTCCGCTGGCTCGGCACGGCGATCGACATCGACGACCGCAAGCGCGCGGAGGACGGGCTCCGCTTCGTCGCGCGGGCGAGCGCGGTGCTCTCGCGCTCGCTCGATCTGTCCACGACGCTCGACGTGCTGCTCGCGCTGGTCGTGCCGGCCTTCGGCGACTGGGCCGCGATCAACGTCCGAGAAGGCGGCGAGCGCATCCGCACGCTGGCGGTGCGGCACAGCGATCCCGCCAAGCAACGATTCGTCGACCGCTTGCGCGGCGCGAGCTACCACGAGCCGGAAGGCGACGTGGGGACGGTGGCGGTCTGCCGCAGCGGCCAGGCGGAGATCATCCAGCACGTCGTCGAGGACGTCCGCCGCGTCGTGCGCCGCGAGTATTGGGACGCGATCGAAGGCTGCGGTCTCGGTTCGGGCATGACCGTCCCCATCGCCGTGGCCGGCCGGATCATCGGCACCCTCGTCATCGTCTGCTGCGGCTCGCGCAAGGCTTTCACGCCAGCGGATCTGCCGCTGCTCGAGGAGCTTGCCGTTCGCGCCGGCCTGGCGATCGAGAACGCGCAGCTCTACGAGCGGGAACACCGCGTCGCCTACGCCCTGCAGCACGCGTCGCTGCCGGCATCGCTCCCGAAGGTGCCGGGCCTGGCTTTTTGCGGCTACTACGAAGCGGGCAGGAGCGAGGCGCTCATCGGCGGCGATTGGTACGATGCGCTGCGTCTTCCCGACGGCCGCGTGATGGTCTCGATCGGCGACGTCGCAGGAAGCGGTCTCGAGGCGGCGGTCAGGATGACCAAGATGCGCCAAGTGATCCGCGGCACGGCCTTGCTGCTGGCCGACCCGGCGACGATCCTCGACGCCGCCGACCGCGCCTATCGCAGCGAATACGACGGCGGCTTCGTGACGGCTCTGGTCGGCGTGCTCGATCCCGTGGAGTTCACCTTCACGTATGCCTCGGCGGGGCATCCCGCGCCGTTGCTGCGACATCGCGACGGCCGCGTCGAGCGCCTCGAGGAGGGCCTGGGCGTCCCCTTGGGATTGCGCGGGCGCAACCGCCCCGTCAGCCCCGGCGCCTGCCGCCTGCCGGCCGGATCGCTGCTGGCGCTCTACACCGACGGGCTGATCGAGGCGACGCGCGATTTCGACGAAGGCAACCGCCGGCTGTTCCAGGCGCTGGTCCGCGACCCGAGCGCGCAGGGAGACGCCGCGGCTGCGCTCGCTGCCGCGATCCTCTCGCACGGCGCTCCGCGCGACGACGTCGCGATCCTCACCATCGGCGTCGAGCAGGCTCAGGCGCGGCGCGACGTCGATCGTCTGATCGAGCGCTGGTCGTTCGACACGGCCGACGCCGACGCGGCCCAGCGCTTGCGGCGCACGATTTGCTCGCGGCTCGAGTCGCTGCGCGCTTCGACGGCGGAACTTTACGCGGCCGAACTCGTCTTCGGCGAGCTCGCCGCCAACGCGGCACGCTTCGCGCCGGGTGCCGTCGACGTAGCGCTCGATCTGAGCACGCCGCTTCCGGTCCTGCACGTGCTCGACGGCGGAAATGCGTTTTCGGCCCGGGGCACGCTGCCGGCCGACGAGCTGGCGGAGCGCGGGCGCGGACTGTATATCGTCGCGAAGCTGACCGAGGATTTTCAGATCAGCCCGCGTCCCGGACGCGGGAACCACGTGCGCGCCGTTCTGTCGCTGCGCGGCGCGCCGCGCAGCCGCGCATCCTGACGACCGGCTCGGCGGACCACGACCGGCAGCCCGCTGCGGTCGAAGTCGGCACCCGTGAGCCAGCGGACGAACAGCCGGTAGCTCACGATCCCCGCTTTGACGCGGTTGGCGCGCAGATAGCGATCGTAGGCCAGCTCCTGAGCGCGCGCGACCTGCGGATTGACGTGCCGGCGGAAGCGGGCCGCAATCGCCCGAACGTCGGCCAGCGCGAGCGGCGCGAGCCGGTGCGTCAGGTGCACGTCGGAGGGCAGGTTGAACCAGATCAGCAGCCAGCCGGAGTACGCGACCAGTGGGTCAGAGGCGTTGGTGCAGGCGATGACCGAGATGAAGTTGGCCTCGGACTCGTCCGCGAAGCCGGCGACGTGGCCCCACTCGTGGGCGTAGAGCGCCGGCCTCTCGAATGGCAGCGCCGAGGCGTCGAGGTTGACCTCGTGCGTCCAGGGATCGGTGAAGCCGGTCGTGCCGGAGAGTTCCATGAACGGCTGAAAGACGGTCGGCTTCACGCGCGGCGGCGCGAAGGCCGCGACGTCGCCGAGCCGCCGGATCGTCGCCGTGAACGTCGGCAGCAGCGCGGCGGCCGTCGCCGAGTCGCTCGACCGCTCGCCGTGCGCGAGCCCGGCGTAGCGCGAGAGTTCGTCGGCGACGTGGTCGGCGTAAGCCGCGACGGCCGCCGGCGTCGTGCGTTCGCGGTGGACGGGAATCTTGTCGGCCAGGGGCACGCGCGAGTAATTGAAGCCCCACGAGACCTCGAACCACACGTAGACCACGCAGACCGCGGCGAGGCCCCGCACCGCAATCTTCAGCACCGCCGGCAATCCGGGTGAAGCCGCGAGGCTCGCGACCGCCCAAAGCGCGAAGGCGGCGAGGAGCGCGAAGAGCAGCAGATCGCCGACGCAGAACGGAACGGAGCCGGTGAGCGCCCGAACGGCGCGGTCGATCGAGGGATAGAGGCCGTTCGAATAGCGCGCTTCGATCCAGGGTGCCGGCGGCACCGCGACCTTCACCGCGAGCGCAAGGACGAGCGCCAGCAGGTCGAACGCCCGAACGGACGATTTCACTTCGTTGACCTTTCACCGTGATCGCCGAGGCCCTCCGGAGAAGGAACCGCGGATGCTCCACGCCGCCGTCGTCATCCCCTTCATCCGCCGCGACGTGCCGACGCTCGTCTTCGTCAGGCGCGCCGCGCACTTGCGCCGCAATCCCGGGCAGATCGCTTTCCCGGGCGGGCTCGTCGACGAGAGCGACGGACCGGACCCGGTCGAGGCCGCGCTGCGCGAATTCGAGGAGGAGCTCGGGGTCGCGCGCGGCCGCGTGCGGATCGTCGACCGCCTCGACGGCGTCGTGACCCTCGCCCTGAACGTGACCGTCGTACCCTTCGTCGGGGTGCTGGAGCCGCCGCTCTCGTTCCGCTTCGATCCGGCCGAGACCGAGAGCGTGCACGAGGTCCCGGCGTCCGCGCTCTACGAGCCCGGCGCCCTCCGTGCCGGGACCGAGCCGGTCGAGCGTGACGGCGAACTCCTGCTGGTCCACACCTGGCTTTTCGACTACGGCGAGCTGCACGTGTGGGGTGCGACCGCCCGCATGTTGCACGCGCTCACGACCCGCTATCCGAGCCTCGCCAGCCTTCCGCTCGCGCCGGTCCCGTAGGTCCGGAGCGCGAGGAGCCGAGCGCCGGCCCAAAACCATGAAAAATGAACGAAGGAAATTTGTTCCTGACTAGCGCAACGGGCCCTCAATGTTGAAGACTCGCATATTTGCAGCGGGCTGCGCGTTATTGTGCGCGCTCGGTTTGCTCTCGCCACCGCTCGCCCGAGCCGACGGCATCGAGGCGAACGCTCTCCGCACCGGGTTGGTCGACCCCGCGAGCGCCGCGCTGCAGCGCCTCCAGGCCGAGACGGATGCGCCGCAGGTCCTGGCCCAGGCGAATCCCATCGGCCTGCCGCAGCAGCCGCTGCGCAAGCCCGGGCTGCCGCTCGGCCTTTCGTATACGCTCGATCTCTCGATGACGTTCCCGTACGGCGATCCCGGCTATAACGCGGGGCTGCCGGGCGGTCTCGATGCGGTCGTCGGCTACGGCTTCAGCCGCAACAGTCGCGTGCAGGTCGGGTATTACGAGCTGCCCGAGGCGCCGATCGGCTTCACCGGCGCGACCGTACCGCTTTACGTGCAGGGGCTGCCCAACCCCATCGCCACCACCAAGCTCGCCATCGATCCGACGATCAAGAACAAGTTCCTCACGATCGTCGACCAGCAGCTCATCACGCTCTTCGGCAAGCTTCCCATCGTCATCTCGCCGAGCTATCTCGCGCGCTGGGGAACGGTCGGGGGCGGCAGCGATCAGCTGCAGATCGAGTACAACGGCTTTCCGACGACCGTTCGGCTGCGCACGGCGCAGTCGTATCTGCTGGCGCTCACCGTGCCCTTCCTTTCGTCGCCGCGCATGTTCGGCACGTACACGATCTCCCCGCAGTGGCTCGTGCATCCCGCCGGCGTCAACCAGACCAATCACGCGCAGCTCTTCCAGTTGCTGTACTTGGAATATCGCGCCAGCAAGCAGACGACGTTCTTCTTCCAGCCCTCGATGCTGGTCGACTACCTTCCCTCGGATCCCTATCCCGAGCACGTCCCGACCTGGATCGTCGGCGCGTCGTACAAGTTCACGAAACTGACCTTCGTCCAACTGGACTCGCTGTGGGGCGGCGCGACGAACCGCTCTCCCTACGGCATCACCTCGGTGACTTGCCAGTCGCTCCCGTGCACCAACGTCGCTCCTTCGCTAGGAGGCCTCCATTCAGCCGAAATACAGCTCGAGTTCGGCATCGGCTCGCCCTCGGTGATCCCGCTGTGAGGGCGCGCAGCCGCACGTTCCTCGCGCTGGGCGCGGCGCTCTCGCTCGCCGCCTGCAGCAGCGGAGGGAACAAGACCAATCCGCTCGTTCCGCCTGCGACGGTCGGCCAGACCGCGCCCGCCGCGAACTTCCGCATCGTCGGCATCGGCGACAGCTTGACCGCCGGCGTGCAGTCGGGCGGCCTGACGGGCGCGGACCTTCCGGTGCTCGGCACCGATCCGACGCTCGGCACGATCGGCCCCGTGCAGCGCACGCAGGAGCACGGCTTCTTCGCGCTCTTGTGGGAACAGGCCAACGGCGTCGACATCACCGCGCTGAGCGATCCGACCAAGTCGCCGTTGCCGCTGATGATCCCGCCGGGCGTCGGCAATCTGCTCGCCCCCACGACGAGCGGTTTCCCTTATCCCGTCACCACCACGTGCGACTCGAAACAGATCGCGGAGAGCTCGTTCTCGACCGCGCTCTCGCTGCGCGAGAATCCGACGTTCTCGCCTTACGACTTGGGGATCCCCGGTCAGACGGTGCACGAAGCGCTCTACATGACCGGCCCGATCGGCACGTGCACGCCTGTTCCGGCGCAGTTCGTCGCGCTCAACGCGCTGGTCAACAGCGAAAGCGCGACCTTCTGGCCGATCCTCGCGAGCTTCGGCCAGGGCGTGCCGCAAGTTTCGGCGGCCCTCTCGCTGAACCCGCAGATCGCGACCGTGTGGCTGGGGTCGAACGACCTGCTGAAGTACGCCTTCTCGAACGGGGCGGCTCCCGTGACCAGCGCCTCGTCGATCCAAGCCGACATCGCCTCGATCATCCAGCAGCTCCAGGCCGCCGGAGCGAAGGTTGCAGTCGCCAACCTCGTCGACGTGATGGGCGCGGCGGTCTTCATCCCGCAGTCGAATTACGCGGCCGCCCTCACGCAGGCGATCGCGAATGCGAACCCTGCGCTGCCGGCCGGCACGGTCGCGGCGATCGCCAACACCTATGCCAACGCCGAGATCGCCGCGACGGGTCTGGGGGGAAGCGGCTATTTCACGATCAACGCGCTCTTCAAGACGCTGCAAGCCGCAGCGGCCTCGGCGGCGCCGCCGGCGCTGGTCGCCGGCAGCGATTACGTCAGCGACGCGGTCGCGAGCCAAGTCAAGAGCCTCAACGCGGCTTACAACGCGTCGATCGCAGCGGCCGTCAGCGCGAATCACGCCGCTCTGGTTGACGTCGCGACCCTCTACGGCGGTATCGAAAGCGCGGGCGGGTACCCGGTCAATCTCCCGAAGTGCTGCTCGCTCGTCTACGGCGGGGGCTTCTTCAGTCTCGACGGCATCCATCCGTCGAACACGGGCTACGCGATCCTCGCCAACGCGTTCATCAACGAGCTCGACACGGCCTACAATCTCGGCATTCCGGCGCTCAGCACGCAGCAGGTTCAGACGATCTACGCGAGCGATCCGTACGCCCCGCACTGACCCGGCGACCCCGACCGCGTGCGGCGCGGGCCGCTGAAACTCGCAGAAGCCGGCTCGGAAACGAGCCGGCTTCTTCTTTTGCGAAAACCGAAGGGGAGCCGCGGCGCCTATCCATATGTCGAAAAGCAAAGCGCGCCCGGGGGCGCATTGGTGCGGCCATGGAGCTGAGAACGGTGCAGCCGCTCGCGGCGGGTGAGCCTCTCGACGAGAAGCGCATCGCGTGGAGCGACGTCTCCGAGGCGACGTATCTCGTCGAGCAGGAGCTGCGCTACGAGTATCCGGGCCCGATCAGCGACTTGCGCCATCGCCTGATGATCGTTCCGCGCGAGCGCCACGGCGATCAGCGCCGCCTGGCCCACAGCCTGGAAGTCTCGCCCGACGTCCCGGCGCACGCGGCGGCGGACGCCTTTGGGAACCCGGTCGTAACGATCACGGCGCCCGTGGTGCACGAGTCCATCGCCTTCGGATTGCGTACGGTCGTGCGCCGCCGTGCCGCCGCGCGTTTGCCGCGAGTCTCCCGCGAGTTGCTCTGCGACCCTCGCCTCTTGGCGACCACCCGGCTGACGACCCCGGATGCCGCACTGACTGAAGCTGCCGGCGAGTTGCGCCTGCGGCATCGCGATCCATTCGAGCTGGCGCACGCGGTCAACACGTTCGTGCATGCCGAGATGCGTTACGTCCCCGGCTCCACCGACGTGCGGACGACGGCCGCACAGGCCTTCGCCCAGCGGAGCGGCGTCTGCCAGGACTACGCGCACGTCATGCTGGCGCTGGCACGTTCGTGCGGGATCGCCGGCCGCTACGTCTCGGGCCACCTGATCGGCGAGGGCGGCACGCACGCCTGGGTCGAGCTGATCCTGCCCGAAGGTCCGCGGGCGGTCGTCGCCGCTCTCGATCCGACGCACGGCCGCGCCGTCACGCTCAAGTACGTCGTCGTGGCGGTCGGGCGCGACTACGACGACGTGGCGCCGACCTCGGGCAGCTTCTGCGGCCCCGGCGGCCGGCTTTCGAGCCGGCGCCGCGTCGCGGTCACCGGCGTGCGCTACGCGGCCTAGCGCGCGACTCGCCGTTCCGCGCGCGCCTGCACGGCAGTAATCGCTCCCGCTTCAAGGAATGAAGCCGGATGGAACCTCGGGGGGAGTCCACCCCGCCGCGCACCTACCGCTTGCCGACCGGCTCCGTCATCTCGGTCCTCGGGCGCCCGGAAAGCACGGAACCGCGCTACTGGGACGCCGCGGAGCAGGAGCCTCGCGCCGACGCCTGGGGCTGGGGTTGCGGCTGCCACGCCGAGCCGGAAGGCCCTGGCTTCTTCTCGCTGAGCGGCTGCGCGCTGCACGAAGCGGCGCTCGCGGACCGCGCCGAGCGAGCCGCCCGGCGGCATCCCTCCGCGTAGCCGCCCCGGGCTGCGGCTCTAGCGCTCGACCAAGGCGCGGCGCACCTCGAAACCGCCCAAAGCCGCCAGCGCGAAGCCGCTGACCCGGTCGATCCGCCTGCGCACGTTCGCGCTCAGGGTGTGCCGCGCGCCGGCGACGGCGAGCGTCAGGAGGACCCACCACAGCGCCGAGCCGCTGAACACCCCGGCGACGGTCAGCAGCGCCGTGCCGGGCACGAGGCCGCCGCGCGGCGCAAGCGCTGCGAAGGCCGCCGCGAACATCACGATGGTCGGCGGATTGGTCAGCGTCAGGAGGACCGAGGTCGCGTAGGCCGACCAGGCCGAGCCCGCGTCGTCCGCGCGGCCCCCAGCCGCCGCCGCGTCGTCGGTGAAGAAGGTGCGCAGGCCGAGATATACGAGAAAGAGGCCCGCGGCGAAGTGCAGCATTCGATCGTGCGCCAGCACGAAGTGTGAGACGCCGGCTAAGCCCAGCGCCGCGACCAGCGCGTAGAGTCCGTCGCCCGTCGCGATCCCCAGCCCCGTCGCGAATCCGAGCGACCAGCCGCGAGCGAGCGTGCGGCGCATGCAGAGCAGCGCCATCGGCCCCACCGGCGCCGCGATCGCGACGCCCAAGAGCAGTGCCTTGAGGTACATCTCGGCCGGCATGGCGCGCCCTTCGACGCACGCGCCCCCCGGCACTACTGCATGAGCGCTTCCCAGCGTTCGAGCGCGGCGGCGAGCGAAGCCTCCGCGCTCTCGAGCTCGGCTTGCAGCGCCGCGACCCGAGCCGCGTCCGCGTAGAGGGCCGTATCGGCGAAGGCGCTCTGCAAGCGTGCCCGTTCCCGCTCGAGCCGCTCGATCTCGCGCTCGCTCGCGGCCAGGGCGCGCGCCGCCCGCTCCTCCTGCAGGCGTGTTTCCCGTTCGAGCTTGGCCGCGCTCGGCGCGCGCGCGGCGGGTCTGGGCGCGCTTTCAGCGGGAGCGCAGCGCTGCAGCGCTTCGAAGCGCTCGTAGTCGCCTTCGAACATCGTCGCGCTCCCGTCGTGCAGCCAGAGCACGCGTTCGGCGACCCGCCGCAAGAGGTAGCGATCGTGGGAGACGACGACCATCGCACCGCCGTAGGAGGCGAGGACCGACTCGAGCGCCTCGCGGCTGGGGATGTCGAGATCGTTCGTCGGCTCGTCCAGAAACAGGCAGTCCGCGGCCCGCGCCATCAAGCGCGCGAGCATGATGCGGCGGCGCTCGCCGCCGGAGAACGCCTCGACCTGCTTGTCACCGGCCTCGCCGCTCAGACCCAGGCGTCCCAGGAGCTCGCGCGCGTCCCGCGGTGCGAGCGTGCTGCCCTCGAGGACCGCCTCGGCGGCCGTCACGCCGCCCGGGAGCTCGTCGGCGGCGTCCTGGGCGAAATAGGCGACGCTCGCGCCTTCGGCCAGCTTGACCTCGCCGCGGTCGGCGGGAACGCGCTCGGCCAGGATCTTCAGCAACGTCGATTTCCCCGAGCCGTTGGGACCGACCACCGCGAGGCGAGCGCCCCGCCCCAGTTCGAACGACAGCTTCGCGAACAGCGGCTTGTCGTAGGCCTTCCTCAGGCCCGCGACCGTCAGGGCCAGACCGCTGGTCGCGCGCCGCGCCGCCTCCAGCGAGACGCCGATCGCGCGCGCGGCGGCGCGCGGCGCCTCGACCCGTTCCAGCTTGGCGAGCTGCTTCTCGCGGCTGCGAACTTGCGCGTAGTTGTGCGAGCCGTGCGTGCGCAGCTCGGCGATGACGGCGCTGCGCCGGCGCTCCTCGTCGCGAAAATTCTCGTAGGCGCGCCGGGCGAGTTCCAAACGCACCGCTTTGGCGGCGACGTAGTCGGAATAGGCGCGGTCGCGCGCGACCGCGTAGCGTTCGAGGCGGCCCCCTTCGAGCTCCCAGATCTCGCCCGCCACGCGATCGAGGAAGTAACGGTCGTGCGAGACGACCAGCGCCGCGCGCGGATCGTCGCGCAGGAAGGTCTCGAGCCACCGCACGGACTCGAGATCGAGATGGTTCGTCGGCTCGTCCAGGATCAGATAGTCGGGCTCCTCGAGGAAGAGCCGCGCCAGCGCGGCGCGCGTCCGCTGACCGCCCGAGAACTCGCCCGTGGGCCGGTCGAGGTCGCTCTCGCCGAAGCCGAACGCGCTCAGCATCGAGCGCATGCGGCCCTCCAACGTGGCTCCCCCATGGCGGTCGAAGCGCTCGCGCGCCGCTCCGTACGCGCGCAGCGCTCGCTGCTGGCGTGCGGCATCGCCCGACTCGGCGGCCGCGCTCAGCTCGCCCTCGAGTTCGCGCACGCGAGCTTCTTCCGCATGGATGTGCGCGAAGGCGCTCGCGAGCGAGGCGCGCAGCGTCGTCTGCGCGTCGGAGGCGGCGTTCTGCTCGAGGTATCCCGCGCGCGCGTCGCGGGCGCGGACGACGGTCCCCGCATCGGGCTCCTCGAGCCCCGCCAGGATGCGGAGCAGCGAAGATTTTCCGGCACCGTTGGGCCCGACCAGGCCGATCTTCGTGCCCTCGCGCAAGCTGCCCCCGACCTCGCTGAAAATCGTGCGAGCCCCGTAGGCGCGGGCCAGGCCGCTGAAGCGCATCAGCTCGGCGGCCGGCCGCTGCTCAGCCATACGCGGTCCTTAGCTCGCGTTTGAGCAGCTTGCCGGCCGTGTTGCGCGGAAGCGCCTCCGTGAAGATGATGCGCTTGGGCACCTTGAACGGCGCCAGCGTCCGGCGCGCGTGGTCGAGGAGCGCGCCTTCATCGGGTTCGAAGCCCGAACGGAGCACGACGACCGCGGTGACCGCCTCGACCCACTTGGCGTCGGGCAGCGCGATGACGGCGACTTCGGAGACGCTGGGATGCGTGAAGAGCGCCTCTTCGACTTCGCGGCTCGAGACGACGACGCCGCCGGTGTTGATGATGTCCTTGAGGCGGTCGACGACGTAGAGATAGCCCTCCTCGTCGCGCCAGCCGATGTCGCCCGAGTGGAACCAGCCGCCGGCGAACGCCTGGGCGGTCTCCTCGGGCTTCTGCCAATAGCCCAGCATGAGTTGCGGTGAACGATGCACGATCTCGCCGTGCACGCCGCTCGGAACGTCGTTCATGTCGAAGTCGACGATGCGCGTCTCGACGTTGAAGGCCGGCCGCCCGGCCGAAGCGGGCCGCAGCTCGTGCTCTTCGGGCTTGAGCACCGTCGCCAGCGGCGCGATCTCGCTCTGCCCGTAGAGGTTGTAGGGGCGCGCGGCGGGCAGCCGCCGGCGCAATTCCTCGAGTACGGGGAGCGGCATGATCGAAGCGCCGTAGTAGATCTTCCGCAAGCTCGTCAGGTCGCGACGGTCGAAGTCGGCATGGCGCAGCAGCCCGATCCAAACCGTGGGCGGCGCGAAGAACGAGGTGATGCGCTGCTCCTCGATCAAGCGCAAGCAAAGCTCGGGGAGCGGAGCCTCGATGAGCACCGACGTTGCGCCGGTCAGCAGATGCGGCATCATGAAGCAGTGCATCTGGGCCGAATGGTACAGCGGCAAAGCGGCGAGCGAACGGTCCTCGCCCGAAATGGCGGCGTCGACGATGCAGCTCGCATAATGGGCCAGAAAGGCGCGGTGCGTCATCATGGCACCCTTGGGCGCCGCTGTCGTGCCCGAGGTGTAGAGGAGCTGAACGAGCGCTGCGTCGTCGAGCGGTCCTTCCGCAACGAGGCGGGCGCGCTCGTCGCAAGCGCGCGCCAGAACGTCGAAGCCGTCGCCGCCTTCGAAGCAGCCCGTCGCGCGCAGATGCGGCGTCTCGCCGAGCGCGGCCACGTTCGGGCCGAGGACGGTGTCGTAGAGCAGTGCGGCGGCTCCGGATTGCCGCACGATGTAGGCGAGTTCTGAGGCCGTGAGGGCATAGTTTATCGGAACGTGCACGAGACCGGCGCGAAGGCAGCCCAGCCACGCCAGCAGGTACGCATCGGAGTTGCGCCCGTAGGCGGCGACGCGTTCGCCCGGCGCAAGCCCGAGATCCAGAAGCGCGCCTGCGACGCGCCCGGCGGCGCACTCGAGTGCGGCGTAGCTCCAGGCGCGGCTCTCGTAGATCAGAGCCGTGCGTCCCGGAGCGCGCAGCGCCGAGCGGCGCAGCGCATCGCCCAACGTGTTACGACGGGCGGATTGGATCTCGACCGCAGCATCCATCGCTTCGCTCCCCACTCTGCGTCGTCGCGCAACCGCGCGATGTTACGTGGAGATTCGGCCGGAACCTCTCGTGCGGCGGCGTTCGCTCCGTCACCCGAAGTAAAGCCGCTCCAAGCAGCTGCCGAAGTTTGTAGCCTCTCGCGCGATCGGCCGCATGCGCCGTCGCAGCGTGCAGGTTTACCCTGCCGTGCCGATCGTCCCGTCGGCAGCACACCGACCTGATGCCTGCGAAACGAGGCCTCGGCCGGCGCTCGGTTCGTTCACCGAGCCGACATCGGCAACGCTCGAATAGATCATTTAGCAACCGATGCGCCTGTGCTTAAGCGCAGTCGCTAGGTCATTTGACGGTCGTCGACCGTGTTAACCTTCTATTCCTGAGAGAATCCTTGGAATATTCTGAATTATGCTATTCGGCAGGAGGCCAGTCCGTATCCGGCATAAAATAAAGTCAAATCATGGCAGACATTAAGCGTATCGAAAACGAGATAAAAGAGTTCGAAGGTTTCGCAGTCGTCGTCCACGGCGCCTCGGCGTCGAAAAACGGTTCTACGAAGACTCCGAGCTATAAGCGGCGCCACCTGCGCCGGGCTCGCGAAAACCACACCGTCGACGATTGGAAGCGTCTTCGTTTCGAGATCGATTATCCCGATCTCGCCGTCGACGTCCTGCTGGCCGATGGTCGAGTCGCCACCGGAAAGACGCGTTTATCGCGGATTCGCCGCTCGTACGAGTAACGATCTCGAAGCCGGTTAGCTCTTGCTCGTACCCTGCGGCTTGAGCAATCTGGGAAATTCCTGGCGAAGCCGGGCGAGTTTGGGCAAGTCGTTCTCAACCACGTATCCGTCGTCAGGGTGGTTCTCCACGTAGTGCCGGTGATAGCTTTCGGCAGGGTAGAAGGCTGTCAGCGGCACGACTTGCGTGGCGATCGGAGCCGAGAAGACGCCGGCTCGCTCGAGTTGACGGATAGCGTCTAGCGCAACTCGCCTTTGCTCGGGGGTCGTATAAAAAATCGCCGAGCGGTATTGCGTCCCGAAGTCCGGGCCTTGCCGATCGACCTGCGTCGGATCGTGCGCGACCTCGAAATAGACCTCGAGCAACTGCGCAAACGAGATTTTCGCCGGGTTGAAAGCGATCTCAACGGACTCGGCGTGACCGGTCGTCCCCGTGCTCACGAGCAGGTAGTGAGCGGTCGCAGCGTTGCCCCCGGCATATCCTGGGACCACGTTCAATACGCCCGCGAGCCGATCGAAGACCGCTTCCATGCCCCAGAAGCAACCGCCGGCTAACACGACGCGCTCGCTTTTCGCGGCGTGGACCGGGCCGGTTGCCGCATCGGGGAAAGCGGCCCCGCACAGCCCGGCCAACGCCGTCACGGCGCAGAAAAGCGCTTTCCGCAGCGCGCCCGCCGGCCGGTTCGCCCGTGCGATCATCGTGCCTCCTCCGCTCTCGTCATCGTTACGATCAAACCACGGAAGGCGCCGGCGCGTCAGTAACCCGGCTTATCTTTCGCCGGCGAGCTCCTCGCGCAGGCGCGCTTTCTCGATTTTTCCCATGGCGTTGCGAGGCAAGCTGGGAACGACGTGCACGGCTTTGGGAACCTTGAAACTCGCGAGCTTCTCGCGAAGATCGGCGAGCAGCGCGTCGGCAGAAAACGCTCCGTCGGTTTCGACGAAGGCGACCGGAAGCTCGCCGCGGGCCGCATCGGCGACGCCGACGACGGCGGCCGCTCGAACGCCGGGAAAGCGTTCGATCTCGTCTTCGATCTCGCGCGGGTACACGTTGAAACCGCCGGTGATGATCAGTTCTTTCAGACGCCCCACGATCGTGTAGACGTCGCGTTCGGGATCGTAGCGGCCCAAATCTCCGCTGCGATACCAGCGCGTCCCTTCGGCATCGGCCGCGAACGCCGCGGCGCTCGCCTCGCGCATCTGCCAATATCCCGCGAACACGCTCGGGCCGCTGACCAGGATCTCGCCGACCTCGCCATCGGGGACGCGCTCGAGAGCATTCGTGCCTCGCTCGCTCGGCCTCGCGACGAAAACGCGCGTTCCGGGCGTGGGAACGCCGACCGAGCCCGGCACGCGCGGGCCGCCGTAACGGTTGCTCAACGCGAACCCGAATTCGGTGGCGCCGTAGCGCTCCAGGATCTCGGAGCCGAAGCGTTGCGCAAAAGCGGCGTGGAGATCGGCCGAGAGCGCCGCCGAGCCTGAGACGAAGAGCCGCAGCCGCGGCGGCGCCGCAGCGTCGGCACGTTCCAGCAGGCGCACGTACATCGTCGGAACCCCGAAAAACATGGTCACGTCGCCACGGCCCAGCCGCGCCAGGACCGCTGCGGCGTCGAAGCGCTCGAAGACGATGATGCGCGCGCCCGCCGCCAGCGACGAATTGAGCCCGGCGCACAACCCGTGAACGTGAAACAGCGGAAGCGCGATGAGCAGGACGTCGCGGTCTTGCCAGCGCCAGCTCGTCAGGAGCTGCGCTGCCATCGCCGCCAGGTTGCCGTGCGTCAGCATCGCGCCCTTCGAGCGCCCCGTCGTCCCGCTCGTGTAGACGATGAGCGCGACGTCGTCGGGCTTGGGCGGCGGCGGCGAGGCGCGCTCGATCGCCGCATCCTCGGCCCAGCGCTCGACCTCCGCCACGTCGATCGCCGGCGGCGCCGCGGCGAGCGCAGCCAGGTGCGGCCCCGTCTGCGCCGAGACGACGACGCGTGCGGCGCCCGAGTTCGCGAGGAGGTGCTGCAAGTCGCTCGCGCGGTAGAGCACGTTGGCCGGCACCGTCACCAATCCCGAGCGCAGCGCCGCGAGGTAGGCATACGCGAAGCCGACCCGGTTCTCGCTGTAGAGCACGATCCGGTCGCCGCGACGCAGGCCCAGCTCCGCGAAACGGGTCGCGACGCGGCGCGCACCCGCGTGCAGGGCCCCGTGGCCGAGCTCGTCGTAGGCGAAAGCATCGGCCCGCTCGGCGAGCGCGCCGTCGAAGAGATCGAGGATCGTCATGCCGGCGCGCCGAGCGCCGCGCCGCTCTCGCGGCGCACGTCTTCGATCGTCGTTCCCGGCAGAATCACCTCGGCATCGACGGGCACTTCGAGCAGCGCCGGGAGGCCGCAGCGCGCGGCGCGCTCGAACGCTGCGGGGAACG
Organism: Vulcanimicrobiota bacterium; assembly: GCA_963834485.1. GTDB lineage: Bacteria > Vulcanimicrobiota > Vulcanimicrobiia > Vulcanimicrobiales > Vulcanimicrobiaceae > CAWICD01. Next base: position 898,321 of record CAWICD010000001.1, read on the forward strand.
CTTGCGAACTCGCCACGAGTTCGGCGTGCGCCCCGAAGGCGCGGGCGTACGCGACGAAATCGGGATTGCGCAGCCCCGTGCCGCTCGTGCGCAACGGAAAGCGGCGCTCTTGGTGCAAGCGAATCGTTCCGTACATCCCGTTGTTGACCACCACGACGACGATCGCGGTCCGTTCGAGGACGGCCGTCGCAAGCTCCTGTCCCGACATCAAGAAGTCGCCGTCGCCGACGATGCTCACGACCGTCCGCTCCGGATGGACCAGCTTCGCCGCGATCGCTGCCGGGAAGCCGTAGCCCATCGCACCGTTGCGCGCCGCGAGCTGGGTGCCGTAGCGGCGGTGGCGATAAAAGCGGTGGACCCACACGGCGAAGTTGCCGGCACCGTTGGTGACGATCGCATCCTCCGGAAGACGCGCGCGCAGAAACGCCACGATCTCCGCCAGATCCGCGCCGGACGCAGGCGGCGCGGGCGTCACGGCCGACGGCGCGCTCCACGCCTCGTAAGCGGCGCGAGCGAGCGCGGTCGACTCGGCCCACGGCGGCGCATCGAACGGTTCGAGCGCGGCGAGCCCGGCCGCGAAGGCAGGCGGGTCGGCGTCGAGCGCCAGGTCGGCCTCGTAGACCCGCCCCAGCTCGGCGGGATCGGGATAGACGTGAACGAGCCGCTGCTCCGTCCGCGGCGGTGAAAGGAAGCGGTATCCGCCGGTCGCGACCTCGCCCAGCCGCGTGCCGAGCGCGAGGATCGTATCGGCTTGCCGGAGCGCGCGCGCGGCCGGCTCGTGCCCGCGCATCCCGAATCCGAGCGGACCGGCGAAGCACGGATGCTCGTTGTCGAAGAAATCCTGGCAGCGAAAGTCGGTGACGACGGGCAAGGCGCTGCGCCGAGCGAACGCCTGCAGGTCGAGCGCGGCGCGTTCGCTCCAGCGTCCGCCGCCGGCGATGACCAGCGGGCGCTGCGCACGGGCCAGCAGGTCGCGGCAGGCGCGCAGCCTTGCGGCGGCGGCGGACGCGCGGCGCGGCTCGTAGTGCGGCGCCGGGCCCGCGGCGGGAGCGGAGAGCACGTCCTCGGGGAGGGCGACGACGACCGGGCCCGGCCGCCCGCTGGAGGCGATCTCGAAGGCGCGCGCGACGATCTCACCCAGCCGTTCCGGAGCGTCGACCTCGACCGCCCACTTCGCCAGCGGTTCGAACATCGCGGCGAAGTCGACTTCTTGAAAGGCTTCGCGGCCGCGCAGCGCGCTCGAAACCTGCCCGACGAAGAGGAGCATCGGCGTCTCGTCCTGACGCGCGACGTGGACGCCGATGCTCGCGTTGGTCGCACCGGGGCCGCGCGTTACGAAGGCGATGCCGGGGCGGCCGGTCATTTTCCCGTAGGCCTCGGCCATCGCCGCCGCCCCGCCCTCTTGGCGGCAGACGACGTAGCGCAGTGACGGCGCATCGAGCAGTGCGTCGAGAACCGTGATATAGCTCTCGCCCGGCACGCCGAAGATCAGCTCGGCGCCGTACTCGACCAGGGCGTCGACTAAGACGCGGGCTCCACTCTCCATCGTCGCTTCTCTCTTGGGTGCGAACGCGGGTTCCTTCGCGGTCCTGTGAAGAGGCCGGCCGCGGGCAAGGAAGGGCCGCCGGCGCCGCCAAGCGAGGTGCATGCGGCAAAGGGCTTTCGGCAGCGGCGGACCGCAGGTGCCGCTGGTGGGACAGGGGACCTGGCCGCTCCCCGAGCGCGAAGCGCTGCGGCGCGGCATCGCCCTGGGCATGACCCACATCGACACCGCCGAGATGTACGGCGACGGGCGCTCCGAGGAGATCGTCGGCGAGGCGATCGCGCCGTTCCCGCGCGGCTCGCTCTTCATCGTCTCGAAGGTGCTGCCGAGCAACGCCACCCGCAACGGCATCGTGCGCGCCTGCGAGCGGAGTCTGCGGCGCCTGCGCACGGATTACCTCGATTGCTACCTGCTGCACTGGCGCGGCAGCGCGCCGCTCGAGGACGCGATGCGCGGCCTCGAGCGTCTCTTGCAGGACGGGAAGATCCGCGCCTTGGGCGTCAGCAACCTCGACCCGTGGGACCTGCGCGAGGCCGCGCGTGCGCTCGAGCGCGAGCGGATCGCCTGCAACCAAGTGCTCTACAATCTCGCGGAGCGAACGCCCGAAGATCACGAGCTCCCCTGGGCCCGCGAATACGGCTGCGCCCTAGTCGCGTACACCCCGCTCGGGCGTCCCGCTTCCCTCGAAGGCGAGCGCGTCTTGCAAGTGATCGCCGGCGCGCACCATGCGACGCCCGAGGCGGTCGCGCTCGCCTTCCTGCTGCGCGACCCCGACGTCTTCGTCATCCCGAAAGCCAACCGCATCGAACACGTCGAGGCGAACGCGCGCGCGGGCGAGCTCGAGCTGAGCCCCGCCGAGCTGGCCGCGCTCGACGCGGCCTTCCCCAAGCGCAAGCGCGCCGGCCCGCTGCCGATGAACTGACGCCGGCTAGAACGTCGCGACGCGGAGCGGCTTGCGAACCTTGGTCGGGATGCGTTCGAAGACTTCGTCCGGCACGAAGAAGTCGGCGAACAATTGCTCCTGCGGCACCGCCGAATAGCGCGAGAAGTCGCTGACGCCCTCGGCCCGCAGCAGCTCTTCGTCGATGAAGAAGTTGCCGCTGCATTCGCGCGAGGATTTCGTCAGGATCGCGTAAGCCGCGTCGGCGACGATCTCGGGGCTGCGGCTCGCTTCGGCGAGCGGCGCGCCGCCGAGCAGGTTGCGCACGGCCGCGGTGTCGATCGTCGTCAAAGGCCACAGCGAGTTCACGGCGATCCCGTCGGCACGCAGCTCCTCGGCCATGCCCAGCGTGCAAAGCGACATGCCGAACTTCGCGATCGTGTAGGCGACGTGCGGCGCGAACCACTTCGCCCGCATGTCGAGCGGCGGCGAGAGGTTCAGGATGTGCGGGTTGGCCGAGCGCTTCAGATAGGGGATCGTCGCCTTCGAGCACAGGAACGTCCCGCGGACGTTCACGCCGTTCATCAGGTCGTAGCGCTTCATCTCCGTTTTCAGCGTCGGCGTGAGCGCGATCGCGCTGGCGTTGTTGACGCAGACGTCGATCCCGCCGAAAGCCTCCGCAGTCCGCGCCGCCGCCGCCTCGACCTGCTCCTCGAGGCGGATGTCGCAGGCCAGCGCGAGCGCCCGGCCTCCGGTGCGCTCGATCTCCTCGGCGGCCGTGTAGATCGTCCCGGGCAGCTTCGGGTGCGCCTCCGTCGTCTTGGCGACGACGGCGACGTTGGCGCCGTCGCGCGCGGCGCGCAGCGCGATGGCGAGCCCGATCCCGCGGCTCGCGCCCGTGACGAAGAGCGTCTTGCCGCGCAAGTCCATGCCGGCGCTAGTGCGCCGCCTGGCGGCGCGGAACCTCGAGGGCGGAGGTCACTTGGAAGGTCACCCTGGCGCCTCGCGCCACGCTGAAGTTCGCTTTGTCGTTGCGCGCGAACAGATAGCCGCCGATCGCTCCGCCCAGCATCCCGATGACGCCGCCGGCGGCCCCGCCGATGATGCGCCCGACGCTCTGGCTCCCGACTGCCATTCCCGCTCCCGCGCCCACCGCGTTACGCACGGTCGTATTCTCCTTCTTCGCCTGGACCGAGACGACCGAGCCCGTGACCGGAACCGTCTGGCCGTCCTGGAACGTGATCGCGTCGAAGGCGAGCTTGAGATCGGGCTTGCGGCCGAACCCGGCCGCTCTCACGTCGGCGACGTGGCCGTGGATCGTGGCGTTCTCGAAGACGGCGTCCCCGTCGGGATACGGCGGCACGACCGTCATCGTGAAGCCGTCGCCGACTCGGGCCTTCTTCGTGTTGATGTCCGGCGACGACAAGACTCCGTTGATGTCGGTTCCGGCCGCGACCGTCTGCGCGAAGGCCCCGCCTTGCGCCGTCACGGCGAAGGCGGCCGTCAAGGCCGCTGCAAGCAGCGTCCGGACCAAGCGCGGCCGGCGTACGTCGTTCATTCGAGCCCCCTCATCGTCTTACGTGGCTTCACCGGGCGCCTGCGAGTTCAGCCCAGATTTTCCCTGCCGTGGGGCGCCCCGAGATCCTGCAGCGGACCGATCGGAACGATGCGCGTCGGGTTGATGTCGTCGTGCGTGCAATAGTAATGCCGCTTGATGTGATCGAAGTCGACCGTCTCGGCGACGCCGTCGACTTGGTAGAGGTCGCGCAGGTAGCCGTAGAGATTCGGATAGTCGGCGATGCGGCGCAGGTTGCATTTGAAATGGCCGAAGTAGACGGCGTCGAAGCGCACCAGCGTCACGAACGCGCGCCAATCGGTCTCGACCGGCTGCGCGCCGAAGAGATAGCGCCGCGCGGCGAGCCGCTCTTCCAGCGCGTCGAGCGTCTCGAAGACGCGGTAGGCGGCTCGCTCGTAGACTCGCTGCGCGGTCGCGAATCCGGCCAGATAAACCCCGTTGTTCAGCGTCCGGTAGATCGTCTCGTTGAGCGCGTCGATCTCGCTGCGCTGCGCGGCCGGATACAGGTCGCGCGGGGTCTTGGCGAACGCGCCGAACTCGGTCTCCAGCATGCGCATGATGTCGTCGTCGGAGTTGCTGACGATGCGCCGCGACGTCTTGTCCCACAGCACCGGCACCGTCACGCGCCCCCGGTAACTCGCGTCGGTCGCGGCGTAGGCTTCGGCCAGAAAATGAAACCCGTTGAGCGGATCGAGCGAAGCGCCGCGCACTTCGCGGAAGGCCCAGCCGCGTTCGTCGCGGAGCGGATCGACGACCGTCATGCCGATCGCCTCCTCGAGCCCCATCAGCTTGCGCACGACGATCGTGCGGTGGGCCCAAGGACACGCGAGGGAGACGTAAAGGTGGTAACGCCCCGCCGCGGCGGGGAGGCCCGAGCTCCCGTCGGCGCTGACCCAACCGCGAAACGCGTCCTCCTGCCGGACGAACCCGCCTTCGGGAGATTGCTCGGCTGGAAACTGAGCCTTCGCTTGCATCGTCGTTACCTCGCGCGCTGACTCCACCAAAGACCGCCGCGCGAGCCGCGGCGATGCATCCGTCATGGCAGCCCGCTGGCGAACTCCGCGAGCTCGCGCTCGAAACGGTCGCTCTCTTCCCAGAACGGCATGTGGCCGGCGTCCTCGTAGAGCGAGAGCCGCGCGCCCGCGATTCGGCCGGCGATGTGCCTGCCCGTCTCGACGTCGACGATCGCGTCGCGCGCTCCGTGCGTCACCAGCGCCGGCAGGGTCACGGCGCCGAGCACGTCGTCGTTGCGCAGCTTGCGGGCGAAGAGCTCGCGCCGCACGCGGGGCGGCGTGCTCAGGCTGATCCCGAGCATCGTCAGCTCCGCCGGAAATTCCGGCGGCCGCGCGAAGCAGCGGCGGACGAACGTGCGCATCACCGCGGCCGCTTCCTCCGCGCCTTCGCTATAAGCGCTCGGCCCCGTCGCACCGGGTGCGGGCAGGATCCCTTCCCAGCCCTTCCCCATGAACCGGTACGGCATCCGCCCCCCGGCGTCGGTCGCCGCGCTGACGTAGTGCAGGCCGCCCAGCCTCGCCCCGCCGTAGCAGCGCAGGTAATCGTTGAGCACGTAGCCGCCGTACGACCAGCCGCAGAGCACGGCGCCGTCCAAGGCCAGCGCTTCGAGGGTGAGCCGGATGTCGTCGGCCCACAGCTGCGAGTCGGCGTACAGACCGGCGGGCTTCTCGGAATCACCGTGACCGCGCAGGTCGAGCGCGACGAGGCGGAAGCGTTCGGACAGCGCGGGCGAGGCGAGCTGCCGCGCCCACGAGGCGTGGCTTTGCGACCAGCCGTGAACGAGCAGGATCGGACGGCCCGCCGGGTTGCCGCTCTCGACCGCATGCAGTCCGGTCCCCCCGCCGCCGTGCAGCGCGTGATGCCGCAACCTAGTTTGGCGGAGGCCGCACACTAGACGCGCTCTTTGAGGAAGTGGATGGCCTGGCGCGGACCGGCCACGACGATCTCGTCGCCGGACTCGAGGATCGTTTCCTGGGCCGGCCGGAAGGTCATGTGGTCGCCGCGCTTGAGCGCCAGCACGATCGCTTCGTTCGCCTGCCCGACGAGGGTCGCGAGCGTCTTGCCGATCCAGCTCGCGCCGCGCTCGATCGTCAGATCTTCGAGCAGCAGTTCGCTGTTGCCGGCCTGCAGGATCGTGTCGATGAACTCGACGGCGGTCGGCCGCATCGCGAGGCTGGCCATGCGTCTCCCGCCGATATGGTACGGCGAGATGATGCGGCTCGCGCCGGCGAGGCGCAGCTTCGCGTGCGAATCTTCCTTGTTTGCGCGGGCGACGATGAAGAGGTCGGGCCGCAGAACGCGCGCGGAGAGCGTGACGTAGACGTTGTCGGCGTCGCTGTCGGTCGCGGCGACGAGCCCGCGAGCGCGATCGACTCCGGCCGTGCGGAGCACGTCGACGTCCGAGGCGTTACCCTCGACGACCAGATAGCCTTGCCCTACGGCGTCGTCCAAGGACTTCTGATTGATGTCGATGACGACGAACGGGACGCTCTCCGCGACCCATTCCCGCGCTATCTCGCGCCCGACTCGCCCGAAGCCGCACAGCACGAAGTGATCTTTCACGGCGCGCACTCGCTCACGGATGCGCCGCTTCCCGACTGCCGAGCCAAGGTGCCCCTCCACCAGGAATTCGAACACGGTAATGAAGGAAAAGGTCGTCGTTCCCACGCCCAGCACGATGACGCCGACGGTGAGATAGCGGCCCGCTTGCGAGAGCGGCGCCGGTTCGCCGCCGAAGCCGATCGTCGTGATGACGGCCAGCACCATGTAGAGCGAGTCGAACCACGACCAGTGCTCGACCGCGACGTAGCCGGCGGTGCTCAGCGCGATGACCGTTCCCAGGACCAAGACGACGGCGACCAGGCGCTTCGGAATAACGGTCGCGATCGAGCGCAGGAGCATACACGGTCCGTGCTTTCAACCCGTCCCCGCCGGTCCCATGCGGCCTATGAAAGATCGTTCTTCAGTACTTGAGTCCGGTGTCGCAAAGGATCGTGACCGCAACCGCCCGTTCGTCACCGCGCCCGCGCAGGTAGCGTGCTGCGGCGGCGACGTTGGCGGCGGCGCTGAATCCGAGGTAAAGGCCCTCCCGCTCGCCGAGGCGCCGGCGGTATTCCGTCGCCTCCTCGTCGGCGACGGCGAGCGCGCAGTCCATCAACTCGGGCTGCCAGCGTCGCGGGACGATGCCGTAGCCGCCGCCCTGCAAGAGATGCCGCGCCTTCTCGACGGGCTTGCCGGCCAGGACTTCAGCGCCCAGCGGCTCGACGGCCACGCCCGCGATCTCCGGCCGGCGGCGCTTGAGCGCCCGCATCGTCCCGATGAAGGTCCCGCCGCTGCCGACCAGCGCCACGAAGGCGTCGAGCCGCCCGCCGCTCTGGCGAAGAATCTCCTCGCCCGTGCCGCGCTCGTGGGCCTCGATGCAGGCGGGGTTGTTGAACTGGTCGACGTAGAAAGCGCCCCGCTCCGCGGCGAGCCGCTTGGCGGCCTCGAGCGCCGCGGCCACGTCGGCCCCCGTGACGCGGCCGGGCTCGCCGTCGGCTTGCTCCACGAGGACGACCTCGGCGCCGAGCCCGCGCAGCATCTCGGCGCGGCGCGGGCTGTTGCCGCGCGACATCGTCACGAGCAGCGGATGGCCGAGCGCGGCGCAGACCACCGCCAGCCCCGCGCCCATGTTCCCGCTGGTCATCTCGACGACCGGCTGCCCGGGATGCAGCGCGCCGGCGGCCCGCGCCGCGCGCAGCGCCGCGAGCGCGGGCCGGTCCTTCACGCTGCCGCCGGGATTGAGAAACTCGGCTTTGGCGAGCAGCAGGCCGGGACCGTCGTGGATGCGGCGCAAGGCGATCAACGCGGTCTCGCCGATCAGGCCCAGCACGCCGTCGAGCGCGACGATCATTCCTCCGCCGACAGCAATGTCAGGGCCCGGTCGAGCTGCGGGTCGCGTCCCGGAACGCCCAGTTCGGCATCGGCCGGCTCGTCGACGACGTCGTCCGGGATCACGCCGATTCCGTCGATGTCGCGTCCGTTCGGCGTGAAGTAACGAGCGGTCGTCACCTTCAGGGCAGCGCCGTCGGGGAGCGGGACGATCGTCTGCACGAGACCTTTGCCGAAGGTGCGCGTGCCGACGAGCTTGCCCAGACCGCGATCCTGCAGCGCCGCCGCGACCAGCTCGGAGCCGGACGCCGAATCGTGATTGACCAGCACGGCCAGCGGGCGCGGCGGCAGCGCGCCCCCACCGGCCATCGTCACACGCCGCTTGCCGTGATTCTCCGCAACCGCGACGAGCGGGCCGCTGGCGATGAAGTCGCCGGCGACCTTCACGGCAGCGCTCTCGTAGCCGCCGCCGTCGTTGCGCAGATCGAAGACGAGCGCCTTGGCGCCCCGCGCCTCGAGACGCTCCGCGGCCGCGCGAACGTCCTCGCCGGCTCGTTCGCCGAAGATCCGCAGCGCGACGTAGCCGACGTTGCCGGAGAGCATCCGCGCGGTCACCTCCGGCGGCGTGATGCTCGCGCGCACGAGCGCCAGCGGTTGCGGCAGCGGGCTCCCGCCGCGCGTCACGCTGAGGTGCACGACGGTTCCGATCTTGCCGCGCAGCTGCGCGCGCAGCTCCTCGCTCGAAAGGCCGCCGGCCGGCTCGCCGTCGACCGCGGCGATGCGGTCGCCGGGCTCCAAGCCGGCACGCGCCGCGGGACTTCCCTCGAAGACCTGGTCGACGCGCCACGCGCCGGCAGCGTCGTCCCGCGCCAGGACGATCCCGATCCCGCCGAACGACGCACCGTCGAGGGCCGTGCGAAACCCGTCCATCTGCGCCTTCGTGAAGAACACGGTGTACGGGTCGCGCAGCGCCGCCGCTTCTCCGCGAATCGTGTTGTAGACGAGTTGGCGCACGTCGACGCGCGAGCCGTACCGCTCGATCGCTTTTCCGACCTGCTGCTCGATCGCCGGAACGGCGCCGCGGCCGTCGGGCCGGGCGTGCATGAAGGCGACCTGCGGCGCGGCGACGCCCCGCCCCCGCAGGTAAGCGACGATCCCGGTTCGCGCGCCGTCGAGCAGCACTTGCGGCTTGACCTGCCGGTAATACTGCTCGCTCAACGTCGTGTAGCCGAGCTCGAGCTCGACCAGGTCGAGGATCGACACGTCGTGCGCCGCCGGCGAGAGGGCGGGGACGCCGGCCAGGAAGATCACCGCTCGCGCCCCAAGGTTCGGGTCATGCGCATCGGATCGCTGTTCGGTATCGAGATCTCCATCGACGGCAGCTGGATCTTCGTCTTCGCGCTGGTCGCTTGGGTGCTGGCGAGTCCCACGGGTCCGCTGCATCTCGCCGGCGTCGGCGTCGCAGGCCGCGTCGGGCTCGGAGTCCTCGCTTCGCTCCTGTTCTTCACCAGCGTCCTCCTGCACGAGCTGGCCCATTCGCTCCTCGCGCGCAAGCGCGGCATCAAGGTGAGCGGCATCAGGCTCTTCATTTTCGGCGGCGCCTCGATCTTCGAAGGTGAGGCCTCAGATGCGCCCGGCGAAGCGTGGATCTCCGGGATCGGCCCGCTGACGAGCTTGGTTTTGGGCGTTCTCTTCTACGCTCTCTCGCTGCTGGCCGCTTCGCAAGGCGCGGTCGGCGCGATGTTTCGCTATCTGTGCCTCGCCAACGTCTTGCTGGCGATTTTCAACATCCTTCCCGCCTACCCGCTCGACGGCGGACGCGTGCTGCACGCGCTCCTCTGGAAGGCGTCGGGCGACCGCGAGCGGGCGACGCGCGTCACCGCGCGGATCGGACGCGTGCTGGCCGCGTTGATGATCGCCTACGGCATCGTCGAAACGCTCAGCGTCGACACCTTCGGCGGCCTCTGGATCACCTTCATCGGCTGGTTTCTGCTGCAAGCCGGCAACGCGGAGCAGAAGGGTTCGGCCGTCAGCGAAGCCCTGCAGGGGCACACGGCCGGCGAGCTCGCCGCGCCGCTCGAACTGCGCCTGCCGGCCGACACGACGGCGGCCGGAGCCCTGGCCGCGATGCAGCAGGCCCGGGTGCGTGCCCTGCCGGTCTTCGTCGGCGACCAGCTCCTGGGCGTCGTCACCGCCTCCGAGCTCACTCGCCTCTCCGACGACGAGCGTGCCCAAACGTACGTGACCGCCGTGATGACCCGCGTCGACGACCTCACCTCCGTCCCCGCGAGCATGCCGGCCAAAGAAGCCGTCGCCCAGCTCGCGCGCAGCGGTGCCGAAGCGATCGTGCTGATCGCGGCGGGCGGCGCGCTCGCCGGCGTCTTCACCCGCGAGTCGGTCGTGCATTGGCTCGCCGACTTGAAGCACGTGAGCTGAGCTTCGCGGCTCTTCAGGGCGAAGAGCGCAGCACGCTCCTCGCGCTTTCCAGGACGACGCCCCAGAGCACGTGCCCGGCAGCCTCGTTGGCGTGTTCCAAAGCCGCGCGCGGCGCCCCCGGCTGGCCTGCGCGGAGAGCCGCGTGCTGCGCCCACACGACCAGGCCGAAGACGGCCCCGCGGCCTGCCGCCAGCGCCGGCAGCAGCTCGACGAGTCCGCCGTACGCCCCGCCGAGCAGTGCGCTTGCGATCCAGTTCGCTGCCAGCGCGGCCTGCGGCTCGCCCTCGCGCTGCGGCGTGACGAGACGCTCGCTGAGGATCTTGAACGCCGCCGAGGCGAGCCCGCCGGTTGCGCCGGCGGCGAAGCCGCGCACCACGTCGGGCCGGCGCGACGTCGCGGCAGGCGCGTCCAAGTGCACTCGCTGCGGCGCAGCGGCGTCGGCAGCCGCAGCCTCACCGTGCGCCACGAGCTTGGGGCGCCGGTCTTCGTAGAGGCCGACGGTCAGCTCGTTGCCGACGCTCAAGAGCCGGTCGACGCGGGCCGGATCGCGTAGCTCGACGCCGAGTTCCACCAGCGGAAGCACGATCTCGCGCTCGCCCTCGCGCAGCGTGGCGAGGGCTAACGCGTCGTTGCGCGCGACGATCGTGCCGCGATGCTCGTCGCCGGGACGAAGCGGCTCCGAGCGGCCGTCGACGACGAGCGTGATCTCCTTCCCGGCCGGCGCAGGATCGGCGGGAAAATGACGGCGCTCGCGCAGTTGGGCGGGCGGTTCGGTGTGAGCCGCCGGCAGTCCGCGGCGCCTCGCCTCCTGCGGCTCGATGATGAATCGACCGAGCGCATCGAGCGTCACCTCGCTGCCGTCCGGGAGCCGCGCCGTGCCGTGCGGCCGTCCGCCGACGGCGACGTAGAGGACGTCGCCTCCCGCCGCGTGATAGGCGGCCGCCAGGTTTCCGTCGCCGAGATCGGTCGGCGCGCCGAGATAGGCGCCGAAGTTGGCCCGGTGAACGGGATCCTCGACGCCGGGATAACCGGCCCATTCGCGGCGCAGCGTCTTGCTCGGCTTGGGGATCGCGCGCGGGTCGACTCCGCACGCCAGCAGCAGGCCGCAGGCGTACGAGTTCGAGTCGCGGCCGACGCGCAGAAACGGGATCTCGACGGCGAGGTAGCGCTGATCGCCGTCGTACGCGCGCTGAGCCTCGACCAGCGAGCGCGCGAAGAACTCGGCGGAGAGACCGTGCGGCGGAGCGATCGCGACGGGATCGAAATCGACCTCGCCGCGCTTGACGAAGTCGAGCTCCGAATAACGGAACGGGACGAGGGCGCCCGTGCCGTTGGGATTCGAGGGACCGGCCTCGAGCACGTACGCTTGCTCCCCGGTCTCGTCCGCGACGACGAGGAACAGATGGCCGCCGAAATCCTCCTCGACGCGCAGGCGCAATGCCGGAATCGCGACCGGACCGAGCCCGATGTGCGGCGTCGAAACGTCGAGCGAGTACCAGACCGCCGGGCGCCCGACGAGCGCCACGCCGTGCGGCGGAAGCTTCCACGTATTCGCGACGGGATCGAGCCGTCCGTCGAGGGCCGGACCGAAATCGCTGGGGCCGGCCTCGACCGTCGAGGCGATGACGCGCGGGACGCGTGCTCGGATTCTCACGAGCCGGACCTTTCGACGCGAGGACGAGCAACCCGGCCGCGTCGCGGGCGCATCGTCCCTGCGAGCGGCGACGTCAGCGCGCGCGCACTCGCTTGGAAGGCACGCCGCCGCGAACGCGGGGAATACCGGGCGATGGCTACATCGGCAACCTTCGGCGTGACGGGCCTCGCCGTCATGGGCGCGAACCTCGCGCGCAATCTCGCGCACCACGGCGTCGCCGTCGCGGTCCACAACCGAACCGCCGGCAAGACCGCAGAGTTCGTCGCCCGGTACGGCAGCGAGGGGACCTTCGTCCCGGCGAGCGGCGTCGCGTCGTTCGTGGCGGCGATCGCTCGCCCGCGGCCGATCCTGATCATGGTCAAAGCCGGCCGGCCGGTCGACGACGTCATCGCCGAACTTCTGCCGTACCTCGATGCGGGCGACATCTTGATCGACGGCGGTAATTCGTACTTCGAAGACACGCGGCGGCGCACGTTCGAGCTCGAAGCGAAGGGCTTTCGCTACATCGGCACGGGCGTCTCCGGCGGCGAGGAAGGCGCGCTCAACGGGCCGAGCATCATGCCGGGCGGGAGCGAGGAAGCCTATCGGCTCGTCGAGCCGGTGCTGACCGGGATCGCCGCGCAGGTCGGCGGAGCGCCGTGCTGCACCTACATCGGCGCCGACGGCGCCGGCCACTACGTCAAGATGGTGCACAACGGCATCGAGTACGCCGACATGCAGCTGATCGCGGAAGCCTACGACCTGCTCCGCCAGCTGCTCGGCCTCGAGGCGGGCGAGATCGGCGACGTCTTCGCGCGCTGGAACGACGGCGAGCTCGACTCGTATCTGATCGGCATCACGGCCGAGGTCTTGCACAAGCGCGACGAGGGCACGGGCCGCCCGCTCGTCGACCTCATCCTCGACGAGGCCGAACAGAAGGGGACGGGTCGGTGGACTTCCGCCTCGGCGCTCGAGCTCGGCGTCCCCCTGACGGCGATCACCGAGGCCGTCTTCGCCCGCGCGCTCTCGGCCCGCAAGGCCGACCGCGAGGACGCTTCGCGCATCCTGAGCGGGCCGCGGAAGCGCTTCGGCGGCGACGACCGCAACCCGCGGCTCGTCGACGACTTGCAGCACGCGCTCTACGCCTCGAAGATCGTCGCCTACGCGCAAGGTTTCGAGCAGTTGGCGGCGGCGGCCGCGCACTACGATTGGAAGCTCGACTTCGGTGCGATCGCCTCGATCTGGCGCGGCGGCTGCATCATTCGCGCGCGCTTCCTCAACCGCATCAGCGAGGCGTACGCCGCCGACCCGCGCCTGAAAAACCTGCTGCTCGCACCCTACTTCAGCGCGGCGATCGGCCAGGCGCAGGGCCCTTGGCGGCGGGTCGTCGCGCAGGCGGTCGACGCCGGCGTCCCGGTCCCCGCGTTCGCGTCGGCGCTCGCCTACTACGACGGCTACCGGCGCGAACGCAGCCCCGCCAACCTGATCCAAGGCTTGCGCGATTATTTCGGCGCCCACACCTACCGGCGCACCGACGCATTCGGCTCGTTCCACACGCGTTGGGCGCAAGACGGCGAGCAAGTCACGGTCTAGACGTGCCGGGGGACCTCACGCTCACTCGAAGCGCAGGGCGTCGATCGGATTGAGGAGCGACGCCTTGCGCGCGGGATAGTAACCGAAGAACATGCCCACCGCCGCCGCGAAGGCGACGGCCAGCGCGATCGCGGAGAGCGGCACGACCGTCGGCCAGTGCGCGAGCAGCGAGACGACGTAGCTGCCCGCCGTTCCGCAGGCGACGCCGATCGCGCCGCCGATCGTCGCCAGCACGACCGCCTCGACCAGGAATTGCCAGAGAATCGAACGCCCGCGCGCGCCGACCGCCATGCGCAAGCCGATCTCACGCGTCCGCTCGGTCACCGAGACCAGCATGATGTTCATGATGCCGATCCCGCCGACCAGCAGCGAGACCGCGGCGACGCCGGCCAACAGGTACTCCATGATCGAGGCCGTCGCCGAGGCCGCCTGCGCGATGTCGGCGAGGTTGCGCACGGTGAAGTCGTCCTGGTTCGGCGGGACGATCCGGTGGTTCTGCTCGAGGAGCTGCGTGACTTCTTGCTGCACCGCGTCGATCTGCGAACCGTCTCCGGCCGAAACGAGGTACGAGCCGACGCTCGTGCTCCCGGTGAGGCGCTCGAGCGCCGACGAATACGGGATCAGCACCGTGTCGTCTTGATCCTGGCCGACGGCGCTCTGCCCTTTGGGCGAGAGGACGCCGATCGCGGTGAACGGCGCGCCGTTGATGAAGACCGTCTTCCCGAGCGGGTTCTGGTTCTGACCGAAGAGATTGGTGACGACCGTCTGCCCCAGCACGGCGACCTTCGCCGCCGACGTGACGTCGGCGTCGGAGATGAACGAGCCCGCAGCCAGCGGCCACTGCCGGATGTAAGTGTAGCTCGGCGCGACGCCGACGACGGTCGTCTGCCAGTTGCTGCTCTGGGAGATGATCTGCGTGCGGGCGCTCACGGTCGGCGAGACCGCGGCGACACCGGGCAGTTTCGCGATGGCGAGGCCGTCCGCGACCGTCAGCGTCGAGGCGCCGCCTGCGCCCGTGCGAGCGCCGCTCTGCTGCACGCTGCCGGGCATGACGATCAGCAGGTTGCTGCCCAGACTGTCGATCTGCTGCGTCACCGAGATGCGCGCGCCGGCACCGATCGCCACCGTCACGATCACCGCGCCGACGCCGATGATGACGCCGAGCATCGTGAGCAGCGAGCGTGCCTTGTTGCGCAAGAGCGCGCGTAACGCCAGCCTGAACGTTGCCAACATGCCGATCATTGCCAAACGACCTCGCGCGATTCGTCGCTCACGATGCAGCCGTCGCGGAAGGTGACGACGCGTTTGGCGTGGGCGGCGACATCGGGTTCATGAGTGACGAGCAGAATCGTGATCCCGCGCTCGCGGTTGAGCCGCTCGAAGAGGCGCATGACGTCCTCGCTCGACTTCGTGTCGAGCGCGCCGGTCGGCTCGTCGGCGAGGATCAAGCCGGGGTTGTTGACGAGCGAGCGCGCGATCGCGACGCGCTGCTGCTGTCCTCCGGAGAGCTGGTTGGGATGGTGCTCGGCGTGGGCCGCGAGCCCCACGGTGGCGAGCGCTTCGAGCGCTGCCTTGCGGCGCAGCGCCTCGGGCACGCCGGCGTAGACCATCGGCAGCTCGACGTTTTCGAGCGCCGACGTCCGCGCCAGCAGGTTGTAGGCTTGAAAGACGAAGCCCAGACGAAGGCTGCGGATCTCGGCCAGTTCGTCCGCCTTGAGGTCCGACGTGTCGCGGCCTTCGAAGCGGTAGCTGCCCGACGTCGGCCGATCGAGGAAGCCGGCGACGTGCATGAACGTCGACTTGCCGGAACCCGACGGTCCCATCACCGCCACGAACTCGCCCGGCGCGATGTCCAGGTCGATCCCGGCGAGCGCGACGACCGCTTCGTCGCCCATGCGATAGACTTTGCGCAGATCGCGCACGCTGACGACCGGTCTCATCAGTGGATCCCCCCGAGCCCGCGGCTTCCGCCGGCGAACGGGCTGGACGCTGCCGGCGCCGTGCTGCGATGCGCACTCTGCGCCTGCGTCGAATCGCCGATCGCGACCGCGTCGCCGGCCGACAGCGTGCCGCGCAGCGGCGTGACGGCGGCGGCGGTCCCTTCGATCGCGTCGACGCGCACCGGAACCACCTGCAGCGAGCCGCTGCGCTCGACGAAGACCCGGCTCGTTCCGCCTGCGACCAGCGCGGCACTCGGATCGAGGCTCGCACCCCACGGCGACGAACCGGCGGACGGGGCGTTCGCCGCGGGCGCGCCGGCGGCCGTTGCCGTCTTACGCGTCCGACGCGCGACGCTGCCGCTCGGCGGGCTGTAGGAGAGCGCCTGCAGCGGAACGACCAGGGCGTTGGGAACCGCGCTGATTTGAATGGTCGCGCTGGCGGTCATCCCGGGCCGCAGCTTCCCGGAGCTGTTGTCGACCAGCACCACGGTCTGGTAGGTCACGACGTTGGAGATCGTCGTCGGGTTCTGCCGAACTTGCTGCACGGTTCCGTGGAACGTCTCGTTCGGGTACGCCAGCACGCTGAACGAGACCGGATCGCCGGCCTTGACCGAACCGATGTCGGGCTCGCCGACGTTGAGGTCGACTTCCATCTTCTTGAGGTCTTGCGCGATCGAAAACAGCGTCGGCGTTTGGAAGCTGGCGGCGACGGTCTCGCCGACTGAGACGTTACGGGCGATCACCGTGCCGTCGACGGGAGACGCGATCGTCGTATGATCGAGGTTGAGTTGAGCCTGCTCGACCTGCGCTTGCTCGATGGCGATGGCGGCTTGCCCCGCATCGCTCGTCGCCGCCGCGCTCTGCGCCTGCGCCGCCTGCTGCTGCACCTGGGCTTGCTGCGCGAGGGTCTGGCTGCCGCTGGCCTGGGCTTGGGCACGCGCTTGCTGCAGCGAAACGACGGCGTTTTCGTAGGTGGCTTGCGCGGCCGCGAGGTTCGTTTCGTCGCCGTCGGCTTGGCTCTGCGCGACGTAGCCCTGGGCGAGCAGCGTCTTGTCGCGCGCGAGCGTCTGCTGCGCGAGGTTGAGCGCGCTTTCGCTCTTGCCGACGTTGGCCTGCGCCGCCGCGATCGCGGCTTCGTTGGAAGCGGCCGTATCGCGCTGCGCGGCCAGCGTGGCCTGGGCCGATATGACGGCGGCCTGCGAACCCGTCGCGCTCGCGCTCGAAGCCTGCGCTTGCGCTTGCGCTTGCGCGAGCGATGCTCGTGCCTGCGCGAGCGCCGCTTGGAACGGCGTCGGATCGAGGCGCGCCAGCACCTGGCCCTTGCGAACCGTCGAGTTGTAATCGACGCCGATGGCGGAGATCGTCCCCGAGACCTGGCTGCCGACCGCGATCGTGTTCTGCGGGTTGACCGTGCCGGAGGCCGTCACCGTCTGGACGAAGGTTTGGCGCGCGACGGGTTGGGTGACGAACGACGGCGCCGCGTGGGCGCGCATTTGCAGCGCGGCCAAGACCAGCCCGACAACGAGCGCGAGGGCCGCGGCCGCGGCCACGAGCGGCCCGCGCATCCGCCCGAAGCGGCGCTTGGGCGGCGCCGCGGCCGGCGGCATGTGCCCGTTGCGCGAGAGCGGGGGCAGTTCAAGCTGTTTCATTCGTCACCTCGATCCTCAATCTACGCGCAGCGCGGCGCGCTGTGCTTACAGGATGCTGAGGAGCGTTAACCGCAGGTGAGAATCCGCGGAAGGCCGCCCGGAACCGGCGCGGAACTCCGGGCGAGGCTGCGCGCGGAGTGAGGACATGAATCTCGCGGTGCTCGTCGGAACCGTCGTGCTCGCCGGACTGCTCGCCTTGGCGTGCCCGGCCGGCAGCGCGAGGGCCGCGCCGGAACCGCTCCCGTTGACGCCCGAGCTCCGCGCGCAGGTCGATGCGCTCGTCGCCCGCGCGAGCGGCGGCGAGCCGGGCGGCGCACCGGCCGTCGCGGTCGCTTTCGTCGCCGGCGGCAAGCTCGCGTACGAACGGGCTGCCGGCTTCGCCGACCTCGCCGCTAGGATCCCGGCAACGACGCAGACCCGCTTTCGCGTCGGCTCGATCACCAAAATGTTCACCGCCGTCTCGGTGCTGCAACTCGCCGAGCGGCACGCGCTCGCTCTCGACGACACGCTCGTGCGCTACCTTCCGTGGGCGCCGCACGCCGCAGCGATCACGCTGCGCCAACTCCTGATGCACACCTCGGGCCTGCCGAACTATCTCGACGAGGCGTTCGCCGCGGACAGCGTCGCAACCGCGGCGACGCCGCGAGCGCTGATCGAGACCGTCGCGCAGCGGCCGCTCGAGTTTCCGCCGGGCACGCGTTACGCCTATTCGAACACGGGCTACGTGCTGCTCGGCCTCGTCGTCGAAGCGGTCGCCGGCGAGCCGCTGGCCGACTACGAACGCACGCACGTCTTCGGCCCGGCACAGATGCGCGACACGAGCGTCGGAGCGCCGCCGCCGGAGGCGCCGCTCGCCCTCGGCTACCAGGACGAGAGCGGCGCGGCCGCCCAGCGCTTCGATCCGTCCTGGCTTTACGCCGACGGCGACGCCGTCTCGACCGCGGGCGACCTGGCGCGCTTCGACATCGCGCTCATGAACGGAGTGCTGCTCGGCCCGCAGGCCCTGGCGCAGATGCAGGCCGAGAGCGTGGCAACCGGCGAGGGCGACGAGCGCTACGGGCTCGGTCTCTCGCTCGCGCCCTTCGGCCCGCTCACGCTCGCCGGGCACCACGGCGGCCTGCCCGGCTTCGAAAGTGACGACGAACTATTGCTCGCGAAGCGCTCGGCGATCGTGGTCCTCTCCAACGCCTTCACCTTTCGCACGAGCTATCTCGTCTCCGACCTCTTGGCGGCGCTGTTTCCGGCGGCGTTCGCTGCGACGATCGCCGGCGTCAAGGCCGAGATCGTCGAGATCGCTCCGGGGGAAGACTTCGCCGTGACGGCTCTGCTGCGCCGCTTCCTCGACGGCCTCCGGAGCGGCTGCAGCGACGGCTCGGAGCTGACGGCCCCGCTGGCGGCTGCCCTCCAGGCCCCGGGCTCGGCGAGCGCCGCGGCGCGCTTGGCGCCGCTCGGCGAGCTGCAGTCGCTCGTCTTTCGCGGCAGGAGCGAGCGCGGCGACTTCAGCGAGTACCACTACGTCGGAGTGTTCGCGGCGCAGCGGCTGCCTCTCACGTTCGTCCTCGACCGCAACGGCAAGATCGCGGGGTTGTGGATCCGCTAGCGAGGCGAGCGGGCAGATCGCTTCGAATTCCCTCCTTCCGAGCGGGCCCACGCCACTCGGCCCGGCACGACCCCGGCTCCGTTGATGTTGAGACCGCGTTATCAACGGCGTCCAGAATGAGGTGCGCCCCATGTCCACCGGCGAAGCTTCACCCCGACGTCCCGCAAGCACCGGGCAGCACCGCTTCGAGGCGCTCGACGTCGGCGGAAAGCGTGTCGTCCTGCTGCTGCAGGGCGGCGGGGCGCTCGGCGCCTATCAAGTCGGCGCATTCCAAGCGCTCTCGGCGATCTGCACGAAGATCGACTGGGTCGCCGGGATCTCCATCGGCGCGCTCAACGCGGCCGTCATCGCCGGCAACACGCCGGAGGAGGCTCCTCGCAAGCTCGAACGGCTCTGGCACGATCTCGCGCAGCCGCCGTACGACGCTTGGCTGCTGCCGTTCTGGCCGTTCCTGAGCCGGCGCGGGCTCTCGCCGCTCGTCCCGAAATACCTCGATTGGGCGTTGAGCGCCGTGCCCTTCGGCCAGCCCAACTTCTTCACCTCACGGGTTCTCTCTCCGCGCAACCCCTGGCTGCTGCAGTGGTTCGGTCCGCGCGAGCCGCGCGAGCTCGGCTTCTACAGCCCCGAACCGTTGCGCGAGACCTTGACCGACCCGCGCAGAGCCTACGTCGACTGGGATCGCATCAACCGCGACGGTGAAGGGACCCGCTTGAGCCTCGGCGCCACGAACGTCGACGACGGGGAATTCACGTTCTTCAACTCGTTCGAACCGAAGACGAAGCTCGCGGGGCGGCAAACGCTCTCGGTCGACCACGTGCTCGCAGCCGGGGCCCTCCCGCCCGCCTTCGCGCCCTACCGCATCGAGGGGACGAACGGGACGCCTTCGCGCTACTACTGGGACGGGGGTCTCGTCTCCAACACGCCGCTGCTGGAGCTCGGGGACGAGCTGCGCAGCGAGGACACGATCGTCTTCGACATCCAGCTTTGGGACCGCAAGCACTACCAGCCGCTGCACACGCTCGACGAAGCGATCTGGCGGGAGCGATCCATCACCTTCGCTTCCCGCAAGAAGCAAGCTGAAGAGCTGGTTCGCAAGCATCAAGCCGAAGTCGACGCGGGCTATCTGGCAACGCGCCTAGAGATCGTGCAGATCATGTACGAGGAGAACCCTACCGAGCCCGCGTTTTGGGCCGGCGACGCGGACTTCTCGCTCAAGTCGTACCGCGAACGCTTCGAGCGGGGCAAGCTGGACATGGAAAGCGCTTTCGAGGAGTCGCACGTCGCTTTCGCCGGTTCGGCGGCACGACTCTATCGGCGCGGGAGCTACCTCAAGCACTTGGCGACCGACTAACGTCGAAGGCGGCAGAGCGCTTCAAGCACCTTTGCGGCAGCTTTACAGACGCTTCACTAGCCAAGTAATGAATCTTTACTAAAGCGCTGACAACGCGGCGAAGGAGCTTGGACTTCGACGTCGCAAGGTCGTAGCTCAATATGCCCATCACTCAAAGTACAACGATACGAGCGCTCCCGCACCCCTCGCTCCATCCGGTCGTTCATCGTGCCGAGTAGAGCGTCCAAGCGAACGATCGCCGAGCCCCTTGCAGTTCCGACCATCGCTCTGGCGCAAGCGTTCGCGGCACGCGGCGACTTGCAGGACGCCGCCAACCTCGCCGAGTCCTCCGGGTCGAACGCCGACGACGCTGCGGCCTCCCTGCTGGCGGCCCGCTGCGCGCTCCCCTTGGGCGACGGCGAGCGCATCATGCGGCTGGCGAAGCGGCTCCCCGATCGCTTCGGCTGGATTCAGGGGGCGGCGTTCTGGCGCACGGGCGGAGCGCACCGCTCCGACGCCCTCTTCGCCGGCAGCCTCGAGCATCTCAGCGGCGACGAACGCGCTGAAGCCGCCTTCCATTACGCCGTGTTCCTCTGGTCCAAACGGCGCCTCGACGAAGTGGAGGTTTTGGTCCGCGCTCACCTGCAGAACGCTCGCGGACTCTGGCGTGCGTCGCTCGAGCAGATGCTGGGCTGGGTCGCAGTCAGCCGCGAGCGTTTCCCGGTTGCCACCCGTCACTTCGACCGGGCCTTGAGCTCCTACGTGAAGAGCGGCGAGCGCGACGAGCGGCTCCACGGCCGGCTCCTCCAAGCCCTCTCGATCACCGCCTTGGAAACGATCGATTTGGACCTGCTCCCGGCAGTCGACATCGATCCGCCGGCCGATCTCGGCCGGGACGCGCGCGATCCGTGGTTTCACGCGATGCAGAACCGCGGCTGGCTGCTGATGCTGGCTGGCAGACCGAGCGACGCGCTCAACGCGTTTCTCAGCGCTCGCGTCATCGCGCCGTCAGCCGCGACCGCCGCCGTAGCGGACGTCAACCTGGCCTCGTTCTTCCGCATCGCGGGAGCCGTCGGTCTCGCGCGGGAGCATTTGAAGTTCGCTCGCAAGCACCTGCGCACCCAGCAATGGTCGCGGGCCGATGCCGACGAGCGCATGACCTTGATCGAGTACGCGCTCGAGGCCCTAAGGCTCGATCCCGCCTCGGCCGGGGAGACGCTGACGCGCTACCTTTCGAGCACGCGGCGCCGTCGCGGAGACCTGGCCTTCGAGAACGACCGCCGCGTGGCGGCGCTGGAGTCGATGGCGCGCGGCTCGCTCGAAGCGATCCACGAGCGGCGTTCGAGCGCCGTGCAAACGCTCGGCAAGGCCCTCGAGATCTGGTCTCAGATCGGATACCGCTACCGCGAGGCCGTGACCGCGCTGCTGATGCACGACGTCGGCAACGACCCCAAATACCTCGCCGTGGCCGGACGCGCGCTGGCCTCCGCGCCGAAAAGCTGGCTCAGCGACGAGATGCACCGCCGTGAGACGGTGGCGGCGTCCGGCGTCAGCAAACTCACGCCGGCCGAGCGGCGCGTGATGCTGGCGATCTGCGAGGGCAAGACGTCGCGCGAGATCGCCGACGATTTCGACCGCAGCTTCCATACGATCCGCAACCAGACCCTGAAAGTCTACGCCGCCATGGGCGTGCGGACGCGCACCGCTCTCGTGGCCGAGTGCGCCAGGCTCGGTCTCATACCGGGGACGCCATCCTCCCAGGACCCTTGACTCGCGACCGGCGGCTCGCCCGTGACGGCTAGGCGAGCGTTCCGACGCTGCTCTCCAGCAGCGACCACGCCTCGTTGCCGAAGTCGCCCTTCTCCTTGGCGTAGAAACCCTTCAGCTTCGCGCGGAACGGCGCCGTTGCTACGGCGTTGATGCGCATGCCCAAGCGGCTCAGCTTCTCCGCCAGCGAGTCGTTACGGATCGCCATCTCGCTGCGGTCGGTCAGCGCATACTTGTTGACGGCGTCGCGCAGAATGCGTTGCAGATCCGGCGGCAGCCCGTGGAACGCGTCGAAGTTGGCGACGACCCAAAAGTTCGACCACATGTGGTTGGTCACCGAGATGAACTTCTGAACCTCGTGGAGGCGGTAGGTCTCGATGATCGTGAAAGGGTTCTCCTGCGCGTCGACGACGTGGGTCTGCAGCGCGGTGTACATCTCGCTCGCCGCGATCGGCGTCGGCGCGGCGCCGAGCGCTCCGAACATGTCGACCCAGACCTTCGAGGGCGGGGTGCGGATCTTCAGCCCTTGCATGTCGTCGACCGTCACGATCGGCTTGGTCGAGGTCGTGATCTGACGGAAGCCGTTGACCCAGGCGCGCTCGAACGTGACGAACGGACCCTTGGCATCCATCTCGCGCCGCACGTACGCGCCGAGCGGGCCGTCGAAGGCGGCCAGCGCCTGCGCCTGGTCCTTGAAGGCGAAACCGACCGCTTCGATCCCCGCGGCCGGGGCCACGCTGGCATAGCTTCCGCCGTAGCCTGAATAGAGCTGGATCGCGCCGCTGCGCACTTGGGCGAGCATCGCCGGATCGCCGCCCAGTTCGTTGTTCGGAAAGAGCGCGATCTCGAGCCGGCCGCGCGAGCGCTCCAGGACCTCGTTCTTGACCCGCACGGCGTTGACGTGCAGCGGATGGTCGAGCTGCGTGGCGTGCGCCCACTTGAAACTGAACTCCGCGGCGCGAGCGGGCGAACGCACGAACGCGACGGAGGCCAGCGCCGAAGCGGATGCGCCGAGAAACGAGCGGCGGTCGAGCATGTCTCTCCTCAATGGCGCGCGATCCGCGCGGCCGCCGCCTTCTTCAGCCCGGCGGCCCGCGCGGCCTACGGTGCGCCTCGGGCGTCCCGTCCTCCCGCAGGCCGCGGCCCGCGGCACGGCCGCCCGCCTTCGAACGAAGTCTCCCGCGGCCTCAGCGGCCCGGCCGCGCGTCCGAGTTCCGTTCGGACCGAACGGCCCGGCATAAATAGCGACTTTTGTCGTATTTGTTAGTGTTACCTACGTTTTGCTTGTTTTAGGATGGGAAATATTTCCCTATGAAGTATTGTATGGCGTAACTGACTTTTGCTACGATAAGCTGACGCTCGTAACGCACTCTGGCGAAACTACTTGGGAAAGGCCGGTACCCGGGAATGCCGACGATCTCCATCGACACGACGGCCGAAACGGCCGTGATCAGAGTTTCCGGGGCGCTCGACATCATGTCTTCGCATCTGCTCGCCGACGCCATCGCCGTCGCCGGGGCTGAACCCGTCGTGCTCGTCTCCTTCGAAGAGTGTTCCTATCTCGATTCCACGATTCTCTCCGTCCTGGTGCGGAACGCCCGCCTGATGCGCGAGCGGCTGATCCTCCTCGTGCCGAAGGACGGCTACGTGCGCCGTCTCCTCGAGATGTGCGGGTTGGACGAGGTGCTGCACGTCGTGAGCGCGCTGCCCGAGCGTTTCAAGGGCCTCCACCTGATCCGCGCCGCAGCTCTGACCTCCTAGCCGCCCTCGCGCGGCTGCGCGTGCGGCTCCTCGTGCGGCTCCTCGTGCGGCTCCTCGTGCGGCTCCTCGAGGGGAATCGCGTGCACGATCTGCTGCGGGGCGCCGATCTCGATGCCGTTTTTCTGCAGCGCGATGAGGATGCGGCGGTTGAACTCGCGGCGCACCGCGAACTGCTGCAGCGGCGCGGTGACGATCCAGACGCGGATCGCGATGCCCGCATGCGAGAGCGCCTCGATGCCCAGGACCTGCGGCCGCTCGGTGATGAGCGCGTTCCACTTGGGATCGTGGTAGAGCTCGTCGGCGACGCCGCGAACGACCTCGAGCGCGCGGTCGACGTCGCTCTCGTAGGCGACCTCGACCGTGAAGTCGATCCGCGACCAGG
Source organism: Vulcanimicrobiota bacterium (assembly GCA_963834485.1). Classification (GTDB taxonomy): domain Bacteria; phylum Vulcanimicrobiota; class Vulcanimicrobiia; order Vulcanimicrobiales; family Vulcanimicrobiaceae; genus CAWICD01. The sequence continues at coordinate 922,296 of CAWICD010000001.1, forward strand.
TGCGCGTCAGATTCTCCACGACCGTGATCTGGCTGTTGGGGATCGTGATGAGGCGGCCTTCGTCGTTGCGCAGCTGCGTCACGCGCAGCGTCAGATTCTCGACGACGCCGCTTTCGCTCCCGATCGCCACGATGTCGCCGATCGCGTACTGGTCCTCGGCCAGGATCAGGAACCCGTTGCTGACGTCTTTGATGATGCTCTGCGCGGCGAACGACGCCGCAAAGGCGACGACTGCCCCGAGCGTCAGCACCGAAGCGGTCGACAGGCCCAAGAGGTCCAAGCTCAAGCCGGCGGCGACGAGGTAGATGACGAGCGCCTTGAAGCCCTCGACGGCGCGGACGATCGTCGGAATGCGCAACGCGCGCCGCGAGTCGTCCTCGCGCAGCCGGAAGCGCGTCTTCGACCAGGCGCTCGCGAAGCCGGCGATCGTGGCGTTGGCGACCCGGTCGAGCACGCCCGCGATGAACCAGATCGAGATGAGCCATGCGAGTTGCGTCGAGAACAGCTCCGTGACCGCGGCCGTCGCGGGAAAGAGCGAGAGCATCCACAGGACTCCGCCGACCCAGATCGCGACGAGACTCGAGCCGACGATCCACAAGAGGAGCGCCGAAAGATCGACCCGCCGGTCGATCCGCGCCTGGTCGCGCTCGCCGCTCGGGACCGAGTCGAGCAGCATGTTGCGCCGCCGGCGCAGCGTGCGCCAGAGCAGCCACAGCACGACGCTGACCGCGGCCATCGCGGCCAGCAGCTTGGGCACGAGCACCAGGTGCCGGCGCAGCAGATCGGGCTGCCGGCTCTCCAGAGCCTGCGTCAGCGTCGCCTGCAGCACGCGCTGCCAGCGCTTGGCGAGGTCGTCGGGAAGCGTGCCGTTGTAGCGCGCGTCCTGGGCCGTGACCGTGAGCAGCACCACGTCGTTGGGATGGCTCTTGTCTCCGGCGACGAGCACCGGCTGGTCGCCGACCTTGGTGACGCTCACCTCGAAGGTGCGCGGTTCGTAGAACGTGTCGTACGCGCCGAAAAGCGAGACGGTGCGGTTCGGGTCGACGATCAGGACCTGCTGCAGATTCTCCTCGATCTGCGCGACCCGAACTTCGACCGGTATGAGGTTGCCGGGGTTCTGCCGATTGGGAATGACCGATCCCGTGACGACGAAGAGCTGCTTGTTCTCGAACGAGACCGTCGCGATCTCGACGTTGCCGGCGCGCCGCACGCCCGGGGGAAGCTGCTCGTTCGTCCCGCTCGTGAGCGCCGCAGGAAGCAGCGACCCCGGGATCTGCGCGACGGCAGGATCCGGCCGGGCGAGGGCGAGCGTCGCCGCGCAGAGCGCTGCCACGCCGAGGGGAAAAAAACGGCGCATGCCGACCACGTTTAACCAAAGCGGCGGCGAAAGACTCCTCCCGCGCGAGCGCAACGAACCCGCCGGCAGCCGACGTCCGCGGGGGGTCGCCCGCGGCTTCCTCCGCTGCGGCCCGATAGTTTACAAGCGGCAGCATGCTTGGACGAGGGTACTATTTCTCCACCCGCGCGGACAGGTGGGCGACCGTCGCTTGCGAAGCCGTCTTCCTAATTTCACTGTCGAGGGGATGAGGCGATGTCAGTAAGCCGGCAGGGCTTTATAACAAGCGCGGCGGCTGCGTTTGCGTCGATCGGCGCGATCGCGCCGGCGCGGGCGGCGGAGTTCAACCTCAAGTGGGCGGTCGACGTCCCGCCCGAGCACCCGATCACCGTCCAGGCCGTCGAAGCGTTCGCGCGCATCAAGGCCGCGACCAACGGCCGCGTTCAGATCAAGGCTTTTCCGGCCAGCGTCCTCGGCGCCGATCCGCAGATGCTCGCGCAACTCCGCTCCGGCGCCCTCGAGATGCTGGCGCTTCCCGGCGCGTTCCTCAACGCGGTCGTTCCCGTCGCCTCGATCGAGAACGTCGCCTACGCGTTCCGCGACCGCGACGAAGCCTTCCGCGCGATGGACGGCGACCTCGGCGCCGTGATCCGCAACGCGATCCAAGCCCAAGGCATCCACGTCTTCGAGAAGATCCTGGAGAACGGTTTCCGCGAGATCACGACCTCGACCAAGCCGATCCGCAACGTCGCGGATCTGGCCGGGCTCAAGATCAGGGTCTCGCCCGGCAAGATCCGGATCGACACGTTCCAATCCTTGGGCGCCTCGCCGGCCCCGATCGCGCTGAGCGAGCTCTACACGTCGCTGCAAACGCACGTCGTCGACGCGCAGGAGAACCCGCTGCTCCTCATCGAGCAGCAGAAGTTCTACGAGGTCCAAAAGTACGTCTCGCTCTCGCACCACATCTGGTCGGGCTATTGGAATCTCGTCAACCAAGACGTCTGGAACAAATTCCCGCCCGACGTTCAGAAGATCGTCGCGCGCGAGCTGAACCTCGGCGCGCTGCGTGCTCGCGTCGACACCGACTTGCTGACCAGGTCCACTCGCGACAAGCTGACGCGCCGCGGGATGGCGTTCAACGAAGTCGACATCCCCAGCTTCAAGGCGAAGCTCGTCGCCTCGGGCTACTACCAGCGCTGGAAGGCTGAGTTCGGCCCCACGGCTTGGGCCGCGCTCGAGAAATACGCGAATAAGCTCGCCTAGCAACGCGCTGACCGGTTACGTCTCGGCCGAGTCCGCCATGAGCGGCGGTAAGCCCGTCGCTTACCACCGGCGCGCGGCGGCCGTGCTCGACCGCGCCATCGGCTGGCTCACCGAGCCGCTGGCCGCGCTGCTCGTGCTCGTGGAAGTCGGCATCTTGGCCAGCGGCGTCTTCACGCGCTACGTGTTGCGCTCGCCGCTGGTGTGGACCGACGAACTGGCGACGACCCTGCTGCTGTGGCTGGCGATGCTCGGCTCCGTCGCCGCGTACCGCCGCAACCAGCACATCCGTCTCAGCGCGCTGCTGCGGCGCCTCTCGCCGCGGGGCGCGGCGATCCTCGAAACGATCTCGTCGGTCGTGGTCGCCGCCTTCGTCGTCGTCCTGATGCCGGCGACCTTCGCCTACTTCCAGCAGGAGCAGATCGATCTCTCCCCGGCTTTGAGCATCCCGGGGTCCTATTCGGTCCTGGCCATCATCGTCGGCCTGCTGCTGATCCTGATCATCGCCCTTCTGCGCCTCTCCGAGGGCGATCCGCGCATCGTCGGAGGGGCGGTCGCGGCACTGCTGCTCGCCGGCGCCGCAGCCTGGTTCGGCCGCGGCGTCTTCGCCGGGCTCGGCAACCTCAATCTGCTGATCTTCTTCGTCCTGGTGGTCGGGGCGTGCATCGCCGTCGGCGTCCCGATCGCGTTCTCGTTCGGATTCGGCACGCTCGGCTACCTGGCCCTGACGACGACCGTCCCGCTCAACACCCTGGTCGGCCGCATGCAGGAAGGCATCTCGAGCCTGGTCTTGCTCGCCGTCCCGCTCTTCATCTTCCTCGGCTTGATCATGGAGACGGCGGGGATCGCGCGCCGGCTCGTCAACGCGCTGGCAAGCCTCGTCGGCCACCTGCGCGGCGGGCTCAACGTCGTGCTGGTCGGCGCGATGTATCTGGTTTCGGGGATCTCCGGCTCGAAGATCGCGGACATGGCGGCGGTCGCGCCGGTCCTCTTCCCCGACATGGAACGCCGCGGCCAGAAACGGACCGAGATGATCGCGCTGCTCGCGACTTCGGGCGCCATGGCCGAAACGATCCCGCCGAGCCTGGTGCTGATCATCATCGGCTCCGTGACCGGTGTCTCGATCGCGGCGCTGTTCACCGCCGGCCTCTTGCCGGCGCTGGTATGCTCGATCTTCTTGATCGCCGTCGCCCTCTTCAACGCGCGGCGCGACCGGACCGATCTCGGCAAACGCGCCGGCGCCGCCGAGGTGGGCAAAGCCTTCCTGTTCGCGCTCCCGGGACTTGCGCTGCCGCTGCTCATCCGCTTCTTCGTTGTCTCCGGCATCGCGACCGCGACCGAGGTCAGCGTCGTCGGGATCGTCTACACGTTCCTGATCGGCATCCTCGTCTATCGCGAGTTCAAGTGGTCCTCGCTCTACCCGACCCTCATCGAGACGATCTCGCTCAGCGGCGCGATCCTGCTCATCATCGCGACCGCGACTTCGATGGGCTGGGGCTTGACGCAGTCGGGTTTCGCGCAGCAGTTGGCGGACATTCTCGGCCACGCGCCGGGCGGCCCGACCGGGATCATGCTCCTCTCGATCGTGCTGTTCATGATCCTCGGCTCGGTCCTCGAAGGGATCCCCGCGATGGTGCTCTTCGGGCCGCTCCTCTTCCCGGTCGCCAAGGCGGCCGGGATCAACGACGTCCATTACGCCATCGTGGCGGTGCTCGCGATGGGCATCGGGCTCTTCTCACCGCCGCTCGGCGTCGGATACTACGGTGCTTGCGCGATCGGCAAAGCCAACCCCGAAGAGGCCGTCTTTCCGATGTTGCCCTACCTCGCGGCGCTCCTCGCCGCGCTGCTGCTCATCGCCTTCGTGCCTTGGCTATCGCTCGGCTTCCTTCACCAAATGCCCGGGCAATAGCTCGCACGCTCCCAGGCTTCGCGCACGAACGATTCGGCGCCGCGGCGAGGCTAGACTTCGGCGCAGGCCTCGCGCCGAATCTCGGCAGTCAGCGTGCGCAACGAATCGATGCGGCGGCGCTCCGTGATGTCGATGACCGTAACGAGCGCGAACGAGCCAGCTGCCGCCTCGAACGGCTCGATCCCGACTTCGACCAAGACCTCGCTCCCGTTCTTGCAGCGGCAGCACACTTGGCGGCCGCTTCCCAGCGCCTGCACGAACGGCACCGACGGAAACTGACCCAGCAATCCGTGGCTCCCGCCACGCAGCCTCGCCGGAATGAGGACGTCGACCGGCTCGAGCTGCAGTTCGTAGCGGTCGTATCCGAAAAGCCCTGCGGCTCGCTTGTTGAGGGCCGCGATGCGGCCTGAAGCAGTCACAACGAGCACCGGGACGGGAGCCGACTCCACCATGAAGTGCAGATCGTGATCGTCGCGCGGATAGGTGATGAAAAGCGCGTCTTCCACGGAACGTTGTCCTCCGGTTCTGGGTGACGGCGAGGCAAATGGATTACAGACGAGTGTACGCCCGGCAATTGAAATTGCCAAGCTTTTTCTTCTCGACTTTTTCGCCCGGCGTCATCCGGCAGAGCAGCGCTAAGCGACTCCGGCGAGAGAGTTCAGCGCGCGCGTTTCAAGCCCAGACGATGAGCCCCGGCTCGAATTGATTGGCAAGATCGGCGTGCTTCGGCAGGACGCGCACGTTCAACCCGAACTGACCGCTCGCGTGCAGCGCGATGCTGCCCTTGAAATCCCAAGCGCCGTCGCCGGCCGCGGCGCTAGGCTCGAGCGAAAGCGTGTGCGCGCGGACGATCCCGCCGAACGAGTCGAGCGGTCCGTAAAAAACCTGCACGTCGACGTCGGCCGGAGCGAGCTTGCCCAATGCGACGCGCGCCCGGACCGGCAGTTCGCTTCCCACCAGCAGGCCGTCTTCGTGCGGAGTCTCGACCGACTTCACCTCGATCTCGGCCCACGAGCGCTCCATGCGCCGCCGCCACTGGGCGAGCTGCGCGGCCTTCTTCAGGCCGTCGGCCGCGAGGTCGTGATAGCGCTGCGCCGCCGGCCAGTAACAGCGCTCGACGTATTCCTGCACCATCCGGTTGGTGTTGAAGAACGGCGTGACCGTGCTGATCGAGCGCTTCATGCGCTGCAGCCAGGCCCGGGGCACGCCGTCGCTCGTCCGCGTGTAGAATGCGGGGACGATCTCGCTTTCGAGCAGCTCGTAGAGCGCGCGGCTCTCGACGTCGTCTTGATACAGATGGTCGGCGTAGTCTTCACCCGCGCCGATCGCCCAGCCGTTGTCGCCGCTATAACCTTCGACCCACCAGCCGTCCAGAACGCTGAAATTGATCGCCCCGTTCACCGCCGCTTTCATTCCGCTCGTGCCGGACGCTTCGAGCGGACGGCGCGGGGTGTTGAGCCAGACGTCGACGCCCTGCACCATCGCCCGCGCGACCGCGACGTCGTAGTCCTCGATGAAGACGACGCGCCGGCGGAGTTCCGGACGCCGCGTGAACGCGACGATGCGCTTGATGATCTCCTTACCGTAGGCGTCGGCGGGATGAGCCTTGCCTGCGAAGATGAACTGCACCGGACGATCGGCCCGGTTGACGATCCTGATGAGCCGCTCGATGTCGCGGAAGACGAGGTCGCCGCGCTTGTAGGTCGCAAAGCGGCGCGCGAAGCCGATCGTCAGCGCGTCGGGATCGAGGACTTCGTCCGCCTGGTCGACCAGCGAATTGGGCGCGTTGATCGCCTGAAGCTGTTCCTTGAGGCGCCGCCGCGCCAGAACGACGAGCCGCTCGCGGCGTCGCTCGTGCGTCCGCCACAGCTCCGCATCGGGTATCTGCTCGGCGTGCCTCCAAATCGAGTGATCGGCCGGGCGCTCGTCCCATTCGACGCCGAGGTAGCGCTGATAGAGCTGCGTCATCTCGCCGGAGATCCAGCTGCGCGCGTGCACTCCGTTGGTGATGCTCGTGATCGGCACCTCGCTCACCGCCAACTGCGGAAAAACCTGATGCCATAGCTGACGCGAAACCTCGCCGTGCAGTTTGCTGACGCCGTTGGTCGTGTTCGCAAGCCTGATCGCCAGCACCGTCATGCCGAAAGGCTCCGCGGTGTCGTTGGGATCGATGCGGCCCAGCCCGAGCAGCGCGCCGCGCTCGATCTTCAGCGCCTTACCGTACCAGCCCAGATAGTGTTCGACCAGTTGCGGGGGGAACGCGTCGTTGCCCGCGGGGACCGGCGTGTGGGTGGTGAAGCACGTCCCGGCGCGCACGGCCTCGGCGGCCGTCGCGAAATCGAGCTTGTGCGCATCCATGAGGAGGCGGATGCGCTCGAGCGTACAGAATGCCGAGTGTCCCTCGTTCATGTGCGCGACGGTCGGCTCCAGGCCGAGCGCGTAGAGGGCACGCAGACCGCCTATCCCCAGCACCATCTCCTGGCGCACGCGCATATCGCTGTCGCCGCCGTAAAGTTGGCTCGTGATCGCGCGGTCGTTGGGCCCGTTCTCCGCGATATTCGTGTCGAGCAGGTACAGCGGGACGCGCCCGACTTGGAGGCGCCAGACTCGCGCCTTGACCTCGCGGTCGGGGAACGGAACCGTCACGAGCAGGGGCGCGTGGTCGGCGGCGGTCTCGGCAATCAGCGGAAGGTTGAAGAAATCGTTCTCGGGATAACGCTCTTGCTGCCAGCCGTCGACGTTGAGGTACTGGCGAAAATAGCCTTGGCGATACATGAGCCCGACGCCGACGAGCGGCACGCCGAGGTCGCTGGCCGATTTGAGATGATCTCCGGCGAGCAGGCCGAGTCCGCCCGAATAGATCGGAATGCTCTCGTGGATCCCGAACTCGGCGCAGAAGTAGGCGATGCAGATCGGCTTCCGCGCCCCGTACGTTTCGGAAAACCAAGTCGAAGCCCGCATGTACTGATCGAGCGCGACTTCGACGCGGTCCATGTGGGCGAGAAAGCTGTCGTCGGTCAGCAGCTCTTCGAGGCGCTCCTGGCCGATCGTGGCCAGGATCTTGATCGGGCTGTTGCCGGTGCGCTCGAACTCGTCACGGTCGATGCGCCAGAAGAGCCGCACGGCGTCGGGGTGCCAACACCACCACAGGTTGTACGCGATCTTCTGCAGCGCGGCCAAACGGTCGGGAAGGCGCGGCAGCACGGTGTACGTGCGAACGGGAGCTTTCGGCATGGTCGCCCTCGGTTCGGCACGAGCGAGCAATCGACATTCCGGTCGCCGGCGGCGCCACAGCGGTGTCGAGAAACATCTACGTGCCCCCAGCGAATTTTAGGGCGGTCATTCGGGGGTCACGGTCAGCGTGATCGTGCGCGTCGCTTTCCAGGCCGCACCGACGGCCTCCGCGGCGTACGTGGTCGTCGCCGCCGGACTGACGGTGCGGCACGTCGTCTGGTCCGGACGGAGCTCCCCCAGACCGGTGACGTAGAGCTCGTCCGCGCCGGCCGCCGAAACGCAGAGCGTCGCCTTCTCGTGCGGCGCGATCGTCGACGGCAGCAGCGTCATCAAGCTGACGCGCGGCCTCCGCTCGGCGCGCTTCTTCGCGAGCTGCGGCAGCGCGCGATGCCGGGGAGGGGTGCGCGCCCGCACTACGTCTTGCGGACGCACCGCGGGCGTGTCAACGACCGGCGCCGCCGGCGGATGCGCCGTTGCCGGCGCCGAGGGACGCACCCGCGGTGACGGCCGGTTGAGGGCGCGCGCCGGTGCAGCGACGACCGTTGCCGGTGTGTCCTCCGGCGGGCTCGCCGGCGCGGCTGCGCCCGGCGACGCGCTTCCCAGGACGCCGGCGACGCGTTGTCGCTCCGGCGGACGCAGCGATGGCCAGAGCAGGACCACGAGCACGACGCCGAGCGCCAGCAGCGCGAGGGCGACGGCCGCCGGCGGCGTCCCGGGCCTTGGGTCTCGGGCCGGCTCCCGCCGCACTCCGGGCGCTTCCCGGTTCGAATGCGCGAGCGCCGCCGGTTCGGTCTCGGCCTCCGCCGCGGCGACGCTCTCGGCTCGACCCGAGAGGAGCGCGAGGTCACCGACGGTGACGGCGCAGCCCGGCTCATCGCCGTTGAACTGCCTGGCCGCGAGCGCGCCCGCGAACAGCGCGCGCGCCGCCGCGAGATCGCCGGCGCAAGCGCAACGCGCTCCGAGCTGGTGCATCGCCCAGGCCCACGTCCCTGGATCTTCCAGCTTGCGCGCCAGGACGCGCAGCGCTTCGCACAGTTCCCTGGAGGCCGCCCACAAGCCGTGCCGGTCGAGCATCGTGGCGACGGTCCGGCCCGCCTGGCCCGCCGGCGCGCCGTCGCGTTCGAGGGCACTCAAGAGCCCGGGAACGGCCGCCAGCAGCTTGCCTGCGTCGACGGGTCCGCCGTCCTGGCGGGCCAGCCTTTCGAGCAGCGCCGACGCCAGAAGAGCAGCGTCGGGCTCGAGAGCGGCCGCGCCCTCGCGCAGACCGGCTGGGACGGCCCAGCCGAGCGGCGAGCGCTCGAGAAGACCCGCCTCGACGAGAGCCGAGGGCGGACCCTCCGCGCCGAGCGCGACGTCACCGAACGTCGCCGTCGCCGCCAGCGCGAGCCGCTCTTCGCGCGACAGCGTCTCTCCGGCGCGCGCCAGCAGGAGCTCGTCGAACGCTCGGGCGGACGTGCAGGAAGCGGCGATCGTCTCGAGCGGCAGAGCGAGGCGGGCGGCCCGGACGATCCGGCTGGGATTCCCTTCGAGAGCGTGGACGACGGCGGCGGCAAGATCGCCCGGAACGTCGCCGCCGGCAGCGGCTTGCAGGAGGCTGACGCCGTGCGAGGCCAGTCCCTGCAGCCCGATCCACTCGACGCCCGCAACGTTCCAAGGGCGCGACGTCGAGACGAACAGCAGCGAGCTCCCCAGTGCCGCCTGCAGCGAAGCGAGTTCGGCGGCCGAACGCACGTCGTCGAGCGCGACGACCATTCTGCGCTCGGCGAGCGCCGCCCGGCAAGCCTCGCTCGGCGGCCGCCGCCGCGGATCGCTCGCCTCGAAGGCCGCATCGCAGAGCAGCGCGATGACGTCTTCGGCCGCCGCGGCGCGCGCCGGGAGCAGCACGCTGCCGTCGGGCCACGCACTGCCCGCGACGGCGGCCGCGCGCGCGAGCAGTTCCGTCTTTCCGGTGCCGCCCGGGCCCCACACGCCGACCGTCGCGGGCCGGCCGCGCTCGACGAGCTCGGCCACGCGCGAACTCTGTTCGACGTATCCGAAAAGGCGCGTCGCACGCTCGGAAACGAAGACGAGAGGCGTGCTTCGCGGGATGAAAGTCGCCGGCTGCCCGAGCTCGAGACGATCCCCGTCGGGCGTCTCGCGGCTCAGCAGAACGTCCGCGCACATGTCGTGCACTATCGTACTGCTGCCTCTCGGTTCCTTCGGCGACGGCGCGGGAATTCGCGCGCGAACAGGAATCCAACGGTCTGCCGCGACAGCAACGGTTCATTTCTTCAGACGAAAGATGAAGCGGTGACGACGGAACGCTCCTGGCCGGATTCCCCGATCGCGAACGATCTCGCCAACCTTCGGCGCGTCGCTCCCCTGACGCACTGCGTCACCAACGTCGTCGCAGCAGGTTTCACGGCCAATATCCTGCTCGCCGCGGGCGCGTCCCCCGCCATGGTCGAGGCGAGCGAGGAAGTCGCTGAATTCGCCGCGATCGCCGCGGGCGTGCTGATCAACGTCGGCACCGTCACCGCGCAGAGCGCAGCCGCGATGTCGGCGGCAGCGGCGGCGGCGCGCCGCGCCGGAACGCCCTGGGTGCTCGATCCCGTTGCAGCCGGAGCTTTGCAGTTCCGCACGCAGCTCGCAAGCGCTTTGCTCGCCGAGCGTCCGGCGATCGTGCGCGGCAACGCCTCGGAGATCCTCGCGCTGGCCGGCGCTTCCGGCGGAGGAAAGGGCGTCGACTCCACCGCCGACTCGGGGGATGCGCTGCCTCTTGCCCGCGAACTCGCCGCGCGCAGCGGCGCCGTCGTTGCGGTCAGCGGAATCGTCGACTACATCACCGACGGAGAAACCACCCTCGCCGTTCCCGGCGGAGACGTGTTCATGACGAAAGTGACCGGCGTCGGCTGCGCGCTCGGCGCGCTGATGGCTGCGTTCCTCGCCGTCTCCGCGAGCCCGCTCGAAGCGGCGACGTCCGCCTCGGCCGTTTTAGCGGCCGCGGCGGAACGTGCCGCTCGTGAGGTGCGTGGCCCGGGCAGCTTCTCGGTCGCGCTTCTCGACCAGCTCTGGCTGCTCGGAGCCGGCTAGCCGGTCGTCGCTCCCGCCAAGGCGCGGCCCCAGCCGACGTTCTCCTTGCCTTTGAGCGCGAGCAGCTCGCGCGCTTCGTCCGGGGTCGCGATCTCGAGCGAAAGCGTTTCGAGGATCGTGCGGATCTTGCTCACCTGTTCCGCGTTGCTCTTGGCCAGCTCGCCCTTGCCCAGATAGATGCTGTCCTCGAGGCCGACGCGGACGTTGCCGCCCATGAGCGCGCCCATCGTGATCATCGGCATCTGGTGCCGCCCGGCCGCGAGGATCGACCACTGGTACTGGTCGCCGAAGAGCTTGTCGGCGATCCGCCGCATGTGGATCAGGTTCTCGGGATCGGGGCCGATGCCGCCGAGGATGCCGAAGATCGACTGCACGAACAGCGGGGGCTTCACCAAGCCGCGCTCGAGGAAGTGCGCCAGATTGTAGAGATGGCCGATGTCGTAGCACTCGAACTCGAAGCGCGTGCCGTGCACTTCGCCGAGGTCGCGCAGGATGAACTCGATGTCCTTGAACGTGTTGCGGAAGATGAAATCGCGCGAGCCTTCGAGATACTGCGGCTCCCACTCGTACTTCCAGGATTTGACCTTGTCGAGGACGGGATAGAGCCCGAAGTTCATCGAGCCCATGTTGAGCGAGCACATCTCGGGCCCGACCGCGAGCGGCGCCGCCAGGCGCTGCTGCAAGGTCATGTTGTGCCCGCCGCCGGTGGTGATGTTGATGACCGCATCGGTTCCGGCCGCGATCTGCGGCAGGAACTCCATGAAGACGGCCGGGTCTGGCGTCGGGCGCCCGTCCTTGGGGTCGCGGGCGTGCAGGTGCAAGATGGCCGCGCCCGCCTGGGCCGCGCCGATCGCCCCGGCGGCGATCTCGTCCGGCGTGATGGGCAGATACGGCGTCATCGTCGGCGTGTGGATCGAGCCGGTGACGGCGCAAGTGATGATGACTTTGCGTGACTTCGCCATGAAGCTTTCTTTCGGGACCTGCGCGGAAATCGCCTCGCGCGCCGGTCCGGCGGGGGCGCGCCGGGCCGGGGAGCAGCCTGAGCGGCTCGTTCCCGGGAAGGGCCTAGGAAGCTAGGCCGGCAGATCCTTCGGCCGGTCGGCGTAGATCAGCGTCGGCTGTTCCTTTTTGTCGATGACTTCCTTGTTGATGACGCACTTCTTGACGCCTTGCAGGCTCGGAAGATCGTACATCACGTCGAGCATCACTTCTTCGAGGATGCTGCGCAGGCCGCGGGCCCCCGTCTTGCGGCCTTGGGCCTTGGTCGCGATGGCGATCAGCGCTTCTTTGGTGAAGGTCAGGTCGACGCCGTCCATCCCCATGATCTTCTGGAACTGGCGGACCAGCGCGTTGCGCGGCTCGACGAGGATCCGGCGCAGCGCCAGCTCGTCGAGCGCCTCGAGCGTCACGACGATCGGCAGGCGGCCGATGAATTCCGGGATCAAGCCGAACTTGAGCAGATCCTCGGGCATGAGCTGCTGGAGCAGGCGGCCGACCTTCGCCTCCTTCTTCGACTCGGGCATCGAGCGGAAGCCCAGCGAATTCGAGGAGACGCGGCTCTCGATGATCTTCTCGAGGCCGTCGAACGCGCCGCCGCAGATGAACAGCACGTTGGTCGTGTCGATCTGGATGAACTCTTGGTGGGGGTGCTTGCGGCCGCCCTGGGGCGGAACGTTGGCCGTCGTGCCCTCGAGGATCTTGAGCAGCGCCTGCTGGACGCCCTCGCCGCTGACGTCGCGGGTGATCGAGGGGTTCTCGCTCTTGCGCGCGATCTTGTCGATCTCGTCGATGTAGACGATGCCCTTCTCGGCGCGCTTGACGTCGTAATCCGCGGCTTGGATCAGCTTGAGGAGGATGTTCTCGACGTCCTCGCCGACGTAGCCTGCCTCGGTGAGCGAGGTGGCGTCGGCCATCGCGAGCGGCACGTCGAGGATCTTGGCCAGCGTCTGAGCCAGGTACGTCTTGCCGGAACCGGTCGGACCGACCAGCAGGATGTTCGACTTCTGCAGCTCGACGTCGTCGCTCGCGGTTCCGGCGTTGACGCGCTTGTAGTGGTTGTAGACCGCCACCGCGAGAGCTTTCTTGGCCCGCTCCTGACCGATGACGTACTGGTTCAGGATGTGGTTGATCTCTTTGGGTTTGGGGATGTTCCGCAGGCGGACGTTCTCGTCGACGTTCTTGTAGAGCTCTTCCTCGATGATCTCGTTGCAGAGCTCGATGCACTCGTCGCAGATGTAGACTCCGGGGCCTGCGATCAATTTACGAACTTGCTCCTGCGACTTTCCGCAGAAGCTGCACTTCAATTGACCCTTCTCGTCACCGAATCGGAACACGCCCCGTCCTTACTGTTTACGTCAGCGCACTTTGGCCGGTACGCATCTCCTTGGAGAAGATCTGGTCGACGAGGCCGTACTCGCGCGCCTCTTCGGCCGTCATATAGTAGTCTCGATCGATGTCCTTGAGAATCTGCTCGACTGGCTTCTTCGTCGTCTTCTCGTAGATGCCCGCAAGCATCTTGCGGGTGGCGATCAAATCCCGGGCAGCGATTTCGACGTCGGTCGCTTGCCCCCCGATTCCCTGGGTCCATGGTTGGTGGATCAAAATCTTCGCTAAGGGAAGGCTATATCGCTTCCCCGGGGCACCCCCGGTCAAGAGGATCGAGCCCATCGAGGCGGCCATGCCGGCGCAGATCGTCGCCACGTCGGGCTTGATCAGCTGCATCGTGTCGTAGATCGCCAGCCCGGCCGTGACGCTCCCGCCGGGACTATTGATGTACATGTCGATGTCCTTATCGGCATCCTCGCGCTCCAGAAAGAGCAGCTGGGCGATGACCAGGTTCGCCAGGTGGTCGTCGATCGGTCCCCCCACGAAGATGATCCGCTCTTTCAGAAGGCGCGAATAGATGTCGAACGCCCGTTCGCCGCGCGCGCTCTGCTCCACCACCATGGGGACGAGATGACCCATTTTTACCGCTCCCTCGCAGTGCCGAAGCGGCAACTGCTCATCACTTGACTACGCCTCACCCGAGTTAGTTGCTTGGGGTGCCCGCCGCCGGGGCCGATTCCGTGATCTGGGCGGCGTCGAGGAGCATCTCGATGGTCTTGCTGCGGACGATCCCGTTGACCAGCGACCCGAAGTTCGGCTTGAGCATTTCCAGGATCGCCTCGCGGGGCTGGTTGTATTGCCGGCTCAGCGACGCCACCTCGGCTTCGACGTCGGCGCGGGTCGCCTCCACGTTTTCGGCCTTCGCGATCGCCTCGATCAGCAGCGCGGCCTTGACGCGCTTCTCGGCTTCCGGCCGGGTCTCGGCCCGCAGTTCGGCTTCCGTCTTGCCCTGCTTGGCGAGATAGTCTTCCCAGCTTACGTCGGCCCGGGCGATGTACGACTTGGATTCGTTGAGCAGGCCCTCGATCTCGCGCTCGACGAGGACCTCGGGGAGCGGGATCGCGTGCGCCGCGAGCAGCTTGTCCATCAGCGCTCCGGTGAGCGTCCGGCGCGAGCGGTTCTTGGCCGCCTCCTCGAGCCGCTGGCGCATGTCGGCGCGCAGGCCCTCCAGGGTCGCCGTCTCGCCGCCGAAGCGCTGGGCGAAGGCGTCGTCGAGCGGAGGCAGCTCCGCGCTCTTGTTCTCGCGGACGGTCACCGTGAAGACGGCCGTCTTGCCGGCCAGCTCCGCCTTCGAGTAGTCGTCGGGAAAGCGCGCCTCGACGTCCTTCGTCTCACCGGCCGACATCCCCACGATCCCCTCGACGAAGCCGGGAATGAAACGGCCCTCGGCGATTTCCGTCGGGCTGCCTTCAGCGCTGCCGCCTTCGAAGGCGACGCCGTCGACCTTGCCTTCGTAGTCGAGGACCGGCGTGTCGCCGAGCGCGACCGGCCGGTCGGCCGGGACGAGCGTCGCCGCATTGCGGCGCAGCATCTCGAGCGAGCTGTCGACCTCGTGCTCGCCGATCGCGGTCGGCGGACCTTCGAGCTCGACCCCTTTGTACGTGCCGAGCGCGATCTCCGGACGGACGGCGACCGTCGCGCGCAGGCGCAGCGGCTGCCCCTCCTCGACCGGCAGCAGCTCCATCTGGGGCTCGTCGACGGGCTGCAGCCCGTTCTCCTCGAGCGCGCGCGAGTACGCCTCGGGGACGACCGCCTCCATGGCGCGGTTCTCGATGACCGCGCTGCCGTACTGGGCTTCGAAGATCTTGCGCGGCGCCTTGCCCGGCCGAAAGCCGGGGATGCGGGCGTTCTTGACGAGCTGACGGAAGGCCCGTTCCCGGGCGGAGGCGAGTTCCGCCTCGGAGATGGCGATCTCGAGCTCAACCTGCGTCGGATCGAGGTGTTTGACGGTGGCGGCGGTCACGATGCGCGGGTCAAGCCCTTTCTGGAGGCGGGACTGGAGCGGAAGACGAGATTCGAACTCGCGACCCTCGCCTTGGCAAGGCGATGCTCTACCACTGAGCTACTTCCGCGCGACCTGCGATGCTTCGGCGTCCGCCGCCGAACCACTCCCCTTGCGGGGGACAATGTGGGCGAGCAGAGACTCGAACTCTGACGGGTTTCCCCACTGGAACCTAAATCCAGCGCGTCTACCAATTCCGCCATTCGCCCCCGGCCGAGCCCTCCGGTTCGGTACCCCGACCTGCATTCCTCGTCGGGCCCGAGCGCCGCTCCACCTGCCGCCGAGACGCGCCGCTGCGAGCGGCGCCCGTCGTCGGAAGCGGCCGGCGCCCTCGCCTTTTGCCGCTCGGCATTCGTCGCCATTCCCGCTCGAAGATTCGCTCGCAAACTCCGCAGCGCCGGCAGCAGCTCGAACGGTTCGCCTGCTCTCGCGATCGAGCGCGCATTCGATCGCGCGGAGGCACCGCGGGACGAAACGATCGTTGCAGTCGCTTAAGCACTGCACCTACGTGGATTTTGCTGAGGCCGCTCCCTTGGCGCCTTCGCGGCGGCCGGTGGAGGCTCGCTATCCTTTCTGGCCGAGCAAGACGACGGACTAGGGGCGATTCGCCCTTACTTGTCCGCTTGCCCGATCGTTGGTACGATGATGTCAGCAGCATGTTTTCCGTGGAAGAACGCCCCGAATCGGTCGTCCTCAACGTCATCGGCGCCTTGGACCACAGCGTCGCCGAGGCGCTCGAGCGCGTTCTCAACGCCGGCAAGTCCAATGAGGGCAAATCCGTCGTTCTCTCGTTCGACCGTTGCACGCACGTGGATGCGGTCGTCGCTTCGGTCATCGCGCGCTGGCGCAAAACGCTCGGCAAGCGCTTGGCCGTGACCGGCGCCCGAGTTCCTTCAGTTCTTATGGATATGCTCGTCGACGAAGAGTCGGTCGATTTCGACCGTCTGCTCTTCTGCGACCGCTGCAGGCACGGCATCACTTTCCACGGGATCGTCGGCTGCCGCTTCTCGCGCTGCCGCTGCACGACGAGCCACAGCCGGCTCATCTCCGAAGCGCTCCAGAGCAACGAGAGCGGAGCCGAGGGCGAGCCCCCCGAGCCGGGCGGGACGCGGATATTGCACCGCTACTCGACGAGAGTTTCGCGGCAGGATTAGCTCTCGTTGCTCACCCGCACGACGCGCCACGCCAGGCGCGCGGACGGGGCGTTGCCTGAAATGAAGAAGCTCCCACGCCTCGCGGGAGCTTCGAACGACTGGTGCACCGCCAGGGACTCGAACCCCGAACCAATTGATTAAGAGTCAACTGCTCTACCATTGAGCTAGCGGTGCTCGACCGGGCCTCTTCGCGCTTCCCGCCTCGTGCCCTGCCCGAAGGACAGACGTCTCCGCGCGCGGCGATGCGCCGGGGAAGAGCCGCGCGGACGAGCGGGGCTTACCAGAGCGCGCCGTCCCCGACGGTCACGTAGAGGATCGGACCGACCCCCCAAACGACCCCAGCGATCGCCCAGATCAACTTCTTGCCGCCCTCGAGATCCTCGCGCCCGAAGAGGTTGAGCAGCATCAGTATCCAGGCCAGCGGATGGAAAATGACCGCGACGACGATTTCCAGGACGAGCTTCATGGTGAGAGCATTCAGAACGGCCCGGGCCCAGGCCTCCGGGTCTTAGAAGGGCGCGCTATCGCTTCGTTCGGCCTTCCATTCCGGCTCGACGTGGATCGTCACGATCGGACCGTCGAAATCCTGCTGCAGCGCTTCTTCGATCGAGTCGCAGATCGCGTGCGCCGAGGCAACGCTCATATCGCCCGGGACGACGAGGTGGAATTCGATGAAGATCCGCCGCGCCGCGCGGCGCGTGCGCAGGTCGTGCACTTCGATCGCACCCGCCGAGCGCTCGCGCAGAAGCTGGCGGATGCGAACGAGGACGTCGGACGGTACGGCCTCGTCGAGCAAGCCGCTGAGCGATTCGCGCACCAGTCCCCAGCCCGACCACATGATGTTCAGCGCGACCAGGGAAGCAACCGCCGGATCGAGCCAGAGACGGCCGGTCACCGCGACCAGCCCCACTCCGATCAAGACCCCGATCGACGTCACCACGTCGGCAAGCACGTGCTTGCCGTCTCCGAGCAGCGCAGGCGAGTGCCACTCGTGGCCCTTCTTCAACAAGACCGCGCACCAGGCGGCGTTGAGCACGGTCGCCGTCGCGTTGACCGCCAGCCCCACATACGGCGTCTGCAGCGCGTGCGGGTGCATGAAGCCCAAGACCGCCTGACGCAAAATCGCGACTGCCGCCACGACGATCAGAATCCCCTCGATCCCTGCCGAGAAATACTCGGCCTTGGCGTAGCCGTAGGGATGTCTCTCGTCGGCCGGCTTCGCGCTCACCCGCAAGGCGACGTAAGCGGTTGCCGCCACCACGACGTTGATGATGCTTTCGAGCGCGTCCGAATACAACGCGACGCTTCCCGTCGCAACGAACGCGAAATATTTCAGCGCCAGCACCGTCGCCCCGACGAGCACGCCGAGTAAAGCGATGCGTACGGCGCGCTCGGCGTTGCTGCGCGCTGGAACGTCTGCCCTCTCTTTGATAGTGGTGGCGCCGGTCACGACCGTACTATGATACCGTCGCGGGGTCAGTGCCGCAAGCGTAGAGCGCACGGCGCGTCGTCACGCACCCGTTTTTCGCTCGCAGGGTGACGAATCCCACATAGCACGGCGTTTTCGGCAACGCAGCTTCGCCGCTGCGCGCGCTAAAATTCCCGCTTCCCTTGCTGGCGTGGAACGCGGCGAGCCGCGAGCCGTGTGCACGTCCTCACCTGACTTTGAAGCGATCCTCCGAGAGAACGTAAGGACGCCGACAGTACGCGCGTTCGACTGCTGCTAGGCTGAGACGGGCGAGAGAGATGACGCTCGTCTCGACCTTCCATCACTGCGGCTCAAAGGGAGTATAGACCTATGAAGACCTTCTGGCTGGCGACCGCGGCGTTCGCCGGCGCGCTCGCGTTCGGCACGCTCGCCCCTGTTGCTTCGTACGCCGACAGCATGTCCGGCGACTGCAGCTCGGCTGACTCCGGCCTCATGAAAGCGATGCAGAGCGGCGATTCCTCGATGCTCAAGACGTCGGGCGACGTCGACAAGGATTTTGCCTCGGCGATGATGTCCGTGCACAGCAGCGGCGTGGCGCTTGCCAAAGTCGAAGTCAAGTGCGGCAAGGATGCCAAAGCCAAGGCCATGGCTCGAAAGTATCTCGACGATTCGGACGCGGAAGCGGCCGAGCTCCGCGCCCTTCTGCTCGGCGGACACTAGCCGCCACGGCCGCGTTGCGGCTCGCTTGCACGGAAGCCCATCACCGGTCCGAGCGGGAAACCGTTCGGACCGGTCGGCGCCCTGTCAACGGCCCGCGGCCGGCTCGCCGGCGTGAAGCCCGCTCGCACTTCGATCCGCACGCGTCCTGAGGTTTGCATGAAAGTCCTAGCAGCATTTCCCGACAGCGCGCGCGACGCGGCCGAAGCGACGCTCGGCGGCACGTCGCGGTCGAGTTCCCTTGCGAAGTGAGTTCGCGAGTGCGCGCGACGGCGCGGCAGACGAAGCCGGAGCCGAGCGGGCGCGGCTCGACGAGGCGCGCGCGCGGACGGCGCACTGGCGCCGCTGGGGACCGTATCTGAGCGAGCGGCAGTGGGGGACCGTGCGCGAGGATTACAGCGCCGGCGGGGATGCTTGGGATTACCTGCCGCACGACCACGCGCGCTCGCGTGCGTACCGTTGGGGCGAGGACGGCCTTCTCGGCTTCAGCGACAACCATCAGCGCCTCTGTTTCGCGCTCGCGCTGTGGAACGGCGCGGACCCGATCCTCAAGGAGCGTCTTTTCGGTTTGACGGGAAGCGAAGGCAACCACGGCGAGGACGTCAAGGAGTACTACTTCTTCCTCGACGGCACGCCCACGCACAGCTACATGAAGGCGCTCTACAAGTATCCTCAGGCGGCGTTCCCCTACGCGCGTCTCGTGGAGGAGAATCGCCGGCGCAGCCGGCGCGAGCCGGAGTTCGAACTCGTCGACACGGGCGCGTTCCTCGGCGAACGCTACTTCGACGTCTTCGCGACGTACGCCAAGGCCTCGCCCGAGGACGTGCTCGTCGAAATCGAGATCGTCAACCGTTCGCCCGAGCCGGCCTCGCTCCACGTGCTGCCGACGCTCTGGTTTCGCAACACGTGGTCCTGGTCGAGCGGCGCGGAGCGGCCGCACGTGCGCGACGTCTCCTCCGCCGGGAACCTGACGCTCGAAGCCGCGCATCCCACTTTGGGGACGTACCGGCTCTACGCCGAGCCCGGCGGCGAGCCGCTGTTCACCGAGAACGAAACCAACCTGCAGCGTCTCTTCGGCTTCCCCAACGCGACGCCGCACGTCAAGGACGCCTTCCACGAGCGAATCGTCGACGGCCGCAGCGAGGCCGTCAATCCCGAGCGAGCCGGAACGAAAGCCGGCCTCTGGTACGAGCTCGCCTTTGCGCCGCACGAGAGCAAGCGGATACGGCTGCGGCTGGCGGCGGGCGGCACGCTCGAGGCTCCCTTCGGCCGCTCGTTCGAGGAAACGCTGGCCGCGCGCCGGCGCGAAAGCGACGCCTTCTATGCCGCGCTCAATCCCTACCCCATCTCGGAGGATCTGCGTTCCGTGCAGCGCCAGGCGTTCGCGGGCCTGCTCTGGAGCAAGCAATTCTATCACTACGTCGTGCGCGACTGGCTGGCGGGCGATCCCGCGCAGCCGCCGCCGGACGGGCCGGGCGCTCGCGCCTCCGGCCGCAACCACGACTGGCTCCACCTCTATAACGACGACGTGCTCTCGATGCCCGACACGTGGGAGTATCCGTGGTTCGCCGCGTGGGATCTCGCCTTTCACGTGATCGCGCTCGCGCTCGTCGACCCGGATTTCGCCAAACAGCAGCTCGTGCTCTTGACGCGCGAGTGGTACATGCACCCCAACGGACAGATTCCGGCCTACGAATGGGCTTTCGGCGACGTCAACCCGCCCGTCCACGCCTGGTCGGCGCTGCGCGTCTTCCGCATCGAAAAGAAACTGCGCGGCGAAGGCGACTACGTCTTCCTCGAACGCGTCTTTCAAAAACTGCTGCTCAATTTCACGTGGTGGGTCAACCGCAAGGACGCCGCCGGCAACAACGTCTTCGGCGGCGGGTTTCTCGGGCTCGACAACATCGGCGTCTTCGACCGCAGCGCGGTCTCGCCGGGGGGCGGCCGCATCGACCAGTCGGACGGCACGAGCTGGATGGCCTTCTATTCGCTCGGCATGCTCGCCATCGCGCTCGAACTCGCCTTGCGCAATCCCGCGTACGAAGACATCGCCTCGAAGTTCTACGAGCACTTCCTCTTCATCGCCGACGCCATGAACGCGAGCGGCGCGCGGATGGAGGGACTCTGGGACGAGGACGAGCGCTTCTACTTCGACCAGCTCGCGCTCCCCGGCGGCACGCAGTTTCCGCTGCGCGTCCGCTCGATGGTCGGGCTCATCCCGCTGTTGGCGGTCGAGACGCTCGAGCCGGAGGTCCTGGCCCGGCTCCCCGGCTTCGAGCGCCGCATGGAGTGGTTCATCAAGAACCGCCCGGATTTGCGCGCCAACGTCGCCTGCATGGAGACCCAGGGCATCGGTGCGCGCCGGCTGCTCGCGATCGTCGGGCGGACGCGGCTGCGGGAGATCCTGCAGACGATGCTCGACGAAGCGGAGTTTCTGTCTCCCTACGGCCTGCGCGCGCTCTCGAAGCGTCACGCCGAGCGGCCTTTCGTGCTGCAGCTCGACGGTCAGGAGTATCGGGTCGATTACGAGCCCGCCGAATCGACGAGCGGGCTGTTCGGCGGAAACTCGAACTGGCGCGGCCCGGTCTGGTTTCCGCTCAATTTCCTGCTCATCGAAGCGTTGCAGAAATTCCACTACTACCTGGGCGACGGCTTCACCGTCGAATGTCCGACCGGAAGCGGCACGCAGCTCACCCTGTGGGAGGTCGCAACGGAACTCTCGCACCGTCTGATGGCGATCTTCGCACGCGGCGCGGGCGGTCGCCGGCCGGTCTTCGGGGACGTCGAGACGTTCCAGAGCGACCCCGCCTGGCGCGACTGCGTCCCCTTCCACGAGTATTTCCACGGCGACAGCGGCGCGGGCCTCGGCGCCTCGCACCAAACCGGCTGGACGGGCCTCGTCGCCAAGCTGATCCAGCAGTGCGGCGAATACTGCGCTCAAGGGAAAGCGCCGCTGGACGAGAGCTTCCCCTTCATCGCCCCTTCGCATCCGGCTCCTACAATGCAGGGCGGCGTCGCCGCAAGGAACGCCGGACAGGCTCGCGAGAGCAAGACCTTTGAGGGGTGACCGCATGCTGCTCCATCCGCAAGAACCGCTTCCCCTGGAACTCGAAGCGCTTCTCACCGACGAAGAGCGGCGGGTGCTGGCCGAGCCGGGGGTTCCCGACGACGTCAAAGCGGAGATCATGACCCGCCTCGAGCAGCGGCGCCAAGCCGACCTTGAAGACGAGGCAGCCGAAGGCTCGCCCCCGTAAGCTTCGCTCGGCAAGACGAATCGCCGCCAGTCGGCAGGGAGCCACCGGCGCGAACCGCGCCGGCGGCTTCAGTTTTTCGTGCGCCCTCTGGGACTCGAACCCAGAACCAGCGGATTAAAAGTCCGATGCTCTACCATTGAGCTAAAGGCGCGCGGCGGCGCCGTGCCTCCGACCGGATTCGTTCGTTCCGACTGCGGCGGCGCCCCTGCCCGCCCCTCGCCCTCAGAAGTTTAAGGTGACGCTGGTCGGGAACGGCTGCGCGCAAGAAGACTGGAACTCGGCGCCGATCGTCCCGCTCACGCACAGCTGGCCGCCTGCGGGCAGGTTCGTGAAGGTCGTCACGCCCTGGCTCGTGTTCTGCGTCGCGATTATCGTGCCAGTCGCCGCGCTACCCGAAACGCTCGTCGACAGGGTCACGGCGACCGGCGTGGAGACCAGAGCGTTGTTCTGCGTGACGTAGACGGTGGTCAGAACCGGATTGACGTTCGTGCTGCTGCCCGAGCCGCTGCTGCATCCGGCGAGCAGGGTTGCCGCGCACAGAACTGCAGCGGAAAGTATGGCCTTCATCGGTTTCCTCCAGCGCGGCGGGCCGTCGTCCCCGGCCTGGGGATGCCGAGCCCTCTCGAGGGCGTACGGTTCATTCAAGCGTCCGCCGAATCCCTGTGACCCGTCGCGAGACGCCTTCCACGGAGGCGGACGAGTCTAGCCCGGGTGGCCAGCCAGGCTCTCCGGTGCCGGCCAGGCCTTCTTGACGGAGCAACTCTTGGGGCGGCCGCTACGGTGAACGGAACGGCGCTGCAGCTTGCGCCATGTCTGGGAGCTGACTCGGAGACTGCGCCGGCGTCAGGTCGCGCCGAGGACGAACGACGTGCCGACGGCGTTTGGAATGAAGGCGTCGGGAAGCGCGGCGGCGAGCGAAGAGCAGCGTGTGCTCGCGCTCCCCACGCCGAAGCCTCACGAGCGCTGAGAAACCGTGTTCTGCCAGCAATCCTGGGGTCGTTTTGCCGCCCTCGAACTGGGCAGCGGGGACCATCGGCAACCGGCCCAAAGATGGCCGCCGCGCGGGCCCCATGTTTCCCATGAGCGCGTCGTAGCTATTGTCGACCAGCATCGTGACGACGACCTCGTCAACGGGCTCGAGCGCAAAGCGCTAGTTCAGCATCCGGCGAGCATCCTGACCCCGCAGCGGCACGCCGAAGAGCGGGCCGAGCAAGCACACGTCGAGCGCTCCGGTCGCTAGCGGCAAAACCCCGACGAGCATCAAGAGGTAGCCGGCACTCGAGTGCAGGGTGAAACCCCAGGCGATCAATGCAACGCCTGCGACGACGCGCGCGGTACGGCCGGCCGGGTTGGACATGAACTTGGCGATGGGCATGTTGCGTTCTCCGTTTCGAGCCCGGCGCTCATGGCGCTGAAGCGGCCGGCGCAAAGCCTGTTCACGAACGCTTCGGCCATCTGACTTCGAGCGCTGTTGTGAATGCAGACGAATAGGATCGATTGGCTGGCCCTTTCGGTCGCCGACGCGTTCACGGAGACACGCCCTCGGCCGTAACGGCCAGGTCCAGATTGAGTTTCATGCTGAGTTCTCCGGATTAGAAAGTGCTATGAGCCCGCATTCACCGTATGAGATCGCGAAATCGGTGTAGACGACGAGCGCTTTTGCTATAATTGACAAGTGATTCACGCTGATGAAGTGCAATCGATTTGACGAACCCGACGGGTGAAGCCGATAACAGCCTCCTTCGGCTGGATTTCGACCGCCGCGTGATGCTTCACTTTCGCGGCTCCGTCGTGACGTCAGATGCCGGTCTGCTGGCATATCGCGAACTCGATGATGTACTGAACTTGAGTGCGTCCGCGGGCGATCGGCTAGCTGATGCGCGCACCGGCAAGAACGGCCGCCACACGCTTGCCGGCATGCTCCGCCAGTCGGTTTTCGGTCGGCTCGCCGGGTATGAAGACGTCAATGATGCCCAGCGGCTGCGGCACGATCCGGCAATGCGCTGGATCGTCGGCGGTAAAGCGCCGAAGGGGCGTGCCGCGTCGGCCAGTCAGATGGGCCGCTTCGAAACGAACTGGTTAGCGCGTGCTGAAAACCTTGTGGCGCTCGCCGATCTCTCGGGTCTTTGGATCGACCGTGTTGCGAACCATCGGTCGGGTGATCGCATCGTGCTCGATATGGATTCAAGCGTCAGCCCAACTCACGGCGAACAAGAGAACAGCGTCTGGAACGGGCATTTCGGATGCACCTGCTACCACCCACTCTTCGTGTTCAATCAGTATGGCGATCTGGAGCGGTGCGCGCTTCGACCGGGCAACGTCCACAGCGCCGACGGCTGGGAAGACGTCCTGGGTCCGGTCGTCGCACGGTATCAGGCAAGCGGCGAGCACATTGCCTTTCGCGGTGACGCTGCTTTCGCTCAGCCGAGCATGTACGAGTACTTGGAAGCCGAGGGGATCGACTATGCGATCCGCCTGCCGGCCAATCAGATTCTCCAAGGGCGGATCGCCGATCTGCTCAAACGGCCGGTTGGGCGTCCGCCGCACTACGTCCAGCGTTTCTATCGCAGCTTCCGCTACAAGGCGAAGAGTTGGTCTCATTCTCGACGGGTGGTCGCCAAGGTGGAATGGCATCCGGGCGAACTGTTCCCGCGGGTCGGCTTCGTCATCACGAACCTGACGGTGTCGGGAAAGAACGTCGTTCGGTTTTACAACCAGCGCGGCACGGCGGAGCAGTGGATCAAGGAGGGCAAGGGCGCGATCAAGTGGACGCGACTGTCTTGCCGCTCATTCAACGCAAACGCCGTTCGCTTGCAACTTCACGCGCTCGCGTATAATTTGGGGAACTTCCTTCGCACGCTTGCGACGCCGGACGCGATCGCGAACTGGTCCCTCACGAGCCTGCGGGAAAAGCTCATCAAGATCGGTGCGAAGGTCGCCAGCCACGGTCGCTACGTAACGTTTCAGATGGCGGAAGTGGCGATCCCGCGGGCCTTATTCGCCTCCCTCATGCAGCGCATTGCCGCGTTGCGCTCCCCGCCGATCGCATCGGCAGCATGAACGCCCGGCTACATGCGAGAGTCGGAAAATACGACGGGAGATTTGCGCCCTGATGACCGACCAACAGGCCCTTTGCCCCGGCCCGGGGATGTCAAGCACTCGCGTTTCGGGCAAAATCGACCGCCTCGACCGGCCCCCAGCCAACGGTCGGACGGAATCGGCGAGCACCCCCTCGAACCGCAGGGTCATATGGGGGATCCCAGTTAAGACGTAACAACGAACCACGACGGCTCGATTTGGGTCACTTCAGGGTAAGGAGCCCGCGAGTCGCGTTAATAAATTGCGCTAATTCGTCGTTTGAGCCACCTGCAATTCGCTTGACGAATCGTGACACAGTAAAGGGGCTCGGTCGGTTCGTCAAAAAAAGCGACTCCCTCGTACTCATCTATAGTTACAACTCCCGATTCTAGAGAATGATCATCATGAATAACAAATCACGCATCCAATTACGTACGTTCGTCGAACGATTCGCCATTTCACTAGCATTTAGTAACGCAGTTTTCTGCCCAGCAATCGCAAATGCGGCAGGATCAAAAACGATCTATCTTCTTACACGAAATGGTTCGAAAATAGCGGCTCGAAATTTTACTGCCGGAAGAGTGAGTGCACACACTGCGCTTCCAGCCGGAGACTACTTCAATCTTGTGGACTCCAATAAAGGCGGCGATTTTGGGATCCAGTACACAAGCGGCGACACTTCCTTCCAGATTATCCTGCAGGGACAGCACCTTGGCCGTGGGCGGCACGAAGCTGAACACACGCTACGAACGCTTACCGGACTTTCAAATAGTGCCCTTTGCACACTACGGATTGCTGTCGGTGCTCCTGCCCCGTCTTCCTACGCAGGAAAGGAACTTGGCCTTTCATTCTGTCCGGGTGCCGTATGGCTTCGATAATCGCAACAAGAAGAGCTGATTTTAAACGATAATCACCAACCGGCCGCTCCAGTCCTAGAAGGACGGGCCGCAGGAGAACGACGGGAGATTTGCGGCCCGATGACCGACCAGCAGGCTCCTTGCCACGACGCGGAGGTGCAGAGCACTCGCGGGGCAAATTGTGGCGCGCTCGCTCGACGCAGTACGCGCGCTCGACAAGGAGAGTCATATGGGGAATCGGATGAGAAGCCGCGTGGATATCGGCGCTGCTCGCGCTCGGACCATTCGCGCTCTAAACCATCCGTCGAACGAGAAGAGGGCGTAGTCCGCAAGAGCCGTTATGGGTTCACGTCCCAGAAGCGTTTGATAGAACGCGAGCGCCGGCTCAAAATAGGTGGTTGAGAGATGGAGTTGCGCGCTCACGCAAGGACCGCCGCGGGAAACACTGACCCGAGGGCGACTTCGATTCTCTCCCGAGCGCCAGGCGCGAGGGAATAGTGACCCCAAGTGCCACGACGCACCGAGTTCACGAGGCCGGCGTCTTTCAACAACTTGAGGTGATGCGAAACGCTTGACTGCCCAAGGCCCAGGCCGGACGTAAAGTCGCAGACGCAGACCTCATGCCCGCTCCTCGCGAGGGTAGCGAGAATCGCGACTCGCGCCGGATCGGCAAGAGCTTTGAAAAGCGCTGCCTCTTCAGCCAAGTCTCGATCGTACACTACCGTTTCAGGGCAGCAGCGTTGAATCGCCATACGTCGATTCTATACGTTGAATCGCATTTTGTCAATACAATGTATTGCGCGGGCGTGAGGCGGGCCCAAGTCTCCGTTGGTCGGCTGGCTTTCTGCCGGCTGAGCCCGAGACGATCACGCTCTACCTTGCCGATCTCGTGCACAGCCGTTGCGCAGCCTCCACCTGAGAGCGCCGGCTCGCGTCGATCGCCGTCTACCACCGGGCGACCGGCTTCGAATCGCCGACCGAGCACGAGGTCGTGCGCAGCGTCCACTGCGGGCTGCGTCGGCGCGTGGGCGTTGCGTAGAGCCAGAAGACCGCCCTGATCGAAAAGGGGCTGCGCCAGGTCATCGGAGGGGATGAGGTGAGCGAGGCTTACGTGCACGGGTATGAAGGGCGGGAGAGGGAGCGCCTGCGGGATCAGGCGGGGGCGTTGATTGGGCTGCTGCACTCCGACACGTCGTATCCGGCGGGGAGTGCGGTGCTCGAGGCGGGGTGCGGCGTGGGGGCGCAGACGTTGACGCTGGCGCGGCAGAGTCCGGGGGCGCGGTTTACGTCGGTCGACGTTTCCGCGGAATCGCTTGCGGTCGCCAAGCAGGCGACTGATGCGGCGGGGGTTACGAACGTGCAGTTTCAGCAGGCGGATATTTTCGCTTTGCCTTTCGCTGCGGAATCGTTCGATCACGTGTTCGTCTGTTTCGTGCTGGAGCACTTGTCGCAGCCGCATGAGGCTTTGACAGCTCTCTTGAGAGTTCTCAAGCCGGGCGGCACGATTACCGTCATCGAGGGCGACCATGGTTCGGCGTACTTTCACCCCGACAGCAGCGCGGCGCATGCGGCGATCCGGTGTCTGGTCGAGTTACAGCGCTCGCGCGGAGGCAACGCGCTCATCGGCCGGCAGGTGCATCCACTCATGGTCGAGGCTGGTTTGGAAGTCGTTCGCGTCTCGCCGCGCATGGTATACGTTGATTCGAACCGTCCCGAACTCGTAGACAGCTTCACGCGAAAAACATTCACCGCGATGATCGAGGGCGTCCGCGGATCTGCAATCGCGGCCAACCTCACCGATCCCGTGGCGTTTGATGAAGGCGTTCGGGATCTCTACCGGACGGCTGAGGCCGACGGCGTGTTCTGCTACACATTCTTCAAGGGCGTTGGGACAAAGAAGCGCCGCGCCTGACGAGCACTCGAACAAGGCGCTCCAACTCGGCGCCTCGAGCCTTAACGCACGATACGGGAGCATGAGGATCCGTGAAGCGGTTTACAGCGGTCGCGAAAGTCGTCCCGCTGCGTCAACCGTGCTCGGAAGGCCGCGCGGGGGCGCAGCGAAAGGGTAGCGCGACGCAGCCACCGGGGCTCAACGCCGTCCCTTGGCGGGCCGATGCTTAGTATACAGTGGAGCGTAGCGTCAAGACACCGTCGCCGGCGGGGTTAGCCACGGCCGTGGGCGCGCTGGTCTTGCTCATCGCGATTTGGGGCGGAGCCGGCGGGCTGTTGCGCACTCCAATCGACTTCACGGCCTTTCGCTGCGCCGGGCTGATTGTC
Source organism: Vulcanimicrobiota bacterium (assembly GCA_963834485.1). Lineage (GTDB taxonomy): Bacteria > Vulcanimicrobiota > Vulcanimicrobiia > Vulcanimicrobiales > Vulcanimicrobiaceae > CAWICD01. The sequence continues at coordinate 950,260 of CAWICD010000001.1, forward strand.
GCGCAGGGCGGCGACCCCTATCGGGTCGAGCCGCTTCGGAAGTGCGAGAACGATGCGCTCGCGCATGTCGGGCGTGCGCTGCCGCCGCACCTCGTCGTGCCCGCCCCGCTGCCGCCCTACGCTCTGCTGCCGTTGGGTGCCTTCGGACCGCTGACGCCGCCTCTGCCGAGCGCCATCTGGGCGATCTGCCTCTTCATCGCGTTCGTCGTAACCTGCCGGCTGGTGAGCGGTCTCATGCGTGGACCGCCGGCCCTGGCCGTCGCCGCGCTGCTGTGCGCCGACCTCTTGGCCTCGCTCTTGATCGGCCAGGCGATGCCTCTCGAGATCGCATTCCTCGCGTTCGCCGGCTACGCATTGCACCGCGGCGAGCATGTTGCGGCGGGCATCGGGGCGGCTCTGTCGATCTTCGAACCCCAGCTCGGCCTGCCCGTGATCGTCGCGCTCGCGCTCTGGGATCGTCGCGCGCGATGGCCGCTGGCGGCAGCGCTCGCCGTCATATTCGCCGTCTCACTCTGTCCGGCGGGGCTCGGCCTGGATCTCGAGTACGTCGGGCAAATCCTCCCTGCGCAGGCCCGTGCCGAGGGCTTGGATAGCGCGGTTCAGTTCAGTCTGAGCGCGCAGCTGGCGGCACTCGGTTGGCCGGCGGCGACCGCGCTTTGGCTTGGGGCGGCCTCGTACGTCGCGTTGGCGACGCTCGGCATTCTCGTCGGCCGGACCTTGGCCCGGCGCTACGAGGAACCTGCGCTGGCAGTCTTCGCACCCGTCGCCTTCGCGCTGATGGGCGGCGTGTACGCGCATATCCACCAGATTGGGGCAGCCTTGCTGCTCGGTCTCCTGCTGGTGGGCCGCGTCACGCGCTGGCGAGTCCTGTTGTTGTGCGGCGTTCTCCTCGTGGCGACGCCCTGGCAGACCATCGCCGAGCTGACGATATTCCATCCGGTGCCGCAGGCCCGGCTGCTGGTCGTCGAGCACTTGATGGACCAAGTCGACGACGACGATGCTCTCGCGGCCGGAGTTTGGGGGGTGTGGGTCGCGCAAGGCGGCCACAATAACCACAGTCCCGAGATGACCTTTGTCGAAAAGCTTCCGACGTGGATCGGGCTGCTTCTGATCGCATTCGTCTCGTTGAGCGCGGCCTTCGGAACGGAAGGAAAAGCTGCAGGCCTGCTGCGCCCGAAGCTAATCCGCTAAAAACTTCGAGCGCTTCGAGCGATCCGCATCACTCGCCAGATTCGTCTGCGGTAACGCTTTCTATCTGCGAGACATCGATCACGAGTTTGAAACGCTGCCCCGTAGCCTGCTGCGCAAACGCCTCGAGCAGCGCGACCTGATGCGAGCTGAGCATCGCATTCGATCGGACGAGCAAGGTGACTTTCGGCGGGTCCGACAGCCAATCGAACCGGCTGGACACGAGCGTCGCCTGACGAAACGTCACCGTCCGCGTCGTCAAGGCTTGGTGCAAGGCGCTTTCGAGCGCGGCCTCGCGCACCAACGTTCGAAGGCTGATCGCCAGCGGGACGAAAATCAACATCGTAAGGGCCGCGGTCCACGCCAAAGCCGGCCCCGCGCGGCGCCGTGCATAGCCGCCGAGCAGCAAGACGAACATGCTGGCGAGCGTGATGCCCACAAGGTTCGTGGCGAAAAGCAACATGGCGCCGAGGCTGATTTGCCAGCGCGCGCCGGCGATGCCGATGCCGGCTACACAGAGCGGGGGCATCAGAGCGACGGCGATCGCGGTCCCCGCGATGGTATTGGCAATCGCCGAACGGAGTCGTGCGAAGCTTCCGATCGCACCCGCCGCCAATGCGATGCCCAAATCGAGCAAATTCGGCCGAGTTCGCGAGAGTATCTCGCTGCCGATCTCCGATAAGCCGACGCCTCTCGCCAGCAACGCCGAAAGAGCCAGCGACGCAATGACGCCAAGAACCAAGGTAACGGCCGCACGCCAAAAGACCGGTGCGGATCCCTCGAGCGCGCCGTACGCGGCCGCCTGAATCACGGGCATGATGGGAGCGATGATCATCGCGCCGATGATGACGGCCGGGCTGTTTTCCAAGAGCCCAAAAGTCGCGATCGCGCACGATGCGATGACCAGGACAATGTAGTCCGTGTTCAGAGTGGCCCCGGCGATCAGCGATGAGATCACCTTGTCATGAAGGGTCCGATCGCGCGGGCCGTCTGGCACGAAGATTTTATGCCACCATAGTGCAAGCCGGCGCACGTTCATAGAGAGGGGCTCCTCAAAGCCGCCGATTGCGGCCTCAAACGCTGCAGTATGGGACCGAAGGCGAGACCCTGTGCGACTACGCCTTGGGTCCATTTTCGCGGGAGGGACGAAAAACACATCAGTTAGCAGGGTTGCCGGCATAGCTGCGGTATGCGTTGAGGACGTCGCTGCGCGTCACGATGCCGACGAGCGCTCCCGTCTCCGGATCGAGCACCGGAAGAAGCGGAGCCCGCGGATCAGCCATCAGGATGGCCGCCTGCTCGAGTGTGTCGCTCGAGACGAGGGTCGCGACCGCGGGCCGCGTGATGGACTCGATCCGAACGTCGTCGCTCGGAGTTTTCGCGAGGGTGGATGCGATCTCCGATACTGCCACCAAACCGAGGAAGTGACTCCCGTCGACGACGGGGACGGCGAGCTCCTCGGTCCCATGGAGACGCGCCGCGACGCTGCGAACCGTCTCGCCGGAGCGAGCGACGACGGGGGCTTGGCGGGCGACCGAGCTGACGCGAACCCGCGTGAAGAACCCGGGATTGCGTGCGCGCGCCCAGTCGATGCCTTGCCGCACGAGTTTCATCTCGTAGATCGTGTAGCCGCACAGGCGGCGTCCCAGCAGTGTCGCGATCACGGTGCTGATCATCAGCGGCAGAACGATCGTGTAGTCGCTGGACATCTCGAAGACGATCGTGATCGAGGTGATCGGTGCTTCGGCGGCCGCCGCGAAGACCGCGGCCATTCCGACGAGCCCGTAGGCGGCCGCCGCGGCGGTCCAGCTGGGGAACGTCGCGTGAACGACGCTGCCGAACGCATCGCCGAGCATGGCTCCCGTATACAGCGAGGGCGCGAAGATTCCGCCGCTGCCACCGGCACCCAACGTCAGCGAGGTCGCGAGCGGTTTGAGCACTGCAAGCGTGAGGGCGTGCAGCGCCGGGACGTGCCGCGAGAGCACGGCGTCGACGCTGGTATAGCCGACCCCGAAGATCTGAGGGTAGCGGATTCCAATGATGCCGACGAGACCGAAGCCGACCGCGGCCTTCGCCCAGAACGGCAGGCGCCACGAGTCGAACCGGTCTTCGAGAAAGTACAGCAGCTTCACGAATCCGGCGGCCCAAAACGCGGCCAACACGCCCAACAGCGCGTACGGCGCCAGCTCCCAGGGGGAGACCAGGTAGAAGGCCGATGCGGTGAACGAGGGATGGTTGCCGAAAAACGAACGGCCGACGACCGCCGAGACGACGCTGGCGACGACGATCGTTGCGAACGACCGCGGCTCGAACTGGCCCAGAATCACCTCGGCGGCGAAAAACACGCCGCCGATCGGGGCATTGAAGGTGGCCGAGATGCCGCTCGCCGCGCCGCAAGCTACGAGCGTTCGTACGATCGGCGACGGGGCCCGGACGAGCTGACCGATGACCGACCCGATGGTCGAGCCGATCTGCACGATTGGCCCCTCGCGGCCGCAGCTTCCGCCGAAGCCGATGCAGGTGGCCGAGGCGAGACTTTTGATGGCGATGATGCGCGGCCGCATGATGCCGCCGCGTAACGCCACGGCGGCCATGACCTCCGGGACGCCGTGGCCCTTGGCTTCTCTCGCGAAACGTTGAACGATGAAGCTCGTGATGACGCCGCCGGCGATCAGGACCGGCACGACGTTGGCAGGGCCGAGAAACGACAGGGCGGGCGCCAGCACGCCCATAGCGAAGCGGCTCTCGGCGTCGATCAAATAGCGAAAGCCGACGGCTCCAAATCCGCCGCCGAGCCCGACCACGATCGCCGCGAGCAGCAAGAAGGTGCTCTGCGTCAGCACGAGCCGCCCATACTCGAAGCGGTAGCCGCGCGGCGTCTCGACGTAGCGAGCCCGGGGGAGCGGCAGCTTGAGCGGGCCCAGGGAAACCGTCATGACGTGGCGGTGTTCGCAGAAGCCTCAGAGCGATCCGCCCCTCGCGCGACGCAATTCCGCTTGTCGCCGGGCGAATCGTCTTATCGGTGTAACCGGCAACGGCGAACGCGGCGCCGTTCGCCCGCGTCCGATTCCCTCGGCGCCGCCGAGCACCATCGAAAGGCGCTTCTATCGGATCCATAAAGGCAAAGGCAGCACTGGCCGCTTTCGCCAAGGTCTTTGCGCGAAGGGGACCGAGCCTTGCGGCTGAGCTCGCGCGCGAGAACTACCGGAATGCGAGGCCGTCCGCTCTTCCGTGCCATCGTCGAAGACGCGGGAGCGACCGGCGAGTAACTGTTCGAGAGTTTCACATCAGAGAGGCGGCGGATGATGATCAGGATATTGAGCGCCTTCCCCGAGAATGTCGTTGCACTCGCTTGCGAGGGCCGCGTGACCCGCAAGGATTATGACGACGTGCTGGTGCCCGCGGTGATCGTGGCCCTGCACGGGCACGATAAAGTACGGCTTTACTACGAGATCACGCCACAGTTCTCGGGCATCGAAGCGGGCGCCGTCTGGGAGGATTTCCGCGTCGGGATGGAACATCTCGGGCGCTGGGAGCGCATCGCTGTCGTCACCGACATCGAATGGATCGTCCTCACCGTTAACGCGTTCCGCTTCTTGCTTCCCGGAAAAGTCCGCGTCTTTGGCTGCAGTGAGGCCGATGCCGCGCGCGAATGGATCGTCGCGCCAAATGCATAGTCCGAGGGCCATACGCATCGACGTGTGCTGGAGGCATCTGATCGAGGCAATCCTGCGAACTTGCGTCGAGGGGCACCGGGACGCTCCGCTAGCTGCGCCGAAGTTTGCAGCGTCGATCGGCCCATATCGATAACGTGGGGTCCAGCGTTATTTCGACGAGATGGAAACTTTCCGCCGATCGCGGGGCGCTTGCATGCGTCGCGGCGATCGGTCTTGATGCGATCGATTCGCGGGTTGGAGCGATGAGGCGTAACGTGTTTGTCGGTGGTTGCTCAAAGGCTTGTCGTGCCTCGTCGCGTACCGCTCGGCAGGCTGCACGACGTACTTTTCGACGTATGTGGAAATCGCATGGCCACCGAAAGCCAGAAGCGTGGAAAGCGGCACGGTGACCGCGCACATGGTGTAGACCTGACGCCAAAGCGGCACGTGCAGGGTCGCAGCGGCTTGCGTCGCAATCGTGCCGCCCATGCCTGGAATCAAGCGTACCGCGACCAGAAACGCGGGCGATCCGATTTCGAAGCGCTTGGCCCACGTCGGTAATCGGGCGATCTGATGACCCATGTCGAGAAGTGTCGACGTGCGTAAAGCGACGGCGTAGCCAATGATGGAGGCGAGTAGGAGTCCGCCGGCGTTTACTGCGGAACCGAGCCACGGTCCGAACAACACCCCGTTGGTGACGGCGAGTGCATCGGTGACGGAAAATGGTGCGGCAGCGACGATTGCAAAAATCAGGACCGCGAGCGGAACGCGAAACGGTCCGACGGCCCCGAGGAGATGGTCCACTCCTCGTTTGTCCGCAACGACGTACGCGGCGAGGGCAAATGATGCCACGAAGATGGCAATTCCTGCGAAAGCGCGCAGAGGCGGCATCGATGACCCGGGTAATCGCGCCGGTATCGTCAACGGACTCGCACTTTGAGCGCGGAACGGCTCGACCGCTCTTCCACAGTCTTATCCTCGCGCGCGTGCTTGCGGTCGCTTAGGCCGCTCGAGCGCTTGACGCACCCCTCGCCGTGGACGAGCTGGCTCAGATGCTGCTCTTCGTGCGCGGCGATGAGTTCACCGAACGTTCGAAGTGGGCGTGCGTTCGGAGCCAGAGCCGGAACCGGAGTCGGCCTCGGGTGCGACTTGGTTCGCGCGGCGGATCGCCGGCGCGATGATTTGCACGACGATGACCTGCAACACGGCGGCGGCCGGTACGGCCAAGAACGCGCCGCCGATCCCCAAGAGCAGCCCGCCCGTGACCGTCGAAAAGATGATGAGCAGAAAGCTTAATTGTAAGCGCGTCCCGAAGATGATCGGGGAAAGCAGGTTCTGGTCGACGATCTGCACGAGGCCGAAGATGGCGGTGACGATCAGCATTTTCGTCCAGCCGCTGGTCGCCAGCACGACGAGCAGAACGATGGGCCCGGAGATTATGGCACCTACCAGCGGAATCGCTTGGAGCAGCGCTACGACCACGCCGAGCAGCAGCGCGTAGGGTACTCCGAGAAACGCGAGCGAGGAGCCCGTTGCGACGCCGACGATGAAGCCGTTGAGAACGATCACTTGTGCGTAAGCGCTGAGCCGAACCGCCATGTCGTTGAGAGCATGCTTCCAATCCTGGCGAGACCCCGTCGGAAAGACACTGAGAACGAAGCGCGCTAGATCGTCAGAAGCGAGGATCCATCCGATCGCCAACAAGAAGATGATAACGACGTTGCCGACGGTACTGGCGACCAGTGCCGGTCCCCCCAGCAAGTGCATGCCGATCGCGCTGAAGGCGGCTCCCGCGGTGTTGGCGAGCGTCCCTGCCAGCTGCTTCGCAAGCTCGTCGTTCTTCACGAAGCGCTGGGCGGCAAGCAGCTGATCTTGCAGGGCGCTCACGTAGCCGGGGAGCGCCCGCAAGAGATGTTCGACTTCAGCGCCGAGCGGGGCAATTATGATAAAAGCGATCGACGCGGTGACGAGCAGCACCGCGCCGAACGTGAGCGTTACGGCTGCCCCAAAGGGCATCCTCTTGCTGAGACGATCGATCAACGGACGCAGCGCGGAGGCGAAGAGAATTCCGGTGAAGAGCAGTATCAACGCCGAGAGCGATCCCGCGACGACCACAAAGAGAACGTAGGCGCTCGCAAAGACGGCAGCGGCCGTCAACCAACCGCGGACGCCGATCGTGGGCGAACCGCGTTGAGGATCCCTTGCTATTGACGGCATGTTACTGAACCTCACTTCCATCCGCAAGCTGCTCGCGTCCAATACATGGAATCAACGCGCCGTCCTACGAGGCCGGAGCGGCGTTCCAGAGCTCGATGACGCGCACGTCGGGATGATCCGCATCGTGGCCCAGAACGCTGAAACACGCCGGTCCGAACGAGAAGTGCTGCCCCTCGATGACGGGCAAACCGATCCAGCGCACGGCCATGACGCAACCGAACTGGCCGTGCGAGAAGAGGGCGACGTTGCCGCTCAACGTGCGAAGGCGCGCGATCAGGCGGTCCGCCCGCTCGCCGGTCTGCGAGGGCGCTTCCCCGTGAGGGCAGCCGTCCCGAAAGACGTTCCAGCCCGGCCGCTCGTTGCGAATGTCGACCGTTCGGCGCCCTTCGTAGTCGCCGTAGCGCCATTCCGCGAGGTCCGGCTCGATTTCGGCGGCGGCCCCCAACCCGGCCAGCTCGCACGTTCGCCGTGCGCGCTGGAGCGGGCTGATCAGCACCGTGGAGAATTCGACGTGCGCGAGTCTCTGGCCCAATTCCCGCGCTTCGACTTCTCCCTGCGCGGTCAGCGGGATATCGGAGCGGCCGGTGTGACGGGCCGTGAGCGCCCACTCGGTTTCCCCGTGCCGGACGAGGTAGAGGCGAAGCAGAGGAGCCTGGCTCAACTGTCGGTGAACAAGCTTGCCCGCGGATGACCCTTGGCGAGCGGTGGAGGTGCGCTCGCTTCGCTGAAGTCGGCCGTCCAGCGCCAGTTCGTGATCTCGGGCATGTCCTCCAGATGTTCGCGAATGTAGGCGTGATGCTCGTAGAGCTTGGCGTTGAAGAGCTCGACGGCGCTCTCGGCCGCCACGCGCAGCCTGGGGATCTGGAAGAGTGCGTCGAGCGCGAGGTGGTAGCGGCTCATCTCGTTGAGGACCACCATGTCGAAAGGCGTGGTCGTCGTGCCGCGGTCCATGTACCCGCGCACGTGGAAGCGCGCCTCGTTGGAGCGTCCGTGCACCATCGAGTGGATCAGCCAGCGGTTGTTGTGGAAGGCGAAGATGACCGGCGCGTCGGTCGTGAAGAGCTCGTTGAACGACATGTTGTCCATCCCGTGCGGATGGCTCTCCGGCTTCATGAGCGCGCTCAGATCGACCACGTTGACCACCCGCACTTTGATGCCCGGAACGTGCTTCTGCAGCAGCCAGGAGGTCGCGCAGATCTCGATGGTCGGCACGTCGCCGGCGCAGGCTAGCACCACGTCGGGCTCGCCGCCGCCGTCGTTCGACGCGAACTGCCACGTCGACGCGCCGCGCGAGCAATGTTCGAGCGCCTCGTCCATCGTCAGCCACTGCAGCTGCGGCTGCTTGCCGCAGGTCACGATGTTGACGTAGTTGCGGCTGCGCAGACAATGGTTGAAAACGCTGAGCAGGCAATTGCCGTCCGGGGGATAGTAGACGCGAATCGTCTCGCTCCGGCGCGCCAGCGCGTTGTCGACGAAGCCGGTCGCCTGGTGGCTGAAGCCGTTGTGATCGTTTCGCCAGGCGTGACTGGTCAGCAGCACGTTCAACGATGCGATCGGTCTGCGCCAAGAGTATTCGCGGCACTGCTCGAGCCATTTGGCGTGCTGGGTCAGCATCGAATCCACGACTTGCGCGAACGCTTCGTACGACGACCACATGCCGTGCCGGCCCGTCAGCAGGTAGCCTTCGAGCCAGCCCTCGCAGCAATGCTCGCTCAAGACTTCCAGCACGCGCCCGTCGGGGCTGAGTTTGTCGTCGATCGAGACCGTCTCGGCCATGAAGCGGCGGTTCGTCGCCTCGAAGACCGAGTTCAAGCGGTTGGAGTTCGTCTCGTCGGGGCAGAAGATGCGGAAGTTCGTCGGATTGCGGCGGAAAATATCCGCGAAGAAATCGCCGAGCTTGCGAGGAGCTTCGGCGACCACCTGACCCGGCCCGGGGATCTCGAGCGCGTAATCGGTGAAGGCGGGAAGGTCGAGCTCGGTCAGCAAGCGTCCGCCGTTCACGTGGGGATTGCCGCCCATGCGGCGATTGCCCACGGGCGCAAGTTCCGCCAGCTCCGCGATGAACTTGCCGTTCTCGTCGAAGAGTTCGTTCGCACGGTAACTCTTCATCCAGGTCTCGAGGATCTTGAGATGTTCGGGGTTCTCTCGGACTCCGGCGAGCGGAACTTGGTGGGCCCGGAACGTTCCCTCGATCGGGATCCCGTCGACTTCTTTGGGACAAGTCCATCCCTTGGGCGTGCGCAGCACGATCATCGGCCAAACCGGCTGCCTTTTGAAGCCGTGCGCGCGCGCTGCTTGCTGAATCGCGCGAATCTCCGCGTAGCAGGCATCGAGCGTCCCGGCCAAGAGCTGGTGCACGACCTGCGGATCGTCGCCCTCGACGAAATAGGGCTTGTAGCCGCGCCCGACGTACAGCGCCTTCAAGTCCTCGTCGCTCGTGCGGGCTTGAACGGTCGGGCCGGAAATCTTGTAACCGTTGAGGTGCAGGATCGGCAGCACGGCCCCGTCTTCGACCGGATTGAGGAAGCTGTTCGATTTCCAGCTTCCCTCGAGCGGGCAGGTTTCGGATTCGCCGTCGCCGATCACGCAGGCGACGATGAGGTCCGGATTGTCGAAGGCCGCGCCGAAGGCGTGAACCAGCGAATACCCGAGTTCGCCGCCTTCGTGCATGGAGTTCGGCACGTGGGGTCCGCAGTGGCTGGGCACCCCGCCGGGCGTCGAGAATTTCCGGAAGAGCAGACGCAAGCCGTTGACGTCCGGCGTGATCTCCGGATGCACCTCGGTGTACGACCCCTCGAGATACGAGTTCGCGTTGAGCGACGGGCCGCCGTGGCCGGGGCCGGAGATGTAGATGATGTTCGCGTCGCGCTCTTTGATGAGCCGGTTCAAGTGGATGTAG
>CAWICD010000002.1:0-689498 GCA_963834485.1 Vulcanimicrobiota bacterium
ACCAAGCTGGCGGCAACGAAGCGCCCATCGTTCTCGTAAGCCGCCACAGCCAGCGCCGCACGCGCGAACAGCAGAAGGCCGGCCGGCTCGCCAAGGCGCCTGCGGACTAACGCGTCCGGGGCCGCCGGCCGGACGCGTCGCCCGATCTTCTTCGGATCTTCTTCGGATCTTCGCTCGCAAGGTTCATGTTAAAGGGTGCGGTGCCCGACGTTCACGGCGTCACTCGATCGTTCGCGGCGGGCACTGTCGAGGAGGCGTCTCATGAAGAGTGCGATGCTACTCACCGAAGGCGGTCCACTCGTGATCGCGACGTCGTACAACTCATTCACGGATCCGGGGCTTCTCGAAAAACTTCGCGGCAAGGGGATCGAGAAGTTCATCGCCTACGAGTTGCCGTTGAGCTTGGCCCGGGAACGCTACGCGGGGCATTACGATAGCGTGATGCGGGATCTCCACGAAACGGACGACCTTCGCATTCTCGACTTCAGTGGCCAACGCGCCTTCCGCCTCTTCCACCTAAGCGAGCTTGGCGAGCCCGTCATGTTTGAGGGAAGCGGCCAACGCGCTTAGCGCCCGGCGACTTCGACGATGAGCTCGGCGACGACAGCGTCTCATGCGACGCAGCCGGCATTCCCGCGCGAGCACCACTTCCTTTTGGGGGCCCGTGTGGTCCATCCTCGGAAGGGCATGTCATTTGCCTCCCTGGTGGCGTATAATTGGAGACATGGGACGCCGGCGGTGGCAGATCGATTTGCGGCCGGAAGATGAAGCGACGCTTCTTCGGGCTCGACGCGCCCTTGCGGCAGAGGGCGACTCGGAAACGGGCCGAGCTCTTCTCGGGCTCTTCGCCAAAATCGCCGCTGCGATCGAGGGTGGCGCGGTCATCTCGTTCCTGCCAGGCGACGATCCGCGTGCCGTCGACGCGCTTCCGGAGGTCACGCGCGCGCTACGCCCGGAGACGCGGTATCGCTGGCTCGTATTGTCCCGCACCACTGGCGCAAGCAGCTTTCGATCAAGGGGCGCCGGCTCACGACCGGTCAATTGGTATCCTCGATGGAAGCGAACGGACAGTCGATCGAAGATGCGGCTGCCGATTGGGATCTCAACGTCGAAGCCGTCGCCGAAGCGGTCGACTATGTCGCGCGGAATCGCGAACTCATCGAAGCTGAGTTCGCCGAGGAACGCCGCAGGACCGAGCCGTTCCTGACACATCGTGCGCCTCTTGCTGGATGAAAACTCGAGCAGCTCGCGCTTTCGTCGAGCGCTTGCGAAGGCCGGGCACGACGTCGAGATCGTGGCCGACGTCATCGAAGTCTAACGCCGCTCGCAACCACCCGGCTCACGCTGCTAGCTGTGCACGCCAGCTCGCGGGCAACAAAGCAACGGGAACTACGATTATGGATACCATCCCGAGGGATGGATCCCCGAAGTTGCACGGCCCCTGAAGGGCAGCGGGCGATCTTGCCTCCGGAATCGAACCCTGCGACGAGGAACCTACTCGCTGTGAACGCGCTCTCTTACCGAGTTATCCTCGAATTCGATCCCGACGACGGCGGCTTCACGTCGTCATACCAGCCTTCCCGACTGCACACACACAGGGCGACGACGTCGAGGACGCGCTTCGTAACGCGCGCGAGGTCATTCAACTCGAACTTGGTTTCCTCACCGAAAAGGGGCTCCCAATCCCGCCGAGCGACGTCGAGAACGCTCGCATCGAGCGAGTCAGCGTTGCACCGCCCGCAGCTTAAACCAAATCTCCGTGAGCACCAAACTCCCTGTTGTAAGCGGCGCAGCCCTCGAGCGTGACGCCGCTTCTTGCGATCGCCGCTTTGCAGGCGCCTCACGAGCGTGCCCCTCGAGCGTCTCCACGCTTCGCCTCACAGCGAGCTCGATCTCCTGGCCTCGAACGCCGACGGACCGCACTTCGCGATCCGCTTCGCCGGAAGAGCGAACTGCGTCGAGATGTTGCGATTGCCTCAAGGGACCGTCACCGGCGAAGCCGATCTGGCGACGCTCCTCGTCTACGACCGAGGACGATCGGACCCATCGTCATTCCCAGCGAACTTCGCTATCCATGTAAGGCCTTCTCGACAGCTTTGTGGTTGCGGGAAATCGCAAAAAGCAGCACTCGCGCAGCGTCCGACGGCTCGCGTCGGTGTTGTTCCCAGTCTTGGATGGTACGCGGCGAGATCATATAGCGTCGTGCAAACTCTTCTTGCGAGAGGCCCAGCCGCTCGCGTAACCCGCGCACGTCGGTTGCAGGCGGCACGACACGAACCGGACCCAGCGTTGCGTCGTCGACGCCGTCATCGCGTTTCCATTCGGCGATCTGCTCTTCGGTCGCGGCGCCAGCTTTGGCATGATCGACGTGGCCTTTACGCTTGCGGATTTCTTCGTTCGTGTATCGCACGGTGCCCAAGATATGCCCGCCTTTCCTAATCAAACGACTGTGACAATTGCCCCCTCGACCTCAACAGTCGCGACGAAACGCTGCTCTCCGTAATCCTGCCGCGTGTCTTCTCGCTCGATGAAGAACACCTCAAAGACTTTCGCCGCCGCGACGAAGTCGGTGCCCGTCGAAATCATCGTCCGACCACGCTATCCATAATACTACGGCAAAGCCGTAGGCCGCAAGCAGGGAAGGATCGATCACGCTCTCAGAAATCCGTAGAACTTGGAGCAATCTGCCTGGCTCAGGCCCGAAAGTCGTCTTGGCAGTAGAGATCACGGTTCGCAACAGCGAAAGGACTGGCTCAGAGCGAACCGCCTAGGGCCCCGAAGGATCCATGGAGCCGGTCAAGACCCGCAAAGTCAGTGGCCGCTGGCCTCCATGTTGCAGTAACTGAAATCCCGTTACTGTGGCTGCGAGAGCGTAAGAATCGTGGGCTAGAACGCGGCCGATAAGTTTGGCCAGGCTTGACAAACCTAGGCCTAGGTTTCATACTTGCGTCAGTGGGCAGTAAGCGCATTGGCCAGGTTCGTTTCCGGGCGATCTCGGGTGACCACGGCGGCGCAACCGTGCCTCACCTCCACGCCGATATCGGTAGCGGCGAAGTGCTAATCGAGTTTCTGGCGGGTGGCGCTGTGAGGCTTTCAAAGGCACATGGTGATCCGATCCGAGGTCGGGTCACGGCACGCGAGCTGCGCATTGTTTTGGAGACCGCATGCAGCGCCTATGACGAACTCCTCGCCCTTTGGAAAGCGAGTCAGCCTCGATGAAAACGACGAACAAGAAGCGTACCCGCATCCTGACGACACCCAAGGAGATCCGCGATGCCGCGAAGGCTGCACGCCAGCGTGAGCGAACGGCGACGAAGATTCGCGCAGGGCGATACGACCGAAATACCGATACGATCGTCGCCGAACTCTCGACCGGCTCAGCTCTCAGCGTGCCACGGATCGCGATCCCGGGGTTCGCGCAGGCGTCGCCCGATACACTGGTCGACATCGTGGTCACTCCAGGCAATGAGGGGCTTTGGTCGGACGCCGTCGACGACGGCGTCTTGCTCGAACAGCTCCTCGTATTGGCAGCCGGCGAGGTCACACTTGGCACAATTGGCGCCCGCCTCAACGCAAAGAAAAAATCCCTGGCACGGGCGGCAGCGTCGCGCGCGAACGGTGCAAAGGGTGGTCGACCGCGCAAAACCGCCGCATAGTCGGTCTCAGGGCTCGTCACACGCAACTGGCTGGCGCCCCTCGCGCTGGCTCTAATTCCGACCCCGGGGCCGGGCGACGCGAGTTTGAAACCGCTGGCACTCCTGTGAGATTCGGCTTCGCCCGAACGACATGAGCGCGCCGGCAGCCGGAGAACTCGTCGAGCGCCTAATGCTGGACCCTACAGAAGGGGGGTTCTGCTTCTCTGCTTCTGTCTAAGGGCGGTTTACGTCGTTGCTTCGACTAGACCGGATCGTCAGATTTCAACCGATAGCCCTCGACAACGACTTTGACGGCGTTCGGGCATTCCGCTCGGAACATCGCTATTTTCGAGAGCACGTCGCGGATGTGGTAGGAGATCCACGGGTCATCGAAACCCTGCGGGCGAAGGACGCCGCGCAAGTCGACCTCGATGAAGCGCGTTACGTCGTCGATCCGGCCGCCGGTCGCGTCGATCGCTAGCTGGTACGTCTTGCCGAGCCGCACGACATACTGATAGGGACTGATCTGGGCAAAATAGCTGTCGTCGAAGCCATCAGCCACGATAGGCACACTTTTCGTTTATGTCTCTCATGACTACAGCATAGGTCACGTCCGCGTCAGACGAGTGGCACGATCGGACGGAGCACGCCTGCACAGGTTCTATTCGAGACGCCCGACCCGCCGCTGGAAGCCGGCACTCGGTCGATTCGAATCCGTGGCAAAGCGCTTGATTCCGAAAGCTGCGTCGCTGGCTCGGTCAATGACGCTGCGCGGCTTGCGACGGGGCCCGTAAACGTGGGCTGCTATCCCGTTTCAGGCGACGCCGGGGGCGACGGCCTCTTGCGGTTTTGACGGGCCGACGGTGACGAGCGCGCCGGGAAGGCCTTCGTAGTCCTCGGGCCGGCACGTGAAAACGATCACTTGCGCGGTCGAAGAAACCTCCTCGAGAATGTCGCGGAAGCGCGGCCTCCGCTGCCAATCGGCGTGGACGAGCGGATCGTCCAGCAGCACCGGCATCGCACCGAGGAACTGCGACGAACTCAACAGCGACGCGAACGCAAGCCGAATGAGGAGCGCGAGCTGATCGCACATCCCTTGCGAGAGTTCGTCGAAGCGCACCGCCCGCTCGACGCCGCCCAGGTGCAAGCCCGTCACCTCGTTATCGCTGCTGAGATCCAGACGCAGCAACTCGTTGCCGGTGACTTGCCGGAACCATGGGCCGACGCGGTCGAGCACCGGCTGCGCGAAGGTCGCCACCCGCCGCGCATCGGACGCGACCACGAACCGTTGCAGCAGCTTCATGGCCTCCCCCGTGAGCACCTCATCGGCAAGCTGCGCACGGACCCGCTCGAGCTCCTCTTCGAGCCTGGTCAGTTGCAGCCCAGGTGCTTCGGCAAACCCCTCGGCCAGCTTCGCTTGCAGCGCACGCACGCGAGCCTTGACTTCGAGCTCGGCGCGCATGCTCGCTTCCGCCTCGTCTTGCAGCCGCGAAAGCTCCTCCAAGGGCTCGGCGTCGCCGCCGTACGGCTCGTAGGCCTTGCGTGCTTCGAGGCACCGGCTTTCCGCCTCGCAGCGTTTCTTGAACGCATCGCTGCGCGCGCGCTTCCAGTAATCCTCTCCTTCGCCGGCGCGCTGCAGCCTCGCGAGCACCGCCTCGTGGGCGCGCCATTCGATCTCCACCACCTCTTGCTCGTCACGCGCGGTCGCGAGCTGGCCGCGCAGCTCCTCGACCTGCGTCGACGCAGCTCGCCGCTTTTCGGTCAGCGCTGCGATCGACGACGTGCGGGTAGCCTTGCGACCCTCGACGACCGCGCGCAGAGCTTCCGCACGCTGCTCGTCGGGTGCGGACGCCAGCAGCGATCGCTTGTCGCTCAGCGTCGTTGTCAGATCTTCAAGCACCACGCCGTCGAGCAGATCGCCGCGTTCGGCGAGGGCAGCACGAAGACCGGGACCGTTCCTGAAACCGTTAGCATGTATATCATGATACGGACGCCACCCGAACAGTGTTGGTGACGGATTCGCGTACCGGAATCGCGCCGGTAGACGACAGATGGGTCACTTCCGACGCAGTCGTTGGCGCGTTCGCCGTGGACGCGGGGGGAGGATCGCCGCGCTGGGTGCGTTGCGACTGCCGCCGAGCTGCATGCTCCGCTCTTTCTCCTTTCGCGATGAGAGCCCAAGACGACCACACGTGCTTCTGACGCTTCCTTGCAGGGACGTCGAAGGCGACCTGGCCGTGACGGCTCACGCGTTCGGAGAAACCTCTTGCCCGGCGAGCGATCGCAAGTGCGGCACTCAGGTGCCCACTGATCCCATAGCGCCGGGAAAATTTCTGGCGACCGATGACGCTCGTGTATGCCGGGTTCACGAAGAGCACCGCGACTGCGGCATCGTGCGCGCGGGCGCACAGCGTCTGCTCGATCCTGGCATACGACAGCGCCGAGAGCATCCGCGCATAGCGCGCTCCCTGCTCGCGCATCGCCGCTTTCTTCTTGGCAAAGTCCAACCGCTCGATCACCAGCGGCACCCCCGCCGAGGCGGCGACGGCGACGGCGCGCTTGGCGGCATCGCCGATCTTCGCTGCGGCTTGTTCCGAGGTGCAGCCGTAGGTCACCATCGGCACGCGCTCTGCGGCAATTAGATTGCCGAAGCGGTCGCTCAGCGCGAGCGCGAGATGATCGGCGTTCAGATCGACCCCGAGCGTCCCCGTGCGCCGGTCGGAGAGCGGCTCGACGGCAATCTCCTCGGTGGAGACGAAGACGCGCCAGCCTTTCTCGTCGCGCTTGAAGCGGTAGGAGATGGCCTGCTGCGTTGCTAGGGCCTGCTCGATATGCGCTGCGCCATATGCGATATGCACCGTCGTCACCAGATATTTCCCATATTCGGCGACGAGACGATTCGGCAGCCGCAAACGGAGACCGAAGAGGCCGCCGCCCAGAGCCGAGGCCGAGCAGCCTTGATTCCCACACGATTCATCGCGTGAGCCAAGCACGAAGAAGCTCTCCGAGCGCGCCTCGCGCCAGGCTTGACGCCACGCATCGTGGCCGGCATAGCCGTTGTCGGCGAGGGCGTTCTGGGCGCGGAAGAGCCGCTTCGAGCCAAAGGCGATCCGGATCGCACCGGACTGCGCATCGGCCCGGAGTTGTGCAAGCCGCGTCGTGAGCCGGAACGCGCGCCGCGCGAGCTGATGCCGCTTCGCTGGATCGTCCGCAATCGCCAAGCGCCTCGTCGTCGATTTGAGACGGCGTGCAACGTCGTCGACGAGTTCCGGCAGCCGCGCCCGAATCGAGGCGTGCATCCCATTGAGCGAGACGCGAACGGCGTTGAACTGCCGTGCCGTCAGGCCGAACTCGCGCATCAGGCCCGGCTTATCGTCACGCTTCTTCGCAGCGCGGCGGGCGTGCAGCGTCCGCAGCGTACGACCGAAGAGATCGCCGTACGCGTCGAGCGCCACCGCATCGGCCGCACTCAGGGAAGGGCGTCCTTGAAACGTTCTCACCCCGCCGGCTCTCGTTTGGCCGAAGTTACCGCGCGCAGCGCTCGATTCCGAGCACCACGCGCACCGTACAGCCGAGCGCAGAAGCTCGTCAGCACCTCGATCATGTCGCGCAGGAGATCGACGTTCTGCTACCCTGGATCGACGACGATAACAGCTTGTTTACCCTCACCCGCTTAAGTTGCGCTACGACGACAGCCGTGTCGGACGCGCCCGGGGTCCGGCTGTCGAACACGTCGCCGGCAACGAGCATGAAATCGAGTTCGCGCTGGTTCGCGACGTCGACGATCCGTTTGACCGTCTCGAGCCGCTCCCGGCGCGCGTCGTCCGCGCGCTCGCCGGCGGCGGAACACTTCATGCCGATCTGCCAGTCGGCCGTGTGCAAGAATCTCATCGCTCCCCCAGCCTACTCCAGACGCGCGACAAACGCGTGGCATTTCGCGGGCAATGTGACGCGTCGCGGATTTAGCCTCGGCTCACGACCGCCCGCGGCCGGACGTCGCGAGCAGCGGTAGCGCGCGAACACCGCCGCCGGGGCCGGGTGGGGAGGACGTCGTAGACCGAGACCGTGGATAACCCTGAGGAAACGTCGCGGAATCCGGGAGAAGCGACGGAGGCGGCGGCCCGCAAGATCTTGGTTTTGCTCGAGCTTTTGCGCTCGAAGGCGATCCGGTTCAGTAGCTACGAGCACGTCTACGGGCGAGACTATCGCAGCTTTCAACGCGATTTGCAACACTTGCGGAAGATCGGCGAAGAGGCCGGCTTCAAGATTTCGCCGATCGCGAACCGCGAGCGGGCCGAGCTTTCGCTCGTCGATTCGCAGCTTCGTTCGCTCGACGCGAGCCCGCGCGTGGTTGCCTTGATCTCGGCGCTGAGCGGAGCGCTGGGAGCTCCCGTCGCGCGCGAGCTCGGGCGGCTCGGCCAGTCCGCCGACGAAACGGGCTTCTTGCGGCTCCTCCTGCCCCAGCTCATCGAGCAAACGCAGATCGGGGAGACGTACGATCGGCTCAAAGCGGCCTGGGAAGCGCGCCCCGGGCCGGCGCTGGTCACGTTTCAATACGATCCCGGCAACGGCAAGAAGACGACCCGGCGCGTCGAGCCCTACCGTCTCCTGCTTCGCTCGGGGAGCGCCTATCTCGTCGGTTACGACGTCGATAAGCGGGCTTGGCGCATGTTCGCGCTCGATCGCTTTCATTCGCTCCCCGAACGGGCCGGCACGGTCCAGCGCTTGCGGCAGGTTCCGCCGCAATACGACTCGTCCGACACCGTCGGCTTCTTCAAGACGGCCGGCGACGCCGTGGCGGTCACCGTGGAGCTGACGCCGGCGGTCGCGGCGTCGGCCACGAGCCGGCGCTGGCAAGCCGCGCAACGCGTCGAGCACCTCCCGGGAGGCTTCGCGCGGATCACCTTCGAGGTGACCGAGATCGGCGAGGTCGTGCGCTGGGCGCTCGGCTTCGGCAAAGAAGCACGCATCGTCGCACCGCCCGAAGCCGTCGAGATCGCGATCCGGACCGTCGATGAGATCGCGGCCGCCTACCGAGGGTAGCGCCCAACGCCACGCGTGACAGACCTCTGTCGCGCACGGCTGCTATAAAAGGATCGTGACGAAGCCAATCTCTGGCGAGGCACGAGACGTCTTCCAGATAGCCAACGCCGAGACGGGGGACCGGCGACTCAGAGCCGCCCGGCTTCTGCCGGCAGCGGTCGAAGGAGCTTTTCGAGCGGCCGTTCGCGAGTCGGTCTTCATTCGCGGCGAGCGCGCTTCATTCGAAGCTACCCTGCGGAATCGGGCCTCGTTCCACCTGGACCGGCTGATCCGCGAATGGTCGATCCCTGCCGCGGACGGAGAACGCACCCGGGCTGCCGCGACCTCGAGCGTGACCCGCTTCCTGCGATCGCCGCTTTGCAGGCGCCTCACGAGCGTGCTTCTCGAGCGCCTCCACGCCTCGCCTCACAGCGAGGTCGATCTCCTGGCCTCGAACGCCGACGGAAAGCATTTCGCGATCCGCTTCGCCGGAAGAGCGAACTGCGTCGAGCTGTTGCGATTGCCTCAACTCATCGTCAGCGGCGAAGCCGATTTGGCGGCGCTCCTCCTCTACGACATCGACGCCGGACGGCTCCATCGATGCCATCGCCGCACCGTTCCCTCGCTACTCACAGCGTAGCGCTGTGCGGTAGCCGCCCGAAGTGGTCATGTGATGCGGTCCGGGTGTTGCAATGAAGTCGCCGATCATCCAGCTCGCCGCGCCGACATTCCTCGTCCGGATGAAAAGTCGCCCGGCTCGCGACTGGGCTCTCGGCGCGATACAACTTCGGACCTACTGACAATTCTGTAGGGCTGCGTTCGTTTCAGCGAGGTCGAAGCGAGTCGGATCGAATGGCCGGCCGAGCCACGTTGCGAAGCTCGCATGCTCCTGATTATTCGGGTCTGCGAGGGCCGCGAGCATGCGCCCATACCCGCCAGGTCCACCGACATTCTCCGGCGGGCATGCGCGCCGGCCGGCGAGACATCGAGGATAAGCGACATCGGCTCGAGCTGGTGCGACGGCTTCCTGGACAACTCGGTGGAACCAGCCATCCCCGAAGTCGTAGACGAATCCAAATGCAGGGATCTCGCGCGACAGCACCTGCCGGAGGGTGAGTCGTCGCTCGTCGCGCATGTCGCCGGGGAACCGTCGATCGATCGGACCATACGCCCCGTCCGTCGTCAGAAAAACATGCAAGTGAGTATTCGACCAGCCCATTGCGGCGAGCAAGATACGGCTTAAACGGTCAAGCTTCGTGTCGCCTAGCACCTCGATCCGGCGCCAGATAGAGGGTCGGACGTAATCCAAGGATACTTTGACGCGGTACGCCACGTTGCCGACCCGCGCGGTCACTTCCCCATATTCTGTCGGATGTCCCACTCTGCTCGCTCGACGCAGGAGGTGACAAGCTCGTCGGTGTGAAGGCAGGTCGGCCGCTACCTGAAAGTTCGGCGTCGAACGCGCGAGGAGAACCGTTTCAAACAGACCGGGCGCGGGCGCCCGGGTTCGCAGACGGTCTATCGCAAGATCACTCGGCGGCGCTACGACCTCGAATGGACGGTCGATGAGGACGCCGTCGCCTACGACCATAAGAGCGACGGGATGTACCCGTTGCTCAGCAACGACCGCAGCCTGTCACCGGCTGCGGTTCTCCAGGCCCACAAAGGCCAGCCCATGATCGAAAAGCGCTTCGAGCAGATCAAGACCGTGCACGAGATCGCGCCGGTCTTCCTCAAGAACGAAGGCCGGATCGAAGCGATGTTCACCGTCTACTTCCTGGCGCTCCTCGTACAGGCGCTCATCGAGCGCGAACAGCGCCACGCGATGAAGAGCGGGAATATCGACGACCTTCCGCTCTACCCGGAGCAACGGTCCTGCGAGCGGCCAACCACCGAACAGATCCTACGCCTCTACAGCCTCGTCACGCAGCACCGGCTGCTCGAGGATGGCAGTACCGTCCAAGTCTCCGAAGCCGAGCTTACCGACCTACAGAGCGAGATTCTGACCCTGCTCGGCGTTCCTCGTCAGGCTTACCAGCCGCCCACGTGACCGGAAATTCGCGTTATATTGTGCGTCCGATCTGCGGAATGCAAGCCGAGCATCCCATCACGCGCATCACCGACCTGCTGCCCTGGAACCTGCCGGCCACCGAAGCTCTGCGGCTCGCGCCGAACGGCCGGACACCCGAACTTCCGGCGTAGGACGCATCGTAGTCACGGGCACCGGACTGCTCGCCGTCAAGACGGCCTTCAGACCACGCTTACGAACATCCGATAGCCCAGGTACGGCTCGTCGTCTATCAGACGCTTGACCGCTGGGCCAGCACCTCGTCGATCACCGAGACCCGGTCGCGCGAGCGATAGTAGAACGAGCTCCTCGGAACGTTCAAGACTCGGCAGACGAGGGCTTTTGGTCGATTTGCGCGAGCAGCGATCCGATCTGCTGCTGCTCGCGCTCGTCCAAAGGGATTATCTCCAGCGCCTCCTTGCGGATCTCGTTCTCCATGACGAGCTGGCCGATCTTAGCCTGCAGGCGCTTGATCTCGGCACGGTGCTCGGCCTCAAGAGCCCTCTTGTTGACCTTGAGCGCCTCGACCCCGCCGCGATGGAACTCTTCGGCCCATTTCCGGAACTCCGACTGCGTCAGGCCGTACTTGCGGCAGACCTCCGGAACGGAGATCGCACCTTTGAGAACCTCCAGGATCACGGCCACCTTACGCTGGGCCGTCCAGCGCTCGAACTTGTCGTCGTCGGGTTTCGCCCGGTGCTGGCAGGCTTGGTCTCTTCATCCGGCACCCTTCTTTCGCTTATCGGGTGTCCAGCCCCCGACGGCGTCACATCACGAGTATTTGGGCCCCGCCGGCCACCCCGCCCGACCCATCCCAGTTCACGCCGGGCTAATTCCCGACGTAAGAACTGGGACCGCAGAGGGCCGTCAGTTGACACAGCAGGGAGACCTTGCTATCCATCTGCGCCAAGAATTAACAGACTGACACTTTGAACGGGCTCTTTAGCCTCTAGGCGGTCGCGAATTATGCGAATCCCAGTATTCGCGAACTCCTGCGCGATCTTAAACGTCTCTGCGTCATCTCCAAGACACTTTATATCACGCGTCTCACTAAGGGTGATTGCGCGCAAAATCGTCAAATCAGGCGACTTGAAAGTGTTCTCATCAAAGATCTCGCGAGCCGAATTGAGCGGCGTGCGCACACCCCTATTTGCGCCAAGGACTGCACATAACATGAAAACATCCTTCATCGTTGCAAACGGAGTCTCTCCCACCTCGGAAGCTTCATCTTCGCGCCCTAGCCGTCTAAATAACTCGTGCGAGTCTCTTTCGATCCTTATTTTCGCCATACACCTTACATCGTCGAAACGACCGTCTCCTCATTCTTGTAATCTAATAGATATTCCCTTCCAACTAAGGGCCGCAAAGCCTCAATAACACCACCTGCAAACTCCGTATCCGTCATTAAAAATACAACCTGACTTGTCAACTTGGGTAACTTCTCAACAAGTTGAACACGTACAGTTCCATCAAGGCGTGCCAAAGGAGTGTCAATTACGATAGGAGCCTCATGGCCACCGAGCTGCGTCATCGCCATCATAAAGGCTAAAGCCGAAATCTGCTTCTGGCCGTTCGATAGCTGATTCCGGATGTCATCGCCCTTATCATCCTGGATGCGAAGGACAAAGTCAGTTCCTACGAGCATCTGGTTAAAAAATGGACGCCCTGCGATCGCATGCAAGATTTCACTCGCGTCACGCCCAAGCGCATCACGAATCAGAAGCTCAAGCTCTTTCTCAACAGTTTCAAGTTCGTCATGGAGCTCACGGAAAAATGCCGATGCAGAAGCTAGTTCACTGACCTTCTCTTTTGTAGCCAAAGCCCCCTCAAGAGCCTTCTGATACTGCGTCTCCAAATTCTCATTCCGAATTATTTTAGCCTTAATGTCACGAAGCTTATCGTCAAGCGAAGAAACGTCACGTAGTAACCCTTTGCGTTCTTCGATTGCTGATTTTGCTTCAGCCGCAGCCTTGTCATCCATGACACCTCCAAGCTCTTCCAGCCTTGCGTAAAGTCGGTCGCTCAAAAGCGCGTTTTTCTCAATAGCTGCAATCTTACCAACGAGATCACCCTCGGCGGCCTTGATATCACTTAACATCGGCTTTAGGTACGTAAGAAGATCTGACGCTTGGTCTTGCAATGACCCTGGCAACAAGGACGCAAGTATGTCTCGAAGGAGCCTATCCTCAGCTGAGCCGTCTAAGATCGGTCGACCGCAAATGCACTGTCCCTCCTCCAGTAGCTCACGAATGAAATAGTCCTGAATCCGAGCCGGAATCTTATGCTCCGATCGAAACGAGTTAAGAATATTTACAGACCTAGCTATCCGGTCTCGGACAGGAAAGCTAACGTGTCTCATAACGAGCGAGGCCAGCTCTCTCCGTAACTGTATAGAGGCATTCCTCGCCGTCGCAATCTGAGCGAGCACCCGACGTCGTTCCTCTGCCTCGGCCTGGATTTCCACGAATGATTCCAGTCGCGTATCTAGAAATTCGATTCTTTCGCGTTTGGCCAACAACTCTTCACTGATGTCTGAGCGCTTCTCAATGAGACGCTTTTGCTCGATCTGAACTAGGCTTAGGAGGTTCCTCGTTTCTTGTGTCTTTGGTGCCGGAATCGCCTGCATTTTTTTAAGGTATGCACTTTTGAGCTGAGCTAGATGCAGAACGCCACTCCTGAGTGGCTTAATCTGAAGAACGTCATTCACCGCTTTAACAATCTTGTCATTGTTGTCCTTTCCTGGAGCGGTGAAATCGCTAACCTTCTCGGCGTCGAACAGATAGAACGTCCGGATAGCAAAAGGCAGGATCCTTCTTATTTCGAGATCTGGCTCAGGAAGAGATTCCGTGTTTCCATTACGCAAGGTTACCCACAAATTAACATTTGCATCTGCATGGAAAATTCGTTCACCTTCCCTATATGCAGTCGCAGATCGCGTCAGTTTGTAAATCTTGCCATCATGTGAAAAAGACAGGTGCACAACGGCTCTAGCTGGCTTGATCTTCGTACCCGTCTTTGCAATTTCTTTGTTCACGAGTGGATTATCCGCAAGTTCGTCAGTGACAGCGCTTTTTCCGTAAAGAACCCAGTTCAGAGCTGTAAGGAGAGAGGTTTTTCCCGCTCCATTCATGCCATGAATCAGCGTGACGTTGCGGTCTCTGGCGGTCGAAAATGAAATCTTGTGTGGCCGAAGATAAGGCCTAAAGTTGATCATTTCCAGATCGATCAACAACATTCTAGTGCTCAGCCTCGGCCTTCTCAAGATAAGACAACACTAGCTGTTCAATTTGCTCTATTGCGACGCGAGACGTGTCGCTTATGTATAAGCGTTCGCGATCAACTATCTCCCGCAAGAGCTGTCCATTGTTTGAATGTTTTTCGATAAGATCATTGAATATTGATGCCACTGTTCTTAATGGCTCCCTGTCACTATGCATTCTCTTCTAGACCCCTTGAAAGAACTCAGCTAAATCTATTCCAAGTGCACTTGCAGCGTCTCGCAATGTTTGAACTGCTTGTCCGGAATTCGTTGCGACGGATGCGAACTCCGCAAAGCGGTTAATTTCGTTCTGAACCTGTTGACGCTTCGAGTCGGAAGATATTCTTTCGAGAAAGATGAAGTCGAAAATTGTTGCGAAGTGCTTTCCCGGGAAGCGACGAAGCACGCGGCCCCGCCTCTGAACGAACTGCTTAGGATTAATTGAACTCGCAAGCAGGTAAGCAGTGCGAGTTGCTGGGACGTCAATACCTTCATCAAGACAGCGCATCGCGACAAGGCTGTGTAGTTCTCCAGAACCAAATTGATAAAGGATTCTGCGACGCTCCTCCGCTGATTCGATCGCCGTGAACGTATGAACCGGGAGTCCAAGACTTCTACCAAGAAACAACAGAATTGTCTCAATTGATTGATAATTGGTATAGACCAAGCAATAGCCGGACTCAAAACCCACAGACGAGCGAAAAAGATCGGCGAAGCGACTTACCCTCGCATTTGATGGCAGCGGAAGGTCACTATATTGAGATCTCGCATCATCGGCATAGCAGACAATCGGGAAATAGTCGTATGGGGTAAGCGTTCCATCGTTAACGGCCTCGCTCAAGGAATAGCGATAGACGATTCCGGAGAAATAGTCGAGTAGGGTCGCCGTACCATCTGCATCCATCCATCGTTCCGGCGTAGCGGATAGGCCTAGCCTCTTCGAATATGTGTCGAGCAATACACGTTGCGCGACATCGACGTTTACATTGTGAACTTCGTCGGCGATCAGAAGTCTGGTTGAAGGAGCATCTAATAGAGCGCTAGTAAACTCACTGCTCTCCGCCGTATCGTAGGTCGTCACCGTTATGATCTTACGAACAGGATCGTTGCGGGCAAGTAATACTGCCGTTTTCAGTCGCAGGCGCCAGTCGGTTTGGCTGTGGCAGACGATCGGAGTGGCGTTGAGAGCGGATTGTACCTCGACAGCCCATTGGTCCGCCAGGGCGATCTGCGGTACTAGAATCACGATGGTCCTGACGTCGGAACGCAATTGCTCCATCGCAGCGCCTAGGGCCGTGAAAGTCTTCCCTGTGCCTGTGGCCATAGCCAATAGCCCTCGATACTCGTTAGCTGACCAGGCATCAATCGCGGCACGCTGCCTAGGGCGCAACTCAAGTCCTGGCGATCCGGTTTCATCTTCCAATTCGTCGATGTACGACTGTGGCGCTTTAGTAAACAAAGATTTCCGGACAGCATCCGGGAATGTTGATGTAACCACGCCGAAGGCAGTTCCATCCCACAGGCTTTCAAAGTCCTCTTCTTTGTCCGCCGTTCGCGACGGATCGACCCAGGAGGCATAGGCATCAATATACTCAATATTTCTGGACAGAGCCGCTGCAGTCTCATTCAATGAACCAGTGAATGCGATAACATCTGTTCCACTCTTAAAGATGCCGAATTTCTCATGATACAGACCTGCACGCTTTCCTGCCGGTGTCGCAAAGCGAATATCGAGGACATCGTTGGCGATCAACCACGCTAGCCTGGAAACAGCAGGCCCACTAAGGACGGCCAGTGCATCTAATTCGGACGCCGCAGAGGCTTCAATAGCAGCTTCACGAGAGGCGTAGCCGTCGTTAATTTGTTGTAAATCTTCATCGGTCAGCACTGGACTAATGACGAGACGCATCTTGCCTCGCCTTGCCACGAAGTCTTTGAGTCCGGCGGTTAATAATTGAAGAGACGTCGCGGTAAAGAAACCCGCGGCGCGATCGTAATGGTCTGAGACCTTCAGCATCGGTATGATGAACTCGCGCCCGATATTCGTTCTGCCGCTTCGATATGATCTCCGTAGGGGTACCTGTCTCATAGGCGTCGTGTAAAGCGACTCATGCGAGGTCTTGCACTTTCCTCAGCTGGGGATAGCTGACGACCGCCGAGCTGGGCTCACGGCTGAACATTATCAGATCTTGTCATTAACTCAAGATAGGACGAAGAGTTTCGTCGCCCTTCTTTTCGGAGCATTTTAGGACGGGGGTCACAAGGTTAGCTGCGGCGGCAGCCTTGCCGCGGCCACCCAAAATCGGCCATCCGCGGCCACCTGAAAACCGGCCAGAGGTCGGTGCCCACTTTTCAAGCCGGCCAGTAGGCTAGAAGAGCGGTCGACTCTAGCTTCCGTAGCGCAATAGCGCCGTAATGAATGAGCTGAGCGTGACGGAACAGGACGTGATCCTGGGACCTCCCTCGGCTCGGCTGGAGCCTTCTGCGAATCCAGCGCGAAACCGGGCGTCGCCGCGGGACGATCGCGCGTTAGGGAGCCGCCGCGGGCTTCATGTCGGCAAAACCGGCCAAAGTGTCCGCCGACCCTCAGGCCGCGGTTGACCCTGAGGACCCACGGACCCTCCGTCGGCGGAAGGCATTCCGCGCAGCGGTCACGCAGCAACTGCGAGCCGCATCGCCCGTTAATCGCGGCGGAAGCCGTCACTGCCGCTTCGTCACGGTGGTGCCGCGTACGCGGCTCGAAGTCGCCGAATTCCGCAAGTGGATTCAAGCTAAGACGCCGTCCTGGGGACGCCTGTACATCCACCCAATCACCGCTCTAATGACGGTCCGCGCGACCGATGGTCGGTTTTTCGGGCTGGCGTGACGCCGAACCGAGTGCTCCAGGGCAGTCCAGTGCAAAGTCTTCGTAGCCGAGCTCAGCGCGACATACGGAGCGAGGCTCTGACCCTGCTTGCCGTTCCTCGCCCAAGCTTACCGGCTGCCCGCGTGACCAGAAATTCGCGCCATATTGCACCTCCGATATGTAGGCCCCGTAACCGGGACCGACGTTTTTTGGCTAGGCGCACCCCGGGTGGCGGCGAACGACCGGTGCATATTCAGGCCTTACAAAATAGGCTCGCGTCTTCATCCAGATTTGTGTCGCGCGAGCACGTTGATCCAAAGACTCCGGTCGTAGCAGCGAGACCAGGCCAACACAGTCGTCCACAATCGCTCCCAGCCGTTGAGATCGCTGCCATCCGGTTTGGAGAGCCAAATTGCGATTTCCTCGGCGCTGCCGGTTCGCCTAAGAAGACCCCGTAGCGCGGAGAAATCGTAGTAGTAAAAGAAGCGCCCGTCCCGCTCCCCTTCGCCGGTTCCGTACTTCAAGGAGACGTAACAGACTCCGCCGGGCTTCAGTGCGCGCATCAACCGCCGGAGGATGTCGAGCGTCTGGAATTTCGGCACGTGCAGCAGCGACGCGGCCGCCCAGGCTCCGTCGAACTCGTTTCTGAAGCGCATTTCGTCGAAACTCATCTCGAGGCAGTCGCTCTTAAAGGCAGCGGGCTCGCCCTCGTCGCGTGCCTTTCTGATCTTGCGCCTGCATTCTCTGTTCATGGCCGGCGAGGCGTCTATCCCGACGACCGCGCATCCTGCCTTGATAAAGGCCAACAGGTCGCGTCCCGTTCCCGATCCGGCGTCGAGAAGCCGCAATTCGCCTTCCGGCTTCTTCGCCTCGATTTCGTTCAGTAGACGCTCCCGAAATCGCGACAGGTCGAACTCGTCGAACTCGTCGGCATACTCCCTGGCGTGCTGCTCGTAGTAGTGCAGCGTTTCAAGCGTACTTGCCCGGTGACGTGCGAGGCTCTGACGCTCCTTGAATGTCTTGTCGTGCGTCAGATCGGCGATGATGTGGTCGCCAGCGTCGGTGTACCTCCGCAGATGTTCGAGCACAAACTTATAGCCCTCGCGAACCTCCCTATTGAGCATGCGCGGGTAGTACCCAAACTCGTGGGAGCCGTCCAGATCGACGTCGGACAGTTTCTGCTTGGACGCCGCTTTGAGGATGTTGAAGTGCGCCTCGTACTGGACGAACGTGTCGGTGATGCCACTCTCGATCAGCCCGGCGTGTTCGGTGACGAGTTTGGTCAGGTGCTCTCCTATTTCGAGAATCTTGTCCACCAGCGGCTTGTATTCGGCCCACTCCTGGTCGGTTGAAATACTGTGGATGTGGTCGAGTAATCTAAATTGCTTCAAATCCAAAGCCCGGTTCTTCTCGAGCATCCAGAGCAGTTTTTGGTAGACGATTCGACTCTGTTCGATGTCCAGGGACGCGGGCGCGTAGAACTCCTCGATTTGCTGAAGTCGAAACTTCAGGACCTCAGCGGCGAAAGCGTTGCGCGCGTCTAGTCGCCCTCTGCGAATAAGAACGACACCGCCGATGATCGCGACCACTAGGCCGACGTAAGGTCCGAACGCGACGACGTACGGGAGCCAACCCGGTGGCTGAGAAGCGGAGGAGG
The DNA here is from genome assembly GCA_963834485.1 of Vulcanimicrobiota bacterium. Taxonomy (GTDB): domain Bacteria; phylum Vulcanimicrobiota; class Vulcanimicrobiia; order Vulcanimicrobiales; family Vulcanimicrobiaceae; genus CAWICD01. Next base: position 18,487 of record CAWICD010000002.1, read on the forward strand.
AGACGGTCGTGCCGGTGGACTGCGAGGCCGTCGCCGCTGGCAAGGGTACTGGCGAAAGGGAGGGCGACGGAAATGCGTGCACTCTGATGCCGCACGCGCTTGCCGCCAGAACCGTCAATACGACGCCGACCGTCCAACGGGTCAGAAGTGCCCACCGAAGAACGGCCGCGACGGACAAAGTCCTTGCGGCGACTTGGCTCGATACCTCTCTACTCTCCATCTCGCACACGAGAGGTGCTCCTCGGATCGCTCGGGTCCTGTCGTCCGTGTGAATCGAGGAATGCGAAGTCGGGGCAAACTGGGCGGCCTCATGGGCGCAGCATGAACGCCGCCGGTGCCAGTCGGGCGGCAGGCGCCGCCCGGGCCGGCCCTTGACCCGTCGCCAGGACCATCCGGATCGGTCGGGCGAACCCATTCCAGCATCTGTTAGCCCGGTTCGGAGGAGACGGTGGTCAAGTTAAGCATCGAAGAGCGGCTCAAGAACGGTCTGTGCACCAAATGCGCCGAGAAGCCGTTGGCCTCCAAGTACTTCTGCAAGGGCTGTCTGGCGGCACGCCGGGAGCGCGCCAAGGCGCTGCGCGCCAAGAAGGCTTCCTAAGACGGTAGCGTGTAGCTAGCCAAGCTCCGGGCCGCCTCGCCAATTGCCCGCCCCGCCGTTTCGACTTCCTCAACCGACTGCTCCGCCGAGAACGAGCACCTGATCGTCTCGGAAATCGCCTTCTTTTCCAGACCCATCGCCATCAGCACGTGCGAGGGCTCCGCCTTGTTCGTCGCGCACGCCGACCCCAACGAAAACGCCACCTCGTCCTTGACCGCACGCAGCAGAGCCCGGCCGTTTGTGCCGGCAATCCGCAACGAAAGGATGTGCGGGCTCACCGGCCCCGTGCGGATCGTCTCGACGACGTCGCCGCCGACGATCGCGCTCAAGGCATCGATGAAGGCGCAACGCAGCGTCGCCAGATGGTCGCGGCGCGCCGCGAGATTCTTCCTTGCCGACCCGGCCGCGACGCCAAAGCCGACGATTCCGGCAACGTTGAGCGTACCCGAACGCAGGCCGCGCTCGTGGCCGCCGCCGTGAAGAATCGGCCGTAACTCGCGTCGCATAGGACCCGATACGATCAGCGCGCCAACACCTTTCGGGCCGTAGATCTTGTGCGCCGACAACGACACCGCTGAGATCGAGTGCCTCTTCATCTCCAAGACTCGCGTGCCGACCGTCTGTGTCGCGTCGAGGTGCAGCAGCGAACCGGCGTCGGCGGCGAGCCGCGCAATCGTCTCGAGGTCCTGCTCCACGCCGGTCTCGTTGTTCGTCGCGATCACGCTGATCAGACAACGACGATGCTCGATCTGACGAACGAGCGAATCAAAATCGACCAGACCTTCCGACGATATCTCGACCAGTGTATCGACGTCCTTGCCGCGTGCTTTGAACGTATCGAGCACCGACGGATGTTCTATTGGCGTTGTCGTGACCGGCAGTGTCACAGAAAGCGCGAGGTTATTAGCCTCGGTGGAACCGCTCGTAAAGACCACGTCCTCCGGCTGCGCGCCGACGAACTCGGCCACCTGCTCGCGCGCGCGTTCCACCGCCTCCTTCGCCTTTGATCCCAGGGCGTGGTCCGTCGAAGACGCGTTGGCAAAGGACTCCCTGAAGTACGGCAGCATCGCAGCGACTACCTCTTCGCTGCACGCCGTCGTCGCAGCGTAGTCAAGATAGATCATTTACGACACCTAAAAAGCCCGATACCTTCTCGACACGCACGTTTAAGTATGCCGCGCCGCGCGCGATGTGATTGGCGATGTCCTTGCCGGCGCTGACGCTCGAACTCTTTAGCGTGAGCGAATATGCCGACATTAGGAACGGCTCCAGATCGCCAAAAAGCGTGGTACGGTTGATGACCAGGTCGCCCTTGCCGGCATCGTCGGCGGGCGGCGTCTTCTGCTCGAACGATATCAGCATCGCGAAACGCGACAGGATGTTGGCCGACAACCCTGTCTTCTGCGTGAGCGACCGCAGGATTGATGTCGTATTCTTGCTCAAGATCACGCGATAGGGGGCCTTCATGCCAGTTCCCATGGCGTCACCGCCTTGGTCACGCCTCCATTGTAATTGGCCAGTTCGTGATGATGAGCCAAAAGTGGCTCGATGTCTTCGTACAAGGGCCCGACGATTTCGGTGTCGGTCGAGAGCAGCACCACCTGGTGACTGGACGTCGGCAAGAATCCCGAAACGAACCGGCGCCGGTGTTCCTTGTCGAGTCTTCCAAGCGGTGTGTCAATCACCAAGGGCATGCGCGAGCCGGAAAGTTGCCCGAGTGCGTAGATGAATGCGATGGCGAAGAGCTGCTTCTCTCCGGCCGATAGGTCGGATTTCGGCAGAACGCCGTTCCTGTCATACAGTTCAATGCGACGGTCCGTGAACGACACGACGACGTCGGCGAGCCGATCGCGCTTGTGCCACAGGTCCTCCAGCGCCCACCTCAGGTGACCGGCGAAGCGTTGTTCCTTCGACTTCTGCATGCGCTCGACCAACGTTGGCAGCGCATCGAGCACTTTGCGCATGAGTTGCCCGCGCAGAGCCAGACGACCGGCTCGAAACGCCTCCTGTCGGTTCAATCGCGCGGTCTGCTCGTGCGATTCGAGCACCTTCTGGGCGTCGGCCCACTCTTGTTGCAAGTCCTCCAGCCTCTTCTCTTGCTCGACGAGTGCGCGCTGACGCTGTTCCAATTCCGCGAGCGCCTGCTCCGCCGCCGGATCGCCGGACGGCGCGCGACGCAGGCGGTCCTCGGTGTGGTCGATGTCACGCTCGAGTTCCACCAGTCTCTTCTGCACGAACTGCATGCGCTCACCGAGATCGGGAATCTCCCGTTCGATGATGCGTTGCATCCACGTCGCGTCGGAGCGCGAGATGTCTGGGAACGCCGGCGCGGCCGCGACCCTCGCGTTGGAGCCCACGCCCTTGAGCGCGGAGAGTACCTTATCGATGGTCGCGGCGCTTATTTTTCCGTCGTTCCTGGCCACGTGCGTCTTGATGGCGTTCCTGTGTTTCTCTACGAACGTCGAGACGATTTCACGCTCTTCCAAGCGCAGACGCGTTTCGATTTCCTTGCCGAAGCGCGTACGCAGCGTTTTTGCGCAGAGCAGCGGGAGAATGTCGTGTGCCGCTCTATCGAACTCCTCGAGTAATGCCTTGCGTTCGGCCACCAGCGCGCCCAGCCGTTCTTGCGCTTCGGCGATCTCACCGCTGTGAAGAGCGCCGAGACGCTTCACCGCAGCGCGCGCCTTCTCGAACAGCGCCCGCAATTTGCGGACGCGGGCGTTTGCTTCGCCGATGTCGGCGGCCAGCGTCTTCGTCGTCGCGCGTGCCTGCTCGAGTTTTTCGGCGCTACCTTCGCTTCCGCGCTTGGTCTTGGCGTCGAGGTCAATGAGGCGTGCCAAATCGAGTTTGAGTTGTTCCATCACGCCAAGACCGAGCATGTCACCAACGGCCTGGAACAGCGCGGACTCGTCTTCAGTCCCCCACTCCGCCAGTTCGCGAATGCGCTCGCCATCGAAGAGAAAATACCTCGCGATCTCTGGCGGCACGATCGTCGCGAGCAGGTCGTCGGCATCGTCAATCGGCAGACGAGCGCCATCGATATCGGCGACTATGGATTCGGAGAGACGCTGCCGGGCGTAAACCCAACTCCGCTGTACGACTGCTCGCCGGGTGACGTGTTGATCGACATAGTCGAAAGTCAACTTGATTGAGCACGGCTCTTGGCGGTTGCCGTTGCGGAAGCGGCCTGCCATAACCCTGAGATATTCCGCTTCGCCCATCGGCGTGTCGAAGGCGCGCCGGCCGTGGAGCACGAGACGGAGGGCTTCGAGAATCGAGGTCTTGCCGGCCCCGTTGTTGCCTGTGACGAGCACGAGCGGTCGGTCGACATCGGTCGTGAAGTCGAACGCGGCGTCAGCAAACACGCCGTAATTGCGCAAGTGCAACGAGCGGATGAACATGGTCAACCGCCCATCGCGGCGAGGCCGGCCCGCACCGCGTCGTCGTCACGCCAATCGTGATCGAGAATCTGATTGAGGTTTTTGTAGATCTCCGAGCGCCTGCGTAAGCCGTAGGTCCGCCTTTCGGCATCGATCAGTTTGCGCAACAGGAGCGGCGGGATCTCATTCTCACAGGCGACCGCATCGACGATCTCGGCGTCTTCCTCGGCGTCGCGCGTCGCGTCAGATACGGCGAACCATTTGCGCCCCAGCGTCCGTTCGTAGATTCGCGGCACCGAGTCTTCCCAATCGTGACGATCGTTGCGCCAGATGCGCCGGATTTCGAGCAGTTCTGCTTCGCTGATGAGTTCGAAGCCGTCGGCCTCCCGAGGCAGGTTCACCTGCACCGTGAGTACGCGATCAAGCAGCGCTTTGCAGTACTCAAACTTGTACGGCCCGGGCGACGCCTCGTCGCGCTGCGCCTTAATGAGAATTCGGCCGTCGAGTTTGCGGATCGAGCGAACCTTGGCAAGGATCTCCGGCTTGTGCGTGTCGGCCAGCTCGTCGCGGATCTTAAGCAGGTCCTCCATCCACAGTTGTCCGGAATCGATCATCGCTTCCATGCTCTTGTCCCGCGACACGACGGTGCAGACCCAGCAGCCGAAGCGGCTGTTTCCGCACGACGGCGTGGTCGTGTCGACAACCAAGGGGCACTCGGAGTCCGCCGTGCGGTACATGGCCGCGAGGTCGTTGTTGTCGCTGCCCCACGGCGTCTCGGCGTTCTGCAGGAGATACGACCAGACGTCGTCGGTGCTCCAGTCCTCGATGGGCGCGAAGACGAGCGCGCCGGCCAAGGTCTTATGCGTGCGTAGGCGCTGGCCATCGATCTTACGCAGCGCCATCACCTGCGCGCGCGTCGCGCTCTCGGCGCTGCGCACGCCGAGCGCGAGCACGACCTCGCCATAAGCGGCGACACGATCCTTGATGAAGCGATCAGCGGGGTGAATCTTCAAACGCTCCGTGCACCAGCGGAACTTGTTGGTCGGAGCGGGATACCCACGCCCGATGACGTTGACCCAGAATGATTCCTGAATGCGCGGCTCGACGATGCGCGCGGTGATGTTCAGATCGTCGCGCCTCGCGGCGATTTCGATCGCTTCGATGGTGTTGTGGATGTATGAGACGATGGCCGGCGTCTCGACGAGCGTGTTCGACGATATGACGTGAATAGGCTTCGTCCGTTGCGTCTTCGGCAGGCCCTTGAGCGCCTGCCAAATTAGCTGCAACGTGCACGTTGAGTCCTTGCCGCCAGAGAAGCCGATGACCCAGGGCCGCGCGTCCTGCACGTACGTTTCCCGTATGACTTCAATCGCACGGGCAATGCCGTTGGTCATGGTTGCCTCCCCTAGTTCAACCTGATCTGTCGCCGATCCCGCGGGCGACAGGTCAATCGCTACGAGACACTCTAGCTCCTCCAAGTGCCAACAGGTTGGCCCAGTGGAGGGGCTGGAAAATTATTCGGGGCGCTGCAGGTCGACGGCGGCTCGATAGGGAATGGCGGCCGCAGATAGGGGTGCCCCTCCGACGCGGTCCAACTGTGGCTGCATGAAGTAGGCGGAAATCCTAAGCTAGCCGCCCCTCACGGGTCGAGCCCTTCTATCGCCGCTCCGGCCGGTTGTCCGGGACGAATGAATAGAATGGGCTTGTTTGCATGTTCACGACTCCGCTTCAGGGCGCAACCACCCACGACCTGGTCTTCCTCGTTCAGGACTGCGGCGTGGACGCCCCCGCCGCCGAGCAGCAGCTCCTGGCCGCCAACGCCACACTCATCCGCTCGGCCGCCAGCGCGTTTCCCCTCCTTCCGGACGCGGATACCGTCGCTCGCGACGCGTTCCGCCAGGCCATCCGGGGATTCACCTTCTTGGGGCGCAGTCTGTCAACCAGTTGCTGGTGGGCGATGCGGACCGCGCTCGAAGACGCGCAGCGCGAAGCTCAAGAGCCGGTCCGAACGCCCCTTCGCCCCGAACTCGACCGGTTCCGAATCATCCAGATGCGGCCGAACGACCTCGACCTGATTCGCCGTATCGCTCGCACGGACGCCGCACATGCTTCGGCTGGCCGTTGCAGTCTAGGCTACGAGCTCTATCTCGGCGCGTAAACTTCTCTGGTCATTCCAAACAACGACGACGCGGTCCAACTGCGGCCGCAGAAGAGAAAGGACACAGAACATCGTGCTTAGCAAGAAACTGACTCCTCCGGGAATCGAACGTCAACGTCAGTACGTTACCCGCCAGATCGAGGCCGGCGACGACGGCAGCCTCATCGTTGGCGCCGCCTTCGTCAACGGCATACGCGACCTCGGCTATCGTTCCACCGCAACGGCCCTTGATGAGTTGATCGATAACTCGATGCAGGCGGCCGCCTCCAAGATTCACGTCGTCTTCGGCTTCGAAGGCAATCCCTCGGAGAAAAAGCCGACCGCCATCGCGGTGATCGACGACGGCTTCGGGATGATTCCCGAGATGCTCGCCTTTGCGGCCAAGTGGGGCGGCACGGATCGCGAGGGGGACCGCAAGGGTTTCGGCCGTTACGGCTACGGCTTGCCGTCTTCCTGCGTGAGCCAGGGCGAACGCTTTCGCCTCTACTCGCGCCCGGACGGTGCGGAGATGTATGAGGTCTGCGTGGACCTCGAGAAGATCCGGCTCGGACACGGTACGGAAGGAACGCGCGTGCTCGCGCCCGTTCCCGCCGCCGCCGACATGCCGAAATGGGTGCAAGCGTACATAATCGAGCACTTCGACGGGCTGCCTCACGGCACGATCGTGCTGATCGACAAACTCGATCGTCTCACCTGGAGCACGCGCTCGACACTAAAGCCCCAATTGTTGCAACACACCGGTCTGGTTTACCGCAAATACTTGCGCGACACGACGCTGGTGATCGATGGCACGAAGGTTGAGTCCATCGATCCGCTATTTCTGACCGAAAACGCCCGCTACTACGATCTCGACGCCGATCGCGCAGAAGGCATCGATCAGTTCCGCATCGAGGCGAAGGACGACGACGGTAAGGTTCAGGGCTGGATCAACATTCGCATTTCCTATCTGCCGCCGACGTTCGGCTACAAGGACAAAACTCTCGTCACGAAAGTCATCAACGATCGGATGAAGGTGATGGAGGATCACGAGGGCTTGATCGTCATGCGCAACAGCCGGCAGATCGATGTCCTGCCGAAGGCGTATTGGCGCAAGGGGCGGTCGTTCCGCTCCGAGGACCGCTACTGGCAAGTCGAGATCGACTTTTCCGCCGAACTGGACGAGTTGTTCTCCGTCACGACCAGCAAGCAGTCCGTGAAACTTCGCGAGCGCGTATGGGAACTTCTCCAGAAGTACGGCGTCGACACGAAGGTCGATGAACTTGCGAAGCGCCGGAACGTCGAGTTTGAAGCATACCGCAAGCGACCGGTCACCGAGGACACCAAGCGCCCATCGGAGATCGCGATGGAGGAGTCGGCGAAATTCGTCGCGACCAAGCCGCGGCCGGAGGACGCGGAGCGCCTTGCAAAGAGCAAGGAGAACGTGGTAGCCGACGCGGCCACGAAGGCGCAGGAAGTCGGCGTGCCCGTCGACGTCGTCCTCGATCAGTTGTTCAAGGACATCGATAACCGGAAGTACGCGCTCGTAACGCGCGACGTTCCGGAGGGTCCCTTCTACCGGCCCGAACTTTATGGCGGGCAGAAGCGGCTCGTATTCAACACCGATCATCCCTTCTACACCGAAGTATACGCGTCGCCGCGCGCGACACCGGAGGTCCGCAACGCCCTCGAGGTGCTGCTGTTCGTTCTGGCCGAGGCCGAGCTGGACGCTCGCGGAGAGCGTGAGCAGTTCTACAAGGCCGAGCGGCAGGCATGGTCGCAGCGCCTGAAAGACGCGCTGCAGACGCTCGCGAGCGTGGCGCCGGACGCGCCGCCGCCGGAACCGCAGGAGTCTCCTGCGGTGGAGACGTCGGCTGAAGCAATCGCCTAGGCGATGCTTAATCGGGTAGGAGGGGGAGTAGCCCCCTCCTACCACATCACCGGACGCGCCGTTCGGCATCCGGCGGTTCATCGGTTCATCGGACTTCAGGAACAGAAATCAGTCAGCCCTGCAAAGCCTCGTTCGGTCCGGTACGGGCGAGGCATCGCGCTGGTCAGGGGCCCACCCGACATGCGCCAATAGCCATCCCGGCTGTAAGCGAATTCGAGGCATGATGCGCCGCTCGTGCACGTCGAAGGAGGACGGCAGCGCTAAGTATCGATCACTACCGAGCGATGAGCTGCGCGAGTTCAATCTCTTCCTTCTCGCAGTCGCGCCGCACGTCGCTCGCGCCCGTTTTGTCTTCAGCGATCCTCAAGGCCTCATGTGAAAGCGCGTAGACTTCTCCCGTCACGCGGTCGAGGTAGGACGAAGTCTCGTCGTTTGCATCTCGAGCGCGTCAACGAGATCCGCTATCCTTGCCGGAACTGCCATGCCTTCACTCCCTCAACCAGGGTTCGGATTAGCGCGGCCACGGGCTTTTCCGCGTAGCGCTCAGCGTAATGTGCCTTCGGAGAAGGCGGCACCCCGCCGACAAGAAGGCGGCATGTGTGGCGTCGAGGTCTGCCAACGGCGGGACAAAGATGACCGTCCCATCACGGCCTCTCGTCAAAAGGACGCGGTAGCTGTTCAGCCGCAACTGCCGCGCATCGTGGGCCTTGCTGCGGCCGACGCTCGTAACCCAATCCTTGCCGCTCCAAAGGAGATCCGTGTCCCACCCGACGATCGGGAAATCGAGCTCGAGCCCCTGACACGAGAACTCGGTCGCGACCTCGATCAGCCGGCAGCACGATTTCAGCGACGATGCCGGATCGTTATACCAGGGGCCTGGCCGGAAGCCGCGAGTCGCTTGGAATGACGTATTCATGCCATACGTCGGCAAGTTCTTCGCCTTCGAGGAACCGAGGAGGCCGAATCGCTTGTCCTCCTCGCCCTCGTAACGAGCTCGCACGTAGCGCTTTGCTTCCTCGAGGTCGCGCGTGACGTAGAGGTCATAGGACGCGCGCTGCATCGACTCGGCGACTGCGGACGCCTCCGCGAGCCGTCCGTCGAGCAGAAGCCTTACCCATTGGTGCAGATCGCCGGCCACATGGGAGCGGAGGGTTACCGTCAGCTCGAGGGCGTCATCCACGATGACCTCGTGGCCCTCGAACACCGCAGCCACGTGGTTCGGGCAATGGATCGTCCAGTCGCCGCCGCTCGCCTTGATCGCGTCGCTCCAGAGCTTGAGGCCGCCCTCCTCGCCCAAGTGGATCTCATGGATGCCGCACCCTTCCGTAAAGCGGTGTGGCTCGTATCGCCCAACCCGCATTTCGATGGCCGCGCTCCGATCGAACTCCTCTTGTTGATGGCGGCCTAAAAGGGCGCAAATTCGGCGGCGAGCGATAGGCGCGCGACTTTTGTCGCAGCGACTAGAGGTTGCAACGTTTCAATGCTTGCGGGCGAGGGTTGCTTGAAGCGGCCCGCGCAAAGCGCCAAGAACGACCGGAGAAAGACCGGCACGGCATCGGCGTAAACGTTGCAAGTCGAACCGATACCGTGCCCCGCTCACCGTTACGAGTACGAGCGTATCGTTAGAATAGCACGGTACTTCTCGCTCTGTCGATGGGCTCGTCGGTTGTTGCTTGACCGACGATGCGAGAATCCGCCCGCCGCTTTCTCTGTGCCGGTTGCGGCACGGAGGTTTTCATCTGTACTGCCTGCGACCGAGGCCAGCGTTACTGCCCCGGTGATTGCGCACGTACTGCTCGCCGGCGCTCTCGGTGTGAGGCCAACCGTCGGTATGGGTGCACGGCCAACGGTCGGCTCAAGAGTGCTGCGCGATCGCAGCGGTATCGCGATCGCCAACGCGTCACGGATCACGGTTCACTTTCAGGCCGTCCCTGTGGTGTACTCGATGCGAGCGCGACGAGCGCTTTAGCGAAGACTCCATCGGACGGTACGTCGTCGCCGATCGCCTTGTCGGACTCGGGCGTAGCGGTTGGCGGCGCAGTGCAATGCTCGTTCTGTGAGTGTTGGTGCCGCCCGTGGATTCGGCATGCTCCGCAACGTCGTCGCCGGCCTCGTCCTGGTTACATCCGAAGGGAGCGACTGTTATGAGTATACAGCCGGAACTCGAAGCGAAGATTTTGCGCTACTATCACGTAGAGAAGTGGCGCGTCGGCACGATCGCGCGCCAATTGCAGGTTCATCATGGGACAGTGCAACGAGTGCTCCGCCGCGCGGGCGTGCCGACGCCGCAACACGCTGCGCGAGCATCCAAAGCCGACCCGTACCTGCCGTTTATCCGCCAAACATTGGAGCGCTTTCCAACGTTGACCGCGAGCCGCGTCTACGCGATGGTGCGCGAGCGCGGCTACCGCGGTAGTCCCGATCATTTCCGCCATATCATCGCCATGCATCGACCGCGCCCGGCAGCACAGGCCTACCTGCGCCTCACGACGATGCCTGGAGAGATGGGGCAGGTCGATTGGGGGCACTTCGGCCATTTGCAAATTGGGCACGCCCGCCGGCCACTCATGGCCTTCGTGCTGGTCCTGTCCTGGTCGCGGCAGATCTTCTTGCAGTTCTTCCTCGACGCGCGCATGGAGAGCTTTTTACGCGGGCACATGGCGGCATTCCGGGCGTGGAACGGTCTCCCGCGCATTCTGCTTTACGATAATCTCAAGAGCGCCGTCTTGGAGCGCCAAGGTGACGCGATTCGCTTTCATCCCACCTTGCTCGAGTTCGCTGGGCATTACCGGTACGAACCCCGTCCCGTCGCACCGGCACGCGGCAATGAGAAAGGCCGCGTCGAACGTGCCATTCGGTACGTGCGCGAAAGTTTCTTCGCCGCTCGCGCATTCGCCGATCTCGCCGATCTCAACGTGCAAGCATCGTTATGGTGCAACGGCCAGGCCGCCGATCGTATCTGCCCAGCTGATCGCGATCTGCGCGTTCGACAAGCTTTCGCGCAAGAGCAGTTGCAACTTCTCCCGCTGCCCGACAATCCGTTCGTCGCCGATGAGGTTGCTGCCGTGCACGTGGGAAAGACGCCCTACGCGCGCTTCGATCTCAACGATTATAGCCTTCCACACACCCACGTGCAGCGAACGGTGACCGTTCGTGCCACGCCCGACCGCGTGCGCATCCTCGACGGCCTAGCGGTGATCGCCGACCATCCACGCAGCTACGATCGAGCAGCACAGATCGAAGATCCCAGCCATGTCGCTGCCCTCATCGCCCGGAAGCATCGAGCGCGAGAGCATCGCGGCGCCAATCGGCTCACCAACGCAGTGCCGGCGAGCAAGGAACTGCTCGTGCGCGCGGCGGCACGCGGCAGCAATCTCGGTTCGATCACCCTGGGACTCCTGCGCCTGCTCGACCGGTTCGGTGCGAGGGACCTGCAGGCGGCCATCGAGGACGCTCTCGCGCATGGAGCGCCGCATCCGCATTCAGTACGCATCGCGCTCGAACGTCGGCGAGAAGCACGTCAGGCACCACCGCCGGTCGCTGTTGAGCTCCCCGAACACGTACGCGCGAAGGACACCTTCGTGCAGCCCCATCGACTCGCAACCTATGACACGTTAACGGAGCATCGCAATGACGATTGATCCTTTACGCCAACGCGCAAAGGCCTTGAAGCTGTATGGCTTACTCGCGCATTGGACGGAGATCGACGAAACATCTTGGCTGCCCACGCTCGTACAGTGGGAGGAAGAGGAACAGATTCGCCGCAGTCTCGAACGACGAATCAAGGGCGCACGACTCGGGCGGTTCAAGGCCCTCGACCAATTCGATTGGAACTGGCCAACGCGATGCGATCGTGGAGCCATCGAAGCGATCTTGACGCTCGAGTTCATTCAAGAGGCGGCTAACGTCATCCTCATCGGCCCCAACGGTGTCGGCAAAACGATGCTGGCAAAGAACATCGCGCATCAAGCGCTGATCGCCGGCCATACCGTGCTCTGCACCGTCGCCGGACAGCTCCTGGGTGATCTGACGGCAAGCGAAAGCGATGCCGCAGTACGACGGCGGTTGCGTCAGTATAGCGCGCCAGACGTGCTCGTCGTCGATGAAATCGGATACCTTTCTTACTCCAATCGCCACGCGGACTTGCTCTTCGAACTGCTCAACCGGCGCTACGAAAAAAAGAGCACCATAATTACCACCAACAAACCGTTCGCTCAATGGCAAGAGGTCTTTCCAAGCGCAGGATGCGTCGTATCGCTCGTCGATCGACTCGTCCATCGCTCCGAAGTCATTGCTATCGAGGGCAAGTCGTACCGCCTCAAAGAAGCCGAAGAGCGTTCGGAACGGAACCAGCGCCGGCGGCGTACGCCCAAAGCGCCAAAATAGACGTCGCCGGCAACGGCGGGCCGCCCTGCGCCCCTAGGCGGCCCGCCAGCCAGTCTTCGTCCTCGCCATCAGCACGCCGCGCCGCCGTTCTTTACAGCCAACTAACTTCGCCGAATACGCGCCGTTTTACGCAGCCGCTAACAGCCCAGATTGGACACGAGATTCTAGCGCTTGCAAACGCTAGAAATATTTCGGAAATCGCCAATAAGTTCGAGGTCGATGGATTCATAGGTGACGCAACCAAGATGGATACAGTTGATGTCTTGCAAGATGAGTTGGTCACGGTGCAGCAGTGAGGTCGTGCCGATTTCCGGGGGTAGCATAAAAGCGGCGTTAGCTCGCTGACTTTCCTTATATCATGCAGCTTTCTGCAATGCAACCGGTTTGCCGGTCAACGTGCGGTGCACTTGATCGAGAAGCGCGTAGCCGTTAAAGCGACGCCAGTGAGCCTTGCGACGGACCAAGAGCGCCCACACCAGATACGTCGCCGAGTTGGCGGTTCGCAGCCGCTTGCAGACGTTCGTCCGTGAGCGGACCGGGTCGAAGTTCGACTCGATGATGTTGGTTGTACGCAGGTGCTTCCAGTGCGCCTTTGGGAAGTCGTAATACACAGTTACGCGCGCGACATCCTCACGCAGACATCTGGCCGCCTTGGGATACTGCCGATTCAACTCCCGAGCCAGCTTCTCGATCAGGCGCTCGGCCTGTGGCCGGCTGGGGGCATTCATGATCTCAAGCAGGCGTGGATGGATCGCCTTGCGGTGTTTCTCCGGCAGTTTGTCTTCGACGTTGCGCATCTTGTGAAGCCAGCACCGCTGTTGCTTCGCGCGCGGGTACGCGGCTGAGAAGGCCTTCCAGATTCCCTGGGCGCCGTCAGCGACCAACATGGCAACGTTCTTGAGCCCACGCTCACGCAGGCCCTCGAAGAGGGTCGTCCAACTCTCCGTGCTTTCCCCGAAGGCGTCCTCGAGCGCAAGTAACTCCTTGACACCTTCGGTGCGCACGCCGATAACCGCGAGCATCACGCGGCGCTCGTCTTCGGCGCCGGCGTCGAGATAGACGCCGTCGGCCCAGATATACACGTACTCATCGGGGATCGGCCGCTGCGACCAAGCTCGATAGTCGTCGAGGAACTGCTTGTTCACCCGCGAGATCGTCGAGGGCGACAGCGGCGTCGTCTCGCCGAGAAGGGCGCGCAGCGAAGGCTCGAAATCGCGAGTCGACAAGCCCTGGATCCACAGCTCGTGCATCGTCTTGTCGAGTTCGGGGAAGCGCCGCTTGTAGGCCGGCAAGAGTTCAGATGCAAAGGGCACCTCGCTCGCGCGGATTCTCGGCCGCCGCACTCTCACCGGTGTGCTCCCGAAGGCGATCGTGCGCGGCTCTTCGTAGCCGTCACGATACCCGGTCGCGCTGCGCGCCGGAAACCCCGCGATGCGACCAAGGAACTCGTCGGCTTCGGCGACGAGGGCGGCTTGGATGATCTCAGCCACCTTCTGGCGGCAGATCTCGTCGAGGGTCGTCATGCGGGAAGCCCGATCGGGGACAGCAGGCGTCGATACCGCTCGTAGGCGAACATTCTTCATGGCGTAGGCTCCTGGGTGTGTAGTGACTTCTTGGAGCTACGCCGCTTCTTTAGCCCTCACCCCCGGAGATCGGGACGCCCTCTGCAGCAGTTCGTAAGGGAGACGATGCGAGGTAGACGCCTTGATAGCAACGACGCGTACGAGAAGATTGCAGGAGCATACCGACAGTTGGAGCCGTGGCGGTTTGTTGATCACGGATAGCATAAAGGAGTTCGTCTACAGAGCGAGACTCCGGTTTGCTATCGGAGCTGCCCTGGTGCTTGCCTTCGTAGACTGGAAGATGTTCGGATTCACCTTGGTGACGGGCAACTTGGATACCGTCCGTAAGGAAACTTACGGCGCATTCGCCACAATTTTCGGCGCGTTGCTCGGATTCGTCATTACCGCCTTTTCGATTATCGCAAGCCTTAGTGGAACGGTAGTCATGGGGCGTCTTCACAACGAAGGGGTGGATGAAGAGTTGTTCAATGGGATTGTTCGCGCGATTGGCATAATCGGTCTCGCAACAGTGTTATTTCTAGGGGCCATTTTTGTGGACACTGAAAAGCATCCGAATATTATCTACGAATATGTCCTTTTTGGCGTGTCGGTTTGGGCAACGCTTGCGGTCATAAGCGTGGTTTTCATTATCGACTCAATAGTGAGAGCGGTTGTGTCTTCCGGACAAAAATAGCAAGTCGGCAATTATGCCGTCCCCCCTTCATTAAAAAAAGGACGGCAGGGCGGCTAGGTCGCGGAGCGTCCAATAGCGATCCGTTAGCCCAGCCCTGACGTCGGAGCAACGCAAGCATGCGTTACCTAGCTTTGTTGAGATCCAGGCGTCAGGGGTGGCTTGTAGCTCGTTCTGGCGTCAGATTGCTCTGCTGCCGCAACTAGCTTTCTCTTCCACGGCGAGCCGGTGGACGTCCGGACCCGGTACAAAGGTTCGATCCCAGCCTCAAGAGGTCAGCCATTGCTTCAGGGAATACAATCGCCAGAGGATGACCAAAGAACAACTGGACAGGCTGACTCAAGACGCGGCTCTCAGCGAGAGGGAAGCATATATCTGCGGGCAGCTAGCCGCCAACGGGCGTGACAAGCTTCGTAAGGAGTTTATGGCGGCTGGAAAGTCGCCGCGCACGCTGGACAGTCACGTCAAGAACATCAGGCGCAAGCTCGCGGACGCGCGCGTGAGCCCCGCTCTTGTTGACGCGATATTTGGAGCTGCCCTATCAGATCCCCGCCTTCGGCAGGAGTAGCTTCAGACGTTCACTCAGCGCAGGCGCGTCTCGGAGTTCGTGTTCCCACACGCGCTCGACGCGCCATCCGAGACGCCTAAGCTCCTCGCTTTGACGCACGTCCCGTTCTTGGTTCATAGCGATCTTTGGGTCCCAGTACTGTTCATTGCTCGATGGTCGCCTGAAATGCTCGGGACAACCGTGCCAGAAGCAGCTGTCGATAAATAGAGCAAGGCGCGCTTCGCGAAACACGAAATCTGGCGTCCCAGGAAGCTCCTTTGCCTGTCGCTCATAGCCTGCAAGACCGCTGGCTTGAAGAATATCTGAAAAACGCGACTCCAGAGCTGTGCCGGATCGCTTCACTGCACGCATAACTCGAGATCGTGATGCTCGGTCGCGGTTCATGCTATAGTCTGTGGACCCGTGGCAGCTTCCTTGCTTATCATCTGAGCTGATGAAAAACCGAGACGACCGAGCAGATGCTCTGCAAGTCGCTCTCGGCGAGGTCGTCCGCCGGCGCCGCCAGGCACGCAACCTCTCGCAAGAAGAGCTTGCCCATCTCAGCGGTCTCCACCGAACATATATCAGTGAGTTGGAGCGTGGTCTGAAGTCTGCCTCCCTTCGGGCATTGGTAGGGCTGGGCCTTGCGCTCAAAACGGCTCCCTCGACCTTGATTAGCGAGGCTGAGGAGATCGTTCGTGGGTGATACACCGAACAACCAGCTTCTCTCAGATCCGGCTACCTTGCGACGAATTGCCGTGCTGATTGAACGTTACCATCGGCTTCCGTTCAGCTCCTTGGATAGCATTCCCGGAGCCGTCATGGAAGCCGCGCTGGAAATAGCGCGGGGCCCTAACGCGAGGGTACTAAAGACCTACGATTTCGTCGATGTTGTGGATGATGCTTCTCACCTTGGTTGGCAAGTGAAGAGCACAAAGCATGGTACGCCCATCACTTGGAAGAGAGCCAAAATAAGAGACGCCGGTAACCGCCGGCGGTATGCTCATAGTTCCATTGAGGCAGCCCAAGAAGTCGGCAACGAGTTAATTGCTTTTTGCAACAACCATGCCCTAGAAAGCCTGCAACATTATGAGTTGAAGAGCATTGGCTACGCGCGTTTGATCGTTTGGCCAAACAGCAGGGCCACTTACTTTGAGCGACCCCTTATCTCGAGAAAGCAGCCAATTCTTTTTAGGCCCGAAGATTTTACGTGGAGATGGACCGATGGACGCCCGAACGCTTCTAAGGAGCAGCAAGGCGCTCTTGCGGGCTACGATGCGAGGCAGGTTCGTTGGTTCTCGTGGTACTCCGAAAACCAGCTGCATTTCAACAACGAGAAAGCTTGGTGGCTCCCAGATGGCCACCCGAATCGGCTGGATTTTCCCCTATCGAAAAAAAAGATCGAAACCGAAGTACTGCTCGAGTGGCTCGAGAGTCTGGCCTCGGCGGGCAGTCCATTCTGACATCGAACCGCCCACTCGACTCGAGGATTGCCCAAGCTTTCAACCGCCGGCCGAGGCAAAAACGGCCGACCTAGTGGACTGTAACAGGTGAATGAGTTGTGCTTATGCGACGGGTGGGGTCGAAGTATTTCCACGTCACCGGCTTCGGCGAGTTGTTATACTGCCGGATGTAGCTGCATGATTTTGCGAGCCAGATCCTTGACGGAGGTAAAGACGCCGCGGGCAATCAGATCGCGCTCGATCTTGGAAAACCACAGCTCGACCTGATTGAGCCAGAACGAGTAGGTCGGAGTGAAATGCAGGTGCACGTTGGGGTGTGTGGCCAGGAACTCATCAACAAGCTTGGTCTTGTGGGCCGAGAGGTTGTCGACGATGACGTGGATCTCTTTTCGCCGAGGCTGCGTCGCGAGCAGATCCGTAAGGAAGCCCACGAACTCGGCGGAGGTGTGGCTGGCGGCGGTCTTGCCGACGACTTCACCGCTTTTGGTGTTGAAAGCCGCGTACAAACTCAACGTCCCATGGCGCACGTACTCGAAGCCATGGCGCTCGGCCCGGCCGGGGGAGAGCGGCAGAATCGGATCGACTCGATCCAGGGCCTGAATAGCGGTCTTTTCGTCCACGCAGAAGACGGCGGCATGGGCCGGCGGGTTGAGATAGAGCCCGATGACATCGGCCGCCTTGGTTTCGAAATCCGGGTCGTCCGGTACCATGTAACTCTCGAGGCGATGCGGCCTCAATCCGTGCTTGGCCCAGACGCGAGCGATGGTCATATGACTGAGGCCAAGATGTTTGCCAAGTTTGCGCGTGCTCCAATGCGTCGAGCCATCCGGGGGCGCACGTCGCGTCGCCTCCAAGATTTTCGCTTCAAGCTTGGGAGTGAGGAGGCGTGGCGGCTGGCCGGCATAGCGGCTCACCATTCCGCTCAGGCCTTCCGCCGCGAACCGCTTCTTCCACATAGCCAGGTAGGTAGGGCTGCAACCGAGTCGGTCAATAATCTGCTGGTAGGTTTCGCCATCGGCCAGTGCCAAGACGACGCGCGCCCGTTGGGCCAACGCATTACTAATCCGTTGAGACGCACCATCCGTTCGAGCTCTTCGCGTTCATGAGGCTCAAGCACCAAGTTCGTCATGAACATGATTATACTACAATATCACCGGTTACGGTCCACTAGACGGCTAGCTGCTTTCGGAGATGTCGAGCAATTGCTTCCGTCAAGATAGGGGGAACGGCGTTCCCAATCTGGTGTGCCTGGCCAATGTATGTGCCTGTAAACGAGAAGTCGTCGAGAAAGCCCTGAAGCCGGGCCGCTTCGCGCATCGTGATCAGCCGAATATCAACGGGATGGCCAAACCTGCCTGAGCCAGGGTGGAAAACCCATCGCGTGATCGTTGGAGCAATCATGGTTTTGGTTAGACGACCGTAGGCTCCGCTATAGCCAGACTTCGGTCTTATAGACGCCGGAAGATCCTTGATGCCCTGCCCAGGTTGAAGGGACGATAACCGAGCGAACTGCGTAGGTTGAAGCTTCCGCGCGACGTGATTCGAGACTCGCTTACTACGCTGCCGAACTCGCCTTTGGAACTCGCTAAAGGGATCAAGCGAGTACTCTCCGTCGTCGTAGGATTCACCATGCTTCAGCGTGGGAAGGTCGCCGATCGCATCCCACACTGAGACATGAGTCTTCTTAGGGAAAAACGTCAGATCAGGTGATGGCTCGCTATGGGTAGGGGTCGGCAGTGCGCTCGCAATTTGGTACTTCGTCGCAATGAAGAAAGCACGACGACGGCGCTGCGGCACACCAAAATCGTGTGCTGCCAAGACCGCGTGATCAACGTGATACCCAAGCGACCCGAGACGCTCCTGGATCTCGGATGTGTACGCCTGGTCAAATCCATTTTTGAACTCAGCTACATTTTCCATCACCACCAGCGCCGGGAGAAGTGCCTCGGCATAGTCGAGAAAGGATCGCACGAGACGGTTTCGTGAGTCCTCCAGGTAACGCTGGCGACGCGGAACATTCTTTGAGAAACCCTGGCACGGCGGGCCGCCTACGAGCGCGAATAGTTCGCCCTTTCGCAGTCCTAAGTCTCGCATGAACGTACGTGCACGAAGGATCGAGATGTCTGCGTTTATCGCCTTCGCATTCGGAAAATTGGCGCGATATGTTGTTAGTGCACTTTCCCAAATATCCACGCCAGCGATGACCCGAAACCCGGCCTGCTTCAGGCCGGCTGAAATCCCTCCGCAGCCCGAGAAGAGGTCGATGGCTGTGAGTTCGTCATTCTTCTGCATGCTATAGTCTACACTTCCCTCATAGACGTCCATCCCCTTGTTCACGCAAGGAGGTCAAACGGCCAGGGGGTGGGAGCACGGATTCTGCCACCAAGGACTTACGCCCTCGAACACCAGTTCGCATCGTCGGTCAGCAAGTCTTGGGATTTTCAGTGATCCCGCAGTACTCTCAAGCTGGCGTTAAGCATTGCATTTGGAAACTACCCGATCCCCTGCCGTCAACATGCGTGCGAGAAAACAATGATCGGGAAATCGAGCTCGAGCCCCTGACACGAGAACTCGGTCGCGACCTCGATCAGCCGGCAGCACGATTTCAGCGACGATGCCGGATCGTTATACCAGGGGCCTGGCCGGAAGCCGCGAGTCGCTTGGAATGACGTATTCATGCCGTACGTTGGCAAGTTCTTCGCCTTCGAGGAACCGAGGAGGCCGAATCGCTTGTCCTCCTCGCCCTCGTAACGAGCTCGCACGTAGCGCTTTGCTTCCTCGAGATCGCGTGTGACATAGAGGTCATAGGACGCGCGCTGCATCGACTCGGCAATTGAGGAAGCCTCCGCGAGCCGTCCGTCGAGCAGCAGCCTCACCCATTGGTGGAGATCGCCGGCCACGTGGGAGCGGAGGGTTACCGTCAGCTCGAGGGCGTCATCCACGATGACCTTGTGACCCTCGAACACCGCAGCCACGTGGTTCGGGCAATGGATCGTCCAGTCGCCGCCGCTCGCCTTGATCGCGTCGCTCCAGAGCTTGAGGCCGCCCTCCTCGCCCAAGTGGATCTCCTGGCCCTCGCCGATCAGGCCGACGAGCATCGCCCAGTCCGGCAATCTCGTGCCCAGTTTGACGAAGTCCTCGTGCTCGGAGAGGGGGTGGCCGCGCTTGCTCATCACGCGTTCGCCGTCCCAGGCGCGCTGCGCTTCATCGTAGACCCAGATGTGCTCCGCCGGAAGCTTTATCGACGAGCCCCCGTAGCGGACGAGAAACCCGTGCACGTCCTGAACGAAGATCCGGTTCTTGAGCGCGTGCTGGAGAACGTCGACGAGTGGGCCGTTGCCGGAAAGAAACACGGCCGGTCGCTCCGCTTCGTCATCTGAGAAGCGCGTGAGGTACACGAACTGCAGCCCAACGAGGGTCTTGCCGGCGCCCGGGACGCCCGTCACGAGCGCCAGATGACGCTCGCCGTTTCTCTGCGCCCGGACGGCGACTCGCTGAAGCGCCTCCAGCGCTTGCGGGATTCCCGCGCTCGCGGCCCTTCGGATTTGCGGCAGCGGCTCGTGCTCGAAGATCCGGCGAGCCGCTGCGACCAACGCGGGCAGAGGCTCGTAATCCGCCTGTTGATGGCGGCCTAAAAGGGCGCAAATTCGGCGGCGAGCGATAGGCGCGCGACTTTTGTCGCAGCGACTAGAGGTTGCAACGTTTCAATGCTTGCGGGCGAGGGTTGCTTGAAGCGGCCCGCGCAAAGCGCCAAGAACGACCGGAGAAAGACCGGCACGGCATCGGCGTAAACGTTGCAAGTCGAACCGATACCGTGCCCCGCTCACCGTTACGAGTACGAGCGTATCGTTAGAATAGCACGGTACTTCTCGCTCTGTCGATGGGCTCGTCGGTTGTTGCTTGACCGACGATGCGAGAATCCGCCCGCCGCTTTCTCTGTGCCGGTTGCGGCACGGAGGTTTTCATCTGTACTGCCTGCGACCGAGGCCAGCGTTACTGCCCCGGTGATTGCGCACGTACTGCTCGCCGGCGCTCTCGGTGTGAGGCCAACCGTCGGTATGGGTGCACGGCCAACGGTCGGCTCAAGAGTGCTGCGCGATCGCAGCGGTATCGCGATCGCCAACGCGTCACGGATCACGGTTCACTTTCAGGCCGTCCCTGTGGTGTACTCGATGCGAGCGCGACGAGCGCTTTAGCGAAGACTCCATCGGACGGTACGTCGTCGCCGATCGCCTTGTCGGACTCGGGCGTAGCGGTTGGCGGCGCAGTGCAATGCTCGTTCTGTGAGTGTTGGTGCCGCCCGTGGATTCGGCATGCTCCGCAACGTCGTCGCCGGCCTCGTCCTGGTTACATCCGAAGGGAGCGACTGTTATGAGTATACAGCCGGAACTCGAAGCGAAGATTTTGCGCTACTATCACGTAGAGAAGTGGCGCGTCGGCACGATCGCGCGCCAATTGCAGGTTCATCATGGGACAGTGCAACGAGTGCTCCGCCGCGCGGGCGTGCCGACGCCGCAACACGCTGCGCGAGCATCCAAAGCCGACCCGTACCTGCCGTTTATCCGCCAAACATTGGAGCGCTTTCCAACGTTGACCGCGAGCCGCGTCTACGCGATGGTGCGCGAGCGCGGCTACCGCGGTAGTCCCGATCATTTCCGCCATATCATCGCCATGCATCGACCGCGCCCGGCAGCACAGGCCTACCTGCGCCTCACGACGATGCCTGGAGAGATGGGGCAGGTCGATTGGGGGCACTTCGGCCATTTGCAAATTGGGCACGCCCGCCGGCCACTCATGGCCTTCGTGCTGGTCCTGTCCTGGTCGCGGCAGATCTTCTTGCAGTTCTTCCTCGACGCGCGCATGGAGAGCTTTTTACGCGGGCACATGGCGGCATTCCGGGCGTGGAACGGTCTCCCGCGCATTCTGCTTTACGATAATCTCAAGAGCGCCGTCTTGGAGCGCCAAGGTGACGCGATTCGCTTTCATCCCACCTTGCTCGAGTTCGCTGGGCATTACCGGTACGAACCCCGTCCCGTCGCACCGGCACGCGGCAATGAGAAAGGCCGCGTCGAACGTGCCATTCGGTACGTGCGCGAAAGTTTCTTCGCCGCTCGCGCATTCGCCGATCTCGCCGATCTCAACGTGCAAGCATCGTTATGGTGCAACGGCCAGGCCGCCGATCGTATCTGCCCAGCTGATCGCGATCTGCGCGTTCGACAAGCTTTCGCGCAAGAGCAGTTGCAACTTCTCCCGCTGCCCGACAATCCGTTCGTCGCCGATGAGGTTGCTGCCGTGCACGTGGGAAAGACGCCCTACGCGCGCTTCGATCTCAACGATTATAGCCTTCCACACACCCACGTGCAGCGAACGGTGACCGTTCGTGCCACGCCCGACCGCGTGCGCATCCTCGACGGCCTAGCGGTGATCGCCGACCATCCACGCAGCTACGATCGAGCAGCACAGATCGAAGATCCCAGCCATGTCGCTGCCCTCATCGCCCGGAAGCATCGAGCGCGAGAGCATCGCGGCGCCAATCGGCTCACCAACGCAGTGCCGGCGAGCAAGGAACTGCTCGTGCGCGCGGCGGCACGCGGCAGCAATCTCGGTTCGATCACCCTGGGACTCCTGCGCCTGCTCGACCGGTTCGGTGCGAGGGACCTGCAGGCGGCCATCGAGGACGCTCTCGCGCATGGAGCGCCGCATCCGCATTCAGTACGCATCGCGCTCGAACGTCGGCGAGAAGCACGTCAGGCACCACCGCCGGTCGCTGTTGAGCTCCCCGAACACGTACGCGCGAAGGACACCTTCGTGCAGCCCCATCGACTCGCAACCTATGACACGTTAACGGAGCATCGCAATGACGATTGATCCTTTACGCCAACGCGCAAAGGCCTTGAAGCTGTATGGCTTACTCGCGCATTGGACGGAGATCGACGAAACATCTTGGCTGCCCACGCTCGTACAGTGGGAGGAAGAGGAACAGATTCGCCGCAGTCTCGAACGACGAATCAAGGGCGCACGACTCGGGCGGTTCAAGGCCCTCGACCAATTCGATTGGAACTGGCCAACGCGATGCGATCGTGGAGCCATCGAAGCGATCTTGACGCTCGAGTTCATTCAAGAGGCGGCTAACGTCATCCTCATCGGCCCCAACGGTGTCGGCAAAACGATGCTGGCAAAGAACATCGCGCATCAAGCGCTGATCGCCGGCCATACCGTGCTCTGCACCGTCGCCGGACAGCTCCTGGGTGATCTGACGGCAAGCGAAAGCGATGCCGCAGTACGACGGCGGTTGCGTCAGTATAGCGCGCCAGACGTGCTCGTCGTCGATGAAATCGGATACCTTTCTTACTCCAATCGCCACGCGGACTTGCTCTTCGAACTGCTCAACCGGCGCTACGAAAAAAAGAGCACCATAATTACCACCAACAAACCGTTCGCTCAATGGCAAGAGGTCTTTCCAAGCGCAGGATGCGTCGTATCGCTCGTCGATCGACTCGTCCATCGCTCCGAAGTCATTGCTATCGAGGGCAAGTCGTACCGCCTCAAAGAAGCCGAAGAGCGTTCGGAACGGAACCAGCGCCGGCGGCGTACGCCCAAAGCGCCAAAATAGACGTCGCCGGCAACGGCGGGCCGCCCTGCGCCCCTAGGCGGCCCGCCAGCCAGTCTTCGTCCTCGCCATCAGCACGCCGCGCCGCCGTTCTTTACAGCCAACTAACTTCGCCGAATACGCGCCGTTTTACGCAGCCGCTAACACCGCCTCGACCCACTGCGAGATGCCTCCGCGCTCGAGGGCGCGATCGTTCGGAACGGACTCCAGATACGAGGCGAGGGTCTTCCCGCCAAGGATCGTGACGTTGTCGACTTCTTGGGCTGGGAGCAGCACGTCGTCGAGCGCCAGGACCGGCCGCACGCCGAGAGCATGCGACCCCGCGTGGTATTCCCGGAGGTCACGAGCGTACGCGTCGACCTGGTCGACGTCGCTCTGCTCGGCAAACTGCCGCCCTTTGAACTCGATGACGTACGCTTCGGGCCCGGTCAGCAGGACGACGTCCGGGCGCCGGCCACGTTCGCGCGGAAGCTCGTATTCGAAGACGAGGCCCCAGTTGGAGACGCCGGGCCGCTTCTCGACGAGATCCAGACACTCGCGTTTCAGGACCCGGATGGAATCGGTCCACGCACGAACCTGGCTATCGCCAAGAGGCAGGTTCAAGTCGTGGATCAACGCCGAGAAGCCCTTCTGCAACGTGGCCGGGGTCTCTGCAAGAAACTCGTCGACCGTCCCAGACCAGCCGCAACCGCCGTTAATGGTGAGTCGCTCCTTTAGCGCTTCGACTGGATCGCGAAGCTAACGTGGCCCGATTCTGCGGCCGCGCTCGAGTGTGCTGCCGTGAAGCTGCAGGTCGGGCTCGGGGGTTCACCGCCCGCGCCGGTCCCCCGCCGAGGCCGCCGCAGCCGGCGGGGAGCGTGGCCTGGATCTTCGCGAACGGCCTGACGCGTGCGCGCTCGGCCGTAGGCATCCTGGCCTCCGGTCAGTACTTCCCGGCCAAGGAACACCTGCATCTCAGCGTCGTCGATCTGGGGATCACGATCCCCGGCTCCCTTGCCGCCGCGCGAGGACGTCGCGAAGAATCGATCGACGCGTCGCGCGCCGTCGCGCCTGGCCATCCTGCGGACTCGAATTGCCGACGGCAGAAGTGCGACTGCCGGGCGGGAAAGAACGGTACGACTGATGACCATTTTGCTGCGCGAGCAGTTCGGTGAATTCGCCCTTTCGGCGGACCAGGGGCGCTGTCTCGGAGAGCAGGTGCGGGAGGCTCTCCAGGGCGGCGAAGAGAGCGTCCTCGACTTCGCCGGGATCCGCTCGGTTATCTCCGCGTTCCTCAATCCGGCGATCGGGGAGCTGTACGGCGCCTTCCCCGCAGAGGTCGTGGACGACCGGGTTCGTGTGATCAACGCGAGCCCCGTCCAAGAGCAAAGCGTGGAGCTGGTTCGCTCCAACGCCCGCCGCTACTACCAAGACCCGGAGTTCCGGCGCGCCCAGGACTCCGCCCTCGAAGAGCTGTTCAGCGACTAGCGGCGCATGGCGCAGTGCGTCGACGTCCGGCGGGAGCGCGTCTCAGCCGGCGACCGCTTCCTGCTCGACACGAAGCGGGCGGTGCACTTTCACGTACTCGTCGATCTCTGGTATATTTTCAGGTGCCCGAGACCCGCCGGGGACCGGCGATAGGCGGCAGCCATGAGCAGGCCGGGACACGGACTTCTTCCCGACGCAAACGGACATTAGGTGTTTCTGGTGGCTGACATCAATCTCACGCAACTCGAAGCCGACTCGCTGATGGCAATGGGAAAGCGACAAGCGGGAGCACTTCGTGCTGGACGTCACCCGCGCCCGAATCAAACTCACGAAGGCCACCTTCCAGAACCGTGCGAGGACGGCTATTGTTCTCATGCGGCTCGACCTTGATGGTGGGCCGCATCGGAACCCCGACGACGAAGGCGTCCTGTTCCGTGGCGAAGACATTCCCTGCCCGCACCTGCACATCTACAGCGCAGGCTACGGGGACAAGTGCGCGATTCCGGCCCCCATCGAAAGATACGGAAATGCGTTAGACCTTTTCTCGACGCTGGAAGCGTTCATGCAGCACTGCAATATCACGAAACCCCCTAGGATCCAGAAGGGCCTCTTCGCATGAGCGTAGCTGAAATCGAAAGCCTTCTAAAGAACTATCGGGAATGGCTTAAAGAAAAGACGTCGCTGCGACAAGTGAATGGCTCTTGGGTCGAGATCACGACCCCCTACCTCGACCGGCACAACGATGCTTTGCAGATTTACGCCCGCCGCGACAATGGTGGTTTCGTTCTGACCGACGACAGCTACATCATTCATGACCTTGAATCATCAGGCTGCAAACTGGACACTGACAAGCGAAAAGATCTCTTGCGAACGACGCTCAACGGGTTCGGCGTAAAGCTGAACCGAGACGCCATTGAGGTTCAGGTAACGCCTGAAAACTTTTCGATTCGAAAGCACAACCTCATCCAAGCCATGCTTGCAGTAAACGATCTCTTCTATCTCGCCACACCTATCGTGGAAAGTCTGTTTTATGAGGACGTGGTTGCATGGCTGGACGCAAATGATATCCGCTATACGCCGAACGTGAAGTTCACTGGCGTCAGCGGCTACGACCAGCATTTCGATTTCGCTATACCTAAATCTAGGAAGCAGCCGGAGCGGATTCTTCAGGCGATCAATCGCCCCACGCGGGACAGCGCATTGTCGTTTATCAACGCTTGGGGCGATACGCGTCAGGTCCGCCAGCCTGAATCGACGGCATACGCCGTTCTCAATGACGAACAGCCGATTCCAGGCGCAGTCATAGATGCGCTCCGCAATTACGACATCCGGCCCGTGCCGTGGGCCCAACGCCTACATGTCGTAGCGGACCTTGCCGCGTAAGCAGAGGCGCGGCGAGACCTAGCCGGCTCAGAGAAGGTCCTGCTCACGCACCGAGAAGGCCGTCAACCCGTGGCTACGACTGACCTCGATCGCTGCCTCAACTTGCTCCGCCGCGTCGAGCCGGAGCTACGGTCGCGTGGGGTCCTCCACCGCGCGCCGTCGCCCTGGCTCCTGCGGATCTTCATCCGGGAAGGCGGAGCGCGCGCGTCAAACTCGCGACGGAGTCCGGAAAACCCGCCGTAGACTCGAATGGAATCACGATGGCCGACGACGATCCGCAACAGAAAGTTCTGCATCTCCTCGACGTGCTTTCGGTCGGCGTCGCACGCGGTTTCGATCGCCTCGAAGGCAACGACCCTCGAAGGCAAATTCGACTCCCTCGAAGGCAAGCTCGCTAC
The DNA here is from genome assembly GCA_963834485.1 of Vulcanimicrobiota bacterium. Taxonomy (GTDB): domain Bacteria; phylum Vulcanimicrobiota; class Vulcanimicrobiia; order Vulcanimicrobiales; family Vulcanimicrobiaceae; genus CAWICD01. The sequence goes on from CAWICD010000002.1 coordinate 44,997, forward strand.
CCTTGAAGGGAAGGTCGACGCCGGCTTCGAGCGGGTGGAACGTCGACTCGGCAACCTCGAAACGCGCGTCGAAGGGATCGAGACGGAAGTTCGCGGGTTGAACGGGCGCGTGACTGTGCTCGAAGCCCGGATCGACTAGCGCTGGCTCTTCAGCCGCCGCTCTCCGGGCGCTGTAGGCGGAATACGAGAGTCGAGTCCAAGGTCCCGGCGCACGGTCGCAAGGTCGGACGCGGGACCCAATCGTCGCGAGCATCGGCCTCTGCAAGCGCCTCGAGCTCGCCAGGCTCTAGCTCCTCTTCAGCGACTAGCAAGGTTACGACGAGGGGGGCGACGTCCCGGCGACGGCCGCGCGGACGACCTCTGCGGTTAGCTCAACGTTTCGATCGACGGGAATCGCCGCTGCCAGGACCCTCAGCGCTCGGACGTACGCCGATTCGTCGGCGTCGCCGAGCTGCTCCCGCAATCGATCTAGCAGAGTCGCCATCGCGCGTCTTCCTTATGGCTCGAAGCCTGGTGGCACTCTTATTGCCGACCGCTGCCTCGCGGCGCCTGACGCACGGGCGATGGGCGTTCCTCGCCTCAGCGGCGCACGATGACGCGGCCGATCGGCGCCCCGTTGGTCGCCTCCCACTCGGTGCCGGCATAAAGCTCGAAGACCGCGGCGGACCCGTCCTCGGAGATCTCGACGGGCTTGGGAGTGGTCCCCGAGGGGATCACCGCCCGAAAAGCCTCGAGGTCGTCGCTGGAGGCCTGAGCGAGGATCTCAGCCGCGGCGAACCCCTCATCGCGCTCGAAGCCAACGCCGCGCGCGGCTCGCCGGTAACGCACGATGATTCGGCGAGGGATCCCATCGGCACCGTCGAGCGGGACGGGGTCGTCGTCTCCTCACCGGCACGCGGCTCACTCATGCCCGGCGAATCGCGCGTGGCGCCGGCCATCGGCATCGCGGACAACGCCCGAGTGAAATACGCGCACCAGGCAATCGAGGACGAGCAGGCGTTCCTAAGCGGGAGTGGCTCCTTCTTCCGCCTGAGGCGGCGCGTCGGCGAGGTGGCGCAGCGACCGGGCCCAGCTGACCACGTCCTCGTGGGCGACAAAAGGACCGCCGGCGTCCGCTTTACGCACGGCTTCCTCGATTGCGTGCACCTGCCAAGCGTGTGTTTCCAAGTAGGCCGCGATCGCTTCCGCTGCAAGAAAGGATTGAGTGCGTTGAGTGCTGTGAGCGAGCGCCTTGAGCCGATCGTATGCCTCCCGCGAGAGGCGGACGGTTACCGTCGTGCTGTCAGCCATGTACGCAGCGTGCACGAACGAGTCAAGTCTCCCCGCCGCGGCCGCCGGAGGCGGAGCCGGGTGGGGAACGGGGAGCAGCGCCTGGTATCCGAGAGTCGATACGCTATGGCAGCCGTGGTGGAGCAACTCGGTCGCATCGACTTGACGGACGACGGCGTCGCGAAGCTGATCGCGCTCGCCGCCCGCTTGGACGCGCTGCCGGAAGCAGCCGTGACCGTCGAGACCGACTTCGCGTATAACGGCGCCTTCGCGGTGCTCGAAGCGCTGCGCCTGCGCGCGGCGGCGCGCGGGACGACCCTGTCGGTGCGGATGCCGCAAGGCGAGTATACGCGCCCGTTCACGGCCGTCGTCGGATTCGGTTGCCCGGGCTCCGGAGGCGCGACCACGATTCCGATCCGGCGCTTCACCGCCGACGACTCGGCCGCGATCGGCGGATTCCTCTTGGACGAGTGGGTCCGGCGGGCGCGCCGTCTCTCTTCGGTGGAGTGCCAATACGTCGTCGGTCCCGTCGCCGAGATCTTCGCGAACGGCCTGACGCATGCGCGCTCGGCCGTCGGCGTCCTGGCCTGCGGTCAGTTCTTTCCGGCCAAGGAACACCTGCATCTCAGCGTCGTCGATCTGGGGATCACGATTCCCGGCTCCCTTGCCGCCGCGCGAGGACGTCGCGAAGAATCGATCGACGCGTCGCGCGCCGTCGCCTGGGCCTTCGAACCCGGTCACTCGACGCTGCAAACGTCGCGCGGGCTGGGCCTGGCCATCCTGCGGACCTTCATCCGAGAAAGCGGAGCGACGCTGCGCGTCTACAGCGGCCGCGCGTCCGTCCGCATCCACGGCGACTCCTGGGAAGCCCACGCCGCCCGCCGGTTTCCGGGAACGCTCATCGACCTAGAATTGCCTACGGCAGAAGTGCGACTGCCGGACGGGAGAGAACGGTACGACTGATGACCATTTCGCTACGCGAGCAGTTCGGTGAATTCGCCCTCTCGGCGGACCAGGGGCGCTGCCTCGGAGAGCAGGTGCGGGAGGCTCTCCAAGGCGGCGAAGTGAGCGTCCTCGACTTCGCCGGGATCCGCTCGGTCATCTCCGCGTTTCTCAATCCGGCGATCGGGGAGTTGTACGGCACCTTCCCCGCTGAGGTCGTGGATGATCGGGTCCGTGTGATCAACGCGAGCCCCGTCCAAGAGCAAAGCGTGGAGCTGGTTCGCTCCAACGCCCGCCGCTACTACCATGACCCGGAGTTCCGGCGCGCCCAGGACGCCGCCCTCGAAGAGCTGTTCAGCGACTAGCGGCGCATGGCGCAGTGCGTCGACATCCGGAAGGAGCGCGTCTCGGCGAGCGATCGCTTCCTGCTCGACACGAACGTGGCGCTCGACGTCGGTTCGCCGCTCGGGCCGGCCTCGCCGCAACGCCGCCCGGACTATTCAGCCTTTATCGCACGCGCCGTGAGCGCCGGCGCGCGGCTCTACGTCTCGATGCTCTCGCTTTGCGAGATGGCCCACGTCCTGGAGCGGGAGGCGTACCGCGCGCATCACGGACAGCCGCCGGCCAGTCAGGATGAGCTCAAGCGGTTGCCCATGCCTCTGATGTCGCTCCATGGTTGGTCGGGCATCAGCATCGCAGCTTGATCGCCGAGACGGACGGCTGCCTCGCAGATCCGTTCCAGGCATCGCTCCACCGCGTCACGCTTGAGGCGGTCTCCCTCGAAACCGAACGATCCAGGCCTTGGATGTAGCCTGCTATGCGATCGCAGTTATCGAGGAAGTCGGCGGGCGCTTCGATCCACTCGGCTTCTTCCAGAAACACGGTCGACGACAGGATGATGCAGCCGACTTCGTCCTTATCGCTCGTCGGCCGCTTCCGGTAGTGCGCGACGCGCGCGATCATTTGGTTCAGCGAACGCACGCCGTTGGCCGTCCCAAAGGTCTCCCACGCGACCGAGATCGGCATGCGCGTATAGTACGTGAAGAAGCCGGCCCCGACGATCGCGTTCCTGGGATAGTGCAGCTTGAAGAACCAAGGCGTGCCGGCTTCGGCCCTGACGCCTCTGCGACTGCCTCGTCGCTGCGATCACCGAGCCGAGCCTGAAGGCGCGCCTGCACGGCGGAAAGCTGGCTGGCCCAGTCGGTGCCCTGAAGTTTGCCTGCGAGCAGCCGATCGACGGCTTCCCTGACTATGTCGGAGACAGTGCAGCCACGGCCGGCGGCGAGCAAACGCAATGCAGCCTTCTGGTCGTCATCAAGGTAGATCTGAGTCCGAGTCATGTGAGCACGTCCGCCTTTGGGCTTGTAGTATGCACCGTGACACATGTTTCCGGTAGCGACCCCTGTTCGGGCAAAGTCGTTTTGTGTTACAATCGATGCATGGCAGCCAGCGAAACACTGTCGGTTCGACTTTCCCCTGTGACACGGCGCCTTTTAGACGAAGCCGCGGCTACGCACGACGTCGCGGGGGCATCGGCGCTCGCGCGGGACATCCTCGAGCAGTGGGCGGCCGAGACGCTGGCGGCCCGAACCAAAGCGAGCATCGCCCAGGCGGTCGATTATCTGCGTACGCACCCAGAGGGCTGGACGGACGATCCGGCCGACTTCTTCAGCGGCCAGACCGGCTCAAAGTGACGCCGGGACAGATCGTCATGGTCGATTGGCGCGACGCGCTTCCTGGCTCCGGCGAACCGAACAAGAAGCGGCCGGCCATTGTCGTTAGCTCGTCCCGATTTTTCGGTACCGGCTTGCCGTTCGAGATCGTCGTCCCGCTCACCGGCGAAGCAGCGCTCGCCATCGCCGGCGCGTCGACGCCGATCGAACCCACGCTCGAGAATAAATGCACCAAGCGCAGCTACGCGCTAGCCTGGAACGTGCAAGCCGTTCCGCATTCTCGCTTGTCCGAAACGTCGTCGCAAATCACCGCCGCTGAACTCGCCGAGATCCGAGCGCAGATCTGCGCCTGCGTCGAAGCATAGACGACGACCGCCGCGAGCACAACTTTGGGAGCAAATGAATGGCTAAGGTGAAGGCGCGCGTGGACGTTTCCGATGCCGAAATCGACCGTGCGATCGTGGCGCTCGCCGATCCCTTGACGATGTTCAAGGACGCCTCCGAAGACCCGGAGGCCAGCGAAGGGATCATCGCGCGGCTGCCGCAGCTCGTCTCGATCGTCAGTCGGTATTGGCTCGAGCGGTCGCAGAAGCCGCGTGCGCGCAAAGGCGCTGCGAAAGCCTCGCCCGCGAAACCGAGCGCCGTTCGCACCGGTGCGTCCAAGCCGAATGCCGCACGCACGCCGGCCAAGCCGGCGGCGCAGTCCCAGACGGTGCACCGGCTGCGCATCGCACTGCGCGGCGTGCGGCCGCCAGTGTGGCGGCGGCTCGAGGTTCCGAGCGACACGAAGCTGCCTGCGCTCAACCAGATCCTCCAGGCAGCGATGGGCTGGATGGACATGCACTTGCACGCCTTCCGCGTCCGCGGGGTTTCGTACGGAGTGCCGGATCCCGACTTCCCTTGTGACATGCGCGACGAGCGGCGAGTTACGCTCGGCGAGATCGCGCCGCGGCCGAAGAGCCGCTTCGTTTTCGAGTACGATTTCGGCGACGGATGGGAGCACGACGTGACCGTCGAGGCGATCGAGGAGGCGAAGCCCGGCTTCCGATATCCGTGCTGCCTCGCCGGAAAGTATGCCTGTCCGCCGGAGGACTGCGGCGGTCCGTCGGGCTACGAAGAGATGCTCGAAGCGCTCCACGAGCCCGCGCACGAAGAACACATGACGTGGACGCGGTGGGCCGGCGACTTCGACCCCGACGAGTTCAACCTCGAGGAGGTTGATGCCGCCTTAGCGACGTTTGCGCCGTCGACGCGCACCCGCAAACCGCGCCGCAAACGGGCCTGAAACCGGGCCGATCGAGCGCAAACGAGGTCCCAAGTCGGGAGGTCGGCCGGGAGGGAGGGTTTTGAAGTCCTCCGTGGCTCCTTCCAGCCGCAAGGCGGCGAGGAAGCGGAACGGCGCAGTAGTCCATTCCTTCCGCCCAATTCTCGAGCGTCGCTTCAAACGACAGTTGCCTGCCGGGGCTGGGTGAACGTTTCATTTTCTTCAAAAGTCTCTCGAGCGTCGTATCGCGTCGGCCCGAATGATGGCTGTCAGCCATGTGCACATCGTACACGAGCGAGTCAAGCCGAAGCCGTGGACGACCGAGTTCGCGTGATCGACGCTAGCCCCGTCCAAGAGCAAAGCGTCGAGCTGGTTCGCTTCAACGCCCGCTGTCTGCCGGAAAGTTTGCTGCCGGCGGCAGGGAATATCTTACTGTAGGGGGTGCGAGTTCGGCGGTGGTTGGCAGGCTCCAGGTCCGTGGCATCGGCTCATTATCCGGGACAAGGCCTGCAGTAGCAGACGTCTTTTTCGTGCACGGGCTCGGTGACAATTCCGAGGCATGCTGGAGCTCTAACGGCCAACTGCGCGATTTCTGGCCGGCTTGGATTGCGGAGGCCTTCGCAGACACCGACGTTTGGCTCGTCGATTATCCCGCGGCAAAGTTCTGGTTTGGCAATGGCGCGATGAGCCTTGAGGATCGGGCGTCCAGCTTTCTCCACAATCTCGTCGATCGAGGATTTGGGGAGCGCCCGATCGCATTCATCACGCACAGCCTTGGTGGTCTCGTCGTTAAGCAGGCTTTGCAATTGGGCTTCGAAAGCCGCCTTCCGGCTGGGAGAGCTTTTGCGGAACAAACGCGCGCGGTGGCGTTCATTGCCACACCGCACTCTGGCTCAGCGGTTGCCAATGCGGCCATAGCTCTCGGACTCGCCAGCAATGCGACCCGCGACCTGTCCGCAAACAACCCAGCCCTGGAACGGCTAAGAGAGTGGTATCGCGGTTGCGCTCCCACAGCAAGAATCGTCACGCGTTCGTTCTACGAAACCAAAAAGCTGAGGAACACCATCGTCGTCACAAAGGCGAGCGCGAACCCCAACGTCCCCGACAGCATGCACACGCCCGTCGACGCGGACCACCTATCCATTTGCAAGCCATCCTCAAAAGAGGATCCGGTGTATATCGGCATTTGTGCTATGCTCGAGACAATCGGCGGCAAGACTCCGCCTACGTCCGGTGCATGGGAAGCGCGAGCCGAATGGTCGCAGAAGCACCGCACGGAAAAAGCGGAGGAGCTATTCGGGCTTATCGTGGGGTTGAAGGCGGCGTGGAGCCAGCACGGAAAACTTCTCGAAGGCACTGACGTAGCCCGCCTCCAGCGGGCCGAAGCCGGGTTTACAAAGGCGTTCACGGCATTTCGCGACGCCTATCCGAAGGTTGCGGTTCTTTTCGGAGATCCGATAGCGCAAAAGCTCCGTCAGTTGGATGCGCTTATCGGCGGCCCCAACACGGCTCTTCCCGATGACCGTGGTTGCGGCCAGCCGTTTACTCTCGATCCACCGGATGCATCGGCGGTGGACCGGCTTATTTCGAGTCTCTTACGCGACTTCCGCGGGCTGACTGATTCGCCGCGAGGCAAAGAAAGTCGCTCACGGCTGAAGGAGGATCGTTTTCCCCCCGATCCTCCGCAACGTGATCGCTAATTCGCCATTCTCAAATGACCAGGTGAAAGTCGCGTACCCCGGATCGCCACGTCCCCAAGTCATCGTGTGGATGTCGTTGATGCTTCCTCGGATCGGTTCGATGGCGAGCGTTGTGGGCCACGGCGGAATCACCGAGATTCCGGGAGGTGGTACGTAACTGCCGCAAGTGCTTTGGAGTGCCTTCAGGGCGTTGAGAAAGAGGCCCATTTCCGCAGCTTCAAGCGTATTTGCATCTCGTTCGAAATGCGAAGTCCACCGTAAGAGCAAGAGCCACCACCTGCCCCGTGTTAGTGACTCGAAGCTACCAAGCCGCTGCTTCTGCTGCGGCCGCGATCTGCTCCACTGCTTCAGCCCCTGACGCCGGCCGGCCGGACGTCAAGACTTCGGCAAGCTTCTCGGCGCTGCCGACGGTGAGGTCGCCGCCAGCGATGGCCACATCTACTTCGCGCTCCCTTGCTTGCCACGATTCCGACCAGAACCACGCCTGGGCTTTGTCGACGGCAACCTGGGGCCGAAGCTCAATAACTCCGTCGGGGCGCTGCTCGATGCTGACGAGATCGAGGCCCTGGCGCATCTCCAGTGGGAGAGTCACTGTCCCCCGATTGTCAACCTGCCGTAGTACCGCCATTTTCGCTCCTACCCATGAGCCGGTCGCAATGAGCCGCTCCGGCGGACCGCCAGCCCCGGCTCGCGGACGCTCCATTGAATACCGGTGAATACCGGCATTCATAGCTCTGCCTCATCAGAAGGCTTCAGTTCCCATTTTCGGCCGTAAAGCGACATTCCAAGAGTCGAAATCCGCATTTCCCGGATTCCCGGAATTCCGACTGCCTCCTCTGCTGTTGGAACGAAATTTCGGATTCCCTAGTTCCGCGACTTCCACTCCCCCGTCCCCTTTTTCCGTCCCGAGAACATCCTGTCCTGAGCATTTCGTCCCCTCGACCCGGCATCGATGGGCGCCCGCTCGCTCGGTACTTGAACCTCCCCGGCCCGACCCATCAAGCCGTCGATCGCCGCAATCTCGCACACGTCGTTCGCGCCAGGGCCCACCAGGTGCCCGGTCGACGGCAACGGCCCGGCAAACGACCCCCGCTACATCGAAAATCCCCGAAGTACGCGACGTCATTTTCTTGAAGCGCGTCGGCGATTCAATCGATTTCGCCCCGGCCGAACGCGAGCATCGGCATCGCACCGCGGAATTCAGCAGTGCCGGCGGGTCGAGAGATGAACGGCGAGAATCCTCCGCCGCATGCAGCTGTATGCCGGCTCTTCGACGGACTTCATTACCGATTCCGTCCAGAACGTCATCGCGCAAAAACTGGGCGACAGTTTCTACGAGTATTACCGCTTTCGCGCCAGCGTCTCGGAGATGACCTCCTGGCAGAACTCGCTGCGCGCTCTCACGTCGCAGCTGCAATACACGAGGCTGGACGACCACGGCATCCTCCTCGAGATGCAGCTCCCGCTGAGCAGCGCGCGCCTCGACTGCATGATCACAGGCCGCAGCCCGGCCGGCGAGGCGCGCGCCGTGATCGTCGAGCTCAAGCAATGGTCGCACGTCGCGCACGCGGATCCCGACGACTGCGTCACGACCTACCTCGGCAAGGCGGAGCGCGAGGTCGCGCACCCTTCGCGGCAGGCCGGCAACTACGCCCTCTACCTGGGCCAGACCAACTCCGCCTTTTACGTCGACCCCGAAGCCGTCCGCCTGGACGCCTGCAGCTATCTCCACAACCTGCAGCCCGCGGACGCGGCCGCGCTCCTCGAGCCTCGCTTCAAGAGCCTGCTGGCCGACTACCCGATGTTCATCGCGGGAGACGCCGACCGCCTCGGCGGCTTCCTGAAGTCACGCTTGTCGGCCGGCGCGGGGATGCCGGTCCTCGAGCGCGTCGTCAACGGCCGCTTCGCTCCGAGCAAGGGCCTGATGGCGCACGTCGCAAGCATGATCCGCGGCACGCCCGTGTACACGCTGCTCGACGAGCAGATCGTCGCCTACAACACGATCGTGGACGCCGTCCGCAAGGCGAAAAAAGCCCGAGGCCGCACCGTCATCATCGTCCGCGGCGGTCCCGGCACCGGCAAATCGGTGCTGGCGCTCAACGCGATGGCCACGCTGCTCGGCGAAAACCTGAGCGTGTTCCACGCCACCGGCAGCAAAGCGTTCACCGAGAACCTCCGCAAGGTCCTCGGCCCCGGCGCGCGTCCTCTGTTCAAATACTTCAATCAATTCACCTCGGCCGGCAAAGGCGAGATCGACGTGCTGGTCTGCGATGAAGCGCATCGCATCCGCGAGTCGAGCAACAACCGGTATACGCCGAGAGAGCAGCGCTCCGAGCGCACCCAAATCGAGGAGCTGATCGACGCGGCGCGCGTTTCGGTCTTCTTCGTCGACGACAACCAGGCGGTTCGCCCGGGCGAGATGGGCAGCAGCGTTGCGATCCGCAGCGTCGCCAAATCGCTGGACGCGCGCGTCCGCGAGCAGGAATTGCGCACGCAGTTCCGCTGCGCCGGCTCCGAAGCGTTCATCGATTGGGTCGACCAGCTCCTCGAGATCCGCAAGACCGGCACGGTCGAGTTCCCCGACGACGACCGCTTCGATTTTCAGATCCTCGATTCGCCGCTCGACGTCGAAGCCGCCGTGCGCCAGCAAGTCCGAAACGGCGCCTCGGCCCGGATGACCGCGGGCTTCTGCTGGCGCTGGTCCGATCCGGATAAGGACGGCCGCCTGCCCGACGACGTCGTCATCGGCGACTACCGCCGGCCGTGGAACGCCAAGCCCGACGGCAAGCGGCTCGCGCGCGGCATCCCCAAGTCGAACTTCTGGGCCACCGATCCCGCCGGCATCGAGCAGATCGGCTGCGTCTACACCGCCCAAGGCTTCGAATTCGATTACGCCGGCGTGATCGTAGGGCGCGACTTACGCTACGACTGGGAAGAGAAGAAATGGGTCGGCTTCCCTCAAGAATCGCGCGACCCCGTCGTCGCCCGCGCCGGCCCGCAGTTCACCGACTTCGTGAAGAACACATATCGTGTGCTGCTCACGCGAGGCATGAAAGGCTGCTACGTCTATTTCATGGACAAGAACACCGAACGCTTCGTGCGCTCCCGCATGCCGTCCCGTTAGCCCGACAAGAACCGCGGCTGAGCGCCGAAACTATCGAATAACACCCTCATTGCACGCCACCCGCACGACGCCTAGCCGCTCTAGCAGCACACGCCCAAAGGCAAGAGCCCTTCGCGGAGAGCGGTGAACCGCTTCTTTGAAATCTTCTTTGAGTCGCGAAGACTTCGGATGACGTCGGCCAGTGATACACGCAAAGCCGCGGTAAATCTTCGGCAAACTCGCTACGGCACGATGGGAACGGCGGCGCTTCCCTTGCACTGACGTCCGACTGAGGGCCGGCAGCCGGCGGCGTTCCGCACTAAATCCGATTTGCGAAGGAGGCGATAACTGTGATACAGGGACGCCGGCGCGGACGCGTGGCGGATTCCGGAAGTGAGCCAAACATGATCGCACCCGGCAACATCCTCCATGACGACCTCATCCTCGAGGTCGCGAGGCATTTGAACCTCGGCTTCGGCAGCGAAGTCAGCGAGCTCATCTTCAGCCGCCCTCAGCTCTTCGCCGAAAGAGCCTCACGCACGCTGCATTGCCACGTCGCCTACATCGGCTCGAACGACTTCGGCGAAGAGATTTATCGCGTCGGCAACGCGGCCGTGTGAGCGCACTGTTTTAGAGGCCTAATCGCGCCATTATGTAATGGCAATGAAGAGAGAAAGCCATGGCGTACGACATGAGCAAGGTGACAACGGGTTCCAACCCAAGGACGGCCACGGCACTTTTCACCGAGCGTGATCTCGTCAAGATGAAGTCGCCCGAGAATCCGGTCGCTGGGGTGATCGTCGACGGCGAGCCGCTCGTCGTGGGAGGCGCGCGCTACTGGCTCGTCGCCTGGACGTTCGGCGGCGAGCAGCGCGTCACGTGGTCGCCCGAGTCCGCTATCCTCGCCGCGTAGAGCAACTTTAAGCCGACGCGTCCGGGGCGAAGTGCGCCCCCGCGGGGACCGCTGCACCCCTTTCCGGCGGCGCCTCGCTCGCCACGTTCGCAAGACGTTCGGAGACGTAGGACCACAAGCTCGCGATCTCAGCGGCGGCGGGCCCGTTCGACTCGAACTCGCTGACCCCGCGTCCCGTGGCCACCGCGCGCATGTAGGCGCGCCGTTCGCCCAGCTCGACCGGCGCGAGCGCCAGGCCGAGGCTCTGCGCCGCTTCGCGCGTCCGCGCGATCTCCGGTGCGCGTGCCGGGCAGCTGTTGAGGACGATGCAGCCGGGCAGGTGCGCCGCGAGGACGAGCCGCAGCGTCGGCTGGAGCGTCGCGAAATCGAAAGTGCTCGGGCGCAGCGGCACGAGCGCGAAATCGACGCTGCGCAGCAAAGCCGCCAGCGGAACCTCGGCCCGCGGCTGCGTGTCGACGATGACCAGCGTGACGCCCTCCCGCCGCGCCCGGTAAAGCCGGATCGGGACGCGAGCCGTCTCGACGGCCTCGACGTCGGGGTCGCCGGTTCCGCGCGTCGCGGCCCAGGAGAGCGCCGAGCCCTGCGGGTCGGTGTCGAGCACGAGCACGCGTTCGCCGCGGCGCACGGCCTCGACGGCGAGGTTGACGCTCAGGGTGCTCTTGCCGCTTCCGCCCTTCTGGTTGGTGATCGCCAACGAGCGCATGACTCAGCATAGCGCGTACTCGCCGTCTTTCCTCTCGCTCGCGCTCTCTTTTACGTCCCGAGCTGCGCCCGGCTCGAGCCTACGGTAACTCCGGCCGGGCGGCCCGCGCGGCCCGCGCGCCGCCCGGCGCCGGCAGCAGCGTCAGCACGAGGCCGGCGACCATCAGCGAAGCCCCGGCGATCCCGAGCGGGCTGAGCGATTCGCCGAGGACGCCGAACGAGAGCGCGAGCCCGGTCACGATCGCCGCATACTGGCTTCCCGACGTGGCGAGCGCGACGCCGCCGCTGCGGACCGCGGTCGCGTGGGCGGCCGGCGCGACGAGCCCCGAGGCGGCGACGAGCCCGACGAAGATCACCGCCGCCACCTGCGGCGAGACGAGGCTGTGCGCGATCGCCGCCGGCACCGACGCCGCCCCGGCGAGTGCGACGATCGCGAACCCGCCGCCCCAGGCCAGCGCGGAGACGAACAGCGGCGGATACGTCTGCGTCAGCTTCCGCGTGACGAGCGAATACGCGGCGAACACGCCGATCCACCCGAACATGATCGCGTCGCCCGCGAGCGAGGCGCCGTGCCCGCTGCGCCCCAGCGTCAGCAGCGCGACGCCGAGCCCGCCGGCCACGAGCCCGGCCCGCTGCGCCGCCGTCAGCACGCGCTTGAAGAAGACCGCCTCGACGGCGGCCAGCGCGATCGGGATGAAGCCTTGGAAGAGCACGACGTGCGCCGCGCTCGTCAGCTGCGTCCCGATTTGGAAGAGCAGGTTCAGCCCGAAGCCGACCAGCAGCGCCGCCGCGAGGAAACGCAGCGCGTCGGCCCGCCCGATCGTGCGGCCGCGCGGCCAGACCGCCGCCGCGATGAGCGCCGAGCACGGCGCAGCCCACGCGGCGCGTGCCACGGCCAGTGAATAGCCGTCGAACGACGCGCCCCCGCCGCCCAGGAAGAGCCACTTCGAAGAGGGCGCCAGCAGGCCCCAGCCGACGCCGGCGATCACGGCGTAAAGAGCGGCCCGCCTCAGCTGATCGTGCCCGGGCGCTCCTCGAGCAGCTCGACCTCGACGCCGTTGGGATCCTTGACGAAGGCGATCCAGCGCGAGCCGCCCGGCGACTTCTTCGGCCCCCGCAGCAAGTTCACGCCCTGGGCTTTCAGCCGCTCGACGAACTCGCCGAAGTCCCCGTCGACGGCGACGGCCAGATGCTCGACGCGGTTGCCGGCCTCGTACGGCGGGTGCTCCTCGAGATCGTAGACCAGCTCCACGTACGCGTTCCAGTCCGCCCCCACGAAGGCCATGTCGCAGTTTCCGGGGTAGTGCAGCGGCCCGTCGAGCAGCTTGAGCCCGAGCTTCTCGTAGAACGCGATCGACTCGGCCATGTCGTTGACGAAGATCGAGGTGTGCAGATAGCGTGACATGCCGTCATTCTACCGCCGCGCGCAAGCGATTCGGTACGACGTCCGCCCGGTCGTCTGCCGAGATTAAAAACACATGAATGCCTGGCCGCCGAGGCGGCAACACCCCGGGACCCTCTCGCCGGCGCAGCGAACGCTGGGCGCTGAGTCGATGAGATCGCGAACGAAGGTCTACACGAAGCGGCGACCGGGCCTCTCGTGAACGAACGCGCCTCCCGAGCGCTCGCTCTCGTCGCGCTGGTTTTTTCCCTCGCCGCCGGCGCAAGCCCGGTCCGGGCGGACGAAGAGCTTGGCGTCGCGGTGATTCGCCATCGCATCCTCGCCGCGAACGGGGCGCGGCCGGCGACGGAGCGCGTCACCGTCGCCTACGACGCGTTCGGTCTGCACGGAACGCGAACCACTTTTCGCAGCGGCGACGATTTTCGCGAAGTCGAGAACGACGGGCCGTTCACGACCGAGCGCGGTTCCCTCAAGGGGCAAGCGTGGCACCAGAACGCGAACGGACAGACCGTGCTCGACCAGCCCGACCCGGGCCTCGAAGCGCGCGAAAAACTCACGCCGGCCCTCGGCGCGATCTCGAGGCCGGTCAGAGGCTACGTCATCTCGACCCTCGACGCGCGCGGCCTGGGAACCAAAGAGTACGTCGACGAGGACTCGTGGCGCATCGTTCGCCGCGACGTCATCACGGCTGCCGCGACCACGACCTATACGTACGACGACTTTCGAACGGTCGACGGCTACACGCAGGCCTGGCACTGGACTACGCGCGACGGCCATCCGGAGAACGACGGCGACTACCGCATCGAACGCTACGACGCGGACCCCGTCTCCGAAGCCGATCTGGCGATCCCTCCGGCCCGGCGGAACCTCGTCGAGTTCCCCCCGGGCGTGACGGCCGTGCCCCTTCCGGTGCGCGAGGATCGCGACAAGTTCATCGTGCGCGTCGACGTCGGCTCGCGCGGCCTCGATTTCAGCTTGGACACCGGCACGTCCGGCATCGTGCTCGACGATTCCGTCGTCGCCGAGCTCGGCTTGCCGACGTTCGGAACCTTCTCCACCGCCGCCAACGCGGGACGGTATCAGTCGACGCTGGCGATCGTCCCTGAAATGAAGATCGGAGACCTCACGCTCCGCAACGTCGCCGTCGGGACGATTCCGCATATCAGCGTGGACCGGCCGGGCCAATACAAGACGGTCGGACTGCTGGGCTTCGATTTCTTCGCGTCGCTCGTCCTGAAGATGGATTACGCGAACGGCGAAGTGACCGCTTTCCAGCCCTCCGGCTTCGTACCGCCGCAGGATCCGCTGACGAACGCGCTCGCGGTACGTCTGGGGAGCGGACGGCCGATGACGGACGTGTGGGTCAACGGAGCGGTCGGAGAACGCTTCGTCGTCGACACCGGCGGTGCCGTGGCGATCCTGATCTTCGATTACTTCGCGCGGCGCCACCCCGAAGCGCTGGTCGACGACAGCGGCGGCCGTTTCGGAACCGGCAGGAACTACGGCGTCGGAGGAGAGTTCGATACGCAGCGCCTCCGCCTGGCCTCGGTGCAAGTCGGCAGCGTGAACTTCAAGGAATTCGTCGCCGACGCGGTCGTCTCGTCGGGCGCTTACGGCGGTGACGAAGACGGGCTGATCGGCACGGATCTCTTGAAACTCTACACGCTCTACACCGACTATCCACACGACACGCTCTACCTCATCCCCAACGCCCTCGGCCGCGCCGGGCTGGTGCGCTAAACGGCGGAGCGGCCCGCTCTCAGTGTAGGAAGTAGCGGTAGGTCGAGAAGACGAGCGCGATGCCGAGACGGTCGGCGGCGGCGATCACCTCGGGGTCGCGGATCGAGCCCTCCGGCGCGATGACCGCGGTGCAGCCGGCGGTCGCTGCGGCCTCGAGGCCGTCGGGGAAGGGGAAGAAGCCGTCGCTCGCGCACGCCGAGCCGCTCGCGTAGGCACCGGCCCGCTCGCCTGCGATGCGCACCGCGTTGACGCGATTGGTTTGGCCCGCGCAGATTCCGCGGGTCACCGCACCGCGCACGATGACGACGCCGTTGCTCTTGACGTGCCGCACGACGTCCCACGCGAAGCGCAGGTCCGTCCACTCCTTCTCCGTCGGCGCCCGCTGCGAGGCGATGCGCCAGAGCTCGGGCGCTGCATCCGGATCGTCGTCTTCGGCGAGCACGCCGCCGAGCGCGCTGCGCACGCGCAGCTCCTGCGCCAAGCGCTCGGGAAGCCGCGTGTCGTAGCGGATGATGCGCAGGTTGCGCTTCTTGCGCAGGCGCGCCAGCGCCGCTTCATCGAAGGCGGGCGCGGCCACGATCTCGAGGAAGAACTCGGCGAGCACCGCAGCCGTCGTCGCATCGACCTCACCGTCGACGGCGATGATTCCGCCGAAGGCCGAGATCGGATCGGCGTCGAGCGCGGCGCGGACGGCGTCGGCGACCAGCGGCCGCTCGGCGACGCCGCACGGCACCGTATGCTTGACGATCGCCGCGCGATAGCCCGGCGCATCCTTGCCCTCGAGCGAACCCGCCGCGCCGGCTGGGAGGGCCGGCTCGTGCGCGCGCGCCAGCAGACGCAGCGTCGCGTCGAGGTCGAGCAGGTTGTTGTAGGAGAGCGCCTTGCCGCCGAGCTGCTCGGGGACGTGCTCCGTGCGCGCGAGGTAGAACGCGGCGCGCGACTGCGGGTTCTCGCCGTAGCGCAGCGGCGTCGCGAGCGGCAGCGTGAGCGCCAGCGATCCGGGCAGTTCGCGCGCGAGCAGGCCCGCCTCCAGGTAGCGTGCGATCGACGAATCGTATTCGGCCGTGCGTTCGAAGGCGCGCGTCGCCAGACGCCGTCTGGTGGCCAGGTCGACGCCGTTGGACGAGGCGGTGACGACGGGATACTGCTCGGGATCGACCAGCACGGTGACGTGCTCGAAATTCTTCGCGGCCGCGCGGATCAGCGCGACCCCGCCGATATCGATCTGCTCGATCGCCTCCTCGAGGGTCGCGCCTTCGCGCGCGACGGTCGATTCGAACGGATAGAGGTTGACGACGACGGTCGAGATCGTCGGGACCCCGTGCTGGCTCGCCTCCGCCTGATGCTCGGGATCCGCGCGGTCGGCCAGGATGCCGCCGAAGACGCGCGGGTGCAGCGTCTTCACGCGCCCGCTGAAGAGCGACGGAAAGCCCGTCAGCTCGCCGACGTCGTGCGCGTCGACGCCGTGCTCGCGCAAGTGCGCGCAGGTCCCCCCCGTCGCGTAGATCGGCACGCCGCGCGCCGCCAGCGCGCGCGCCAGGTCGACCGCCCCGGTGCGATCGTAGACCGAAAACAGCGCGGCTTCGCGGATCTCAACTGACAAGTGCGGCCTCCTCCGAGGACTGGGTCGTGACGGGCGACAGATCGGCGGCGATGACGCTCGAGATCCCGGGCTCGGCCATCGTGACGCCGTACATGCGGTGGGCGAGTTCCATCGTCTTCTTGTTGTGCGTGACCAGCAGGAGCTGCGCGCTCGACGCGACCTCGCGCACCATGTGGGAGAAGCGCTCGATGTTCGCGTCGTCGAGCGCGGCGTCGACCTCGTCGAGCAGGTAGAACGGCGACGGCTTCACGTTGATGAGCGCGAAGATCAAGGCCGAAGCGGTCATCGCGCGCTCGCCGCCGGAGAGCGTCGCCAGCGGCATCAGCTTCTTGCCCGGCGGCTGAACGGCGATCTCGATCCCCGTCTCCGCGAGCTGCTCGGGATTGGTCTGCCACATGCGTGCCTGGCCGCCCGGGAACAGGCGCGCGTAGACGCTTTCGAAGGCCGTCCTGACGGCCTCGAACGTTTCGTTGAAGCGCTCCTGCGACGATTCCTCGATCTGCTTGATCGAGTCCAGCAGCGTGGCGCGGGCCCGCGCCAGATCTTCGAGCTGCTCCTTGAGGAAACGCTCCCGCTCGGCGAGCTCGGCGATCTCGGCTTCGGCGTTCAAGTTGACGTTCTGCAAGCGCGCCAGCTCTTCGCGCAGCCGCTGCAGCTCCGCGGTCACGTCGCCCGGCTCGCCGGCGAAGCGCGCTTCGACGCCGGCGCACTCCTCGGCGGTCGCGGGATGCTGGGCGAACTGAGCGGCGAGCATGCCCAGCTCCGCGTCGATCTCCGCCAGCCGCAAGCGCGCGCCCTCGCTCTCGTGCGACGAGGCGCGCTCGGCCTGCTGCGCCAGCCGCAGCTCGCCTTCCAGCACGTTCGCGCGGGTCGCGCCCGCCTCTCGCCCGCGCCGCGCCGCCTCGTGGCGCGCGTCGAGCTCGGCGACGCGCTGCTCGACCCCTCCCAGCTTCGCGCGCACGTCGACGACCCGCAGCGACAGCGCCTCGATCTCGCCGAGCGTGCTCTCGCGGGCTTTGGCCGCGCGCTCGCGGTCGGCGTCGAGCAGCGCGACGCGCGCCAGGGCCCCGTCGCGCTTGGCCGCGAGCGCCGCCACGGCTTCGCGGGCGGCGGCGATCTCGGCGGCGACTTCTCGCTCCGCGTTCTGCGCGCGGGCGATCGTCGCGCGCGCCTCGCCGAGCGCGGCTTCGAGCCGTTCGCGTTCGGCCAGCGTCACGCTCGGATCGACCGCGGGCCGCTCGAGCAGCGCCAGCCGTTCGCGCGCGCCGATCGTCTCGCGTTCGCGCTGCGCGGCCCGCTCGAGCATCGTCGCGATCTCCGCCTCGAGCCGGCGGCGTTCGGTCTCGGCCGCGTCGCTGCGCGCGTGCGCGCCGCGCAGCGCGACCGCCAGCTCGGCTTCGACGCGCTGCGCCGCATCGCGCTCGCGCGCGGCCGCCGCGCTCTCGTCGGCTGCCGCTGCGGCGGCGGCCTGCGCGCCGGCCAGCGCCTCGCGCAATTTCGGAATCTGCGCGGAGAGCGTGCGCGCCTGCGCGCGCCGCGACAGGATCGAGCGCTCCCGCCGGTAGCGCCCGCCGGTCATCGCGCCGCCGCCGCGGATCTCGTCGCCGTCGAGCGTGACGATCGTGTCGCGCAGGCCGTCGCCGCGCACGAGGCGCACGCCGACGTCGAGCGTCTCGACGACCAGGATGCGGCCGACCAGAAAGGCGACGATGCCGCGGTATTCGGGCGCCGCCTCGACGAGCGCGTGCGCCCAGCCGATCACGCCCGGCCGGCGCGGGATCTCGCTCGCTTCCCGGCCCGTGCGCTTGCCCAGCGTGTCGAGCGGCAGGAAGGTCGCGCGGCCGAGCTCGTGCGCGCGCAGGTAGGCGATCGCGCGCTCCGCGTCCTCGGAAGTCGCGGTCACGATGTTGGAAAGGCCGGCGCCGAACGCGACGTCGAGCGCGCGCGCGTACTGCTCGTCGACCCGGATCAGATTCGAGACGACGCCGTGGATGCCGCTGAACTCGCCGCGCGCGTTCGCCTCGAGCACGGCCCGCGTTCCCGGAACGTGCCCTTCGAGATTCGCTTCGAGCTCTTCGATCGTGTGCAGGCGCGCCTCGGCGCCGGCGAGCTCGCTGGTCGCCGTGCGGTAGGCGCTTTCCGCCGTGGCCAGCCGCTCGGCGGCGAGGGCGACGCGTTCGTCCGCCGCTGCGGCGGCCCGGCGCGCCGCCGCGACGCGCGTTTCCAGCTCGGCGAGCTCGACGCGCGCCTGCTCCGCTTCGTTCGTTTGCAGCGCGACGCGCTCGCTCTTGTGCGCGGCCTCTTCGCGCAGAGCGTACGCCTCGCGCTCGAGGCGCTCGTATTCGCTCTGGGTCGCGGCGAGCTGCGCGCGCCGCTCCGCTTCGCTGGTCGCGGCGGCGGCCGCCTCCGCCTCGATCTCGCGCAGCGCGTTGAAGATGCGGTCGAGCGCCGCGCGCGCCGCCGCCAGCGCCTCCTGCGCGTGCCGCTCGCGCTCGCGCTTGAATTCGAGCGCCTCGGCGTGCGGCCCGAGCTCGCTTTCGAGCTGCGCGATCGTCTCGCGCAGGCTCTGCTGTTCGGCTTCGGCGCGCTCGCGGTCGTCGGTGATCTGCGAGGTTTGCGCTTCGAGCGCCTCGCGCCGGGCGAGCGTCGCAGCCTGCTGCGCTTCGAGTTCGGCGAGCTCGGCACGAGCTTGCGTTCCCTCCTCGCGCAGGCTCTCCAAGGCGCGTTCCTGCGCGAGCAGCGAGGTGCGCAGCACCGTCAGATCGGCTTCGCAGGCGGCGGCCTTGGCGGCCGCGCCGGCGCGCTCGACCTCCAGCCGCTCGAGCCCGGCCTGCAAGGTCTCGCGCTCGGCGCGGCGCGAGGTGCTGGCCCGCAGGTAAGAGAGAATTTCGAGGTCGCGCAAGCGCGCCGAGACCTTGCGGTAGCGGCGCGCGCGCCGCGCCTGCGTCTCGAGCTCGGGGATGCGCGTTTGGATCTCGGAGAGCAGGTCGTTGACGCGGATGCCGTTCTGCTCGGTCCGCTCGAGCTGCCGCAGCGACTCGTTCTTGCGGGCCAGGAACTTGTTGATTCCGGCCGTTTCCTCGAAGAGGCCGCGCCGTTCGGTCGGCTTGGACGAGAGGATCGCGTCGATCTGGCCCTGCGAGACGATCGCATACGAGCCGGGGCCCAGGCCCGTCCCCATCAGCAGCTCGACGACGTCGCGCAGCCGCACCTGCTGGCGGTTGATGAAGAACTCGCTCTCGCCGGCGCGGTAGGCGCGGCGGGTGAGCTGCACTTCGCTCGCATCGACCTTGAGGGCGCGGTCGTGGTTGTCGAAGGTCAGCGCGACCTCCGTCATCCCCAGCGGCTTGCGCCGCTCGTTGCCCGCGAAGATGACGTCCTCGGTCTTGGTCGAGCGCAGGGACTTGGCGCTTTGCTCGCCGAGCACCCAGCGGATCGCGTCGACGAGGTTGGACTTGCCGGACCCGTTCGGACCGACCAGCGCGGTGATCCCGGGCTCGAACGTCAAGGACGTCTGTTCGGCGAACGTTTTGAAACCGAACAGCTTGAGCGATTTGAGCTTCACGTCCGCTTCTGCTTCGCCGCCGGGGTCCGTTTGCGCTGCGTCTTCTTGCGCGGCGCGCGCGGCCGGCTCGGGCGCGGCGCCGCGGCCGGAGCGGGCGCGGAGAGCGGGCGCGGCCCGAGGTCGTCGTAGCGCTCGCGCAGCACCTCGAGCGCCCGTTCCGCGGCGGCGCGCTGCGCGGCCCTCTTGCTCGGCCCGCTCCCGCCGCCCAGTACTTCACCCTCGATCGCGACCTCGGCATAGAACGTGCGCTCGTGCGCCGGACCCTCGGCGCGCTCGCTGTAGGCCGGCGTGACCGCGTGGTGCTTCTGCGACCACTCCTGCAGCACGGTCTTGGGATCGTCGAGCGAGAGCGCCAGCTTCTCGCGCTCGGCGACGTGCTCGCGCTCGACGAAGCGCGCCGCAACCTCGAAGCCGCACGTGCGCTCGAGCGCGGCGAGAAACGCCTCGAAGGCGTCGGCCAGCGCCGAGCGGTGGCGCGCGGCGGGCAGGTTCGCCATCCCCGCTCCGAGCACGAGCAGCGGCTCGAAGCCCAGCCGTTCGGCCGTCTCCGCCAGCGCCGCGTCGGCGACCAGCGAGGATTTGCGCAGGGCGAGCTCGCCCTCGGGGGCCTGGGGGTAGCGCTCGCAGAGCCAGCGCGCGACCGCGTGGCCGAGGATCGCGTCGCCCGCGAACTCGAGCCGCTGGTTGGAACGCTCCGCGCGCCCCTCCTTCACCGCGCTCTCGTGCACGAACGCCTCTTCGAACGCCTCCGCGTCGGCGCCGGGAACCTCGGCGAGCGCGAGCAACGCGCGCAGCCGCCGCCGGCGCGACTCACCGGCCACGGCGTCAGTCCCGATACTTACCGAAGACGATCACGCTGTTGTGCCCGCCGAACCCGAACGAGTTCGAAAGCGCGACGTTCACCTCGGCCTTGCGCGCGATGTTGGGAACGTAGTCGAGCGTGCACTGCGGATCGGGAAACTCGTAGTTGATCGTCGGCGGCACGATGCCGCGCTCGACCGCGAGCACGGTGGCGACGCCCTCGATCGCGCCGGCCGCGCCCAGCGCGTGCCCGTGCATGCTCTTGGTCGAGCTGACCGCGAAGCGATGGCCGCCCGCGCCGATCACCCGCTCGAGCGCCTGGGATTCGGCCGGATCGCCGATCGGCGTCGACGTGCCGTGCGCGTTGACGTAGTCGACGTCGCCCGGCGCGACCCCCGAATTCGCGAAGGCGCGCCGCAGGGCCAGCTCGACGCCGCTCCCCGAAGGATCGACTTCGACCAGGTGGTGCGCGTCGGCCGACTGGCCGTAGCCCAGCACTTCAGCATAGATGTGCGCGCCGCGCCGCCGCGCGAACTCGAGCTCCTCGAAGATCAGGATCGCGCCGCCTTCGCCCATCACGAAGCCGTCGCGCTCGCGGTCGAAGGGCCGGCTGGCCCGGGCGGGCTCGTCGTTGCGCGTCGACATCGCCTTCATCGAGTCGAAGCCGCCCATCGCGATGTCGGTGACCGTCGCCTCGGAGCCGCCGGTGACCATCGCCGTGGCGTAGCCGTGCCGGATCAGGTCGAAGGCGATCGCCATCGCGTCGTTCGAGCTGGCGCAGGCGCTGGAGACGGCGTACATCGGCCCGCGGAAGCGATGCTTCATCGAGATCTGGGCCGGGCCCGCGTTGCCCATCAGCATGGGAATGAAGAACGGGGTGATGCGGCTCGCCGTCTTCTGCTCGCGCGCCTTGCTGACGGTGTCCTGGAGCGTGATGATCCCGCCGATGCCGGTCGCGACGACGACCCCGGTCGCGTCGCGCGTCTCGGCGTCGTCCGGGAAGCGCGCGTCTTCGAGCGCTTCGAGCGCCGCGGCGAAGGAGAACTGGGCGAAGCGGTCCATGCGCCGCGCGTCGCGCCGGCCGATGCGCGCGTCGGGGTCGAAGCCCTTGACCTCGGCCGCGATGCGGCAGCGCAGGCCGGCCGCCGCGACGTCGTAGGCCGTGACCGCGGCGACCCCGCTCTCGCCGGCGATCAGCCGGCTCCAAAACTCCTCGCGCGTGTTCCCCAGCGGCGTGATCGCGCCGAGGCCCGTGATGACGACTCGCTTCTTATCCAAATCCCTGCGGAGAACTCCCGTTTACGCCACGAAACGGGGCGACCGCCCCGGCCGCCCCTCTTACGCCGCCCTGCTTCTATCGCAGAGCCCCCCGCGAAGCCTGCCTGCCGCCCCCGCGACCTGCTCGCCTCGCCCATGGACTGAGGGCCCTAGGCCTCTTCCCCCTCGGCAGAAGGCAACGAGGCAGCCTTGGCCATGAGACGCCGCTTGCGTTTCCCTTCATGCTTCTCGGCGTAGGCCGCGAATGCGGCCCTGGAGTTATTCAGTCCGTAGAAAAACAGGATCCGGGCGACGGTCGAGCGGTTCGCCCGCTTGGGCCCAGCGGCGCCGCGGCGAGGCCGCTCCGCCGGGGGCGCCCGTGTGCGTCCCAGGCCGGCTTCGCCGGCCGGCCGCGGAGCCTCCACGCCGAGTCCGCGCGGTTGCATCCCCGGCTGCGAGCCTGTATACTAGGCTCCGCCATGTTCACGTTCGACCTGCAACTTTTCGCGTCCAAGAAGGGCGCCGGC
The DNA here is from genome assembly GCA_963834485.1 of Vulcanimicrobiota bacterium. Lineage (GTDB taxonomy): Bacteria > Vulcanimicrobiota > Vulcanimicrobiia > Vulcanimicrobiales > Vulcanimicrobiaceae > CAWICD01. The sequence goes on from CAWICD010000002.1 coordinate 67,458, forward strand.
TCGACCCGCAACGGTCGCGACTCGAATGCCCAGCGCCTGGGTATCAAGCGCTTCGGCGGCGAGACGGTCCTCGCCGGCAACATCTTGGTGCGCCAGCGCGGCACCAAGTTCTACCCGGGCCTGGGGGTCGGCATGGGCAAGGACAACACGCTCTTCGCGCTCGTCGCCGGGCGCGTCCACTTCTCGGAGAAGCGGAATCGCAAGCACGTCAACGTCGTCGCCGAGGCGTAGTCCGGCCCTTCCGGTCCGGGCCCCGGTGACGCAAAGAGCCTTCGGGCTCTTTTCCATTTCCGCAGCCGCCGCCCGCTCGGGAGCCCGAGCCGATTAACTTCGTCGACGAGGCGACGATCGCGGTCGCCGGCGGGCGCGGAGGCGACGGCGTCGTCGCCTGGCGGCGGGAGAAATACGTCCCCAAGGGCGGCCCGGCGGGCGGCGACGGCGGGCGCGGCGGCGACGTCTTCCTCCAGGCCGAAGCGGAGCTCTCGACCCTGATCGAGTTCCGCTTCAAGAAGCAGTTTGCGGCCGAGGCCGGCAAGCCGGGCTCGACCTCCAACAAGTCGGGCCGCAGCGCCGAAGACCTCATCGTCCGCGTCCCGGTCGGGACGCTGGCCTACCGCCTCGAGGAGGACGGGCGCGAGATCCTGCTGGGCGACCTCTCGACCCCCGGGCAGCGCGTGCGCGTCGCCCGCGGCGGGCGGGGGGGCCTCGGCAACCAGCACTTCGCGACCAGCACGCGCCAGGCTCCGCGCTTCGCCGAAAAGGGCGAGCCGGCCGAGAGCTGCACGATTCGTTTAGAGCTGAAGCTTCTGGCCGACTGCGGCATCGTCGGCCTGCCCAACGCCGGAAAATCCACGCTGCTCGCGGCCGTCTCGGCGGCGCGGCCGAAGATCGCGGACTATCCCTTCACCACGCTCGAGCCGCAGCTCGGCGTGGTGCGCTTGGGGCCGGAGGAGTCGTTCCTGATGGTCGACGTCCCCGGGCTCATCGAGGGGGCGCACGCCGGCTCGGGCCTGGGCGACCGCTTCCTGCGCCACGTCGAGCGCACTCGCGTGCTGCTCCACCTCATGGACGGCGCGCGTCCGGCCGCCGAGATCGTCTCCGACAAAGCCGTCATCGAGAACGAGCTGCGACTTTGGAACCCCTCACTGCTCGCGCGCCCGATCTTGCCCGTGCTCTCGAAGCTCGATCTTCCGGAGGCGCGCGAACGCCTGGCCGAATTAAGGGAAACGATCCCCGGGCTACGCGGCATCTCGGCGGTGACCGGCGAAGGAGTGCGCGACTTGCTGTTCGCCGCCTTCAACACGATTCAAGCCACCTCTCTGCCCGTCGTCGCCGAGGGCGACGTGCCGCGTTTCGTGTTGACGCCCGAGGCGCCGTTTTCGATCGGAATCGACGCCGACGGCGCCTTCGTCGTCAGCGGCGAACGCGTGGAACGCCTCGCCGCGATGACCGATTTCGACAGCGACGAAGCCCTCGAGCGCTTCGAGCGGATCCTGGCGAAGATGGGCGTGGACAAGCGATTGCGCGAGCTCGGTGCACGGGACGGCGACACGGTTCGCATCGGCGGAAATGAGTTCGACTTCTCGTGAGTGCGACAGTGAAGTTTTACTTCGGCTTCTTCATCTTTCTGGCGCTCGTCATCGGCCTCTCGTTTTACGGCGGCTACCGGGTCGGGCTGCAGCATGCGGCCGCGCACGGGGCGCACGGCCTCGTCCCCGTCGCCGTTCCGACGACGCCGCCGTGAAGCTGGGGCTCTTCGGCGGCACGTTCGACCCCGTGCACAACGCGCATCTCTTCGTGGCCGAAGCCGCGCGCGTCGAGCTCGGGCTCGAGCGCATGCTCTTTCTCCCGACGCGCGGCACGCACTATCGCGTCCCGCCGATCGCGACGCCCCAGGAACGCCTGACGATGCTGCGCGGCGCGCTCGCGCCGAACCCGCATTTCGGCATCGACGAGACCGACCTCGACGAGGCGGCGAGCGGTTACAGCGCCGACCTGATGCCGCGCCTGCGGGCGCGCTTTCCCGACGACGAGCTGACCTTCGTGGTCGGCGGCGACTCGCTGGTCGACTCGCCTTGGCAGCGCTTCGACGTCGTCCTCGCCAGCCTCGACGGGTTCGCGATCGCGCCGCGGGCCGAACGCGCGCCCGAGCGCGTCGACGCCTTCCTCGCTGCGCTCGCGCCGGCCGAGCGCGCCAAAATAAAGGTGCTCGATCTGCCGGCGCTCAACGGCTCGGCGACGCTGGTCCGCACGCAGCTTGCCCGTGGCGGGAGCATCCGCTACCTCGTCCCAGAATCCGTCTACCGTTATATCGAAACGCATGGACTCTACCGCCGCCTCACTTCCCCCGCTCGTGCAGACTGACGGGCGCACGCTCGTGCTAGGCGGGGTCCCCGCCGCGGAGCTCGCCCGAATCTACGGCACGCCGCTGCTCGTCCTCGACACCGAGGTCCTCGACGCCAACCTTGCCAGGTTCGCCGCGCTCGGTTCCGAGCTCGGCGTCGACGTCTGCTACGCCGGCAAGGCGCTGCTCGTCGTCGCTTTGGCCCGGCGCTTGGCCGCGACGCCGCTGGGACTCGACGTCTGTTCGCTCGGCGAACTGCTGACGGCCGAACGGGCCGGCTTCCCCCCGGAGCGCATCGTCATGCACGGCTGCGCCAAGACCGACGCCGAACTGGACGCGGCGCTCGCCGGGCGGGCCGGCCGGCTGGTCGTCGACAACCGCGAAGAGCTCGAGCGTTTGGCCGCCCGGGCGCACCCCGGCCGGCCGCTGCCGATCCTGCTGCGGCTCAACACGGGGATCGAAGCCCACACGCACGCCTTCGTCCGGACCGGCGGCGAGGATTCGAAATTCGGCATCCCGCTCGCCGAGGTCGACGCCGCCCTCGCCGCGGCCCTGGCGGCGCCCGGCCTGCGGCTGGCCGGCGTTCACGCCCACATCGGCTCGCAGATCTTCGAGCCCGAGCCCTTCGAGGCGAGCCTCGCCGTCGAGTTCGAAGTGTACGCGCGAGCCCGCGCGCTCGGCGCACCGCTCGGCGAGCTGATCGTCGGCGGCGGCTTCGGGGTCGATCCGCAGCCCGGTACGGCCCGCTTCGATCTCGCCGCGGCTCTGGCCCGGCTCGTGGCCAGGCGCGACCTCGAGGCCGCGCGCCACCGCATCCCGCCGCCGCGCCTGGGCATCGAGCCCGGCCGGTCGATCGTCGCCGAGGCCGGGACGAGCCTCTACCGGGTCGCCTCCGTCAAGCGGCAGGGGACGCGCAAGTTCGCGATCGTCGACGGGGGCCTGACGGATAATCCGCGCCCGCTGCTCTACGGCGCCTATCATCATCCCGAGCTCGCGGGGCGAAGTTCGCTTGCCTCGTACGAGGAGACGACGCTTTCGGGGCGCTCCTGTGAAAACGACGAGATCGTCGTCGCGCCGCTCCCCGCAGACCTTCGCTCCGGCGACCTTGTGGCGCTGCGAACGACCGGCGCCTACACCTTCAGCATGGCGAACAACTACAATCGCATCCCGCGGCCGGCCGTCGTCTTCGCAGGCGGCGGAGCGCACGCCGTCGCGGTGCGCCGCGAGTCACTCGAAGAGATTTTGCTCGACGACGTGGATGCCGGTTAAAGATGTTGCGCTCGCATGCGCGTTGGCGGCAATGCTTGCCGGGTGTGGCAGCAGCCCGGCGAGCAACGATCCGAATGCCGCAGTGTACGACGCCTGGCGCCAACAGCGTTCCCGCCTCGAAGTCACCGCGAGCGGGAGCGTCGCGCGCGTCCTCGGCGTCAGCCGCGGGCCGAGCGGCGACCACGAAGGCTTTCTTCTCCACCTGCGCGGCGCAGGCGGGCACGGCTTGACGGTGCGCGTGGAGGACAACGTCGACATCACCGGGCCGATCCCGCTCGCTCCCGGCGACGACGTCGAGGTGCGGGGCGAATACATCTACGATGCGCTTGGCGGCTTGATCCATTACACGCACAACGATCCGCGCGGCCGCCATCCCGGCGGTTACGTGCGCGCCGAGGGACGCACGTACATGTGAAGAATTGCCCAGGCCCGTATACAAACGGTTCTCGGCACGCCTATACTTAACGTATTGAGCTCGAATGCGCGAACTTCGTTCTCTCGTTCTCGCAAGCGCGTCACCTCGGCGGCGTGAATTGCTCATTTCCCTCGGCCTTGACGTGCGGGTTGCGGCAAGCGACGTCGACGAAGGCGAGCGGCCTGGTTGTGGGCCTGCCGAGCTCGCGCAAGTTCACGCTGCAGCCAAGGCCGATGCCTCGGCTGCTCGCGGACACGAAGGCGTGATCGTCGCAGCCGACACGGTCGTCGATCTCGACGGGCGGGCGCTGGGCAAACCACGCGACGCGGCCGAGGCGGCGGCGATGCTGACCGCGCTCGCCGGACGAGAGCACGTGGTCCACACGGCGTTCGTCGTCGTGGACGCCTCTGCCGGACGGCGGCTGCAGCGTTCGTCCTCGACGCGCGTCCGTTTCGCGCCGCTCTCGAGCCGGCAGATCGCGGACTACGTCGCAACCGGCGAGCCGATGGACAAAGCCGGGGCGTACGGCATCCAGGGCCGCGGGGCCGCGCTCGTCGAGCGGATCGAGGGCGATTTTTACACGGTGATGGGCTTCCCGCTGGGCGAGTTCGTCCGCTGCCTGCCCGAGCTCGGCTACGAACTGCCGCCGCAGCGGGTCGAGGCTCCGGCCTGATGCGCGCCTTGGAGACGGTCCGCTCGACCATGAGCCCGGACATCGGGCTCGATCTCGGAACGGCCAACACCGTGGTCTACGAGCGCGGTGCCGGCGTCACCGTCAGCGAGCCGTCGGTCGTCGCCTTCAACACGCTGACCGACGAGATCGTCGCCGTCGGACACGCCGCCAAAGAGATGGAAGGCCGGGTCCCCGACCGCATCCGGGTGGTGCGCCCGCTGCGCCGCGGAACGATCTCGGACTTCCGCGCGACCCACGCCCTGGTCGGCACGCTCGTCGACCGGGCGCTGGCCACCCGCCCCCGCCTCGCCCCGCGGCTGGTCGCCTCGATCCCCGGCTGCGCGACCGACATCGAGTGCAAGGCGGTCGAACAGGCGGTGCGGGCGGCCGGCGCCCGCTACACGACCTACGTTCCGCAGGCCGTCGCCGCGGCCGTCGGCGCCGGGCTCGACGTCACCAGCCTGCGCGCCCAGATGATCGTCGACATCGGCGGCGGCACGACGGAGATCGCGATCATCGCCGCCGCCGGGGTCATCCGCCTCTCGTCGATCCAAACCGGGGGCGACTTCCTCGACGAAACGGTCCAGCAGCGGCTGCACGCCCAACATTTCGAGATCGGCCGCATCACGGCCGAACGCCTCAAGATCGAGCTCGGCTACGCGGGCCGCCCCCCCGGGCGGCAGCCGGTCGTCGTCAACGGCATGGACGTCGACGCTGCCTCTCCCCGCTCGCGTGAAGTGAGCGAGGAGATGGTCGGCGAAGCCCTCCGCGAGGGGCTCGAACGCATCCTCCGCGGAGTCTGTTCGGTGCTCGAAACGACGCCTCCGGACGTCGCGGCCGATCTCATCGAGTCCGGCATCACGCTGACGGGTGGGGGCGCGCTGATCGCCGGGTTGGCCGCAGAGATGGGTTTCCGCACCAACGTTCCGACGACGATCGCGCCCGACCCGCTCACGTGTGTCGCGCGCGGCGCCGGCGAGATCCTCGGCTCGCCGACCTTGCTCGAACGTCTGCGGCCCCATGCGGACCGGCTGACGAGGTGGTATCAATCTTTACGTATCGGGATGAGAGAAAGCTATTCGCCGTAATCGGCACGGTCATCGTGGCCGCGCTGATCGCTCTCGTCCAACTCGATGCCGTGAAGAGCGGAAGGCCGAGCGCGATCTCGGTGGGCGTCAACTCGGGCGCCCTCTTCCTTCAGAGCGCGGTCGCCACGATCGTCGGTGCGGCCGGCGGCGCGGCCGGGGCGATCGCCGGCGCTCCGCGCCTGGCCGCTGACAACCGGCGTCTGAACGCGGAGAACCGCGCGCTCTCGGCCGAGAACGACCGGCTGCGCGAGGCGCTCTCGGTGCTCCCCGACGCCCTGGCCATCGAGCAGGCCGCAGCCCGCGAACCGTCCGGCATCGCCGCGACGACGATCGGCTACGATCCGGAGAATCAGACGCGGGTCATCACGATCGACCGCGGCGCGCGGGCCGGCATCAAGCTCGAGGACGGCGTGATCGACGCCGACGGGGTCGTGGGACGCGTCATCGAGGCCGAGCCGTTCTCGAGCAAGGTGCTGCTCGTCACCGACGCTTCGAGCAAGGTCCCTGCGATCGTGCAGCGCGGGCGCTGGTGGGGGATCGCGACCGGCACGAGCTCGCGGATCCAGCTCCAGTACGTCTCGCAGGACGCGGCGCTGCGGCCCGGCGACGTCGTCGTCACCGGCGAGGGCCGCTCGTTCCACGCCGGGCTCGTCATCGGGCGGATCAGCGAAGTCTACCACCCCGAGGGCGCCCTCTACCAAAGCGCCCTCGTCGAGCCGGCGGTCGGCTTCGGACGTCTTGGCCGTGTCCTCGTGGTTCCGCGCTAACCCCGAGGCGGGGGCGCCGGCCTACGCTCCCGACGCGCCCGCCTGGCCGCTGGTCGCCCTCGCGCTGGCCGTCGCGCTGCTCGTCCAGAGCACGCTCGAGCCGCTCTTTCCCATCCGCGGGGCGACGATCAGCTGGGTCCTGCTGCTGGTGCTGTGGTACGCGATTCGCACCGGAACCGGCGGCGGGTTCGTCCTGGGCTTGATCGCCGGCGCCTGCGAGGACGCCCTGGCCGGCAACACCGGCGCGGCTTGGACCTTCTCGACCGCGCTCGTCGGCGCCGCCGCGGGCCGGCTGGCGCGCACCTGGCTCGCCGATACGAAGCTCGCGCTCCTGCCCGGCGTGGCGCTGGCGACGCTGCTGCGCTACGCGCTCTTCAGCGCGATCCTGGCGGCCGAGGGGCGGATGCTCCCGCTCGCGCTCGCGCATTTCCACGCCGCCGCGTGGCAGGCTCTGCTCGACGGGCTCGTCGCGCTGGCGCTGCTCGCCCTTTTCCCGCAGCTCGGACGCTATGGCGCACCTCGCCGCTGAGCCGCCGCGCCCCTTCCCGCGCTCGACCTGGAAGCTGGTCGTCTTCATCCTGGCGGTCGCGCTCGCGCTGGCCTCGCTCGTCGCGCGGCTCACCCAGATTCAGCTCGTCGAGGGCGAGCGTTACGCCGCCGCGGCGCGCGCCAATCAGATCCGGCGCATTCCCGTGGCGGCGCCGCGCGGGCGGATCCTCGACCGCAACGGCGTCGTGCTCGTGCGCAGCCGGCCCTCGTTCGTGTGCGCCCTGATCCCTTCGGAAGTCAAAGACTTCGATCGCACGATGCACGATCTCGCCGGCGTGCTGCAAGTCCCCGAGCCCCTCTTGCGCAAACGTCTCTTGCACCATCGCGGCATCAACTACAAGACGTTCGACGAGGTCGCGACGTACGAGCCCTACGGACCGATCATCCTGGCGAGCGATCTCAGCAACTCGCAGATGGCGCGGCTCGCGGAGGCGCAGGACGAGCTGCCCGGCGTCGACCTGGAGGCGCAGCCGGTCCGCGATTATCCCTACCACCGTTACGGCGCGCACGCCTTCGGTTACGTCGGGCTCATCACGGAAGACGAATACCGCGAGCTCAAGCCCAAGGGCTATTCGCCCAACGACGTCGTCGGGAAAGACGGACTCGAAGCGCAGTACGACGGCTTCCTGCGCGGCAAACCTGGCGGTCAGCAGATCGAAGTCAACTCGCAAGGGCAGCTCGTGCGCCGCCTGGGTCCGGTCGAACCGACGCCCGGCGACAGCCTCGTGCTCACGCTCGACTGGCGGCTCCAAGAGATCGTCGAGAACGCGCTGCGCGATCAACTCGCGCTGGTCGGCGAGCGGCGCGGCCGGCGGCTGGCGGGCGCGGTGATCGCGATCGATCCGCGCGACGGCGGCATCCTCGCGCTGGCTTCGTATCCCAGCTTCGACCCCAACGACTTCGCCAACGGCATCAAGGAGTCGACCTACTCGACGTATCTCAACGATCCGCTGCAGCCGCTCTACGACCGCGCGATCGGCGCCGCGACCGCGACCGGCTCGACCTTCAAGATGGTCACGGGGAGCGCCGCGATCACCAGCGGCGTCATCGGGCAAGATCAAGTCCTTTACGATTCCGGCAGCTGGGAGTGCCACGGCACGCTTTTCTCCGACATCGCCGCGGGCGGCATCGGCACGACCGACTTCGTGCACGCGCTGGCCGCGTCGTCGGACGGCTACTTCTATCAACTCGGCGACCGGCTGGGACACGAGCGGCTGCGCTATTACGCGCTGCAGTACGGGCTGGGCTCGCGCCTGGGCGTCGATCTGCCCGGCGAATACCCGGGCAACTGGCCGACCAACGCGTGGTCGATGAAGACGTACGGCGTCCCCCTCGAACCCAGCGACGTGTGCCAGCTCGCGATCGGGCAGGGCGCCATGCAAGCCACTCCGCTGCAGATGGCCAACGTGGCGGCAACCGTCGTCAACGGCGGCACGCTCTTCCGCCCGCACCTCGTGGGCGCGATCCGCGACGCCTCGGGCCGGATCGTCAAACGCTTCGATCACGAAGTGATCCGCCGGGTCCCGGTCAGCGCCGAAGCGCTGAGCGAAGTGCGCGCCGGCATGAGTCAGGTGACCATGCCGTGGGGGACGGCCTACGGCGAGGACGTGCCGGGCGTGCCCTACGGCGGGAAGACGGGGACCGTCGAGACCGACGGCGGGAGCGGACCCAACACGACCTGGTTCGTCGCTTACGCGCCGGCCGACCATCCGAAATTCGCGATGGCCGTCTTCATGGAGCGGACGGGCGGCTACGGGGCCGACACCGCGGCACCGGTGGCGCGCCGCGTGATCGCCGGCTATTTCCATAAGGCGCTGCCGCAGTAGCGGGGCTGCGGCAAGTCTCTCCCCGCTGCGGCGCGAAGAGCTTCTCCATGCTAGCGACCTCGATCCGCACGTCCGCCGCCGTTTCGCGTCTCTCGAGCGAAGGCGCCTTTGAAACCCTCGCCCGCGCGCGCGAACTGGAAGCCCAGGGCAAGCACGTCATCCATCTCGAGGTCGGCGAACCCGATTTCGACACGCCCGAGCACATCAAGGCGGCCGGCGTCGCGGCACTCGAAGCGAACCGCACCCACTACACGCCTTCGGCTGGGATCGCGGAGCTGCGCGACGCGATCGGCGCCTACGCGGGCAAGTTCCGCGGGCTGCCGCCCTTCGAGCGCGAGCAGGTCGTGGTGAGCCCCGGCCTCAAGCCGCTGATCTGGAACGTGCTCTCGGTGCTGCTCGATCCCGGCGACGAAGTCGTCTTCGCCGATCCCGCCTACCCGGCGTACGCCGGTTGCGCGTCGTATTTGCAAGCGAAAGCCGTTCCCGTGCCGCTGCTCGAACGGACGAACTTCCGCTTGGACCTCGAGCGCCTGGCGGCGGCCGTCAGCGACCGCACCAAAGTGCTGATCCTCAACTCGCCGCACAACCCGACGGGCGGCGTGCTGACGCGCGAGGATCTCGGCACGATCGCCGAGCTCGCGATCCGGCACGACGTCACCGTCGTCTCCGACGAGATCTACAGCCGCAACCTGTACGGCTCGCAATTCAGCTCGATCGCCACGCTGCCGGGCATGCTCGAGCGCACGATCCTGCTCGACGGCTTCTCGAAGGCCTACGCGATGACGGGCTGGCGCCTAGGCTACGGCGTGATGCCCGCGCCGATCGCCCGCGCGGTCACGCTGCTCGGCCAGAACAACTACTCGTGCACGACGACCTTCGTGCAGTATGCCGGCATCGCTGCGCTCGAGGGCCCCGACGAGCCCGTGCAAGCGATGGTCGCCGAGTTTCGCACGCGCCGCGACGCGATCGTATCGGGGCTCAACGCGATCCCGGGGATCACGTGCAAAAGCCCCGACGGCGCGTTCTACGTCTTTCCCAACGTCTCCGCGATCACGCCCGACGACCGCAAGCTCGCCTCGTTCCTGCTCGAAGAAGCCGGCGTCGCGGCCCTCGGCGGTTCCTGCTTCGGCGAGGCGGGACGCGGCTTCATGCGCATGTCGTACGCCGCTTCGCTCGAGGAGATCGGCGAGGCGCTCATTCGCATTCGCTCCGCCCTGCCGCGCTTCGCGCGCTGATCCGGCGCGCTAAGCTTCGCCCGGCGGAGCGAGCTGCGCGCGCAGCGCGCCGAGCGCTGCGGCGATCGCGCCGTCGTCGCCTTCGATCTCGGCGCTGACGCTCGAACCGGCGGCTGCGCCGAGCGAAAGAATTTGGAAGAGGCTCTTCGCGTCGGCCGCTTTCGCGCCGTGGCGCAGCGTGACGCGCGCTCCGCTCTTGCTGACGGCGAGCGCGAGCGCGGCCGCGGGCCGCGCGTGAATTCCCAGCGGATCGGTAACCACGATCTCCTCGACGACGCGCTTCACGCGGCGCTCTCGACGACCTGGCAGCCGAACGATGCCACTTCCGCACGCTGCGCGGCGCCCAGCGTCGTGGTGAGCCACACGTCGATCTCCGTCGCGAGCGCGACGCGGTGCGTGAAGGCCAGCCCCCAGTGGCTCGCCGGCGCGACGACCGTCTTGTGCAGCGCGTGCTGCAGGAGATCGCGCTGGAATTGCGCGTCCTGGGCGAGCGTCGTAGTGATGCCGGCCTTGGCGTGGACCGCCTCGACTTCGACGAACGCTTTGTTTACCACCAAAAATTTGAGATCGCCGGCGCCGAGCGGTTGCGGCAAGGTGTAGCCGGCGGAGTGCAGCTTCCCGCCCAGCAGAACGATCTCGATGCCGGGCTTGCCCAGGAGCGTGCGCGCGATCTCGAGCTGGTTGGAGACGACGATGAGGCGGATCGGTTCGCTCGCGAGCTTGCGGGCGACGACCGGCATCACGGCCTGACCCACCAAGATGACGGCGTCGCCGGGGAGGAGCCGGCTGCGCACGGCGCGCGCCAGCGCTTCGTTTTCTTCCGTCGCCGCCGGCGTCGCCAGGAGCGTCCGGACGACCACGGCGCCGCCGTGAACGCGCTGCAGCAGCCCGGCGTCCTCGAGGCGCGTCAGATCGCGCCGGACCGTCGCCGGGCTCGTCGCGAGGACGGCGGCCAGTTCGCCGACGGAGGCGCGTTCGCGCCGCTCGACGTGCTGCAGGATCCGGGCGTGCCGTTCGGCCGCTAGCACGGAAGCCTGCGGTGGCGTGGCGACGGCGAAGATGCGCTCATTTATGATCGCTTCTATACCGCAGGCAACGCATCGGGGTCAAGAGAGCGGTGAATTCGTGCGCGCTTTTGAGCGGCGACGCTCGACGGTTGCCGAAATTTCAGGCGAGCTTCATGGCGGACTTGACGTCGGCGAGGGTCTCCTTGGCGATCGCCCGCGCTTTGACCGCGCCGGCCTCGAGGATCTCTGCAACCTGGCTCGCATCGAGCGCGGCGCGACGCTCGCGCACGGGGCGCAGCATCTCGTTCAGCTTCTCGGCGAGCTCGCCTTTACAGCTCACGCAGCCGAGCGCGCCCGAGCGGCAGTGCTCCTCGATCCACGGCGCGCGCGCCGTATTGGCGACCTTTTGCAGGGCGAAGACGGGGCAGATCTCGGGGCGCCCCGGATCGTTCCGGCGCACTTTCTGCGGATCGGTGAGCATCGAGCGGATCTTTTTCGTCGTGGCCGCTTCGTCGTCGGCGATCTCGATCGCGTTGCCGTACGATTTCGACATCTTGCGGCCGTCGGTGCCGGGGACGTCGGGAAACTCGCTGAGCTCCGCCTGCGGCTCGACCAGCGTCGGCCCGTACAGATAGTTGAAGCGGCGCACGACTTCGCGGCCGAACTCCAAGTGCGAGAGCTGGTCCTTGCCGACGGGGACGGTGTCGGCGCGAACGATCGCGATGTCGACGAGCTGCATGAGCGGATAGCCGAGAAAACCGTAGGTCGCGATGTCGCCGCCGAGCGCCGCGATCTGATCCTTGTACGTGGGCACGCGCTGGAGCCAAGCGACCGGAACGATCATCGAGAGCAGCAGATGGAGCTCGCTGATCTCGGGGACGTGCGACTGCACGTACATGGCGCAGTTCTCGGGACGCAGCCCGGCCGCGAGCCAATCGAGCACCATCTCGGTCGTATTCGCGGCGATCGTCTCGCTCTGTTCGTAGCCCGTGGTCAGCGCGTGCAGATCGGCGACTTCGAAAAACGCCTCGTACGTTCGCGCGAGCGCGACGTAGTTCGTCAGCGCTCCGACCAGATGACCGATGTGGAGCCGGCCGGTCGGCCGCATTCCCGACATGATGCGCCGCCGCGCGGGCGCTTGCGTATCTTGCACCGCCACGTACCCTATGTTAGTATCCACGCATAAACGGGCTTCGAGCACGCACGCCGGTTAGTAACGTCCATATTGGTCGCGAACGGAGCGAGTCGAAACCACGACAGAGAAGAACAAGCACGAGGTAGCTCGCTTTGTATGCCGACGAAACACTGACCTGCACCGATTGCGGTGCGGCGTTTGTCTTTAGCGCGGGTGAGCAAGAGTTCTTTGCGAGCAAGGGCTTTCAAAACAAGCCCAACCGGTGTCCCGACTGCCGTTCGGTGCGCAAAGCGGCACGCGGCGCCGGCGGCGGAGCGGGCTCCGGCGGATCCGGCGGCGCGGCACGCGCGATGTTCGCGGTGACCTGCAGCTCGTGCGGACGGCCGGCCGAGGTTCCGTTCCAGCCGCGCGGCGACAAGCCGGTTTATTGCCGGGACTGCTTCAGCCGTCAGCGCTCGCCGTCTCGTTAGCGCAACGCGGCGCGACGCCGTCATTCAGTAGGCCGCGCGCATCGCCGCGCCGGCTTCGACCGCGTGCTCGAACTTGCGGCGCACGAAGGCGCGCGCTTCGACGACGGCTTGGTCGAGCGCGAGCCCGCGGGCCAGCGCCGCAGCGAGCGCCGCTGCCAAGAGGCAGCCGGTCCCGCGCATCGAGCCCGCGATCCGCGGGCCCGAGAAGCTCTGCGTCCCGGTCCGGTCGGCCAGCACGTCGAGCGCCGCGCCGCGCAGGTGGCCGCCCTTGACCAGGGCCGCGCGCGGTCCGAACGTCAGCAGCGCCTGCGCTGCGGCGGCCATGCCGGCGGCGTCGGCGGCGGCGGGCGCGCCGAGGAGCGTCGCGGCCTCGGAGAGATTGGGCGTGACCACGGTGACCACGGGCAGCAGCCGCTCGCGGACGGCCCGCAGCACGCCCTCGTCGGCGAACTGGCCGCCGCCGCTCGGGGCGAAGACCGGATCGTAGACGACGGGCACGTCCGCGCCGCGCATGTGCCGGGCGACGGCCCGGACCGTGGCGGCGTCGAGCAGCGCGCCGATGCGGTAGGCGGCGATGCGCGCGCCTTGCAGCGCGGCGAGCTGCGCCGTGACGGTCGCGGCGGGGATCGCGTGCACGGCCCGGACGCCGCGCTCGTCCTGCGCCGAGACGCCGGCCACGACCGTCACCGCACGTGCCCCGCACTCGGGCAGCGCGCGCAGGTCGAGACCGAGGCCGGCGACGTTCCAGGGATCGGTCGTGCCGATCGAGCACACGACGGGCTTCACGCCGGCGCGACCTCCGCCCAGCGCCGCACCAGCGCCAGGGCCGCGGCATGCGGATCGCCGCCGTGCACGAGCGCGCCGCCGATGCACGCCATGGCGGCGCCGCTGCGCGCCACCGTCTCCAAATTCTCCAAGCCGATGCCGCCGATCGCGGCGACCGGCAGCGCGGTCGCGCTCACGACGCCGCGCAAGCCTTCCGCGCCGATCGGCGCGCCGGCGTCGAGCTTCGTGCCCGTCGGCGCGAACGGCCCGGCACCCAGATAATCCGCGCCGAGCTCTGCCGCGACGCGCGCTTCCTGCGGCGTCGCGCACGAGATTCCGAGCAGCCGCGAACCGAGCCGGGCGCGCAGCGCCGCGAGGTCGAGCGCGGCGAGATCCGACTGGCCGACGTGCAGGCCGTCCGCCTCGAGCGCGGCCTCCACGTCGTCGTTGACGATGAGGATCGCTCGCGCGGCCGCGGTGTGCGCGCGCATGCGCCGCACGATCGCGGGGTCGACGCCGCTCTTGGCGCGGTACTGCAGCACGCGCACGCCGGCCGCCAGCACCGCGACCGCGAGTCCGATTGGATCGTCGACGAGGCCCCGGTCGACCAGCGCGTAGATTCCGGAAAGCTTCGCGCCGCGCTCTCCGGCATGCCGCCGGTCCGCGTCGGCCCGGCCCGCGTCGTTATCAGTAACCATTATACATTAAATATGAATTACTGTTAAGCAAGTATTATGAAACATTAGTTTTTCATTTACCATTATCGCGTTGTCGCAGGATCAGACCCCGTCGGGCAGCAGCACGTCGACGAGCCGCGCCAGATCGGCGGCGTCGGCGTAGCGGATCTCGATCCGTCCGCCGGCACCGGTCGGCACGATCGCGACGGGGGCGGCGAGGCGATAGCGCAGCTTCGTCTCGACGGCTTCGACGTCGGGGGCGTTGCGCGCGGGGCGCGGGGTGCGGGGCAGCGTCTTGCGCGGCTCGCCGAGCCGCTCGACGTCGCGCACGGTCAGGCCTTCGCGCTCGACCCTGGCGGCGACCGCGTCGCGCTCCTTCTCCTCGAGCGCGAGCAGGGCGCGGGCGTGGCCGACGGTCAGCCCCCCGCTCCGCAGCCGGGCTTTGATCGCGTCCGACAGCGTGAGCAGGCGCAGCGCGTTGGAGATGGCGGGGCGGCTCTTCCCGATGCGCTCGGCGAGCCGCTCCTGGGTGAAGCGGTACTGCTCGAGCAGATGCTGGTAGCCCATCGCCTCTTCGAGCGGATCGAGGTCTTGGCGCTGCAGGTTCTCGACCAGCGCGAGCTCCAGGCTCGCCTCGTCGCCGGCCTCGCGCACGATGGCGGGGATCGTCTCGAGCCGCGCGGCGGCCGCGGCGCGCCAGCGGCGCTCGCCCGCGATCAGCTCGTAGGCGGCGCCCGCACTCGCGCCGAGCGGACGGACGATGATCGGCACCAGGACGCCGAGCTCGCGGATCGATTGCTCGAGCTCGGCGAGCGACGCCGCGTCGAACGTCTTGCGCGGCTGCTGCGGGTTGGGCCGGATCGCGTCGACGCGGACCGCCTTCAAGCCGTCGTCGTGCGAGCGCGGGTCCTCTCCCAGCAGCACGCCCAGCCCGCGGCCCAGCCCGCGCTTCGGCGCGCTCACGGCCCGAACGCCGGCGGCGCGGCCGCGACCGGCTCGCTCCCGGCGACGGGCTCGCCGGCGAGCTCGCGGGCCAGGGCGAGGTAGGCTTGCGAACCGCGGCTCTTCACGTCGAAGAGGACCGCCGGCTTTCCGAAGGAGGGCGCCTCGGAGAGCCGGATGTTGCGCGGAATCTGGGTGCGGAAGACCTGGCTCGGAAAATGGGTCATGACCTCCTCGAGAACCTCGGTCGCCAGCCGCGTCCGGCCGTCGAACATCGTGATCAGCACGCCGGAGATGTGCAGGTCGGGATTGAGCGCCGAGCGGATGCGCCCGACCACGCTGGTGAGCTGCGAGAGCCCTTCGAGCGCGTAGTACTCGGCTTGAACCGGGATGAGGACTTCACCGGCCGCTGCCAGGGCATTGATCGTCAGCAGCCCGAGCGACGGCGGGCAGTCGATGAAGATGTAGTCGTAGCGGTCGCGCAACGGCGCCAAGACGCGGCGCAGCTGCGTCTCGCGCGAGAGGATCGAGACGAGCTCGATCTCGACGCCGGCGAGATTGATCGTCGCGGGCAGGAGCCAGAGGTTCGCGATGCCGGTCTCGACGATCACTTGCTCGGCCGGGACGCCGCCGAGCAGGACGTCGTAGACGTCGTTTTCCAGGCTGCGCTTCTCGATCCCCAAGCCGCTCGTCGTGTTGCCTTGGGGGTCGAGGTCGACGACCAGGACCCGCCGCCCCAGCATCGCGACGGCGGCGCCGAGGTTGACGGCGGTCGTGCTCTTGCCCACGCCGCCCTTCTGGTTGACGATCGCGATGGACCGCACGTTCAAGCGCTCTCTTCCTGGGCAGATCCCGCATCGAGGCCGTAGCGGCGCTTCATCGCCGCGTACCGTTCGTGCGAGGTCGGATCGATCTGGGACCACGGCAGCGCGTCGAGCAGCGGGATCAGGCGGTTGCGCAGCGCGGCGCCGCGGATCATCAACTGATAGAAGCGGCGGTTCTCATACTCGTAGGGACCGTAGAGGCGCGCCCCCGGGCAGCGGTCGAGCATCCAGTCGAGGAGCGGCTTGTGCCGCACGTGCAGCTTGACCGTGATCTGCGGCTGGAGCCGGTCGCCGCCGAAATGCCCCTCGCCGATCAGCACGCCAAGCAGCACGCCAAGCTCGAAATCCCGGGAAGCGTCGTCCACGCACCCTGCGTTCTTGTTTCCCCCCGCCGTTCCTCGTGCTGAGATCGCGTTCCACGTGGAACGCTGCGTGGCGCGACTGCCGCGGCGGGGCTATTCGGCCGGGATTCCGGCGATGACGGCGGGGAGGACGCCGAGCAGGCGTTCGCGCTGGTTGAGCGCGGGATCGTCGACCACCAGCTCCAGCAGCGCGCGCAGCGCCTCGCCGACCTCGGGGCCCCCTCTCGAGCCGCGCGGCAGCCGGCCGGCCGCGACCAGCGCCGCGACGACGTCGTCCCCCGAGATGGCCAGATCCCGCACCGAGAGGGCCGGACGCTCCGCGAGCACCTCGCGCACGCGCGCTTCGAAGCGCTCGTTGGCGTCGCCCCGCTCGGGCAGCCCGCTCCCGACGATGTCCGCCGCGCGCAGGGCGAACTGGCGCTCGAGATTCTCCACGCCGACGCGCCGGATGAAGCGCCGCAGCGTGGCGCCGGCCTGGGCCGGGTCGGCGACGTACATGTGGTTGCGCACCAGGCGCGCCACCGTCTCGGCGGTCTCGTTCGGAAAGCGCAAGCGCGTCAGCAGCTCCGCGCTCATCGCCTCGCCGACGACCTCGTGCCGGTAAAAATGCGGCCCCTCCTTCGTGCGCGGCTTCGCCACGTCGTGCAGCAGCGCCGCGAGCCGCACGATCACGTCACCGGGCGGCGCCGCGTCGAGCGTCGCCAAGCTGTGGCGGTAGACGTCGTAGGCGTGGAACTCGTTCTGCTCGACCCCGATCCCCTCGGCGACCTCCGGAAGCACGTACGGAAGCACGCCGCTCTCGCGCAGCAGCTCGAGCCCGATCGACGGCCGCGCCGCGCTCAGCAGCTTGCTCAGCTCGTCCCGAACGCGCTCGGCCGAAACGAACGCAACCAGCGGGCCGGCGGCGCGCATCGCTTCCAGCGTCTCGTGCGTGAGCGCGTACTCGAAGCGGGCCGCAAACTGCGCCCCGCGCAGCATCCGCAACGGATCCTCTTCGAAGGCCTCCGGCCTCAGCACGCCGATCCGGCGGTGGCGGATGTCGGCCTCTCCGCCGTACGGATCGACCAGGTCCCCGCCCGGGAGCGCGCGCGCCAGCATGTTCATGCGGAAATCGCGCCGGGCCAGATCGTCCTCCAGCGGGACGTGCGGACCGGCCTCGACGTGAAACTCGCGATGCCCCGCCCCCGTCGAGCGTTCTCTCCGCGGCAGCGCCACGTCCACGGTCACCGGCGCCGTCCCCTCCGCCCCCGGCAGGGTGCACTTCACGACCGCGAAGCTCGCCCCGACCACGTCGCTCTTGCCGATCCGGCTCAGCCGTTCGATCAGCTCCTCGAGCTCGACGCCGGCCGCAACGTAATCCAAGTCCTTCGGCGGCCGCGCAACGCCGTCGAGCGCCGAGCGAACCTCGTCGCGGACCCGCCCGCCGACCGCGAACAGCGCGCCGGGCGGAAGCGCCTCCGCCAGCAGGCCGTCGATCCGCGCCGCTTCCGCCTCAGTCAAGCGCGGCCTCGCGGGGACGAGCGTTCCCCAAGCACAGCGGGCGCTTCGCCGGGACCCCGCTGCGCCGCGGAAAGCGAGCCGCGGTCGGCGTCAGCTTCGTCACCAGCAGGATCCGGCGCCCTCCGCCGCCCGCCTCGCTCGCCTCCAGGACGATCTCGCCGCTCACTGCCGCGCCCAGCATCAAGGCCGCATCGGCGGCCGCCTGCCGTTCCTCCAAAGGAAACAAGCCGCGCTGCACGGCGGCGACGCCGCCGCAGCGCAGAAACGGCACGGTCAATTCCAGGACCGCCGGCGCGCTCGCCAGCGCGCGGGCCGTCGCCGAGGCAAAAGCCTCGCGCAGCGCCGGATCGTGCCCCGCCTCCTCCGCCCTCGCGCACACGACCCTCACCGGCACGCTCAGCGCCACCACGACCTCTTCGAGAAAGCGCGCCTTCTTGGCGACCGACTCGACGAGCGTGACCTGCCAGCCGGTCGCGATCGCCAGCGGCAGCCCGGGGAAGCCCCCGCCGCTCCCCACGTCGATCAGCGGCTCGCGCACGAAGGGCAGGACGCTGAGCGAGTCGAGAATGTGGGCGGCGAGGCTCTCCACGTCGCGCGCCGCCGTCAGGTTGACGTGCCGGTTGCGCTCCCGGAGCATCTCCGCGTAAGCGGCCAGCCGTTCCCGGACGTCCCGCTCGGGGTGCGCGCCCGCCAGCGCGGCTTCGAGCGCGTCCTTCACGAGGCGGCCGCCGGCGCCGGCCCGCCGGCCCGCTCGCGCCGCAGGTGGACGGCGAGGACCGCGACGTCGGCCGGCGAGATCCCCGGGATCCGCGCGGCCGCCCCGAGCGAGCGCGGGCGGTGCCGCGCAAACTTCTCGCGCGCCTCGCGCGAGAGCGCCCCGATCGCGCCGTATCCGAAGTCTTCGGGGAGAGCCGTCGCCTCGTGGCGCGCCGCCCGGGCCACGGCCAGCGCCTGCCGCCGCACGTACCCTTCCAGCTTCACCTCGATGCTGAGCCGCTCGGCGGTCTCGGGGTCGAGCGGCAGCCAGGCGGCCACGTCGCCGTAGGCCACGTCGGGGCGCCGCAGCGCCTCAGCGACCGTGGCGCCCGCGAGCTCCCCGCGCTCCGGCCCCGCGATCCGCGCCGCGGCCGCCGCGCCGAGCGCCTCCTCGAGCCGCTCGCGGCGGCGCCGGAAGCGTTCGAAATCCTCGTCGCCGAGCAGCCCCACGGCATGTCCGAGCGGCGAGAGCCGCACGTCGGCGTTGTCGTGGCGCAGCAGGACGCGGTGCTCCGCCCGCGAGCTCAGCATCCGGTACGGCTCGTCGACGCCCTTGGTCACCAGATCGTCGATCAGCACGCCGATGTAGGCCTCGGAGCGCTCCAGCACGAGCGGCGGCCGGCCCTGCAGCGAGCGGGCGGCGTTGATCCCCGCGACCAGCCCTTGCGCCGCCGCCTCTTCGTAGCCCGACGTCCCGTTGAGTTGCCCGCAGTGGTAGAGCCCCGCCACGCGGCGCGTCTCCAGGCTCGGGCGCAGCTCGGTCGGCGGCACGTAGTCGTACTCGACGGCATAGCCCGGGCGCAGCATCCTGGCCGCTTCGAGCCCGGGGAGCGTGTGCAGCATCTCGAGCTGCACCTCGGCCGGCAGCGACGTCGAGAAGCCGCCGACGTAGAGCGAGTCGCTCGACCAGCCCTCGGGCTCGACGAAGATCAAGTGCGACGGGTTGTGAGCGAACTTGACGACCTTGTCCTCGATCGAAGGGCAGTAGCGCGGCCCGACGCCCCGGATCAGATCGAGCCCGTAGAGCGGCGAGCGGTGCAGGTTGTCCCGCACCAGCGCGTGCGTGCGCTCGTTCGTGGCGACGATGTGGCAGGGCAGCTGCGGCCCCGGAAAGACGGGCTCGCTGCGGTAGGAGAAGGGGAGCGGGACGGGGCTCGGCTCTTGCCGGCGCATTCGCGAGCGGTCCGCCGAAGCCGCCTCGACCCGCGGCGGCGTCCCGGTCTTGAGCCGCCCCGTCGGAAACCCGAGCCGGCGCAGCGAGTGGGCCAGCCCCAGCGCCGGCGCTTCGCCCAGCCGCCCGGCGGCCTCGCTGAAATCGCCCCGGAAGATCTTGCCCCCCAAGAACGTCCCCGTCGCCAACACAACAGTTGGTGCGTAATACGAACGGCCCTCGCGGGTCGCCACCCCGCGCACCCGCCCGCCTCGCACCAGCAATTCCTCGACCAGGCCGCCGGCGACCGTCAAATTACTTTGTGACTGAAGCATCTCGGTCGCGAGGCGCACGTACGCGGCCTTGTCGGCTTGCGCGCGCAGGGCGCGCACGGCGGGGCCTTTCGATTCGTTGAGGAAGCGCACGTGCAGTTCGCAGCGATCGATGAGCTGCGCCATCGCGCCGCCGAGCGCGTCGATCTCGCGCACGAGCTGGCCTTTCGCGCTGCCGCCGACCGACGGATTGCAGGCCAGCGTGCAGATGCGCGCCGGGTCGCCCGTCAGCAGCAGCGTCTCCACGCCCATGCGCGCGGCGGCCAACGCCGCTTCGACGCCGGCGTGACCGCCGCCGACGACGATCACGCCGGCATCCTCCGTTCGCGCACTCGTGCCCATCACTCGACGCTTCGTTCCACGCGGCGGCCGAAGCCACATGGCGCGCCGCACGTCAGCGCAGCGCGAAGATCGCCCGCGCGCGAGGGCGGGCGAACGGGCAGGCGAGCGTTTATAATCCCGTCGCGGCGCGCCACACGAGGCGCGCGTACTCGGCGGCGCCGTCCATCTTGCCGGAGTTGTAGGCCTCGAAGGCGTGGTAGAGCGCGAGTTGTCCCGCTCCGTAGACGCGCGCCGCGTTGACGTAGTCCTCGGTGAGGATGCGCCCGCCTGCCGCGATGTTGGTGCAGGGATCGAAGACTTGATCGACGCGCAGACCGAGCCAACCGAGGTTCTGCGAGTTGACCTGCATGAGCCCGAGGTCGACGTTGTGTCCGGCGTTCACCAGCAGGGTCGCGGCGCGCGTCGCCGCGTCGCGCGTCCGCATCGCGTAGGCCCGGTTCTCCGTGTTGTCCCGAATCGACCACGGCCAACCCCGGGATTCGACGCTGATGATCGCAAGCGACGTCGTCGGCGAGACGTTGGGCGCGCAGGTCCGCACGTAGGTGCTCAGTGCGAGCTCTGGGATCATAGGCTCGATGTCCTTGCCTTCAGGCGGTTCGGCGGTCTGGCTAACCCCGCGGGCGGGAGGGCCCGAAGGTGACGTCCCGCACTTGTGAATATCGTCGCCGCCGATAGGATACTGAGGCTGAGGGTCTACTTGCCGAGGCAGAAGCGCGCGAAGATGCGGTCGAGCAACGCTTCACCGGCGTCGCGGCCCGTCAGCTCGCCGAGCGCTGCGCTCGCCGCGAGCAGGTCGCCGGCGAGCAGGTCGATCGGGGCTCCCTGGCCGAGCGTCGCAAGCGCGGCGTCCAGCGACCGGCGGGCTTCGAGTACCGCATCCGCTTGCCGCGCGGTCGCCAGGTGGGGCCTTTCGAGGTCGACCGCCGCATCCCCGTCGACCAGCTCCGCCAGCGCCCGGCGAAGTTTCGCCACCGACGCCCGGTCGGCCGTGCTGCCCAGGATCGCCGCTCGCTCGGGCTCTTCGCGCCCGTCGAAGGCGGCTCGCCCCAGGTCGGCCTTGTTGAAGAAGACGATCCGCTCCCGTCCGCGCGTCCGCGCCAGCAGCGCGCGCCCTTCGGCCTCGAGGGGGAGCGACGCGTCGATGACCACCAGCGCGACGCGGGCCTCGCGCAGCGCCTTCTCGGTGCGCGCGATCCCGGCCGCCTCGAGACGGTCGGCGTGCCCCCGGATCCCGGCCGTGTCGATCAGCCGCGCGACGAACCCCAGCCCCTTTCCGTCCGCAGCCTCGAGCGCCAGCGTCTCCTCGATCGTGTCGCGCGTCGTCCCCGCCACCTCCGAGACCAGCGCCCGGTCGCTGCCGAGCAGCGCGTTGAGCAGCGACGACTTGCCGGCGTTGGGCGGTCCGACGATCGCCACGCTGACCCCCTCGCGCACCAGCCGGCCCCGCTCCCACGTCGCCGCCAGCGCCTCCAGCGCCTGGCGGACGCCGCTCAGGCGCCCGCGCAAGGTCTCGCGCGACGGTGCTTCGACCTCGTCGGGAAAATCGAGCGCCGCCGCCAGCTCCGCCAGCGTCTCCTCCAGCACCTCGCGCTGACGCTCGACCTCGCGCGCGAGCCCGCCCGAGAGGTTCGCGGCCGCCGCGCGGACCGCGCCGCGATGCTCGGCCGCGACGATCTCGGCGACCGCCTCGGCCGCGCTCAAGTCCATCTTCCCGGCGAGGAAGGCGCGCCGCGTGAACTCGCCCGGGTTGGCCAAGCGCGCACCGGCCGCCAGCGTGGCGAGCAACGTCTCGCGCGCGACCGCCGGCGAGCCGTGCACGTGCAATTCCAGCACGTCCTCGCCCGTGTAGCTGCGCGGCCCGGCGAACCAAAGGGCCAGCCCCTCGTCGATCGTCCCGCCGTCCGGCGCGACGATCGTCCCCCGCGCCGCGAACCGCGGGCGGAGCGGCCGCGCGCTGCGGAAGACGCGCCCCGCCACCTCGCGCGCCGCGGGACCGCTCACCCGCACGATCGCCACCGCGCCCCGCCCGGGCGCCGTCGCCAGCGCCGCGATCGTTTCCGCCGTCACGCCCACGCCGCTCTCATTCGTCGCGGCGGGAGCGGCGGCTACTTTCCGGGACGCGGCGAAACGACGACCCGCCGCTCGGGCTCGACCCCGGTCGACTCCGTGGTCACGAAGGGGTTCTCGGCCAGCGCCAGGTGGATGACCTTGCGCTCGGAGGGGAGCATCGGCTCGAGCTCGATCGGGTGCTTCTCGCGGATCGCCCGCTCGAGCGTCTGCAGCGCCAGCGCCTTGAGCAGATCGGCGCGGCGCGCACGGTAGCCTTCGGCGTCGATCGTGAAGTAGTGCCGGTCCTTCTTGACGCCCGCGTTGACGATGTTGTTGAAGATCAGGTTGAGCGCCTCGAGCGTGTGCCCGTGCCGGCCGATGAGGTTGGCCAGATCCGGACCGTCGACTTCGAGATACTCGCCTTCGCTGCGCGCGTAGTAGCGCACGCGGGCGCCGGCGATGCCCATCTTGGTCAGGATCGCCTCGAGCAGTTCGCGCGCCGGGCGGACCGACTCAGGCTCGGGGGTCGGCGCGACGCGGGCCCGCGGGGCCTCGTGCCGCTCGGCGCTCGGGGGACGCGCCGGCCCCGGGCGCCGTACGCGCCCGGCCCGGCGCCGCTGGCCGTAGCCGCGCGGCCCGCCTTCGCCCGCCGCGTCGTTGGTCCGATCGTCGTCCATCGATTCCTCGTGCTCCTCGAAAATTCGCTTCGCTCAGCGGCCGGAGCGGCGCTTCCGCGCGCTGCGCGAGCCGCTCCCGCTTCCTCCGGCCTGACCCTCGTTCTTTTTGGCCGCCGGCGCCCCGTTCTTACTTCCCGACCCGATCGCCGTCTTCGCGGCGCCGGCCGCTTCGACGGCGGCCTCCGGATGCGGCCCGACCGCGGACGGATTGCGATGGTACTTCTCGATCAGGTAAAACTGCTGCGCCATCGTGAAGAAATTGTACGAGAGCCAGTATAGGATCAGCGCGGAAGGCCAGTGGTAGCGGTACCCGAGGTACCCGATCATCGCCGGAGAGATGAAGGCCATGATCTTCTGCTGCTGCGCCTGGGCCGGATCGGGCGACGGCGGGCTCGTGAAGCGCACGCTGAAGTACATCGAGACGACGTACAGTCCGAGCAGCACGTAATCCGGCATCGCGAGGTTCGCCGCCAGGATGTGGAAGGGCGCGCTCTCGGAGAGTCCGCTGCCGATCCACAGCCAGGTCGAGCTGGCAAAGAGACTTTTGTCGCTGATGACCGCCCAGTAGAGGCTGATCAGGATCGGCATCTGCAGCAGCATCGGCAGACAGCCGGCCAGCGGATTGGTGCCCGACTCCTTGTAGAGCGCCATCGTCTCCGCGTTGAGCTTCTCTTTGTCGTTCTTGAAGCGGGCCTGCAGCGCTTTGAGCTTCGGGGAGAGCTCCTGCA
The DNA here is from genome assembly GCA_963834485.1 of Vulcanimicrobiota bacterium. GTDB lineage: Bacteria > Vulcanimicrobiota > Vulcanimicrobiia > Vulcanimicrobiales > Vulcanimicrobiaceae > CAWICD01. Next base: position 91,340 of record CAWICD010000002.1, read on the forward strand.
TCTTGAGCATCCCCTTGAACTGCATCGTGTTCAGCGGCCAGAAGACCAGCTTCACGAGGAAAGCGAGGATGACCAGGCTCCAGCCGAAGTTGCGCACGAGGCCGTTGATCGCCGACAGAAGCCCGTGCAGCGCCACGACGATCGGGGCGAGCGGGTTGAACACGGCGAGCAACTGGACGGACGGGAACTCCAAGGGACAGCCTTTCAGAACGATCTACGGGACGAAATCGACGCCCCCGGGGTTCCAGGGATGACAGCGGACGAGGCGGCGCACGGCCAAGAGGCCCCCGCGCAATACTCCGTGCTTCAACACCGCTTCCTTCGCGTACTGCGAGCACGACGGATAGAAGCGGCAGTTCGCCCCGAGCAGCGGCGAGAGGATGCGCTGGTAGGCGGCGATCGCGGCGGCGGCGGCGTGGCGCACGTCAGCCCGCCGGCGCCAAGCGCGCGAGGGCTTCCGCCACGTCGGCCGCGATCTGCCCGTAGGGCAGGCCGGCCGCGGGCGGCTGCGCGACGAACAGGATGACGGACGGGCGCTGGAGCCCCCCCAAGGCCTCGAGCGCGCCGACGATCCGGCGGCGAACGCGATTGCGCACCACGGCGCCGCCGACGCCCTTGCCGACGGTCACCGCCACGCGGGTCCGGCGGTCGCGCGCTGCGACCGCGTAGGCCGACAGGCTGGCGCAGGCCGTCCGGCGGCCGCGCCGCCGGACGAACGCGATCTCAGCCTTCCGGCACAGGCGGCCATACCAGCGCATAGAGCCTCCGTCCTAGACGGTCAGGCGCTTGCGGCCTTTTTTCCGGCGGGCGGCGATGACCCGGCGGCCGTCCTTCGTGCGCATCCGCTCGAGAAACCCGTGGACGCGCTTACGGCGCTTGTTGTGCGGTTGGTAGGTGCGTTTCACGATCACGACTCCCAGGGCAGAAAACAATCCAGTATAGCGGTCCCTCCGGCGCCCAGTCAAGTTTTCCGCGACTACTTGCGAACCGTTTCCAGTCTACTCACACTGTGAGTAACGTTGTGGAGACTTTCCCCATGCCAGGCTGCAACCGGCGCCGTGCCAACCCTTTCCCCGTCCAGCACCCCTGTGGACGAGCCGTCGCCTAAGCTCGTCAGGCCCACTTCCACGGGCGTTCTCGTCTGTCGATATTCTGTGGATAACGGGTATGAATCGCCTTCTCGCCGAGCAGAGGATTCGAGGGTCGACCCGCCAATCGACCGTGCTCATTCTCGGGCCGTGGGGATCTTCGGACGCCCTCATCCTGAGGAAGTCTTGTTAAGGCGGTCAATCTTTTATGGGATCAGCGGTCGCCGGCATCTCGAGCGAACTTTGGAGCGCGACGCTCGCCGCGCTCGAGCGCAAATACTCGAAGCCGATCTTCGAAATGTGGCTCAAGCCGATACGTCCGGTTGCAATGAACGGCTCCGAGCTCGTCCTCTGCGTGCAGAGTCCGTTCGCCCGGGACTGGGTCGAGAACCGGCTCAAAGGCGATATCTCCGAAGTCTTGACCGAGCTGCTCGGCCAGCCCCTCGCGCTGCGCTTCGTCGTCGCCGCCGACACCGGCGAAGCGCCGCTCGAACTCGCGGAGAACCGGCCGGCGGCACCGCGCGGCCCCCTGGGCGACGATCTGCGCCAGGCCAACCTCAACCTGCGCTACACGTTCGAGGAGTTCGTCGTCGGCAATTCCAACCGGTTCGCGCACGCCGCCTCGCTGGCGGTCGCCGAAGCGCCGGCTCGAGCCTACAACCCGCTTTTCTTGTACGGCGGGGTAGGGCTCGGCAAGACGCACCTCATGCATGCGATCGGCCATCGGGTTCTCTCCCAGAATCCGAACGCCAACATCGTCTACGTCTCGAGCGAGAAGTTCACCAACGAATTCATCATCGCGATTAAAAACAACCAAACCGTCGAGTTTCGCAACAGGTACCGCCACGTCGACGTCCTGTTGATCGACGACATCCAGTTCCTTGAGGGCAAGGAACAGACCCAAGAGGAGTTCTTTCACACCTTTAATTCTCTGCACGAGGCGCAGCGCCAGCTCGTCATCTCGAGCGACCGTCCGCCGAAGGAAATCCAAACGCTGGAGTCGCGCCTGCGCTCCCGGTTCGAGTGGGGGCTGCTCACCGACATCCAGCCGCCCGACCTCGAGACGCGCGAGGCCATCCTGCGGAAAAAAGCGGAGTCCGAGAAGATCCCCGTCCCCGACGAGGTGACCTCGTTCATCGCCAAAGTCATCCCCTCGAACATCCGCGAACTCGAGGGAGCGCTCATCCGCGTCGTCGCCTTCGCCTCGCTGACGAAGTCGCCGATCACGCCGGAACTCGCCGCCGAGGTTCTCAAAAACATCGTCAACGCCGTGCCGGCTCGCCGGATCACCGTCCTCATGATCAAAGAGAAGGTCGCCAAGGCTCACGGCCTGACCGTCAAGGAGATGGATCACCAGCGGCGCGATCAGCGCATCGCCGCTCCCCGCCAGATCGCCATGTACTTAGCCTGCGAACTGACCGACAACTCCCTCCCGCAGATCGCGCGTGAGTTCCAGAAGAAGGATCATACGACGATTATGTACGCCAGGGACAAGGTCAAGAACCAGATGAGCGTCGACGAAGCCTATCGCAACAAGGTTCGCTCGCTCATGGCGATCTGCCAAAGCGATTGAGCCGCACGCGCCGCCCCTGCCGCGGCGCACGCATCGTACGGCGTTCCCGGTCCGATCGTGCCGGGAACGCCGTTTCACATCCGGCGGCGCCTTTTGCACGGTGTCCTCGCGTCGCCCGGCACTCGCTCCCTGAAGGGAGCCCCTTTTTTTTTATTCGCCTGCCAGCCGGAGGCCATGCACAGCCCCATGGGGATTCCCGGTACAGGGCGCGCCGTCAGGAGTGGATAACCTTCGAACGCGCCGCCCGCGGTGGAGATGTGGAGTCTGTCCTGCCGACGATACACAGCTTCTCCGGCGCTCAGCGCCTCACGCAGCGAGCCTTTGCCGAGTTTTCCGCGCATTACACCGCGTTACTACTACTACGACTATCCTAGTATTTACTAAAGAGGAGCCCCGATGGCGCATCCGGCGGTGAAAAGATGAAGTTCACCTGCAGCACGAAGGACATCGCCGGCGCAGTCGGCGCCGCCAGTAAGGTCGTCAACGCGCACACGACGGTCCCGATCCTCTCGAACGTTCTCTTGACGGCCAGCGACAACGAGATCCGCGTCCGCGCGACCGACCTCGAGGTCACGCTCGAGCAAGCGTTTCCGGCCGAAGTCGGAGAACCGGGAAGCATCACGGTGCCGGCCAAGCTTTTCAGCGGCTACCTGGGAAATCTGCCGCCCGGGCTTTTGGAGCTCTCCGGCTCGCCGACGCGCGCCAGCGTGAAGTGGGAGCGTTCGAACTACGATTTTCACGCGCTGCCGCCGGACGAGTATCCGCCGCTTCCCTCGACCCAGAAGGGGACGTCGTTCGCCATCGGGGCAAAGGCCTTCCGCGACGGAGTGAACGCGACGATCTTCGCCGCTTCGAGCGAAGAAGCACGCGGCGCGGTCTTGATGGGGACCCTCATCGAGATCACCGGCGACCGCCTGACGCTGGTCGCGACCGACGGTTACCGTCTGGCGAAGTGGCAGACGGCCCTCGTACGCGGGCTCGACGAGGAGGGTACGGTCAAATACATCGTTCCGTCGCGCGCCCTGGCCGAGGCGGCGCGCAACCTGGGCGGCTCGGAGACGATCGAAGTCGCGGCCCTGGGGCCGTCCGGGAACCAGCTCGCCTTCGCGTCCGCCAACGCCTCGATCGTGGTGCGGCTCGTCGACGGACAGTACCCGAACTACACCCAGGTCATCCCGGCCCAGTTCGATCGCTCGGTGACGGTCAACACCAACGCGCTGATCGCCGGTCTGCGCCGCGCCGAACTGGTCGCCGGCGACCGCGCCAGCATGGTGAAGATCGCGGTGGCGAACCAGCAGTTGATCATCACCGCCAACAGCGACACGACCGGGAACGCCTATGAGGAGCTGGAGGTCGAGCAGACCGGCGCCGACCTGACGATCGCCTTCAACGCTCGCTATCTCATCGAGATCCTCACCCACGTCGACGCGCCCCAGATCGTGCTCGAGTTTCTGGGACCCCTCTCGCCGGCTGCGATCCGCCCGTCCGACGAAGCCGAAGGGGTCTCACAGCTCTATGTGTTGATGCCCCTGCGGCAGTAGACGAAAACGGCGGCGCGCGTCCCGGCCGTGGGGCGCCAGGCTCGATGCTACTGACTCGCTTGACGCTCGCCGACGTGCGCAACTATGCGTCGCTCGAGTTCGCGCCGGCCCCTGGGCTCAACGTCCTGGCCGGCGCGAACGCGCAGGGGAAGAGCAATCTGCTCGAAGCGATCGCGTTGCTCGGCATCGGCAAGTCCTTTCGAACCGCGCGCGAGGGCGAGATCGTGCGCGACGGCACGAGCGCTGCCAGCCTGAGTGGAGAAGCCCGGCTCGCAGCCGGAGAGGTGCGCCTTTCCTGCAGCCTGACCCGCAGTCCGAGCGGGCTGCGCAAGAGCTACGCCGTCAACGGACGAGCGGTCCGCTACGCGGCCTACCTGGGAACGATGCGCGTCGTCACCTTCGTGCCGGCCCACCTGCAACTCGTCTCGGGGCCGCCCGGCTTGCGGCGCGCGCTCGTCAATGCCGCCCTCTCCCAGGAAGATCGCGGCTACTACGCCGCACTGGCCGCCTACACGACCCATCTCACGCACAAGAACGCGCTGCTGCGCGGGACCGTGGCCTTCGACGAGGCCCTGCTCGCAACGTACAACGAGCGTTTGATCGAACACGGGACGAGCGTGATGCTGGCGCGGCGCACGTTCGTGGCCGCTCTCGAGCGGCGCGCCGCCGCGATCCACCGGGCGTGGCTCGGCGAAGCCGAAGGCCGTCTGGAACTGGCCTACGTTTCGAATGTCGAGACGGAGGACCGGACGCGCGAGGGCGTCGCGGCCGCCTTTGCGGAGCGTCTCCAGCGGAGCCAAGCCGCCGAGCTCGCGCGCCGGGTCTCGCTGGTCGGACCCCACCGCGACGACGTCGTCTTCCGGCTCGACGGCAGGCCCCTGGCGACGTACGGGTCGCAGGGCCAGCAGCGGACCGCCGTTCTGGCGCTCAAAGTCGCCGAATACGGCGAGCTCTCCGAACGCGGCGGCGAAGCGCCGATCCTGCTGCTCGACGACGTCCTTTCGGAACTGGACGCCGCCCGGCGGCACGCCTTCCTGCACGAGGTCGCGAGCTTCGAACAAGCATTTCTCACGACCGCGGGAGAAGTCGACGTCCCGGTAGCGGCGACGTATCGCGTCCGTGCAGCGACGCTGGAAAGGGTAGCGTGAAGGTCGAGTCGTGAGCCTGCGTTCGCTGCGTACCGTCGTGGGGGAGTGGCGTCCGACGCGCTTTCTTCCCGGAGATCCGTTGCAGGCCGTCCTTGCAGCGTGGCCTACGATCGTTGGGGAGAACGTCGCCGCCCACTCCGCCCCGCTCGAGCTCAGCGGCGACGCTCTCGTCGTCGCGACGCGCTCGAGCGCCTGGAGCCAGCAGCTGCAGTTTCTCTCCGAGGACATCCTGCAAGCGCTGAGCGTCCTCCCGGAGGCTCGCCCCGTCGCGCGCTTGGTCTTTCGCAGCGGTGGCCTGCGGCGCGTGCGGGAGCGTGCGGCTCCCGCCGCCACGCTGCGCCGGCCGGGTCCGGGAATTTCCCTTCCGGCGGAACCGGCCGCGGATCAGTGGGAAGCGCTCGATCGCCTCCGGCGCCGCGTCGCGTCGCTGCGCCGTCACGCGCCGGCCGTCTGCACGGTCTGCGGCGCGCCCCTCGACGAGGCCGCGCGAGAAGCGTGTGCGCCGTGCGCGGAGGGCACCCGGCACGAGCGCCTTTTGACTGCCGAGCGCGTCCTCTTCATGGCGCCGTGGCTCGACTACGAGCAGACCGCCGAGCAGGTGGCGCGGCTCGAGCCCGCCGAGTACGAACGGGCCCGCAGCGCGCTCCTGCAACGCTGGTGGCTGATGCTGCAGCGGGCGCGGCGCGCGGGAAAGCTCAGCAAAAGCGGCATCGAACGCAAGGTTGCGTCCTCTTACGTTCTCCTGCAGTCGCGCTTGCGGCCCGACCGCGTCACGCCGGCCGTCGTCGCCAACCTCTTGGGCGACGATCTCCAAGCGATGCTGTGGGGCCAGAGCGCGCCTTCGGCGAAGAATAGCACTCGATGAACGACTATACCGGCGAACAGATCGAGATTCTCAAGGGGCTCGAGGCCGTTCGCAAGCGCCCCGGCATGTACATCGGCAACACGGCCGAACGGGGCCTCCACCAGCTCGTCTACGAAGCCGTCGACAATTCCGTCGACGAAGCGCTGGCCGGGTTTGCCGGCAAGATCAAAGTCACCCTCTACAAAGACAACTCGTGCTCGGTCGAGGACGACGGGCGCGGCATCCCGGTCGACGTCATCCAGGAAGAGAAGATGCCGGCGGTCGAGGTCGTCATGACCATGCTGCACGCGGGCGGAAAGTTCGGCAAGGGCGGCTACAAGGTCTCCGGCGGCTTGCACGGCGTCGGCATCTCGGTCGTCAACGCGCTCTCGGAGAAGATGGTCACGCGCGTCAAGCGCGACGGAAAAGAGTACGAGATCCGCTTCGAGCACGGCGAAACCACCGGGAAGCTCAGGACGATCGGCCGCGCGCACGGGACGGGGACCTACCAGTGGTTCCTCCCCGACCGGGCGATCTTCGAGACGCTCGATTTCCACTGGGACATCCTGCAAAAAAGGTTGCGCGAGCTCGCCTTCCTCAACCGCGGCTTGGCGATCACGCTGCGCGACGAGCGCCCCGAAGAGCCGAAGGAACGGACGTACGTCTACGAAGGCGGGATCATCTCGTTCGTCGAGCACCTCAACGACAAGAAGGATCCGATCCACCCCATCATCTCGACCAACGGCGAACGCGACGGCGTCGCGGTCGAGGCGGCCATGCAGTGGGCCGACACCTATTCCGAGACGATCTTCGCCTACGCCAACAACATCAACACGACCGAGGGCGGGATGCATCTGATCGGCTTCCGCACCGCGATCGGCAACGCCGTCAACACGTACGCGCGCAAGCGCGGCTTCCTCAAGGAGTCCGATCCGACGCTCTCGACCGACGATTGCATGGAAGGCCTGACGGCGGTCGTCTCCGTCAAGCTCGAAGAGCCGCAGTTCGAAGGTCAGACCAAAACCAAGCTCGGGAACGCGCGCGTCCGCGGCATCGTGTACGGCCTCGTCAACGAGCGCCTCGACTTCTTCTTCGAAGAAAACCCCAAGTACGCGCGGGCGATCGTCGACAAGTGCATGCAGGCACAGCGCGCGCGCGAGGCGGCGAAGAAGGCGCGCGATCTTTCGCGCCGCAAGAACGCGCTCGACGGCAGCGGCCTGCCGGGAAAACTCGTCGACTGCACCGACAAGGATCCGAAAGTCAGCGAGCTTTTCCTGGTCGAGGGCGATTCGGCCGGCGGGACGGCCAAGATGGGCCGCGATTTCCGCACGCAGGCGATTCTGCCGCTGCGCGGCAAGATCCTCAACGTCTGGAAAGCGCGCGAGGACAAGGTCTTCTCCAACGAAGAGATCCGCGCGATGATCACGGCGCTGGGAACGGGCATCGGCGCCGACTTCGACGTGCAGAAACTTCGCTACCATAAGATCATCATCATGACGGACGCCGACGTCGACGGCTCGCACATCCGCACGCTGCTGCTCACGTTTTTCTACCAGCAGATGCGCGCCTTGATCGCGCGGGGCTTCGTCTACATCGCGATGCCGCCGCTCTACGGCGTGCGCCGCGGCAAGAAGCACCGCTACGCCTTCAGCGACGACGAGCTCAAGGCGATCATCGGCGAGGACGACCCCAAGGACTATCAGGTCCAACAGTACAAGGGGCTGGGCGAGATGGACGCCGAGCAGCTCTCCGAGACGACGATGGACATCGAGAGCCGCCGTCTCAAGCAAGTCGCGTTGGAAGATGCCGTGGCGGCGGACGAGATGTTCACGACGCTGATGGGCGACAAAGTCGAACCGCGCAAGGAGTTCATCCAAGCCTATGCGCGCAGCGTCAAGAACCTCGACCTGTGAAGCGGCCGTGAGCGGACGCTGAGAATCCTCCCAGGATTCTTCAGGTCCGCATTTGCGTTTTAGGATCATCGTGCAGCCTCGCCGCGTCCGGTTCGCTTTGCTGCTGGCCGTCGTCGTGGCGGCGGTGCTGCTGGCCGTTTTCAGCGGGCCGTTCTCGCGCGCGCTGATCGCGGGCGCGCTCGACCTCGCCACCGGCTGCCGCGTCGCGTTCGACGGAATCGAGCTGGGCGCGGACCGGGCCGTCGTCAGCGGGCTCGCCGTCAGGCGCGGCGGGGACCCCCTGCTCGAGGCCGGCCGGGTCGAGGTCCGCTACCGCTGGCGCGACCTGTTTCCCGGCGGAACGCGCCGCTACGGCCTGATCGCGCTCGCGCTCGTGCGCCCGCGCCTGACCTTCGAGCGCCACGCCGATTGGAGCACGAACGTCGCCTTCGGCGGTGGAGGCCCGGGCGGGGCCGGCCCGGCGGCGGCGCAGGCGCCGCTGCGCTTCGATGCGACGATCCAGGACGGCAGCGTCGACGTCCTGGACCAGACCCGGCGCTACCCCGAAACCCGGCAGCTCTCGCTCGACGGGATCGGCGGCCGGGTGGCGGTCGACAGCGCGAACCGCAGCTCGTACCGCTTGCGCGCCTACGTCGATGGCGATCCGGCCGCCGGCGTGCGCTTCGCCGGGGTCGTCGACGAGCTTCGCGGCTACGCCGTCCACCGTCTCCAGGCGCCGCTCGTCCCGCTGCCCAGGCTGCTGAACTATCTGATCAACGTTCCGAGCGCCCGCGTGCTCGCCGGGACGGCGCGTGACGTCGATCTGCGCGCCTACGCCCTCGGCTTCGCGCCGGGCGCCTCGCCGGCGTACCACCTCGGCGGCGCGGCCTGGATCGAGGGCGGCGCGATGAGGATTCCGGGCCTGCAGCGGACCGCGCGCGGAATGGCGGGGCGGGTCGACTTGTACGACGGCGGCGTCGCCGCCCGCCGGCTCGACGCGACCTTGGCCGGCGTCCCGCTGCGCCTCTGCGGGGCGGTCTACGATTGGGACGCTCCGGCCTTCCGCCTCGGCGTCAGCGGCAGCGGCTCGCTGCAAGAACTGCGCAGCCTCTTTCGTTTTTCCCGGGCGCTGCCGCTCGCAGGCGACCTCAGCGCCGGGACGCTGGTCGAGGGCCATGTCGGCTCGCCGCTGGTCCTGACGCGCGTCGCGTCGCGCCACGCCGTCTACGCCGGCTACCCGGTCGACGGGATCGCCGGAGACGTCGTCTACGAGGCGAGCCGGGTCGACCTCGTCCGAACGAGCGGGCGGTACGGCCCGATCGACGTCGTGGTCGACGGGGGGCTCGACTTGGGTGACGTCGCCCATTCGCGGCTCTTCGTGGACGCTCGCGGGCCGGCGGCGGCGATGCCGTACGCCGCGCAGGTCGCGCCGCAGGCGGCGCTCCGCGCCAGCGGCATCGTCACCGGCGACGATCTCGCCCTCGACGCGCGCGGGGCGATCGGGGGAAGCGGAGGAGGGGCCCGCGTGGCCGGGCTGTTCCACGTCGATCCGTCCGGTGACGGCGCCGTCGGCCCGCTGACCGTCCGGCGCGACGACGGCGCCTCGCTGGCGGGGGCGTTCCTTCTCAACCGGATCGCGAGCGAGAGCGGGTTCTGGCTCGACGCGCGCGACTACCCGGTCCTGGAGAGCCCGCTGCATCCGCGCCTCCCCAACCTGGGGCTCTTCCCGCCCGACTTCAGCGGGCGCGTCAGTGCGGCTCTGGCCGGCGACGGCACGCCCGCGACCTTCCGCGTGGCGGGGGCGATCCGAATACGAGCGCTGCGCGTCGGCCGGGTCCGGATCGACAGCGTCGCTGGGAACGTGGCCGGAGCCCCGGACGACGCGCGCCTGAGCGGGATCGTCGCGAGCGGGCCGTGGGGCCGCTTCCGCGGCGGCGGCGGCTACGCCGGCGGCCGGCTGGCGCTCGCCGGTGACTACCAGGGCAGCTTCGCAGAGCTGGCTGCGCTCACCGGCGACATCGGCGGAAGCGGACCGGTCGAGGGTCCGCTCGCGCTCGTCGTCGAGGGGCAGCGGACCGTCGTGCAGGCGCAAGGCGACCGGACCCCCGGGGCCCTCGTGCGCGGGGTCCCCCTCGATGGGCTCAGCGCTACTCTTGGCGTCGATAGCCGCCAGGTCCGGGTCTACTCGGCGCAGGCCGCGGTCGCGGGCGGAACGATGGCGGCGGCCGGGACGCTCGGCGGGGCCGGTCGCGTCGGCGTCGCGTTCGCCGGCATCGACGCGGCCAGGCTCGGCCGGCTCGCGCAGCTCGGCCCCGGCCGCCTCTCGGCCCTCGGGGAGTACGGTGACGACGCCGGGCTGACGCGGTTCGACGGCGGGCTCGCACTGGGAACGCGGCTCGCCGGGCTCCCCTTCGCGGGCAACGGCGACCTGCGGCTCCTCGGCGGCGGGCTCGACGTGCGCCAGAGCGCGGCGCTCGTAGGGGCCGCCTATGGGACCTTCGACGGCACGATCCTGGGGTTCGGCACGGGGAGGCCCCGCTACGACTTCGGCGTGCACCTGCGGGACGCGCAGGCCGGTCCCTTCGCGCGGGCCGTGTTCGCCGGCAGGTACGTCCAGGCGAGCGTGAGCGGCGACCTGCGCGTCACCGGGTCGCCCGGACGGTTCTCCGTCGCCGGACGGGTCGCCGTCCCCGAAGGGAACGTCGACGGCCTCGCCTTCAGCGACGGGCGAGCCGGACTCGCGTTCGGCCCCCGCGGGCTCGGCCTGCAAGCGGGAACGGTCACCGTCGGCTCGACCCGGGTCGGCTTCGGAGCGCTGCTCGGCGGGGGCGACGCGGCGTTCAGCCTCGACGCGCCGCGGGCCGACCTCTCGGACTTCAACGACCTTTTCAACGCGGGTGACACGCTCGGCGGGCAGGGCCAGGTCGAGGGCCGCTTCTCGCAGCACGGCGGCAGGGCCGCCACGAGTGCCGACATCGCGATCGCGGGGCTGCGCTATCATCGCTTCGACCTCGGTGACGCGGAAGCGAAGTGGAACTCCAGCGGTTCGTCGGTGGTCGGCGCCTTGGCCTTCGGAGGGAGTTCGGGCCGGCTGAACCTCGAGGGGCATCTCGAGCTGCCGGCGCACGAGCCGTTCGAGCGGATCCTGGAGCGCTCGCGCTTCCAAGGCCAAGCCGCGCTGCGCGGACTGGATTTGGACGTCTGGCTCCCGGCCCTGGGCTATCAGCTCCCCGTCGGCGGGCACGTCGATGCCGACGCGGCGATCGCCGGCAGCCTTCAAGAGCCGAGGATGACGACCGAGGCGCGCATGTTCGACGGGCGCCTCGGGCGCTTCCCGGTGCAGGCGCTGACGATCGCGGCGAGCTCGACCTTGCGGCGCACCACCGTCACGAGCGTCGAGTTGGACCTCCCCGCGCTGACCGTGACGGGCTCGGGCTCGTTCGGGCCGAGCACGCGGGAGCCGGTCGCGTTCGCCCTGCACGCCAAGAGCTCGGACGTGGGACAGCTCGCCGGAAGGCTTCTCGGCGCAAGCTCTCCGCTCGCCGGTTCCGCCGAGGCCGACGTCAAAGTCAGCGGTCCGTTCGCGAAGCCGCGCGCGGCCGGGGGCTTCGACCTCGTGGGCGCTACCTTGGCCGGCGTCGCGGTCCCCGAGGCGCTGGGGGAGTTCAGCCTGCAGGGACACAGCCTGGTGCTCAGCGACGCCGAGGTGGCCTTTCCGAAAGGGAGGCTGTACCTGGCCGGCTCGCTTCCCCTCACCGTCGCGCCCTTCGGGCTGGGGCCGGCTCGCGCGCCGATCACCCTCGAGCTCGCGGCCGAGTCGATCGACCTGGCGAGCTTTGCCCCGCTCCTGCCCAAGGGGTCGACGATCGAGGGTGCGCTCGACGGCCGCGTCAAGCTCGGCGGGAACGCCGGTGAGCCCCAGCTGCTGGGCGAGCTCGATCTGAGCGGCGGCGAGCTGACCACCCCCTTCGAGTCGATGCCGCTCACCGGCTTGAACGGCCGGCTCACCTTCGACCGGAACACCGTCGCCGTCGAGAGCCTCCACGCTCGAGCCGGGGACGGCACCCTCGACCTCCACGGCCGGGCGACCTTCCCCGAACTGGTCCACCCCGGCCGCGAGGCGGTCTACTCGTTCGCGCTGGCCGCCGCGCACGCCGGCCTGAATCTCCCGGCCTACGGCTCCGGACAAGTCGACGGAAACGTCACGCTCGGCCGCGTGCCCGGCGAACTTCCGCTGCTTGCGGGGAACGCGACGCTCAGCGACGCGGTCATCCCCTTTTCAGCGCTGCTGCTCGCCTCGGCTTCCGGCGGCGGGCCCAGCCTGGCCGCTGCGCCCGCTCAGGCGCGCGTGCCGTGGCCCGACGTCGCGTTGAACCTGCAGGTCTCGGCCCTGCGCAACGTCAGGGTGCGCAGCGCCAACGTCGACATCGGCGGGGAGGGCGAGCTGGAGATCGCCGGGACCCGCTCCCGCCCGCAGCTCAGCGGCGCCTTCACCTCGACCGGCGGGACCCTGACCTATTTCAACACGGTCTTCCGGATGGTCGACGGCACCGTGCTTTTCGAGCCGGCGAACGGCGTCATCCCGACGCTGGACGCGCACGCGACGGCGCACGTGGTCAACCCCGACCCGAACCTGGTGCGCAACGCGACCCGTTCGGCCGACGTGACGATCGCGCTGAGCGGTCCGGTGACGAACCTGAACTTCCAATTCAGCTCCGACCCGCCCTACGACCGCCAGGAAATCCTCGGCCTGCTGATCGGCGCACCGGCACTGGGGGCCACGAATCTGTTCGGCCCCAGCGGGCCGACGCCGTTCGGAAGCACGGCGAGCGCCGTGCCGGCCGCGGGGCTGGGCCTCTTCCGCACGCCGACGGGCGAGCTCTCCGTCGGGCAAGAAGCCTTCGGCATCCTCAACGCGCAGTTCACCCGGAATCTGCTCGCGCCGATCGAGAGCGGACTCGGCGGGGCGCTGGGCCTTTCGAGCCTCAACTTGAACGTCGACTACACGGGCAACGTCGGTCTGACGGCGCGCAAGATCCTGGGCAAGAGGGTCAATGCCGTCTACGGCACGACGATCGGCTATCCGTACCGTCAGACCTTCGGCTTCGAAGTGAAGCCGAGCGAAGCGACGGCGGCGCAGGTCACCGTTTTCGAGACGCTCGGAGCGTACGGCCTCAATTCGCTCACGCCGCTGACGACGATCAACTCCAACCAGAGGCTGACGGCCGCCCAGCCCGCCGGCGGGACCGCGGGCTTCTCGCTGAGCCTGCAGCGCCTGTTGTGGTGAAGCGGCGCGAGGCTCCGTTCGGGTTGCCTACGAGCGAGGCGCAGCCTCGTCGAGTCGAGCTCGGTGAGGAATGCGTCCCCAGGACCGGGGGGCGAGGGGGCGAACCTCGCGCCGCTGACAAAGAAACGGCCGAACCAGCTCGGTCGTCCGTCGCCCGGGCTGAGCGAAACCCAACCCAGCGCGTCTCGTACGTGACGGGTCGAAGGAAGCTGCTACGTAGAATGTTGTCTTGTCTTCACCGCCTGCGCGGGAAGTGCGCCGTGCTGCTGGCATTCGCGACACTGCTCGTCCCAACGGCCGGATTCGCGGCGACCGCACCTGCGGTCCCGATCGTCGTCAGCGTGGACGTCTCCGGAAACGCTCACGTCCCGACCGACCGCATCCTGTCGGTCGTCCGCACGAAGGTCGGCCAGCCCTTCGACGAACGGCTCGTACGCGAGGACTTGCAGAGCATCTTCGACCTGGGCTACTTCTCCGACCAGGTCCCGCCGCTGATCCGTCAGCGGCCCGACGGGATTGCGATCACCTATCGCGTCGTCGAGAATCCGGTCATCGTGAAGATCGACTTCACGGGGAACGAGCACGTCCCGTCCGACACGCTGCTCGCGCTGATGGACACGGCCGTGGGCCAAGTCCTCAACACGAACACGTTTCATCAAGACGTCCTCAAGATCAACTCGTACTACGACAAGATCGGCTACGGCGGCCAGGTTCCGACGCACGTCGCGAACATCAACATCGGCAAGGACGGCGACCTTTCGGTGCAGATCCGCGAAGGCTTGACGGTCGCCAAGATCGAGATCGCGGGCATCCCCGTCCTGAACCAGACGCTCATCAAGAACGCCTTGGTGACCAAAGAGGGGCAGCCCTATTCCGAAGACACGCGCGACAAGGATTTCGACGCGCTCAAGAAGCTCTACGAGAAGTACGATCTGCAGCTAGGCGATTTCGAAGCCGGCATCGATCCGACGACCGTCGATATCAGCAAGGGAACGGCCGCCGTCAAATTCAGCATCTACGCGGCGCTGGTGGGGGCCGTCCAAATCACGGGCAACACGGTCACCAAGGACATCGTGATCCGGCGCCAGCTGCGCTTGCGGCCCGGGATGATCATCACCCAAGCCGCCTTGCGCCGCGACTACGAGCGCATCAACAACCTCGGCTTCTTCGAGAAGGTCGACCTCAATCCCAAGCCGGGTCCCGATCCGAAGAAGCCCTACGAAGTGACGCTGGACTGGAACGTCAAGGAGCAGCGCACGGGGACGGCGCAGATCGGTGCCGGCTATTCGGGCGGCGCGACCGGCCAAGGCCTCACCGGCAACATCTCGTATTCGCAGAACGACATCAACGGCACGGGCAACGGCGCCTCGATTCGCTTCGAGCGCGGCTCGCGCGTCGCCGACGCCTCGATAACCGCCACGATCCCGTATCTGGGGAACACGCCGAGCTCCGAGAAGTACAGCTTCGGCGCGACGATCTTCGCGACCGACCAGACCAACTATTACCAGGCCTATCAAGCCTCGAGCACGCAGGCGCTCCCCACGAACCCGATCATCACGACGCCGGGCTCCGGCGGCGTGGTCAGCACCTCGCCGGGCACGATCCCCGTCGTCCTGACGCCGAACCAGAACGTCCTCAGCGGCGTCGCGGCCACTTACGCGAGCCGCGCGAACGGCATCTCACTCAGCTTGGGCCGCCGCCTCAGCGACACCTGGACGGCGTCGCTCGGCCTCACGGCGCAGCGCTTGGCGACCGACGTCGATCTGCCGGCGCCCTATTACTTGGCCGGGTCGTCGACGATCCTCAGCGGCCTCGTGACCAACCCGCTGCTGGGGGCCGAGACGACCGGCAACGCCCTCGGCATCATCGCTCCCTCGATCGCCAACACCGTCAACGGGCAGGGCTACAACCTGCGCAGCCTCACCGTGGGGATCCAGAACGACACGCGCGACGACGTCTTCAACCCGCGCCGCGGCCACAACCTCAACATCAGCGAGGAGGTCAGCCCCAACGGGTTCTTGGGCTCGAACTTCGGTTACCAGCTCACAACCTTCGACGGGGCGCAGTTCTTCCCGGTGCTGGCCAACTCGACGCTGGGCTTCCACCTCTTGGCGGGAAACGCGGGGGGCGCCATCCCGCCCAACAAGCTGATCACCTTCAGCGACCAGCAGCTGCGCGGTTACAGCGACGTCTTTTACGGGACCGAGGCGCTGCTCGGGCAAGCCGAGCTGCGGTACCCGCTGACCAAGGACCGCAAGTTCTCGCTGGCCGCGTTCTACGATTACGGCGCGTTGCGCATCCGCGGAGCGGAGCCGATCCTCGACAACTTCGGGAACACGGTCGTCGACTACAACCAGTTCCTCTACCATACCGACGCTGGTATCGGAATACGCTTCGACGTGCCGCAGCTCGGCTTCCGTTCGATTCGCCTCGACTTCGCCCGGGGCAAGAACTCGACGCACACGAGCTTCGGTATCGGCCAGAGCTTCTAGTGCGCGCTTCGTTTCACAACCGGCTGGCGGCGGCGGCGGGCGTTCTAGCGCTCGCGTGCGCCGCTTTGGCGCCGGCGACCCTCGCCGCCGACGTCATCGACATCGGATACCTCGACCAGGCGGCGCTGGCCAACGTCCCCGCCTTTGCCGGCGCCAGCCGTCAGTTACAGGGCTTCAAAGCGAGCTTGGACCAGCAGTTCGCCGAACGCATGCGCGCCGCGCGCGACCAGCCGGAGCAGGCCCGAATCGCCGCCGAGTTTCAGGACAAGCTGGCCGTCAAGCAGCGCGCAGTGCTCGGTCCGCTTTTCGCTCGCGCTCAGGTCGCGATCGCCTCGATCGCTTCGAGCAAGAACCTCTCGGTCGTCGTCGACAAGCGCATCGTCGTGGTGGGCGGCCAGGACATCACCAAGAACGTCATCGACTTGCTCAGCGGCCCGAGCGCCCCGATTCCGCCGGTCAGCACGCCGCCGCCTTCGAGCGTCGGTTTCGTCGACCAGGCGCAGATCGATCAAGTTCCCAAGATCAAGAGTGCCAACGACGATTTCACCAAGTTCCAGGCGGAACAGCAGCAGCAGGCCGAGCAGAAGCTTCGGACCGCGAAGAGCGATCTCGAGCGGCAGCAGATCCTCAAAGACTACCAGCAAGCGCTGGCCGACAAGCAGAAGCAGACGATCGCGCCGCTCGTCGACCGCACGCGCGACGCCATCGCCGACGTCGCGAAGAAGAAGGGCCTGCTCCTGGTCATCGACCGTTCGAACTTGATCTTCGGCGGAACCGATATCACGAGCGATGTCACGAGCGAGCTCAAGTAAGCTCGCTGCGATGCTCTGCATCGCGGGCGTCTCCTTCGGCGGCTGCGGGCAGCCGTCCGGCGGCACGGCGGCGGGGAACGCATCGGCGGCGCGCGACTCCGGCGCCGTCGGGTACGTTCGCATGGACGACCTGCTCAAAAAGCATCCGCTCTACGGGCAGCTCGCGCGGCTCGACGACGACATGCAGGCGATCCGGCTCAAGGCGGTAGGCGAGAGCCTCTCCCACTCCGGCGACGACATCGCGCGCGAGCAAGCGGAGCTGCAGCGCGAGCTCGACCAGGCCGTGCAACGCACGAAAAAGGCGCTGGCCGACGAACAGGCCGACTACAGCAAGCGCGAGCAGGCGGCGATCGCCGCGGCGATGGCCGCCGCCGGCGGCGTTTCGGGGGCCGGCGGCGGAGCGATCGTCGGGGGCATGAACCGTCAAGCGCAAGCACAGGCGCAGAGCGCGGCCGCGTCCGCCCAAGCGAACTTCCAGGCGTATCGCCAGCAGCTCCTCGATCAGGACACGCGCACCTTCGACGCGCTGCAGGATTCGCTCAACGAACGTGCCGAGCGAAGCTACCGCGCCAAGGCCGCGGAGCTTCAGAAGAACGAGGCCGACTTCGCCTTGCAGCAAGCGACTGCGGACGCCGCGGAACGGCTCTCGCTTCAGGCGAAGCTCGACGACCTGGCCCTCGACCAAGCCGCGCGCGCCGACGTCAAAGCGCAGCTCGACGCGCTCGAGCGCAAGGAGTCGGGCGCGCTGACGGCCTTGAAGGAGCGAGACGCAGCGACGCTCGCAGCCTTGCAGAATCAACTTCACGATCAAATGAAGTCCGAGCTCGAGGCGCAGGCGGCCGCGCTGCGCAAACAGACGTCCGCGAAGCTCGACGAGCGCGCGCAGCAAATGCGCCGCAGCCTGGTGGGCCAATTGGGCGGGGCTCCGCTTCAGAACGGCGCGGGCGCGGCCGCTGCAGCTTCGGTGCCGCCGGGCATGCGCGCGCGCCTCGACGCACTGCACAGGCAGTACCAGCAAGATTTCGACCGGGACGCGCAGCAAACGATCGCCGAGTTCCAGAAGACGCGCGGCGAGCTGGCGCGGCGCTACCAGGCGCTTCACGGAGACGACGCGCAGGCCCAGGCCGGCGCGCAAAAGCAGCTGGACGCGCTTCAAAAGCAGCGCGGCGAGCTTTACGCCCAAATGGTTTCCCAAATCGAGAGCGAGGTTCGGACGATCGCCCAAAAACGGGGAGTGAGCGTCGTCTTCTCGCAGGTCGTCGCCCCGGCCGGCGGAGTCGATCTGACCGGCGAAGCCGCTAAAGACGTCGAAGGTTTGCACGAGTGAAACGAATCATACTCTGCGCGGTGGCCGCCGCCGCGCTGTGTAGCTGCGGAAGCCAGCAGTCGTCGCCGATCGCGACGCTCGACCTGGTCCGCATTCAGGCGAATTGGCCGAAGTTCATCAATTACAGCAACCAGCTCGCCGCCGACACGTCGGCGATCGAGCGTTCCGATGCGCCGCCCGCACAGAAGGCGGCGCAGCTCGAGCAGCTGCGCAAGCAGTACCTCGCGATGCAGAACGAGGTCACCTCGGACGTTCGCAACGCGGCCGGACAGGTCGCGGCCGAGAAGCATTTCCAGCTGGTGGTGACGCACGAGTTCGTCGGGTACGGCGGGGTCGATATCACCTCCGACGTGGAGAAGCTTCTCAGCATCACGGAGAAGTCGCCGCAGTGACGAACCCGCCTGCCACCCTCGCGCAGTGGGCGGAACGCGTGGACGGGACGGTCCTGGGCGACGGTTCGACCCCGATCGAGCGGATCGCGGCGATCGACGACGTCGACGATCGTACGCTGACCTTTGCGACCGACGAGCGCTACTTGCGCAACGCCCTTTCCTCGCGTGCCGCGGCGATCCTCACCGAGCCGGGCGTGGCGGCCGCGCTCGAGGCGCCGCGCAAGCCCCTGCTGCTCGTCCGCTCGACGCGCGCGGCGCTGGCCACGCTGCTCGCCGCGCTCGAGCCCGGGCGGCCGCAGCCTCACCGCGATCCCACGGCGAGCATCGATCCGAGCGCGTCGCTCGCGCCCGACGTCTACGTCGGGCCGCACGTCGCGATCGGCCCGCGGGCAGTGATCGGAGCGGGGAGCGCCCTGTTCGCCGGCGTCGTCATCGGTGCGGACGCTCGGGCCGGCGAAGGCTGCACCTTCCATCCGCGCGCGATGCTGCTCGACCGCTGCGTCGCCGGGAACCGGGTCGTCTTGCAGGCCGGCGCGGTGATCGGCTCCGACGGCTTCGGCTACGTGTTCGTCGACGGCCGTTTCCGCAAGATCCCGCAGGTCGGCAACGTCGTGCTGGGCGACGACGTCGAGATCGGCGCGAACACCTGCGTCGACCGCGCCCAAACGGGCACGACCAGCATCGGCGAGGGCACCAAGGTCGACAACCTGGTCCAGATAGGCCACAATTGTCGCATCGGGAGACATTGCGGCTTCGCCGCGATGACCGGCTTCTCGGGCTCAGCGATCGTTGGGGACTATACCATCATCGGCGGCCAAAGCGGTGTCAACGGCCACATCCGCATCGGTTCGCGCGTCAGGATCGCGGGCAACACGATGGTTTGGGGCAATATCAAGGACGGGGCCTCGGTCTCGGGCCAGCCGGCCCGGGACCATCGCGAGGAACTGCGGCAGCAGGTTCGCCTGCGTAACCTCGAAAAGCTGTACGAGCGTGTAGCAGCTTTAGAGCGCGCGGCGGCCGAGCGTGTTTCCCCGCCGAGCGAGAAGGACAGCGAGCAAGACTCGCCGGCAGACTAGCAGCATGCAACAGCAACACACGCTTCGCGATGTCCTCACGTTCGAAGGGGTCGGTCTCCACACCGGGGCGGACGTGCGCGTCAAACTCCGTCCTCAAGTCGCCGGGAGCGGCCTGCGCTTCCGCTTGGCGGAATCCAACGTGACCTTTCCGGCCCACGCTGAGTACGTCGTCGAGACGCGCCGGGCGACGGTGCTCGGCATCGGCGAGCACACGGTCTCGACGGTCGAGCACGTGCTGTCCGCGCTCTTCGGGATGGGCGTCGACAACGCTCTCATCGAAGTCTCCGGCCCCGAGATCCCGGTCCTCGACGGGAGCGCGGCTTCCTTCGCCGAGGCGATCGCCAAAGTCGGTCTGGTCGAGCAGCCCGCTCCCCGCGCGACGATGGAGATCGACGCGCCGCTGGCTTTCCGCGACGGCGACGCGACGCTGATCGTCGTTCCCTCCGACGCGTTTCGCATCGCCTTCGCGGTCGACTACGCGCCGCCGATCGGCGCGCAGTTCCTCGACATGACGGTCGACTCCGACCGTTTCATCCGCGAGATCGCGCCGGCGCGCACGTTCGGCTACCTGCACGAGGTCGAAGCGCTGCTCAAGGCCGGCCTGGCGCGCGGCGGCTCGCTCGAGAACGCGCTCGTGTTCGCGCCCGACGGCCCGCTGACGCCGCTGCGCTGGCCCAACGAGGTCGTGCGGCACAAGGCCCTCGATCTGATCGGCGATTTCGCCCTGCTCGGCGCGTGGCCGAAGTGTCTGGTCGTCTCGGTCAAGAGCGGCCACCGTCTGCACGCCAAGGCGGCCAAGAGCTTGCGCGCGGTGTATGCGCCGCGCCTCGCCGCGGTGGCTCGCTAGATGCCGCGTCGACGCGCTCGCGCTCGTCGTCAACGCGCCTCGCAGACAGGGTCCTAGCGGATGGCACTCGAGGGCGCCGAGAACACGCTGGACATCCTGGGCCTCATGCGGATCCTGCCGCATCGCTATCCGATGCTGCTGATCGACCGCATCACCTACTTCGAGCACAGGAAGCGCGCGACCGGCTACAAGAACCTGACGATGAACGAGGAGTTCTATCAGGGACACTTCCCCGGCTATCCCATCATGCCGGGCGTGCTCATGATCGAAGCGCTCGCCCAACTCGGCGGCACGATCATTCTCGGTCCAGACGACTTCCGGCGCCGTACCGCGTTCTTGGCGGGGATCGAGAAGGCGAAGTTCCGCCGCACCGTCTCGCCGGGAGACCGCCTCGACATGGAGGCGATCTATCTGCGCGGCCGAGCGAACGTCGGCTGGGTCGCCGTCGAGGCGAAGGTCGACGGCAAGACCGCCTGCACGGCCGAGCTGATGTTCGCGATCCAGCTCGTCGCCGACTTCGGCTTAGACGCCTCAGTCCTTCACGAGTAAACGAAGTGATTCATCCGACTGCCATCGTTCACCCGGCTGCCGAGATCGGCGAAGGAGCCGAGATCGGCCCCTACTGCGTCGTCGGCGAAAACGTCAAGATCGGCCCGCGCACGAAGCTGCTGGCGCACGTCGTCGTCGGCGGGCACACCACGCTCGGCAGCGAGACGGTCGTCTATCCGTTCTGCTCGCTCGGCCTCGCGTCGCAGGACCGCAAGTATCGCGGAGAACCGTCCTTCACGAGCATCGGGGACCGCACGACGATCCGGGAGTACGTCTCGGTGAACCGAGCGACCGGCGAAGGTCAGGTCACTTCGGTCGGCGACGACACGCTGCTGCTGGCGTACGTGCACATCGCGCACAACTGCCGCATCGGGAACAACGTCACGATGTCGAGCACGGCGCAGCTCGCCGGTCACGTCGTCATCGAGGACCACGCCACGATCGGCGGGCAGACGGGCGTGCACCAGTTCGTGCGCATCGGCGAACACGCGATGGTGGGCGGCCTCAGCGGCGTGCGCGGCGACGTTCCGCCCTACGTCCTGGTCGCCGGCAACCCGGCGCAGCCTTTCGGTCTCAACAGCGTCGGCTTGCGCCGCGCGGGCTTTGCACCGGAGGTGCTGGCCGAGCTCAAGGAATGTTACAAGCTCATGTATCGCTCGGGGCACAACGTGACGCAGGCGGTCGAAGCGCTGCGCTCGGCGGTCAAGACGTCTGAGGGGAAGCACTTTCTGGCGTTCGTCGAAACGGATACGGAGCGCGGGATCGTCAAGTGAGGTCCCGGCCGCAGGCCGGCGCCCAGTGGTGAGCGGCCGCCGATGCCGAGCTGCGTCGGCTCGAGCGGTGCGACATCGGCGCGGGGGGTGGCTTTGCGGGTTGTGATGCTGACGGGCGAGGCTTCGGGGGATATGCTGGCGGCTTCGCTGGCGGGGGCGATGCGCGAGCTGCTGCCTGGAGTCGAGTTCGAGGGGATCGGCGGGGAGCGCATGGCGGCGGCGGGGTTTCGGCTGACCGTGCGGACGACGGGATGGTCGAGCATGGGGCACGTCGAGGCGCTCGGGCGGATCCTGCCGCTGCTCGGCGAGGGCCTCCGGCATGCGGCTTGGCTGCGGGCAGAGCCGGCGGATTTGCTGGTGCTGGTCGATTTCGGGGCGTTCAATCTGCGGTTTGCCCAAACGTTGCGGGCGCTGGGATACCGCAGACCGATTCTCTACTTCTTTCCGCCGGGGGCGTGGCTCGATAGGCCGAAGCAGGCTCGAGCAGTGGCACGTTCTACCAAAGCGCTGACCGCCTTCGCGCGCCAGCGCGACTACTATCGGTCCCTCGACCTGGAGATCGCGTATTTCGGGCATCCGCTCGTGTCGCTCGTGGCGCCGCGCCCGGCTCGTCCGGTCGCGCCGGGCGACGGCGGAACGATCGCGCTCCTGCCGGGGAGCCGCCGCGGCGAGATCGCGCGGCACCTGGGCCGGCTCGTGGCCGCCTGCCGGCTGCTGCGCCTGCGGCGCGGACGGGCGCGCTTCGTCGTGGCCTGCGCCGACGCCGACGCCGAGCAGACGATCCGCGCGGAGCTCGCGCCGCTGCGCTTCGAGGGGATCGAGTTCGTGCGAGGTGCGCGCCCGGCGCTCGACGCGGCCGACGCGGCCTTCATCGCTTCGGGGACCGCGGTGCTCGAGGCGGCGCTGCGCGAGGTCCCGACAGTCGCGCTCTACGTCCTGGTCGAAGCGCAGGTCGCGATTGCGCGGCGCGTCTGGAACGGGCCTTACGTCACGCTGCCCAACCTCTTGCTGGAGCGCGGGGTCGTGCCCGAGTTCCTCCAGGACGACGCGACGCCCGAGCGGCTGGCGGCGGCGCTCGACGCCTTGCTCGCCGACCCCGCGCCGCAGCTCGCGGCGCTGCGCCAGGTTCGCGGCGTGCTCGGCCCGGCCGATGCGCTGCAGCGCTGCGCGGCCTTCGCGGCGGCGCTCGCGCGAGGCGCTTGAGGCGCGCGTGAGCCTGCGCATCTATCACACTTCGGACTTGCACGACCATCGCGGCATCGCGCCGCGCCTGCACGAACTGCGCGCCGCGCAGCCGGGGCTGCTCTTCGACAGCGGCGACGCGCTGCGCGGCAGCCAGACGGTCTACTACCGCGACGAGCCGATCGTCAGGGATATCGACGAGGCGGGCTACGACGCACAGGGCTTGGGGAACCGGGAGTTCCACTATCTCTTCGCGCTGCTGGCCGCGCGCGCGCAAGCGATGCATCACCCGCTGGTCTGCACCAACCTCGTCGACTTGCGCGACCGTCCGCTGCCTTTTGCGCGCGAGCTCTGGTTCGAGCGCGGCGACTGGCGCGTGCGCGTCTTCTCGCTGCTCGTCGTGCAGTATCCCGCGGGCTCGCCCTGGGAGCGGGTTTTCGGCTGGCGCTTTCGCGATCCGCTCGAGGTCGCGCGTGAAGTGGCGGCCGAGACGCCCGACGGCGTCGTGCTCGTCCTGCTGTCGCACCTCGGTCTGGAGGCGGACCGGCGGCTCGCCGCGGCCGTCCAGCGGCTCGATCTGCTGCTGGGCGGGCACAGTCACGACACGCTGTACGCGCCCTCCTACGCCGGCGACGTTCCGATCGTGCACGCCGGGCCGTACGGCACCTACGTTTCGCGCACCGTGCTCGAGCGCGCCGGCACGCGCACGCGCATCGCCGGCTTCTCGCTCGTTCCGCTGCTCGGGCCGGCCGGATGAGCGCCGTGCTCTTCGTCTCCAACGGGCACGGTGAAGCGGCGATCGCCGAGCGGATCGGGGCCGAATTGCGCGCGGCGGCGCGCGGCCCGCTCGCGCTCGAGCATCTGCCGCTGGTCGGGGAAGGCGCCGGCGGCGAAGTGCTTCGCCCCGTCGGCCCGCGCCGCGATCTGCCCAGCGGCGGACTCGTCGCCATGGGGAACGTGCGCAACTTCGCGCGCGACCTGCGCGCCGGGTTCGCGCTGCTGCTCGCCGCGCAGATCGGGTTCTTGCGTGCCGGCCGGACGCGCTACGCCTGCACGGTCGCCGTCGGCGACGTCTACGCGCTGCTGCTCGCGCTGCTGAGCGGCGTACGAACCGTTTTCGTCGGGACGGCGAAGAGCGTGTACGTCGCGCCGTACGGCGCGTTCGAGCGGCGCGTGCTGCGCCGGGCCGCCCGCATCTTCGTTCGCGACCGCGCCACGGCCGAGCGGCTGAGGGCCCAAGGCGTTCCGGCCGAAGCGCCCGGCAACGTCATCGTCGACCTCCTGCGCGACGACCGCGTGCCGCCGCCCGGCGCGTGGCTCGGCGTCCTTCCGGGGAGCCGGCCCGCCGCCTACCGCGACGGCGTCCGCCTGGCGAGCGTCGTGCGGGCGCTCGGCTCGCGCCGGCCGCCGCCGGTCGAGGCGCTCTTCTCGGTCGCCCCGACGCTCGACGCGGAGCGCTTCGCTCGCGCGCTCGCCGCCGACGGCTGGAGCGTCGAGCCCGGCGCGGACGCTTTCGAAGCGCGCGCGCCCGGCGCGCACCTGGTCGCGTGGAACGGCCCGCTGGGAGGACTGCTGCGCCGCTCGCGGCTCGTGCTGGGTCAGGCGGGAACGGCCAACGAGCAGGCTGCGGCGTGCGGCGTGCCGGTCGCCGCGCTCGAATCGGGGGGACGGATGGACTGGTACCGCATGCGCCAGCGCGGGCTGCTCGGCGAAGCGCTGGCGCTCGTTCCGAGCGACCCCGAGGCGGGCGCGGCCGCGCTCGCCGAGCTGCTGGCCGACGAGCCGCGGCTGGCGCGGATGGCCGCGGCCGGGCGCGAGCGGATGGGCGAACCCGGGGGAGCCGCCGCGATCGCCCGGGCGATTCTCGAGCTCGCCGATCCCGAGCCTGTCGAGGGACCGGCGTGACCGGCGCCTCCTCGCGCGCCGGAGCGCCGCTGGTCTGGGCCTTGGCCGGCTTCTTCGTCGTCGTGCAGTTCTACACGTCGTTCGCGGCGCTCTCGCCGACGCCGCCCGTCGGCTACGTCTTTGCGGGCCGCGCCGGCGCCGCATTGCTCGTCGGTCTCCTCGTCTTGGCCGCCGCCGTCTGCGGCGTGCAGCTCGCGCGCGAGCGCCGCCTGCCCTCGCGTCCGTCGCTGGGGATCCTCGCCCTGTGGGTCGGCCCGGCGCTCCTCAGCTCCCTGCTGGGGCTCGACCCGCTCTCCGGCCTGCAGGTCGTCGGGGTCATGCTCTTGGGTGCGGCGTTCCACTTGGCGCTGGTGCGCTGGTATCCGCATCCTCCGGTTGCGCGGGCCGTCTTGGCAAGCTATCTGGCGACGGGTCTTCTCGCGGCGGCGGCGGCGCTCGTCATGCTCGCCGTCCGGCGCCCCGCGCCGCTGTGGGCGTTCAACCACGGCCGGGCCGCGGGCTTCTTCGTGACCGCCAATCAGTTCGCGGCGTTTCTGGTCGCCTACGTGTTCGTCGCGCTCGGCGTCGCGCTCGCCAGCCGGGAGCGGTGGCTGCGCGGTTTGGGGATCGCGGGGACCACCCTCGGGGCGGCCGCCCTTGGGGCGACCTTCTCTCAGTCGGGCTGGCTCGGCGTGTTGGTCGCGGCCGCGTTCCTCAGCGCTTCCTTGGGGGCGCGCCGCCTGGCCGTCGGCTTGGGAGCCGTGACCCTCGCGGCGGCGCTGCTCTTCGCCGCGCGGCCGGCGAGCCACCACAACCCCGCCGACACGGTCGACCGGCTGCGAACGTGGAAAGCGGGGCTGCGCGTCGTCGAGCTGTTCCCGCTGACCGGCGTCGGGCCGATGGCCTACTGGCGCGTCTACCCGGAGGTCCGGCCGCCGAACGGCGACCAGCCGGGGACGTTCGGGGCGCTGCACCCGCACAACGCGTACCTGTCGCTTTTCGGTGAGACCGGGCTCCTCGGGGCCGCCGCCTTCGTGGGGGGGTGGACGATCTTCGCCGCGACCGTGCGCCACTCGCTGGCCACGGCCGGGCGGGCTCGCCGGCGGCTGGCGCTGGCGCTCTGCGCGGCCTTGGGCGCGACGCTGGTGCAAGGTCTGTTCGACACGATCGGCGTCGTCGAACTGACCTTCGTCTGGATTCCGTACACGGCGCTGGCGCTCGCCGCCGCCCGTTACGGCCTGCCGAGCGCGGAGGCTTTGCCGTGAGCGCCCGGCGCGCGCTCGCCACGCGGATAGTGCTCGCCGCGCTGCTCGCTTTTCTGGGGGGATGCGGGGGCAACGGGCCCGGCCCGGCGGCGACCCCCTCCCCCTCGCCGGCAGGCACGCCCACCTTCCTGCCGATCACCTTGCGCTCGAAGAGCGTGGGTTCGAAGTACATCTATCTCACGAAGCAAAAGAACAATCGCAAAGTCTACGTTCTGCGCGCGGATTCGCAGACCGGGGAGTACTTCGGCCAAGATACCGGAAGAAGCGATTTCACGAACCCGCACGTGACGTTCTTCGATCCGGACGGCCGGACGATGGTGGCCGATGCGCCACGGGGAACGCTGTTGGAGAAGGACAAAAGCGTGGTGATGAGCGGGGGAGTCCACGCGCGAACGCAGGGCGGGATGACGCTGAGCTGCCAAACGCTGCGCTATAACGACCAAACGCAGATGATGCACGGCGAAGGCAGCGTCGTGCTGACGTCGCCCGAGGGCGAGGAATTGCGGGGCGAGCGGATCGACGCGGACACCCGCCTCTCGACGGTGCACGTCAGCGGGGGTCCCGGACCGTAGTGGTCTCCAACGCCGCGCAGGCGATCGTCCTCGAGGATCTCGTCAAGCGGTACGGTCCCCGGACGGTCGTCGACAACGTCAGCGCAACGGTCCGGACGGGCGAGATCGTCGGGCTGCTGGGGCCCAACGGCGCCGGCAAGACGACGACGTTCTACATGGTGGTGGGGCTCGTGCGGCCCGACGGCGGCTGCGTCCGACTTTCGCGCGACGGTCGGGTCATCGACCTGACCGACTATCCGATGTACCGCCGCGCCCGCAGCGGCATCGGGTATCTGGCGCAAGAGAACTCGATCTTTCGCAAGCTTTCCGTCGGCGACAACATCCGCCTGATCTGGGAGATGAACGGCGTCTCGCGCAAGGAGCAGGAGAACCGCCTCCCCGCTCTGCTCGACGAGTTCGGGCTCGCGAACCTGGTCGACGCGCGCGGCGACTCACTCTCGGGCGGGGAGCGGCGCCGGGTCGAGATCGCCCGCGCGATCGCCACGGACCCCGCCTTTCTTTTGCTCGACGAACCTTTTACCGGGATCGACCCGATCGCAGTCGCCGACATCCAGCTGATGATCCGTCAGTTGCGCGATCGCGGCCTCGGCGTCCTGATCACCGACCACCAGGTGCGCGAGACGCTGGCGATCGTCGATCGCGCCTACATTCTCAACAACGGCGCCATCGTCGTCTCGGGCACTGCGCAAGACGTCCTGAGCTCGCCGCTGGCGCGCCAGTTCTACCTCGGCGAAGGCTTCCGCCTGTAATGGCCGATGCCGGAGGAGCCGCGCGCGAGCTCGTGCGGCGCCAGGTCTCGAGCCTGCTGAGCCGCTGGGGCGTGCAGCAGTTTCGGGTGACCATCCTGGATCGCTACATGGTCTCGGAACTGATCGGCCCCTTCGCCTTCGGGCTCTCGGCCTTCACGCTGATCATCGCGGCGACGAACATCCTGGCCATCAGCCGGCTCGTCGCCGAGGAGCACGCTCCGCTGCCGGCGGCCGTCGAGTACTTCCTGTGGCAGCTGCCGCAGATCGTCGTGACCGTGGTGCCGATGGCGATGCTGCTCGGCGTGCTGCTCGCGATGCAGCGGCTCTCGGGCGAGAGCGAGATCACCGCGCTCAAGGCCGGCGGGGTGGGGCTCGTCCGCGCCGTCATGCCGCTGCTGGCGGTCGGCTTCGGCGTCTCGATCGTCGCCTTCGCGCTGCAAGAGGGGGTCGTGCCCTTTGCCAACGATCAGGCGGTCTTCTTGCGCGAGCAGACGATCCGGCACGTCGGGGCCTTCAGCGGGGGCAGCCATACCGTCGTCAACAGCCTGCCCGGGGGCGGCCACCAGGTCACGTTCTTCCGCGGTTACGATTCCGCGACGCAGCAGCTGCTCGACGTCACGATCGTCACCTACGGTGCCGACAACCGGCCGCAGCTCATCATCTTCAGCGATCGCGGGCACTTCGAGCAGCCGACGTGGAGCTTCACCGACGCGACCGAGTACCGCTTCAACTCCGACGGCTCGACCACGTTCGTCCAAGATCCGGTCTTGCACGTCGACCTCGGTCAACGGCCGACCCAGATTCAGCAGCGCGCCCTCGACAACGACCGGGAGACGATGAGCCGCTCGCAAATACGGCAGATCATCGACTCGGGACAGCTTTCCCCCCAGGAAGTGCGCGCCTACCAGACGAGCTACGAAATGAAGTTGGCACGGCCGTTCGCCTCGTTCGTCTTCACGTTGCTCGCCGTGCCGTTCGGGCTGCGTCCGATGCGCGGCGGAGGCGGTACGGGCGCGGGCTTCGGCCTCGCGGTCGCGATCGTCTTCGTCTACTTCGTCATCGCCAGCATCTTCTCGGCGATCTTCACGGGGCTGCCGGGCGGCTATGCGGTCTCGACCTTGGGCGCCTGGGCTCCCAACGCGATCTTCACGGCAATCGGCGTCATCTTGCTGCGCCGCGCGGCGAGGTACTGAGGTGGGGACCTTCGTCGGCATCGTTCTGATCGTGTTGATCACGCTGATCGCCGGGTTGATCGCGTACATCGGCGACCGCGTCGGGCACCAAGTCGGGCGGCGGCGCATGACGATGTTCGGGCTGCGTCCCAAGCACACGTCGACGATCGTGGCAGTGGGAACGGGCATGCTGATCGCGCTGGCCGTGACGATCTCGGCGATCAGCGCCTCGTACTACGTTCGCGCGGCCTTCTTCCACTTGGAAGACATCAACAACAAGGTCAACGAGCTGCAGGCGCAGGCCGACGCGCTCGAGCATCACGTGCGCGAAAGCAACGTGGTGGTCAACCGCGGCGACCTGCTCTACGACCAGTTTCTGTTGATGGAGCCGCAGTGGACGACCGAACAGCGCATGCGGAATCTCTCGACCTTCTTCGACGCCGTCGTCGCCTCGCTCAACCGTCGCTACGTTCCCTTGGGGCTCAAGCCCTATCGTCTGACCTCGAGCGACACCGAGATCGCGAAGAAGCTGCAGGCCGTGCTCGCCGACCAGCGCGTGCAATCGTTCCTGGTGCGCGGTCCGGTGATGCTGGTGGCGGTGGCCGACTACAATTTATTCGTGAACGATCCGCTGCAGTTCACCTTCGCGCCGTACGCCGACGAGCAGATCTTCAGCGCCAGCCAGAAGATCGCGCAGATCGAGGTCGACGGCGGAACCTCGGTCGTCCCGACGGTCGCATATACCGAGCTCATCGGTGCAGTCCAGGACGTGGCGATCGCCAAGGGGATGCCGGCCTTTTTCGCCCGCGCGCTCCCGCGGCTCACCGACGCCGAAGTGCAGGACATGCGCAGCACGATCAAGGCGGGCGAGGGGCGATTCTATATCGTGGCTCGCGCCTCGCGCGACGTGTACCCGCACACCGGCGGCGTTCCGGTGGATTTCGAACTCACCCGGAATCCGGATTGAGCGCGCGCCGCAGGGGGAACGGCTCGTGAGCGGCGCGATCTTGGGCATCGATCCGGGGACTCGCAAGTGCGGATATGCGGTCGTCGTGGGCCGCAACGGCGCGCCGCTCGAGCTCGGGATCGTGCCGACGGCGGAGCTCGCCGCGAAGGTCGGCGAGCTCGCGGGCCGTTTCGGGATCCGGGCGATCGCGCTGGGCGGCGGGACGAACGCCGATGCCGTCGCCGGCCTGCTGCGCGGCGCCGGCTTGCCGCTCGAGGTCGTCGACGAGCGCGCGACGACCCTGCTCGCGCGCTCGCGCTACTTCGACGCGAACCCGCCGCGCGGCTGGAAGCGTCTCGTGCCGCGCGGAATGCTGCTCCCGCCCCGGCCGATCGACGACTTCGCCGCGGTCTTGATCGCCGAACGGCTGCTCGAGCGTGAGGAGCGGCCGTGAAATGAACGGTTCCCGCGTCGTTCGTTCGTAGGATGCGACCCTTCGCGATCGCGCTCGGCGTGCTGGCCGCGCTCCTCCTCGCCGGGCTCCAGCTCGTGGCCAGCTTGGCGGTGCGCGACCGCGCCGTGGCCGGGTCGTGGCTGTCGTTCGTCCCGCCGGCGGCAGCGGCGCGCGTCCAGGAACTCCCTCCGGCGTTTCCGCTGCCCTCGCCTCTGCGCCAGCTGCTCGCGCGGCGTGCGCTGGAGGACGGGGACCTCGCGCTCGCGGCTCGGCGGATCGCCGGGCTCCCGCCCTCGAGCGAGCGCTTCGCGCTCGAAGGCGGACTCGCCGAGGCGCGCGGCGATGCGGGCGCGGCGGCGCGCGCCTACCTTGCCGCCGGCGACCTCGCGGGCGTCGACCGGCTGGTCGCCGCTGCCGAGCGGCGCGGCGACGCGAACGGCGCGCTCGCGCTGCAAACGGAGGCCGTGCGGCGCCTGCGCGATGACCGCACCCAGAGCGACGTGCTGGCCGAAGCCTATTACCGGCTCGGTCTTCTGGAAGAGGAGGCCGCCCGGCGGCTCCCGCAGCGCGACGCCCGGTATCGCGAGAACGAGCTGCGTTCGAAGGCGGCCTACGACAGTGCGGTCGCGCTCGCACCGTTTTCGCAGCGGTATCTGATCGCGGCCGGGAGCCAGGAGCTGAACCTGGGCGACCTCGACGCCGCTGCCGGCGACTACACCCGCGCTCGCAACGCCGACCCGACGAGCGCCGTCGCGCTCGTCGGTCTCGGCGAAGTCGCGCTGCGCCGCGGCGACGCGGCCGGCGCGAAGGCCTGGCTGGCCCGGGCGCGTGCCCTCGCTCCCGCCGATCCCGCCTTGCTGCGCCTGGCGCGCAAGCTCCGCCGTTGATGCGCGTCGGCCTCGACGCGCAGCTGGCGCTGGGGACGGCGACGGGGATCGGCGAGTACGTCGCGGGTCTGGTTCCGGCGCTGCGCGAGGCCGGGGTCGACGCGGTCGAGCTCGCCGATCCGCACTGGGACCCGTGGCGCTTCGACCGGCGCGTCGTCTGGGATCAAGTGCTCCTGCCGCGCGCGGCGCGGCGCGCGCGCGTCGACGTGCTGCACTGCACCGCCGGCACGATGCCGCTGGTGCGAACGGTTCCGGTCGTGGTGACCGTGCACGATCTGGCCTGGCTGCGCGTGCAGCAGCACGCGCGGGCCTACGCGCGGCTCTACTTCGGCG
This sequence comes from Vulcanimicrobiota bacterium, assembly GCA_963834485.1. GTDB lineage: Bacteria > Vulcanimicrobiota > Vulcanimicrobiia > Vulcanimicrobiales > Vulcanimicrobiaceae > CAWICD01. Next base: position 122,425 of record CAWICD010000002.1, read on the forward strand.
ACTTTCAGACGGCGCGCTACCGCGGCGCGCGGCGCGTCGTGCTCGACTCGCACTTCACGCGCGACGAGCTGCTGGCCTATACGCGCGTCGATCCCGCGCGCCTCGACGTCGTCTATCTCGGCGTCGCCGGCGACGTGGCTGCGGTGGTGCGCGCGCCGCAGGATCCGCCGCTCGTGCTCGCGGTCGGGACGGTCGAACGCCGCAAGAATCTAGCGGTGCTGGTCCGCGCGCTCGCGGCCCTTCCCCACGTGCGGCTCGTCTCGGCCGGGCCTTTCACGCCGTATCGCGACGAGTGCCTCGCGCTCGCGCACGAGCTCGGCGTCGCGGACCGTTTCGAGCTGCGCGGCTACGTGACGCGCGGCGAGCTGCTGGGCCTCTACGCGCGGGCAGCCGTCGCGGCGGTCCCGTCGCGCTACGAAGGCTTCGGCTACGGCGCGGCGCACGCGCTGTGCGCGGGGATCCCCGTCGTCGCCGCGGAGACGTCGTCGCTGCCGGAGGTCGTCGGCGAGGCGGGGCCGCTGGTCGGCCCGGACGATCCGGCCGGCTGGGTCGACGCCCTGCGCGGCATCCTCGAGAACCGCGCGGCGGCCGAGGCGCGCGCGGCCGCCGCGCGACCCGCGGCGGTGGCTCGCTTCTCGTGGGCTTCGGCCGCGCGCGCGATGAGCGCGGTCTACCGCCGCGCGCTCGAACGCTGAGTCTGCCGGCTCCTCAGTAGGCGATCGAGTCGGGCGCGCCGGGAGGCGGGCTGCCGTCGTCGGGCGCGACGACGAGCCTCAGAGGATACGACGAGCCCCCCTCGGGCATCGTCACCACCTCGGTGCGAACGTAACTGCCGGGCGGGATCGTGTACTGGCGCAGCTTGTAGTGCCCGAACGGCTGCATCTTATGGGCCTGCACGAGCACGCGGTCGATGATGAACGTTCCGGTCGCACCTCCGCCGCGCGGGTTGGCGTAGAGGGCGATCTGGCGCGCGTTGTGGCGGTCGTTGTTGATGATGCGAATCGTGATCGACTGGAGCACGCCGTAATCGCCCGAGAGCGTCTGCCCTTCGACGAGGTTGGGCAGCGGAATCTGTCCGATGGGGATCTCGAGCTCGGGGGCTTGCGCGTCGTAGTTGTAGTCGAAGTAGAACTCGGGGATCGGATAGATGCCGCGCGCGTGCGGTTTGTCGCCGACGAGAAGCTGCGCGTCGGGGACCGCGCCGTCGATCGGGTCGTTCGCGTCCTGCGCGACGAGCGTGAGGTGCAGCGGTCCGCCGTCGATCTCGCGCAGCTGCAGGAGGTTGCTCACGACCATGCGCGCGGGCAGCGGCTGGTCGACCAGCGTGATCGTCGCGCCGCCGGGGATCTGCACGACGCTCCCCTCGTTCTGCGTCAGGCGCACGAGGAAGCGCTGCGTGGAGAGGTGCCCGACTTCCATTTCGTAGGGCCCCGGGCCGGCCATGCCCGAGATGAACTGCACGAGGGCGGGCTGCGCCGAGCTGTTTTGCACCTTCAGCACGACGCGGCGGTCGGGCTGGCCGGGCGGATTGTAGTGGTAATAGAGGAAACGCTCCGCCGCCTGCGCCGTGAGATCGGCGGTGAAGAGGATCCCGTTCTCTTTGAGCGTCTCCGGAAAGTCGCTGACCAGGAGCGAGCGCGGTCGAATGTTGGGCTGCGCGAAGTTCTCGACGCGGACCAGGGTCGTCCCCGTGACGTTGACGTAGTCGGTGCCCTGAATCGTGACGGGCACGGCGGCCGTCGTGACGTCGTCCGGGGGCAGCGTGTTTTCGACCGGGACGTCGTCCGGCAGGGCGAAGACCGTCGCGCCCGGGCGCGCCACGGCCGCCTTGATCGCCGCCTGCGCCGCGAGTTCCTTGATGAAATACTGCGTCGCCGGGTTGCCGGTCACGCGGATCGAGGCTTGCGGCGCGATCGTGCCGGCAGCGTAGGCCACGCGAACCGGGACGTCGCGCGTCATGCCGCGCTCGTCCTGGACCGTGACGACCGTCGAGCCGAGCCCCTTCCCCGCGAGGACCAGCGTGCGCGTGCCCTGGTCGACGCTGGCCGCCACGATCTTCGGGTCGGCCACGCTCGCCGAGACGAGCCCCATCACCTGCGTCAGCCGCAGCGACTGCGACCCGCCCAGCGCGACGCTCGCGCTCGGCGGGTCGACGACGATCGGCGGCTGCGTCGGCGTCGGGACCGGCAGCGGTACCGTCCAGGCCGGCGACTCACCCGGCGCGGGCGATTGCTCGGGTGAGGCTCCGGCCGGAGAGAGGCCGGCCGGCAGGGAGAAGCCCGGCGCCGGAGAGGAAGACGAGGCCGCCGAGGGCGAGGCGGCCGGCACGGCCGGGCTGGGGGAAGGAGAGGCGGCAGCGGTCGGCGGCGGCGGATTTTGGGCTGCGGCGCGCGTGAGGGGATGCAGAAGGAGCACGCCGAGCGTCCCGAGCACTGCGAAGCGGCCGAAGGCGCGGAAGGCGCCTTCCCCAGACCGCGGCCGGCCGCGGTTCGTCATGATTCCCCCAGCGTGGAAGGATTAGGCGATCTTCGCTCCGCGGTTGACTGCTGAAGCGAGCAGCGTCTTGTAGCCGACATTTGGAAACAAGACGGTTACGAGGTCTTTCTCCGCCCGCTCGACGGTGCCTTGCCCGAATTTCGGGTGCGATACGACGTCGGCGATCCGGAAGCCGGATGTCGAGCGAGACTCGTGCGCCGTCACTTCAGCGGCCCGCAAGCAGTTGTCGCACTCGCCGCACGACCCGCGCTCGTAGTCTTCGCCGAAATAATTCAAGATGAACTTGCGCCGGCAGCCCCTGGTCTCGGAGTACTGCAGCATCATCGCGAGCTTGCTCTGATCGTACGTCTTCTTCGTTTCGTAGTTGGTCAGGTTGAGGACCAATTCGCGGTTCTCGAGCGCCTCGTCGGTGAGCCCGTAGCGCGCGCGGGCGCGCATCTCGATGAAGCCCGCCTTCTTGAGCAGCGCGAGCACGACTTTGAGCTTGGTGAGCGGAAGCTGCGAGATCTTCCGCAGATCGGCGAGCGAGACGCCGTCGGCTTGGGAACCGAAGTACTCCAGCGTCCCGAAGATCTTCTGCACGTCCTCGATGTCGGGATATTTCCCCGTGAGAAAGTAGTTTTGCACGCGCGTGTCGCTCATGCGATAGAGCAGAATGCAGCGCGAGAGCTTTCCGTCGCGCCCGGCCCGGCCGGCTTCCTGCGTGTAGGCTTCGATCGAGCCCGGCAAGTCGTAGTGCACGACGAAGCGGATGTTCGGCTTGTCGATCCCCAGGCCGAAAGCGTTCGTGGCGACGACGGCGCGGATCGTTTCGTTCATGAACAGCTCGTGCACCGAGATGCGGTCGTGCTTTTGCAGCTTCGAATGATAGACGGCCGCGGGAAGGTTGAGCTGGTCGTGCAGGAAGCGCTGCACCTCGAGCGCGTTCTTGATCGTCGCCGTGTAGATGATGCCCGTCCCGTCGAGGCCCGTGAGGAATAGCTCCTTGAGGCTCTTGAGCTTGGCGGCCTCGCTCTCGGCGCGCACGACTTCGTAGCGCAGGTTGGGGCGGTCGAAGCCTTTGACGATCGTCTTCGTGTTCGGGATGCCGAGCTGGATGAGGATGTCTTCGCGCACCGCCGGCGTCGCCGTCGCCGTCAAGGCCAGCACGGGCGGATGGCGGAGGAGGGCGATCACCTGGCCGAGGGCGAGATAAGCGGGCCGGAAATCGTGACCCCACTGGCTGATGCAGTGCGCCTCGTCGACCACGAAAAGCGGAATCTTGATGCCGCGCAGGAGCGAAAGGAAGCTCTCGTCCTCGAGCTTCTCCGGCGTGACGAAGACGATCTTGACCTGCCCCCGCGCGATCCGCGCGAGCGCCGCCGCCTCCTGGTCCTCGCTCAAGGTCGAGTTGAGCGCGACGTTGTCCGCAAAGCCCAGCTCGGCCAACATGTCGAGCTGGTCTTTCATCAGCGCGATGAGCGGGCTGACGACGACCGTCGTGCCTTCGAGCAAAAAGGCGGGAAGCTGGTAACACAGGCTCTTGCCGGCGCCCGTCGCGAGGATCGCAAGCGTATCGTGACCCTCCATGACGCGGGTCACGACCTCTTCTTGGCCGGAGTGAAAACGCTCGAATCCGAAGAGGTCGCGCAAAGCGAACTCGAGCCGTTCTTTCAAGCTTCCATGCACGCTGTCGCGGCTCTCTTGCGTTAAGGGTCGCCTACCCAACTCGGACTCCCTGGGAAATCATCACCACCCGAAGTATAAACGGGCGGCCGTACGTTCTAGATGAGTTTTACCCTACCTCGGGTTGCGCGAAACAGGTTCGGCCGACTTCGCGGGACGAAGCCCGGGGGGTGTCCCTCTACCGAACCTGGCGTCCGAAATCATTCTCCGAGCTCGTCGGCCAAGAGGCGGTCGTGCGCACGCTGCGCGCGGCGCTCGCCTCCGGGAAGCTCGCCCACGCCTACCTTTTCTCCGGGCCCCGCGGCAGCGGCAAGACCTCGGCGGCCAAGATCCTTTCGCGCTGCATCGATTGCGTGCACGGTCCCACGCCCGATCCGGACAACTCCTGCGAGCATTGCACGGCTATACTCAATGGGACGGCCCTCGACGTGCTGGAGATCGATGCCGCCTCGAATCGCGGCATCGACGAGATCCGCGCGCTGCGCGAGTCGGTCAAGTTCGCCCCGGCCGCGATGCGCTGCAAAGTCTTCATCATCGACGAGGCGCACATGCTGACCCGTGAGGGCGCGAACGCCTTCCTCAAGACCCTCGAGGAGCCGCCGCCGCACGCCGTCTTCATCCTGGCGACGACCGCGCCCGAAGCCTTGCCGCCGACGATCCTCTCGCGCTGCCAGCGCTACGCCTTCCGCCGCATCCCGATCGCCACGATGATCGAGCGGATGCGGACGATCGCTGCCGCCGAGCAGATCGCGATCGACGACGGGGCGCTGGCGGCGATCGCCTACCGCGCCGACGGCGGGCTGCGCGACGCGCTGACGATGCTCGAGCAGGTCGCCGCCTTCGCCGGCGGCCCGGTCGACGCGAGCGCGGTCGACGCGGCCTTCGGCACGACCGGCCGCGAGCACGCCCGGCGTCTGGTCGGCGCGATCCTGGCCGGCGACGCCGCGCTCGGCTTGCGGGTCGTCGACGAGGCCAGCGACGGCGGGGCCGACATGCTCGGCCTGATCCGCGGCGCGATCGGCGAGTACCGGAACCTGCTGGTCGCCCGCATCGATCCCGAGCTGCTGCGGCGCGACCTTTCGCAGGCCGACGCCGAGGCGGCGCGCGCCCTTTCGGCCGCGACCCCGCAGCCGAAAGTCGTCCGCGGCTTGCGGCTGCTGGCCGACGCGCTGGCCGCGGGCCGTCTCTCCGGCAATCCCCGGCTGGAACTCGAGACGGCGCTGCTGCGCCTGGTCGTCCAGGGCGAGGACCCTTCGCTCGAGGCGCTGGCGACCCGCGTCGCACTCCTGGAAGGGGGCGCGCCTTCCGCCGCGGTGCCTCCGGCCGCGGAAAAGCCGGCGGCCGCCGCCGCTCCGCCGCCGGCCGCAGCCGCGCCGCCCGCGGAATCGCCGCCGCCCGTCGCGGCACCGCCGCCGGCCGCCGAGGGGGCCGTCGCCGCAGGAACCGCGGCTGCCGCTCCCGCCGCGAAGCCGACCCTGCAGCAGGTTCGCTCGCTGTGGGATCAGATTCGGCTGCGCGCGGAGGAGCGCCAGAAGCCGCTGCGCGCGCCGCTCTCGCGGGCGACGGTCGAGGCGCTCGAAGGCGACGTGCTGACGATCGGCGTCGTCGACTCGGTGCACGAGGGATTGCTGCGCGGCAAGGCGGCGGTCTTGGAGAGCGCGCTCGCCGACGTGCTGCGCGTGCCGTTGCGGGTCGCGTTCAGCAGCGGCGGCGGTCGCGGCTCGCGCGCGAGCGCGCACCGCATGGCCCGGCGCGAATCGGAGGCCGGCGACGCAAGCGCCGGCCGCGACGGCGGCGAAGACGACCTCCTGGCGTACGCGCGCCAGAAACTGGGCAACCCCGCGGGCGGTTCGGAGACGAGATGAATCAGAATCAAATGATGGCACAGGTCCGCAAGATGCAGGCCGAGATGGAGAAGGCCCAGCAGGAACTCGCCGCGACCGTCGTCACCGGCAGCGCGGCCGGCGGCCTGGCCACGGTCGAGATGACCTGCGATTATCAGGTCAAGCGCGTCAAGCTCTCCAAGGAAGCCGTCGACCCCGAGGACACCGAGACGCTCGAAGACCTTCTGGTGGTCGCCATCAGCGATGCGATCCACAAGGCGCAGGAGACCTCCGCGACGCGGATGAGCTCGCTCACCGGCGGCATGCGCATTCCCGGACTGATGTAAGACGAACGTCCTCGCCGGCCCCGTCCAGCGCCTGATCAACGAGTTCTCGAAGCTCCCGACGGTCGGGCCGAAGACGGCGGCCCGGCTCGTCTTCCATCTCCTGAGCCGGCCGCGAGCCGAGGCCGAGGCCCTGGCCGAGGCGATCCTCGCGGTCAAAGACCGGGTGCGCCTGTGCTCGCGCTGCTTCGCGCTGACCGAGGACGACCCGTGCCCCATCTGCACGGATCCGCGCCGCGACGGAGCGCTGTTGTGCGTGGTCGCCGAACCCAAGGACATCTACGCGATCGAGCGGACGTCCGCATTCAAAGGGCGCTACCACGTGCTGGGCGGCGTGATCTCGCCGATGGACGGCATCGGGCCGGCGCAGCTGCGCGTGAAGGCGCTGATCGAACGGATCGCCGCCGAGCATCCGGCTGAGGTCGTCGTCGCGACGAACCCCAATGCAGAAGGCGAGGCGACTGCCCTTTACCTCTCCCGGCTGATCTCACCGAGCGGCGTAAAGGTGACGCGCCTCGCCTACGGGTTACCGATCGGGGGCGACCTCGACTATGCGGATGAGGTCACCCTAGCCAAAGCACTTGAAGGCCGGCGCACTCTCTGAGCGCGCGACGGCCTTCAAGGGAGGTGGCGCTAAGCCGGGATCTGGTGAACCGAGTCGTGAGCTTTGATGACGCCGACGAGTCCGGCAAAGAAGGCGACCGCGATAACCAAAGTAATCATGTCCAGATCTTCGCACGTCCGGCCGCCGAACGGTTCCTGACGAATGGACGACCTCGGCGGGCCGTTTTCGACGAAAGGCCAAACCGGCCGGGCGCGGGCCTTACGGTTCGACGACGATCGGGTCGCCCAGGCGGATCGAACCGGAACGCTGCACCGTGCAGTAGACGCCCATGACGTTCCCGCGGTGCTCGATCACGGCGCGCTGGATCGCTCGGTCGGCCTCTCCGGTGACCGGGTCGTAGCTGGGCGTCACGCAGCGGCGAGTCGCTTCGCGCACCTGCAGGCGCACCGGCCCGATGGCCAGCGTCGCCCCGAGCAGCGAGCTCTCGCCGCCCGAGAAGGCCGGATCGGCGCGCGCGAAGATGTTGGGCCGGTAGCGCAACGGGTCGAGGGCGAGCCCGGCCGCCCGCTCGGCCTCGGCCAGCCACGCGTCCAGGATCAGCGAGACCGGCTGCGCGTCGAAGTACGGCCCGTGGTCTTGGGCGACCACCTGCACCGCGCGGGCGGCGGCCAGGGCGATTGCGGCGCTCGCCTCCTCGACCGTGTGCAGCAGGTTGTGCTCCTTGCCGCGGTACGTCTTCCCCGAGCGCGCGTGGTTCGGCGAGGTGACGAACAGGGCGGCGCGGCGGTCGCCTGCGACCCCGTTCTCGTCGAGCTCGGCTATGGCGAGCGCTTCGCCGCGCAAGGCCTTGACCGGATAGCGCCACAGATGTGAGATCGTCCCGAGCGGATGGGGTTCGCGCATCGCCGAACGACTCCGGCGGAAGGGCGCGCATCACCTGGCGGCCCGGCCGAATCGAGCCCCCGATCGTTACAGAGGTAAAATAGCGTGGATTCGACGGCGGCTCACGTCCGGCCGGACCGGTCGCTGCGGCCGCTGGGGATCGGCGAGCTGCTCGATCGCGCCGTGACGCTGTGCGTGCGGCATTTCGTGCTGTTCGCGCTGATCTACGTCGTCTACGCGATCCCTTTCGCGATCGTCCAATTCTACGCGACGCGCGACGTCTCGCGCGCGATCGAGTCGTTCTCCACGATCCTGCAGCACGCGCAGGCGCAGGGAACGAAGGCCGCGCAGGTCGACGAAGTGGTCAAGGCGCTTTCGAATTTTCCGGGCGACGGCACTTGGACGGGGCTGACGATCGCGCTCACCTTCCTGGTCGCGCCGCTGCCGGTCGCCGCGCTCATCCACGCGACCACCACGAGTTATCTGGGCGGAAGGGCGACCTTCGCGGAATCCTACCGGGTCGCGCTCTCGCGCTGGCCGGCGCTGCTCGGCGTCAACCTGCTCTACCTCGCGTGCGCCAGCCTGATCTACTTCGTCGCCATCGTATTCCTCGTCTTCGTCGTCATGGCGCTCGCTTTCACCACGATCCAGGCGCGGACGTTCGGCATCGCGCTCGACGTCGTCGTCGGTGCCGGGTTCTTTCTGTTCGGCATCGCCTTCGGGATCGCCGCCGCTCTGGCCGTGCAGATCTCGTACTTCACCTGCGTCGTCGAACGCGCGTCGTTCGCGGCCTCGTTCGCGCGCGGGATCGGGCGGGTCTTCACGCGCGTCGGTTTGCAGCGCTCCCTGGTCGTGGGGCTCGCCTTCGTCGCGATCGGGATGGGCATCTTTCTGGTCAGCCTCGCGGGGCAGTCGGTCATCCTCGGCGTCTTCCGCAACGAGGCGGCCGGAACGGCCTACGGAACGGTCCTGCGCGTCGCGACGGCGGCCTTCACGACCGCCTTCATCGCGATCTTCTACTACGACTTGCGGGTGCGTGAAGAGGGGCTCGACTTGCAGCTTGCGGCGCAGGCGACCGGGCAGGACGCGTTGTCGACGACGTGAGCGCCGTTCGCCCGCCGGCGTGGCCGCACGATCCCGATGCCGTCGCGCGCACGGTGCTCGCGGAACCGGCCTTTCACGCGGCGCCGCGCTCGACGGCGACGCCGCCTTCGCCCTCGCTGCTCGACGCGCTTTGGCAGTGGTTTGTCGACCACGTGCTGCATCCGCTCTTCCATCCGCTGGCGAGCGCGCTGGCCGGCTCGCACGCCGCGGTTCCGGTCGGCTGGGCGCTCATCGTGCTCTCGCTGGGCGCGTTCGCGTTCGCCTTGGCGCGGCTCGCGCTCGCCTTCGTGCGGACGGCCCCGCGCCGGCGCGGGGCGAGCGAAGGCGGCCGCCCGCTGGCGGAGTCGCGCAGCGCCGACGAGTGGCTCGCGGCCGCGCGCGAGGCGGCGCGCGCGGGTGAGTTCGGGCGCGCGATCGCGGCGCTCTTCGCGGCGGCGCTCGCGCGGCTCGACGAGCGCGGGATCGCCGCGCTCGATCCGGCGCGTACGCCGGGCGAATACAGCCGGCTCGTACGGAGGAGCTGCGGCCCGTCGGCAGCGGCCTTCGAGGAGCTCGCGCGCCGCTTCGTGCGCGCGGCCTACGCGCGCGGCGCAGCGGGACGCGACGAGTTCGAGGCCGCCGAGCGCGCCTTGGCCGCGTTCGAGCCGGCGGCGCAACGGTCAGCGTCGTGAGGGCCGCGCTGCGGCGGCTCCCGCTGCTCGAGAGCGTGCTGCTCTTGGCGGCCACGCTCGCGCTGATCGCGCTCGCGGTCTTGACGGACCAGGCCAAGCACACCGAGGTCGCGTTCGATTCGTACTCAAGCTTCGATGCGGCCAGCGGCGGCTTGCGCGCGTGGTACGAGATGCTGCAGCGCGAGGGTCTGCGCGTCGGCCGCTACGAGCAGCGCCCGCCCTTCCTCGACGGCACGCTCGACACGCTGATTTGGGCCGAGCCGCTCGCCTTCGATCCGCGTCAAGTGCAGAACACGCAGGCCGACGTCGCCGCGCTCGAGGCGTGGGTCCGCGGCGGCGGCCGACTGCTCTATCTCGGCCACGACGACGAGGCGGCGCGGGCGCACGTGCTCGGGCTGCCGTCGAGCACGGACGCGGCGCCGCGCGGAGCGTCCTCCATCGGCCCGGAGTTGGCCGGCGCGGGCGTCCGGCGGCTGGCGCCGTCGCCGGATGCGGAGCTGCGCTGGCTCGCGCCGCGCGGCGCGACGCTTCTGCTCGCCGACGGAAGGGGGCCGCTCGCGGTGCGCTACGCTTTCGGGAAGGGCGAGGTCGTCGCCGTCATCGATGAAGGGTTGTTCACCAACGCTCGCCTCGGGCTGGCCGACGACGCACGGCTGGCCTACGTGCTGGCGCGGCCGCGCCGGGCGGGCGGCCTCGTCGCGTTCGACGAGGCCGTGCACGGCTTCGTCGTGCCGGAGCACTGGTGGTCGGTCGTGCCGCGTCCGTTCGGGTTCGCGCTCGGACTCGCGCTCGCCGTCTTGCTGGTCGCCTTCGGCGGCGCGGCGCTGCGCTTGGGACCGCCGCTCGTGCCCGCCGAGCGGGCCGGGCAGACGTCGGCCGCGTTCATCGACGCGCTGGCCGCGCTCCTCGAGAAGACCGGCGCTGCGCGCAAGGCGCTCGCCGATGCGGCCGCTTCCGCCAAGCGCGCCGTCGCGACGCGGGCCGGCGTCCCCGACGACTCGCCGGACGAGGCGGTCGCGCGCGGCCTCGAGTCGAACGAGGACCGCACCACCTTCCTCGCCCTCGCCGCGCTCGCCGCGCGCGGCGAGGCGAGCGACGAACAGTTCGTGCGCGGCGTGACGCTCGCACAGCGCCTACGAAAGGATTACGAATCGCATGGCCGCGCGCGCGGTTGAGCTCGCCCAGCGCCTGCGCGAGGGCATCGAGCGGGTCATCGTCGGCAACGAACCGACGACCTTCGCCTTTCTGCTCGCGCTGCTCGGCAACGGCCACATCCTCGTCGAGGGCGTGCCGGGGACGGCCAAGACGCTCTTCGTGCGCACCCTCGCGGCGCTGCTCGACGTGCCGTTCCGGCGCATCCAATTCACGCCCGACCTGATGCCGGCCGACGTCGTCGGTACGACCGTCTTCAATCCGAAGACGGCCGAGTTCTCGCTGCGCAAGGGCCCGATCTTCACCAACCTGCTGCTGGCCGACGAGATCAATCGCACGCCGCCCAAGACGCAGTCGGCGCTGCTCGAGGCGATGGAAGAACGCCAGGTCACGATCGACGGTCAAAGCGAGCCGCTCGAAGGCCTGTTCCTGGTCTGCGCGACGCAGAATCCGATCGAGTTCGAGGGGACCTATCCGCTCCCCGAGGCGCAGCTCGACCGTTTCTTCGTGCGCGCGCGAACCGCGTATCCCAGCGAAGGCGAAGAACGCGCGCTGCTCGCGCGCAGCGCCGCGGGTTTCGACGCGCACCGCTTGGCCGAGGCCGGCGTGGCGGCGGTCGCCGGAGTCGAAGACGTGCTCGCGGCGCAGCGCGACGTGCGCGCCATCTTCGTCGCGGAGGAAGTGCAGAAGTATCTCTATCAGGTCGTCGCCCGCACGCGCGCCTCGCGCGAGCTGGCGCTGGGCGCGAGCCCGCGCGCCGCGATCGCGCTGCTCGTCGCTGCACAGGCGGCGGCAGCGCTCGACGGGCGCGATTTCGTGACGCCCGACGACGTGAAGGCGGCCGCGCCGCTCGTGCTCGCGCACCGGCTCATCGTGCGGCCCGAGGCCGAGATCGAGGGCGTGAGCGCCGAGGTCGCCGTCGAACGGATCTTGGCCGCGGTCGAAGTTCCGAAGAACGTCTCGCGCCCCGCGCCGGCGTGATCCGCTACGCCGTTCCGGGGCTTTGGCTCTCGGCGCGCGGCGTCTGGGTGCTGCTCGGTCTCGCGCTGCTGCTCGCGGTCGCGAGCGTCGTTCCGCCGCTGGTCTGGGCCGTCGCGCTCGGTGCCGCGGCGCTCGTCGCGCTGGCCGTGGCGGACGCGATCCTCGGCCCGTCGCCGCGCGCGCTGCGCGTCGTGCGCCGGCCGATCGGCTTCGTGACCCTGCGCCGGCCCGGCAAGACGGTGTACGTTATCGAGAACCGGAGCGCCGTTGCGATCCGGCTCGGGCTGGTCGAGACGCCGTTGCCGGCGATCGACTTCGCGCGCGACGGCCTCGAGGCGCGCGTCGCAGCGCGCTCGGAGGCGACGCTCGAGCTCGGCTTTCTGGCGCGCGAGCGCGGACCGGCCGCGTTCGGCGCCGTTTACCTGTGGGTCGAGAACCGGATCGGCCTGCTGCGGCGGCGCTACGCGGTCGAAGCGGCGGAGACGGTGCGCGTGTTTCCGGACCTCTCGGCGATCGAGGAATACGGGACGCTCGCGCGCCGCAGCACCTTGCTCGACGCGGGCTTGCGCAAGCTGCGTCTGCGCGGCGTCGGCAACGAGTTCGAGAGCCTGCGGGAGTATCTGCCGGGCGACGCATTCCGCAGCATCGACTGGAAGGCGACGGCGCACCGCGGCCGCACGATGGTCGCGCAGTACGAGGTCGAGCGCAGCCAGCAGGTGATCGTCGCGCTGGACTGCGGCCGCTTGATGACGCCGCGCATCGGCCCGCAGCGCAAGTTCGACTACGCGCTGACCGCCGGGCTCTCGATCGCGCACGTGGCGCAGACCGCGGGCGACAACGTCGGCCTGGTCGCCTTCGCCGCCAAGCCGCTGCTCTCGATCGCGCCGCGGCGCGGGGCCGCACACGTCAACGCGCTGGCGCGGGCCGCCTACGATTTGCAGCCGCGCCTCGAAGAGCCCGACTACGAGACGACCTTCGCCGCGCTCAAGCAGAAGTACGCCAAGCGCAGCCTCGTCGTGCTGTTCACCGACATGTTCGACCCGGTCGCCTCGAGCGCGGTCCTCGCCGGCCTCGGCACGCTCGTGCCGCGCCACTTGGTGATGTGCGTCCTGATGAACGACGCCGCGATCGCCCAGGCGCTCGCCACCCCGCCCGCGACGGTGCGCGACGCCTACCGTTCGAGCGTCGCGATGACGCTGGCCGACGAGCGCGAGCGGGCCATCGCGATCCTGCGCTCGCGCGGCATTCTTGTGGTCGACGTCCCGGCCCCGAAGCTGACCGTCGCCCTGCTCGACGCCTACCTCGACGTGAAGGCGCGCGCCCTGATTTAAGCCGGCAAAACATCGTCTCTGCGGGCGCAGCGGCCGGCGGCGGGGCACTAGCCGCTACGAGACCTTGCGATGACCGACGTACCGTCCGCGGCCGCGCCGTCCGGGCTCCGGGCCCAGCGCGGCTTTACGCTCCTCGAGGCCCTGATCGCGATCGCCGTGACGAGCGCCGCCGTCTTGGGCGTGGCCGGGGCGGTCCTCGGAATGCTTCGTTCGCTGGCACTCGAGACGGACAAGGCCGCGCTCGCCGACGACGCGCTGAACGTCCTCACCGACCTGCGCGCGGCGACGGCGTACGACGGGGCGTTTCTCGCGAAGCTGGCGGGCCGCAGCACGTCGCAAAAACTCACTCTGGCCGGTCCGGCAGGTTCCCGCTCGCTCGTCGTCACCGCGACGGTCACTCCCCAAGGCAACGGCGTGTACGTCGCGGCCGTGACCGCCGCCACCCTCGACGGCGTCGCCGTCACGGAGCAGGCCGTGCTCACGCAGGAGGCGCCGGCGCCCGGCTCGGTCGTGGACGATACGCCGAGCGCGAGCCCCGCGCCGTGAGCCAGCGCGGCTTCTCGATCGTCGAGCTGCTCGTCGCGGTCATCGCGATCACGCTCGTCGGCTTCGCCGGCTTGGGGATCGTGAAATCGCTGGCCGCCGCGCTCAACGGCGGATACGCGTCGCCGCACGGTGCGAGCGTCGTCGACCTGCAGGCCGAATCGCTGCGGGGGGACGCGGCGACGGCCTTCGCCGTCTTCGTTCCCGCGACCGACGTCTTCGGCAATCCCGCCACGGTCAAAGGGCTCACGCACGAAGTCGACTTCTACTCGAAGACCGATAACGGCACGGACGTCCTGTGGGCGTACTACTACGACCCCCTCAAGCAGACGCTGCAGCGCTACGACTACGATACCGCCGGGGACGTCGGCAAGCGCGACCCGACGACCGGCGCCGTCGACCCGAGCGGATCGTATGCGCCGCTCGGCGAGATCCAGACGTTCGGCGCGCAGACGATCCGCGCCGACCAGATGGCCGCGGCCCCCAACCCCTACGCGCCGGTGCTGGCCGCGCTCTTCCCCGGCACGCCGCAAGCGCTCCCCGTCAGCTTCAACAACTTCAGCAACGGCTACGACCGCCCCGATCTCTACGGCGGGAACACGCTCGTCGCGGTGACGCTCGGCAACAAGGCCACGACGCGGACGCTGCACTTGCTCTCGGGCGCGCTGCCGACGGGGTTCACCATCACCGGCTATCCGTCGTATCACGTCGTCGTGTACAAGACGGAATCCGTTCACCGGTTCTTGCTCGGCCTCGCGCAGAAAACCAGAGACTGGGTGAACGCCCGCGTCAGCGTCACGTACGACGGAGCGACCTACTTGCCGTGGTGCGATTTCAACATCTACGGCGCCCCCGGCGGCCTCGACCTGGGCGACCCGCACCAGAATTACACGCCGGACGAGTGGCCTGAGAGCGCGGCCGGAATCATGTCGCGCTGCCTCGCCTCGCCCGGCCCGAGTCCGCTCCCCACCCCCGTGCCGGCGACTCCGGCTCCGACCCCGGTCCCGCTGCTCACGCCCTTCCCGTTCCTGACGTCCACGCCGCTCGACACCGGCGCGGCGGGCCAGGGACCGTAGGCGCCGATGTACGCGCAGACGCTGCTCGTCGTGATGATCACGCTCACGCTCGGAACCGCCTTGCTGACCAACGGCCTCCTTTCGACGCGAGCCGCGTTCCACGGGCTGACCTCGCGGTATCTCGACGCCGCGATGAGCGAGAGCGAGGCCCAGGCGACGGCGCAGCTGCGAGCGATCGTTCGAAACGGCGGTACGGAGGGCCCCTGGCCGGCGGGCGCGCAGTCCCTCGCCGCAGGCTCGCTCTGCGCCGCCGCGAGCGCATCTCCCGGAGCGTGCCCTTTCACGTACCAAGCGTCGTGGCAGATCACGGGCTCGTCGTCTCCCCCCGCAAGCCCCAGTCCCGGCCCCGATCTCGCCGCGAACCTGCAGATCGGCGTGATCGACGAACAGCGCGTCTCCGCTGCAGTCACTCTCACGATGGCCGGCCGCTCGTCGCTCGAGCCGGTAGCAAGCCGAACGCGCTTTCTCACGATCCGGGTCCTGCGATTACCGCCCTACGCGATCGTCTCAGGAGTCCGCGATTACGAGACGGTCAACGGCCTCTTCCAAGCAGCCGAAGGCGACACCGGTGGTACGCCTGCGCATCCAGGAAACACGATGCTAGGAATTCATGATCAGCCAGCACCCGACCCTGGCGCGCCTGATAGATACCGCGACACAACCATTCAAGTCGTTGCAAAATGTCACCAGGTTCTTCCTATAGCCGATCCGATGAGCGCAAACCGCTCGAGTCAAAACGACGGCCTCCCTTGGGGAATCAACGCGGAACAAGCGTACGAGGCCCCGTGCACGGCACCAATGGGCTTCGCCACACAACCTCCTGGCGCGACGCCCGTCAGCATGGATTATGACGCGTCTGGAGTCAAACGCAGCGAGGATTGGTCTGCCGGCAATACATCGCAGTCTGCGGAGCCCCCCTAGTGAACGCGACGTCCTCGCGACGTGGATTCACGACGATCGAAGCGCTGCTGGTCATGGGTATTATGGCGCCGCTCTTGCTCATCTGCGTTACTTCGATCAGCTTGCGACCGATGGAAGCAAGAGCGGCTGCAGCACAATTTGGAGCAATGATTGACGTAGCCCGATCTGTCGCTGAGACGAACGCTAGAAGCCAGGCGGTCGGAACGAACGCCTCTGGCGCGACAGTTGCCGTTACGTTGGAAGAGGGTCGTACGGTAGTTCGGCTTTACGTGGGACGGCCTTTGGTAAGTGGTAACCTTGCAGAGGATCCTCGCCTCCCGCCTTTCGTTACCGATGCCAAGATCTCAGTTGGAGCTGGCGTAGGCGATCAACCGCCTTTTGTGCTTCTCATCTCCAGTTCCGGCTATGCAAGCTTCGCAGCTGCCTACAAGGTCAATGCAGGCTTTCCGTTGTCAATCAGTTCGTGTCCTCCAGGCGGATATACCCTGAAATTTAGCGCCGGAATGCACGCGGAGGGACGTCGGCTTTCCTGCGAAGCAGCCTCTCTAGAACAAGAAACTAATAACTAAAAAGTTTAGGGGCTGGCCACTGAAATTTCGGAGCCGTTAAGTGGGATGCACTCGGTTTCCGGCGTATGTGACGCTGTTATCCCATTGAACACCAGGAACTGCACTTTGAGCTTCGGCACCTGCGCGCTGACGACTCCGATGGCGGAAAGCTTGTATGTCTGCGTGAGGACATGTCCCGCAACGCTCGTTGCGGCCTCAAGACCGGGAAAGCCGCCAGAGTTGTTCGTCGTGTATGCTGGCCCGTTAACGTCGTAGAGTGCATAATTGCCGTCGTAAAGCCGACCTAAGCCTCCGCCCTCGTCCGTATCATATGTAAAAGGCGTAGTGCCTGCTGGTGCGCAGCCTTGCATCGTGCCCTGTTGGTTTCCAGCTGGATCGAAGAACGTGGCTACGCCGAGTTGGTTGCCTTGACTTAGAGACGTTCCCGGTGCGGGGAGTGCGTTGCTGATGTCTTGCTGGAACGTCATGGCGATCTGGAGCGTGTCGTAGAGATTGCCCGATGCGCCGGGGTTGACGCTGCTGAGCGTCGTCGTGACCTGCGTGATGTCCCAGGCGGTCCCGCCGCCGGACGGCGCAGCGACGTTCGGCGGGAACGTGTTCGTGACGACGATCGGTGGGGGCGCCGTCGTTTGCGGACTCGGCCCGCTGCCGCCTCCGCCGCAGGCGGTGACGGCCGCGGCGAGCACGACGCCGGCGGCGAGACGGAGATCGGTCGCGCGAAAGCTCACCGAAGCGCTTCTTCCTAAGACCGGGGCGGGATTGCCCGTGCCCCGCATTTTCGAGTGACGAAATAGGAAACGCTGACAAAGGTTAGACCGGAAAAACGACCCTATCTTAAAGGTCAATTCCCCGAACTCCCTCAGTTCGGCCACATTGGCAAACCTCATAATGCTATTCGGACCGTAAAAACCCATGCCGTTCGGATGCAAAAAGCCTGCTCAGGCGTCCGCGCGATCGTACCGACGCTGCTGCCTTCGATTCATCGACGCGAGCCTCGCCGCAGCAAGCCCCCGGTGCCGCATCCGATTCCGAAGGGGCATGCGAGAGCCGCAGTCACCGCAACGTGCGAAAAACGTGAACGCTGGGCACTTACGACGACATGACGTTGGCGGGACCGAGCATCTGGAAGGTTTTCGCGCTGGGCATCGCCTTTGGTGTCTTCGGCGCTGCGCCGGCGCCGTCGCCGGCCGGCGAGTGCGACGGAATGTCGAACTACCAATACGATCACGGGCAGTGCACGGACATGACAGGTGACATGCTGGGCGTCATGGAGCGCTCCGGCGACGAGTCATATCGCATGGACCAGCAGCGCCTGCAACGCGGACGCCAGCCCCTGGGGGGTGGATTAGGCGCAGCCGCAGGTGGAACCAACGCGCAAATCGCAAAGTATCTGGTCGATCTGACCAGCTTTCAACGTGACCCGTCGTTTCCATCGGCCGCGCTCGCCGCTCAGTGGCTTGCGCCTCCGAACGTCCGCGGGGAAATGGCGCGCTACTTTCAACGCATGCTGGACGACTACGTGAGCTACGCGCCGCAGCACGGCTTTGCGCTGAATTCCATCCCGGATGCCCTGTTCTTCGCCCTGCAGGCGGCGTACATCGTCTACGACGGCGAGCGTATCGATCCGTCCTTCGACGGTCAAACGCAGTTGCTGTTGATGAAGAGCATCGCGGCGAAACCGGCAATTGCGAGCATGACCGATCAGACGAAGCAAGCGGCGAGCGATCAGTTCGGGATACTGGGCGTGGCGATGCTCGTCGAAGCCGATAGAGCGCAGCGCGCGCATAATAGCAAAGACCTTCGAGATACGCGTTCCTTTGCCGCACGGTTCATAAAAACGTACGGCGGGATCGATCCGGCGACGACGAAAATAAACCAGCTCGTGTGCCTAGCGCTCCCGGGCCCGTGCGAGCAAACGCAATTCCTTCTCTCTGGGGGAAGGCTTGGCCGGCTTCAGTTCCCTTCCATGATCCGACGCTGACGTGGCGGTCTCGCCCGCAAAGCCTAAGCGGCGCGCGGAGTCCAAGCGGTGAGGATCGCCGCGTCGTCGTGATTCCGTCCCGTCAGGAACATCTGCCTTTCGATGACGGATGCAGACGGCAGATGCGGACACTGATAGGCGAAGAGCACCGCTTCGCGTAACGCCGCTTCCCCGCGAAAGGAGTCGCGCTCGCGCTCGGTCACGCCGTCGGTATAGAACACGAGCAGGGTGTCCTCGGGGACGGTCACGATGCGGACGGCCGGAAGAAGGTCCGAGCCGACTCCAAGCGGGCAATCCTTCGTTGGAAAATCCAAGAAGCACGATTCGCGCGAGCTCGCCATGATCGGCTGTTAGCGGCTGCGTAAAACGGCGCGTATTCGGCGAAGTTAGTTGGCTGTAAAGAACGGCGGCGCGGCGTGCTGATGGCGAGGACGAAGACTGGCTGGCGGGCCGCCTAGGGGCGCAGGGCGGCCCGCCGTTGCCGGCGACGTCTATTTTGGCGCTTTGGGCGTACGCCGCCGGCGCTGGTTCCGTTCCGAACGCTCTTCGGCTTCTTTGAGGCGGTACGACTTGCCCTCGATAGCAATGACTTCGGAGCGATGGACGAGTCGATCGACGAGCGATACGACGCATCCTGCGCTTGGAAAGACCTCTTGCCATTGAGCGAACGGTTTGTTGGTGGTAATTATGGTGCTCTTTTTTTCGTAGCGCCGGTTGAGCAGTTCGAAGAGCAAGTCCGCGTGGCGATTGGAGTAAGAAAGGTATCCGATTTCATCGACGACGAGCACGTCTGGCGCGCTATACTGACGCAACCGCCGTCGTACTGCGGCATCGCTTTCGCTTGCCGTCAGATCACCCAGGAGCTGTCCGGCGACGGTGCAGAGCACGGTATGGCCGGCGATCAGCGCTTGATGCGCGATGTTCTTTGCCAGCATCGTTTTGCCGACACCGTTGGGGCCGATGAGGATGACGTTAGCCGCCTCTTGAATGAACTCGAGCGTCAAGATCGCTTCGATGGCTCCACGATCGCATCGCGTTGGCCAGTTCCAATCGAATTGGTCGAGGGCCTTGAACCGCCCGAGTCGTGCGCCCTTGATTCGTCGTTCGAGACTGCGGCGAATCTGTTCCTCTTCCTCCCACTGTACGAGCGTGGGCAGCCAAGATGTTTCGTCGATCTCCGTCCAATGCGCGAGTAAGCCATACAGCTTCAAGGCCTTTGCGCGTTGGCGTAAAGGATCAATCGTCATTGCGATGCTCCGTTAACGTGTCATAGGTTGCGAGTCGATGGGGCTGCACGAAGGTGTCCTTCGCGCGTACGTGTTCGGGGAGCTCAACAGCGACCGGCGGTGGTGCCTGACGTGCTTCTCGCCGACGTTCGAGCGCGATGCGTACTGAATGCGGATGCGGCGCTCCATGCGCGAGAGCGTCCTCGATGGCCGCCTGCAGGTCCCTCGCACCGAACCGGTCGAGCAGGCGCAGGAGTCCCAGGGTGATCGAACCGAGATTGCTGCCGCGTGCCGCCGCGCGCACGAGCAGTTCCTTGCTCGCCGGCACTGCGTTGGTGAGCCGATTGGCGCCGCGATGCTCTCGCGCTCGATGCTTCCGGGCGATGAGGGCAGCGACATGGCTGGGATCTTCGATCTGTGCTGCTCGATCGTAGCTGCGTGGATGGTCGGCGATCACCGCTAGGCCGTCGAGGATGCGCACGCGGTCGGGCGTGGCACGAACGGTCACCGTTCGCTGCACGTGGGTGTGTGGAAGGCTATAATCGTTGAGATCGAAGCGCGCGTAGGGCGTCTTTCCCACGTGCACGGCAGCAACCTCATCGGCGACGAACGGATTGTCGGGCAGCGGGAGAAGTTGCAACTGCTCTTGCGCGAAAGCTTGTCGAACGCGCAGATCGCGATCAGCTGGGCAGATACGATCGGCGGCCTGGCCGTTGCACCATAACGATGCTTGCACGTTGAGATCGGCGAGATCGGCGAATGCGCGAGCGGCGAAGAAACTTTCGCGCACGTACCGAATGGCACGTTCGACGCGGCCTTTCTCATTGCCGCGTGCCGGTGCGACGGGACGGGGTTCGTACCGGTAATGCCCAGCGAACTCGAGCAAGGTGGGATGAAAGCGAATCGCGTCACCTTGGCGCTCCAAGACGGCGCTCTTGAGATTATCGTAAAGCAGAATGCGCGGGAGACCGTTCCACGCCCGGAATGCCGCCATGTGCCCGCGTAAAAAGCTCTCCATGCGCGCGTCGAGGAAGAACTGCAAGAAGATCTGCCGCGACCAGGACAGGACCAGCACGAAGGCCATGAGTGGCCGGCGGGCGTGCCCAATTTGCAAATGGCCGAAGTGCCCCCAATCGACCTGCCCCATCTCTCCAGGCATCGTCGTGAGGCGCAGGTAGGCCTGTGCTGCCGGGCGCGGTCGATGCATGGCGATGATATGGCGGAAATGATCGGGACTACCGCGGTAGCCGCGCTCGCGCACCATCGCGTAGACGCGGCTCGCGGTCAACGTTGGAAAGCGCTCCAATGTTTGGCGGATAAACGGCAGGTACGGGTCGGCTTTGGATGCTCGCGCAGCGTGTTGCGGCGTCGGCACGCCCGCGCGGCGGAGCACTCGTTGCACTGTCCCATGATGAACCTGCAATTGGCGCGCGATCGTGCCGACGCGCCACTTCTCTACGTGATAGTAGCGCAAAATCTTCGCTTCGAGTTCCGGCTGTATACTCATAACAGTCGCTCCCTTCGGATGTAACCAGGACGAGGCCGGCGACGACGTTGCGGAGCATGCCGAATCCACGGGCGGCACCAACACTCACAGAACGAGCATTGCACTGCGCCGCCAACCGCTACGCCCGAGTCCGACAAGGCGATCGGCGACGACGTACCGTCCGATGGAGTCTTCGCTAAAGCGCTCGTCGCGCTCGCATCGAGTACACCACAGGGACGGCCTGAAAGTGAACCGTGATCCGTGACGCGTTGGCGATCGCGATACCGCTGCGATCGCGCAGCACTCTTGAGCCGACCGTTGGCCGTGCACCCATACCGACGGTTGGCCTCACACCGAGAGCGCCGGCGAGCAGTACGTGCGCAATCACCGGGGCAGTAACGCTGGCCTCGGTCGCAGGCAGTACAGATGAAAACCTCCGTGCCGCAACCGGCACAGAGAAAGCGGCGGGCGGATTCTCGCATCGTCGGTCAAGCAACAACCGACGAGCCCATCGACAGAGCGAGAAGTACCGTGCTATTCTAACGATACGCTCGTACTCGTAACGGTGAGCGGGGCACGGTATCGGTTCGACTTGCAACGTTTACGCCGATGCCGTGCCGGTCTTTCTCCGGTCGTTCTTGGCGCTTTGCGCGGGCCGCTTCAAGCAACCCTCGCCCGCAAGCATTGAAACGTTGCAACCTCTAGTCGCTGCGACAAAAGTCGCGCGCCTATCGCTCGCCGCCGAATTTGCGCCCTTTTAGGCCGCCATCAACATCGGCGAGGGATGGCCCGCGTTTGCGAGGCTTATCGTGCGCGTGCGGCTATCGAGTAGCGCGAAAATCGCCGTGGCGTACATGTCTCGAGCGGCGCCGCCGAGCAGGTGCCGAGCCTCGAGGAGCGTTCGCGCGGGGTCCAGGCCCCGGTGAGCGGCGTTTCGTAAAGCTTGGCGGATGGCAACCATGGGCTGAAAGGTTTCTATTCCGTGTCCGGAGACGTCGCCGATCGAAAGCGCCACGGTATCGACTGAGAGGGCGAACGCTTCACACCAATCGCCACCACGCGCGGCGCCGTGAGCGGGCATCGTTCGGGTACTCAACCTGACGCCGTTGAACGTCGAACTCGTCGATGAAGTCTCTTGGAGGTTGAAAGTACCGATGGGAGCGATCATTGCTGCTTCCCGGCGTCACAAGAATTACTCGAGCAACGTGTCGTTAGCTTGCAGTAAATAATTGTAGGCGACGACGCTTGATGGGAATTGTTGAGAGCATAGGCCTGTGTGGTCTGGCCCGTCTGTACGGCCTCGCACGAAGTGGGCTAGAATTGGAGGACCAGCAAGGACGCGGTCTCTTTGTTAGGGGGGGCACGTCCTTGCCGACGATTACGAGCTCACTTGGCTGCGCGAGAGGCGGGAGCCGTCACTTCGCCCAGCCGTTTTTTCAGATCTTCCAGGCGCTGATTGGTCGTGTCCTTGACCTGATTGAGGTTGGAGATCGACTGGTCCAGGACGCCGCGGAACGCGGCGATCGTCGAATCCTGGAGCTTCGCGCCCTGCACGACGACTTTCTCCGCGAGGTCCTTCGCCTGCGCTTCCTGCGCTTTGACTTCGTCGACGGTCAGGGTCAAGATCTCATTGGCGCGATCGAAGTTCTCTCGAACCGTCGACTCGATCGCCGTCGAGGCGTATGGGCGCGACGTGATGTCCCACACGGACTTCCAATAGTTGAGAAGCCGGTGGTTGGCCGAGGCGAGCGCATCGGCAGCCGTGCTGTAGGCTTCGGTGCCCAGCTCGAGGTAACTCGTGGTGACGTTAGGGCTCATGTGGTTGCTCCTCATCGAACGGTCCGCTTACCGCAAATAGGGCGAGAGTGTCTTCGGGACGGCCGCCGCTGCGGAAGCGGCGATTCCGGCGGTCACCCGCAGAGCGCGGTCGAGGTGGTATCCGCTCGAGCGACGCGCGGCATCGAAGCGGTCAACGCCGCGAGGAGAGCGCTCCCCAGGACGAGGCCCCTGAGGGAATGTTGAACCGACGAGATCATATGTGGCCTTAAACCGCCACGATGCTCATGGCCGGCCTATCAACATACTCGGTTCCGATTGCCCTGACCATCCGTGAGAAGGGGGATAGAACGCCTCTCGAACGGTTCCGGCTTTGCCGCGCAGCCGATCCCTAACCGTACCGAGCAAGCCGAACGGCCAGCCGCCTTCGCTCGGGCGATGCGAATTGCTGAGGAAAGAGCCCCATGACGCACCTCCGCCGCCGCATGCGCCAAGCGCACTCCGGCGGCGGGTCTGCGATTTAGGCTTGCTTCGAGCGGTGGAGCGAATCTAGGAAAATCGCTCGAGAACTCGAGTCAGCGTTGGTACTGCTGGCCGTTGTTGCCGTTGTGCCCGTTGTTCCCGTGGTTCCCGTGGTAGGGATCGCGGGCGACTGGGAACTCTTGCTCCGGAACGTAGGCATTGCGCACCACGCCGCGATGGTGCGAGCGATAGTATTGCGCTTCGTTTTGAGTGACGTAGTAGCGATGTTTGTTACTCACGTAGTACGGGTGATTGCTGGCGTCGTAAAGCAGGGCGCCGACGATCGCCGCGGCTCCGGCCGCGATCAGGGCGGTCGACGTAGTGTCAGCCTTGGCCGCGATCTGTGTTCCATTGAGAGTTCCGAAAACGAGAAGGCCGCCGAGCGTGGTTGAGATGAGGCGTGAAATATTCATGTTGGTCCATACCCTCAGAAAGCGCAGGCTATTCGCCGCGGAGCGGCTTTCCTTTTTCCATCCCTGGGAGGCGCGAGGAGCACCCGGAGACCCGGTTCCGGGGTGCCTGCCTTGCGATGAGGGACCCGCGCCCCAGGGCATTCAACTCCAGCCGAGGACCTTCGCAATCATCTCCGAGCGGTTCGCCGTGCCCGTCTTTTGCAGGAGCATCTTGACGTGATCTTGCACGGTCGACGACGCGATGTGCAGTTGCTCGGTGACGTCGCTAAGCTGCAAACCGTCCAGCAGGAGCGCGAGCACTTGGACTTCGCGAGGCGAAATTCGAAAGCGCGCCGCGGCGTCCGTCAACGAGTGAGCTGGTTTTTGGCGCTCGAGGGAAACGCCGACGAACAGGCCCGCCGGGCCCGCCATCGGGCGGGTGCGCAGGACGAGGAACGGCACCGGGTACGCCTTGCCCGGCTTCCGCGTCGCCGGATCCTCGGTCCAGGCCGTCGTCAGCGTCCGGACCGTCTCCTCGAGAATCTTGGGCAGACGGTCGTGCAGACGCGCCTGCAGCGGCGTCACGGCGACCCGGCGCTCGTTTTCTGAAGTCCAGGCGAGAACGATGTCCAAATCCGTGTTCAAGACGTAGTGTGCGACGTCGTCGTCGCCCTCCTCGCGAGCGGCGTCCGGCGGAGCGGGGTGCGCGATGCGGAAGCTCGTGAGATGCTCGTCTTGAGACTCCATCAGGCGGATCTCGGAGAGGCGATCCGAGGCAGCGTCGAGTGCAAACGTGAGCGTCCGAATCTCGCTCGAAGTGAACCGGCCCAGTTCGGCGGTTCTCAGCAAGGTCAGAATGCCGAATCTCGCACGACTATCGGCAAAGAGCAGGGCCAAGCCGCTGCCGTATTGCCCCAACGGCCCTCGGATCGCACCGATCCCAGGCCCGGCCGCGGTCCGCTCGCTTTGGAGCGCGAATTCCTCTCGCGCCTTGAGAAGCTCATCACCGCGACTCGTCGCCGAGAGCACCTGGTCCCGATCGCCGTTTCCCTTGAAGCGGGCGAAGGTCCAGTGCGAAGCGGGTACGAGGTCGAGAATCGTACCGATGATTGCGCGGATCGGGTCGTTCCCTGGCAACCCGGCAAGCGGCGCAGTGCCGTCCTTGGTGAACCGGTCGGGCGGACGCACGCTTACACTCCTTTTCGCTTAACTTACTTAGCCTCCATCTTTCGCCCCCCCCTGTTCCAGGATTATCGTAGCAAGCCGACTCTGGTAAATTGAAAGCATGCCGCGAGCGCTCGTATAAGGCGGGAAATCGGCGTAGAAACAGGAGCCGTCGATCTGCGCCACGCGCTCGGAGGCGGTTGCTCGAGGGAGCCGGAGTTCATCGCAGCGGTAAAAGCCGATGCGAGTCGCGGCATAAGTGGAGGGCATCGTGGGCGGACTCTTGTGGACGGTAATCGTCGTACTCTTTGTCCTGTGGCTGGCGGGATTTGCGCTGCACTTCGGGGGCGGACTCATCCATCTGCTGCTCGTGATCGCGCTCATCCTGATCGTCGTGAACATCTTGACCGGCCGTGGCGTCCGCGTCTAGCGAAGCCGGCTGCGAGCGCCTGCCATGCCGGATCCCACTGCGTTCCGGGCCGCCGCGAGCATCCGGACTGCGAGCTCACGCCCGGCGAGCGTTCGGCGTCGACTCCCAGCCTAGCACGCGCGCTATCAGTTCGCTGCGATTACGGCTCTCGGTCTTATCGAGCATGCTCTTGATGTGATCTTGCACGGTCGACGAAGTGATGTACAGCTGCTTGGCGATCTGATCGAGATGCTTGCCGTCGAGGAGCAGCGCGAGCACTTGCACTTCCCGCGGTGAGATGTGAAACCGCGACGCCGCTCCGGTGAGCGAGTTCGACGGCCGAAGGCGATCGATACGCACGCCGATGAACAGTCCCGCCGGGCCGGACATCGGCTGCGTCCGAACGACGAGAAACGGAACCGGACGCGCCAAGCCGGGCTCTTGCCCCGAGTCGCCGGACCAAGCGGCGGTCAAGTGACGCACGGTCTCTTCGAGCACCACGGGGAGCCGCTCGGGCAGCCGGGTGCGAAGCCCGGTTATGGCGATGCGACGCTGAGCTTCGGAGGTCCACGCCAAGACGATCTCGAGATCGCTGTCCAGCACGTAGAAGGCCTCCCCCGCGGGGGGTTCGGTGATGACACCCGTCTCTTGGTCGCCTCCGGCTTGCAGAGCGATCTCCTGCGGGAGGGGTTGCAAGCGCAGGGCGGAGAGCCGGTCGGAAAGAGCGTCGAGGGCAAGCGTCAATACACCGATCTCGCTCGATGTGAACGGGCCGAGGTCCGGCGTTCGAAAGAGCGTGAGGATGCCGAAATGTGAACGCGCGTCGGCAAACACGAGCGTAATGCCGCTTTCGAAGCCCTCGAGCGTGCCGAGAGTCGCCGCGATCCGAGGCCCCGAGGGGGATTTCGTGCGCTGGCGTTTGAGCTCGTCCGCAAGTCCCGCCAGTGCCGCAACGTCCAGGTGCGAACCGAAGATCGAGACGAGCTCGCCGTTGGGAGCAACCTGCGCGAAGGTCCAGCGCGAAGCCGGCACGACGTCGAGAATCCCCTCGAGGATCGGATACGCGGGATGCGATTTGCGCATCGCTTCCCTCAGCGATTGGGATCGAGCGAGTTCGATCCCCGCCGGCGCGTGACCGGCTTCGAGCGGCGGTCGAGCACCAGCACCCTTTCGCCGATCGGCCTTTTTCACGATAGGTTCGCCTCGACCAAGATGCTAGAGTGAGCTTGGGTTCGACGCGCGGAGAGGGAATGACTTCTCAGGTCTGCGCCAGCTGTGTCCGCGCCTCCGGCTTCGCGCCCGGCGTCCGTGAAAGCGCTTCCCGCATGGTCCGCACCTGCTGTTTGGCCGGCATCGATCGCGCGATGGTGCCGACGTTAACTGCCGCCTCGAAAGCGGCCGGAACTGCGGCAACGGTGACCCTCGAAAGACTCGACGTTCCGGAATTGGGCCGCTTAGCTCCCGCTCTGCTCGTCTGTGACGTCGACGGCCTCGACGTCGACTCGCTCGAGCTGCTCCGCAGGATTCGCTTCGTGCTGCCGGACTGCGTGATCGCCGTCTATACCGGAGTCATCGAGCGTGCGTGGGGGCTCGCATGCCACCTCGCGGGCGCGAACTGCCTCCTCGCGAAAGGCTCGAGCGAGCGGGACCTCTCCGAAGGAATGCGCGGTGCGCTGCGGAGCGGCTGCTTCACGGATCCTAGCTTCGCGGCATGATAAGGGTCTCCATGGATTTCACGATATCGTAGCCGGCCGGGCTGCGCTACAATGACCTCGCCTTCTCGACGGATTCGCTTTCACGACGAACGCTGAGGCCGAAAATGTTTTCGCTCATCACTCCATTTTTCGTACTGATCGTGCTCGTGCTCCTCGCGAATGCATCCGTCAAGGTACTGCGCGAATACGAGCGAGGCGTCATCTTCACGCTGGGCCGGTTCACTCGCGTCGGGGGACCCGGCTTGATTTTGCTCGTCCCGGCGATCCAGCAGATGGTGCGCGTCGACTTGCGAACCGTCGTCATGGAAGTGCCCAGTCAAGACCTCATATCTCGCGACAACGTCTCGGTGAAAGTCGATGCGGTCCTCTACTTCCACGTCGTGGATCCCGCCAAATCGATCATCGCGGTCGAGCAATTCAGCGCGGCCACCAACATGCTGGCCCAGACGACGCTGCGGTCCGTCCTGGGGCAGCACGAACTGGACGAGATGCTCGCCGAGCGCACCAAGCTCAATACGGACGTCCAAGACATCCTCGACGCCCGCACCACGGCTTGGGGGATCGAAGTGAGCGCGGTCGAGATCCGCGACGTACAGCTCACCGAGAACATGGTCAAGGCGATCGCCAAGCAGGCCGAAGCCGAACGCGACCGCAGAGCGAAGGTCATTCACGCCGACGCCGAGTTCCAAGCCTCGCAGACCCTCGTCAACGCCGCTACGATCCTCGCATCCGTTCCGGCGGCGATGCAACTGCGCTACCTGCAGACGCTCACGGAGATCGGCGGCGAGCACAACTCGACGGTCATCTTCCCGATGCCTCTGGACATCGTCAAGCCGTTCTTGGACGTTCTCGGCAGGAATTCGGCGACGGCACCGGCTGCGAATGGGCTCAAAGCGCCCGCGCCATGACCTCCGGCGCTTCGCGTGCCGACGGCAGATTTGCTGACCGCGCGATGTGGAACATGAGGTGAACGTGTGATGCGCAGGGCAGTCGGAGTGGATCTCGGCGGCTCGCATACGATGGCGACGCTGGTCGACGAGGGCGGCAAGGCCCAGCCTCAACACAAACAAGGCATCACCGACCTTTCGCCGGCCGCCGTCTTCGATGTACTCGAAAACGTGATCTCGGCGGCGATCGCCGACGCCGGAGGCCAAGCGGTAAGCGGAATCGGCATCGGTTCGCCAGGCAATATCGATCCCAGCAACGGGACGATCCGCTGGTCGCCGAATTTTCACTGGACCGACGTCCCGCTCGGCGACGCAATGCGCGCCAGGTTTAGCCTACCGGTATTCATCGGGAACGATGCTCGTTGCGCGACGCTAGGCGAGTACGTCTTCGGCGCCGGACGCGGAACGAAGAATTTCGCGCTCCTTACGCTCGGCACGGGGATCGGAGGCGGAATGGTCGCGGGCGGCGAGTTGTTGCTCGGCCACGCGATGGGCGCGGGCGAATTCGGCCATCATACGATTCACCACGAGAGCGGCTTCATCTGCGGCTGCGGCCGGGTCGGATGCTTCGAGGCGCATTGCTCGGGCGAGGGTTTGATCCGGCACGCACTCGCCATCGCGCACTCGTTTCCACGCAGTAGCCTGCTCGACGTCGCGAAGGACCGCCTCGGCTCCGAGGCGATCCGCGACGCCGCGCAAGCGGGCGACGGCCACGCGCTCGCGGCCTGGAAGAATTGGATCGACGATCTGGCGCTCGGGCTGGCGAACGTCATCGCGTTCGTCAATCCCGAGATCATCGCGCTGGGCGGCGGCGTGTCGAACGCCGGCGACTTCATGCTTCTGCCCGTTCGCGCTCTGGTTGAAAGACGCACGACCACCGTGCCTCACGGAACGACCAAGATCATTCATGCCATTCTCGGCAACGATGCCGGTGCCGTCGGCGCGGCGACGATGGCGATACGCGGCGGCCTGATAGCAACGATCGCCGAATGAAGCCACGAAACCACGCGACGGGAAAGGTAGGCCCTAATGCGCACGAAGCGCGCTTTTCGGCGCCCGGCGGCGCGAAAACCATTTTGGTCGCTTCATGTTTTGCCTTGTGGTCGGCCGGTTACGCCGCCGCTTTCGCGCAGAGCGCCACGGTGAGTCCGTCGCCATCTCCAGCGGTTGCGCCGACCTCCAATCCGAGTTTCGGCGCTCTGGGAGATCTCGGCGGTGCGCGGCAGAAGTGGCTCGACCACGGCATCTCCCTGTACGGACGCTACGTCGGGGAATTCGCGGCGAACGCGAACGGCGGATTTCAGCAAGGCAGCGCGTACGCGAGCGAATTTCAACTGGGCCTCGACGCCGATCTCGGGAAAATGTCGAAGAGCGACCTCGGCATCCTCCACTTCATCTTCACGGAACGTTGGGGCAGCGGGTTGAGCACGAACGCGATCGGCAACATCGGTTCGGTTCAGGAAATCTTCGGCGATGGGCTGACGCCGAGGCTGACGGAGCTCGCATTCGAGCAGCCGCTGGATCGTGGGCGGCTCAACGTCGTCGCGGGGCGTGTGATCATGCAGAACGACTTCGCCGCGTCGTCGCAGTACTGGGGCACGAACCTCTGGTGCTCTTACCAGACGAACGCCATCTGCGGCACGCCGGTCGCAGCGCCGAACAATTCGGGATACGGGTACTATCCCTCCTCGGAATGGGGCGTGCGCGTCAAAGTGCTGCCCTCGAACAGCTTCTACGTTGAAAGCGGCGTCTATCAGGTGAACCCGGTGTATGCCCAGCGCGGCCAGGGCTTCAATCTGGGATTTTACGGCAGTACGGGAGTGATGATCCCGCTCGAAGCCGGAGTGACGTTTCGCGATAAGGGAGGCAACCAGCGCGGCGATCTGCGCATCGGGGGCTACTACGACACGTCGGACGTCCGCACGGCGGAGGCCGATATCGCGAACTTCGTTCCGCCGACGAATCCCGTCGTCGGGGTCCTGCCGACTACGATGTATCGCGGCCGCAGCGGCGGCTGGCTCCTAGCCGACGCTCTGCTCGAGGGGAGCGCGCAAGCCGGGAAGGCGGGCACGGCGCTTTTCGCATCGTACGAATACGGAGATCCGCAGACGGCGCTGATAAGCAACTTCATCGACGGAGGCATCGTGCGCCACGGTACGCTTCGGGGACGCCCGAACGACACGCTCTCATTCGGCGTCGATTACATCGAACTAAATCCGCGCATACGCACTCTCGAAAGCTCGCTTCAGCTTGCCGGCTACGCAGTTCCGCTCAACGTCGAAGAGACAGCGCTGGAGCTCAATTACAGCGCAGCCTTCACGAACTGGCTCTCGATCCGGCCCGGCTTGCAGTACGTCTTTCATCCGGCGGGAGAGTCGTACATCGTGTATCCCGGCGGCTTCGTCGGGCTCGGCGGCGCCATGGTGTACGGCCTTGGGCTCTACGCATCGTTCTAGATCCTATCCCCCTGACGGATTCCATGTATTTCACGATACCGGGGTCGAGTTGTGGGGCGATATAGTTGATCCGTCAGATCGACGCCCGCGCCTCCACGGTCACCTAGTCGATTCCAATCAACCGGCGCAATCGTCAAGCTTTTCGACCCGGGAGAACGGCAGCCAAATCGCCTGAAAGGCCCGGCACCAGCTCATGAAGTTGCTCGAACCCCCGGCCCTGCCGCTCGATGAAGGGAGCCCAGAGGCGCAAGAGAACCCAAGCGCGCCGCTCGGCGCAGTATTATACGTATCCTTCGTGGCAGCGCTTGGCGGCTTGCTCTTCGGCTACGACAGCGCGGTCATCAACGGTGCCGTCGGCGCGATCGGAACGCATTTTCACGCCGATCCGACGTCGCTCGGCCTCGCGGTTTCGTCGGCGTTGGGCGGTGCTGCGCTCGGCGCACTTTTCATCGGTCGCGTCGCGGACAACCGCGGGCGGCTGCTACCGATGCGGCTGGCGGCGATCTTGTTCATCGTCAGCGCGCTCGGAGCCGGCCTCTCGAGCTCGTTGCTGATGTTGTCGATCTTCCGGATCGTCGGCGGCGTCGCCGTGGGCATCGCATCCGTCATCGCGCCGGCCTATATCGCCGAGATCGCCCCGGCGAAAATTCGCGGCCGGCTCGGCTCCCTGCAGCAGTTGGCGATCGTCTCCGGCATTTTCGCGTCGCTGCTGGTCGACTACGCCGTTTCCTCCGCGGCCGGCGGCTCGTCGGCGCCGTGGTTCCTTGGGATCGCGGCGTGGCGCTGGATGTTCGTAGCGATGATCGTCCCGGCAGGCGTCTACGGCGCTCTCTCCCTGACGATCCCGGAATCGCCCCGCTTCCTCGTTGCGAAGGGGCGGATCGCCGAGGCGGGTCAGGTTCTCGAGCGCATGCTCGGGCCCGAGGGGCTGAGCGCGACGATCGCCCAAATCCGCGCTTCACTCGGCACCGACGAGCCCGCAACCTGGCGCGACCTGCGTGGACCGGCGATGGGGCTGCTTCCGATCGTTTGGGTGGGGATCGGACTATCGGTCTTTCAGCAGTTCGTCGGCATCAACGTGATCTTCTATTATTCGACCGTGCTGTGGCACGCCGTCGGCTTCTCGGAAAAGGACTCGCTCGTCATCACCGTGATTACGAGCGTCGTGAACATCGTCACGACTTTGGTTGCGATCGCGCTGATCGATCGCGTGGGGCGCCGGCCTTTGCTGCTCGTCGGATCCGCCGGGATGGCGATTACGCTGGGCGTGCTCGCTTTCATCTTCGGTCACGCGCCGCTCAACGCGCAGGGCCAGCCCTTTCTCGATCATAGCACCGGCCTGATCGCACTCTGGGCGGCGAATCTCTTCGTGTTCGCATTCGGGATGTCGTGGGGCCCGGCCGTGTGGGTCTTGCTCGGCGAGAAATTCCCGAACCACATCCGCGCCGCCGCGCTCTCCGTCGCCGCGTGCGCGCAATGGATCGCGAATTGGGCGATCACCGTCTCGTTTCCGACGCTCCAGCATCTTGGCCTGGGTCTCGCCTACGGATTGTATACGACCTTCGCGGTCCTATCGTTTGTCTTCGTGCTGCGCTTCGTGAAGGAAAGCAACGGCCGCGAACTCGAGAACATGACCGGATAGGATTCCTCCGCCGGCCCAGGCAAACGAGCGGCCGGCGCTTCATCCGCCGCGGGCGAGTCGGCGGAACCCGGGATCGTGAGGTACCGAGCCTCCCATGTAATTCACGATACCGGGTCGAGCTGCGCTGCGCTACACTTACGACGTCGGCGATCGGCCGCCGCGCTCGACGGCCGCCGCGGTGATGCGGGGCCGCCCGAGCAGAAGCGTCGGCTCGTCCAGCCTGACAACCGAAGGTCGTCAATGTTCATCCTCGCCGGATTCCTTGGCACATGATGCCCGCCGAACCGGGCGCCCGCTCCGCCGACTTTCTGACCCGCACGACGCTGCAGATCGAAGAAGGCCTTTCGATGCCTTCCATCGCGCAAGTGATCCGCGTCCTGCAGCGCGTTCCGGGCGTTCTGCTAGCCGAGATTCCCGCGGGGACCGCGCGCGCGATCGTTGCCCACGATCCAGCCGTGCCCACGGCATCGCTGCTGGCGGCCGCTGCCGGGGCCGGCGTGCGTGCGACGATCGTAGCCGACCCGCAAGCGGCGACCGTCAGCTCCGGCGTCGCGCTTCCGGCCGCGGATATGCCGGCCCGCCGCCTCCTGGTGTTCGCGGGAGTGCTCGTTTTTCTGTTAGCGGTGACCGAAGCAACGCGTCCCACGCTTGCAATCAGTCACTTCTTACTTCCGGTGCTTTTGTCAGCAATCTGGGCGTTCGTCATCGCTCGCGCGATGATGGGCCGGCATCCATAGCTGCCGGCACGTTGATGCGAACGACGAGGCCGGCGGCCGGTGATCATCGGGTTAGCCGCTGCCCATGCGCCAGGCCACCGCGCTCACGAGGTTCACTGACTTGCCGCCAATAGCGACGGATCTTGGTTTTTCAGCAACGCGACTCGGCGTGATCATGAGACCGCAGGCGGGTCAGCCGCACGAAGCGTGGGGCGTCCTGAATCCTGGCGGCGTCCGCTCCAACGATGGGACGATGCACCTTTTTCCACGCCTCATCGCGGAGGGGAACTATTCGCGTATCGGACACGCTCGCGTGCGCTTCGACGGCGAGACGCCGGTCGGCGTCGAGCGTCTCGGAGTTGCACTCGAACCGCACGAATCGTACGAGGTCAACGCGGGCGGCGGCGGGGTCGAAGACGCACGGGTCGTCTTCGTGCCGTTGCTCAAACGCTACGTCATGACGTACACGGCGTTCGTCCCGTACGAACCGCGCGTCGCGGTCGCCGTCTCGTCGGACCTCGTGACGTGGCAACGCCTCGGCGTTCTGCGCTTTGAAGCCGCGGCCGATGCCCCCGATCTCAACGCTTGCGGCAACAAAGACGCCGCCTTTTTTTCCGACGTCATCTCCGATCCTCAGGGCGTGCCGTCGTTTGGGATCTTGCATCGGCCCACGACTCGACTGCATTTCCGGCGTCACGATACGGGAGCGACCGTGACGAGGCCACCGGGCGGCGACGAGACGCAGCAGAACATCTGGATTTCGTACGTTCCCGTTGATGCCCCCATCGCGGACGTAGCGAGTTTGACCGCGGTCCGGCGACACGAGCGAGTCATGGCGCCCGAGCAGTCGTGGGAAACGCTGAAAATCGGAACCGGAGCGCCGCCGGTAAGGCTTTCGTACGGATGGGTATTGGCGTATCACGCCGCCTCGGCTTCGGGCGGGAGGCCCCGTTATTCCATGGGCGCCGCGGTCCTCGATGGAGAGCGGCCGTCGCAAGTGCTCTACCGCACGCCTTCACCGATTCTCGAGCCGGAGGCCGACTACGAACGGAACGGGCTAGTCGACGATGTCGTGTTTCCGTCGGCAACCGATCTGCGCACAGACGGTGCTCTCGATGTCTATTACGGCGCGGCGGATCACGTCGTCGCGGCGGCACGCGTCAGCGTGCCGAGCAGATTGCCGGCTAACCTGGGCAAATCGATTGGCAGCTAAGGACGGTAAACCCGAGGACGGCGCCGGTGTGAAGCCGTCGGACGATGTCGCATCGGCGGATGGTTCGAAGCTTCCGGCCGGGGCCAAGCCCGCGGCCGACGGCGAGGACGACCTGAAGTCGCTTGCGATGCCGGATTTGTTCGCAAAGCTAGGGTCCACGAAGGACGGCCTGAGCGGAGCCGAGGCTGCGAAACGGCTGACGCGATACGGACCGAACGAGATCGCGGAAAAGGCCGACAATCCGTTTTTGAAGTTTTTAGGTTACTTCTGGGGACCCATCCCTTGGATGATCGAAGCGGCCGTGATTCTATCGGCAGTCGTCCGCCATTGGCTAGACTTCGGCGTCATCCTTTTGCTGCTATGCACCAACGCCGTCGTCGGATTCTGGGAAGAGCACCAAGCCGGAGACGCGATTGCGGCTCTGAAGTCTCAACTGGCCGTCAACGCCCGCGTACGCCGAGACGGGAAATGGGTGAACCCGAAGGTCGCCGAGCTCGTCCCCGGCGACGTCGTTCGCCTGCGGCTGGGCGACATCGTGCCGGCAGATGCGCGCCTACTCGCGGGCGATCCGATCGAAGTCGACCAATCCGCGCTAACCGGCGAATCGTTGCCCGTTACGCGCGCCCCCGGCGAAGCGGTCTTCTCGGGATCGATCGTCCGCCAGGGCGAGACCGACGCGTTCGTCTACGCGACCGGCACGAAGACGTATTTCGGCCAGACGGCGGCGCTG
This sequence comes from Vulcanimicrobiota bacterium, assembly GCA_963834485.1. GTDB lineage: Bacteria > Vulcanimicrobiota > Vulcanimicrobiia > Vulcanimicrobiales > Vulcanimicrobiaceae > CAWICD01. The sequence goes on from CAWICD010000002.1 coordinate 156,923, forward strand.
GTCGAGCAGGCGCACGCGGTCAGCCATTTCCAAAAGGCCGTCCTCGAGATCGGCAATTACCTGATCGTCCTCGCGGTGATCCTGGTCGCGGTGATCGTCGCGAGCGGGCTCCTGCGCCACGACCCGATGCTCGAGACCTTCGAGTTCGCCTTGGTGCTGCTCGTAGCGGCGATCCCGGTGGCGATGCCGACCGTCCTGTCCGTGACGATGGCCGTCGGCGCCCGCCTTCTCTCGAAGAAGCAAGCGATCGTGACGCGGCTGTCGTCGATCGAAGAGCTCGCCGGCGTCGACATCCTGTGCTCGGACAAGACCGGCACGCTAACCGAAAACAAGCTGACCCTTGGCGACCCGTTCACCCTCGGAGGCGTGCCCGCCGCCAAGCTCATTCTCTACGCCGCCCTCGCGTCGCGCGCGGAAGACAAGGATACGATCGACCTGACCGTGATCGCCGGCGTGAAAGACGATGCGGCCCTCAAGGCATACCAAATCCTCCACTTCCGGCCGTTCGACCCCGTGCACAAGCGCACCGAAGCGACGGTCAAAGGCGCGGACGGACAACCGTTTCAGGTCGCCAAGGGCGCACCGCAAGTCATTTTGAAGATGTGCCTCAACGCCGGTGAGGCAACGCCCGCCGTCGAGAAAGCCATCGATGCGTTTGCCGCCCGCGGCTTCCGTTCGCTGGGCGTCGCCAAGGCCGACCAGAAAGATCGTTGGCAGTTCCTTGGGGTTCTGCCGATGTTCGATCCGCCCCGCGCGACGGCCAAGGCGACCCTCGCGAGCGCCAAACAGATGGGCGTGAGCGTCAAGATGGTCACGGGCGATCAAGTCGCGATCGCCAAGGAGACGGCCCGCGCGCTAGGGCTGGGCACGAACATCCTGGATGCCGCCAATCTGGGCGATGCGAAGGATAAACCGACCGAGCAACAGGCGCAGGCCATCGAGCAAGCCGACGGCTTCGCTCAGGTGTTTCCCGAGCACAAGTACCACATCGTCGACGTCCTGCAGGAGCGCGGCCATATCGTCGGCATGACCGGCGACGGCGTGAACGACGCGCCCGCCCTCAAGAAAGCCGACTGCGGCATCGCCGTCTCCGGCGCAACGGACGCGGCGCGAGCGGCCGCCTCGATCGTGCTGATGACCTCCGGCCTCACCGTGATCGTCGAGGCCATCAAGGAGAGCCGTCGCATCGTCCAGCGCATGAACAGCTATGCGATCTATCGCGTCGCCGAAACGCTGCGCGTGCTGCTCTTCATGACGCTTGCCATCCTCGTCTTCAATTTCTACCCGCTCACGGCGGTCATGATCGTGATGCTGGCGTTGCTCAACGACGGGGCGATCCTGTCGATCGCGTACGACAACGTGATCTACAAGAAGCGGCCCGAGACCTGGAACATGCCTCTGGTGCTGGAGATCTCCACGGTGCTCGGCGTCATCGGGCCCATCGCCGCATTTGGGTTGTTCTACGTCGCCGACCGGGTGCTGCACCTCGGCCATCCGCAGATTCAGACCCTGATGTACCTCATGCTCTCCGTCGCCGGACATCTCACGATCTTCATAACGCGCACGCGCGGCCCGTTCTGGTCGATACGCCCCGCCCGGATCCTCTGGATGGCAATCCTCGGCACGCAAGCGTTCGCGACGCTCATGGCGGTCTACGGGCTGCACATCATGACGCCCATCGGCTGGGGCTGGGCCGGCATCGTCTGGGGCTACGCCCTGCTTTGGGCGCTCTTGACCGACCCCGTGAAGCTGCTCGCGTATCGCATCTTCGACCGCGTTCCATCACCAGCAACGGCCAAGAAACCCGTCGACATCAAACCGAAGGTCGCGCCCGTTCCGTCATAGCGGCGGAGCGGCCGGCGCGGCCCTGTAAAACCCTCCACGAAATCTGGAAAGCTTAGGCAATGGCGTCGGGGGAGGGTCGGTTCGCGGGTCAGGTGCGCTGGCTGCACAAAGTGCGGCTGTATCCGACGTGCGCGCAGGAGCGGATCCTCGTTGACATGCTGGGGACGCGTGATCTTTACAACGCGCTCTTGCAGCAGCGCCGTGATTCCTGGACGACTCGCCGGCAATCGTTCCCCGCGAGGCGCCAGTACGCCGAGATAACCTAACTCTGCGCGGCTGAGCCGCGGTTCGCGGCGGTCTATCGCGAGTGCGAGGACGCCGTTCTGCACCGGCTGGACCTGTCTTTCGGGACGGTTGCCCCCCACGGTGAAACGCCCTCACGGGTCGCCAAGCGGGCGGATCGGCTGATCGCCCGTTTTCGCGGCTCGAACGGCACCTCTTTTCGCACGGCCAATTCGGATGCGTCCTAGCCGCACGCTGGGCCGGACTGCCGGTGCTCGACGGGCGGCATTTCTCGCTGGGACCGGCATCGTTGAGCATCCTCAGCTACAGTCCCAGCCACCCCGAGGTGCGGGTCATTGAGCTCTGGAACGGCGCCCCAGCCGCGGAGAGCGGCCGATAAGCAACGCAGGCTGGAGTGGAGCGCATGAAAAAGCTGATCGTGTTCGATCTCGACGGCACCCTGGCGGAAAGTAAGTCCGCGATCGATGCGGAAATGGCCTCGCTTTTGAGCGCTCTTCTGGGGGTGGTGAAAGTGGCGATCATTTCCGGGGGCGATTTGCCGCAGTTCGAAAAGCAAGTGCTCGCCCATCTGCCGCAGGTGACGCCGTTCGCGAACTTGTCGCTCCTGCCAACCTGCGGAACGAGGTTCTTCCAGTATACCGACGGCTGGCATAGGCTCTACGCGGAAGACCTCAGCGAAGCCCAGAAGCAGAAGATCGTCAGCGCGCTGAACCAGGCGGTCGTTTCGACCGGCTTTCAGGCGGGCAAAACGTGGGGAGAGCTGATCGAGGACCGGGAGAGCCAGATCACCTACTCCGCCTTGGGCCAGCAAGCGCCGTTGGATGAGAAGAAGAAGTGGGATCCCGATTTTGCGAAGCGCAAGAAAATCAAAGCCGTGCTCGATCGGTCGCTACCGGATTTCTCGGTCCGCTTGGGAGGCGCGACGTCGATCGACGTCACGCTTCCCGGGGTCGACAAGGCGTACGGCATCCGCAAGCTGCGCGATATCCTCGGCATCCCGCTCATCGAGATGATCTACGTGGGGGATGCCTTGTTCCCGGGAGGCAACGACTACCCGGTCCGGGAGACCGGAGTGGTCTGCATCCAAGTCGCCGATCCGGGTGAGACGAAGCGCGTGATCGAAGCGATCGTCGCTTGCTTGAGTGAACCCGCACAAACCAAGTAACCGCGCAGAGAGGGGAACGTTCATGGGAAGGCAACTGCAGCAATTGATCGACGCCGGTCAGAGCATTTGGCTCGACAACATCGAGCGCTCGATGTTCGCCTCCGGAGAGTTGCGGAGGCTGATCGATTCCGGTCTGCGCGGCATGACCTCGAATCCGACGATCTTCGAGAAAGCGATCGGCGGCGGGCATGACTACGACGCGCAGATCGAGTCGCTGGCCGGCAAAGTGCGCGATCTCAACCAGCTCTTCGAAGCCCTCGCAATTCAAGACATTCGTGCCGCGCTCGACGAGTTTCGTCCCCTTTACGACGAGACCGGGGGCGGCGACGGCTTCGTCTCGCTCGAGGTCTCTCCACTCCTCGCTCACGACACGCAAGGGACGATCGCGGCCGCCCGCCGCCTCTGGAAAGAGGTCGACCGCCCCAACTTGATGATCAAGATCCCAGGGACCGAAGAAGGCGGCCCCGCGATCACCGAAGCGATCGCGGCGGGCATAAACGTGAACGTGACGCTGCTCTTCTCGCTCGAGGGCTACGAGCACGCCTCGAACGCCTACATCGCCGGGCTCGAGAAGCGCGCTTCGGCCGGCCAAGCGCTCGACCGGATCGCCTCGGTAGCGAGCTTCTTCCTCTCGCGCATCGACACCGAGGTCGACAAGCAGCTCGAAGCCAAGATCGCGGCCGGCCGCAAGGAGCTCGAGCCGCTCCTCGGCAAGGCGGCGATAGCGCAGGCAAAGCTCGCCTACGGGCGCTTCGAGGAAATCTTTTGGAGCGAACGTTTCAAGAAGCTCGAAGCCAAAGGTGCGAGGGTCCCCCGCCCGCTCTGGGCGAGCACTTCGACGAAGAACCCGCTCTACCCGGACCTCCTCTACGTCGAGACGCTGGTCGGCCCGCACACCGTCAACACGCTTCCGCCCAAAACGCTCGCCGCGTTAGTCGATCACGGAAAGATCGCGGCAGGCACGGTCAAGACCGATCTGGCCGGCACGCACGAGACCCTCGAAGATCTCGAGAAGGCCGGCATCTCGTTGGGCGACATCACGGACGCGCTGACCGTCGCCGGCGTGAAATCTTTCGCCGATTCCTACGATATGATGCTGGAAGCGATCGCGACCAAGAAAAAGCAGTTCGCGGGCGCCGGGGCATAGAGCCGGCGTCGACGGCTGCGCCGCGACGCGAACGTGAAGCCCTGGCATCGGATCGTCGTAGCCGTCGCGATGCTCGCGGTCGTCGCGCTGCTCTCTATGACGCTGGGCACGCACTTGCTCTTCAGCCATGCGGCTCGATAGCTGCGGTCCTCTCGCTGTCGGAGGTGAATTGCTCTCGTAAGACTCCGGCCCAGAGACTCCGGCCCAGCGAGTCGTACCATAACGGCGGGTGAGCCGCAGGCACCTTCGGGCGGTCTTCCATGTATTTCACGATACTGCGTCCAGTCGGACTGCGATACAATGGAAGCGCCGCTCGCGCGGCGGCTCCACCGTTCTTTGCCGCGTATTCAAAGATGTAACCCGTAAGGCGGCAGCGGCGCGCGCCGGCGCGTACGAAGGGAAACATGCTGCAACATACCGCCTCACGTTCGGTTCTTTCGGGGAACGGCGCGCCTGCCCTCAAAGGGTTTTTGCGTCCGCCGTGCGTTCTCGTGATGGCCTCCTTCCCGCCGCGTGAGTGCGGGATCGCGACCTTCACGAAAGACGTCGTGGACAGCCTGAGCGAGCACTCCGGCGTGCGGTGCGACGTAATCGCGATCGAAGAGCGCGGCAGCGAAGCGCGCACCTACGGCCCGCAGGTCGTGGCACGCCTCAAAAGCGACGACTCCGGCTCGTATGGCCTGGCGGCGGCATTCATCAATTCCCATTCTGCAAGCGCTCTGCTCGTGCAGCACGAGTACGGCCTGTTCGGCGGCGAGGATGGCGAGGCGATACTCGGCTTGCTCGCGGCGGTCCGCAAGCCGGTGATCGTGGCGCTGCACACCATCCTGCCTGCGCCGAGCGCGCATCATCGCGCCGTAACGCAACGCCTCTGCGCGCTGGCGGCTTCCGTCGTCGTCCTCTCACGCACGGGGCAAGATATTCTGCAGCACGTGTACGCCGTGGGCGGCGAGACGATCCGCGTCATCCCGCACGGCGTTCCCGACGTGCCCAACGAATCGACGCTGCGTGCCAAGCAAAAACTCGGACTCGGTGAGCGGATGCTTATCTCGACGTTCGGCTTTCTTTCGCGTGGGAAGGGCCTTGAAGATGCGATTGAAGCGATGAGGCCCGTCGCCCTCGCTCATCCCGATGCGCTGTACCTCATCCTCGGTCAAACGCATCCGGTCGTCCGTCAGCACGAGGGCGAGTCGTATCGCCAAGCGCTCCGCGCGCTGGTCGTGGCGCATGGCTTGCAGCGCAGCGTCGATTTCGTCGATCGCTACCTATCTATCGAGGACTTGCTCGCGTATCTGTCGGCGACCGATATCTACCTCACGCCGTATCTCAATGCCGGCCAAATCGTGAGCGGCACGCTCGCATACGCGGTCGGCTGCGGCAAAGCGATCGTCTCGACGCCGTACCTGTACGCGCGGGAGCTCCTCGCGGAAGAGCGGGGTCTGCTCTGCGAGTTTCGCGATCCCGCTTCCATCGCAGCACGTGTCACGGTCTTGCTCGACCACCCGCAGCAACGGCACGCGATGGAGCGGCGCGCATATCAGTATGGCCGTTCCATGACGTGGTCGAACGTAGCGGCTTCGTATGCGCGCGTCCTGCGTGACGCGACGAGCGGCGAAGCGTTGGAGATGCTCGGACCGCCGCCCGGCCCTACACCCATCCTCGCGCAGTTGGCACCCCGAGGAGCTTTTGGAGCGGATCTTCGCTTCCCGGCGGCAACGCGTTCCCTCGGGCAAGAGAGACCGCCCGGACCCGAAGGAGCCTGACGGGCGAGCCGCATTTCAACGCGCGGGAGCCGCGAAAAGCACGGCGTCCGTGTGGCGGGCGAGCATGAGGTTCTCGTTGGCCGCGATGACGCGCACGACGACGCGAGAGGCGTCGCTGGAAATGACCGGAGCGCCAGCGGCGTTGCGCGCCGGATCGAGCTCGACGCCGAGGTGCGCGAGGCGCTCAGCGATCTCCGAGCGGACCGGCGCGGCATGCTCGCCGATGCCCCCGGTGAAGACGAATGTGTCCATTCCGCCCAGCACGGCGACGAGCGCGCCAATGCCCTTGATGGCTTGGTAGACGAACAGCTCGACCGCCTCGGTCGCGGCTGCAGCCGAGGCGCGTCGCTCCAGCAACGCGCGCATGTCCGCGCTGATTTGCGAGACGCCGAGCAGACCGCTGCGACCCGTCAGCATCTCGTCCAATTCCGCGAGCGTGCAGCGCCCCGCCCGCAGGAGGTACAACAAGGCGCCGGGATCGAGATCGCCCGGCCGCGTTCCCATCATGAGGCCGCCGAGCGGGCTGAAGCCCATCGTGGTATCGATCGGGTTGCCGTCGCGCATCGCGGCGAGGCTCGCGCCGTTGCCGAGGTGCGCCACGATCATCCTGCCGCGCGTGCCGGCCTCGCCCAGCGCGCGAACGATCGACTCGTACGAGAGTCCGTGGAATCCGTACCGCCGCAACCCCTCGGTCCAGAGCTCGCGCGGCAGAGGCAAGCGCTGGGCGACCGCCGGCATGCGACGGTGGAAAGCCGTGTCGAAGCAAACGACTTGCGGAAGCCCAGGCGATGCCGCCTCGATCTCGCGGATCGCGGCGAGAGCCTTTGGCAAATGGAGCGGATCGAACGCCAGGAGTGCGGTCAGGGCGGCCAACACGTCCGCGGTGACGCGCGCCGGTGCTTCGTGCTCCAGGCCGCCGTAGACCAGACGGTGCCCGACGGCGTCGATGTGAAAGCCGAGCTCGTGCACGATTGCCAGCGTCGCGGCGACCGGCGCTCCGCCGCCGAGCGCTCTGCGCGTTTCGCGCAAGCCCGGTTCGCGGCGGTCCCGGATCGAAAGGGCGGCGTCCGCCGTCCCGGTTCGATCGACTCCGCCTTCGAGCACCAGCCGCTCGCGGCCGGTTCCCAGTTCGTACACCGCGACCTTCAGCGACGACGACCCCCGGTCGATGCAAAGGATGAACCTGGGCAGCGTCACGACGATCCGGACCGGTGCGACTCGCCGTGGCCTCGGCCGGTTTCGCCTTCGAGCTGCTCGCGGTCCGCCAGGAGCTGCGTTCGCTGTTCGTCGCTGACCTGTGGATACGTCAGCTTGAGCGCCTCCAGCCTGGCAACGATGACGTCGGCGACCGCCGCGCGCGCGAACCACTTGTGATCCGCGGGGATAACGTACCAGGGTGCCGGCTCCGTGCTCGTGTGGGTCAGCAGCTCTTCGTACGCATGCTGATAGCTGTCCCAGAATCCGCGTTCGCGGATGTCGTCCGCGGAGAGCTTCCAGTTCTTCGACGGTGTATCGATGCGCTCGAGCAAGCGCTTTCGTTGCTCGTCCTTTGATAGATGCAGGAAGAACTTCACGATCAGCGTGCCGTTGCGCGACAGATGGCGCTCGAAGGCCACGATGTCTTCGAAGCGCTCTTTCCACAAATCGGCGGGATTTGCAGGCGTCCCTGGCGGGAGCTGCTCGTGTTTGAGCACCGAGGGGTGAACCCGAACGACCGCGAGCTCCTCGTAATAGGAGCGATTGAAAATGCCGATCCGCCCCCGCTCGGGCAGCACGTTCGCGCAACGCCAGAGATAATCGTGCCTCAGCTCCGCCGCCGACGGCGCCTTGAAGCTGTGGACGTCCACGCCTTGAGGGTTGACGCCCGTCATGACGTGCTTGATCGCGCCGTCCTTCCCGGCGCCGTCCATGCCCTGAAAGATGACGAGCAGCGCGTACCGCTCTTGCGCGTGGAAGACGTCCTGCAGCGCGGATAGCCGTTCGATATCGGCGCGCAGTTTCGTTGCGGCGTCGTCCTTCGTCTTGAAATCGCTCGTCGAGCCGGGATCGAAATCGGCGAGGCGGACCTTGTGGCCCGGTTTGACCAGCAGGTCGGCGTGATCGATCGTTTTCACGCGCCGACCCGCGAAAGCGCGAGATCCACAACAAGATTCACCAATTGGCGCCAGCCTTTCTGTATCGCAACCGGAGCGGCACCGGTACCGTGAGATACCGAGTGTCGATCCTCACGTCCGCCTGCCTTGTTTCAAGTCGACGGGCGCTCGCCGGAAACGGCGCCACGCTCGAGCCGGCCGCGGCGCGGCCAGCCGAGGTAAAGAGCGAGCAGCACCGCCGTGAGCGCGCCGACGCCGAAGCGAAACACGAGCGAGGTCCGCTGTGGGGTGAGGAAGCCTTCGATCGTTCCGGCCACCACGAGCAGGCCCGCCACGCCGATCATGAGCGCGCCGGCGCGGCGCGCGTTCGCCTTGAGCGCGTCGATCCGGCGGAGTCTCCCCGGCGCGACGAGCGCCTGCGCCAGCAAGAGTCCGGCGCCGCCCGCGATCTGAATGGAGGTCAGCTCGATGACGCCGTGCGGCGCGATCGTCGCCCAGAAATCCGTGCCGAAGCCGCGTGCGGCGAAGAGCGCGCCGAAGGCGCCGACCATCAGGCCGTTGTTGAGGATCTCCCAGAGCGTGATCAGCCCGACGCTCATCCCGCCGGCAAAGGCGAGCATCGCGACTTTGATGTTGTTGGTGATGATCGCGGCGGAGATTGCGGGTGCGAACGAGCGGTCGAAGGCGAAGTTGGAGTCGTGAAGGCTCTTCTGAACGAACGGAATCTCGTCGCCGGGCACGAGCGCATAGGCGTTGAGCGCGTGCCGGGAGACCAGCCAGTACGCGACGATCCAGGCGGCGGCGAAGAGCGCGGTGCAGCCCAGGATCTGGCGGCTCGAACGCTGGACCTCGCGCGGGAACGTTTGGCCGAAGAAGCGCGCGACCCGGGACCAGCCGCCGCGCGCGCTCTCGACATAGACGTAGGCGTGCGCCCGGGCGACGAGCCGGTTCAAGTAGCCGCGCAGCCCCTCCGAATAGGCCCGGCTCTGAGCCGCGGCGAGGTCCGAGGTCGCCGAGCGATAGAGCAGCGCGAGCTCCTGCACGGCCGCCGAGTCGAGGCGCCGCAGACCGCCGCGGTCGGCCGCGTCGAGGAGTGCCTCGAGACGGTTCCAGCCTCCCTGCCGCCGCGTGACGAACGTCTGCTCGCGCATCCCCGAGGCTCTTTCGCAGGACTCGACCCGCGCCTTCCCGGAGGCAGTCACCCTTCATGGAGCGCTCGGTCGAAGTCACCACCGGCGAAAGCGTCGCCATCGCGTACGAACTTGCCGGCCTCGGCAGCCGTTTCTTCGCCGTCTTCGTCGACTTCGCGCTGCAGCTCGCCGTCGCCGCAGCGGCGCTCCTGCTCGCCGTCTGGCTCGTTCCGGGAGTCGCACCGGCGAAGGCGGCCTCGGCCGGCAAGCTCGCCGGCGCCCTGCTGCTGGCGCTGGCTATCGTGGCCGCCTTCCTGCTGTTCTTCGGCTATTTCATCGTCTTCGAGTGGCTTTGGCAGGGGCGCACGCCCGGGAAGCGGATCGTCGGCATCCGCGTCGTGCGTGACGGCGGCTTCCCGCTCGACTTCACCAGCTCGGTCATCCGCAACGTGGTACGCCTCCTCGAGTTCTCGCTCGGCTTTTACGCGCTCTCGGCCTTCGTCGTGCTGGCCTCGCCGCTCAACCGGCGGCTCGGCGACATGGCGGCGGGGACGCTGGTCGTGCGCGACGCGCGCTACGAGCGAGCGCCGGCTCCAATGCCGCGCGCACTCGAACGGGAGGACCCGGTGGTGCGCGAGCTCTCGGCGGCCGAGTGCGACCTGGTCCGCCGCTACGCCGCGCGCCGCGCCACGCTCAGGAACGCCGCGCGCCCGGCCGTCGCGGCGAAGATCGCGGCGCTCGTCCGGCCCAAGCTCGGGGCGACCTTCGATCACCTCAGCGACGACGATCTCCTCGTGCACCTCGCCGAGACTGCGCTGCGCTAGCCTTTCCTAAAATAAGCATGCGCGCGAAGCGCTCGCCGGCGTGCACCGTCCGTCGGCAGGGGAGAGCGGCCTTCGCCGACTAGCAAGGCCCTTGGTTCCTCGCTTCAAGACGAAGCGGCGAGGAAGCCGAGGAGTCATGACCCTACCCGATCTCGCCCTGGTCTATTACGCCCTCAAGAGCGTCGACGCGATCGCCTGCTGCGTGATTCTCGGCGCAGCCTTGCCTCTGATCGTCGCCCGCCGCTTGGAGTCGGTCGAGGCCGTGCGAACGGTGCTGCGCGCGGCGCCGTTCGCCGCGCTCGTCCCCTGGATCGCGCCCTTCGCGCTGTTCAACGTGCTCGTCGCGGCCCTCGGCGTCGTGACCGCTTCTCGAGCGAACATGGGCACGTTCGAAGTGCTCAACCACGCGCTCTTCCCGCTCCTCGCGGCGATCCTGGCAGCGCTGGCGCTCAACCTCGCGGGCGGCCGGACCGTCTCGCGCTCCCGGAACTCCTGAGCCGGCCGCGCGCCGTCGCTCGCTAGCCCTTACTGCGGTCGGCGAAGACGGTCGAGGAGATCGCGCGCGAAGACCGTCGCCTGGCGCTTGCGCTCCTCGTAGATCTGCGCGGCCTGCGTTCGCGCCATGTGGCGTCCGTGCTCGTAGAAGAACGCGACGCTTTCGCCGACGACGATCGTTCCGGCGTAGGCGATCGCCCCTTTGATCGCGACGCCGGCCACGGGGATGAATCCCGAGAGTTCGCGCGAGAGCGCGCGCCAGCCGAAGCCGCCGCCCACGACCGGCAGCAGCTCCCAGACGTGCTGCACGTCGGGATCCTTGCCGTAGGTCGCGCCGATCTGCATCAGCAGCACGATCTGGATCCCCGTGATGGCGACCATGTCGCCGGCGGAGGCGACCGCGCCGAGCAGGACGCCCAGCACCGGGACGTGGTCCACCACGGCACTGGCGCCGGCGACCTTGAGCGACGACATCGCGGCATCGCGCGTGAGCTTGGCCGCGACCGTTTCGCGCAAGGGCGGAAGGCGCAGGCCGACGGCGACCTCGACGCCTTTGCAGCGGTCGATGAGATGCGGGAAGAAGCGCGCGCGCAGCGAGTCGCGATCGATGCCGGGCACGACGTACTCGCCGGTGCTCCCGGCCTGCGGAGCCGCCACCGGATGGCTCGGGGGCGCCTCGGGGTCGACCGTGAGGGCGAAGATCGGCAAGCGAAGCTGTTCGAGCAGATCGAGCCGCGCGCCGGCTAAGTCGCCGGGCTCGGCCAAGAAGATGACGCAGCGCGCGTCGGGCCCGACGACGGTAGGACGGCGCAGCGGATCGATCGTCTCGAGCGTCGCCGGAGCGTCGGGCGGGACGTTCGCGTCGGCGTGCGAGTGCAGAAGCGTCGCCCGCAGCTCGGCGACCAGCCGCGGGTCGCCGCAAAGCAGGAAGCGGAACGGCTTGCGCGCGTCGGCGCGAAGCTCGCCGGTGAGCAGGCGCTTGCGAATGAGCGCGAGGACGTCGGAAGAGCCGAGGGCCGCTGCTTGCATGCTAATGAGCGCCGAGCGCTTCTTGCGCGGGGTCGTCGGTGTAGTCGAGGTAGACCAGGCCGAGAAAGATCTCGAGCGCTGCGGCGTGCATGCCTCGTGCGTTCGCCACGTCGATCAGCGTCCGCTTCGTCGCGACCGCCTCCGCGACGACGGCCTGCGGCGTCGCGTTGGTATCGGCGGCGACGATCGCCGCGGTCGCGACCTCGCCCGGCGTGAGATCGTCGTGCTCCATCGTCTCGAAATCGAGCCCGTCGTTCTTGACGAAGTGCTGCAGCGCGGCTTGCAGCGTCGCATAGCGGTCCTCGGGATAGCCGACGCCGGTCATCGTGATCCGCGTCTGCAGTTGGCGCGCCCGCGCCAGATCGTAGAGCTGCTCCGATTGCGAGCCTGCGATGGCGGCCTTCGAGAGGCCGGCCATCGTCCTCCGCATCAACGGGACGAGCTCGTTGTAGTCGTCCAGCGAGAGGTCGCCCGCCATTTCGAGCTTCGCGTGCGAGAGGCGCTGGATGAAATCGCTGAGGTCGCCGAGCGAGACGTCGAGCGTATTGAGGGAAGTGCGCGCGGCGTCGAGGGCGCGGATCATGTCGCCGTCCGCCAAGGCCATGTCGTCGAGCATGCGCGAATAACTCGGCAAGAGCGCGAGCGATTGCGCCGGGACGGGGTCGACCGCCAGCGGCGCGTTGAGCTCCTCGAGGATCTCCGCGTTTTCCTTGAGCAGGCCGCTCTCTTTGTTCGTCTCCATCGACCCGACGCCGTCGATCGTCGCCGACGACTTCTCGAAGGCGGCGTCGAGCGACTTGCCCATCACGTTGAAATTCTTCGTGACCGCCTCGAGGCGGCTGCCCGGGCGAATCTGCACGTTGCCCAGATCGGGCAGGCCGTAGGTGACGTCCGTGATGCGCCCCTTGATCGATTTGGATTGGTCGCTCAAGACGTCGCGACTGGCGGCGATCGCTGCGGCCGCAGACGTCTCGCGGCTTCGAGCGTCGGCCATCTCCTGCCGCAGCGGCGCGACGTTGGGCCGCGTCAGCCCCAGCTTCGCTTGGTCCTGGCGAAGCTCTTTGATGTTGGAAAGCGCCACCTCGCGCGTTTCCGGCGAGCCGTTTTGGGCCGCCTGAGCCAACGTCTGCTGGCTCTTCTCGGTCTGCCCCAAAGCGATCTGCGTTTGCCCGAGGTGCAGCAGCGCGGCCGGATTGTGCGGGTCGGCCTTGAGCACTCGCGCGAACTTCATCGCGGCGATGTTGTACCGGCCCTCGTCTTGATCGTGCAGCGCCTGTACCAGAATCTGGTCCGTGGTGCGCTTCTTGGGGTCGAGTTCGGGATAACCGACGAGGTGCGCGACGCGGCTCTGGAAACCCGGATGGTCAGCCAGATAGGAGTCGACCAGGCTCGACTCGTCGCCTTCGAGGACGCCCATGTGATTCATGAACGAGACCATCGCGTCGGGGTCGTAGCCCGCGCGCGACATCAGCAGCAACCCGTACTGGTCGGCTTGCAGCTCGTCGCCGCGCTGCGCCTTGGCGATGATTCCGGGCCCGGCGACCTGGCCGAGGCCGAACAAAAAGGGAGAAAGAACCGACGCGATTGCGAATAGGAGGTCGACGACTTCGGCTTTGGCGGGAAGCGTCACGGTGTGCCGGCGCTCGTTGTGCCCTGTCTCGTGGCCCAGGACGCCGGCCAACTCGTCATCGGACTGCACGAAGTCGAGCAGCCCTTCGTTCACGTAGATGTAGCCGCCGCCGATCGTGAACGAGTTGATGTCCGGCGAGTCGAGGATCTTGACGTTGTACGGAACGTCCTTGCGCGCCGTCAGCGCCCACAACTTGTTGCCGACCTCGTTCACCCACCGGTTCAGCAGCGGATCGATCACGACGTTGTACTGGTTGATGACCTGCTTCTCGTCTTGCTTGGCCTGCTGGATCTCGCTGGCCGTCGACATGGCTCCCGCGGGTGCCGGCATCTCGGCACAGACGAGGGAGACGATCAGGACGAGCGGGACGAACCGGCGGAAAGGCATGGCCAACCTCGAGCGGCGGAGGTCGCTGAGGTTTCGACGGTGCAACCCGCCGGACATCCGGCAGGATCGCCAGGAACGCCAGGATCGGCCGACCCGGGAGACGTACCGCGCGACGTGCGGCGCCTGGCAACGGTGAATTGCATGTGAGTAAGGCACACTTTGTTGTGAATCGAATGTGGAGAGCACAGGGGAGGCGCCGGCGACCGTTGCAAGGCACGCAGTTAATGATCGAGTCACCTGTGCGCTTGCCGCGAGGCGAGCGCTGACGTGTTGCGTGGGACGGCCTCGGGCCTGCAGTTCGTGTTCGGCGGAGCCGATTTCGGGGAAGCCTGGGAAGCGATGGCGCAGCAGCTGGCCGAGCGTCCGAGTTTCTATCGCGCCAGCCAGGCAACGGCGGTGTTCGACGACGCGGTGCCGGACGAAGCCGGCTTTGCAGCCTTCTTGAGCGCGCTCGAGGGCTACGGCATCGAGCTGCACGGCATTTACGGCGGCGAGACCTTCTCGAGCTTCGCCGAACGTTTCGAGCTGGTGTACCTCGGCAGCCCGCCTCGCCCGAGGGTGACCAGCTTCGAGCGCAAACGCGCCGCCCGGGCCGAGCGCACCGTGAAGCTGAGCGAGACGGCGCGCTCGCTGCAGGCGGATTTCGCGGGCGCGCGGGCGGACATCGCCCAGCGCCGGGCGCGGGGCGAGGCGTCCGTCAAGAAGCCGCTGGTGGGGATCGAGCCTCCGGGCATCGCCTCCCCGGCTCGCTTCGCGGCCGAGCCTGGGACGCTCTATCATCGCGGCACGCTGCGCGGAGGGCAGGCTTTGCAGCAGCTCGGCAACATCGTCGTCGTCGGGGACGTCAACCCGGGCGCGGAACTGGTCGCCAGCGGCGACATCCTCGTCTTCGGGGCGCTGCGGGGGACGGCGCACGCCGGTGCGCAGGGCGACGCGAACGCTCGGGTCACGGCGCTCGAGCTGGCTCCGACGCAGCTGCGCATCGCCACCTTCATCGCAACCGACGACGGGAAGCGCCGCAGCACGGAAGCGGAAGTCGCGTTCGTGGCCGGCGATCGCATCGCGATCGCCCCTTTCGCGAAAGTGGGAATGAATCGATGAGTGCCCGCCGCATCGTGATCACTTCAGGCAAGGGCGGCGTCGGCAAGACGACGACGACGGCCAACCTCGGCGCGGCGCTCGCCAAGCGCGGCAAGAAGGTCGTCCTCGTCGACGCGGACATCGGCCTGCGCAATCTCGACTTGGTCCTCGGCGTCGAGAAGCGCATCGTGTTCGATCTCGTCGAAGTCGTCGAGGGGCGCTGCCAGTTGCGCCAGGCGCTGATCAAGGACAAACGCTTCGCCTCGCTCTCGCTGCTGGCGGCCGCGCAGACGCGCGAGAAGACCGCGGTCTCGGAAGAGCAGATGAGACGCGTCATCGACGAGCTCAGCGAGCTCGCCGACTACGTGATCATCGACTGCCCGGCCGGGATCGAGCACGGCTTCCGCAACGCCGTCGCAGGCGCGCGCGAGGCGATCGTCGTCACGACGCCTGAGGTCAGCTCGATCCGCGACGCCGACCGCGTCGTCGGCAAGCTCAAGGAGCGCGGCCTTTCGATCCGGCTCGTCATCAACCGGCTGCGGCCCGAGATGGTCAAGTCGGGCGAGATGATGTCGAGCGATGACGTCCGCGAGATCCTTGCGGCGGACATCCTGGGGATCATCCCCGAGGACGAAGAGGTCGTCGACACGACCAACCGGGGAGAGCCGATCGTCCTCGATTCGACGCGGCGCCTCGCTTCGATCTACAACAAGATCGCCCGCAGGCTCGACGGTGAGAAGGTGCCCTTCACCTCGCTCGAGCCGCCGGGATTCTTCGACAAGCTCTTCACGCTATGGAAGGTGGGCTAGATGATGGAAGCGCTGGACACGGCGGCGTTGCAGCCGGAAGCGGAAATTGCCGTTGAGGTTCCCGCGGCGCTCGGCCGGGCGATCGTCTTCACGAGCGGAAAGGGCGGGGTCGGCAAAACGACGACCACGGCCAACGTCGGGGCGGCGCTCGCCGCCGGCGGGAAGCGCGTGGTGCTGGTCGACGCCGACGTCGGGCTGCGCAATCTCGACGTGGTCCTCGGCCTCGAGAGCCGCGTGACGCATCATCTCCTCGACGTGCTCGAGGAGAAGGTCGAACTCGACCAAGCGTTGATTCGCGACAAGCGCTGCGAGCGGCTCTTCCTCTTGGCCGCGGCGCAGTCGCGCGAGAAGGAAGACGTCGACGGCGCCAAGATGAAAGCCCTCATCGAACGGCTGCGCGCGCAGTTCGACTTCGTGTTGATCGATTGCCCCGCCGGAATCGAGATGGGTTTCAAGAACGCCGTCATCGGCGCGCAGCACGCGGTCATCGTGTGCACGCCCGAAGTCTCGGCGGTGCGCGACGCCGATCGCGTCGTCGGCCTGCTTCCCAACGACTGGCGTCCGGAACTCATCATCAACCGCGTCAAGCTGCAGCTCGTCAAGAGGGGCAAAATGCTCTCGGTCGACGACGTGAACGGGATCCTGCACTTGCCGTTGCTGGGCGTCATCGCGGACGAGCCCGACGTGATCGTCTCGACCAACAAGGGCGAGCCGATCGCCTTCCGCACGAACTCCACGGTCGGCTCGGCCTATCGAACGATCGCCGCCAAGCTGGCCGGAAAGAACGTTCCGGCGCCGCTTCCCAGGGACGAGGGCGGCTTCTTCTCTGCGCTCGGTGCCATTTTCGGAGGGCGCTGATGTTCGATTTCTTCAAATCGCTGTTCCGTCCCGAGAAGCCCTCGAGCACGACCGCCAAGGAGCGCTTGCGTTTGGTGCTCCTCTCCGATCACATCTCGCTCTCGCCGGAGATCATCGAGTCGCTCAAAGCCGACTTGCTGGCGGTGATCTCGCGCTACGTCGAGATCGATTCGAGCAGTGCTGACGTGACCTTCGAGCACCGCGAGCACGAGATCGCGATGCTCGCGAGCGTCCCGATCAAGGGTCTGCGCGAGCGGCGCCCCGCGCCGCCGCCGGAGCGCCCCGAGCCGGAGGCCGCGGTCTTGGCGGAGGCCGTGCTCGAACCGGCGGCCGCGCCGGCCGCGCCGGTGCTCGCCGAGGCGGAAGCGGAGCCCTCACAGACGCTCGCCTTCGCGCCGCCGGAGGGCGCCGTTGCGGCCGCCGGCAAGGCGCCGCGCCGCCGCCGCCGGCGAAAGACGGCTCGGCCGGCCGGGGTGCAGCCAAAGCTGGGCGGACAGACGTTGGGCTCGCCGGCCCAGGCCTAGCACCCGGGTCGGGATAAAACTGGGCGCATGGAGCGCCCCTGGTACCGCTCGTTCAACTGGACGATGGCCGTCACCACGGTCGTCTTGGCTGCGTGCGGCGTTCTCCTGATCCATTCGGCGACGCTGCACGATGCCGGGGCGGGGAGCGAGTGGCACAAGCAGATCGCCTACGTGGCAATCGGTGCGTCGCTCATGGCGCTCTTCGCCTGGATCGACTACCACCGTTGGCAGCGCTGGGCCCCCTATCTCTACGCGCTCAACCTCGTGCTGCTGGGGATCGTCATGCGCGGCGGGCACAGCGCGCTCGGGGCGCAGCGCTGGATCTCGCTCGGGCCGCTCGGGACCTTTCAGCCTTCCGAGCCGGCGAAGCTCATTCTGGCAATCGTCGTTGCGGCGATGCTGGCCCGCACGGCGACGATCGGCTGGCGGGAGATGGGGTTGACGGCCGCCGCGGTCGCGGTGCCGGCGCTGCTGATCCTCAAGCAGCCCGATCTCGGAACGTCCCTCGTCATCCTGGCGATCCTCAGCGCCGAGCTGTTTTTCGGCGTCTCGAAGACGATCTATTTCAGCGTGTACGCGCTCGCGACGCTGGCGCTCGGCGCGATCGTGGTCGGCACGAATCTCGTCCTCAAGCCCTTCCAGCGCGACCGGCTCCTCATCTTTCTGCATCCCAACGCCGATCCGCAGGGAGCCGGCTGGAATCTCAATCAGTCCAAGATCGCCGTGGGCAGCGGCGAGCTCTTCGGCAAAGGACTCTACCACGGGACGCAGACCCAGTTGAACTTCGTGCCCGAGCATTCGCGCGATTTCATCTTCACGGTCGTCGGTGAGGAGTTGGGCTATGTCGGCGCGCTGATGCTGATCGTGCTCTACGCTATGGTCCTCTTCGGAGCGATCCGGGCGGTCTTGGCCGCGCGGGACCGCTTCGGATTGCTGCTGGCCGTCGGCATCGTGACCATGTTCGCGTTCCACATCACGGTCAACATCGGCATGACGATCGGCATCATGCCGATCACCGGGATCCCGCTGCCGTTCATGTCGTACGGGGGCAGTGCCATCATCACCGATTTCGCAGCGATCGGCGTGCTGCTCAACATCTATGTGCAGCGCGACAAGCTGGTCTTCGAGGAAAGCGTGGCGCGCTCCGAACTCTACAAGGTGGCCCAGCGCCAGAAGAAGTCGCGCCCGGCGTCCGCGAAGGCGCGCACCGTCGGCTAGCTTGGTTGCCTGCCCCTGGCAGGTGTTCCCTGCAACTGTCGAGAGGACCTGAAGCCGGGCGGCGGGAATGACCCCGACATCCGATTTGGAATTTTTGCGCGCGCGATGCGGCGCCAGGTCGTCCCGCGTTCGCAGCATGTGCTTTCGGATCCAACTATTTTCGAGCGAGCCGTCCTCTCGAGTTCCGCGCCGCGCCATGTGCCGGCGCCTGGTGCCGACGACGTAGCGCTCGGGACGCCGCCCGGTCGCGGGCAGGCAAAACTGAAACATGCGGCGCGTATCGGCGCCGCCCCACGCGAAAGGCAACTACGTGCCAACAGAGATCCTCATTTCGAGCGACCCCTGGGAGAACCGGGTCGCAGTCCTTGAGGACGGCCAGCTCGCCGAGATCTACTTCGAGCGCGAAGAGAAGGTCATCGGTTCGATCTACAAGGGCAAAGTGATGAACGTGCTCCCAGGGATGGGAGCCAGCTTCGTCGACATCGGGCTCGGCCGTAACGCTTTCCTCTACGTCGACGACATCAACAAGACGCCGCTGAACATCGGCGACGTCGAGATCACCTCGGGGCGCTCCGGTTGGACGATCACCGAGAAGATCTCCAAGGGCGACGACGTCCTGGTCCAGATCGTCAAGGAGCCGCGCGGCCAAAAGGGCGCGCGCATCTCCACCAACATCTCGCTCCCCGGCCGCTACCTGATCCTCATGCCGACCGGCAAGTACTCGGGCGTCTCGCGCAAGATCGACAGCGCCGACGAACGCAACCGGCTCAAAGGGATCATGAAGCTGATCCGCCCCGAGGGCATGGCGACCGTCGTGCGGACGGCCGCCGCGGGCGTCAGCCAAGCGGAGCTGATCGCCGACCTCGGCGTGCTCATCCGCATGTGGCACGGCATCCTCGAGAGCTACAAGCGGGCTCCGGCGCCGTCCTTGATCCACAAGGACATGAACCTCGTCTACAAGGCGGCGCGGGATTTCATCACGCCCGAAGTCGACAAGGTCTTCATCGACAACGCCGAGGAGTTCGAGAAGGTCCGCGATTTCATGCGCTTGCTCGGCCCGCAGTATGTCGACCGCATCGAGCACTACAACAATGGCCGCTCGCTCTTCAAAGACTACAAGGTCGACGACGAAGTCCGCAAGCTGCTCCTGCCGAAGATCAACCTTCCCTCGGGCGGTTCGATCGTGATCGAGACGACCGAGGCGCTGACCGTCATCGACGTCAACAGCGGTAAGTTCACCGGCGGCAAGAACCTCGAAGACACGATCGTCAAAACGAACATCGAAGCCGCCGCTGAGATCGCGCGTCAAGTGCGGCTGCGCGACATCGGCGGCATCATCGTTTGCGATTTCATCGACATGTCGAACGAGGGGTCGCGGAGCAAAGTGATCTCGACGCTCGAGAACGGCCTGCGGAAGGATCGCACGCGCACGACGATTCAATCGTTTTCGGCGCTCGGGCTGCTCGAGTTCACGCGCAAGCGCGTCGGCAAGGATCTCTCCGCCCAATTGCGCGGGCCGTGTCCGACCTGCAGCGGGCTGGGCTCGGTCATGTCGCCGGAGTCCGTCGCGATCGGCGCCTTCCGGCAGATCCGGCGTCTCGGCCACGAGCATCTCAACGGGCACGCGGCGCACCGGCCGATCGAGGTCATCGCGGCGCCGACCGTCGGCACGCAGATCGAATACTGGTACGAAGACGAGCTGGCCGCGCTCGAAAAAGAGCTCGAGACGAAGATCGAGGTTCGCGTCGACGCGTCGCTCCATCCGGAGCGGACGCGAGTGCTGCCCCTGCCGGAAGCAGCGCAGTCCGCCGCATCGAGCGTCCGGGTCGGCGACGAACTCGAGGTCGATCTCCTCAACGTGAAGCTGCCGCTTCCGACCTCGGCTCTCGCCGTCGTGGGCGACCGTCTCGTCGAGGTCGAGAACGCGGGGAACGCGGCCGGACAGACGATCAAGATCAAGGTTCTGGACGTCGACGAAGACGGCACGATTCTGGCCGAGCCGCGAGCGCCGGTCGTCGCCGCTCCGGCCGAGGCCAAGAAGCGGCGCCGCCGCGGCGGGCGCGGCCGAAAGCGCGAGCTCACGGCGGCCGAACAGGAAGAACAGCTGCGCGAGCTGGCCGAGGAAGCCGCCAAGGGTCTGGGCGGCCGGACCGCGATCGGCATCTCTTCGGTCGCGGATGCCGAGGCCGAGGAGGCAGAGGCGCGCCAGCACGCGGCGAGCTCGCCGCCGCTGGCGACCGTCACGCCGCTCCATCCCGTCCCCGATTACGCCGCAGTCGAACCGAACGGCGAGCAGCGGGCCTATGCCAGCTACGGCGGCGAGACGGATATCCGCCGGCGCCGGCGCCGCCGCCGGCGGCGCGGCGGAGCCCGTCCCGCAGGCGAGGGCGCGCCGCTGGTCGGCGTACCGGCGCAGGGTGCAGAAATCCAACCCCCAGCTTTCGAAGACGAGGACGCACCCGGGTCCGCCGATGCGGCCGAAGGGGCGGTATCGGCGCTTGGTGAGGACGGGGCCGTCAAGCGGCGCCGGCGGCGTCGGCGCCGCCGCGGGCGCGGATCCGGTGGTGAGACGGCGGTCGCTTCAGCGGTGACGCAGCCCGGCGCGGTGCCGGAGCGCCACATCTTCCGGGTCGACGCCGAGGGGACGACGGAAGCGACGGGAGAGACCGCTCCGCCGGAGCCCGTGCGCGCGATCGCCCGAGTCGAATCGAAGGTTGGTCCGGTCGCCGTCGAGCCGCCGCCGCCCGTCCTTACGTTCCCGGACGTGCCGGCAAAGGTCGCCAAGCCTGCCCGGCGGCGGCGCACGAAGGACGAACCGCCGCTCGAAGCCACGCAGGCCGCGCTTCCGCCTCCCCCGCCGCCCGAGCAGCCCGTGGCGGCTGAGGCACCCGCGCCCAAGCGTCGAGGCCGGCCGCCGAAGGCGAAAGCCGAGGCCGCGGCCGCCCCTCCGGCCGCGAGCGTCGAGCCTCCGGCTCCACGCGGCGCTGCGCCGGCTGCGCCGAAGACGCGCGCGCGCCGCACCAAGGCGGCGGAGACGGCCGCTGCGGCCGAGCCGGCGCCGAAGCCGAAGCGGCGCACGGCCGCGACCGCTGCCAAGGCCGGTGCGAAAAAGACCTCCGCCAAGAAGACGCCGGCTCGCAAAGCGGCGACGACGACCCGTAAGAAGGCGGCGACGACTCGGACGACGCGGAAGAAGAGCTCTTCCTAGTCGCCGTGTCGAGCGCGGTCTTCGTCGACTACGACGGAACGATCACCGACGCCGACACGTTCGACGTGCTCGTGCGGCGGCTCGTCGGAGACGGCCCTTGGAACGAGATCGAGGGCCGTCTCCACCGCGGGGAGCTTTCGCTGCGCGAAGCGCTCGAGCGCGAAGCGGAACTCGTCCGCGTGAGTCTCGACGAAGCGGCGGCGTTGCTCGAGCGTGAGGTTCGTTTCGACCCGAGCTTCACTGCGTTCGTGGAGGCCTGCGAGGCGAACGGTCTGCCGGTGACGATCGTCAGTTCGGGCGTCGAACCGTTGATCCGCCGCGCGCTGGAGCGCGAAGGCCTCGAGCGTCTCACCGTGATTGCCAACGGCGTCGAGGCGCGGCCGGCAGGCTGGCGCCTCCACTTCCGCGACCCCGTCGGCAACGGTACCGACAAGGCCGCCCTCGTGTCGGCGGCACGCGTTCGGGGCGCGCGCACCATCTTCATCGGCGACGGGCGCTCGGATTACGATGCGGCGCTCGCCGCCGATCGCGCCTTCGTCAAGCGTGAAGGACACCTCGAGCGTTATCTGACGCAGCGAGGGTTCCCGTTCGAATCTTTTTCGAGCTTCGCGGAGATTACCCGAACCTTAATTCTGGCTGCTTAGCCGAGAGCACCGCGAGACGGCGCGCCAGCCACGATTGCGGACGGCGGCGCGCTTCGCGTGCGGCATAACCGTAGAAAAACGGCTGCTCCGTCATCTCCGCAAGCTCCAGTGCCACGAGCGCGGCGCGCCATTGGCTGCCGAGCTTGTCGTACGCGTCGAACGCGTTGACGAACAGGTCGACCGCCAACTGATCGCGATTTTCGGCCCGAGCCAGAGTCGCTTCGGCGATCAGCTCTTGCGCCTGCCAAAAGCGGTCCATCCCGTCGAAGTAGATAGCCGGGCATTTGGAGCGCGCCGACCGGTAGCGGTTGAGGATGGCGCGGCCTTCGTCCGCGTCGCGTTTTGCCGCCTGCTCGGCCAGTTTCACCAGAGCGACGCACGCTATTGAGAGGTCCGGCCCTGCTAACAGCTCCAGATCGGAGGCTAACTCGATCGCGTGGTTGAGCTCGTCTTCCGCGAAGAGCTCCTGACCGAGCTCGCGCGCGAGGAAAGCACGGTCGAGCACCGACTCGATTTTCCAAGCAATCGAAGGGGCGAACTCGGTGGACCGGCGGAACTCGCGAAGCGCGCCGACGTGGTCGCCGCCGAGTGCTTTCAGCCAGCCTAGGACGCGGACGATGTTGAAGTGCTGCAGCTTCATGCTGCCGGCCCATTCGATGGCCAGCGAACGCTGAGAAAGCTCCGGCGCTAACTCCGCTTCGCCCACTTCGAGAGCGACCGCCGCAAAATTGGACAGAAGCGTCGCGCTCAGCCACTGATCTTCTTGATTCTGCGCGTCCAATTCGCTCAGGGCAAGCCTCGACCAATGGAGCTGTGAGAGCAGGCCGCCTTTCGTGCGCGCCAGCATGCCGCGCAGGTCGAGGGCGCGCGCGCGCACCGTGCCCAGCGAGAGGAAATACTCGTGACCGTGGCCGAGTCGCGGCTGGGCCGGCATCACCATCAAGGCCCGCTCGAGGGCAGAGGTCGCAGCCGGAATGTCCTTGGCGTAATAGCGCAAATTGGCGTCGACGTATTCGTAGTCGGCTTCGAGTTCGGGCGAACCGCTCGAAGAGACGGCGACGCGGGCCTCCGAGAGGGACTCCTCGGCGTCGTCCGGCCGGCCGAGACGCAAATACGCCAGCGACTTCAAGAGGTGCAACTCACCTCGTGCGACGCTGGGGAGACCCTTCTTGATCTCACCGCAGGCGCTCAAAGCGACATCCACGCGTCCCAGACGCGTCGATGCCCGCGCGAGCAATGCCTGAGCGCGCGGGCCGTCGTGTCCGTTGAGCGCGGCGAGGCAGACGTCGAAGCGGCCCTTGCTATAGGCTAAGAGTGCCTCGCTAAAGTCTGAAACTCGAGGCTTTAGCTGGACCACGCGGTTTTGCACGACACCATCCTCGGGCTCGAGTTCGCGAACTCTGGTCCGGGATTTATCGGCAGTTTTGCTATCGAAACCTGCAGCCGGAACGGTCGGGCGCTCACTGATTCGGCCGGACGCCCTGGCTGGCAGGGTCGCGGTTCTGGCCCATTCTCGCGTGTAGATCGTCCGGCCGGCCCCCTGCATTTCAGAGCGCCGTAAGCCGGTGCCGCGACGGGCGGTCTACGCAGGCGAGATGGGGTTGATCCCGGCCGGTGAGATGGGGTTGATCCCGGCCGGCGAGATGGGGTTGATCCCGGCCGGCGAGATGGGGTTGATCCCGGCCGGTGAGATGGGGTTGATCCCGGCCGGCGAGATGGGGTTGATCCCAGCCGGCGAGATGGGGTTGATCCCGGCCGGCGAGATGGGGTTGATCCCGGCCGGCGAGATGGGGTTGATTCCGGCCGGCGAGATGGGGTTGATCCCAGCCGGCGAGATGGGGTTGATCCCAGCCGGCGAGATGGGGTTGATCCCAGCCGGCGAGATGGGGTTGATCCCAGCCGGCGAGATGGGGTTGATCCCAGCCGGCGAGAACAAGGCGAATAAAGCTGAAAGCAGGAGGCTTAGGCTCATTGTGGCTCGTTTGACTCCATAAGACGCTGGGAGGATTGAGGCAATGTCACTTGCTTACCTAATAAAAGGTAGGACAAGAGACCTAGACGCACTATCGGTCAATCGGCAGGCCTTTCTGCGCGATACCTCCCTTTAGTCCTAAAGACTTCTTTGCGAGTCCTTTACACTGCGCTCACACTGAAGTGCTTCACGTCCTCTCGAAGCAGGTGCTCCTGCGTTATTTCGCCGTCGCCGTATCTGTGCTGAGAAGCGACTCGACCGTGACGCCCGGTTTGCAGGGACGTTTGAGGCGGCGGTCGCGCGGCCGCCGGGCGAGCGTTCACGTCGTCGCCGCAAGGCGAACCAAGGCCGCCAGAAAACTGGCGCTAGGTCAGGGCGTCCCTAAATCTCGTAGGGCTGGCGCTGCCGCCGCCCGGACGCGCCGGCAGCGCGGCGAGGGAAAACGCCGCCTGAAGCTCTAGTTGAACGGTGCTTCCAGCGGGCGCTGCTCGGCCTCGAGCTGCGCGAGGCGGCGGGCCATCCAGGACTGCGGCCGGCCGCCGGCTTCGCGCGCGGCGTAGCCGTAGAAGAACGGCTGCCCGATCATCGCGGCCAACTCCAGGGCCGCCAGCGCCGCGCGCCAGCGGCTGCCGAGCTTGTCGAAAGCGTCGAACGCGTTGATCAGCAGATCGGTCGCCAGCTGCGTCCGGCCCTCGGCGCGGGCGACGATCCCTTCGGACATGAGTTCGCTCGCCTGCCAGCGACGGTCACCGCCGTCGAAGAGCGCTGACGGACACTTCGAGCGGGCGGCGCGATAGCGGTTGAGGATCGCGCGGCCTTCGGCTGGGTCACGCTCGGCGGCCAGCTCCGCGAGCTTGAGCAGGGCGGAGAACGACGGAAAGGGATCGCGAGTTGGAGCGGCGAGGTCGAGCTCGCCGGCGAGCTCGAGTGCATGGTTCAGCTCGTCTTCCGCGAACACGTCTTGCTTCAACTCACGCGCGAGAAGCGAACGGTCGAGCACCGCGTGCATCTTCCAGGCGCGGGACGGTGCCAACTCGGCGCTGGCGCGGAAATCGCGGAACGCGCCGAGATGATCGCCGTTGAGTGCGCTTAGCCAGCCCAGCGCTCGCATCACGAAGAAGTGCTGCAGTTTCGCGTCGTTCGACCATTCGATGGTCGACGCGCGCTGGCGCAGCTCTTCGCGCAGCGACGGGTCACCGGCGTCGGACGCTAGCACGGCAAAGTTCGAGAGCAAGGTCGCGCGCAGCCACTCGTCTTCGTGCGGGTCGGCGTCCAGCTCGGCTAAAGCCAGTTGCGCCCAGTGAAGCTGAGCTCGCAGCCCTTCCTTCGCCCTTGCCAACTGTCCGCGAAGGTCGTAGACGCTCGCCCGAACGAGCCTCAGCGAGAGGAAGTATTCCCTATCGTGGTTTTGCCAAGCTTGCGGTGCCGGGCCGACCGCGAGCGCCCGATCGACGGCGGCGGAGGCGCCTGCGAGATCATGCCGATAGAAACGCAGATGGGCCTCAACCCTCTCGTAGTCCGCTTCGATCGCTGCGGAGCAGCTCGAATACGCAAAGACGCGAGCTTGGAGGATCTCTGCTTCGGCCTCGTCCGTGCGCCCCAGACGGATCAACGCGATCGTCTTGAGGATGGAGAGTTCCGCCCGCTCGGAGATTGGTAAGCCTGGCTCAGTGGAACACAGCGCCAGGGCCGCATCCGCGCGTCCCAAGCGCGAGAGCGCCCGCACCGCGAGCGTCCGAGCCTGCGTACCGGTGTGCGCATCAAGGGCGGCAAGGCAGTCGTCATAGCGAGCGCTACGGTAAGCTGCGATCGCTACGTCAAACGGAACTGCCTTCGGCTTTAACTGAACGACTCGATTTCGCACGGCACCAATCCATGGAGGGGCGATTTGCGACGTTTTTTTAGTTATCGGCAGCTTGCTCAGGAACCTTGCATCGTGCAGGCCCGGCGCCTAGCCGTTCAGTTATGTGCTTTCGGTCACACTTTTTGAAGTAGTGCCGCGAGCCTATCGCGTCCGTCAGCCGTGACGGCCAGGAGGGCGAACCTGCTCCTGCTCAACGCCGAGATATGGCCGGCGGTCGAAAGGGGTCGAGATATGGCCGGCGGTCTAAAGGGTCGAGATATGGCCGGCGGTCTCGAGGGTCGAGATATGGCCGGCGGTCTCGAGGGTCGAGATATGGCCGGCGGTCTCGAGGGTCGAGATATGGCCGGCGGTCTCGAGGGTCGAGATATGGCCGGCGGTCTCGAGGGTCGAGATATGGCCGGCGGTCTCGAGGGTCGAGATATGGCCGGCGGTCTCGAGGGTCGAGATATGGCCGGCGGTCTCGAGGGTCGAGATATGACCGGCGGTCTCGAGGGTCGAGATATGGCCGGCGGTCTCGAGGGTCGAGATATGGCCGGCGGTCTCGAGGGTCGAGATATGGCCGGCGGTCTCGAGGGTCGAGATATGGCCGGCGGTCTCGAGGGTCGAGATATGGCCGGCGGTCTCGAGGGTCGAGGCGTGCGAGGCGAGGGGCAGCCCACCGAGGGAGAATAGGTTGATGAGCGCCGAGAGAATCAGGGTCAGGCTCATGATGCTCGTTGGCTCCTTAGCAAAGGGGAGTAAGTGAGAGCTGGGTCACTCGGTTGCTTGGTAAAGGTAAAGGAAGCGAGTGATCGTATGCACTCTATCGGCCTATTTGAAGGTCCTTCTGCCTAGTCCTGCCCGTAAGTACCGGAAGCTAGTTTAACGTGACCTTTATACTATGGTCTTCCGAAGCGCCGACCTCAACTAAACTAGGCCCGCGGTTTAAGCGAGCCTAGTTGGGAGCACTTGGGGGAACAGCGCTGAGCTTAGCTGCTTCCGAGCTGTGCGATGCGGCCTTGGAGGTACGTGATCGCCGACTGGAGCTGCGGGTCCGAGGCCGGGTCGCCGAACTTGGCGTTCCGCGGTTCGACGGTCACGATGTCCGGCTCGATCCCCACCAAGTTGATGTCGCGTCCGCGAGGCGTCAGGTACCGGGCGCTGGTGATTTTGACCGCCGAGCCGTCGGGCAGCGGATGGATGGTCTGCACGACGCCCTTGCCGTAGGTCTTTTCTCCGACGAGCGCGCCGACGCCGTTGTCCTGAATCGCGCCGGAGGTGATCTCCGAGGCTGAGGCCGTGTACTTGTTGACGAGCACCGCCAGCGGCTTGGGGGCGATCGCGGTGTTTTCCGCGTCGTACTGGGTGTCGCTCCCGCCCCGCGACTCGACCGAGACGATCGGACCGGAGGGGATGAACTTCGAGCTCACGTCGATCGCCGCGTTGAGATACCCGCCGCCGTTGTCGCGCAGGTCGAGAACGTAGGCTTTGGCACCTCCGGCCTCGAGCTTGGTCAGGGCGTTCGTCAGCTCTTGCGCGGTGTTCGAACCGAACACGGTCAGCCGCGCGTAACCGATGCCGTCGGGCAGCATGCGCGAGTAGACGCTGGGCTGATGGATGATGTCGCGCGTCACGAGCAGCGGCGCGAGCTCTGTACTGCCGCGTTGAATCAGCACCTTCACCTGGGTGCCTTTGGGACCGCGCAGCATCTTGGCGTCTTGGTCGGTGGTCAGCCCTTTGGTCGTTTTCCCGTCGACCGTCAGGATGACGTCGCCGGACTGGACGCCGGCCTTCTCGGCGGGGCCGCCTGGGATCACCTCGTTGACCAGCAGCAGCTTGGTCTTCTCGTCGACTTCGATCGAGATGCCGACGCCGCTGAAATTTCCCCCGTCGAGGCCCTCGTTGAGGTCGGCGTATTGCTTCGGCGTCAAGAAGACCGTATAGCGGTCCTTCACCGAAGCCAGCATCCCCGTGATCGCTTCGTAGGTCAGGGCCCGGCTGCCGAGCTTTGCGCCGTACGAGTTGACGACGGCCGAGACCTCGCGCTCCAGTTCGCGCACGTTGAGGGTCGGATCGTCGACCGCGCGAACTTGCGGGACGCTGGGCGACTTGACGCCGTTTTTCTCGAGATAGGCGAGCAGCTCCGAGCGTGCCCCGTCCAGGGCGACCTGCGGATCGACCTTCTTATAGAATTCCGAGGTGAGGAGCGAGAAGCTGATCTCGATCTCGTCGCTCTCCAGACTCGAGATGCCCGAGGCGGCGGCCGGAGAGGGCATGCTCGTCGCGAGCAAGGCGGCGGCTGCGAGGATGGGAAGGAGGCGTCTCATAGCGTTTTTGTTACCTGCGCCGTCCGCCGCAAATACGCTTTTGCGGCCGCGAGCTGGAGATCCTGAGGCGTATCGATGATCGGTGCTTCGGCCGGCTGCTCGACTAGGACGTCGGGTTGGATCCCCTTGTGGTGGATGTCGCGCCCGAGCGGCGTGACGTACCTTGCGGTCGTGATCTTCAGAGCGCCGCCGTCGCTGAGGTTGTAGATGCTCTGCACGACGCCCTTACCGAAGGTCTTCGTACCGATCAGTGTACCCACTTTGTAATCTTGAACCGCGCCGGCCGTGATCTCCGAAGCGCTGGCCGTATACTTGTTTACTAAGACGACGAGCGGCGCCGCCCCGATCGACTCGTGCGTCGCCACCTTCGTCTCGCGGTTGCCGCCGCGGTCGATCGTCGAGACGATCGTCCCCTGCGGGATGAAGAGGCTCGAGATCTCGACGGCCGCTTCCAGCAGGCCGCCGCCGTTGTTGCGCAGGTCGAGGATGTAGCCCTTGGCCGCGTGCGTCTTGCCGTCGAGCATCGCGCGCCGGACTTCGTCGTAGGACGTCTGCCCGAAATCGCTGAGGCGGACGTACTCGTAGCCGTCTTCCATCTTGGCGTGGACCGAGGGCACGTAGATCTGTTCGCGAGTGATGCCGATGGAATGCGAGGCCGCGTCGCCGTGCGAGCGGACGAGCAAGCGAACGACCGTGCCGATGCGGCCGCGGATCATGTGCTCGACGTCGTCCAGACGCAGCCCCGCGACGCTCTTCCCGTCGACTTGGAGGACCTGATCGCCGGTCTTGACCCCGGCCCGATAGGCCGGCGTCCCTTCGATCGGCTCGACGAGGATCTGCTTGTTGCGCGGATCTTGGACGATGTAAACGCCGATGCCGCCGAAATCGCCCCCTTTGAGCGATTCTTCGAGGCTGTTGATCTCGCTGGGCGAGAGATACGTCGTGTAGGGATCGCCGAGCGAGTTGAGCATCCCGCGGATCGCCGCTTGCGTCAGCTCGGCCTCGGACGTCTGTTTCCCGTAGAGGTTCTGCGCGATCTCGAGGTCGCGGTTGAGCGCGTGGATGTCTTGCGCCTCGTCTCCCGTGGCCGAAAGCGCGGGGATGGCCGGATCGCCGACGTGATGGTCCTTGAGGTATTTGACCAGCTCGTGCTGTTCGCCGGAGAGCAGCAGCTGCGCGCTGACGGGTTTATAGTAGGCCTTCTCGACCTGCCGGAAAGCGTTGTCGAGCATGCGCTGATCGGGCGATCCCGGACTCTGCAGAAGCCCGCGCAGGTCGAGCGTGGCGACGCCCGGCCCTGCTTCCAAGAAAGCCTGTCCGTCGCGGCCGGAGTGTTCGTGCCCGAGATAAAGAGCGCCGGCGAGCGAGGCGACGGCGACGATGAGGGCGGCTGACAGGGCACGGAACATCTTGGTCACGAGCCGGAACTCTCTTACGAAGAGCGAGGGAAACGCTAGTGGTTCTTGGACGCTGGGAAGGGACCCTCCGGTTGCGCGAGGCTGGCCAAAGGGCGCACCTTTTGATAGTACGTAAGCTGCGTCTTAGATGTTTCTCGGCGCAGGTTGCGTCCGGCTTAGCGCAGGCGAGCGGTGGGGTCGACGGGGACTCCGTTGACCCGGACCTCGAAGTGAACGTGCGGACCGGTCGAGTTTCCGGTCGAGCCGACGGCGCCGATGGGCTGCCCGCGCTGCACGTCCTGCCCCTCGGCGACGAAGATCTGCGAGCAGTGGCCGTAGAGGGTCGACGTGTGGCCGCCGTGGTCGATGACGATCGCGTTGCCGTAGCCGCCGTACCAGCCCGCGAAGATGACCCGCCCGCCGGCCGCCGCCGCGATCGTCGTGCCCGTCGGGGCTGCGATGTCGATGCCCTCGTGCATGTGAAAACCGCGGCCCAAGGGATCGGCGCGCATCCCGAAGGGGGAGGTGATCGGACCGGAGACCGGCCACGAGAAGCTGCTCGGTGCGCCCAGCGGCGTCTCGAGCGGGACGACCTCCTGACCGGCGAGCAGGGCCGCGCGGCGCCGCGCGGCGGCTTCGGCGGCCCGGCGCTCGGCCTCGATGCGCTGCCGGTCGCGGATGAGGTCTTCGAGGGCAGCTTCTTGGGCGGCGCTCAGCTCTTCGAGCACGGCGACCTCGCCGGCGACGCTGCGGCGTTCGGCGTCCGCGGCCGCGAGCAGTCCTTGGCGCTGCTCGGCGAGCGCGGCGAGTTGGAACTTCGCCTGCTGCCGGAGGTGGATCGCGCGGTCGAGCGCGGCTTGCTGCGACTGCAGGCCGCGCTGGGCGTCCGCGACCTTGTCCTCGGCGGCTTTACGCTCCCGGACGGTCTTTTCGTTGGTCGCGATCAGATACCGGATGTCGTCCCAGCGCTCGACGAAGTCGCTGAACGAAGTGGCGGACAGGAGCACGTTGACGTAG
This sequence comes from Vulcanimicrobiota bacterium, assembly GCA_963834485.1. Lineage (GTDB taxonomy): Bacteria > Vulcanimicrobiota > Vulcanimicrobiia > Vulcanimicrobiales > Vulcanimicrobiaceae > CAWICD01. The sequence goes on from CAWICD010000002.1 coordinate 187,571, forward strand.
CTGAGGTCGCCGCGCTCGTAGGCGTCGACCAGCCGGCGGCGCAGCGCGTCGTTGTGACGCTCGAGCGTCTGCTGGGCGGCGTCGAGCTGCCTTTTGTTCCAAGCCAGCCGCCGCTGGTTCGAGCGAACCTGGTCCGACAGCGTTTGGAGCGAGGCGGTGACGTCCGTGATGCCGCGGTTGGTCTCGCTCAGCTGCCGCTGCATGTCTTGCGCGCGCACTTCTTGGAAGCGCAGCTGTCCCCGCTTCTGCTCGAGCCGCTTGTGCGTCGCCTCGACCTCGGCTTGTTTGGATTGGATCTTGTCCCCGATCGAAGCGGCCCCCGCGCTCGCGCCGAGCGGCGTGGCGAGGAAGAGCGCGGCCGCGCAAAGGGCGGTGGAGCAGAGTCTCTTCAATCGTTCAGGCGTGCAGGTAGCGTCCGACCGAGAACCAGGAAGCGATCAGGCCCACCAGCGCGCCGACGCCGAGCAGTTCGCCGGCGAAAGCGAGCTGGTTGATCGTCGCCACGTGCATCGGCAGGAACGGCAGCGCGAGGGCGAGCTTGGGCATGAGCTCCAGGCGCGCGATCTCGAGCAGGCCCAGCGCGACGGCGGCCCCCAGAAGGCCGTCGAGCAGCCCCTCGACGATGAAGGGCATGCGGATGTAGAGCGAGGACGCGCCGACGAGCTGCATGATCGCGATCTCGCGGCGGCGGGCGAAGACGGTCAGCCGGATCGTGTTCGAGATGATGATGGCCGCGGTGAACACGAGCAGCACCACGATGCCGAGGCCGACCCGCCCGAGCACGTCCGAGAGGCGCAGGAGCCGTTCGACGGCGTCGTGCGCGTACTCGACGTTGGCGACGCCGGGGAGCTTGCGGATCGAAGCGGCGACGGCGTGAACCTGCGCCGGGTCCACGATCTGGACGCGAAGCGCGTCGGGCAGCGGGTTCTGGGTCAGCAGCGAGGTGTCGATCTGGCCGCGCAGCCGGTCGCGCATCTGCCGCAGGCCCTCCGCCTTGGGGACGTAGGTGACGTGCGCGACGCGCTTGTCCGCCTCGACCCTGCCGATCAGCGCCTTGGCGTCGTCGGGCGAGGCCCGGTCGCTCAGGAAGACCGAGATCTCGATCTTCTTGATCACTTCGTCGCCGAGCTTCCCGGCCGTCTCGCGCGTGAAGAGGAACGTGCCCAGCAGCAAGATGGTGACGGCGACCGTGCCGATCGCGGTGAGCTGCATGAGGAGGTTGCGCGTGAAGTTGCGCCAGAGCTCACTCAGAAAAAAGCGGATTCTTCCCCAGTCCATTGCGCCTCCGCGCGTAGGCGACGTCGCCGGGCGGGCCCGTGTTCGCGCCGGTCGTTCCGTTGGCGGCGTGGTAGGAGCCGCGCTCCTCGTCGGCCACGATCTTGCCGTCCTCGAGCCGGATGACGCGCCGCCGCATGCGGTCGACGACCAGCGCGTTATGGGTCGCGACCACGACCGTCGTTCCCTTGAGGTTGATGCGGTGCAGCAGCTCCATGACTTCAGCCGTGTTGGCGGGATCGAGGTTGCCGGTCGGCTCGTCGCAGAGCAGAATCTTCGGGTTGTTGACCAGCGCGCGGGCGATGGCGGTCCGCTGCTGCTCGCCGCCCGAGAGCTCGTTCGGGAACATGCGCGCCTTGTGGGCCACGCCCACGAGGTCGAGCACGCGCGGGACCTGGCGCATGACGTCCTTCGTCCGCGCGCCGGTGACTTGCAGCGCGAAGGCCACGTTCTCCCAGACGGTCTTGTCGGAGAGCAGCTTGAAATCTTGGAAGACGACGCCCACGTTGCGGCGCAGCTGGGGGACGCGGGAGCGACGCAAGCAGTCGACCCTGATCCCGTCGACCGTGACCTCGCCCTGGGTCGGGACCTTTTCACGGTAGAGCAGGCGCAGCAGGCTCGACTTGCCGGTCCCGGAGTCGCCGACGAGGAACACGAAACTGCCTTTGGCGATCGTCAGGTCGATGGCGTCGAGGGCTCGGGTTCCGTTGGGGTAGACGAGCGTGACGTCCCGCAGCGAAATCATGCGATTCGCCCACCCAAGGCGCTGCGCGAGGCAGTGCACCCGAGCTTCAACATTACAGGACTTTTCGGCATCGGAGCGGAGGGACACCTTTACTGATGGACTTCGATCTCAGCGACGAGCAGCGTGCGATTCAAGATCTGTGCCGGCAATTTGCCCGCGACGAGGTGAAGCCGCGCGCCGAGGAGATGGACGCCAAAGCGGAATTTCCCTACGATCTCGTGCGCAAGATGGCCGAGCTCGGGCTGATGGGCCTGCCCTTTCCCGAAGAGTACGGCGGCGCCGGCGCGGACACGATCAGCTACGCGCTCGCCGTCATGGAGATCGCGCGAGCGGACGCGTCGACCGCGATCACGCTGGCGGCGCACGTCTCGCTCGGCTCGGCGCCGTTCCTGTACTTCGGCAGCGAAGCGCAGAAACAGCGCTACCTCGTCCCGCTGGCGCGCGGCGAGATGCTCTGGGGCTTCGGTTTGACCGAGCCGCAGGCCGGGAGCGACGCGGGCGGGACGCGCACCCGCGCCGAGCTGCGTGACGGGATGTGGACGATCAACGGCACCAAGGCCTTCATCACCAACAGCGGGACCGACATGACCGGCGGAACGACGATCACCGCCGTGACCGGGACCGACGAGCGCGGCCGGCCGGAGATCTCGAACATCGTCGTCCCGCAGGACACGCCCGGCTTCGTGCGTTCCAAGAAATACCGCAAGATGGGCTGGCGCGCCTCGGACACGCGCGAGCTCTCGTTCGCCGACGCCAAGGTTCCCGAGGAGAATCTGCTGGGCGAGCGCGGGAAAGGGCTCAAGCAGTTCTTCGAGATCCTCGACGGCGGCCGGATCTCGGTCGCGGCGCTCTCAGTCGGGCTGGCTCTCGGTGCCTACGACGAGGCGCTGGCGTACGCCAAGGAACGTCACCAGTTCGGCCGGCCCATCTCGAAGTTCCAGGCGATTCAGTTCAAGCTCGCCGACATGCTCTGCGAGATCGAGCACGCCAAGCTGATGGTGCTGCGCGCCGCCTGGGAAAAGGACGCCGGGCGGGACTACGCGATGACCGCGAGCCTCGCCAAGCTGTATTCCGGCGAGCTCTCCAACCGCGTCGTCAACGAGGCCGTCCAGATCCACGGCGGCTACGGCTTCATGGACGAGTATCCGGTCTCGCGGATGTACCGCGATCAGAAGATCAACGAGATCGGTGAGGGGACGAACGAGGTGCAGAGGCTGGTCATCGCGCGCCTGCTGGGATTGTGAAGCGCGCGATTCCGCTCTGAGCGCTTTCAGGGAGCTGAGGGAGAGGCCGCCGCCGCGGTGAGGTCGATGATGCGGGCGCCGCGGCTCTCGGCCGCGGCGACGAGCTGGCGGCTCGTCGTGAAGACGATCGTCTGCGTCAGCCGGCTGCCCTCTTCGAGGATCGGCAGGCTGCGCGCGATGCGCACTTCGTCCCAGTAGGCGAAGGGGTCGTCGAGCAGCAGCGGCGGCCGCTCCAGACCTTCGGCGAACATCCGCGCCATCGCCAGCCGGACGACCAGGTAGGCCTGTTCGCGCGTCCCCTCGGAGAGCCGGTCCACGTCGACGATCGCGCCGTTCTCCGGAGCGCGGACCCGCACGGCGAGCGTCGTCGGGTCGATGCGCACGTCGTTGTAGCGGCCGGCGGTCACGTCGGAGATCGTGCGCGAGGCGTAGTCGGCGAGGCGCCGGGCGAATTTCTTGTGCGCCTCGCGGGTCCGCTCCTCGATCATCTGGCGCGCCAGCAGAACGGCGGCCTCGAAACGTTCGAGGCGCGCGGCGGCGGCCTGGAGCATCTGGGCGCGCTCGTCGAGCGAGGCGAGGTCGCCGATCTGCGCCTCGGACGCACGCAGCTCCGCGGCGCTGGCGGTCGCGGCGTTGCGCGCGTCGTGGAAACGCCGCTCGAGGTCCGCCCGCTCCGCTTCGAAAGCCCGTGAAGAGACCGTGCCGTCGAGTCCGGCAGGCACGACGCCGGCGGCGAGCAGCTCTTCCAGCTCGCGTTCGAGCGCGAACTCTTCGTCGTCGCCCAGAACGTCGCTGCGGCGCACGTCGAGCATCGAGAGCCGCACGTCGATGCCGTCGCGAGCGCTCTTGCGCCCGGCGCGGTATTTGGCCGCGGCGAGCTGCGCCTGACGGGTCCCTTGGGGCGGGACGAGCGTCCCGGCGAGCGCGTCGAAGGCGCGTGCCGCCGCCTCGGCCTTGGCGCGCGTCTCGGCGGCCCGGGCAGCAGCCCGGTCCGCGGCCTGCTTGCGTTCGATCAGCTCGCGCGCGCGCTGCCGGCGTTTCCCAAACTCCTCGATGGAAGGGACGTGGAGCGGCTCGAGGATCGCCGCGACCTTCCGGGCGGCGGCCCGTTCCGCGGCCGTCGCGTCGTCGGCCGCCTTTTCCATCCTGGCGAGCTTGTGGACCGCTTCCCGCCGCTGCCGGATCCGGACCCCGGCGAAGAAGAACAGCACCAGCGCGACCGCTGCGACGGCCGCCATGAGGGCCCAGTCCTGGAAGAACGCCAGCACGGCGGCGCCGAGCAGCACGAAGACCCCGGAGGCGAGCGCGGCGCCCGAGAGGCCGCTCCCGGTGTCGAGCGTGCGGCGCGTGGCCTGCACCTCGTTGGCGGCGAACGTCGCCCGGTCGCGCGCCTCGGTGGCGTCGTGCGCCGCCGCGTGCAGGCGCTCGAATTGGGCGTCGTCGAGCGCGGCGCCGTCGCGCCTGCGTTCGGCCAGCTCATCGAGGAGAGCGGGGGTCAGGCGGGCCGCCGCCGCCTCTTCGGCGTGGGAGCGCATGAGCGCGTCGAGGGTATGCCAGGTTTGGAAGAGCCGCTCGAGTTCGGGGATGCGTTCGCTCGGGAACTCGTCGACGTCGGCGTACAGCGCGCGCTCGGCTTGGAGCGCGGCGAGGTCGTCGCGGATCTCGCGCAGCGCGTCGAGCCGCGCGCGGATCGTGTGCGCGCGCAAAGCCTTGCCGCGGCGCTCCTGTTCGCGCAGCGTGCCTTCCAGCTCGGCCGCGCGCTGCGTCTCGAGCTGCATGCGCTCGCGCACGCCTTCGAGCTCGTGGAGCCGGTCTCGCAGCTCCCCGGCTCGCCCTTCGGCTTCGGCGATCTCCTCGTGGAGGCGGCGCAACGGCGCGTTGACCGTCGCGCGCTTCTTGCCGACGTGGTCGGCCAGCGCCTCGTCGAGCCGTTTGATCGCGCCCAGCGCCGCGTCCTCGCGCGGTCCGCCGTCGAGCGCTTGCGCGAGCGCCGTACTGATCCGCTCGGCTCGAGCGCCGTCGATCTCCATCTCGCCCTGCGCCACGAACGAGGCGTTCACGAAGACCTCGAGCGGAACGCCCAGGTGCGCGAAGCCGGGGCTGACCGAACGCCCCACCGAGCACTCGCCCGACGCGTCGTTGCCGGCGGCGTCGTAGACGCGCACCCCTTTGGCGTCGCGCTCGAAGTCGCGCTGCACTTCGAACGTGCGGCCGTCGGCGAGCTCGTAGATCAGCTTGGTCCCGAACGCCGTGCCCGACCACGGCCGCCACCGCTCGCGCTCGCCGCGCGGGAAGCCGTACAGCGTCGCGAGGATCGCGGCGGTCAACGTCGACTTGCCGGCTTCGTTGGGGCCGTAGACGAGGTTGAAGCGCGGGTCGAATTCGATCGCGCAGTCGACGAGTTTGCCGAAGCCGTCGACGTGCAGAGAGCGCAGTCTCACGGTGCGATCTCCGCGCCTTCGAAGGCCGCAAGTGCGTAGCGCAGCGCGGCTTCGGAGCGGCGCGCCGCCGCCGGATCGTCGCCGCGGAGCGCGCCCAGGAGATCGCGCACGACGTGTCCGCGGACGGTCGGCTCGGCCGCGATCGCATCGTAGTCGTGGGCCGTGGTGGCGTCCTCGATCGAGAGCGAGCCCAGCGCTTCGCCGAAGCGCTCCTCCATCAGCGCGGCGTCGAGCCGCGTTCCGGTCGGGACGCTGCCGGTCAGGCGCAGCCGCACGTAGTCGTCGCGGGAGTAAGGTGCGAGCGCGGCCTCGATGCGCTCGAACGCGGCGTGCTCGTGCGTGACGCCGCCGAGTTCGCAGTCGTGCTCGATGAGACGGGTCTTGGCGGTCGGCAGCGGCGCGACGGCGACCTTCGTCCCCTCGATCGTCACGGCCAGCGCGCCGTGCGTGGCGCCCTCGCCGAAGCGGATCGGTTCGGGCGAGCCCGGATAGGCCACGACCGGACGCCGGTTCTCGCTGGCGACGTAGCCGCCGTGGTAGTGGCCCGTCAGCAGCAGGGTCGCGCCCGACGCGAGCACCTCTTTCTTCGTGAAGGGCGCGGTGGCGTATTTGTTGGGCGGGCAGCGCTGCTCGTCGCTGCCGTGAACGAGCGCGAGCTGGACGCCGCCTCGGTCGAAGCGGGCGTTCGCGAAGGGCCGTCCCGGCTCGGCCGGCGTGTGGCCGAAGCCGAAGAGCGTGATATCGTCGGCGAGCGGGTACGCGCGCCAGGCCGCTTCGTTGAAGACGAGCACGTTGGAAGGCACGTCGTCGCGCGCGAGCAGCGAGTGCGGCGCGTGCGGATCGTGGTTCCCCGGCGCGATCAGCACGGGGCGCTCGAAGCGCGCGAACTGTTCGAAGAGGAAGCGCACGGTCTGCGGCCCGGCGCGCTCGGCTTCGTAGAGGTCGCCGCCGATCGTCAGCGCGTCGGCGTTGCGCTTGAGCGCCTCGTCGACGATGCGGACGAAGGCGTCGGCCAGACCTTTGCGGCGGCTCGCGCCGCCCCGCGTGTCCGGAAACGTCGTCTCGAGGTGGACGTCGGCGCAGTGAACGATCGTGAAGGCCATCGGTTAGTGCAGGTACTTTCCGAACCACCCCAGCGTGCGGATCCAGGCGTCGTCGGCGGCCGAAGCGACGTATGAAGGCCGCGTGTCGTCGAAGAAGGCGTGGCCGGCTTCGCCGTAGAGCTTGATGTCGTGCGGCTTGCGCAGCTCGGAGAGGCGCTGATCGAGGGCGCGCACGTCGTCGGCGGGGATGCTCGTGTCGCGAGCGCCGTAGTTGCCCAGCAGCGGCATGCCGACCTCTTCGGCGTAGGCCACGCCGATCCGCGGGATGCGGTCGCGATCGTCGTCGCCGGTGCCGTAGCGGACCTTGCCGTAGAAGACGACCGCGGCGCCGAAGGCCGAGGCGTTGTCGACCGTTTGGCGCAGCGCGATGGTGCCGCCGCCGCAGAAACCGAGCACGCCGACCTTCATCGGCGCGCCGCCCGCCCCCGAGCGGAGAAAGGCTGCGGAGGCAGCCAGATCGCCGTCGACGACGCTGTCGGCGAGCTGCTGGGCGAAAGGCCGGAAGCGCGCGAGGTCGGTCGCGCCGTCGCCGCTGGGAGCGTTCATACCGGTGTATAGATCGGGGACGACGGTGATGTAGCCCTGCTTGGCGAGACGCCGAGCGACGTCGCGCATCTGGGCGTCGACGCCCCAGACGTGGTGCACCAGGACGATCCCCGGCGTCTGTGGTCCGGCAGACTTAGGCAAGGCGAAGTAAGCGTCGAGCACTCGTCCGGGCTGGGAGATCTGCGGCCGCGCGGTGGCGATCGACGGGTCGTCCTCCGGCGCGATCGGAGCGTGCGGCCGGCCGTAGGTCTCCGCCTGCGCGAAAGCGCCGCCGCTGCTGCCGGCGGCGGCCGCCGCGGCGGCGAGGCCGACGAAGGCGCGACGGTTCAGCGCCGCGGAAGCGGAGCGGGCCGGACCGGTTTGGGACATGGGCTCGCCTCTCTCAGACAAAGGACAGATCGCGCGCCGCCGTTACGCAGTCGCTCTCTGCGAGCCAAAAGGACAGAGCGCCTCGGCGACGAGCGCGAGGGCGATGCCGGTGTTGCCGCCCCGTCCCTTCGACGATCGTTCCCCCCGGCCGCAGGCGGCCCGTCGCTTCCGCGTCGTCGACGATACCCTTCGCCGCGCGGACTTTGACGGAGCCGCCTGGGTTGAGGAACTCGGCCTCGCCGGCGATCGTGCGCCCGAGCGCCGCGGAAAGCTTCGGCAAGACGATGTGCGGCGTCTTACCGACGCTTCCGGTGACGCTTACGCTCAGCTTTGCGGGATCAGGTGTCCGCACGCGACGTAGTGTGCCAAGTCACTGCTCGAGGCGTGCACGTTGACGACGTAATTGCCCGAGACGAGTCTCGAGAGAGGGTAGTGGACCAGCGTCCGCGAGTGGCCGTTCACGACGGGAGCAAGGCCGAATGCGGGCGCCGGATCGAGCGTCTCGCACGCCTTGCCGCGGTGGATGTGGGCGGGTTCGCTGCGACCCGCCGGTTCGCTGAAGAGATGCAGGTCGACGAGCGTGTTCGGGCCACGTTCGAAGAGCGTGACGGTTCCGACTTGTCCCGAGTTATTCTGCTGTTCGATGCCGAGCCTGGTTCCGTAGTCGTGGGGGGTGATCTGCGCGACGGCGATCGCGGCAGACGAGCTGAGCGCTGCTGCCAAGGCGATGGCGAGCGCGGCCGAACGGAACGTCATGTGCAATGAAACTCCTCTTGAGATTCGGGGCCTGGCGAGCGGTGCCCGCCGGCTAAGAAGCACGCTGATGGGTGAGAGGCTGCAACCTCGCAGCATTTCCCGCCGTCCACACCCCTCCTTCTGCTTGCCGCGCCGCGAGCGCGCATCGAACGGACGGTTGGACGGTTCCGCGACGTGGAGAACCTGCAAACGAGCGCCGGGATGACGTGGTTATCGGTTCGATAAGCCCCCGGAAGACCCGCGCCGCGCGCGAGAACGGCAGGCGACATCGACGAACTGATCGCGACCGCCCATCACGAAGCCGGACATCTGGTCGCCTACTTGTACGCGGGGGTGCGGCCGCGGCGCGTCTCGATCGTTCCGGACCAAGGGTGGCTCGGCCATACGATCGTGTACGACTCCTGGGGGATCCAGACGATCGCACGGATGCTCGGCAACCTCGACGACGAGTCCCAACGGATGGTGCGGCAGGCGCAGCGCTCGCGCTTCGAACGGACCGTCATCGCGATCCTCGCCGGCTCGCTGGCGGAACAGCAGGTTGCCGGGCGCGAGAGCGTGGGCTCCCACGACGACCACGCGCGGGCGGAGTTTTTGACCGCGTCGTTTGCGGGGCCCGAGCGGGAGGCCGGCGAGTACCTGGCGATGCTGCGCCTCGAGGCCGAGCTTTTGGTCCGCCGCTTGTGGCCGCACGTCGAGGCCGTCGCACGCGAATTGCTCGCGCGCCGCACGATCGACGACGACGCCTATTTCGAGGCCCTCGAAGAGGCGCTGACGAGAGGCCGGCCGCTCTCTCGCTAATGGAAGTTGCGGGCCTGCACGCCCGCGGTCGTGCCGTTGGTGTCGAGCGGCCAGAAGCGCTTGGCGAGCACGTCGACGCAGCCTTGTTCTTTCTGCAGCGTGCCTTCGATGACGAGCGCCGCTGACGAGCGGATGAGGCGCCGGTAGCGCTCGTAGATCGAAGGCTTGACGATGACGTTGACGAGCCCCGTCTCGTCCTCGAGCGTTAAAAAGACGAAGCCTTTGGCCGTGCCGGGGCGCTGGCGGGTGATCACCATCCCGCCGACCTTGCAGACGAGATGGTTGGGCTGCTCCGGCAAGCGCGCGGCGGCCAGCACGCCGCGCGCGTCGAGTTCCGTGCGGAAGTGCGCGAGCGGCTGCAGCCCGGTCGTCGAGCCGGTCCCCCACAGATCGAAGGCGGTCTCCTCGCGCGCTGCAAGCGGAGCGAAGGCGGGCGCGGGTTCCTCGACGTCCATCCCGCGTCCGAGCGCGCCGCGCGCCGCGCGCTCGTCGAGCCCGCGCACGGCCCACATCGCCTCGCGCCGCGCGGCGAACCAGGGCGCGAAGGCGCCCGCGATCGCGAGGTTCTCGAGCGCGCCTTTCGTCAGGCCGGTGCGGGCCGCGAACTCCTCGAGGCCGCCGAAGGGGCCTTGCGCCAGCGCCGCCTGGAGGCGCTCGCGCTGCGCTTCTCCGAGCCCGCGCACGATGTGAAAGCCCAAGCGCGTCGCGCCCTCGGCATCGACGAAGCTCCAGTACTCGCTCGCGTCGACTTCGACCGGCTTGACGGTGACGGCGTGGCGCCGCGCGTCGTTGACCAGCACCTCGGTCGAATAAAAACCCATCGGCTGCACGTTGAGGATCGCCGCCAGAAAGATCGCGGGCTCGTGACACTTCACGTAGGCCGAAGCATACGAGAGCAGCGCGAAACTGGCCGCGTGCGACTCGGGGAAACCGTAATCGGCGAAGCCTTCGAGCATGTGAAAGAGCCGCTCGGCCGCCGCGCCGTCGATGCCGTTGGCGACCATCCCCGCGACGAGCTTGGGGTAGATCTCCGCCATCCGCGCGCGCGAGCGCTTGTGTCCCATCGCGCGCCGCAGCTGATCGGCCTGCCCCGGCGAGAAGCCGCCCGCTTCGATCGCCATGCGCATCCCCTGTTCCTGAAAAAGCGGCACGCCGAGCGTCCGTTCGAGGATCGGCTTGAGCTTGGGATGCGGATACGTCACCGGCTCGAGCCCGTTGCGCCGACGCAGAAACGGATGGATCATGTCGCCTTGAATGGGGCCCGGCCGGATGATCGCGACCTGCATCACGATGTCGTAGAAGCACGCCGGCTTCATCCGCGGCAGCATCGACTGCTGCGCGCGCGATTCGATCTGGAACACGCCGACGGTGTCGGCCTGCTGCAGCATCGCGTACGTCGGCGCGTCGTCCGCGGGAATCGAAGCGAGCGAGAGCGGCGGCTTCGCGTCGCCGTAACGCCGTTCGAAGAGCGCGAAGGCTTCCCGCAAGAGCGAGAGCATTCCGAGGCCGAGCAAGTCGATCTTGATCAGCCCCAGATCCGCCAGATCGTCTTTATCCCACTGCACGACCGACCGGTCGCGCATCGTCGCCCACTCGACCGGAGCCACTTGCACGAGCGGATCGCGGGTGATCACCATCCCGCCCGAATGGATCCCCAGATGCCGCGGAAACCCGTCGATCCGCCGGCACAGCTGCAGCAGCAATTCGCCGGACGGCGCTTTCACGGCGCGCGTGCCCAGCGCCCCCGCGAGCGACTCGCGGGCGTCGTATTCCTTGGCGATCGCGTCGACCTGCGCGAGCGAGAGTCCGAGCGCTTTGCCCACGTCGCGGATCGCGGAGCGCGCGTGGTAGGTGATGACCTCGGCGGTCATCGCGGCGTGCTCGCGGCCGTAGCGGCGGTAGACGTACTGGATGACTTTTTCGCGGTCTTGGTGCGCGAAGTCGATGTCGATGTCGGGGATCTCGTTGCGCTCTTCGGAGAGGAAACGTTCGAAGAGCAGATTCATGCCGACCGGATCGACCGCGGTGATGCCGAGCGCGTAGCAGACGGCGGAGTTGGCGGCGGAGCCGCGGCCCTGCGCCAGGACGCGGAGCTCTTCGGCGGCGCGCGCGATATCCCAGACGACGAGAAAGTAGCCGGCGAGATCCATCCGCGCGATGATGCCGAGCTCGTATTCGAGCTGCCGTTCGACGTTGGAGGGAAGCGGCTCACCGTAGCGCTTGCGCGCGCCGCGCAGGACGAGCGTTCGCAAATACGAGTGCGTGCTCTCGCCGGCGGGGACGGGGAAGAGCGGGAACTGCCCGGCGAGCCGCTCGAGGCGGAACGTGCAGCGCTCGGCGATCGCCAGCGTGTTGTGCAGCGCGTGCGGATAGGGCGCGAAGAGGCGCGCCATCTGCGCCGGACTCTTGAGATAGAATTCGTGGTTGGGCGGGAGCAGCGTCCCCGCCGTTTGGAGCGTGGTCTTGTGCTTGATGCAGGCGAGCACGTCGCAGAGCGGCGCGTCGCCGGCGGCGGCGTAGGCGACGCCGTTGGTCGCGACGCAAGGCAGGCCGAGGTCTTCGGCGAGCGCGGCTTGAGCGAGCACGAGGCGCGCGTCCTCGGGCCGCAGATGGTGCTGCAGCTCGAGATAGAAGCGGCCGGGAAAGAGCTCGTGCAGCGCCGCCGCACGTTCGCGCGCCGCAGCCAGGTCGCCGCGCAGAAGCGCTTCCTCGGCGTAGCCTTGCGCCGAGGCGGAGAGGGCCACGAGACCCTCGCTCTTGCCGTCGAGGTCCTCCAGGCGCAGCCGTGCGTCGCGTTTGCGGCCGCGCATCTGAGCGGTCGAGATCGCGCGGGCCAGGTTGGCGTACCCGCCTTCGTTCTCGGCGAGCAGCACGAGGCGCGGGAAGCGGGCGTGCTCGAGCGGCGTCGGATCGCGCCGCTGCGGACGCAGCTCGGGGGCGTCGAGCGTCAGCTCGGCACCGGCGAGCGCGGCCAGCTGCGCCGGCTTGGCGGCCTTGGCGAAGCGGACGGCGCCGTAGAGTCCGTCGCGGTCGGTCAGGGCGAGCGCCGTCAGGCCCAGCGCGACGGCCCGCTCGACGAGCTCCTCGGGGTGCGACCCGCCTTCGAGGAAGCTGAAGTTGGAGCGGCAGTGCAGCTCGGCGTAGCGCGCGGCAGGCATGGGGTGTCATCGTAATCGAACGTACGTTCGGTGGTCAAGCTCCCACCGTGCGGTCCGCCGGCAGGTCTTTTCCCTTCGGCTCGACCGATAAGAACAGCATGCGCTATCGGAATCTGGGACGCTGGGGCGTCAAAGTCTCCGCCGTCGGGCTGGGCTCGTGGCTGACCTACGGCGGCGCGGTCGGCGAGGAGACGACGCGCGCCTGCATCACCCGTGCCTACGAGCTCGGCGTGAACTTCTTCGATACGGCGAACGTCTACGCGGGCGGCCGCGCCGAAGAAGTCGTCGGCCGCGCGATCGGGGCTTTTCCGCGCGACTCGGTCGTGCTCGCGACCAAGGTGTTCTTTCCGATGGGCGACGGTCCGAACGAGCGCGGACTCTCGCGCAAGCACGTCTTCGAACAGTGCCATGCGTCGCTGCGCCGGCTCGCCGTCGACTACATCGATCTCTACCAGTGCCACCGCTACGATCCGGCGACGCCGCTCGACGAAACCTGTTCGGTGATGAACGATCTCGTGCGCCAGGGAAAGATTCTCTACTGGGGCGTCTCGGAGTGGAGCGCCGAGCAGATCGTCGAAGCCGTCACGCTCTGCCGCGAGCGCAACTGGGCCGAGCCCGTCAGCAACCAGCCGCAGTATAGCGCGCTGTGGCGGCACATCGAAGAGCGCGTGCTGCCGGCCTCGCAGGCGTACGGCCTGGGGACCGTCGTGTGGTCGCCGCTGGCGATGGGCATCCTGACCGGCAAGTACGCTGCGGTCGACGCGCCGCCCGCCGGGACCCGAGCCGCCGGCACCGCGCGCGGCATGATGGAAGACTATTACACGCAGCCGGTCCTCGATGCCGTGCAGCAGCTCAAGTTCGTCGCGCGCTCGGCCGGCGCGACGCTCGCGCAGCTTTCGCTCGCGTGGTGTCTGCGCCGCCCCGAGATCTCGAGCGCGATCGTCGGCGCCTCGAAGGTCGAGCACGTCGAAGACGTCGTCGCCGCCGATCTCGACATCGCCCCCGCGCTGTTCGCGAAGATGGACGAGATCCTCATCCCGGTCGCACCGGTCGGCGCGGAGTAGCGGCTCGGCTCGCATTCAGTCGTACACGCCGCATAGGTACCAGGCGCCGCGCTCGTGCACGATGCGGCAGAGCGTGCCGTCGTCGAGGAGCGCGTCGTAGGCGTCGCTGGCGATCGGGCGCAGGCCGGAGTCGAGCGCTTCGCCCCACCAGGCTTCGTCGACGCGCCACGGGCCCGCGACGTCGCGCACGGCGCGCGAGCCGACGGAGGCCGGCCGCCCGCCCGCGAGCCGGACGTCGATCCGGCGCGGCGCGAGCAGGCGATAGGCGAGCGTCCCCGTCGCGCCGGGCGGCTCGGGCGGCGCGCTGCAGGCGGCTGCGGGCCGGCGGGCGATTCCCTCGACGGTGAACGGCTCGAAGACGGCTCGCGCTTCGCAGCGATTGCCGGCGGCCACCCGCGCGCGCAGCGCGCTCTGCGGACCGAGGGTCGCGTTCAGGCGCGCCAGCACGAGCGCGACGGTTTCCGGATCGGGATCGCTGCCGGCGAAGAGCGAGAGCTCCGCGCCGCCTTCTTCGAGCTGCTCGGTACCGAGCTTGAGGCCGCTGACCGGCGAGCCGAGCAGCTGACCTTCGAGCCGCGCGCGCAGCAGAGCGAAGATCGTCGCGGCCTGCGCGCTCGGCTGTGCCAGCCGCAGCGGCAGCTCGAGGATCGCGCCGTCCTCGCATTCGAGCGTCAGCCGCAGCGCAGCGCACCGCTGGCCGGCGTAGGCGAGGTCTTCGGCGACGCGTGCGACGAGGGCGCGCAGCGCGAAGAGCAGTTGATCTTCGCGTTCCGCCGTGCCTTCGCCGTAGAGCGTGCGCTCGATGACGAGCGCGCGCGGCCGGGGAACGAGCGGCGCGCCGTCGCTGCCGCCGGCGTGCGCGTGCCAGAGCGCGCCTTCCGGCCCGAAGCGCCGCACGAACGGTCCGTGCGGCAGCGCCGCGAGCGCCCCCAGCGTCCGCACGCCGAGCAGGTGCAGCCGTTCGACGACCTCCGGCGCGAGCTCGAGGGCGTGCAGCGGAAGCGGCGCGACGAAGGCGCGCTCCTCGCCCGCGGCGACGATGGCGCCGTCGCGCACGCGGGCGGCGGCGCGCGCGACGAACTTGTTGGCCGCGAAGGCGAAGCGGAAGGGCAGCGCGCGCAACTCCGCCTCGCCGCGCAGCGCGTCGCGCACCGCCGCCAGCCGGCGCCGGGGCGAGCCTTCGATGCCGCGCATCTCGAGGTAGGCGACGCCTTCGGCGGCGTCTTCGACGAGCGGCGAGGCGGCGTCGAGCGCGTCGAGCGCGCGCTCCCACAACGCCCGGTCGCGCGCCGGATCGTCGACCACGAGCGCCGCTTCGCGCGCGCAGGCGCTCGCCTGCACGAGCGTCATGCCGGTGCGTGCGCCCAGTGCGAACGCCTCGTCGTCGAGGTCGATCGCGCGGCCGCGCTCGTGCCGGTCGGCGACGATCAGCGGCCGCTCGCGCAGCCTCGGCTCGTAAACGCGCGCGACCGCGGCCTTGTACGACGGGACGAGCGCGCAGACGATCGGCACTTCAAGCGCCGCGCCTCATAACGCGAGCGTCGCGTCGCATGATGCAAGCGTCGCGTCTCATAACGCGAGCGTGCGGCGCAGCGCGGGGCCGCGCGAGGATTCGGCGAACGGCGCGCTCTCGCGCAACGCGGCCAGCGGCGCGCCGGCGCGCTCGAACGTGGCGCAGACGACGCGCGCGCGCTTTCCCGGCGCGGCCCGCTTGTGTTTGAGGACGGTCGCTTCGGCCTCGGCTCCGGCCAGCGCGCAGAAGAGCCCGCTGCACCCCGCCCAGCGCACCCGGGCCGGCGCCAAGCGCACGCGCAGCGAGGCGAAGTAGCGCAGCTCGTCGCAAGCCTCGGCGCCCAGAACGACGAGCAGCGCGTTGGCGTGATGGGCCAGGCCCGCCAAGCGCGTCCAAGCGGCCGCCGCGAGCGCGACCGCCGGGATGACGACGACGCCGAAGGCGGCCGCGCGCAGCACGATGTCGGCCGCGCGCGCCACCCCGGCAGCGTCGCCGGCCCGAACGACGAGCAGCCGCTCGAGATCGATCCCCGCCGCGGCCAGCGCCGGCGGATAGAGTGCACCCTCCGGCCCTTCGGGCATCTCGATCAGTGCGCCGAGCCCGCCGCCGGCGGTCGCCGTCGAGAGCAGGCGGGCCGCGACGGCCGAGCGCCCGGAGCCCGGCGGCCCTTCCAGGGTCGCGATGATCCCGCGCGGGAAGCCGCCGCCCAGCGCCGCGTCCAGCTCGGGCAGGCCGCTGCGCGCGAGCGCGCCCTCAGCGAGGGTGAAGGCCTCGGGCGAGGCGTCCCGCTGGTTCGCCGCCAGCGCGGCGCGAAGCCCGGCCAGGGCTTGGAGTCGATCGAGCGGCGGGACGGCAGAGACCATGGGAGGCCATGGTATCGAACGTACGTTCGATAGTCAAGGCTCGAAAGGCTTCAGCCGGCGGGGTTGGCTTCCGCGGTTTCGGTTTTGGCCGCACGCACGAGCGCCAGGACCTTGTCCGCGCTCTTCTCGTCGAAGGGCGTGTAGAGCAAGAGGCGCAGGTTGGGCGACTCGATGACGGTGTAGGTGCGGGGCTCGAGCACGAGCTCTCCGGCGACGGGATGGGTGATGACGCGGACGTCGCGCGGGTGCGAGCGAACGCGGTGCTGCTCCCAGGCGCTGGCGAACTCGGGGCTCTCGGCCGTCAGCCGCGTGACGATATCGACCGAACGCAGATCGTTGGGATACGAGGTGTACTCCAGGCGGAACATCTCGAGCAGGCTCTGCGCGACCGATTCCCACTCGACGAAAAGCGCGCGGAAGTTCCGGTCGAGAAACGCGCGCACGAGGATGTTGTCGTCGGCTTGCTGGTCGCCGCCGAATACGACGCTCGCCGCGGTGTTGCGCAAGACGATGTCCCAGGCGTGGTTCAGCACGAAGATCGGGTGCGTCCGGATCGAGGCGACCATGCGCCGCAGCGCCGGCGTGACGTCTTCGTGCAGTTCGGTCGTCATGCGCCGGACGAGCACTTGCGCGTGCATCCGCTCGCCTGGCGAGAGCTGGAGTGCGCCGGCGATGGCGTCGATCGTCTTCGCCGAAACCGGAACGTCGCGACCCTGCTCGAGCCACGTGTAGAGCGCAACGCTGATGCCGGCGAGCTCCGCGACTTCTTCACGGCGCAATCCCGGCGTGCGCCGGCGCGCCGTGGGTACGAGACCCGCGCGCTCCGGCGTCAGACCTGCCCGCCGCGTTCGAAGCAGATCCGCGAGCTCCGCGCGCCGCGGATCGCCGTGTCGCCCGTTTTCCACGCTGTTATCGATTCTACCGAAGAAGCACCTTAGGTGGTATTTATCCCGACAAAGGAACTTCCTGGAAAGCGTTCGCGGCCCGCTCCGCCGTCCCTCGAAACGAGCCGTTCGTACTTTTGTCGTTTACGGGCCAGCCCGCTTCCGCCGTGGACCGGCCCGGCCGTCGCTACGGTACGAGCAGCAGTTTGCCCGTCGTCCTGCGCGCTTCGAGATCGGAGTGGGCGCGCGCGGCTTCGGCGAGCGGATACTCGTGCTCGAGGCGCAGCTTGAGCGCGCCGCTCGCGGCGGCCTCGAGCACTTCGCCGGCGCGCCAGGTCAGTTCGGCCCGGTCGAGCACGTAGTGCGCGAGCGAGGGGCGCGTGATGAAGAGCGAGCCTTTGGCGTTGAGCACCTGCAAGTCGAAGAGCGGCACGGGGCCGCTCGAGGCGCCGAAGAGCACTACGCAGCCGCGCGGGCGCAAGCTGTCCAGGCTCTTCTCGAACGTGGTCACGCCGACGGAGTCGTACACGACGTCGACGCCGCGGCCGCCGGTGAGACGGCGCGCCTCCGCAGCGAAGTCCTGCTCGGTGTACTTGACGACGTGATCGGCTCCGGCCCTTTGCGAGAGCGCGGCCTTCTCCTCGGTCGAGACGGTCGTGATGACCGTCGCGCCTTTGGCTTTGGCGAGCTGCGTGAGCAGCAGGCCGACGCCGCCCGCTCCCGCGTGAACGAGTGCGACGTCGCCGGGCTTGAGCGGAAAGGTGCTGTTGCTCAGATAGTGCGCCGTCATGCCTTGCAGCATCAGCGCTGCGGCGTCCCGGAAGCCGAGCCCGGCGGGGACGTGGACGAGCTTTTCGGCCGGGACGACGGCGTACTCGCCGTAACTGCCGAGCGCCATCGCCCAGGCGACGCGGTCGCCGGGTTTGACGACGGTGACGCCCTCGCCGGTCGCCTCGACCGTCCCCGCACCTTCCATTCCGGGCGTGAACGGCAGCTTGGGCGCCTTGTAGAGCCCCGTCCGGAAATAGACGTCGATATAGTTCACGCCGATCGCCGCGAGCTTGACGAGCGCTTCGCCGGGCTTTGGCTGAGGAACGGCGATATCGGCGAGCTGGAGCGCTTCGGGCCCGCCGGTCCGTTCGATGAGGATCGCTTTCATAGCGCCCAGGACTACGGAAGGGCGCGCTCGGTTTGCAGGTAGATGCCGAGTTCTTCGCGCTGCAGCGGGCGGCCGAAGTAAAACCCCTGGAGATGCGTGCAGCCGAGGCGGCGCAGAAGCCGCGCCTGGCTCTCGCACTCCACGCCCTCGGCGACGACGCCGAGTCCCAGATTCTTCGCGACCGCGATGATCGCGCGGACGATCGCCTGATCGGCGGCGTCGCTCGAGATGTCCGCGACGAAGGAGCGATCGATCTTGAGCGCGTTGACGGGGAGGTGCTTGAGGTAGCCCAGCGCCGAATAGCCGGTGCCGAAGTCGTCGATCGAGAGTGCGACGCCGAGCTCCTTGAGGGCTTTCACGTTCCGCATGCCCGCGTCGCCGCTGATGTAGGCGCTCTCCGTGATCTCGAGCTGAAGGCGTTCCGCGGGGAGTCCGGTCGCCCGCAAGATCTCCTGGACGCACGCCGCGAACCCGTGTTCCCGGAACTGGCGCGGCGAAATGTTGACGTTCATCATCGCGTGCCGCGGGCAATAGGGCAGCAGCAGGACCATTTCGCGGCAGGCCTTCTCGAGGACGGCCGTGCCCAGCCGGACGATCAGCCCCGTCTCTTCGGCCAGCGGGATGAACGTGTCCGGACCGATCGTTTCGCCCCCGTGCTCCCAGCGCGCCAGGGCCTCGAAGCCGGCTAAGGCGCAGGTTCGAGCGTCGACGATCGGCTGATAGGCGAGCGCGATCTCGCCTCGGTCGATCGCCTGGCGCAGCGAGTGCTCCATCTTGACGCTCTTGATCGCGCGGAGCCGCAGTTCGGGCGAGTAGCGCGCGACGGCATTGCCTCCGCGCGCCTTGGCGGCGTACATCGCGTCGTCGGCGTTGCGCAGCAGCTCGTCGGGCGCGTTCCCGTCGTCTGGAAAGAGCGAGACGCCGATGCTCGCCGTGATTTCGAGCTTGAAGCTTTCGTAGAGAAGCGGCCGCGCGACGATCTCGAGGAGCTCGCGGGCGAACGCGAGCGCCTGCTCCTCGCGCTCGATGCCGTCGAGCGCCACGAGGAACTCGTCGCCGCTGTGCCGCCCCACGACGCCGCGCCGGCCGACCGCCTCGTTCAGGCGTGCCGCCGTCTCGCGCAACAGCAAGTCGCCGGCCGCG
The DNA here is from genome assembly GCA_963834485.1 of Vulcanimicrobiota bacterium. Lineage (GTDB taxonomy): Bacteria > Vulcanimicrobiota > Vulcanimicrobiia > Vulcanimicrobiales > Vulcanimicrobiaceae > CAWICD01. The sequence goes on from CAWICD010000002.1 coordinate 206,632, forward strand.
TGCGCGAGGGAGTCGTTGATCGCTTTGAAGCGGTCGAGGTCGAGGAAGAGGACGGCGACGGCGTTGCGTGCCGTATGAGCTCGCCCGATCTCGCAGCGCAGGCGCTCGCAGAAGAGCGGGCGGTTGGGCAGGTCGGTCAGCGAGTCGTGCTGCGCGAGATGCCGCAGGCGCTCCTCGGCCTGCCTGCGGTCGGTGACGTCGAGGACGGCGCCCACGACGCGCCGCGGTTCGTCCTCGCCGTCTTCGAAGATGAATTGGCCGCGCTCGCAGACGTAGCGCTCGCACCCGTCGCTGGTGAGGATGCGGTGCTCGCTGGTGTAGGGCGTCCGCTCGCGCCGGGCTCTTTCGATCTCCGCGCGCACGGTGGCCGCGTCGTCGGGATGATCGAACTCGTCGAGCCAGCGCGGCAGCTCCCGTTCGGCGTCGAGGCCGACGATGCGGTAGAGCTCGGCGGACCAGGTGATGCTTTCGGTGCGCAGGTCGACCTCGAAGCTGCCGAGGTGCGTCAGCTCCTGCGCCTCGGCCAGCGCGGCGCGGCTCTCGGAGAGGGCGCGCGCGACCTCGAGCCGCGACGTCGCGTCGATCGCGAGCACGGCGCGGGCGGGTTTCCCGTCAAAGACGACGGCGCTGGAGACGACCTCGGCGTAGAAGGTCGTGCCGTCGGCGCGCATGTGCCGCCAGAGCGTCGCCGCGCTTTTGTCCGCCTGAGCGAAGGAGTGGTGGTCGAACTCGCGGTCCTCGGGGAGGCGCAGCTCCGAGACGCTCATCTGCAGGAAGCGCTCGCGGGAGTAGCCGTAGGCGCGGCACGCCGCTTCGTTGACGTCCAGAAAGCGCAGCGTGGCGGCGTCGAAAACCCACATCGGCTGAGGATGGTGCCGAAAGAGCTCGCGGTAGCCGTCCGAAACGCGCGCGGCCGGGTTCAGCACGCTTCAGCGCCAATGCAAAGGGGACGCTCCGATAAAAGGCGTGCCCTCGGGGGCAGACCGACTGGTTACGCTGGCCACCACAGTCAGTGCATCGACAGTCCAAGTGACCGCCTGAATGTGCGCTGGCGCACACCTGTCTTGACAAGAAGACATAATGTGCTATTGTACTAGTAAGTTAGTACAAGCCGATAGGAGTCCGCTATGAAAGAGCGCCTGGCACTCGGGGTAGGCGAGATCCCGCGCCGCACCTTCGTCCCCACCACCGACGCATCGATTCCTCGTCCGACGTTCATTCCGGCGCCTCGCCGGACCGGACTTTTCTCGGGATGGGGCGTCAAGCTATAGTGTCGGCGGCCCGCGAGCGCTGATCGTGCCGGCGATTTTCACGGTCGACCCGCGCAGCGGCGTCCCCCTCTATCTCCAGCTGATCGAACAGGTCAAGCGGGCCGTCGCGCTCGGCACCCTCGAGCCCGGCGAGCAGCTGCCGACGGTCAAGGCACTGGCCCTCGATTTGACGATCAACCCCAATACGGTCGCCCGGGTCTACCGCGAGCTGGAGCGCGACGGCGTGATCGAGACGAGCCCCGGGCGGGGCTCGTTCGTGCGCGCCGGGAGCGCCGGCGGCTCGGCCCGCCGCGCCGTCGAGGATCTCGCGCGCGGCGCTTTGGACGACGCGGTGCGCGAGGCGAAGTCGCTCGGACTCGAGCGCGACGCGGTCAGCGGCCTCTTCGAAGACGCATTGGCTCGCTGGTTTCCGGCGGAGGATCACCGATGAACGCGACGACGATCGCCATCGACAAGCTCACCAAGCGCTACGGCGCGCACGAAGTCGTCTCAAACGTGACGCTGGCCGTCGAGGAAGGCTCGATCTGCGGTCTGCTCGGTCCCAACGGAGCCGGCAAGTCGACGACCTTCAAATGCCTGCTCGGGCTCGCGCGGCCGACTTCGGGCTCGGTCGCCGTCGGCGGCGCCCCGCTCGCTCCCGAAAGCTTCGAGTGGCTCGCCTACGTCCCCGAGAAGAGCGCGCTCTACGAGCGCTTCACGGTCGGCCAGCATCTCGAGATCCAGCGGCGCAGCCGGCGCCGTTACGACGCCGCGCGCGCGGCCGAACTGCTCGCGCTCTTCAAGCTCGACGCCGCGAAGAAGGCCGGCAAGCTCTCGAAGGGCCAGCGCACGGCGCTGATGCTCGTGCTCGCGCTCTCGTTCCGGCCGAGCGTGCTCGTCCTCGACGAGCCCTCGAGCGGGCTCGACCCGATCTACCAGCGAGTCGTCCTCGACCTGATCATCGAGGCGGCCGCCGGCGGCGCGACCGTGCTCTTCTCGTCGCATCAGATCGGTCAAGTCGAGCGCGCTGCGGACCGCGTGGCGATTCTCAAGAACGGCAGGCTCGTCCTCGACCGCGAGGTCGACGCGCTCAAGAGTTCCGAGAAGGTCGTTGAGGCGATCTTCGACGGCGCCGTGCCCGAGGCCAACGGTCTGGCCGGCGACGCGCGCATCCGCCGGCTCGAACGCTCGGGGCGCATCCTGCGGGCCTACGTCAGCGCGGAGAGCGAGGACGTCGCGCGCCGCATCCAGGCGCTCGGTCCGCGCAGCCTCACCGTTCTCGATCTCAATCTCGAGGAGATCTTCCTCAACGCCGTCGGCGCGGAGAACGCGCCGCTTCCCGGAGGGCAGTGATGGCCTACGTCGAGTTCCTGCGCGTCCGCACGCGTCTTCTCTGGTTCGCGGCGATTCTCGCAGCCTGCGCTCTTTTCATCGCCGTCTCGGCGCACGGCGGCGGCGTCCACGTGCGCGTCGGGAACGGCGGCGCGGACGTGACGGGGGTCTTGGGCGACGACGATGCGAGCGGCGCCGCAACCGGCGCGAACCACGGAACGAGCAATCTCGCCGCCGCGCTCGGGGCGATCCCCGGCGACGCGCTGCTCGTCGCCGCCGGCCTGCTCACGCTGATCTTCGGCTCGATCGTGGGCCCGAGCCTGAACCGCGAGTGGGATACGCTCGACTTCGCTTGGACGCAGCCGCTCTCGCGCACCCGGCTCGCGCTGGCCTATATGAGCGTCGATGCCGGCGGCATCGCGTGCGCGTTCGTGCTCGCGCTGGCTTTTGCGTTCGTGCCGCTCAGCGCCGCCGGCCTCCTCGGTTCGGTGGTGGTGCAACGCGACGCGCTCGAGGTCGCCCTCGTCGGACTGGGGAGTGCGTTCATGTGGTATGCGCTCTTGCAAGCCGCGTCGTCGTGGTACGCCGGGCGGGCCGGCGGTCTCGCGCAGGGCTTGAGCTGGGCCGCGTTCACGCTGCTGCTCGGCCTCGGCCAGACCGAGCAGTTCGGTCCGCTCTTTCACGCCCTCTTGCTCGCGCTCAACTTCGTGAATCCGCTCGCGTACCTCAGCGCGCTCACGATCCACCAAAACGGGACCGTGACGGAGAATGCGATCCTGCCGGTGGGCCTGGGGCTGCGAGTGCTGCTGGTTTGGGCGATCGGCCTAGCCGCCTGCGCGCTGGCGCTGGCAGGCTGGAAGCGGCTCGAGGTCTGAGCCGTGCGCTATCTGGGAACGCCGTTCTCGCTCGTGCTCGGCGCTCGGCGGCTGCGCGTGCGCATCGACCTCGACGACGACGAAGACGAGAGCTTCGAGCGCTCGCCGTCGCGCGCGAGCGGCTGCGAAGGCTCGCCGCGGGACTTTACTTGACGAGGAACGAGCTCGGGTGCGAGGCCCGCACGTACTTCCAAGCGCCGTCCTTGACCGCGTAGAAGTAGACGTTGGGGTCTTGCGGGTCGCCGCTGTTGAGAAATGAGAGCGTTCCCACGACCGTGTCGTACGCCGTGCTGAAGGTGAGCGAGCGGCCGAGCGCGACCCGGTCGGAGGCGCCGGTCCGCTGCACGATCGCGATGACGATCTGGGCCGCCGCGTAGCCGAAGGCCGCCAGCGGCGTCATATCGCCGTACCGCTGCCGGTAGTCGACCCAAGAACGGTAGGCCTGCGGCGCGAACTGCAGCGGCGGCATCGACGTGGAGATCGTCAGCCCTTCGACGAGCGCCGGGTATTTCGCGATCGTCGCGTTGTCCCAGAAACCCTGTGAGGCGAACAACGGACCGCTGTAGCCCGCGTCGTGCAGGGCGGGTATGACGTCGCCCATGTCCTTGACCGCACCCGCGAGAAAAACGGCCTCCGGCGCCGCATCGGCCGTCGCCTTCGCCACGGCCGCGAAGTCGGGTTTGTTCCAGCTGAAGCCGAGCGCCTTGCATGCGATCTTGTCGCCGCCCATCTGATCGGAGAATCCGGTCGCGACGTCGAAGCCGTAGTCGCCATCCTGGTAGAGGACGGCGACGCTCTTCGGCTTGACGGTCTCTTTGACGTACTTCGCGGCCAGGTGTCCTTCGGTCGAGTCCTTGACGGTCAGGCGCACGACGCCGCTGTAACTATGCGCGGTGATGCGGTCGTAGGTGGAGACCGGCACGAGCAGCGGCATCTGGTTGTTGACGTAGGTCCGCAGCACGGAGTCGGTGATACGCCCGCTCAAGTGACCGACGACCGCCACGATGCTCGCGTCGTCGCAGGCGAATTGCGCCTGGACGAGCCCGGTGGCGAGCAGATTCTGATCGTCGAAGGTGCGCACCTGATAGATCTTGTCGAGCACGCCGCGCAACTGGTTGGCCTCGTCGACGGCGCCGCGCACGCCGTTGCCGAGCTGCTCGCCGAGCCGGATCGAGTCGCCGGTGAAGGGCCCGACGACGCCGATCGTCACGGTCGCGGCCAGCGGCGTGTCGCCGAACGCAGCGAACGCCGGGCGCGCCGCCAAGCCGAGACCGGCGGCGGCGCCGCCTGCCAGCAGCGTGCGGCGGTCGATCAGGGGTGCCACAGAAAACCTCCCAGCGTGCAGAGCAGAAAACAGACCGAGTAGGCCATGTTCGCCGCGAAGATCTTGTCGTTGAGCGCGAACACGTTTTCGGAAACGTGAAAGAGATGGTTTTCGTACCACACCAGGAGCGCGCCCAGCGCGATGCCGGCGTAGTAGATCGCGCCGACTCCGGCCGCCGCGCCGGCGCCGGCGAGCAGCGCCACCGTCGCCACGTGCAAGCCGAGCGCCAGCGGCCTCCCGCTGCGCTCGCCGAAGCGCACGGGGATCGAACGGACCCCGGTCGCGGTGTCGACTTCGAGATCCATCAGGGCGTACGCGATGTCGAAGCCGGCGACCCAGAACGTCACCGCCAGGAAAAGCAGCAGGCCGGGGAGTCCGGCGTTGCCGGCGACGGCGATGTAGGCTCCGAGCGGGGCGAAGCCGTCGACCGCTCCCAGGACGAAGTGGACGCCCCAGGTGAAGCGCTTGCAGTAGGGATAGGCGGCGATGCCCAGCGCCGCGATCGGGAGCAGCGCGACGCAGAGCGGGTTGAGGAGCGCCGCCGAGGCGACCAGCAGGGCGAGCCCTCCCGCCGCGGTCCAAAGCATGACGTTCGGAGCGAGCGCGCCGCTGGCGAGCGCGCGCCGCTTGGTCCGCGGATTCTGCGCGTCGATGTCGCGGTCGACGTAACGATTGGCGGCCATCGCCGCCGTCCGCGCGCCGAGCACGGCGAGCGTGATCCAGACGAGCTGGTAGACGGTGGGAAGCCCGCGGGCCGCGAGCACGGCGCCGGTATAGGCGAAGGGGAGCGCGAACAGCGAATGCTCGATGCGAATGTCGCGCAGGACGAGCTGCGCGACGGCCAGCGGCGAGACCTCGCGCCGGGCGCTCACGCGTCCTCGTTCGCGCCGCCGCCCAGCGCCGGGACCCCGCCGGCGCGCAGCGCCTTGGGATCGACCGTTCCGGGGACGAGCCCGCTCGAGCCGAGCAGCCGGCGCAGCGCGGCCTCGCCCTGCCCCGACCATTCGTCGCTCCGTTCCGCGCTCGAGCGCAGGCCGTATTCGGCCCAGCGCCGCGTCACCAGCGTGCGCGTCGCCTCGTCCATCACGATCTCGGGCGGCCAGACGCGCTGGTAGCCTTCGTCGGGCGTCTTGCGCGTGGCGTCGACGCCGAGCTTGTGCCCGACCGAAGGCAGGTAGGAACCGCTGTGGTCGAGATCGTCGACCGGGCCGGGCATCACGACCAGATCGCGCGACGGGTCGAGGTTGTTGAGCACGAACCACGCGACCGAGCGCGTGTCGTGCACGTCGACGTCCGCGTCGACCACGATCAGGCAGCGGGTGAGCATCATCATGTGCCCGAGGCCCCAGAGCGCGTTCATGACTTTCTTCGCCTGCCCCGGATACGATTTCTTGATCGAGACGATGCACAGGTTGTGGAAGCCGCCTTCGACGGGCAGGTTGTAGTCGACGATCTCCGGGACGACCATCTGCAGCAGCGGCAGGAAGATCCGCTCCGTGGCCTTGCCGAGCCAGGCGTCTTCCATCGGCGGCTTGCCGACGACGGTCGCGGCGTAGAGCGGCGCGCGGCGGCGCGTGAGGCACTGCACGTGGAAGGTCGGATAACGGTCGGCCAGACTGTAGACGCCGGTATGGTCGCCGAACGGGCCTTCGACGCGCAAGTCTTCGTTGTCGACGTAGCCTTCGAGCACGAACTCGGCGTCGGCCGGCACCTTCACGTCGATCGTTTTGCAGCGTACCATCCGCAGGCCGCGGCCGCGCAGGAAGCCCGCGAAGAGCACTTCGTCGAGAATCGGCGGGAGCGGCGCGGTCGCCGCGTAGGTCAGCGCCGGGTCGGCGCCGACGGCGACCGCGACCGGGACCCGGCGGCCCCATTTGGCGGCGTGCGCGCGGCCTTGCTTGTGGCGCTGCCAGTGCATCCCGGTCGTGCGCTCGTCGTAGACCTGCATCCGGTACATGCCGACGTTTTGAGTGCCGCTGACCGGGTCTTTGGTGAACACGAGCGGCAGGGTGATGAACGGGCCGCCGTCGAGCGGCCAGGTCGTGAGGACCGGCAGCCTGCTCAAGTCGGGCGGCTCCTCGACGACTTCCTGCACGGGCGCGTCCCGCACGGTGCGGGGCAGCGCCAGCCCGATCGAACCGAGCGAGAGAAGCTTGGAGAGCTTGGCTCCCGCGCTCGCGGGGATCGCGAGCTCGACCGCGTTGCGCACCCGGTTCTGCACTTCTTCGAGCGAGCGGGCGTCGAAGGCCAGCGCCATGCGCCGCTCGGTCCCGAACTGGTTGGTGAGCACGGGATACGGCGAGCCCGCGACGTCGGTGAAGAGCAGCGCCGGGCCGCCCGCCTTGACGATGCGGTCGGTGATCTCGGAGATCTCGAGACGCGGGTCGACTCGCGCCCGAACCTCCGTCAGCTCGCCGGCGCGCCGCAGCGCGGCGACGAACTGTCCAAGTGAATCGAAAGCCATCTGACTGCGTGGATGCTTGAGGCCGGGCGGCGGGCCCTCTTCTCAGCCGTTCTGCGACGCCGCGCGGGCCCGCAGCGCGGCCAGGGCTGCCGCGCGCTCGAGACCGGCGACCTCGAAGGCCTTGTGCTTGGAGGCGGCGCCGCGCGCCAGGGCGACGTCGCGGAGCGGCACGCCGAGGGCGCCGGCCAGCTCGCGGCGCACGGCCTCGTTGGCCAGCCCGTCGCGCGCCGGTGCCGCGACCCGGATTTCAACGGCTTCCCCCTCGACCCGGATCCCCGGCGCTTTGGAGTTCGGCTTGACCGTGACGGCGAGCGTGCCCACGGGAAGAGCTTCGCCGCTCCCCGCGAAGGCCCGCTTCATGCAGTTCTTAGCGATCACACGGCGGCGGACCGAGCGCTTCAGCGACGCCGAGTTCGCCGTCGCCCTGCCCCCGGAGGCCGCTCGCGCGCGCGAGCTCTACGCGAACGGCGCGTTCCGCGCCCTGTACTCCCGCGGCGACATCCCGGGCGCGGTCATCGTGCTCGAAGCCGCCGATGCGGCGGAAGCGGAGAAGATCGTGGCGAGCCTCCCGATGGCGCAGCAGGCGATGATGGACATCGAGGTGATCCCGCTGCGGCCTTATCGCGGGTTCGTCGGCGGCTGAAACGTCCCGCTCAACGGCGCCGCCTGCGTTCGCGTTCGCAGCGTCCGCAGCCGTATCGATAAGACGATCAGCGAGACGCCGGCCACGATCGCGTAGAAGCCCACGACGAAGACGAGCGTCAGCAGCGCCGCGCCCGGAAGAATCACGAAGGCGACGCCCAGCAGCAGCGACAGGACGCCCGAGAGGGCCAGGAAGATCTCGCCCGGGACGTCGCGGCGCAGGCGAAAGGCCGCGCCCAGCTCGAGGATGCCCGTCGAGAAGGCCCATACGGCGATCAGGATCGAGAGCGCCCAAGCGGCGGTTATCGGCAAGAAGAAGGCGATCAAGCCGACGAGGATGCCGACGATGCCCTGCGCGAGCATCGACCACCAGCGTCCGCTGTCGGGATGCGCGAAACGGAAGGCCGTCACGATCGTCAACAGGCCTTCGACGAAGGCGAACGCTCCGAAGAGGATGACGAGCGATGCGACCGCGACGATCGGGTGGACGAGCAGGACGACCCCGAAGAGCACCGCGATCAGACCGCGGATCAGCGGGACGTACCAATGCTCGGAGATGCGGTGAACGACTGTCATGGTGAGTCGAGGCTTTATCCCTGATACGCTCGTCCCCGCCCAAGCAAAAGGGCGGCCGGTTTCTCACCGGCCGCCCCTCGTGTCGAAGCGGTCACCCGGCCGCCGGGCCGGTTACGGCCGCCGCCGGCGGCCTCCGCTGCCGCCGAAGCCGCTGCGTTCGCGCGGCGGGTCGCCGTTGCGCAGCGGGCCCACCTCTTCGCCGGTCAGCACGGCCTTGCGCGAGAGATTGATGCGCCCTTGCGAGTCGATCTCGACGACCTTCACCATGATCTCGTCGCCGATCTTGACGACGTCTTCGACCTTCTCGACGCGTCCGGGCGCGAGCTGGCTGATGTGGACGAGCCCTTCCTTGCCGGGCAGCACCGCGACGAACGCGCCGAAGTTCATCAAGCGCGTCACCGTGCCCATGTAGGTCTCGCCCACGACGACCTCCTTGGTCAACGCCTCGACCATCTTCCTCGCCTTCTCGGCCCCTTCGCCGTCGGGCGATGCGATGAAGACGCGGCCGTCGTTCTCGATGTCGATCTTGACGCCGGTGTCGGCGATGATCTTGTTGATGATCTTGCCGCCGGGACCGATGACGTCTTTGATCTTGTCCGGATTGATCGTCAGCACGATCATCCGCGGGGCGAACTGCGAGAGTTCCGCGCGCGGCCCCGGGATCGTTTCCTTGAGCTTGCCGATGATGAAGAGCCGGCCCGTCTTGGCTTGCGCCAGCGCCTCGCGCATGACCTCGAGCGTGATGCCTTGGACTTTGATGTCCATCTGGATCGCGGTGATGCCTTTTTCCGTCCCCGCGACCTTGAAATCCATCTCGCCCAGCGCGTCCTCGAGGCCCTGGATGTCGCTGAGGACGGCGTGCTTCTTGCCGTGCAGCACCAGGCCCATCGCGATGCCCGCGACGTGGCTCTTGATCGGCACGCCCGCGTCCATGAGCGCGAGCGTCGAGCCGCAGACGCTGGCCATCGACGACGAGCCGTTGGACTCGAGCACTTCGCTGATCAGGCGCAGCGTGTACGGAAACTCTTCCTCGGGCGGCAGCACGGGGACGAGCGCGCGCTCGGCCAAGTGTCCGTGCCCGATCTCGCGCCGGCCCGGCGCGCGCATCGGGCGCGTCTCGCCGGTCGAGTAGGGCGGGAAGTTGTAATAGTGCATGTAGCGCTTGTTGGGGATCGCCATGATCCCGTCGAGGCGCTGCTCGTCGCTGATCGAGCCGAGCGTCGCAGCCGTGAAAACCTGCGTCTGTCCGCGGGTGAAGACGCCGCTGCCGTGCACGCGCGGCACGTAGTGCACCTTCGACCAGATCGGGCGGATCTCGTCGGGCTTGCGGCCGTCGGGACGGATGTGATCCTCGACCACCATGACGCGAAGCTCTTCCTCTTCCATCGCCTTGATGATCTTCTCGAAGTCCTTGTCGGAAGGGTCTTCGAGCTTGGCTTTGATGTGATCGTCGCCTTTCTTGCAGCGGGCGATCGCTTCTTCACGCTTGAGCTTGTCGAAGGCGTCGTTGCGTTCGCCCTTCTCGACGATCCGCATCGCCTTGGCGACGTCCTTCTTGAACGTCTTCTCGACCCACGGCTTGAAAGTGGGGTCGACGTCCTTCACGGGGAATTCGCGTTTGGGCTTGCCGGCGGTCTTCGCGAGCGCGTCGATCTTGGCGACGATCTTCTTGATCTCTTCGTGTCCGAATGCGACCGCGCCGAGGAAATCTTCCTCGGAGATCTCGTCGCCGCCGCCCTCGACCATCATCACGGCGTCGGCGGTTCCGGCGATCACGATGTCCAGGCCGCCGCTCTCGTACTGCGGCAGCGTCGGATTGCAGATGTAGGCGCGCGCTTCGTCGCGCCCGACGCGCACCGCGGCGACCGTTTTCTCGAAAGGAATGTCGGATACGGCGAGCGCCGCACCGGCCGCGCAGACGGCGAGCACGTCGGCGTCGAGTTCGGGGTCGATGGACAGCACCGTCGTGACGATCTGGACGTCGTTGCGGAAGCCGTCGGGGAAAAGCGGGCGGATCGGCCGGTCGATCTGGCGCGCCGAGAGCACGCCGTGCTCCGAGGGGCGCCCCTCGCGTTTGATATAGCCGCCGGGGATCTTTCCGGCGGCATACATCTTCTCTTCGAAGTCGCAGGTGAGCGGGAAGAAGTCGATGCCTTCGCGTGGTTTGTCGGAGGCGGTGACGGCGGCGAGGACGACGTTGGTGTCGCCGTAGCGAACGAGGGCGCTGCCGTTGGCTTGCTTCGCCAATTCACCGGTCTCGATGACCAGCGTCCGGCCGCCGATCTCGAGAGAGACGGTTTCTGGCACTGTAGCTCCTAAATTTTTTGTCGTTTTTTCATTTCGTTAACGCGGCGAGGTTCGGCAGGGGCCGAAACGGCGCCTGTCGTGCGCAATCCGACCGGCTTGCAAGCGACGCCGAGCGAGCGTAGCGACGGCCCGGCTGTGCGTGCCCTTCGACAGGCTCAGGGTGCCCTTCGACGGGCTCAGGGTGCGTGAGCTTGTGGAAGCGCTCGCGCGCGCAACGTTAGCGGCGCAGGCCCAGATCCGCGATCAGCTTGCGGTAGCGCTCGAGGTCCTTCCCCTGCAAGTAACCCAGCAGCCGGCGCCGCTGGCCGACCTGCATCAGCAGGCCGCGGCGGCTGTGGTGGTCCTTCTTGTGGACGCGCAGGTGCTCGGTGAGCTGGTTGATCGAGGCGGTCAGGATCGCGACTTGGACGTCGGCGGAGCCCGTGTCGTTGGGCCCTCGGCCGTACTTGACGGCGATCTCTTGCTTCTGCTCTTTGGTCAGCGGCATGGCGGTCGGGAAAGCTCCTCTTGCAGGAAAGTCTCGCTCGGCTCCAGTCGGGCGCCCCGCACGAAGCGCGGACCGGGCCGGCGACCGCAGCATCATAGCAACTCGGAGCGGCTCCGTAAAGCGTCCGGCAGAGCAGGTGCGGGCCCTTCGCGGTAAAACCGCTACGCCTTCATGCCCACCTTCGTCACCGTCGCAAGCGTCGAGGAGATCCCTCCCGGGAAGGCGAGGTCCTTCGTGGTCGGTGACTACGAGGTCGCCCTCTTCAACGTGGCCGGCGCCTTTTACGCGATCGAGAACTCCTGTCCGCACCAAGGCGGTCCGCTGGCCGACGGCTGGTTCGACGGCAAGTGCGTGGTCTGCCCCTGGCACGCCTGGTGCTTCGACGTGACGACCGGGCAGATGACGCCCGCCCTTTTCGCGACGGTCCCGACTTTCGACGTTCAGGTCGAGGGTTCGACCATCGCGATCGCGTCCGAGCCGCGCTCGTAGAGCGCGTCGCGCAGGTCCGCGGGGCGCCGGCCGCCGCTGGCAAAGATCGCGATGCGCAACCCGGCTAGGATCAGGTCCAGCACTTCGCCGACCGCCCGCGCCGAGCGCGTCGCCGGCTCGAGGAACGGCAAGCCGATCCCGGCGAGATCGGCGCCCAGGGCGATCGCTTTGGCGACGTCGACGCCGCTGCGGACGCCGCCGCTGGCGATCAGGGTCGCATGGGGGAAGGCGCCCCGCAGCGCGCGCGTCGCTTCGGCGGTCGGATAACCCCAGCCGGCGAACGTCTCGGCCAGGGCTTCGCGCCGCCGGTCGCCCGAGCGCCGGCCCTCGACCCGCGCCCACGACGTTCCGCCGGCGCCGGCGACGTCGATCGCCGAGACCCCGGCGTCGAGCAGCCGCTCGGCCGTGCGCACGGAGATCCCCGAGCCGACGCTCTTGACGATCACCGGAATGTCGAGCGTCCGGCAGACGGCCGCGATTTTGGGGAGCAGGTTGCGAAAGTTCGTGTCGCCGCTCGGCTGCAAGGCTTCCTGCAAAGGGTTGAGGTGGAGGTAGAGCGCGTCGGCGGCGATGCTCTCGACGACGCGGCGCGCGTCGTCCGGGGTCACGCCGTAGTTGAACTGGACCGCCCCGAGATTCGCCAGCAGCATCACCTTGGGCGCGACGTCGCGCACGCGGTACGTTGCGAGCAGACGATCGTCTTCGAGCGCCGCGCGCTGGCTGCCGAGCGCGAGGGCGACGCCGGCCCCTTGGGCGGCGACGGCGAGGTTGTGATTGATCGTTTTTGCCCGTTCGGTGCCGCCGGTCATCGAAGAGATGATGATCGGCGCGGTGAGCCGCCGGCCGAAGAACGTCACCCGCGTATCGACGTCCTCGAGCGCGCATTCGGGCAAAGCCTCGTGGCGCAGCCGCACGCGAGCGAAGCCGGCGTCGAGATGCGAGGCGACGTCTTCTTCCAGGCAGATGTCCAAGTGCCGCGATTTGCGCGCTTCGGTCGGACTGACCGGGGGCGTGTGGTCCGCCATGAGCGAACCGAGTCCGCTTTGGTTCCTCACAATTCCTATGCGAGAACGGCAAATGGATGATTCTGTGAGTGTCGCCTGGGACGGCTCCGAGGGGACCGCGGGAGGTTCGGGGTTCGGTGCTGCATTGCAAGCGCTTGCCGCCGAGCGCGGGTTCGACGCGGTAAACTTGGGAAGCGCGGTCAGCATGCCCGCGCATTGGGTGGAAAGCGTTTTCGCCGGCCGCCGGCGCGTGACGGTTCCGGTTCTCGCGCGCTTCGCCCAAGCGCTCGGGCTGCGCGCGATCGAGTTCTTGCAGCGAGCCGGCCTGCTTTCGCTCGAAGTCTATGCGCTCGGGCTCGACCCGTTGTACTTCCTGCCGCCGGGCCAGGTCCGTCACGACGCACGGATCTACATGCGCGAGATCAACCCGAGGCACGCCGTCCCCGAGCGCGACATGCTCGTCCGCAACCCGACGCTGAAGGCTCTGCTGGGCGACGAAGTCCTCGACGCAGCAGGCAAGCTCGAGGTCGAACTGACCTACTTGCTACGGGCGGCCGTGCAGAACACCGGCGGGACGCTGTAAAGGGATTGCCGCGCGCGAGATGGGAAACGTCTGGCCCATGCATGCAGGGATAGACGGAAAGCGCATCGCCGCGCTGGTCGGCGACGGGTTCGAAGAGTCGGAATTGACCGATCCGCGCCGGATCCTCGAGGAGTCCGGGGCGATCGTCACGGTCGTCGGAATCGACGACAAGGCCAAGTTGCGGATCCGCAGCAAGCGCGGCCTCGACGAGGGGCAGCCCACCAAGGCCGAGGAGATCGTCGCCGATTGCACGGCCGACGACTTCGACGCCCTCCTGATCCCGGGCGGGACCTCGCCGGACCGCATCCGCACGCACCGCGAGGTGCAGCGCTTCGTCAAAGAGTTCGATGCGGCCAAGAAGCCGATGTTCGCGATCGGCCACGGCGCTCAGGTGCTGATCTCGGCCCAGCTCGCGCGCGGGCGCACGATGACGGGCTCGCCCTCGATCGCCGACGACATCCGCAACGCCGGCGGCCTGTTCCGCGATCAGCCCACGGTGCAGGACGGCCACTGGATCACGACGCGCGGCGCCGGCGACATGGTCCTCTTCAACCGCTCGATCCTGGAGAAGCTCGCGGCGACGGCCGGCCAGCCGGTCTAGCCGCCCCCGGCCCCGGGCCCCGCTAGACGGGGTCGTAGCGGGCCAGCGTCTCGCCGAACTGGCGCAGCGCGATGAATCCGACGAGGAACGCGACGAGCGGCGGTGCCAGGCCGCCGAACCTCCCGGACGCCTGTGTCGCGCCCGCGACGAGCGCGCCCCCGCCCCAGGCCAAAAGGACGTAAAGCCAAGCCCGCGGCCCTTCGCGCAAAGCCGCCGAGACGGCGATCAGCGCGGCCACGACTGCGGCCAGAGCGAGCGCGACGAGGTGCTCCGCCGACAGCGCTTTGCCCGCGAGGGCGGCGCCTGCCCCGAAACCCAGGGGGACCGCCAGCGCGCCCACGCAGGGTGCGATCGCCTGGGCGCGCGCGAGCTGGCGGCCGTACAGCGGCAGCGCGAAATACGAGAGGTCGCGGATGCCGCGGGTCGCGCCGAGCGGCGCCGCGGCGACGGCCAGCGCCGCGGCCGCCGCAAAGGCGAGCGGACCGGCAGGGCACAGCGCGCCCGCAAGCGCCGCAGCGCCGCAGCGCAGCAGCCAGGTCGCCGCAAAGCGCCGGCTCATGCGCCGCAGGGCGATCGCCACGGTCGCGCGCGCTTCGCTCACCGGCTAGCGGCCCCTCACGAGCGCGCCGCAGCCGCCAGCGGCGGCTCGAGTCGGAACGGCACGGCGGGCGCGACCTCGGTCGTCAGCACGGCCGCGCCGGGCGCGAATCCGGCGGCGCGTTCGCCGGCCGGACCGCGCGGCTGGTCGAGCACGAGCAGCGCGACTTGCGGGATGAGAGCGAGCGCCAGCGCGCGCGCGTAGGGGTCTGCACCGTCGCCGAACGCCTCCAGGATGCCGGCCGCGCGGCGCCGCGCGTCGCCGCGCGCGATTCCCCACGCGTCGGCGCGCAGCCCGATCTGGCAGGAGAAGGCGTGGGGGCCGCCCGTGAAACCTCCGGCAGGAACGAAGCCGACGAGCCGTTTGGCTTGCGCCGGCTGCAGGCGGGCGTCGAAGTCGCCGACGTGGACGACGCCGGCCGTCGGCTTGACGATCGCAGCCGCGATGCGCGCCGCGAGCGAGGCGGAGAGGGGACTCGGCTGAACGAGAGTGCGCCGCTCGCCCGGCCGCAGCGACAGATCGAAGGGCGCGACGAGCTCTTCGCCCGCGCGCTCGAAGCACGCACCCAGGATCTTGAGCGCAAAGCCCCGCGTCGACGTCGTCAGCGTGTCGAAGCGGTTCACTCGACGGTCGCGAGCCTCGGGTTGGGACGTTCGGTCCGGCCGACTTTGTGGCACTCGATCCAGCGGCCGCCGCCTTCGAGCGCCACGATGTCGGCGGTGAAATCGAAGCGTCCCGCGCCCTCGAAGAAGGCGCTGCCGACCGCGTAGGCGTCGACCGGGACGTCCTCGTCTTCGAACTGCCTGATCTTCTGCGGATCGAAGCCGCCGCTGACGACGATGCGCACGTAGCCGAAACCGTTCTCGTCGAGCGCGCTGCGCACGTTGCGCACGAGCTGCGGCACGACGCCGGTCGGCGGGAACGTTCCCATCTGCGACCAGAGCGAGCGGTCGACCAGCGTTCCCGAGGTGTCGAGGCGGACGCCCCACAGACGCCGGCCCAGGGCCCGGGCCACCGCCAGACTCGTCCCCACGCAGTCGTTGTCGAAATCGACCAGCGAGATGACGTGCACGCTCGGGTCGATGTATTGCGCGAACTTTTGCGTCGCGAGCACGCTGTCTCCGCCGTACGCGGCGATCAGCGCGTGGGGAACGGTCCCCATCCCGCGCGCGCCCCACCATTCGGCGTTGGCGTCCGTCGAGACGCCGAGCGCGCCCGAAATGTACGCGGCGTAACCGTCGCCGGTCTGCATTTGATGGTGGTCGTAGCGGGCCGGGAAGAAAAGGACTTCCTTGCCGTTGGCGGCGCTGACGATCTCGCGGGCGTTGGTCGCGATCCGCGTGCGGCGCGCCAGCACGCCGAGATAGCAGGTCTCGAGGTGCGCGAAGAGCGCGTAATCGCCTTCGATCGTCAGCACGGTCTCGAAGGGCTCGATTTCGTCGCCGTCGCGCAGCGCGCGCACGACGAGCTCGTCCCAGCCTTCCTCCCAGGTGCCGCCGGGGGCGCGACGTCCCGCGCACAGCCGCAGGATGGCGAGCGCTTCGTCGATTCCGCACAGCACGGCTTTGGTACGCTGGAAAACTTGCATGCGCGCGCGCGGATGGTGGCCGTCGCGCTCGAGGATCTCGCGGGCACGGTTGAAGTACGTGTCCGAATAATAACCCGCCCGCATCTTTTCGACGGGAAGGTTGAAGACGTGCGGAGCCAGCCGCTCGACGCGTAACATAGGACATTCGTACGGATTGGGCAGGGGCCGGTCCTGTGGGGAGAGGGCCCGCACCCGCCGAACGCGACCCGCGATGGCCGCTCCCAGCAACGCCGAGATCGCCCGCAAGCTCAAAGAGATACGGACCCTCATGGAGTTCGCGGGCGAGCCGTTCTACAAATTCATGGCCTACGAGCGGGCCGCCGAGACCCTCGAGAACGCGGGCCCGGTCCCCGAGCTGATCGCCTCCGGGGCGCTCACGCAGCTGCCGGGGATCGGCAAAACGATCGCGGGCCGGATCGGCGAGATCGTCGCGACCGGGACGAGCCCCTATTACGAGGAACTGGCGGCGCGCTATCCGCCGACGCTGCTGGAGGTCCTGGACGTCCCGGGGATCGGCATGAAGACGGCCCAAGCCCTCTACCAGGAGCAGGGAGTCGCATCGCTGGCCGATCTCGAGCGCGCCCTCGAGGCGGGCTCGCTGGTCGGGATGGCGCGCTTAGGCCCGAAATCGATCGAAAACATCAAGCGCGGCGTGCTGGCGTACAAAGGGCGCCGGAGGCGGACGCCGCTGGGCCGCGCCCTGCCGCTGGCCCGCGCGATCGCCGCGTACGTGGCGGCCGGGTCGCCGGCCGAGAACGTGACCTGCGCCGGAAGCGTGCGGCGGGCCGAGGTGACGGTCGGCGACGTCGACATCGTCTGCACGTCGCGCGATCCGGAGGCCGTGATCCGGCTCTTCACGCGCTGGGACCGCGCGGCGGCGGTTCTGGCGGAGGGCTCGACCAAGGCCTCGATCTGGCTCGCGGACGGCCTGCAGGTCGACTTGCGGGTCCTCTCCGAGGACGTTTACGGCAACCTGCTGCAGCACTTCACGGGAAGCCGCGAGCACAACATCCAGTTGCGCGAGCTTGCGATCCGCAAGGGGCTGCGCGTCAGCGAGAACGGGATCCTCGACGTGGCCACGGGCGAGAATCGGACCTGCCGCAGCGAGCACGAGGTCTATGCCGCGCTGGGCCTCGCCTTCATTCCGCCCGAGATGCGGCTGGGCTTGGGCGAGATCGAGGCGGCCGCCGACGGGAGCTTGCCCGAGCCCGTCGCGCTCGGCGACCTGCGCGGCGATTTTCACATGCACTGCACGTGGAGCGACGGGTTCGACACGCTCGACGCGATGATCGCTGCGGCCAAGGCGCGCGGCTACGCTTACCATTCGATCTCCGACCACTCCTGGGGCCGCGGCGCCTGCGGGCTCGATCCGAGCCGGTTGCGCGAGCAGCGCGCCAAGGTCCGCGCGCTCGGCGACAAGTACGGCATTCGCACGCTCTGTTCGGCCGAAGTCGACATCAGGCCCGACGGCTCGCTCGATTTCGAGCCCGAAGTCCTGGCCGAGCTCGATCTGGTCGTCGCGAGCGTTCACAGCGCGCTGAACCTCTCGCGCGGGCAGATGACGGAGCGGCTCGTTCGCGCCTGCGGGAACCGGTACGTCAACATCATCGGCCATCCGACCGGACGGCAGGTCGACGTTTTCGGCGGGTACGAGTTCGACTACGACGCCGTTTTTGCGGCTGCCGCCCGAACCGGCACGGCGCTCGAGATCGACGGACAGCCCGGGCGGCTCGACCTGCCCAGCGCCCTCGCCCGGCGTGCCCGCGAGTTCGGGGCGACTTTCAGCCTCGACAGCGACGCGCACGCGGCCGAGCAGCTCGAGAACGTCGAATATGCGGTCGGCCAAGCGCGCCGTGCTTGGATTAGGCGGGACGAAGTGCTGAACGCGCGCTCGCTCGAAGGAGTGCTCGCGTTCGTTGCAGTCAAGCGCGAGCAGGCTTGCTGAGGCCGGCAGGCCGCCCCGGTTCGCGTCCGAAGTGCACGGCATGAAGCCGGGAACGCCTGAGCACAAGCGGCTCTTCTGCACGACCTTCATCGAGTCGCACAAGCGCTTCGAGCCCGCCGAACTGCCTTGGCCCAAGCTCGATGCGCTCCATCTCGAACGGCTGCGCTCGATTCCGTTCTGGGGTACGGCGCGCGGGGTCGAGTCGCGGGCCGGCATCATGGTCGACGAGTTCGCGCAGACGATCGAGGACCCGCTGATCCGCGAAGCGGTGCAGATACAGGCGCTCGAAGAGGCGCGCCATGCCCGCCTGATGCAGCACTTGATCGAGCGCTATCAAATAGCGGCCAAGGACGTGACGATCGAGCATCGCGGAAGTTCGCGCGACGAGTTCGTGATCTTCGGTTACGAAGAGTGCCTCGACGCGTTCTTGGGCTTCGGTCTGTTCGCGCTGGGACGGAAGATCCAGTATTTTCCCGACGATTTCTTGGCGATCTTCGAGACGGTGCTGTTCGAAGAGGCCCGGCACGTGACGTTCTTCGTCAACTGGATCCGCTACGAGGAAGTGCGGGCGGGGCGTGCGGGACTGTTCGAGCGCACGCAGGCGACGTTCGCCAACTACGGGCGCGCGCTCGGCAAGATGATCGACTCGTTCGGCGGCGACGCGAATGCGGCGGGCTTCGCCGCGACCGGTGCGGGCTCGCTCATCGAAAACTTGACGCCGCAGGCATTCCTGGAGGCGGCGCTGACCGAGAACCGGCGTTTCATGGCGCAGCTCGATCCGCGGCTCGTCAAACCCAGCTTGCTGCCGGTGCTGGCGACCGTCGCGCTGCTGGGCTTGCGCGCCCTGCCGCCGCGCAAGCCGGCCGCCGAAGCGAACGGGACGAGCGGCACGGCCGAGACGAACGGAAAGCGCGAGGGAGCGCCCGCCGCCGTTTGACGGACTGCCGTCGAGCGGGACGGCTCGCCGGTTCGTGTAATTCGTAACGATGGCTTCCCTGCGAGAGACGCCGCCTGGCGTTGACGGGGCGTCGTCGGAGACGATCGATCTCATCGGGGACGTTCCGCTCGGAAGAGCGGCGCGGCCCTGTGCGCCCGGCGACGGCGCCGCGCGGCGCAAGAAGCGGCGCGAGGGCAAGGGCCGGCCGGTCGATCCGGGGGCGCTGCTCGAAGTGCGGGCGCTGCTCGGCGACGAGCCGCGGCGCCGCGACTTGCTGCTCGAGCACCTGCACAAGATTCAGGACCGCTATCAATGCATCTCGGCCGCGCACGCCGTCGCGCTCGCCGAGGAGATGAGGTTGGCGCCGGCCGAGGTCTTCGAGGTCGCGACCTTCTACCACCACTTCGACGTCGTCGAGGAAGGCGAGCCGCGGCCCGCGGCGACGACCGTGCGCGTCTGCGCCGGCCTCGCCTGCGAGCTCGCCGGAGCGCAGGACCTGCTCGCGCGTCTGCGCGAGGGGGCGCACGGCGAGAACGTCCGAGTGATGGCCGTGCCCTGCGTGGGGCGCTGCGAGACGGCGCCGGTCGCGGCCGTCGGCGAGAACGCGATCGCTCACGCGAGTGCCGCTGCGGTCGCAGCCGCTCTCGAGCAGCGGGCGTTCGAGCCGGCGATCCCGCACTACGCGACCTACGCCCGCTACGTGGCAGACGGCGGATACCGCATTCTCAAAGAGTGTTTCGCCGGCCGGCGCAGCGCCGACGAGTTGGTCGCGTTGCTGGAGAGCTCGGGCCTGCGCGGCTTGGGCGGCGCCGGCTTCCCCACGGGCCGCAAGTGGCGCATCGTTCGCAGCGAGCCCGCGCCGCGCTTGATGGCGGTCAACATCGACGAAGGCGAGCCTGGCACGTTCAAAGATCGCTGGCACCTCGAGCGCGACCCGCATCGCTTCCTCGAAGGGATGCTGATCGCGGCCTGGGCGGTCGGCGTCGAGGCCGTCTACCTGTACCTGCGCGACGAGTACGCGCACGCGCGCAAGATCTTGAACGACGAACTCGCGGCGCTGCGCGCCGGCCCGCCGGTCCCGCTGCCGCGCATCGAGCTGCGGCGCGGCGCGGGCGCGTACATCTGCGGCGAGGAGTCGGCGATGATCGAGTCGATCGAGGGCAAGCGCGGCGTCCCGCGCCTGCGCCCGCCCTTCGTCGCGCAAGTCGGCTTGTTCGGCCGCCCGACGCTGCAGCACAACATGGAGACGCTCTATTGGGTGCGCGAGATCGTCGAGGAGGGCCCGGCCTGGTTTGCCTCGTTCGGCCGCAACGGACGCAGCGGACTGCGCAACTTCTCGGTCAGCGGCCGCGTGCGGAAGCCCGGCGTCCATCTCGCGCCGGCCGGGATCGGCGCGCGCGAGCTCATCGACGAGTACTGCGGCGGCATGCTGCCGGGGCACGACTTCTACGCGTTCTTGCCCGGCGGAGCCTCGGGCGGCATCTTGCCTGCGACGCTCGGCCACGTGCCGCTCGATTTCGACACGCTCGGCAAGTACGGCTGCTTCATCGGCTCGGCGGCGGTCATCGTGCTCTCGCACAAAGACAGCGCGCGCGCGGCCGCGCTCAACGCCTTGCGGTTCTTCCGCGACGAGTCGTGCGGCCAATGCACGCCGTGCCGCGCGGGCACGGCCAAAGCCGTCGCGCTGATGGAGCGCGACGGCTGGGATCGGCCGCTGCTCGAGGAGCTCGCGAAGGTGATGACGGATGCGTCGATCTGCGGACTGGGCCAGGCCGCCTCGAATCCCTACCTGTGCGCTATGAAGTATTTCCCGTGGGAGTTCGAGGGCTGAGATGGCCGCGACGGAGACCGCGGCGAACGGGCGCGCGAAGGCGGTGACCTTCACGCTCGACGGAGCGACGATCGAGACCGACGGGAGCGAGACGATCTTGCAAGCCGCGGACCGGCACGGCATCGAGATCCCGCGGCTCTGTCACAAAGACGGCTACCGCCCCGACGGGAACTGCCGCATCTGCGTCGTCGAGGTCGAGGGCGAACGCGTGCTCGCGCCTTCGTGCTGCCGCCGTCCCTTCGCAGGGATGAAGGTCAGCAGCGACAGCCCGCGTGCGCGTCGTTCGCAGGCGCTCGTGGCCGAGCTGCTGCTCAGCGACATGCCCGCCGGGAGCGCGTCGCCCTACAAGCGAGAGTCCGAACTCGCTCGTTGGGCCGCGTGGCTGGGCGTGGGCGAGCCGCGCTTTCCGCAACGTTCTCAGCCGGCGCCGGATCTCTCCCATCCCGCGATGTCGGTCAATCTCGACGCCTGCATCCAATGCGGCCGCTGCGTGCGCGCCTGCCGCGAGGAACAGGTCAACGACGTGATCGGCTACGCCTGGCGCGGCGACCGGGCGAGGATCGTCTTCGACTTCGACGACCCGCTGGGAGCGAGCTCGTGCGTGGCCTGCGGCGAGTGCGTGCAGGCCTGCCCGACCGGCGCGCTCGCGCCGGCCAACGGCGTCGCGCTGCTCGCGCCGCAGAAGAAGGTCGACTCGGCCTGCCCGTACTGCGGCGTCGGCTGCCTGCTCACGTACGACGTCTCGGACAACACGATCCTGTACGTCGAGGGGCGCGACGGCCCGTCGAACGCGAGCCGGCTCTGCGTGAAGGGCCGCTTCGGCTTCGATTACGTCCACAGTCCCAAGCGCCTGACGGTGCCGATGATTCGCAAGGCCGGCGCGCCCAAGACGCCCGAACTCGTCGACCCGGAACGCATGTGGGACTTCTTCCGCGAGGCGACGTGGGACGAGGCGCTCGATCTTGCCGCGAGCAAACTGCGCGCGATCCGCGAGGCGCACGGCCCCGATGCGCTCGCCGGCTTCGGCTCGGCCAAGGGCAGCAACGAGGAAGCGTACCTCTTCCAGAAGCTCGTGCGGACGGGCTTCGGCACGAACAACGTCGACCATTGCACGCGCCTCTGCCATGCCTCGTCGGTCGCCGCGCTGCTCGAGGACATCGGCTCGGGCGCAGTCTCGAATCAAGTCGCCGACGTCGCACTCGCCGAGGTCGCCCTCGTCATCGGCGCCAATCCGACCGTCAACCATCCGGTCGCGGCGACCTTCATGAAAAACGCCGCCCGGGCCGGCACGAAGCTGATCCTGATGGACCCGCGCCGCTCCGAGCTCGCCCGGCACGCGACCTACTTCCTGCAGTTCCGGCCCGACACCGACGTCGCGCTGCTCAACGCGCTGATGCACGTCATCATCGCCGAGGGCTTGACCGACGAAGCCTTCATCCGCGCGCGCACCGAGAATTACGAGGCGCTGGCGCGCACGGTCGCCGCCTATGCGCCCGAGAAGGTCGCACCCGTCTGCGGCATCCCCGCGGCGACGCTCCGTGAAGTCGCGCGCCTCTTCGCGACCTCCAAAGGCTCGATGATCTTCTGGGGCATGGGCGTCTCGCAGCACGTCCACGGGACCGACAACGCGCGCTGCTTGATCTCGCTCGCGCTGCTGACGGGGCAAATCGGCAAGCCCGGCTCGGGGCTCCATCCCTTGCGCGGACAGAACAACGTGCAGGGCGCTTCGGACGTCGGCCTGATCCCGATGGTCTTCCCCGACTACCAGCGCGTCGACGACGCCGCCGCGCGGCGCAGATTCGAAACGCTATGGGGCGCCGAGCTCGATCCCAATCCCGGCTTGACCGTCACCGAGATCACCGACGCGGCTTTCGCGGGCACGATCCGCGGCATGTACGTCATGGGCGAGAACCCCGCGATGTCGGATCCCAACGTCGAGCACGCCCGCGTCGCGCTCTCCAAGCTCGAGCATCTCGTCGTCCAAGAGATCTTCTTCACCGAGACGGCGGGCTTCGCCGACGTCATCCTGCCGGCGTCGGCCTTCCCGGAGAAGACGGGAACGTTCACCAACACCGACCGGCGCGTGCAGCTCGGGCGCCAGGCGCTCGACCCGCCCGGTCACGCGCGCCAGGATCTGTGGATCGTGCAGGAAATGGCGCGGCGTCTCGGGTTGGCTTGGAATTACTCCGGACCGGCCGACGTCTTCGCCGAGATCCGCAAAGCGGCGCCGAGCATGGCCGGAATCACCTGGGAGCGGCTCGAGCGCGAGGGCTCGTGCACCTATCCGCTGCGGCGCGAAGGCGACCCGGGGACGCCGACGCTCTTCACCGAGACGTTTCCGCGGCCGGGCGGGCGCGCGCTCTTCATGCCTGCGGAGTACACGCATGCCGACGAGTTGCCCGACGACGAGTTCCCGTTCGTCTTCACGACCGGGCGGCAGCTCGAGCACTGGCACACCGGTGCGATGACCCGGCGCGCGAGCGTGCTCGACGCGCTCGAGCCCGATCCGGTCGTCAGCATCCACCCCGACGATCTCGGGCCGATCGGCGTCGAGCCGGGCGAGCCGATCCTGCTCGAGTCGCGCCGCGGCAGGCTGACGGCCTACGCGCGCGCCGACCGCGGGATGGCCCGCGGCACGCTCTTCATGCCCTTCGCCTACAACGAGGCGGCCGCGAACCTGCTGACCAACGACGCGATCGACCCCTTCGGCAAAATTCCCGAATTCAAGTTCTGCGCCGTCCGGCTCGCCGCCGGCGGCAACGTCGCCGCCGCTTTGCGGTGAGGGCCGTTAACGAAAGAGCTTGAGGGCGTTGGAGAGCGTCACGAGGATCCCCCAGGCGAGGGGGATCCCGACGAACCCCCAGGAGAGGGCGAGTCTGGCGCCGTTCGGCATGGCGGGGCTCCTTACGTGGACGCCGCTTCGGCGAGCGGCACGTAGTGCCGTTCGTGCAGCGACTTCATGAAGAAGTTGCAGAAGAAACCGACGACCAGCAGCCCGGCCATCAGGTACATCGTGACCGAATAGGCGTCGGCCTTGGCCACGCCGTGGTCGATCTGATACTGGCGGATGTAGTTGATCAGGACGGGGCCCGCGACGCCGGCCGCAGCCCAGGCGGTCAGCAGACGCCCGTGGATGGCGCCGACCTGGGCGGTTCCGAAGATGTCGCGCAAGTAGGCGGGGATCGTGGCGAAGCCGCCGCCGTACATCGTGAGGATGATCAGGTACGCCAGGATGAACAGCGCGAGGTTGCCGCTGTGCCCGAGCGCGGGAATGCAGGCGTAGAGCGACGCGCCCAGGACGAAGAAGATCGCGTACGTGTTCTTCCGTCCGATGTAGTCCGAGATCGACGCCCAGAAGATGCGGCCGCCCATGTTGAAGATGCTGAGCAGGCCGACGAAGCCGGCCGCGGCCGCGGCGGAGGCGGCCGTCGCTGCCGGCGTCGCGTGCGGGAAGCGGGCGGGGAACATCTCCTGAATCATCAGCGAGGCTTGGCCGAGCACGCCGATCCCCGCGGTGACGTTGAGGAAGAGCACGCCCCAGAGCAAGTAGAACTGCGGCGTCCGGACGGCTTGATCGACCAGCACGTGCAGGTCGGTGACCATCTTCTTCGGTCTGGCCGGCGCGTTGAAGCCGGCGGGCATCCAGCCCGGCGGCGGGATGCGCACCGTGAAGACCCCCACCATCATGAAGAGCAGGTAGATGACGCCCATCGTCAGCAGCGTCGGCGCGACGCCCGTCGAGCTCGGCGTCGAGTAGAACTTCATCAGGTTGACCGCCAGCGGCGCTCCGATCAGCGCGCCGCCGCCGAAGCCCATGATCGCCGTCCCCGTCGCGAGTCCGGGGCGGTCGGGGAACCATTTGATCAGCGTCGAGACCGGCGAGATGTAGCCGATCCCGAGCCCGATGCCGCCGACGACGCCGTAGCCCAAATAGACGAGCCACAGCCAGTGCAGCGCGACGCCCGCGCCCGAGAGCAGCAAACCGCCGCTGAAGCAGAGCGCCGCGGTGAACATCGCCTTGCGCGGCCCGACGCGCTCGACCCATTTGCCGGCGAGGGCGGCCGAGAGCCCCAGGAAGACGATCGCCAGGCTGAAGATCCAGCCCAGCGCGGGGATGCTCCAGTCCCCGGGGGCCGGAGCCGAGACTCCGATGAGCTGCGACAGCGGCTTGTTGAAGACGCTGAAGGCGTAGGCCTGACCGATCGCGAGGTGGATGCAGAGCGCCGCCGGCGGCACGAGCCAGCGGCTGAACCTGGCATTTGCAACGGAGTGAGCGCGGTCGAGAAAATCTTCTTCCATCGAAAAGACCTCCGGGAGTCGCGTTGCCTCGTCGCCCAACGGGACGTGTCGAGTGCCGCCATCGCTAACGACGGGTGCTTCGCGCGCTGCGCCGTGCGTTCGCAGCGAGCACGGTCATTTAGGTGTCGCTAAATCGAAAATACGGCACCGGGCGCTTCAGACCTTTGTCGACCTTAGACGACGCCCGGTTCCTTGGCGGCCTGGCTTGCCGTGGCTATGTCGGCGGTGGCGGAACTTGCAGCGTGGACGTGCGGCAGTCTCGGCTCGGCGCGACCGCCCCGGGGCGTCGCCGGTAGACCTTCACCTGGCCGAAGGCGGCGACGACCCGCGTTTCCCCGTCGCGCACTTCGGCCTCGAGTTGAGGCCGGACGTCGCGCTGAAAGTGCGCGCCGTGGAAGTCGTCGGCGTAGACCGCGTAAGTGACGTCGGGACAGAAATAGGTCGTGGCCTTCCGGTGCGAATACGCGATGTGCACGAACCACTCGTCGTGCGTGACCACTACCGCGTCGGGCGGAACGAGTGCGAGCGCCGAACGCGCTTCGGCGAGGTCGCCGTAGCTCGGCTGCAGATAGTGACCGACGTGCGTCGGGTTGAACGCGACGAGGAACAGCAGGCAGAGCGCGACGGCTGCTTTGTATCCGCGCTCGAGGGCGAGGTTCGCACGGGTGCGCTCGAGACGCACGAGCGTCGCGACCGCGCCGAGCAGCAGATACGGAATCCAGACGGCGGGGTAGTGCGAGCCCATGCGCCAGGCGATCGGCTCGCTCGAGAGGACGAGGGCGAGCATGCCGGGGACGGCGAGCAGGCTCCAGCGCGAGAGGAAAGGCAGAAAGGCCAGCGGGACGAGCGCTTCGAGCACGTACGTGAAGCGTCCGAACGTCAAGATCTGGCCGAGATAGGCCGGGTTCCGCAGCAGTGCGAGCACGAGCTGAACCGGGCCGTAGGCGAACGCGTAGGCGTAGAAGTGCGAAGGCACCCACGGACCGACGCGCGGTATCAGGATGCCGTAATAGACGCCGAGCGCGAGGAGGTTGACGGCGGCCAGCCCGAGCCCGGCGACCGCGAGCCGCTCCGGCTCGAGAGGCTCGCCGGCGAGCAAGCCGTCCCCGCGCGAGCTGCCCCGCCGCGCGAGGCCGAGCGCGGCCAGTACGAGTCCGACGATGGCCAGGACGATGCAGGCCTCTTCGCGGACGAGCGCGGCGGCGACCGCGCACAGCGCGAACCAGCCCCAGCGCGCCCGGTCTGCCGCCCAAAACAGCGCGAGCGCCAGAACCGGGAAGAACGCGATCTCGTGAAACTCGGTGAAGGCGACTCCGACGAGCGGCGGGTAGAGCAGCGCGAGCATGGCGTAGCGCGCCGCGCTCGCGGCGGGCACGTACGCGCGCGCCAGCGCCGCGAGCGGAAAGACGCACGATCCGATCAGGACGATCTGGGCGAACTGGAGCGAAAGCGGCGAATGCGTGAGCGCGACGAGCGGGTACAGCGTCGCGAGCAGCGGCGCCCAGTGGAAGCGGAAGTGCGTTCCCTGTTCGGGTCCGTCGCGAAATCCGCCGAACGCGTCGGAGATCACTTGCGTGAAGGTCCCCGTGTCGGCGCCCCAGCTCCACACGTGCCAGCGCCACAGCGCGATCGCTCCCAGCGCCGAAACGTAGACGGCGAACGCGACGACGAGCTTTCGCATCTCCGGGTCCTTATGCGCCGCGGGCCGTGCAAGCCTGCGCCGGGCGAAGGCCGAACCAGGAGCCGCTCGAGCCCGTGCGATACGGCTCGGCATGGACCCCTTTCCATTTCCTTCGCGCGGGGTCGCGCGCTCGACGAGCGGGATGCTCGCTTCGCCGCATCCGCTGGCGACCGCGGCGGGGGTCGACGTCTTGCGCCGCGGCGGAAACGCGGTCGACGCGGCGGTGGCCGCCAACGCGGTGCTGGCGGTCGTCTATCCCGCGAGCTGCGGGATCGGCGGCGATGCGCTCTGGCTCGTCCACGAGCCGCGCAACGGCACAACGCTCGCCTACAACGGCAGCGGCCGGGCCTCGGCGGCGCTCGACGCGAACGCGCTGCGGGAACGCGGCTTACGCGAGATGCCGCTGCGCGGGGCCCTCACCGTGACGACCCCGGGCTGCGTGCGCTCTTGGGAAGACGTCGCCGCCGCGCACGGAACGCGCGCTCTCGACGAGCTGCTCGAGCCGGCCGAAGGCTACGCTCGCGACGGTTTCGTCGTCACCGACGTCGTGGCCGCGTATTTCGCGCTCAACGAAGCGCTGCTGCAGGCCGACCCCGACGCGCGCGCTCTCTTCCTGGCGCGCGGTCTGCCGCGCGCCGGCGAGCGGCTGCACAACCTCGCGTTGGCCGGGACGCTGCGGGCGATCCGGCGCGGCGGCGCCGCCGCCTTCTACGGCGGCGCGATCGGCGAAGCGATCTGCGCGACGTTGCAGCATCACGGAAACCCGATGACGCTCGACGATCTGCAAGCGCAGAATACCGAGCGCATGCAGCCGTCGCGCATCGGCTGGCACGGTCGCGAAATTTTCGCCCATCCGCCCAACTCGCAGGCGGCGGTCGCTTTGATGGTCCTGGGCGCGCTGCGCGACGACGGCGCCGCCGGCGAGCTCGACTGGACGCACCTCGCCATCGAGGCGATCAAGGAGGCCTTCGACCAGCGCGACGCGCGCTTCGCCGAGCCCGCGGCCATGCGCGCTCCGATCGACGACCTGCTGACGCCCCAGGCGCTGGCGGCCCTGCGGGCCCGCATCGATCCGCGGCGCGCGCGGCCGCGCCTGCCGGCCGCCGACCGCGGCGGGACGATCGCGCTCGTCGCCGTCGACGGCGAAGGCCGGGCCGTCTCGCTGATCGAGAGCCTGTACATGAATTTCGGCTCGGGGCTCGTGGCGCGCGGGACGGGCGTCTTCCTGCACAATCGCGGCGCGTACTTCTCGCTCGAAGCGGGCCATCCCAACGAGCTCGGCGGGCGCAAGCGTCCGCTGCACACGCTCTCGCCCGGGATGATCCTGCGCGACGGCTCCCCGGAGTTCGTCTACGGAACGATGGGCGGTGACGGCCAGCCGCAGACGCAGGTCCAGTTGATCCACGGCGTGTACGAGCGCGGCATGTCGGTCCAGCAGGCGATCGACGCGCCGCGCTTCGTGTACGGCCGCGACAGCGAATCGGCCTACGCGGACAGCGTGCGCGTCGAGTCGCGCTTCGACGGGCAGCTCCTCGCCGGGCTGCGCGAGCGCGGCCATCGCGTCGACGTGCTCGGCCCGTACGAGAACGTCCTCGGCCACGCTCACGCGATCGTGGTCGACCGCGAGCGCGGAACGCTCGCCGGCGGCGCCGACCCGCGCGCCGACTCGCTGGCGCTGGGCCTCTAGCGATCTCCCCGGAGGCGCGCCGCGGCGACGAGTGCGGCGCTGACGGCCGCACGACGCGAGCATGATCCCCGCGACCGTCTTGATCGCGTTCTCGGGGACGCGAGCGAGCGGCAGGCGCAGGGCGACCCGCCCGGCCGCGCGTGACGATGGCCGGCACGATCGTCAACGCGAGGTTCACCGCTCGAACGCCGGCCTCGCCCGGCCGCGAGAGGAGGCTACCTTCGCTCCTTGCCGCATCCTCGGTCCCGTTCCCCGTTCGGCGGGCGCTGCTCCCGCGGGACGCGCGCCGGCCTCCGCGAAGAGGAGGGCATGGATATTCACGACTCGACCGTTTTCGCGCAAGGCCGTTTCATGAAGTACGACGACGCGCGCGTCGGCCTGCTCACGCACGGTCTCAACTACGGGACCGGGTGTTTCGAGGGGATTCGCGGCTATTGGAATCCGGATGATCGCGAGCTCTATCTGCTGCAGCTGCGCGAGCACTACGAGCGCCTGCACGCCTCCGCGAAGATCCTCTTGATGGAGCTCAGCTACGGCCTCGACGAGCTCGTCGAGCTGACGGTCGACCTCTGCGCCGCCAACCGCTTCGAGGAGAACGTGTACGTCCGCCCGCTCCTCTATAAAGGGGCCGAGGAGATCGGGGTTCGACTCCACGCGATCGCCGACGCCTTCGCGATCGTCGTCATCCCCTTCGACAAGTATTACGACGCGGAGACGGGCCTGAACACGTGCATCAGCGCGTGGCGCCGAATGGACGACAACTCCGCTCCGGCGCGTGCCAAGGTCACCGGGGTCTACATCAACTCGGCTTTGGCCAAGAGCGACGCGCACCTCAACGGATTCGACGAGGCGATCATGCTCAACGCGGACGGCCACGTCGCCGAGGGCTCGGCGGCGAACCTGTTCTTGGTCAAGAACGGTGTGCTCAGCACGCCGGACGTCTCGCAAAACGTGCTCGAGGGGATCACGCGCCGCACCGTCATCGCCGTCGCCAAGAACGAGTTCGGAATACCCGTCCACGAACGGCAGATCGACCGCAGCGAACTGTACACAGCCGACGAGCTCTTTCTCACCGGCACGGCCGCGGGGATCACCTTCATCCGCGCGGTCGACAACAGGGCCGTCGGCGACGGAAAGAAAGGGGCGATCACGGGCCAGCTCGGCGATTTCCTGAAGGCCATCACCAGCGGCCGCGAGCCGGCCTACCGCTCGTTGCTGACCCCGGTCTACGCGCGGCGCCGCGTCATCGCTTGAGAGGCCGCGGAAGAGACTAGTAGTCGCTCGTCGAGGGATCCCGCTCGGCCGCGGCTCCCTCGCCAGGCGCCAGCAGCGGCGAGCTGCTCGAGTTCCACATCTTCACGTCGGGGGAGAGCGGCGCATCGGCGCCCCCCGGCTCCAGGCCGTCGCTGCCGGCCAGCTCGAAGGCCGGCACGCCGGCCTCCTCGCGCCAAGCCGCGAACCGTGAAAGCTCGTCGAAGGCGATGCGCGAAACCTTGCGGATGAAGGCCCGGCCGAGGTCGAGGTCCGAGAGATCGGTCGTCATCACGGCGATGACGTAGGGCTCCTGGTCGTGGTAGACGATCCCGACGTCGTTGAGCGTGTCGTGCAGCGAGCCGGTCTTGTGCGCGATCCTGACGTCCTTGGGCA
This sequence comes from Vulcanimicrobiota bacterium, assembly GCA_963834485.1. Lineage (GTDB taxonomy): Bacteria > Vulcanimicrobiota > Vulcanimicrobiia > Vulcanimicrobiales > Vulcanimicrobiaceae > CAWICD01. The sequence goes on from CAWICD010000002.1 coordinate 236,779, forward strand.
GCGGAGCGGGGAGCAGCCCGTTGTGGTGCTGGCCCGTCAGAATCGCCAGCATCTCGCGTGACGACCACTCGTCGACGAGCTGGAAGCGCGCGATCTCGTCGAGCAGCTTGACCATGTCGCTGGGACTCGTGCGCAGCGCGTCGCGGATCGCCTCCGACTCCGAACGGATGTAGTCGCCCAGGCGCGTGCTGCGCAGGCCCAAGTCGGCCATCTCCTGGTTGACGCGCGAGCGGCCGACGAGCCGGATCAGCATGTTCGTCGCCGTGTTGTCGCTGTTCGTGATCATGAGCCACAGGAGCTGCTTGACCGTCCGCGCCGTGCCGAGCGGAGCGTCGGCCATGTCTCCCCAGCCCCAGTCGCGGTCGCTCGCTTCGAGGTGGACGACGGTGTTGAGGTCGATGTCGCCGTCCTGCATCTGCTTGAAAACCTCGACCATGACGGGGATCTTGATGGTCGAAGCGGCCGGCAGGTTCGCGCCGGCGTTGATACCCAGGACGTAGCCGGTCGCGAGATCCTCGACGGCGATGCCGACGCGGCCCGGCGCGTGATCGACGGCAAGCGCGAGCTGCTGCTGCAGAGCCTCCATCGGGACCGACGGCGTCTGCGCTCGCGCAGGCGAGCACGTCGCGAAGGCGAGGCATCCGAGAAATGCAAGATACCAGAGCTGAACACGACGGCGGCGCAACATCAGATTGACCGACAATGTCAACGTTCGCCGCCCCCACACCTTCCGGCGAACGGTTTAATTTCGGACAGTCCCTTACGTCCGCCGCGTCAAAGCGAGCTTCGCGAAGCGAAGGCTTGAAGGCAAGTCCGGCGAGGGTCCCAGGCGGATCGGAGCGCGAGGGCGCACCGCCGGCGGCCCCGGAAGGGGAAGCGATCCGGCCGGCGCCTCGGGCTCCGGGGCGTCGAGTCTGCCGGTATTTCGGCCTTCGGGGGAAACTCGCGCCGCCTCGTGTGATACTCTTTCTGGAATGAATACGGGAAGACGCCCGGCCGCAGTCCGGCGCTCGCGCGCCGAACGGCGCGTGGCGTTCGCCCTCAAGGTGCTGGCGCTGGTCGTGCTCGCGGCGATCGCCCTCTCGGCCGTGGTCGACTTCCTGGGCCGGGTGAGCGCGTTCGCGGTCATCATGATCGGGGCGATCTTTTACACCTACGTCATCTTTCCGGCGGTGCGCCGGCTCAGCCTCAGACTGCCGGTCGTTTGGTCGATCGTGCTCGTCTATTTGGGAATAGCGATCGTCGGCGGCTTCGGCTTAGCGGTGGTCGTGCCGGCACTGGCCAGCGACGCGCAGTCGCTCGTCAAGGCGATGCCTTCGATCGTGCACAACGCGCAGGTCTTCTTCAGCGATCCGCGCAACCCGGTCGTCGCGCGCCTGCCGGCGCCGCTGCGCGATTATCTCGCCGGGCTCGCGCCGCAAGCGGCGAGCCTCGCCGAGCGCTATGCGGGCGAGGGGGCCTCGCGCCTCTTCGCACTGCTCCTCTCAGCGTTCGCCGTGGTCGCGACGGTCGTCGTCATCCCGGTCATCTCGGCCTACATGATGCTCGAGGCGCCGGCGATCGAGCGCGCGTTCGTGAGCGTCGTCCCGCCGCAAGCCCGGGTGAAGACGCTTGCCGTCGTGCACGATCTCGATCGCGTGCTCGGCGGCTTCATCCGCGGGCAGCTGATCGTCGGTGCGATGGTCGGCGTGGCGATCACGGTCGTGCTGTTGATCATGCACGTCCGCTACGCGGTGCTGATCGGCGTGGCGGCCGGGCTTTTCGACGTGATTCCGTACGTCGGAGCGGCCGTCGCCTTCGTGCCCTCGGTGCTGCTCGCGCTCTTCAACCAAGGCTGGCAGCACGCCCTGATCATCGCGGTCGCCTTCATCGTCATCTTCGAGCTCGAGGGCCACGTGATCGCGCCCAAGATCGTCAGCGACTCGGTCGGGCTTTCGCCGTTGACGGTGATCGTCGCCATCCTCCTCGGAGGCGAACTGGCCGGCATCGGCGGGATGTTCCTCGCGGTCCCGGTCGCCGCAGCGCTGCGCGTCCTGATCGTCCACTTGGTTCCGCGCTACCCGGTCGAGAGTGCGCCGCGCGAGAGCGTCCCTGCGGCCGAGCGTCCCACCGCGCCCGTCACCGAGTCGCGCAAAGCGGGTGCGATCCGTTCCTGAGCCTGATCCCCGTTTCGGCGGCTTTAGCAAGCCGGCGGTTTCAAGTGCCAAGGTGGCCAGACGCTGCGCAACGTAGCACTCGCCCTTGCATCTAGGTTCTGCTGCGCAAGGATCTTTCGCCAGAGGGCTTGCCGCCGCAGCCCTTTCGTTAGCGATCGCGTTCTGCGCCTTCGCCTTGCTCTTTTCGCCGGTGCTCGCGCATGCGGGGATCCTCGCCTTTGGCGACGGGCTCGTCGAAACGCTCCCTGCTTTCTTTGCACCGAACGAGCGCTGGCAACCGGCGATGCTGGCGGGCTTCCCAATATACGCGGATCCTAATAAGGTCTTCTGGTATCCCTTGCGGCTGCTTCGCTTCGTCCCGAACGGCTTCAACGTCTACATTCTCGCGGGCTACGCCGTCGCGGCGTGGGCGACGTACGGCTACGTTCGAAGCATTACGGGCGTCGTCTGGGCGGGAATCGCGAGCGCCGCAGCATTTTCGTGCGGCGGATTTCTGATTTCGCATTTCGGCCATCCGATGATCGTTCAGCCCGCCGCTTGGGCGTGCGTCGCGATCTGGTCGCTCGATTCGTACTTGCGTTTCGGCAGAGGCCGATCGCTCCTCGCCTTGGCGCTCGCCGAAGTCCTGTGCTTTGCATCCGGCCAGCCGCAAATCGCGGCTTTCACGATTGCCTTGCTGACCGGGTATCTCGGGTGGAACGGTTTCGGCCGTTCCTTCCAAGAGACGGCGCGCGTGTATCTCGAAGGGAGCGCGGCGATCGCTCTCGGCGTCGCAGCGGCAGGCATGATCTGGATTCCAGCGGTCGTGCAAGGAGCTTCCAGCGTACGCTCGGGGCTGGATTTTCCATCGTTCGTCCTCGACTCACTCCCGGCCCGTCATCTCGCACGGACGCTCGTGTACCCATTTGCCGCCGGCGGCGGCGCCGCGGCGATCTACCGGGGCGGTATCGTGCCGGCGGAAGGCGTCGCCTTCGCCGAGACGGCGTGCTACGTCGCGCTCGGGGCACTCGCCCTCGCGCCGCTCGCACCGTTCGCGGGCCGGCGTCGCCTGGCGTATTTTTGGATCTTCACCGCGTGCCTCGCGCTCGCGCTCGCGCTCGGCGACGCGCTGCCGCTCGCCGCGTTCACCTTCAAGTTACCCGTCTACAAGCTGTTCCGGATACCGGGGCGGCATGCATTCGAGTTTACACTTTCGGTTGCGGTCCTCTCCGGGCTCGGCGTCGCGGCGATAGCGCGAGGCGTGCGGCGCCGCGGTGTGCTCTATTTGGGGCTGTTTGCCGTTTCGACGATTGCCGCCCTCGCGACGATGGATGTCGCCTCCGGGGACGCCGCTTTCGGACGCGAGCCTGCCGTTACGATCTTTCTAGCCGCGCTGGCGATCCAGCTGGCGCTTCTGCTCGCCGCGACTGCGCCGCGCCGCGCGCCTCTGACGCGGGCCGCGACGGCCTGCGGCGCCGTTGTGGCCGGGAGTTTGGCGTTCGCGGCGACCGCCTATTGGCTCGACTCCTCACCGGCGAGTGCGCTCGCAACACCGGGATACGTTCGGCTCCTCGAGCGTCTGCCGCTCGGCCGCGGTCAGCGCGTCTACACGCAAGGCGACGGCGCGCACGAGGAACTGCGGCCGAACCTTCCGACCATGTGGGGAGTCCCGGACATCGGGGGATACACGCCGCTCCAGCTTTCCCCGGTTCGAATCTTCCTGCAAACCGGTGAAGACGGCCGCTTTCTCGACGTCGCGTCGCCGCTCGTGGACCTCGCCGCGGTCCGTTATTTCGCCGTGCCGGCGCAGGCGGAAGGCGGTGTCGAGGCAAGCGTGCGCTACGCCCAGGGCGACCTCGGCGACTTCCTCTCGGTCGAATATCCCAACGCGCCGCGCAGCCTGACGTTCGGTCTGGCCCAGCCGCGCGGAGCGGACGGCGTCGGGCTGGTCACGGCGCTCGGCGCATCGATCGACGTGCCGCAAGGCGAGACGGTGGCGAACGTCGTGCTGCGAGGACGTTCCGGAGCGGCGCAGGTGCTGCCGCTTCGCGCCGGAGTTGAAACGGCGGAGTTCGCGTACGATCGCCCGGACGTCCTCGCAGCGATACGTCATCGCCGTGCGGCGCTCTACCAGCGCGACGGCGTGAACAGCTGGTACGAGTGCCTCTTGCCGGTGCGTCTGCGCGAGCCGGTCGCTTCCGTCGACATCCGGATGATCGATTCCCATGCAGCGCTCAACGTTCGCAAGCTGTCGCTGATCGACCGCTCGGCGGGCCTGGCGTACCCGTTCTCGGGCGAAGCGCCGTACTTCGGCGATCCCCGCCACTTCCGTCACGTGGCCGACGTCGATGGCGTCGCCGTGTTCGAAAACCTGCGAAGCGGCCCGGCGGTTTGGATCGCGAGCGCCGTGCCGAGCGTCCTCGGCACGGCGAGCGACGCCGAGATGGCGGCGTTTCGCGAGCGATTACGCGGCATGAACCTCCGCCGCGACGCGCTGACCGCGGGCACTCCGGCGACGGGACCCGTACGCGGAAGCGCCCGGCTCGTTCGCGACGAGGCGGAACGTCGCGAAGCGGTCGCGACCTGCCCAGGCGAATGCTTGCTCGTGTCGAGCATGACCTTTACCGACGACTGGACCGCCGCCGTCGACGGACGCCCCAGCCGGCTCGTGCGCGCCGATGGGTTTCTGCAGGGGGTCGTCGTTCCGCCGGGCCGGCACGTGGTCGAGTTGCGCTATCAGCCGCTTGCGGGGCGGGCCGGCGTGGCCCTATCGGGGACGTCGGCCGCGGTTCTGCTCGGTTGGACGTTCTTGCGGTGGCGCTCGCGCCGCGCCGGCGAAGGCCGTTCGGCGGAGCGGCGTGTCGAGGCTGCGCTGCGCTCGTCCGCGAAATCGCCGTCATGACGGCCTCGTCCATGGCGGAAGGTCCGCGCGGCGACACGATGCTTCCCGCGCGGGTCGACGTGATCGGCGTGCCGATGGATCTCGGTGCGGACCGGCGCGGCGTCGACATGGGGCCGTTTGCCGTACGCTACGCGCGGCTGCGCGAGGGATTGGAAGCGCTCGGCGTCGCGAGCCTCGTCGACCACGGGAACCTGTCCGTCCCCGTCGTCGAGTCGCGCGCCGCGCAGGCGGTCCGCAACGCGAAGTATCTGCCCATCATCCTGGCGGTCTGCGACGAGCTGGCGCGGATCGTCGAGGAAGCGATCGTGTCGGGCGGCTTTCCGCTCGTGCTCGGCGGCGATCACTCGATCGCGATCGGGACCCTGGCCGGCGTGACACGAGCGCGCAAACGCGAGCCGGGATTGATCTGGGTCGACGCGCACGGCGACATCAACACGCCGCTGACCTCACCGTCGGGCAACGTCCACGGCATGCCGGTCTCGATCGCGCTCGAAGAGCGCAGTCTCGATCCCCGGCGGGTCGTGCTGCTGGGCTTGCGCGACGTCGACGCCGGCGAGCGTCGCCGCATCAAGGAACTCGGCGTGCGCGCGTTCTCGATGACGGAGATCGACCGTCTCGGCATGGTCCGCGTGATGGATGAGGCGCTCGCGCTCGTCGGCGATGGACCCGCCTCGGTTCATCTGAGCTTCGACATGGACGGCATCGACCCGCACGAGGCGCCGGGCGTCGGAACGCCGGTGCGCGGCGGCTTGACTTATCGCGAAGCGCACCTCGCGATGGAGATGATCGCCGAGGCGGGCGTGCTCGGCTCGCTCGAGGTCACCGAGATCAATCCGATCCTCGACCAGGGCAACCGCACGGCCGAACTCGCGGTCGAGCTGATCCTCTCGGCGCTCGGAAAGTCGATTCTGTAGCGAGTTGCGAGCAGGCGTGCACGTCGCCAATCGCATCCCGCGCGACGCCGACGTCGTCTGGCATCGCTGGAACGGCAGGTTCACGGGCGTTCCCGCGCCGCGAGGTCGCTCTCGTCTTCACGCGCACGCCGTCGCCGCCCGTCCCGAGTGCGCTATGGTACGATCGCCCCAGCGACGCGTTGCTGGTCGCGCTCTACCGCGGGGCGACGCTGGTCGCGGACCCTTCGCTCTGCGAGGGCTTCGGTTTGCCCGTTCTCGAAGCGATGGCCTGCGGCACGAGCGTGCTGGCCCCCAGGGCTGCGGCGATCCCCGAAGTCGGCGCCGACGCGATCCGTTACGTCGACGCTCCGAGCGAGGCCGGCGCCCGGGCGCAGCGAGCGCGCTGCGCTGTTCAGTTGGAAGCGCTGCTCCGAAGAATCGCTCGCCGTCCTGCGGAGGGTCGCGGCTACGAGTCGACGCGGGGCGCAGTCGTACCGCGCGCTCCCCGCCGGCCGGGCCCGCCGGTTACGCCGGCGGCGCGGTCCACAGCGTTTGATAATCGTCGATCTCGCAGGCCCAGCCGAGCTCGGCCAGACGGGCTTTCGCGAGCTTGGGCTTCCCGCCGCCCGGCAAGTCGCCGTCGTCGATCAGGACGATGCCGCGTTCGGAAAGCGCGGGCAAGGCCGCTTCGAACTCGAGCAGACAGTGGCGCTGCGACGGCTCGGGCTCGCCGTGTTCCGCGCTGACGGGATAGTCCCAGCTGTCGAGATACAAGAGATCGATCGTTTGCGGCTTGGGGGCGCGCGACCACGCGCGCAGATACTCCACCGAATCGGAGACGTTATACGAAATCAGCGGCGCGAACCGTTTGGTGAAGCGCTTGCACAGCGCCATATTCCGTTCGCTCAAGTCGACCGTGAAGAGTTTGCCGCCTCCGCGCGTGAGCAGCTCGCCGAACAGCACGGTGGAATAACCCGCGCTGTAGTCGTTCTTTTCGCGCACGCAGCCGGTCTCGACGATCGTCCGATCGCGACCGGTGCGCGCGAGCAGCAGCTCGAAGGCCCGCGCGAACGTGCCGTAGCGCCGGCCCAGCTTACGCCGATAGTCTTCGCCGAACCAGGCGAGGTCGGGAGCGCCGGAAAGCGGCTTGGCCCGGGACCTGATGAAGAACGGCGGCATCAGGCCCACCACTCGCGCAAGGCGGAGGCGATCTCGTCCGGCGCGTCTTCCCATATGTAGTGGCCCGCCCCGCGCAAGATGACGGTTCGGTGCTGCGGCAAGGACGCTTCGAAACGCTCGCGCTCTTTGGCTCGGAAAGCGATATCCGCGTCACCCCATGCGATCAGCGCCGGCTTGCCGCTCAACCGGTGCAGCGACGCTTCACACTGCTCGAGAAAGTCCCGCGAGCGCAGGATGCTGCGGGGAAAGACGTAGCTCGGCAGGCGGCGCTCCGGCGTCGGCAAGGGCCGCCGGTACGCTTCCATGATCTCAGAGGTGAGCGGCCGGCGCTTGATCCCGGCCGGGACGAGGACGTTGACGAACGCGTTGTGCCGGCGGATGAGAAGTCGACCGAGCGGACCTCCGAAGAAGCGCGAGAAGATTTCGAAATGGAAGTCGCCGTTCACGGGCCAGCACCAGGTGTTTCCGATCACGAGACGCTCGATTCGAGCGGGATCGCGGCCGGCGAGATGAAATCCGAGCGGACCGCCCCAGTCCTGCACGACCGGCGTGAGCGGTCGTAAAGCGAGGCGGTCGGCGAACGCTGCGATCGTCTGCGCGTGCTCTTCGGGCAGAAACTCGTATCCCGCCGGCGCGACGGAGAGTCCGAATCCCGGAAGGTCGGGAGCGACGCAGCGAAAACGATCGCGCAGCCGCAAGATGAGGTGCCGGAACACATAGCTCCACGTCGGATTTCCGTGCAGCATCAGCAGGATCGGGCCGCTGCCTTCGTCGACGTAGTGGATCCGGGCGCCCGCGACGTCGAGGAACCTGCTCTCGAACGGGAAGCTGCCCGAAACGAGTCCGAGCGTCCGCTCCGCAACGGACGGTGCCGAGGCCGCCGTCGTCATACGGCTGCTTTTCGAACATGCGGCTGCGGGACCTTGCCCGTGCGGCGCGCCGCGGCGCCGTACGCACCGCTCGGATTCAGAGCAGCCGGGCTGCGGCCTCGTTCCACCAAGGCCAGTCGTGGCCGTAGATGCCGCGCCAGATCTCGGTGTAGTGCGGGATGCCGCGCTGCGAGAGCACCTCGTCGAAGCGGCGGTTGTCCTCGGCCAGAAAGTCGTATTCCCCGGTTGCGATGATCCAATCGATGCGGCGCAGGCGCGAGAGCCAGCCTTCGTCCATGTTGGCGATGTAGGCGGCCGGCGAGTTGTAGTAGGCGGTGAGGTCCCAGTAGCCGTCGAGAAAGCGGTGAACGTCGAAGACGCCCGAGAGACACACGGCTTTCGTGACCAGTTCGGGATGGCGGCCCGCGACGTTGGCCGCGTGGTAGGCGCCGAAACTGCAGCCGAAGACGCCAGCGTCGGGCCGTTTGGCGCGCGCGCGCACGTATGGAAAGAGCTCGTCGGTCAGATAGCGGTCGTAGCGCTCGTGCCTTTTGCCGCGCTCGGAGGGCGGCACGAACTCGTCGTACCAGCTCTCGGCGTCGTAGGAATCGACGCAGACCAGCTGCAGCTGCCCGGCCTCGACCTTCGCCGCCAGGCCGTGCACGAGGCCCGTGTCCTCGTATTGGAAGAAGCGGCCCATCGAGGTCGGAAACATGACGACCGGGTAACCGGACCAGCCGTACCAGAGGAACTCCATCGGGCGCCCCAGCGAGGGGCTCGTCCACTTTTCGTAGCTGCGCTGCATGGGCCGCTTAGTTGCATGGCCTCGGAGCCGGTTCCCGCGCGCCTCGGCTGCCCCGGCTCGCGGAGTTCAGAGCAGCCGCGGCAAAGCTTCGATCCAGAAGGGCCAGTCGTGGCCGAAGACGCCCGGCCAAATCTCGGTGTGGCGCGGGATCCCTTTGCCGGCGAGCACCGCGTCGAAGCGCCGGCTCTCCTCGACGAGCGAATCGTATTCCCCCGTCGCGATGACCCACTCGACGCCGCGCAGCCGCTCCACCCAGGCCTCATCCATGTTGGCGATGTAGTCGGCCGGCGAATTGAAATACGCCGTCTCGTCCCAGTAGCCGTCCAGGAAGCGGCGCAGGTCGTAGACGCCAGAGAAACAGACCGCCTTGGTGACGAGCTCGGGATGGCGGCCTGCGAAGTTCGCGGCGTGATAGGCTCCGAAGCTGCAGCCGAAGACGCCGGCGTGGGCGCGCTGCGCTCGCGTCAGCACGTACGGAAACAGCTCTTCGACGAGGTAGCGGTCGTAGCGTTCGTGGCGCCGGCCGCGCTCCGCCGGCTCGACGAACTCGTCGTACCAGCTCTCGGCGTCGTAGGAGTCGACGCAGACGGCCTGCAGCTGCCCGGCGTCGATCTTCGCGGCGAGGCTCGCGACCAGACCCGTGTCCTCGTACTGGAAGAAACGGCCTTTCGACGTAGGGAACATCACGACCGGATAGCCGCCGTGCCCTAACCACAGGAACTCCATCGTCCGGCCCAGGTTGGGACTCGCCCACCTCTCGTAGCTGCGCTGCATCCGGGCCTAGTTGCATAGGGCCCCAGGCGGTTCCCTCGAAAACCCGCCGTTCACGTTCGCTTTCGTACGAGGTGGCGCGAGTGCCGGCTGCGGTCAAACGTATCGGGCTCCTGTTCGGGATGGAGGACACCTTCCCAGGGGCGCTGATCCGCGCCGTCGAGAAGCGCGGCCGCGGCAAGATCGCGGCGCTTCCCGTCGAGATCGAGGCGCTGCGCGACACGGATCGTTTCGATTACGCCTTGATCCTCGACCGCATCAGCCACGAGGTTCCGTTCTACCGGACGTTCCTCAAGGTCGCGGCGGCGCAGGGCGTGCAGGTCGTCAACAATCCTTTCTGGTGGTCGGCCGACGACAAGTACTTCGGCAACCTCGTCGCGCGCGCCGTCGGCGTGGCGACGCCGCGCACGGTGCTCCTGCCGCACAAGCAGCGACCGCCGAACACCGAGTCGACGTCGTACCGCAACCTGCGCTTCGTCGATTGGGAGGCGGTCTTCGACTATCTCGAGTTTCCGATCTTTCTCAAGCCGGCGTACGGAGGCGGTTGGAAGGACGTCTACAAGACGCACGATCGCGACGAGTTCTTCGACGCCTACGACCGCTCGCGGGATTTGGTGATGATGGCCCAAGAGACGATCAACTTCACGCAGTACTATCGCTGCTTCACGATCGGCCGCAAACGCGTGCGGGTGATGCGCTACAATCCCGCGGCGCCGCCCAAGGAGCGCTACGTGCGCAACGCCCCGCCGCTCGAGCCTGAACTGCTGGCCCGCGTCGAGCGCGACGCGCTGGCGCTCTCGGCGGCGCTGGGCTACGACATGAACACCGTCGAACTCGCGATCCGCGACGGCATGCCCTACGCGATCGACTTCACCAATCCCGCACCCGACGCCGAGCGCAGCTCGGTCGGCGACGAGCACTTCGAGTGGATCGTCGCCACGATGGCCGAGGTCCTCGTCGAGCGCGTTCGCCGTCCGCTTCCCTTCGAGCTGGGCGGCTCCTGGCCGGCGGCGGTCCGCGCCGCTCGCGAGCCGGCGGGTGCGCCGTGAGCAGGCCGTCGTTCACGATCGGGATCGAGGAGGAGTTCCAGGTCGTCGATCCGCTCACGTTCCAGTTGAAAGCGCCGGCCGAAGGGCTTTTCTCGCAAGGGCACGAGCGGCTGCAGGATCAGATCAAGCGCGAAATGCACGCGCCGGTCATCGAGATCGGCACGCCGGTCTGCGCGAACGTCCAGGAGGCGCGCCGCGAGATCGCACGCCTGCGCGGCGAGGTGATCGGCCTGACGCGCCGCCACGGGCTGCGCATCGCCTCGGCCGGCACGCACCCCTTCACGCACTGGAGCAAAGTTGCGATCACGCAGGGCGTCGAGCACTACGACCGGCTGATCGAGGACCTGCAGATGATCGCGCGGGCGAATCTGATCTTCGGCCTGCACGTGCACGTCGGCATCGAGGACGACGAGGCGCGCATCGCGATCATGAACGGCGTGCGCTACTTTTTGCCGCACATCTTCGCGCTCTCCGTCAACTCGCCGTTCTGGAGCGGCCAGAACACCGGCTGGAAGAGCTTCCGCGCGAAGATCTTCGAGCGCTTCCCGCGGACCGGGCTGCCCGACTTCTTCGGCTCGTGGAGCGAGTACCAAGATTTTCTGCACACGCTGATTCAGACCGGCTGCATCGCCGACGGCAAGAAGATTTGGTGGGACGTTCGCGTCCATCCGTACTTCCCGACGCTCGAGTTTCGCATCTGCGACGTGCAGATGCGCATCGAGGAGACGATCTGTCTGGCGGCCTTCTTCCAAGCCGTCACCTACAAGCTCTGGAAGCTGTACGACGCGAACCAGGGCTGGCGTCTCTACCGGCGCTCGCTCATCAACGAAAACAAGTGGCGGGCCGCGCGCTTCGGCATCGACGGCAAGCTGATCGATCTGGGGAAGAAGATCGAGGTGCCGATCGAGCACCTGATGTACGAGCTGCTGGAGTTCGTCGACGACGTGGTCTCGGAGCTGGGCAGCAAGGACGAGATCCTCTACGTCCACGAGATCTTCCGGCGGCGCCCGGGCGCCGACCGGCAGCTGCGCGTCTACGAGGAGACCAAGAGCCTCGAGGCGGTCGTCGAATACATCATCGCGGAAACGGAGGCTGGAGTACCGGTTGGCTGACCCGACCGATTCGGACAAGGAATCATTCGCAGAACGCTTCGACGTCGTCCGCGTCGAGCGCCCGAGCGACCTCCCGCCGCGCCACCCGCGGGCGGTCGAGGTCGCCTTGCTCGACATGAATCACGGCTTCCCCAACGTCGGTCACGATGCGATCGTCGCCCTCGTGCGGGACGTGGCGCTCGGCCTGGGTCCGGAGCTGGCGCGGAGCGACCGGTTCGTCCGGCTCCTCTCCTACGCGGTGCGCGACCGGCTGATGCTGCCGGACCATGCGCAGCGGCGCCATCGTCTCTATCTGGGGACGGGGGGACCGGGCCACCACGATCCGCGCCACAACACTCACGACGACGGGATCATCGAGATTCGCGAGGACCCCTCGTGGGAGGCGCCGCTGTGGCGGCTCTTCGATGAAGTCGCCGCCGACGAGGATGCGTCGCTGTTCGGCGTCTGCCACACGTTCGGACTGATCTGCCGCTGGCTCCGCGTCGCCGAGCCGATGCTGCGCGGGCCCGAGAAAGGCGGCTTGCTCAACGGCATCGGCACCAACGTCCTCACCGGCGAAGCGCTCGCGCACCCTTGGTTCGGGCGGCTCGCCGCGGAGCTCGCGAGCGAAGTCGTCACGGTCCTGGACTCGCGCTACTACGACCTCGTTCCGACGAACGAGCGCTTTCCCGAAGGGATCGTGCCGATCGCCTACGAGTCGAAAGCGCACTCCCACGGCGACCGCGTGCTCACGATGCTCGAGGTCGCGCGCGAGCGCGGCGCCGCCGCACCGCGCATCTTCGCGGTCAACAGCCATCCCGAGATCGGCACGGCCGAACGCATCGCCGAGATCCTCGAGCGGCTGCATGCGCGCGGCGAGCTGACGCCCGACGTCTACGAGGCGCGCAAGGCCATGCTCCCGGTCTTGCGCGACGAGAGTGCCGGCCCGCGCTTGCGCGCGGCGCGCGCGACCTTCGACGATTTGGTGCGGCACCGGCTCGAACTGATCGTCGCCGCCTGAGGCGCGCTTGGATCCGGCTTTCCGTGCGGCGTACAACGCGGCATATACGCCCGAGCGCTCCGCGCGCTATCGCGCCGGCCTCGAGCGGCGGGCCGGCGCCTCCGTCGATTTCCGCCTGGCGGAGACGCCGGTCTTCTTTCCGCGCGAGCTGATCGAGGGCTGCGAGCGCACGGCGCGCGAGATCGCGGCGCAACTCTGCGAACCGCAGCGCATCGCTCGGATGCGGGCCGCGGTCCCGCCGCGCTGGGACATGCCGTCGATGAGCGCGCTGCCCGGCACGCTGTGCATCGATCTGGCGATCGTGCGCGGGCGCGACGGGGCGCTCGCGCCGAAGCTCGTCGAGCTGCAAGGCTTTCCGTCGCTCTTCGCGCTCGAGGTCTTCCAGCACGACGCGTGGGAGCACGAGCTGCAGACCGTCTCAGGCTGCGAGGGGCCGTGGTCGGCGTGGTTCGGCGGGCGCGGCCGCGCCGGCTATCTCGAGCTCGCGCGGCGCACGATCGTCGGTGCTCGCGATCCGGCGCACGTCGTCCTCGTCGACCTCGAGCCGCAGACGCAGAAAACCTACGCCGACTTCACCGCGACCAAGGCGCTCTTCGGCGTCGACGCGGTCTGTCCGACGAAGTTGATCAAGCGCGGGCGGCGCCTCTTTCGGCGCGACGGCGCGGGCCGCGAGCTGCCCGTCGAACGCATCTACAATCGCCTCATCGTCGACGAGCTCGAACGCAAGCAGATAACGCTGCCCTTCGACTGGCGCGACGAGCTGGACGTCGAATGGGTCTCGCATCCGAACTGGTTTTGGGTCTGGTCGAAATACTCGCTGCCCTTTCTCGACCATCCGGCGGTCCCGCCCACGCGCCTGCTCTCCGACGTCGCGGCGCTTCCGAAGGATCTGGCCGAGCGCTACGTGCTCAAGCCGCTCTTCTCGTTCGCCGGCAGCGGCGTCGACATCGCGCCCACGCGCGCCGCCGTCGAGGCGATCCCGCCGGCGCAGCGCGGGAACTGGTGCCTGCAAGAGAAGTTCGTCTACGCCGAGGCGATCGGGGCCGCCGACGGCGGCACGGTCAAGGTCGAGCTGCGCCTGATGTTCCTGCGTCCGGACGGCGAGCCCGAGCTGACGCCCGCGATCAACCTGTGCCGACTGGCGCGCGGCGCGATGCTCGGCGTCGACTACAACAAAGACCGCACCTGGGTCGGCTCGACGATCGGCCTATGGCCCGCCTGACGCGAGCGTTCGGACACGAGAGCATGATCGCCGGGGGCTTTTTTTGAATGTCGGCGATGGTGCTCGTCACCTTCCGGGTGCGGCGAGCCAAACTGCGGTTCGTCGCTCTCTGTGTCTGAGTCTCAAAGGGGGTTCCACGGTGGATAAACGCGCCGCCTTCGATTTCGCGGTTCAGTTCTCGAATGGGGGTGGACTGCAAGGCCAAGGGTTTCGACTCGACATCGATGGCGACACGATTTCGGACGACAGCCTGGCCGCCTCCATCATTGCGGATATGCGCCTGGCGATGGTCGGCAAGATCGAAATTCTGAACAAGCAGATTATCGAGGAGCAGCACAAACGGAAGTCCGAGCCTCAGAACGCGAACCTACCCGGCCGCGGCGCCGCCCTGGTCGACTTGAGTCACGCGATCGAAAACGGCATGGTTACCTACAAAGGCCTGCCCGCACCGATCGTCTGCGATCATCTATCTCATCTGCAATCCCGAGCGAGCTACGGGCCGGACACGGAGTTCCAAATCGGTCGCATCGATATGGTCGCGAACACCGGTACATACCTCGATACGCCGTACCACCGCTATCCGGATGGAGCGGATCTGTCCACAACGCCGCTGCCGGTCATGGCACACATTCCCGGAGTGGTCGTACGCGCAACCGGTATCGAAGGCCGGGCCATCGACTGGACGAGCTTTGCAGCAGTCGATGTGTCGAGCCGCGCCGTATTGGTCAACACCGGCTGGGATCGGCACTGGCGTACGGACCGTTACTTCGAGGGTCATCCCTTTTTGACAAAAGCTGCCGCGACGTACCTTCGAGAGCAAGGTGCCGTCCTCGTCGGTATCGATTCCCTGAATATCGACGATACCAGCGATGGGACCCGGCCGGTTCATTCCATTCTGCTGGCAGGGGGCATTCCGATCGTCGAGCACCTGACCAATCTCTCGGCTCTACCCATCGACGGCTTTACCTTTTCGGCGGCTCCGCCAAAGATCGTCGCCATGGGTTGCCAACTGCTCCTGACTTAGTGGTCAGCAGTAGACAAACACACGTTCGTATGATAAACTTGAAGCATGCGGCTCGTCGATTGGGCGCGGCGCCAGGGGATCTCCTACAAGACCGCGTGGCGCTGGGTCAAAGACGATATGATGCCCGTTCCGTGGCGGCAAACGTCCAGCGGAACGATCCTCGTCGACGCGCCGGCCGACGACCTTCCGGCGGCTGTAGCCCTCTACGCTCGCGTGAGCAGCCATGATCAGCGTCGCGATCTCGACCGGCAATTGGCCCGACTTTCCCAGTACGCCGCCGAGCACAAACTGCACGTCGTTGAAACGGCGGCTGAAGTCGGCTCGGGCCTGAACGGCAAACGCCGCAAGCTGTTGCGGCTTCTCTCCGACGCGAGCGTCGGTGCCATCGTTGTGGAGCACCGCGATCGGTTTGCCAGATTCGGCTCGGAGTATCTTGAAGCGGCGCTGGCCGCATCGGGACGTCGCCTCATCGTCATCGACCCGAGCGAGATGAACGATGACCTCGTCGCAGATATGATCGCGGTGCTCACGAGTTTCTGCGCGCGACTCTACGGCCGCCGTTCTGCTCGCAACCGCGCCATCAGCATCGAGCGCGCCTTGGCGCGCGAGCCCGCGCCATGATCCTCGCGCATCGGATTCGGCTCGTTCCGAGCGGCTCGCAATCGGCCTACTTTACCCGCGCCTGCGGAGTAGCACGATTTGCCTACAACTGGGCCCTGGCGGAATGGCAGCGGCAGTACGACGCGGGTGAGAAGCCCTCTGAGGTGGCGCTGCGCAAGCAGCTCAACGCGCTCAAGAGCGAGCAGTTTCCTTGGATGCGTGAGGTCACCAAGTGCGCGCCGCAGCAAGCGATCAAGAACCTCGGACGCGCCTATGGCAACTTCTTCGATGATGTTGCAAAGTATCGGCGCGCCGAGATCCCCTGGAAGCGCGTCCGAACCCCGCGTTTCAAGCGCAAGGGCGTCCACGACAGCTTTCGCGCGGACAACGGTCCTGACCAACAGCATCCCAATGCGGTGAAGGTTGACGGCAAGCGCGTGAAGCTGCCGATCGCGGGCTGGGTGAAGATGCGCGAAGAGGTGCGGTTTACTGGGCGTATCCTCTCCGTGACGATCTCGCGCCGGGCGGATGGCTGGTACGCGAGCTTCGCCGTGGAGGTTCGGCACGAGCCCCCCGTCCGTTCGGACGTCTCCGTCGTCGGAGTCGACCTCGGTATAACGAGTCTCGCGACGCTCAGTGACGGTTCTCCGAAGATTCCCTCGCCCAAGCCCTTACGGAGGTATCTGCAGAAGCTCAAGCACCTTTCCCGTGATCTGACGCGCAAGCAACGCGGTTCGCGCAATCGTGCCAAAGCGAAAACCAAGCTGGCACGGCTCCATCGGCGGATCGCAGACATTCGAGGCGACGCCTTGCACAAGCTGACCACCTCCCTGATGCGCTACCGGACGATCGCAATCGAGGATCTCAACGTCTGCGGGATGCTGGCCAACCGCTGCCTCTCGCGAGCGATCGGCGATCTTGGCTTCTTCGAATTCCGCCGCCAGCTCGAATACAAGGCCGCGATGGCCGGCTCGAGCGTGATCGTAGCCGCGCGTTGGTACCCTAGTTCAAGGCTGTGCTCCTCGTGCGCAGCGAAGAACGAGACACTCGCCCTTTCGGAACGTCTCTGGACGTGCGCATCGTGCGGCACGTCCCACGACCGCGACCACAACGCGGCCGTGAACCTCGCACGATACGCGGAGAGTTCAGCCGCGTCAGCCTGCGGAGCAGCGGGCTCTGGCGGCGAGGATCACCTCGCTGTGAAACCGGCCGCGTAGAAACAGGAAGAAGGCCTGGAATTCATGTCCATGCATTTCAGAACGGTACCTTCCCCGTTCGTGCTCACGCTATCCTTGAGGCGGCTCATGGATGATGAGGATTCGGATGCAGCGTTGGGGGACCGGCTGCACGCGGTCGATCTGACGATGTGCGGTTTCAGGCCGTCGAACCGATAGAGCTTCCGTGCCCGTGCACGGCAGATCGGGCAGCGCGCGGCCGCTCACATGTTGGGCTTGCGTTCCCGCGGTCCCCCGGGTGCGAGTATCCGAGCAGCGGCATAAAGCGTCCGTCGCCGAGCTCGACGATCGCGCTGCGGGTCGGCAGCGGCACCCCGAGAAAGCGGACGCTGGGGCCGTCCGCGAGCCAAACATCGGGTGCGAAGTGCTACGTACGGCGGCAGTGCAACCTTGACCGCAGCCCGCGCGTTTGAAGCGTTGCCGACGCGAAAGGAACGTGATGGGCCGCCCGACCGATATCGTCCTCTATCAAGCCGAGTGGTGTCCTTATTGCGCTCGGGTGCGCGCCAAGCTGACCGACCTTTTGCTCGACTACAAGAACGTGAACGTGCCGCGCTCGCACGCGGCGCGCGGCGTGGTCCAAGAGGTCTCGGGCCAAACGAGCATTCCCGTGCTCGTCGACGGCGACGTGATCCTCGACGACGACGACGACATCATTCCGTACCTCGAGAAGACGTACGGCGCCGCGGCCTCGCGCTTAACGTAAGAAGTTGGGTTAGCGGGGCGCCGCCGGCCCCGCGAGCCAAAACGCGACGGCCGCGCCCGCGAGCGTGCAGGCGAGATTGACGGCGTCGTTGCCCACGAACGAGAGGCCGCGCAGCGGGGTCGTGTTCGCGCCGCAGAGGTGCGGCTCGGTCTCGCAGGGACGACGGCATTGCGGACACCAGCGCAGCGATTGCAGCGAGGCGCCGAGCAGCGAGTCGAGCAGCGCTCCGGCGACGCCGCCGGCCGCGATCGGCAGGACGGCGCCCAGCCCGAACGCCTCTGCGACCAGCGCGATGAAGAGCGCCCCGGCGAGCTCGGCCAGCGTCCCCTGCAGCGAGACACCGCCCGAGAGGCCCGTCGCGATCGGGCGCAGGCTCAGGATCGAGTGCGGCCGGCCGCGCGCCAGGGTGCCGATCTCGGTCCCCCACGTGTCGGCGGTGGCGGCGGCGAAGGCGCCGGCGAACGCGATCGCGCAGCGCGCGTCGGTCGAGGCGAGCAGCGCGCAAAGCGCCGCCACGCCGCCGTTCGCCAAGACCTGGGAGGCGTCGCGCGGACCGGTCTTGCCGATGTCGACGAGCCGCTTGCGCTTTTCCGCCTTGCCGAGGCGCGAAAGGGCGACGGAGGTGACGAAGAAAGCGAGGAGCACGCCGGCCCCCGCCGCTCCCAGCCCGCCGAAGGTGGCCGTACCAACCGCGAAGGCGGCGACGGCGCCGCCCGCGCTCAGCGAGCGCAGCCGGAAGGCCGAGAAGGCGATCGCCGCCGCCGCCGCCGCGCCGACGTCGAAATTCGTCAGCGGCGCGAGTTCGACGGACATCTCCACCCTGCGCCGGCCGTTGGCGGCCGTTCTCGCTCGGCCGATAACCCTTCCATATGCCGCACGTTCGCGCCGAGCCGCAACCCGGGCGACGACACATCGCCTACATGGACGGGCTGCGCGCCTGCGCCGTTCTGGCCGTGCTCTCCGTTCACGCGGCCCCCGCGGTCGTGCCGTGGGGGTTCCGCGGGATCGATCTCTTCTTCGCGATCTCGGGCTTTTGCCTGGCCTACCCCTTCTTGCAGGGGAAGGCCATCGACTACGGCGCGTTTCTGCGGCGGCGCTTCGTCCGGATAGCGCCGCCCTATTACGTCGCGCTGCTCCTGTTCGCGGCCCTGGCACTGACGCCGTTCGGCTATCCGTCGGTGCTGCGGGACGGCTTGGGCTCGCCTCGCTCCCAGGCTCTCGAGTTGCTCGGCGACTTCGCCTTCGCGATCCCGCGCATTCCGATTCACAACGTCGCCTTCTGGACGCTCGCGATCGAGGCGCGCTGGTATCTCGTTTTTCCGCTGCTCGTCGCCCTGTACCGGCGTTCCCGCCCGCTCTTCTACGCGCTCGGCCTGCTGCTCTACGCGCTGTATTTCCTCACGCCCAGCGTCGTGGACGAGGGGACGCTGCCGTGCTTCATGCTGGGGATCGTGGCGGCGGACCTCGCCCTCAACCCGCAGCCGTGGCAGCGCTTCGCCTGGATCGGCGCCGTGCTGACCTTTGCCCTGGGCCTCGCGCTGCGCCCGTACGTGAGGGTCGACCACGGCGATCCGGTTTGGCACGCGGCCGCCTTCTTCTTCGTCGTTGCGGCCGGCTGGGGCCCCTTGCAGCGGGTCTTGGCTTGGCCGCCGCTCGTTGCCGTCGGCCTCGCCTCGTACAGCATCTACCTGATCCACGCGCCGTTCGTCGGCTTCCTCCACGACCACGGCTCGCCGCGGCCCGTGTCGTTTCTGATCGCGCTGGCGCTGGGCTTCGCTTTTTGGAGGCTCGTCGAGCGGCCGCTGACCGCTCCGCCCGTGCGCGCTCGGCTCGAACGCCTGCTGTGGCCGCGTTCCGCCCGGTCCGTTTCCGGCGCGCTGGCGCCCCGGCCCGCCGAGCCTCAGGGCGCCGCTACCCGGTAGAGGTGGCGGCGCTCTCCAGCGCTTCGATCAGGCCGTCGACCGTGAAGTCGTCGGCGACGACGTCGACGCGCAGCCCGAGCTCGCGTGCGGCCTCGGCCGTGATCGGGCCGATGCAGGCGACGGTCTTGTCCGACCCGAGCTGCGCGGCGCCGGGGACGTTCTCGGCGAACGCGCGCACCGTGCTGGCGCTGGTGAAGGTCCAGATGCCGGCACGCTCCGCGGCCCGCGCGAGCGCCGGGTCGCGAACCGGCGACGTCTTGTAGGCGGCCACGACGTCGACGCTCCGCCCGGCCGCGCGCAGCGACTCGGGGAGGACGTCGCGGGCTTCTTGGGCGCGAAAGAGCAGGATGCGGTCGCCGGGTGCCGTGCGCGAGAGCAGCCCGGCGGCGACGTCTTCGCTGATGAACTTGGCCGGCACGAAATCGGGCCGGATGCCGTGGGCGACGAGCCGTTCGGCCGTCTTCGGGCCGATCGCCGCGACCTTGACGTCCCCCAGGGCGCGCGCGTCGCCGCCCGCGGCGGAGAGGCGGTCGAAAAAGGCGGCGACCCCGTTCTGGCTGGTGAAGACGATCCACGCGTACGCGCGCACACCGCCGACCGCGGCCTCGGCGGCGGCCGGGTCGTCGGGCGGCCCGATCGCGATCGTGGGTGCGACGACCGGCTCGGCGCCGATCTCCCACAGCTTGGCGGCGAACGCGTCGGCGTCGGCGGCGGGCCGCGTCACGAGGACGCGCCGGCCGAACAGCGGGCTCGCGTCGAACCAGCGGATGCGTTCGCGCTCGCGCACGACGTTGCCGATGACGACGATCGCCGGCGCGGCGAACTTGGTGCGCTCGACCTCGGCGACGACCGTGTCGAGCGTCGCGACCAGCGTCTCCTGTTCGGGCCGCGTCCCCTCGCGCACGATGGCGACCGGCGTCTCGCCCGAAAGGCCGTTCTGGCGCAGCTTCTCGACGATCCCCGCGAGGTTTCCCATCGCCATGAGAAAGACCAGCGTCTGCGCCGGGTTGGCGAGCTTCGCGAAGTCGAGCGAGGAGTAGCCTTTGGTGGGATCCTCATGTCCGGTCGCGATCGTGAACGAGGTGTTGTGATCGCGGTGCGAGACCGGGATGCCGGCGTAGGCGGGTGCGGCGATCGCCGACGTGATGCCGGGGACGATTTCGAAGGCGACGCCCGCCTCGCGCAGCTCCGCCGCCTCCTCGCCGCCGCGTCCGAAGACGAACACGTCGCCGCCCTTGAGCCGCACGACGCGCTTTCCTTCCTCGCCCAGCCGCACGATGAGCGCGGTGATCTCCTCTTGGCTAAGCGTGTGCGCGCCGGCTTTTTTCCCGACGTAGATCTTCTCGCAATCGGGCGGAGCCAGCGCGACGATCGGCGGCGCGGCCAGATAGTCGTAGACGAGCACGTCGCAGCTGGCGATCAGGCGCGCTGCCTTGAGCGTCAAGAGGCCCGGATCGCCCGGGCCTGCACCGACGAGAAAGACCTTGCCGCGCTTGCGCTTACTCACTCAGCCAGTTCGGCATCGATCGCGGCGGCGGCTTGGCGCTCGGCGGAAAACGCGTCGTTGCGGACCTGAAGATCGAAGAGCTCGTCGAGGATCTGCGCCAGCGTCGCCGCTTCGGCGTGGTTGGAGGTGGCGCGCTCGCGCAGCTTGGTGACGACGTTGTGCAAGAGCTTCGAGATGATCGTCAGCGAGGCGCCCGTGATCAGCATGCGCTCGCGCGGCGTGAGCTCCTGACAGCGCGCGAAGAGGCGATCGATCTCGGCCATGCGGATCGTTTCGGCCTTCTGCACGAGCGAGCTGACGATCGGAATCGCGACGCGAGACTGGTACCACTGGGCGTAGCGCTGGACGTGCTCGGAGATGATCTCTTCGACGAGCGGGATCGCCTCGCGGCGGCGCTCGAGCGTCACGTCGACGAGCCCTTTGAGGGCGTCGATGTCGGCGACGCCGACGTTGGGAATGCGCGCGACTTCCGGATCGACGTCCCGCGGCACGGCGATGTCGACGATGAAAAGCGGACGGTGCGGGCGCGCCAGCATCGCTTCGGCGACGTTGCCCGGAGTGATGACGAAGTGCGAGGCGCCGGTCGAGGCCACTACGATGTCGGCTCGCTTCATCGCCTCGGTGAGGCCGGGCATTTCGACGGCCTCGCCGACGCCCAAACCCTCGACCAGATGCTGGGCGCGCTGGCAGGTGCGATTGGCGACCAGCAGCTCCCTGCAGCCTTCCAGACGCAGGCGCTTGGCCGCGGTCGCGCCCATCTTGCCGGCGCCGACCACGAGCACGCTCTTGCCGTTGAGGTCGCCCAGACGCTCTTTGGCCATCTCGATGGCGGCGGTCGCGACGCTGATGGAGTCGCCGCCGATCCAGGTCTGCGAGCGCGCCTGTTTCCCGGCGCTGAGGGCTTCCCGGAAGAGGGCGTGCAGCGTCTTGCCGAGCGAGCGCGCCTTCTGAGCTTGGATGTAGGCGTCCTTCACTTGCCCGAGGATCTCGGCTTCGCCGATCAGCATCGAATCGAGTCCGGTCGCGACCCGGAAAAGATGATCGATCGCCTGCGAGCCCAGCAGCGTGTAGAGATACGACGACATGTCCTGGACTGCGGCGTGGCGGAAATTTCTTAGGAACGACTTAATCTGCTCGACGCCCTGCTCGTAATCTTCGAGCTCGGAGTAGATCTCGAGCCGGCCGCAGGTCTGGAGCATGACCGCTTCCCGGACCATTTCGTAATCGCGCAGCGCGACGAGGGCCTCGGACATCCGCGAGGGCGGGAAAGCGTGCCGTTCTCTCGCTTCGACGGGAGCGGTGCGGTGCGAAAGCCCGAGGCAGACTAGCGGCATGAACCCTCCAAGTCCCGAAGACAAGCCCGGCCAAACCGTCGAGTACGAGTCGGTAAGGCCAAGCTTGTCATAAATTCTCCGGCACCGGCGTGCGCCCGGTCACCGGACTTCAGCGCTGAACTGTTTTTCAGTGTACGCAGCTCCCGGTGGGACGTGCTACGGCAATAACGACAGTAAGGCAATATTCCGCCCGCCGTCCTCAGACGGCCGCCAGGACGGAGGCCGCCGCTTCGTCGGCTGCGGCGATCGTTTGGTCGATCGCCGAGTCGCTGTGGGCCGTGCTCAGGAAGCCTGCCTCGAACTGCGAGGGTGCCAAGTAGACGCCGCGCTCCAGCATCGCCCGGAAAAAGCGGGCGTAGAAGGCCGTGTCGCTCGTCTTGGCGCTGGCCAGATCGATGACCGGCGTCCCGGTGAAGAAGAAGCCGACCATCGAGCCGCGATGGTTCACCTGGTGCGGAATCCGGTGCCGCTCGAAGACGCCCTCGAGGCCCTCGACGAAACGGGCCCCGGCCGCTTCGAGCCGCTCGTAGACGCCCGGCTCGCGCAGGGCGCGCAGCGTGGCGATCCCGGCCGCCATCGCCAGCGGGTTGCCCGAAAGGGTCCCGGCCTGGTAGACCGGCCCCTGCGGCGACAGCTGGTCCATGATCTCGGCGCGCCCCCCGAAGGCGCCGACCGGGAGCCCTCCGCCGATGATCTTGCCGAGCGTCGTCAGGTCGGGAGCGATCCCTTCGCGCTGCTGGACGCCGCCCGGACCGACCCGGAAGCCGGTCATCACCTCGTCGAAGATCAGCAGCGCGCCGTGCTGCGTGCAAAGCTCGCGCAGCCCGGCGAGGTAGCCGGGGGCGGGCAGTATCAGCCCCATGTTTCCGACGTACGGCTCGACGATGACGCAGGCGATCGCTCCGGGCTCGGCCGCGAAGGCGGCGCGGACCGCGTCGAGATCGTTGTAGGGCAGGACGATCGTGTCGCGGACCGTCCCCGCGGTGACGCCGGGCGAGTCCGGCGTGCCGAGCGTCAGCGCGCCGCTGCCGGCCGAGATCAGGAACGAGTCGCCGTGGCCGTGGTAGCAGCCCGCGAACTTGACAAGCTTCTCGCGCTTGGTGTATCCGCGTGCGAGACGCAGGGCACTCATCGTGGCCTCGGTCCCGCTGGAGCAGAAGCGCACCTTCTCGACCGAAGGGACCATCGCGATGACCAGCTCGGCGAGCTGCGTCTCGGCCTCGGTCGGCGCGCCGTACGACGTCCCGTGCGCGGCGGCGTGCTGGACCGCGTGGATGACGGCGGGGTGGGCGTGGCCCAGGATCAGCGGCCCCCACGACATGACGTAATCGACGTACTCGTTCCCGTCGAGGTCCGTGAAGCTGCAGCCGCGCGCCGACTTCACGAAAATGGGCGCGCCGCCGACGCTCTTGAAGGCGCGGACCGGCGAGTTGACGCCGCCGGGGATGACGTCTTTGGCGCGCTCGAACGCCGAGATGCTTCGTTCGAAGGTCATGCGGGCTCTCCGAGCTGCGCGCGCAGCGCAGCGTAGTCGGCGGGGGTGTTGACGTTGGCGAAGATGCGGGCGTCGGCGACCTCGACGAAACGCGCGCGCAGACGCGCGATGACGAGGTCCAGCCGGCCGCGGCCGCTGCGCAGAACGGGCAAGCCTTCGCGCAGGAAGGCGAGCCGGTCGTAGAGCGCCGCCAGCGGCTCGAGCTGCGCTTTCCCATCGCGCGAGTGTCTCGGGACGATCGCTTCGTCGCCTTCGCGCAGCGAGCCCGCCAGCGCTTCGATGAAGCGGGCGTCGATCAACGGGGCGTCCCCGGCCACGGCGAAAACGAAGCGCGCGTGCATGCGGGACATCGTCGTCAGCAGTCCGGCGAGCGGTCCCCGCCGGCTCCAGCGGTCGACGACGGCCGTCCCCGGCACGAGCGCGTCGAGCGCCGGGGGAAAGCTGCCTTTGCAGGCGACGAAGGTCTCACGCCCGCCGGCGGTGTTGCGCGCGACCCGCGCCAGCAGCGGCAGGTCGCCGGCCTCCAGCTCGAGCTTCCCCGGGAGCCGGGTCGCCTCACCGCCGCCGAGGATCAGCACGCCGATCTCCGAGAGGCGCGGCACCTCGCGCTCAAGCGCTCCGGTGCCGCCGGGCGTAGGACTTGGCGAAGTACGTGATGATGATGTCCGCGCCGGCACGAACGAAGCCGACCAGCATCTCGTCGACGACCCGGTCCTCGTCGATCCAGCCGTTAGCGGCGGCCGCCTTGACCATCGCGTATTCGCCGCTGACGTTGTAGCAGGCGACCGGAACGTCGGAGACTTCGCTGACCGCACGGATCAGGTCCATGTATGCCAAGGCGGGCTTGACCATCACGAAGTCGGCCCCTTCGTCGATGTCGGTCAAGGCTTCGCGCAGGGCCTCGCGCAGGTTGGGCGGGTCCATCTGGTAGCTGCGCCGGTCGCCGAACTGCGGCGTCGAGTCGGCCGCCTCGCGGAACGGTCCGTAGAAGCCCGAGGCGAACTTGACGGCGTAGGACATGATCGGGATCGCCGGATAGCCCGACGCGTCGAGCGTCGCGCGCAGGTAGCCGACGCGGCCGTCCATCATGTCCGAGGGAGCGATCACGTCGACGCCGGCCTCAGCGTAAGAGAGCGCGGTCTTGCCGAGCAGTTCGAGGGTTGCGTCGTTGTCGACGTCGCCGCGCTCGTCGAGGATCCCGCAATGGCCGTGATCGGTGTACTCGCAGTTGCACAGATCGGCGATGACGATCGCCTCGGGCAGCTCGGCCTTGATGGCGCGGATCGCCCGCTGCACGATGCCGCGGGGATCGTGGGCCGAGCTGGCGACGGCGTCCTTGACGTCGGGGATGCCGAAGAGCAGGACCGCGCGCACGCCGAGCGCCCACAGCTCGCGGGTCTCGGCCACGGCGCTCTCGACCGAGTGCCGGAAAACGCCGGGCATGCTCGAGATCTCGCCGCGCGGCTGGCCGTCGTCGGCGACGAAGAGCGGCTGCACCAAGCTGCCGATCCGCACCTCGTGCTCGCGCACCAGTTCGCGCATCGCCGGGCTCGAGCGCAGGCGGCGCGGCCGCCGGCGCAGATCGACGGCATCGCGCGGCCGGAGCAGCTCGCTGACGGTCATGAACCCACTCTCCCCAAGACGTAGTGCGTGACGCTCTGAACGAACGCGGCCACCGTTGGTTCCGGCGCGACGAGGTCGGGCGGAAACCCGGCCTCTCGGGCGGCCGCCGACGAGGCGTCGCCCATCGCCGCGACGACGGGTCTGAAGCCATTGTTTCGCAGGCGGGCGAGGTACTCGGTGACGGCCCTCACCGAGCCGCTGGAAGGGAAGAGGAGGACGTCGGGCGTCCGTCCGGCGAGGCGTTGCTCGGCCTCCGCGCTGTCAGCGGCCTCGACGACCTCGGCGCCTGCCCCGCGCAGCGCCGGGGCGATTTGGCTCGGCCGCTCCTGCGTGCGCGGCAGCAGGAAAAGGCGTCCGCCGAGCGGCCCGGCGGGCCCTTCGCGGCCGGCCAGGAGCGCCTCGCCGCCGCGGGCCAGCAGCTCGCGTGCCAGCTCGTCCGCTCGCGCTTCACCCTCCCGCGGATCGTCGAGCACCGCTTGGAAGTCGCCGCGGACGATCTGCGAGCCGTCCGCGGCGGCGATCGCGGCGTGCAGGCGCAGTACGCCGCCGGCATAGCTGGCGTGGGCGCCGACCGGAGCTTGGCATCCGCCGCGCAAAGCGCGCAGGAACGCGCGCTCGGCCCGCACGGCGAACTCGGTCGCACGGTCGGCCAGGATGTCGTGGAGGCGCCGGGCGAGCGCGTCGTCGCCGGCGCGGCATTCGATCGCGAGCGCCCCCTGGCCGACCGCCGGGATGACGGCGGAGGGGTCGAAAGGGACCGTGTGGGTGGCGCGGAGCTCGAGCCGCGTCAGGCCGGCGAGGGCCAGCACGATCGCGTCGTAGCCGCCCTCGCGCAGCTTGCGCAGCCGCGTGTCGACGTTGCCGCGGATCGTCTCGAAGGTCAAGTCCGGCCTCAAGGCCTGGAGCTGAGCGCGCCGGCGCGGGCTCGACGTGCCGACGAGCGCGCCTGCCGGGAGCGCGTCGAACGACGGGTAGCGCTCCGAGCAGAACGCGTCGCGCGGGTCCTCGCGCGGTCCGATCGCCGCGACCTGCATGTCCTCGGGCAGCGAGCTCGGCAGATCTTTGCAGGAGTGGACCGCGTAATCGGCCTGCTTCTCGCGCAGCGCCAGCTCCAGCTCCTTGACGAAGATGCTGTCGGTGCCGATCGCCGCCAGCGAGCGATCTTGGATGCGGTCGCCGCGAGTCGAGATCGGCAGGATCGTCGAGGCGATCCCGGCGGCGGCGAGCTTCGCCATGACGTGGCGCGTCTGCCACAGCGCGAGCGCGCTGGTGCGCGTCGCGCAGACGACCTGGAGCGTTTCCCCTCCGGGCCCGGAGCGGGATGCCGCGAGCGCTGCCGCCGCGGCCTCGACCTCGTTTTCGACCATCGCGTATGGGATCGACGCCAGTTCGTCGATTCCCCGCGCGGCGAGCGAACTCATGACCGGCGCGCGCAGGGCAGGCGGCAAGACCGCGGTGGCGTAGGCGCGCATCCGCCCGAGCGTCTCGGCGGCCCGGCCGTAACGCTCGCCGAAGTGCTCGCGCAGCTCGTCGCGCAGCCGGACGGCGAAGGACGGCGACGCGCCCCCGGTGTCGACGGTGAAGGTCAAACGGCCGACGCGGTGGACCGTGGCCGTCGCGAAATCGCTGCGCCCGGCGTCGGTCGCGTCGTTGACCAGAATGCCGCGCTCGCGAGCCGCGGCTACGACCGCGGCGTTCACGTCGTCGTGGTCGGTGGCGGCGAAGGCGAGGGTCACGCCCTCCAGGTCACCCTCGGCGAAAGGGCGTTCGACCAGTTCGAGACCGCTCGCCGCCGCGGCGCGCAGTTCCGCTGAAAAAGATGGGGCGACGACGGTGACGCCCGCGCCGGCCTCGAGAAGACCGCGCACCTTGCGCGCGGCGACCGCCCCCCCGCCGACGACGAGGACCCGCCGGCCGCGCAGGGCGAGCGCTATCGGATACACGCCGTCTCACTTCGCTTTCAACGGCCCGCGGGACTTTTCGGAGCGTCTGCCAACCATGTGGGACGTGATTCGGGCGGAGGTGCGGGCAGCGTTGATCGGGGCGATCGTGGCTGCAGCCGCGACCCTGCCGGGCCTGGGTGCCGGGACGCTCTGGGACAACAGCGAGACGACCTACGGCGAGGTCGCGCGCGAGATCCTCCTCTTCCGGGACCCGGTCGTCATGCACCTCAACGGCGTCCCTTGGTTCGTGCAGCCGCCGCTCTACTTCTGGGTCGCCGCAGCGTTCGCGAAGCTGCTCGGGACGAGCGAGTTCGCCCTGCGCCTGCCCTCGGCGCTGGCCACGATCGTGATGTCCGGGGTGGTCGGCTACGTCGTCGCCCGCCTGGCGAGCTCGCGCGCCGCGCTGCTGGCCGCGACGGTGCTCGCGACCTCGCTCATGCAAGCCGTGATCGGCCGGCTCGCGATCATGGATGCGCTGCTCGACCTGGCCGTGATGCTGGCGATCTTGGCGTCGTTCGGTGCGCTGCGGACGGGCCGAGCCTCGTGGTGGTATCTGGCTTGGGCGGCCCTGGCCCTCGGGACGCTCGCCAAGGGCCCGGTCGCACTCGTCGTCACCGTGCTGGTCGTCGGGCCTTGGCTCGTCTGGGAGCGCCTGGCCGGCGGCCGGCTCGATCCCCCGGCGTTGCCGCACCGGCTCGGCGGCCTCGCGCTTTTCGCTTTGCTGATCGCGCCTTGGGCGTTCGCGCTGTGGCATGCCGCCGGTCCGGCCGCCTTCGGCGAGCTCATCGGGCACTACACGGTGGGCCGCTATTTGGGCACGATCGAGAACCAAAGCGGGCCGGTCTGGTACTACGTCCCGGTCGTGGTCTTGGGGTTCTTCCCTTGGTTCGCATTTCTCGTCCCGGCCGCGCTCGCAGGCTGGCGGGAGGCGCGGACTCGCCCGGGGAGCCTCGCCCGGCTCGCCCTGGTCTGGGCCGTGGTCCCGTTTTGTTTCTTCAGCTTCGCCCAGACGAAGCTGCCGAACTATGTCGCGCTCGAACTGGCGGCCTTCGCGATCCTGGTCGGCCTCTGGTTCGACCGTGCCGTCGAGCGCGAGGAGCGGCGCGAGCTGGTCCTGTGGGCGGGGCTCGTGCCGTTGACGATCGGCGCGGTCGCCTTCGCGATCTCCGCGTTCTCGAGTCACAACCGGCTGACGCCCGAGCTGCAGGCCGTCAGCGGCGGGCTGCTCGCGCTCGGGCTGGTGCTCTTCGCCGGCTCGCTCGCCTGCGCGCTGCTGCTCGTGCGGCGCCAAACGGCCTCGTTCGCCCCCTTCGTGCTCGCCGGCGCGAGTGCGGCGGCGATGCTGACGCTCGCGCTCGACGAGCCGCGCGTCGAGGCGTTCAAGCCGATTCCGCGCTTCGCCGCGATCGTGCGCCGCGAGCTTCGCCCGGGCGACGCGGTCGCGATCCAGGGCGTCTCGGGGAGCAGCGCGCTGCTCTTCTACACGCGTCCGGAGGTCGTCTCGCTCGACGCTTCCGACGATCCGGCCACCGGGCCCGCGGCCGACCTGCGGCAGCTCGTTTGTTCGTCGCCGCGCGCCTTCGTCGTGAGCGCGAGAAGACGCCGGGCGCCCGATCCGGCCTACGGCCGCGAGCGCCGTACCCTCGCGGCCGAGAACGGCGACGTCTTATTCCTGTACGAGGGACCGCCGTGCGCCGGCGCGCCCTCGCCCCGCACGGCCGGGGAGAGCGCGCCAACGCTGCGCTGAGGGGCTGAGAACCGGGACCCGGGACTACTTCGCGACTTTAGCGACGTCGTCCGTGCTGACTTCGCCGGCCTTGTTCCCCCACGCGCTGCGGATGTAGCTGACCACGTTGGCGACGTCGGCGTTCGAGAGCTGACCCTTCCACGGCGGCATCACGCCGTTGAAAGGCTTGCCGTCGACTTTGATCGCGCCGGTGAGCCCGTAGAGCACAGCGTGAACGACCTGCTTCGAATCGCCGGTGACGAACGTGTTTCCGGCGAGCGGCGGAAAGACTCCGGGCGTGCCCAGGCCGGTCGCTTGGTGGCAGCCCGCGCAGCTCTGCGCGTAGACCTTCGCGCCCGCCGTCGCGGCGGCCGACGCTCCCCCTCCGGCGGCGGGCACAGCTGCGGCCGCCGCAGCGGGCGCGGCCGGATTCTCCGTCTGCTCGATCTGGATCGCGAGCTGGCTGTAGACCGAAAGTCCGATCGCAACCACGGCGACCAGCGCGGTCGCGCCCAAGACCCACGGCCGGCGGGTGATCTGCCGGCTGGGGTTGCGGTCGAGCCACGGCAGCAGGATCAGCACGAGCACCAGTACGCCCGGAACGAGGACCGTGGCGAGCAGGTTGGCGATCGGCAGGATCGCCGCCGGCGCCTGCCCGGCGACGCGCAGCAAGCCGTAGAGCGCGAGGAAATACCAAGCCGGATACGCGATGAATTTCTGCGTCGGGTCGGCCTTCACGTCGAGCGGCGGAGGCGCGAAGATCGAGAGCGCCACCATGATCCCGAACACGACGAACGAGGCGACTGCGTCCATGAACATCTGGTTGGGCCAGAAGCGCCCTTGCGGAAGCTTCTTGAGGTCGACGTCGACGGGCGGTCCGGCCGAGCCGTTGTGGCGGAAGATGACCAGATGTCCCACGGCCAGCACGACCAAGAGCGCCGGCATCAGCCACACGTGCAGTCCGAAAAAGCGGTTGATCGTGAGCGTGCCGATGCCCGCGCCGCCGCTGAGGAACTGCTGCGTGGCGTTCCCGATGAGCGGGACCGAGGAGGCGATGTTGATCGCGACCTGCGAGGCGAAGTAGGCGTTCATGTCCCAGGGCAGCAGGTAGCCGGTGAGGCCGAGCACGAGCGTGAAGATCAGCATCAGCACGCCGAGCACCCACATGATCTCGCGCGGCGCCTTGTACGCTCCCCACAGCAGCGTTTGCAGCAGGTGCATGAAGAGCAGCGCGATCATCGCCGTCGAGCCCCAGAAGTGCAGGCTCAGCACGAACGCTCCGAGCGGCACGTGCTTGTAGATGTAGTCCGTCGACTCCCACGCCGAAGCGCTCGACGGCGCGTAGTAGAACGTCAAGAAGATGCCCGTGACGATCTGTAAGATCATCGCGAAGATCGTCGCGCTTCCGAAGATGTACCAGTAGCTCGCGCCACCCGGGACGTCCTCGGTCAGGAACTCATTGACCTGACTGACGAGTCCGGTGCGCTGTTCGATCCAAGTCAAGACGCTCAAGGTCGATCCCTTTGTCTAGCTGTACGCGACGATCACGCGATCCGGCTGCCCGGATTTATACTGAATCCACGTCACTTCGGCTTTGCCGTCCTGCTCGCGGAACGGGAGCGGGTCGAGCCCGCGCGGAGCGGGGCCGGCGAGGTATTGCCCTTGCACGCCGAACTGCGATCCGTGGCACGGGCAGAGGAAGATCTTGCTCTCGGCGACCCAGTTGTAGCGGCAGCCGAGGTGCGGACAGATGGAGCTGAAGAGCACGAAGCCCATCGTGACCGCGGGATAATTCAGCGTGGCGCCGGGCTTGAACAGATCGGGGCGCGTCTGCTTGAAGTTCTGCTCCTGCTCGGGCGTGAGCTTGACGCCCCACACGAACTGCTCGTCTTCCGCCGGCGGGAAGTAGCCGTCCGCGTACTTGAAGGTGAAGCTGATCTTGATCGGATTGTCCGTGCTCTTCTGCAGCGACGCGAAGTCCGCGTCGGAGAGCGGAGCCCAAGTGCCGCCGGCCGACTTATCCGGCGAGGCCAGCGATTCCGGGACGAGCGAGGTCAAACACGGGACCGCCACGACGAGTCCGATGACGCCGCCGAGCGCCAGGGTCACGTTGGCGAGGAATTGCCGCCGGGACTGCTCTTCGGGCGTTCCCGGATCTTTATAAGCCTGTGCTTCGTGTGCTCCCACTATCTCCTCACCCCGCGCCCCGCAGCGCGTTCAAGCTCGATCCTGCATGAGACGTCAAAAAAGGCCGTGACGCCCTCTTACGCGCCCCGGTCACAACCGTGCCAGGGTATCAAGAACGCCCTCGACGTCACCACAACTTTGGTCGTCCTACCGTTAGGCGTGTGACGTTTCGCGACTCTCTTTTATGACCTGGCGTGAATCTCCCCGCCGCGAAAGGCCGGCTCGCGAAAACTCTTACGCCGGAGCGCTACAAAAGCAGCCGATCGTTAGGGGAGGCGAAGGCCGCGGCGCAGGGTGGCTGCCGGCGCTCAGCCGGCTTCCGGGCGGGCCGCCCATGCGGACGTTGCCTAGGACGCGGAGTGCGAAGCCTTCTCAGCGCCGGTGCGGATGTCCGGAAGCCGCAGGAGCGCGAGCGGCGCAGCCTCGATCATTCCGGCCGCGCCCGCGTAGAGGACGGGAATGAGGACCAGCGTGAACGCGGTCGCCGTCGAGAGCCCGCCGATGACGGCGATCGCCAGCGGCCGTTCCATCTCCGAGCCCGAGCCGAAGCCGAGCGCCAGCGGCAGCAGGCCGCCGATTGCGGCGAACGTCGTCATCAGGATCGGACGGAGCCGTTCGGTCCCGGCTCCGATCAAAGCTTCGTGGACGGTCGCGCCGTGCATGCGGCGCCGGTTCGCGGCGTCGATCAGCAGGACCCCGTTGCGCACGACGATGCCGACCAGCAGCAGCAAGCCCATGAACGAGGAGACGTTGATGGGCGTCCCCGTGAGCGCCAGAGCGAGCGCGACGCCGATCGGTGAGAGCGGGATCGTCGCTAGGATGACGAGCGGCAGCCGGAACGAGTTGAAGGCTGCGAGCAGGACGAGGAAGACCAGCAGCACCGCGACACCCAGCACCGCCGCGAACTCGCGGAACGAGGCTTGCTGCGCTTGATAGGCGCCGCCGAGCTCGATTCGGTAGCCGGGCGGCAAAGGCGTCGCCGCGATCGCTTCTTGGACGCGCGGAATGACTGCAGAGAGGTTCGCGTCCTCGATGCCCGCCGTGACCAGCAGCATGCGCGCGCCGTTCTGCTCGAGCACTTCGCTCGAGCGCGAGGGCTTCCCGATCGTCGCCACCGTCCCGAGCGCCAGCGGACCGCGCGCGGTCGGGATGGCGAAACGATCGAGCGAGCCGGGCGCGCCTCCGCCGACACTGACGCGAACGGGGACCGTCGTGTCGCCGTCGCTGAGCTCGGTCGCCACGATCCCGCCGATGCGCGCGCTCAAGGCGCCGGAGAGCGTGCCGAGCGCGATCGCGCCGGGGCCGTCCGTTTTCGGCGTGACGCGGATCGTCTCGTTCCCGTCGATGACGCCGTCGAAGGGGTCGACGACGCCGGGGATCTTGCCGATGCGGTCGGTCAGCCGGTCGGCGATGCCGATGAGCGTTGCCTGATCGGGTCCGGAGACGGCGAGCTGAATCGGCTCGGGCGCGCCGGAGAGATCGTTGATTTGGTCCTCGAGCAACTGGTGGAACTCGAAGTCCGCGCCTGGGACCGCTTTGCCGAGCGCGTCGCGCAGGCGGCCGGAGACGTCGGCGAAGGGATCGGCGCCCTGCGCGCGCAGCGCGACGCGGATCGTTCCCGCGTTCTGCGGCGTCGGCACCAGCCCGTTGGTGTCGATGCCGGTGAGCCGGCCTTCTCCCTCGACCGACGGGTCGTTCAAAACGATGCGCTCCATCTGTGTCGCGATCCGGTCGGTCGCGGTCAGCGAAGTGCCCGGCGGGAGCGTGTACTTGATCTCGAACTCGCCCTCTTCGAGTGCGGGGAGGAAGTCGCTGGGCAGGCGGGCGACGAGCACGATCGTCGCACTCAAGACGAGGCCGCCGCCGACGAAAACGGTCCGCCGGCGCACGAGCGCCCAGCGCAGCAGGCGCGCGTACCACGGCTCGAGGGCGAGCCGGCCGGGCCGCTGCGGGCGGCGCGAGCGCAGGAGCGCGTCGGCCACGAGCGGCGCGACGCCGAGCGAGAGGAAGATCGAGACGATCAGCGCCGTCGCCAGCGTGATCGCCAGCGCGCGAAAGAAGAAGCCGGGGATCCCCGAGAGCAGCGCGAGCGGGAGGAAGACGACGACGTTGGCGGCGGTCGAGGCGATCAGCGGCTTGGCGATGCGGCCCGTGGCCCGCGCGATCGCGGTGCGGCGCGGCGTGTCCGGAGATTCCGCGAACTCGCGTGCGATCGACTCGATCACCACGATCACTTCGTCGATGATCAGGCCGACCGCGATCGCCAAGCCTCCCAGGCTCATCAGGTTGAGCGACATTCCGGCCCGCTCGACGAACAGGATCGTTATTGCCAAAGCGACCGGGATGACCGCCGCCGCGATCAGCGTCATGCCGAAGCTGCGCAGGAAGGCGTAGATCACGACGAGCGCGAGCAGCGCGCCGGCCAGGATCGCGTCGCGCAGGGCTTGCTGCGAAGCCACGATCAAGCGCGTTTGGTCCCAGTAGCGCGCGATCCGAACGTCGGGCGGCAATCCCTCGAGCAGTTGCGGGATGCGCGCTGCGACGCTGCGCTGCAAGCTGACCGCGTCGCCGCCGATCGCCGGATACGCGCTCAGCACGACGGCGTGCCGCGCGTCGAAAGACGCCTGCTGGATCGCCGGTCCCGCTCCGCGCTCGACCGTCCCGAGGCGGCTTAGCGGGACGAAGCGGTTGGCGCCACGGTCGAGGACCGCGAGGCTGCGCAGCGAGGCAGCGCCGTCGAGCGCTTCGCCGACGAAGACGACGCGGCTCCGGCCGCCCCGGTCGAGCGTGCCCGCGGCCGCCGTGACGTTGGCCTCGGCGATCGTCTGGGCGACCTCGCCCGCAGTGGTGCGGGCCGCCGCCAGCGCGCGAGGATCGAGCGCGACGCGATACTCGACGTCCGGGCCGCCGAACACGGTGACGCGCCCGAGACCCGGCGTGCCGGTGAATACGGGCACGACGCGCTGCTCGACGAGATGCCGCAATTCGGCTTGGGACGTCCGCGTAGCGCTCAGCGCGTACGAGACGACGGGCTCCATGTTGGGATTCTCGATCAGCGTGTCGATGCGGGTCGCGGCGCGGAGCCTGGGACGGACGGCGGCGATCGCCGCATCGACGTTCTGCAGGTCGGCCCGCGGATCGCTCCAGGGGTCGAAGTCGATTTCGATCTCGACCGCGCCTTGGTTCGAGTAGGAGCGGGTCGCGTGCAGGGCCGGCAGCGACTGCAACGCCGCTTCGAGCGGCTGGGTGACGGCGCTGCGCATCGCCTCGGGCGGCAAGTCGCCCGAGTACGCGAAGATCTCGACGCGTGCGAACGAGATCGCCGGAAAGATGCTCTGCGGCGCGGCGACGTAAGCGACGGCGCCGAGCGCGGCGAGCAAGGCCACGGCGAACAGCAGCGGCTTGCGGGCCTGTTGCGCGGAGATCCAGACGCTCATAGAAGCAGCGGCGCGATTGCGCCGCTACTATCGGTTTCGGTCCGGCCTCGTCCGGATTTTACGCGTGGCCGGCGGCCGCCCCGCGGCTACATCTTGTAGCTGTGCAGGCCGCTGACCCAAATGTTGACGCCGAGGTAGCAGAAGATGATCGAGATGAACCCGAAGACCGAGAGCCACGCCGAGCGTATGCCGCGCCACGAGTTGCGCGTGTGCAGATGCATGTAGAGCGCGTAGACGGTCCACGAGAAGAGCGCCGCCGTCTCCTTCGGGTCCCACTGCCAGTAGGCGCCCCACGCTTCCTTGGCCCACCAGGCGCCGGTGATGATCCCCATCGTGAGGAGAGGCAGGCCGACCGCCACGATGCGGTAGGTCATGATGTCGAGCTTCGCCAGCGGGGGCATCGAGCCGAGCCACTGCGCGAGCGCGTCACCCTGCTCCGCCGCCCGCTCGACCACGGATGACGAGCCGGCCGCGATCGAGCGCGGCGCCGGCTCGGCGTAGGCTTGCATCGGGATCGCGCCGGCCCCCTTCGAGCCGCTCGGGGCGGTGACCGGGCTGAGCTTGAGAGCGAGCGCCCGGCTTTCGACCGACTTTTCGCCGTAGTACTTGATCAGGTAGAGGAGCGAGGTGGCGAAGGCAACCATGAACGCCGCGTAGGCCGAGATGACCAGCGGGACGTGGATCTTGATCCAATAGGACTGCAGCGCCGGGACGGCCGGGAGATATCCCTCGTTCCAGGTCAGCGCGTAGGCCAGGAACCCGGCCGCGATCGCCTGGACGAAGCCGCCGATGAACCACAGGTCGTATTTGAGCGCGAAGCCGATGAAGATCGCCACGCTCATCGCCGAGAACAGCGAGAGCGAGCCGTAGAGGTTGGTCAGCGGCCAGATGTGACTGCTCTGATAGCGGTAGCCCAGCTCGACGAACTGGACGATGCAGCCCAAGAAGGCGAAGGGGATCCCGATCAGCTTCGGAAGCCGCTCGCGCGACAGGAAGTAGGTGAAGAGCGCCAGCGTACTCATGATGTACGCCGAGATCGCGATGACGATGAGGATCTGGTCGGGATTCACGCTGGTACCTCCCGGTTCACCCTACCCGGCGCCGGCGCCGGGTGCTGTGGCCGAAGTCACCAGCGGCTTCTGAAGTTCTGCGCCGCCCCCTTCGCTGACGGGGATCCCGCTCTTGCGCAGGGCCTCGACGAGAGAAGCAAACCGTTCTTCGAAGATCTCGTAGCCCTTGACGGTGGTCGCGGCGAGGCCGACTTCGCAGCCGCGCTCCGAGCCCGGCGCGCCGTCGCCCTTGCGCTCGACCCGCACGTAGAGACGGGCCGGCAGGAAGTAGAACGACATGCACAGCCCGGCCAGCAGTACGAAGGCGCCCAGGCCGACGAACGGGATGCCGGGGTCGTGCCGGAATTGGATGCCGCTGTAGAGGCGGTAGGGTCCGACCTCGACCCGGTAGCCGTTGCCCAGGTCGATCCCCTTGCCGAGCGGGACGAGCACGCTGCCGAGGGGCTGGTCCCCGTCGAACACGTTGAGCAGGACCCCTGGGGCATTGGGGCGCGGGTCCGCTCCGATCGTGCCGCCCGGTCCGATCGTTCCCACGAACCGTCCGTACTGGACCGAGCGGGCCGAGTCGCCGATCTGGAAGCCCTCGCCTTCCTTCAGCAAGTCGCCCGGGGAATTGGGGAGCACTTGCCCGTCCTTGGTGACCGCGAAGGGGACCGCGAAGCCGTAGGACGCCTGATAGTAGAGGGTTCCGTCGACGTCGAGCGGGTGGTTGACGCGCAGGGTCGCGTGGTGCATGGCGCCGTCTTTGCCGGCGACCTCGACCTCCGAGACGTAATCGAGCGGCTGGTAGACGATCCCGCTGCGCGTCTTGATCGGGTCGATGCGGTAGCGGAACTGATCGAGCTTGAAGCGGGCCCCGCTTTGGGGGATCGCGACCTCGCTTCCCGAGAGGATCGTCGTCTGTCCGCTGAAGCCGAACGCCCAGTAGAGGGTTGTGCCGGTCGCGATCAGCACGAAGCCGACGTGCGCCATCAGCACGCCCTTGCGCGCCCAATTGTATTTGTCGGCGAAGGTCCACTCGACGCCGCCCAGCTCGCGCTTGCGCACGAGCCAGCCGCGCTCGGCGAAGAAGCGTTCGACCCGTTCCCGAACCGAGGCTTCGTCGCCCTTCACGAAGACCGTCGCGTGGAGCGGGATCTTGTCGATCTTGACCGCGCGAAGCGGCGGGAGCCGCGAGGGGATGACGCGGCGGAAGGTGGCCAGCGCCATGCAGGCCACGATGAATCCGACGACGGCGATGTAGCCCGACGAGTGGTAGATGTTGTCGAGGTGGAGGCGCAGGACCAGGCGCGCCAGTGCGGGCGTGTAGTTGTCGAGGTAGAACTCAGGCGGCTTGCCTTGGTCAACGACGACGCCGATCAATGTCATGACGCCCCACAGGGCGAGCAAGCACATTCCGAACCAGAAATTGGAGAGCTGGCTCAGCAGCTCGTCGACGAGCTCGAGCGCCTTCCCCTTGACGGGCTGCGGGGGGACCGAGGCCGCGCTCGAGGATGCCATGAGCCTAAACTAGACCGAGCCCGCTTCGCGCCGCCACGACTTCTCGAGGAGCACGATGATCCAGATGCTGGCTTCGTAGAGCACGTACATGGGCACGGCGATGAGGAGCATCGTCACCGGTGAGGCGTCGGGGGCCGCGATCCCGCCGAACAGGAGGATCCCCATCCCGGCGTAGCGCCGGTACTTGCGCAGCATCTGCACGTTGACCAGGCCGATGCGGGCCAGGGCCACCATGATCATCGGCGTCTGGAAAACCAGCGCGAAGGCCAGGAAGAGCAGCAGGATCAGGTTGAGCGTCGATTCGACGCCGAAGGTCTCCGAAGCGACGGAATTGGTGATCGTCAGCAGCGCGGTCAGCACTTTGTGCACGATGAAGAAGTGGCAGAAGAGGATGCCCGCCGCCGCCAGGAAGACCGACGGCGCGGTGTAGGCGTAGACGATGCGGCGCGTGCGCGGGTGAAAGGCCGGCACGACGAACATCCAGGTCTGGTAGACGATGACCGGCAGGCCGAGCACGATCGCGCCGTAGATCGAGAACTTGAACTCGGTGAAGATCACGTCGGTCGGAGCGAAGGCGTGCAGCTGGATCGCCTTCCCGAGGTACTCGTTCTTCATCCAGGTGATCGTCCAGCCGGCGAACGGGAAGAGCAGCAGCGCGAGCACGCCGACGGTCGAAAGCGAGACGATGAGACGGTTACGGAGCTCCCGCAGGTGCTCCGTGAACGGCATCTCTTTCTGATCCCACTCGGGCTCGCTCTTTTCGAGCACCGTGGGACGTTCGGCGAGCAACGCTGCGGCCGGCCCGGCTAGCTCTGCGGAGCGGTCGGCGCGGCCGGCGGCGTGGAGGGCGGCGTCTCGGCGGTCGCCTGCGCCTTGGCGTTGGCCGCGGCTTCAGCTTGGGCGCGGGCTTCGGCGCGCGCGCGCTCGGCCGCGACGTCGGCCTCGGCCTGCCCGACCATGAACTCCTTCTTCGCCTGCCCCAGCCCGCGGGCCAGCTTCGGCACCTTGTCCGCTCCGAACAGCAGGATGGCCGCGCCAACGAGGATGGCGATCTCCATCGGGTTTCCAAACATCGCTTCTCACCTTTCCCTCGAGGGGTAATCGTACCATTTCGCGCGCGGACGAGCGTCGTCCGCCCGAGCTCAGCTCGCCGGCGAGGGCTGTTCGCCGAGGCTCGCCCGGACCGTGCTGTCCCGCGTCAATGCGTCGGCCAGCTCGTGGAGCTCCGCTCGAGCCGAGCAGGCGCCGAGCGGCGCGAGCGACATCTTGGCCCGTTCGACGTAGCCGACGATCGCTTCGCGCGTCTTGCTGAGCCCGCCGCTCTCGGCGATCCCGGCGGCGAGCTGCCGGATCGCCGCGTCCTCCGCCGCCCCTTGGTCCCCGCCGTAGAAGCGCGCGACGGCCTCGCGCAACCTGCCGCCGCCGCTCTCCAGGGCGAAGATCAGGGGGATGGTCACCTTGCGCTCGCGCAGGTCGTTGCCGACGGGCTTGCCGACCTCGGACTGGCTGGCCGTCACGTCGAGCAGGTCGTCGAGCATCTGGAACGCGATGCCGAAATAGACGCCGAAGTCGCGCAGCGCCTTGATGCGCAGCGGCGATCCGCCCGAGACGATCGCGCCGCACTCGGCCGCGGCGGCGAACAGGCTGGCGGTCTTCTTGACGACGATCTCGGTATACTCGGCGATCGTCAGGTCGAGTTTCCCGGTCGCGCGCAATTGCAGGACCTCGCCGTCGGTGATGTCGGCGAGGGTCGAAGCCAGGATGTGCGGGACCGGGTCGGGATAGTCCGCGGTGACGTTGCGGAAGATCCAGGCGAAGAGGTAGTCGCCGGCCAGCACGCTGACGCGATTACCGAAGTCGACGGCGGTCGCGTTGACGCCGCGCCGCGTCTCGGCGCGGTCGACGACGTCGTCGTGGATGAGCGTGGCGACGTGGATGAGCTCGAGGTAGGCGGCCAGCGGCAGGTGGTCGCGCGCGTCCGCGCCGTTCGCTTCGGCGGCGAGCAGGGTCAGCCGGGGCCGCAGACGTTTCCCGCCCGCGGCGAGCATGCGGCGCACCGCCTCGGTGATCAGCACGTTGTCGGTCGAGAACGAGGTGCGGAAGAACTCCTCGACGAGCACGTAGAGGTCGCGGTCGGAATGCGCGGCGGCACCCGCGTTGGCCGGTCGGTCGATCACGCGGTCCCCACGTGCACGGCGACCGCGCCGCCGGCGAGCCGGACGTAGCGCGTTTGCGGAAAGCCCGCCGTGGCGAAGCGCGCGGCCAGCTCGTCGGCGTTCGGGTAGTTCGTCAGCGAAGCCGGCAGGTAGCGATAGGCGCTGCGCGAGCCGCCGACCAGGCCGCCGACGAGCGGGACGACGTTGTAGAAGTAGAGCTCGAAGGCGCGCCGCAGGAGCGGGTTCGGCGCCTTCGAGACGTCGAGGTTGACGAAGCGCGCCCCGGGCCGCAGCACCCGGCGTATCTCGCGCAGCGTGGCCACGATGTCGACCACGTTGCGCATCGAAAAGCCCATGATCGCGCCGTCGAAGAGCGCGTCCCCGAAAGGCAGCGCGAGCACGTCGGCGCAGCGGAACTCGATCGCGGCCGCCGGCGCCTCCCGGGACGCGCGCCGGCGCGCGCCTTCCAGCATGGGTTCGCAAAAGTCGACCCCCACGACCGAGAGCGCCGGGTCGGCGCGCGTCAGGTGGAACGTGAGGTCTCCGGTCCCGCAGCACAGGTCCAGAACGCGGCCGGCCGGCGGCGGAGCGAGCTCGCGGATCGCGCGGCGGCGCCAGCGCTCGTCTACACCGCCGGTGAGGAGCCGGTTCGTCGCATCGTAGCGTGGCGCGATCGATGCGAACATCTCGCGGACGTAGACGGATTTTTCCATGGCCGATACGGGAGGAACATTCCGGCTGAGGGCTTGCCGTTCATGCCGCCGCGGGTGATTGAACCTCCGAGCCGCCTCTGCGGCGGAGCGACGCGCCGGCCTGCGACGCTCCGCGGGAGCGGCGCTGCAAGCCCTTTCGGCCGGTCCGGAGCAAACGACGTGAACGCCTCAAGCCTCGACGGCCGCACCCTCTCGGACTCAAGCGCACTGCTGCAGGCGCTCGCTTCAGCCCGCTCGGTCCGCTTTTCCGCCTATCTCCTCCGACAGGGCCGGTTTCTCGACGCGCTCGAAGAGGCCGCCGCCCGCGGGGCCGACGTCCGCGTGACGCTGCAGGGCGCGCCCTACGGCGGGGATCCGGCCGAGCGGGCGCGCCTGGCCCAGCTCAATGCCGGAGCCGCCGAGGCCCTGCGCGCCCGAGGCGCGCGCGTGCACCTCACCTCGGAGCAGGAGCCGATGGTCCACCTCAAGGCTGCGGTCGTCGACGGGACGGCCTACCTCGACGACCGGAATTGGTCGGACCGGGGCGGCGACACGATCGTCGCCACGAGCGTGGCGGCCGACGTGAGCGCGGTCGCCTCCGCGCTCGACGGCGTGGCGCGCTCGAGCGAGGCGCTGGCGACGGAAAAGGACCGGGCCCTTTCCCTGGAGTCGCACTTGATCCACCAGGCGCGCGGTCCGGTCGATTGCGAAAGCGAGTCGTTCTCCGGGTCGAGCGTGTACAGCGCGCTCAAGGAACGGGCGCTGGCGGGCGGCGAGGTCCGGCTGCTGGTGACGCGGCGCGACTTGGAGCACGGCCGGAACGCCTTCGAGGTCCAGGCGCTCGAACGGCTCGCGCAAGCCGGCGTGGAGATCCGCGTCGGGCAGGCCGACGACAAGCTGTGCTTGGCCTCCGGCGAAGCCTGGGTCGGGTCGGCGAACGCCTCCGGCGGAAGGCCGCGCACGCTGGACTGGGGCCTGCGCAGCCGCGACGCGACGCTCGCCGGCGCGTCGCGCGAGCGCTTCGAGGCGAACTGGAGAACCGCCAAGCCCTTTGACGGCCTTGCGCTCGCGCTCCCAGAGTCGTCCCAGGATCTCCTCAGGACGACGGGCTAGGCTCCGAAGAGGGACTCGGCGTTGGCGGTCGTCCGGGTCATGACGTCCTCCGCGCTGACGCCGAAGAGCTCTGCGAGGGCCTTCGCCGTGTCCGCCATGAAGGAGGGCTCGTTACGCCGGCCGCGATGCGGAACGGGGGCCAGATAGGGGCAGTCGGTCTCCAGGATCACCCGGTCGAGCCCGACCGCCAGCAGCGCATCGCGCAGCGCCTGGGCGTTGCGAAAGGTCAGAATGCCCCCGATCCCCAACCGCAAGCCGAATTCTTCGACCAGCGTCCGCGCCTGCCGTTCGTCGCCGGCGAAGCAGTGCACCACGCCCTGCATCGGCGGAACGAACTCGGCGCGCAGGATTGCGAGAAAGTCTTCGAAGGCGTCGCGCAAGTGGAAAATCGCCGGGAGGCCGCGCCGGCGTGCGAAGCGGAGCTGCGCGACGAGGACTCGCCGCTGGTCGCCTCGAGGACTGTGATCGTAAAAGTAGTCCAGGCCCATCTCGCCGAGCGCGCGCGGCACCCTGGCGCCGTCTCCCCAGAAGGCTTCGAGCGCCGGGTCGAGGTCGGCGGGCGCATCCTTCGCTTCGTGCGGGTGGACGCCGACGGCGTAATCGAGGCCGTAGAGCTCTGCGACGCTGCGCGCCCGGCCGCTGTCGGCGAGATCGGTTCCGACCGTCAGGATGCGGTCGATCCCCGCCTCTTTCGCTCGAACGAGCATCTGTTCGCGGTCGAGGTCGAAGGCCGGGTCGTGGACGTGGGCGTGGGTGTCGAACATCTCGCCAGGATAGTAGCATGACCGAGACGAGCGAGACACGGCAAAGCGCACGTGTGTTCCGCATCGCGCTGCTCGCCTCGCTCGCGTTCCACCTGCTGCTGGGCGCCGTCGCGTTCCACACCTTCGATTCGCTCTCGAAGCTGATGCGTCTCGCGGAGAAGCCGAAGGAGCAGGACATCGTGACGGTCTCGAGTGCGATCACGCTCGAGCGGCGCCCCAAGCCCGTCCCGGCCGCACGGCCCGCCGCCCGCCGGCCCGTTCCCCGCCCGCAGCCGCCCGCGCCGCCGCCGGTCGCCCCCGCGCCGCCGGTCGCCGCGGCAGCGCCGCCGGCCGCCGCCCTCCCGCCCAAGCCGCGGGTCGTCCCGCCGGAGCCCAAGCCGGAGCTCGCGCAGCGCGCTCCGACCGCGCTGCCGGCGCCGCCGACGCAGCCGCCCCGTGAGGCCCC
The DNA here is from genome assembly GCA_963834485.1 of Vulcanimicrobiota bacterium. Taxonomy (GTDB): domain Bacteria; phylum Vulcanimicrobiota; class Vulcanimicrobiia; order Vulcanimicrobiales; family Vulcanimicrobiaceae; genus CAWICD01. Next base: position 279,195 of record CAWICD010000002.1, read on the forward strand.
GCGCCAGGAGCCGCAAGAGCGGCACGTGGCGCTGGTCCAGCATCCGCCGGCCGTGGCGCGCGCGCCGCAGGAGCCCGCGCACTCCGGCCGCTACAGCGACGAGCAGCTCGCGCAGATCCAACGCGACCTCGAGAAGACGATCGCCGACGCGCGCGCGGCGAACGATCCGCTGCGCGCGGTCCCGAAAGAGACGCCGGCGGCGCCCAAGCACTTTCACATCCAGATGGAGGGCCGCTTCGGGGATCTGCGCTACGGCGAAGGCTACTACTTCCCGATCCGGGGCTGGAGGTCGGGCGGCCTGGATTTCTACTACGTTTCCTACGAGTTCACGTGGGCCGACGGGACGTACGAGACGGGCAGCGTCCCGTGGCCGATCCACTTCGACCCCGCTCGCGATCCGTTCACGAACCCCGGGATGGGCAGCCACACGCCGCTCCCGCCGCCTCCGCCCGGTTTCGAGCCGCCGCCGAATCTGGGCAAGGCGCTGCGTCCCTTCTTCCCCGGCTACACTTTCAACAGCAGCGGATAGCGGCTCGCGCGGCTGGTTCGTTCCGCTGAAGCTGCGCCTGAAACTGCGCGGGCGCCTCGCTGCGCCCGCTCATACGCCCGGCTGCGAAAGCCGATGATCCACGGGGATGAGGCGGGAAGCTGGGAAGGGCAGCATGCGGGCGTGGAGGCTGCCGGTGTTGCTCTTGGCGTTCGTGGCGGCCGCTCCGCTGATTGCGGCTGCCGCAAACGGACTGAGGTGCCCCGAGGACTTCCGCGCGTTCTACTGCGGCGGATCGGCCGTGGCGGCCGGCAGGGATCCGTATCGGACCCAGCCGCTCTTCGGCTGCGAACTGGCTGCGCTCGCCGTCACCGGAGTGCCGCCGGGTTATCGAACCGTCGTGCCGGCGCCGTTGCCGCCGTATGCGCTCGCGCTGTTCGCCGTCTTCGCGCGCCTGCCGTTTTCAGCCGCCAGCCTCACCTGGGCCGCGATCGGCATTTTGGCGATCGCGGCGACGGCCGTCATGCTTGCGAGGTCGACGGGAGTCCCTCTCGTCCTGACTTCCGCCGCGCTGGTGCCATCCGAGGTGTGCGTATCGCTTTCGTTGGGGCAAGTCGTTCCCTTGGCTTTGTGCGCGCTTTGCGCCGCGGCGTGGGCGATCCGGGAAAAACGAAAGCACGTCGCGGCGGCCGCCGCGCTGGCCTGCGCGACGATCGAGCCGCACGTGGCCCTTCCGGCGCTCGTCGCGGCGGCATGCTTCACGCGGTCGATGCGGCGTCCTTTGGCGGTCGCGTGCGCGCTGCTCGCAGCGGTTTCGCTCGCCGTCGTGGGTCCCGCGACGTGCCTTGAATACGTCTCTCGAGTTCTGCCGCTTCACGCGCGCTCGGAGATCGTCAACTATCGCTTCCAATACAGCTTGACGTCGCTCCTGTGGGCCGGCGGCGTCAGGAAGGAAACGGCAGCCGCCCTCGGCGCGGCTTCGTACCTCTTCATGACCGTCGCGGGCGTCGCGTTGGCGGGCAGCCTTTCGCGCCGCTTCAGCGATGAGAGGTTTCTGGTTCTCTTCCCGCCCGCGCTGGGGTTGATCGGAGGTCCGTTCCTCCATTCCCAGCAGATGGTCGCCGCGTTGCCGGCTGCGTTTCTGCTGGTGCATTACGTCCGGGACGACCTTCGGCGCGTCGTCGCCGTCGCGGCCGTCTGCGCGTGCCTTGCCGTCCCTTGGGAGACGATCGCGACGCTTCCAGCCGTGGCCGCCCGTCTTCCAGCCGATCCGCCCGCGAAGGCGGCGGGTGCAAGCCTGCCGCAAGCGCGTCCCGAGGAACTCGCGGAGCTGCCCTGGACTCGGCAAGTCGAAGCTTTCACCGAGCTGCATCCGCCGAATATTCCGCTGGAGACCGCCGTCAAGCTGCCGGCGTGGTGTGCTCTCGTCGCCGTGCTTGGAGCAGGGTTGCAGATGGCGTCGCGAAAGGTCGCGCCGCCGCGTTCGGCGCCGTCGTCCTTCGCGGAGCTGCCTCGGGCCGCTGAGAACGCTACGTAGCCGAGTTCGATTCGAGCAGCGACGCGAGTTCGATGCGCGGAAAAAGCGGTGCTTCTGCCGGCGCGAGCACGGTGCCGGGCGGAATGACGCCCCATGCGAGCTCATCGCGCCAGTCGCCGTGCGGCTCGCCTTCGAGCCCGAGCTGCTGCCAGATCGCCGCAGCCGTCGCCGGCATGAACGGCGCGAGCAAGTGCGCGAGCCAGCGGAGCCCTTCGCACAAATCGTAAAGCACCGCGTCGAGCGCCGCCGCATCGCCGCGTTTGTGCAGCTCCCAAGGCTTGCGTTCGTCGATCGAGCGGTTGAGCGCGCCGACCAGCTCCCAAGTCGCCTCGAGGGCCTCGCGAAACTCGAGCTCGGCGATGTGCGCCCCGACTCGCTCGCCGAGGCCTGCAAAACGCGAGCCGAACTCCGCGCCGGCTCGGGCCGGTACCGTGCTCTCGCGATAGCGCGTCAGCATCGCGAGCGAACGCTTCACGAGGTTGCCGAGATCGTTGCCCAGATCGCCGTTGTGGCGCAGGCGAACTTTCTCCAGGCTCAGCGAGAAGTCGCTGCCGAAGGGCGCTTCGCGCAAGAGAAAATAGCGGACGGAGTCGGGACCGAAGCGTTCCGCGAGATCGAAGGGGTCGATCACGTTCCCCTTGCTCTTGCTCATCTTCTCGCCTTCGAACGTCATCCAGCCGTGCGCGAAAACGCGCTTGGGTGCGGGCAAGCCGAGCGCCCAGAGCATCGCCGGCCAGATGATCGTGTGGAAGCGCGCGATCTCCTTGCCGATCAATTGCACGTCGGCTGGCCAGAACGTGCGAAAGCGCTCGTCGTTCGAGCCCCAGCCCAGCGCCGTGATGTAATTGAGCAAGGCGTCGACCCAGACGTACATCACGCCGCCGCCCGGCAGCGGGACGCCCCACTCGAGGTTGACGCGCGAGATGCAAAGATCTTCGAGACCGCCCTCGAGCGTGGCCATCATCTCGTTGTAAGCGCGCTCGGGCCGCACCCAGCGCGGATTATCCTTAAAGTACTGAAGTAAACGGTCGCGGTATTTCGAGAGCGGGAAAAACCAGTTCTCCTCGGAGAGCCACTGGACTTCGCGGCGGCACTCGGGGTTCGGGCAGCGGCCGTCGACGAGCTTGGACTCGAGCCAGAAGGTCTCGTCGTTGGTGCAGTACCAGCCCTCGTAGGTGCCGACGTAGAGGTTGCCGCTCTCCTTGAGCCGCTCGAAGACCGCGACGCACTGCGTCGTGTGACGCGGCTCCGAGGTGCGGATGAAATCGTCGTAGGTGACCTCGAAGCGCGCGTCGAGCTCCTTCCAGCGCGGCACGAGCGCGTCGCACCAGGCTTGCGGGCTCATCCCGGCGGCGGCAGCGGCCTGCGCGACTTTCTGCCCGTGCTCGTCGGTACCGGTCAGGAGAAACGAAAGGCCGCGCGTCCGGTGGAAGCGGGCCAGCACGTCCGCCGCGATCGAGGTGTAGGCATGCCCGACGTGCGGGCTGCCGCTGATATAGTAGATCGGCGTGGTGACGAAGAAACCGCGGTCGGACATCGCGTCTTGCCTTTGGCGCCGCTTTCGAGGGCTCCCTGTGAACCGCGCGCCCTCCGCCCGCGCGAAAAGGGACTGCGGCGTACCGAATACTTGGGTAGGATGCCGTCCACCCTCTTCGTCCGCGCGCCCGTGCAAGCCGCCATCCTCAGAGCGGCGGCACTCGTTTGGGCGGGAGCCTCAACGGCGGTCCTCGCTTCCGTGGGATCGCAGCCTCCCCCGGCACGCCGGTGAAGAAGCCGCTAGCGATCGCGGCGGCGACGGCGGCGCTCGCCGTGACCCTGGCGCTGCTCGGAGCGCGCCTCGCCGAGCCGGGCGTGCCCGGGCCCATCACCAATCCCGCGGATTTCCGCGCCTTCTACTGCGGCAGCCGAGTGCTGCTCCAGCGAGCCGATCCTTACCGGACGGAACCGCTGCGCACGTGCGAGCACGAGGCCGCCGCAGCCTACGGTCTGCACGTCTTGGAGGGGCTCGTGCTGCCGGCACCGCTCCCGCCGTTCGCCTTGCTCGCCTTGGCGCCTTTGGCGGTCTCGCCGTTCACGCTCGCGAGCCCGCTTTGGCTCGCGCTTTCTTTCTTGGCGATCGTGGCGACGCTGGCCGTCGTTCGCAAGCTCAGCGGGGCACCGCTCTGGAGCATCGCCCTCGCATTCGTGACGGCCGGCGCCTGCGAGTCGTTGCCCAACGGCCAAGTCGTGCCCCTCGTCGTCCTTGCGATCGCTGCGAGCGCGCTGGCGCTGCGCGCGGGCCGCTGCCGGGCAGCCGCTCTCCTGGCGCTGGCGACGCTCGCCGAGCCGCATCTCGGAGTTCCGCTCTGCCTTGCGCTCTTTTGCTGGGCACCGGCGACGCGCCGCGTGCTCGGTCTGGGCGCCGCCGTTCTCGCGGGCGCGAGCCTGGCGGCAGGCGGAGTGCCGCTCGTGCGCGAGTATCTGGGCGAGGTCCTTCCGCTGCACGCACGTTCCGAAGTCACGGAACTCAACATACAATACAGTCTCACCACGCTCGCCTACTCGCTCGGCGCCTCCGAACGCGCCGCAGTCGCCGCCGGGAGCCTCTCATACGGCGCGATGGCGCTGCTCAGCCTCTGGCTCGCACGGCGCTTGGCACGCGCTTTGGGCGACGAGGCGCTGATCGTGCTGACCCCGCCCGCGCTCGTGCTGCTCGGCGGCGTCTTCATCCACCTTCATCAGATGGCTGCGGCGCTGCCGCTCGCGTTCGTGCTCGCAGCCCGAACGCGCGCAACGAGCCGCAAGCTCGCGCTCGCGGCGATACTCTGCCTCGTGTTTCCGTGGGAGGCCTTCTCGCAGCTTCCACCCGTTCAAGCGCGCTTTGCGGCGAACGTGCCGCCGGCTTCCCTGGCGCCGCACCGCGTCCCGCCGGCGCCGGGCGGCATGCTCGGCGAGGCGGCGGAGACCGCCTTCATCGCTGCGGGAGGATACGGCCGCGATCCGCGAACCATCGCCGAACTCATCGCCTTCAAGCTGCCGACCTGGCTCGGACTCCTCGCGCTCGCGGGCGCCGCCGGTCTCGTCCTTCGCCGGCCCGTTGCAGCGCGACGGGCGCCGGACTCGCCAGGCGGGCTCGGTTTTCGGCAGGCCGGCGTGAGGGCCGCTCGCAGATGACGTGCTCACATTTCCGTGATGAAATGCTGAACGTCTCCGGACGCATCAGGCTCGGGCAAGCCGCGGCGCTGCTCTGCGCCGGCGGTCTGGCTTGGCTCGCCGCGCTGTGGCTCGGCCAAAGCCGTTGGCTGAGAACGCCGATCGATTTCGTCGCTTTTTATTGCGGGGGGCGCACGACCGCGCTCGGCTTCGACCCGTACCTGGCCGGACCGCTGCGGGCCTGCGAGAACGTCGCGGCCGGCTCGGTCGGCGTCCACGTCGCGCGCTATCTGGTGGTACCGGCCCCGCTGCCGCCGTACGCGCTGGCCTTGCTGGCCCCGCTCGGCCTCTTGCCGTTCGCAACGGCGCGGACGCTTTGGTTCGCGGCGCTGCTGCTCGCGTCCGGCGCGACCGTCGTCTTGCTCCGCCGGCTCGCGCGGCTGCCGCTCCCGCTCGTCGCGCTCTGCGTCCTCTCGGCCGACGCGTTTCCCTCGCTCGTGATCGGCCAAATCGTCCCGCTGGTGGTCGCGCTGCTGGCCGGGGCGGCGGTCGCGCTCCAAGCGGGACGCCCGCGGCTCGCCGCGGTGCTGGTCGCGTGCACGCTGGCCGAGCCGCACGTCGGGCTGCCGGCGTGTTTGAGCCTGTTCGTCTGGGAACGGCGCGCCCGCACCCCGTTGCTCGCCGCACTCGCTGCGCTGGGGCTCGTCTCGTTGGCCGGCGGCGGCATCGCCAGAAGCCTCGAATACGGATTCGCCGTTCTTCCGGCGCACGCTCGCGCCGAAGGGCTCGAGTTCAGCGGCCAATACAGCCTGAGCGCGCTGCTGGCGCAATTGGGCGTCGCGAACGGCCTTGCGCTCGAGCTCGGGTCGCTTTCGTACCTCGCCATGACGGCGCTCGGCGTGTGGGCCGCGGGCCGCTTGGCCGATCTTTTGGAAGAGCCTGGAACGCTCGTCCTCGCGGCTCCGGCATTCGCCCTCCTCGGTGGAATTCACGTGCACATCCATCAGATGGCCGTGGCGCTGCCGCTGGCGCTCCTGCTCCTGTCGCGCTGCCGCTCGCAGCGGCTCGTGCTCGCGCTCGCCCTGGGCTTGCTGGCCGTGCCGTGGCAGACGCTCGTCGATTACGGACTGATTCCGACGCCGCCGCCCCTCGGCTCGCGCGCGAGCGCCGAGGCGACGATGGCGCGCGTGCGCGAGGACGGCCGGCTGGCCGAGGACGTCTGGGGCATTTGGGTCCGCTCGGGCGTGCATGACGGCCGTACGCCGCTCGGGCAAGCTGCCGTGAAACTTCCGACGTGGCTGGCCCTCGGCGCGATCCTCGCGACCGCCGCCGGCTTGAGCGCGAGGCGCGGCCGCCGCCGCAGCGTGACCCAGCCGGAGCGCCTGGCCGCGGCGCGCTAGCTTCCGCCGGGAGCCTCCGTGCCGTCGTCTCGCGCAGAGCGCGTCCGCTTCCGCAGGGCGATCCGCTGGTAGATCGTCCCGCGTTCGAGCCCGGTGAGCGCCGCGACCGCTTTGGCCGCCGCGGCGGAGCTCAGGCCCGCGTCGATTGCGGCGTCGATCGCGGCGTCGACCTCGTCCCGCGCGGGCGGGGGAAGCGAAGGCGCGGCCTTCCACGGGCCGAGCACGAGCGCGATCTCGCCGCGAACGGGAACAGGCAGGGCGGCTCGCACCTGGGCGGGAGTTCCGGCCAGCTGCTGCTCGTGCACCTTCGTCAACTCGCGCGCCAGGAACAGCGCCGCATCGGGACGCAAACGCTCGAGCTCTGCGAGCGTCGCCGCGATGCGGTGAGGCGCTTCGTACCAAACGGCCGTCCGGCCGCGCGCCAGCGCGGCTGCGAGCGCCGTTCGCCGGTCCGCGCTGCGGCGCGGCATGAAGCCTTCGAACGAGAAGCCATCGAGTTCGAAGCCCGAGAGCACGGCCGCACAGACGAAGGCGGCGGGTCCCGGCAAGACCTCGACGGAGATCCCCGCGCTGCGAGCGGCGACGATCAGCTCGCGCCCCGGATCCGAAACGCCCGGCGTCCCGGCATCGCTGACGATCGCCACCGTCCCGGCCGCCGCCCGCTCCAGGATCGCCGGCGTGACGCGCGCGGCGTTCTGCTCGCGGTAGCTCCACAGCTCTTTCCCCGCGATGCCGTGCGCCGAAAGCAGCTTCCGGGTCGTGCGCGTGTCCTCCGCGACCACGAGCGTGGCCGCCTGCAAGACGTCGAGCGCGCGCAGCGTGACGTCGCGCAGGTTGCCGATCGGGGTCGGTACGATGACGAGGCCCATCAGCGCGGGACCGCGACGGCGCGCTTCTCGCGAAACGCCATGAGGACGGGAATGCAGACGATCGCGGCGACCAGCGCGTCGAACGGCACGGTCGGCCGGTACACCTTCGAAAGTACGAATGCGGCGACCGGCAGGCTCGCCAAGAAAATCCACGCCGCGCGCCGCTCGGCCAGCGCGTAAGGCAAACCCCAGATCAGATACCACGGAAACAGCACCGAGGCGAGGGCCGTGAAGGACCAGCTCGCAGTCGGGATGTAGCGGCGCCGCCACAGCGCAAGAGCGGTCGCGAACAGCGCGGCCGCAATCGTGGCGAGATAAAGAATGACGACCGGAAAGGCGAGCGGCGGCCGGTAGAGCTGCGAGGTTCGGTGCAAGGCGTCGAGATAGGCTTGACCGCCCAAGACGCCCGAGAGGAGCAGTGCGCCCGCTGCGGCCAGCGCGGCGTATCCGACGCGCCGCCGGCGGTCGCCGACGGTGACGAACGCCAGCGCTGCGATCGCGATGAACGGCAGCTTCATCGCGCCGGCGGCCGCAGCCAAGACGATGGCGAGCCACGGAAGGCGGCGAACCGCGACGAGCGCCGCCAGCGTCAGGGCGAAGGGCGCGATGTCGTTGTGCCCGTTCGCGACGTACTGTTCGATCAGTGCCGGGTTCAACGCGAAGAGCGCGACGGTCGCGGTATCGAAGCGCGCGGCGCGCAACAGGGCGAGCGAAACGACGAAGAGCGCGGCGCCGAGGATGCGTAAGGCCTGAAGCTGTCCTCCGAGCGAACCGGCCGTGGCGGTCACCGAACGCGCCAGCGCGAGCCACAATGGTCCGTAGGCTGCGGGCCTGATGGGCACGCCGTCGATGTCGTTGACGAGCGCGAATGGGCCGTCGAAGCGGATCGCGGGAGGACGGTATGCCGCGTCGCCGAGGTGGGCGGAGCCGACGTAGGCGTAGAGGTCGAAGCTCGTCAGGCTCTTCGTGAAGAGCGCGGCGCCGAGCATGAGGGCGCAGCACGCGCCGAGCGTCACGCTGCCGGAGAGCGGCAAGCGGCGTCCGCGCAGAGCGCGGCAGATGAGGACCAGCGCGGCGCTTTGGGCGACGGCTAGCGCGAGAACGCAATCGGTGATCCACTCGGCCGTGTGGGCGAAAAAGGGGCGCTTGTCGTCGATCGGCAACAAGGGCAGGCGGGCAAACCAATCGGGGAAGGGCTGCTGCTGCCGCGCTCCCGCCTCGACGACGACGAGCTCCAGGACGAAGAGCGCCGCGACGAGCAGGCCGGCGAGCAGCGTCGTCCCGAAGGGCGCGTTCGCTTCGCCGTCCGCCGGGAGCGGGGCTTCCCTTCGCGTCCGCCGCGCGCCGGCGAGCCACAGCGCGAGCATCGCCAAGTACAGTAAGGCCAGCATCGCTACCGTTATTTCGGCTGGCCCAGGTGCGGCCTCCAGCCGCGCGCCGTTGGAGGTCCGCCGCACGGCGGCGCGCGAAGCCGACGATATCATGACGGAACTGCCGTCGAACGGCCGCGGCCCCTACGTTCGCGAGATCGAACTGCGCGGTCACATCCTGGACTCGGGCGTCTTCGGCCGCGTGCTCGAACTGATCATGGACAGCGAGTTTGCGCGCTACACGATCGACGATTTCGCGGTCGGCGCCACCGCCGCAGAGGCGAGCACGGCGCGTCTGCGCATCGAGGCCGACACCGCGGAGCACCTCGGCGCTCTGCTCGACCGCTTGCGGGACATCGGTGCGGTCGTCACCGACGACTCGGACGCGATCACCGAGCCCGCGCCGCGTGACGGCGTGCTGCCCGACGACTTCTATGCGACGACCAATCTGGAGACGGAGGTTCGCATCGGCGGGGCATGGGTCTCCGTCGCTCTCCCGGAGATGGACTGCGCGATCGCCGTTGAGGGCGACGCGGCCAGGACCGTTGCGCCGTCGGACGTCTTGGCCGGCGAGCGCATCGTGGTCGGTCACGGCGGCGTGCGTGTCTTAGCGCTGCAGCGCCCGCGCCGCAAGCAAGTCTTCGAGTTCATGTCGAGCGCCGTTTCGAGCGAGAAGCCGAAGGAGTCGCTGATCGTCGAAGTCGCGCGCGAGCTGGTGGCGACGCGCGCCGCGGGCAAGCGCGTGCTGCTGGTCGGTGGGCCGGCGATCGTGCACACGGGTGCCGGCAAGTACCTCGAACGTCTGATCCGCCACGACTTCGTCGACGCGCTGTTCGCGGGCAACGCGCTGGCCGTCCACGACATCGAAGCGCAGTTCTTCGGCACGTCGCTGGGCGTCGATCTGCGCGACGCCTTCCCGGTCGAGGAAGGTCACGTGCACCATCTTCGCACCGTCAACCGGATTCGGGCCGCGGGCGGCATTCAAGCGGCGCTCGACCAGGGTCTGCTCGGCAGCGGCATCATGTACGAGGCCTTCCGCAAGAGGATCCCGGTCGTGCTGGCCGGCTCGATTCGCGACGACGGTCCGCTGCCCGACGTGATCACCGACGTCGTCGAGGCGCAGCGCGCGATGCGGCGGTACGTGCCCGAGATCGGGATGGCGTTGTTCGTCTGCACGCTGCTCCACTCGGTGGCGGTCGGCAACCTCTTGCCCGCGAGCTGCAAAGTCATCTGCGTCGACATCAACCCGGCCAGCGTGACGAAGCTGACGGACCGCGGTTCGACGCAGACGATCGGCCTCGTGATGGACGCCGCGTCCTTCCTGCGCGAGATGTGGCATGCGCTGACCGAAGATCCCGCCCCGACGCCGCGCCGGGCGGCAGGTGACCGCTACGGAGTCTCGCGCGAATAACGTAACGCCGTGTCGACGCCCGGCAAGCGAGCGCGGCGGGCGGTGAGGTCGCCTCGAGAGCGCTTCGCTGCCATCGCCAGGATGGAAGCGAGCGCGAACCAAGTCGGTAATTTGGCGATGTCGATCTCGAACGGAGCGTTCGTCGAAAGAAGGTCCGTGTAGCGCATCCAACTGACCTCCGCGATCGCGTGGGGATCGTAAGCGGAGACCAGGGGGGCGAAGGATGGGATCGCCGGGAACTGCAGCGCGGTCCATAGGCCGAAGGGGACCGCTGCGGCGGCGAAGGCGAACGCGAGGCTCGGCAGCGGCGGTGTCTCGAGCAGCGTAGCCGCGAGAATGAGGGCGACTGCCCCGTAGAGCACGGTCGCGGCCGGCCCGAGGCCGAAGAATTGGATGAACGGCAGGGCCAGGAAGATCACCGCGATCGCCGGCAGCCTGCGCGACGCTTGCGTGCGCGTGTCGGCCAGCAGGATCAGCGCGGCCGGGAGCGCCGCGGGCGTTTGCACGGCGTGAACGAACGCCCCTCCGAACACCGCGAAGGCGACCGGCAACGAAGGGACGAGCTCGGGCTTGTGCCGCGCGAAGCGGCCTGCAGCGGTCAGCCCCAGCACGAGCATGACTCCGTACCACCATTCGCCGGCGTGCACCGCGAGCGCGGGTGCGGCGCCCAAGCGGTGCAGCACGTAGGTGAGGCTGAGCTGCTGGTGGTTGTTGACTTCGGCAAGGGCGTGACCGGGCAGGACCTCACGCAGGTATTCGAGTGCGACCGGCGGACCGACGAACGCGAGCGAGAGCGCGAGGCAGAAGGCGCCGGCCGAGGCGAGTGCAACGCGGGTTTTGGGCAGCCATATGAAGAGTGCCAGGCAGGCCGGCAAAGCGACGTGCGGTTCGATCATTCCGCACGAGGCGGCAATAGCCGCGAGCGAGCCCTTTCCGCGGCTCGCGAAATAGGCGGAGAGCGCGACGGCGGCCGTCGCGATGGGAGCGACCTGTCCGAGCTCCAGGCCGACCAGCGTGCCCAGCACGAAGGCGGCGAGAAGGACGGCCGTTGAAAGCCCCGTGAGGCGGCGCATGGCAAACACGGTGGCGCCGGCGGCGGCGAGAATCGCGCCGCTCCACAACGCGATGGCCAGAGAGTAGGGCAGCAGCGCCAGCAATGCGAACGGCGCGAGCGCGTAGGGAGGCAACGGCGCGGGCATCACGACGCCGGGCCTGATATGCGGCAGCGGCGGCGCCATAGCCCGACGCTCGCAGGCGCCCAGCGGCTCCGCCCGATACGGATCTGCGCGCCGGTCGACGACCATTCCGGCGCAGTAGAACGTGTTCAGGTCGATCGTCACTCGATGCGGGCGGAAAAGCGGGTTCGTCCAAGCGGCGACCAGCGCGAACAGGACGAGCAGCAAGGCGAGGAGGATCGCAAAGCGCGGAGTCTGCCGTGGAGCCGCCGATGACGCGTCGGGGCGCGCGAGCCGATCCGGTTCCCTCATACGGTACGTATCGGAGTCTTTGCCCCCGCTCGCCACCGCTCGCCGCCTCATCTCGCCGCCTTCCCTTGGTCAGGCGGCAAAGCGCCGGCGAGAGTCAGCGCGACGTCCTTGACGCTGGCTTTCGCGCCGGGCGCGACGCGTACGCGAAGATCGATGACGCTTTTGCGGGCGCCGTCGTCCGAGTCGTGACGGAAGAGCGTCGTGCCGGCGTCGGAGCGGTAGCCGAGATTTCCGGAGAAACGGAAAGGCATCGCGAGCTGGCCGCCGTGCGGGAAACGAGCGCGCGCGACGGGCCGGTCGAGGGAGTGGACGCCCCAGACTTCGAGCTCCACCGGTGCGCTGGACTCGACCGAGGCGCGCGCGACGTACGCTCCCGGCGGCTGCCACCAATACGCGCCGCGCACGAGGTAGCCGCTTGCGGGAGCGTGCTCGGTCGACATCGCTCGCGCGGCGAAGTCGCGCCTTCCGTAGTCGGTCGTTAGGACGTTTCCCTGGATCGCCGGGGCCGAGCGGGGAAAGACAAACGTTCCCGGCGCGGTTCGGTCGATCTCGTACATCCACAGATCGTTGGCGAAGGAAAGGAGGCGCGCGTGCGGGAGGTTCGCGAGCGCCGCGATGGCCGCGTATGATTTAGGCACGCCTTCGAGTGCGAGGAGCACGACGAACGTTCGCCGCTCGCGAAGCGGCACGCTCTCGCCGGGAACGATCGAGTAAACGCTGCGCCGCCCTGCAAAAGCTCCGATGAAGCGCCAAGACGCGATCACTTCGTCGTCGGCATTCGCGAGGTGTTCGAGGCGATCGATTTGCTCGAGGTTGTCTTCGGGAACGCGACTCCAGCGCTCCGCGATTCCCGGGTACGACAGGCAAAACCAGCAGGCCGCGTTCGCCGCCGCAAACAGCGCCAGTCCTATCGCCGGGCGCGAGCCGAAGCGCCGGTAGATCAAGGCCAGCAGCCACGCGAGGCCGGGAGCCATCAAGGCGTAAATGGGCCCGTTCTCGTTGCCTGGCGCGATGTAGAAGTTCGCCGTCGTGCTGGACATCAAGTTCTCGAAGAGCGTCAACGCGACGGGGACTCCGGTCAGCGGCGAGATCAGGCCGGCGAAGCCGCCCGGCGAGAGATTGGCGAAGAGCAGATCCCAGTGCGCGGCGACCTTGCCCGCGACGATCTGCGGATGCTCGAGCAGCCCGAGCAATACGTCGAGCGCCGTGAGGTCGTGCTTCCCCTTGGCGAGGTACGAGTAGTTGACCGCGAGGATGTCGCCTTTGACGAGACCGGCGTGGACGAGCAACACGAACCACGCCGCCGCCGCCGCGGCGATGGCGAGTCCCGCCTTGCGAGCTCGAGGCACTGCGAACGCGAGGCCGAACGCGCAAGCCGCCATTTGCGTCGTAGTGACATCTCCGGCGGAGATCCCGAACGCCGCCCACAGGACCGCCTCGAGCGTGCGGCTGCGATAGAGGGCTCGGCCGAGCCCCACGAGCGCCAGTGCGGAGATCGCATAGAAGTGAAAGTCGAAGGCGCTCGACTCGTAGATCCATGGATTGAGGATCAAGCTGAAGAGCGCGACGAACAAGAAGGCTCTCCGGCTTCGCGCGCTCTCCACGCTCCCTCGCAGCAGCACGTCTTCGCTCCAGAGGAGCGCTAGAAAGGAGGCGCCGGCGAAGGCCGCATCCTGGGTGAGCTTGAGCGCTAAGGGATCGGACCAAATCGCTCCGATAGCCCCCAGCGGCCACATCAGAAAGTTGGCGTGGATCTGTACGAACGGGAGGGAGTCGATGCTGCAGAACGGATGCAGGTCGCCGTGCGCGATGAGCCAGAAAGCCTGATAGTAGATTGCGAAGTCCCTGCTCAGCGCAGCATGCTTCGACTCATAGGCCGAGAGCGAGGCCAGCAGCGCGAACTGGACGGCGCAGCCCGCGAAGAGCATCCAGCGCAGGCGCGTTTCGGCGGCGCGGCCGCTCTCGCGGCAGGATGCCGAGCGGCGAGCGAACGCAGTCGAGGTCAACTGGAGAGGAAGCGGCGCGCCCCGAGATAGCGGCCGCGGAAGTAGTCCGAGGCGAAGCTCGAGACGTGCACGTCCGGACGGATGGCGTTGACGAAGTAGCCGTTGCCGAGGTAGAGGCCGACGTGCGACGCGCCCCAATCGTAGGTTTGGAAGAAGACGAGGTCGCCCGGCAGCGGGTCGCTGACCGGCCGGCCGGCGGCGAACTGCGCGTCGGCCGTGCGGGGAATGGCGACGCCGAGCTGCTTGAAGACGTACTGGGTGAAGCCCGAGCAGTCGAAGCCGCTGGGCGACGCCCCGGCCCAGACATAAGGCACGCCGACGAAGCTCATGGCGTAGCGCACGACGGCCTCGGCGGACGCGCTCTCCTGACTTGGCTGCTCGCTTGCCTGTTCGCTCGGTGTAGGGGCGGTTCGAGCGGCGGGGGCTCCGTGCTTGGCGGAGTGGAACCCCGGGCTGGGAGCCGGATCGGCGCCGTCGATCACGACGACGCCGCCGACGACCGTGGTCGTGGCGGCGCTCGCGGCGAGCGGCAGCGACGCTAGCGCCGCGAACGCGACCAGAGCGAGCGGCCCGCGCAGCATGCTACTTGGTGACGAGGGTCGGCGTCATCACGAAGACGACGTCGGACTCACTGTGCTGGTACTGGGTCGAACGGAAGAGCTGTCCGAGGATCGGGATGTCGCCCAGCAGCGGTACCTTCTGAATCGTCGTCTGATCGACGCGGCTCAGCAGTCCGCCCATCACGACGCTTTCCCCGGCCTTCGTGATGACGTCGGTCGACAGTCTGCTCGTCTTGAAGGCAGGAACGACAAAACCGTTGAGGGTGACGCCGTCCGCGCTGTCGAGGTTCGAGACCTCCGGGTTGATCTTCGTCTCGATGGTTCCGTTGCCGAGTAGGGTCGGCGTGACGTCGAGCTTGACGCCGTAATCCTTATACGTGATCGAGATCGTGCCCAGCCCGTTCGATTGCGGGATCGGGATCTGCCCGCCGACGAGGAAGGTCGCCTCCTTGCCGGGGAGCGTCACCAGGTCCGGCGCCGACAGCAAGCGCCCGTGGCCGCTCTGCATGAGCAGGTTGAGGGTCGGGGCGAGCATGCTCACCCGCGCGAAGGGGCCGAGATTATAAAGGTTGACCTTGGTGGGATCTTCGACCGCGCCCAGCGACAGGTTGCTGCTGAAGGAATAGCTCGAGTTCTCGTTGACCGGGCCGCCGTTCCACTGCGCGCTGCCCCACGCGATGCCGAGCGATCTCAGGGCCGTCTTGTCGATCTCCAGCACGTAGACTTTGACGTCGATCTGGCTGGTCGAGTCGGTCGCGATGCGGTCGACGACCTGACCGTCGGTCGCGAGGTAGGGGCCGGCCAGGCCGCGCACGCGGGCGAGGACTTCTTCGGCCTGCTCGCGGTCCGGGACGGTCCCGCTGACGATGACGTTCCCCTTGGGATCGATGTCGACGCGCAGACCCTTGCCGCCCGGAATGCGGGCGATGTCGTCCTGCAGCGTCCCCAGCGGCTTGGCGACGGTCACCGCGTTGATGATGACCCCGTTCTGCCCGCCGTTGAACTTGACGCCTTTGAAGTGGTCGATGGTCTCGTTGAGGCGGTTGTAGGCGGCGATGTCCGGGACGGTCCCGCGCACGATCAGGTTGACGTTGAAGGCCACGACCTGAACGTCGGGCTGGGCGATCGCCGAACGCAGCAGCTTGGCGATGTCGTCGAAACTCTGCTCGGTGACGGTGACTTCGTAGGTGGTTCGCCCCGCGTTCGTCCAGATGAAGATCGTCGTATGGCCCGGGCTCTTGCCGTTGACGATCAGCTGCGACGTGCCGACCGGGATCACGCCGGCGATCCGGCCGTCGCCCACGGCGACCCGCTGCAAACCGTCGGCGTTGAGGATCAGGGAGTGCCCCGTCTGCAGCGCCACGAGCGAGACCGCGTCGGCGCGGGCGAGGGCGCCCGTGCCGAAGAGCCCGAGCAGCAGAGCTGCAACCGTTAGAAAAGCCCGAGTGCGTTGAATGATCACGAATTGCTCCAGACGGTCCAAGGCTAAGGTCGAGACGCCGAACGTTCGAAAGTGATTCTAAGCGGTATATCGGCGTTAACGCGTCAACACCGCGTAGTCGTCCGGTAAAATTGTTATCGGAGCCGTTGCACCGCCGCTGAACTACCGGTAGAGTCCCCAATCGGAGGGTCACCACGTGAATCGCGTCGCAGTCGGAGCCTTTGTAGCCCTCGTCGCATCCCAGAGCGCCGTCGCCGTCGAGGCACGCGACTTTTCACTGACGCGCGTCGCGGCTGACCTCGGCTTCCGTTACTCCTATCTCGGGCCCGAGGATGCCGTCACCCTGACGCGCCCGGGCCTCACGGTCCTCGTCCGTCCCGGCGAGCAGCTGTACGACGTCAACGACGAGACCGAGTCGCTCGACGGGCCGCCCCCTCGCTTCTCCCGAGGCGACCTCCTGGTCTCCGGCGCGTTCGTCGCCCGGCTCCGCGAGCTTTCGGCTCGCTTCTCGGCGCGGGGGCCCGGCGCGCGTCCTGTGATCGTCGTCACGCAGCAGGAGCCCTTACGAGCCGGCGAGGCCGGCGGAGCCCCGTCCCAGGTCACAGGTGCGATCACCGCGCTCGAAGTGCGCCAGATTCCGGGTGCGCAGATCCTGGCCGTGAGCGGTAAAGCTCCTGGAAAACTGCCGATAACCCTTACGTTGGTTGGGACGTTTTCCGCGGAACTCCCGGACGTCGTTCTCAGCCGCACAAGCCTGATCGCCGACGCGAGCGGAACCTTCCTGACGGACGTTTCGATCGCGCCGGGTTACTATCGGGGAGCCATCCTTACGGTGGTGGCCTCATCTGTTTCGGGTGTCACCAGCGCCAGCACCCAGGTGGTGGCCAAGGCACCCAACGGGGGGAGCTCGATCCCGGCTGATGAGATCAAGCCGTCCGACCGATAACCCAAAAGAACGGATCCCAGCCTCGCAACCGACCTGCAATGCTACTCGCTCACCGCTCACTCTCCAAAGGAGAACTCGTGCTCAAGAATTTCACCTCGATGCTGCGTGACGACGAAGGCCAGGGCCTTGTCGAATACGCGCTCATCATCGCGCTCGTCTCGATCGTTGCGATCGCGGCTCTGCGTTTCCTCGGCGGCAAGGCGAACAACACGCTGCAAAACGCCGCGAACAACCTCAGCTAAGAGCTGTACGAAACGTCTTTCGGTGCCGCCGGCTGCGGCCGGCGGCGCCGGAATCTCTATTGGCCCAAATCTCGACGGAATGGACGAATGGAACCGAAATACCTGTCCGCACTGCTTCGAGACGATTCAGGCCAGGGCGTTCTCGAATACACTCTGATCATTTGCTTCGTGACCGTAGTCGTGCTCGTTTCGTTGCGCGTGTTTGGTGCAAAAACGAACAACACGCTCTATGAGCCTACAGTCAACGCACTCAACAATACACCGTAGGAATCGATGACACTTGCGATCTGGCTCGTCCTCGCCGCCTGCGCGGTTGCGGTCGCAACCGACGTCTCGATGCGCCGCATCCCGAATCTTCTCAACGCAGCGCTCGCACTCGCGGCAGTGATGCTGGCGGCCGTCCACGGCCCGCTCGCCGTCGCAGGCGCGATCGCCACGTTCGGGGCGGTCCTTCTCCTCGGCTTCGTCGCCTTCTCGTTCGGCTGGCTGGGTGGAGGCGACGTCAAGCTGCTGGCGGCCGGGGCGGCCGTCCTCGGCTTCCCCGATGCGGTTCCCTTCCTCATCTACACGGCTATCGGCGGCGGCGTGCTCGCGCTGGCCTTCGCCGCCGCGACAGGCCGGCTCGGGACGGTCCTCAGGTCGGTCGCGCTGGTCCTGCGGCCGTTCGCCTTCAAAGGGACCGTCGCCGTGGCCCCGGCCAGCCCGTTGACTCTCCCCTACGCCTGTGCGATCGCCTTCGGGGCGGTAGCGGTCGCGCTGTCCCACACCGCCGCGCCGTTCTTGAGGCTATCGTTGTGAACACCCGTCGCATCACGTTGATCGTTGCCGTCTTGCTCGCCGTCGGAACCGGCATCCTGACCCTGCGTTATCTGAACTCGATCAACCAGCAGGCCCAGGCACCGGTGCAGGCCGTCGAGTCGAAGCCGATCATCATCGCCAATCGCGACATCCCCGCCCGCACGAAGATCACCCCGGACATGCTGACGCGCGTGAACCGGCCGGCCAACGAAGTCGAGCCGGGCGCGCTCTCTGACCCCAAGCAGGCCGAAGGCGACATCGCGCTCATCACCATTCCGGCCAATTCGACGGTCACCGAGACCAAAGTGGGGCACCCCGCCGAGCTGGGGGTCACCGCCCGGCTGACGCCCGGAATGCGCGCCGTGACGATTCCGGTCGACCGGGTCAAGGCCGTGGCGGGGCTGATCGACCCGGGCGACAAGGTCGACGTGATGGCTTCGGTGCCGCGCGGCTCCGGCTCGCCGCCGCGAACCTTCGCGATCATCCGCGATGCGACCGTGCTTGCAGTCAACTCACAGCTCGACGCCGCCGGCGCCTCGCCCGATCCCGACGCCGGGAATCCGTCGCTCGTCACGCTCGCCGTCACGGCGGATCAAGCCGCGCTGCTCACTTCGGCCGATCTGAACTCGACGCTGCGCCTGGCGCTGCGCTCGCCGAACGAGCCGATGCGGTCGCTTCCTGAAGAAGACCTCCAGTATCCCGATCTCCTTGCGAAGAACGGCGCCGCGCCTTCGTCGGCGCCCTCCCCCAAGCCGTCCCCGCGCGTATCCGTCATCGACGGGGACAAGTACCTGTCGGGTGCTCAATGAGCGCGCCCATCGTCGTCCTCGTTAATGCAAAGGGCGGCTCGGGCGCGACAACTTTGGCCGTCGAGGCGGCTCGGGCTATCCGCCGCGGCGGCAGCGCCGTGGCGCTGGTCGACGCGGATCTCTCGGGTCGCCGCAACGTGGCGATCCTGCTGGACGCAGTCCGCACTTTTGACGCGAACCGTTCGCTCGGCATCTACTCGATTGCCGAAGTCGGCGGCCTGACCGCGGTCGAGCTCACCAACAGCCTCGACAACGCCTTCGCGCTGCGTCCCGACGAAATCGACGCGCTCGTCGATAAACTCGTCCAGCGTCAGGACGTCGTCCTGGTCGATACGCCGACGCCGTTCTCCGGGGCGCTCCGCCCCTTCGTCGCGCGCGCCTCGCGCGTTCTCGTCGTGCTCGAGCCCAACTTGCTCGGCTCGGCCGCCGCGCGCGCGATCGTCGCCGAGCTCACGAAGTTCGGCGTGCCGCTCGCTCGGATCGGCATCGTCACCAACTTGCGGGGAGGCCGCGCCGAGATCTCCACGCGGGAACTGGAAAAGGCGCTCGGTACGAGCACTTTCGGCGAGATCCCGGTGCGCACCGACCGGTCCTTCGGACGAGCCATCGAAGCCTTCGGCAAGAGAATCGCCAGCACGCCCTCCGAGGCGCCGATCCCGAACCTGCGGTCTTCACCCGCAGCCAACGGTGCCGCGGCCAAGGTCGCAGGCGGCCCGGCCGGCAGCAACGGGGCTGCGATGCCCGAAACCAAGCCGTTGCGCTCGGTCTCGGACCTGCGCGACAAGCTCAAGGCCGAAGTCCACGAGCAGATCAGCAAGCGCATCGACGTGGTCGCTGCCAGCCGCGCGCACACCGACGGGCAGAAATTCGCCGAGCTGCGCGCGCAGATCGCCGAGATCACCAATCAGTTTCTCTCGGAGCGGCCCGAAAGCGTCTCCGGTGAAGAGCGCGCCGAACTGCAGCAGGAGGTCATCGACGAGCTGCTCGGCCTGGGCCCGCTCGAAGATCTGATGCGCGACCCGGCCGTGAGCGAAATCATGGTCAATGGCGCGAACACGATCTACGTGGAGCGAAATGGGAAGCTTTCGCTCAGCGACCGGCACTTCACCGACGAGAACCACCTGCGCACGATCATCGAGCGCATCATCGCGCCGCTGGGGCGGCGCATCGACGAGTCGTCCCCGATGGTCGACGCTCGCCTGCCCGACGGCTCGCGCGTCAACGCCGTCATCGAGCCGATCTCGCTCGAGGGCTCGACCCTCACGATCCGGCGGTTCGGGACGCGCCGCCTCACGATGGACGATCTGGTGCGCTTCGGCTCCGTCTCGCCGGAAGTCGTCGGCCTGCTCAAGGCGATGGTCGAAGCCCGGCTCAACGTGCTGGTCAGCGGCGGCACCGGATCCGGTAAGACGACGTTCCTCAACATCCTCTCCGGCTTCATCCCCAACTCCGAGCGCATCGTCACGATCGAGGACGCGGCGGAACTCAAACTCGTTCAGGACCACGTGGTCCGCCTCGAGGCGCGTCCGTCGAACATCGAGGGCCGCGGCCAGATCTCGATCCGCGACCTCGTCAAGAACTCGCTGCGCATGCGTCCGGACCGAATCGTCGTCGGCGAGTGCCGTAGCGGCGAAGCGCTCGACATGCTCCAAGCGATGAACACGGGCCACGACGGCTCGATGACCACGTTGCACGCCAACACGCCGCGCGACGCGATCGCGCGGCTCGAGACGCTGGTCCTGATGGCCGGCTTCGAGTTGCCGGTGCGCGCCATCCGCGAGCAGATCGCCAGCGCCATCAACGTCGTCGTCCAGACCGAGCGCGTCCGCGACGGCTCGCGCAAGATCACGAGCATCGCCGAGGTCGTCGGCATGGAAGGCGACGTCGTGACCATGCAGGAGCTCGTGGTCTTCCGTCAGGCCGGCGTCGACAAGGACGGCAAGGTCCTGGGGAACTTCCAATTCACGGGCGTTCAGCCGCACTATACGGGGCGCTTCGACGAAGCCGGAGTTCACTTCGACTTCCGCGAGCTGACCAAACTGCTGCCGGCGAGGGCCGCATGGTAGGGACGTATCCCTATGCGATCGGTGCGAGCGTCTTCGGCGTCATCGCACTGCTCGTCTTCGCGCTCGGCGGCGATCTGAGCGGCATATTGAAGAAGGTTGGGGCGGGTTTCCAACACCGCCTCGATCGGGCCGACATGTCGATCAAGGCCGAAGAGTACGCGCTGGTCGTCCTCGGCGCAGGCGTCGTCCTCTGGGTCGCGCTCGTGCTGCTCTTGCGCCAGAGCGCCTTGATCTCGGTGCTGTTGTTGCCGCTCTCAGTGGCGCTCGCGACGGTTGCGGGCTCGTTCTACTTGAAGATCAGGGGCGACCGGCGCATCAATAGGTTCGGAGACCAGCTCGAGCTCGTGCTGCGCATGCTTTCGGGCGCGCTCCGCGTCGGTCTGGGCATGCGGCAGGCCCTCATCCTGGTGACCGAAGAGGTTCCCGATCCGGCGCGGCGCGAGTTTCAACGAGTCGTCGGCCGCACGAACATCGGCGTGCCGATCGCCGACGCCCTCGACGAGCTGGCCAAGAACGTGCCGAGCAACGAGATGCAAATGTTCTCGCGCGTGGTGCGCGTTCAGCTCCAGACGGGCGGCGATCTGGCGCGCGTGCTCGAACAGCTCGCTGCGACGATCCGCGACCGGCGGCGCATCCTCCGCAAGATGAAGACGCTCACCGCGCAGGGCAGGTACGGGGCTTACATCATCGGCGCGCTGCCCATCTGCGTCGGTGGTTTCGTCGTATGGACGCAGCCGGACTTGGGCCACGCCCTGCTGTACTACAACACCGGTCACATCGCGCTTGGGACCGCGTGCGGGCTCGAGCTGGCAGCGATCTTCACGCTCGCTAAGATCTTGCAGTTGGACGTTTGAAATGCTAGGTGTCCCGCCGATCATCATCTTCATCGCCGTCGGGGCCTCGCTCTCGCTGGCACTGTTCGTCGTCTCGCTCGTGCCGAGCAAGAGCGATATCACCAAACGTCTGGAGGAGCTCGAGGGGCTGAGCTGGGAGAGCGGCGCGGGTCGCGAGCAGGCGTTCGAGCGGCTCTTCAACGACAAGCAGCGCAGCAATCTGCAGCAGCAGCTTCAGGAGGCCGGCTGGTACCGCACGACCCCTGCCCAAATGGGCGTTCGCATCGTCGCGGGCTGCGTCGCCGGCTTCGTCATTTCGGTCGGACTGATGGCGGCGATGCAGGAAGTCGACATGACGTTCCTGGGCGGTGCCGTGATCTTGACCGGCGGCGGCGCCTATCTGCCGCTTTCGCAGCTCAAAGCGGCGGTGAAAAAGCGCAAGAATCTGGTCGACAAGGCGCTCCCCGACATGCTGGACATGCTCGCCTCGATGGTTCAGGCCGGGCTGACGTTCAACGCGGCCCTCGCCTACGGTCAGGACGTCGTGACCGGGCCGCTGGCCGAGGAGGTGAAGGCCTCGCTCTCCGAAATGCGGCTGGGCCGTTCGCGCGCGGATGCCCTGCGCTCGATGGCGATGCGGGTCCGCGTCGAGCAGCTCACGACGACGGTCACGGCCGTCGTCCAAGCCGAGCGCCTGGGCTCGAACCTTGCGCACGTCCTCGAAGAACTGGCCGCTGAAGTCCGCAACCGCCGGGCGCAACGCGCCGAGGAACTCGCCAACATGATGCCGACGAAAATGGCGATCCCCATGGCGCTCTTCATGCTGCCCGCGCTCTTCGTGATGATCTTCGGCGGCGTCGCCGCCAACTACGTGGGCAAGTGATGGGCGCGCTTCCACTGGCTCTGCTCGTCGGGACGATGTTCGCCTGCGCCGCTTTCCTTGCGATGCAGGCGGGCGAAGCGATCTGCAAACGAGTGACGCCGTTTGAAGACGGGCCCCAGCCGGGAACGCCCCCGTCGGCCGCTCTGCTCGTCGGAAGCGCCCTGCTGGGCGGCGTCATGGCCGCGCGCGGCATCCCGCTTCCGGCGCTCGGGATCGGCGCGCTCCTCTGCGCGGCACTCGTCGCGGCTTGGTACTGCGACGTCCGTTGCGGCGTCGTTCCCGATGCGTTCACGATCGCGCCGCTGGCGATCGTGCTGGCCATCGCCGTCTTCACGCACGAGTGGTCGTCGCTCGTCTCGGCGGCCGTCGTGTTCGCTCCCTTCGCGTCCGTGGCGCTCCTTTCGCGCGGACGCGGCATGGGCTGGGGCGACGTCAAGCTTGCAGCGCTGGGAGGGGCCGTCCTCGGCGTCCAAACCGCCATTCTCGCCGCCGCGGGCGCTTGTCTCATCGCGACCTTCGTCAACGTCCTGCAGAAGCGCGACAAGGCGCAGCCCATAGCCTTTGCGCCGTACCTGTCGAGCGCGATCGCGCTCGGTCTGCTCTTTCCGTTCGCGCTCTGAAGCCGATGAAGACTTTCGCCTTGCGCAATGAGACCAACGGCAGAGTCCTGGCGACGCAGGTCGCGCGTGCCGGCAATGTCCTCTCGCGAGGGATCGGGTTGCTGGGGCGTGCCAAAGTCTCGCCCGACGAAGGATTGTGGATCGACGGCTGCTCGGCCGTGCACACGATCGGGATGCGGGCGACGATCGACCTTTACTTCCTCGATAAGAAGAACGTCATCCTCAGGATCGTCAATGCTGCGCGGCCCAACCGGCTCGCCATCGCGTGCCGTAACGCGGTTGCCGTCGTCGAGCTCGGGGCCGCGCCGGAGCTCGGCCGAGACGTGTTGGTCGGCGACCAGCTCGTTCTCGAGTGATCGGCGTCGGCGTCGGGCGTGACGCCGGCCGGCCCCAGACCCGCGAGCGGCCGGAGCTCGCCGCGAGCGCCGTCGCTTGGGCTTCGGCCCTCGGCTTAGCCGTCGCCGTCGCTTTCAGCTTCGTGACGGCAAACCCGAATCTTCCGCACGTGGCGCTCACGTTGTGGCTCGGACGCCGCCTGCTCGGCGGCGCTCCGGCGGATCTCTTGGGACGGCTTGGGGGCGTCGTCGCGGCGCTCGTCGAGCGCGCCGGCGGCGAACCCGCGCTCGCGCTCGCCACGGCGTTCGCCGCGCTGGCCGCTTTCGCGCTGATCGCGGTGCGTGCGAGCCGAGTCGCCGGGAACGTTGCAGGATTCGCCGCCGCGGCGCTCGCCGTGCTGTGTTCGCTCGATTTGCTGCGGCCCGGCGGCGGGATGACGAACCTCGCTTTCGCGGCCGCGTTGATGCTCGCGCTCGACGCGCGAACGCTGCTCGGAGCCGGCCTCGCGGCGCTGCTCGCCGTCGTGTGGTGCAACGCCGCGCCCGAAGGTCTGCTCGCGGCGCCGCTCGCCGCGGCTTGGGCGTTCGGGTCTACGCTGGAAGGCGCGCGCGGCGCGCGTCTTCGCGAGGCGTGGCTCGGCGCCGCGGGCTGCGCGCTCGCGACCCTCGCCACGCCCGCGGGCGCAGCGTTTCCCAAGCTCGCCTACGAGGCGCTCCGCTTGGACCGGGATCTCGTCGCCCTCGTGCCGGTGCACCCGGTCGACGTCGCGCCGGCCGCCTATCGCGTGGGCTTTACGCTGGTCGTCCTGGGGGCGCTCGCGTTCGGAGCTCGCTTGCGCCGCGCCGAGCTTCCGCCGCTGGGGTTCGCGTTGCTGCTCGCGCTGGCCAACGGCGCGTTTCTGCCTCTCCTCGGCGCCGTCGCGGGACCGGCGCTGGCCTGCGCGGCGCGGCTTCCGCGGGCGTTCTGCGTCGCACTCGTGTCGGCGGCGGCTTGCGCAGCCGTCGGCGTTTCGCTGGAAACCGACCGTGCGAACGCGGGGCAGCCGTACGAGCTCGTCGCGCAGCTCGCCGCCGACGGCACCTCGCATCGCCTCTTCTGCGAGCCGCTGGAGTGGTGTTCCGTGGCGACCGCCGCCGCTGCGCCGGGCCTGCGCCCGTTCATGGATGGACGCGTAGCGGAGGATCCGCCCGCGCTCCGCAAGATGCAGCGCGCGATCGGCCGGGTGAACGCCGGCTGGCGCGCCGAGGTCTCCCGCGCGCGGATCGACACGTTCTTGGTGACGCGCAACGAGGCCCTCGCGACGCTGCTGGGCCTCGATCCGCACTGGCGCCGGATCGCCTCCGACGAACGCGCGCTCGTCTTCGTGCGGGCCGGCGGGACGAAGCGATGAGATTCGCCTGGCTGGTCGTCGCGATCTTCGCGGCGCGCTTTCTGGCGACGGCGATCGTCTATCCGCAAGTCGATGGCGATCTCTCCTGGCAACGCTGGCTCGGCGCGCGGATCTTGGCCGGCGGAGCGATCCCGCGCGCGCTCGGTTCCGAGACGTTCACCGCCGCCGGCTCGCCCTGGCTTCCGCAGGAATGGGCCTTCTCGCTCGTCGCCTCGCTCGCGCGGGGCGGCTTGCCCTGGGCCCTCTTCGCCGGCGCGGTCGCCCTGGCGGCGGTCGCAGCGCTCGGGCTCGCGGCGGCCCAGGGCGAGCGCCGCGGGGCCTCGCCGCGGGCGCTCGTCCTGTGCGCGACGCTGGCCGGCATCGCGCTGTTCAACTCGTTCGGAGTGCGCGTCCAAGTCCTGGCCTGGCTGCCGATGGTCGCGTTCTTGGCGCTTCTCGAAGTCGACGGTCCGTGGTGCTACGGCGCGATAGCGGTCGCCGCGCTCTGGTCGAATCTCCATGCGAGCGCCATGCTCGCTCCGGTCCTGGCGGCGCTGGCGGCGCTGGGAAGCGCCCTGGACGAACGGGGCTGGACGCCGCGCGTGCGGCGCTCCGCGCTGGTGGCGCTCGGTTCGCTCGGTGCGATCTGCCTCAACCCCTTCGGCTGGCAGCTCGCGATCTACGCGATCGGTCTGTTCGCCAGCCCCTTCAAAGCGTTGATTGGCGAGTGGAAGGTCAGCGACGTCGACGACTTCTCGTTCGCCTGCGGCGCGCTGCCCTTGCTCTTGCTCGGCGCGCTCACCGGGTTGCGCGGCGAACGCCGCTTCCGCGACACGCTGGTCCTCGGTGCGGCGACTTGGCTGCTGCTCGGAGCCGCGCGCAACATCGCCGTCTTTGGGCTCGTGGCCCTGCCGATCGTGGCCGCTTCGCTCTCACGCGCGTTTCCGTGGTTCGCGCCGCCCTCGCCCGCGCCGCCCTCGCGCAGCGACCGCATCGCCGCCTTCGCGCTGCCGGCCGTCGCGCTTGGGCTTGCGCTCGTCGTCGCCAGCGTGCTCGTGCGCGAGGCTCCGCACGACGGAGGCGGCGAACTCGCAGGCCCGGCGATTCAGGCGCTGGCCCGCGCCCCCGGCGAACACCGCGTTTTCTGTGCGGATTTCGCCTGGTGCGGGCGCGTCGTCGGCCTGCCGCACGATCGCGTGTTTCTCGACGGCCGCGCCGACCCGTATCCGCAAGCGGTGTGGGACGACTTCGCGGCGATCGCGTTCCTGCGGCCGGAATGGCGCGAACGCCTCGCGGCTCGCGGCGTCGACACCGTCGTGGTCGGCCGCGGCGCGCGGCTCGATCAGGCGCTCGAGCGCGACGCGCGCTGGCACGCGGCGTTCGGCGACAAGGATTACCGCTTGTGGGTGCTCGCACCGTCCGCGCCGCGCTCGCCGCGGCGCAGCTCGTTCGTCCCCGGCTTACGCTCCGGCGCGGATGGCGAAGTCGTTCGAGGTTCGTAGTTTGCCGGCGCGGGCGGCGTATTCGCGGGCGTGGCGGAAACGTCCGGCTTCCTCGTGGGACTTGGCGAGCCGGTCGAGGATCCGGCCGTACATGACCTTGTACATCTCGGCGCGCGGTTCGTACCACGTTTCCGGATATTCCCCCGAGAGCAAGTCGCCGCCGTAGAGAGACTCCGCGGCGCGATAGTGGGCGAAAGCTTCGTTGCCGTTCCCGCGCTCGAATTCGGCGTCCCCGTCGGCGACGTGCGCGGCGAAGCGCCGCACGTCGACGACGGCGCGTTCGAGGTTCACGGTGATGTCGCCGCGCGAGGAGAAGTAGCGATCGACGTTGGCGTAGCCGACGATCGCGGCGAGCGCCTTGCGGATGTTGCTCGAAGCCGTGCGCAGGCTCTGCGTGGCCAGATGGTAGTCGCTTTGCGGCCAGAATACATTGCGCAGCTCGGCGCGCGTCGCGCTGCCTTTGGGCTTGAGCAGCAAGTATTTGAAGAGCTGCGCCTCGCGGCGGCGGATCCACTCGATGCGGCGTCCGGCGATCTCGGCTTCGAAGCGTCCGAACATGCGGATGACGAGCAGCCGGCCCGGCTCTGCGGCCGCGGCGGCCGGTCTGATGCGGGCTGCGAACTGGCGCGCGACGCGATAGACGCGGTAACCGTCTCCGTTGAAATGGACGAACAATCCCTGTGCCTCGAGCGCGGCGAGCGCGTCGCCGTCATCGCTGGCCCCGCTCAAGACGGAGTGCAGCAGGTTGCGCGACGCGTCGTCGATGCCGCGCAGTTCGTCGGCCATGAATTCGTTGAAGAGGCGGCCCGTGCTGCGGCGCCAGCGGTCGTAGGCGCCCTCGAGGGGCGTCCCGGTCTCGGCTGCGTCGCGGATCACCCAGGCGGCGACGATCGGCCAGCCGTCGGTCTCTTCCAGCAGCCGCGCCACGTCGCCGGGGCGGAACGGGACGCGATGGTACTCGGCGAGGCACGCCAGTTCGTCGGCGTCGAAGGCGAGCTGGCTCGCGTCGAGCATCGCGGCCAGCCCGTTGGCGAGGAAGCGGTGCAGGTCGATGACCGTGCGCGAGCGCGCGGCGAAGAGCAGTGACGCGCCGTCGGGTGCTGCTGCGGCGAGTTCGGCCAGTTCCTCGAGCGTCTCGGGAGTGGCGGCGTCGAGCCCGTCGATCGCGATCTCGCAAGGCGCCTCTGCCGCCAGGGCTGCGACCAGCGCGCGGAGCGATTCGAACGAAGGCTTGACCCCGGCCGAGCGCGCGAGCTGCTCGCGCAGTTGCTCGGGTGCCTCGTCGTCCTTGAGCGTCACGTAGAAGGCGCGCGGGCGCGAGGACAAGTAGAGCGTGAGCGCCGCCGTCTTTCCCAGGCCGGCCGGGCCGCACAGGAAACGCAGCGGACGCGCGGCGTTGCGCTCCAGCCAGGACTCGATGCGCAAACGGTGCAGGATGCCGGGCGAAAGCCGGGGCAGACTCGCGGCCAACTCAGCGCGTCCCGACGGTGATCGGGCGGACTACGGTCTCCTGGCCGTGGCCGTCGGCGAAGGTCGCGACGACGAGGTACTTGTCCGGCCGGTGAACGTGCGGCGCGGTCAGGTTCGCCGTGCGCGCTCCGGGTGCGACGTCGACGCCGGTGACTTCGTCGCCGGTCGTGTCCATCAGCGCGACGTGCATCTCGTGCTCGTCGTGCAAAATCTTGACCGCGAACGTCGCCCCCGACTTTACGTCCTTGGAAGTCAGCGCGATCGGATCGCCGGCCGACAGGTCGAATTGCGGCGAAACCGTGATGACCTGCGCGTTGGAATCGTCCGTCGTTCCCGCGACCGCGCCGGAAGGCGCGGCGGACGTCGGCAGAACCGTGGGAGCAGCAGCGGGGACCGCCGGCGGCGGGATGCCGTCGATTGCGGGTACCATGGCGCCGCCGAGCGCGATAGCCGGTGCGGGCGCTCCCGGCTCGATGCGCAGCGAGAGCTGTTTTTCGCGCGTGCTGTTGCCGCGGGAGGCGCGCACGAGGACGCGATAGTCTTGCTCCTTGTCGACGGACGGCGCGATGAGGATCGAGCTGCCTCCCGGGTTGAGCAGCGTCTCGGCGCGGACGGTTCCGAGCTGGTCGACGATCTCGATCGAGCCGTCGGTCGCCGCCGTACGATAGTTGACGACGACCTGATCGCCGCCCTTGACTTCGCTGTGCTGCAGCGAGGCCGCGATTTTCAGTTCGGCGGCGGCGGGCAAGGCGACGACGTGCGTCGCACGCGAGTCGGCGCCGAGCATGTTGCTGGCGATGACGCGTACGTCGTACCCCTTGGCGGCGGTTCCGGCGGGTAGGGCTATCGAGAACGAGCCGTCCTTCGCGGCAAGGGTCCCCTGCGCGACTTTCTTGCCGTCCGCCGAATCGATCGAATACCGCGCGTTCGACGCGCCGGTCAGCCCGTAGGCGATCGAGAACGCCGTGCCGCCTTCGACGGCGTCGGGTGCGGCGAGCGCTACGACCTGCGGCCGTGCATACAGGTAGCCGACGGTCGCGAAGACGGCGAGCAGGGTCGCTAGGCACAGTGCAGCGATCTGGAGGAGAAGCGGACGCCGCGCGCGGTCCGGCGGCGGACCGGCATCGATCGTCAAGTGGGCGGAGCCCGTGTGCAGTTCGGCCACGACCCGTTCCGGCCAAGACTGCGTGCGGATCGGGATCTCGATCGGAATCGAGATCGTGGACTGCGGCGGGACCATCGCGGTGCTCCAAAAAAGGCGTCCGCCGTTGGGCCGCGGCGCGGCGTAGGCGAACGTCGCCAGCGGCATCAGCGTCCCGTTCGCCACCACCAGCTCGTAGGTTGCGCTATGCCCTGGATCCAGCGCGATCGGGCGCAGCTCGCCGGCGATTTCGCCGCTCGGCAACGTCAGCGACGTGCCGCTGCGAGGCGCTTCGAGCGCCGGCAGGGCACCGTGGTCCAGAGGCGACAGCACCGCCTCCGGGTCGAGCCGGTTGAGCATATTCCTTCACATCATCGGCCGAGAAGGTGACGCGCATCGCATAAACCGGCTCACATCGACAAAGTGTAAAGAAAGCATTACAAAAGGAGGCCTTGCCCTTGCTTAAGGTCCTCCCATGCGCTTGCTGGCTCGTCCGCGCTCGGAAAGATACTCGACGACCGCGTCGCGGCGGTCGCCCTGCAGCTCGACGATCCCGCTTTTCGCGGTCCCCCCGGTCCCGCAGCGGCGCTTGAGTTCCTTAGCGACGGAAACGAGCTCGCTCTCGGCCAAACCGTGAACGAGCGTCACCCAGCCGCCGCCGCGCCGCTCGCAGCCGACCCGCACGATGCCGTCTGACGGAAGAGCAGTGCCTTTCGCCCTTTTGGGCTTGGGTTTGCGCCGGTCCGGCAGCGGCAGCGAACCGTCGGTCGAGTACACCAAGCGCCGGTCGTCGTCGGGCATGCTAGCCCCGCCCGGTCTCGTCGGCTGCCGGCAGGAGTGCTGCCGGGCCCACGACCCGCACCTCACGCTCCTCGTAGACGGCCCGGCGCAGCATCCGCTCCGCCAGGAGGATGAAGAGGTTGGCCACGAGCACGAGCAGGACCGCATCGTCGAGGACTCCCAGGATCGGGATGTCGCCGAAGAGGTCGAGCGGCGAGACGACGACGAGCGCGGCGCCCGCGGCGCCGAGCTTGAGCCACAACGGGACGCGGGCGTTCCGCATCAGAGGGAGGAGGCGCGGCAGCGCTTGCCGCGCGGCTGAGACGAGGCGCAGGAGCTTCACGCGCTGGTTCTACCCGCCGCTGCGGAAAAAGGTGACGGACCGCGCCCCGGAGGTCGCGATCCGTCACGTCTTGGCGGGAATCGAGAGACGCTTGGCTCAGTCCCCGTCGTTGATCGTGGCCGGAAGCTGCGTGATCTTCTCTTCCGGTATGTATCCGCTCGGGGGTCCGGGCAGCGCCGGACTCGGCGTCAGGCCGAGCGTCGCGCAGGTCATCGCCGGCGGCACGGATGGGCCTGGAATCGTCGCCAGCGAGGCTGGATTGAGCGGCGTGAAGCCGTCCAGCTTGCCGATGTCGAGGGCACCCGTGAGGTCGCCGATCTGGCTGTTGACGTCGCGCGGGCCCTCGGGTTCGTACGGAGCCTCGTCGGGCAGCGAGCCGAGCGTCGGCAGGTTGAAGACCACTTCGATGAATTTCGAGATCGAAGCGGCGTCGTTGTAGTCGTGCACGACTTGTCCCGTTTTCGAGTACGGCGAAATGACCAGCATCGGCAGCCGCGGGCCGTCTCCGCACGGCTCGCCGCCGTTGGCCGGGCAGGACTCGTACGTCGCCGGCGGGACGTGATCGAAAAAGCCGCCCATGTCGTCCCAGGTGAGGATGATCACCGAATCTTGCCAATACTGGCTCTTCGCGATCGCGTTGATGAGCGTCGCGACATAGGCTTCGGCGATCTGATGGTCCGAATTGCCCGAACCCGGATGGTCGTCGTCGCCGAGGAAGTGCGAGTCGCCGTTCGCCGGTGAGAAGCCCCACGAGTTGACGGTCGCGCCCTTCACCCAGAACACGCCGCTTGACGGCAGCGTCCCGTTGGTGATCGCCGGCAGCAGTCCGTTCGACGGCGTGTTGTCGTGCAAGTTCTGATAGAAGGACGCGTTGTGCTGGACGTAGTCGAAATACAGCGGCGCCACGTGGTGCGGGACGTTGCCGGTCCCCGTGGTGAGGCCTTCTTCGTACCAGCCCCAGCCCACCGTCGGGCGCGTGGATTTCGCTTCCAAGCTGAGATCGTCGGGAATGTAGCCCGTATAGGTCGCCGCGGCGTCGGCCGAGGGATTCAGCAGCACGGGCGTCGTGGCGTAGCTCTGCCAGGTGTTGTTGTCTCCGGTATACGAGGCGATGCCGGGCACGAGGCTGGTCGGCGGATTGTCGTCGTTGACGATCGGCACGCCGTCGCCGGCGCCCGAGCCGGAGCTGGTGCCCTTCCCGCTCGCCGCTTCCGATTGCCCGACTTGGGCCGCGAAGATCTGAACGTTTGCCGGCGTCGACGGGCCGGTATCAGCTTCAAAGTAGTGGTCGAAGAGCGTGAAGTTCTTGGCGTAGTACCACAGGTAGGGGATCGTGTTGCAGTCGTAGACCGCCATCATGTCGAGGGCGTTGGCGTGGGTGGCAGCCGAGACGGTCGTCGGGGTCAGCGACGCCCCGTACTCCTGCTCGCGCAGCCAGTTGTCCATCTTGCCGCCGTCGATTTTCACGGTCGTCCCGATTGCGGATTGATCGCCGCCCAAGATGTGCGGATCGGTGATCGTGAAGGGACCCTGCGTCGTGCCGGTCGCCGGATCGAATTGCTGGTCGTCCGAAGCAGCGAGCGACGTGCCGAGGTTCTCGACCGTCTGTCCCGGCGTACCCGGATACGTTCCGAAGTAGTTGTCGAACGAGTGGTTCTCTTGGACGATGACGAAGACGTGTTTGATCTTCTGTTGGATGAGCTGCTGTTCGCTGATCGAGGCTTGCGGCGAAGAACTGCTTCCGCCGCACGATGTGAGCGCGAAAGCCGATAGACACAGCGAAGCGACGCTGCGAGATATGCGGAACGGCGACCTCTTCAAGGCTGAGCTCCCGTCTGACAAAAAGGCGAGCGACCGATGCTCTCAGCCTAGTCAAGGAGCGTTAAGCGTAGCTTAAATTCGTCTTGAGGGTTGCTTAAGCTCGAGCCTTCGGCAGAAGGCGCCTCTATCTTCGAGCCGGCGACTCCACGCCGCGGCTGGTGCCGACGAACATTTGGCTCGTGAGTCCGATGAAGAGGCCCGTCGTGACCACGCCGTGGATGTCGCGCAAGTATGCGTCGAGCGCGCCGGGATCCTCGATCGTCTTGAAAGCGCAATCGAGGATAGCGTTGCCGTTGTCGGTCACGAAAGGAGTCCCGTTGCGAGTGCGCTGCGCGACCACAGGGCAGATGCCTTCGAGCTCGCGCGCGACGTAGCGGAGCGCAAACGGAACGACTTCGACGGGCAGCGGAAAAGCGCCCAGCTTCGGCACGAGTTTGCGCTCGGTGACGATGACCGCATAGGTCTTCGCGACCAGCGCGACCGCCCGCTCGCGGAAGAGCGCGCCGCCTCCGCCCTTGATCAGCGAGAAATCGGGCGCGGCTTCGTCGGCGCCGTCGATCGCGACGTCGACCGGCTCGGCGAGAAGGTCGACGAGCGCGATCCCGCGCTCGCGGCAGAGGCGTTCGGTTTCGAGCGAAGTCGCGACGGCGCGCAGATTCCAGCCCTTGGCGACGAGCTCGCCGGCCCGCACGATCGCCCAATAGGCGGTCGAACCCGTGCCGAGCCCGACGCACGTCCCGTCCCGCACGAGGGTGTCGACGGCGTGGAACGCGACCTCCCGCTTGCAGCGCTCTTCCTCTTTCGTCTCCGTCATGCGGCTGTGTTGCTGCATGCGCCGGGGCCGCGCCTGCGCCGGCTCGGCCGAACGCGCGCGGCGTCTCGTGGAAGGCGAGGCCTCAGCGGCCGCCGCCGACCGGAAGGATCGCACCGGTCACGTACGATGCGGCCGGCGAGAGAAGCCAGAGAACGGCTTCGGCGACCTCTTCCGGCGAACCGGCGCGCTGCATCGGCACGCCCGGAGCCAGCCGCTCGACGCGGTCCGGCGCTCCGGCCGCGGCGTGAAGTCCCGTCGCGATCAGGCCCGGCGCCACCGCGTTGACGCGGATGCCGTCGCCCGCGACTTCGCGCGCGAGCCCCACGGTGAAGGTGTCGATCGCGCCCTTCGAGGCGGCGTAGTGGACCCACTCGCCGCCGCCGCCGAGCTTGGCCGCCAGCGACGAAACGTTGACGATCGCGCCGCCCGCGCCGCCGTTACGCGTCGACATGCGGCGCACCGCCTCGCGCGCGCAGAGCAGCGTTCCGGCGACGTTCACGGCGAGGACGCGCGCCAGCTCGTCGCCGCTCAACGCCTCGAGCCGGCCCAAGCTGCCGGTGATGCCGGCGTTGTTGACGAGGGCGTCGAGCTTGCCGAGCTCGCGCTCCGCGGTCGCGAAGAGCTCGGCGACGGCACGCTCGTCGGCGACGTCGGCTCGGACGGCGACCGCTCGTCCGCCGGCCCGCTCGATCTCGCGCGCGAGGCGGCCGGCAGCCGGCTCGTCGGCGCGGTAGTTGACGGCCACGGCATATCCGCGAGCGGCCGCGAGCCGCGCGACCGCGGCGCCGATGCCGCGAGCGGCACCGGTGACGATGAGGGTTTGCATCGGCGTGGCGTTCAGTCGCTTTGCGAGCGGTCCCTACGCGAACGAAGGTCGAGCCGGGCCGCTCGGCCGCTGTGAAGGAACCTGGCTGGGCTCGCTCCGCTCTAAGGGAAGGCAGTGAAGGCGAGTGAGACGGTGGAGGGGAGCGGACGGGCCTCGGCGATCATCATCGGCTCCGGCATCGGCGGCCTGGCGCTGGGCATTCGCTTGCAGAGCTTGGGCGTCGACACGACGATCGTGGAGAAGCTCGACGGCCCCGGCGGCCGGGCCGGCGTGCGGCGCGCGGAGGGATTCACGTTCGACATGGGGCCGACGGTCTTGACCGTCCCGCACTTCATCGAAGAGCTGTTCGCGCTGGAACGCGGCCGGCCGCGTCTCGACGAGCCCGATTTTCCCGAGCACGTGCGCGCGGCGCCGCCGGTGCGCAGCGGCGAAAGCGGCGGTCCGGCGACCTCGCGCTACGTTCGGCTCGTTCCGGTGCTGCCGTTCTATCGGATCTGCTTCGACGACGGCACCCACTTCGACTACGACGGCAATCCGCTGCGCACGCGGCAGCAGATCGAGCGCATCGCCCCGGCCGACCTAGCCGGGTACGACCGCTTCCACGCGGCCGCGAAAGCTATCTTCGAGCGCGGATTCCTCGGGCTCGGCTACACCTATTTCGGGGATCTCGGTACGATGCTGCGCATCATGCCCGAGCTTGCGCGCCTCGGCGCGGTGCAGCCCTTGTACCGCTTCGTTTCGAGTTACATGCGCGATGAGAAGCTGCGCGCGACGTTCAGCTTCGAGTCGCTGCTCGTCGGCGGCAATCCGCTGCGCGTGCCGGCGATTTACGCGATGATCCACTTCGTCGAAAAGACGTGGGGCGTCCACTTCGCGATGGGCGGGACGGGAGCGCTGGTGCGCGGATTCGTCCGCAAGTTCGAGGAGCTCGGAGGAACGATCTGCTATGCGAGTGAGGTCGGGCGCATCGACGTCTCGGCGGTGAGGGGCAAAGCGCGGGCGACCGGCGTGACCCTCAAAAGTGGTCGATCGCTGCAAGCGGACGTCGTGGTCTCCAACGGCGACTACGTCGCGTCGTATCAGCTCGTCGAACCGAGATTCAGGCGGCTCCATCCCGACTTCCGGCTCGCGCTGGCGAGGCCGTCGATGTCGGCGCTGGTGATCTACTTCGGGTTCAGAGCGGAAGCGGCCGACCGCGAGCATCTGCGCCATCACAACATCATCCTCGGTCCGCGCTACGTGGGTTTGCTGCGCGACATCTTCGATCGCAAAGTGCTCGGCGAGGATTTCGCGCAGTACCTGCACGTCCCGACGCTGACCGATCCCAGCCTGGCGCCGCCCGGCCATCACGCCGCCTACACGCTCGTCCCCGTCCCGCACAACGGCAGCGGCATCGACTGGAGTCGAGCGGCGGAACCGCTCGTCGAGCGCGTTCTGCGCTTCCTCGACGAGCGCGGTTACGTTCCGCGCTTGCGCGAGCGCCTGGTCTACCAGAGCTGCATCACTCCGGACTATTTCGAACGGACGCTCAACAGCCGCTTCGGCAACGCTTTCGGCCTGGAGCCGCTCTTCTCGCAGAGCGCGTACTTTCGCCCTCACAACCGCAGCACGGACGTCGAACGCTTGTATCTGGTCGGTGCGAACGCGCAGCCGGGCGGCGGCACGCCGTCCGTGATGATGTCCGCCAAGATGACCGCGCGCCTGATCGCGCAGGATCTCGGCCTCGCCGCCGGCGCGCCGCTCGCCGAGCCGGAGTTCGCCGCCGAGGAAGTCTCGCTGCGCGGCGCCTGAACGGCCTGGCATGCGCTAGGCGCGGCCGCGCCGCTCGGGCCTACGCTGGGCTGAGGCTTGCCAGGCGGTTGCTAGCTGTCCATAATGCGATGTGAGGCGTCGCGCGTGAAATCGCGCAGCGCCGGTTCTCGCGGCGGGCGCGACCCACGGCATAATCCAATCTTAACGCTCGCACGCATTTCAAGAATCTGGGGAGACCGCAATGCTACGACGTACGCTTCTTTTCGGGGTGCTCGTCGCCGGGGTGACGGCGAGCCTGTGGAGCGCCGCGAGCGCTGCCACCGAAATACCCTTCTGGCACTCGATGGAATCGGAACTCGGCGTCCGCGTCGACGAGATCGCCGCCAAGTTCAACGCGTCCCAAAGCGACTACAAAGTCGTCCCGATCTACAAGGGCAACTACGAGCAGAGCCTGGCTGCGGGGATCGCAGCCTACCGCGCCGGCGACGCTCCCGCGATTTTGCAGGTCTACGAGGTCGGAACCGCGACGATGATGCATGCCGGCGCAGCGATCAAGCCGGTCTATCAAGTCTTCGCCGACGCCGGCGTGCCCCTCGACCCCAAGGCGTTCGTCCCTGCCATCGCCAGCTACTACAGCGAAGGCAAAGCCGGCCATCTGATGTCGCTGCCGTTCAACAGCTCGACGCCGGTCATGTATTACAACAAGGACGCCTTCAAGAAGGCGGGGCTCGACCCCAGCAAGCCGCCGCGCACCTGGGCCGACGTCGCCTCGGATGCAGCCAAGCTGAGAGCGAGCGGCTTGAGTTGCGGCTACAGCACCGGCTGGCAGAGCTGGGTGCAGCTCGAGAACTTCAACGCTTGGCACGGCATCCCGTTCGCCAGCGAGAACAACGGGTTCGAAGGAACCGACGCGAAGCTCGAAATCACGAACCCGCTCGACGTCAAGCACATCGCCTTCCTCGCCGACATGGAGAAGCAAGGGACGTTCACCTACGTCGGACGCAAGGACGAGGTGACCGCCAAGTTCTTCAGCGGCGACTGCGGGATCATCACGACCTCGTCCGGTGCGCTCGCCAACATCGCCAAGTTCGCGAAGTTCCCCTTCGGCGTCTCGTTTATGCCGGTCGATTCGAGCGTGAAGGGCGCGCCGCAGAACGCGGTCATCGGTGGGGCGAGCCTGTGGGTCATGGGCGGGCAGTCGCCCGAGGTCTACAAGGGCGTCGCGAAGTTCCTAGCCTTCCTCTCTTCACCGGCGATCGCGGCCCAGTGGCATCAGGATACGGGCTATCTGCCGGTGACGATCGCAGCCTACCAACTCTCGAAACAGCAGGGCTTCTATGACAAGCATCCGGAAGCCGCGGTGGCGATCGAGCAGATGAACCAAAAGCCGCCGCTGCCGTGGACCCGCGGCCTGCGCTTGGGGTATCTGCCGCAGATCCGCACGGTGATCGACGAGGAGCTCGAGAACGTGTGGAGCGGGAAGAAGTCGCCGCAAGAAGCGCTCGCGTCAGCGGTCAGCCGCGGCGACGAGCTCTTGGTGCGCTTCGCTCAGACGACGACCGCCGGCCAGTAGGAGCACGAGAAGACGACGCTGACCTCCGCCACTCGCGAGCGGCCGCGCTTCGGCCATAGCTGGCTGCCGTATGCGCTGGTCGCGCCGCAGTTGCTGATCACCGTCGTCTTCTTCCTGTGGCCGGCCGGCGTCGCGCTCTGGCAGTCGAGCTCGGCACAGGACCCCTTCGGGTTGACGAGCACGTTCGTGGGCTTGCGCAACTTCACGACGCTGTTGGCCGACCCGCTCTACCTCACGTGTTTCGAGACGACGCTCGTCTTCAGCGGCTTGGTCACCGTCATCGGGCTGCTGATCGCGCTCCCGCTGGCTGCGATGGCCGACCGCGTCACGCGCGGCGCGCGCGCGTACCAAGCGCTCTTGGTGTGGCCGTACGCCGTTCCGCCGGGGATCGCCGCCGTCGTGTGGGGGTTCCTTTTCAATCCGAGCATCGGCCTCGTGACCTATGCGCTCGCGAAGTTCGGCGTCGTGTGGAACCACGCGCTCTATCCGGGGCAGGCGATGTTCCTGGTCGTCCTGGCCTCGGTCTGGAGCCAGATCAGCTACAATTTCCTCTTCTTCTATGCCGGGCTGCAGGCGATTCCACGCTCGCTGATCGAAGCGGCGGCCATCGACGGCGCCGGGCCCCTGACGCGCTTCTTCGGAATCGTCTTGCCGCTGCTCTCGCCGACCACGTTCTTCTTGCTGGTCGTCAACGTCGTCTTCGCCTTCTTCGACACGTTCCCGATCATCGACGCCATCACCGCCGGCGGTCCGGGGCAAGCGACCGAGACGCTGATCTACAAGATCTACTCCGAAGGCTTCAAGGGTCTCGATTTGGGAAGCTCCGCGGCACAATCGGTCGTCCTGATGGCGATCGTGATCGCGCTGACGGTCTTCCAGTTCCGCTTCATCGAGCGCCGGGTGCAGTACGAGTGATCGAGCGTCGCCGCGGCTTCGACGCGCTCTGTCACGCGTTCCTGATCCTGGGCGTGGCCTTCGTCGTGTTCCCGCTCTATCTCGTCTTCGTGACGGCGACGCTGAGCGCCGACGAGGCGAGCCGCTCCCCGCTGCCGCTGTTGCCCAGCACGCACCTGTTCGCGAACGTCGCCGACGTCTGGCAGCACGGCGCCGGCAACGCCGCCGTCCCCTTCGGGCTGATGCTGACCAACAGCCTCGTGATGGCGCTCGGGATCGCGCTCGGCAAGATCGCGATCTCGATCCTCTCGGCCTACGCGATCGTGTACTTCCGTTTCCCGCTGCGCGGCGCGTGTTTCTGGCTGATCTTCGTGACCCTGATGCTCCCCGTCGAGGTGCGCATCTTTCCCACGGTCGAAGTCGTCTCGAAGCTGCACATGATGGACAGTTACGCCGGCCTGACCGTCCCGCTGATCGCCTCGGCGACCGCGACCTTCCTCTTCCGGCAGTTCTTCATGACTTTGCCGGACGAGCTGATCGAAGCGGCCCGGATCGACGGCGCCGGGCCGATGCGCTTCTTCTTCGATATCGCCCTGCCGCTTTCGAAGACCAACATCGCCGCGCTCTTCGTGATCACGTTCATCTACGGCTGGAATCAGTACCTCTGGCCGCTGCTGATCACGAGCAAGCCGGCCATGACGACGGCCGTCGTGGGGATCAAGAGCATGATCGCGAGCGGCGACGCCGCGACGGCTTGGCAGCTCGTGATGAGCGCGACGCTGCTCGCGCTGATCCCCCCGCTCTTGGTCTTGATCTTGATGCAGCGCTGGTTCGTGAAGGGCTTGGTCGATGTCGAGAAGTGACGCATGGCGACGCTGACCTTCGAACGGGTCGCGAAGAGCTACGACGGGAAGCACGCCGTCCTGCAGGGGATCGACATGGCCGTCGCCGACGGCGAGTTCGTCGTCATCGTCGGCCCGTCGGGCTGCGGGAAGTCGACGCTGCTGCGCATGGTCGCCGGCCTCGAGAGCGTGACGAGCGGCGAGATCCGGATCGGTGAGACGGTCGTCAACTCGCTCGAGCCGAAGGACCGCGACATCGCGATGGTCTTCCAGAACTACGCGCTCTACCCGCACATGAGCGTCTTCGACAACATGGCGTACGGGCTCAAGATCCGCGGGCTCGACCGCGCCGCGATCGGCGAGCGCGTGAACGAGGCGGCGCGCATCCTCGAGCTCGAGCCGCTGCTGGCGCGCCGCCCGCGCCAGCTCTCCGGCGGCCAGCGCCAGCGCGTCGCGATGGGACGCGCCATCGTGCGCGAGCCGGCGGTCTTCCTCTTCGACGAACCGCTCTCGAACCTCGATGCGAAGCTGCGCGTGCAGATGCGCTTGGAGATGAAGCAGCTCCACGCGCGCCTCTCGACCACGACGCTGTACGTCACGCACGACCAGGTCGAGGCGATGACGCTGGCTCAGCGCGTCATGGTGCTGTGCGCCGGGAACGTCGAACAGATCGGAACGCCGGTCGAGATCTACGAGCGTCCGGCGACGACGTTCGTCGCCGATTTCATCGGCTCGCCGGCGATGAATCTGATCCCGGGACGGATCGGCCCCGGTGGAAGCACGTTCGAAAGCGAGGGTGCGCCGCCGGTCCCGCTCGCGCTCGGCGGGCGTTCCCGCCTCCCGGCCGAGGTGATCCTCGGGATCCGTCCCGAACACATCGCGCTCGCCGGCGGAGCGAGCGGCGGCCCGCAGCTCGCCCTTCCGGTCGTCACCTGCGAACTGTTGGGCGCCGACAACCTCGCGCACGGACGCTTCGGCGAACACCATCTGACGGTGAGGCTGCCGCACGAACGGCGTCCGGAGAGCGGCGAGCTCCTGCCGCTCGCGTTCCCCGCGGCGGCGCTGCACTTCTTCGATCCGCAGACGAAGCAACGGATCGAACCGTGAGCGCGCCGGCCGATCTCGTTTGGCCCTATCCGAACGTCTTCGCGCATCGCGGCGGCGGGGCGCTCGCGCCGGAGAACACGCTGGCCGGATTCGACGTCGCCGCCCGTCACGGTCAGGCCGCCGCCGAGTTCGACGTCAAGCTCTCGGCCGACGACGTTCCATTCCTGCTGCACGACGACACGGTCGAGCGCACGAGCAACGGTCGCGGCGCGGCCGCCTCGCTGAGGTATGTCGAGCTCGCCGGGCTCGACGCCGGCGGCTGGTTCGGCCCGGAGTTCGCCGGCGAACGCATGCCGACGCTCGGGGCCGCCGCCGACCGCTGCGCCCTGCTCGGCTTCGCCGCCAACGTCGAGATCAAGCCGTCGCCCGGGCGCGAGCGCGAGACCGGCCAAATCGTCGCTGCGCAGGCGCGAACGCTGTGGGCCGGCGAACGCGCGCCGCTGCTTTCGTCGTTCTCGTGCGAGGCGTTGGGGGCCGCGCGCGAGATCGCGCCCGAACTGCCGCGCGGCTTGCTCGTCGGCGAGGTCCCGCCCGACTGGAGCGAGCGAGCCGCGCAACTCGGCTGCCTCTCGCTGCACGTCAACCATCGCGCGCTGGACGCTGACCTCGTGCGCCATATCCGAGCGGCCGGGCTCTTTATCCTAGCGTACACCGTCAACGATCCGGCGCGAGCCCGCGAGCTCCTGGACTGGGGCGTGAGCGCGATCTGCACGGACCGCATCGAGCGGATCGCTCCGACACACGTTTCTTAGGTCCTCGAGTACTCGTCGTTGGTCGTGGGATACCAGTCCCTGCTGCCGCTGGTCGCCCTGCTCTACGCCTGCGCGTTCTTCTTCGGGTGGAAGCGTCGTGAATCGCGAGCCTCAGTTGAGACGCCGGCGGCGCTCGTCCCGGTGAACGAGTCGCGTTCGCCCGTTCCCACGTAAGGTTCGATGCTGAAGTTCGTGCCGTCGCTTTCGATGGTGATTGCGCCGTCGCGGTCGGTGCGGTAGACGCGCGCGCCGGCGGCCTCGAGCGTGGCCAGCGTCGAGGGCGCGGGGTGGCCGAAGAGGTTGTCGCGGCCGACCGAGATGACGGCCGCGGCAGGTGCGACGGCTCGAACGAACTGCGGCGTCGTGCCGTAGGCCGAGCCGTGGTGGCCGACTTTCAGCACGTCGGCGCGCAGGTCGACGCCCTCACGGAGGAGGCGCTCTTCCGCCTCGGCGCCGGCGTCGCCGGTGAAGAGCATGCGGAAGCGGCCGTATTCCAAGCGGAAGACGAGCGAGTTGTTGTTGATGTCGTCGCGCGTTCCGCTGAGATACGGCTCCTCCGGTCCGTAGAAACGCAGCGTGACCCCGTCGTCGGTGTGCCACACGTCGCCGGCGCGCGGCTCGAGCAGCGGGACGTGCCGCGCCGCGGCCACCTCGAGCGCGTCGTGATAGGCGTGGCCGGGATACGCCTGCCCGCTGTCGGCGAACGCGTCCGCGCCCAGCGTGCGCAATACCGGCGCCGCGCCGCCTACGTGATCGCCATGCGGATGCGAGATGAGGATCGCGTCGACGCGATGGAAGCCGGCGCGGACCACGAACGGGACGACGACGCGTTCGCCGACGTCCTCGGCGCTCGACGAGCCGTCGGCCTGCGGCGGGCCGCGCTCGAGCCGGCCGCCCGCGTCGACGAGCAGCGCGTGGCCGCGCGGCGTTCGGATCAGCAGGCCGTCGGCTTGGCCGACGTCGATCGCGGTCACGACGAGGTCGTGGGCGGGCAGGCGCGGCGGCTCGAGGCAGAGGAGCGTCGCCAGCGCGCCCAGGGCGAGCGCGAGTCGCGGGCGGCCGTGCGCGAGCAGCCGGGCCGCGCCGAGCAGCGCGGCGTCGTAGAGGGCGATCGCCCACGGCGGGGGCGGCGTCGCGACGACGTGCGCCCCCGGCAGCGCCCCGACGGCGCGGACCACGCCGACGATCCAGGCGAGCAGCGAGGTCTCGATGTTGGCGAGCCCGGCTGCCAGCGGCGGCAGCGGCGTCGCGGCCAGTTCCGCGAAGCCGACGAGCATCGCCACGCCGACGGCCGGCACGACGGCCGCGTTGGCCAGCGGCGCGTAGGGCGCGATCAGCAAGAAACCGGCGGCGGTCAGCGGCCAGGTGCCGAGCTGCGTCGCCAGCGTCAGCGCGACCGCTTCGCGCACGGCGCCCGGCAGCGCCATTCGCTCGAGCGCGCCCGCTATCGGCTTGGCGAAGAGCACGATCGCCGCGACGCACGAGAACGAGAGCGCGAACGAGAGCGAGGTGACCGAACGCGGACGCAGCGCCGCGACGACGACCGCCGCGGCGGCGAGCGCGTTGGGTGAGAACGCTTCGCGTCCCGAGGCCCGGGCCAGCAGCGCGAACGAGGCCATCGTGGCCGCGCGCAGCGAGGGGAGGTGCGCGCCGCTGAAGGCGGCGTAGAGCCAGACGACGGCGATCGCGCCGAGCGACGAGCCGATCCTTCCCGCCCCGCAGGCTCCCAGCAGCCCGGCCGCCAGCGCCGCGACCACGCCGAGATGCAGGCCCGCCGTGACCAGCACGTGCATGGTCCCGGTGTCCTGAAACTCCGCGTGCAGGTCGGGCGGAAGAGCTCCGCGCTCGCCCCACATCGCGCCCGCCAGGATCGTGGCATACGGCTCGGCCAGCCGCTCGCGCAGGCGCGCCGAGGCCCAGGCGCGAGCGCGCGGGATCCACAGCGCCGGATCGCGCTCGTCGACGGCGCCCGTCCGCAGCAGCCGCACGTGGACGAAATGTCCCGCGAGGCCCCGTTCCGCCGCCAGCTCGCGCTGCGACGGCTCGCCGGGATTGCGCGCGTCGTCGTAGGGCCGCAAGGTGCCGCGCAGCTCGAGCGAGGCGCCGACGGCGGGGGCCGTGGGAAGGGTCGCGCCGGCGAGGGTCCCGTCGTCGAGCCGGACGACGCTTTCAGAAGTGCCGGCGGCCCCCGGCCGGATCTCCAGCAGGACGGCGTGGAAGGGCCCGCGGTGCGGGTTCTCTTCGATCGCCGGCGCGTTCCCCGAAAGGCGCGCCGCCAGCACGCCCAGCGCGAGGGCCGCCAGCAGGTTCGCACGAACGACGCCCGGTACGGCACGCGCGAGCAGCGCGAGTGCGACGCCCGCACCGAGGACGGGAAGGGCGAAGCCCCGCACATCGCTCGCGACTCCGGAGATGAAGGCCAGCGCAAGCGGAACGAGATGCGCTCGGTTCATGCTGTGCGTATCGCGACGGCGTCGAGCACAGGCAAGGAGACTCATGCGGATCATCGTCACCGGCGGGGCCGGCTTCATCGGATCTCACATCGTCGACGCGTACTTGGCCGCCGGCCACGACCTGCTCGTCATCGACAGTCTTTGGGCGCACGGCGGGGGGCGCCGCGAGAACGTCCCCGCGCGCGCGAACTTCGTCCACATGGACATCCGCGACGAGCAGCTGGAG
The DNA here is from genome assembly GCA_963834485.1 of Vulcanimicrobiota bacterium. Classification (GTDB taxonomy): domain Bacteria; phylum Vulcanimicrobiota; class Vulcanimicrobiia; order Vulcanimicrobiales; family Vulcanimicrobiaceae; genus CAWICD01. Next base: position 322,093 of record CAWICD010000002.1, read on the forward strand.
CGCGTCTTTCGCGACTTCGCGCCGGACCTCGTCAGCCACCACGCGGCGCAGCACAGCGTCGCGATCAGCTCGCGCGATCCGGGCTACGACGCGCAAGTCAACGTGCTCGGGCTCATCAACGTTCTCGAGAACGCGGTGCGCGCCCGGGTCAAGAAAGTGATCTTCGCGTCGAGCGGAGCGACCTTCGGCGAGCCCAAGCGGCTCCCGATCTCCGATTCGACGCCGCAGCTCCCCGAGTCGCCTTACGGCATCACCAAGATGGTCGCCGAGCACTACCTGCGCTTCTACAAGAAAGAGCACGGGCTCGATTTCACGGCGCTGCGTTACGGCAACGTCTACGGGCCGCGCCAGGACCCCAACGGCGAGGCGGGCGTCATCTCGATCTTCATCGGCAAGTTCCTGGCCAAGGAAGGCGTCAAGATCTTCTGGGACGGCGAGCAGACCCGCGACTACGTCTACGTCGGCGACGTCGCCGCGGCCAACCTCCGGGCGCTCGGGGCGGGCGGCGGAAAGTGCTACGTCATCGGCACCGGACAGAAAACGAGCGTGAACGCCTTGCACCGGGCCCTCGTCGAGGTCACCGGGTTCGACGCGCCGGTCGAGCGGCTCCCGCGCCGCCCTGGCGACGTCCGCGACGCCCAGTTCGATTCCGCGTTAGCCAAGAAGGAGCTCGGCTGGACGCCCTCGACCTCTCTCCACGAAGGCATTAAGCGGACCGTCGATTACTTCAAAGAAAGGCTGGTGGCTTAGCAATGGCAGCTACGTTCATCGATCTATCCGGGCGCGTGAGCATCGTCACGGGCGGGAGCCGGGGAATCGGTGCGGCGACCGCCCTGGAGCTGGCGAAAGCCGGTTCGGACGTCGCGATTTTCGACATTCTGGCCGACCAGGCGAACGAGACGGCGGCGCAGATCGCGAAAGAGACCGGCGTCAAGGCGCGCGGCTACGCGGTCGACGTCAGCAAGTCGGCGGTCGTCAAGGACGCGATCGAGACCGTCGCGAGCGACTTCGGCGCGATCGATCATCTGGTCAACAACGCGGGCATTCAGTACGTCTCGCCGCTAGCCGAGTTTCCCGAGGACAAGTGGGACCTCGTCACCGCGATCAACTTGGACGGCGTCTTTTACGCGATCAAATACGTCTGGCCGCACTTGGTCGCGCGCAAGCGCGGGCGCATCGTCAACGTCTCCAGCGTGCACGGGCTCTTCGCCTCGGTCTTCAAATCGGCGTATGTCGCCGCCAAGCACGGCGTCATCGGCTTGACCCGAAGCGCCGCGCTCGAAGGCGCGTCGCTCGGGATCAACGTCAACGCCGTCTGTCCCGGAGCCGTGCTGACGGAGCTCGTGAAAGCCCAAGGCCCGGCGCTCGCGAAATCGTACGGCGGCGGGATCACCGAGGCGGAGGCCATGCAAAAGGCGTTCCTCGAGGGCATGCCGATCCAGTCGTTCATCGACCCCTCGGAAGTCGGCCAGCTCATCACCTTCCTATGCAGCGACGCGGCGCGCTCGATCACCGGCGCACCGTATATGATCGACTGCGGCTGGTCGGCGCACTGACCCGCTCGCCTGCAGGCTAGAGGTCGTCATCGTACGCGAGAATCGTCTGCGCCGGGACCTGCTCGGCGGGCGTCTCGTGGTCGGGGCGTGGTGCATGCTCGGCGACGCGCTCGCCGCCGAGATCATGGCCAACGCCGGCTACGACTGGCTGATCGTCGACATGGAGCACGGTCCCGTGCCGCTCGCCGCCGCGCAGGCGATGGTCACGGCGATCCGCACGACGCCGACGGTCCCGCTCGTGCGCGTCCCTTGGAACGACAGCGCCTCGATCCAGCTCGCGCTCGACAGCGGCCCGTACGGCATCTTGGTCCCGATGGTCAATTCGCTCGACGACGCGCGGCGCGCCGTGAACGACGCGCGCTTTCTCCCGCTCGGCACGCGGAGCTGGGGCGGTTCGCGTTCGCCCCTGGCCTACGGGACGACCGGCCAGGACTACTACGAAGCCGCCAACGAGCATACGATTCTGATGGTTCAGATCGAGACGGTCGCCGCGGTCGCCGCGGCAGACGAGATCGCCGCGCTCGAGGGCATCGACGCGTTGTTCGTCGGTCCGGCGGACCTCGCGGCCTCCCACGGCTTGCGCTATCCGCAGTGCTGGGAGCATCTGGAAGGTCCGTACGCCGAGGCGATCCGGGCGGTGCCGCAAATCGCGCGCCGGTACGGCAAAGGCGCGGGGATCCTCGCCAAGGATGCGCTGATGGGGGAGCGCTGCATCGAGTTCGGCTACAACGTCGTCGGCATCGCGACCGATGCGAACCTGCTCGCCGCCGCCGCGCGGCGCGAGCGGGAGGCGCTGTGGTAGCGCCTCGCTGCTGCTAAGCCCGGCGGGTGCTGCTCAGGCGGCGACGAGATTGAGCAGCTTGTCGGCGACGAAGACCCGCTTGCGGATCGTCTTGCCCTCGACGTGCGCCTTGACGTTGGGGTCGGCGAGGGCCAGCGCGAGCGCGTCGGCTTCCGCGATCCCCGGCGCGACGAGCAGGCGCGTGCGGATCTTGCCGTTTACCTGAACGACCAGCTCGATCTCGCTGAGCGCGAGGGCGTCAGGGTCGAACGGGATCCAGCGCTCGAGATGGACGGAACGCTCGTAGCCCAGGCGGCGCCAGAGCTCCTCGGCGATGTGCGGGGCGAACGGCGCCAGCAGGAGCGGAAAGGCGTGCACGGCGTAGAGCAGCGCCGGGTCGTCCGCCGCGCCCGGCGTCTGCGCGAACTTCGAGCTGACGTTGAGCAGTTCGTCGAGCCGCGCGAGCGTGGTGTTGTAGTGGAAGCGGCGCGTCTGCGTCTCTTCCTGACCGGAACGCAGCGCGGCGTGCACCGCGCGCACGAGATCCCGCTGTTCCGTGCCGCGAATCTCGGGGAGCCGGTCGAGCGCGGCGGCGCGCGCTCGCGCGACCAGCGGCGCGCCGTCCCCGGCGGGGGCGACGAAGAGTCGCCAGACGCGGTCGAGGAAGCGCACGCGGCCGGCGATCCCCTCGTCGGTCCACTCCATCGTGTCCTCGGGCGGCGTCGCTTTGAGCAGGAACATGCGCATCGCGTCGACGCCGTGGTTCTCGACCGTCTCGTCGATGCCGACGACGTTGCCCTTGCTCTTGCTCATGCGCACGCTGTTGCGCAGCACGCTCCCCTGGTTGAAGAGGCGCTCGAAGGGCTCGTCCGAGCCGCGCACCCAGCCCTTGTCGTGAAAATACTTGTAGAAGAAGCGCGAGTAGAGCAGGTGCATCACCGCGTGCTCGGCGCCGCCGATGTACTGGTCGACGTTCATCCAGGCGCTGGCGACGGCGTCATCCCAGGGGAGCCGCTCGTCGTGCGCGTCGAGATAGCGCAGATAGTACCAGGACGAGTCGAAAAACGTGTCCATCGTGTCGCTCTCGCGCCGCGCCGGGCCGCCGCAGCGCGGGCAGCGCGTGTTGACGAAGTTCGCGTCGCGCGCCAGCGGCGAGCCTTCGCCCGTGATCGGAACGTCGGGCGGCAGGATCACCGGGAGCTGCTCGTCGGGGACCGCGACCTCGCCGTGCTCGGGGCAGTAGACGATCGGGATCGGCGTGCCCCAGTAGCGCTGCCGCGAGATCAGCCAATCGCGGATGCGGTAGTTGACCGTCCATTCCCCGATCCCAAGCGCCGCCAGCCGGTCGCCGATCGCCTTGCGCGCGCGCTCCGAGTTCATCTCGCTGAAATCGCCGCTCGCGATCAAACGTCCGTCGCCGACGAAGGCCTCCTTCATCGGGAGGTCGCTCGAAACGCCCGCCTCCTCGATGACCCGCACGATCGGCAAGCGGAAGGCGCGGGCGAACTCGAAGTCGCGCTCGTCATGTGCCGGGACGCCCATCACGGCGCCCGTCCCGTATTCGGCCAGGACGTAGTTCGTCACCCAGATCGGGACGCGCTCGTTCGAGAGCGGATTGCGCGCGTAGGCGCCGGTGAAAACGCCGCCCTTCTCCATCAGGCTCGTACGCTCGAGCTCCGACTTGTTCCTGACCGACGCGGCGAATTGTTCGACGGCCTCGCGCCGCGCGGGATATCGGGCGAGCAGTTTGGCGACCAGCGAGTGCTCCGGGGCGAGCGCGAGGTAGGTCACGCCGAAGAGCGTGTCGATGCGGGTCGTGTAGCAGGCGATCCGGTCGCTTAGGCCTTCGACCTCGAAGGAGAAAGTTACGCCCTCGCTGCGGCCGATCCAGTTGCGCTGCATGACGCGGATCTTTTCGGGCCAGCCGTCGAGGCGGTCGATCGATTCGAGCAGGCGGTCCGCGAAGGCGGTGATCTTCAGGAACCACTGCGAGAGGTTGCGGCGCTCGACGAGCGACCCGCAGCGCCAGCAACGGCCGTCCTCGACCTGCTCGTTGGCGAGCACGGTCTGGTCGGCGGGGCACCAGTTCACCGGCGCCTCGCGCTTGTAGGCCAGCCCGTCCTCGTACATGCGCAAGAAGAGCCACTGGTTCCAGCGATAGTAGCTCGGGTCGCAGCTGACGATCTCGCGCGACCAGTCGTAGCCGGTCCCCATCAGCCGGATCTGGCGCTGCATGTTGGCGATGTTCTGGCGCGTCCACAGGTTGGGATCGATGCCGCGCTGGATCGCGGCGTTCTCCGCCGGGAGGCCGAACGCGTCGAAGCCCATCGGGTGGACGACGTTGTAGCCTTGCATCCGGGTCAGCCGCGCGATCGCGTCGCCGAGCGTGTAGTTCTTGGCATGGCCGACGTGGAGATCGCCCGAGGGGTACGGGAGCATCTCGAGCACGTAGTACTTCTCGCGCGGGTCGTCGTCGGGCGCGCGGTAGAGGCCGTCGCGCTCCCAGGCTTCCTGCCAGCGCGCTTCGACGGTGCGGTAGTCGTAGGTTTGGGGACGTTGCTCGATCATGTCGTCCCTTCTTTGCGGCACCGGTGGCCCGGCGCCCTAGCGCGCCGTCTCGCTCCCCGCGAGGGCGCAGGCTAGTCGCTGCCGCCCGGCGCGTGATCGGACGGCATGAATCAGCGACTCACCTTCACCGCCGCCGCCGTCGCGTTGGCCGCAAGCGCGGCCGCCTTTCGCGCTTGGCACCCCGCCCCGCCCGCGCTCGCGATCGCGCCGGGCGAGTCCCCCGCGAATCCGGCGGCGGCCCGTTCCTCGCCGCCGCGGAACGCGCCTCTCGAGGGAGGCCCCGCGCCTGACGTCTCGGCACGCCCCGAACGCGCCGTCGTCTACGTGGCGGGCGAGGTGCTGCGGCCCGGCGTCTACGCGCTGCCGGCGAGCGCGCGCGCCGTCGACGCGCTGCACGCGGCGGGCGGGCCGGCCGGCGACGCGGACCTCGTGGCCGTCAACCTCGCGGAGCCCCTCGTCGACGGCGAGGAGATCGTCGTGCGGCCCAAGGGCGCTTCGGTTTCGCTCGCGAGCTCCGTCGCGGCCGGGCCGGCCCGTACCGGGAGAGGGCACCGCTCGGCTCGAGGCTCCCGGCGCAGGCGCGGCTCTCGCTCGCGCAAGGCCCCTCCCGGGGAGGCGGTCGACCTCAACCGCGCCGACGCCGTGGCCCTCGAGGAGCTCCCGGGCGTCGGGCCCGCGCTGGCCGAGCGCATCGTGGCCTTCCGCGAGCTCAACGGGCCGTTCGCGAGCCTCGACGACCTGCTCGACGTCAACGGCATGAGCGAGAGCAGGCTCCAGGAGCTCGCCCCATACGCCGTCGTCCGCTGAAATGCTGAGAGGCCCGGACTTTTTCAGCCCAGGCCTCTCGGCGCTTACTCGCTTTGCGCTGCTCTCTATGCTCTAAAAGAACTATACCACGAGAATCGACGGCCTAAACGTCCTAACGAACACTTTTCGTTTCGATTACCAGCCGCCGCCGGCGTCGCCCCCGCCGCCGTCGAACCCGCCGCCCCCGTCGCCGAAGCCGCCGCCGCCGTCGAACCCTCCGCCCGACGAGCCGAAGTCGCCGAATGAGGCGTTGCTCATGTCCGCCTGGCCCGCGTCGGGCTGCCAGCCGGTCGCGTCGCCCTGTCCGAGGCTGGGGTCACCGGCGATGCCGGCCGGATTCTGCACGTACGTCGTCGGGTTGTTCCCGCGGAAGAGCTCGTTGCCGAGCCAGGCCCCGCCGAGGCCGCCGAGCAGCCCGCTGAAAAAGCCGCCGCCCCCGCCGTAGCCGCCGTAACCCGGGCCGCCCCCGTAGCCGGGGCCGTAGCCTCCCGGGCCGGGACCGTAGCCGGGCGGCATCATGCGCGGCCCGGCGACGGCGCGGAAGATCCCCCGGATGATGAGGAACCCGGCGAGCAAGACGAGGGCCAGGAAAAAGAGCGACATGGTGCCTCCCCCCATGGATTGCGAGCTCGAAGCCGGCACGGCCGAGCGCTGGACGCCGCCGCCGGCGGCACGCTCGTGGCTGCGGTACTGGTCGAGAATCAAGTTGACGCCGGTCGTGATGCCCGTGTCGAAATCGCCGCTGCGGAAGTAGCCGCGCATCGCTTGACGGATGTTGGCGAAGCTTCCCGGCGGAAAGAACTGCGCCGCCAAGCGGTCGGGAACGATTCCGTCCTGCTTCTCGGCTTTGGCCAGGTAGACCAGGACCCCGTTGACCTGCTGCTGCGCGAAGCTGCGCTCGGCGGCGTCCTGGATCGTCCGGCCGTCGAGCGACGGCACCGTGACGACGACGATCTCCTTGCCGGTCTGCCGGTTGAAGTCGCCGATTTCGCGGTTGAGGTCCGCGACCGTCGCTGGGCTGAAGAGGCCCGCTCCGTCTTGGACGAACGCCTCGCGGGCAAACGCCGGATGGGCCGCGCAAACGACCATCGCCGCCGCGGCCAGCGCGGCCCAAAGTCTGTTTTTCAGGGATGTCACGATCACGCCAGTTTAGTACCCGCAGGCCCCCCGATTGTTTCCGGCAGGTGCGGCGCGGGGCAGGACGCGCGGCCCGCGCACCTCAGTGCCCGACGGTCACGACCAGCGCCACCCCCACGACGCTGATCACGAAAATGACCAGGAAGACCCAGATCCCGGCGCGCTTGAGCGCCTCGCGGGTGCGGCGTTCGCGCCGCGTTTTCAGCCGCACTTTCACGAGCTCTTCACCTGCTTGGCCTCGGGTGCGCCCCACAGGCGTTCCAGGTTGTAGAACGCGCGCTGGTCGGGCATGAAGACGTGGGCCACGACGGTGCCCAGGTCGAGGAGGATCCAGCCGCCCTCGGCGTAGCCTTCGGTCCGCGCCACGGCGTAGCCGGCCTCGCGGACTTTCTCGGCGATCGCGTCGGCGATCGCCCGCGTCTGGATCTTGGAACGGCCGGTCGCGATCACGAACGCGTCGGCGACGATCGTTCGGCCGTTCAACGGCAGAACGGCGACATTCTCGGCTTTCTTGTCGAGCGCGGCGGCGCTGACGATCTCAGTGAGGTCAGGCAGAGACGGCTTCCTCCTTCGTGGTGGTGGCGTAGCGCCGCAGCGCGGCGAGCGTCTGCGGCGCCGGTTCGAGCTGACGTTTCATCACGTATTCCAGGTGCGAGCGCAAGAGCGCCGCCAGGGCGGCCGGCAGATTTTCGAAGGCGAGCGCCTCGAGCGCGGCGCGGTCGTCGAATTTCCGGCCCGGCTCGAGCCCGTCGGCGAGATAGACGATCGTGTCGAGGGTCGACATCTCGCCCGACGCCAGCGTATGCTTGCGAATCGCCGAGAGCACCGCTTCGTCGTCGATTCCGAAGCGCTCGCGGGCGAGTTCGGCGCCCAGCCGAGCGTGCAGCACGACCGGATGAGCGCGTTCGAACGCGTCGAGCGCCAAGCCGCGCGCCTCGCTCTCGGCGACGAGCCGGTCGGTCGCGAACAAGCGGGCGAGGTCGTGGAGCATCCCGGCCGTGCGCGCGCGCCGCGCGTCTGCGCGGTGCGCTTGCGCCAGCCGGTCGGCGAGACGCGCGACGCGCACGGTATGCGCGTAACGGTGCCCCTGTCCCAGTTCCCGCCTGACCTCCCGGCACAGTTCGGCGAACGTTCGCGGCAAGCTCAGCGGTCCCCGGCCGTCTGGGAGGACAATTGCGCTTCGAGGGCCGCGAGCCGGTTGCGGTACAGCTCCCCGCGAAGGTTGCCGGCCCACATGACGACCGCGTTCTCGCCGTTGTCGCTGTAGTAGGCGCGGCGCGTGGAGACGATCGTGAAGCCGTACTTGCGGTAGAGGTTCTGGGCGACGAGGTTCGATTCGCGCGCTTCGAGCGTGATCCAGGACGCACCGCGGTCGATCGCCTGGTGCAGCAGATGGACGAGCACCTCTTCCCCGAACTTCTTGCCGCGCCAGTCGGGATGGACCGCAAGCGTCGTGATGTGGGAATCCTCGAGGATCACCCAGATGCCGCCGTAGGCGACGATCTCGCCGGCCCCAGCGGAGCCTGAAGCGCCCGGGGGCGCGACGCGTCCCACGAAATAGTGCGCGAGCTTGTTGTCGTTGAGCTCGCTCACGAAGGCGCTCGGCGGCCATGTCGTGGTGAACGAGAGCGATTCGATGCGCATCACGGTGCGAATGTCGCCCGAAGCCATCGGCGTGATCGAGAGGGGCGGGCGATCCGCAGCCCTGGGATCGAGATCGGCCCTCACGGCCCGGCTGGCGCCCCTCGACTGCGCGCAGCGTAATCGCGCTCCTCGCCGTAATCGGCGCGTACGGCGTGGGGCGTGGGCGACGGCGCGCGGCCTCGCGAACGAAGCGCGATGGCGAGGGCCGGGGGCTGCACGGTCGTGGGATCGGCACGCACGATGATTCCGCGTTCGCCAAGGTGCGGAGCGACGCCCTCCAGCGCGCCCGCGGCCCAGAGCGTCGCTCCAGGAGGGAGCCGTTCGCTCAGCGTCCGGGCGAGCTCGGCGTAGGACCCGCAGCGCACGAGCGATCCGCCGGGTGCGTGCAGGCGCACGCAAGCGATGCCGCTTCGCCCCTGGACGAACGCTGCGAACGGAAGCGGCGCGCCGTCGGGCTCGAGCGCGTCGTACGAGGAGATGCCGGCCAGCGGGACGCCGGCGGCGAAGGCGAGGCTCTTCGCGAAACTCAAGGCCACGCGCAGCCCCGTGAACGAGCCGGGCCCGGTGCCGACGGCGATGCAGCCGAGCTCGGCCGGAGCGAGCCCGCCCAGGGCCGCGGCCACCACCTCGAGGCCGCGCTCGAGCGCGTCGCTGCCGGCCGCCTCGCCGCTCCCCAGCCGGCGTCCGCTCTCGTCGATCAGCGCCGCCGAGAAGCGGCCGAGCGCGCCGTCGATCCCCAAAATGCGGCTCAAGCGGAGCGGCGCTCGATCACCAGGTCGCGCGGAGACTCGCCCGCGCCGCTGATGGCGACGTGGATCGCGTCGTCGGGGATGAGGCCCGGCAGGCGTTCAGGCCACTCGACGAGCACGATGCTTTCCCCGTCGAAGGCCTCCTCGAGGCCCAATTCCAGCGCCTCGGCCGGTTTTTCGATGCGATAGAGATCCAGGTGTTCGATCGGCGGCTTCCCTGCATAGCGGTGGCGGAAGGTGAACGTGGGGCTGGCGGCTTGGTCGCGGCCGTGCAGCGCGCGGACGACGGCGCGCACGAACGTCGTCTTGCCGGCGCCCAGGTCCCCGGCCAGGGCGACCACGTCGCCCCGCCGCAAGCCGGAGGCGAACGCCGCCGCGACGCGCTCGAACGCTTCGAGGTCCTCCGCACGCGCGAATTCGACCCTCATTCGGCGGTACTGCGCCGGGGGGAAGAAACCCGCAGGCGCGGCGCGAAGCTACTCCTAATGTGGTGGAGGGCGAACGACGTATTGGTCGGTGTCATTACCGGCGTCGTTTCCGCGGTCGTCGCCGCGTTGTTCGAGTTGTTTTTCGTGGCACAGCGCTTTCTGTCGCTCGGGCAGAGCGGCGGTGCTTTCGGCAGCAAGATTCTCGTCGTCGCAGTGGTCGGGGCGATCGTCGGGGGTATCGTCGGATTCTTCGTCGGCGCGGTCATCAAGCCGCGCCCGCAGCCACGGTAGCGAACCTCCGCGAGAGACCGGCCACCGAACCCACCCTTTCGCCGAACCGGCGCCGCGAGCCCCGCGCGCTGTAGCCTAGGACCCTTTCTTGGATAGAGATCGAACGACCCAAGTCAACGTCGAAGACGAAATGCGGGAGTCTTACCTCTCGTACGCGATGTCGGTCATCGCTTCGAGAGCGCTCCCGGACGTGCGCGACGGGCTCAAGCCCGTCCAGCGGCGCATCCTCTACGCGATGCGCGAGATGAACCTCACGCCGGACAAGCAGCACCGCAAGTCCGCCGGTGTCATCGGCGAGGTCCTCAAGAACTACCACCCGCACGGCGACAGTTCGGTCTACGACGCGCTCGTCCGGATGGCCCAGGATTTCACCCTGCGCTATCCGCTCATCGACCCGCACGGCAACTTCGGCTCGATCGACGGCGACCCGCCGGCGGCCTACCGCTATACCGAGTCCCGCCTGGCGCGCATCGCGCTCGAGATGCTGGTCGACATCGACAAAGACACGGTCGATTTCGTGCCCAATTTCGACAACCAGGGGACCGAGCCGGTCGTGCTCCCCTCGCGGCTGCCGCAGCTCCTGGTCAACGGCTCGAGCGGCATCGCGGTCGGCATGGCGACGAACATCCCGCCGCACAACGTCGGCGAGATCTGCGACGCGATCGCGTACCTCGTCGAACACGAGGGTGAGGACGCCGACGCGCTCGACGAAGCGCTCGGCGAGATCGTGCAGGGCCCCGACTTTCCGACCGGCGGCATCCTGATGGGCAAAGAGGCGATCCGAACCGCCTACAAGACGGGGCGCGGCACGGTCGCGATGCGCGGCAAAGCCGAGATCGTCGAGGAGCGCGGCCGCCACAAGATCGTCATCACGGAGGTCCCCTTCCAGGTGACGACGGCGCGCATCGTCGAGGCGATCGCCGAGGCGCACGCCGAGAAGTCGATCGCCGGCATCTCCGATCTCAAGAACGAGTCGAACCGCAAGGGCATCCGCATCGTCGTCGAGCTGCAGCGCAACGCGACGCCCAACGTCGTGCTCAATCAGCTCTACAAACACACGCCGCTGCAGTCGAGCTTCGGCTTCAACACGCTGGCGCTGATCCCGGCGCCGTCGACCGTGCCGGGCCGGCCGCAGACGCTCGAGCCGCAGGTCCTCTCGCTGCGGCAGATGCTCGAGCACTTCATCGGGCATCGCAAGATCGTGATCCGGCGCCGCACCGAGTACGAGCTGGCCAAGGCGCGCGACCGCGCGCACGTGCTCGAAGGCTTCCGCATCGCGCTCGACAACATCGACGAGGTCATCCGCATCATCCGCGAGAGCACTTCGACGGAAACGGCGCGCGAGGCGCTGGTCGAGCGCTTCACGCTCTCGGCCGTGCAGGCCAACGCGATCCTCGACATGCGCCTGCGCACGCTGACCAGCCTCGAGCGGCAGAAGATCGAGGACGAGTACCTCGGGCTGCTCAAGACGATGGCCGAGCTGGAAGACATCCTGGCCAACCCGCGGCGCGTCGCGGCCTTGGTGAAGAGCGACGCGCAGGACGTCAAGAAGCGCTTCGGCGATCCGCGCCGCACCGCGATCGTGCCGCTCGAGGACGAATTGAACCTCGAGGACATCATCGCCGACACCGACGTCGTGGTGACCTCGACCGTCGGCGGCTACATCAAGCGCGTTTCGGTCGACACGTTCCGGGCGCAAAACCGCGGCGGCCGCGGCGTCACCGGCATCTCGAACCTCAAGCGCGAGGACGTCGTCCAGAATTTCTTCATGGCGACGACCCACCAGCACGTGCTGTTCTTCACGAACAAGGGCCGGGCGTACCGCCTGCGGGCCTACGAGATCCCCGACTCGTCGCGTCAGGCGCGCGGCACGGCGCTCGTCAACCTGCTGACGCTGCCGCCCGGCGAGAGCGTCTCCGCCGTCTTCGCGGTCCGCAACTTCGAGGAAGACAAGTATCTGCTGATGGTGACGCGCCGCGGCGTCATCAAGAAGACCAAACTCGAAGAGTTCTCCAACATCCGCAAGAACGGGCTCAACGCGATCTCGCTCGACGACGACGACGAGCTGCTGGCGGTCGACCTCTCCGACGGCTCGCGCGACGTCATCTTGGGGACGCGCGAAGGCATGGCCGTCCACTTCTCCGAGGAGGACGTGCGTTCGATGGGGCGCAACGCCCGCGGCGTGCGCGCGATCACGCTGGCGCCGGGCGACTCGGTGGTGGCGATGGACGTCGAGGAGACCGACCGGCGCGAGGTCCTCATCGTCACCTCGCAAGCCTTCGGCAAGCGAACCTCGATCGACGACTACCGCCACACCTCGCGCGGCGGCAAGGGCGTCAAAGCGTTCGCCAGGGAGAAGAACATCGGCTACGTCGTCGACCAGATCTTGGTCAAGGCGGAAGACGAGGTGCTGCTGATCACCTCCGGCAATCAGGTGATCCGAATTCGGGTCGCCGAGATCCGCAAGGCAGGACGCGGAGCGAAGGGCGTGCGCCTGCAGCGGCTCGAGGAGGGCGACGAGGTCATCGCCATCACGAACTTGGGCGAGCAGACCAAGGCGATCGAGGAGATTACGGGCGAGCCGCCGGCCGTGGGGAAATAGAGGCGACCCGCCACGGTGAGACGGGCGTGTCGCGCCGGGCGGTGTGCCCGGCCGGGACCCCGGCGATCTCATCGACCGTCGCGTCGAGATCGACGAGGTGGTGGACGTGCACGAACCCCGGCTCCTCGCCGCCGTGTTCGCTCTCGCCGCACAGGAACGTCCAGGATGCGTCGCTCTCGTGGAGCGCCAGCAGCACCGGCGCGCCCTCGTCGACGTGGGCGCAGACGAAGACGCCGAGTTCGGGATCGTTCCGAAAAGAGATCACCGAGTCACTTCCTCCGGGTCAGGTCTTGGCTTGGTGCGGTCGCGCAACCGCGCCGGGGGGCGGGCGGTTCTTCCATCACGAGGTAACGTATCGACCATGAGTGCACTTCCAGAGGTCTCGCAGACGACGTTCGAGCGAGAGGTCCTCACGAGCGACCGCCCGGTCCTGGTAGATTTTTGGGCCCCCTGGTGCGGCCCTTGCCGGATGCTTTCGCCCGTAGTTGAAAAAGTGGCTGCCGCCCACGCCGGCCGGGTCAAATTCGTCAAGCTGAATACCGACGACAACCCGGGCCTCGCGGGGCGGTACAACGTCTCGGGCATTCCGTGCCTGATCCTGTTCAAGGGCGGCGATGCCGTGGAGCGGATCGTGGGTTTCGTCCCGGAGAAGAACATCACGGCGATGCTCCAGAAGCACTTGGCGCCGGCCTGACGAGGCCGCGCCGGCGCTTTGTCGCTGCGCGACCTGCCCGCGGTGCACCGGCTGCTAGGCGATCCTAGCATCGCGGAATACGTCGAGCTTCTCGGATCGGCCGCGGTGAAGAGCGCGGTCGGCGACGCGCTGGGCGAAGCCCGCCGGCACGCCGCGGCCGGCGGCACGATCCCGGCCTTTGCCGCGCTCGTCGAAACGGTGCGGGCCCGGCTCGCGGCCGAAGAAGCCGGCGGCCTGATCGAGGTCCTCAACGCGACCGGGATCCTGCTGCATACGAACCTGGGGCGCGCGCCGCTCGCCGCCGAGGCGCTGGCGGCCGCAGCGGCGGCCAGCGCGGGTTATGCCAACCTCGAGTACGATCTCGAAGCGGGCGCGCGCGGTTCGCGCCACGAGCGCGTCTCGGCCTTGCTGCGGGCCGCGACGGGCGCGCAGGACGGGCTCGTCGTCAACAACGGCGCCGCCGCCGTCCTGCTGATCCTCGACACGTTCGCCAAAGGACGGGAGGTGGTCGTCTCGCGCAACCGGCTCGTCGAGATCGGCGGCGGCTTTCGCCTGCCCGACGTCCTGGCGCGCAGCGGCGCGCAGCTCGTCGAGGCCGGCACGGCCAACCGGGTCGCGCTCGCCGATTTCGAGCGGGCGCTGACGCCGCGGACGGCGCTGCTGCTGAGCGTGCATCGCTCGAACTTTCGCATGGAGGGCTTCGTCGCCGACGTCGAGCCCGCCGAGCTGGCGGCGCTCGGACGGCGGACGGGCGTGCCGTTCGCCGAGGACCTCGGCAGCGGTGCGCTGATCGACCTCGCCCGGTACGGCCTGCCGCACGAGCGCACGGTCCCCGAGGCCGTGGCGGACGGCGCGCAGCTCGTGGCCTTCTCGGGCGACAAGCTGCTGGGCGGACCGCAGGCCGGGATCGTGGTGGGAAGCCGCGCCGCGGTCGCGCGCTTGCGGGCCAATCCGCTGCTGCGGGCGCTGCGCGTCGGAAAGGCGACCCTGGCCGCGCTCGGCGCGACCCTGCGCCTCTACCTCGTGCCGGGCGCGCTCGAGCGCATCCCGCTCTATGCGATGCTGGCGCAGTCGCGCGGCGAGCTGGAGCGGCGGGCCGAGCGGATCCGCGCGCGGCTCGGCCCGCTGTCCGCTCGCGCCCGGGTCGTCGCGACGGTCGGATTCGTGGGCGGCGGGGCGCTGCCGGCGGGCTCGCTCCCCTCGGCCGGGCTCGCGCTCGAGACGGGCCCGGGCGGGGCGGACGCGCTGGCCGCGGCCTTGCGCCGGCGCCGGCCCCCGCTCGTCGCGCGCGTCCAGGACGGCGAACTGCTGCTCGACCTGCGCGCGGTTCCGCCGGCGCGCGACGCGGAGCTGGCCGCGGCGCTGGCCGCCGAGCTCGGGGCGGCGCGCTGATGCCCGTCATCGGCACGGCAGGGCACGTCGATCACGGCAAGTCGTCGCTGGTTCTGGCGCTGACCGGGACCGATCCCGACCGCTGGCCCCAGGAGCGCGCCCGGGGCATGACGCTCGACTTGGGTTTCGCGCACCTCCGTTACGAGGACGGCGTCGAAGCCGGGATCGTCGACGTTCCGGGGCACGAACGCTTCCTCCACAACATGCTGGCCGGCGCGGCGGGCATGGAGCTCCTCCTGCTCGTCGTCGCCGCGAACGAAGGGCCCAAGCCGCAGACCTTCGAGCACCTGGCGATACTTCAGTACTTGAACGTCGCGCGCGCGATCGTGGTGCTCTCGAAAGCCGACACCGTCTCGGCCGTTGAGCTTCCCGGCGTGGCGGAGGGCGTCCGCGCGGGGCTCGCCGGAACGCTCGCGGCGGACGCCCCCGTTTTCCCGGTCTCGACGCTGACCGGCGCCGGGCTCGAGGCGCTGCGCGCGGCGATCCACGACGCGCTCGTCGCGCTGCCGCCGCGCGCGCTCGACGCTCCGGCCTATCTGCCCGTCGATCGCGTCTTCGCGCTGCCGGGCCACGGCACGATCGTCACCGGCACGCTGCTGCAGGGCGCGATCCGGGCGGGCGACGTCCTGCTGCTCTCGCCGCTCGGGCGCGAGGTCCGGGTGCGCAGCCTGCAGGTCTTCGGCGAGCGGCGCGAGCGCGTCGAAGCCGGTTCGCGGGTCGCGGCCAACCTTCCCGAGGTCGAGACGAGCGAACTGGAGCGCGGCGCCGTGCTGGCGAGCCGCCAGCTTTCGCCGCGCTCCGACTTCGACGTGCGTTTCGAGCCGCTCGCCGGCGCGCGCCCGGCCTTGAAGCGGCGCACCCCGGTGCGCGCGTACCTCGCCTCCGCCGAGATCTTCGGTGCGCTGGTCCGAGGGAACGCTTCGGCCGGCGGGGAGCAGACCGCGCGGCTGCGTCTGCGCCGCGCCCTGCCCGTCTTTCCCGGCATGCCGTTCGTGCTGCGGGGGATGTCGCCCAAGGAACTGCTCGGCGGCGGCAGCGTCCGTTCGGCCGCGGCGGGCACCGTCGCCGGCGACGGTCTCGCGCCGGACGATGAGGACTCGCCCGAGCTGGCCGCGCTGCTCGCAGCTTTGCGCGCGGCGGGCTTGCCGGGTGCGACGCCGGCGGAAGCCGGGGCGCTCGCCAACCTGCGCGAGGAACGTGCGCTGGAGCTCTGCGAGCAGCTCGCGGGCGACGGGCGCGCCGCGCGCGTGCGCAAGCCCGCGGGATACGTCGAGTCGTCGCTTGCGGCGGAGCTGCTCGAGCGTGTGCGCGAGCGGCTGCAAGAGCGCGAGCGGGAGACGCCCTGGATCGCCGGGATCACGTCGCTGACGCTCGCGCGCGAGCTGCGCGTGCCCGAGCTCGCGCTCGTGCGCCTGCTCGCGGTCGCCGTGGACGAGGGCGAGCTCGTCCAGAACCGCGGCTACTACGCGACGCCCGAGTTCGAGCCGCAGTTGACGGGCGAACAGCTCGTCTTCTTCGAGCGCGCGTTCGCCGGCGATGCGGCCCAGCCGCTGCGCCCGCTGCCCTTCGCCGAGCTCGCCGCGCGTGCGCGCGGCGCGGGCATAGCGGGCCTCGCGCAAGCTTTCGAGACGCTGCTGGCGCGCGGCACGCTGGTGAAAGTCGACGACCAGGTCTATCGCAGCGCGCAGATCGCCGAGGTGCGCGCGCGGCTCGAAAGCGCCTTGCGCCGCGAAGGCGCGATCGCGCCGGCCGCCTTTCGCGACCTGGTGGGAACGACGCGGAAGTACGCCGTGCCGCTGCTCGAATGGTTCGACGCCGCCGGCGTGACGCTGCGCAACGGCGACCTGCGGGTGCTGCGCGAGAAAAGGAGCGCCGACTGATGCCGGATCTCGCGCACTGCGCGCTCTTCGCGCTGGCGGCCGCGCTGCTGGTGATGACGCCGGGGCCGGGCACGATGTATCTGCTGGCGCGCACGCTCGCCCAGGGCCGCAGCGCCGGATTGCTGTCCGCGCTCGGTTCGAGCACCGGCTACGCGGTGCACGTCAGCGCGGCCGCGCTCGGCCTCTCCGCGCTGATCCTCGCCTCGGTTCCGGCGTTCAACGCGCTCAAGTGGCTCGGCGCCGCGTACTTGATTTATCTCGGCGTCGTGACCTGGCGACAGCGCGGCGGGCTGGCGCGCGCCGAGGTGAAGGCGGCTTCGGCTTGGCACATCTACGCTCAAGCCGTCGCGACGACCGTCTTCAATCCGAAGGTCGCGGTCTTCTTCATCGCCTTCATCCCGCAGTTCGTGGTTGTGCAGCGCTCGCAGCCCGCGCTGCAAATCCTCGTCTTCGGCGCGATCCTGCTCGCGCTCGAGGCGCTCTGGAAATCGTTCGTCGCCACGGTCGCGGCGGCGGCCCTCGAGCGGCTCGAACGTCATCCGAGCGTGCTGCGCTGGCAGCGCCGCATCTCGGGAACGATCCTCGCCGGCTTGGGACTGCAACTCGCCCTGATTCAGCGCCGCTGAGCGAGCCGCGCGGACGCCGCGGCGGCGGAGGTGCGCGCCGGCCGGCGCGGCAAACGACAGCGGAGGGATGCAGCACCCGCCGACGCTGAGGAGGAGCAACCATGGTGAGCGACCGAGCGTTCAAAATCACGGGCATCGACCTGAGCGGCTACATGGTCAAAGACGCGCCGCGCGCGATCGCCTTCTATCGCGACGTGCTCGGTTTAGAGCCGACGAGCGAGTATCCGGGCGGGATGGGTGCCGAGTACGAGTTTCCCGACGGCTCGACGTTCGGGCTTTGGCACGGCGGCGACGACATGCCCTGGCAGCGCGGCAACGGTTTGCTGTTCGCCGTCGACGATCTGGGCGCCGCGGTCGCCGCAGTCAAGGCCGCGGGCTGCAAGATCGAGATGGAGTACGAGTCGCCGATCTGTTTCATGGCGATGACCGAGGACTCCGAAGGCAACCAGCTCATCCTGCACAAGCGCAAACCCGCGCAGGCGTAAGGGCTCAGTGCCGTAAGGCGAGGATGCCGATGACGACCTCGAGGACGATCAGCAGGATGATGACGATCTCGAAGAACTCGCCGCGCGCGTTTTGCGCCTGGTCGGTGAAGAAGCGGTACATGTCGCCGACGCTGCGCAGCTTCGAGTCGATCTGGTTCTGCCAGTCGCGCAAGCCGAGGCGGCCCGCCGCACCGCGGTAGAGGCGCGCGTAGTAGGCGTCGCCGATGATCTTGAGGGCGTTCGAGGCGCGGTCGGTGAGCTCGAGGACGTCGATCAGGAGATAGCGCAGGCGGTCGGCCGCCGCCTGCGCCTGTTTGCGTCCGAAGCGCGCGCCGCGCTGGGCGTCGATCTTGTAGATCGTGTCCAGCTCGTCGTCGAGGAGCTTGTCGTACGTGCGCAGCTCGACGAGCTGCGTGTTGGCGAACTCGAGGATGTCGAGGATCGCCGCGGCCGCCTCGCGCCGGTCGTAGACGAAGGCCGTGTCCCACTGGACGACCGCGAGATCGTCGTCGAAATAAGCGAAGTTGACGCGCAGCGCCTCCGCCGCCTCGGCGGGCATCAGCGAGCGCTCTTCGCACGCGACCAAGCTCGCGAGCGCGCCGGCGTAGTCGCCCAGCAACTGTGTCGCCGCGACGGGCGCGACGAACGACTCGACGGTGAATACGAAGTAGTCTTCGATCAGCGGCGGATGCGGGTCGCCGAGCGCCGGCGCGATTTCGGGCAGCAGGCCGTCGAGCGTCGCGCGCGCCAGCCGCTGCAGTTCGTCGTCGTTGCGCAGACGGCGGGTGAAGGCGGCGAAGGCGCTCCAGGTCCCCGCGAACGGGACCGTCAGCCGGACCGAGACGACGCCGTAGTCGAAGATCTTGGCACGGACCGTCGCCCCTCCGGGCGTGGCGGGGAGGCGCGCGACGACCGGCGGGGTCGGGAACTCGATGAACCCCGACGATGCTTCGCGGCGCAGTTGCAGCGGAGCCCGGGCGACGCCCTCGCCGGCGACCGAGCCGAGCCGGGTCAGATCGATCGTGTCGGCTACGTCGTAGACGAAGTAGGCGTGAAAGGCCCCTTCGCGGATCGCCGGCGGGGCGAGCGGAGCCGGGCGCTCGGCGGCGTTCATGCCGCAAGCTTCGCGGCAGCGGCCGCCTCGGCCCCGGAGGGCCGGGCAGCAATTGGAAGCCGTTTTCGTGCAACAAAAATGGCCCGGCCCGCGGTTATAGCTACCGACCATGAACGTCGACAAGATGACCGAGCGCGTCCGCGAAGCGCTCAACGACGCCTTCGGCCGCGCGTTGCGCGACCGCAATCCAAGCGTCGAGACCGAACACATCCTGGCCGCCCTGCTCGATCAAGACCGGGGGATCGTCCCGGCGCTCCTCGAGAAAGCCGGCGTCGACTTGCGCGCCTTCACGGCGAAGCTCGACGATTTGCTGGCGAAGCTGCCGCGCCTCTCGGGCTCGGGGGACGTCCAGCCCCAGCTCTCCGGCCGCGGCAGGGGGGTTTTGGTGCAAGCCGGCGACGAGGCGCGGAAGCTGACCGACGAGTACGTCTCGGTCGAGCACCTGCTGCTCGCCATGCTCGACGACCAGGGCGCGGCCGGACGCCTCCTGCGCGAGTCGGGCGTCAAGCGCGAGAAGCTGCTCGCGGCGCTGCGCGAGGTGCGCGGCAACCAGCGCGTGACCTCGCAAAATCCGGAAGGCACGTATCAGTCCCTCGAACGCTACGGGCAAGATCTGACGCGCGCGGCCGAGCAGGGCAAGCTCGACCCGGTCATCGGCCGCGACGACGAGATCCGGCGCGTCGTGCAAGTGCTCTCGCGCCGCACCAAGAACAATCCGGTCCTCATCGGCGAGCCCGGCGTCGGCAAGACGGCGATCGTCGAGGGGCTGGCGCAGCGCATCGTGCGCGGCGACGTGCCCGAAGGATTGAAGAACAAGCGCATCATCTCGCTCGACATGGGCGCGCTGATCGCCGGCGCGAAGTATCGCGGCGAGTTCGAAGAGCGGCTCAAGGCCGTGCTCAAGGACGTTTCGAGCTCGGAGGGCGGCGTGCTGCTCTTCATCGACGAGCTCCACAACGTCGTCGGCGCGGGCAAGGCCGAAGGCTCGATGGACGCCGGCAACCTGCTCAAGCCGATGCTGGCGCGCGGCGAGCTGCACCTCATCGGCGCGACGACGCTCGACGAGTACCGCAAGTATATCGAGAAGGACGCCGCGCTCGAGCGGCGCTTCCAGCCGGTCTTCGTCGATCAGCCCAGCGTCGAGGATACCATCTCGATCCTGCGCGGACTGCGCGAGCGCTACGAAGTGCACCACGGCGTGCGCATCAAGGATTCCGCGCTCGTCGCCGCGGCCACGCTCTCGAACCGTTACATCGCGGACCGCTTCCTGCCCGACAAGGCGATCGACCTCGTCGACGAAGCCGGGGCGAAGCTGCGCACCGAGATCGACTCGATGCCGCAGGAGCTCGACGAAGCGTCGCGCCGCATCATGCAGCTCGAGATCGAGCGTGAGGCGCTCAAGAAGGAGAGCGACGAGGGCTCCAAGACGCGCCTCGAGCGCATCGAGAAGGAGCTGGCGGAGCTGCGTTCCGAGACCGACGGGATCAAAGCCCGCTGGCAAACGGAAAAAGACTCGGTGCAGAAGCTGCGCGAGCTGCGCGCGCAGATCGACCAGACGAAGACCGAGATCGAGCAGGCCGAGCGCCAGTACGATCTCAACCGCGTCGCCCAGCTTCGCTACGGCAAGCTCGCCGAGCTCGAGCGGCAACTGAAAACCGCCGAGGCCGCGCTGGGCGCCGACGGCAAGCCGCGCCTGCTCAAGGAAGAGGTCGACGAAGAAGACGTCGCCGATGTCGTCAGCCGCTGGACGGGGATCCCCGTCTCGAAGCTGCTCGAGGGCGAGATGCGCAAGCTGCTGCGCCTCGACGAGGAGCTGCACGAGCGGGTCATCGGCCAGAACGAGGCGGTCACCGCGGTCGCCGAGGCGGTCATCCGCTCGCGCTCGGGGCTGGCGGATCCGAACCGGCCGATCGGTTCGTTCATCTTCCTGGGGCCGACCGGCGTCGGCAAGACGGAGCTGGCGCGAGCGCTGGCGAGCTATCTCTTCGACGACGAGCGCGCGATGGTTCGCATCGACATGTCCGAGTACGGCGAGAAGCACTCGGTCGCGCGGCTGATCGGCGCGCCGCCGGGCTACGTCGGTTACGAAGAGGGCGGTCAGCTCACCGAAGCGGTGCGCCGCCGTCCGTTCTCGGTCGTGCTCTTCGACGAGATCGAAAAGGCCGCGCCCGACGTCTTCAACGTATTCCTGCAGATCCTCGACGACGGCCGCTTGACCGACGGTCAGGGCCGCACGGTCGATTTCAAGAACACGATTCTGATCATGACCTCGAACATCGGCAGCCACCGCATCCTCGATTTTTCGGGACAGGGCGGCGTCGAATACGCGGTCATGCGGGCGACGGTGCTCGACGAGCTGCGCCGCCACTTCCGCCCGGAGTTCCTCAACCGCGTCGACGAGATCGTCGTTTTCCAGGCGCTCGACGAAGAGCAGCTGCAGAAGATCGTCGAGATCCAAATCGACCGTCTGCGCACGCGGCTGGCGGAGCGTCGCATCACGCTCGACGTGTCGGACGCGGCGGCAAGGCATCTGGTCAAGGTCGGTTACGATCCGGTCTACGGGGCGCGTCCCCTCAAGCGCGCCGTGCAGCGCGAGCTCGAAACGCCGCTCGGCCGCAAAATCCTGGCCGGCGAAGTTCGCGAAGGCCAGAACGTGCTGGCCGGCTACGACGAAGGACGCGGCGAGCTGACCTTCACGGCCGGCTTGCCCCAGCTGCCGGAGCTCGAGCCGCTTAGATAGTCAAGCGTTTCTAGCCGGGACGTTGCCGGAAGGAGATTCCTGCGGGGCGGCTCGAACGACTCGGCGCCTGCCGACTTGAGTAGGGCGGCGTGAAGCGCGTCACACCGCCGCTCTCAGGTTTGGGGCCGCCTCTGACGATCTTTAACGAAGGGAATGATGGAGAACCATAGGGCGAGACAGTGGTTGAAGACCGTACGTTCGCTGATTTTCGACGAAACAGGCTCGGAGCTGGTCGAATATTGCGTCGTGCTGGCCGTCTTCGCGATCGCCATGATCGTCGCCCTGAAAGCGGTCCCTCAGACCGCCAACAATCAGTTCAACACGGACGAGAACAACTTCTCGCAATCCCTGGCAAACGGCTACTGAGCATGGGGCGAATTTCGCGGCGGCGTGCCGGGTGGACGGAACGCGGCGCGGTGTTGGTCGAAACGGCGATCGTCGCGGCGGCGCTGCTGACCTTCATACTAGGTGTCGTGGAGCTCGGCGCCGTCGGCTTCGAGCAGCTTACGATCGATGCCGCCGGCTTTCTCAACGCCCACCAGACCGTCATCGGCGTCAACGATCCGAACGGTCCCAACGACGCCACGTCGCAGGTCTTCCCGAACGTCAAACCGTCGAACTACCTCGGCTCCACGGTCTTGGTCGCGCCGACCCCGGCGGTTCCGGTCGACTACGGATACAACGGGACGACGACCCAGCAAGCCTCCGCGAGCACGAACCACATCGGCGGCGCGTCGATCATCCAGCCGTACATCCTGCAGACGAACCTTCAGAAGACGCTCTTCAGGCTTTTCGGCGTCAGCGTCAACGTGAAGAGCTCGGCGAGCGAGCCCGACTATCTCGAAACGAATCTCGACTACGGCGTCTCGAATCTGAATTACGGCCTGAACAACACGAGCTCGCTGTATCGCAACAGCCTCTTCAGCTACGGCGAGGAGACGCCCCAATTTTTCGCGGTCTGGGCCAACATCCAGGAGTGCGACAACGCACCGGCGTGGACTACGACGACATGCGTCAATTCGGCGTCGTACATCGACCCGCTCAGCCCCTCTAACCTCGCTCCAGGGTACGGTCCGCGCGAGGACTCCATGGGGATGGGCGCGTTCCTCGACACGAACAATTGGGCGAACGGCGGAAGCGGAACGACACCCGGCATCTCGGGACCGGTCTGCACGACCTCCCCATGCTCGACCACGGGGCCGTTCGAAGCCGCCGCCTGCCACCAGCGCATTTTTTCGGCGATCGCGACGTTTATCTCGGCCAACTCGAATTTGAACACGATCGAGACGACGTACGATCCGATGCTGGCCAACGCCGTTCAGAAGAACAACATCCAGTTCTTCGGAGAAGCGAACGCCTTTATGACGAATTCATTGAAGTCGACCAGCACTTCGTCTTGCACGGGACAAAGCGGGTCATACACGTGTCCTGCAATGCCGAATAATTTCGCGCAGAACGTTACGACGGTCTATGGCTGGGATCTCGATTCGCTGAATACGTACACGGGCGTCTCGGAGGGCGTCAACCTCCTCCACCCGACGGCCGGATGCACGTGAGCGTCATGCGCAAGCCTCCGCCGCACCACGGCGAACGCGGCCAGGTGCTGCCGCTCTGGATCATCGCGATCATCACGGCGTTTACGCTGACGTTCCTCGGGTTGAACTACGCGAACTCGATTCGCTGGCAGATCCGCGCGCAGAATGCCGCCGACTCGGCGGCGGCCGCGCTCATCGCGATTCAGACGCAGCGGTTCAACGAAGAGACGATCATGCTCTATACCACGAACGTCGAGGAGATACGCCTGCGGCACTTGCTGGACGGACTCCTGCTCGCCCTCTCGGGGTCGGGCGGCTGCACCGGGATGCCGAGCATCTACGGCACGCAAACGTTCACGGCGACGGGCGGGACGACGTGCGAGCAGGCCTACTCCGATCTGCGCAGTCCTTTCCTCCGCTCGGTGAACCGCTATACGACCGACGTCCGCCTGCTCAACAGCATCTCGTATTACGCGACGTACCAGAATTGGCAGGCGGATGCCGCGGTCGTGCTCGCGCACCTCTCGAACGCGTCGTACTGCAACCAGGAGAACACCACGACGCCGAACGCCGGGGGCGGCGACTGCGCGATGAAGTACACGCTCAACGGCAAGAATTACCGCTCCAACGCCACCGGCTATCCGCTCGGCCCCGTCAAATTCGACGCGAATACGATCTTCATCCCGGGCCAGGGGCAGGTCGTGAATTCGTGGACGGGCCCGGTCGATTCGGAGAACGCGAGCTACTTCGCTCCGGCGATGGTCGACGTGGTCACCTGCGTGAAGGTCCCGCCGCTCATCGCCTCGTTCGGGGGCTTCACCTTCCCAACCTATTACGCGATCGGCCGCGCCGGCGCGACGGCCGCCCCGGTGACGGGCGATTGGACGCAGCCCGGCGGCCTCATCGACCCCGCGCGTACGGGAAGCGTCGCGTTCCAGCCGTACGAACAGTACACGACGGCCGACGCTGGCCTATCGCCCGACTACTACGGAATGAACTACAGCGACTGGGTTTTTTCAACCGTCACGTACGTACCGTCCCCCGGTCCGTCGTTCCAAGGGTACAGCGCCAACAACACGAACGGAAGCTACACGTTCAACATGATGTGGATGCCGTGGTGGGGCTCGGTTCCCATCGATCCGCGAAAAGTTGACTCCACCGCCGTCAGCGCTGCGTCGGATTGCTGACGATGAAATACGACGCACGGCATGCTTCGCGCGGTCAGGCTTTCTTCGAGACGGCGATCGCGATCCCGATCTTTCTCATAAGCCTCTTCGGCGTCATGTGGGCCTACCGCACCGGCATCCTGTCGGAGCAGGTCCAGCAGAGCGTCCGCTACGGCGGCCTCGTCTCAGCGCTCGCCGACCCCTACGAGTCGTATTCTCTGTACAGCGTCTACTCGACCATCGATGATGTCACCCCGCCCAACGCTCGCGATTGCGTCGGCGGCCTGAGCAGCGTCGTCGCGCAGGGCCACAGCAACTTCTGGCAGGCGAGCAGTACGTCGACTCTGACTCCCACCTGCGGTATGGCGATCCTCTTCCCTTCAGCGGGCGTCGCGAGCCCCCTGATCCTTTTCAGCGACTTCGTCGGCGCGAGTGCGGTCCCGCAGTTGTCCGGTAAACTCGGAGCCTTCGTCTTCGGCAGCAACTCGATCTCGGCGTCGCAGAACTTCTTCCGTTCCCCCGACGTCAGCACGATCCTGAACTGCAGCAATCTCGGAACGGCCGTCAAACGGTCGCTCGAAGGTGCGACCGATACGACGACTCCCACCACGGTGCCGACGCCGTTCCCGCAGACGGTGACGCCGACGACGGCGGACGTCATCCCGACGAGCGAAGTGGCCACGTGCTACACGGCGAACGCGAACAGCTACGGAGTGCCGACCTCTCCCTATTAGGGCTCAGGCCGTCGCTTTTTCCCGCTTGCGCGCGCGGATGCGGTCGGTCTCGTTGAGCTGGCGCTTGCGGACGCGCAAGGCCTTGGGCGTGATCTCGACGAGCTCGTCGTCTTCGATGAATTCGATCGCGCGTTCGAGCGAGAGTTCCTCGGCCGGCGGCAGCTTGACGTTCTCGTCGCTCCCGGCGGCGCGCATGTTCGTCAGCTTCTTGGCGCGCACGACGTTGAGCGCGACGTCTTTGTCGTCGTTGGCGCGGCCGACGACCATGCCTTCGTAGACGTCGGTTCCTGGGTCGACGAAGAAACGGCCGCGCTGCTCGACGCCAGCCAGCGCGTAAGCGGTGACGGTCCCCGTCTCGCTCGCGACCAGCGCGCCGTTGGCGCGGCCGGGGATCTCGCCTGCGAGCGGCTGATGATCGTAGTAGGTGTGGGACATGACCGCCGTGCCGCGCGAGAGCGTCATCAGCTCGCCGCGTAACCCGAAGATGGCGCGCGTCGGCATCGTGTATTCGAGACGGCGCGTCTCGCCGACGGTGAGCATGTTCAACATCGTGGCGCGGCGCTTGCCGACGGCCTCGATGACGGGGCCCGCGTATTCCTCGCGGACGTCGACCACGACGTATTCGACCGGCTCGAACTTGTTGCCGTCGCGTTCGGTGACGATGACTTGCGGCTTGGAGACCGCGAGCTCGTAGCCTTCGCGGCGCATCGTCTCGAGCAGGATCGAGAGGTGGAGCTCGCCGCGTCCGCGGACCTCGAAGGTGTCGGCGCTGTCGGTGTCGGCGACGCGCAGCGCGACGTTCGACTCGAGCTCGCGCATCAGCCGCTCGCGGATCTGACGCGAGGTGAGATACTTGCCGTCTTTGCCCGCGAACGGCGAGGCGTTGACCATGAAGAACATCGAGACCGTCGGTTCGTCGACCGCCACCGCGTGGATGCCCTCGGGCTCCAGCGCGTCGGCGATCGTGTCGCCGATGTTGAGCCCTTCGATCCCCGAGACGCAGACGATGTCTCCGGCGCTGGCCTCCTCGACGTCGATCCGCTCCAGGCCTTGGAAAGTGAGCAGCTTGGTGAGGCGCAGCCCGGTCTCGATCGCGCCGTCGCCGGAGACCTTGGCGATCGGAGAGTTGATGCGGGCGCTGCCGCGGAAGACGCGGCCGATGCCGATCCGCCCCACGTATTTGTTGTGGTCGATCGCCGAGACGAGCATCTGGAAGGGGCCTTCGGCGGACGGCGCTTCGGGGATCGCCGTGGCGATCGTCTCGAAGAGCGGCTCGAGGTTTTCGCTTGCGTCCTCGAGCGTGCGCTTGGCGATCCCCTTCTTGGCATTGGTGTAGATGACTTGGAAATCGGCCTGCTTGTCGCTTGCGCCGAGCTCGATGAAGAGGTCGAAGACCTCGTTGACGACTTCGGCGGCGCGCGCGTCCTTGCGGTCGATCTTGTTGATGACGACGATCGCCCGCAGGTCGAGCTCGAGCGCCTTGCGCAGCACGAAGCGCGTCTGCGGCATCACGCCCTCGGCGGCGTCGACCAGAAGCAGCACGCCCTGCACCATCTGGAGCACGCGCTCGACCTCGCCGCCGAAATCGGAGTGGCCGGGCGTGTCGACGATATTGAATTTTATGTCGCCGTGTTTGACCGCGGTATTTTTTGCCAAGATCGTGATGCCGCGCTCGCGCTCGAGCGGGTTCGAATCCATGACGCGAGTCGTCACGGCCTGGCCTTCGCGGAAGACGCCGCTCTGCTTGAGCATGGCGTCGACGAGCGTCGTCTTGCCGTGATCGACGTGGGCGATGATGGCGATGTTTCGGATGTGGGGGTGCGTCATGACCTCGGACAGTATACCATGCCGCGCCTACGCGACGGCGACGAGCGGCAGGTCTCGCTCGCTCGCCCACGCTTCCCAGTCGGCCGCATCGCGCTGCAGGAACAGTTCCGTCAGCGCCGCCTCGCCGGGCTTCCCGGTCCCCGACTCGGCGCAAAAGCGCGACCAGAAGTGCGGTTCCAGGGCCGCGAGCGCGATCCAACCGTGGCGCGCGCGATAGACCCGGTAGCCGGCCAGGGATCCGCCGAGGAGACCCTCCGGCGCGGTGAGCCCGTGCCGCAACGGCGCGGCGAAGCCCTCCGCGGCCTCCGCGAGCGAGACCGTCGCGCGGTCCGCGCGGCCGGTGCGCTCGCGCGCGTAGAGCAGTGCCAGCGTCGCGGCGACGGCGCGCTCGGCGCCGGCGAGATCGGCAAAGAGCGAGAGCGGCATATGCGGCGGATCGACCAGACCGAGCTTGGCGACATAGGTCAGATCGTGTCCCGGCAGATCCTCGTGCGGCGGCGGGTAACCGACGATCGCGACCGCGAGCAGGCGCGGGTGCCGCGCGTGGACCGCTTCCCAGCCGAGCCCGAGGCGTTGGAGGGCTGAGGGACGGTTCGAGGCGAGCAGGACGTCCGCGTCGCCGAGACGCCCCTCGAGCGCGGCGCGGTCGCCCGGACGCTTGAGGTCGAGCTGCACGACCTCGCAGCCGCGGTGGAGTTGGGCGTACCACGACGGAGAGTAGCCCGCGAGCGGGTCGCCGCCCGGCGGTTCGACTTTGAGAACGTGCGCGCCGAGCGCGTGCAGGCGCGCCGCGGCGACGGGCCCCGGCACGTTTTGCGCGAGCGTGACGACGCGGACGCCCTGCAGCGTCTCGTCCATTGCCGTGTCACTCAAAAGTTAAGTACCGAAACGTCGCTGGCGGGTCGCGAACGAACCGAGCGCCTGTTCGAGGAGGGCGGCGTCGAAATCCGGCCAGTGAACCGTGGTGGACCACAGCTCGGCGTACGCTATCTGGTAGAGGAGGAAGTTCGAAACGCGCAGCTCTCCGCCGGTGCGGATGAGCAGATCCGGATCGGGGAGCCCGGCGGTGTAGAGATAGCGCGGCAGCACGTCTTCGTCGAGCGCGGCGAGCGGCAGGGCGCCGCGCTGCACGTCGGCGGCCAGCGCGCGAATCGCGTCGCACAGCTCGGTCCGGGCGCCGTAGTTGAGCGCGATGTTGAGCAGCAGGCCGTCGTTCCGCGCGGTCGCCGCGACGAGCTCGGCGAGCGCGGCTTTGGTCGGCTCGGGGAGCCGTTCGACGCGACCGATCGTGCGCACGCGAACGTTCTCGGCGAGCAGCGATTCGCGCTCGCGCAGGGCGAAGAGACGGATCAGCTCCATGAGCGCTACGACCTCGCCCGGGTCGCGCCCCCAGTTCTCCTCCGAGAAGGCGAAGACGGTGAGGATCTCGAGCTGGGCTTGCGCCGCCGCGCGCACGACCGCGCGCAGCGTCTGCGCGCCGGCGCGGTGTCCCTCGAGGGGGCGCAGGCTGCGTTCGCGAGCCCAGCGGCGGTTGCCGTCCATGATGATCGCGACGTGGCGCGGCCGGCCGGTCAGCGCGTTCGGACTGGTGCGGATGGGATCGATCATGACGTGGCGAGCCTCAGCCCGGCGGCGCGCGTGCCCTGCTCGTCTTCCTGCGCGTGCACTTGCACGGCGCGCACGACCGCTTCGAGGGCGTCGATATAGGCCAGAAAGCGCGATCTTCCCGATTCGGAGATGCGCACGATCGTGGTGGGGCGGCCGCTCCCGCGCGTGCGGGCGAGGGTGACGATCTCGGCGTCGGCGAGCGCGTGCAGGTGCCGGTTGAGGTTGCCGTCGGTCAGCGCGCACGCTTCCTGGAGCGCCGTGAAGCTCATCCCCTCGGGGTTGGCGACCAGGCAGGTGCAGACGGCGAGCCGCCCGCGCTCGTGGAAGAGCCGCTCCAGGCCGTCGTAGGCGAACGGCGCAGATTTCATCGGAAAAACGTCCTTTCGTGATCGGGCTCGGCGAGCACGATCGCGCCGATGGCGATTTGGCCTCCCCCGAAGGCCAGCGGCATGATCCACCACCCTAAAGGATCGACATTCGGGAGCAAGAGCAATAGCGCGGCGACCGCGCCGAAGGCGGCCGCGACCCAGACGACCGCCGGCGGCACCATGGCGCGCGAGGCGAAGAGCCCGAGCGCGTAGGCCGCGCACCACATGGCCGGCAGCAGGTCGACCAGGCCGCGCATGACCAGGCCGAGCGTGATCACCCCGCCGGCCGCGATGGCCGGGACGATGCTCATGCCGACCGTCCGGAACTGCGCGCCCGCTTGGAGGCTCTGATGGCGGCCTCGCCAGACCAGGATGGCGCCGTAGTTGATCGCCAAGGCCAGCCCCAGGCAGATCAGCCAGATCGCGAGGTACAGCCCCCGCGCGCGGGCGTCGTGCGGATGGGGTGCCAGCGCGAGCTGGACGAGGCCGGCGCCGATCGCGACGAGCCCGCTGACGATCGCCGCCCGGCCCGAATAGCCGTCGAAGCGCTGCACCGTCGCCAGGCGCTCTCGCACTTCCGCGAGGTCTGCAAGCGCTCGCCGAACCTCCATTGTGGAGTTTGCTTTGTCACGCAAAGTAATGGGACCTGCCTCGCGGTGGGCCGGATTTGCCTAAAAGAGCTTCCTGCTGTCTAGGAGTATCGTCACCGGCCCGTCGTTCACGGAGCGGACCGCCATCGTCGCGCCGAAGCGCCCGGTCGCGACCGTCGCGCCGAGCGCGCGAAGCTCGGCGACGAAGCGCTCGTACAAGTCCCGGCCGAGCTCGGGAGGGGCGGCGGCGATGAAGGAGGGGCGGCGGCCTCGCCGCGCGTCGCCGAGGAGCGTGAACTGCGAGACGGCCAGGACCGCGCCGCCGGCCTCGGCGAGCGAACGGTTCATCGCCCCGGTGCCGTCGCGGAAGACGCGCAGGTCGAAGACTTTCCTCGCGAGGTAGCGCGCGTCGTCGTCGCCGTCCGCCGCCGCGACGCCGAGCAGGACGAGAAGGCCGCCCTCGATCGCGCCGACCGTCTCCCCGTCGACGTCGACGCCGGCTGAACTCACGCGAGTGACGACGGCACGCACGTCGGAAACTATCGGCCGAGGGAGGCCCGCAAGCCTTCCTTCAGGCGCGAAAGCCTCCGCCGAGGGCGGAACGATGGCTTAGGTCGGCTTTACGCTTGGCACGAGCGACGAGTCCATGAGGTTGTAATCGCGGATGAATCGGCCGCGCGTACGATCGCGCCCGAGATACGTGACGCCGTGGGGCTGCGCGATACGCATGAGCTCGCCGGCGAGATCCTTGAAATCGGCCCGGTCTGCCAGATACGCCAGGTGCACGCGTGCAGTATCGGGTGCTGCGCTGACGAAGGGGTCTCCGGACGGAAGCGCGCCAGCGCGCGATGCTGGGGCGAACTCCCAACTACGCCTCGTTCGCAAAGGGAGGAGCCAGCCGCGCTCCGGTCACACGCTTCCGTCTTCGGCTCGAGCTGCAGCCCGCGCTCCCGTGGTGCGAGGCCGGATCTCTCGGGCCCCGCGAAGGAAGGTCGGCAGGCTGTTTTTGGACCAGTTCCGAGGCGCAGTATCGTGCTCGTCCGCGAGCCCGCCGAGGATGCAGCCTGTCTCAAGGATCTAGCTGGCGCTCGAGTTCGGCGATGCGCTGGCGCATCTGCTCCGTGATGGCCGCGCGCTCTTCGAGCGTGTAGCGCGGCGTAATGTGCTGCGGACAGTTCCAGTCGAACCCCTCGATGCTGAAGACGATCGCCCGCTCGACCCGCGCGGGGTAGCCGGAAACGGCCAGGCTTTCGACCAGCGGCGGATCCTGCTCCCGTTCCACCGTGCGCGCGTGCGCGAGAATCTTCAGCCGGGTCTGCGAGGGATAATCCATCAGGAACAGCGCGGCGCGGTCGTCGGTCTCCAGGTTGCCGACCGAGACATACTGTTTGTTGCCGCTCAGATCGGCGAAGCCGATGGTGCGCTCGTCGATAACCTTCAGGAAGCCGCGCGGGCCGCCGCGATGCTGGATGTACGGCCAGCCCGTCTCGCTCACGGTCGCAATGTAGAAGCTATCCCGAGACTCGATGAAGCGCCGTTCTTCGAGGCCCAGGGTCTCGTTCGGACGGTCGGGCGACGCGCGGCGCGCGTACGCCGCGCGCGAGCCGTGGACTTCCTGTAAAGCTTGCACGTGTGGCGTGAAAGCGATCTCCGCGAATCGTTTGGGCATGACCGGTTCCCTCGGCAGATGGTTGAGACCGCACGTGCGACCGAGCGTGCGAGCGAGGCAACTGGGATCGAACGGAGCAGTTGCTTTCAAGAACCCAAAGACCTGGTCCGTTGGATGCGCGTCTCGCTGCGCGAGGGGCGACGCCGAGCTCCGCAGCGCGGGCGAGCGGCGCCCTCGCAGCGCTCCTGGCGGGTTGCGTCGTCGCGCAGCGTAGGGGGCGAACGCCGCCAGCCGAAGTCCGGCGCACGGAACCAGTACGGAGCGCGCGAACGCCTCCATGGGAGAGTACGGGTCTGGTGGCCCGCACGGTCTTCAAAACCGATGAGGCCTCCGTAAGGGGGCTGGTAGGTTCGATTCCTACACTTTCCCGCCAATCGGCGGTCTTGTCCCAGAAGCTCCGCGCTCTTTGAATTCGATGCTGAGTTCTTGGGCTTCGGCTCCCCAAATCATGCGGCCGATCGCTGTATCCTCCGCAGCACACTCGCTTCCGAGGTGGCGCCGCTTCGACGGCAGTTACTCTCGACCGCCGAAAAGGGAAGCGGGGAGCGTCGCCGGGTAGGCGATGTTCGTTAGCTCGTAGCTGACGTCTCCGCTCGCATGAACGAAGAGCAATTGCACCTTAGCCTTCCCCTCGACTCGGCGCAGCGTTTGCGTCGTCGCATCCTCGTCGTAGAACGCGTTGAAATCGACGTGGAAGAGGTTCGGTCCAGCCGTGGCCTCGCCGTGCAGCCGGACCACGCCGTCGGTCGCCGGATCGATCCAAATATCGCGCAAGACGTGCTTGTTCGGCTCTCGTAAAGGCCGCAGCGTCAGATGCACGGTCTCTTTGCCGTTCGCGCTCTCGGTTCCGGCGAGCGCGATCGCGTACGGCCGCACTCGCACGCGCACCGCCCCGATCGTCTTCAGCCGGGCTTCGTCGCTGGGATCGGGAGCCGGCACGTTGAGGTTCAGTGCCGCAGCGTCACTGCCGGACTGAGGAATGAACGTGAAGGCGAAAGCGGGGCTGAGGCAACGCTTCGTAACGTTCGGCCGGTCGGGCCGATCGCGCCGGTCCAGCGCGACTCCGGCGGTATGGCAGCGCCCATCCGAGCGCCGGTATGCGATCGCGTTGAGGCGCGTCGTCACTTTCGCGCCGCGCACGAGCGTGAAGCGAGCGTCGTACGTGGCATAGGCGGGTTCCGCGATGCCCTGCCAGCGGTCGAAGGCCGCGTCGTACAACGCGTCGCCGTCGCTTTGAGAGCCGGCCGGCACCGACGCGCTCGCGAGTCCGGCGAGCGCGATCAGGCAGAAAAACGCACGCTTCACGGGCGCTCCGACGGCGCGCCGCCCGAGTTCTGCAAAGTCACTTTTGGCGACGAAGTACGAGGCGGCCCTTCGGTATCCTCGCCGAACGCATGAAGCATGCGGGAGACTCTCCCGGCCCCTTGCGGCACGCAAGAAAAAGGACGAGAACGTCTCGTCTCGTCCGAGGGGCGACGTTCAGCGGATCAGCGGGCGCCAGGCGACGGAGGCGGCGCGGGCGAGGGCGCGAAGGCCCAGGCGGCGAGCAGGACGACGAACGAGCCCAATGCGACGATCAGCATTCTGCTGCAAGCGTACATGACGAGGCCGGCACCGATCATTGAACGATTGGAACACGGCTGCGGCGCTTCACTATGCATCTGGCGAGACCAGCGGTCAAACCCGATAGGCGGCCTCGGCGTGCTGCGAGATGTCGAGGCCCATCGCTTCCTCGGACTCCGTCACCCGCAAAGGGATGAAAATATTTACCACTTTTAGGCAGACGTACGTCATCCCCGAGGCGTAACCCCACACGACCACCGCCGCCAGCGCTTCTATCCCGAACTGACGCGAGTTGCCGGCGAGGAGGCCGTCGGCTGCGCCCGGGTTGACGAGCGTGGTCGCAAAAATACCGGTCAGGATGACGCCGACGAAGCCGGCGACGCCGTGATAGGCCCACACGTCGAGCGCGTCGTCGTGTTTCATCCAGTCACGGAGTTGAACCGCGGCATAGCAAGCGGCGGAGGCGATGAGCCCGATGAGGATCGCCGCCGTGGGCGTGACATAGCCGGCCGCGGGAGTGATGCCCACCAAGCCCGCGATCGAGCCGCCTACCGCGCCGACCACGCTCGGCCGGCCGCGATGCCACCAATGGATCGTTATCCACGTCAACGCACCCATCGCCCCGGCCGTATTCGTCGTGACGAACGCGTTCACGGCGATGCCGTTCGCCGCCAGCGCGCTGCCGGCGTTGAAACCGAACCAGCCGAACCATAGGAGCGCGCCGCCGAGAATGACCATCGGGACGTCGTGTGCCTCGGACTCTTGGCCCGGCTCGTGAAAGATGCGACGCCCCAGGACGTAAGCCGCCACCAGCGCGGAGGAGCCCGATGCGATCTCGACCACGGTTCCGCCCGCGAAATCGAGCACGCCGAGTTTCGCGAGCCACCCGCCGTGCCCCCACACCCAATGCGCGATCACGTCGTAGACCAGCGTGCTCCAAAGCAGACTGAACGCAACGAACGCCTTGAAGCGTTTGCGTTCCGCAAACGCTCCGGTGATCAGCGCCGGCGTGATCACGGCGAACATCATCTGGAACACCATGAAGGCCTCGTGCGGGATCGTCCGGGCGTAATCCGGATTAGGTGCTGCACCGACGCCGGTGAGGCCAGCCCAGGCAAAGCTTCCGATGATCCCCCAGCCGTGGACGTCGGGCCCGAACGCGAGCGTGTAGCCCCAAAGAACCCATTGCACGCTGACGAGGCACAACACGACGAAGCTGTGCATGACGGTCGAGAGGACGTTCTTTTGACGAACCAGACCGCCATAGAAGAAGCCGAGCGCCGGCGTCATGAGCATCACGAGGGCCGCAGAGACAAGCACCCACGCGGTATCGCCGGCGTTTACGTCCATTTGTCTGAACCGATATCCCTCAAGTGGGCGGTTGCTTAGACGATGAATTTGCCGTTTCCCGGCCGTAAAACCGAGTCGCGACAATTTGGGTGACCGAGTTTGACCGACAGCCGCGGCTCTCGCCGAGCACGAAAAAGCACCAATCCTTAACGATTGGCTGCGTCGAAGCAAGGGACGGAGGCTCGAGCCGCTCGGCGGCGAGGCGGCTCACGCCCGCGGCGCGAAGGACGCGGGCATGGCTGCAGCGCTCGTCGATAAGACCCTCGGCGCGATCGAGATCGGGGCCACGGCGTTTTGGACGGGAGCGAGCGCCGGCTTCGCGGCGATCGACGTACCGCTGGCGTTTCGCGTGCTGACCGATCGCGACACGATCGCGGAACTGACCGGTCAGACCCTGCACCGGCTGGCCGTGTCGACCTATGTCGCGGGCGGTTTGGCGACCGGAGCGGCCCTCGCCCGCGCCGCGCTCGACGGCGAGAGCCGCAATTACGACGGCCTGCGGGCCCTGGCGGGGAGCGCGGCGCTCGTCCTCATCGCGTACCACGAAGCCGCGGTCATCCCGGCTATGCGCGAGGTGAAGGCCGCGATGGGCTCCTTTAAAGACGTGGCGGAAGACGATCCGAAGCGCCTTGCCTACCGCGAGCTCCACGGCCGCTCGACCCGGGTGTGGGGAACGGCGCTGCTCTTGGGCGTCCTGCAGTTGGGCCTTGCCGCGACGCGACGCTCCGATTGACTGCAAGCAGGGGAAACCTGCTTGCGGCCGTCCGCTCGAAAGAGTAGGTCGCTGACCCTGAATCGAAGGCCCGTCGTTACATGGCAACCGAACGAATTGGCTGCGCTCTCCCCAAGTGTCAGTGCATGGTCACCGCAACGCTCGAGCCTCGCCGCGGCGACTCGGCGATGCCCGCCTACTGCTCCGATTATTGCCGCGAGAGCGAAGACGCCGAGGAAGAGGAGATGTGCGCTTGCGGGCACCCCGCCTGCGACACGCCCTAGGCTCGAGAGTCACGAGCGGCGGTTGAAGATCCGCTGCGGAACCGTTTGAAAATCCGGATCGCCGAGTTGCCAGAACAAGAAGCAGAACTCATCGCTCAAGAGCTGATCGGTTTGCGCGCGCGAGGCCGCCAAGAAGCCGTGGCCCGCGTCGTAGTCGACCCGTAACAGAATCGGCCGGCCGCTGGAATTCGCCGCCTGCAGGCGCGCCGCGAACTTGGCGAGCTCCCACGGCGGGACGCGCGGATCGTTGATCCCGGTCACCAGCATGACGGCCGGATACGGCGTCCCGTCCTTGACGTGCTGGTAGGCGTCCATCCCGTAGAGCGCCTTGAAGCCTTCCGGCGTCTTGACGCTGCCGAACTCCGGAATGTTGACCGGCCCGTTCGCCGAGAATTCGGAGCGCAGCGCGTCGCTGACGCCGACTTCGTCGATCGCGGCGGCGAACAGTTCGGGGTGCTGCGTGAGCGCGCCGCCGATGACGATCCCTCCGGCGCTGGTCCCGGATCCCGCCAGGTGCTGCGGTGAAGTGTAGCGATTGTCGACGAGGTAGCGGCCGCAGGCGACGAAGTCGTCGATCGAGTGCTGTTTCGTCGCGATCATCCCCGCCTCGTGCCAGCCTTCGCCGTACCAGCCTCCGCCCCGGACGTGGCAGACCGCGTAGACGCCGCCGCGCTCCATCCAAGCGATGCGCGTCGTCGAGAAATACGGTTCGATCGTGTCGCCGTAAGCGCCGTATCCCTCGAGATACGCGGGATGCGAGCCGTCGAGCGCGAGGCCTCGCTTGAGAACGAGCGAGAGCGGAATCATCGTGCCGTCGGCGCTGCGCGCTTCGACCTCTCTCGATTCGTAGCTCGAGGCGTCGACCGGCGAAGGCGGCTTGAGCTTCGTGTCGGCGATCCGCCCGTCGGCCGCGACGCCGTAGTACAGCAGCGACTTGGTCCAGGCGGTCAGCCCGAAGGTCGCGCCGTCGTCGCGCGGATCGGTCGTCAGCGAGTCCATCGATCCGTCGTACGGGAGCGCGACCGGGGCGGCCGGGCCGCCGGGCGTTCCGTCGGGCGCGAGCGGGATGCGCGCGATGCGGCCGAATCCGCCCAGGCGCGAACGCACGTAGAGCCCGTCCTTTGCGACCGCGACCTGTTCGACGACGCTTTGCCCCGCCGGCACGAGCGTCGTCGCCTTCGCGAAGTCCGCTCGGTCGATGCGCAGGGCGACGACCTTGAAGGCCGGTGCGTCCTTGTGCGTGAGCAGGTAGAGCGTCGAGCCCCGCAGGTCGAAGCCCGTCACGTCGTCGTCGACGTCGACGATCTTCTTCCACGGCGTGCGCGGCGAATCGACGGAGCCGGCCGGCGCCGCGTAGATCGTCTGCTCGTTGCGGACTCCGTGGGCGACCAGACCGATCGCGTAGGGCGAGGCCGGCGTGATCTCCACGGCCGGCGCGTCGGTCGGATCGAACGGGATCGAAGGAGCGACGCCGTACCCGAACACCGCGGCGTCGCGGTCGGGGTTCTGTCCCAAAACGTGCAGGAAGCAGACCGGCTTGAGCTCCGCGTCCTCCGGCGGCGCGTCGGGCGGCAGCTTCGGCAGCCGGACGTAGTAGAAGGAGCGCCCGTCGGTCCGCCAGCTCGCCACGCCGTAGCGCGCCCGGTCGATCGTGTCCGTCAAGTCGCGGCCTTGCGCCACGTCGAGCACGTGGATCACCGCGTCTTCCGAGCCGCCCTCGGAGATGCCGTAGGCCACGTAACGCCCGTCGAACGACGGGACGAAATAGTCGATCGTGAAGTGCTTGCCGGCGGCCGTCGCGAGCTTGTCGGGATCGATCAGCAAACGCTCGGGCGACCCGGGCGCCGTCTTCCGCACGTACAGCCGCTCGGAATTCACGCCCGGTTCGCGCTTTTCGTAAAAGTAGGAGTCGCCGTCGAGCGTGACGCCGGAGACGCCGACGCCCGTGTTGTCGAGCTGCACGAGCCGCTCGAGCAAGCGCCGGCGCGGCTCGCCCAGGCGTTCCAGCACGGCGCGCGTGTAATCGTTCTGGCCCTTGAAAAACGCCTGCACTTCGGGCGCTTTCAACTGCTCGAAGTAGCGGTACGGATCCGTCACTTTGGTCCCGAAGTAATCGTCGACGGCCGGGCGCAGCGGAGGCGGCGACGGCGGCACGGGCAACGGGGCCGGCGCGGCCCCGCCCGAGACGACCGTCGCGAAGCAGGCGGCAAGGGCGGCGGCGAGGGCGGCCGGGCGGGCGAGGCGCAGTCGGCATTGCATGGCGTCGCCTGATCCTCGCGGCGTCACGCCTATTCCTTGCAGGTCTGAGGGGCGACGAGGTTCGCGCGGGTCAGGGGGCGTACGTACGCGGGCCATGGCTTTCGAGCGCCGTCTCACCTCCGCTGCGATCCGCGCCCGCAAGGGCGCCGCGTTTCCGCTTGTCACCGCGTACGATGCGGCCTTCGCGCGCTGCGCCGAGGAGGCGGGGATCGACGTTCTCCTGGTCGGGGACTCGCTCGGTAACGTCGTGCTGGGTTACGCTTCGACGGCGCGCGTCGAGCTGGCGGACATGGAGCGCCACACGGCCGCGGTGGTCCGCGGCAGCAAGCGCGCCCACGTCGTCGCCGACCTGCCGTTCGGCTCGTACGAAGTCAGCGACGAGGACGCCGTCCGCTCCTCGGTCGCGCTGATCAAGTGCGGCGCCGGCAGCGTCAAGCTCGAAGGGGGCGTGAACGTCGCGCCTCGCGTCGCCGCGATCGTGCGGTCCGGCATCCCGGTGGTGGCGCACATCGGCGTCCTGCCGCAGACGGCGGGCATCGGGGCGGGCTTCCGCCGCAAGGCCGACCGCGACGCTCTGCTCGCCGACGCTCGCGCCGTCGAGTCGGCTGGCGCCTACGCGATCGTGCTGGAGATGGTCGACGCGAGCGTCGCGGCCGAACTCACGCGCACGCTTTCGATCCCGACGATCGGCATCGGCAGCGGACCGGAGTGCGACGCGCAGGTGCTCGTGCTCTACGATCTGCTCGGCCTCTTCCCGGAAGCGCCGCCGTTCGTCAAGCGTTACGCCGAGCTGGGGCAGATCGCGACCGAGGCGCTCCGCGCCTACGCCGGCGAGGTGCGAGCGCGCGAATTCCCCGCCGCTTCGCGCGCGCCGCAGAGCGACAACGGAACCGAAGGCGCCGTCTACTCGAGCGCTCGCGCGCGCGAGTGAGCGCCCTCAGAAGATGATCGTGCGGAAGGCGCCGACGGGCCGGAAGCCGACGCGTTCGTAGAGGGCGATCGCCGGCGCGTTGAAGTCGTTCACGTAGAGCGAGAGCGTCCGGTGACGTTCGAGCAAGTGATCGCAGATCGCGCCCAGGCCGCGCGTC
The DNA here is from genome assembly GCA_963834485.1 of Vulcanimicrobiota bacterium. GTDB lineage: Bacteria > Vulcanimicrobiota > Vulcanimicrobiia > Vulcanimicrobiales > Vulcanimicrobiaceae > CAWICD01. Next base: position 360,340 of record CAWICD010000002.1, read on the forward strand.
GCGTAGCCTTGGCCGCGCTCCGCGAGCGGCGTCCAGACGCCCTGCAACTGCGCGGTCAGCGCGCTCACGGAGCCGACGTGGCACATGAAGACGAGCCTTCCGGCGACGCGGTAGCGCCAAAACCAGCCGCGCTTGATGAGCGCCGCGGTGCGGTTGTAGAAGTCGCTCCCGTTCTTGCGCGGATCGCTGCCGAGCTCGCCGACGATCATCGCCGCCGCGTTGTCGGCGATCTCGCGGAGTTCGTCGAGCGAGGCTTGCCCGACCTCGGCGTCGGCTCGCGTGTAACGTAAGTCCGCGCGTGCGAGCGCGTAGACCGGCTGGCATTTTCGAATCGTCGAAGGCGTTCGGAACGAGCCGCGCGCGAGCGACCAGAAGCGCTCGATCGTCGGGACCGGTCCGGCGATCGTGCGCGGCGAGCTCGCCCGCCGTGCGTGCGCCGCGAAGGCGTCGACGGCTTCGTCGTGCTCGGCGTGCAGCACGAGCTGCGGCCCGAAGTAGCCGACGCCCCGCACGATCCCCTCGGCGTCGCGCCAGAGCAGCACCTCGTTGCCCGGACGGCCCGCGATCGCGCTCTCGATCAGCCACGTGACGAAGACGTTCTCGTAAGGATTGTGCGCGAGGTAAGCGAGGGCGTCGTCGCAGGTCGCCGCGCGCAGCTTTTCGAGTGCAGCCATCAACCCGCGCGACTTCGTCTCACCCGCCAAAGGCCCTAGGAGGTCCGCAGTGGCAGCACGCGGCGTCGGGCCGCGGATTGCGCGCGGTGCTACCATGGAGACACGATGCCGCGCGAGCGAGACCGGATTTTCGAGGCCAAGGCGTCGCCGAGCGGCGATACGGACGGTGCGGCCGCATGATGGAGGTGCGCGAGCGGCTCGCTCGCGCTCGCTCGGTCTGCGTGCTGACGGGTTCCGGGATCTCGTCGGAGAGCGGCTTGCCGACGTTCCGCGGGGTCAACGGGCTGTGGCGCAACCGCCGCGTCGAGGAGCTCGCCTCGCCCCAGGGCTTCGCGCGCGATCCGCGTTTGGTTTGGACTTGGTATAACGAGCGGCGGGCCGCGCACGAAGCGGCTCTCCCCAACGCCGGCCACCGCGCCCTCGTCGCGCTCGAAGCGAAGGTCCCCGACTTCACGCTGGCGACTCAGAACGTCGACTCGCTGCACCGGCGCGCCGGGTCGAAGAACGTCCTCGAACTGCACGGCCACCTGCGCGAGGCCCGCTGCTCGCGCTGCGGCACGCGCCGCTCCCTCGCGAGCGGCATGCCGCCGGACGAGATCGAGCACGATTGCGGAGGGCGCTTCCGTCCCGACATCGTCTGGTTCGGCGAGTCGCTGCCCGAGGAGCTCTGGCTGCGGGCGGTCGCCGCGGCCGAGCGGGCCGAGGTCATGCTCGTCGTCGGTACGTCCGGACTCGTCAATCCGGCCGCCACGCTGGCCACGCACTTCGCCCGTCCGCACGCCTTCGTCGTCGAGGTCAATCCCGAAGCGACGGTCATCTCGGCGGTCGCCGACGTCACGCTGCGCGGGACGGCGACGGAGGTGCTGCCGGAGCTGGTCGCCTGGGGCGGCCTCGAGCCGGCCTCGCGCTGAGCCGGCGTTCTCGAGCCGCGGGGCGCGTCAGGTCTCGGCGGCCTTGGCGGCGAGCGCGGCCGCGTTGCCGGCGCGCGTCAGGTTGAAAGCGATCGCGCCGCCGCACAGCGCGGCGCCGGCGAGATAGGCGAACCCTTGACCGGTGTCGCCGAGCACGAGCTTGCCGATCCCGAAGAGCGTTCCGTAGACGAGGCCGCAGCCGGCGACCCAGTCGACGGCGTTGACGCCGAGCGGCTCCGCGCCCGGGCCCGGACGCGCGAGCGCGGCGACCGCGCGCCAGCCGTACGGGCTCGGACGAACGCGCTCGTAGAAGCGCAGCAGCGTCTCTTGCGGCTCGGGCTCGGTGAGGAACGTGACCGCGATCCACACCAGCGTCGTGATCGGGACCGTGAGCAGCAGCGTCTTCGCGGTCGCGTTCGGATCGCCGTCGGGGAAGATCTTCAGCAGGATGATCCCGTTGGAGACGAGCGCCGAGGTCGCCAGCGCCGCGATCTCGCTCCAGGCGTTGACGCGCCACCAGTACCAGCGCAGGATCATCACCAGCCCCACGCCGGCGGTCAGGTTGAAGAGATACTTCCACGCGTCGCCGACGTTGGTCATCACGCTCGCGCCGAGCAGCGCGAGGCCCATCACGAGCAGCGTCGCGAGGCGCGAGACCAGCACGTAATGGCGGTCGCTGGCTTGCGGCTTGATGAAGCGCCGGTAGAGGTCGTTGGTGAGGTAGGACGCGCCCAGGTTGAGATGCGTGCCCATCGTCGACATGTAGGCTGCCAGGAAGCCCGCGAGCATCAGCCCGCGCAGCCAGGCGGGGAGATAGTCGATCATCGCCTGCACGTACCCGAGTTCGGGATCGACCTTGCCGTTCGGGCCGGCGACGCCGTGCGGATAGAGCACGAGCGCCGCGAGCGCGACCAGGATCCACGGCCACGGGCGCAGCGCGTAGTGCGCGATGTTGAAGAACAAGGTCGCGAACAGCGAGTCGTTCTCGCTCTTGGCGCAGAAGATGCGCTGCGCGATGTAGCCTCCGCCGCCCGGCTCGGCCCCGGGGTAGGACGAAGCCCACCACTGCACGCCGATGTAGGTCAGCAGCGTCAAGAGCGGCAGCCAAGCTTCGTTCGTCGTGGGAAACAAGGCGAGGATGGAGCCGCTCGTCCCGATCTTGTGCGCGGCGTCGAGCGCGGCCAGCTTCGTTTCGAGCGAGCCGATTCCGCCGACCGCCGCGACGGCCGAGACCGCGAGCACGATCGCCATCGTCATCTTGACGGCGAACTGCAGCAAGTCGGTCACGAGCACGCCCCACAATCCGCCGATCGTGACGTAGACGGCGGTGAAGACCAGGCAGAAAGCGAGCGCCTCGAACTTGGGCACGTGCAGGGTCAGCTCGAGGATCTTGGCCATCGCGAGGTTGACCCAGCCCATGATGATCGTGTTGATCAGCACGCCCTGGAAGATCGCGCGGACGAAGCGCAGCGCGGCGGCGGGCTTGCCGCTGTAGCGCAATTCGATGAACTCGACGTCGGTCAGCACGCCCGAGCGTCGCCACAGCTTGGCGAAGAAGAAGACGGTCAGGATCCCGGACATGACCGAACTCCACCAGACCCAGTTCCCGGCGATGCCGTGCTGGGTGACGAAGCCGGTGACGGCCAGCGGCGTGTCGACCGCGAACGTCGTGGCCACCATCGACACGCCGGCCAGCCACCACGGGACGTTGCGTCCGGAGAGAAAGAACTCGCCGAGGCTCTTCCCGCCGCGCCGGGCGTAGAAAAGACCGATGCCGAGGTTGACCGCAAAAAACGCGGCGATGACGACATAGTCGGCCGGCCCAAGCGCCATCCCGCTGCGTTCAACGGCTTCGGTCCGACTCCGCCCGGGCCGAAAAGACGGTCCGCCGGAGCCGAGGGACCGCGGGCGAGCGCCGCATAGTGACGTGCAACACGTGTTTTCTGGTAGGGCGTGACGAGGAAAACAAAGTCCGTGTGAAGTAGATCACCCCGCGGAAGGGTCGCCCGGAGGCGCCCGGTCCCGGTGAGCTGGAAGGTGAGTGAATGCGAGCGCCCTCGTCGGAGATCGACGGGGGCGCTCGTACGTCTCGCGAAGCTCGCGCCGTGAAGGGTTTGGCGGCGGTCGCGCTCGCGGGGATGCTCCCGGTCCTAGGGGCGGCGCCGCCTGCCGGGAACGGCGCGGGCGAGTTGCCCGGGCTGCTGCCGCGCCCCGCCGAGGTCGCGCCGCTCGCGGGCTGCGAGCCGCTTCAGGCCGGCGCCCTGATGGCGGCCTGGCGAGGCCTGGCCGGTGACTCCGCCGGACGCGAACTCGCCGAGACGCGCTGGCGGGCGCTGGGGGTCGAGCCGGCGCCGCCCGCCGGGCTGCGCGTCGCGGTTCGCATCAGCGGTCCGGACGCGCCCAAGGCCCCGCAGGCCTACCGCCTGACCGTCGATCGCCGTGGGGCGCGCGTCGAGGCGGCCGACGGCGACGGCGCGTTTTACGCCTGGACCACGCTGGCCCAACTCGCCCGCCCGCAAGCCGGGACCTGGCGCGTGCCATGCGTGCGCATCGACGATGCGCCGGCCCTGCGCTGGCGCATCCTCTCCGACGACGTTTCGCGCGGCCCGCTTCCGACGATGCGGTACTTCGAGGAGCGCATCCGCACGATCGCGTCGTTCAAGATGAACGGCTACTCGCCGTACATGGAGCACGTCTTCGCGGACCCGCGGCACCCGCTGCCGGCGCCGCCCGGCGGGATCACCGCGCGCGAACTGCGCGAGCTCGACGCCTACGCGCGCCGCTTCCACGTCGTGCTCGTCCCGGAGCAGCAGACCTTCGCGCACATGCACGAGACGCTGCGCTGGGAGCGCTATGCGCCGCTCGCCGAGCTGCCTCACGGCTATCTGCTGGCGCCGGCCGATCCCGCCGGCGAGGCGTACGTCCGCGACCTGATTGCGGACGAGCTGGCCGCGGTGCCGCATCCGCCCTTCTTCCACATCGGCTCGGACGAGCCGTCGGATCTGGGGCGCGGCGCCTCGCGCGAGCTGGTCGCGGCCAACGGCGCGGGGGCCGTCTACGTGCGGCACGTCGCCGGCACGGCGGGCTTCGTGCTGGCGCACGGCATTCGGCCGATGCTGTGGGACGACGCGCTGCAGCAGCATCCCGAGCTGTTCGCCGCCTTGCCGAAGCAGCTCGTCTTCGTCAACTGGCACTACGGCAGCGAGCCCAGCTACGAGCCGTACATCGAGCGGATCGCGCGCGGCGGCTTCGAGCAGATGGTCGCCCCGGGCGCCTCGAACTGGAACGAGATCTATCCCGACCTCGATGCCGCGCTCGGCAACATCGACCGCTTCGTGAGCGAGGGGAAGCGTGCCCACGTCCTGGGACTCTTCCAAACCGTCTGGCACGACGACGGCGAGACGCTCTACGAAGCGACCTGGTATCCGGTGCTCTACGCCGCGGCGAGCGCCTGGGAAACGAGCCCGGTCGAGCGGACCCGCTTCGCGCGCGACTTTCCGTTCGCGTTCTTCGGCAGCGAGGATCCGCGCTACGCAAGCGATCTTGCGAGCTTGGCGCGCTGCGGCACGCTGCTGCGCGGCAACCCGCGCGAATACGGCGACGATCTCTTCTGGTCCGATCCCTTCGAGCCCGATCTGCGCGACGTGGCGCAGCGCCTCGATCTGCGGGCGCTGCGGCTGGCCGCCGAGGACGCGCTCGCGCACCTGCGCACCGCGCCGCCGCCGCCGCTGCACGCCGGCGCCGCCGACGTCATGCAGCTCGCGGCGCTGCGCTACGACGCGCTCGGCCGCGCCTTCCAAATCGCCGCCGAGGCGCGCGACGACTACGACGGCGCGCGGGCCGAGCTCGGCAAGAACGAAAGCTACGTCTTCCGCGGGCTCAACGTGACGAAGTACCTCTTCTGGGAGCGGCGCGACACGCTGCTGGGCTTGCTGCCGCTGGTGCGCTCGACGTGGGAATACGAGAGCCGGCCCGCTCACGAGCAGAGCGTGCTCGAACGCTATCACGTCGCGGCCGACCGCGCGCTCGAGCGCGCCGACCGGATCGCATCGGTAACCTACGGCTACGTCGCACGCAAGACGCTGCCGCCCTTCGACGAGGCACTCGGACTGACGGCTGCGGCACCCGCCCGGTGAGCGGCATCGCGATGCTGGCGATCTTCGCCCTCTGCGCGGCGCTGATGTCGGCGCGCATCGTGCCGGCGCTGCTGGCCGTGCCGCTGATGGCCCTCGCCACGGCGGCGGTCGCCGGCGCCGGGCCGGGCGATCTCGCCAGCGTCGTCGTCGACGGCACCGTCAAGCTCGCGCCGGTCTTCGTGACGGTCATCTTCGGCGCGTGGCTGAGCCGCGTCGCGATCGCGACGGGGATCGCCGAAACGATCGTCGGCTACGCCGCCGAGTTCGGCGGGGACCGCCCGGCCTTGCTCGCGCTCGTGCTCTGTGCCGCCGTCGCGCTGCTCTTCACTTCGCTGACGGGGCTCGGCGCGATCATTATGGTCGGCTCGATCGTGCTGCCGATCATGATGACGATCGGCATCCCGCGCCGCACCGCGGCGACGCTCTTCATGCTCGCCTTCGCGCTCGGCTTCATCTTCAACATCGCGCAGTGGAAGTTTTACACGACGACCTTCGGCGTCGAGCGCGCGCAGCTGCAGCCGTACGCGTTCGTGCTGGCCGCGCTCGACTTGCTGGCGCTGCTCGTCTTCACGATCGTACGCTTCCGCGGCGCGCGCGGCTACGCGCAGTGGGCGCTCCCGGCCGAAGAGCCGGCGCGCGCCCGCGCGCCGCTCTGGGCGCTCGCCGCGCCGCTGCTGCCGATCGTGCTGTATTTTTGCCTTGGGCTCAATCCGGTCGTCGCCTTCGCGCTGGCGGCGCTCTACGGCGCCGCGACGGCCAAGCCGCGCGAGATCGTGCCGACGCTCGTCGCCGCGGCGATCCGCGGCGTCGAGGACGTTGCTCCTGCGGTCGTCCTCTTCATGGGGATCGGCATGCTGCTGGTCGCGACCGGTCTGCCCAGCGTCAAGGCCGCGCTCGCGCCGGTCGTCACGGCGATCGCCCCGCGCAGCGCCTTCGCCTACGTCGCGCTTTTCGGCCTGCTCAGCCCGCTGGCGCTCTATCGCGGTCCGCTCAATCCCTTCGGCGTCGGGATCGGCGTCTACACGGTCCTGGCGGGCCTTGGGATCCTGCCGCCGGCGACGCTGGTGGCGGCCGTGATGGCCGTCGTGCAGGTGCAGAACGTCTGCGATCCGACCAACACGCAGAACGTCTGGGTCGCGAACTTCACGGGCGTGCGCGTGGACGAAATCACGCGCTTCACGCTGCCGTTCCAAGTCGCCGTCGCCACGCTCGCGACGCTCGTCGTCGCGGTCTTCGGCGGGCCGCTGCTCGGCGCGCAGCCGTTCGCGCCCGCCGCGGCCGGCGCCGCCGAGAGCGGACCGCCCGGGCTGCTCGCACCCGCTGCGGCCGCGGGCACGATCGCCGTCGCGCCGGCCGGCGGCGCGCTCTCGCTGCCCGCGGCGCAGAGCGTCTTCGGCGTCCTCGCCGGACGCTGGGGCGGCTACGACGCGCTCTGGCTCGATGCACCGCCCGCGCCGGCCGATTGCGCTCGCAAGCCCTACGCCGCGCTGGCCGTCGTGCGCGTCACGACCTTCGGCGGCGGTGCGGCGCAGCGCTTGGATACCGAGCTCGAGCTCGACGATTGCGCGGGCTGGCCCGTCGACCAATGGCACGTCGAGAGCGACGTGCCGGCCGCCGGCGACCGCGCTGCGCTCGCGCGCGACGGACTCGCCGCCCTCGCCCGCATGCAGCACTGGACGATCGCGCAGCCGGCGCTCGCCCGCGCGCTCTTCGAGCGCGGCCTAGCGTACCTGCCGTCCGGCGGACCGGCCTATTTCTACACGCTCTCCAAGACGGTCGACGGGAACATGCGGGCGTACGTGCGGCCCGGCGGACCGGCTTACGCCGCGGGCCTGCGCACGAACGACGTGGTCGAGCGGCTCGACGGCAAGTACTGGTGGGAATACGGAACGTTTCAGACGCAGGCGAAAGCCTACGACGGGCTGCCGCACACTTTCGTCGTCGAACGCGGGCCGCGCGAGCTGACCGTCGCGCTCGGTGCGCCGTACGACTGAGCGGCGCTCAGGAGCCGGTGGAAGAGACGCTCCACGCGCTGTTCGCGGTGAGCAGATTGAAATTCTCGCTGGCCGCTTCCACGCTTCCGTTCGGGCCGGCCGTCGGGTTGAAGCAGGAGCCCCACGCGCCGAAGCTCGTTTCGCCCGGCTCGGGCGAATAGAGCGACGAGTTGGAGCCGTCGAAGAGGATGCCCGCACCGCCGGCCGTCGTCATGCGCACGCTGCTCGCGCCGATGGTGGGAAGGCCTTGCGGGCACTGCACCGGCGTTGAATCCGGCGTGAAGTAGTGCGTCTCGTACATCGTCCAGCCGCGTCCGTTCCAGCCGCTGAAGCTGCCCTGCGCGGCGTAGACCGTATCCCACACCTTCGTCTTGACGTCGAAGAGACGGCCGTACCAGGTCGGCGGAGAGGTCGCGGTGCTCTCGAGGATCTCGATCTGGTAGTGCGCGTTGCGCGTGGCGGTCGCCGGCGTGACGTAGCCTGCGAGGAACGTGCCGTCGACGGTGACGGTCTCCCCGGCGCCGCCGCAGAAATCGTAGAAGTACACGAACGCGCCGGTGCTCGACGAACCGGGCAGGCGATAGTACGACGTCCCGATCTCCAGACACGCGCCGTTCGCGCCCTTCGTCGTCGGCGCGTAGAGGAAGTTCCCGTCGGACTCGTTCGCGGGCGGCGCGGGGAGCTGGATGCCGGTCCCCGGCGTGAGGACGTCGTGCGTCGCCGTCAGCGCGACGTAGCTGCCGGCGGCGGGGGTCAGATTGATGCCCGCCTGGCCGCCGTCGTCGTTGAGGTGGTAGCTCTGCGTCGAGACCGTTCCGCTCGCAGCCGCTTGGGCGGCGTCGAGCGCACCGCTGGCCGCCACGGGCCTGCTCGGCGGAGGCATGCCGAGCCAGTTCGTGTTGACCAGGTTTGCCGGACGGATGGTCGGATCGAGGGCTTGCGTCTGCGCTGAGATCTCGTCGGAGTCGAGCGAGCCGGCCGCACTCAGGGGCGAAGCTGGAGAGCTTGCCGCGGGGATCCCGCCGCCGGCGCTTCCGCCGGAGCCGCACGCTCCCAGAGCGATCGTCGCAAGGAAAACAAAGACGTTCAATAAGCGCCGCATGAGACCGATTGCCACCGAATTTCCGCCGAGTGACCTGGGCGTTGCGCCAAGGAAGCCGAGCGAGGAGGAGAATTGAGAACGACGCCCCGTTGAAACGGAAGCGTGCCCCGACCTCATTATCGCGTGTCGCCAAGACGACGGCACGGGGCAAAGGGCCTATTCTAGCGGTTCAATGGGACCGTAACCGAGCGTGCCTCGCCGCTCGGGGCCTTTGCCGATGCTGGCCCGCGCGGGCCCGGCAGCCGTCCGGCGCGAACGCGCCGGCGATGGAGGTGCCTCGCCGGGGACCGCGAGTCGGATTGCTTCGCGTCGGCATCGACGTCGGGGGCACGTTCACCGACGTGGTCGCGCTCGATGCGGCGACGCGCGAGATCGTCGCGCGCGTCAAAGTGCCGACGACGCACGATGCCCCCGAAGGCGTCGCCGCCGGGATCGTCGCGGGATTGCGGCGCGTACTCGAGGCGCCGGGCGTCGATCCGGAGCGCATCGCCTTCATCGCGCACTCGACGACGCAAGCGACGAACGCCTTGCTCGAAGGCGACGTCGCGCAGGTCGGCGTGGTCGGTCTGCTCGGGCGCTTCGGTTTCGTCGCGCGGCCGCATCTCCGCGTGCCGCCGATCCGTCTCGGTCCGAGTGCCGTCCTGGCCCCGCGCGTCGCCTTCGCTCGCGCGGACGATGCGGCGCAGATCGAGCGCGCCGTCGCGGCGCTGCTCGAAGCGGGCGCCGAAGCGATCGTGGCGAGCGAGGCTTTCGGCGTCGACCGGCCCGGACACGAACGCAGCGCGAGCGCTTGCGCGCGCGCGCACGGCGCGCTCGCGACCGCCGGCCACGACGTGGCCTCGAGCTACGGATTGCGCGCGCGCACGCGGACGGCCGTCGTCAACGCGGCGATTCTGCCGCGCATGCTGCGGACCGCCGAGATGACCGCGGATGCGGTCGCGCGCGCGGGCATCGCGGTTCCGCTGATGATCATGCGCAGCGACGGCGGCGTGATGGACGTGCGCGAGGTCGCGCGCCGGCCGATCCTCACGATGCTCTCGGGACCGGCCGCCGGGATAGCGGGAGCGCTCCTGCACGAGAACGTGACCGACGGCATCTTCATCGAAGTCGGCGGAACGAGTGCGGACTGCTCGGTGATCCGCCGCGGCCTGCCGCAGATGCGGCCGGCGCGCGTCGGCGGCCACCGCACGATGCTGCGCACGCTCGACGTGCGCACGCTGGCGGTCGCGGGCGGGAGCTTGCCGCGCGTCGACCCGCAGGCTCGTGGAAGCGCCGCGCTGCGCGACGCCGGGCCGCGCTCGGCACACATCGCCGGCTTGCGCTACGCCTGCTTTCTCGAGCCGCGAGCGCTCGCCGGCGCACGCCTCGCGTTCGTGCGGCCGCAGGCCGGCGATCCGGACGATTACGTCGCGCTCGAACTGGCCGACGGAACGCGCGCCGCGTTCACGCCGACGTGCGCGGCGAACCTGCTCGGCTACGTGCCCGGCGGCGACTTCGCGCGCGGCGACGCCGAAAGCGCGCGTCTCGCTTTCGCGCTGCTCGGCGAACGTCTCGGCTGCGCTCCCGAAGAGCTCGCGCGCACGCTGCTCGAGCGCGCGAGCGCGAAGCTGCGCGCGACCCTCGAAGAGCTGATCGGCGAGTACGAGCTCGACCGGCGCGACGTCGAGCTGGTCGGCGGAGGCGGCGGGGCCGCGGCGCTCGTTCCCTTCTTGGCGCAGGCAGCGGGCTTACGCCACCGGCTGGCCCGCGACGCCGAGGTGATCTCGCCGCTCGGCGTCGCGCTTGCGCTCGTGCGCGACGTCGTCGAGCGCACCGTCCCCAATCCGACGCCCGAGGACGTCGTGCGCGTGCGGCGCGAGGCGGTCGAACGCGTCGTCGCTGCCGGCGCGGCCCCCGAGTTCGTCGAGGTCGCAGTCGAGCTCGACGCGCGCCGAAACCTCGTTCGCGCGACGGCCTCGGGCGCGACGGCCGCCGTCGGCGGCGAAACCTTCCGGCGCGACGCCGGCGATGCGGAACGGCTCGCGGCGGCGGCGCGCGCGCTGCATCTCGAGGCCGGCGCGCTCGTCCGCGCGGCGGCGACCGAAGGGCTCACCGTTTTCACCGCGCGCGCCGGGCGCGGCCGTCTCGACGCCTGCGCGGTCGATCGCACCGCCGTCGTGCGGCTCACCCTGCGCGATGCGTCCGTCTGCGCGACGAGCGCCGGCGCGTTCGGCCCGGCCCTCGTTCGGACCGTCGAGGGAACGACCAGCTTCGGCGACGTCGGGCGCGCGCTGCCCGAGGTCTATCTGCTGTATGCCGCGCGCTCGGCCGCTCTCGGCGCGCTCGCGGAGGTCGCGCAGGTGCTCGCGCTGGCCGAGGAAGAGCTGCGCGGACTTCCCGCAGACGCGCCCGTCGTCATCGTCGCCGCGCGTCGCGCCGCCTAGCGTTCGGCGAGGCCGGGCGCGCGCTAACCGAACAGCCGCAGCTGCGGCTGGGGGCGCGGCTCGAGCGCCGGAGGAGGTGCGAGCCGCACGCTCGCGCGCGCGGCGCCGGCGCGGCGCTCGATCTCCTCCGCGAACGACTGGGGTGCGTACTTCGTGCGGTAGAGCCGCTCGTATTCGGGCACGAGCGCGGGAAACTCGTCGTGCAAGAAGGCGAAGAAGGCATCGCGCGCGACCTCGCCGAGGTTGAGCAGGCTGCGCCAAGTGAAGCTGGCGCCGGCGTCGGCCGCGGCGGCGTAGACCGCGCGCAGCGAGGCGGGATCGTCGGTCAGGTGCGGGAGGACCGGCGCGACCGCGATGCCGACGGGTATCCCCGCTCGCGCCAGGGCGCGGATCGCGCGCAAGCGTTGGCGCGGCGGCGCGACGGCCGGTTCGATGCGGCGCGCCAGGTCCGCGTCGAGCGTCGGCAGGCTGATCGAGACGTCGACGCCGGCCGCCAGCGCGAGCTCGCGCAGCACGTCGGCGTCGCGCAGCACCAGCGGCGAGCGCGTGATGAGCGACGCCGGCGTACGGGCGCGAACGAGTTCTTGCAGGATGCGCCGCGTGATCCGGTAGCGGCCCTCGAGCGGCTGATACGGATCGGTCGCGGTCCCGATCGCGACCTCGTCGCCATTCCACGACGGGCTCGCCAGCTCGCGCCGCAGCACTTCGGGCGCGTTGATCTTGACCGAGATCAGTGAGCCCCACTCGCTGACGCCGTCGCGCTCCAAGAACTCGTGCGTGCGGCGCGCGTAACAGAAGACGCAGCGGTGATGGCAGCCGCGGTAGGGATTGACCGACCAGCCGAAGGGCATGCCCCGGACGCGGTTGAGGACCGATTTGGCCTCGACCTCGACGCACCGCAGCCGGCCCACGCGCCGCACGGTTTCCATCGAACGTACGTTCGGTTCGACTGCGCCGCGATCCCTCGTCTCCGAGATGGCGTCCGCGCGGCGGCTTGCGCGGGGAGAGAGTCCGAACGAGGAAAGGCGAAAGGAGCCCGCCATGACGTACGACGTGCTCGTGGTCGGGGGCGGCAACGCCGGCTGCGCCGCGGCGCTCGCGGCGGCGCGCGGCGGCGCCCGAACGCTGCTCGTCGAGCGGTACGGCTTCTTGGGCGGGACGGCGACGGCCGCGATGGTCGGTCCTTGGATGACGTTTCACGCGGGCCGCGAGCGGATCGTCGGCGGAATCGCGCAGGAGATCGTCGAGCGGCTCGTGGCGCGCGGCGCCTCGCCCGGACACATCCCCGACTCCTCGGACTACGTCGCGACGATCACGCCCTTCGATCCGGAAGCGCACAAGGCGCTGCTCTTCGAGATGATGCGCGAGTCGCGCGTCGAGCTGTTGCTGCACGCCTACTTCCTCGAGGCGCTGCGCGACGATCGCGGCGCGGTCCGCGGCGCGTCCTTCGCGACCGTGGGCGGCCTCCGCGCGTACGAAGCTGCGGTGACGATCGACGCGACCGCCGATGCGTACGTCGCGGCCTCGGCGGGCGTCGAGTTGCGGCAGGGCGACGGCGCCGGCCGCGTGCAGCCGGCCAGCTTGATGTTCCGGCTCAGCCATGTCGACCTCGCCGCCACCGCGGCTTACGTCCGCGAGCACGCCGATCAGATGCGCACCAGCCTGCCGCCCGGCGAACGCAGCGCGGGCGCGCTCAGCGCCGTCGCCGGCCTGTACGAGCTCTGGCAGCGCGCGCGCGAACGCGGCGAGGTCGACGTGCCGCGCGAGCTGGTCTCATTCTTCATCAGCCCGTATCCCGACGAGGTCAGCGTCAACATGACGCGCGTCGTCGGCATCGATCCGCTCGATCCCGACGATCTGACGCGGGCCGAGATCGAGGGCCGGCGGCAGGCGATGGAGCTGGTGGCCTTCTTCCGGCGCGACGTGCCCGGCTTCGCGAACGCGCGGCTCGCCGCGACCGCGACCCAGATCGGCATTCGCGAATCGCGCCGCATCATCGGAGCCTACACCTTGACGCGCGACGACGTGCTCGGCGCACGCGCCTTCGACGACGCGGTCGCGCGCAGCGCCTACCCGATCGACATTCACAATCCCTCGGGCTCGGGGACGACGACCCACCGTTTGCCGGAAGGCGCGAGCTACGAGATTCCGTACCGCTGCCTCGTGCCGGAATCGGTCGAGGGCCTGCTGGTCGCGGGGCGCTGCATCTCGACGACGCACGAGGCGCTGGCCTCGACGCGCCTGACGCCGACGGTGATGACGCTCGGGCAGGCGGCCGGGACGGCGGCGGCGCTCGCCGCGCGCCGGGGGATCGCGCCGCGCGCCGTCGATCCGCGCGAACTGCGCGCGCGACTCGAGCGCGACGGCGTCGACCTGCGGCGTCCTGCTTCCGTGACGAAGCCGTGACGCTGTCGATCGTCGACTTCGGCGAGGGTGCGGCGCGGCTGCTCGCCGAGTACGATCCGGAGTGCGACGCGATCCGCATCAACGCGCGGGCGGTCGAGCGCGTGCGCGCGGCCCTCGGCGAAGCGGAAGCCGCGCGCTTCGTGCGCTGCGCGCTCGCCCATGAAGCGTGTCACCGGGCCGATCCCAAGGCGAGCGAAGGCGACGCGCACGCCTTCGCGCGGCGCTGCTGCGGCGCCGACCCGCGCGCCTACGAAGCGCTGCTGCGATGATCCTCTGCGCCGGCGTCGACGGCGGGCAGAGCTCGACCAGCGCTCGAGTCGGCGACGAAAGCGGCGCCGTCGTCGGCGCCGCGAGCGGACCTCCGGCCGACCTCGTCGGCGAGCCGCGCGGCTCGCCGCGCCAAGCGGAGGTGCTCGACGGCGTGCTCGCGGATGCGCTCGCCGCAGCGGGTTTGCCGGCCGGCACGCGCTTGGCCGCGGTCGTGGCCGGCATCAGCGGTTACGACGAAGGCGTTTCGCCGGCGCCGCATCTGCGCGCCAACGCGGCGCAGTCGCTCTTCGTTCACGACACGCTGATCGCGCACGCGGGCGCGCTCGCCGGCGCGGCCGGCATCGTCGTGCTGGCCGGGACCGGAAGCGTCGCGGTCGGCTGCGATCCGCCGGGCTCGCCGCTCGTGCGCGCCGGCGGCTGGGGATATTTCTTCGGCGACGAGGGCAGCGCGCTCTGGATCGCGCGCGCGGCGCTCCGCCGCGCGATGTGGCAGGCCGATTTCGGCGAGCCGGGCGTGCTCGAACGGCTCGCGCTCGCGCACTTCGCCTCGAACTCCTTGCGCGCGCTGCAGCATGCGGTCGCGCACGGCGAGATCGATCGGCCGGCGCTGGCGGCCTTCGCGCCGGCGGTGCTGGCTGCCGCGCGGGCCGGCGCCGCCGATGCGTGCGCCGTCCGCCGCACCGCCGCGGACGAGCTCGCCGTCTTGGCGCGGACCGTCGACGAGCGCCTGCCGCCGGCCTCGCTGCGCTTGGTCTCGTACGCCGGCGGCCTGTTCGCAGACGAGGCATTCGGCGAGATCTTCGAGGACTCGCTCGTGCTCGCGCTGCCGCACGCCGAGATCGTGGCACCGCTCGGCGATCCGGTCGACGGTGCCTTGCGCCTGGCCTTTCACGCGGCCGGCCTCGCCGCGCCGGCGGACGCGCGCGGGTGAACGCGACCCTGCGGGCGCTCGAGGGCGGCCTGATCGTCTCGATTCAGCCGGACGCCGGCTCCGCGCTCAACACGCCGGAGATCGTCGCGGCGCTCGCCCGCTGCGCCGCCGCCAACGGCGCCGCCGGCGTGCGCATCGAGGGGCTCGAGCGGCTGCGCGCGGTTCGCGCCGCCGTCGCCGTTCCGATCGTGGGCATCGTCAAACGCGCCTATCCCGGCTTCGCGCCCTACATCACGACGACGCTCGAAGAAGTGGCCGCCGTGGCCGAGGCCGGCGCGACGATCGTCGCTTTCGACGCGACCTCGCGTCCGCGCGCGGGGGGAGCGAGCGTCGCCGCGCTGGTTCGGGCAGCGCAGGCGGCGCGCTGCCTCGCCATGGCAGACTGCGCGACCCGCGCCGACGCGCTGGCCGCCGCCGAAGCCGGCGCCGACATCGTGGCGACGACGTTGGCCGGCTATACCGCGGAGACGTCAGGCCGGGCTCTCCCCGATCTCGTACTGCTGAGCGAGCTTGCCGCGGTTCACGAGTTTGCGATCTGCGAAGGCGGCATCGCCTCGCCGGAAGACGTCCGTGCTGCTTTTGTCGCCGGCGCGCGCGCCGTCGTCGTGGGCAATGCGCTCACCAACATCGATGCGCGCATCCGCGCGTTTGCGCGCGCCGCGCAGAGAACTCAACCAACTACTTAAGTCGCACGCATTTTGCAGAAGAGGAGCACCTTTTATAAGGCGCAACTCAAATATCTTGCGTTCGGATGAGGGAAGCCATTTGTGGCTCATCTAATAAAGAGAATGCGCCGGAATGGCGCCTTGCGTGGGGGAGCGTTGCTTTGGTGCGTGCTTGCGTTCCGAATTCGGACTCCGGCGTGAGAGAGAAGCTCGCCGTTCGGTACGCACGTGCGAAAACTCGCGCGACGGGAACAGTGCAATCATGACCGACGTTGCCGCCCCCAAGCCGCAGGAAGTTCCGACCAAGGGCCTCGGACCGGGCTTCTGGCCTTTCGCGATCGCGCTGACGGTGCTCAACGTCGCCGTCGCGCTGCTCATCTACTACGCTCCGCTCGACTTCTTCTTGCCGGGCGAGTCGAACGAAGTCGCCGACCGCGCAGCCGACATCGACGCGCTGTTCAAGTTCATGTCGGCCTTCGGCTTCGCGATCTTCACGTACGTCGCGGGCTTCGTGATCTACTTCGCGATCGTCTTCCGCCGCCGCCGGGGCGAGCCTCGCGAGACGATCGGCGTGCAGATCCACGATTCGCCGACGCTCGAGCTGTGGTGGACGATCGTTCCGGTGCTGATCATCGTCGCTTTGATCTGGATGAGCATCAACGTCTGGGCCAAGGTGCAGTTCGGAAACGGCTCGCCGGCCCTGACGATGGAGGTCATCGGCCACCAGTTCTACTTCGAGTATCGTTATCCGGGCCTCAAGAGCTCGGTCTACTCGAACGGCGAGGCCATGCACCTGCCGCTGGGCGAGCCGGTGCGCGTGCTGGTCACGTCGGCCGACGTGCTCCACAGCTTCTGGGTCCCTGAGATCCGGCTCAAGGCGACCGCCGTGCCGGGGCTCGTGCAGAACGTCAACTTCACCCCGACGCGCACCGGGTCGTTCCAAATCGTGTGCGCGGAGTTTTGCGGGGTCGACCACAGCGTGATGCAGGGTCAGCTGATCATCGAATCGCCCGCCGCGTTCCGCAAGTGGTTCGCCGGCGAGCAGACGAAGGCGGTCTCGGCCGCGCCCGTCTCGCTGGCCGGCGGCGACGCGGCCGCGGGCAAGGCGGTCTTCACGCAGAAGTGCGCGGCCTGCCACGCGATCGCTCCGTTCGAACAGAAAATCGTCGGGCCGGGTCTCGCCAAGCTCACCGACGATCCCAAGCATCCGACCCTCGTCGACGGCAAGCCGCCGACGCCCGACGACATCGGCGAGATCCTGGAAAACGGCTACACCGGCCCGCTCGGAGCGATGCCGAACCGCCAAGCCACCGGGATCTCGGATAAGGACATCGCCGACCTCGTCGCCTATCTGTCCAGTCTGAAGTAGAGAGCGAGAGTATGGAAGCCGGAATGCACGCGACGCCCGCCCTCCACGAGCACGATAGCGACGATCACATCCATCCGCCGCCGGAAGGCTTCATCCGCAAGTACGTGTTCTCGCTCGACCACAAGGTCATCGGCGTCCAGTACTTCATCACCGGCATCCTGTTCATGCTGATCGGCGGCTCCTTCGCGGAACTGATCCGCCTGCAGTTGTGGAAGCCCGAAGGCGCGATCATGAGCCACGAGGCGTACAACGTCGTGTATACGATGCACGGCACGCCGATGGTCTGGCTCGTCCTCATCCCGCTGGTCACCGGCGCGATCGGGAACTTCGTGATGCCGCTGCAGATCGGCGCGCGCGACGTGGCGTTCCCTTGGCTCAACATGATCAGCTTCTGGATCGTCCCGCTCTCGGGGGTCGTGCTCTTCAGCACCCTGCTCTACGGCGGCGCGCACGCGGGCTGGACGGAATATCCGCCGATCTCGCTCCAAGACGGCGTCGCCGGCGCGCTGTGGTGCCTGTCGATCATCCTGGTCGGCGTCAGTTCGACGATGACGGGCATGAACTTCATGGTCACCATCATCAAGATGCGGGCTCCCGGCATGACCTGGACCCGCATGCCGCTGTTCGTGTGGGCCACCTTGGCCACCGCGCTGATGAACATGATCGCGACGGTCGCGCTCTCGGCCGCGCTGCTCGCGCTCTTTCTCGAGCACGTGTACAACGTGCCGTTCTTCGACCCGAGCCGCGGCGGCAGCCCGCTCCTCTACCAGCACATGTTCTGGTTCTATTCGCATCCGGCGGTCTACATCTTCATCCTGCCCGCCTTCGGCGTGATCTCCGAAGTGCTGCCGACCTTCGCGCGCAAGCCGATCTTCGGCTACAAGATGATCGCGTTCTCGTCGATGGCGATCGCGATCTTGGGTTTTGCCGTCTGGGCGCACCACATGTATCCGAGCGGCCTCGCGCCCTGGATTCAGACTCCCTTCATGATCCTGACCTTCGCGGTCGGCGTCCCGACCGGGATCAAGATCTTCTCGTGGCTGGCCACGATCTGGGGCGGCCGCATCCAACTGACGGTCCCGATGCTGTACGCGCTCGCGTTTTTGATCACGTTCACGTTCGGCGGGATCACCGGCATCTTTCTCGCCTCGGTCCCGGCCAATCTGCACGAGCACGGCAGCTACTTCGTGGTCGGGCACTTCCACTACGTCGTGGGGGGCGGCGCGGTCTTCGGATTTTTGGCGGGCCTGACCTACTGGTATCCGAAGGTGACCGGCCGCATGCTGGACGAGCGGATGGGAAAGATCGGCTTCTGGCTCTTCTTCGCGGGTCTCAATCTCACGTTCTTGCCGATGCATTGGCTCGGGCTCGAAGGGATGGCGCGCCGCTACGCCTCCTACGAGTACTTCGCCAAGACGCATCCCGACTCGGTCTTCTGGAACCAGTTCGCGACGGTCTCGTCCTTCCTGATGGTCGCCTCGGTCGCGCTGCTGGCGGTCAACCTGATCTGGAGCTTGCGCCACGGCAAGCTCGCCGGCAACAATCCGTGGGGCGCGCGCACGCTCGAGTGGATGATCTCCTCGCCGCCGCCGTACTACAACTTCAAGAAAATCCCGATCGTCTACGACCGGCCGTACGACTTCGGCGAACCGCTGCCGTACCGCAACCTCGACCACGAGACCGATCCTTACCCGGCGCCCACCAGGGCCAGCCTCGCGGGGCCGGCGCCGTTCCCGGCGGGAGCGTAGACGATGGCGAGTGCGGTCAAACCGCTCGGCCTCCAGGCGGTCGAGGCCCGCTACAACGACGTCGAGCGGCACTACGCCGAGACGCGCGACATCCGCTTGCTCGGATTCGTGTTCTTCCTCATCAGCGACTGCGTGCTGTTCGCTTCGTTCATTTTCGCCTACATGTACCTGCGCGTCTCGGCGCCGGCTTGGCCGCCCTTCGTCGACGGGCATCAGCTCCCGTGGTTCGACACCGCCTTCGCTGCGCTCAACTCGGTCGTGCTGTTCGGCTCAGGCGTGACGATGCACTTCGCGCTCGAAAACTGGAAACACCTCAACAAGCAGAAGTTCAACGCCTGGCTGCTCGCCACGATCGTGCTCGGCATCGCCTTCCTGCTCGGCCAGGCTCACGAGTGGTCGCTGATCAAGACGACGTGGCAAGGCAGCTCGATGGGGGCGTCGTTCTTCACGCTGACCGGGATGCACGGGTTCCACGTCTTCGTCGGCGTGATCTATCTGACGGTGCTCGGCTTCCAAGCCAACCGCGGCGTCTACACCGGTTCGAAGTATTTCGGACTGACCGCCGGGACGCTCTACTGGCACTTCGTCGACGTGATCTGGGTCGCGCTGTTCTTCCTCTTCTACCTGTGGTGATGACATGACGCCCGAAACGTTCGAGAAAACACTCGCCTTCATCGGCGCCGTCGTGGTCGGCGTGACGGCGCTCGTCCAGTTGAAGAACGATTGGAAGGCGCACGGTCTGGACGCGCTGGTCACCAAGATCCTGCTCGGGCTGATGGCCGTCGGCTGCGTGCTGGCGCTGCTGGCGTCGGTCAACGTCCTTGGAGCGCGCTCGTGAGCCACGCCGACCGGAGCCCGCTCGAAGATCGCCCGATCCCCGTCTCCAAAGGTCTTCCGGGAAACGTGCAGATGCTGCTGGCCATCGCGGTCATCGTGGTCTTCGTGATGGGCGCGTTCGTCGTCATCTCGTCAGGCTTCGGCCGGGTGTGGCCGGCAGCCGATTCGGTGAAGGTCCCGCTCACTGAGCGGCGCTGAGACGTTGACGCCGGCGCGGCCGAGCAGACTATCGACGGCGCGTCTCGCCGCGGCGCGCGTCGCCTTCCGCGACGCCGATCCCCAGCGGCGAGATCGCCGGCGGCAGCACGCCGGTCGGCCGGCCGTCGATGCTGTGAATGCCGCCGAATTCGCTGAACTCGACCATCGCGGGCCACAGATCGCGCTGACCGATCGACGGCGGCCAGGCGCGCAGCGGCCACTCGCCGAGGACGTGCCGCTCGGCGTCGAGGACGGCGACGAAGTACGGCGCGACCGTGCCGGAATCGTCGCGCCGGTAGCGGATGTAGCCGTCGACGATGTAGATCGGCGAGAGCGTTTCGAGCAGTGCGCGCGCCGGCGGAACCATGAGCGCGACCGCGTACGTCAAAAAAGCGAGCGCCGCCGCGGCGAAGATCGGCGCGACGAGCGGTGCGATCTCTTGTTTGCGCAGCAGCAGCGCGACCGGCAGCAGCGAGAAGAAGGCGGCGACGATCAGCGGCTCGATCGCGACCGAGAAGCGTCCCAAGAAGCCTTGCAGCACGACGCGGCGCTCGGCCCGGCTCCAGGGGCGCGAGGCGATCGATTCGTGCCAGCCGTCGTTCCGACGGTGCTTGGAGATCATGGGAACGCTCCCCGCCGCGCCGGCCCGAGAAAAAGGACTGCTCTGATTCGGGGGGAGCGGGACATCGCCTTGCGGCGGAACGAAGGCCGCGCTGCCCCGGCAGCGTTGCGAACCTCACGTTTTATCGAATGCCGGAATTCGAGCAGAACGCATCTAGCGGGCCGAGACGGGACGGGCGATGAAAAAACTCAAGCAGTGTAGAGATTCGATGCGGGCCGCGGCGCTCGCCGCGTTCGCCGCGGCCGCATGGCTGGCGTCGTTCGGCGCGGCGGCGGCGCACGAAGCGAGCGTGCGAGGGCTCGTCCTCGGGCTGATGCCGGCGCAAGGACGGGCCGTCGTTCGCCTCGACATCGCGCACGAGGGCTCGCTGACCTCGACCGTGCGGCTGCGCCCGGCGAGCCTGGCTCGTACGCTGGCGGTCGGAGACCGTTTCTCCGCGATCGCCGACGCCGACGAGCAGCCGCCGGAGCTCTCCGAGCTCCGCGTGCTCGGCAAGAGCTCGATCACCGGCACCGAGGCGACGCGGATCGCGCTCTCGGCTCCCCTCCTGCGCCACGTCGAGCACCTGATCGTCGGCGACGTCGTGCCCGCCACGCAGTTCGTCGATCAGAGCGGGAAGCCGTTCTCGCTGCGCGACTTGCGCGGCCAGTCGGTCGTCATGTCGTTCATCTACACGCGCTGCGGCGACCCGCGCGAATGCCCTCTGGTCAGCGCGAAGTTCCTGGCGCTGCAAAAAAGGCTGCGGGGCGAGCCCGTGCACCTGGTCGAGGTGACGCTCGATCCGGGCTTCGACCGGCCGCCGGTCCTCGAGCGTTACGGCCGGCTGTTCGCCGCCGATCCCGCGCGCTGGACGCTGGCCACGGGCGATCCCGAAAAGGTTCTCGATTTCGCCGCGCAGTTCGAGGTGACGGCGTTTCCCGATCCGCGCGTCGGTCTCATCCACACCGAGCGGACCGTGCTGATCGACCCGAACGGCGTCATCCGCGACCTGATCGACGAGGGCGCCTGGCTTCCCGGCGAGATCGTCGCCGAGCTGCGGGCGGAGCGCGGACTCGCTTCCAATCCGCTCGCCCGCCTCGATCTGTGGCTCTCCTCGGCGGCGGTCGCGGTCTGCGGCAACTCGGTGGCGAGCTTCTCAGGCTTCTCCGACTTGCTGATCGTGCTCGCGATCTTCGGCGCCGCCGGTTATATCTTGTGGCGCCTCGCGCGCGGGCTCAGCCGCGGAGCGACCTGAGGGGCAGCGGCGGCCGGCTAATTCGCGGCGCTCTTGCGCTCGCGCGCTTGCGAGGCCAGCAGCAGCGTGCCCAGCGCCGCGACGACGGCGAGCGCGGCGAAGACTTCGTAGGCGATGCGGTAGCCGGCGACGTTGCCGATGTCCGCGCCGATGAGTCCGCCGGCGAGCGAGCCGCCGAAGATTTGGCCGATGATGAGGAAGACGCTGAGCACGCCGACTGCCGTGGCGCGCGTCGACGACGGGACCTCGTTGGAGATGATGTAACGCGTCGGCGCGCCGAGCAAGGCGCCGAAGCCCGTGCCGGCGACGACGATCCCGGCGATCGCCAGCGGCAGCGAGCTCAGCGAAACGCCGAAGAGGGCGAGCCCGGCCGCCGTCAGCACCGAGCCGACGCCGAGCACGGCGCGGCTGCCGAAAGCGTCGAGCGCACGGCCCGCGCCGGGGATGACCAGCACGAACATGATCGCGCCGATCGCCGAGATCGCGCCGGCGGCGGCGTAGCTGAGGCGGTCGGCGGCGACGAGCGCCGCGGGCATGAAGAACAGCGCGCCTTCGAGCAGACCGATGAGGACCTCGAGCCCGTACGTGACCACGAGCTGACGGGTCGCGAACAGACGCGGCGCGAGGATCGGCTCCGCAGCGCGCCGTTCGATCGCCGCCAGCGCCGCGAAGGCGACGGCCGCGAGCGCCAACGCGCCGAAAACGGTTCCGCCGCCGATCGCGGCCGCGTTGGGATCGAGCCGCGTCAAGCCGATCATGACGCCGAGCAGCCCGGTCGCCAGCGCCGCGATGCCCGCGACGTCGAGCGGACCGCGGACGCGCGCGACGGTCGCTGGAAGGTGCTTGCGCGCGAGTGCGATCACGACGATCGAGAGCGGCAGGTTCGCCGCGAAGATCCAGCGCCACGACAAGAAGTGGGTGAGGACGCCGCCGACGTTGGGCCCGATGATCGCGGCCAAGCCCCAGATCGCGCCGAGCATGCCGAGCGCCGAGCCGCGCCGTTCGAGCGGGACGCGGTCGGCGATCGCGGCGGTCGCGACCGGGAAGATGCCGCCCGCGCCGGCGGCCTGGATCGCGCGCGCCAGCAAAAATATGCCGAAGGTCGGCGCGGCGATCGCGAGCATGCTGCCCGCCAGGAAGATCGAGACGCAGAGGATGTAGATCGGCCGGCGGCCGTAGGTATCCGAGAGCTTGGTCATCACCGGGATGGCGACGACGTTGGCAAAGAGGTAGAGCGTGAAGACCCACGCCACGTCGCGCGGTGCGACCGAGAAACCGCGCGCGATCGCGGGCAGCGCCGGCGAGAGCACGCCGAGGTCGAGCGCTCCGGCGAAGACGCCGAGGCCCAAAGTCAGCAGCAGCGGCAGGTTCGCGCGGTCGAAGGTGTGGCCGGCGACGCGCTTCGGTTCGGCCGGCCCTTCGACGGCACGCCGAGGCGGATGGACGGTCATCGCCAGGGTCCTATCCGAGCACTCGGTCGAGGACCATCGCGGCGCACATCAGCGCCAAATACAGCAGCGAATACTTGAAGACCACGCGTGCAGTGGGTTTCGTCGGGCCCCGTAACATCCTCCATGCGAGGTAGACGAAGATCGCGCCGAAGACGACGGCCGGAACGAGGTACCACAGCCCCATCACGTGGAGCGGCCAGAGGGTCAGGGAAGCCGCGACCAGGACGACCGTATACCAGAAGACCTCGTGCTTGGCGCGCTCGATGCCCTTGACGTTGGGCAGCATCGGCACCTTGGCTTTGTGGTAGTCGGTGTTGGTCATCAGCGCGAGCGCCCAGAAGTGCGGCGGCGTCCACAGGAAGATCAGCCCGAAGAGCGCCAGCGCCGGAGCGCCGATCCCGTGCGTGACGGCCGCCCACCCGACCAAAGGCGGAACGGCGCCGGCCGCGCCGCCGATCACGATGTTCAGCGTGGTCGTGCGCTTCAGCCAGAGCGTGTAGACCAGGACGTAATAGACGTTGCCGCCCAGCGAGAGCCAGGCGGCGAGCGGGTTGACCAGCAGATACAGCAGCCCGAACGAGATCAACCCGAGCGCCGTCGCGAAGGCGAGCCCGTGCGCGGGCGGGATCCGCTGGGCGGCGACCGGACGCATCAGCGTGCGCGTCATCTTGCGATCGATGTCGCGGTCGATGACGCAATTGAAGGCGCCGCCCGAGCCGGCCGCAAGCGCCCCGCCGAGCAGCGTCACGACGGTCAGGCCGAGCGGCGGGAAGCCCCCGGCGGCCATGATCATCGCGGCCAGCGTCGTGACCAGCAGCAGCAGGACGATGCGCGGCTTGGTCAGCTCGTAGTAGTCGAACAGAACGCCGCGCCAGCCGGTCGAGAGCGCCGCGACGTTGCCGTCGACCCGCGAGAGAGTGGAGCTCACAGGCCGCGTGCGACCGAGCTCGAGCCGAGCGTTCGCTGCGGGCGACGGTGCGCCACGGCGTAGGGATCGAGCACGGCCAGGGCCGCCGCGATCACGAAGGCCAAGAAGGTCGCCACGGCATTCGCCGCATGCGCCTCGCGCAGCATCGTCGGGAGCTGCCAGACGACGTTGGCGACTCCCAAAAAGAGCTGCAGCAGCACCAGCAGCATCCCCAGAAGAGCGAAGGCGCGCACGCGCGGCGAGCTGCCGAGCGCGATGAAGGTCGCGACCAGCGCCACGACGCCGAACGACTCGGCGGCGAAGCGGTGCAGCATCTGCAAGAGCTGCGGCGGGCCGGCTCCCAGCAGCGTGGCGTCGCAGGCCGGGAAGGCAGAGCATGCAAGGCCGTAGTTGCTCGAGCTGACATATGCGCCGAGGCACATCGTCACGAAGGCGAAGGCGGCTGCGACGACCAGGGCGGCCGGGACGAGCGCGCTCTCGCCGCGCGCGCGCTGCCCGCGGATCGGGCTCGGGGCGAACAGGGCCAGGAGTGCCAGGACCGTCAAGGTCGCCAGCAGCAGCATCGCGGCGCCCCAGTGCAGCATCACCGAGACGGGACTGTTGGCCTGGAAGATCGTCACGCCGCCCAGCGCGATCTGCAAGACGAAGATGGCGGCCAGTGCGCCGAGCGTCTGGGAAATACCCGCGACTTCTTTCCGGCAGCGCCAGCCGGCCGCGATGGCGCCGAGAATGATAAAGCCCTCGAGGAACGCGAACAAGCGGTGCGTCCACTCCAGAACGACCCCGCCCTCCAAGGAGGGGATCAGCGCTCCCCGGCAGAGCGGCCAGTCCGGGCACGTCATCCCCGCACCGTTGATGCGGACCCAACTTCCCAGGATCGCGATGGCAAAGGCAAGGACGGCGCTCGCGACCGCCAGCCCGCGGAACGTCTTCACGATACGTTCCAGTTTAGGAGAGGCGACTGTGAGGAGCAACGACAAGAGCAGTTTTGCGGTTCAAAATTCACTCGCCGTCGTCCGCTGGAGCGCTCGGGCCTCGTCCTGTGAGGAGTGCGCGCGAGGCCAAGGCTCGTCAGCCTCGAAGCGGGCTGGCAATGAAGAAGCTTGCGGCTCTCGCCGCTCTGGCGTTCCTTCTCGCGGGCTGCCGCGAAGTGCGCGTCAGGACGTACACGCAGGGCACCACGGCGGCAGTCGGTGGAAACGAGGTCAGGATCGTCCGCAATCGGCACGACCTCGAAACCTTCAAGATCCGGGCACCGGTGCGCTTCAACCACGAGTTCGGGGTTCTCTTGCTGATGGGGCCCCATCACGATTCGGGCTGGCGGCAAGTCATCGAGTCGATCCGGGCTAACGCCCAGCGGGTGAGGATCGTAGCGTTCGACCGGGCGCCTGCAGATGGCGGCGAACCGACGGAACAATATCGAACGTACACGCTGTGGATCGTACCCAACTCGGTGTACCGCCTGGGGTCGGTCCTCGACGTCGTGACCCCCGAAGGTGATCTCGTCGCCTCGACCGTGCTGAAGTGACTTCGCCGAACGGTCGATACACCATCAGGCCCGCGAGGTCTGACGGAGGTGTTGTCTAGGATGGAGGGACCGGCGATCGCCTCGCTGGAGGTGCGCGTCAATCGTTTGGGCGTCGTGCTCGAGCACGACGCCGACCCGCTCGACGCCGCAGGGATCCTCAATCCTGCGACGGCTCGGACTCGCGAGGGGAAGCTGCTGCTCTATCCGCGCATGGTCGCGGCCGGCAACCGCTCGCGCATCGGCGTCTTCGAAGACGCCGGCGAGCGTTTCGTTCAAACCGGCTTCGCGCTCGAGCCGGAAGCGCCGTACGAGCTGCGCGACGCGCCCGGCGGCTACGGCTGCGAGGACCCGCGGGTCACCTTCATCCCCCTGCTCGACCGTTACGTGATGACGTACACGGCCTACGGACCCGAAGGACCGCGGATCGCCGTGGCGCTCTCGCCGGACGGTTACGCTTGGCGGCGGTTGGGGCTGGTCGACTTTTCCGCACCCGGCCTGCCCTGCGGCGACGATAAGGACGCCGCGTTCTTTTCCGAGCCGGTCTTCTCGCCCGGCGGCGTTCCGAGCTTCGCCTTGTACCACCGGCCGATGCTGCGCATCTCGACGCTCGACGGTGCCGCGGCGATCCCGGCGATCTTGGATCTGCCGGCGCGCGAGCGCGAGAGCACCCGGATCGCGTACGTTCCCCTCGGGCCGGCCCTGGCCGATCCGCAAGGCCTTCTGAAGGTCGCCGAGAGCGCGGTCGTGCTCGAGCCGGCGCACGATTGGGGCCGCATCAAGAACGGAGCGGGGACGCCTCCGGTGCGCACCGAGGAGGGCTGGTTCTCGGTCTTCCACGGCGTGGACGCGAAGTACGACGGGGCGGGCAAGCCCTCCGGGATGCGTTACAGCGCCGGCGTCGTCGTCCACGACGCGTTGCGTCCCGACATCGTGCTCTACCGCTCGCCCCAGCCGATCCTGATCCCCGAGACCGACGAGGAACGGCGCGGAACGGTGAACGACGTCGTCTTTCCGACCGGCATCGATCTTCGGCCCGACGCGCCCGCACGCAGCTACGACGTCTACTACGGCATGGCGGACTCGCGCGTCGGGCGCATCTCGGTCGAACTCGGCGAGGCCCAGTTCGAGGCGGATTCGGAGGAAAGCGCCGCCTAGTGTTCCGGTGCTGCGCTACTATCTGATCGCGACGGTCCTGGTCCTGGGGGCACTCGCGATCGGGGCGGCGTTCTACCGGCCGGGCCAGCCGCTCGAGGTCGCCGCCGTGCAGTCGACCGGGTCGCCGAGCGCGCCGCGCTCCCAGGCTCCCTCGACCCTTACGCCGGAGCCGGTGACCGGCGAGGCACCGTGGGCGCTCTCCGCGTTCCCCGCGTGCTTCACCCAGACCGAGCGCGTGCGCGGTCCGCGTTCGTACGTGCGGTCGCAGCTCCCGGCCGGCCTGCGCGCGATCCCGAGCGGGTCTTCCGCGCGCAGCGCCGATTGCACGGTCGAGGTGCTCGCCGACGGGCTGCGGCTCACCCGCGGGCAGGAACGGCTGAGCGTCCCGCGCTCGCGGCTCTACCAAGCGGGCGGGCCCCCCTTCGGGCTTTTCGCGCCCCGCGAGCTCGTGCTGCTGCACGACGGCGGCGGCTGGTGGGAGCTGCGGCGCTATCGAACGGCCGCCGGCTCGCGCATCGAGGTCCCCTGATTCCGCGGCGCGGCAACCGGGCGGCTGCGGCGGGTGTCGAACGACGTGGTCCCGATGCTGCTTGACGATTCCCCCGCGACGACCGGACGAAGTGCGCTGACCGAAGCGGTCGAGCGGCGCCGTACCTTTGCCATCATCTCGCATCCCGACGCCGGCAAGACGACGCTCACCGAGAAGCTGCTGCTCTACGGCGGCGCGATCAATACGGCGGGGCAGGTCGCAGCGCGGCGCCGGGCGCGCCAGGCGACCTCCGACTGGATGGCGCTCGAGCGCGAACGCGGGATCTCGATCACCTCCACGGTCCTGCAGTTTCCCTACCGCGGCTACACGCTGAACCTGCTCGACACGCCGGGCCACCAAGATTTCGGCGAGGACACCTACCGCACGCTCTTGGCCGCCGACAGCGCGGTCATGCTGATCGACGCGGCCAAAGGCGTCGAGCCGCAGACCAAAAAGCTGTTCGCGATCTGCCGCGCGCGGCGCATTCCGCTCTTCACCTTCATCAACAAGATGGACCGTCCGAGCCGCGAGCCGCTCGACCTGCTCGACGAGCTGGAGAAGGTGCTCGGCATCGGGACCGCGCCGATCAACTGGCCGCTCGGCAACGGTCCGAGCTTCCGCGGCGTGTACGATCGCGCCGCCGGCCAGGTCCACCTCTTCGAACGCACCGAGCACGGCGCCAAGCGCGCGCCGGTGCGCGTGAGCGACGGGCGCGACGCGCGGCTCGCTGCGCTCACCGACGAGCACAGCTATCGCGCCTTCGCCGACGAGCTCGAGCTGCTCGACGGCGCGGGCACGAGCTTCGACCGCGAGGCCTTCGCCCGCGGCGAGGTGACGCCGGTCTTCTTCGGCAGCGCGGTGACCAACTTCGGCGTCGAGCTCTTCCTCGACGCGTTCGTCGAGCTCGCGCCTCCGCCGGCCTCGCGTCTGGGGCTGCGCGAGGGCTCGAGCGAGGCCGCGCCGGTCCCGCCGGATTCCGAACGCTTCTCGGGCTTCGTCTTCAAGATCCAGGCGAACATGGATCCGCGCCATCGCGACCGCGTCGCGTTCCTGCGGATCTGCAGCGGCAAGTTCGAGCGCGACATGACGGTGCGCAACGTGCGCACGGGCAAGGACGTGCGCGTGACGCGTGCCATGAAGCTGTTCGCGAGCGACCGCGAGGTCGTCGACGAGGCCTACGCCGGGGACGTGGTCGGTCTGGCGAACCCAGGCTCGTTCGCCATCGGCGACACGCTCTGCGAAGGCGAACCGTCCGTCGCCTACGCTCGCATCCCGCCGTTCGCGCCCGAGCACTTCGCGCTCGTGCGCAACGTCGACACGGGCGCCTACAAGTCGTTCCAGAAGGGCGTCGCGCAGCTTTCCGAGGAGGGTGCGATCCAAGTCTTCTACGCGGCCGGGCAGGTTCGCAGCGAGCCGATCTTCGCCGCGGTCGGCGAGCTGCAGTTCGAGGTCGCGAAGTACCGGCTGGCCGCAGAGTACAACGTCGAGACGCAGCTCACGCGGCTGCCCTATACGACGGCGCTGCTGGTCGAAGGCGATCCGGCCGCGCTGGCCGCCGCGACCTGGCCTTCCAGCGCGAAGCTCGTCGAGGACGCCGCGGGGACGCTCGTCGCGCTGTTCGAAAGCGAGTGGAGCCTGCGCCTGGCCCAAGAGTGGAACGCGACGCTGCGTTTCCAAGCCTTCGCGGCGCGCGGGCAGGCGAAGGAAGAGCGATGACGAGCCCGCCCGTGAACGTGACGCCCGGCAGCCGTCCCGGAACGCGCGCCCCTTCGGCGCGCGTGCGCCAGCTCTACGTCGTCGTCGTCCTGGTCGTCACGGCGATACTTTTCCGCCTCGTCGTGCCGCATCACAACCGCTACGAACGGCTGGCGGACGACGTCACCAAAGCGATCGTGGCCAACGACATGCGGCCGGTCGAGGGCGATTTCAACGCGCTGCGCAGGCCGCAGCTCGAGGACCGGGCCAAGGTGGGGCAGCTCTCCAACGACCTCAACGCGCTCGGCGCGTTCAAGGGCGTGAAGGAGACGACGCCGTCGGGTGCGAGCGAAGGCTACCACACGTTCTCGGCCGCGTTCGAGAAGGCGACCTGGAACGAGGACATGACGCTCGACGCCGACGGCAAGATCGCCGCGTTTCACGTCCATCCTTCCACCGCGCAGTGACTTTTGAGGAGGTGCGGGCGGCCGCGGTGCGGCTGCGCGGCGTCGCCCATCGCACCCCGGTCGTCACCTCGCGCACGCTCGACGAGCGGACCGGCGCGCGGATCCATCTCAAGTGCGAGAACCTGCAGCGGATGGGCGCCTTCAAGTTTCGCGGCGCTTACAATCGCATCGCGCAGCTGACGCCGGCGGAACGCGAACGCGGCGTCGTCGCCTTCTCGAGCGGCAACCACGCGCAGGGCGTGGCGCTCGCCGCGCGGCTGCTCGGCGTTCGCGCCGCGATCGTCATGCCGGCCGATGCGCCCGAGGCGAAGGTCGCCGCCACGCGCGGCTACGGTGCCGAGATCGTTTTCTACGAGCGCGCGCAGATGAACCGGGCCGAGCTCGCGGCGGGGATCGCGCGCGAGCGCGGCGCGACGCTCGTCCCGCCCTACGACGACCCTGCGGTCATCGCCGGGCAGGGCACGACGGCGCTCGAGCTGCTCGAGGACGTTCCCGAGCTCGACCTGCTGCTGGCGCCGGTGGGCGGCGGCGGTCTGCTCTCCGGCTGCGCCCTGGCGGCGACCGCGCTGCGGCCCGGGATCGCGATCTACGGGGTCGAGCCGCAGGCCGGCGACGACTTCGCGCAGTCGTTCGCGCGCGGCGAGCGCGTCGAGATCCCGGTCCCGCAGA
Organism: Vulcanimicrobiota bacterium; assembly: GCA_963834485.1. Taxonomy (GTDB): domain Bacteria; phylum Vulcanimicrobiota; class Vulcanimicrobiia; order Vulcanimicrobiales; family Vulcanimicrobiaceae; genus CAWICD01. Next base: position 390,282 of record CAWICD010000002.1, read on the forward strand.
CGATCGCCGACGGGCAGCAGACGGCGTCGCCGGGCGAGCTGACCTTCCCGATCGTCCAGCGCTTGTGCACCGGGATCCTGACGGTGAGCGACGACGAGATCCGCACCGCGATGCGCTTCGCCTTCGAGCGGCTCAAGCTCGTTTTGGAACCGAGCGGCGCCTGCGCGCTCGCGGCGGTGCTGGCCGCAAGACTCGCCGTGCGCGGCGCGCGCGCCGGCATCATCCTCAGCGGCGGGAACGTCGATCCGCGGCGCTACGCCGCGATCCTCGCGGCATAGCCGCTAGCGCCCCATGCGGTAGAACTCGGGGTTGGGCCGCATGTTCATGAGCCCGGCCATGCGGTTGGAGAAGCCGAAGAAGGCGGCGACGGCGGCGATGTCCCAGACGTCGTCCTCGGAGAAGCCCGCCGCGCGCAGCGTTTCGAGCTCGCCGTCGCTCGCGGCGAAGCCCGGCTCGTTGACGCGCGAGGCGAAGGCCAGCATCGCGCGCCAGCGCGGCGAGAGGTTCGCCGTCCGCCAATCGATCGCGATCTGCTCGGCGAGGACCGCGTCCTTCCCGAGGACGCGCAGCGCCGCACCGTGGGAGGTCGTGCAGTACTGACAGCGGTTCTCGGCTGAGACGGCCACGACGATCGCCTCGCGCTCGGCGCGTGATAGTCCGCTCGGCCCGCGCATCAGCACGTCGTGATAGTGCATGAAGGCGCGGAAATGCTCGGGCCGCCGGGCATACGCCCGAAAGACGTTCGGCACGAAGCCGAGCTTCTCGCGATTCTTCTCGTAGACGTCACGGATGTCGTCGGGGAGCTCGTTCTCGGCGGGCACGCCGAAGCGCGAGGGGCGGTCCAGGTTCGTATCCATGCGAGGCTTCCTGGCGTCAGCGCCGGCGCTTGCCGCGCGGCGGTTCGCCGTTGTGGCGCGGCTTGAAGGGGCTGCCGGGCTCGAACTTTCGAGTGTGGCGCAAGCCGCCGTCGACGTCTTCGCAGCCGATCGGCGTGAACGCCCGGCAGTCGTGCGGGCGCGCCTCGTAGATGCCGCAATAGTGGCGTCCCGAGCTGCTCCCCTTGAGGAAGAGGCACTTGCTCGCGACGTCGTCGTCGACTTTGCGCAGATAGCCGACGATGAAGCCGTCGGCCGAATCGCGCGCCACGACGTAGCGGGAGAGCGTTTCCTCGTAGGTCAGGCCGAGGTGGGCGGCGATCCGCTCGACGTCGGAACGGCTCACGAAAGGCTCGTAGCCGGAGCAGCACTCGGCGCAGCCCGGCGGGCAGGCGACGTTGTCGGGGAGGTCGCGCAGATGCTTGCGCGCCAGGGCGATGACCGCGCCGATCGCCGCGACGAACTCGGGGTCGTCGTTGTACTTGTACGACCACTCCCGGCGCGAGATCTCGTTGGCGTTGTAGCGGTGCGTCGTTTTTTCGTTGTAGGTGACCGTGATGTGCTCTTCGGTGATCTCGATCTCCGAGACGTGCTCCATCGGCTCCAGGTCCATCAAGTCGATGGTGGTCGGCTGGCCCGTGCGCTGCGTGAACGCGCGCAGCTCGCGCGCCGCTTCGTGGGAGATGAGGTCGATGGTCTCGCGCATGGGAAAGGTTTCGCCCCGGCCCCCGAGCGGACCCCGGGGGCGCGTGACGTTCGGCGAGAAAGCAACGTTTCGTTGAGGATGCCGCTCGGAGGTCGTACATGCAGGAAACGGTGCGCCGCGGACTCGCCGCCGCGCTGATCGCTTTGGCGCTGCCCGCGGCGGCCTCGTCCGCCGCCCCCGACGCGAAGCTGCGCGCCAAGGTCCTCGCGGCGTTCTCGGGGCTGCACTCCTACAAGCTCACGGTGCTGGGCTCGGTCCGCTCGGTCGGGGTCTGGGTCGCCCCCAACCGCTATCAGATGACGACGGAGTTCGAGGGGAAGCCGGTCAAGACGATCATCATCGGCAACACCTACTGGACCTACAGCAACGGCAAGTGGGAGAAGTCGGGCACGACCTCCAGCAACCTCGACGTCGATATCGCCGGGCTCGTGCGCAACGCCAAGGCGAACGCCGACGTGCCGTTCGTGCGCCTCGCCGACCAGGTGCAGGACGGCAAGCGCGTCGGCACCTTCGAATACGACTTCAAAGACGGAACCGAGGAGGCGTGCAACTTCGACCTGCAGACCTATCGCGTGACGCGCTGCAAGGCCGACCAGCTCACCCTGCTCTACTCGGCTTTCAACGACCCCGCGAACGCGGTCAGCAAGCCTTCGTAGCCGCCCGCCGGCGGCGTGCCGCTAGGGCGCGAACGCGGGCGCATCCAGGGCGAGCGCCGTCATGATCGCGACGCCCGTCGCGAGCGCCTCCTCGTCGAGGTCGAACTTACCGTGGTGGTGCGGATAGCTCGTCCGGAGGCCGCCGCTCGAGCCCAGCACGAAGTAGCACGCCGGGACCCTCTGCGCGAAAAAAGAGAAGTCTTCGGCGCCCATGTGCCGCTCCGCGCCGACGACCTGCCGGGCCCCGATCGTCCGCGCGGCTAGCGCGCGCACGTAGGCGGTCTGCGCGGGGTCGTTCGAAGTCACCGGATAGCGCTGCAGGTACGAGAACTCGTAGCTCGCTCCCGAGGCCGAGCAGACGCCGGCCAGCACGCGCTCGATCCGCCCCGCCATCTTCTCGCGCACGCCTCGATCGAAGGCGCGCACGGTCCCGAGCAGGGTCGTGCTCGAGGGGATGACGTTGTGCGTCGTCCCGCCCGCAATCGCGCCGATCGTGACGACGGCCGGCTCGAGCGGATCGATTTGACGGCTCACGACCTTCTGCACCGAGCTGACGAACTCGGCCGCGACGAGGATCGGATCGACCGAAAGGTGCGGTGCCGCGCCGTGGCCGCCTTCGCCGCGGATCACGATCTCGAGCGAGTCGCTGGACGCGCAGAACTCGCCCTCGCGAAAGCCGAGCACGCCGGTCGGAAGCTGGGAGAAGAGGTGCAGCGCGTAGGCCCGCTCGATGCCGAAACGCTCGATCAGGCCTTCCTCCACCATCGCCTTGGCGCCGCCGCGTCCTTCTTCGGCCGGCTGGAAGCAGAGCACGACGGTTCCGGCGAGTTCGCTCGAGCGTTCGGCGATCAGCCGGGCGGCGCCGAGCAGGATCGCCACGTGCCCGTCGTGACCGCAGGCGTGCATCGCGCCTTCGACCGTCGAGCGGTACGCGCTCTCGCTCTCTTCCCGCAGCGGCAGCGCGTCCATGTCGGCGCGCAGCATGACCGTTTTCCCGGGTGCGCGTCCGCGCAGCACGCCCGCGACGCCCGTCGTCGCGATCCTCTCGTGCACGTCGTAGCCGAGCGAGCGCAGGCGCGTCGCGACGATCCCGGCCGTCCGAAACTCCTCGAAGCCGAGCTCGGGGTGCGCGTGCAGGTCGCGACGGGTCGCGATCACTTCGGCGAGGAGGCCGGCGGGGAGCGCGAGCGTCGTCATGACCTGACCTTCGCGAGCGACGAGGGCACCGGCCTTTGAAGCCGAAGCGCACCGGCGATGGAGCGGGCGATGAAGAGCGTAGGCGTCGACCTCGGCGGCTCGCACGTTCTGGCGACGGTCGTCGATCAATCCGGCGCGATCGAGACGCGTTCCGAGATCGAGCTGGCCGACCACGACTTCGAGCTGGTCGTCGAGGCGATCGTCCAAGCTGTCGGCGACGTGCTGGGGCAAAGCAAGGAACGGGATCTCTCCGCGATCGGGGTCGGAGCCCCCGGAAACATCGATCTGGGGACCGGGACCGTCCGCTACTCGCCCAATTTCGGCTGGCACGAGGTTCCGCTCGGGCGGCGCTTGGCGGAACGGTTGGGGCGGACCGTCCTGGTCGCCAACGACGCGCGCTGCGCGACCCTCGGCGAATACACCTTCGGCAGCGGCCGCGGGACCGCCAACTTCGCTTTGCTGACCTTGGGAACCGGGATCGGGGGCGGGGTCGTGGCCGAAGGGAATCTCCTGCTCGGCAACCGCGCGGGTGCGGGCGAGTTCGGCCACCATCAGATCCGCGCGACCGACGGGTTCACCTGCAACTGCGGCAAGACCGGCTGCTTCGAGGCACAAGCCTCGGGGACGGGCTTGCTGCGCCACGCGCTCGCCGTAGCGCACTCGTTTCCGCGCAGCCAGCTGCTCGCGCGAAAGGCGCAGAAGCTCGGCTCGAAGTCGATCCGCCGCGCGGCCGAGGCCGGCAACCCGCACGCCTTAGCCGCTTGGAACCGCTTCATCGACGACCTCGCCCGCGGGGTGGCGAACGTGATCGCGTTCGTCAATCCCGAACTGATCGCGCTGGGCGGGGGGGTTGCGAGCGCGGGCGAGTTCATGCTCGCCGCGCTGCGCCCCAAGGTCGAGGAGCTGACCACGATGGTCCCGCGCGGGACGACGAGGATCGTCACGGCGACGCTCGGCAACGATGCCGGCGCGATCGGCGCCGCGACGATGGCGCGGCGCGGCGGCCTTACGGCGAAGGAGCCGGGCTAGGCTAGAGCGCGGCCGCGGCTTCGGGAAGCGGCGGCGGCGAGTCGCTCAGCTCGCCGCAGGCGATGTTGGCGACCAGCTCCGCGATGCGCCGCGAACTCCCCCGCGGCGCGACCGATCCCTGCCGGTCGCGCATCGCCTGCAGGCGCTCGAGGTTGGCGACGATGCGCCGCACCGAGGTCACGACGTCGGCGGCTGCCAGGGCGACCACGCCGATCCCGTTCGTGCGCACGTAGTCGAGGTTGCCGCGTTCCTGGCCCGGGATGAAGTCGTACACGACGACGGGGACCTCGGCGATGCTGGCCTCGGCGATCGCCCCGGGGCCGGCCTTGGTGACCAGCAGGTCGGCGGCGCGCATCAGCTCGGGGACGTTGTCGCAGTAGCCCAGGACCGTCATCGGCGTGGGCAGGGTCGGGGCCAGCTCGTTGAGTTTGGCGCGCAGCGCCACGTTGCGGCCCGTGATCACCACCAGGTGGAGCGGAAGGCGCGACTTGGCGAGCGCCATCGTCGTCGGGAGGAGCTTGCCGCCGCCCTCGCCTCCGGCCATCAGCAGCGCGATCGTTTTCTCGACCGGGAGGCCGAGCTGCGCTCGCAGCTGCTGCTTGGTCTCGGTGACGTCCTCGAACTTGGGGTGGACCGGGTGGCCGAGCTGGTAGATGCGCTCGAGCGGGATGCCGCGCTCGCGGGCGCGCCGGAAGACCTCGGGCGCAGGGACGACCACGGCGTCGACCTCGGGGACGAGCCACCCCTCGTGAACCTTGCCGAGGTCGGTGATGACGGTGATGACCGGGACGTGCATGATCCCGGCGTCCGAGCGGGCCCGCAGCGCCGCGTGATTGAGCAGCGGGTGGACCGACACGATCACGTCGGGCTTGTACTCGTGAAAGAGGTCGCGCAGGCGCTCCCGGTAGAGGGGCTCGCAAAAGCGGACGACGCTGCGGAAGCGGCGCCGTCCGTTGGTTGCGTGGTAGAGCGCCCCGTAAATCGGAGGCGCGAAGCGGAGGGCGGCGCTGTAAGCCGGCCCTAACTGCGAAAGCGGAAAAGTGCAGTGGGCGGCGACATCGTCGATCCGGTACTCGAGCCGGAGACTCTCGCCGTTTGGCCCGAACCGAACCTCGGAGAGGGCGGCGCCGATCGCGGTCGCCGCGCTGCGGTGTCCCCCGCCGGTATCGGAGATCAAGAGAAGAACGCGCTTGGTCATCAGCCCTCTGATTACTACAGAAATCTACGCTTGTTGCGCGTTGCGTAGGGTTCGCAAAGCGTGGATCCTATGCAAGCGCTTGAGCGCGGTCCGGCGCCTGCGCTGCCACGTCCGGACATATGTTAGCATCGCCCGAGCAGGTGCGTCGTAGAAACGGAAAAGGTCGCCGAATTCGACGTCCGGGTTTTGGTGGTGGCCGTTGTGATCCTCGGGGAGCACGAGCGCGAAGGTGCGGCTCAGACGCACGAGCCAGGAGGGGCTGACCCAGCCGATCTCGCAGGTGTGCCTCCACCAGACGTGAGCTTGGCCTAGCACGAGGCCCGCAACGGCGCCGGCCATCCATGCCGGGCCCAGCAGGCTGAGTCCGGCCGCTATGAGGATGTAAGGGAGTGCGCCGAGCAAGCCGTCGAGCAGGATCCACGGGTCCTGCGAGACGATGGCGTGGTCCCAGTACGAGCGCGTCCGGTCGTGGTGCGTCCGCAGATGCAGCTTGAACCACAGATGCTGAGGCACGTGATAGAGAAAGGTCGACCCGAAGTCGCCCACGACCAGCACGATGGCGAGCGACGACAAGAACCATATCACGACGCGTTCGCCTTCAAAGGACACCTCCGCACGCCGAAAATTGGCCCGCCCGGCGCGGCCTGCCATGCTCGTCTTGGGCCGACAAAGCTTGCTCACCTTCTATTCGCCTGCGCAATGACCGTTGTCGTACTTGCTGCCTGCAGCTCCGGCAGCGGCTCGTCGCCGAGCCGGGAGCGCTTGGGGGGTCCCCCGCTCGCGCCGCCCAAGCTCGACTTCGTCGAGAACGCCGTGCTGAGCTGGCGCCTTCCCGTTCCCGCGCAGAGCCTGCGCGGACTGCGGCTGCTCTACGATCTGCGGCCGCCGCTCCGTCCCAACCTCGCCGTCGTCCACTCGATCGTGCGCAGCAATCCGCGTCTCGACCCTTTCGAGGCCCTGGTCATGGCGACCGACGCCGTTTCCGCCGCCCGGCGCCGGAACCTCGATTACGGATTTTTTTGCGCGACGCTCTTGCAGGAGTCGGGTTTCGCACCCGATGCCGTCTCGCGCGCCGGCGCCGTCGGCATCGCGCAATTCACGCTCGACACCGCCGACGGGGCGGGCGTCGATCCGTTCGACTGGCGCGATGCGATCCGCGGCTCGGCGGAGCTGCTGGGCGGATACGTCGCAGCCTACGACGGCGTGTACGGCGACCCGTACGCCGTGGCGCTGGCCGCCTACAACGCCGGTCCCGGGAACGTCGCTTCCTATCACGGCGTCCCACCGTACGAGGAGACGCGCGCGTACGTCGACGACGTCTACGACCGGTGGGCGCGGATCGTGCGCAACGCGACGGGACTGTCGCGGCACGAACGTCAGCGGAGCTGACGAGGAGACAACGGCTCGCCGCTCCTGCGTTTGCCGGCCTCAGGCGATTTCGCAGCGCGGCAAGACAACAGGCGGTTTAACCGGCGGCGGGCGCGGGCAAACACGAGAAACGTCGTAGATAAGAACCGTGAGGTGCGAGTGAGCGTTTCGGAACGCGACCTGTTGACGCCGCTGGGCGAGCGCTTGCTGCTCTACCGTTCGCCGCAGCCCGCTCGAACGCTGAGCTTCGCCCAGGACGTGCGCGCGGGTCTGAGCGCCGAGCGCAAGCATCTCGCGCCGAAGTATTTCTACGACGAGCTCGGCTCCGCGCTCTTCGAAGCGATCTGCTATCTGCCCGAGTATTATCTGACCCGGGCCGAGGCGGAGATCTTGGAGAGCCGCGCGGGCGAGATCGTGAGCCGGCTGCCGGGCCCCTTGGAACTCGTCGAGTTCGGCAGCGGCAGCGCGCGCAAAACACGCACGATCATCGGCGCCGCGCTCGAGCGTCAGGAACGGCTCGACTACCACCCGATCGACATCTCCGCCACCGCCCTGCTCGACTCGTCGACCGCGCTGGTCGCGGAGCACGAGCGGCTCCACGTCACGGCCTATGCGAGCGACTACATCGAGCTCCTCGCCTCAGGGCGGTTGAGGACGTCGAAGCGCGTGCTCGCGCTGTTTCTCGGCTCCAACATCGGCAACTACGATCCGGACGAGGGGGCTCGGCTCCTGCGCGCGATGTCGGCGGCGTTCAAGCCGGGCGACGCGCTCTTGCTGGGCACGGATCTCAAGAAGGATGCACGCGTGCTGGAGCGCGCCTACAACGATCCGACCGGCGTCACCGCCGCCTTCGACAAGAATCTGCTGGGCCGGATCAACCGGGAGCTCGGCGGACACTTCGACCTCGACGCCTTCGCGCACGTCGCGCGCTACGACGGCGCGCGCGGAGTCGTCGATTCGTTTCTGGTCGCGCAGCGCGGTCAAGCGGTTCCGATCGACGCGCTCGATCTCACCGTGCGTTTTGGCACGGCCGAAGCGATTCACACCGAGTCGTCGTACAAATTCGACGCGCTCGACGTCGAGCGGCTGGCACGGCGCTCGGGATTTCGCGTCGAGTGCGGCTGGAGCGACGCGGCGAAACGCTTCTCGGTCAGTCTGCTCGTCGTCGCTTAGGGAGCGCGGCGGCCTCCGGCGAAGCCGTGCCGATGCGACCCAGAATCGGCATCTCGTCATCGCACCCGCACCTCGAGGACGGCAAGCTGCACGCCGACGTCGTGCGCTACGCCGAGGCCGTGTCGCGTGCCGGCGGCGAGCCGGTGCTGCTCGAGAACGACGCCGCGGCCTGCGCCCGGATCCTGGCGGGCGTCGACGGCATCCTCGCGAGCGGCGGCTGCGACGTCGGCGTCGCGCTCTACGGCGGCCGTCCGCTCCCTTCGGTCCAAGAGCCCGATCTCGCGCGCGACGCCTTCGAGCTCGCGCTGCTGCGGGCGGCGCGCGCGCAGGGCATTCCGACGCTGTGCATCTGCCGCGGGCTGCAGGTCGCCAACGTCGCCTTCGGCGGAACGCTGATCGAGGATTTGCCGGAGGAACTCGGCGCGAGCTACACGCTGCACCACCGCCAGACCAAAGAGGACGGCTTGGAGCGCACGGAGCACGCGCCGGAACACGTCGTGACGCTCGAGCCGCACGGCGCGCTCGCCCGGCTGGTCGGGGCGACATCCTTTGCGACGAACTCGCTGCACCACCAAGCGGTGCGCGAGCCCGCTCCCGGTCTTCGCGTCGCCGGCCGGACCCCCGACGGGGTGATCGAAGCGCTCGACGCGAGCTTCGCGCATCCGTTCTTCTTCGCGGTGCAGTGGCATCCCGAAGAGCTCGCGGGCGATCCGGTCAGCGATGCCCTCTTCGCCGGCTTGGTTCGCGCGGCCGCCGGCGCGGTCAAGGCTCCTGTTCGGTCGGCCGGACCAGAATTTCGTTGACCGCGACGTGGCGCGGACGGGTCACGACGTAGACGATCGCGTCGGCGATGTCGCCGGCTTGCAGCGGCTCGTCGACGTTGATGCGCGAGCGGAGCCCCGCCAAAATCTCGGGACGGTTGTGGCCGGCGAGCTCGGTCGCGACCAGCCCCGGCTCGACGAGCGAGACGCGCACGTGACGCTTGGTGACTTCCTGGCGGAGCGACTCGCTGAACGCCCCGACCGCGAACTTCGTCGCGTTGTAGACGCCGCTTCCGCTGCGCGCCGTCCGGCCCGCGACCGAGCTGACGTTGACGAGATCGGCGACGCGGCGCGGCTCGCTGCGAGCCGCTTCGAGCAGATGGGGCAGCGCCGCGTGCGAGACATGCATCAGCGCTGCGACGTTCAAAGCCAGCATGCGCTGCCATTCGCCCGGATCGGCGCCCGCGATCGGCCCCAGCAGCATGAGCCCAGCGTTGTTCACGACGACGTCGAGGCGCCCCAAAGCGGCGACCGTCCTGTGCACCGCCTCGCGCGCGGCGGCTTCGTCGGTGACGTCCGCCTCGATGACGAGCGCCGTGCCGCCCGCGGACTCGATGCGCCGCGCGAGCGCCTCCAAGCGTCCCCTGCGCCGCGCGACGATGGCGACGCGCGCGCCCTGCGCCGCGAGCGCGAGCGCCGCCGCTTCACCGATCCCCGAGCTTGCGCCGGTCACGAGCGCCGCGGTCTCTTCGAGTTGACGAGCCATGCGAGGCGAATAGCGCAGGCTCGTGGCGCGTTCCTGTTTCAACGCGCCTGGCGGGCGAGACGCCGTTCGAGCGCGCGGAGCGCGGCGTCGGCGCAGATCGCGAGCAGCGCGGAGGCGAGGCTCCCGGCCACGATCTTGCCCGGATCCTCGTTGCGCAGTCCGGCGAAGAGCAGCACGCCCAGACCGCCCGCGTCGATCCAGGCCGCGAGGTTCGCGATGGCGATGAGCGATACGGTCGCGATGCGCACGCCGCCGACGATGACCGGCAGCGCCTGCGGCAGCTCGACGCGCCAGAACGACTGCCAGGGCGTCATGCCCAAGCCGCGGGCCGCGTCGCGCAGCGCTTCGGGGACGCCGCGCAGCCCGGCGACGATGTTGCGCACCAGGATCATCTGCGCGTAGGCGACGAGCGCGACGAGCGCGGTGAGAAAGCCGAGCCCCAGCAGCGGGATCAGCAGGGCGAAGAGGGCTAGGCTCGGCACCGTGTAGATCGCACCGAGAATCCCCAGCAGCGGCGCGCTCGCGCGCTTGCTGCGCGCCGCGAGAACGCCGAGCGGAAGGGCGATCGCGAAGGCGATGCCGAGCGCCGTCGCGGTCAGCTCTAGGTGCTGCCCGAGCCGGAACGCGACCTCGCCCGGATGGCCGAAGAGGTAATTCACCGTTCGGTTGCGGCGATCGCGGAGCGGACGTCGTCGAAGCCCAGCGTGCCGGCGACCAGGCCGTCTTCGAGGACCGCGATGCGCTCCGCGCCCTCGAGCAGGACGGAGAGCGCTTCGCGCAGCGAGCGGCCGGCCTCGATCGTGGGCAGCGCCGGAAGCGAGCCGTTTGCGGCGCGCACGAAAGCGTCGCGCACGCGCAGGAGCGCCAAGCGCCGCACCGCGTCTCGTGCGTCGAGGAGCTGCTCGACGTACGGCGTCGCCGGGCGGGCCAAGATGCGCAGCGGCGTGTCGGCCTGCACGATGCGCCCCGCCTGCATGACGACGATGCGGTCGGCGATGCGCAGCGCTTCGTCGACGTCGTGCGTGACGAACAGGATCGTCGTGCCGAGCGCCCGGTGGATCGCGAGCGTCTCGTCCTGGAGCGCCAGGCGCACGAGCGCGTCGACCGCGCCGAAAGGCTCGTCCATCAGCAGCACGCGCGGCTCGGCGGCGAGCGCCCGCGCCACGCCGACGCGCTGCTGCTCGCCGCCCGAGAGCTCGTGCGGGAAGCGGTCGCGATAGCGCTCCGGTTCGAGCTGAACGAGCCCGAGCAGCTCGTCGACGCGCTGCGCGATGCGCGCGCCTTCCCACCCCAGCAGCTCCGGGACGACCGCCACGTTGCGTGCGACCGTCAGGTGCGGGAAGAGTCCGACGGCTTGGATGACGTAGCCGATGCCGCGGCGCAGCGCCTCGGGCGCCGCGCGCGCGACGTCCTTCCCGTCGACTTCGACCGTCCCGCGGGCGGGGACGACGAGCCGGTTGACCGTGCGCAGCAGCGTGCTCTTGCCGCAGCCGGAGGGCCCCAGCAGCACGGCCAGCTCGCCGGCGGGGACCTCGAGGCTCGCGCCGTCGACGCTGTTGCGGTCCGCGCCGGGATAGCGCACGCAAACGTCCCGGATGCGCACGGTCGCGCCGCTGGGCCCTGCTTTCACGCCAAGCCGCGGCTTGCGAGGAAAGAGCGCGCCACGTCGGCCGGCTCCAGCTTCTGCGCGTCGACGCGCGCGTTGAGCGCGCGCATCGTGTCATCGGTGAGCAGCGGAGCCAGCTTGTCGAGCTGCGCCGCGATGGCCGGATGGGCCGCCAGCGTCTTGGCCCGCACGACGGGCGCCACTTGGTAAGCGGGCCAGAAGTGCTTGTCGTCGACGAAGACGAGCAGATCGTCCGACGCGATCTGGCCGTCGGTCCCGAAGGCGACGACCACGTCGACGTCTCCCGAGAGCAGCGCTCGATACTTGAGGCCGATGTCGAACAGCTTGACGTCCTTGAATTGGAAGCCGCCGTAGGCGCGCTGCAGACCCGGCAGACCGTCTTCCCGCTTGGTGAACTCCGGGATCGCGCCGAGGCGCAATTGCGGCGCGGCCCGGCTGAGGTCGCCGAGCGTGACCAGGCGATAGCGCCGCGCGATCGCCCGCGTGGTGGCCAGCGCCTGCGTGTCGTTCATCGGTGCGGCGGCCAGCCACACCAGATCGTACTTCCGGCGATACGCCTGTGCGACGGTCCGGTAATTCGCTGCCGCGTCGCGGGCGGGCGGCAGCTTGAGGACCGTCAGGAGCGCGGTGCCGGTGTATTCGGGATAGAGATCGATGTCGCCGCGCAGCAACGCCTCCATCGCGACCTGCGTGCCGCCGAGGTCGAGCCGGCGCGCCGCGCGCAGGCCCGCGCGTTCCAGGAGCTGCGCGTACATCTCGCCCAGCAGCAGCTCTTCGGTGAAATCCTTCGAGCCCACCGCGACGGAGTCTGTTCCGCCGTCTCCGCCGCAGGCGGCGAGCGAGGCCGCGCCCAGCAGCCGCAGGGCCCGCGCTCTCGTCAGTGCCGTTTGCAGATTGCGGCCCATCACCATCTCGCTCCGCCTTTCATTCCGGCAGCAGCGCTCTGCCCATGCGCGCGCTCAGGCGGCGCTCGATCCAGCCCAGCGACGCCTCGGCGCAGAGCGCGAGCGCGCCGACCGCGAGGGCGCCTTCGAGGAGCTGCGGCGTGTCGGCCTCGGCGAGTCCGTTGACGATGTATTCGCCCAAGCCTCCGCCGCCGATGAAGGCCGCCAGCGTCGCGCTCGCGATCACCTCGACCGTTGCCGTGCGAATGCCCGCGAACACGACCGGAAGCGCCAGCGGCCACTCGACGCGCCGGCGGATCTGCCGCGGGCTCATCCCCAAGCCGCGCGCCGCGTCGCTGACGGGCGCGGGGACCCCGCGCAGGCCGAGATCGGTGTTGACGGCGATCGGCGGAATGGCCAGCAGCACGAGAGCGACCAAGGATGGAAGGAAGCCGACGCCGAGCAGCGGGAGCATCAGGGCGAGGACCGCCAGGCTCGGGACGACGCGCGCGACGCCGATAGCAGCCAAGCCTGCGCTTTGCAGCATAGGGAAGCGCGCGAGTGTCGAGCCGAACGGGACGGCGAACAGGACGGCCAGCGCCAGAGCCGAGCCGGCCAGCGCGAGGTGGTCCCGGACGTGGACGAGGAAATCGACGATGTTCGGTGCACCTCCGCGCTGACATGGAGTTTCGGCGCCGCCCGGCGAACGACGTTCTCTTATGCTCGCTCCGTCCCAGACGTCGATGCCATCGCGCCCTGAAGGTGCGACGCCCAGCCTAGACGATCCCTCGCTGTACTACAGCCGCGAGCTCTCGTGGCTGGAGTTCAACGACCGCGTCCTCGAAGAGGCGATCGACGAGCGGAATCCGCTGTTGGAGCGGCTGAAGTTCATGGCGATCTACTCGACCAACCTGGACGAGTATTTCATGATCCGGGTCGCGGCGCTCAAGCAGCAGGTCGAAGCCGAGGTCCACAAGCGCTCGAACGACGGCCGCCTCCCGGCCGAGCAGATCGCGGCGATCGCGAAGCGCCTGCACGTCTCGCTCGCCCGCTTCATGGATCTGCTGCGGCGCGAGCTGCTCCCGGCGCTCGAGCGCGAAGGAATCGTCATCGAGCGCTACGACGCGCTGGACGAGCGGCGCCGCGCTCAGCTGCGCAAGCTCTTCGACGAGCGCATCTTTCCCGTGCTGACGCCTCTGGCGGTCGACCACGCTCATCCCTTCCCCTATATCTCGAATCTCTCGCTCTCGCTGGGCGTCGAGATGCACGAGATGACGGGCGACGGCCCCATGATCCATTTCGCGCGGGTCAAGGTCCCCTCGAGCCTGCCGCGCTTCGTTCCGCTCGAGTCCGAGTCCGGCAGGCAGCACTTCGTGATGCTCGAGGACGTGATCGCGCACAATCTCGACGCGCTCTTCCCCGGGATGCACATCCACGCGTCGTACGCCTTCCGGGTGACGCGCGACGCGGACCTCGATCTTCAGGAAGACGAGGCCGACGATCTGTTGCGCGCGATCGAGTCCGAGCTGCGCCGGCGCCGCTTCGGCGAGCCCGTGCGCCTCGAGGTCGAAGCCTCGATGCCCGATCATCTGCGCGAGATGCTGCTCGAGGCGCTGTCGCTGAACGAAGTCGACCTCTACGCCATCGACGGCATGCTCGGAACGGGCGAGCTCTGGACGCTGATCAACATCGACCGGCCCGAGCTTCACGATCCGCCCTTCACGCCGGCGATCCCCAAGCGGCTGGTCGGGCAGCCCGATCTCTTCGCGGCGATCCGCGAAGGCGACATCCTGCTCAACCATCCCTACGACTCGTTCGATCCGGTCGTGCAGTTCGTGCGCCAGGCCGCCGAAGATCCGCACGTCCTGGCGATCAAGCAGACGCTGTACCGGACTTCCGGCAACTCGCCCGTCATCGCGGCGCTCATGGAGGCGGCCGAAGCCGGCAAACAGGTCGCGGCGCTGATCGAGCTCAAGGCGCGCTTCGACGAAGAGAACAACATCCACTGGGCGCGCAACCTGGAGCGGGTCGGCGCCCACGTCGTCTACGGCTTGCCGGGGATCAAGGTGCACGCCAAAGTCATCTTGATCGTGCGCGACGAGCCCGACGGCATCCGGCGCTACGTGCACCTGGGGACGGGCAACTACAACGACAAGACCGCGCGCATCTACACCGACCTCTCGCTGTTTTCGTGCCGCCCGGAACTCGGCGCCGACGCGACCCATCTCTTCAACAAGCTGACCGGCTTTTCGAAGGTGTCGCGTTACGAGAAGCTGCTGGTCGCGCCGACGACGCTGCGTGCGGGCTTCGTCGAGCTGATCGAGCGCGAGGCCGCGCACGCGCGCGCCGGCAGGCGATCCGGCATCACGGCCAAGCTCAACGCGATCAGCGACGCCGGAATCGCGCAGGCGCTCTACGGCGCCTCGCAGGCCGGCGTGCCGATCGAGCTGATCGTGCGCGGGATGTGCGAGCTGCGCCCCGGCATCCCGGGCGTGAGCGAGACGATCCGCGTGCGCAGCGTCGTCGGACGCTTCCTCGAGCACTCGCGCATCTTCGTTTTCGAGAACGGCGGCGAACGCGAGGTCTACATGGGCAGTGCCGACTGGATGGGCCGGAACCTCGACCGCCGCGTCGAGACGATCGTCCCCGTCCTCGACCCCGCGATTCGCCGGCGCATCGTCGACGAGATCCTGGGGACGCTGCTCGCCGACAACGTGAAGACGCGCTGGCTGCGGCCGGACGGAACCTACGTGCGCCGGCTGCCGGTCGACGGCGAACCGCTCGTCTGCGCGCAAGAGGCTCTGCTGCAAAGCGCGCAGGAGCACTGAGCGAGCCGTTTCTCGCGCAGAAACAGAAACGCGCGACACGGCTCGTCCGGGTTCGCCGCTAGGAGAACGTCTCTCAGTTCACGCCGGCGGGCCGTGCGCGGCGCTCTCGTGCGTCGCTTTCCACGTCGCGTAAGCAGTCTTCATGCACTTGGCGCACGGCCGGTAGCCGGCGGCTCGCGCGTCGCCTTCGTTCGCAAAGAACACGCGATGGCGCACGTACTGTCCTTTGGCGATGAACGCGAGCGCGCTCTTGCAATCGAGCCGTCCGTAAATCCGTAGTTTACGATGGCCGCCGAACGCGCCGGGAGTGCTGCTCGCATACTCCCGTCCGTCCGCTCCGACCAGCCGGTATGTCTTTTCAGTCATGCGATTCGTTACTAGTCATTCCAAGGTTCGATGTCGCGAAGGACCCTCGGAGGCTTGTCTTTGGCGCCTTCTTTGTCGAGGTTCTTCCATCCCTTGACCTCTTCGCAAAACTTCTCGAAGTCGAGTCGCGTCGGAAAGTTCCTCAGCGCGAAGCCTTCGGGATCGATTGTGCCATTAGGTTGCGGATGGAGGTCGAGGGGAGGATTCTTACGAGCTTCGCGGCTCGCCAGTATCCAAAAATCGTCTTTTCCAGGTCGGCTTTTCCGCGCGTAGAGTCTTCTGAAACTGCATCCGGCAGTCTCTCCATAAAACAGAGAGTACTTCGAGTCCATCGCCGGCGATTTTCAGACGCGCGAGGCGCCACATCCTGCAACACTTCCCGCGTTCAGCGGGGTCATGCGGGGCCTCGTGGGTCGGCCAAGATCACGCTTGCAGCGGAGGACTATCTGCGCTCGTCGCCCGCGGCACGATGCGGGCCTCCGTCTCCTATTCCGGCGGCGGCTGCTTGGCGAGCTCGACGATGATCTGCCATTCGCGCGGATGGACCGGCTGCACGGAGAGGCGGGAACCCCGCTTGAGAAGGACCATCGTGCTCGCGAGAGCGACGCTGCGGCGCAGCTCGGAGAGCGTCACGTAGCGCTCGAGCTCGCGGACGGGCGCGACGTCGACCATCTGCCAGATCGGGTTCGCGTCGCTCGCCTTGGGATCGTAGTAGGGCGAGTTGCGGTCGCGTGCGGTGAAATCGGGATACGCCTCGCGCACGACCTCGACGATGCCGGCGATCCCCGGCTCTTTGGTGCTCGAGTGATAGAAGAAGCCGAGGTCGCCGCGCTTCATGGCGAGCATGTTGTTGCGTGCTTGATAGTTGCGCACGCCGCTCCATTCGGTGCGCCCCTCGCGCTGCAAGCGGTCGAAGCCATAGGTCTCGGGCTCGCTCTTGAAGAGCCAGTGGCTAACCATGCGACCTGCTACGCGACCGCCGCCACGAAGGCCCCCCGGCACGAACGGCATCTCGCGGCTCGCCCGCGTGGAGGCCACGCCGCTCGCCCGCACGCGGCTTTCGCCTTGCGCCTAGGTGTAGAATGGACCGTATGCAACGGAGCAGGATAGCGAGGAACGGCACGGGCTGGGAGGGCGTGGAGCGCGAGGGCTACGTTCCCGGCGTCGCGACCAACGTCGTGCGGCACACGCTCGTGGGCGGGCGCAAGGACGCTCCCGGCGATCCGGGGCCGAGCTCCGAGGTCCGGTATTTCGAGGTGCCGCCCGGCGCCGTCACCCGGCTGGAGAAGCACGGGCACGAGCACTTCGTGATCGTCGGAGCGGGCGTCGGCCTGGCGGTCGTCGGCGAGCAGGTCTTCGAAGTGCGCCAGCACGACGTGGTCTACGTCGGGCCGTTCGAGCCGCACCAGTTCGTCAATCGCGGCAGCGAGCCGTTCGGCTTCTTCTGCATCGTCGCGGCCGCGCGCGACTTCTCTCAGCCGCTCGCGCCCGACGAACTCGCCAAGCTCGCTGCTTCGCCGGCCGGCGCCGTCATCGATCCGGATGGGGCGCCGCCGCCGCGCGCCGCCGTTCGCGCCGCGCGGTGAGCGGCCCGGCCCGGCGCGGTCGTGCGCCGGCCTGCCGAGGCGTTCGTTCAGTGCAGGTTGATGACGGGAGCGGCCTTGGGCTGCGGGTGCGCGGCGAATACGTCGGCCAAGAGCTTCTGCAGCTCGCCGCTCTCGGCCATCGGGTCGAGGATGTCGGTGTCGCCGTAGAACTTGCCGCCGATGAAGACCTTCGGCAGCGTCGGCCAGTTGGTCATCTTGGCGAGCTCGTCGCGCTTGGGCATGTTCTCGAGGACGTCGACGACCTCGAACGGGTAGCCGAAGCGGTTGAAGAACTCGATCGTTTCGAGCGTGAAGCCGCAACGCGGCAAATCCTTGGTTCCCTTGCCGTAGACCAGGATCGTGTTGGCGGCGATCTCCTGCTCGATCTCGTGACGGAGCGCGTCGTTGGGCATTGCGTTACTCCAGAGGGTCGGTGCGGATGGACAGGGCGTGAATGCGGCCGTCGGCGCGGGCCTCGGCAAGCGCTCCCTCGACCATCCGGTGGCGGTCGAGAAGCGAGACTCCGCTGAAAGCCTTCGACCGCACGAACACCGCAAAGTGATCGTGGGTGCCGGTCATGTCGAAAACCTCGACTTCGGCGTCGGGCATCGAGCGCCGGATCAGGGCGATCAGGGTCCCGTCGTCGATCATCGCTGGGCCCGCTTCGCTCCCGTGCCGTCGCCTCCCGCCGCAGCCTGACCGAAGGGACTCGCCAAGCTTTCTGCAGGTGCGGGTTGCGGGCGCAGCCCGCGCCGCTCGGCGCTGACGGCGGTCCAGAGCTCGCGCATCTCGCGCAGCGTCTCGGGCAGCAGCGTGGCGGCGCGCTCGAGCATCCTGGCGACGCCCGAGGCCAGGATCACGAAACCGGTGCCGGCCAGGATCGCGGGGACGCCGCGCAGGCGCAGGGACCCCGCCGAGACCCGGCTGGAGCGAACCAGCGATTCGATATCGGGGACGAGGGAGCGGTGTTTACCCATGCTTCACCGGCTTCGGCGGGGGTCCGAGCGCGGCCCGCGAATGGACGCGCCATGCAAGCGACAGCCTTTTCGTGGGACGTACCCGCGGAATTTAATTTCGGACGCGACGTGATCGACGTTTTGGGCCGCGAGGACCGGCGCGGCCTGCTGTTCGTCGATGCCGGGGGCGGGAGGCAGGAGGTCGCCTTCCCGGCGATCGCGGCCACGACTCGCCGCTGGGCCGGCGCGCTGCGCGATCTCGGGGTGGATAAGGGTGAGCGGGTCGTCGTCCTGCTGCCGAAGATCCCCGCCTGGCTCTATGCGATGGTCGCGCTCGACCGGCTCGGTGCGGTCGTCATCCCCTGCTCGGAGCAGCTGCGCGCCAAGGATCTCATCTTCCGCGCGAACCACAGCGAAGCCACGACGGTCGTCGGCCACGCCAGCAATCAGGCCGAGATCGATGCGATGCGTCCCCAGGCGCCGGGCGTGACCCGCTACCTTCTCGTGGGCGGAAAGGCCGAAGGCTGGACCGCGCTCGACGGCCTGGTCGCCGCCGCGGCCGAGTTCGAAGGCAACCCGACCTCCAAGGACGAGCTCGCGTACATCGTCTACACCAGCGGGACGACCAAAGATCCCAAGGGCGTCGTGCACACGCACGCCTATACTTTTGCCAAGCGCATGCAGGCGCGCTTCTGGCTCGACGCCAAGCCGGCGGACCTGGTGTGGTGTACCGCCGGGACCGGCTGGGCCAAGTCGCTCTGGAACGTGCTCCTCGGCCCCTGGTCGTGCGGCTCGGCGATCGTGCTCCACGAGGGCGGCTTCGACCCGGCCCAGCGCATGGACATGATCCGCGACCTCGGGGTCAACGTGCTGTGCCAGGCCCCGACGGAGTACCGGATCGAGGCCAAGCTCGAGGGGCTGGGCGAGCGCTGGAAGCTGCCCGCCCTGCGCCACTGCGTCTCGGCCGGCGAGCCGCTCAACCCCGAAGTGCTGCTTCGCTGGCGCGAGGCCTTCGGCTTGACGATCTACGACGGCTTCGGCCAGACCGAGAATTCGCTGCTGGTCGCCAACCTGCCGGGGAGCGAAGTCCGGCCGGGCTCGATGGGCAAGCCGACGCCGGGCCACGACGTCGACGTCATCGACGCCGAGGGGAAGCCGTGCGAGCCGGGCGAGGTCGGCGACATCGCCGTGCGCGGCGACCCGCCGACCCTGTTCCGCGGCTACTACAAGAACGAGGCGGAGACGAACGCGTCGCACCGCGGCGATTGGTACCTGACGGGCGACCGGGCGCAGAAGGACGACGACGGCTATCTCTGGTTCGTCGGCCGCGCCGACGACGTGATCTCCTCGGGCGCCTACCGCATCGGGCCCTTCGAGGTCGAGAGCGCCCTCTTGGAGCATCCGGCCGTCCTCGAGTCGGCGGTCGTCGGCAGTCCGGATCCCGACCGCGGCAACGTCGTCAAGGCGTTCGTGGTGCTGCGCCCGGGGTACGAGCCCGGCCAGGCGCTGGCGCGGGAACTGCAGGAACACTGCAAGCGCGTGACCGCGCCCTACAAATACCCGCGCGAGATCGAGTTCGTCGGCGAGCTGCCCAAGACGCGTTCGGGGAAGATCCGGCGCGTCGAGCTGCGCAAAGAGGAACTCGAGCGCAAAGGCGCGACCGCGGCGAGCGGCTTCGTTTAGCGTTTCCCGCCGCGTCGGGCCGGCGGGCAGCCGGGCGAAGGGAGCCCCGGGCGCAGCGCGTATGCCTGCGAGACGATGAAAGCGGTACGACTGAACGAGCTCGGCGGTCCCGAAAAGCTGCACGTCGAGGAGATCCCCGACCCCGTTCCCGGGCCTGGCCAGATTTGCGTCAAGCTCAAGCGCGCCGCGTTCAACCGGCGCGACGTCTTCATCACCAAGAACCTCTATCCGGGGGTCGCGCTGCCGGCGACGCTGGGCTCTGACGGGACCGGCGAGGTCGCCGCGCTCGGGGCGGGCGTCGCCGGACCGGCGTTGGGGACGCCGGTCGTGATCGATCCCGAGATCGGCTGGGACGATACGCTCGGGCATGCGTATGCGGGCGGCGGCTCGGTGCTCGGCATGCCGGTCGACGGGACGTTCGCAGAATACATCGTCGTGCCGGCGGAGAACGTCTATCCCAAACCTGCGGGGCTCGACGACGACGAGGCCGCCGCGATCCCGCTCGCCGGACTCACGGCCTATCGCGCGGCGTTCACGCGGGGGCGCCTCAGCAAAGACGACGTCGTGCTGATCACCGGCGTCGGCGGCGGCGTGCAGAGCTTCGTCCTGCTCTACGCCAAGCGCGCCGGCGCGCGCACGATCGTCACTTCGGGAAGCGACGAGAAGCTGGCGCGCGCCAAAGCGCTGGGTGCGGACGTCGCGATCAATTACAAGAGCGACCCCGACTGGCACAAGACGGCGCGCAAGGCGAGCGACGGCGGTCCCACGCTCGCGATCGACTCGACCGGCGGCGAGACGTTCGCCAAGTGTCTCGACATCGCGCGCACGTTCGGCCGCGTCGTCAGCTACGGCGGCACGACCGGAGATTCCAAGATCCGGCCCTTCTCGATCTTCTGGAAACAGCTCGACGTGCTCGGCTCGTCGATGGGCAGTCCCTCCGATTTCAAGGGCATGCTCGCGCTCTTCGAGAGCGGGCTGCGCCCCGTCGTCGACCGCGTCTACCCGCTGGAAGAAGCCGCGGCCGCCGCGCAGCGCCTCTGGCAGAACGAGCAGTTCGGCAAGGTCGTGCTGGCGATCAGCTAACAGCCCGGCTGCGGCCGGCGCCGGCAGCCGGCGCCGGCGGGATCGGCTTTTCGCGCCGGGGAGCAGCTTTCTTGGAAGCTCGGACCTGACGTGAATCGGCCACGCGAATCGGGCCGGCTTGCTGGGCGGCGCTGCGGCGTGATAGGTTGGCGGTGAAGTCATGCCCGCAAACGTCGTTCCCGTCATTCCGCCGTCGCTCGAGTTTACGGATGCCCAGAAGCCGTACGTCGAGTCGATCGGCGGCCGTCGCGAGCCGAAGGTGAGCCCGCGGCGGCGGCACGCCCTTCTGCAATGGCGCATGGCCGCGCAGCTCGACCAGTGGGCGCGCGGGCGCGGCGAGGTCGGAACGGAATGGCGCTTCTATCTGTTGGAGTCGAAGGGCAGATCGTCGTCGCTCGTCCCCGATGTGGCCTACGTCTCCTTCGAGCGTCTTCCGCGCGAGCTCCCCGAAGACGCGCGCGAGCGCCCGCGTCTCGCGCCCGATATCGCGGTCGAGATTCTTTCACCCGGCGACTCGCGAACGACGCTGGCGGAGAAGATCGCGCTCTATCTCCGGCACGGCGCGCGCGTCGTCATCGTGCTCGACCCGATTGCTCGAACGCTGACGCAGCACGCCGCGGACGGCGTCACGACGGCCGAAGCGCGCGGCTCGATTGCGATCCGCGAGCACGCCGGCCTCGTCCTCGACGCCGACGACCTCTTCGCAAACCTCTGAACCTTGGCGCGGCGTCGCAACGCGTCGCATCGACCGGCAGATCTGCGTGGGGCCGTTCAGGCAATTGCGCCTATCGGTTCGTACTCATCGATCGTAGCGATGCTTTCTGTCATGCCGAGCTCGGCGCGTGCGACCGCGGCGCTTTGCGGATCGGCGATCCGGCTCAGATCGGGAGCGAGGATCTCGCGCTCGAACGGCGTCAGCCGGCGCTCCAGCCGGCGCGCGCTGACGCGGCCTTCGCCTGCGAGGGCCGTGAGGTGCGCCAGGACCTGACGCGCCGCGACCGGCCAGAGCGCGGCCGGGACCTCGCGGTAGATGCGCCCCACCATCGCGGGGATCGTCCGCGCGCCGTCGCCGAGCGCGTGGAGGATCTCACGCTCGCGCAGTTGCCGGTGCGCGATGTAGGCGTCGAGCTTCTCGGCGGGCCGGTCGACCGGGTCGCCGTGTCCGCCCAGCAAGCACGTGAACTCCGCGAAATCGCGCCGCAGCCGTTCGAGCGTGGCCTGGTACGCGCGCATGTCGCCGCCGGGCGGGGCGACGACGACGGTCCCGCGGCCGACGACGACGTCGCCGGTGAACAGCGTCGCTTCGCGCTGGAACGCGAAAACGAGATGATCGCGCGCGTGGCCGGGCGCCTCGAGGACTTCGAGCTCGAGGCCCTCGACCGCCAGCCGCTCTCCTTCGGCGAGCGCGGCGTCGTGCGGGAACAGCGCTTCGCGATGGGCGTAGACCGGCGCGCCCGTTCGCTCGCGCAGCGGCGCCGCGCCCGGGGCGTGGTCGGGATGTCCGTGCGTGACCGCGATCGCGGCGATGCGCAGCTTCGCGCTCTTCGCCCGCTGGACGATCGCCTCGAGGTGACCTTCGAACGCGGGTCCGGGATCGATGACGATCGCTTGCCCTTCGCCGGCGAGGAGATAGGTGTTGGTCCCCTCGAGCGTCATCGGCGAGGGATTCTGGGCGAGGACGCGCTGGACGCGCGAACCCTCTACCACGCTTCGTGTCCGGGCTGAAGGTCGAACTCGCCGTCGTCGCGCTGATAGGAGAGCACCGGGGAGATCCGGCGGCGCCCCCGGGCGTGCGCGAGCAGCTCGTCGACGCTCGCGAACGCCGCCAAACGTTCGAGGTGCTTGCGCGTCGGGAAGATGATCGCGAGCTCTCCGCGTTCCGCTCGCGCCAGCGCGTCGGCCGGCTCCAGCCAGCGGCCGTCGTGCACCTCGACCGCGTCCGCGGCCGGCTCCTGTCCGTGCGGCGCGCGTGCGATGAAGAAGTGGACGTCGAAGCGCAGCGGCTCCGACTCCGGCGTGACCCAATTCGAGTAGTACGTCAGCTCGCGCGCGTCGAGGAAGAGCCCGCGGCGCGCGAGCGAGGCCGCGAACTCGCCGCCGGCGGCGAGCTCCGAGCGAAGTCGCGCGCGCAGTTCCGCGGCCGGCGCCGCCGGAGCGCCGTTTTCGCGGCAGGCGAGCAGCACGCCGGCCTCCTCGAGGAGCTCGCGCAGGGCGGCGACGACGAACTCCGGGCCGCAGCCCCCCACCGCTCCCACGAGGCGGCCGAGGTGCGCCGGCCGACGGTCGGCCTCGTCGACTTTCCCGCCCGGAAAGACGTAGGCGTCGGGGACGAAGCGGCTGCGGGCGCTGCGCCGCGTCATATAGACCGCGAGCCCTCCGCCCGGCCGGTCGCGGACGAGCATCACCGTGGAGGCGGGGCGAGGGATCCGTGGGGCGTCGGCTGCGTTCTGCAAAGGCCCTCGAGCGTTTCGTCGCTCTTGGCGCGCCGGCCCTGTCCGTCGCCTGCGGCTCGCCGGCTTCTGCCTGGCGCGACGAACATCGAGGGCCCGGCGCTAAGTGCGGACGGCGAGGAGGAGCAGCGGGAGGAGCCAGTTGACGGCGTGGCTCGTCCAGCAGTAGAGGCACGGCATCCGCGTCACGAAGAGCAGGCTGTGAGCGAGATAGAGCGAGAAAAGCGCCGCGGTCAGTGAGGCCCCGAAAGCGGCCCACCAGACCCAGGGCCAGCCGAGCAGCGGTGTCGCCGCCGCCAGCAAGGAGTAGTAGGCGAGCCCGAAAACGGCGTTGGACGGGCCCAGGACTCGCGCGCGAGGTGTCTGGACGACGCTCGGCTCGCTCAGCTCTCCCCGGCCGGCCCGCCGGGCCTTGGCTCCCATGAAGGCGGAGGCGTACAGACCGGCGCCGCAAAGCACCAGGATCGTGACCTTGAAGAACATCACTCGGTGAACGTCGCTTGGCGCCGGGCTGAAGCGGCGCTCGTCCTTTTGACGTCGTTCCTGCTCGCCGCGTTCGTCATCAGATACAAGCACCACGTGGAGGAAGTGCTATCGACCATCGGGCCGGCGACGGCCTATCCTCTCGCCGTGATCGTCTTCGCGATCGTGGCCTCGGCGCCGTTTTCGGTCACCGATGCCTTGGCGGTCATGAACGGCGTGCTCTTCGGGCCGCTCTGGGGCTCCGTCGTCAATGCGGTCGGGCTGGTCCTCGCGGCCCTGGCGGGCTACGCGATCGCGCTCCGGACGGCGCACCTCCTCGAGCTCGAGAAGAACATCGCGCGTCTGCCGCACTGGGTGAAGCGCTGGCGCGTCGGCTCGCCGCCGTTCCTGCTGGCCGTGCGCATCATCCCGGGACTGGGCGGAACGATCGCGACGCAGACCGCGGCGGCGATGCGAGTCCCGGTTTTCGTCCACGTCTGGACGATGTGCGCGATCGCGGTTCCGATCTGCACCGTTCTCGCCATCTTCGGCGACCGCGCCTCGGACGTCGTCCACGCCTACTACGAGGCACACCGTCCCCACGTCCACATGCACGTCCACCTTCCGCTGCGCTTGCGCAACTGGTTCCACCATCAGCATCTCTCCTCACCACCGGAGAATCCGTGAACGTCGTCCTCATCGAGGAATCCGCGGCCCTGGCCGCCCTCTGCGACCGCATCGGCGCGGTCGAACGCATCGCGCTCGACACCGAGTTCCACAACGAGAAGTCGTACGCGGCGCGCCTGATGGTCGTGCAGCTCGTCGTCGGCGACGAGGTCGCGATCGTCGACGCGCTCCGCGTCAGGGAGCTCGAGCCGCTCGCCGCGGCGCTCGCTTCGAAGACCGTCGTCGGGCACGCGCTGCAGAGCGACCTGAAGATCTTCGCCGATCGCTTCGATCGCTTGCCGGCGGCGGCGTTCGACACGCAGCTCGCCGCGGCGTTCTGCGGCTACGGCATGGCGATCTCGCTGGCCGATCTCGTCCACGATCTGATCGGCATCCGCCTGCGCAAGTCGCAGACGGTCAGCGACTGGAGCGCGCGCCCGTTTTCGGAGCAGCAGATCGAGTATCTGGTCGACGACGTGCGCTACCTCTTCACGCTGCAGGACCGCTTGCGGGCGCGTCTCGAGAAGAGCGGACGCCTGGCCTGGCTCGAGGAGGACGCGCGTCTTTTGGTCGAGCCCGGCAGGTATCGGCCCGATCCCGAACGGCTGTACCTGCGGGTCCCCGGGGCGATGCGGATGAACCGTCGCGAGCTCGCGATCCTGCGCGAGGTCGCGCGTCTGCGCGACAGCCTGGCGCGCGAGCGCGACGTGCCGCTCAAGTACATCATTCCCGACGACGTGATGGCCGGGATCGTCGCGCTGCGCCCCGCCAAGCGGGAAGACCTCGCGCAACTGCGCCGGCTCGACGCCGGTGCGCGCAAGGCGTTCGGCGACCGCATCGTCGAGGCGGTCGCGGCGGGCCTGGCGGTCGAAGAGGCCGATCTGCCGCGCAAGCCGACGCGGCCGCCGGGCGCGGAGCGCGAGGCGATCGTTTCGTGCTTGAGCGTTCTGGTGAACGCGATCGCCAGCGAGAATCGTTTGCCGGCGGCGCTGCTCACGACGCGCGCCGCGCTCGAACGGGTCGCGCGCGAGCTGCCGCCGAGCGCCGAAGAGATCGGACGCGTTCTCGACGCAAGCGGATGGCGTGCGAGTTTGGTAGCAGGGCCGCTGCACGAGCTGCTGACCGGCGAGGTCGCGCTGGCGGTCAGCGGCGTGGAACGCGGCGCGCCTCACATCGAGCGCGTGAGGACCCGGAGTAACGGCTCGGTTTTGTAGCGAAGGTCGGTCAGCTATGCCAAACCCGCATCCGGACAGCTTTCAAGCCCGAAGCGAGCTCGCCGTCGGCGGACGCTCGTACACGATCTTCCGGCTCGACGCGCTCGAACGGGCCGGCTTCGGCAACGTGGCTCGGCTCCCGTTCAGCCTCAAGATCCTGCTCGAAAATCTGCTCCGGTTCGAGGACGGACGCAGCGTGACCGAGGAGGACGTGGCGGCGCTCGCCTCCTGGTCGCCCGGTGCCCCGGAGCGCGAGATCGCGTACCGGCCGGCCCGCGTGCTGCTGCAAGATTTCACGGGCGTTCCCTGCGTCGTCGACCTGGCCGTGATGCGCGACGCGATGGTGGCGATGGGCGGCGATCCCCAGCGGATCAATCCGCTGCAGCCCGTCGAGCTGGTGATCGATCACTCGGTCCAGGTCGATCGCTTCGGCTCGGCCGATGCCTTTGCCGAGAACGCCCGGCTCGAGTTCGCGCGAAACCGGGAGCGATACGCCTTCTTGAAGTGGGGGCAGAACGCGCTCGAAGGGTTCCGCGCCGTTCCGCCCGACACGGGGATCGTCCATCAAGTCAACATCGAGTTTCTGGCACGCGTCGTATTCGGGGCGGGCGGTGCGGGTCTCGTCGCCGGCGAGGCGGGCGTCGCGTTTCCCGACACGGTCGTCGGGACCGACTCGCACACCACGATGGCCGACGGCTTGGGCGTGCTCGCCTGGGGCGTCGGCGGCATCGAGGCCGAAGCGGCGATGCTCGGCCAGCCGATCACGATGCTGATCCCCGAGGTGGTAGGCGTTCGTCTGAGCGGCAAGCTCAGGGAAGGCATCACCTCGACCGACCTGGTGCTGGTGGTCACGCAGCTGCTGCGCAAGAAGGGCGTCGTCGGCAAATTCGTCGAGTTCTTCGGTGCAGGGCTTTCGAGCCTCAGCGTCGCCGACCGCGTCACGATCGGCAACATGTCGCCCGAGTACGGTTCGACCGTGGCGATGTTCCCGATCGACGCGCAAACGCTCGCCTATCTCGAGCTGACGGGCCGCAGTGCCGAGCAGATCGCGCTGGTCGAAGCCTACGCGCGCGCCCAGGGGCTCTTCCGCACGCCCGATTCGCCGGATCCCGTCTTCAGCGATACGCTGGAACTCGACCTCTCGACCGTCGTCCCGAGCCTCGCCGGGCCGCGCCGGCCGCAGGACCGCGTCGCGCTCTCGAACGTGAAGGCTGAATTCGGCAAAGCGCTCGCCGATTGGCAGAGCGCGCGCGCCAAGGGCAACGGGAAGGGTTCGGAGTTCGCGGTTTCCCAGCTCGAAGGCGAGGGCGGAGGCGGGACCGCGGTCGCGGCCCGGCCGCACACCGAGCTTTCGGACGGCGCGGTCGTGATCGCGGCGATCACCTCGTGTACGAACACCTCGAATCCGGCCGTCCTCGTCGGGGCGGGGCTCGTCGCGAAGAAGGCGGCCGAGCGCGGCCTCACGCGCAAGCCGTGGGTGAAGACGAGCCTCGCGCCCGGCTCGAAGGTCGTCAGCGACTACCTCGAGGCTGCGGGCCTGCAGCGATACCTCGATGCGGCCGGCTTCAATCTCGTCGGCTACGGCTGCACGACCTGCATCGGCAACAGCGGCCCGCTGCCCGATGAAGTCGCTCACGCGGTCGCCGAGCACGACATGATCGTCGCGGCGGTCCTCTCGGGCAACCGCAACTTCGAAGGCCGCATCCATCCGCAGGTGCGAGCCAACTATCTGGCCTCGCCGCCGCTGGTCGTCGCCTACGCCCTTGCCGGGCGCATGGACATCGATCTGACGAGCGAGCCGCTCGGCCTCGACCGTGCGGGAAAGCCCGTCTACCTGCGCGAGCTCTGGCCGAGCAACGCCGAGATCGACGCGGCGATCGCGAGCTCGCTCGACGAGTCGATGTTCCGCAAGCGCTATGCCGACGTCTTCGCCGGCGACGACAACTGGCGCGCGCTCGAAGTGCCCGCCGGCGATCTCTACGCTTGGGATCCGGCCAGCGAATACGTCAAACGGCCGCCCTACTTCGACGGTATGCCGGCCGAGCCGGCGGTTCCGGCCGACATCGTCGACGCGCGCGTGCTCGCCGTGCTGGGCGACAGCGTCACGACCGACCACATCTCGCCGGCCGGCTCGATCGCCAAGAGCAGCCCGGCGGCGAAATACCTGATCGAAAAGGGCGTCGATCCGGCCGACTTCAATTCGTACGGCGCGCGCCGCGGCAACCACGAAGTGATGGTCCGCGGCACGTTCGCCAACGTGCGCCTGCGCAACTTGCTCGTGCCGGGCGTCGAGGGCGGCGTGACCCGCTATCTTCCCGAAGGCGCGCAGATGCCGATCTTCGACGCCGCGGAGCGCTACCGCCGGGACGGGAAGCCGTTGCTCGTCATCGCCGGCAAGGAGTACGGTTCGGGCTCGTCACGCGACTGGGCGGCGAAGGGGCCGATGCTGCTCGGGGTGCGGGCGGTGATCGCCGAGTCGTTCGAGCGCATCCATCGCAGCAACCTGATAGGGATGGGCATTCTGCCGCTCGAGTTTCTGCCCGGCGAGAATCGCGAGAGCCTCGACCTTTCCGGCGAGGAAGTGTGCGACATCACCGGGATCGCCGCGAGCCTGACGCCGCGCAGCACGCTCGGGGTCCGCGCGACGCGCTACGGCTTCGACGAGAAGGTCGTCGAGTTCAGCGTGCGGGTGCGGATCGACACGCCCGACGAGGCCGAATACTACCGGCACGGCGGCATCCTGCAATACGTCCTGCGCCAGTTGCGCGCCCAAGCGTAGGAGCCGCTTCGTCCTTGCTGGGCGGGTTCCGCGTGCCGATCGGCGCTGTGCCGGGTCGATGGAGTTTGGAGGGAAAACCGTAATGCTGGCCGGCCACAAACACGCAGCGTTGCTGTCGTTCGAGGGACCCGATCGCTATTCGTCGATCGGCGGCCTCGGCACGCGCGAGACGGCATTTGCCCGCGCGCTCGGCGACGCCGAGGTCGACACGACGCTCTTTTTCGTCGGCGATCCCGCGCTGCCGGCCGTCGAGGCGTTCGCGCCCGGCGTCACGCTGCGGCGCTGGTCCCAGTGGATCTCGGCCTACCACCCCTACGGGGTCTACGACGGCGAAGAAGGCAAAGTCAACGACTTCGCGGCGAGCGTGCCGTGGTTCGTGGCCGACGAGATCGTCGCTCCGGCGCGCGTGCGCGGCGAGCGCGTGCTGGTCATCGGCGAGGAATGGCAGACGGTCCCCGCGCTCCTGCACCTCGACGCTCTCCTGCGCGGGCGCGGCTGGCGCGATTCGGTCACGATCCTCTGGAACGCCAACAACACCTATGGCTTCAACCGGATCGATTGGGGTGCGCTGCAGCGCGTCGCGGCGGTCACGACCGTCAGCAAGTACATGAAATTCGAGCTCGGGCGCTGGGACGTCCCGGCCCTGGTCGTCCCCAACGGCATCGACGAAACGTTGCTGGATGGGCCGCCGCGCGAACTGATCGCGAAGTTTCGCGCGGCGCTTCGCGGCCGGCCGGCGCTGATCAAGGTCGGGCGCTTCGATCCCGACAAGAATTGGCTGCAGGCGATCGACGCCGTGGCCGAGCTGCGCGCGATGGGGTACTCTCCGCAGCTGGTGGCGCGCGGCGGCCGCGAGCCGTACGGCGACGTCGTCTTCGGACGCGCCTACCACCGCGGGCTGAGCGTCGAGCGCGTGACGGCAGCCGGCGACGACGCCGACGAGCTGGCGGCGGCGCTCGGCTCCAGCGGGGCCGACGTGATCCATCTCCAGGCGTTCTTGCCCGAAGAGTCGCTGCTGGCGCTCTACGTCGCCTCCGACGCGGTGCTGGCCAACAGCGGAAAGGAGCCGTTCGGTCTGGTCGGCCTCGAAGTGATGGCCGCCGGCGGCCTGCCGGTCTGCGGCGCGACCGGCGAAGAGTACGCCGAGCCGTTCGTCAACGCGCTCGTCTGCGACACCGAGGACGGTCGCGAGCTGGCCGAGTACCTGCGCGTCGTCTACGGGGACGACCGTCGCGGCGACCGGATGCGCCAGGCCGGCTACGCGACGGCAAACCGCTATCTCTGGCGGCACGTCCTCGAAACGTTGGAGCTCAAGATCGGCTACGTGATGCGGCGGGTGAGCGGATGAGCGATGCGGTCTCGTACCGGCTCGACGAGCGCGTCGCGCTCGTGACGATCGAACGTCCCGAGCGGCGCAATGCCGTCGACGAAGCGACGGCGCGAGCGCTGGTCGAGGCCTTCGAGCGCTTCGAAGGCGACCAGGAGGCCGACGTGGCGATCCTGACCGGTGCGGGCGGAACCTTCTGTGCCGGCGCCGACCTCAAAGCGGCCGCCGAAGGCGAGTTCAAGCTCGTGACGGACGGCGCGCAGGCCCCGATGGGGCCGACGCGCATGCAGCTCTCCAAGCCGGTCATCGCCGCGATCGAAGGTTACGCCGTCGCCGGCGGTCTCGAGCTCGCGCTCTGGTGCGACTTGCGCGTCGCCGCGAGCGACGCGATCTTCGGCGTGTTCTCGCGTCGCTTCGGCGTGCCGCTGGTCGACCTGGGGACGGTGCGGCTGCCGCGGCTGATAGGACAGAGCCTCGCGCTCGACTTGATCCTCACCGGACGTCCCGTCAACGCGATCGAAGCCAAGGGAGTCGGGCTGGTGAACCGCATCGCGCCCAACGGCCAGGCGCTCGCGGCGGCCCTCGAGCTGGCCAAGCAGATCGCCGCCTTTCCTCAGCTCTGCCTGCGGAACGATCGTCTCGCGGTGCTCGAGCAGTGGGGCCTCACCGAGAGCGAAGCGATGCAGAACGAGCTCCGTCACGGGCTGGCGACGCTTGCGAGCGGCGAGGCCGCTGCGGGCGCGCTGCGATTCTCCCAGGGCGCCGGCCGGCATGGAAATTTTCGCGGCCCTCGGTCCGAGGCGCAAGCGTCCGAGGAATAGAGCGGGAGTTCGCTAGGCGTCGACGAGCGACTCGATGCGGTGCGAGATGTCGCCCATCAGACGGTCGGCCTCGTCGCCGTTCTGGCCTTCGGCGTAGACGTTGAGGGTCGGATCGGAGGCGTCGGGGAGCACCAGGAACCATCCGCCGTTGACGTTGACGCGCACGCCGTCGAAGAGCTCGACGTCGCCGCCTTGGTACTCGTCGACGATGGTGCGCATGACCTCGCCCTTGCGCTCCCAGGGGCACGCGATGGTGCGGTGCCGGAAGAACCACGACGGAAGCAGGTCGACGAGCTCGTGCAGCTTGCAGCCCTCGAGCGCGAGCAGCTCCATCACCTTGACGATCGCGTAGAGCGCGTCGAAGGCCGGCTGGAACTCGGGGAAGATCGGCTCTTGCTTCACGCCGCTGCCGTAGTCCAGCGTCACCCGCTCCTGATCGGCGAGCGCCATCATCGAGCGGCGGTCGCTCTTGGTCCGCGTCACGCTCGCGCCCAGCGACTTGGCGAGCTTCTCGATCGCCGACGGCGTCGTGATCGGAATCGCGATGCGCGCCCCCTTCTTGGCCCGGCCGACCATGAGGGTGAGGAGCGCCAGCAGGCGGTTCCCGGCGATGACGCGGCCCTGGTCGTCGACCAAGGCGAACGACTCGCCGTCGTGGTCGACCAGCACGCCGAGATCGGCACCAAGGGTCAGGGTGACGGTGCGAAGCTGCTCGAGGTAACGCTCGCGGTCGAGCCGGAACGTGCGCGCCTTGGATTCGTCGTAGTAGGCGTCGAGCGCGATGATGTCGACGCCCAGGCTCGCCAGGACGCGCGGCAGGACCAGCGCCGCGTTGCCGTAGCCGTAGTCGACCACGACCTTGAAATTGGCGGCCTGCAGCGCCTTGGACTTGAGCGCGCCCAGCATGTCGCTGGTGTAGCGCTCCAGCGTGCGCGCCGGGAACGAGAGGAGCCCGACCTCGTCCATCCCGGTCCGCCGGAAGTCTTCGCGGAAGAACAGGTTCTCGATCTTCCGCTCCGTCGTCTTGTCGATGTTGATCCCGCTGGAGTCGAAGAGCTCGATGAGCAGCGAGTTCGGGTCGTTCGGATCGACCCGCGTGTGCACGCCGCCGTCGCCGCCCATGCGCGTCGCGTAGCGCGCCAGCGGCAGCGGGATGGCGCGCAGGTCTTCGACCTGGACGCCGACCGAGAGCAGGCCCGAGATGATGCAGCGATTCATGACGCGCGCCGCGGGATGCGCGTCGCGGCTGGTCATGACGGTTTGGTTCGGTTTGAGGTGGGAACCGAACGCGTGCCCGAGCTTCATCGCGAACTCGGGCGTGATCTCGACGTTCGCCAAGCCGCTCACGCCGACGGCGCCGAACAGCGAGCCGGGCCATTTGATGCCGTAGACCAGCGACATCGAGACGAGCGCACCGGAACTCACCGACTTGTCGGGCCAGAGCTTGAGGTTGGGACGAACGACGGCTCCGCTGCCGAGCGTGCAGCCCGAGCCCACGACCGTTCCTTCACCGACGTTGACGTGGTCCTTGACGATGTTGCGGTCGGCGATGGTGCAGCCGTCGAGCGAGCTCGATTCGCCGAAGTAGGAGTCGGCCCAGGCGACGGTCCGGTGGAGCTGCGAGTTCCTGGCGACGATCGAGGCGTTCCCGACGACCGTCTCCGGGCCGACGACCGCCCCCGCCTCGACGACGACGTTGCGTCCCAGGATGACCGGCGCGATCAGACGCGCCTCGGAGTTGATGCGGCAGCCTTCGCCTTGCCAGATGCCGGGCTCGGATTGCGTGCCGGGGATCTCCAGGCGGACGGTACCGGCGAGCGCGTCGTAGTTGGCCTGTTGGTATTGCTGAAGGTTGCCGATGTCGGTCCAATAGTCGTCGGTGATATAACCCTGGATCAGCTTTCCGTCGTGGAGCAGCCGGGGGAAGATGTCGCGCGAGAAGTCGTAGGCCTTGCCCTTCTCCATGATGCCGAGCACGCTCGAATCGAGGACGTAGATGCCCGTATTGATCGTGTCGGAGAAGATCTCGCCCCACGAAGGCTTCTCGAGGAAGCGGACGATGCGGTTCTCGTCGTCGACGATGACGACCCCGAACTCGAGCGGATTGGCGACGCGCTGCAGCACGATCGTCGCGGCGGCGCCGGTGCGCTTGTGATCGGCGACCAGCGCGGTGAGATCGAGGTCGGTGAGCGCGTCGCCCGAGATGATGAGAAAGGGCTCGTTGCCGATCGACGTCGCGGCCAGTTTGACGGCACCGGCCGTGCCCAGCGGCGAGTCCTCGACGACGTACTCCATGCTCACGCCGAAGTCGGATCCGTCGCCGAAGTAGCTTTCGATTTCGTCGGCGAGATAGTGCAGCGTGGCGATGATCTCGGTGAAGCCGTGACGTCGCAGAAGATCGACGATGTGCTCCATCACGGGCTTGTTTGCGACCGGCGCGAGCGGCTTGGGCCGGCGCGAGGTGAGTGGGCGGAGCCGCGAACCTTCGCCACCGGCCATCACGACGGCTTTCATGTAGAGACTTCCTCCCTCTGAGCGGAGTGGCGATCGGGTTCTTGCGTCACCCTGGCCCGAACCTGGGCTGCAATGGCTTCGACGAGCACGTCGACCGCTATGCCGTCGAGACCGGGCGCTAGCTTGCGGCGCCAATTCGGATACTCGCCGGAAGTTCCCGGCAGATTGACTTGATCGAACGTGCAAAGCGCGTCGTCGAGCGGGACGAGGATGAGCCGGGCCGGCGTGTCGGCCAGGTAACGGTAGGCTGCGCTGACGAGCGGAGCGTAGCTCGCAGGCTCGGCGCTGCGGGCGTCGATCGCGGCGTGGAGCCGTTGGAAGGATTCCCGGTCGAGCTCGCCGTGGCGAGCCAGCGCGTCGATCAGCCGGGACGCATCGACGCGCCGCTCGGCCCGAGCTCTCGCCGCGGTCTCCGCGGGGAGGAGCCCGATCCGCACCCGCGCCTCGATGTCGCGTCCCAGCGCCCAACCGGGCAGCGTCGGAAGATCGTGGGTCGTCCCGGTCGCGAGCGCGAGGCGCGGATAGGCTTCGGGCGATTTGAACGCGCCGTCGAACTCGCGCTCGAAGAGGAGCAGCCGGTACGAAAGGATGCGTTCCCGTTCCATGCGCTCGCGGAAGCCTTCTGGGACGTTGCCGAGGTCCTCGCCGACGACGACGCAGCGAGCGCGAACGCTTTCGGCCTCGACGATCGCCAGCAGCTCGTCGAAGGGATAGGCGACGTACGCGCCTTCGCTTGCGGGCCGGCCTTGCGGGATGCGGAAAAGACGCGTCAGCGCCATCGCGTGGTCGAGGCGCAGCGCGCCGGCATGCCGCATGTTCGAGCGCAGGAGCTCGGCGAACGACGCAGCCCCGCCGCCCAGCATCGCGCTCGGAACGGGCGGCGGGAGTCCCCAATTCTGGCCGAGCGGGCCGAGCGGGTCGGGCGGCGCGCCGACCGTCTCGTCGAGCACGTAGGCGCTTCGGTCCGACCAGACGTCGGCGCTGTCTGGAGCCACGCCGACCGCGACGTCGCGGTAGAGCCCGATGCTCATCTCCGAGCCGGCGTTCGCCGCGGCCGCCAACTGCTCGTCGGCGATCCATTGCAGGTATTTGAAGTAGTTGACGCGCCGCCGGTTTCGCGCCGCGAAGGCCTTGACGGCCTCGCTCCGCACGTCTTGGTACTCGGCCGGCCAGGAAGGCCAGCCGTTCGCGCCGCTCCGCGCGCGGGCGAAGCGTTCGCCGAGCGCCTCGTAGACGGCGAAGCGCTCGAGGCGCGGACCTCCCGCTTCGCAGAAGTCGCGAAAGGCGGCTGCGCGAGCGCCGCGCCGCAGCCGGAACGCGCCGTAGAGCTCCTCGAGGGCCGACCACTTCGCGCGTGCGACCCGCACGTATTCGACCAGCGGCGTCTCGCGCAAGGCAGCCAGCGCTTCGGCGAACTGCGCCGAGCCGACGCGCCCGCGCAGCGCGGCCGCGCGCGGGTCGTCGTGATCGAACTCGGGGACGGCCTCGACGTCGATGTAGATCGGGTTGAGAAAGAAGCGGCTCGTCGGCGAGTACGGGCTCGCCGCACCCGGATCGTTGTAGTGCAGCGCGTGCAACGGATTGACGCCGACGAAATCCGCGCCGAGTGCGAGCGCCAGGCGCACGAAGCCGCGCAGGTCGGTGAAATCCCCGATGCCCCAGTTGCGCTTCGAGCGCAAGGTGTAGAGGTTGACCGCGAGGCCCCACGCGCGCCCCTGCTCCAGCTTCGCCGGGAGAAAGGCCGTCGCGGCCGTGCGCTTCTTCATGGCTGGACGCGCTCGCGCGTGTGGAAGAGGATGAGCGAGCGCGGCTCCATCGTGTGGGCGCGCTCGCGCGCGATCGGCAGGAAGACGTTGCCGCGCGGATCGCCCGCGGTGTCGACGAGCAGCTCCCACCCGCCTTGGCGGGCCGGCAGCGTCAGCTCGATCTCGTGATCGTGCGCGTTCAAGTACAGCAGGAACAGGCGGTCCTCGTGGGCGGGCTGCTCGTCGCCGAACATCAGGCCGACGACGCGCAGCCGGGGGTTGAACCAGTCGCCCTCGTTCATCTCGCGACCGTCGGGGCGCATCCAAGCGACGTCCTTGCGCGAACGATCGGGCAGCACGACGCCGTGAAAGAACGACTCGCGCTGGAACGCGGTGCTCGTCTTGCGCAGGTGGATCAAGCCGCGCGCGAACTCGATCAGGTCAGGATCGCTTGGAGGCGCCCAGTCCAGCCACGTCAGCGGATTGTCTTGGCAATACGGATTGTTGTTTCCGAGCTGGGTCTTACTGCGTTCGTCGCCGGCCAGCATCATCGGCACGCCTTGCGAGAGCAGCAGGGTCGCGAGGAGATTCCGCTTCTGCCGGGCCCGCAGGCCGTCGGTCGCCGGATCGTCGGTCGGCCCTTCGACGCCGCAATTCCAGCTGATGTTGTTGTTGGTGCCGTCGCGGTTGCTCTCGCCGTTGGCTTCGTTGTGCTTGTGGCTGTAACTGACGAGGTCCTCGAGCGTGAAGCCGTCGTGTGCGGTCACGAAGTTGACCGAGGACCGGACGTGGCGGCCGTCGTGCTCGAAAAGATCGCTGGAGCCGGTCAGACGCGAGGCGAGCTCGCCGATGGTACCGTCGTTGCCCTGCCAGAAGCGGCGCACCGAGTCTCGGAATTTATCGTTCCACTCGGACCAGCCCGGCGGAAAGTTCCCGACCTGGTATCCGCCCAAGCCGATGTCCCACGGTTCGGCGATGAGCTTGACGCGCGAGAGGACCGGGTCTTGCGCGACGGCCTTGAAAAAGGCGCTGTTGCGCTGGAATCCATGGGAGTCGCGCGCGAGCGCCGGCGTGAGGTCGAAACGGAATCCGTCGACGCGCATGTCGCCGGCCCAGTAGCGCAGCGAGTCCATCGTCATCTGCAGCACGCGCGGGTGGTCGAGGTTGAGGGTGTTCCCCGTCCCGGTCACGTCGTCGTAGAAGCGCGGGTCGGAGGCGAGGCGGTAATACGAGCGGTTGTCGATTCCGCGGAAGCAGAGCGTCGGGCCGCGTTCGCTCCCCTCGCCCGTGTGGTTGTACACGACGTCGAGGATCACTTCGATCCCGGCATCGTGGAAATGCTTGACCATCGTCTTGAACTCGTGCACGCTCTCGGTGCTCAGATAGAGCGGATGCGGCGCGAAGAAGGCGATCGAGTTGTAGCCCCAATAGTTGCGCAGCCGCCGCTCGATCAGCATCCGGTCGTCGACGAAGGCGTGGATCGGCAGCAGCTCGACCGCGGTGACCCCCAGGCGCTGCAAGTACTGGAGCACGGCCGGCGCCGAGAGCGCCAGGAACGTTCCCCGCATCGGCGCGGGCAAGCCTGGAAACTGCATCGTATAGCCGCGCACGTGCAGCTCGTAGACGATCGTGCTGTGCCAGGGCGTGTGCGGCGGGCGATCGTCGCCCCAGGTGAAGGCGGTGTCCACCACCACCGACTTCGGCATTCCCGAAGCGTTGTCGCGCCGGTCGAAGGTCAGATCGCCGCGCGGCGTGCCGAGGCGGTAGCCGTAATGCACGTCGCTCCAGCGGATCGCGCCCGAAAGCGCCTTCGCGTAGGGGTCGATCAGCAGCTTGTTGTTGTTGAAGCGATGTCCGCGAGCGGGATCGTACGGCCCGTAGACGCGGTAGCCGTAGCGCAGGCCGGGGCGCGCGTCGGAGAGGTAACCGTGCCAGATTTGATCCGTGTACGCGGGGAGCACGATCCGGTGGAGCTCGCGGCGCCCGCGTGCGTCGAACAAGCAGAGTTCGACCTTTTCCGCGTGGGCGGAGAAAAGCGCGAAGTTGACGCCCTTCCCATCCCACGTCGCGCCGAGGGGATACGGTTCGCCGACCTCGACGACCGGGCCGTGGGCTGCGATCATGCGGGCTCGAGTACCAGCACCGACTGCGGGGGCAGAAACAGCTCGAGCGAGAAGGGCCGGCCGTGCGCGCCGGATTCCTGCGCGCTGACGAGGCCCATGTTGCCGCGATTGCGCCCGTGATAGATCCAGGCGTCGGTGTTCAGCCGCTCCCGGTAGTTACCGCCCTGCGGCACGCCGATCCGGTAGTTGCGGTGCTCCAGGCCGCTGGCGTTGAGGACGACGACGAGGAACGCGCCGCTCTGCGGATCGCGGCGCAGGAATGAGATGACGACGTTCGTCCAGTCGGTGAAGTCGATCCATTCGAAGCCGGCGGGTTCGGCGTCGCCGCGATAGAGCGCGGGCGACTCGCGATAGAGCCGGTTGAGATCGCGGACGAGAGCTTGCACCCCTTGGCGCTGGGGGTCGTCGTGGAGCTGGTACCAGTCCAGGCTGCGCGCCTCGCTCCACTCGCCTTCCTGCGCGAACTCGCTGCCCATGAAGAGCAGCTTCTTTCCGGGGTGGGCGTACAGGAAGGCGTAGAGCGCCCGCAGGCTCGCAAAACGCGGCTCGTCGTCGCCCGGCATGCGGCCGAGCAGCGAGTGTTTGAGGTGGACGACTTCGTCGTGGGAGAACGGAAGGATGAAGTTCTCGGTCCAGGCGTACCAGATTCCGAACGACAGCTCGCCGAGGTGGTACCCGCGATAGAGCGGATCGACCGAGAAGAAGCGGAGCGTGTCGTGCATCCAGCCCATGTTCCATTTGTAGCCGAAGCCGAGGCCGCCCGAATCGACCGGCCACGATACCATCGGGAACGCGGTCGACTCTTCGGCGATCGTCATGGCGCTGGGGAACTCGCGGTACACGGTCGCGTTGAAGCGGCGCAGGAACGCCGTCGCTTCGAGGTTTTCGTTGCCGCCGTAGGCGTTGGGCAGCCATTCGCCGTGCTTGCGGCCGTAGTCGAGGTAAACGATCGAGGAGACGGCGTCGACGCGCAGACCGTCGATGTGATACTCGGCGAGCCAGAAGAGAGCGCTCGAGATCAGGAAGTTCGAGACCTCGTTGCGGCCCAGGTTGTACGAGAACGTCCCCCACTCGAAGTGGAAGCCCTTGCGCAGGTCCATGTGCTCGTACAGATGCGTTCCGTCGAAGTTGACGAGGCCGTGGGTGTCGGCCGGAAAATGACCGGGGACCCAGTCCAGGATGATCCCGATCCCTTCGGCGTGCGCGCGGTCGACGAACGCGCGGAATTCATCCGGCGAACCGTGCCGGCTCGTCGGCGCGAACATGCCGGTCGTCTGATAGCCCCAGGAGCCGTCGAAGGGGTATTCGGTGATCGGCATGAGCTCGATGTGGGTGAAGCCGAGATCGCGCACGTAGGGCAAGAGCGTGTCGGCCAGTTCGCGATAGCTCAGCCAATACTCGCCGTGATTGCCTTTGCGCCGCCACGAGCCGAGATGGACCTCGTAGATCGCGACCGGCCGGTCGCGCCGCGAGGATTCGCCGCGCCGCTCCATCCACTGGGCGTCGCTCCAGGCGTGCGCGGTCGGAGCCTTCACGATCGACGCGGTTCCGGGGCGCAGCTCGTGCGCGAAGCCGACGGGGTCGGATCGCAGGGGAAGGACGTTGCCCGCCGGCCCGATGATCTCGTACTTGTAGTGGTTCTCGGCGAGCTCTTGCGGGATGAAGAGTTCCCACACGCCGCATTCGGCGCGAAAGCGCAGCGGATGGACGCGCCCGTCCCAAAGGTTGAAATCGCCCACGACGCTGACCCGGCGCGCGTTGGGGGCCCAGACCGCGAAGGTCGTGCCGCGCACGCCTTCCATCTCGCGCAGGTGCGCGCCGAGCACCTCCCACAGCCGGAGGTGATTGCCTTCGCCGATGAGCCACGTGTCGAGATCGCCGAGGACCTTGCCGAAACGGTACGGATCGTCGAACTCGAAGGCGGAATCGCCGGCTATCTCGCGGAGCCGGTACGGAAAGGGCTCGAGTCCGGGAAACTCCAAGCGGAAGACGCCTTCGGGATGGACCTTGCGGAAGGCCCCCGCGACCTCGCCGCTTCGCGCGTCGATCAACTCGAGCGCGTCGGCGTTGGGGCGGATCGCCCGCACGACGAGCCCGCCGTCCGGGGTGCGGTGCATCCCCAAGAAGCCGAAGGGATCGCCTTCGCCGCCGTGGGCGAGACGGTCGATGCGCGCGGTCTCAGGCGTCATAGGTTGACGAACGTCCTTCGGTGCCTTCGTGAACGGACACGTACCGGATCAGCTTGGCGGCGAATCCGCTCGCGCCCTTGCTCGGCGGGATCGTCAGGGTTCGATCGAGAGTTCGCGCGACGGCGCGTAACGCAGCGTCACGGCTACGGCGAGCAGGACCAGCGAGCCTCCCGCGACGGTCAAGAGCGTGAGCGGCTCGTTCAAGAAGAGGGCGGCGAGGAGCGCCGCGATGACCGGCTCGAGCAGCGTCGCGAATCCGACCGTGCTCGGCGAGAAGGTGCGCAACGCCGCGTTCAGCCCGGTGTGGCCGAGCAACTGCGAGATCAGCGCCATCGCCGCGATGCCGAGCCACGCGCTCGTGTCGCTTGCCGAGGGCGGTGGCTGGCGTGCCGCCGCCGCGAGCAGGACGAGTGCGAGCGCGGCCCAGGCGTACGTGCGCGCCACGATCTGCCGCGTCGGGAGCGGCCGCCCGTGCGCGGGCTGCGCGCCGACGTTGCGCACGATGATGAGATACGCCCCCATCGCGACGCTGCCCAGGAGCGCGAGCGCGCCCCCGAGCAGCGCGTGTCCGGGGACCGGAGCGGGTGCCGCATGCTCCGCGGAGATCGTCGCGACTCCCCCCAGCGCCAGCGCCAGCGAGACGAAGTACGCGGGTGCGGGCAGCCGCCGTTCGGACGCGCAATCGTAGAGCTCGGTCCAGAGCGGGACGGTGCACACCAGCAGCGTCGAGATGGCGACCGAAGTGTAGCGCAGCGAGCCGATCCAGGTCGCGAAATGCAGCGCGAGGATCGCGCCCGCGAGCGCGAACGCGAGCTCGGCCCGGCGGCCGATCTTCGCCGGCCGCGTGAGGAGCAGCATGACGAGCGCGGCGAGAAGCAAGCGGCCCGCCGAGACCGCCAGGGGCCCCGCACCATGCAGCGCCAACCGCGCGAAGAGTGCTGCGGCGCCCACGGCAAGCTGCGCGCCGAACAGGAAGAAATACGGCAAATCGCGGCTGGGTTCGGCTTCGGCGTCGCGTACCCCGGCGGCTGGGGTCGTTGACAGGGTTGCGTCGCCCGCGTATCGTGAGGGAATCCTCACGGGAGCCTGCGTGACGGGCTGAGAGGGCGATGTTCGTCGCCGACCGTCGAACCTGATCCGGATGATGCCGGCGTAGGGAGAGACGGAGCGGCGGCCGGAGGTTCTGGGAATGGCTGCGACCGTCGAGTCTTTGGAACGAAATGGGAGTGCGCGCAAGGCGTACCTCGTGGGCAGCGACCCCACGCTCCGCGTTCCGGTGCGCCGGATATCGCTGACCAACGGCGAGAGCCACGTGCTCTACGATACGAGCGGACCTTACACGGATCCCGAGATCGCGACCGACGTGCACCGGGGGCTGGCTGCCCTGCGCGGGCCTTGGATCGAGGGCCGCGCCGACACGTTGGAGCTCGCCCGCCCCAGTTCGCTTTATCGCCGCGGCCGCGAGGCCATGCCCGAAATCGAGGCGCTGCGCTTCAAGTCGAGCCGCCGTCCGCGCAAAGCCAAGCCGGGCGCGAACGTCACGCAGATGCACTACGCTCGGCGCGGCATGGTGACGCCCGAGATGGAGTTCGTCG
The DNA here is from genome assembly GCA_963834485.1 of Vulcanimicrobiota bacterium. Taxonomy (GTDB): domain Bacteria; phylum Vulcanimicrobiota; class Vulcanimicrobiia; order Vulcanimicrobiales; family Vulcanimicrobiaceae; genus CAWICD01. Next base: position 430,909 of record CAWICD010000002.1, read on the forward strand.
CGCTCCGCGAGGGCGTCGAGCCCGAGTTCGTACGCGACGAGCTGGCGCGCGGCCGGGCCGTCCTGCCTGCCAACGTCAATCATCCCGAGCTCGAGCCCGCGATCATCGGGCGCAGCTTCCTGGTCAAGATCAACGCCAACATCGGCAACTCGGCGGTCGCCTCGACGATCGAGGAAGAGGTCGAGAAGATGACCTGGGCGACGCGCTGGGGTGCGGATACCGTCATGGACCTCTCGACGGGCAAGAACATCCACGAGACGCGCGAGTGGATTCTGCGCAACGCCCCGGTGCCGATCGGCACGGTGCCGATCTACCAGGCGCTGGAAAAGGTCGGCGGCAAAGCCGAAGAGCTGACCTGGGAGCTCTACCGCGACACCTTGATCGAGCAGGCGGAGCAGGGCGTCGACTACTTCACGATCCATGCCGGCGTGCTGCTGCGCTACATTCCGCTGACCGCCAAGCGCCTTACCGGCATCGTCTCGCGCGGCGGCTCGATCCTCGCCAAGTGGTGCCTCGCGCACCACGAGGAGAACTTCCTCTACACGCACTTCGAAGAGATCTGCGAGATCATGAAGGCGTACGACGTCACGTTCTCGCTTGGCGACGGGCTGCGTCCCGGATGCTTGGCCGACGCGAACGACGAGGCGCAGTTCGGCGAGCTCGACACGCTCGGCGAGCTGACGGCGATCGCCTGGAAGCACGACGTGCAGACGATGATCGAGGGCCCCGGCCACGTTCCCATGCACCTGATCAAGGAGAACGTGGACCGCCAGCTGGAGGTCTGCAAGGAGGCTCCGTTCTACACGCTGGGGCCGCTGACGACCGACGTCGCGCCGGGCTACGACCACATCACCAGCGCCATCGGTGCGGCGATGATCGGCTGGTACGGCACGGCGATGCTCTGTTACGTGACGCCGAAAGAGCACCTCGGCCTGCCCGACAAGCAGGACGTCAAGGACGGCGTCATCGCCTACAAGATCGCGGCACATGCGGCCGACGTGGCCAAGGGACATCCCCGCGCGCGGCACTGGGACGACGTCCTCTCCCGCGCGCGCTTCGAGTTCCGCTGGGAGGACCAGTTCAATCTCTCGCTCGATCCCGAGACCGCCCGGGCCTTCCACGACGAGACGCTGCCGGCCGAGGGTGCGAAGGTCGCCCACTTCTGCTCGATGTGCGGACCGCATTTCTGCGCGATGAAGATCACGCAAGAGGTGCGCGAGTTCGCTGAGCGCGGGATGGCCGAGAAGTCGGCCGAGTTCATCGAGCGGGGCGCCGATCTGTACGTTCCCGCTCCCTGAGCTACTCGAGCGGCGGCCGCGCGTAGCGCCGGATCGCCGCAGCGTGCCGGGGAAATGCATCTATCAGCATTTTACTGTCGAGCAGCGTGAAGTCCGCGAATTCAAAGCCTGGCGCGACGCAGCAGCTCACCAGCGAGTAGCCGCCTCCGTCCGCGACGCGGGCCGCGAACGCGCTGCCCGCCGGGATCGTCGCCTCCCAAGGGCCGCCGGAGGCGAGGCGGAAGATCTCGTGCTCGCCGCGCTCCGAGATGAGCTCGAGCTGCAGCGGCGAGCCGCAAGCGAAGTGCCAGGTCTCGTCGGAGGCGAGCCGGTGCCAGGTGGAGTGGGCTTCGGCGCTGAGCAGAAAATAGATGACGGTCAGCGCGCTGCGCCGCCGCCCCAGCCGGTCGACGACCTGAGCGGTGCTGCGAAAGATTTCACGGAAGAAGCCGCCTTCGGGATGCGCGGTCAAGGCGAGCTCGTCGATCAGTCGTTGAGCCTCGGCGTCCATGGCGTTGCGCCTTCGGTTCGCACCTCGCCGGACCTCGGCCGGTGCCGGAAAGTGAATGAAGCGCCCTTGCGGGCGCTTCATCGCGATCGGGGAGCGAGGGGAGGGGGTTCAGCCTGCCTTTGAGAGGCTGGCGTAGGAGGCGTACCACGCGGCGAAGGCGGTGAGGATTCCGAGGTAGCCGCCGAACTGCGAGAGTGCCGGGATGCCGAACAGCGCGCCGAATGCGAGCAAGTAGAACGTCGGGGTCAGCAGCACGAAGGTGATGAAGACCGGCTTCGCGTGCTTGCGGGCTTCGATCGTCATGTAGGTCGTGAAGAGGCTCCACGCGAGCAAGAACAGGCCGACTGCGACCGGGATGTTTTCGGGCGGTATCTTGCCGATGTAGAGCGTGACCAGCAGTGCGAACGAGATCCAGAACGCGCCGTACGACGTGAACGCCGTCGCGCCGAACGTGTTCTTACGCTGAAATTCCCACATGCCGGCAGCGAACTGCGCGATCCCGCCGTAGGCTGCGGCGAGACCGAAGACGACCGGCTCGGCGCCCTTGGGGACGAGACCGGCGTTGACGCTGGAGAGAACGAAGGTGGTGAGTGCGAACGCTGCCAGGCCCAGTGGCGCCGGATCGGCGACCGTTGGCGCTGATGCTGCCGGGGCCGACAACCCAGGCTGCACCTGGAAGTTCGTGAGAGTCGCCATGGCTCGGACCTTTCCTAAAGGCGGGGTGACAGAGCTTGTAAGTTGGGGTTGATTCAGTCTGCAACCAGGACGTGCGCGTCTGATGAATTTCCGATGAAGTAATAGCTTAGGAACGAGCTATACACCCTTGCCCCTTGAGAGGCCTTGCGGCCGGTAAGAAAAAAAAGCGCATGCCCGGCGGGCATGCGCTCTGGGACCATAAGGGCGTTTAGCCCTTAGCGGTACGATTGCCGCGACGTGAAACAATCGCGGCAGTAAACCGGCTTGTCGCCACGCGGCTGGAACGGAACCTCGGCGACCTTGCCGCATTGGCTGCAGGTTGCCTGGAACATCTCGCGCTGGCGGCCACCGCCGCCTCCGCCCGAGTACGATCCGCCGCCCCCGCCGCCACGCTGCGCTTTGCGGGCGGCTCGGCAGTCGGGGCAACGGCTCGGCTTGTTCGTGAAACCCTTAGCGGCGAAGAATTCCTGCTCGCTCGCGCTAAAGTTGAAAGGTGCTCCGCACTCCGTGCAGGTCAACTTCTCGTCAGTGTACATCGGTACTCCATGGCGCCGCGGGGTGTGAAGACACGCGTGATGTACCTGAACTCGAGAGGCGCTTTGCGCCGGATTTCGGGACACGACTCGTACGACAACCGAACGAGTGCGACGCCGCCGGTTCGTTCGGTACGGCTACTATAATGCAAGTGCCGTCAAAATGGTTGCCTTTTTGGGGAAACTTTTCGCACTTAGGTGCTGGTCAACTCTCCTCGGGTGCGAGATCGGTCCCCAGCTTGATCACGGTCGCCTTGCCCGAGCGGCGGTTGGCGATCCCGAAAACGCGCTCGAGCCGGTCGGCGGTCGGTGACGACCCGACGATCTCGCTGGCCACGTTGGCCGGCTGGTCGATGAAGGTCTGGACGTTCCAGCCACCGCCGCGAAGGGCGCCGACGATCACTTTGTCGAGGTCCGTCAAACCCGTCGCGTTGGCCACGAGCACGACGTCCTGAGGCGGCGCCTTCGGCGAACAGAGGATCTCGCCGACGAATCTCGCCCAGCGCTCGTCGACGAAGACGACCGAGGCATCGCCCACCCAGCCGACTCGTGACGGCAGCGTCAGCGTGCGCACGTCGTCCTGAGCGACGCTGTGGTAGGCCTCGATCAAGGCGCTGAGCTGTTGGTCGCTGAGTTCCGTTTGCACGTCTTTGCGGCCGAGGGCGACCAATCGCGGCAGCTTCGACCACTGCGAGGGCTGGGCCATCTCGTGCGCGATCTCGCGCACGACCTGCTGCTGGCGCCGCATGCGGCCGAAGTCTCCCTCCGCGTCGTGGCGGAAACGCATGTATTCCAGGACTTGGCCGCCGGTCAGGTATTGCTCGCCCGCCTTCAGATGGATGTGCAGGTCGCCGTAGTTGTCGTCGTAGTCCATCGTCTTCTCGACGTTGACGTTGAGACCGCCCATGGCGTCGACGAGCTGCTTGGCGCCTTCGGGCTGGACGACCATCGTCGCGTCGATCGGCGCTCCCGTCATCTTGCCGACCACGCTCGCCGAAAGCTTCGCGCCGCCTACGCCGATGACGCTGTTGACCTTCATGTGCCCGTGGCCGGCGACCGCGACCCATGTGTCGCGCGGGATCGAGACGAGTGTCGCGCTGTGCCGGTCGAGGTCGAGGTGGGCCAGGATGAGCGTGTCCGAGGTTCCTTCATCTGCCTGGTTGCCGAGCACGAGCACGTTGAGGCGCCGCTTTCCGCCGAAGGCCGCGGCGACGTCCTGCTCTGCCTTGGCGTTCACGGCGGCCATCGTGAGCGGCGCGACCGCGTGCGTGAACCAGCCCGAGAAGAGCGCGAAAACCAGGACGGCGAGGCCGATTCCAAGGCACAGAGAGCCCGCGAGGGCACGAGAGCGGGACACGGGACGATCCTCCGGAGGCAGCCCGCCTCCTGTTCGAGGTCCCTCCGCCGCGCCCTCGCGCCCCGCCGGCAGCGCCGAAGGCAAAGGTTCAGGAGGAGACGATCTGGCTCGGTTGCCGGCGCGTCGCCGGGTGGCGGAGCGGGGCGGTTTGCCGCAGCGCTCCACGATCGCGACGATACGGTCGAAAGCAGCCCAGGCGAGCGGAAGTTGCGGTTCGGGCGGCGTCCGTAGCACGGTATACCGTGGCGCGGGATGGAGAACGGCCGATCAAAGGAGAGAAGCCACCCTCTGGGGCTCGCTGCGGCAGCTCCCGGTGCACCGAAACACATCATTCGCGGCGAGCATGCAACGGCTGAAAAACGTACTTGTCTTGGGGTTGCCGGCGCTCCGGCGGAGCACGCTGCTCTTGGCGATGCTCGCGGCGGCATTCGCTCCGTTGACGACGCGCGCACACGCCGACGAAACCGCCCGAGCCGTGAGCGGCGAGGTGCGCGACGCTGCGGACGGCGCGCCGGTCGCGGGTGCCGTCATCACGCTGGAGGAGACGGACGGCTCGCGGATTTCGGCTACGAGCGACCAGAGCGGCGCGTTCGTTTTGGCCGCGCCGCCCGCAGGACGCTATCGGCTCGTCGTGGCGGCGCGCGGATACCGCACGGCGTCGGTGACGCTTGCGTTCGCGGCGGATCGTCCTCGCGCCGTCGGCATCGTCCTGTCGCGAGACGACGGTTTGCACGAGATCGGCGGCGCCGTCTCGCGCTCGAGCGGCCGCGCCAACCCGTCGTCAGGTCAGAGCGTCTCCCAACAGTCTCTCGCGAGCACAGGAGCGCTGCGGGTCGCCGATGCCCTCCACGAACTCGGCGGCGTCGGCGTCTCCGGCGACTCGCTGGCACCGGGGGGCGACGCCTACGTCAGCCTGCGGGGGCTGCGTCCCGGCGAGAGCCAGACGCTCCTCGACGGGCATCCGATCGGCCCGGTAGGAGTCCTCTCGAGCGGGCCCGACACCGACGGCACGATCGCCGGCTTCAACTTCCAGGATGCGCCGTATTTCGCGCTGCGCGACGTCGACGTGACCTTCGGCAGCGGAGGGAACGGGTTGATCGGCAGCGACTCGATCGGCGGAACCGTCGACCTGCGCACCTTGGAGCCGACCGAACATCCGGAAGTCACGGTGCAGCAGGGTTTGGGAACGCAGGGCCGCGCGCTTACGGCCCTTCGCGCAACCGGAACTTCGGACAAGCTCGGCTACGCGCTCGTCCACGGAGTCGAGGGGACGTACGGGCTGTTCTCCGGCGGCGCAATCGCGCAGACGGGTCTCCGCGGAACCGATTTCACGAGCCAAACGCTCGCTCAGCTGACGTACCCGGTCTCCGGCGACTACGTGCTGCGCAACGAGCTCGCGAAGCTCGTGTACGCCCCGATGCCGAGCACGAAAATCACCTTCTCTGCCTACGACGCGACCTCGTGGGCCGACAAGACGGGCGAAGGCGACAACGATTTCAACCCGTACGACTACACCCTGGCCAACGCGCCGGTCGGTGCAGCGGCAAGCTGCCCGCACGGGGTGCTCGTCACGACGGATACCGGGCCGTCGTGCATCACGCCGGGCGCCTATGCGGCCGCCGCTTCGGGGCCGGCCGGCGGCGGCCCCGGTGCCTGGCAGGCCTTGCGCAACCAGGACTACGACCTCCGCATAGCGAGCACCGCCGGCAAGAGCGCCTTGGCGCTCGATGCCTTTACGGATGAGTACGCCGAGCTGTACCATCGCGACGCTTCGCCGGTCAACGGCCCGCTCGACGCTTTCCTCGATCGCTGGTCGACGCAGGGCGTGCGTTTCAGCGACGAGCTCACGGGGCCGGCGAACGCGTTCGGTTTCGGCCTCTCCTGGCTCCGTCAAACGCTGAGCGGCGACGAAACGACGCCGGACGGCACGGCGCTCTGGGACGACGCCCCCGCCGTGCGAATCGACCAGAGTGCTTTCGTGCGCGACATCTTCTCGCCGACCACGAAACTCTCGCTCATCGCCTACGCCTGGTTGAAACGGTCGAGCATCGATCCGCTGACGCACTTCGATCCGCAGCTCTCGCTCGTCTACCGGCCGACGGCGAGCGACGCCCTGCGCCTTTCCGCCGGACGTTCGACCGACGAGCCCGGCTTGCAGGCGGACCGCGTCGACCTGCTGCCGGTCGGCGCGCTCAATCCCGATTGCGGCGCGATCGCGCGTGCCACGGCGAGCGCGCCGGCGACGGTCGACGTGGGCTCGGGCCCCCCTGCGAACCTCTCGCCCGAGACGGGCTCCGCTCTCGAGCTCGGCTACGACCATCACTTTGGGAGCGAGTCGACCCTCGGCCTGACGATCTACGACACGAACGTCACGAATCGCATCGTCACCGGCGAGTTCGCCGCTGGTTCGCTGCTTGCGTCTTCAGCGGTTCCGCCGCTGTTGGCGCGAATCGGCGAGTTCTGCGGTTTGTCGCCGGCTCCCGGCGCCGTGACGTTCACGCTCAACCGGTCGTTCAACGCCGCGAGCGCGCGTCTCCGCGGCATCGAGCTCACGGGTCGGGCACGGATGTCGCCGCATTTCACCGTCAACTACGAATACGACGTGCAGTCGATCGTCCTCAACGATCTTCCCGCCTCCGTGCTGATGACCGATCCCACGCTCGTCAACGGCATTCAAGCTTTCGAGGTGCCGCTGCAGAAGGCGACGCTCGGCCTTGAATTCGAGACGCGGTCGGGACTCGATTTCCGTCTCGACGGGCATGCCGTCGGCCCGAACAATCCGCAGCAGCTGCCGGGCTACGCCTACGCCGACGCCTCTCTCACGCAGACGGTCTCGAAGCAACTCGTGTTGTCGCTGGCGGTCTCGAACGTTTTCGACAGCCACGCGCAGTCGTACGGTTTGGTGGGATACGGCCTGCCCTACGCCACCAACCAGTACAATGCGTCGCTCTCGACTCCGTTCTTGCAGCCCTTCAACGAGCGCTACGGCCTCGAGCCCACCTCCCTGACGGTGAGCGCTACGCTCCATCTCTAAAACCGGCGTTACCCCTCCCCATAAAGTGCTTCGATGCGGGCGGCCCAAGCTTCGAGCGAATCCTCGGGCAGGACGCTCGGGCTGACGCGTCCGCCGGCCAGCGCGGCGCGCAAGGCGGCGCCGAGGCCGGGCGCGTCGCCGACGGCGGCGTAGGTGACGCCGGCGCGGCCCGCGCCGGTCTCGCGCAGGGCCGGCAGGTCGCTGGCGACGACCGGCAAGCCGGAGAGCGCGGCCTCGACGAGCGTGAACGGGTAACCTTCGCCGCGGCTGGGAAGCGCCAGCACGTCGGCAGCGGCGAACAGCGCGCGCGGGTCCTCGCTGCGCTCGATCGCGACGACGCGCGCGTGCCGTTCGAGCGCGGCGCGCGCCTCGGGGGGCGTCGCGACCGTGACGACCGTCGCGTCCGGGAGGCTTGCCAGCGCGCCGCACAGCACGTCGGCGCCCTTGAGGTGCGGGTCGCGGCCGAAGAACAGGATCGCCGGCTTCGGGCCGAGTCCCAAGTCGGCCCGCGCTCGAGCTCGCGCGGCCGGGCTCGCCGGGGCGAAGCGCACGGCGTCGACGCCGTTGTGGACCGCGACGACCCGGGCGCGCGGCGCGCCGCGCACGACGAGCTCCTCGCCGACCGCGTGCGAGACCGCGACGAAGCGCTCGACGCGCGCTCCGATGAGGCGGTACTTGACGAGGCTTTTCGCGTCCCTGCGGACGCGTCCGTCGCGCAACGAGGTCGAGTGCGTGTGCCAGAAGATGCGCGCCGGCTGGTTCCACAGCTTGAGCGTCAGCGCCGCTTCCCAACTGAAGAAGTGCGTGTGCAGCAGATCGGGACGCCAAACGCGCGCCAAGCGCGCGGCTTCGCCGGTTCCGGCGACGAGGTGCAGCTCGGCCCCGGCCTCGCGCACGAGAGGATACCAGGTCGCGCCCGCGACGCGCGGTACCGCCAAGGCGAAGGCATCTTCACGCGCCGTCAGCCGTCGAGCAAGTGCGGCGATCATCGGCACGAACCCGCCCGGCAAGGGGTTCCCAAACGAGGCGGCGTGGAGGATCCGCATTACCGTTCACTGCTGGACTGAAGAACGATCGCGTTCCTCTCTCAATTCGAAGCCGCGGCTTCGGCTCGGCACAAATGGCGCGCCGGTTGGCATCTACGCTCGATAGCGTAAACTACCAGCGGAGGCCGTGGGAGGCGTGAAGGCAATGGGATACCCCCTTGACAGGGGGTTTTAGGTTGGGGACTCTGCCGGCTATCCCAACTATAAGGCGGGAAAGTTGTGATGCCGTCCAATGTCCCAAGCTAAGATGGATCCGCTTCAGTTCACCCCCTCGGCTCCGGGCCGGCTTGTTGCGATCGGCGACGGCGGGGGGAGCCATGCCTTTGTTCCGGCTCCCCTCCCGTTCACGGCAAACGTTCTTACCCCTGATGTAGCGCTTGCGGTGTCCGAGGCCGACGCAGAACTTGGTCGCCTCGACGGGCTCGCGGCGAACCTTCCCGACCCCGAAATCTTGATCGGCCCGTTCCTCCGACGCGAGGCCATCCTTTCGAGTCGCATCGAGGGCGCCCAGACCACCTTCTCGGACTTGGTGATTTTCGAGGCCACGGAGCGAAAGCCGAGCCGCGACACGCAAGAGGTGAGCAACTACATCGAGGCATTGAAGTACGGCGTGCGGCGCTTGCCTGAAATTTCGCTCAGCCGTCAACTCATCGATGAAATGCATGCACTCTTGATGGTGGGGACGGGGCCAGAAAAACTGCCTGGCCGCTTTCGCGACCGCCAGGTATCTATCGCACCGCCCGGGCTCTCGATCCACGACGCCCGGTATGTTCCCCCGCCGCCGCATGCAATCGATCCGGCATTCTCCAATCTCCTCGACTATTACGAGCGGCCGGATCGGTTGCCGCTCCTAATTCGCTTAGCTGTAGCACACTATCAGTTCGAAGCAATTCACCCGTTTATCGATGGCAATGGGCGGCTCGGCAGACTGCTCATTGTTTTGATGCTGTGTCATGCTCGGCGTCTTGCCGCCCCGATGCTATATCTTAGCGCCTACTTTGAGAGGCGCCGTAACCAGTACAACGACCTAATGCTCGCCGTCAGCCAAAAAGGAGCGTGGGAGCCCTGGATCATCTTCTTCGTAAACGGCGTCGCCATGCAAGCGAGGGACGCGATCATTAGGACCGCTCAGCTTCAGGAGTTGAGATCGTTCTATCGGAAGCGAGTAACCGGAGCTCGGCGCTCAACATCCGCCTTGGCGTTGGTCGATGCTCTTTTCGGGTTTCCGGGCATGACGACGCGCATTGCTACTGATCTGCTCGGCGTTTCGGATACGGCGGCGCTCGAAAACATCATGAAACTTGTTGATGTCGGAATATTGTCTGAGATTCCGATCGCCGGCCGGAAACGACTCTTTGCGGCTCGCGAGATCATCGAGATCATCGACCGCGCGGAGGCGGTTCCGAACGCTCCAATCGCGCGACGACGCGAAAGCAGTTGACGCCTGGGACCGAAAGGGCAGGTCACGCCACGGGCCTTTCCGGCTTGTGGAGATGGGGGGACTCGAACCCCCGACCCCTTACATGCGAAGCAAGTGCTCTACCAGCTGAGCTACATCCCCAAGCGCGCCGGAAAGTGTAGGGCATCCCGGGCGACCGACGGTACTACGTTTCGCGCTGCCCGGACCCTGCCTGCCGGCTCCGGGCAGCGGCGGGTCCGGGGGCCGGCCGGCAGGCTGCGCGTCAGAGCGGGTTGGCCAGGTACGGGAACTGCGCGGGCGTAGTGGGGGCGGCGCTGCAATTGACGTTGTCGGTCGTCAGGTTCGGGGTGCCGCCGCTGCCGTTGAGCTCGTTTCCGTCGTCCGCGGGGACCGGCGCCGAGACGTTCGGCGTCGCCGCGAGCCTCGAAGCCGTGTTCCCGAAGACCAAGCCGAACGTCACGTCGACGACGTCATCGCTGAGGCCCCGGCCTCCGAACTTGTTGGGCGTGACGGAGCAGGCGGTTCCGGTATTGGGGCTGGGATTGATCTGGCCGCCGCTCTCCCAGCCGAGATAGCTCGCCGTGCTGACGTTCTGCGAAAGGTCGGCGATGAGGACGTTCGGGACGAGCAGCGCCTGCAAGTAAGCCGACGTCGCGGCGCTGCGGCCGCCGAAGCCGGTGACGAACGTGTTGATCTCCGGGGCCAGCGTGGCGGCGTCGCTCAACGGGCCGTTCCGGTTGTTCGCATCGTGCTGCGCGTAGGCCACGAAGACTTCGTTGATGCCGGGCCGGCCGCTGCGGTCGAGTTGAATGAAGTTGAGCTTCGCTCCCGAGGTGTCGGCGCCGCCGAGCGTCGGATCGTTGCTGCAGCCCGAGAACGCGGCCAGCGAGAGCGCCGCGGCGGCGGCGAGCGTGACGATTTTTTTCATGTGTTCGCTGCTTCTCAATTCCCGCTCTGCGTGCTGGTGGTCGCCCAATAGGCGACGATCGGGCCGGTGCCGCTGGGGATCAGCGTGCTCTTGGGGATCTCGATGACGATCGAGAGGACGTTGACGTTCGAGAAGAAGTTGCTGGCCGAACCCGCCGGGTTGAACCCCTGCGGGCAACTGCCGCTGCCGCGCGGGCTCGGCAGGCAGCCTGCCGCCGTGCTTCCCAAATTGCGGTCCGGCAGGATCTTGTAGAACTGCTGCAAGTCGAAGAAGAACGGGTCTTGCCGCGCGCCGGCAAACACCGTCAGGCCCGTGCTCGTCGAGAAGGCCTTGTTGACGAGGCCCGTCCCCGTGATCGTGCCGCCGTTGACGAGCGTCGTTACGGTGCCGGTCTGGTTGGGCGCCGCCGGGCCGTAGACGAAGACCTGCTGCGTGCCGTTGCCGACGGCACCGAACGAGATCTGGATGACCAGGTCCTCAACCGGCCGCGCCCCGCTCGCCTCGTTCCCGAAATTGTTGTCGAACTTCATCGTGTAGAGCACGCCCTGGTCGAAGTAGGTGCTCGCACCCTGTCCCGCCGGGATGAGCGGGTGGACGTCCATCACGGCGACGACGTTGTTCGAGTTCGTGGGGCTCGGGAAGAAGTACGTGTCGGCGATGGCGGCGCCGGGCCGGTTGACGGTGGCAGGAGAATCCTGCAAGTCGAAGCTGCGCGCGGGCGTGTGCGTGAAGAGGAGCGCAGCGGCGCACAAAACACCCAGCGCTCCGACGCCGGCGAGGAGACGGGCGATTTTCATGGAGCTTCCGTTACGCCGAGCGTTGACCAAAGCCTACGGCGCGCCCGCCCGAAGTCTCGCCGGTCCGGCAGGCCTTCGCATGCCCCTAGCGTGCGGCGCGGACCGCGCGCACGGCGATTTTCCCCGCGCATCGCAGGGGATATGGAGGGAACCGCGAGCGCTAGGACGCAATCTTGAAAAATCGGAATGATTTGCAAATTCAGGGTTTCCCGGAAGCTGCTCTTGGGGCTTGCCTTGCTGAGCGCCGCGTGTTCGCCGCCGTCGCCTTCGGGCGACCACGCCTCGGCTGCGCCGTCCGGGACGGCCGGGCCGATCCGCGTCATGGTCTCGATCTCCACCTTCGAGTCCTTCGCGCAGGCCGTCGGCGGCGATCGGGTGCAGGTCTCGAGCTTGGTTCCGATCGGGGCTTCGCCGGAGGACTATCAGCCGACGCCCGAAGACATCGAACGCCTTCGTGCCAGCGACGTGCTGATCGAGAACGGCGTGGGGCTCGAGGCTTGGCTCGAGCGCACGATCGACAACGCGAAGAATCCTCATCTGCGGATCGTCGTGGCCACGACGGGGCTGCCGAAAATACACAACAACCCGCACTTGTGGATGGACCCCGTGCTCGCGCGCGGTTACGTACGGGCGATTCGCGACGCGCTCGGCGCGCAGGATCCCCCCGATCGCGCGCTCTTCGAGCGCAACGCGGCTGCCTACGAAGCCAAGCTCGTCGCGCTCGAAGGCGAGATCGCCAAACGCATCGCGACGATTCCGCCGTCTTCGCGAGCGATGATCGTCTTCCATAACGCTTGGCAATATTACAACGACCGCTTCGGGATCCGCACGGTCGGCGTGATCGAGCTGTCACCGGGCCAAGAGCCCAACCCGAGCTACATCTCGAGTCTCGTCACGCTGGCGCGCAGCAACCACGTCAAAGCGGTTTTCGCCGAGCCCGAATACAGTCCCAAGCTCGTGCAAACGCTCGCCGAGAGCGCCGGCATCACGACGGTCGAAAACCTCTACGACGACTCGTTCGGCAGCGACCCGCGCGTCCACGATTACGAGTCGATGCTGCGCTACGACACCGGCGTCATCGTGAGCGCGCTCGGCGGAAAGGCCGCGAGGTGAGCGAGGCCGTCCGCATCCGGGATCTGACGGTGCGTTACGACCGGGTCGTTGCGCTCGACCGGCTCGACCTCACGCTCGAGAGCGGCACGGCCGTCGGCATCGTCGGTCCCAACGGTTCGGGGAAGTCGACCCTCCTCAAGACGGTCGCCGGCCTGATCGCTCCGGCCGGCGGGACCGTCGAAGTCTTCGGGCGGGCGCCGCGAACGCTGCCGCCGGGGACGATCGCCTACGTGCCGCAGGTCGAGGACGTCGACTGGAGTTTCCCCGCCAACGTCTACGACGTCGTCGCGATGGGACGTTTTCCGCGCCTGAACCCGCTGGCGCCCTTTTCGAAGCACGACCGGGCCGTGGTCGACGGGGCGCTGGCCGCGCTGCGCCTCGGCGACCTGCGCGACCGGCACATCTCGCAGCTCTCGGGCGGCCAGCAGCAGCGCACCTTCGTCGCGCGCGCGATCGCGCAGGAGCCGCGCCTGCTGCTGCTCGACGAGCCGACGACCGGCGTCGACGCCGCGACCGAAGAGGCGCTGCGCGAGCTGGTGCGCGGGCTCGTCAGCCAGGGTTTGCCGGTGCTGATGACGACCCACGACCTCGACCGTGCCGAAGATTGGTTCGACCGGCTGATGGTCGTCGACCGCCGGGTCCTGGCGCAGGGCGATCCCGACACGGTGCTCGCCTCCGGCGCGTACACCGGCATTCGCGAGCACAGCCACGTGCACGGGCACGCGCGCAGCGACGAGCCGCCGGTGCCGCGGCCGTGAGCGACCTGATCCTGGCGCCCTTTCAATACGAGTTCATGCAGCGCGCCTTCATCGCGTCGCTGGTCGTCGGCACGCTCTGCTCGACGATCGGGACGTACGTCGTGCTGCGCAAGCTGGCGTTCATCGGCGACGGGATCGCCCACGCCTCGTTCGCCGGGATCGTCATCGCCTATCTGCGCGGGCTCGACTACTACATCGGCGCAGCCTGCGTCGCCGTCGTCACGGCCCTGGGCATCGGCTACGTCAACCGGCGCGGCAAGGTCTCGCTCGACACCGCGATCGGCGTGCTGTTCACCGGCGCGTTCGCGCTCGGCGTCTTCCTGATGAGCCGCTTGCCCACGTACAACGTCGACCTGCAAGGCTTCCTGTTCGGGAACATCCTGGCGGTCTCGCGCCAGGACCTCGTGGTGACGCTGGTGCTGGCGGCGATCGTCACGGTCATCCTCGTCCTGCTCTATCGTCCGCTGCTCTACACCTCGTTCGATCCGGTCGTCGCGCAGGCCAGCGGCATTCGCGTGGCCTTCGTCGACTACATGCTCCTCGTGCTGCTGGCTCTCACGATCGTCATCTCGCTCGAAGCGGTCGGCATCGTGCTGGTCGCCGCGCTGCTGGTCACGCCGGCCGCGACCGCTTTTCAGTTCACCCGCCGCTTCACGCCGATGCTGCTGCTCTCGGGCGCGATCGGCGCATTCTGTGCGCTCGCCGGTCTGTACGCGTCCTACTATCTGCACGCCGCCAGCGGCGCGACGATCGTGCTGCTGGTGACGGTCCTCTTCTTCGTCGGCCTGGTCGTGGGCCGCCGCGCGCCGCGCGCCGTTTGAGCGCCTAGGTCGAGCCGTCGGCTCTGCGCGTGACGACGTAGGCTTCGGCGCCGGTGCGCTCCAGATAGCCGGCGCCGGCGAGCGCTTCGAGGACCTCGCGCGTCAGCGCGCGCTCGTTCTTGTTCGGCATTCCGGCCCAGCGCAGGGCGACGTCCCCGAGCTCGAGCGCCGTCCCCGGGACGAGCAGGCTGCGCACGAACGTCTCGCTGAGGTTGAGCTTGCGCATCCGCGCGGCGACCGGCTCGAGTGCCGCCGCGAAGGGCGACTGCGCGGCCGGCGGCTCGGGCGCGAGCGGCTGCACCTCGGGCGGCAGCGCCGCCGGAGCCTCGTGGACCGGCAGCGTCTGCACCCCGGCGATCTCGGGCGCGCGCGTCAGCAAAAAGTCGGTGAGTCCGGGCAGCGCCTCGCCGAGCGAGACGAAGGCGGTCTGCCACGGGACGGCGTTGACGACCGGCTGCCGCGTCTCGAACGCGGCGAAGATCTTGCGCGCGACCTGCTGCGGCGAGGCGGCGATGCCGGGCGGCGGCCCCGGGAAGCCGGCGCGCGTCATGAACTCGGATGCGACCGCGCCCGGATCGACGTAGGTGACCGCGATGCCGTCGCCGCGCAGCTCGTTGCGCACGATGCGCGCGAGGCTGCGCACGGCGGCTTTTGCCGGCGGGTACGCGCCGAGCAGGCTCACCGGGATGCGCGCGACGCCGCTGCCGACGAAAAAGACGTGCCCGCGGGTCGCGTGCAGCGCGGGAAGCGCTTCGCGCACGAGCGTCAGCGGCGCGATGACGTGCGTCTCGAATTGCTCGTGCAGCGCCGCGTCGCTCTGCTGCGTGATGGGCCCGACGGCGACCGCGCCGGCGTTGTTCACCAGGATGTCGATCCGTTCGAAGCGCGCCAGCGCTTCGCGCACGATGCGCCCCGCGGCGCCGGGCGTACGCAGCTCCAGGGCGAGCGTGGAGATCCGTCCTGCGGCGAGCTCGAGGTCGCGCGCCAGCGCGGCGAGGCGCTCGGCGCGGCGGCCCACGGCGAGCACGTCGTAGCCGGCTCGGACGGCGCGCTCGGCGAGCGCGAGCCCGATGCCGGACGATGCGCCGGTGACGATCGCGACGCGGCGGTCGCTCATGGCCGCTCCTTCGCGCTTTCGCGCGCCCGGCAATACGCTTCATAGGCGGTTCGCGTCGATCCCGGAAGCCCGGCGAAATAGCCGGTCTCGTCGACGATCGGCGGGGGCTGCGCGGTGACGGAGGGTGCCTTGCGCGCAAAAGCGGCGAGCGCCTGCGCCACCGGCTTTTCGCTTCCGTCGTCGCGCACGATGCCGAAGTGGAGCTCGTGCGGCGCCTCGTCGAAGGGCGGCGTTCCGGCTAAAGCCGCGGCGTAATCGGCCCAACACCACCAGAACGCGCCGAGCGCGCCGCGCGCTTGCAAGCGCTCCAGCACCGTCGTCGCATAGAGCGCCATCTCGTCCTCGTCCAGGCAGGCGAAAGCGCCGAGCCGGCGCGTGCCCGGCGCGCACGTCGGGTTGCCGAACTCGCTGAAGAGCACGCGCCGGCGCGCGCACGACGCGGTCAGCTCGGCGAGGAACGGCACGACCTCGGGGTCGGTGCGGTCGCGGGCGAAGTCGCTGTAGACCGAATAGCCGTGCATGGTCGCGAAAGCCCAAGGCTCGGCGATCGAGGAGGGGCGGATGCGGTTCTCGCGGGTGACGTCTTCGCCGTGGATGCCGCCGGTGACGCCCACGTTCGAGCCCGCCAGCAGGTCGGCGCTCAGCGCCGCGCTCCAATCGCGCGCGGCACGCGGCGACGACGGCAGGCGCAGGTTGGAGAACTCGTTGCCCAGGTCCCAGGCATAGAGCGCGGGGTGCTCGCGCACGCGCGGCCCGAGCGCCCGCACGAAGAAGCGCTGAGCCTCGAGCAGCTCGCCTTGGTAGAAGTCGCCGGCGGCGTAGGGCGAGCTTCGCCCGGCGGAGATCGTGCGGAAGCGCGCCGTGCGCGAGGAGCGGTCGAGGGCCCATGCCGGGAGCCAGTTGACGCCGCTCATGTGGCCGCAGAACAGCGCCGGCATCGTTTTCAGGCCGCAGGCGTGTGCCCGCTCGAGGACGGACTCGAAGCGCCCGAACGCCTCTTCGTCGATGGCGGCGGGGGCGGGTTGGAACGCTTCCCAGGAGAGGAAGAAGCGCACGACGTCGAGGCCGAGCGCCTTGATGCGCGCGAAATCTTCGCCGATCTCGCCGAGGTCGAAGCGCGACCACATCGCCATGGCGCTCGACCGCGGCCAGTAGTTGACGCCCAGCAAGAAGCGGTCCACGCCGCTTCGCTTTGCCGCGGCGTCGAGGTCGCCCCTGCGCGGCGCGCGAACGCTGCGGCATGGACGGACACCCTCTCGTCGGGATCATCATGGGCAGCGTCAGCGACCGCGAGACGATGCAAGCCGCAGCGGCGACGCTCGAGGAGCTCGGCATCCGCTACGAGATGCGGGTCGTCTCCGCCCATCGCACGCCGGATCTGCTCTTCGACTACGCCTCGACGGCGGCGGCGCGGGGCATCAAGATCATCATCGCGGGGGCCGGCGGCGCGGCCCATCTGCCCGGCATGACGGCCTCCAAAACCCAGCTCCCGGTCGTCGGCGTCCCCGTGCGCTCGGCCGCTCTCAACGGGCTGGACTCGCTCCTTTCGATCGTTCAGATGCCGGCCGGCGTCCCGGTGGCGACGATGGCGATCGGGAACGCGGCCAACGCCGCGCTCTTCGCGGCGCGGATCCTGGCGCTCGACGACGCCGAGCTCGCCCGCCGCTTGCGCGAACGCACGGCGGCCGCGGCCGCGGCGGTCGAGGCCACGAAGTTGTGACGCCGTTCGAGACGATCGGCATCCTGGGCGGCGGGCAGCTCGGGCGGATGCTGACGCTCGAGGCCAAGCGCATGGGCTATCGCGTCGTGACCCTCGAGCCGCTTCCGAACTCGCCCTGCGGCCAAGTCGCCGACGAGCAGATCGTCGCCGCGTACGACGACCTGCGCGCCATCGGCGAGCTCGGCGCGCGGAGCGACGTGGTGACCTACGAGTTCGAGAACATCCCGCTCGGCTCGGTGCGCGCGCTCGAAGCCGACGGGCGGCTGGTGCGGCCGAAAGGCGAGGTCTTGCGGGTCACGCAGGACCGTCTCCTGGAGAAGGCGTTCCTGGTCGAGGCCGGTTGCGCCGTGGCCCCGTTTTCGCCGGTTTCGAGCGAGGCCGAACTCGCTGCGGCACTCGCCGCAGTCGGGCTCCCGGCGGTGCTCAAGACGGCGCGCGGCGGCTACGACGGCAAGGGCCAGTGGGTCCTGCGCAGCGAGGAGGAAGCGCGCGAAGCGTTCGCCGCGGCGCGCGGCGCCGCGCTGATCTTCGAGCGCTTCATCCCCTTCGATCTCGAAGTCTCGGTGATCGCCGCGCGCGGCGCCGGCGGGGCGCTGGTCACCTTTCCGGTCAGCGAGAACCAGCACGATCACGGCGTCCTGGCGAAGGCGATCGTCCCCGCGCGCATCCCGCCCCACGTCGCGGCGCGCGTGCGCGCGGCGGCCGAACGGATCGGCGAGCGGCTCGGCATCGTGGGCGCCTACTGCGTCGAGTTCTTCGTGCAGGGCGACGACGTCTTCGTCAACGAGATCGCGCCGCGCGTCCACAACAGCGGCCACTACTCGCTCGACGCGACGACGCTCTCGCAGTACGAGGCGCACGTGCGCGCGATCTGCGACCTGCCGCTGGTCGAGCCGCGGCTGTTCGAGCCTGCGGTGATGGTCAACATTCTGGGTGCGGGCAGCGGCGACTATCTCAGCGGCGTGCCCGAACTCTTGCGCGATCCCGGCGTCAAGCTGCACCTCTACGGGAAGCGGCACGCCGCGCTGCGCCGCAAGATGGGGCACTTCACGGTGCTGGCGCCGACCGTCGAAGAAGCTCTGGCGAAGGCCGAGGAGGGCAGCCGCCACTTGGCGTGGCGCGCCAAGCCCGGCTTCGCCGCCGTCACGCCATAGCGAGGCGAGCAGTGACGGGTCGATACGCGAAAGAATCGAACGTCCTTACGCGCCAACCCGCAGATCCGCCCGATCGCACGAGCGACCTTCATCCGGCGCATGCGATCGAGCGCATGGCGGGCGAAATGCAGGGGCAGTCGGGTCACCGCGGTCTCCCTTCGGAGCAAGCGGACGCCCGCAGCCGTGCTCTCGCGCGAACTCACGTTCGCAATCACGCAGGATCGCTGTGCAGCAAGGACCCCAGGGGCCGCCGCCGCATGAAAAGCGCTACCGTTGGTTAAGGTCCTCGTCCCCTTCGCGATCGTCGGGAAGTCGGCTTCGCAGCGGTCGCCGCGGATACCGCGCCGGCCGAGCTTGGCCGGGTCTACGCCCGTGAGCGTCTTCCGTGTTTCGAGCAGCGGCCGGCAGCGCCCGGGAGTAAGCGGCGTCACACCTTCGCGCCTCGCGCTGGCCCCGCCCGGCCGCATTGCCGATGGACCGGCCAGACGTCGGAGCATCGACGCATTCGCCGGGGAGCTGCCGCATGGGACTATTTCACGACCTTCGCCGTGAGTTCATCGCGTGTCCGGATGAGTTCAAGGGCCAGATCATCTACAAGTGGCCGGATGAAGACATCCGCAAGTTCTCCCAGGTGACGGTCGAGGCCGACGAGCTCGCCGTCTTCTTCCGCGACGGCCGGGTGCAGGGCACGCTTCAGCCCGGCCGCTATACGCTGGATAGCTCGCTCTTCCCCTTCCTGGCCGATTTGATCGACGCCGCTTCGGGCGGCAACATGTTCAAGACGGAGCTCTACTTCGTCGCGACGCACGAGTTCGCCGATCAAGTCTTCGGCGGCGTCATCGACAACGTCACCGACCCGCAGACGTCGCTGGCGGTCGGCTTGCGCGTGTACGGCGACTATTCGATGAAGGTCGTCGACCCGCAAGCGCTGATCGTCAACTACGTCGGCTCGGAGAACCTCAGCAACAACGAGGCGGTGACCGACTGGGCCGCCGGGCTCGTGCTCAAAGTTTTGCGCACCGACGTCGTCGACCACATCGTCGCGAACGCTTGGCCGATTCTCGGCATCGCCGCGCACACCGACGACCTCGAGCGCGAGACGCTCGCTGCGGCCCAGATGCAGCTCGCGCCGTACGGCCTGCAGGTCGTGCGCATGGGCAACTTCACGATCTCGATCAGCGACGAGGATCAGAAGACGATCAAAGATTACCTGCGCGACGCGACCTATACGAAGCTAGCCGGCGGCTTCACGCAGTACGGCGCGGGCGAAGCGCTGCGCGGCATCGGCGAGGGCGCGGCCAAAGGCGAAGGCGGCACGGCCGAGAGTCCGGCGCTTCTGGGGATAGGCGTCGGCCTTGCCAATCTGCTCGGTGGCATGGGCGTGGGACGCACGGCGACGGCGCCCGCGCCCGCGCCGGGTTTCCCGGCGACCGGCGTCGTCTGCACGCAATGCGGCGCCTCCAACGCTGCCGGCGCGAAGTTCTGCGCCGGCTGCGGAAACGCGCTGGCCGCCGCCCCGCATTGCAGCGAGTGCGGCGCGCAGGCTCCGGCCGGCGCGAAGTTCTGCCCCAATTGCGGAGGCAAACTCTGAGAGCCGCGCTCCCGCGGTCCGGCAGCCGCAGAGTCGTTACGCCGCAGTCGCGAGCGACTGCTATAAACTGCTGACTCAGGAAGCGCTGGTAGAGTCCGCTGTATGAGGGAAGTGCGTCTTTCGTTCGAGAGCGGAATCGTCGCGAGTCGATGCTTGTTGACAACACTCGTTCGAGTGAGCGTATAATGGAGGTTGCTGGCCACCATCCGCTCGTTGCACCGTCTCGAGAAAATTAGTCCTGCGTTGAGGAGCCGGATTCGCCGGACAGTGCAAGCCAGGCTCCGCAAACGTTCTGCATCGCGCCACGATAGACCCGAGCAATGGAGGGCTTTCTGCCGGGAGGGCCCTTTGCAAGAAGGCGTCAATTTATGCCTCAAGCCAGAGTTCGAAAGTCCACGGCCGTTAGTGGCAAGAGCGCAGCTTCGAAAGACAGACGTGGGACGCGCGCGGTAGCCCGTACGAACGAGATCGCGAAGGCGGCGAATAAAGAACGCTCGCGTTTGGCTGCGATCGTCGACTCTTCCGACGATGCGATTTTGGCGGAAACGTTTGAAGGCATCGTCACTTGCTGGAATGACGCGGCAGAGCGGATGTTCGTCTTCACGGCGGAGGAAATGATCGGGAAGCCCGTGTGGGCGTTGATCCCCGAGAGCCGCCGCGGCGAGGAGTCGCAGATCCTCGAACGCCTCAAAGGAGGCGAACGCGTCGAGAGCTTCGAGACGGTGCGCGTTCGCAAAGACGGCGGCGAGGTCGAGGTGTCGGTCACGTTCTCTCCGATCAAGAGCAGGTCGGGAAGAAGCATCGGCGTGTCGATGATCGCTCGCGACATCACGCGAATCAAAGGGCTCGCTCGCGCGAAGGATGCTGCAGAGGCCGCTCACAAAGAGAGCCTGCGCGTCGCAAAGGAAAAGCTCGAGCACGAGGTCGCCGAGCGCAAGCGCGCCGCGGCGCAACTGCGTCACGCGGCATACCACGACGCGCTGACGGGCTTGCCGAATCGGGCCTTCTTCGCGGATCGGCTCAAGAGCGCGATCGGGCGTGCGAAGCGCCATCCCGAAAGCCGCGTCGCGCTGCTCTATCTCGACCTCGATCGCTTCCGGATCGTCAACGAAAGCTTGGGCCACGCCGCCGGCGATCAGTTCCTGGCCGCTCTGGCTCCGCGCCTGGCGAGCTGCCTGCGCCCCTACGATACGCTCGCGCGCATGAGCGGCGATGAGTTCACCATCCTGCTCGAGGACATCGCGGGCGCGTGCGGCGCCGCTGCCGGCGGCGAGCAGAGCGTGAGCTTCGACGTCACGGGCGCGCGCGACGCCTGCGTCGTCGCGGAGCGCGTCCTGCAGGCGCTCGTAGAGCCCTTCAGGATCGACGGGCGGGACGTCGCGGTCACCGCCAGCATCGGCATCGCGGTCAGCGAACCGGGATACGAGGATGCCGAGGCGATGCTGCGGGACGCGGACAGTGCGATGTACCGGGTTAAGCAATCGGGGGGAGGGCGTTACGAGCTCTTCGCGCGCGAACTGCACTTCCAGACGATGGCTCGTTTGCAGCTCGAGACGGATCTGCGGCGAGCGCTGGAGCGCAAGGAGCTGCGACTCGCCTACCAGCCGATCGTGGCCCTCGAGACGGGGAAGCGTACCGGCTTCGAAGCCTTGGTCCGCTGGCCGCACGCCGAGCGCGGAATGCTCCTCCCCGGCGCGTTCATCCCGCTGGCAGAGGAGACGGGCCTCATCCTCCCCCTCGGCGAGTGGGTGTTGGCGGAGGCTTGCCGCCAGGCGCGGTCGTGGCAGGATCTGCAGCCGGAGGGGCCGCCCCTGAGCGTGAGCGTCAACGTCTCGGCGAGGCAGCTCGCCACGCAGGCGTTCGATTCGAGCCGATTCAGCGAGCAGGTGACGCGCGCGCTGGCCGAGAGCGGCCTGGACCCGGCGCGGCTCAACCTGGATGTCGCGGAGAACGCGCTGTGGTATTCCGCGGAGACTGAGAGCTCGATCGCGCAACTCCACTCGCTCGGGATCGCGATGCACCTCGACGACTTCGGGACCGGGCACTCCTCGCTGAGCGGTCTTCAGCACTTGCCGATCGACACGGTGAAGATCGACCGCTCCTTCATCAGCGGCGGATCCGGCCCGGGGATCGCCAACCAGCAGATCGTCCGGGCGATCGTCGTGCTCGCCCAAAACCTCGGCAAGCGGGTTACCGCGGAAGGCGTCGAGACCGCGGAGCAGCTGAGCGAGCTGCAGGCGCTGCACTGCACGAACGCCCAGGGCTATTACCTGTCGCGGCCGCTCGACGAAGCCGGCGTCCGCGCCCTCCTCACCGCCTGAGCGCGTCTTCACGTCGAGCGCGAGGTGCGCTCGCAAATCCCTGCTTCGATCGGAGCTTCGAAATGCCGAGCCAGCCGCTGAAAACCGTGCCGAGAAAGGGCGTCGCGAAATGCCCCACCGGCATCGCCGGCCTCGATGAGATCACGGAAGGCGGTCTGCCGAAGGGCAGGCCGACGCTCGTGTGCGGCATGGCGGGCTGCGGCAAGACGATCCTGGCGATGGAGTTCCTGGTCCGCGGAGCGACCGAGTTCGACGAGCCGGGCGTGTTCGTGGCTTTCGAGGAGAGCGACCCGGAGTTGAGCGAGAACGTCGCTTCCCTGGGCTTCGATCTTCCCGCGCTGTGCGCTCGCAAGAAGCTGGTGATGGATCACGTCGTCGTCGACCGCAGCGAGATCGAGGAGGCCGGCGCTTACGACCTGGAAGGGCTCTTCATCCGGCTGGGGCACGCCATCGACACGATCGGCGCCAAGCGCGTCGTGCTCGACACGATCGAGTCGCTGTTCTCGGGGTTTTCGAATGCCGCGATCTTGCGCGACGAACTCCGCCGGCTGTTCCGCTGGTTGAAAGCAAAAGGCGTCAGCGCCGTGATCACCGCCGAGGCGGGCGAGGGAAAACTGAGCCGGCACGGGATCGAGGAGTACGTCGCCGATTGCGTGATCCTGCTCGACCACCGGGTCGTGGAGCAGAGTTCGATCCGCCGCTTGCGGGTGATCAAGTACCGGGGCAGCGTGCACGGAACCAGCGAGTATCCGTTCGTGATCGGGGAGAGCGGCTTCTCCGTGCTCCCGCTGAGCGCTTTGAAGCTCGATCACAAGGCGTCGAACCAGCGGGTTTCGTCGGGCGTTCCGCGCCTTGACACGATGCTGGGCGGCAAAGGCTTCTTCCGCGGGAGCAGCGTCCTGATCTCGGGCTCGGCCGGTACCGGCAAGAGCAGCCTGGCGGCGCACTTCGTGCAGGCGGCTTGCCAACGGCGAGAACGCGCTCTCTACCTGGCCTCCGAGCAATCGCCCGGCGAAATGATCCGCAACATGCGCTCGATCGGAATCGATCTCGAGACGTGGTCGAAACGCGGCTTGCTGCGCTTCTCCGCGGTGCGACCCGGCACGTTCGGCTTGGAGAAACATCTGCTCGCGATTCACGACGCGGTCGCGGCGTTCGAGCCGAGCGTGGTGGTCGTCGATCCGATCACGAACTTCGCTTCGGCGGGCACCCATTCCGAGGTGAAGTCGATGGTGACGCGCCTGATCGACGTGTTCAAATCGCACGAGATCACCGCCATGTTCACCAGCCTCACCTCGGGCGGGAGCGCACCGGAGCTCAGCGAGGTGGGCGTCTCCTCGCTGATGGACGCCTGGCTCCTGCTGCGCGAGCTCGAAGCGAACGGGGAGCGCACCCGCGGGCTGTACGTGCTGAAAGCGCGCGGCATGGCGCACTCCAACCAGATTCGCGAGTTCGTGCTGAGCGACGGCGGAGTGCAGCTGCTCGACGTCTACGTGGGGCCGTCGGGTCTGCTCACCGGCTCGGCCCGAATCGCGCTGGAAGCCAAGGAGCGGCAGGATGCCGCAGAGCGCAAACGGCGCGTTCGGCTCAAGACCGAGGAACTCGAGCAAAGGCGACGGCAGCTCGAGGCACAGATCGCCGGCCTGCGCGCCGGGTTCCAACTCGAGGAGCAAGCTCTCTTACGCGACGTGCACGAGCTCGAATTGCGGGAAACGCAAATCGAGGCCGGCCAGGCGGAGATGGCCCGCGCTCGCAAGGCGGACGCACCGGCCGTGCGCAACGGGCGCCACCCCGCCCTTTCCCGCGCCGCTTCTCGTTCGGGCAGCGTGAGAAAATGAGGGGTCGAGAAACGAGTCCACAATGAAGATCGCAACACGAAGTCTCGGCGCAGCACAGCGGCGGGCGAGCCGCGAGCACTGGAATCTGCGCCTCTACATCGCCGGCGAGACGGGTCGGTCCGCCGCCGCCCTGCGTAACCTCCAGAGGATCTGCGACGAGCACTTGCCGGGCAGGTACAGCATCGAAGTGGTCGATCTCGTAAAGAACCCGAAGCTGGCGGCGGGAGACCAGATCCTGGCCGTGCCCACGCTGGTGCGCAAGCTGCCGCAGCCTCTCAAGAAGATCATCGGGGATTTGTCCGACTCGGAGCGAGTGCTGGTCGGGCTGGATCTGCAGCCGGGAGAGCCGCATCGTGGCGACAAGGACTTCTAGGAGCG
Organism: Vulcanimicrobiota bacterium; assembly: GCA_963834485.1. Taxonomy (GTDB): domain Bacteria; phylum Vulcanimicrobiota; class Vulcanimicrobiia; order Vulcanimicrobiales; family Vulcanimicrobiaceae; genus CAWICD01. The sequence continues at coordinate 455,319 of CAWICD010000002.1, forward strand.
CATCCGCGACCGCTGCGCGGGCGAACGGCGGCGCCAAGTACGTCCTGCGTCTCTACGTGACCGGTGCGACTGCGCGGTCCCGTCGCGCGATCCTGGACATCACGGCCATTTGCAAGGAACGGCTGCAAGGAACGTACGACCTTGAAGTCATCGACCTCTACCAGAAGCCGGCATTGGCGAAAGATGAACAGATCGTCGCCGCTCCCACGCTGATCAAGTACCTGCCGCCCCCTTTGCGGCGCATCGTCGGCGATTTGTCGGACAGCGAACGCGTCCTCTTCGGACTCGACATCAAGCGCAAAGAGGCAAGCGATTGAGGAACTTGAAGGTCGAAAGCGCACGAGACCTGCGCGCCGAACTGGAGCGCGCGCAGACGCGGCTCGCCGAGCTGGAGATGACCGTGCAGGCCATCCGCAGCGGTGAGGTCGACGCGGTCGTGGTCGACGGTCCGCACGGTCCGCAGATCTTCAGTCTGCAGAGTCCCGACGAGCCGTACCGCCTGCTGGCGGAACGGATGAACGAGGGCGCGGCCACGCTGACTCCCGAGGGGACGATCGTTTTCTGCAACGGGCGGCTGGCGGAGATGGCCGGTTTTCCGGCCGAGAAACTCGTGGGTTTCCCGTTCGTCTCGCTGCTGCGCGAGGAAGAGCGTGACGCGTTTCTGGAATTCGCACGGCTGGCGCTGGAGAAAAACGCTCGGATGGAGAGCCGTCTCCTGCGGGGCGACGGGAGCACGCGTGCCGTGCAGCTCTCGCTCAGCGCGGTCCCTCTGCAGCAGTCCGGGGACGGCATTTGCCTGATCGCAACCGACCTCAGCGCACGGAAGCAGGCCGAGCAACTCTTGGAAACCATCGTCGAGAACGTTCCGTTCGGCATCTTCCTCAAGGACGCGAAGGACCTCCGCTACATACGAACCAATCGAGGCGGCGAGACGGCTCTCGGCATGGCGCGCGGTCAGCTGCTGGGGAAGACCGACTACGAGATATTCCCCGAATCCGAGGCAGCGTTCTTCCAGGCCAGGGATCGCGAGGCGCTTGAAACCGGCGGGCCGCTCGTGGTTTCCGAAGAGTGGATCAGCGCTCCGGCGGGAAAAATCTTGGTGCGCGTGACCAAGATCGCGCTCACCGGTACGGGCGGCAAGCCGGAGTACATCCTGGGGATCGGGGAAGACATCACCGAGCGCAGGCAATTGGAGGAAACGCGCTCGTATCTTGCCGCCATCGTCGAGTCTTCGGAAGACGCCATTTACAGCAAGTCGTTCGACGGCGTCATCGCGAGCTGGAACGGTGCTGCAGAGCGAATGTTCGGCTTCACCGCAGAGGAGATGATCGGGAAGCCCATTTGGACGTTTGTTCCGCGGAGCCGTCTCGACGAAGAGTCGAAGCTGCTCGAACGCCTCAAGCTGGGTGAACGCATCGAATCCTTCGAAACGGCGCGCAGGCGCAAGGATGGCGCCGAGATCGAAGTGTCGATGGCGTTCTCTCCGGTCAAAGACCGCTCGGGAGGGAGCGTCGGAATATCGGCGATCGCGCGCGACATCACCGAGATGAAGCGAATGCAGCGAGCGCTCGTTCAGGAGAAAGAAGCCTCGGAGGCGGCCAAAGAGGAGGCGGAGACGGCGAAGGAGCTGCTCGAGCACGAGGTCGCGGAACGGAAAGGCGCCGAGGAAAGATTTCGTCACGCAGCCTACCACGACACGCTCACGGGGTTGCCGAACCGGGCCTATTTCGTCGATCGGGTCACGAACTCGATCAAGCGAATGAGCCGCCATCCGCAAGGCCTGATGGCGGTCCTGTATCTCGACATCGATCGCTTCAAGGTCGTCAACGACAGCTTGGGGCACGAGGTCGGCGACGGGCTCTTGGTGGCGTTCGCCCGCCGCCTGGCGAGCTGCCTGCGCCCGTACGACACGCTCGCCCGGCTCGGCGGCGACGAATTCACCGTGCTGCTCGAAGAGGTCCCAGACGTGCGGGGCGCCTGCGCCGTCAGCGAGCGGATCCTGCGCGCGCTCGCAGAGCCTCTCAAGATCGAAGATCACGAGATCGCTGCGGCGACGAGCATCGGCATCGCCCTCGGCGGCTCGGGATGCGGCGACGCCGAGACGATGCTGCGCGACGCGGACATCGCGATGTATCGGGCCAAGCAGTTGGGAGGAGGGCGCTACGAGGTCTTCGTTCGCGAGCTGCACGTCCGCGCGCTGGCGCGCTTGCAGCTCGAGATCGATCTGCGCCGAGCGCTGGAGCGCAAGGAGCTGCGGCTTGCCTACCAGCCCATCGTGGCCTTGGAGTCGGGCGAACTCGTCGGCTTCGAAGCCTTGGCTCGCTGGCAGCACGGCGAACAGGGGGCGATTCCGCCGAGCGCGTTCATTCCGCTCGCCGAAGAGACCGGACTCATCGTCCCGCTCGGCGAGTGGGTGCTCGCGGAGGCCTGCCGTCAAGCGCGCTCCTGGCAGGGTCTGCGGACGCAAGGTCCGCCGCTCGGCGTGAGCGTCAACGTCTCGGCGAGGCAGCTCGCCGCGCAGGCCTTCGGCGCGAACCGCTTCAGCGGTCAGGTGACGCGCGCGCTCGCCGAAAGCGGGCTGAGTTCCGCTCAGCTCAATCTGGAGATCACGGAGAGCACGCTGCTGGATTCTACGGATGCGACGGAGGCGGCGCTCGAACAGCTTCGCTCGCTCGGAGTCGCGATGCACTTGGACGACTTCGGAACCGGGTACTCGTCGATGAGCTATCTGCAGCGCTTACCGATCGACATCGTGAAGATCGACCGCTCTTTCATCAGCGGCGGGGCGGGCCCGGGGATCGCCAACCAGCAGATCGTCCGGGCGATCGTCGTGCTCGCCCAAAACCTCGGCAAGCGGGTTACCGCGGAAGGCGTCGAGACGGCGGAGCAATTGCGCGAGCTGCAGGCGCTGCACTGCACGAACGCCCAGGGCTATTACCTGTCGCGGCCGCTCGACGAAGCCGGCGTCCGCGCCCTCCTCACCGCCTGAAGGCAGCTTCGCCGGCGGCGGCGCGCCTCAGGACCGGCTTTGGACGCGGCGCACAATTTGCAGGACGGCGCCGCGCGGGGCGAGGCGCGGGACGAACGCGCCGATCTTGTTGACGGTCCCCGGGATCTCGAGCCGGCGGCCTGCGAGCAGGGCGCGGTAGCCCGCCTCGGCGACGCTCGCTGCGCTGGGGAGCCTGCGGCCTTTGAAGAGCCGCGAGTCCTCCATGTGCGCGCGAGCCTGAAAGCCGCTCGCCGTCGCGCCGGGGCACAGGCAGGTCACGCCGATCCCGCTCCCCGCGAGCTCGTTCGAGAGCGCCTCCGAGAACGAGAGGACGTACGCTTTGGTCGCGTAGTAGACCGCCATCAGCGGTCCGGGCTGGAAGGCCGCGGTCGAGGCTACGTTGAGGATGCGCCCGCGGCCGGCGGCGAGCATCGGCCGCAGGAAGAGCTTCGTCAGCTCGGTCAGCGTCACGACGTTGAGCGCGATCTCTTGGCGCTCGTCTGCGAGCGGCGTGTCCTTGAAGAGGCCGTAGGTCGCAAAGCCCGCGTTGTTGACCAGCGCCTCCACCGCGATATTCTCGGCTCGGACGGCATCGAAGAGCGCCTCGGCCGCGCCCCACTGCGCCAGATCCTTGGCCACCGTCTTCACCTGCACGCCGTGGCGCAGTCCGCACTCATAGGAGAGCCGGTCGAGCTTCTCCCCGTCGCGGGCGACGAGCACGAGGTTCCAGCCCTCGCGCGCGAAGACCCGGGCGAACTCGGCGCCGATCCCGCCCGAGGCCCCCGTGATCAAGGCGAATCCGCGAGCCTCAGCCATGCTCGCGGGCCTTCAGCGTTCTGCGCGGCTTGGGCGGAATCTCCGTGAAGCCCATCGGCCGGCTCCAGTGGTCGTGCGCGCGCGCGCGCAGCGTCGCGGGAGCCGCCGCCGGCGGCGTTCCGAGTTCCAATGCGCGGCAATAGGCTTCGAGATAACGATCGATCATGCGCTCCGTCGAGAACGTCGTTTCGACGCGTTCGCGGCAGGCCCGCCGTTCGAGCGCGCTCAGTTGCGGAACCTTGGCCACAGCTTCTTCGAGCGAGTCGCAGAGGAAACCGGTCTCGCCGTCGGCGACGATCTCGGGGATCGAGCCCATGCGAGCGCCGAGGACCGGCGTGCCGCAAGCCATCGCTTCGATCATCGTCAGCCCGAAGCGCTCGGGACGCGTGGTCATGTGGACGAGCGCGAGCGCCCCGCCGAGCAGCGCGTCGCGCGCCTCGCGCTCGACCGGACCGAGATATTGGATGCGGTCGCCGTCGACGTGCGGCAGCACCTGCCTCTCGAAATACTCGCGATCTTGCTGGATCGCGGCGATCTTCAGGCGCAGGCCGGCGCGCCGGGCGATCTCGATCGCCAGATGCGTCCCCTTCTCGGGATGGAAGCGCCCGAGAAAGACGAGATAGTCGCCGGGGCGGTCGACGAACGTGAATTCGGCCGGGTCGATGCCGTTGTACGTCGTCGCCAGATAATCGAGCCCGGGATCGCGATCGGAGTCGCTGATCGAACAGAAGAAGCTGCGCCGGGCGCAGGCGTAGTAAGCGGCCAGGATCGCCGGACTCGAGAAGCCGTGGATCGTGGTGAGCAGCGGAGGCTGCCGGGTCGCCAGCGCGTAGGTCAGCGGCTTCCAGTCGAAGTTGTTGTGGATGAGGTCGAACTCGCTGGCGCGCTCGAAGAGATGCGCGATGTGCAGCGCGCTTGCGACCTCGCCGTTCTGCGCGGGATCCTCGTTGAGGCCGACCTCGACGACCGCGGCGAGCTTGGCGCGCGTGCGCGAGTTGCCGGTCGCGAAGAGCGTCACGTCGAGCCCGCGCGCGCTCAGTCCCTCGGCGAGGTTGAAGGCGATCTGCTCCCACGGCCCGTAGCCCGGCGGCGGCGTCGGCCAGGCGATCGACCCGAGCAGCGCCACGCGCAGCCCGCGGAGGTCGGCGGGCCTCACAACGGAAGCGGCGCGGCGTCGGTGCTCTGCTCGCGGCTGAGGGCCGCGTCGATGACGTCGAAGCAGCGGTCGATCTCGTCGATCGTGTTGTAGTGCGCGAAGCTGAGACGGACGGCGCGTCCGCCCGCATCGGGAGCGAGGGCCTGCAGCAGGCGCGGCGCGTAAAAATCGCCGACGCGGCCTTCGATGTTGGCGCGCTCGAAGCGGAGGGCGAGCTCTTCGGCCGGGATCGACGCGACGTTGAAGGCGAAGACCGGCAGCCGTTCCTCGCTCGGCGGCGGCCCGTAGAGCCGCACGTCCGGCAGGCGTTCGGAGAATTTGCGCCGGGCGTAGTTCGAGAGTTCGGCCTCGTAACGCGCGAAGGCACCGATCGCCTGCCGCGCCGTTCCGGCGACGTCCGCGAAATATGCGAGCGTGCCGAGCCAGCCGGCGAGCCCTTCATGGCTCTGCGTCCCCGTCTCGATCGTCCAGTAGCGCGCCTCGGCGGGGAGATGGCTGTCGTCCGCGCGCACGAAGCGGTCGAAGGCGGATTCGCTCATGTACCAAAAGCCGACGTGCGGCGCGTAGACCTTGTATCCGGAGAAGAACGCGAAGTCGACCGCTCCGTCGATCTCGAGCGGCATGTGCGGCAGCGCCTGCACGCTGTCGACCACGACGGCCGCCCCGGCGCGCTTCGCGCTGCGCGCCAGCCGGGCGACGTCGAAGACCGTCCCCGTGACGTTCGAGGCCCAGGGCAAAGCGACCAGCCGCGGCGCGCGTTCGAGGTAAGCGTGGTACTTGGACTCGTCGAGCTCCCCGCTCGGCGTCACCGGCACCACGTCGACTTGCGCGCCGAAGCGGCGCAGCCACATCCATGGCGCGACGTTGGCTTCGTGATCGGCCGCGGTCACGACGATGCGGTTGCCTTTGTCGATCGTGCTCGCCAGCAGGCGCGAGAAAGCCAGCGCGAGCGTCGTCGCGTTAGCGCCGATGCCGATGCGCTCGGCCGGCACCGCGAGCAGCGCGGCGAATCCGCGTTTGGCCTGCTCGACGAGCTCGCTCGCCGCCAGCTCGCGCGCGAAAACCGAGCCGCGCTGCGCGTTGTCGTAGGCCAGGAAACGCTGCATCCGCTCGAGCGCGAGATCGGGCAGCTGCGTTCCGCCTGCGTTGTCGGCCAGAATGCGTCCGTGGGCGGCGGCGGCGAGGACGGCCGGAAAACGATCGACGTTCATTCGCTCACGTCCTGGCCGCGAGCTGGGTCTCGAGCGCGTTGTAGGCGCGCGACGCGACGTCGCGCTGCAGCACGCCGCTGATGAAGCGGGTGGCGTCGCGCACGGCTTCCAGGCCGACGCCCGTCTCGATGCCCATCCCGTGGAGCAGATAGAGCAGATCCTCGGTCGCGAGGTTTCCCGTCGCTCCGGGAGCGAACGGACATCCGCCGAGCCCCCCGCACGAGCTGTCGAAGATCGCGACGTGCATCTGCAGCGCGGCCACGACGTTCGCCAGCGCCGTCCCGCGCGTGTCGTGAAAGTGAAAAGCGAGGCGCTCGACGGGGAGCACCGCCTGCAGCGCTGCGGCGATCTCGACGACTTGGTTCGGAGTCCCGACGCCGATCGTGTCGCCGATCGAGATCTCGTCGACCCCCAGATCGGCCAGCGCGCTCGCCACGCGCACGACGTTCTCCACGGGAACGTCGCCTTCGTAGGGGCAGCCGAAGGCCGTCGAGACGTAGCCGCGGATCCACATGCCGTCGCTGCGGGCCGCTTTGACGACGTCGCGGAAGGCGGCCAGCGACTCGCCGATCGTCATGTTGACGTTGCGCTTGGCGAACGACTCGGAGGCGGCGGTGAAGACGGCGATCGCCCGGACGCCCGCGCTGCGCGCACGCTCGAGCCCGCGCAGGTTGGGGACCAGGCACAGGTAGGTGACGCCCGGGCGCCGTGCGATCCCGGCCATCACGTCCTCCGCGTCGGCCAGTTGCGGGATCGCGCCGGGATGGACGAACGACGTGGTCTCGACGAGCGGCAGCCCGCTGCGCGAGAGCAGGTCGATGAAGCGGATCTTGTCGGCGGTCGATACGACGCCGCGCTCGTTTTGCAGGCCGTCGCGCGGCCCCATCTCGCAGACCTTGACGCGCTGCGGCAGCGCCGAGAGCGTCACGCGAACTCGATCAGCGTCGCGCCGCCCCTGACGAGCGCGCCGGGTGCGACGGCCACGTGCTTGACGACACCGGACTGCAGCGCTTCGATGCGGTGCTCCATCTTCATCGCCTCCAGGACAACCAGGAGATCGCGCTCCGCGACTGGGTCGCCAGGTTTGACAGCGACCTTTACGATCTTCCCCGGCATCGGAGAAATAATCGTTCCGTGGGCCGCTCCCGCTTCGCCGGCCGAAGCCGCGCCCAGGCGCGGCGGCGGGGCGAAGGCGAAACGGAAGAGCGAGCCGTCGTAAACGACCTCGACGCCTTCGGCACGCACGGCCGCTCGGCCGCCGCAACGCTTATCCGCAGTACGAACGATGATGCGCTCGCCCGCTACTTCGAAGACCGCATTGCCCCGAAAGTCGCCTTCGAGGCGCCAGCTCTCTCCGTCGCCCGTTCGCGACGCGACCACGGCGATGCGCCGGGCCGTTCCGGCGAGCTGGACCGGGATACCGACGCCTGCGACCCGCCAGGCGCGCGGATCGCTGACGACGGCTCCGATCGCGATGAGCGCGGCCTCGTCGGGCTCGCTTGCCGCGTCGGGCCGCATCAGCCGGCTGCGCTCGCTGAGAAAGGCCGTGGTCGTCGCGCCCGCGCGGAACGCCGGATCGCGCGCGATGCCCAGCAGCAGCGGGAGATTCGTCGGCACGCCCTCGATGCGGAAAGTCTCGAGTGCCGCGGTCAGCCGCTCGAGCGCGGTTCGCCGGTCGGGCCCGTGCGCGATCAGCTTGGCGAGCAGCGAGTCGTAGTAGATCGAGACCGTGCTGCCCGCGCGCACGCCCGCGTCGAGCCGGATCCCCGGGCCGCCCGGCGGTTCCCAGCGCTCGATCCTGCCCGTCGCCGGCAGATAGCCGGCGGCGGGATCCTCGGCGGTGACGCGCGCCTCGATCGCCCAGCCTCGCGCTTCACCGGCCGCGCTTTCCAGTTGCAGCGGCTCGCCCGCGGCGATGCGCAGCTGCTCGCGCACCAGATCGACGCCGTGCACGAGCTCGGTGACCGGGTGCTCGACTTGCAGCCGGGCGTTCATCTCCAGAAAGTAGAACGCGCCGCCGGCGTCGAGCAAGAACTCGACGGTCCCCGCGTTGAGGTAGCCGGCCGCGCGGGCCACGCGGACGGCGGCCGCGCCCATCGCGGCGCGCAGGCCCGGGTCGAGCGCGACCGAGGGAGCCTCTTCGACGAGCTTCTGGTGGCGGCGCTGGATCGAACACTCGCGCTCGCCGAGGTGCAGCGTCGTGCCGTGCGCGTCGGCGAGAATTTGAAACTCGATGTGGCGCGGGGCTTCGAGGTATTTTTCGAGCAGGACGCGGTCGTCGCCGAAAGCGCCGAGCGCCTCGCGCCGCGCGGCTTCCAGCGCTTCGCCGAAGGCCGCGAGATCGGTGACGACGCGCATGCCGCGCCCGCCGCCGCCGGCGCTTGCCTTGATCAGCAGCGGCGGGCCGATGCGCGCGGCCTCGGCGCGCAGCCGCTGCGGCGATTGGTCGTCGCCGTCGTAGCCGGGAACGACCGGCACGTCCTGTGCTCGCGCGCGCCGCTTGGCTTCGGCCTTGTCGCCCGTCGCGGCGATCGCTTCGGGCGTGGGTCCGACGAAGACGAGCCCCGCGTCGCCGACGGCGCGCGCGAAATCCGCCCGCTCGGAAAGGAACCCGTAGCCGGGGTGCAGCGAGTCGGCGCGCAGCTCGCGCGCCGCGGCCAGCACGCGCGCGGCGTCGAGGTACGACTCGCCGGCCGGCGCGGGGCCGACCCAGGCTGCGTCGTCCATCGCCTCGAGATGGAAGCCGTGCGCGTCGGCGTCGGAATAGACGCCGAGCGGCACGATGCCGGCGTCGCGGGCCGCGCGCGCGATCCGCACCGCGATCTCGCCGCGGTTGGCGATGAGCAGGCGCCGCAAGGGGCGCGCGCCGTTCAGAGCACCCATCTCGGCTTTCGCTTCTCGAGAAACGCCCGCAGCCCGTCTTGACCCTCGGGACTCGTCCGTTGCGCGGCGATCGCGCGCGCGGTCGGCTCGAGCGCGGCGTCGTACTCCAGATCCGCGACTTCGGCGAGCAGCCGCTTCGCCGCGGCGATCCCGCTCGGGCTCGCGCTGCGGACTTCGCCGGCGATGCGCGCCACCGCGACGTCGAGGGCTGCGGCCGGGACGACTTCGTGGACGAGCCCGATCGCCAGCGCCCGGCGCGCGTCGAAGCGCTCGCCGGTCAGCGCCAGCGCGCGCGTGTGCGACGCTCCGATCTTGGCGAGCACGAACGGCGAGATGACGGCGGGGAGAATGCCGAGCTTGGTCTCGGTGAAGCCGAAAATCGTCTCTTCCGCCGCGACCGCGACGTCGCAGACGGCGACCAGGCCCGCGCCGCCGCCGAGCGCGGCCCCGTGGATGCGCCCGATCACGGGCTTGGGGACGCGGTCGATCGCACGGTACATGCGCGAGAGCTCGCGCGCGCTCTCGAGATTCTCGTCGAGCGACAGTTCGAGCGAGTCGCGCATCCAACCGATGTCCGCGCCGCCGCAAAATGCTTGACCGCTTCCCGACAGAACGATCGCGCGAACGCTCTCGTCGCCGCCGAGCTCGTCGAAGGTTCGGCGCAATTCGGCGATCAGCGCCGCGTTGAAAGCGTTGCGAACCTCTGGCCGGGCTAAACCGACGTAAGCGACTGCGCCTTCGCGCCGCACGCCGAGCAGAGAAGCCTCCATCGCTGCGCAGTTCGCGAAGTGCTGTCGGCTCCCTTACTGGCGGCACGGCGCCGGCGTGGTAGGATCGGCGTATATGGACGCGATCGCCGGAAAGAGCGGTGCCCGGGCGGCGCAGGAGGCTCGGCGCCGGCCGCTCGTCGAGCGGCATTCGGTTCTGACGCGCGTCACCCACTGGGCCGGAACCCTGGCCTTCGTCGTGCTGGTGATGAGCGGCTTGCAGATCTTCAACGCCGCGCCCTATCTCGACGCGTCGGACAAGAGCGATCCGCACCATCGCGTGCTCGCCATCAGCGGCGTCACGGACGCAGCCGGCCGGCCGGCCGGCGTCACGCAGATCCTCGGCCTGCGTTTGACGACCACGGGCTGGCTGGGGTACACCGACGACGGGCAAGGCGGCCGGAGCGAGCGCGCCTTCCCGGGCTGGATCACCTTCCCCGGCTATCAGGATCTCGCCGGGGGACGCCGCTGGCACCTGTTTTTCGCTTGGGTCATGGTGCTCGCCGGCGGCGCTTATCTGCTCGGCGGCGCGCTCAACCGGGACCTGTCGCTGCTGGTGCTGCGCCCCGCGGACGTCCCCAAGCTGCTGCCCATGCAGCTCTACTATCTGCGGCTGCGCCGAGAGCCGCCGCCCTACGGGAAGTACAATCCGCTGCAGAAGGCGGCGTACACGCTCGTGCTCTTCGTCTTCGCGCCGCTGATCGTGGCCAGCGGCCTGGCGCTCTCGCCGGGAGTCGACGCCTTCGCGGGGCCGCTGACGGCGCTCTTCGGCGGGCGGCAGTTCGCGCGGCTCTGGCACTTCGTCTTCATGCTCGCGCTGCTGGGCTTCTTGGGCGTCCACCTCTTGCTGGTGGCGAGCACGGGCGCGTTCAACAACATGCGCTCGATGATCACGGGCCGCTATCGTCCTGGCAAGCACGAGGGGCAGGGACCGTGAAACGGCGCCTCTTCCTGGCGGCCGGGGCGGCGGCGCTGGCGGGCTGCGCGAAGGTCACCAACGGCCTCAACGACTCGGCCGGCGTGCACGCCGTGCTCGATGCCGTCGAGCGGCTCGACTACGCCGCGATCGGCACGCGCGGCAGGGCCAAGCTCTACCGCGCAGCCGACGTCGATCGCGACTTCCGCACCAACGGCTTCGACACGCCGAGCGACTCGCTCTACGACGGCCTCGTGAAGGACGGTTTCGCGCGCTACGAGCTCGCGGTCGCCGGCGAAGTCGAGCATCCGCAGGCGTTCACGCTGCGCGAACTGCGCGCGCTCGCGAGCCTCACGCAGATCACCCGGCACGATTGCGTCGAAGGCTGGAGCGCGATCGGTCAATGGGGCGGCGTCCCGCTCGGTGCTTTCCTGCGGCTGGTGCGTCCGACGCCCAAGGCGCGCTACGTCGTCTTTCGCTGCTTCGACCGCTCGCCCGACGGCGATCCGTATTACGAAAGCCTCGACCTCGGCCAGGCGGCGCACCCGCAGACGCTGCTCGCGCTCGATCTCAACGGCAAACCGCTCGACCCCGATCACGGCGCGCCGGTCCGCCTGCGCGTGCCGACGCAGCTCGGTTACAAGAGCGCGAAGTGGGTGCGGCGGATCGAACTGGCCGCGGAGCTCGGCGGGCTCTACGGCGGCAACGGCGGCTATTGGGAAGACCAAGGATACGAGTGGTACGCCGGCATCTGATGCTTCGACGCTTCGGCAGGCTCACGCTTCGACAGGCTCAGCACAGGTTTGCTTCGTCCCCGTCCTCGCGTCGCGCGAGGCTTCACGCGCCGAAGAGATAACTGACGGGCGTCACGCGGCCGCCGAAGAACGCGGTGACGGCGACGTCGTACGCCTCGGCGAGCCGCTGCAGCTCGTCCTCGGCCAGCGCGAACTCCCCGCCCTCGGCTTCGGCGAGCCGCTCGGGCAGCATCCCGGCGAGCGCCGCGGCGCGCTCGAGGCTGAGCCCCGTCCCCGTTCGAATCGAGATCAGCTGCTCGCCGACCGAGGCGAGGACGTCTTCGCGCTTCACATCCGGAAAACGCCGAAGCGCGTCTCGCGCGCGGGCGCGTAGGCGGCCGCTTCGAGGCCGAGCGCGAGAACGCGGCGCGTGTCGAGCGGATCGATCACGCCGTCGTCCCACAGACGCGCCGTCGAATAGTACGGGCTCCCTTCGCGTTCGTATTTTTCGAGGATCGGCGCGCGCAGGCGCTCCAGCTCGTCCTCGCCGACCGTTCGGCCCTTGACTTTCTCCGCATCGGCGCGCACCGTGAGCAGCGTCGAGGCGGCCTGGGCGCCGCCCATGACCGAGATGCGCGCGTTGGGCCACATCCAAAGCTGGCGCGGGCCGTAGGCGCGGCCGCACATGCCGTAGTTGCCGGCGCCGAAGCTGCCGCCGATCACGACGGTGAACTTCGGCACGTCGGCGCAGGCGACCGCCATCACGAGCTTCGCGCCGTCCTTCGCGATGCCGCGGTTCTCGTATTCCTTGCCGACCATGAAGCCGGTGATGTTCTGCAGGAAGACCAGCGGCGTGCCGCGTTGCGCGCACAGTTCGATGAAGTGCGCGCCTTTGAGCGCGCTCTCGCTGAAGAGGATCCCGTTGTTGGCGAGGATGCCGACCGGATGGCCCTCGATGCGCGCGAAGCCGCAGACCAGCGTCGTTCCGTACAGCGCTTTGAATTCGTGGAAGAGCGATGCGTCGACGAGCCGCGCGAGGACCTCGCGCACGTCGTAGCCGGTGCGCGGATCGCGCGGGATGAGGCCGTAGATCTCGCCCGGGTCGTAGGCCGGAGGCTCGGGATCGGTCTCGTCGCGATGGCGCTCGGGCGGCGGCGCGAGGTTCGCCACGACGGAGCGCACGATCGCGAGCGCGTGCTCGTCGTCGTTCGCGTAGTGATCGGCGACGCCCGAGACGCGCGTGTGCACGTCGGCGCCGCCGAGTTCCTCGGCGCTCACGACTTCGCCGGTCGCCGCCTGCACGAGCGGCGGGCCGCCCAGGAAGATCGTGCCGTACCCCTGGACGATGACGGTCTCGTCCGACATCGCCGGCACGTACGCGCCGCCGGCCGTGCACGAACCCATGACCGCGGCGATCTGCGGGATCCCCTCGCTCGACATGCGCGCTTGGTTGTAGAAGATGCGTCCGAAGTGGTCGCGGTCGGGGAAGACCTCGTCCTGCTTGGGCAAGAACGCGCCGCCCGAATCGACGAGGTAGATGCAGGGCAGATGGTTCTGCCAAGCGATCTCCTGAGCGCGCAGGTGCTTCTTGACCGTCAGCGGGTAGTAGGTTCCGCCTTTGACGGTCGCATCGTTGGCGATCGCGACGCAGTGCCGTCCTTCGACCGTGAGCAGGCCGGTCACGATCCCCGCCGAGGGGGTCTCGTCTTCGTAGACGCCGTCGCCGGCGAGCGGCGAGAACTCGAGGAACGGCGCGAGCGGATCGGAGAGCCGGTCGATGCGCTCGCGCGCGGTCAGCTTGCCGCGCGCGCGGTGGCGGGCGACCGCCTCGGGGCCGCCTCCGCCGCGCACGCGCGTCAGGCGCGCGCGCAGCCCGGCGACGTGCTCGCGCATCCAAGCGGCGTTTCCGCGGAAATCTTCGGAGCCGCGCTCGACCCGGCTTTCGAGCAGTTTCATGACCCGGCGTTTCGCGAACGGCCCGTGGCGCACCTTAACCCGCGGTTAGATTTGCCCCCGCGCACTTCTGAAACGCCCGGCGCTGCGGTACGATGGCGCCATGCTCCAAACCGCCGCGCCGTCGTCGTACCGTCCGGCAGGGCCCTTGCCGGACGCGCCGCTCGAGGCGTACGCGGGGCCGTGGAACGTTCGGCTCGCTGCCCACCTCCTGAGGCGCGCCGGCTTCGGCGGTTCGCCGGAAACGGTCGCGCGCTTCGCCGCGATGCCGCTCCACGCCGCGGTCGACGCGCTCGTCGCTTTCCCGGCGAGCAACGCCCTGCCGGAGGTCCCGCCCGACCTGCCCGACGAGTCGGGCCTCGTCGCCTCGATCGCCGAACGCGTGCGCGCCGCCGGCGCTCAGAGAGGCGACCCGGAACTCGTCGAGCTGATGCGGCAGCGCCGCCAGCTCGAACGGCACGCGATCCAAAGCGCCCAGCTCTGGTGGCTCGACCGGATGATCCAAACCCCTGCGCCGCTGCAAGAGAAGATGACGCTCTTCTGGCACGGCCATTTCACGACGGCGGCGATTGAAAAGGGCGTGACTCCCGAGGAAGCCGTCGCGCAGAACCGCCTCTTCCGGCAGTACGCGCTGGGCGACGTGCGCGAGCTGACGCAAGCCGTCTCGCGCGATCCCGCGATGCTCAGGTACCTCGACAACGTGCGCAACACGAGCGCCCATCCCAACGAGAACTACGCCCGCGAGCTCATGGAGCTCTTCACGCTCGGGATCGGCAACTATACCGAGCAGGACGTGCGCGAGTCCGCGCGCGCCTGGACCGGACTGCGCGTCCAGCCCGAGAGCGGCGACGTCACGCTCGTCGAGCGGCAGCACGACGCAGGTGCCAAGACCTTCCTGGGAAGGACGGGCAACTTCGACGGCCGCGACATCGTCGAGATCATCTTCGAGCAGCCCGCGGCGGCACGTTTCCTGGCGACCAAGCTCTTGAGCTTCTTCGTTTACAGCGACCCGGAGCCCGAGCTCGTGGCCGAGCTCACCAAAACGATCCGCCGGCACGACTTCGCGCTGCAGCCGGTGATGTCGACGCTCTTGCGCTCGAACGTCTTCTATTCCGCGCGCGCCTATCGGGCGCTCGTCAAGAGCCCCGTCGAGTTCGTCGTCGGTTCGTACCAGCTCTTCGGCATCGAACAGGCGCCGCCCGACGTGCTGCCGGCGCTGGCGCGCATGAACCAAGTGCTGTTCTATCCGCCCAACGTCAAAGGGTGGCCGGGCGGGGCGGCGTGGCTCAACAGCCAGACCGTGCTCGCGCGCGAAAACTTCGCCGGCGCGTTGATGGCTTCGAAGGATGTGAGCGGCGGCGCGAGCTGGCTGTTGGCCGGCGGGCCGGGGCGCCCCGAGGACGCCGCGCGAAAGCTCGCGCAAACGATCCTTCAAGGCGACGTCTCGAACACCGCTTCAGCCGAATTGATCGGTTATCTGGGCGGCGAGGGAACTTCTGCGCTCGGGGAACTTTCGGGCGAGAACTTCGAGGAGCGCATGCGCGCCGCGGCCTACCTGACGATGGCGACGCCCGCCTATCAACTCGCATGACGAAGGGAGCGCGATGAAGCGCAGCCGTTTTCTGCTGGGGACCGTCGCCGGACTGGGCGTCACGGCGAGCCTCGACTCGCCGTTCGCCCGAGCCCTCGCCTCGCCGGCGCTCCCCGGGCTGCCGGGCTCGGCCGACGAGCGGGTCCTCGTCGTCGTCAACCTCCAAGGCGGGAACGACGGACTGAACACCGTCGTGCCCTACGGGCTCGCGGATTACTACCGCTACCGGCCGACGCTCGGGATTGCGGCGGGCGACGTGCTGACGCTCGACGCGCAAGTCGGCTTCAATCCGGCCATGCGCTCGCTCAAGGCGATGTACGACAAGGGAATGGTCGCGATCGTGCAGGGCGTCGGTTATCCTGCGCCGGACCACTCGCACTTCCGCTCGACCGAGATTTGGCAGACGGCCGTCCCCGAGCGCTATGAATTGACGGGCTGGCTCGGCCGTTTCCTCGACGATGCGCCGCTGCCCAAGGACAACTTGTTCAACGCGGTCGCGGTCGCCCCGGTGCTGCCCGAGGCGCTGGTCGCGCGCACGGCCGACGTGCCCGCGATCCCGCAGTTGCGCGGCTACGGGTTGGCGAGCGATCGCCGTCCGGGCGAGCGCCAGGCCTTCACGTCGGTCGTGGCCGGCGACGCGCGCTTCCCCTTCACGTCGCCCTACCTGGGCGCCGTCGCGCGCATCGAGGAGCACGCCGAGCGCGGGGCCGCGGAGCTGCCCAAACTGGTCGGCGGCTACGTGACGGCGGCGTCGTATCCCGCGACGCAGCTCGGCCGCAGCTTGGCGCTGGCCGCGCAAATCATCGGCAGCAAGCTCGGCACGCGCGTCCTCTACGTGCAGCACGGTTCGTTCGACACCCACGTTTCCCAGAAAGCGACGCAAGACCGCTTGCTCGGCGAACTCTCCGACGCGCTCGCCGCCTTTTACGACGATCTCGCAGCGCACGGCAACGACCGGCGCACGCTGACGATGACCTTCTCAGAATTCGGGCGCCGCGTCGCCGAGAACGGCAACCGCGGCACGGATCATGGCGAGGCCGCGCCCCTGTTCGTGATCGGCGGAGGCGTCAAAGGCGGCTTGTACGGCCGCCATCCGTCGCTCGACGACCTCGACGACGGCGATCTGAAATACACCGTCGACTTCCGCAGCGTGTACGCCACCGCGCTCGAACGCTGGTTCGGCCGCTCGAGCAGGCCGATCTTGGCGGGGACGTTCCCGGCCTTATCCTTCTTGAGCTGATCGTACGGTCGAAGCGCCGGCGCTGACGGCCGGGCGGGGACGTGAGAACCGTCGCCGAGCGCCGCTTGGCTGCTCCGATTTTCATCGCACGTTCGACGGGTTCCCGGTCGGCGAATAGAGAACATCCGCACCTATGGGAGATAGCGTTCCGTTTTCTCCGGGACAGACCGTATCGCTCACTCGCGCCATCACGGCCGAGGACGTCGATGCCTTTGCCCGGGCGACCGGCGACACGAACCCCCTCCATCTCGACGAAGCCTACGCCGCCAAGACGCGCTTCAAGCATCGGATCGCTCACGGGATGTTCGTCGCCTCGTTCATCTCCCAACTCCTGGGCACGCGCTTCCCCGGCGAGGGAACGATCTACATGAGTCAGGACCTCCAGTTCCTCAAGCCGGTCTATCTCGGAGACACGGTCGAAGTGATTGCTACGCTCCTCAAGTATCGCGCCGACAAGGCGATCATGTCGTTCGACACGGCCATCTTCAACCAGCGGGGCGAGAAAGTGCTTGGCGGCGAAGCAGTCTGCCTAGTGACCGATGTCTTTGGCGCTCAAGAGCGGTACAAGCGTGCGACCGCCGCCGCCGGCTGACTGGACACCCGCCGCCTTGACGAAAGCTGCATATATGTGTAGAATCCACCTATCAGGATGAAGAACGCAGTGGGCAGCCGAGGCCCAGCCCCGGACGATGACGACAAGGTCGAACCGACCCACGGCAAAGCCGATGCGGGTTTGCCTCCGCGCGGCACCCCGAAGAACTACTTGATGGCATGGCTCTTGGTGATGCTCAAGGATCTCAACCTCCACGGGTACGAGATCATGAAGGCGCTCAAAGAGAACTTCGCCGTCGTTTCGGACCCAGGCACGGTCTACAGGGCTCTCCGTCAGCTCGAGCGTGATGGGTACATCGCCTCGTGGTGGGATCCGAAAGAGCAAGGGCCGGCCAGGCGCATCTACACGCTCACGGAGACGGGCAGCGACGCCCTCAAGATGTGGACCGCTGCCCTCGAGCAGTACCGAACCAACCTCGATGCCTTCTTCAGCCTCTACACCGGGACGTGGACGAAAGACCATCCCAAAAAGGATGAGGAGTAAAGAATGAGCGACCAGGAAACCACCACCAGCTACGTCGAGCTCGCGAGCCAGACCTACGGCTTGTACGTCGACGCCTTCGCAAACGCCGGCCAGCGGCTGCTCGATTACTACAAGGCGGTCTGGGAGATCACCGCCAGGCCGTATGCGTCGACCGCCATCGAGTCGACCGTGCGCGAGAACTTCGACCGCGCCAACGAGATCGTCACCCTGACGGTCACCGAGCTCCAGAACAACGGCCAGAAGTCGGCCGAGTTCGTTCAGAAGCTGCTCGCGCAAAACGCGAAATACCAAGATTCCGCAGTCGCGGCGATCAAGGGCCTCGTGAACACGGGCGTCTCGAACGTCAACTTCGTGAAGGACACCGTCGCGCAGCAGTTCGACGACCTGACGAAGCGTCTCGAAGAAGTGCAGACGCACGTCACTCCCGTGGTGGCGAGCAAGAACTAGCCACCACCCCCAGCCCGCGTCTCCCGGGGACCGGTCAACGACCGGTCCCCCAACTTTTTCCCCGCCTCGCCCGCGTGCGCTGATGTCGACGACTCACCGCTGGGCATTAAGCTCGTCGGCCGGCTACAGCCAATTGCCGGTCGAGATCGCGACGGTGATCGTGGCTGCTCACGCGAGCGTAGAGGGCGACAGCCGCCGGAAGGTCGTCCGCCGGCGCGTCGACGAGGATCGTTCCGCTGGGCGTTTGCCGCCAGGGAACGGGCATCATATCGTCTTTTGACCCAGCGCCATGCGGTCTTGTACGAGATACCCTGGCGCCGTGCCCAATCGACGAGCCGCCTGCTTCAAGTTTAGCAAACGAACGTGTGTTCGTCTAATGTTAACGCCGCAAGCAGTCGCAACGCCCGCATCCTAACCCGGGTCGTTCGAGAGGATGATCTCAGTGCGTTTCCTAGGCACCGGCGGCGCCCGTTTCGTCGTAGCGCGGCAGATTCGCGCCTCGGGCGGCCTATGGTTCCGCTTCGCCGACGCGCACGATAGGAAAGTGACGCAGATTCACGTCGACCCAGGCCCCGGAGCGCTGGTGCGGGCGACCTCGGCCCTGCCCCCGTGCAATCCGCAGGAGCTCGACGCGCTGGTGCTCTCGCACAAGCACCTCGACCACTCCGGCGACATCAACGTCATGATCGAGGCGATGACCCAAGGCGGCTGGAAGCGGCGCGGCGCGATTTTGGCCCCCCGGGACGCGTTCGAGGGCGAGCACGTCATTCTGCCCTACGCGGCCAAATTCGTGCCGACGCAGCATTTTCTGGAGGAGAGCAGCGGCCCGTATTCCGTCAACGACGTGGAGATCCGCACCTCGGTGCGCCACCGGCACGGCTGCGAGACCTACGGCCTGCACTTCCGGTACGAAGGCGTGACCGTCTCGTATCTGCCTTGCACGCGCTATTTCGAAGGGCTCGCCGACGACTACGCCGCGCACCGTCCGGACGTCCTGATCGTCAACATCCTGCGCTATCGCGACGCCATGAAGGTCGACCACTTGACGTTCGACGAGGCGGGCGCCGTGATCGCGCACGTGCGGCCCAAGGTCGTGGTGATGACGCACTTCGGCACGACGATGCTGGAGCGGCGGCCCGACGCGCTCGCCCGGGAGCTCGAAGACGAACTCGGCTTGCGCGCGTTCGCGGCCTACGACGGCTGGACGCTCGACGCCACGACCGAGATCGCGGCGGCCGCCCGTGGCTGAGGAAATCGAGATCGAGGTCGTGCAGCCCGAGCGGACGGCCGAGTTCCGGCGCCGGACCGACCGCGAGGCGCGCTCGACGCTCTGGAACTTCCGGGTCGTCTGGCACGAGCAGCGGCACGAGCTGGCGGCGACGGCCGGAGGCGAGGTCGTCGGCGTGCTCGGCCTGCGCATCGCGGCCTCGCTAGCCCACGTCGAGTCCGTCGTGGTCGAGCCGGGGCGGCGTCGGGAAGGCATCGGGCGACGGCTGCTCGAGCGCGCCGAGGTCCTGGCCAACTACCACAACTGCCATAAGATGACGGTCGAAGTCCCGGTCGAAGGGCCCGCTCGCCAGTTCCTCGACGCATGCGGCTACAAGACCGAGGCGATCCTTCCGCAGCACACGTGGAAGCTCGACGTGGCCGTCATGCGGAAGTTCACGTTGTAGGGGCCGCCTTTTGGGGTTCCCTTACAATTTTATTAAGAACAGCTAGGGCCGGCGCGCGGAAATCGGGAAGACGTCGCCGTGGGTGGAGCGTCCACCTTTGGACTGGAGACCAACGGTGATCCTGAACGATATCGAGATCATGTTTGGCGGCCAAGCCGGAGACGGCGGCCTGACCACGGGTGACTTGATCGCCGGCGTCTTCAAGCGGATGGGTCTGGAGGTCTACACCTACAAGGACTTCCCGTCGCGCATCCGCGGCGGCCACACGAACTACGTGATCCGCGCCTGCGAGCACGCCAACTACGGGATGGCCGACCATGTCGACGGCCTCGTCGCCTTCGACCTCGAGGCCGTCGAGGCGCACGTTGCAGAACTGCGGCCCGGCGGCTTCGTCATCTTCGACAATTCGTCCGAGCGCGTTCCGGAGCGCCTGCGCCGGGAAGACGTGACCTGGTACGACGTTCCGCTGGCGCGGATCGCCAAGGACGAGATGGGGCTGGCGCTCGTCCGTAACACGATCGCCCTCGGCGTGCTCGCGACCCTGATCCAGATGGACCGGGACGTCGTCAGCGCGGACGTCGCCGAGGTCTACCGGCGCAAGGGCGAGAGGACCGTCGACCTCAACTTGCTCGCCGTCGAGGCCGGCGAGGCGTACGTCAATCGCTATTTCACGGAGTGGCCGTGCAATTACCGCGTGCAGAGGCGCTGGGGCGGCGACCGGCTTCTGATGATGGGCAACGATGCGATCGGCCTGGGAGCGCTGGCGGCGGGCTGCCGCTTCATGGCGGGCTATCCGATCACGCCGGCGACCGACATCCTGGAGTGGATGGCCAAGCAGTTGCCCGCCTTCGGAGGTCTGGCGGTCCAAGCCGAGGACGAGCTCGCGGCGATCAACATGGTCTTGGGCGCCGCGTTCAGCGGCGTGCGCGCCATGACCGCGACTTCGGGGCCGGGGCAGGCGCTGATGACCGAGGCGATCGGCCTGGCCGGCGTGCTCGAGATCCCGGTCGTCGTCGTCGAGGCCGCACGCGCGGGGCCGTCGACCGGGATGCCGACCAAGACCGAGCAGTCGAACCTCAACCACTTGATCTTTTCGGGGCACGGCGAGATTCCGCGCGTCGTGCTCGCCCCGGGGACCGTCGAGGACGCGTTCTATCTGACGGTGCGCGCCTTCAACCTCGCCGAGCGCTACCAGTGCCCGGTCTTCGTGCTGACGGAACAGGCGCTGTGCCAGAGCAAGGCGACGCTGCCGCGGCTCGACGTCGAGGGCGTGCGCGTCGAGCGGGGCAAGCTCGTGACCGAGCCCGTCGTCGCCGACGACTACCGGCGTTTCGCTTTCAGCCCCGACGGCGTCTCGCCGCGGGTCATTCCGGGCGTCGAAGGCGGAATGCACCTGGCCGCCGGCTCGGAGCACAACGAGGCCGGCGTGATCACCGAGAACGCGGCCAACCGCGCGGCGATGATGGAAAAGCGGATGCGCAAGCTCGAGGCGATGCGGCCCGAGCTTCCCGAGGCGATCGTTCACGGCGACCCGCACGCCCAAATCGCGATTTTCGGCTACGGCAGCAACCGCGGCCCGATCGTCGAAGCGCAGGACCGCCTCGCGGAGCGCGGCGTCGCGACGCGCTTCTTCGAGTTCCGCACGCTGTGGCCGTTTCCGGAGGACGAGGTGCGCGCGTTCGTCGCGGACGCCGAGCACGTCTTCGTCGTCGAGAACAACTACACGGGCCAGCTCGAGCGGCTCATCCGCTACGTCGTCGGCCCGCTCGAACGCATGCACGCCGTGCTCAAGTACGACGGCCGTCCGTTCCGGCCGTTCGAGATCGTCGAGCCGATCGAGAGACACGCGCCGGCGCGCGCCCGCAGTGACTACCTGTCCGCAGCGAAGCAGACTGTGCGGCTGAAAGCGAGGCGCTGATGGCTGCCGTTCTCTCTCCCAAAGAATTCGCGACGGCGACGCCGGCCTGGTGGTGTCCGGGCTGCGGCGACTACGGCGTCCTCGCCGCGCTCAAGCAGGCGCTGGCGGAACTGGGCCGGCAGCCCAAGGACGTCGCCTTCGTCTCGGGTATCGGCTGCTCGGGCAAGATCTCGGGGTACGTCAACTCGTACGCCTTCCACGGCGTGCACGGACGTTCGCTGCCGGTCGCGACCGCGGTCAAGCTGGCGAACCGCGCGCTCACCGTCATCGCGGCGGGCGGCGACGGCGACGGCTACGCGATCGGCGCGGGCCATTTCCTCCACACGGTCCGGCGCAATCCGGATATCACCTACATCGTGATGGACAACCAGACCTACGGGTTGACGAAGGGGCAGTCGTCGCCGACCAGTCCGGTGGGGTTCGTGACCGGCACCTCGCCGGCCGGTAATCCGGAGGCGCCCATCAACGGCTTGGCGATCGCGCTCGCCGCCGGCGGCTCGTTCCTCGCGCGCGGCTTCTCGGCGCATCCCAAGCAACTCGTCGAGCTCCTCAAGCAGGCACTCGAACACGAAGGCCTCTCGATCGTCGAAGTGATGTCGCCCTGCCTGACCTTCAACAAGATCAACACCTTCGCGTGGTTCAAGGAACACGTCTACTACGTGACCGAGAACCTCGACTACGATCCCACCAGCCGCGCGCAGGCGTTCAAGCTCTTGCTGCGCGACGACAAGGTTCCGCTCGGCGTGCTCTTCCACGAGGACCGCCCGACCTTCGAGACGCTCTCGAGGCTCGGAGCCACGCCGCTCGTCGACCTGCCGCTGCAGGCGCGCACCGCCGACTACGCGCGCCTCCTCGAGCGGTATCGCTGAGCGATAGTTCAGCCGCTCACGGCTTTCCGTTGCCGCGCAGCGACTTGCTGCGCTCGGCCGCGGCGACGACGCCGGCGACCAGCGTGCTGCGCAGCTTTCCGTCCTCGAGTGCCATCAAGCCGTCGATCGTGCAGCCGGCCGGCGTGGTGACCTCGTCCTTGAGCGCCGCCGGGTGAACGTCGCGCTCCAAGACCATCTTCGCCGCGCCGAGCATCGTCTGCGCGGCCAGCAGCGTCGCCGTGCTGCGCGGGATGCCGAGCTTGACGCCGGCTTCGCTCAGCGCCTCGATGATCAGGTAGCCGTAGGCGGGCCCGCAGCCGGAGAGGCCGGTGACGCCGTCCATGAGGTCTTCGTCGAGCACGGCGGTGCGGCCGAGCGGCTCGAAGAGGCGGCGCGCCGCGGCGACGCGCTCCGCGTTCACCTCGGGCCCTGCGGTCAGCACGGTCATGCCTTCGCCGATGAGGCACGGCGTGTTCGGCATCGCGCGCACGACGGAGGGCTTGGGCCCGGCCCACGCCCGGAGCTCGGCGAGCGTGACCGCGGCGCAGATCGAGAGAACCAGGTGCCGTTCGCCGAACTCGGGCGCGAGCGACTCGAGGATCGCGCGGGCCTGATACGGCTTGGCGCAGAGCACGACGATCTCGGCCTGCCGGACGACGCGGGCGTTGTCGGTGTCGACGGGGATGCCCAGCTCCCGCGCGGCCTCGGCCGCGCTCGCCGCGCGCCGGGTCGAGCCGATGACGGCGGCGCCCTCGCGGGCCGCGATGCCGCGCGCCAGCACGCGCCCCATCGTGCCGAGTCCGATGATGCCGACCCGTTCGCTCATCTTCTGCCGCGCCTTTCCACGAATCCCGGGTTGGCGAAGCGAGGTGCTCGCTCTTGCCACGGGCGAGGGAGGTTTGGCGGGTGCGGCATCGGCCGGCTGAAGCGCTCGAATTGCGGCGCCGGTTCGAAGCGATAGGAAGCCTCCGGGCGCGAGAGGGTTTGAAGCGGCACGCTCCACGCTTCGCCGGCGCCGCCGCGCGCCCGCAGCGAACCTTGGTAGAGATAGACGTTTCCGCGGCCGCTCGTTGCCGTCACGATCGGCCCTCCCGAACCGATCGCAGCATCGGCTTGGCCGTCGCGGCCGGCGACCTGCGCCCCCCGCTCGAATGAGGTGTAGACCCGCCCCCCGGCTGCGACGCGCCCGTCCAGTTGCACGGGGCCGTTCGCGCCGACCGCCACGTCGCCCCGCGTCGAGTTAAAGCGGGCCAAGCCCGGCTCGAAGGTTCCCCCGTCGTAGACGATCGAGCCGCTCACGCTGGTGGCCTCGATCTGGCGCACGTTGCAGCGCTCGAAGGTGAGGTTCCCCGTGGCGGTGCGCGCTCGCAGGCGCGCGAAGTTCGAGTCGGTGACGACGACGGGCCCGAGCAGGTCCTGCACGAACGCGTCGCCGCCGACGTTGTCGAGCGAGATCCGCCCGGCGCGCACGAACCCGATGATGGTCCCGCGGTAGTTGCGGACGTCGAGATTGCCGCTGACGACGTGCACGAAGATCAGCGCCGCGCCGCTCGGGACCATGACGGTGAGCGGACCGGGCGGCGTCGAGCGGTCGCCCTTGACGCTGACGACGTCGTGCGAACCCGGCTGCACCGAGGAGACGACGAAACTCTCGGCCCCGAGCTCGGAGGTCCCCGCTGCCGTCTCGAGGTGCGCGGGCGGGATCAGGGTCGGCGGCAGGGAGGCGGGAACGCGCACGGTCCGCCGCCGGATGACCAAAGCCGGATCGCCATCGACCTGGACGTCCGGCCGGTCCCAAGTCCGGATGCTCACGTCGCCCTCGACCACGTTGACGCGGACGATCGGCGCTCGCGCATCTGGGAACGTCGTCGGTTCTGCGCGCGCGGCGAGGGTCGTCGATAAGAAGGCCGCCAGGGCGAAGAGCGTCGAGCGCGCAGCGGCCCCGGCGCAAGTCATTCGCACGCGACCAGCATAGCGCCTCGGCCGCGGCCAGTCATGAAGGCGAGGTGAGGGTCGGGAGGGTCACCCGGAAGGTCGTCCCGCCGGCCGGATTGCGCAGCGCCTCGACGCGTCCGTCGTGAACGCGCGCGATGCTGCGCACGATCGCCAAGCCGAGGCCGGTACCGGGGACGGCCCGGTCGCGCGAGGCGTCGGTACGGTAGAAGCGGTCGAAGACGCGCTCGAGCGCGCCGGACTCGATGCCGATCCCCGTGTCGGCGACGTCGACGATCGCGCGTCC
Organism: Vulcanimicrobiota bacterium; assembly: GCA_963834485.1. Classification (GTDB taxonomy): domain Bacteria; phylum Vulcanimicrobiota; class Vulcanimicrobiia; order Vulcanimicrobiales; family Vulcanimicrobiaceae; genus CAWICD01. The sequence goes on from CAWICD010000002.1 coordinate 479,817, forward strand.
GCTTTCGGCCCGCAGCCCGACGTCGACGCGGCCCTTCTCCGTGAACTTGACGGCGTTGTCGATCAGGTTGGTGAAGAGCTGCCGCAGCAGATTCGCGTCGCCGAACACGAACGGCGCGCCGGCCGGCGCGCTCGAAGTGAACCTCAGCTCGAGCGCCTTGGCCTCAGCGCGAGGCGCGCTCAGGCGCACCGCCTCGGCGACGATGGCGTCGAGCGCGACGCGCTCGCGCGGGATGCCGTCGCCCGACTCCGCCTTCGCGAGCAGCAGCATGCCGTTGATCATGCCGGCCAGCGCGGCGCTCTCCTCGCCGATCGCGTGCAAGCTCTCGGCTCGGACCACAGGGTCCTTGTCGGCCCAGCGCTCGAGCATCTGGGCGTTGGCGTTGATGATCGTCAGCGGCGTCTTCAGCTCGTGCGACGCGTCGGAGATGAACTGGCGCTCGCGCGCGAAGCCTTCCTCGAGCCGGTCGAGCATGGCGTCGAAGGTCGCGGCGAGGGTCCCGATCTCGTCGCCGCGGTTCTTGAGGGCGAGCCGCCGGTTGAGGCGCTCGGACGTGATTTCGCGCATCGCGGCGATGAGCCGGTCGATCGGATCGATCGCGCGCGAGGCGATCGCATACGAGGCGGCGCCGCCCGCGAGCGCGACGAGCACCGCGACGGCGGCGAGCAGGACGCGCATGCGGGCCAGCGCCGCGTCGTAGACGCCTAAAGCCTCGCCGACTTTGACGACCAGCGCCGAATCCGGCGTGCGGATCAGCTCGTCGCGCACGAAGACTTCGCCGAACGGCGTCCGTTCGACCCGGTAGAGAACGCCCTGGGAATGGGGCTGCGGGCTCGGCTCGAAGCGCGCGCCGCCCATGTTCGTGCTCTTGCCCTCCTGGTAGCCTTGGGCGTTGTCGATCTCGACGTAGGTCGTGGGCGAGGCCCAATGGTCGAGGCTCCCCGGCAGCGTCAGTTCTTGTTCGGGCGGCAGCGCTTCCCCGATCGCCGTCTGCGCGCTTGCGTCGCGCACTTGGCGCGAGATGTCGCTGCCGATCGCATCGACCTTCGCTCTCGCGCTGTCGAGCAGGATCTCGCGCAACTGGAAATTGAGCACGATCGCGACGATCGCGATGATGCCCAGCAGGAGCAAGGCGTAGAAGCTCGCGATGCGCCAGCGGAGCGAACGGAAACGCGCCGGCCGGGCCTCAGTCTTTGAGGGCGTAGCCCACACCGCGGACCGTGTGTATGAGCTTGTCGTCGAAGCCGTCGTCGATCTTGCCGCGCAAGTAGCGGATGTAGACGTCGATCAGGTTCGAGTCTCCCAGGAAATCGCTCCCCCACACGCCGTTGAAGAGCTGGTCGCGCGTGTGCACGGTGTTGCGGTGCAGCAGCAGGTACTCCAGCAGCGCGTATTCCTTGGCCGTGAGCGCGATCGGCTTGCCGCCGCGGCGAACTTCGTGCCGTTCGCGATCCATCACCAGGTCCCGGGCGTTGAGGAGGTTGGAATGGGGGTGGCGTTCGCGCAGGCGCGCCCGCACCCGCGCCAGCAGCTCCTCGATCGAGAACGGCTTGGTGAGGTAGTCGTCGGCGCCGCCGTCGAGCCCGCTGACGCGATCGGGGACGCGATCCTTCGCGGTCAGCATGATGATCGGGACCCGGCTCTTGGCGCGGACGCGCGAGCAGACTTCGAGCCCGTCCATCCTGGGGAGCATCAGGTCCAGGATGATCAGGTCGGGCTCCTTGAGCGCCTTCTCCAGACCGGAGAGTCCGTCGCTCGCCGTCTCGACCCGATAGCCTTCGCGCTCGAGTTCGAGGCGCAGGACGCGCGCGATCTGCGCGTCGTCCTCGACGACGAGGACCCGGTAGCGCTCCTCCGTGGCTTCGCTCACCGGCGGCCGGAACGGAGCGCGGAGGGCGGCGTCAGATTGACCAGGGAGAGGCACAGCGCGGTCGCGAGCCCGGCGGCGAGCCAAGCCAGCGTGGCGGGCTGTAAGAACGCCGCTACCAGCTCCCACGCGCCGGCGACGAGCTGCGCGCTCAGGCGCGCATCGTTCGCGACCGCGAGCACGAGCCAGGCTGCCAGCGCGAGCAGCGTGCCGACGAGCGCGGCTTCCCAGCCGCGCAGGAACGGCGCATCCGGCGGGGCGTCGACGGTCGCGGCCAGGATGCTGCGGCGCAGATCCGCCGGCGGCTCCTCGAGGGGCAGCGCGAAGAGCGCGCGGTCGAGCTCGTCGAAGTCGTCGCTCACTCGCTCATCTCCGCTGACGCCGTCCCGCCGCGCGGCTCAGCCAGCCGCTTGCGCAGCAGCTCCTTGGCGCGGAAGAGGTGGGTCTTGACGGTTCCCAGGGGCACGTCGAGCACGCGGGCGATCTCCTCGTATTGCTTTCCCTGAAGATGATACAGCGTGATGACCGTCCGGTACTTCTCCGGCAGCGCGTCGATCGCCGCGCGCAGTTCGCGCGCCTCGTCGCGCCGCTCGGCCAGCAGGGCCGGGCCCGGGGCCGGGTCGGCCCGCTCGGGGAGCTCGGCGCCGCTGAAGCGCTTGCGGCGCTCGAGCCGGTCGCAGCACGCATGGTACGCGATCGAAAGGATCCAAGTGGAAAACTTGGCGCCCGTCTTGAACGTGCGCAGGCTGCGAAAGGCTTTGTAAAACGCCTCCTGGGCCGCATCTTTGGCCTCCTCCGGATCCCGCAGCGTACGTAGGCACAAGTGGTAGACGGCGCGCTCGTAGCGCTCGACGAGGGTGCCGAAGGCTTCGGCCTTCCCGCGCAGGGCCGAAGCGGCCAAGCTGCCGTCATCGGCTTCGGCTTCGCGTTCGGCGTTCAACGGCGGCGACTCGACGAGCGCACGTGCCACTTCTGCACGTACGCTCCGGCGCGGGGCGAAGTTTCGGAACGAAGCCTGGGTGCGCCGCGCGAAACAGATTTGCGCCTGGAGCGTATCTGGAGTGCACGCCCGGACGCGAGCGCCGGCGAGCAGGAGTCAGCAATGCACGCAGGCCTTTTCCGCAGTCGAGACCGTTGATGGACGGCAGCTCGGACGATGCGGCCAGCATCCTCGCGATCCTGATCATCTTCGGCTTCCCCTGTGCTGCCTTCGTCGTCTGGCGCTGGATGGCGCACCGCGAGCGCATGGAGATGATCCGCCACGGGATGGCGCCGCCCTTAGGGAAAGCCGACTGGCGCGCGGTGCGCGCCCAGTCGCCGTCGGGCCCCGGCGCTTACGCCGGCGCCCCTCAGCAGGCAGCCCAAGTCACCCTGCACAAGGGGATCAAGGTCGCCTTCATCGGCCTCGCGTTGACGATCGGGCTTTCGTTCATCGGATACCACGACGGCGGACCTTTCGGGATGAGCTTGCATCCGGGCCCCTGGCTCCTGGGCGGGCTCGTGCCGCTCTTCGTCGGCCTGGCCCAGATCGTCAGCGCGCTTCTCTCGGGCGCGTCGTTCGGTTCCTCTCCTCGCTGGGAGGGCTATCAGCCGCAGAGCCCGCCGGGGGCCGCGCAGTCTGGGCCGGGCCAGTCTTTCGACGGACCGTACGCCTATCGCCCCGGTCCGGCCCAGGAACTGCGGCCGCCGGCGCCGCCGCCGGAGCGGCGGCCGTAGCCCGCAAAAAAAAGACGGGCCGCCTGGGCGCCCCGTCTCGTTCCGATTTCGTGCAAGCAGGAAAGATGGTTCCGGCTTGGGTGCTAGGGATGGTTCCGGCAACTCACGACCGCGAGAGCCCAGCCTTGGGCGGTGCGCGTCCGGACGAGGTACCCGTCTTTCGTGCGGTCGTAGATCTGGAAGCCCGCTCTGAGAGCGTCGGCTAGCGAATCGAAGACCATGAGACCTGCCATCGTCGGTTCCTCCTTCCCGGTTTCTTCTCTGTTGACTGTAATAACGGCGATCGCCCCCAAAGGTTCAGTTTTTTAGCTAAGCCTCGATTAATTTTTGGAAAACCTCGCGACCCGCGCGGTATAAGGATTTCGGCCAGGCCGATTGAAGCAAGGGAGTGATGCCAGCCCTGGAAGCCGCGCCGTCGGTCCACCAGACCGTCGTCAGCGATCGACGCGAGCCCGTTTCCGGCATCGTCATCCTCGGCTGCCAGGCGCCCGCGCTGGCGCACGCGACGCGCCCGGGGCAGTTCGTCATGGTCGTTCCGCCCGGCGGCGAGCGGACCGGCGCGGCGCTCGGCGTGTACGAAGCCGGCGGCGAGCGCGTCTCGCTGATGATCGCGGCGGTCGGCCCGCGGACGCGCGAGCTGGCAGGTTTGGCTCCCGGCGCGAGGCTGGACATGCTGGGACCGCTCGGCAACGGTTTCGATCTCGATGCGCTCGCTCAACGCGGGCCTACCGGCAGCGCCGAGGTCGCGCTGCTCGCGGGCGGCGTCGGCCTGGCGCCGCTCCTGCTGGCCGCCCGCGGTCTGCTCGAGCGCGGTGCCGGCGTGCGCCTGTATTACGGCGCGCGCACGGGCTCGGCGCTGGTCGACGCGGAGAGCTTCGCCGCGTTGGGCGTCGCGGTCGAGCTGTCGACCGACGACGGCTCGCGCGGCTACCACGGGTTCGTGACCGACCTGTTCGCCGCGAGCGGGCGAGTGCCGACCGCGCTCGCGGCCTGCGGCCCTTCGCCGATGCTGCGCGCGGTCGCGCGCGCCGCGCAGCGCCTGGGCGTGCGCGCCCAGCTCTCGCTCGAAGAGACTTTCGCCTGCGGGGTCGGCGCGTGCTGGGGCTGCGTCGTGCCGCTCGAGCGCGCCAGCGCGCAGGCTCCGCCGTTTCCGCCGCCGGCGCCGGGCGAGACGCGCGACTACGTCCACGCGCGGATCTGCAAAGAGGGCCCCGTCTTCTGGGCCGACGAGCTGCGCTGGTGAGCGACGCGGCGACGGCGGCGCGTCCCGATCTGTCGGTCGCGCTCGGCGCTCTGCGCCTGCGCCTTCCGACGCTGATGGGGAGCGGCTGCTACGGTTCGGGGAGCGAGTACGCCGCCTTCGTCGAGCTCTCCGAGATCGGCGGGGTCGTGCTCAAGAGCGTGACGCGCCTGCCGCGCCTGGGCAATCCTGCGCCGCGGCTGGTCACGACGCCGAGCGGCTTGCTCAACGCGATCGGACTGCAGAACCCGGGGATCGACGCTTACCTGGCCAACGACGTGCCGGGTTTCGCGGACCGTCCCTGCGCGGTGGTGGGGAGCGTCGCGGGCTTCTCGGTCGACGATTACGCCGAGGTGACGCGGCGGCTCGCCGCGCGCGGCGAGATCGACGCGATCGAGCTGAACATCTCGTGTCCCAACGTCGGCTCCGAGGGCGAGACCTTCGCCTGCGACCCCGGCTTGGCCGCGCGCGCGACTCGCGCGGCCCGGGAAGCGACCCGCAAGCCGCTGATCGTCAAGCTTTCGCCCAACGTCACCGACATCGCGCCGATCGCGCGCGCGGTCGAAGCCGCCGGCGCCGACGCGCTGGCCGTCGTCAATACCGTGCGCGGCATGGCGATCGACGTCGACCGCCAGGTGCCGCGCTTGGGGAACGTCAGCGGCGGCCTCTCGGGTCCCGCGATCCGGCCGATCGCCGTCCTCGCCGTCTGGGAGGTGGCGCGCAGCGTGCGCGTCCCGATCGTCGGCGGCGGCGGGATCGAGACGGCGCGCGATGCGCTCGAATTCATCTTGGCCGGCGCGAGCGCGGTCTCGATCGGGACCGCGAACTTCACCGACCCGCGCGCGCCGCTCAACGTCGCCGCCGGCATCCGCGACTATCTCGCAGCGCGCGGCGCGGCGACCTTGCGGGAGATCGTCGGCGCGGCGAATCCCGGCTATTTGGGAGCGCGATGAACGTCGCCGCGCAGGCCAAGCTGATCGTGGCCCTCGACGTCGACGAATTCACGGTCGCGGCCTCGCTCGTCGAGCGCCTGGCGGGGCTCGGCGTGATTTTCAAAGTCGGCCTGGAACCGCTGCTCAATTACGGTGAAGCGATCTTGGCCAAGCTCGCCGCCGCCGGCGCGGCTTCGTTCATCGACGCGAAGCTGCACGACATCCCGCGCACGGTCGGAGCGGCTGCGCGCGCGCTTGTCCGCCCCGGCGTGCGAATCGTGACCGTGCACGCCCTGGGCGGTCGCGAGATGATGCGCGCCGCGGTGGACGAAAGCGCCGAGCGCGCGCGCGAGCTCGGGCTCGAGCCGCCGCAGGTCTTCGCGGTCACGCTCCTGACGAGCATCGCGCCCGGGGAGCTCTCCGAACTCGGCTTGCAGGGCGATCTCGGAGAGAACGTGCTGCGGCTGGCGAGGCTGGCGCGCGACGCGCGCTGCGCCGGGGTGGTGTGCAGCCCGCACGAAGTGCGCGACCTCAAGCGCTCGTTCGGCGCCGGTTTCGCCGCGCTCTGCCCCGGCATCCGGCCGGCGGGCGCGGGCCACGGCGATCAGAAGCGGGTCGCGACGCCGCGGGCCGCGGTCGAAGCGGGAGCCGACTATCTGGTCGTCGGACGGCCGGTGACGGAGGCCGCCGATCCGCTCGCCGCGGCGAGCGAGATCCTGGCGCAGATGGCGTCGGCCGATGCTCGCTGAGTCGCTGCGGGGCGAGCTGGCCGCGCGCGGCGCGCTGCTCGAGGGCCACTTCCGGCTCTCGTCGGGGCGCCACAGCGACCGGTTCGTTCAGAAGTTCCGCATTCTCGAAGATCCGACGATCGTCGAGCCGATCGCCAAGACCTTGGCGGAGCGGGCGCGCCCGTACGCTCCCAGCGTCGTCGTCAGCGCGGCGGTCGGCGGGATCGTGCTGGGTTACGAAGTCGCGCGTCAACTCGGGACGAAGGCGATCTTCGTCGAGAAGGAAGGCGGCGAGGCGAAGCTCCGCCGGGGGTTCAGCCTCGGCCCGGGCGACCGCGTCTTGGTCGTCGAGGACGTCGTGACGACCGGCGGCTCGGTGCGCGAAGTCCTCGACGTCGTGCGGCGCGCCGGTGCGCGCGCGGTCGCGGTCGGGATCATCGTGCGCCGCGAGCCGACCGACTTCGGGATACCGTCGCTCGCTTTGCTCGATCTCCCGGTAACCTCGTTCGAACCGGCCGAGTGCCCGCAATGCGCTGCGGGCCTGCCGATTACCGAGCCGGGCTCGCGCCGCCTGTAAAACATGGCCCGTGTCGCGCGGCGTCGAAGCCTGCGCGGCATGCAGCCGCACTTCGACCGCCTCCAGCGCCGGACGCTGCGCGAGTTCGCGCCGTACCGGCCCGGGACGTCCGTCGGAGCGGTTCGCGAGCGCTTCGGGATCGCGCGTCCCGTCAAGCTCTCGCAAAACGAGAATCCCCTGGGCACGTCGCCCCGGGCGCTCGAGGCGCTGCGCGCCCTCGACGCGCTGAGCGACTACGTCGAGGACGACCATCGCGCGCTGCGCGCGCGGCTCGCCGCGCCGTACGGCTTGGCTCCCGAGAACGTCGCGATCGGCCACGGCAGCAACGAGCTCGTGCGGATCGCGTACAGCGCGTTCGTCGATCCCGGCGACGACGTGGTGATGGCGCGCCCGACCTTCGCGCTCTTTCGCAAGGACGCCGATATCGCCGGGGCGCGCGCGCTCGAGATTCCGCTGCGCGAGGGCGTGCACGATCTCGAGGCCATGCTCGCGGCGGTCACGCCCGCGACCAAACTCGTCTTCGTGTGCGATCCGAACAATCCGACCGGGACGCGCGTGGAGCGTGAGGCTCTGCTCTCCTTCGCGGACGCGCTGCCGGCGGACGTGCTCCTGGTCGTCGACCAGGCCTATCGCGAGTTCATGGACGCGGACGGCCTCGATGCGGTCGAACTGCTGCGCCGCCGTCCCGCGACGCTCGTCCTGCGGACGGCTTCGAAGATCTACGGGCTCGCCGCCGTGCGCTTCGGGTACGGTTACTCGTCAGCGGAGGTCGTTGCCTGGATGAACCGCGTCCGCGTGCCCTTCAACGTGGCCCGGCCGGCCGCCGCGGCCGTGCTGGCGGCGCTGGACGATACGGGCTTCATCCTGCGCAGCATCGAGAACAACGAGCGCGGCAAGGCCTACCTCTACGCCGAGTTCGAGCGGCTGGGCTTGCGCTCGTATCCCAGCGCGGCGAACTTCATCGCGCTCGAAGTGCCGCTCGAGGCCGAAAGCGCGTACGAAGCCTTGCTCGAGCGCGGCGTCATCGTTCGTTCGGGCGTCGGCTTGGGCTTGCCGCGCCACCTGCGGGTCTCGATCGGCACGCCTGCGGAGAATGCGGCCTTCGTCGCGGCACTCGCCGCGCTGCTGCCGATCTGGCGCGGCGAAGCTGCGCTCGGAGCATCCCGCTGAGCACGATAAGCCTGCGCCGCGGCGGGCCGCAGGATCGCGCCTTCGTGCTCGATCTCGGCAAGCGCACGATCGGCGACAGCGTCTCGCCGCTGCGCCCGGTCCCCTCGTCCATGGTCGAAGCGAGCTACGACCGGCTCGTCGATTTCGCGCTCGAACAGTCGCACGCGCTGCTGATCGCCGAAGACGCGCTCGGAGGGCCGCTGGGCTTCGTCCTGCTGCTCGACCGTCTTCCCGACGAGGTGACGGGAAGCGCGCAAGGATTCATCGCCTTCATGGCCGTCGAGCCCGCCGCGCGGCGGCACGGCATCGGCGCCCGCCTGCTCTCCGCCGCCGAGGACGTGGCGCGACGGAGCGGACTCGCCTATTTGGCACTGATGGTGACCGAGGAGAACGAAGCGGCGCGCGAGCTCTACGCGCAGGCCGGCTTCACGACGGAGCGCAGGCTCCTATGCAAGCCGCTCTGACGTCGGCGCGATTCCGGCGGCTGGTGCTCCTGTGGGTCGGGGCGGTCGCCTTCGGCGTCGCGCTGCTGTGGTTCGCTTCGCGCATCCCGCGTACGCTCTCGGTCTTCGTGATCGCCGCCTTCATCGCGTTCGGCGTCGCGCCGCTGGTCGCCAAGCTCGAGCGCCGGATGCCGCGCGCCGCGGCGATCGCCATCGTCTACGCGAGCCTGCTCGCGATCGTCGTCGTGCTCTCGGTGCTGGTCGTGCCGGCGACGCTGGGACAGCTGCAGATCATCGGCATCAGCGCGCCGTCGTACATCCAGACGGCGCAGAATTGGCTCGATCAGCTCGAGACCGCGCTGCGCGGGCACTTCGGCAAGAATTACCTGCCGGCGGGCTACCTCGATCTCAAGGACCTGGTCGCCGCCAAGCTCTCGCTCGGTTTCAACCTGATGCTGGCCTCGCTTCCCGACATCCTGATCGGGACCGTCACCTCGGCGATCATCGGGCTTTCCGCGATCGTCCTTTCGGGGTTCTTCCTGATGCGCGGCAGCTCCGTCGCCGACTCGTTGTACTCCCTGTTGCCGGGGAGCCGGCAGGCGACGGCGCGGGCGCTGGGTGCGGAGATCGCGCATGTCTTCGGCAGCTACGTCTCCGGCCAGCTCGCGCTCTGCGCGATCACCGGTGCCTTGATCTTCTCGTTCACGGCCTTCGCCGGCTTCAAGTACGCGCTCTTGCTCGGCATCGTCAGCGGCATCGCCTACGCCGTGCCCTTCGCGGGGATGATCGCGGCCCATCTGATCGGACTGCTGCTGGCCGCGCCGCAAGGTTTGCAGACGGTCCTGTGGGTCGAGGCGATCATCTTCGCCGTGGCCCGCGTCTCGGACAATCTGCTCGTGCCCAAGATCATGTCGGAGAGCGTCGGCGTCTCGCCGATCGTCGTGATGTTCGCCGTGTTCGCGGGCGGCGAGCTGTTCGGGCTGCCCGGGCTGCTGCTGGGCATCCCCGCGGCGGCGCTGGCCAAAGTCGCGTGGCGTTTCTTGCGCACGAACTCGACCGAGCGCAAACTGCTCGAAGCGAGCGTCGTCGAGCCGTCGCCCGGGCCCTCGGGGCCGCCCGAATTCGGCGGGATCGCTACATCGACTCGGGCGCGCTGACGCCGAGCACTCCGAGCGCGCCGGCGAGGATCGTCTTAGCGGCGTGCGCCAGCCCCAGGCGCGCCACGCTGAGGTCGGGATCGTCCCCCAAGACCTTGCACGCGACGTAGAACTGGGTGAAGTCCGCCGCGACGTTCTGCGCGTAGCGCGCCAGCCGGCTCGGCGCCAGCCCGTCGACCACGGAGCGGACGGCGGCGGGAAACTCGGCGAGCCGCCGCGCCAGCGCGATCTCGGTGGGATCGGTCAAGCGCTCGAGGGATTCGCCGCGCAGGGCCCGTTCGAGCAGCGCGGCAGGCGCGTTGCGTTCGAGCGAAGCGATGCGCGCGTGACCGTACTGCACGTAGTAGACCGGATTCTCGTTGCTCTGCTCCTTGGCGAGCGTGAGGTCGAAGGTCATCGGCGTGTCGGCGTTGAGCATCACGAAAAAGAAGCGTGCGGCGTCGGCCCCGACTTCGTCGAGGATCTCGTCGAGCGTCAGCAGGTTCCCCTCGCGCTTGGAAAGCGAGACGACTTGCCCGTCGCGCACGAGCGTCATCTGCTGCGCGATCAGCACTTCTATCGCGCCGGGCTTGCCGAAGGCGGCCGGCAGCAGGGCCAGCCGCGCGATGTAGCCGTGGTGGTCGGGGCCCAGAATCAGCAGCGCTTTGTCGACGCGGGCCAGCTTGTCGTAGTGATAGGCGACGTCGGCGCCGTAGTAGGTCGGCCGTCCGTCGCCGCGCACCAGCACGCGATCCTTGTCGTCGCCGAATTGGCTGGCGCGCATCCAAACCGCACCGTCCTGCTCGAACGCCAAGCCGCGCTCGCGCAGATCCGCGATCGCGTCTTGGATCGCGCCGCTCTCGTGCAACGCTTTCTCGCTCTGCCAGCGGTCGAAGGATGCGCCGAAGCGCTTGCAGGTCGCCTGCTGCTCGGTCACGATCGCGTCGCGGCCGAATTTGCCGAAGTACGGCACCCATTGGGCCTCCCCGGCCTCGACCCAACGCTCGCCGTCCTCTTCGCGGATCCGGTGCGCGATCGCGATCAGATAGTCCCCAGGGTAGCCGTCCTCGGGGAACGGATGGGACGGATCGAAGAGCTGGCGGTAGCGCGCGTAGAGCGAGCGCGCCAGCGTGTCGAGCTGCGAGCCGGCGTCGTTGACGATCCACTCGGTCGTCACGTCGATGCCGCAGAAGCGCATCGCGTTGGCGATCGAGTCGCCCAAGGAAAGCGTGCGGCCCTGCACCGCGACCAGCGGTCCCGTCGGGTTCGCGCTGCCGAATTCGAGCGAGAGACGCTCTCCGGCCGGCGCGCCGCGGCCGTAGCCGCTCCCTTCGCGCAGGATCGACGCGACGGCGCGCTGCCAATGATGCGGCGACATCCGCACGTTGATGAAGCCGCCCTGCGGCTTGGCCTCGGCAAGGATCTCCAGAAGCGAAGGATCCTCGGCAAACATCGTTTGCACCAACTGCTCCGCCAGCTGCTGCGGCGGGCGCCGCGCGCGCTTGGCGAGTTGGAGCGCGATGTTGGAGGCGAAGTCGCCGAAATCAGGATTGCGGGGCGCCTCGAAGACGACGGCCGGCGCCTCTTCGGTGCCGACGACGGCGAGCGTGGCGCGCTGCAATGCTGCGGCGACGCGCGCGAGACCGTCGCCGGGCGCGACTCCGCCCTCAGTGGTGGTAGGGTTCATTGCGTGCGATCTTCGCTGCGCGATAGAGTTGTTCCAGCACGAGCGCGCGCGTCCACTCGTGCAAGAAGGTCAGGCGCGAGAGCGACCAGCGAAACGCCGCGCGCGCGAGCAGCTCGTCGCTCGCGCCGTAGGTTCCGGCTACGATCAAGACCAAGCGTGAGAGCCCCGATGCGGCGAGGGCCTGCAAGCGCTCCGCGAGCTCGAGACTGGTGAGCTGCGTGCCGCTGCGCTCCAGCAGCCAGACGAGATCGCCGGGTGCGAGCGCGCGCAGCACGCGTTCCCCTTCCTCGCGCATCGCGCGCGCCGGATCGGAGCCGTGCGACGCCGCGACCTCGAGCTGCTCGAAGGATTCGTGGCGCCGCAGACGCGCGGCGAAATCGTCGCACGCGGCCGCGACGTACGGCTCGCGCACCTTCCCCACCGAGATGAGCCGGATCTTCACGCAACCTCCCCGCCCCCCATCGCTCTCCTCGAACGCTCTTTCAGGGAGAACGAGAGCGCTAGCCGCTGCGTCGCATACTGTAGGTCAGTGCGTCGCCGCGCTCGAGCTCGCCAGCCAGCTCGAGCTTCACCAGCGCGGCCAGCAGCGCGCCGGCCGGCGCGCCGGTGATCTCGACGAGCTCGTCGAGCGAGCACGGCTGCGACTCGAGCGCCGCCACGATCTGCGCTTCCAGTATGCCGTCCTCGCTTCGCTGCGGACGGGTGTCTACTGCTGGGATCGGGTCGCACGAGCGCGGTGCGCGCTGCGGCGCGGGCCGTTCGCCGCTCGCCAGTCCGAGTGCCGCGAGCACGTCTTCCGCGCCGCGGACGAGCGTCGCGCCGTCGCGGATCAGCGCGTTGCAGCCGGCCGCCTTGGGCCGGTCGACGTCCCCCGGAAAAGCGAGCACGTCGATGCCGGCGCTGGCCGCCCAGCTTGCGGTGTTGAGCGCGCCGCTGCGTTCGGCCGCTTCGACCACGACCAGGGCGTCGGCCAAGGCCGCGACGACGCCGTTGCGCTGCAGGAACTGAGGCGGACGCGCGGGCTCGTCGGGCGGGAAGGGCGAGAGCACCGCGCCGCCGAGCGCCAGCATCGCCACGGCGAGCGCGCGGTTGCGGCGCGGAAAGAAGTGGCCGTGTCCGCCGCCGAGGATCCCCAGCGTCGGCCCGCCCCCGGCGAGTGCCCCGGCATGGGCCGCCCCGTCGATGCCAAGCGCCAAGCCGGAGATCACGCAGACGCCGGCCGCCGCCAGGCGCGCGGCCAGTGCATGGCTCCGGCTGCGCCCGCCTTCGGAGGGCGCTCGGGTACCGACGACCGCGACGGTGGGCCGTTCCAAGCCGGCAAGGCTGCCGGAGACCCACAGGCCGCGGAAGCGAACGCCTTCGGCGCGGTGCGGACGGGCCGTAAAGAGGTCCTCCCTGTCGACGAAGCGCGGCCGTTCGAGTTCCATCGCTCCCCGATCGCGACGTGAGGGACTCGCGGCAAGGCGCTTTCCTCGCGAGGAAACGGACCACGCCTTCAGAATGGTCGGCGGGTTGTGCGGGCGCCCCCCGTCGGGGAACAGGCGCTTCGCCGGAGGACGACGTTAGAATCATGGCAGCTCCCCAAGCCTACTGCGTCAAGTGCAAGAGCAAGCGTGAGATGAAAGACCCGGTCCGGATCACGATGAAGAACGGACGACCCGCGACCGAGGGCAAGTGTCCGGAGTGCGGAACGAAGATGTTCAAGATCGGCGCCGCCTGAAGGGGCGGCGCTTCTGTTTGAGCCCGCGCGCCCCGAACGTTTGCGGGCCGAGCGCTTGTGGCTTATACTCCAAGGGGCCCCATATCTAGTGGGGCCTATTGGTGGAGGCTCGAGTCCCAACTGATCTGTCCGAGTTGCCGCAAGAGCGAGACCCGGGTCGTCGACTCGCGCGATGACGAGAGCGTGGTGCGCCGGCGGCGCGAGTGCCTTGCTTGCAAGCATCGCTTTACGACCTACGAGCGGATGGAAGCGCCGCGGCTTTTCGTCGTGAAGAAGGACGGCCGGCGGGAGCAATACAACCGCGAGAAGGTCCTGGTCGGCCTGCAGCGCGCCTGCGAGAAGCGCCCCGTCTCCGAGAAGCAGCTCGAAGAGATCGTCGCCGGGCTCGAGCGCGAGCTCTTCTCCCGGGGCGAGAGCGAGGTCCCCACGGCGATGGTCGGCGAGAAGCTGATGGAAGCCCTCAAGGCGCTCGACAAGGTGGCGTACATCCGCTTCGCCAGCGTCTACCGCTCGTTCGACGACATCGGCAAGTTCCAAGCCGAGTTGGCCGAGCTTGCGCAGTGAATCCGGCGCTTCGGTCCGCATCGGATTGAAGCGCTTGCCGGAAGGCGAGGGGCTGCCGCTGCCGGTCTATATGACGCCCGGTTCCGCCGGCGCCGACGTCCACGCCGCGGTCGGCGCCGAGCTGACCCTCGCGCCGGGGGCGCGGGCGCTCGTCCCCGCCGGTTTCTCACTCGAGATTCCGCCCGGCTTCGAGGTTCAGGTCCGCCCGCGCAGCGGGCTGGCGCTGCGCTCGGGGGTGACGCTCCTCAATTCCCCGGGGACGATCGATGCGGACTATCGCGGGCCCGTCGGCGTGGTGATGATCAACTTCGGCAGCGAACCATTCACGATCAGACGGGGCGACCGGATCGCGCAGATCGTCGTGGCGCGCGTCGAGCGAGCCGCCTTCGAAGAACGCGACGAGTTGCCGGAGACGGCGCGGGCGGCCGGCGGCTTCGGGAGCACGGGGCAGTGATCGTCTACATCGTCGGTGAGGGGGCCGTCGGCCGGTATCTCGGCGACTTGCTGCGCGGCGCAACGACCGAGATCGTCTTCGCGCCGCGGGAGCTCGATGACGTCGCGCCGGTCGCCGCCGACCTCGCGATCGTCGCCGTCAAGTCGTACGATACGCAAGGCGCGATCGCGACGCTGCGGCGCGCGCTCGGCGAGCGTCCGGCGGCGACGATCCTCTGCCCGCAGAACGGCGTCGGGAACGAGGAGCTGCTGGCCGCGGCGTTCGGGCCCGACGCGATCGTCTCGGGCGCGCTGACCGTCCCGGTCGAGCGCACGCGCAACGGTGCGGTCGCCGCCGCGAACGAGGGCGGCATCGGGCTCGCGCCGGTCGGAGCGGTCGCCCACAACTGGCTGATCGCCGCCTTCGAACAGGCCAAGATCCAGGTGAAGGTCTTCAGCGACTACCGCGCCCTCAAGTGGTCGAAGCTGACGCTGAACATCGTCGCCAACGCCTCGTGCGCGATCCTCAACGTGCTGCCCGAACGCCTGGTCGAGTTCGACGGGATGTTCGAGCTCGAGCTGCGGGCGCTGCGCGAGACGCGCGCGGTGATGAGGAAGCGCGGGCTGGCCTTCGTCGACCTGCCGCGCTATCCGGTGCGCGCGCTGCAGGGTATCGCCTCCCTGCCCTCGCCGGTCGCTCGGCTGATCCTGGCGAACCGGATCGCCGCCGCGCGCGGCAGCAAGCCGCCCTCGCTGCTGCTCGATCTGCGCGCCGCGAAGGGGCAGACCGAGGTCGGAGTCCTCAACGGTGCGGTCGCCGAAGCGGGGCACGTGCTCGGCGTGCCGACGCCGGTCAACGCCGTGCTGGCGCGCGTGCTCTCGGATATCGCGCACATGCCCCAGCTCTGGGCCAAATACCGCGAGCGTCCGGCCGCCCTGCTCGTCGAGGTCGAGTCCGAGGAACGTCGAGGCAAGACCGGGGTACGACGCTAGGCGTACCGAAAAGCCCGGCATGCGACATCCCGACGTCCCCGAGACCCTCGACAGCTGGTCGATCCTGCATCGCATGTTCCGCTTCCGCCGCGCGGCCTACGACGCGCTGCCGGCGGCGCAGCGCGAGGAGCTGGCGCGGGAGGCGACGGCCTATCTCGAGCCGCTCGCCGCCTCGCCCGAGGGCGACGCCGGGCTCGCGCAGATGCTCGGGCACAAGTGCGATCTCATGCTCACGCACTACGCCAAGAGCTTCGACGAGCTGGGCGCGGCGCAGACGGCCTTCGACAAGCTGCGGCTCATCGAGTATC
Organism: Vulcanimicrobiota bacterium; assembly: GCA_963834485.1. Taxonomy (GTDB): domain Bacteria; phylum Vulcanimicrobiota; class Vulcanimicrobiia; order Vulcanimicrobiales; family Vulcanimicrobiaceae; genus CAWICD01. Next base: position 495,330 of record CAWICD010000002.1, read on the forward strand.
TCGAGCCGGCCGCGTCCTACGTCTCGGTCCTGGAACTCGGCCTCTACGAGGCCTCGGGCAAGATCCACGCGGAGCTGCGCGACCGCGGGCTCAAGCCGCACTCGCAGGATTGGAACGAAGCCTTCGACGCGCTGCTCGCCGAGCAGGCGAATCAGCCGCGCAACGCGGCGCGCCTTTGGGCGAAGATTCCGCCGCGCCGCTACGTTTGCTTCTACCCGATGGACAAGAAGCGCGGCGAAAGCGTGAACTGGTATTCGCTGCCTTTCGAAGAGCGCGCGGCGCTGATGCTCGACCACGGCAAGATCGGGCGCTCGTTCCACGGGCTCGTCACGCAGGTGATCTCCGGCTCGATCGGTTTCGACGACTGGGAGTGGGGCGTCGACCTCTACGCCGACGACCCGCTCGTCTTCAAGAAGCTCGTCTACGAGATGCGCTTCGACGAGGCGAGCGCGAAATACGGATCGTTCGGCCCGTTCTACACCGGCGTGCAGTTTTCGATCGCGCAGTTACGGCACTTTCTGAGCGGCGACCGCATTCCGCAGCTCGTCCCCAAGGCCCAGCCGGAACCCGCTCTGCGCTGATATGTCTGGGTTGCCGGGTCTTTCGGACTAGCGGCGGCCGAAGAGCGAAGCGCGATTAAACGTGAGGCGCGGCGCTGAGGTAGGTCTTCCAGAAGAAATAGGCGGTCATCGTGCAGGCGACCGTCACGACGAATCCTCGCACGACCGGTGACGGCAGGCGCTTGACCAGGCGCGCCCCGAGGAGCCCGCCGGCGATCGCGCCGAGGCTCATCGCGAGGGCCGGCTCGGGTGCGATCACGCGCGCGATCAGAAAAGGCACGACGGCGACGCCGTTGATGACCGTCGCGAGCAGCGCCTTGAACGCGTTGGCGCGCCGCAGGTCGTGCATGCCGAGTACTTCGAGCAGCGCCAGCATCAAGATGCCGATCGCCGCTCCGAAGAAGCCGCCGTAGACGGCGATCGCCGTCTGCGCGGCCATGCCCAGCGGCGACTCGACGCCCAGCGGCGTGCCGCTGCGCCGGGCCGCCTCCGTGATGCGCGGCCCGAAGATGAAGAGCAGCGTCGCTCCCAAGAGCAAGAAGGGAATGAGCCCCGCGAAGGTCGCGTTCGGGGTGCGCAGCAGGAGCAGCGCGCCGGCGACGCTGCCGAGAGCGCTGGCGGCGAGCATGCGCCTGAGCGTCGCCTTCGGAACGTCGAGCTGCGAGCGGAACTCGCGCGCGGACGCAAGCGAGCCGAGCCACATCGCCGTGTTGTTCGTCGCGTTCGCCGAGATCGGCGGAACGCCCGTCGCCAGCACCGCCGGAAAGGCGATGAAGCTGCCTCCGCCCGCCGCCGCGTTGAGCGCACCCGCGACGAAGGATGCGGCGGCGAGGAAGAGGTCGGGACCCAGCAACGTTGACGGCTACGTGGCGAAGGCGAAGATACGGCTCTTGCGGATGTCCGGCTCGTCGATGCGCCGCAGGTCGTCGGCCGTGACCGTGCCGCCGCGCTCGAACAGGCGCGTCGCCTGCCGCAGGCGCGCGCGGTCGAGCGCGTTGCGCACGCTGCGGGCGTTGGCGAATTGCGGCTGCTGCATCCGCAGGAGGATGTATTCCTTGAACGCCGCCTCGGCTGCGGGCGTGAACTCGTAGTTCAGCTTCTCGAGCATCAAGTGAGCGATGGCTTGCAGCTCCTCGGGGCTGTAGTCGGGGAAGTCGATGTGGTTGGCGACGCGCGAGCTGAGCCCCGGATTGCTGGCGAAGAACGTGTCCATGCGGTCCTTGTAGCCCGCGAAGATCACGACCAGGTCGTCGCGCTGATTCTCCATGACTTGCAGCAGAATCTCGATCGCTTCGCCGCCGTAATCGCGTTCGTTCTCCGGCTTGTAGAGATAGTACGCCTCGTCGATGAAGAGCACGCCGCCCATCGCGCGCTTGAGCACGTCTTTCGTCTTGGGCGCGGTGTGCCCGATGTACTGCCCCACCAGATCGTCGCGCGTCGCGACGACCAGGTGGCCTTTGCGAATGTAGCCCAGCCGGTGCAGGATCTCCGCCATCCGGTTGGCGACCGTCGTCTTCCCCGTCCCCGGTCGCCCCGTGAACGACATGTGCAGCGGCGGCGGCTCCGCCGCGAGCCCGACCTGCCGCCGCAGCTTATCGATCAGCAGCAGGTGCGCGATCTCCCGAATCCGCGTCTTGACCGGCAACAGCCCGACCAGCTCGCGATCGAGCTGCTCGAGCACCTCGCCGACTTGCGACGACCGGTACGCCTCACCGAGATCGAGCCGCTCGACCGCAGGCTGGCCCTGCTCCCGTACCGTCAACTCCGCTTCGCTCACCCTTTGTAACGTTCGCCCTCCGGCTCATCCGCCGAGTACGCATGCAGCTTGTACGCGATCTGCCGGTCCTTGCCCGTCGTCCGTTCGAGCCGGAACCCAGGCTCGACCTTCGGCCGGTTCACGATGAACGACAGCGCCGTCGTCTGCCGCCCCAACCGCGCATCGTACGCATTGACCTTGATGTACTCGTCCGGATGCTCGACCCGAGCCTTCCGGATCTCTCCCAAGATCCCAGCCGCATCTTTCACGTCGAACATCGGCAGCCCGTACATCTCCCAATACGAATTCCGCGGATGCGGATCGTCCGTATATTCGATCGAGATCGGCCACCCGTGATCGAGCGCGTACTGCACCTGCTTCCCGATCTGCTCGTCCGTGAGCGCCGGCAAATACGAAAACGCCCCCTGCGTCACCAACATAATCCTATACTCCCTTACTTGAGAATTCACGCACCGAATCAGTACGACGGCGTGGCGACCACATCAGGCGTATCCGTCGACTCGTAGTTGAACGTGATATCCTTCCAGATATCGAGCGCCCGGGCCAACGGCGCGCACGTCTTCGCGTACTCCTCGAGAATCCGCGGCCCTTCGGTGAGATAATCGCGCCCTTCGTTGCGCGCCAGGACCATCGCCTCGAGCGCGACCCGGTTCGCCGTCGCCCCCGCCGCGATGCCGTCGGGATGACCGATCGTCCCCCCGCCGAACTGCAACACCACGTCCTCGCCCAGCAGATCGAGCAGCTGGTGCATCTGCCCCGCGTGAATGCCGCCCGAGGCGACCGGCATCACCGGCGCAAGCGAGGCCCAGTGCTGATCGAAGAACACCCCGTGCAGCGGATTGGTGGGGACGAAATCCTCGCGCAGGATGTCGTAGTAGCCCTTGGTCGTGTGCGGATCGCCCTCGAGCTTGCCGACCACGGTCCCCGCGTGAATGTGGTCGACGCCCAGCAGCCGGCACCACTTGGCCAGCACCCGGAAGCTCACGCCGTGCGATTTCTGGCGCGTGTAGGTCGAGTGCCCGGCGCGATGCAGGTGCAGCAGCACGCCGTTGCGGCGCGCCCACTTCGACATCGACTGCATCGCCGTGAACCCGATCGTCAGGTCGATCATCACGATCACCGAGCCCAGCTCCTTGGCGAACTCGGCCCGCTCGTACATCGCTTCCATGTCGGCGGCGGTCACGTTGAGGTAGTGGCCCTTCACCTCGCCGCTCGCGCCCTCGGCCCGGTTGACCGCTTCCATCCCGAAGAGAAACCGGTCGCGCCAGCGCATGAACGGCTGCGAGTTGATGTTCTCGTCGTCCTTGGTGAAGTCCAAACCGCCGCGCAGCGCTTCGTAGATCACCCGGCCGTAATTCTTGGCCGAGAGTCCCAGCTTCGGTTTGACCGTCGCGCCCAGGAGCGGACGGCCGAACTTGTTGAGGTACTCGCGCTCCATCACGATCCCGTGGGGCGGACCTTGGAAGGTCTTCACGTAGGCGACCGGGATGCGCATGTCTTCCAAGCGCAGCGCCTTGAGCGCCTTGAACCCGAAGACGTTGCCGATGATCGAGGAGGTCAGGTTGGCGATCGAGCCTTCCTCGAAGAGGTCGAGGTCGTAGGCGATGTAGGCGATGTATTGCTCGGGGTTGCCGGGGACCGGATCGACCCGGTAGGCGCGAGCCTGATAGTGCTCGTAGGCCGTCAGCCGGTCGGTCCAGACGACCGTCCAGGTCGCCGTCGAGGATTCCCCGGCGACCGCCGCCGCCGCTTCGATCGGGTCGACGCCCGGCTGCGGCGTGATGCGGAACGCGCACAGGACGTCGGTCTCCTTGGGCTCGTAATCGGGCTGCCAGTACCCCATCTCCGCATACGGGGTCACGCCGGCGATCAGCCGGCTGTTCTTGGCCTTGGTCTCGCCGTTGGCCGTCGTTTGGGTCACGGAACCATCTCCATCTGCTCGTTTTCGGTCGGCACGGAGCGCCGTGCGATCGAGAGCTGTGCCAGAGCCGGTGAGTGCGAGAGCCTCGTCTCGCCCTGCGTGTTTTGGAAGACCCCGGGAAGCAAGAACGCGCTTTCGCGGCTCCGCCCGTCGCGGAGCGGTGCCGCACGCCGTTCGCGGACCGGACATCTACCGCCGCGGGCACGGATTGCCCTCTTGCAGCGAGAGCGTGGCGTAAAGTTTCGCCGGGCCGCAACCGAAAAGCCAAGCATGGAGGGGCAGGTCCGGTCCGCCTCGCTGCTTGCGTCCATCGAGGAGCGCTTTGCGTTCCTCGAGGCGCGTGGTTTTCATCTCGAGCAGTCGACCGAGAAGCCGCCCTGCGCTTGGTACCGGAACGGCGACCGGACCATCGTCGTGGCTTACGACCCTGTCGAAGACGCAGCCATCTCCGTCCGGCTGCGCTTCGGGCGCGAGACGTACGGCCTGTGGGACCTCTTCTCGCTCACTTCGGAGGGAGCGCGTCGCGAAGGCGTGCGCGAACGGACGCTGATCGAAGCCGAGCTCAAGCGAGCCGCCTCGCTGGTCGAGACGGACTGCGAGGATTTTCTGCACGGCGATCTCGAGGCGTTTCGGCTCAACCGGCGCGAGCCGCTGCTCGTCGCCCGCTTGCGTGCGATGGCGCGCGAAGAGTTCTGGAACGGCGACCAGCGACGCTCTCTCGATCTTTTCGAGATCTTCCGCGCCTACTGGGATGCGAACGATCGCACCTGTCACGCGCACCTCGTCAGCGGCGAAGGCCGCTCGGGACACCTGCGGGCCGCCAAGGCGCGATAGGTCTCGGCGGCCGGGAGCGCGTACGTCGGGCGCCATGAGCGACCTCCGAACGAGCTCTCGGTGAACCGTCTGGGCGGGAAGGTCGCGCTGATCACCGGCGCGGCGAGCGGGATCGGTTTGGCCGCGGCGCGCCGTTTCGCGGCGCAGGGCGCGTCCGTGATCATCGGCGACATCGACACCGAGGCGGCGGCGCTCGCCGAGAACGAGCACGAGGCGCTTTCCTACGCCCGGCTCGACGTCACCGACGATGCGAGCTGGAGCGCGGTCATGGACGAGGTCCTCAGGCGTTTCGGCCGGCTCGACGTGCTCGTCAACAGCGCCGGGATCTCCGTCGTCAGCGACATCGAGCGGATCACCGACGCGGAGTGGCACCGCGTGCAAGCGGTCAACGTCGACGGCGTCTTCTTCGGCTGCCGGCACGGCGTGCGCGCCATGAAAGCGCGCGGCGGCTCGATCGTCAACCTTTCGTCGGTCGCGGGGATCGTGGGCAGCCCCGAACTGGTCGCGTACAACGCCTCCAAGGGCGCCGTGCGGCTGCTCACCAAGTCGGTCGCGCTGCACTGCGCGCGCAAGCGGTACGGGATTCGCTGCAACTCGGTCCATCCGGGCTACGTCGAGACGCCGATGGTCGAGCGCTCGATGGCAGGTCTCCCCGACCCTCAGGCGGCCCGGGAGTACGTCCTCGGCATCACCCCGCTCGGGCGCCTGGCGAGGCCCGAGGAGATCGCCGACCTGCTCGTCTATCTCGCCTCCGACGAATCGGCCTATGTGACGGGTGCCGAGTTCGTCATCGACGGCGGGCTGACGGCGCAATAAGCCGTTCGCCGGTAGACGATGCCGAACGGTTCCTCGGCGACGAGCTCGAACGCTCCGCTCGCTTCGAACGCGGCGCGCTCGAGGGGCGTGTGATAGATGACGGCCAGCGCGCCGGCCTCGCGTCCGGCGAGCCGCGTGACGACGCGCTCGAGGACCGGTGCGCGAAAAGGGTTGTAGAGATAGACGACCAGATCGCCCGGCGGGAAGGCGGCGGCCGCAGCGTCGCGCCGCACCAGCCGGACGTCGCGGCAGCGCAAGCGCGAGCGGCCGTAAGCGGTGAGGTTGTCGCGCGCGATCTCGTGCAGCGCGGGGGAGATCTCGACCCCGATCACTTGTTTGAAAGGGCGGCGCGCGGCGAGCAGCACGACGCGCCCCATCCCCGAGCCCAGGTCGACGAACGAAGCGCCCTCCAGCGGAAACGGCACGTGGGCGAGAAGCCGCTCGAATTCGTCGACCGGCGTCGGCTCGTAGTGCGTCGCATGCTCGAGGCTCGGCCCGATCGCCTCGGGATCGAGTTCGCCGAGGAAGAGCAGCGCTTCGGTTGCGACGCCGTGTTCGGCGTCGAAGCGCAGACCTGCGCGTCGTCCGCTCACGCGGAAAGCGTTCGCCACGCTGCCCCGGCTTCCAGGTCGGTGCTCCGCAGACCGCCTCGCGGGGGAGCGGCGCGCAAAGGGAAGGCACGGACTTCCGCCGAGGAAGGAGGATGATGCGGAGCGCGCCGCGGGACGGTTACAGGCCGCCCCGCCGAGACGTCACCGAAACGGGCCTGCGCCGCGTTCTGATCGTCACGGGCGTCATGGCGGCCACGCTCATGCAGACGCTCGACTCGACGATCACCAACGTCGCCCTGCCGACGATCCAAGGCAACCTCGGTGCGAGCCTCGACGAGGGGACGTGGGTCGTCACCGCCTACACGATCGCCGCGATCGTGGTGATTCCGCTGACACCGTGGCTGCAGAACCGCTTCGGCCGCAAGAACTATTTCTTGGCCTCGATCGTCGGCTTCACGCTGGCCTCGGTCGCGTGCGGCGCGTCGACCGTTTTTCCGATGCTGGTGATCTCACGCGTCGTGCAGGGCGCCTTCGGCGGGGGACTGCTCGCGACGGCGCAGTCGATTCTGCGCGACACGTTTCCGCCCGAGAAGCTCGGGATCAGTCAAGGGGTCTTCGCGTTCGGTGCGATCATCGGCCCCACCCTGGGGCCTCCGGTCGGCGGTATTCTCGTCGACAACGCCTCGTGGAATTGGGTTTTCGACATCAACGTCGTGCCCGGCGTCTTCTCAGCGATCGTGCTCTTCCTGCTGTTGCGCGATCCCGAAGATCCGCGCCCTGCCGGCGTCGACTTCGTGGGGCTCGTGCTGCTGGCCGCGGGGCTGGGCTCGATGCAGTACGTGCTCGCCGAAGGCGAACGGCACGACTGGCTGCAGGATCCCGCGATCGCCTGGATGGCGGCGCTCTGCGTGGCGAGCCTCGGTGCCTTCGTCTGGAACGAGCTCTACGGCACGCGCGAGCCGATCGTCGACCTGCGCATCCTGCGCAACCGCAGCGTCGCCGCCGGCTCGCTCCTGGCGCTCGCGCTGGGGGTTGCGATCTTCGGCTCGACCTACACGCTGCCGCAGCTCACGCAGGGCCCGCTCGGTTTCTCGCCGACGCTCAGCGGCGCGCTGTTCGTCGTTCGCGCGGTCCCGATCATCCTGCTGACGCCGTTCGTCGCACGCCTCTCGACCAGGGTCGACGCGCGCATCTTCCTAGGGATCGGCTTCGCGCTCGTCGCCGTCGGCAGCGCCGCACAGGGCCTCGTGACGACTTCCGATTCGGAGTTTTGGACCTTCGCGCCCGCCCTGGTCCTCACCGGCGCCGGGGCCGCCTTGCTGTTCATCCCCCTGTCGGTCGCCGTGCTCGGGACGACGACGCCCCGCGAAGGCCCCAAAGCGAGCGCCTTCGTGAACCTTGCGCTCCAGCTCGGCGGCTCGATCGCGGTCGCCTGGCTCGACGTCGTGATCGACCGGCGCTGGACGCTGCATGCGACCTATCTCGGGGGCGCGGAGACGCTCGCCAACCCCGCCGTTCAGCACTTCCTCGCGCAAGGGTCGCCGGCGCAGCTTTCGCAGGCCGTCAACGGGCAAGCCGCGATCCTGGCTTACGCCGACGCGACCTTCGCGATCGCAGTCGTCGCCGCCGGCTGCTCGCCCCTCATTCTGCTGATGCGCAGGCCGAAAGGGCCAGCGGGGCCGGTGGAAGTGGGCGGCTGAGGCGGTCCGTCGCCGAGGCCGGGCGCCGGCTCGTCCGAGTCGGGCGGAGCCGCCGGCGTCGTCGAAGGGCGGCGCATCCGCTGAGCCCAGAGGGCGTCCAAGAACGCGAACGCGGACGATCCTTCGCGGTCGTCGGGGAGTTCGTACATGCGGGACCCTCCTTTCCACCGCATAACGCGCGGAGGGCCCAATAGGTTTCTTTTGCATATATATGTATTTAATTCATAATCACTTGATTCGCCCGAAGGGCTTCGCTTGCGCAGCGGTAACCTTGCGGTGGCGTGTTATCAACAAGACTCCGCTTCGGCGCCGCAGCGGTGCGTGGCGGGCAGAATATTGCTCGCTGACGACCCGGCCGGGATCGTCGTGGTGCCCCGCACGGCGATCGTGACCGGCGGCGCCAGCGGCATCGGGAAAGCGACCTGCGACGTGCTCGCTCGCGACGGCTACCGTTTGCTGGTCGCCGATCGCGACGAAGTGGGGGCGCGCGGGGTGGCGGACGCGATCGGAGCGATGGCGGCCGGCGTCGACGTCACCGACGAAGCGTCGGTCGTCGAACTCTTCGAGCGCGCCACGAGCCTGCTGGGCCGGATCGACGCGCTCGTCACGTCGGCCGGGATCGTCGACATGACGCCGTTTTTCGAGCTCGACGCCGCGACGTTCCGGCGCGTTCACGACGTCAACGTCGTCGGCACGTTCCTGTGCATCCGCGAAGCCGCGAAGCGCATGCGGCCCGGCGCGCGGATCTGCACGATCGCGAGCATCGCCGGCAAGCGCGGCGGCGGCCTTTCCGGAACGGCGGCGTATGCCGCCAGCAAAGGCGCCGTCTTGGCGCTGACGCGCAACGCCGCCCGGGTGCTCGCCGAACGGGAGATCGCCGTCAACAGCGTCGCGCCGGGACCGGTCCTGACCCCGATGCTGGCCGCTGCCTTCGAACGGCCGGGGCAGCGGGCGCGCGTCGAAGGGCTGACCCTGCTGCGGCGCTCGGCAGATCCGATCGAAATAGCCGAAGCGGTGGCCTGGCTGATCTCGCCCGCCGCTTCGTACGTCAACGGCGAGACCTTGACCGTCGACGGCGGCTTGGTGATGGATTGATGCGGAAGGAGACCCGAAGGTGAGCAACCCCATTTCCCGCAAGCGGTTCGCGGTTACGAGCGCGGCCGCGTTCGCCACGATCGGCGTCGTGCGCGCTCCGGCGAAGGCGGCGCAATTCTCGTACAAGTACGCCAGCAACCTCTCGATCGACCATCCGCTCAACGTGCGGATGATCGAGCTGTGGAACGCCGTCAAGCACGAGACGAACGGCGCGCTCGACGTGCAGGTCTACCCGAACAACCAGCTCGGCGGCGACACGGCGGTGCTGGGCCAGCTGCGCAGCGGTGCGGTGCAATTCTTCACGCTCGACGGCGGCATCTTGCAGTCGGTCGTTCCGGTCGCGGCGATTCAAGGCGTCGGGTTCGCGTTCAAGAACTCGGCCGACGCCTTCAACGCCTTCGACGGCGCGCTCGGCGCGTACGTTCGCCAGGAGATCGCGGCGAAGGGGCTCTACGCCTTCCCCAAGATGTGGGAGAACGGCATGCGCCAGATCACGACGAGCACTCACCCGATTCGCAACGCATCCGACCTCGACGGCGTGAAGATTCGTACGCCGGCCGGCAAGCTTTGGGTCGATCTCTTCAAGTCGCTCGGGGCGGCGCCGACGCCGATCAACTTCAGCGAGGTCTACACCGCGCTGCAGAATCATACCGTCGACGGCCAGGAGAATCCGTTCGCCGTCATCGACTCGGCACGTCTCTACGAAGTGCAGAAGTACCTGAGCGTCACCAATCACATGTGGTCGGCATTCTGGCTGCTCGGCAATCCCGACGCTTGGAAAGCACTTCCGCCAGCCGTCCAGTCGACCGTCGAGCGCAACGCCGCCAAGTACGCGCTGCTGCAGCGCACGGATACGGCTCTGCGCAACGCCTCCTTGGGCGAGAAGCTGGCGCGGCGCGGCCTGACCGTCAACATCGCGGAGACGGCGAGCTTCCGGGCCAGGCTGGGCGACTTCTACAAACGCTGGAAAGACGAGTTCGGCGAAACGGCGTGGGGGCTGCTCGAGAGCCACAGTGGTAAACTCGCGTAGCTTCGACTGGCCGCATAGTTGACGGAGGGCGCGTGTGAGATACTGGACCGCGTGAGCGGCTGGCCGAAGATCATCCAGGGCGGCATGGGAGCAGGGGTTTCCTCCTGGCGCCTTGCCAGAGCCGTGTCCCGGCTCGGGCAGTTGGGGGTCGTCTCGGGGACCGCTCTCGACGAGATTCTCGCGCGGCGGCTGCAGGACGGCGACCCGGGAGGGCACATGCGCCGCGCGCTCGACCGCTTTCCGCTGCGCGGGATAGCCGAGCGCATCTGGAACGCGTTCTACGTTCCCGGCGGCAAGCCGAAAGGCAGTTCCTATTTGCGGTTGCCGATGTGCGTCAAAGACGGCCCGCGCGAGTTTCACGAGCTGTGCATCGCCTCGAACTTCGTCGAGGTTTCGCTCGCGCGTGAAGGCCACGACAATCCGGTCGGGATCAACTATCTCGAGAAGATCCAGCTCCCGCACCTGCCCTCGATTTACGGTGCGCTGCTGGCCGGCGTCGGCTACATCTTGATGGGAGCCGGCATTCCGGTGAAGATTCCCGAGGCACTCGCGCGCCTGGTGAAGCACGAGCCCGCGACCTACCCGCTGGCCGTCAGCGGGGCGGAAGAGGGCGACGACACGACGATGAGGTTCGCCCCGCGCGACTTCCTGGAGCGCGAGCTGCCGCCGCTGGTACTGCCGAAGTTTCTGGCGATCGTCGCTTCGAACGTGCTGGCGACGTCGCTGCTCAAAAAGACCGAGGGACGCGTCGACGGATTCGTCATCGAGGGGCCGACGGCGGGCGGCCACAACGCGCCGCCGCGCGGCAAGCTGCAGCTCGACGAGAACCAGGAGCCGATCTACGGCGAACGCGACCGCGTCGACCTGGAGAAGATTCGCGAGCTCGGCAAGCCGTTCTGGCTGGCGGGCGGTTACGGCACGCCCGAAGGCCTGCAAGCCGCTTTAGCCGCCGGAGCCGAGGGCGTGCAGGTCGGCACGGCTTTCGCGTTTTGCGCGGAGTCGGGCCTGCGCGACGACTACAAGACGGCGCTCTTGAAGGCGGCGCGCGCCGGCGACGCGCACGTCGCGACCGATGCCTTAGCCTCCCCTACGAGCTTCCCGTTCAAAGTGGCGCAGCTCGAGGGGACGCTTTCCGACGAGGACGTGTACCACGCGCGGCCGCGGATTTGCGACCTCGGGTATCTGCGCGAAGCCTACCGAACGCCCGAAGGCACGATCGATTACCGTTGTCCGGCGGAGCCCGTCAACGTTTATGTTTCGAAGGGCGGAAAGCGAGAGAATACCGAGGGTCGCAAGTGCATCTGCAACGCGCTGCTGGCCACGATCGGACAGCCGCAGGAACGCAAGGGAGGGATCGTCGAGAAGGGGATCGTGACGTCGGGTGACGATCTACCGAAGGTAACGCGGTATATGCCTGAGGAAAGTCTGATCTATACGGCCGCCGACGTCGTTAAGACGCTGCTGAACGAATCGTGAGTGCTGGACAAAACCCTCGACTACCGCTGGTTTCATAAGGAATTCTCTTGGCACTCTTAGACGGGAAGACCGCCCTTATCACGGGCGTGGCAAATCGTTGGTCGATTGCGACTGGAATCGCGCGCGCGCTCCACGCGCACGGCGCGCGCCTCGCGTTCGTTTATCAGGGCGAGCGCGTTCGCGACGAAGTCGAAAAGCTCGCTGCCGAGCTCGGCGGGAGCCCATCCTATCCGTGCGACGTTCGCGACGACGCGGCGCTGGCCGAGCTCGCGCTCGCGCTGCGCCGCGATTTCGGCCGTCTCGACACGCTCGTCCATTCGATCGCTTACACCAACAAGGAAGATCTGCAGGGCAAAGTCTACACGACCTCGCGCGAGGGGTTCGCCCTGGCGCTCGATATCTCGTCTTACTCGCTGATCGCCTTGACCAATGCGCTGGTCGACGTCCTCAACGACGGTGCGAGCGTCATGGCGATGACTTATCTGGGCGGAACGGCGATCGTGCCCAACTACAACCTGGCGGGCATCGCCAAGGGGGCGCTCGAGTCGATCGTGCGGTATCTCGCTTACGACCTGGGCGAGCGAGGGATTCGCGTCAACGCGATCTCGGCGGGACCGATCTCGACGGCGAGCTCGCGCCAAGTGCGCGGCTTCAAGCAGATCCTCGACCGGGTCGCGGCCGCCGCGCCGCTGCGCCGCAACGTGTCGCCCGAGGACGTCGGAAACACTGCCGTTTACCTCGCCTCCGATCTCTCTCGCGCGGTCACCGGCGACGTGCACTTCGTCGACTCCGGCTTCCACGCGATGGGGATGTGGCCCGACCCGCCGGACGAGAGGGACTGACGGCCCGGCGCAGCCCGATGGAACGGCGCGCGGCTAGGCCGCCAGGCCGCGGCGCTCGAGGGAACGATAGGCGATCGCTTCGGCGACGTGCGGCGGGCCGATTGCGTCGGCGCCGGCCAGGTCGGCGATGGTGCGTGCGACGCGCGCGATGCGGTCGAGCGCGCGGGCGGAGAGGTGGCCCCGGGCGGCGGCCATGCGCAGCAATTCGAGCGCCTCGCCGTCGAGGGCGCAGAAGCGTCGCACGTCGCGCCCGGCGACGGCGGCATTGGCGGCGTAGCCGGTTCCGCGGTAGCGCGCGTGCTGCAGCGCCCGAGCCGCTTCGACGCGAGCGCGGATCGCCGCCGACGATTCGCTCGGGGCGCGCGCGAGCATCTCGTCGAACTCCACGCGCGCGACGTCGACGTGCAGGTCGATGCGGTCGAGGAGCGGCCCCGAGAGCTTGGCGACGTATTTGGCGACGGCGGCGTCGTCGCAGCGGCAATCGCGCGAGCGCACGCCGCGAAAGCCGCAGGGGCACGGGTTCATCGAGGCGACCAGCGTGAAGCGTGCGGGATAGGTGAAGGAGCCGGCGGCGCGCGCGATCGTGACGGTCCCCTCCTCGAGCGGCTGGCGCATCACTTCGAGCGCCGCGCGCGCGAACTCCGGCAGCTCGTCGAGGAAGAGCACGCCGTGCTGCGCGAGGCTGATCTCGCCCGGGTGCGGGGTCGCGCCGCCGCCGCACAGCGCGATTTGGCTGATCGTGTGGTGCGGGCTGCGGAAGGGACGCGTCGTCACGATCCCGGCATCCTCGCCGAGCATGCCGGTGACGCTGTAGATCTTGGTGACTTCGAGCGCCTCCTCCGCCGTCATCGCCGGGAGGATCGAGGGCAGGCGCCGCGCGAGCATCGTCTTGCCGCAGCCGGGCGGCCCGACCAGCAGAGCGTTGTGCCCTCCGGCCGCGGCGATCTCGAGCGCGCGTTTGGGGACGCTCTGCCCGCGCACGTCGGAGAAGTCGCCCGCGGAGGCCGCCGCGCCGCCGCTCGCGGCCGAGCGCGCGGTATGGCGGAACCTCTCGCCGTGGCCGAGCAGCACGGCGACCGCGTCGCTGAGGGAGGCGACGGCGTAGACGAGCGGGCCCTCGACCAGCGCCGCCTCGCGCGCGTTCGCGCTCGGAACCAGCAGCGCGTCGAACCCCGCGTTGCGCGCCGCGATCGCCATGGGCAGCGTGCCGCGCACCGGCCGCACGGTCCCGTCGAGCGCGAGCTCGCCGCAGGCGACGAAACGCTGCAGGGCGAGGGTGTCGACCTGCTCGTCGATGGCCAGCAGCGCCAGCGCGACCGGCAAGTCGAAGGCCGGGCCTTCCTTGCGAATGTCCGCGGGCGCGAGGTTGACCAGTACCCTGCCGGCGGGGAAGAGGTAGCCGCAGTGCACGATCGCCGCGCGCACGCGCTCGCGAGCCTCGGCCAGGGCGCGGTCGGGCAGACCGATCAGCGTGAAGCCCGGCGTTCCCGGCGCGCTGTCGGCTTCGACGCGAACGACGTAGCCGTCGATGCCGAGCATCGCGGCCGAATGAGCGAGAGCGAGCACGGCGGCCTCCGCCTCGCTTATCGCGACCTAGGCAGCGAACGGAAAGGCGAAACGCGCCGGGGGCCGGCGCGCTTCACGATTCACACGAGGCTCGGCGCCTCTGCGGTGCCGCTCAGATAAGGCACTGCGCACCGGCGGTCGTGTCGAACGTATACGGCGGCGACGTATAGGTGATCGGCTGTCCTGCGAGCGTCCCTTGCGCCGAGGCGGTGATCGTGACGCCGTTGAGGGGCTCGATTTCAGGGCCTCCGGTGAACGGATTGGTGATCGTGCCGGCGTACAGCACGACGGCCGGCGTGCTGCCCGAGGTGAGCGTCTGCGAGCTTCCGCTGCCTCCGGTGTTCGGGCTGAAGCTGAAGGAACTGGTGTCGTTCGTCGTCAGGTTGACCGGCAGCGGATACGTCGAAGTGATCAGGTTCCTGTTCGCGTCGTAGGCGGCGACTTCGATGCTGAAGGATCCCGCGACGCCGCAAACCAGGCTGGTGACGTCTTGCGCGTTGAGGGCGAGGGCCGAGAACGTGCCTTGGGTCGTCGCGGAAGAGGCGCTCGCCACGGTGATGGTCTGCGGCGTGATCGTACCCGCGGACGCGGAAATGGACGTGCCCGTCGGCAAAGCCTTCCCGTCGAAGTCGACCAGGATGTTGGCCGGAAGCGAGGAGACCGACGTTTGGAGGAGCGTCAGATCGGCACTGTCGGTCGTCGAGAGCAAGATGGGCGGGTTGATCGCACCGGAGATGGCGCTTCCCGACGAGCTCTTGGCGCTCAGCGCCAGCGTGAACGAACCGGTGCTTCCCACGCTGGGGACCGTAAGCTGCGTCAAAGCGAGCGACGCCGGGCTTGCGGGCGCCGCGCTCGATACCGGCGTCGGCGAGACGGAGGGGCTGACCGTGCCCGCGACGTTGTCGGAGCACGCGGCGAGTCCCAGGATTGCCACGATCACGACGATTCGCGACCTCAGCCGGCTCGGAAGGATTGCGCTCAAAGGGGGAGTCTCCTCGTCGAATGGGCGGACGTGCCTAAAGGCTGCGAACGCCGCGGTTCAATTCTGTTATCGCGCGCAAGCTCGCCGGGCATTAGCGTCCGCCGGGGTCGCGGCCGGGCCGGCAGGCCCGCCGGGTACCGAAAAACGCGCCGCCGCCGCGACCGTGGAAAAGTTCAATCCTTGATCGATTCCTGAAAAATCCGTCGCCGTCGTAGGCTTGTGCTGGAATACAGGGGTGCCGGACTGTCCACACGTTGCACAGGCGTGCGGGGCCGGAATGTGGATAACATCGAAGGAGCGGTCGTGAAGCACCGCCACTTGGATACCGCTGCAGTCCATGCAGGCACGCCCTCCATGCCTGCGAACGCCGCCTCGAGCCCGCCCCTTTTCCAATCCTCTTCTTATGTGTTCGCCGACCTCGACGAGGTCGAGGCGATCTACTCCGGGGACCGGGCGGGAGCCATCTATGGGCGCTATGGAGGGCCGAACGCCCGTCTCTTCGAGTCCGCCATGGCGGAACTGGAGGGGGCCGAGGCGAGCGTGGCTGCGGCCGCTGGGATGGCCGCGATCGATGCGGCCCTGGCCACCAACGTGCGCTCCGGCGAGGCCGTCGTCGCCACCGAGGAGATCTACGGCGGGACTTTCACGCTACTTGAGAAAGACTATCAAGAACGCGGTGTCAGGGTCGTCTACGTCGATCAGCACGACGCGTCGGCCGTGCGCCGGACCCTGGCGCGCGAACGGCCGCGTGTCCTTTATCTCGAGGCGCTGACCAATCCGCTGATGCACGTGGCGGACCTGCCGCTGTTGGTAGGCTTGGCTCGCGAAGCAGGCGCCGTGACGATCGTCGACGCCACCTTCGCGACGCCGCTGCTCGTGCGTCCGTGCAGCGTCGGGGCCGACCTCGTCGTGCACAGCGTCGGCAAGTACATCGGCGGCCACGGCGACGTGGGAGCCGGGGTTCTCTCCGGCCCGTCCGCCCTGGTCGAACCGGCTCGCCGGTACTTGGTCCGCACCGGTGCGACGATCCCGCACTTCGAGGCCTGGCTGGCCTTGCGAGGCATGCGCACGCTCGCCCTGCGGATGGCGCGTCACTCCTCCAACGCGAGGGCGGTGGCGGCTTATCTCGCGAGTCAGCCTCGCGTCGAACGCGTCCACCATCCCTCGCTGGCCGGGCACCCCCAGCACGAGTTGGCGGCGCGGCTCTACCCGGAAGGGACCGGCGGGATCGTGGCGTTCGACCTCTCGGGAGGCCGGCCGGCCGTCGACCGATTCCTGCGCGGCTTGCGAACCGTCGCGATCGTTCACAGCCTCGGCGAGGTGGCGACCACGATCTCCTATCCGGCCGTCAGCTCGCACCGCTCGCTCCCGGCCGCGACGCGCGCGGCCCTCGGCGTCGGCGAGGGGACCCTGCGGCTCTCGGCCGGCATCGAAGACCCGGCCGACATCATTGCCGATTTGGCGGCTGCCTTCGCAGGGCTCCAGGAACACGTGAGCGCATGAGCGGTGCGGAGGTAAGCCCAGCTGTGAAATCTGCTTGCTCGATCGCCGCGGCAACGCTGTTGGCGGCCTCGCTTTGCGCCTGCGGCGGAGGCTCGTCGTCTTCGAGCTCGACCGCCTCGAGCTCGCCTGAGGCCGGCTCGTCCGAAGCGGCCTCGCCCGCGGCCGCCGCAGCCTCGGGAGCGAAAGTCATCGGCGTGTCGATCCAGAACCGCGAGGCGCAGTTCTATCAGGACATGGAAGGCGGCATGAAGTCGGAGGCGGCCAAGTACGGCTACACCGTCACGGTCGTCGACGCCAGCCGCGACAACTCGAAGCAGCAGAGCCAAGTCGAAGACTTCATCTCGCAGAAGGTCGCCGCCATCGTGCTCACGCCTTACGATTCGCAGGCGATCGGCAGCGCGATCGTCGAGGCGAACAACGCCGGCATCCCCGTGTTCACCGCCGACGTCGCCAACACGTCGAAGGAAGGCAAGGTCGTCGCCCACATCGCCTCCGACAACGTGCAGGGCGGCAAACAGGCCGGCAAGCTGATGTGCGCCGCGCTCGGCGCGCACGGCGGCGCGGTCGCGATCGTCGACGAGCCCGAAGTCACGAGCGTGCAAGACCGCGTCAAGGGCTTCAAAGCCGCGCTCGCCGCGTGCCCGAGCGTGAAGATCGTCGCCGACGTCGACGGCGGCGGCGAGCGCGCCAAGGCCAGCGCCGACACGGAAGACATCCTGCAGTCGCACAAGGATCTGCGCGGCATCTTCGGCATCAACGACGATTCCGCGCTCGGCGCCGCCAAGGCCGTCGACGCCGCCGGCCTCAAAGGCAAGATCGCCATCGTCGGTTACGACGCGACGCCCGAGGCGCGCACGGCGATCAAAGGCGGCTCGATGTACGGCGACGCGATCCAGCACCCCGATCAGATCGGCAGCATCACCGTCGACACGATCGACGACTACTTCAAGGGCAAGACTCCCCCCGCACGCATCGCCGTCGTCGTCGGCACGTACACGAAAGCCGACGCAAAGTAATCCCCACCGCTTTGGCCGTGCGGGAGAAGCTTCGTGCCTGAGCGTGAGCCGTTGCTGGTCATGACGGGGATCGTGAAGACGTTTCCCGGCGTGCGCGCGCTCGACGGGGTCTCGTTCGACGTCGAGCGCGGCGAAGTGCACGCGCTCGTCGGAGAGAACGGCGCCGGGAAGTCGACGTTGATGAAAGTGCTCGCGGGGGCGTACCGGGCCGATGCGGGCGAGGTTCGCGTGGACGGAAGCGCGGTCTCGATCGACGGGCCGCGGGCGGCCGAGGCGCTGGGGATCGGGATGATCTATCAGGAGTTCAATCTCGTGCCGCACCTGGGCGTCGTCGAGAACGTGATGCTGGGGCACGAGCCGCTGCGGGGCGTGTTCCTCGATCGCAAGAAAGCGCGCGAGGAGACGATCGCGGGGCTGGCGGAGTTCGGGATCGCGCTGCCGCTCGATCTGCCGGCGCGGCGTCTCTCGGTGGCGGAGCAGCAGATGGTCGAGATCGCGAAGGCGCTGGTGCGGCGGGCGCGCTTGATCGTGATGGACGAACCGACGGCGGCCTTGACGGAGCGCGAGATCGACGCGCTGTTCGGGCTCATCGCGCGGTTGAAGGCGCAGGGCGTGGCGTTCGTGTACATCTCGCACCGGCTCGAGGAACTGCCGCGCGTCGCGGACCGGATCACGGTGATTCGCGACGGGCGCACGATCGAGACGCGGCCGGCGCGGGAGATGCCGCAGGACGAGGTGATCCGGCTGATGGTCGGGCGGCCGCTGCAGTCGCATTTTCCGGAGCTGCCGCCGGTCCCGCAGGATGCGCCTGTGGTGCTCGACGTGCGCGGGCTGTGCGCGGCGACGGGCGTGCGCGACGTCAGCTTCGCCGTGCGGGCGGGCGAGATCGTGGGGCTCGCCGGGCTCGTCGGAGCGGGGCGAACCGAGATCGTGCGCGCGGTCGCGGCGGCGGATCGGCCGAGCGCGGGCGAGGTGCTGGTGCACGGCAAGCGGATCGAGGCGCACGGACCGCACCGCGCGATCGAGGCGGGGATCGCGCTGATCACCGAGGACCGCAAGGCGCAGGGGCTCGTCTTGGGGATGAGCGTGCGTGAAAACACGACCCTCGCGCACCTCGAGCTATTCGCGCCGCACGGGCTCGTCGAGCGAAAAGCCGAGGAAAGCGTGACGAACGCGCAGATCGCGGAACTGCGCATTCGCACGCCGAACGGCGAACAGGTCGTGCGCAACCTTTCGGGCGGGAACCAGCAGAAGGTCGTTCTGGCGAAGTGGCTGATCGGCAACGCGGACGTCTATCTCTTCGACGAGCCGACGCGCGGGATCGACGTCGGGGCGAAGGCCGAGATCTACGCGTTGATGGTCGAGCTGCTGCGCCGCGGCGCGGCGATCGTGATGGTCTCGAGCGAGCTGCCCGAAGTCATCGGCATGTCGCATCGCATTCTTGTCGTCGGCGAAGGCCGCATCCGCGCCGAGTTCGGCCGCGCGGAGGCGACGCCGGACAAGATCATCGCGGTCGCCACGGGGGTCGCGGCCTGATGGCGAGAGCCGGCGAAGCCGAGGCGACGCTCGAAGCGAGCGCGGGCGATGCCCGCGCCAAGGCGAGCCGCAACGCGGCCTTGCGCTTCGGGGGCGTCGCCCTCGCGCTGGCGGCCGTGGTCATCGTCATCAACGTCTTCTCGCACGGCTCGTTTCTGACGCCGGGGAACCTGACGAACGTCCTGCGGCAGATCACCTACAACACGATCCTCGCCGTCGGGCAGACCTTCGTCATCATCACCGCCGGGATCGACCTTTCGGTGGGCTCGTTGATCGAGCTGACGGGCGTCGTCATGGCGAGCTTCGCCAACGCGGTCCCGCTGGACAACGGCTTGCTGTTGGTGATCGCGACGCTCGCCGTGGGGCTCGCGGTCGGCTGCACGGCGGGGCTGATCAACGCGCTGCCGGTCGTCAAGCTCAACCTGCCGCCGTTCATCACGACGCTGGCGATGATGCTGATGGCGCGCGGCCTGGCGTTCAAGCTCGCGCACGGGCGGCCCGTCCCCGTCGATTCGAACGCCTTCGACGCGATCGGGATCGGCTTTTTGTTCCAAGGGCTGCTGCGGCCGCTCGGGCTGCCGGGCCTGCCGATCGCGGTCCTCTGGATGGTCGCGATCGTCGCGGTCTTTGCGATCGTGCTGGGGCGGACGCGTTTCGGGCGTTACGTCTTCGCGATCGGGGGCAACGAGGAAGCCGCGCGTCTGGCCGGGATCAACGTCGCGCTGTGCAAGACGCTGGTCTACGTCATCTCGGGCGGCTGCGCCGCGGTTGCCGGGCTGCTGCTGATGGCGCGCTTCTCCTCCGGATCGCCCAACACCGGGATCGGCAGCGAGCTGCAGTCGATCGCGGCGGTCGTCGTCGGCGGGACGAGCCTGATGGGCGGGCGCGGCAGCATCATCGGAACCTTCCTCGGCGCGCTCTTCATCGGGCTGCTCAACAACGCGATGAACCTCCTGGGCATCGAGTCCTACACGCAGGACATCGTGCTCGGCGCGGTCATCGTCGCCGCGGTCATCGTCGACGAACTGCGCAAGCGCTATCTCACGTGACGCCGTCCGCAGCAAAGGACATGGTTGACAAGTCGGCCGGCCGGGTGCTAGCGTAGAGCCGTGAGCCACGCCTCCGCCGTCTCGATTTGTCGCTGTTCGTCTGAGCCCATGGGCGGTCGGAAGAGGTTCGTGCGCGCGTAACCACCGCGCGAGTTTGAAGTGCGAGCCCTCTGCCGATCGGTGGAGGGCTTTTTTTGTTGCGTCTTTTTTAGCATCGCTTTTCATCAGGAGTCCCTAACCGTGAGAATCTCTCGCCATACCGTCATCGCTGCGCTCGCAGCCGCCGTGCTGTTGGGTCCCTCCTTCCCGCACGCCGCGCGTGCCGACAGCGCTCCCAACCCGATCCGCGTCGGCATCGAAAGCGGCGAGGACGAGGACCTGTGGGCCATCGTCGCGCAGCAAGCCAAGAAGCGCGGCTTGAACGTAAAGGTCGTCACCTTCAACGACTACACGCAGCCCAACGAAGCGCTCGAGCACGGCGATCTGGACGCCAACGCCTTCCAGCACGTGCCGTATCTCGACAACCAGATCAAGACGCGCGGCTACCACATCTCGATCGTCGGCTACACCGCCATCTGGCCGATCGGCTTGTACTCGCACAAACATAAGTCCGTCGCCGAACTGCCGAACGGCGCGAAGATCGGCGTTCCGAACGATCCCAGCAACGAAGGGCGGGCGCTCGTGCTGCTGCAGGACGTGGGCCTCATCAAGCTGCGTCCCGGTGCGGGGATCAACGCGACCTCGACCGACATCGTCGCCAATCCGAAGAATATCCAGTTGCGCGAGCTCGATGCCGGGATCGTCGGACGCTCGATCGACGACCTCGACGCGGCGGTCGTGAACACGGACTGGGCGGCCAAGTCGCAGCTCACGAAAAAGGATCGCATCGCGACCGAGCCGGCCAAGGATAATCCGTATCGCAACATCATCGCCGTGAAGACGGGCCATCAGAACGATCCGTGGGCACGCACTCTGCTGGCGTCGTATCAGAACGACACGATCAAAGCGGCGCTGCAAACGGTCTACAAGGGAACGGCGATCCCGGGCTGGTGAGCCAGCTTTCAGTGCGGCCTTTCGACGTGCGGGAGGCGCCTGCCGGCGATCGAGAGCCGCTAAGCTCGCTGCTGCGTTTGACGGAGGTCAGCAAGCGGTTCGGCGAGTTCGTCGCGCTCGATTCCGTTTCGCTCTCGGTGCAGCGCGGTGAGATTCTCGGGATCATCGGACGCAGCGGTGCGGGGAAGACGACGCTGATCCGGTGTTTGAACGGGCTCGAACATCCCGACACGGGGGCGGTCGAGATCGACGGGGTCGACATCACCGGGCTCTCGGAGCGCGAGCTGCAGCCGATCCGGCGCCGGATCGGGATGATCTTCCAGCAGTTCAACCTGCTCTCGCAGAAGACGGTCGCGCAGAACATCGCGCTGCCGCTTCGCATCGCCGGCCGGTCCGGCGATGCGAAGCGGCGCGTCGCCGAGCTGCTCGACCTGGTGGGACTGACGGGGAAGGCCGGCGCGTATCCCGCGCAGCTCTCCGGCGGGCAGAAGCAGCGCGTCGGGATCGCCCGGGCGCTGGCTGCCGAGCCGGTGCTGCTGCTCTCCGACGAGGCCACCTCGGCACTCGATCCCGAGTCGACGCTCTCGATTCTGGCGCTGCTGCGCGAAATCAACGAGCGTCTCGGTCTGACGATCGTCCTCATCACGCACGAGATGAGCGTGATCCGGGCGATCGCCGACCGGGTCGTCGTCCTGGAGGACGCGCGCGTCATCGAGACCGGGCCCGTATCGCGCGTCTTCGCCGAGCCCGAAGCGGCCGGGACGCGCAGTCTCTTGGGCTCGTTGCGGCCCGAGCTGCCGGCGGCGTTCGCCGCCCGGTTGCGGGCAGAGCCGGGCGAAACGATCGTGCTGCGCCTCGACGTGCAAGGGGACGAGGCGCGTGCGCCGCTGCTGGCCGAGCTCTCGCAGGCTTTCGGCGCGGCGACGCTCCTGCACGGGGGGATCGACGACGTGCAGGGCCAGCCGTTCGGGAGCGTCTTCGTGAGCTTGCGAAACGGCGGGCCCGGCTTCGCCGGGCGGCTGCGCGCCTTCCTCGAGGAGCGCGTCACCAAAACGGAGGTGCTCGGCTATCTCACCGCAGATGATTGACCTCACGTTCCAGGCGCTCATCGAGACCGTGGTCATGATCGCGGCTTCGGGCGCCATATCGCTCCTGGTCGGCCTGCCGATCGGACTCGTTCTGGTGTGCACCGATCGCGGCGGGATCGTCGAGCAGCCCACGGTCAACCGCGTCCTCGGATCGGTCGTGAACGCGCTCCGTTCCATCCCATTCATCATCCTGATGGTGGCGCTGATCCCGTTCACGCGACTCGTCGCCGGAACGTCGATCGGCACGGCAGCCGCAATCGTCCCGCTCTCGATCGCGGCGATCCCGTACTTCGCCCGCATCGCCGAGGTCTCGCTGCGCGAGGTCGATGACGGACTGGTCGAAGCGGCGCGTTCGATGGGGGCGAACCGGGCGACGATCGTCTGGGAAGTGCTGATCCCTGAGGCGCTCCCCGGGCTCGCCGCGGGGTTCACCGTCACGCTCATCTCGCTGATCGGTGAATCGGCGGTCGCGGGAGCGGTCGGGGCCGGGGGCCTCGGGGACCTCGCGATTCGCTACGGCTACCAGCGCTTCGAGACCAGCGTGATGGCCGCGGTCGTCCTCGTGCTGATCGTCTTCGTCTGCAGCGTGCAATTCGGCGGCGACCGCATCACGAAGTGGCTCGACCATCGCTGAAACGCGGAATCGATCCGGCTAGGCGTAGCCGTCCGCGAGCGAGAGCGGGGCGAGCTCGCGCAGCACGCGCAGCGGCTCGCGGATCGCCGCGAGCGCGGGCTGCGAGAGCCACATGCGGCGCAGGTGCAGCGTGTCGGCGATCCGGACCAGGACCGCGTCGCGCGGCTCGAGGCCGGGGCACATGCGCAGCGCGGCGGCGACCGCCAGCTCTTTGGTCGGCATGACCATCGGCAGCCGCGCGTTGCCGGCGGCCGTCGTCGTCAGCGCGTTCAGATAGGTCGGCAGCGGGTCCCAGCGCGCCGCGAGTTCGGCGGAGACGACGTCGCACAGGCCGATGCCGTTGCCGTTCCCGTCGGAATCCTCGGTCATCGCCAGGTACACGAGGCGCGTGACGTCCGGTCCGCCGCTGATGTACGTGCTGGGAAAGCGGCCGGTGATGTTGGGGTCGCCGCCGCCGCCGCTCACGCTCTTGCCGACGCGGTCGACGACGAGCACGTCGATCCGATCCAGCGGCAGCCGGGGCAGGTTCGCTTTCGCCTCCTCGAGCAGCACCGCTTCGAGCGCCAGCAGTTCGGCGGCCGGCATGCCGACGATGCGGCATGGCTTCTCGTCGGCGTTCTCGAGGATGGCGACGGCGAAGGCGACCTTCCCGGTCTGCAGGACGAGCTCGGCGGCCGCCGGGACGTTGGCGCGCATCCCGCCCCAGCCGGGCTCGTGAACGGAGCGCGCGCCGTCTTGCTTCCCGAGGCCGATCGCCAGCATCTTGGCCGGTCCGCTTTCGATCTCGCCGCGAAACGAGGTGTGCGGCTTGACCCGGTTGACCACGACGATCGCATCGGCGGCGTGCGCCAGCGCATCCACGAAGACCTCGACGCCGCCCGCCGTCCGTCCCAGGCTGACCGTCTCCATCGTCGCGCGCACCGGCGCGTTCACGCTCGCCTCGGTGATCCCCAAATGCGCCAGCACTTCGGCCTGGCCGGCCGCCGTCGAGGCGCCGTGCGAGCCCATCGCGGGCACGATGAACGGCTCGGCGCCGCGTGCGCGCAGCTCGCGCACGACCGCTCTCACGATCTCGTCGATGCGCGCGATGCCGCGGCTGCCCACGCCCACGGCGACGCGGCCGTGCGGCGCCGTCAGCGGGCGCAGCGCGGCGGCGACGGCGGCGTCGATGTCGTCGAGCGCCGGCGGCGTTCGCAGCTCGCGTTCGACCAAGGCGACGGACGGCAGCGCGACCCCGCCCAATTCCGACTCGAAGCGTTCGCGCGTCTTCGCGAAGTCGATCACCTAGGCGAACCTCGACGGTCCAATGGGCCGCCGGCGCGGCGGATCGAACCTTATCACAGTGAGGATGTTCGTTTGGCCGCAGGGCTTTTCAGCATTCAGCCCCAGTTGGTGCCACATTGAAGGCGAGCTTTCATAAAGCGTGCTGACTGGTCCTTGTTAAAGGCTCAGAGATATATGAGGCGAAGCGTTCCTCTTATGCAAGGCTCCGTTTCATACATGGCGCCCCAGCCGGAGGAACGTCGCAGAGCCGGCACCTACCAGAAGCAACCGACCGGCTACCGCGCCTTCATCCCGTCTCCTCTGCCGCCCCAACCGCCCGTTCGCCTTACGGGCGACATGCAACGTCTTCTATCGGAAGCCGATCTCGCGCTCGGCCGGCTCGACGGGTCTATACTGATACTTCCCAACCCCGACCTCTTCGTGATGATGTACGTTCGAAAAGAGGCCGTACTCTCAAGCCAGATCGAAGGCACTCAGAGTTCGCTCCAAGACCTCCTCGCCGCTGAGGCCGATCTCAGCGTTCCCGATTCTTCCAAAGACGTCGCGGAACTCATCAATTATGTCGCCGCGATGAACCACGGCTTGAATCGTCTCTCAGAGTTGCCTGTGTCGGTTCGCCTTATCCGCGAGATCCATGCAGAACTTCTCAAAGGAGTCAGAGGGTCGCGCCTCACGCCGGGCGAGCTGCGGACGAGCCAAAATTGGATCGGACATGGCGGTTGCACGCTGAATGAGGCAACGTTCGTACCGCCGCCGCCGGATGTCGTTCCAATCGCGCTTGGCGACCTCGAAAGCTTCCTGCACGGTGAAAGCGGCCTTCCAACGCTTATCAAGATCGGCTTGGCGCATGCGCAATTCGAGACGATTCATCCGTTTCTTGACGGAAACGGAAGGGTCGGGAGGCTGCTCATAACGTTTCTTCTCACGAGCAGCGGTGTCTTGAACAAGCCCGTTCTGTATCTGTCACGCTACCTCAAGCAGCACCGCGCCGAGTATTACGATCTCTTGCAAGGCATTCGCGATCGAGGAGCATGGGAAGACTGGTTAGCGTTTTTCCTGCGGGGCGTATCGAACGTCAGCGTGGAAGCAGCGGCGACGGCGAGGCGAATTGTAGCTCTGCGGGAGGCGGATCGAGTCCTCATCGCGGACGGCCTCGGGCGTGCCGCCGGCAACGGGCACCGAGTGCTCGAACACCTCTATCGCAGACCGATCGTATCGGTGAACGGGGTTCGCAAACTGCTTGATGTCACCTATCCAGCCGCTAATCAGCTCGTCGAACGGCTCGAAGGGGTCGGCGTCCTTCACGAGATGACCGGACGGGCCAGAAACCGGAGATTTCGCTACGAAGCGTACGTCAAGCTCTTCGACGCCGAAGAGCATTAGCGCTCGACGCGGGACGGTGCCGGCACCGTCAGAGCGCGTCGCTCAGGACACGACGACGTCGTCGCGCAGGGTCTGGCGCTTCTCGACTTGCGGCGGCGTGAGGATTTTGCCCTTGTTGCCTTGGATGCCGATCAGCACGTCGCAGGTGGCCTGCGCCGCGATGACCTCGATCGCACGGCCCATCGGCGCGCCCGTGTATTTGCCTTCGCGATAGGCGCCGACGATGATGAGGTGCGCGTCCTTGCGTTTGGCGAGTTCGAGCACGCCCGACGACACCTGCCGCGAGGAGACGACTTCGGTCTCGATCTCGACGTTGTTTTTTCGCGCGATCGATTCTGCGACTTGAAGCACCCCGAGCGCTTCGCGGTGCTCCTTTTCCATCTCGGCGTCCAGCGGCAGCGTGTGCGGGACCTCGATGACGTAGGCGGCGAGCAGGCGGGCCCGCTCGCGGCGGGCGAGCCGCACGGCCAGCGACATCATGTGCTCGGAGTGGATCTCTTGCGAGAAGGCGATGATCACGCTCCCCATGAGTTCCTCGACGTCGCGCTCGGTCACGCTGGCGGCCTGCTCCGCTTGCGAGCTCGGCGGATGGAGCATCCACCACAGCGTCGCCACGACAGCTCCCAGGATGAAAAAGGAGAGGACGACGCCGGTGAGGTGCGGGGTCGCGTAGGTCATGTCTTTTGCCTGGCTGCGAAGTAGTCGCGGAAACGGACGATCGCCAGCGCCGCCATCGCGCCGCCGAGCGCGTAAGCAGGCAGACCGGACGCGTTCAGACCCACGACCCCGGCGGTCCGCGCGACGATGACCAGTCCCAGCAAAGCGAACAGCGCGGCCGAGAACAGCCGGGCCCGAGCGTAGCCTTCGCTGTGCACCAGGCGCTTCACGGCTTCGGTCCCGCGCCGGCCTTGCGTTGCTCCATCGCCTTGACGTTCGCGAGGTAGGTGTCCATCAACTCGAGTTCGCCGGCTTCTTGCAGGATCCCGATCTGCGCCTTCCGCCAGTTGCGCGGCTGCGAGCGAAAAACGGGCAACCCCTTGCTGCGGCGGTAGACGAGGTAACCGATGATGCCCAGCACGATCCACAAGGGCCCCGCGACGCGCCCGATCTCGTGCGTGATCATCGTGAAGACCAGGATCGACGCGATGCCGCAGAACCCGATGACCGCCACGACCGGGAACTCGACCGGATTCCCTTTATAGGTGAACGGAATGTTGAGCGGCATTTTGAACTTGCGCGGGCTCTGCGAATCGTTGAGGCGCAGCGAGATGAGCGCGAGGAAGACGAACGAGTAGCTGGCGGCGGCTCCGAAAGCATACAGATCGCCCAGGAACGTGATCCCGTCCTCGCCGCGGAAGAGCCTGCGGTAGATTTCGTGCACGCCGGGCGAGACGCTCGGCAGCGCGGCGAAGACCAGCTCGAGCACCGCGACTCCGGAGAAGACGCCGATCGAGACGGCCGGCGTGCGGAAGCGCGGGTGGACCTTCTGGAAGAGGCTCGGCAAGAGCTGGGTATTGCTCATCGCGTAGGCGATGCGCGAGCTGCCGAAGACGCCGGAGTTGCTCGAGATCAGCAGCAGGATCGCGCCCAAAACGGGGACGTAGAGCGCGGCCAGCGCCCCGAAATACGGGACGTACGAGGCGAGCACGGCGACCGCGGCGCCGTTGTTCTCCTCGTTGCCCAGATAGTGCCACAACTGCTGCTGGTGCCCGGAGGCGTCGAGCGGCAGCGCGTGCCAGGGCTGCATGCCGAGCGCCAGATTCGAATACGACAGCGCGAAGATGAGGATCGTCAGGATCAAGGAGATCGACGTGCGCGGAATGACGGAGGCCGGCCGCTGCGTCTCCTGCGCCGCCTGCGAGATCGACTCGAGGCCCACGAAGGAGATGATCGCCAGCGACACGCCGTTCATGAGGTTGAAGGGCGTCGGCCAGAAGTGCTGCATCGTGTGCTGCAGCAGCTCGGGGTGGAAGGCGAAGAAGAATCCGAAGCAGAGGATCGACGTCTCGCTGACCACGTCGAGTCCGCTCACGATCTCGTTGAAGGCCGAGCTCTCGCGCACGCCGATGATGTTGAGCGTGGCGAGCCCCGCGATGACGCCGAAGACGACCCAGAAGTGGGTCCACGGGTGCTGCGTGTAGCTGAGGAACGGGGCGAGCTTGCTCAGGTAGTCGATGCAGCTCCAGGCGAACAGGGTGATGTCGATCGTGAAGTCGAGCAGGACCGCCCAGCCGGCGATGAACCCGAAGATGTCGCCGAGTCCGCGGAAGACGAAATACTGACCGCCGCCGGCGACCGGATACGTGGCCGCGAGCTCGGTATACGCCAGGCCGATGCAGACGTAGACGATGCCGGCGAACAGGAAGGCGACGTTCGAGGCGCCCGCGGCCGCGCCGAGCACGAGGCCCAGGCCGACGAAGATGTCGGCCCCGACGTCCGAGTAGCCCCATGAGAACGAGCCCCACGGCGTTACCGAGCGGCGAAGCGAGGGCTGTTCGTCGGTGCTCGGTTTGACGCTGATGCTGGCAGCCATGCGCGTCGGCTTGCGTGCCCTTCCAGCCGTCCGAAATCCTGCGAGGAGGTCGTCAGAAGGCCCCGCGGTGGAGCCGCAGCGTTCCCCGGTCGAGCGCGAGCACGTCGAAGCGCGCCTTCATCCCCGGCGCAAAGAACTGAAGATAATCTTCGGCGATCGCACGGATGCGCTTGCGCTTGCGCGCGTCGACCGCGGCCAGGGCCGAGCCGTACGCGCCCGACGTGCGGGCCTTGACCTCGACGAAGACCAGCGTCGCGCCGTCTCGTGCGACGATGTCGATCTCGCCGCCCGGTCCGCGCAGGTTGCGCTCGACGATCCGGTAGCCCAACCCCTCGAGGTACCGTGCTGCGGCCTCTTCGGCCGCGTCCCCCAAACGCTTGCGCGCGTTCACGTCAGTCCGTCCGCGTCCAGCTCGAAGAGCGTGAGGGCGTCGCGGACGCGGCAGAACTGGCGGCGGTGGTGCGGGCACGGGCCGATGCTCTGCAGCGCTTCGATGTGGCGGCGCGTCGCGTAGCCCTTGTGCTCGGCGAAGCCGTATTCGGGGTGCGCGCGGTCGAGTTCGACGAGCAGCGCGTCGCGGTGGACCTTCGCCAGGATCGAGGCGGCCGCGACCGTCGCGCACTTCGCGTCGCCTTTGATGACCGGCAGCTGCTCTCCGGCGAAGGAGCGGATGCGGACCGCGTCGGTCAGCAGAAAGTGCGGCTGCGTGGCGAGCGCTGCGAGGGCGCGCTCCATCGCGAGGATGCTCGCCCAGTAGATGTTGAGCCGGTCGATCTCCGCGACCGAGGCTTCACCGACGGCCCAGGCGACGGCGCGGGCCTTGATCTGCACGGCGAGAGCTTCGCGCCGCTCGGGGGGCACGACTTTCGAATCGTTGAGACCCGGCAGCATCAGCGGCTCTTGCGCGACGACGCACGCTGCGACGACCGGGCCCGCCAACGGGCCGCGACCGACCTCGTCGATGCCGCCGATCAGCGTGAAGCCGCGCTGCCTGGCCTCGCGCTCGAAGCGATGGAGCCGGAGCAAACGACGCCGCTCGCGCTCGCGGGCCAAACGGCGCTTGTGGTCCGCCTCGCCGCTCACGGTGCGGGCGGCTCCTCGAGGGTCATGCGTCCGAACTTTCCTTCGTTCCAGTCCTTGAGAAAGGACCAGGCCGCGTTGTGCGTGTCGACGATCGTACCGCGCCGCACGAAACCGCGCGATTGCGCGAACGTTGCCAAATCCGGTACGGCGGCGAGGCCGCGTTCGGCGGCCCAGCGCGTGAAGCGAGCCACGACGTCTTCGGCCTCGAAGCGGGCTCGCGGCACGGCGCCGACCAGCGCCAGCTTCCACTGCGCGTCGGCTCCCTCGATCTTCGGGACGAGAATCCCCGCGGTGTCCATCAGTTCCAGCTGTGCTCCGACCCTGAACCACTGGACGGCCCGGGTGACGCCTGCGCGGTCCTCGGTGCGCGCGACCCGCTTGCCCGCGAGCGCGTTGATCAGGGTCGATTTTCCGGCGTTCGGGATGCCGAGCACGAGCGCCCGGGCTCGGCGCCCCTCGCCGAGGAACGCGCTGAAGGCGGCGCGCAGCCGCAGCATGTCCGGGCGCTCCTTGGCGTCCACGGCGAGCGCGGCGCGCCCGGACTCGCGGTAGAAGTCCAGCCAGCGCTCCGTCAGCGCCGGATCGGCCAGATCGGCGCGGGTCAGCACCAGCAGCCGAGGCTTGCCTGCGGCGATCCGCTCCAGGCTCGGATTGGCGCCCGCGTGCGGCACGCGCGCGTCGACCGCCTCGACCACGGCGTCGACCAGCCGCACGTCGTCGCCGAGCCGGCGCATCGCGCGCGCCATGTGCCCGGGGTACCACTGGACGATCGCCTCGCTCATCGCAGCGGGCCTAGGCGCGAGGGCGGCCAGAATCCCATGACCGCGCGCCCCACGATCTCCGGCGCTCGCACGAAGCCCCAGCGTCGCGAGTCGTCGCTGTTGGCGCGATTGTCGCCCAGCACGTAGTACGCCTCCGGCGGGACGACGACCGGCGCGAAGCTGCGTTCGTCGCGGAAGCGGACGTACGGTTCATCGAGGACCGCACCGTTCACCGAGACGATCCCGCGCACGATCGCGACGCGGTCTCCGGGGATGCCGATCACGCGCTTCAAGTAAACCGTCGGCGCGGCGCGCTCGTGCCGGAAGGCGACGATCTCGCCGCGCGCGGGGACTCCGAAGCGGTAGGCCAGCGCGTTGATCAGCACGTACTCGTCGGAGTCGATGCGCGGTTCCATCGACAGGCCGCTCACCTGGCCCGGACGCAGGCCCATCACGGCCAAGAGGATGGCGAGCAACAGCGCCAGTTGCCACGCGATCCTCGCGGCCGGCCTCCAGCGCACGTCGGGCGTGAGCACGCGGTTCTCGTTCGCGAGCCGAGGTGGGCACCCCCGCGCCGGGCCCAACCCCCTGCTCCCAGACGAGCGAGGCGTACGGGGGTCAGCGGCGCGCGGGTCAGTGGAGGATGCGCAGGCGGTTGGGGGGCCAGAAGAGGAGGAAGGCGTGGCCGGTGAAGCTGGCCTTGTGGCCGGCTTGGGTGCCGGCGTAGAACGTGCCGCTGGTTTGCGCGAAGCCCCAGATGTGGGAGTCTTCCGAGTTGTTGCGGTTGTCGCCCATCATGAAGTAGCAGCCGTCGGGGATGCGGTCGGGGGCTTGCCACCGCTCGCGGGGCGGGATGTTCGCCTGAGCCGGATCGAGCGGGACGCCGTCGACGTAGACGTTGTAGTTCTTCACTTCGAGCTCGTAGGCCGGCGGCTCCGCGATATAGGGCTCGACGAGCGCTTTGCCGTCTCGATAGACGACGCCGTGGTGGATGCGCAGCGTCTGGCCCGGCCCGGCGATGAGCCGCTTGATGAAGTCGTTCGTCGTGTCGACCGGCGGCATGAAGACGACGATGTCGCCGTCGTGCGGCTGGAAGATGCGGTACTCCAACTCGTTGACCAGCAGCACGTCGTGGATCTGCAGCGTCGGTTCCATCGAGCCCGAGGGAATGAAGAAGGTGCGGACGACGAAGGTGATGAGGAAGAGTGCGACCAGACCTGCGACGATGAACGCGTCGAGGTATTCCTTGATGACGGCCGAGGGCGAGGCCGCGTCGCTCGCGGCGCGCGGTTCGGGGCCGGCGATGACGGCGGCGCCGTTTCGCACCGCGCCCGGACGCAGCGACATGGCGACGCGGACGACGGCTAGAGCGCAGATTAAAGCGAAAAGTTCGAGCGGTGTCACGGAGCGAGTCGCAAAGCCCTAGCGCACGACCTTTTTCTCTTTGATGCGCGCTGCCTTGCCGATCTTCTCGGACAGGTAGTAGAGCCGGCTGCGCCGCACGATGCCGCGCTTGGCGATCTCGATCCGCTCGACGCGCGGGCTGTGGATCAGGAACGACTTCTCGACGCCGACGCCGTGCGAGATGCGCCGGACGGTGAGCGTTTCGCCCGTCCCTCCGCCCTTGCGAGCGGTGACGACGCCCTCGAACATCTGGACGCGCTCCTTGCCGCCCTCGATGATCTTGGAATAGACCTTGACCGTGTCGCCCGGTCGAAAAGCGGGGACATCGCTCTTGAGCGCTTCGTTCGCGAGCCGGTCGATGACGTTCATGGCTTCCCTAAACACCCACATGCTATGGCGGCCGCGGGCACGCAAGTACCCGGCCGGCCGCAGGACAACCCTGGAATCATAGCACGGGGCGCAAGTCAAAGCAACGCCGGGTCTCTCGCAGGAAGCAAGCCCTCCGGGGCCGGGTCAGGGGGTCTGCTCGGGGCCGTCCGCCAGGTCGGGTCTGCGCTCGGCGGCCCGCCGGCGCGACTCCTCGCGCCTCCAGGCCGCGATCCTGGAATGGTCGCCCGAAAGCAGGACGGGCGGCACGTCGAGGCTGCGGAACGAGGCCGGGCGGGTGTAGGCGGGCGCGTCGAGGGCACCGTCCACGAAGGATTCGGCGCTCAGCGACTCGGCCTTGATGACGCCGGGGACCAGCCGCACCGCCGCGTCGATGAAGGCCAGCGCCGGAATCTCGCCGCCGGTCAGCACGAAATCGCCGAGGGAATACTCGTGGGCGCCGTAGAGCTCCACGAGCCGCTCGTCGATCCCTTCGTAGTGCCCGCAGACCACGATCAGGTGCTCGAGTGAGGAAAAGCGCTGCGCGTCGGCCTGGCGGAACGGCTTGCCCGCCGCGGCGGTCACGGCGATTTCGCGGCGTTCGCCGGAGGGGGCGCTCTGCAGGATCCGGTCGAGGACGCGCGCCAGCGGCTCCAGGCGCAGGACCATGCCGGGACCGCCGCCGTAGGGCCGGTCGTCGGCGCGTTTGCCCGGCTCGAGCTCGTCGAGCAGGTTGTGGACCTCGATCCGAACGAGGCCGCGCTCTTGCGCGCGGCCGAGGATCGAGAGCGCGACGGCCGGCGCGAAGATCTCCGGGAAGAGCGTGACGACGTCGACGGCTAACACTGCAACCCATGTTCGACCCCAGGCGCTTCCTGGCTTCGCTCGGGGCGCGCGAGCCGCGCAACGCGTTCGAACGCGGCGTCGCCGCACTCGACGCGGGAAGGCTCGAGGAGGCCCTGGCGGCGCTGGCCCTCGCCGAAGCCGAGGCCGAGTCCGGCGAGGCGCTGGCGAGCGCGCGCAACAAGCGAGGCGTTGCGCTGGTCGGCCTGGGACGTCGGGCCGAGGCGCTCGAGGCGTTCTGCGCGGCGCTGGAGGCGTGCGAGCGCTGGGCGCCCGCGCTCGTCAACGTCGGAAACCTCCTGCTCGAGGAGGGGCACGTCGGCGACGCGATCGACTATTACGAAGCGGCGATCCGGGCCGACGACGGCTACGCCGTCGCCTACCGCAACCTCGGGGTCGCGTGCAAGCGCGCCGGCCGGCAAGCCGACGCCGTCAGATATCTGCGGCTCGCGGATCGACTCGAGGCCCGCCGACCCCTTGGACGTGCGTGATCTCGTCGAGATACTCGAAGAGCTGCGGCAGGGAGATCTTCTCGAGTTCGCAACGCTGCTTGACGCCGTCGCCCTCGTCGCCCTCGTCGCGCAGGTAGCAGCGGGACTCGACGTCCCCCGGGGATTCGCTCAGGAACGAGACCGCAAAGCCTTTGCCCATCGTCTCGTCGTAGATCCGCATCGCCGACGGGTTCAGGATTTCGATCGAATGGGTGGAATTGTGCGCATCGAAGATCGTGATCGTCAAGTAGTCGCGGTTGACGACCTCGATCGAGCCGACGACGAAGGTGTTCTTGGTCGAGAAAAACTCATGCCCGCGCTTGTTCCGCGAGGAGACTTCATAGAACACCCGATGTCGTACGAAGCGGCCCAGGATCTTGCGGAGGGTCGAGATCGAGGCCAGCGTCTCGGTTCGGTTCCCGCGCGTGTAGATGATCTTCAAGCGCTCGCTGCCGGTCCTTTTCGTGAGGTGGTGGTGCGCCGTAAGGGTGGACGCCAAGCGTTGCACGGACGGGGGGAGGAACCCTTTGCTCTCGCCGGCTGACGTGCTCGTCCTCGGGGCCGCGGCGCTGCTGTTTTTCGGTCCCGAACAGCTTCCCAAAGTCGCCCGCAAGATCGGCCACGTGGTCCGGGACGTCCAAACGACCTCCCAAGCCTTCGTGCGCGAGATGGAGCGTGCGGCCGACGAAGCGGACCTCCTCGACCGCGCCCGCCCCGCCGCGGATCCGCAGGAAGCGCGGACGGCGCAGACGAGCGCGACGGAGGGCGAGCCGGCGGCCGAACCACCTGGTCGGGCTGGCTAGATGTTGAAGCGGGAGCGAAGCTCGTTGAGCCGGCTCTCGGCGACCTGCCGGACCTGCTGGTGCAGCTTGTCCTTCTGATCGGGCGGAAGGCGGGTGTAGATCACGTAGCCTGCGGCTGAAGCCAGCCCGCCGACGATTCCCGCGAGGATCGCCCGCCCGACCTCGTTGGGCTGTGACGAATCGGAATCGGGAAGCGGGGCGGAGGCAGAGTTCCCGTCGTCTGAGATCGGCCTATAGGTGTCGGTCATGGTGGGGGTTTCTTCGCTACCCGCGTCCGGTTTCACCCGTCGCTTGCTCGTGGATGATGCGGACGTGATCCGGGTATTGGGCCGCGATTCGCTCGACCGAGAGGGCCGCCGTGGCCACGATCGCGCGGACGGCCGGGTCGTCCCGCACGGCGGCCGGCCAGCGCAGGTCGAGCCAGCCGCTCTTGCTGTTACCCTGGACCTCGACCTTAGCGACCTCTTTGAGTCCGAACCAGGCGGCCTGCAGGATCGCCGAAATGGCGGCGCAGACGACGTCCTGGCCGCTCTCGGCCAGATCCACGTGCCCGGTCGCCAAAAACGAAGACAGCCGCTGCTGGCTGTCTTTGCGGATGCGAACCTCGAGCAAGGTGCTTACGCCGGCAGCTCGATCTTGTCGATTCTGACTTCGGCGAAGCGCTGACGATGGCCGACGAGCTTGCGGACCCGCTTTTTCGGCTTGTACTTGAAGACGAGGATCTTCTTGTCTTGAGCCTGGCGCAGGACCGTGCCGACGACCCGCGCGCCCTCGACGAGCGGGCGGCCGACGATGACCTGGGAACTGCCCGCGCTGGCCAGGACGACCCGCTCGAAGGCGATCTGGGAACCGGCCTCGCGGTCGACCGCGTCGCAACGGATCGTTGCTCCTTCGCTGACGCGCAACTGCTTGCCGTCCGTCTCGATGATCGCGTACATAACCGGCCGATTTTACACCGGGCTCCGAGTCCTGTCAATTTCAGGCAGCGGCGGCAGAGATCGCTTCGGGACCGCCGGGGCCTGAAGCCAGGCTAGGCGGCGACCTCCGCGTGGGCCGGCCCGTCTTCCAGGCGCAAGGTCAGGCAGCGCGCCGAGCCCCCGGACTTGTGAAATTCGGAGAGGTCGGTGGCAAAGACGCGGTAGCCGGCGGCGTTGAGCCTTCGGTGGAGCTTGTTCGAGGCGTGATGGAGGACGACCGTCCCGTCGAGCTCGACCGCGTTGCAGGCAAAGTCGAGCGCGTCGTCGAGCGAGAGTTCGATGAGGAACTCCGGCTCGATCGCGTGGCGCAATTGCTTTTGCGCGTGCGGCGAGAAGGCGTCCATGTAGGCCATCACGTGCCCGCTCGAGAGCGGGCAGAGCGCCGTGTCGAGATGGTAGAAGCGCTCGTCCACCAGGAGCAGCGGAAGGGTGCGGACCCCGAGCGTTTCGCCGAGTTGCGCCGCCGCCGTGCGCTCGCTGCGCCAACCGTAGCCGAAATAGAGCAGCGGCCGGCGGCGGTCGAAGAGGGCGTCGCCGGCGCCTTCGAACGACGTCTGCTGCAAGAAGGTCGTGGCGAAGCCGTTCCGAGCGAGCCAAGCGCGGAACGTGCCCTGCTCGCGCCGGCGCTCGGGGTGGCGGAAGGTGCTGACGATCGCGAGCTTCCCGCTGATCAGCGCCGCGTTCGCGGTGAACACGAGATCGGGAAGGCCGGGGCCGGGCTCGACGCATTCGACCTGCACGTCGCCGGCGCAGTGGAGCACTTCCACCAGACGCTCCCACTGCCGGACGGCGTCGCAGGTCGCCGTGCCCACGTTACGCGTCATCCACGGATTGATGTCGTAGGCGATCGCGTAGTGGGTCGGCGGGCACATCAGCAGCCTTGTCATTGCAAAACCGAGCGTATCGAAGATCGAGCCGGGAGCCATCCGACAAAGGTGACGCCCACGCAGGAGCGTCCTATCCTTTCGAGGGCCTCCGCGGTCGGCGATTAAGCGTCGACGTAGATGTCGTCGCCGTCGAGCAGAACGCGATACGTCTCGACCGGAACGACCGCCGGGAGCGTCAGCGCGGCCCCGCTGGTGACGTCGAAATAGGCGCCGTGGCGGGGGCACATGATCCGGCAGCCTTCGAGTTCCCCTTGGTCGAGCGGCCCCCCGTCGTGCGTGCAAACGTCCTCGATCGCGAAAATGTCGCCGTCGACGTTGCACAGCAGGACCCCCCGGCCGCTCACGGCGACACGCCGTGCCGTACCCGGCGGTATCGCGGACTTCTTGGCCACGGGATGCTGCGACAATGCCATCCGACGCATTGTGCCACAGTCCGGCCGGCCGCACAACGGCGGCCGGCCGGCCGCGCCGTCCGGATCCCGTTGCGGGCGCCGCAGGCCGCTCCGGCGGCCGCGCGCCGAGGTGAGATCCGAGGACGCCGCCGCCGTTTGGAGAAGCGCGTTCTGCTACGACGAGGAGGCTTCGCAATGGCAACGACCGCGGCCACCATCAGCGGGATCGACGCGACCTACTACACCGTCAAGGACCTCGAGCGTGCGACCGCTTTCTACCGCGACGTGCTCGGTCTTTCGGTCACGCACGAAGTGCCCGGCATGGTGACCGAGTTTTCGTTCGGCGGGGGCGAGACGTTCGGTCTCTACAAGACGGGCGAGGAGGAATGGCACGCCTCGGGAGGCGTCATGTTCGCCGTCCCCGACGTGCCGGGCGCCGTCGCCGAATTGAAGGGGCGCGGCGTCGCGTTCGCCGGCGACGGCTACGTCGACGAGACGCCGGTGTGCTTCATGGCGTTCGGGCAGGACAGCGAGGGGAACGGCTTCATCCTGCACCAGCGCAAGACGGCCTAGCCGACCGCGCCTTCCATCTCCATCTTCACGAGGCGGTTGAGCTCGACCGCGTATTCCATCGGCAGCTCCTTGACGAAGAAGTCGAAGAACCCGTTGACGATCATCGCGGTCGCATCCGCTTCGGAGAGTCCGCGCGACATCGCATAGAAGAGCTGTTCCTCGCCGATCTTCGAGACGCTCGCCTCGTGCTCGACGGTCGCGCGCTGTTCGTTGATCTTCATCGTCGGCTTGGTGTCGCTCGACGACTTCTCGTCCATGATGAGCGCGTCGCACTTGACGCGCGTCTTCGCGCCGACCGCGCCCGGGAAGATCTCGACCAAGCCGCGATAGGTCGTCTTGCCGCCGTGCGCGGAGACCGCCTTGTTGGTCACGACCGAGGTCGTGTGCGGCGCCGCGTGGATCACCTTGGCGCCCGCGTCCTGGTGCTGTCCTTCGCCGGCGAACGCCATCGAGAGGATCTCGCCGCGCGCGCCCTCGCCCATCAAGTAGATCGCGGGATACTTCATCGTCAGACGCGAGCCGATGTTGCCGTCGACCCATTCCACCGTCGCGTTCTTGTAAGCGACGGCGCGTTTGGTGACCAGGTTGAAGATGTTGCGGTACCAGTTCTGGATCGTCGTGTAGCGGATCGAGGCTCCTTCCATCGCGATCAGTTCGACGACGGCGGAGTGCAGCGACGCGGTCGAAAATTGGGGCGCCGTACAGCCCTCGATATAGTGCACCTTCGAGCCTTTGTCGGCGATGATGAGCGTGCGCTCGAACTGGCCCATGTTCTCGGTGTTGATGCGGAAGTAGGCCTGGAGCGGCGTCTTGACCTCGACGCCCGGCGGAACGTAGACGAACGAACCGCCCGACCACACCGATGAATTGAGGGCGGCGAACTTGTTGTCGCCGGGCGGGATGACGGTTGCGAAATACTTCTTGACGATCTCGGGATGCTCGCGCAGCGCCGTATCCATGTCGCAGAAGAGCACGCCCTCTTTTTCGAGATCCTCGCGGACGCTGTGGTAGACGACCTCCGACTCGTACTGGGCCGAGACTCCCGAGAGAAACTTGCGTTCGGCTTCGGGGATGCCCAAGCGGTCGAACGTCCGTTTGATGTCCTCCGGGACGTCGTCCCAGGTCCGCCCCTGTTCCTCCGAGGCCTTGACGAAGTAGCGGATGTCGTTGAAGTCGATCTCGTTGAGCAGCGCCGTGTCGCCCCAGTCGGGCATCGGCTTGCCGCGGAAGAGCTCGTACGCCTTGAGACGGAAAGCAAGCATCCAGGCCGGCTCGGCCTTCATCGACGAGATGCGCTCGACGATCTCGCGCGTCAGGCCCTTTTCCGATTTGAACGCGTAGTGCTCTTCGGTATCGTGGAACCCGTGGCGGTAGTCGGCGTCGGTGACCGCGGTCTGCGAGGCGGTCGGCTTCAGCTCGGTTGACATAACACGTTCAGGCTAGACCCTCGGAGGCAAATAGTCAAGATAACTCAGTGTAATGTATACAATCTCCGGCCATCCCCCAGCTGCTGACTCGTCGCTCGAGGGAAAAAGGATGACTGAGGTCCTTTACAGGGGGGGGTGTAGGGGCTATGATGTCAGGCGGACCCGGGGCTCCACCCTAAGCTCGTCTTAAGGTAAACCCCGGGTTTCATGCCGTAAAAGCGGCAAGGGGGGACGGCACGCCCTACGTGCCATCGCGACGAGACGCCCGCTCGCTCTTCCTGGGAGGAACGCAGCCGGCAAGATCCCGTCGATAGGTCGGGGACGCAAGTGCACCGCACGCGCCAGCCGACGCGCCTGGAGGTGGGATTTCCCAGCCAAACCGAGGAGCACAGGAAGAAATTGGAAGCACGTGGGACGCACATCGTTTGCGAGCTGTCGGGCTGCGATGCCCGAGTCCTGACCGACGTCGACCGCGTCCGGTCGATCATGGTAGAGGCGGCGCACGAGGCAAACGCCGAGATTTTGAAGGTCGCCTTCCATCGGTTCCAGCCGCACGGGGTCTCCGGC
Source organism: Vulcanimicrobiota bacterium (assembly GCA_963834485.1). GTDB lineage: Bacteria > Vulcanimicrobiota > Vulcanimicrobiia > Vulcanimicrobiales > Vulcanimicrobiaceae > CAWICD01. The sequence goes on from CAWICD010000002.1 coordinate 534,133, forward strand.
GTGGTCGTCATCGCCGAATCGCACTTGTCGATCCACACCTGGCCCGAGTCCGGCTACGCCGCGGTCGACTTTTACACATGTGGCGACCACACCGATCCGTGGCGCGCTTGCGAATACGCCGCCAAGAAGCTGGGAACGCAAACGATGCTGACGACCGAGATCAAACGCGGGATCGCGTCGACGAACGGGCAATACACGCATGTCGTCCTCGAACACGCGGGACGATCGATAGCGAAACGCTCGGCATAAGTTTTCCGTAGAGGGGACCCTTCACTTTGGTACGACCGTTCCTCAAGCGACCGCGAGCTCTCGGCGTGGGCCTCGCGGCCGCAGCCATCGTGCTGGGTGCCTGCTCGCACTCAAGCTCGCCGTCACCCTCGGCGTCCGCCTCACCCGCGCCCGGCACGTCGGCCCAGCCCTGCCCCGTCATGACGGGGATCGCCTACGAGCCCGACGGCGGGGCCGCGTCACTCTCCGGCATCCAGTATTCGCAGTTCGAGAACACGAACGGGAACCTGTGCGTCTCGAACGGCCCGGCTGCGACCCCGCCGGCGGTCTCGTTCGGGGCCCACGTCGGTCCCCTCACTGCGGCCGTCGACGGCTCGGTCGCGCTCGGCTTGATGCAAAACGGCTCGGGGAGCTACACGCTCGTCCAGGACATCTTGGGACTCTCCGCCGGCAGCATCGTTCCGGCGGCCCAGCCGTACGATCTCTCGACCTATCCGACACCGGCTCCGAGCGCGAGCCCGACGACCGTTCCGAGCCCGCTCCCGGTCCTCTCCGATGCGTACTCGGTCGCGATCGTCGGTGCGCTCTCGGGGAGCAGCGTCGCTGCGCCGCTCGGCGTCGTCGTCGGGCCCTCGTATCCGGGATTGATCGCGGTCACGTCGGTCGCGTTTCCGCCGATGCAGTACGGGTCGTCGATCCTCTTCACCGGCGCCGCCGCCGGTTTGCCGCACACGGCGATACGCATTTCGAACGACGGCACGGCGGCGCTCGTCCGCGGGCCCGGCGACTTGCTCGCCTTCCAAATCACGATCACGGGGAACGGCAATTACGCGTTCGGGCAAACCGTGGACGACACCACGCTGGGCAGCTTCGGCCAGGCGCTGCGCGGCAACGGCGACATGGCCTTCAGCCCGACCGATTCGACGCGCGCGGTCGTCGCCGGCACGACCTCGGCTGCCGGCTATCTGACGCTCGTCACGGGCCTCCCTTCGAACATCACGAAGGCGCAGATCGCGCTGCCCGCCGGCGCCGGCACGCCGCACTCGGTCATCGTCTCGCCCAACGGTGAGTACGCGATCGTCGGGACCGACGCCGGCATCGTGGTGGCTGAGGGCGTCAACGGCTCCAGCCTCACCTACGTGGCGTCGTTCGCTCCGGGGGTCCCGTCCATCGCCGACGTGAGCAGCCCGAGCTTCGTGGCCTGCGACGGCAACACGTATCACCTCACCAACGTCGTCTCGGTCGGTTACTCCTACGACCAGCAGTATCTGGTCGCCCTGGGACAGGCGGCGGGCGTGAGCTGCCCGGGCGGCGCCAACGGCTCGCTCCTGGCGATCCCCTTCAGCGACACGACCGGCTCGACGCCGAGTCCGGCGCCGACGAGCACGCCGAGCGCGGGAGTCACCCCGACGCCCAACCCGACGCTCTACACGCAGAACAACTACCACCTGCCGCCGGCCAACGGCGACTACCTCTTCGTCCGCTAGGGACGGCGCGACGCTCCCCTGCGGCGGCGCCGCGCGGGGGCGTCGCCGCGCGGAGGCGTCGCTGCGCGCAGGGCGGCCGCCGCTTTCTCTCGATTACCGTTCAGCATGCCCAAGACGGAACACTGGCAATGGTATGTCGAGCAGTTCGCGCCGACCGAATTCCACCAGCATGCGATCGAGGAGACGTACTTCGCGGGACGCACCGCGTTCCAAGACGTCGCCGTCGTCCGCAGCGCCGCGTTCGGCAAGATGCTGGTCATCGACGGCGACACGCAGAGCTCGCAAGCCGACGAGCGAATCTATCACGAAGCGCTGGTTCATCCGGCGCTGGCCTCGCTCGACGATCGCTCGGAGATCCTCATCCTGGGCGGCGGCGAGGGCGCGACGCTGCGCGAGGTTCTGCGCCGTGAGGATGTCCGCCGCGCGACGATGGTCGACATCGACGGCGAGGTCGTCGAGCTCGCCAAGCGCTATCTTCCCGAGTGGTCGGCCGGGGCGTTCGAGGATCCGCGCGCCCGGGTGATCGTCGGCGACGCGCTGGCCTTCCTCAAGGAAGACGCGGAGACGTACGCCGCGATCGTCTCGGACCTGACCGAACCGCTCGAAGACTCCCCCTCGAACCCGCTTTTCTGCGCGGCCGTCTTCGAGGACATCAAGCGGCGGCTGAAGCCGGGCGGCGTGTACGTTCTCCAAGCCAGCACGGCCGGCTTCCACAACATGCGGCTGCATGCCAAGATGGCTCGCTCGTTGAGGCGATACTACCGCCACGTGCGCTCGTTCTACGCGCACGTCCCGGCCTTCGACAACGACTGGGCGTTCTTGGCCTGCAGCGACGCGGTCGACGTGGCGGCGCTCGATCCGGGGCGCATCGACGCCTACGTGGCGGGCTTGCGCGGCGAAAACTGGTTCTACGACGCCGAAACGCACCGCCGGCTCTTCAGCCTTCCGCTGTATCTGCGCCGCGAGCTGGCGCAGGACGGTGATGTGTTCTGAACGCCGCGATCGACGTGGCCGCCGTCATCCGGAGATGGGAGCACCAAAAGGCGAACTTCGTCAAGGTGCTCGATCTCAAGGTCGAGGACATCGGGCACGGAACGGCCCGCATGCGGATGCCCTTCCGGCCGCAGATTCTCAACGGCACGGGCGCGGTTCACGGCGGCGCGATCGTCAGCCTGTGCGATAGCGTCTTCTGGGTCGCGCTCGCTTCGCTGTACGGGCCCTCGCAGCCGACGGCGACGGCTTCGCTGACCTGCGCCTTTCTTCGCCCGGCGCTGCCGCCGCACGACCTGCTCGCGAATGCGGCCGTGCTCAAGCCCGGCAAGCGCATCGTCTACGGCGAAGTGCACGTCTACAGCGGCAAGAACCTCGTCGCCCACGCCACGCTCAACTTCCTGAACACGCCGCCCCCACAGGAGACGAGAGGCCCCGGCGGAACGCCGCCGCCATGAGCGAGGTCTTGCGGCGCACGGCACTCTACGACGAGCACGTCGCCCTGGGAGCGCGCATGGTCCCCTTCGCGGGCTTCGCGATGCCGGTGCAATACGCGGGGATCCTCGCGGAGCACGACGCCGTTCGCGGGCGCGCCGGCCTGTTCGACCTCTCGCACATGGCCCAGTTCGAGCTGCGCGGCGAATCCGTCGCGGCCTGGGCGGACGAGCTGACCGTCAATCTCGTCGCGACCATGAAGCCGTGGCAGGCACGCTACAACATCGTCACCAACGAGCGCGGCGGCGCTCGGGACGACGTCTTGTTCTATCGTTTGCCCGACCGCTGGCTGCTGGTCGTCAACGCGGCGAACGCCGCCAAGATCTGGGAATATCTGGCTGCGCGCGCGAGCGCGGGCGTCCGGCTCGCGAACCGGCACGGCGAACGCGCGCTGATCGCCGTGCAAGGCCCTCGCGCCGTCGAGATCGTCGCGCCGCTCTGCGACCTCGATGCGGCCGCCATCAAGTATTACTTCTGTGCCGAAGGGCGCGTCGACGGCGTGCCCGCGGTCATCGCCCGGACCGGCTACACGGGCGAGGACGGCTTCGAGCTCTTCGTCGACGGTGCGGACGCGCCGCGTCTCTGGCGAAAGCTGCTCGAGCGCGGCGGTCCGCTCGGCCTGGCGCCCGCGGGGTTGGGCGCGCGCGACATGCTGCGCTTGGAGGCGGGGATGCCGCTCTACGGCTTCGAGCTCTCCGAGGAGATCTCGCCGCTGGCCGGCGGTCAGGGCTGGGCGGTGAAGATGAGCAAGCCCGCCTTCGTCGGCAAGGACGCGCTTGCGGAGCAGCTCGCGGCCGACGACTACGATCGCATCGTCGGGATCGTGCTCGCGGGGCGCGTTCCGGCGCGCGGCGGGTATCCGGTCTTTCTCGGAGGCCATCGGGTCGGCGAAGTGCGCAGCGCCTCGGTTGCGCCGTCGCTCGGCAAGAACGTCGCGACGGCGCTGGTCGGCAAAGCGGCGTCGGCGCTCGGCACGACGCTCGGCGTCGAGATTCGCGGCTTCCACCATGAGGCTGCCGTCGTGCCGATGCCGTTCTATAAGCGACAAAAGTCGTAACACTTGCCCGCGCCGCGAAGTGGCGCGGGGGCGCGCAGGAACGTTTTCGGCGCGTCAGTGCCGAAAGCGTTCCGGAGTGCCAGGCGCGGCGCAACGTGCCGCGCCATTTAGCTTGGGGGGGCCCGCGCCGCGAAGTGGCGCGGGGGCGCGCAGGAACGTTTTCGGCGCGTCAGTGCCGAAAGCGTTCCGGAGTGCCAGGCGCGGCGCAACGTGCCGCGCCATTTAGCTTGGGGGGGCCCGCGCCGCGAAGTGGCGCGGGGGCGCGCAGGAACGTTTTCGGCGCGTCAGTGCCGAAAGCGTTCCGGAGTGCCAGGCGCGGCGCAACGTGCCGCGCCTTATAAAGGAGTGATATGACGCAGCCTTTGGGACTGCTCTATAGCAAGGAACACGAGTGGTTGAAGCTCGACGGGGAGATTGGGACGGTCGGCATCACCGACTATGCGCAGAGCGCGCTCGGCGACATCGTCTATGTCGAGCTGCCGCGCGTCGGTGCGGAGATCGTGCAATTCGCGGCGATCGGCGTCGTCGAATCGGTGAAGGCGGTTTCGGACCTCTATACGCCGATCGGCGGCGAGGTCGTCGAGGTCAATCCCGTCCTTGAGGCGGATCCGGCCGCGGTCAATCGCGACGCGTTCGGTGAGGGCTGGCTCTTCAAGGTGAAGGTCAGCGACGCTGGGGAGGGGGAGAAGCTCCTCGGCCCGGCCGACTACGATCGGCTCGTCGCCGAAGCTTAGCGTCTTTAAGGTCACCGCCGCATGTACACGCCTCACACCGAGTCCGACGTCGAGGAGATGCTGGCCGTCATCGGAGCGGCTTCCCTCGACGAGCTCGTCCGCGTCCCCGATGCCGTTGCGCTGCGGCGGCCGCTCGAGCTGCCGGCCGGCTTGCCCGAAACGGAGCTGGCCGGACGCATGGCGAGCTATGCCGCTCGCAACGGCGCCCTCGGCTACACGTCGTTTCTCGGGGCGGGCGCGTACCGCCACTACTGTCCGCCGGTCGTCATGTCGCTGGCGATGCGCGGCGAGTTTCTCACGGCCTACACGCCGTACCAGGCGGAGGTCTCGCAAGGCTACCTGCAGGCGATTTACGAGTGGCAGACCTACGTTTCGCTGCTGACGGGCCTGGCGCTCGCCAACGCCTCGGTCTACGACGGCGCGACCGCCCTCGCCGAGGGCGCGATCATGGCCGTCAATGCGACCGGCCGGCGCGCGGTCCTCGTTTCGAAGGCGGTGCATCCCAACTACCGCGCGGTGCTGCGCACCTACGCCAGCGGGCTCGAGTTGGAGGTGGACGAGCTCCCGCTGGCCGCCGACGGCACGACCGACCTCAGCGGCCTCGACGGGAAGCTCGCCGGAAAGCACTATGCCGCGCTCGTGCTGCAATCGCCCAACTTCTTCGGGTGCATCGACTCGCCTGGCGCGGCCGCGCGCAAGGCGGTCGAGGGCAGCGGGACCGTGCTCGTCGGCGTCGTGGCGGAGGCGCTCTCGCTCGCCGTGCTCGACCCGCCGGGGGCGTGGGGGGCGGCGATCGCGGTCGGGGAAGCGCAATCGTTCGGGAACCCGCTCGCCTACGGCGGTCCCTATGTCGGCTTCATCGCGACGACCAAGGAGCACATGCGCCGCATCCCGGGCCGGCTCGTCGGACGCACCGTCGACAACCGCGGCAACACGGCCTACGTGCTGACGCTGCAGGCGCGCGAGCAGCACATCCGCCGCGAAAAGGCGACTTCCAACATCTGCACCAACCAGGCGCACTGCGCGCTGGTCGCGACGATCTACCTCGCCGCCCTCGGCGCGACGGGACTGCGCCGCGCGGCGGTGCTCAACCTCGAACGGACCCGTCTGCTGAGCGAGCGCGTCGCGGGGCTGCCCGGCTTCTCGCGCGCGTTCGCGGCCCCGGTCTTCAACGAGGTCGCGATCCGCGTTCCGGCGGGGCTCAGTGCGGCGCGCGTCCTGAGCGCGCTCGAGGACCGCAAAATCCTGGGCGGCGTCGACCTCTGCCGCTGGTATCCCGAGCTCGCCGACTGCATGCTGACGAACGCCACCGAGCTGACTTCGCCGGCCGAGATCGAGGCGCTCCGCGCGGCGCTCGCCGAGATCGCGGCGAGCGCCAAGGAGACGGTCCATGCCTAGCCGCAGGCCGGAGACGCTGATCTTCGAGACCGGGCGGCCGGGCCGCGCGAACGCGTACTTCGCGAACGGTCCCGCTCCCGGCGAACTGCTGCCGGGCGAGTTTCTGCGGGCCGCGCTCCCGCTGCCCGACAACAGCGAACTCGACGTCGTGCGCCACTTCACGCGGCTCTCGCAGCGGACGTTCTCGATCGATACGGGCTTCTATCCGCTCGGCTCGTGCACGATGAAGTACAATCCGCGCATCAACGAAGCTGCGGCCGCGCTGCCGGGCTTCCGCGATCTGCACCCCTTCGCGCCGGACGGGCTGGCCCAGGGGGCGCTCGAAGTCATGCACGAGCTCGAGCGCAGCCTCGCCGGCCTCTTCGGGATGTCCGCATTTTCCCTCAACCCCTCGGCGGGAGCCCACGGCGAACTGGCCGCGCTGCTCATCGCCAAGGCCTATTTCCGCAAGCGCGGCGAGGGCTCGCAGCGCACGACCGTCATCGTCCCCGACACCGCGCACGGGACCAATCCGGCATCGGCCGCGATGGTCGGTTACAAGGTGCTCTCGCTCAAGAGCGACGCGCGCGGGCGCGTCGGCGTCGAGGATCTCAAGGCGGTCCTCGGTCCGGACACGGCCGTCTGCATGATGACCAATCCGAACACGCTGGGCCTTTTCGAGGACCATATCGCCGAGATCTCGGCGGCCGTGCACGCCGCCGGCGGCCTCATGTATTACGACGGCGCGAACGCCAACGCGCTGATGGGCAACGCGCGGCCCGGCGACATGGGCTTCGACCTGATGCACCTCAACCTGCACAAGACGTTCTCGATCCCGCACGGCGGCGGCGGAGCGGGCCACGGCCCGGTCGGCGTGGCCGAGCGGCTCGTGCCGTATATGCCGGTCCCTGTGGTCGCCAAAGACGAGGCGGGTGCGTTCCACCTCGAGTTCGACCGCCCGGACTCGATCGGTCCGATGCGCTCGTTCTGGTCGAACTTCGCGCATGCGGTCCGCGCGCTGACCTATATTTATGCGAACGGCGGCGAAGGGCTGACCCGGGTTTCGCAGCTCGCGGTCCTCAATGCCAACTACGTGCGCTCGCAGGTCAAGGAGTTCTTGGAGACGCCCTACGACGAGCCGTGCCGGCACGAGTTCGTCGCCTCGGCCCAGGCGCTCAAGCGCGAGACCGGCGTGCGCGCGCTCGACATCGCCAAGGCGCTGCTCGACCGCGGCTTCCACGCGCCGACGATCTACTTTCCGCTCCTCGTCCCGGAGTGCCTGATGATCGAGCCGACCGAGACGGAGTCGAAGGAGACCCTCGACCGCTTCGTCGAGGCTTTGCGGGAGATCGTCGCGACCGCCAAGGCCGACCCGCAGTCAGTCCTGGACGCGCCCGTCAACACGGTCGTCGGGCGGATCGACGAAACGAGGGCGGCCCGCCAGCCCGATCTGCGCTGGGAGCCGCCCTCGAACTGAGATTGGACCTTACTTACTACACTTGACGAACTTGCCGGTCTTGGGATCCTTGCAGTGCTTGGGGGACGACATCTTCATCGAGCCCATGGGCGTGGCTTTGGGGGTCGGGCACTTGACGAATTTTCCGGTCTTGGCGTCGCGGCACTGCTTGGCCGAGGCGACAGAGCCGAGCGAAGCGGCGAAGGCGAGGGCGAGGATAGCCGAAAGAAGACGAGCCATTAGTTGGTTCTCCTGTTGGGAAAGCGTTCTTGTCCAGGAACGAGACTCGCGCCGAATTCGTCTTAGTTTGAGTGCGGCTTCCGCCAAAAACGGCCGGCGTCCCCAGGGGCACTCGGGCGAGGTTAAAGAAGGGATTCCCTTCCGGCACTGTTCCTTCTTGGGGCGGGTTGCTAGAATGAAAGCTGATGAGCGCCTGGGTGTCCCGGGCGCGTTTTCGACGGAAAGCGGCAGATGCGGATCAAGTACGAGGTCTCAGCCGGCGGTCTCGTGTTACGGCGAAACGGCGCATCCTGCGAAGCCCTCCTGATCGGGAGAGGGGGGCCGCGCGTTTGGTCGCTGCCGAAAGGGCACGTCGAGGCCCGTGAGACCTACGAGAAAGCCGCTCTGCGCGAGGTGCGCGAGGAGACGGGTTGCTGGGCTGAGATCATCACCAAGCTCTCGGACATCTCGTACTGGTTCTATCTGAACGGCACGAAGCACAAGAAGGCAGTCCACTTTTTCCTCATGCGGTATCTTTCGGGCGACACCGCCAATCACGACCACGAAGTGGACGAGGCCGCTTGGTTCGAGATCAAAGCGGCCAAGAAAGCGCTCAAGTACGTCAACGAGAAGCGCCTGATCGATTTGGGGATCGAGTACCTGGCCCGCCTGGAAGGCGATCCCTACGAACTGCGGCCTGCCGGCGCGGTCCCGGAGCCGACGGTGAGGGAATCGGCGACGCGTTGACGCAGGCCGGCTCGAGCGACGGCCCGCTGACGGACGGGCGGAGCTTGCATGTCTCGCTGGATGTCTTCGACGGGCCGCTCGACCTGCTGCTTCATCTGGTTCGCGAGCACCGGCTGGACATTGCCACGGTCCCGCTCGCGTCCGTCGCCCAGCAGTATTTCGACTACATCGCGGTGATGGAGGCGCTCGACGTCGAGCTGGCCGCCGAATACTTGGTCATCGCGGCGACGCTCGTTTTCCTGAAATCGAAGTCGCTGCTCCCGCCGGTTCCCGCCGAGTTTCAGTCCGAAGGCGAGGAGAGCGCCGAGGAGGTCGAGGAGCGGCTGCGCCGCAGGCTCATCGCCTACTCAAAGTACAAGGGTGTCGCCGAGGAGCTGCGCGCGCGCCGGGATGAGGCGGCGGCGTACTACTTTCGGGAGGGCGGCGACGCGACGACCGAGCTCCTGCAGCGCTACCGGATCCTCCCCCAGCGCCTCTCGGCGGCGCTGCTGGCTGCGCTGCGCAACGCCAAGCCCGAGAAAAGGACCGTCGCTCGCGAGCGCTTCTCGATCGCGCGCCAGATGGAAGTCGTTTTTCGGGTAGTGCGAGAGCGCGGCCGCGTCGAATTCCTGGAGTTGTGCCGGAACTACGACCGCGGCGGGGTGATCGCGACTTTCCTGGCGATCCTCGAGCTGATTCGGCAGCACCGGCTGGCTTTCCAGCAGCCGGCACCCGAGGAACCGCTTCTGCTCTTTCCGCTCTCGTCCCCCAACGTCTATGCAAACTGAGCTGATCGAGACCGGCGAGCTGAAACGCTCGCTGGAGGCGCTGCTCTTCGTCGCGAGCGAAGCGCTCTCGATCGAGGCCTTCGTCAAGGTGACGGGCGCTTCGCACGTCGAGGTCGCCGAAACGCTGCAGGGGATCGCCGAAGACTACGCCGGGCGCGGGATCGTGCTGCGCGAAGTCGCCGGCGGCTACCGCTTCGCGACCTCGCCCGCGGCGCGGGAAGCGGTCGAAGCATACCTGCTTCCGCCGAAGACCAATCTCTCGGCGGCGGCGATGGAGACGCTCGCGATCGTCGCCTATTTGGAACCGGTCACCAAGGCGGAGATCGAAGCCGTGCGCGGGGTCAACGTCGACAGCGTCGTCAACACGCTGCTCGACCGCCGCTTCATCGCCGAAGCGGGGCGCCGCGACGTGGCCGGACGGCCGATGGAATATAAGACGACGCCGGAGTTCTTGGAATCGTTCGGACTGCGCTCGCGCGACGAGCTGCCGCCGGTCGATCTCGAAGCCGCGGCGCTCGAGATGCCGCTGCCTATGTTGGCGGAAAAGGAAGTACCCGTATCCACTACGAGCAGTTAGACGACGCAACCCGCGCGATTTGGGAGCGCCTCGAGGAGAACGTCCAGACGGTCGCGCTGGCCCACGAGCTGATCCAGCCAGGCGAGCGCTTCACCCTGACCGAGGACCAGCGGCACGCGGTCGAGACCATTTCTAGCCGGCTCGCCGAAGGCGAGTTCGAGTTCTTGCTCAAAGCGCCGACCGGCTCGGGCAAGACGGAAGTCATGCTGCGCGTCGCGCTCGGCGAGGCGCTGCGGAGCGGCGGGTACGTCGTCCTGGTCGCGCCGACGCGCGACTTGGTGCGGCAAGACTGCACCTACTTCCGCGACCGGCTCGAAGGAACGGGTCTAGGCGTGGGCGAGATCCACGGCGGCATTTCGCCGGGCGAGCGCCGGGCGATGCTGACGGCCTTGCGCGCCGGGACGGTTCGCTTCTTGATCGGCAGCGCGATGCTCATCTCGAGCGAGGGTCTGTGGGACGTGCTCGACCGCAGCGCCCTGACGATCGTCGACGACGTCAACGCCTTCGACGAGCGCGAACACCTGCGGCTTCTCGAGGATCTCGACTGTCCGCTGCTTTTCGCCTCCGCGACGCCGAACGAGCTGCGCGGCTTCCTCGAGCGCGTGGGCGCGTTCAACAACGCGATCACCATGCGGGCGATGCCGTTCGCGGTCTTGCCGACCAAGGTGCACAAGGTGCCGGGCGTGTGGGGCGAGCCCCCGGCCGAGCAGCTCGCCCGCGCCGACGCACTCATTCGCGAACACCTCGAGCGCAAGTCGCGCATCTTCGTGATCGCGCGGACGCGCTTGGACGTGCCCAGGCTCGCCGAACGCCTCGAAGCGACCTACGGGATCGACGTGCAGCAGCTGCGCGGCGACATGGCCGATAGCGACGAGCACCGCAAGCGCTATCGCCGCAAGGGCGTCAGCGTCTACTCCGGGACGACCCGCATCGAGGAGATGCGCGCCTTCACCGAGGGTGCGCCGTCGATTCTCGCCGCGACCAATTTGGTCGGCAGCGGGCTCGACATTCCGGCGGCCGACCTCATCGTGATGACGGATGCCGATGCCTTCGGCGAGAGCGAAGTCGAACAGTTGATCGGGCGCGTCGGCCGGCGCGAGCGTCCTTCCGACGCGGTCCTCATCACCGAGACGACCTTCGAGAAGAACCCGTCGCGGGCGATGTCGCCGAGCGGCCGCGCGCAGAGTTTCATGCCGCGCGGGATGCGCGCGAGCTCGCTGCGCTTCCGCCGGCGTTGAGCGCGCCCGCGTCGTTCGATGCGCTGGCGCGAGCGTACGAGGCGTTTCGCACGGGCTACGCGGGGGAGCTCTTCGACGTCCTGTTCGAGGCCGGTCTCGCCGCCGGGGAGCGCGTGGTCGACGTCGGCTGCGGGACGGGGCTCGTCACCGAGGAACTCGTGCGCCGCGGCTGCCGCCTCAGCGGCGTCGACCTCTCCGAGCCCATGCTCGAGCGGGCGCGAGCGCGCGTTCCGCAGGCCTCGTTTCTGACCGCCGCTGCGGAAGCGCTGCCCTTCTCCGCTGCGGCCTTCGATGCGGCGACGAGCGCGCAGGCGTTTCACTGGTTCGACCAGCCCCGCGCGCTGGCCGAGCTGGCGAGGGTCGTGCGGCCCGGCGGCCTGGTGGCGATTTGGTGGAAGGCGATCGTGCGCGGTGACCCGGTCCGTTCGGCGCGGGACCAGGTCGCCCGTGAGCTCGGCCTCGAGCCGACGCCCGACGTCCTCGCCGGCGGCTTCCCCGCCTTCGATGCTGCGCCGCTGTGCGAGCGGCGGCTGCGCGTCATCCCCTGGCGCATCGAGACGACCGTTGCGGAGTTCCTCGGCTACGAACGCTCGCGCGCTCGCGCGCGAGCCGCCTACGGCGAGCGTCTCGAGGACTATTTTGCGCTGCTCGCCCGGCGCTTGGGCGATCCGGCGGCGGTGCTCTCGATCGGTTACGTGCAGCACTTGTACCTCGGTCGCGTTCCGCGGGCGGCGAGCGGCTGATGTACCTGGGCTTGCACGTGGGCATCGAGGGAGGCTTCGATGCTGCGGTCGGCTACGCGCAGCGGCTGGGCTGCACTGCGATCCAGATCTTCGCGGGCAATCCCAAGACGTACCGCGTCGCGGCGCTCGACCGCCCCGCGCTCGAACGCTTTCGCGAACGGCGCCGGGCGGCCGGGATCGAGCGGACTGCGATCCACACGTCGTACCTGATCAACCTCGCCAGCGACGATCCCAAGATCGTCGCCGGTTCGCTGCGCCTGGTCAAGAACGATCTGGCGGTCGCGGCGGCCGGAGCGATCGACTACGTCAACACGCATCTCGGCTCGTACGGAAAGCGGCCGCGCAGCGAGGGATTCGCCGCGGTCGCCGGCGCTCTCGAGGAGGCCCTGACGGCGATTGCGCCCGGCGTGTCGCTGGTGCTCGAGAATTCGGCCGGCGCCGGTGCGCTCTGCGGAGGGACGCTCGAGGAGCTCGGCGAGTTCGTCCGCGCCGTCGCCCATCCGCAGCTGGGGATCTGCCTCGACACCGCCCATTCGTGGGCGGCGGGCTACGCCATCGACACGAAGGACGGCGTCGAGCGATTTCTCGACTTGGCGGAGAAGACCGTCTCCCTCGAACGCGTCAAGATGTTCCACTTCAACGACACGCAGATTCCGCTGGGCGGCCATCGCGACCGGCACTGGCACGTCGGCGAAGGGAACATCGGTTTCGAGGGCTTCCGCGCGCTAGCGGCCCATACCGCGCTGCGCGACAAGACGGCGATCCTCGAGACCCCCGGGGACGAGGCCGACGACGCGCGCAACCTGCAGTCGGTCCGGCTCATCTTCGAGGGCGCCGTGACGTGAGCGGCGCGCGCGAGGCCGGGCGCCGCCGCGCGATGTGATCGCGCACTTCGACATCGACGCGTTTTACGCGAGCGTCGCGCAGCGCGACGACCCTTCGCTGCGGGGCAAGCCGGTCGCCGTCGCCGGCTCGAGCCGGCGCGCCGTGGTGCTCACCGCGTCGTACGAGGCGCGCCCCTTCGGCGTCCGTTCCGCCATGCCGCTCTACAAGGCCAGGGCGCTCTGCTCCCGGCTCGTGGTCGTGCCGCCGGATTTCGAGCGCTACCGCGAGCTCTCGCGCGCCGCCTTCGAGATCTTCGGGCACGGCGCAAAGGCCGTCGAGGGACTTTCCCTCGACGAGGCCTTCGTCGATCTGCCGACCGGCGAGCCGGCCGAGGCCGTCGCCTATGCGGCAGAGGTGCGCGCGCGCGTGCGGGCCGAGCTCGGCTTGACCGTGAGTGCGGGCGTCGCCGCGCAGAAGATGGTCGCCAAGATCGCCTGCGACGCGGCGAAGCCCGACGGCCTGACCGCCGTCGCGCCGGGGACGGAGGCCGCCTATCTCGCCCCGCTGCCCGCCGGCAGACTGTGGGGAGTCGGTCCCAAGACGCAGGCTCGCCTGGCCGCGGAGAGCATCGCCACGATCGGAGCGATCGCCGCGCTCGACGACGAGCGAACCTTCCGGCTCTTCGGGCGGAGCGGAAAGCTGCTGCGCGAGCTGGCGCGCGGCAACGATACGCGGCCGGTCTGCGCCGGCCGCGAGACGCGCTCGGTGTCGAGCGAGCAGACCTTCGAAAGCGACGTCAGTTCGGAAGCGGAGCTGCGCGCCTCGCTGCACGAGCTCGCCCACGACGTCGCGCAGCGTTTGGCGCACCACGGCCTGCGAGCCGCCACGATCGGCGTCAAGGTCAAGCGCGCGGACTTCACGATCGTGGGCCGCCAGACGTCGCTCGCCGTGCCGACCGACGACGCCGATGCGATCGAGGCGGCCGCGCTGCGCTGCTTGGAGCGCGCGGCGCTCGAGGGTGCGGCCGTGCGGCTGCTGGGCGTGCGCGCGGCCTCGCTGACCGAGGAGCGCGCGCGGCAGATAGCGCTCTTCTAGCCGCGCGCCAGGAGCCGAAGGTGCGCGCGCAGCTCGAATTCCGCGTCGTGCTCGATGCGGTCGAACGCCTCGAAGCGAATCTGAGAGTCGAGGGCGCGCTTCTGCTCGAGTGCTTCCCCGAGTTCGCGGTACGCGCTCTCGAGTTCCGCCCCCGAAAGCTCGCCCAGCGCGCGCTTGAGCCGATCGATGCGCTCGTCGACCTGCGCCGCGAGCTCGCCCGCGACGGCGGCTTCGACCTCGTGAATGCGCGCGATCAGCCGCGCCATCTCGTCGACCGTGGGCAAGGCGCGACCGGGTGACGCCGCTGCAGCCGCTCGCGGGCGCGGGCCGCGCGAGGTCGAGGACGCGCTGCGCGGCGGCGCGTCGAAATCGGGATAGAGGCGAACGATGGAGGCGATCTTCTGCGGGCCCTTGGGCGATTGAAGGCCCTCGGCGAGTCGCGCGTCGACGAGTTTGGTGCGGAACGCCGTGTCGCTGATGACCTTGAGCAGCGCCGGGTCGGCGCCGGCCGGAGGGCGGCGTCCGCCCTGGAAATCGGCCGGAGTCGCCGTTGGGAGCGCCAGAGCACGCTCGAGGAGTCGCTGACGGTCGCTTGCTGTCATGATGAGCGGACGCTTCGGCAGCCTGCCGCCGGCGCCTCGTCTAGAGATGATCGGCGGCCCAGACCGCGTCCCAGTGGGCGGCGAGCGTCTCTTCGCCCGCCGCCTTCCACCAGTGACGCGCGAGCTGCGAGAGCGGGACGAGCATGAGAAAGGCGCTTTTCCGCGCGCGCACGGAGCCGCGCGGCAGCGCCTCGCGGGCGAACGGAGGCGGCAGCCAGCCGCTGACGCGCCGCAAATCTCCCGCGCCCGCGCGCACGAGCGCGGGCAGCAGCGCGCGGCCCTCGTCGCCCGCGAAGGCGAAATCGTCGAGCACGAACGTGTCGGCTCCCAAGACGCGCCGGCCGAACGCGTACGCGGCCACCTCCCGGCCGCGCCGGACGGCGAGCGCGACGGGCTGCGTTCCCTCGTCGGCCGGCGCGTCCCATTTGAGGCGCATCCAGTCCCAGACCAGCGGCGTGCGGCGCAGCGCCCAGGCGCGCTGCGACTCGAGTGCGTCGAAGCAGCGGCGTATCGCCGCCCAGTCGCGCGGCTCGGGCGGCACGCCTCCCGCCGGCGAACCGTCGAGCGAGGCCGCGCGCAAGGTCAGGACGCGCGACGGAAGGCCGACGAAGCCGAGCTTCCCGTAGAACGCGGGATGGATGTCGGAGAAGAGGAAGGCCAGGTCGCAGCCGGCGGCGCGCTCTTCGTCGAGCAGTTCGCCGAGCATGGCGCTGGCGTAGCCGCGCCCCCGTTCCGCGGGGTGCGTGAAGACCGCACCGATGCCGGTCGCCCGCAGCCTCTTCTCGCCCCAGCGCAGTTCGCGGTCGTAGAGCTTGCAGGAGCAGACGATCCGTTCGCTCGCGCGAACGCCGACCGTGAACTGGCGCCGCTTGCCGTACGCGGATCCGGCGACGGCGAAAAAATCGCCGACGTAGCGCTCGAACGAGCGTCGCGCACCCCACAACGCGAAGCTTTCGGGGAGCACTTCGCGCGCGTAGTCTTCGGGCGAGATCGCGGTCAGCATCAACGAAACGCCGCGCGCAGCTCTTCGAGGATCTCCGGTGCGGAGCTGCCGCGCGTCGGCCGTCCGGAGGCGCTGACGTAGAGCCGCCGGCGCGCGCGCGTCGCCGCGCAGTAGAACGCCCGGCGTTCCTCGGCGTTGTAGCGTTCGCGCACTTTCAGCCGAAAGAGGGCGTACGTGAACTTGGCCGTTCGCGCCGCGCGCGCGGACTCGCCCACGTTCTCTTTGGGGATCATGCCCAGCGAGGGCGCGAAGAGGAACGCGTCGGGGACGTAGTACCGCGGAAAGGCGCCGGCGCGGACGTCGACGACGAAAACGTGATCGAACTCGCGGCCCTTGGCCGCCTCGACGTCGAGAACGCTGACGCAGTCGAAGCGGCGTTGCGCCAGCGAGAGCAAGTCGGGGTCCGCCTCGGCGGCGTTCTGAGCGTAAGCCAGGAACTCGTCGAGCGAACCCAGCGGATCGCGCGCGGCGAAGGCGTCGATCTCGTCGAGCAGCCGCGCGACGAGATCGCGCCCGAAGCGGCCGCGCGCGTTCGGCTCGAGCGTGGCGAAGACCGTTTCCTCGAAGATCGTGCGCGCGAGCTGCGGCAGCTCGAGCCTGCGCTCGAGCCGTTCCCAGCGTTCGCGCGCCGCCCGCAGGGCAGCGGCGCGTTCGCGCGCTTCCGCGCTCAGCTCGCCGTCGGCATCGCCGCGGGTGACGTTTCGGCCTAAGCGCAAATCGCGGTGGCGGTCCCAGCGGCTTCGGGATTCGTCGGGCGGCTCGCCGGGAAGCTCGAAGAGCAGTTTCTGCGGCGTGGCGGGCTCGGCGCAGAGCGTCGCGATGCTCGCGTCGGAGAGGCGCATCCAGGGCGCTTCCAGCGCGCGCAAGAGGTAGTCGTGGCGGAACGGGTCCGCGAGGGTCCAGAGCGCGGCCAGCGCGTCCTGCACGGCGGGCTGCTCGTAGAGCGATGCTTCGCCCCCGAGATCGAGTTCGACGTCCCGCGCCAGCAGCGCGGCGGCATAGGGACCCGCGCTGCGCAGGTTGCGGGTGACGACGGCGATTCGCGCGGGGGATTCTCCGCCGTCGAGCAGCGTGCGGATCGTGGCCGCCACGAAGCTCGCTTCGTCTTCCAGCGTCGCGCCGCGATAGAAGGCGACGGCCTCCGGGTCGTGCGGCGCGGCGGGCCGGGGCGCGGCCGGCGACGGCTCGAGGGCGCGCTCGGCGACGGCTTCGACGGCCGGCGGAACGCGATGCCGCGCCCGCAGCGTCACCGTCCTCGCCGCGCGCTTGAAGGTCTGCTCGCCGCGCGCCCCGCTGAAGGTTCGCGTCGCTTGCCGGACGTCGCCCGCGATCGTCACGCCCGCGAGGCGCTCGCCGAAGAGCGCTTCGAGGAAGGCGACGTGATTGGGGCCCAGATCTTGCGCGTCGTCGACCAGCGCCGCGGCGAAGAGTCCGCGAGCCCAGGCGCGCAGCGGCGGACGCGCCCGCAAGACCGCGTTCGCCTCGTACAGCGCGTCGCTCTCGGTCAAGCAGCCGCGGGCCGCGAGCGCGTCGAGATACGAGGCGTAGAGGCGGGCCAAAATCCTGACCAGGTCGACCTCGCGCGCGTGCTGCGCGGCGAGCTCCTCTTCGCTCGCGCGCAGCGAGTCCCGGTATTTCGCGGGCGTCTCCATCAGCAGGTCGGCGCCCGCCAGATTGGGCGGATGTCCGTAGAACGAGGTCGCGCCGCGCAGGGCCTGCGCGCGAAACTCGTCGGGTCCGATGAGCGCGCCGCGCAGTTTGCGGATCAGGCGAAAGGCCGCCGCCGCGAAGCGCCGCGGCGCCTGCAGACCGGTGATCTCGGGGTCGACCTCGGCGCTCGCGAGCTCCGCCCACTCGAGCGAGAAAAGCTCGGCGCCCGCGCCTTCGAAAAGCTGCGCGGCGCGCACGTCGCCGATCAGCTCGAGCTCGGCCCCCGGCGTGGCGGCGGCGAGCACCTCGCACGCCACCGCGCCGAAGCTCGCGCAGCGCGGTTCGGCATCGCTCTGGGGGACGGGCAGCAGCGCGCTCAGCCGCGCGAGGCCCGCTTCGCTGGGCGCGCTCAACCAGACGCGCGCGTCCGGGCGTGCTTCCGCCAGCGCGAGCGCGCGCTGCACGAGGGCGGCCGTCTTGCCGCTGCCGGGTCCGCCGGCGAGCGCCAGCAGGTCGCCGGCGCAAGGGTAGGCGAGCGCTTCAGCCTGTTCGCCGTCGAGCGAGGCGGCGTCGAACGCCGGCTTCGCATCCGCCGCGCCCGTCATTCAGCGCCCGAAACGCTCTTCGCGCTGCGGCGGACGCTCGCGGCAGGCGAGGCGAAAGGCGCAATAGCGGCACGCGTCGGGATCGGCGGTCACGGGAAAATGCTCGATCGTCCCGTCCGAGAGCAGGCGCGCGAGCTCGACCATCTTGGCGCGGGCTCGCTCGAGCTCGTCGAGTCCGATGACGCCGCTCGCTGCGTCGGAGTAGGTGCGCGGCGCGGCGACGGGAACGACCTCGAGCTCGATCGGACGAATCTCGCGCAGCTGGTCCTTGAGCGGCACCAGCGCCAAGCGCGAGACCCGGTCGCCCTGCGCGGTGCGCGCCCAATAGTAGAACGGTAACTGGAAGTCCAGAAACTCCGCGACCTTCGCGCGGTACGCCTGGGCGCTTTCGGCGATCGCGCCGGTCTTGTAATCGATGACGGTGATCGCGCCGCTCGCGTCGTGACGGTCGAGCCGGTCGATGTAGCCGATGAAATCGTAACCTTCGAGCGCGAGCGCGACGCTCGCCTCGGTGCCGACGACCGCGAACGGCTGCGTTCGCGAGCGCTCGAGAAACCACGCGAGGTAGCGGCGTGCGGTGCGCCGCGCGCGGCGGCACTGCAGCTCGAACTCGACGTTCGTCGCGAAGCCGGCGCGATAGCGCTCGAAGGCCGTCCCCAGGTATGCCTCGAGCTTGCGCTCGAGCAGTTTGGGGTCCGCGGCATCGGCCCGCGGAAATTCTTGGTGGAAGCGCTCGAGCGCCCAATGGAACGCCGTTCCGTAGAACGACGCCGGCGAGCCGGGATCTTCGACCGCCGCGCAGACGTAACGGTAGAACCAGCGCCGCTCGCATTCCGCGAACATCCCGAGCGACGAAGCGCTGAAGTGCCCGCGCCGGCGCGGCACGTTGCTCGCCGCCTCGCGAGCGCGGTTCGGCAGGGGCTGCGGCGCGGGCGGAGCGGCCTCGGCGGCGGCCGTGCCGGCCAGGCGCTCGAGCTCCGCGCAGAGCGCGCGCGCGTCGAAGGCGAAGCCTCGGGGGCGCTTGCCGTCGAGCTCTCGAGCCGCACGCTCGAGTGTCTCGAGCGTGCGGCGTTCCCGGGCGTCGAGCCCTTCGGCGAGCGCGAACGCGAGGCGGACCGTCGTGACGAACTCCGCGGCGGTCACCCCCTGCGCGCGGTACGCCCGCGTCAGCTCTTCGAGCGCGCGTGCGAAGCGGCGCGTCGCCAGCAGCGTCGCATGGTCGAGTGGAACGCGCTCGGCAGCTATGGTCTGAGCCAGCGTCGAGCGCTCGCCCGCCGCGATGCAGAGCGCGCGCGCGTCGGCCCGCGAGAGCCCGGCGAACGGTGAGACGGCCAGGATGCGAGCGGTCCGGTCGTCCGGCTGCATCGCGTAGCGGGCGGCGTCGCGCACGAAACGGAGCAGCGGACCGGACAACGCTCCCTCGGCGCTTTGCGCGTCGGCGGCGTCGACCTCGGCGATGGATCGGCGAGGGAGCGTGGTGCGCGGACGCGGGTCTGGCTCGAGCATCGAATCGAGCTTTCGTTCTCGTCGGACGAGGTGGGACCCCGCACCCCAGGGTGGAAGCTGAACGCGATGCGCAGGATCGTCGTCGGCGTCACCGGGGCAAGCGGCAGCGCGTACGCGCTGGCGACGCTGCACGCGCTGCGCGCGCAGCCCGGCCTCGAGATTCACCTCGTCCTCACGGCCGCAGCGGCCAAGACCGTCGAGCTCGAAACGGCGCAAACCGCCGCCGACTTCGAGGCCCTCGCGCACGTGGTCTATCGCGACGACGACCTCGCCGCGGCGATCTCGTCGGGCTCGTTCCTGACCGGCGGCATGCTCGTCGTCCCCTGCTCGATGAAGAGCGCCGCCGCCATCGCCTACTCGCTCAACGGGAATCTGCTGGTGCGCGCCGCCGACGTCTGTTTGAAGGAACGCCGCAAGCTCGTCCTGGTCGTGCGCGAGACGCCGCTTCACCTCGGCCATCTACGCACGCTCGCCCAGCTCGCCGAGATCGGCGCCGTCATCCTGCCGCCGATCCCCGCCATGTATGCCAAACCGCGCAGCGTCGACGACATCGTCGCCCATACCGTGGGCAAGGCGCTCGATCAGCTCGACATTCCCAACGAGCTCTTCACGCGCTGGGAGTGACGCGCGGATTCACACCAGCGTCTTGGCCAGCTCGACGTCGCTGGCGCGATCGACGTTGACGGCGATCTCGGCGTGCGAGCAGATCGCGGCCGCGACCGGCGCGCCCAAGAGTCTGCTGCCGCGCCGCTCGGCGTCGGCGACCGAGAGCAGACCGAGCGCATAGCGGGCCAAGACGTCGTAGCCGAAGATGCGGGCCAGCAGCAACGGATTCTTGCGCGCGGCTCCCAAGCGCTCCAGGAAGCGTTCGAGCGCGGCGAAGGCGCGCGGCCGCAGCGCGACGCAGCCGCCCCCGCAGAACGTGCCCTCGCGCAGGCGCGCCCAGGTGTGGGGCACGCGCGGGAAGCGGGCGACGTGCGCCGCCCGCTCGACGCATGCGTAGATGGCGTCCGCTTGCGCGCGTTCGGCGAGGGCGAGGAACTCCTCCACGGCGGGGGCGCTGAGGATCGGCAGGTCCGAGGCGCAGACGAGCACGAGCTCGTCGGCGGGCAAGCCGCGCAGCCCCTCCCGCAGGCTGTCCGTGATGCGCGGCCCGTCGCGGCGGATCTCGTCCGCCTCGGAGAGCATCGCCAGCGCCCGCGGCTCGAACGGGGCGACCACGACGATCCGCCCGACGCCTCGCGCGCGGCGCAGCGCCGCGATCGTGCGAGCCACCAGCGCCGTGCCGCCGACGCGGACGAAGGCCTTGTTGGCGGCGGCGGGATCGAGCCGGGCGACCGCATCGCGCGCGCCTCCGGCCAAAACGACGGCAGTCATCGCCACGTTTCGTCGTGGTGGAGAGGGCACACGAAGACGGCGTCGGCCGCGGAGGCGTCGAAGCGCCCGGCGATCGCGCCCGCCCCGGCTTCGCTTTCGGCCAGTGCGAAGAGGCAGGAGCCGGAGCCCGAGAGCAGCGGCGCGCTCGCGCCGGCGGCTCGCAGCGCGGCATCGGCGCGGGCGACCGCGGGATACGCCGCCAGGATCAGGTCGTGAAAGTCGTTGACCAGCGCCGCCTGCAGCGCTCCGAGGTCGGCGCGCTGCAGGGCGTCGACGGCGGCCAGCGAGGCCGAAGTCGCGCGCGGCCGGCTCGGGGCGCCGTTTCGTCCGGCGTCGAGCAGGCGGTAGGCTTCGGCGGTCGGGACGGCGACCTTGGGGCGCACCACGACCGTCCACCACGGGGGGAGCGCGCCGAGCGGCGTGATCCGCTCGCCGACGCCCTCGACCAGCGCCGCGGTCCCGGCCAGGAAGAAGGGAACGTCGGAACCGAGCCCCTTCGCCAGCGCGAGCCAGTCGCGCTGGTGGAGCGGACCGAGCCCTCCGTGCATCAGGTGGCGCAGGACGGCGGCGGCGTCGCTCGACCCGCCGCCGAGCCCGCCGCCCACGGGGATCGCCTTCTCCAGCGAGACGAGCAGCGGCGCACGGACCTCGGCGGCTTCGAGCGCGCGCATCACGAGGTTGTCCCGCTCGAGTCCTGGATCGCCCGGCGTCCCGTCGGCGGAGCGGACGCTGAAGTGCGGCCGGACCGTCGGGGTGAGCGTGATCCGGTCGTAGAGTCCGATCGGGACCATCACGCTGCGCAGCGTGTGGTAGCCGTCGCTGCGACGCGTGAGGACCTCCAGCGTCAGATTGATCTTCGCCGGGGCGAGGAGGGTGGCCACGGCGTGAGGCATTTCCTCTAGCCGTGACGCCGTCCTATGACGCGCAGCACAACGAGTTCTGCGCCTACGTCCTCCGCGAGAGCGAGACCCCGTTCGGGCTGACGCTCGGCAACTTCAAGACGTTCGCTTCCTGCACTCCCAAGGGCGGCGTGCGCGGCCTGTGGGATGCGGACACCGATCAGATCATCTTCGGCACCCACCAGATCGCCTATCGGCTGCGCGACCGCGACCGGACGATCTTTCCGCGCGAGGTCGAGCGCGAGTTCACCTTCCTTCCCTACGCGCAGATCTCCGAGTTCGGGCTCGACGAGCGGCTGCTCGTCACCGAGTGCTTCTACGTCCCGCACGGGCCCAAGCACGACCGCGCCGTCGCGTTCGTCGTCGACGTCACGTTGCACAACCGCGGGCGGGAGCCGGTCGAGGCCAGCGTCTTTCCCTGGGCGCTGCTGGTCGGACAGCGCTTTTACGGCGAGACCGAGAAGGAGGTCCACGCCGCGGCCGCCGGGCCGTACGTGAGCGCCTGGAACGGGGAGACCGGGGCCGCGCGCTGCTGGGGCGCTTCGCGCGAGCCGCATGCCGTCGTGGTCTCGCTGCGCGAGCAGGTGCTGCTCGAGGCGATCCGGCGCGGCGGGCTGCGCGAACAGGAAGGGCACCTCTCCGAGGTGACGCCGGCGCTGGCCGATTACGTCAGCGGCCGCATCTTCGGGGCGCTGGAATATCGCCTCAGCGTCGCGCCCGGAGCGCGCGAGTCGCTGCGCGTCGCCGTCGTCTTCGACCGGCGCGGCCGGGACGAGGCGAAGGCGACCTTCGACGATCTCCTGACCGACCGGCGCACGCTGCACGAGACGCAGCGCTATTACGCCAACGCCTTGACCGACGCGCGCTTCATGACGCCCTCGCCGGTCGTCAGCCGCGGCGTCGTCTGGGCCAAGGCCAACATGCTGCGCATCGTCAAGGAGTATCCGCAGGGCTGGGGCTCGACCAACTCGCCCCCCTCGGACGTCCTGGTTTCGCGCGACACGTCGTGGTTCGTGCACGGCTTCGACTATTTTTTGCCGCGCTTCAGCCGCGACGCGATCGAAGTCTTCAACCGCTTCGCCGAGGACAGCGGTCAGGTTGTCGAGTACGTGCGCGGCGTCAGCGGTTTTCGAACCTCGTACGAGCTCAACATCAACGACGACACGCCGCTCCACTTGATCGCGATCCTGCACCATTACAATGCGACCCTCGATAACGCATGGGTCGAAAGCATCTTGCCGCTGATCGTGAAGATCGCCGACTACCTGCTCACCCAGCGCGACGAGCACGGGCTGATCTACTGCCGCGCGCAGGGCGTGGACATGCACGGAATCACCTCCTGGCGCAACATCATCCCCTATTACACGCTCGACGGCGCGGTCACCGAGATCAACTCGGAGGCGGTCTTCGCCCTCGAAGCGGCGGCGATGCTGTGCGCGGTCGCCGGCGACGGCGAGCACTGGGAGCGCTACGCGCACGAGGCCGAGGCGCTGCGAGCCAAGATGATGACGCACCTCTTCAATGCGGACACCTGCGGCTTCGTCCTCAACTACGACCGGGACGGCAACTATCAGGACAATTTCACGGCCGACGAGGTCTTTCCGGTCCTCTTCAACGTGGCGAACTCCGCGCAGCGCCGCGCGATCCTGACGCGTCTTTCCGAATCGGACTTCGTGACGCCGGTCGGCTTGCGCACGATCTCGACCGCCGACTCGTGGTACTTCCCGTCGCATGGATTCGGCCTGCTCGGCGGCGTCTGGCCGGATCTGACGCTTTGGTTCGCGGTCGCTTTGGCGCGTAACGGCTTCGAGACCGACGCGGCGGCTTGGCTCGAGCGAGTCTACGAGGCGATGGAGGCGGGGGCCCCGCGCAACACGGTCCCGGGCGAGTTCGCCGAGTGGTTCGACGGCGGTTCGCTGACCAACCGCGGGATGTACATGTCGCCTTGGACCGGAGCGAAGTACCTTTGGGCCGTCGCCGAGACGGTCTGCGGGCTCGACGGCTATCGCACCAGCGGCCGGCCGCACTTTTCGCCGCTGATCCCGCCGGGCTGGTCCTGGACCGCGGGCGTGCGGGTGCATTGGGGCGGCCGGCGCCGCACCTACGTCATCGACGCGCGGCGCAAGCTGATCTACGGGGACATGCGGGAGGCCTCGGCGGAGGAGCCGTACCGCTGCATCTACGCGGGCCAAGACGTGAGCGATGAGGTGACGACTTCGCCGATCGAGGTCGGAGCCGTCGCCTTCGAAGACGAAGAGGGCGGGGTGCGGGTTTTTCTGTGCAATCTGCTCGACGTGGCGCGCGAGGTTTCGCTCGAGTTCCGCGGCCGCACGCTGCGCCGGCATCTGGCGGCCGGCGAGCTGGCCCAGGTCATCGTCGGCGGCACGCCGCTCGACCGTCCGTCGCTCCCGGCGACGCCTGACCTGCGCGGCGCTCGGCCGCTCGAAGGAGCGGCCTGATGGGTCCTCGGGCGGGTTTGTCGACGACGCTGATCGTCGGCGCCGTCACGCTCTTGATCGCGATCGCCGTCGGCAACGCCGTGGGGAGCCGCGTCATCGGGCAAGTGACGGGCCGCATCTCGGCGCTGGTCCCGACGCCGTTCCCGATCGTCAGGAACGCGCCGAGGGACAGCACGGAGACTCCGGCCCCGAAGGAAGAGCAGGTCATGAGCGTGGCGACCGACCCGGGCTTCGCCGACCCGCGCGTGACCCCGGAGCCGGAGGCGCTCCAGGCAGCGCCGCCGGCAGCCCCGCCGGCTCCTGCGGCAGCGCTGACGCCCTCTCCCAACGGGCATCGGCAGGCGGCGCCCTCGCGCGTTGAAACCGCGCCGCCGCTGACGGTCCCGCTCGCCTCGCCCTCTGCCTTTTCAGACGATCAAGTGCAGACGACCGAGTCGGAGAGCTCGGCCGTTCCACGCGCGATCGGGACCGGCCGCGCGGCTCCGGCGGCCCTATCGTCCAGCCCCGCCGACCCCTCCTCCGTCGAGAAGCCTTGAGCGGAACTCAACCTATCCCGCGTTCCTAGTGTCATCATTGGAAGCGGCTGTTACGATAGAGACACTTTTTTTCGAGGGACTTGCTCAGTATGGAGAACGGTAGGAGCGGCGCATCCGGACAGACTGGAACGGTCGCCGTCAAACGCGGGCTGGCGCAGATGCTCAAGGGCGGCGTCATCATGGACGTGGTCACGCCGGAGCAGGCTAGCATCGCTCAGGAGGCCGGCGCGGTCGCCGTGATGGCCCTCGAACGCATCCCCGCCGACATTCGTGCCGCGGGCGGCGTCGCCCGGATGAGCGACCTCTCGCTCGTGCAGCGGATCATGGACGCGGTGACGATCCCCGTCATGGCCAAGGCGCGCATCGGCCATTTCGCCGAGGCGCAGTGTCTCGAGTCGCTCGGCGTCGACTATATCGACGAATCCGAAGTGCTGACGCCGGCCGACGACAAGTATCACATCGGCAAGCACGGCTTCAAGGTGCCGTTCGTGTGCGGTGCGCGCGATCTCGGCGAGGCGCTGCGCCGCATCACGGAAGGCGCGTCGATGATTCGCAGCAAGGGCGAGGCGGGGAGCGGAAACATCGTCGAAGCCGTCCGTCACATGCGTGCGATCCGCGACGCGATCGCCGAGCTGAGCGTGGCTCCGGAGGAAGAGCTGGTGGCGCGCGCCCGCGATCTGGGCGCGTCCTACGAGCTGGTCGTCGAAGTCGCGCGCGCCAAGCGTCTTCCCGTCGTGCTCTTCTGCGCGGGCGGCGTGGCGACGCCCGCCGACGCGGCGCTGATGATGCAGCTCGGCGCCGAGGGCATCTTCGTCGGGAGCGGGATTTACAAGGCTGCGGCCGTCGTCAAGAACGGCGTGCCGGAGTTCGACGACAACGGCTTCCCCAAGATCGATCCCGATATCGCGCTGCGCTACGCGCGCGCGATCGTCGCCGCGACGACGCACTACGCCGACCCGCAGGCGGTCGTCGAAGCGTCGAAGTCGCTGGGCGGCGCCCGTCCGATGTCGGGCTTGGACGTGCGTGCCCTCGACCAGAACCAACTGCTCGCGCTGCGAGGAAACTAGGACACTCGTGTCCCGGGCGGGGGATCCGTTGCGCGTCGGCGTGCTCGCGCTGCAAGGCGACGTCGAGGAACATCGCAAGGCGCTCGAGGAGCTCGGGATCGTTTCGGTCGCCGTGAAGACGCGTGCCGAGCTGGACGGCGTCGACGCGCTGATCGTTCCCGGCGGAGAATCGACCACCGTCATCCGTCTCTTGGAGCGCTTCGGGCTCTTCGAGCCGGTTCGCGAGCGGGTTCGCGCGGGGATGCCTTACTGGGGAACCTGCATGGGGATGATCGTCGCCGCGCACGACGTCGCCGGCCTCGAGCAAAAGACCCTGGACCTGATCGACATCACCGTGCGCCGCAACGCCTTCGGTCGCCAGCTCGCTTCGGCCGAGGTGCCCCTGGCGATCCCGCTGCTGGGTGCCGAGCCGTTTCCGGCGGTCTTCATTCGCGCCCCCTGGGTCGAGCGTGCCGGGCCGGGCGTCGAGGTTCTCGCCGAGCACGAAGGCCGCGGCGTCTTCGTCCGTGCCGGCAACGTCATTGGAACTTCTTTTCACCCCGAGTTGACGCCGGACCGCCGGGTGCACCGCTACTTCGCCGGCTTGGCCGCATCGGAGCGGCGCACGCACCTGCGAGCGTCCGGCTTCTAGCGCCCCCTCGAGCTCCTCGCCCAGCGGGGAAGCTCCCCGGCAGCGGCGTATCAAGACCGCGATGACTGCGCAACCGCAAGCGACCTCGGTGCCGCCGGTGGAAGTCGTCCTCGGCGATACCATAGCGAGCCTGGCGCTCGCCGCCCACGCGTACCTGGCGCCGCCGGACGAGTCGGTCGCGCCCGATCTCGCCGGTGCCGAGATCCTCATCGACTTGGCCGGGGCGGCGTTCGACCGAATATCGCCGAGGTTGCAACCCGAGGAGCGGTCCGCGCTCGCGCGGCTGCTCACAGACTTGCGCTTGACGTTCGTGCAGAAGCGAGGATTATGAGCCTCGCTTCTTTGTTCCAAGACCTGGCCGGCCCGCGGAGCGATGCTGCGTGACGGACGTCCTCGTGCTCAACTTCACGTACGAGGCGCTCAACATCACGAGCTTTCAGCGCGCGGTGAAGCTGATTTTTTCCGGCAAGGCGGAGGTCGTCCACGGGCGCGAGCAAGTGCTCAGCTCGCCGACGTTCGAGATGCGGATGCCTTCGATCATCCGCATGCTCTACTACATCAAACGTCCGATGCAAAAAGTCGCGCTGACGAAGAAGAACATCCTGCTGCGCGACGACTACACCTGCCAGTACTGCGGCCTGCGGGGCGAGCGCTTGATGACGGTCGACCACGTCGTCCCCAAGAGCAAAGGCGGCCCTTCGACCTGGGAGAATCTGGTCTGCGCCTGCATGCACTGCAACAACCGCAAGAACAACCGCAGTCCCGAGCACGCGAACATGCAGCTCCGGCGCAAGCCGAAGGCTCCCAAGTACATTCCGTGGATCCGGGTCAAGCGCAACACGCTCCCCGGCGAGTGGCACAAGTTCTTGTTCCTCTACAACATCTCGATCGAAGAAACGATCGGGTAAGCAAGACCTGCCCGGCCTCCGGGGAATGACTGCGGCCGTGGATCAGAGCCGGACGCCCTACTTCGACGTGCTGCTGGACTACGTAGACGCGGGCGTCATCCCGTTCCACACGCCGGGGCACATGCAGGGCCGCGGCATGGACCGCGCGCTGCGCGATTACCTGGGCGACAACGTGCTGGCGATCGACCTGACGCAGATTCGCGGCCTGGACGATCTGCTGCAGCCGAGCGAAGCGATCGAGGAGGCGCAGGAGCTCGCCGCCGCCGCCTACGGCGCGGACCATTCGTTCTTCCTGATCAACGGCTCGACCAGCGGCAACCAGATCATGATGATGACCGCGCTCAACCCTGGCGAGAAGATCGCGCTGCCGCGCAACGCGCACAAGAGCGCGATGGGCGGCCTGATCATGAGCGGCGCGCACCCTGTCTGGATGAAGCCCGAGCTCGACGAGTTGCTGCACATGGACCACACGGTCACGCCCGCGACGGTCGCGGCGACGCTGGCGGCGCACCCCGACGTGAAGGCCGTCTACGTCGTCAGTCCGACCTACTACGGGGTCGCCGCCGACCTCGAGGGAATCGCCGCGGTCACGCACGCCCACGGGCTGCCGCTGCTCGTCGACGAGGCCTGGGGTCCGCACTTCCACTTCCACCCGGCGCTGCCGCTCGACGCGCTCGAGGCGGGCGCGGACATGTGCATCAACTCGACGCACAAGATGCTGGGGAGCCTCTCCCAGACGGCGATGCTCCACCAAAAAGGAGAGCGCATCCGGCTCGACCGGCTCAAGGCCGTCCTCAAGCTGTTCCTCTCGACCTCGCCGAACCTCGTTCTGGTCGCTTCCCTCGACGTCGCGCGCCGCCAGATGGCGGTCGAAGGGAGCGCGCTGCTTTCCCGGACGATCGAGATCGCCGGCGACGCGCGCCGGCGCCTCAATGCGATCGACGGCATCTACTGCT
The DNA here is from genome assembly GCA_963834485.1 of Vulcanimicrobiota bacterium. Taxonomy (GTDB): domain Bacteria; phylum Vulcanimicrobiota; class Vulcanimicrobiia; order Vulcanimicrobiales; family Vulcanimicrobiaceae; genus CAWICD01. The sequence goes on from CAWICD010000002.1 coordinate 562,367, forward strand.
TCGGCCGCGAGCAGGTCGGCAAGCCCGGCGTTTTCGACTTCGATCCGACCAAGATCACGATCACGGTCAAAGACCTCGGCTACACCGGCTACGAGGCCGAAGAGATCCTGCGGCGCCGCTACAACGTGCAGTGCGAGCTCGCCGACCTCTTCAACTGCTTGGCGCTGTTCACGATCGGCACGACGCAGGAGGCGGCGGACCGCCTCGTCTACGGCGTGAAGGAGCTGTCGCGCGAGGACCGCCCGATCGACGTCTTCTCGCCCTCGGGCGTGCTCGAGCGGCGGCTCGCGACCGGGACCTACAACCTTCCCAAGGTGCCGGCGCTCCGCATGAACCCGCGTGAGGCGTTCCTAGCCGACACCGAAGTGCTTCTCTTCAAAGCGAGCCCCGGGCGAATCTGCGCCGAGGTCATCACGCCCTATCCGCCCGGAATCCCCGTCATCTCTCCCGGCGAAGAGATCACGCGGGAGATCGTCGACTACCTCCGGCTCGAGAAGAAGGCCGGCGTCAGGATGCAGGGCCCGTTCGACCCGGAACTTCGAACGATTCGGGTGGTAAAGGAAACGTGATGCTCCCGAACTCGCCGAGGGCCGCCGCCCTTCGCCCACGAAAGACCCAACAAGCGAATACCCGACAGAGGATGTGTATTGGCCGTTAACGCCGAGTCCGTCTCTCCGCATTGGGAACTGACCCAACTCCTCGATATCTTCCCGCTGCCGATCCGGCAAGCGCTCGTCCGGCTCCCGAACCTCGAAGCGCTGATCGAAGTCGTGCTCGACCTCGGGCGCCAACCGGAAGCCCGTTTTCCGGGCGACTTCGTCTACCTGTCGGACCACAAGGTGACGAGCGAGGACCTCGCTCACGTGAGCTCGCGGCTCTCGGCGTTCGGGGCCGACAATCGCGCGGGCATCGAGCAGACGCTGCACCGCATCTCCGCGATCCGCAACCGGACGGGGAAGATCGTGGGCATGACCTGCCGCGTCGGCCGCGCCGTCTACGGAACGATCGACATCATTCTCGACGTGATCCGCAGCGGCAAGTCGGTCTGTTTGCTCGGGGCGCCCGGCGTCGGCAAGACGACGATGCTGCGCGAGTGCGCGCGCGTGCTGGCTGAAGACCGCAAGCGTGTCGTGGTCGTCGACACGTCCAACGAGATCGCCGGCGACGGCGACGTTCCGCATCCGGGGATCGGGCACGCGCGGCGCATGCAGGTCGCCGATCCGGCGCTGCAGCACGACGTGATGGTCGAAGCCGTCGAGAACCACATGCCCGAGGTCATCGTCATCGACGAAATCGGGACCGAGGCCGAGACGGTCGCGGCGCGCACGATCGCCGAACGCGGCGTGCAGCTCATCGGCACGGCGCACGGCAAGACGCTCGAGAACCTGCTGATGAATCCGACGCTCTCGGATCTCGTCGGCGGAATCGCCAGCGTGACGCTTTCCGACGAGGAAGCGCGCCGCCGCGGCACGCGCAAGAGCGTGCTCGAGCGCAAGGCGCCGCCGACCTTCGACGTGGTGATCGAGATCAACGATCGCGAGCGGCTCTCGATCTATCAGAACGTCGCCGATACGGTCGACGCGCTGCTGCGCGGCTATCAGCCGCAGCCCGAAGTGCGGCAGCGCATGCCCGGCGGCAACGTGCAGGTCGTGCGCGAGGCCGTTCCGGCTCCGGTCCGCCGCGCCGCGCAGGAATTCGAGGCCGGCGTCGTCGCAACGGAGCGGATTGCGCGCGAGGCAGACGCCGAAGAGCGCGACGAGCGCGAGCCGGCTCTCCTGATCTTTCCCTACGGCATCTCGCGCAACAAGATCGAGCGGGCAGTTCACAACTTGAGCGTCAACGCCTCGATCGCTCGCAAGTGGGACGACGCCGACGTCGTGCTCACGCTCAAGGCGCTGGAGCGCAAGGAGTCGGAGAAGCTCAAGTCCATCGCGGCCGAGAACGTGCCGATCATCTCGATCAAGACGAACACGACCGCGCAGATCATGAACGCGCTCAAGGACGTCTTCAACCTGCCTTCGATCGACGCCGAAGAGATCGCGCTCCGCGAAGCGGGCGAGGCGATCTACAAGGTTCTGCTCGACAGCAAGCCCGTCGAGCTCTCGCCGCAGACCTCCTACGTCCGGCGCATGCAGCATCAGCTCGCCGAGCAGCACGCCGTCATGTCGCGCAGCACGGGGATGGAGCCCAACCGGCGCGTGCTCTACTTCCGGCCGGACGGTTCCTACGGCAGGGGAGCCTCGGCGTAGGCGCACGCATTCAGCCGCGCTTCATCAGCATCGAGGGGATCGAGGGGAGCGGAAAGTCGACGCTCCTGCACGGTCTTCTGGCGCACCTGCGCGCCCGCGGCATCGATGTCGAGGCGACTCGGGAGCCCGGCGGGACGGCGCTGGGCGACCGCTTGCGCGCGGCCTTCGTCGACCCGGCCGTCAAGCTCGACCCGGTCGCTGAAGCGTTGCTGCTCAACGCCTCGCGGGCCCAGCTGGTCAGCGAAGCGATCGCCCCGGCGCTGGGAGCGGGCCGCTGGGTGCTCTCCGATCGCTTCACGACCGCGACGCTCGCCTATCAAGGCTACGGCCGCGGCGTCGACCTCGCGCTGCTGCGCGAGCTGGCCGCCGCCGCGACGCGCGGCGTCGAGCCCGAGCTCGTGCTGCTCGTCGACATACCGGTCGAGCTCTCGCGCCGCCGGGTCAGCGCGCGCTCGTCGGCGACGGGCGTGGACGCCGACCGTCTCGAACGCGAGGACGTGGCCTTCCACGAGCGCGTCCGCGCGGGCTATCTCGCTCTGGCCGAAGCCGACCCGCGGATCGCCGTGCTCGACGGCACGCGGCCGCCGGACGTTTTACGCGAAGCGGCTTGGGAGGCGTTGCGCGCGCGCTTCGCGCTCGTATGAGATCGCGGTGAAAGGGATCGAAGGGACGTTCGAGGTCGTGGGTGCGCGCGCCGCGCTCGCGTACTTCGCCGCGCTCGAATCCGCCGCGCTCTCGCACGGCTATCTTTTCAGCGGGCCGCCCGGCGTCGGCAAAAAGACCTTCGCCCGGCGCGTGGCCCAGTCGCTGCTCTGCGAGACGCCCAAATCCACCCTGCTCGGCTATTGCGATCGGTGCGCGGCCTGCCGGCTCTTCGCCGCGGGATCGCATCCCGATTTCGTGGAGACCGAGGAGACGATCAAGATCGGCGAGCCGACCGGCGGCGCGCAGCACGGCGAGGACCCCAGCTCGCGCGACCTCGTGCGCATGTTCTCGCTGCACGGCTATCGCAGCCGCCACCGCGTCGTGCTGCTGGGCGACGTCGCGTTCGCGACGCCCGCGGCCGCCAACGCGCTGCTCAAGTTCTTCGAGGAGCCGCCGGCCGGCGTCGTCGTCATCGTGACGACGTGCGCGGTCGGTTCGCTGCTGTCGACGATTCGCTCGCGTTTGGTCGAGCTCGCCTTTCCGCCGCTGAGCGTCGCCGAGGTGGCGAGCGTGCTGCGCGCGGAAGGCGTCGTGCCCGAGCGGGCGCAACTCGCGGCCGAGGTTTCGCTGGGCAGCGTGCTGCGGGCGCGCGACGTGCTCGATGACGGCGGCAGCGGCTTGCGCGACGCCTCGTTCGCGTGGTTCGCCGAGGCCATGCGCGGCGGCACGCCGGAGGCGGGGTTTTTGCGGCTCGACGACCGCAGCCTGAGCGCGGCGGAGAAGCGCGAGCTCGCCGGCGAGCTGGTCGAAATCGTTCGCGTGGCCGCGCGCGATTGGTCCGCCCAGGTGCTGGCCGGCGCGGGCGCTCCGCTGCTGGCGCCCGACCAGCGCGCGCGTCTCGCCGAGCTGCCGCCCCGTTCGCCCTCCGAGGTCGTCGCCGTCCTCGCCGCGACTGCGGAAGCGCAGCGCCTCGCCACGACCAACGTTTCCGCCGGCCTCGTCCTCGACTACCTGCGCATGCAGCTCAGCCCGCGCGATCCTCGCGAGCCGGCAAACCGGCGACCGCAGGAGCTCTAAAGCCCTTCACGTCGCGTGCTCCAGACGGGCGACGCGGCGCTCCAGGGAGTCGAAGCGCTCGTCGACGCGGTCGAAACGGCGGTTCATATCGTGCCGCAGGCCTCCCATCTCACACCGCAGCTCCTGACGGAGGGAGCCTACCTCGTGGTGCAGCTCCTGGCGGAGGGAGCCCACCTCCTGCTTGATCTCCTGGCGGAGGGCGACGAAGCCGCTCTCGACGTACCCGTGCAATTGCAGGATCGCCTCCATCAGCTCGCCGGTCGTCGTTTCACGGTCTCCCATCGCGTTGCGATTGTAACCGGTCCCCGTTGCCCGAGGGTTGCCGCTCAACGGAAGAAGCGGCCGTAGGACGCGTCGTCGTAGGCCTTGGCGAGCACGAGGGCGACGTAGCCGGCGGCGATCGCCTCGACGAGCGCGACGACGAGCCGACCCACGACCTCGGGTGCGTAGGGCACGCTTGCGAAGACCAGCGGGAGGACCCACTCCGTGACGAGCGACGTCAGGAAGAAGTAGACGAAGAGATAGACGACGGTGACGAGGACGGTGGGAAGCGGCGAGCGCTTGGCACGCTCGAGCGCCGCCTGGAGAGCCGCGCCGCCGGGAACACCGCCGATCGCCGCGGCCGGCACGGTGTAGATGAAGAAAAAGCTCGCGACGACCCCGAGGACGAGCGAGCCGAAAGGAATGGGCGAGCCGAAATAGGCCGCGATCCACGTCACGAAGTTGTAGCCGATCGCCGCCAGCAGGATGCCGCCCGCGTTGCGGCGCGCCGTCTCCCAAGCGTCGTCGAAGCGTGCGCTGCCGCGCCGCCACAGGCTCTCGGCCATGATCAGCGAGACCGCCAGGCCGAACGAGTTCAGGAGTTGGGCGATCAGCGAGGCGATCCCCGAGTTGGCCATGCCGGCGAGCCCGCCGCCGCCTGCCGGCATGACCATGAAGAGCAGGACCTGCGCGACGGCCATCAAGAGCGGCGCGAGCACCAGGCCCGGATTGCGAACCAAGAGCCCGACGGCTTTCAGGTAGGCGGCGAAGTCGACCCGGCCGGCGGAGCGCACGCTCTAGAGACGCGAGTTCGCGAGCGTCGAGCCGCAGGAGCAGGTGCGCTCGGCCGGCAGCGAGCGGATGATGTTGAGGATCGCCGCCGTGACGCGCTCGTTGTTGCTCTTGAGCACGTCGAACACGGACTGGTGCGAGACCGGGTCCGAGCCCTCGATGCCGACGTCGTAGTCGGTGATCAGCGAGATGTTGACGTAGCACATCTCGAGCTCCAAGGCCAGATAGCACTCCGGGTATTGCGTCATGTTGATGACGTCCCAGCCGGCGTCCTGATACCACTTGGACTCCGCGCGCGTGGAGAACCGCGGCCCCTGAACGACGACGACCGTTCCCTTCTCGTGCGTCGTCACGCCGATCGCCTTCAACGCATCGATCGCGATCGCGCGGAGCTGCGGGCAGTAGGGATCTGCATAGGCGACGTGCGTGGTGATCGGACCGTCGTAGAACGTGTCGCGGCGCCCGTTCGTGCGGTCGACGACCTGATCGGCCACGACCATGTCGCCCGGCTTGATGCCGAGTTTGAGCGAACCCGACGCCGTCGGACCGATGATGCGCGTGACGCCGAGCTCTTTCATCGCCCAGAGGTTCGCCCGATAGTTGATGGCGTGCGGCGGATAGCGATGGTCCTTCCCGTGACGCGGCAGGAACGCTACGCGCCTCCCCGCGATCTCGCCGACCGCCACTCGATCGCTCGGCGTGCCGTACGGCGTCTCGACCCAAACCTCTCGCACGTCGTCGATCAGCGAATAAAACCCCGACCCCCCAAAAACCCCAACCTCGGCTCGTTCCCTCAAAATCCCCTCCTCAAAAGGCGCGGCACGTTGCACTGCGCCCGGCACTCCGGCACGCTTTCGGCACCATCGCGCCGAAAACGTTCCTGCGCGCCCCCGCGCTCGCCGCAGCTCGACGCCACCGAGAGCCAACCCGACGCCGCCGCGCCCGACGGGACCAGCCGGCGCTTCGCCCTCTACTCTTTGAAGTCGCTCGGCTTCAACTCTTCAATGAACTTCTTGAACCGAGCCACGTCCTCAGCCTCGGCCTTCTTGTCGGCCACAGACTCCTCGAGGACGATCTTGTCGGAGACATAGATCGGAGCTTGCATCCGCAAAGCCAGCGCGATGCCGTCGGAGGGCCGGGCGTCGATCTCTTGCGTCGTGCCGTTCTGGCGAACGATCAGCTTGGCGAAGAACGTCGAGTCCTTGATGTCGTGGATGACGATCTGCTCGAGCGTGGCATGGAGCGATTCGAGCATCGTGCGCATCAGGTCGTGAGAAAGCGGCCGGGGAACCTGCGTTCCTTCGAGAGCGAGCGCGATCGCGGTGGCTTCGAACGGACCGATGAGGATCGGGAGGTACCGCTTGCCTTCAAGGTCCTTGAGGATCACCACCGGGTCATGGGTCAGCAAGTCGATGCCGAGCTTGTCGACCTTCATTTGGCGCATGGTGAAGTGTCCTACGCATCCAGGGGGAATCCTTGCCCGCCCCGAACGGCCACGGTCGGTTCTCGGTTGATTCTCGGTCGAGACCTCTCTTTGTATGGCACTTTCCTGCGGCATCGTGGGCCTGCCGAACGTCGGCAAGTCGACCATCTTCAACGCCCTGACCAGCTCGGCGCAGGCGCTCGCCGCCAACTACCCGTTCGCCACGATCGAGCCGAACGTGGGCGAAGTCCCCGTTCCGGACGAGCGGCTGGCCGTCTTGGCCGAGATCGTTCGGACCGACCGCATCGTCCCCGCCACGATGCGCTTCGTCGACATCGCGGGTCTCGTCCGGGGCGCGAGCTCGGGCGCGGGGCTCGGCAACGCGTTTCTCAGCCATATCCGCGAGACCGACGCCGTGGCGATGGTCGTCCGCTGCTTCGAGGACGACGACGTCGTCCACGTCGAGGGGACGCCCGATCCGCTGCGGGACATCGAGATCGTCAACATCGAGATGGCGCTCGCCGACCTCGCGACGCTGGCAAAGCGGCTCGATAAACTCGAGCGCGAAGTCCGCGTGAACCCGAAAGGCGGCGCGCGTCTCGAAGCCGGCAAGCGGCTCAAGGAGGCGCTGGAAGCGGGAACGCCGGCCCGCACCTTCGCCGCCGAATCGCTCGAAGCCGAGCTGGCGCGCGAGAGCTTTCTGCTGACCGCCAAGCCCATGCTCTACGTCGCCAACGTCGACGAGGCGCAGGTCGGCGCGCCGGGGCCGCTCGCCCGCAGCGTCTTCGAGCTCGCGGCCCGGGAAGGCGGTGCGGCGATCGCTTTCTGCGGGAAGCTGGAAGCGGAGCTGGCCGGCCTCTCGGAGGAGGAAGCGCGCTCGTTCCGCGGCGAGCTCGGGATCGCGCGCAGCGGCCTCGACCAGCTGATCCTGGGCGCATACGACTTGCTCGGCCTGATGACGTTCCTGACCGCCGGCGAGAAGGAAGCCCGGGCCTGGCCGATCCTCAAGGGGACGAAGGCGCCGCAAGCCGCCGGGAAGATTCACTCCGACATCGAGCGCGGCTTCATTCGCGCCGAGATCGTAGCCTACGACGACTACGCCCGCTTGCGCTCGATGGAGGCCCTGCGCGCTGCCGGCCTGGTGCGCAGCGAGGGCAAGGAGTACGTCATGCGCGAGGGCGACGTCGTCAACTTCAAGTTCAACGTCTGACGAATCAGCTGGCGCTTGCCCCGTCGCTGGCGCGCGTCACGCGAACCTGGTTCGGGTGCTTGGCAGAAGGAGCGCAGCGCTGCGGAGCGGTGCGTCATTTGTAGGGGAATAGGGGAAATTCCGTAATACGAAATTCCTGGATAGACGCGGCTAGCGAGAGGGTTGCCCGATGATCACGACCGTGCGCGAAGTTTCGGTGTTCGGAGACGCGATCGCTTACTTCAACGAGGCGGCGTCGCTGCTCGATCTCGATCCGGGGATGCGCCGGCTGCTGACCAAGCCCTCACGTCAGATCATCTTCGCGATCCCCTTCCAGCGCGACAACGGCGAGCTCGAGGTCTTCACGGGCTACCGGGTTCAGTACAACTTCGCGCGCGGGCCGGCCAAAGGCGGCATCCGCTTCCATCCCGGTGTGACGCTCGACGAGGTGACGGCGCTCGCCTTCTGGATGACGTGGAAGTGCGCCGTGGTCGATCTCCCGTTCGGCGGCGGGAAGGGCGGCGTCACGTGCGATCCGGCGGTCCTCTCGCCGGGAGAGCTGGAGCGCGTCACGCGGCGCTACGCCGCGGAACTGGTCGAGGTCGTCGGTCCCAACAAGGACGTGCCGGCGCCGGACGTCGGCACGACCCCGCAGATCATGGCTTGGTTCATGGACACCTACTCGATGCACATGCGCGAGCATGTCCCGGGGGTCGTCACCGGCAAACCGCTCGCGATCGGAGGCTCGCGCGGCCGCGTCGAAGCGACCGGGCGCGGCGTCTCGCTCGTTGCGCTCGACGAGATGCGGCACATGGGGTTGAAGCCGGCGCACGCGCGCGTCGTCGTCCAGGGCTTCGGCAACGTCGGCTCGATCGCCGCACGCATGTTCGACGACGCGGGCTGCAGCGTGGTCGCGATCTCGGACGTGACCGGAGGCTACCACAACGACAGCGGGATCGACGTGGCGGGCGCGACGGCGTACGCGCAGGAGCACCACTCGCTCGACGGCTACCGCGGCGGCGAGCATCTCAGCAACGACGAGCTCTTGGAACTGCCCTGCGACGTGCTCGTTCCCGCGGCGCTGGAGAAGCAGTTCACGATCGCCAACGCCGGCCGCATCCGGGCGAAGCTGATCGTCGAAGGCGCCAACGGTCCGACGACGCCCGAGGCGGACCGCATCTTCGTCCAGCGCGGCATCAGCGTCGTGCCGGACATCATGGCCAATGCGGGCGGAGTGACCGTCTCGTACTTCGAGTGGGCTCAGGACCGCGCCGGCTATTTTTGGAAAGAGTCGGAGGTCAACCAGCGGCTCGCCGACGTCTTGCTCGAGAACTTCGGCAAGGTGCGGGCCTTGGCGCAGCAGCGCAACGTGCCGTTGCGCACCGCCGCCTACATGCTCGCGATCGACCGCGTGGTACAGTCGCTCAACGTGCGCGGAGTGTACGCCTAAACCCGTTCAGCTCGCGCTTCGCTCTTCCAGTTCGCCGAGCGAAAGCGCCGCCGGGACGAGCCGCAAGCCGTCCGGCGTCAACTGGTACATGACGCGGAGGGGCGGACCCGGCACGACGTGCCGGGAGAGAAGCCCTTCCGCGTCGAGTTCGCGCAGCGCCGCCGAAAGCGACAGCTCGGGGATGGACGGCATCGCTGCGACGATGTCGTTGAAGCGCCGGGGTCCGTCGGCGAGCGTTCGCAGGATCGCGCAGTTCCGATGGCGTCCCAGGGCTCGGAGCGCGTTGAGAAAGTGGGTTACGTCGGCATGCATCCCGCAGCCGCAAGCCGCGTTCGCAAATTCCGGAGAAGGGCCGACCATAACCTGTTCCCGTGCTCTCGAGATTTCCATCCTCTAGGGCAATCGGACTATAGCTGGCCGCAATTGATCGCCAAGAGCCGTGTGCTCCGGAAGGTAACCCCGCTCACACGGGACTCAAGCCTCCGTGCCGGCGGCGGCGCTTCGCATCACGGGGAGTCGCAGCGCGCTGACCAGGGCAGCCGCGCCTGCCGCGGCCGCCGCCAGCAGCAGCGCGGGGTGCGCCGCGCTGACGCCGCCGGCGCCCAGGACGACGGCGGTCAGCGCGGCGCCGAGGGCCTGCCCGGTCACGCGGACCGTCGCCAACACGCCGGAGGCGCTGCCGCTGCGCTCGCGGGGGGCGTTGCCCATGATCTCCCGGTTGTTGGGCGACTGGAAAAAACCGAATCCCAGACCGCAGACGACGGCGCGCCAGACGATGTCCGGCGGCGTCGCATGTGGACCGAGCCACCCGAGCAGTCCCAGGCCGAGGGCAAAGACGAACAGTCCGCAGGTCGAGAGGATCGGTGCCGGATAGCGATCCGCCAGACGGCCCGCGGCCGGCGCGACGATCGCGATCGAAAGCGGCCAAGGCGTGAAGAGCAAGCCGGAGGCGAAGGGGCTGTAGCCGTACCCGGTTTGGAAGAGAAAGGGGAGTGCGACGAAGGCCAGGCCTTGCGCCACGAACGAGCAGAGCGACGTCCCGGCGGCCAGCGAGAAGCGCGGCGACGCGAAGAGGCCGAGGGGCAGCATCGGGTGCGCGATCCGCCGCTGCCGGGCGACGAAGAGCGTTCCGAACGTGGCGCTGGCGGCCAGCATGAGCGCCAGCGCCGCGCGGGGGATCGCGCGCGAGAGACCGTCGACCGCCGTCACCAGGAACGTGATCGCCGGCGCGGCGAGCAGGGCGCTGACGAAGTCGAAGCGCCCCCCGTGGCCCGTTTGGCGCGGCAGCGTCCGCCCCGCGAGAAAGACGTCGAAGATTCCCAGCGGGACGTTGATCGCGAACAGCCACGGCCAGGGCAGCAGCGCCAGGATGAAGCCGCCGATCGTCGGCCCTGCGGCGGCGCTGGAGGCGACGGTCAGGGCGCTGATCCCGAGCGCGACCCCGAGCCGGTTGCTGGGGAAGATGGTGCGGTAGAGGGCTGGGCCGACCGCCATGATCGCCGCGCCGCCGAAGCCTTGCAGGAAGCGGAAGAGGACGAGCGCGGTCAGGCTGTGCGAGAGCGCGCAGCCGAGCGAACCCAGGGTGAAGACGGCGAGCCCCGCGCGATAGACGCGGCGGTAGCCGTAAACGTCACCGAGCGAGGCGAGGGGGATGAGCGACATCGTCGTCGCGAGCTGGTACGCGTTGACGACCCACACCGAAGCCGCCGGATCGATGCGCAGCTCGCGCGCGATGGTCGGCAGCGCGACGTTGGCAATCGAGCCGTCGAGCACGGCCATGATCGTCCCGATGGCGATCGCCGTGACGGCGAAGCGGCGCAGCCGCGGCTCGAGGCCTTCGTCGAGCCGGCTCGTCGTTTCCGGGGCCTGGCGCATCTGGGCGCTATTTCGCGGAGGGGCGCGCTGCCCCTCAATCGCGATAGGCGGTCAGATCGTGAAGTCCTTGACGCCGAGCACGATTAGCCAAGCGCTTGTCGAGGGAGGCGACGCCGCTGAAGGCCGGGGTCGGCATTGTGTCGCCGGTCACTCGAGGCGAGCCGAACGGCGCTCGATTGTAAAGGCTGACGGCCTTCGCGCCTTCGCATCTCAATCGACCCGGAAGGCGACCGATAGTATGAAACGGAGCACGTAGGTCTTACGCCCTCGTGCGCTCATCCGTGTCCCAAACGTCCTGCATTAAGGGAGTGACCCGTGGCGATCAATCGTGACGTCGTCGATATGCCGAGTCAGAGCGATCCGGCTCCGGCGCCGCGAGGCGTTGCACGGCAGCGCTACGCCGACCGGGTCATGGCCTGGCTGTTGGAGCTCGGGTACACGCATTGCTTTTTCGTGGCCGGCGCCGAGATCGTGCATTTGCTCGACGGCGCGCGAGGCCGCTTCCACTGCGTTGCTTTCGTTGAGGAGGCGGGCGCAGCGATCGCGGCCGAGTATTTCAATGCCGCCGACGGTCATGGACGCGCCTTCGTCCTGGTCGCCACGGGCGCCGGCTTCACCAACGTCGTCACGGCCATGGCAGCCGCCTACTGCGAGAGTCGGGAATTGCTGGTCGTCGGCGGTCAGGTGAACAGCGCCGAACTCGCCGGGCGCGGCTTGCGACAGCGCGGGATCCATGAGGTCGACGGCGTCGGGGTCGCCTCGCGGGTCGCGGTCGTATCGCGCCGCATCGAAGGGCCCATCGGGCGCGAAGCCTTCGGTGCCCTCGTAGAGCGGGGCCGGACGGGTCGTAAGGGACCGGTCTTTCTCGAAATCTGCCTCGACGCGCAGATGGCCCTGGTCGACGAGCCCGAAACGCGCCCCGTCCGCGTCGAGCCGCGCGACGAGATCGACTCGACGCTGATCTGCGAGGCTCTCGAGCGTGTGGATGAAGTGGCCGCGATGCTGGCGGCGGCGCAGCGGCCGATCCTCTTGCTCGGAGGCGGCATCAGCCGGCGCACCGCCCGAGCGGTCCTTCCCAAGCTGCGCCGCCTCAACGTGCCGGTGCAGACGACGTGGAAGAGCCTCGACCGCGTCCCGGCCGACGAAGACATGTATTTCGGCCGTCCCAACGCCCTCGGTCAGCGCTACGCCAACGTGCTCGTCCAACAGGCGGATCTCGTGCTCGCGCTCGGGTCGAGGCTGGGGCTGCAGCAGACGGGGCCCAACTGGCGCGAGTTCGCGCCGCTCGCGAAGGTCGTGCAGGCCGACATCGATCGCGCCGAGCTCGAGAAGGGACATCCGCACCTCGAGCTGGCGCTTCACTGCGATGCCAACACCTTGTTGCGCGAACTGGCCGCGCGCGATTATCCCGAAAAAGCCGAATGGCTGGAATTCTGCCGCCAGGTTCGCGCCACGCTGCCGCTTCACGAAGGAGCGAGCGCCGCCCGCGAAGGCTACGTCGATCCGTACGACTTCTACGAACGTCTCTCTGAGATCGGGGCGAGCACCGACGTGATCGTGCTGGCCTCCAAAGGCATGGCCAACGTCGTAGCGATGCAGGCTCTGCGGCAGCGCATCGGGCAGGTGATCCTGAGCGACAAGAATCTGGCCCCGATCGGTCACGGGCTCGCCGGCGCGATCGGCGCGGCCATGGCTTGGCCCGAGAAACGCACGATCCTGGTCGAAGGCGACGCAAGCCTCATCCGCGGCGCGCAAGAGTTCGGCACGATCGCCATCAACAAGCTGAACCTGAAGATCTTCGTGTTCGCCAACGAGGGACACAGCTCGCAGCGCGCGGCGCAAAAGCAGCAGTTCGGCGGGGCCTACCTCGGCTGCGACGCGAAGTCCGGGTTCGGCTTGCCGGCTTGGCCCAAGCTGTTCGACGCCTTCGGCATCCCCGTGCTCGAGCTGGAGCCGGATCGTTTGAGCTGTGCGGCCTTCGAGCGCGCCTTTGAAAGCGTCGGGCCGCACGCGTTCATCGTTCCGATCGACCCGCGGCAGACGCTTTCCCCCAAACTTTCACGCAAGATCGCGGCGACCGACGGTTCGGCATTCAGCCCGCTGCACCAGATGGCGGCCGACCCGCCCTCCGATGTCGCGGCCGGCGTGTTGCGCTACCTGGCGGCGCCGTCGCCCGAGCTCAGCCCGGGACCGAACGGCTAGCTTCAGCGCAGGGCGGCCTTCGCTCGATGCCAGGCGATCGTCCGGCGGACCGCCTCGTCGAGCTCGACCGTTTCGGCCAAACCGAGCTCGCCGCGGGCACGCTGCGTGCTCGGCACGTACCGGCCGGGCTTGAGCGGATGTTCCGCGCGGGTCGCGCGGATGACGACCTCGTTGACCCCGCCGTTGGCCGCCGCGACGATGCGCGCCGCTTCGGCGACGCTCATCGTACGTTCCGATCCGACGTTGTAGGCGCGGCTCGTCTCGCCGCGCGCCAGGATTCCCCAGAGCCAGGTGGCCACGTCGGCGGCGTAGAGATAGGTGCGGACCGCCGTACCGCCGTTGGCGACGTCGATCGCGCGCCCGCGCAGCACGTCGCCGATGAAGTTGCCGATCTCGAAGTGCCGGTCGAGCGGCAGGTACGGTCCGACGAGCGTGAAGAGCCGGGCGATCTTCACTTGTAAGGCGGAGCTCGCCGCGTCGATCGCGCAGAGCATCTCGGCAAGTCGCTTCGACTCGTGGTAGGCGAACTTCGTCTCGAGCGGGTCCGGGCCGCCCAAGTACCCTTCTTCGACCCGCTCGAGGTCGGACGGCTGCTCGCCGTAGACCGCTCCCGAGCTCGTGAAGAGAAACGGGATCGCGCCGTTGCGCCGCGCGAGCTCGAGGACGCGCCGCGTTCCGTCGACGATCGTCTCGACCATCCGGAGCGGGTCGTTCTCTCTGAAGCTGGTGCTGGCCGTGGTGGCGGCATGGATGACGGCGTCGAACGAGCCCCAAATCGAGGTCGAGCCGCGCAGGTCGCCGCGCCGAAACGAAATGGCCGGGTCGCAGAGAAGGTGCGGCGCTGCCGACGCGAAGGCGTCCGGGCTGCGCGTCAGGACGACGGCGCTGGCGCCGAGTTCGAGGCGGCGGTTGGCCCAGGCGAGCGTCTCGAGGATCCAGGAACCGACGAATCCGGTGCCGCCGGTGATGAAGAACCGCGCCCCTTTGAAGGTCGCGAAATCGTCTTCGTTCCGTTCGACGACTGCGTCGAGGTCAGGGGCAAGAGCCTCGGCTTTGGTCATCGCAGCAGTGAGCCTCTCCCGCAAGTTCGTCGATGAAGCGACCGGGTGCGCGCCGACCGCGGAAGGAGCATTATCGCATCGAGCTTGCGGAGACCTCGTATGGCGAGGAGGCTTGCCTCAGCCCGTTCTGCGGGCGCGGTGCCAGTCGATCGTGCGGCGGATGCCGGCCTCGAGCGAAACGGTCTCGCCGAGCCCCAGCTCGGTGCGCGCGCGCTGCGTATCGGGAACGTACCGCTCGAGCTGGCTCGCGGGGGCCGGGACTGCGCGGACGGTGACCTCGCTGCTTGCCTGGCCGGCCGCTGCGACGATGCCGGCGACCTCAGCGATCGAGTACGGCCGTTCGCTGCCGACGTTGTACGCGCGCGCCGGCTTGCCGCGCGCCAGGATGCGCCATAACCAGGTCGCGAGGTCGGCCGCGTAAAGATAGCTTCGAACGGCGGTGCCGTCGCCGCTGACCTCGATCGTGCGGCCGGCCAGAACGTCCGCGATGAAGTTTCCGATCGCGAAGTTCCGCTCGAGCGGCAGGTAGGGCCCGACGAAGGCGAACAATCGCGCGATCTTGGCCTGCAGGCCCGCGCGTTCGACGTCGGCGGCGCAGAGGAGCTCGGCGAGCCGCTTCGCCTCGTGGTAGGCGAATCTCGGCTGGAGGGGATCGGGCGCAGCGAGGCAGCGCTCCTCGAAACGCTCGAGCGAGGCCGGCGCGCGCCCGTAGACCGCGCCGGAACTCGTGAAGAGGAATGGAATCGAGCCGTTGCGGCGCGCCAGGTCCAAGACGCGTCTGGTGCCGTCGACGGTCGTCTCGATGATGGTCTGGGGCGTGAGCCCGGAGGGACCGGCGGCTGTCGCCGTCGCCGCGTGGATGATCGCGTCGAACGTGCCCCATAGCGCGCCCGCATCCCCGAGGTCCCCGCGCCGCAAGGAGATCGCCGGGTCGGCGAGCAGGTGCGGCGCCGCGCCGCCGAAGGCGCCGGGATGCCGCGTCAGCACGACGGCGCTCGCATCCAGGGCCAGACGGCGGTTCGCCCAGGCGAACGACTCGAGCAGCCAGGAGCCTACGAAGCCCGTGCCTCCGGTGACGAACAGCCGCGCGCCGCGCAGCAGCTCGAAGTCATCCGCGTTCCGCTCGACGATCGCGTCGAGGTCGGGTGCCAGCACCGGCTCGGGCTCGGTCATCGATGACCGGGGCTGCGTGCCGGTGGAACCTGGGCCTCGGGGCGGCGACGGCCGGTGATCACGGGGAGCCCCGTTCCGTTCACCTGGCGATCGATACCTTCCCGGCGCGGGTACGCAGCCTAATCACGGTCGATGACTTGCCGATAGTAGAGGTGTCTATGCCCGCGCGATGATTTCGAGAGCTGGGAGCCATGAAGAACGGTAAGTCAGAAGACGCTTTCGGCCGGGCGATGCACGAGGTGGTCACGAGCCGGCACGGTCTCAACGGCTTCCCCTTGCGGAGCGTGCGGATCGGCAACAAGGTCGTCGGCGACGGGCGACCGTGCTACGTCATCGCCGAGATCGGCATCAACCATAACGGCGATCTCGATCTCGCCAAGCGCTTGATCAGCGTGGCCGTTGCGGCAGGTTGCGATGCCGTGAAGTTTCAGAAGCGCACCGTCGACATCGTCTACTCCGCCGCAGAGCTTGCGAAGCCGCGCGAGAGTCCGTTCGGGACGACGAACGGCGACTTGAAGCGCGCGCTCGAGTTCGGGTCGGCCGAATACGAAGAAATCGACGCCTACTGCAAGGCCGTGAAGATGCCTTGGTTCGCCTCGTGCTGGGACGAAGGATCCGTCGATTTCATCAACCGCTTCGACGTGCCGTGTTTCAAGATCGCCTCGGCCTCGCTGACGGACGATCACTTGCTTCGCCATACGCGGGCAACGGGGAAGCCGGTCGTCCTTTCGACGGGGATGAGCACGCTCGAGGAGATCGACCACGCGGTCGAAGTGCTCGGCAAAGAAGACCTCATCATCCTGCACGCCTGCAGCACGTACCCGGCGTATTATCAAGAGCTGAACCTGCGCGCCATCCCGATCATGAGGAAGCGCTACCGCGTGCCCGTCGGCTACTCGGGTCACGAGACGGGGATTCCGTCGAGCGTCGCGGCTGCGGTTCTGGGAGCGTGCGTCGTCGAGCGGCACATCACGACCGACCGCGCGATGTGGGGGAGCGACCAGGCGGCCTCACTCGAACCCAACGGCATCGGCCGCCTCGTTCGCGACATCCGCCTCGTCGAGCAATCGATGGGCGACGGCGTGAAGCGTGTCTACGAGCGCGAGTACCCGATCATCAAGAAGCTGCGCCGCGTCGGTGCCGCCGTTTGAGCATGCGCCGGATTCGCGCCCTCGCCCTCGACGTCGACGGCGTCCTGACCGACGGCTCGTTCTGGTGGGGCTCGAACGGCGAGGAGTGGAAGCGCTTCTCGTTCGCCGACGTCATGGGCGTCTCGCTGGCCGTCAAGGCCGGCCTGATCGTCGCCCTGATCTCGGGTGAGGACAGCCCCCTGGTCGACCGTTACGCCGCAAAGTTCGGCCTCTCCGACGTCGTCAAGGGCTGCAAGGATAAAGCCGCGGCCCTCCGCGCCTTCGCGGCGCGGCGCGAGTTGGATCTCGCCGAGATCGCCTTCATGGGCGACGACGTCAACGATCTCGCCGCCATGCAGCTCGCCGGCGTATCCGGCGCACCGGCGAACGCGCAGCCCGTCGTTCGCGCGCAAGCAACCTTCGTTTCGCAGCATCCGGGCGGCGGCGGGGCGGTGCGCGAGTTCGTCGATACGATCTTGACGGCACGCGCGGCGATCCGGCCGTTGAAAAGCGCGTAACGATGGCGAAGCTCTCCGACTACGTCATCCGGTTCGTCGCCGAGGGGGGCGTGAAACACGTGTTTCTCGTCCCCGGCGGCGGAGCGATGCACCTCAACGAGTCGCTCTCCCGCTGCAGCGAGATCGAACCGGTCTGCAATTCGCACGAGCAGGCGAGCGCGATCGCGGCTGAAGCTTATGCCAAGGCGACGAATAACATCGGCGTCGCGCTCGTGACGACGGGCCCGGGCGGAACGAACGCCGTCACGGGAGTAGCCGGCGCATGGCTCGATTCGACGCCGTGCCTGTTCATCTCGGGCCAGGTCAAGCGCTCGGATAGGATGTTCGACGCTGCGGGCCGGCCGCTCGGGATGCGGCAGCTCGGCGTGCAGGAAGTCGACATCGTCTCGATCGTCCGGCCGATCACGAAATACGCCGTGACGGTCGTCGATCCGCTGAGCATCCGCTACCACCTGGAAAAGGCCGTCCACCTTGCCCGCTCGGGGCGTCCCGGACCCGTTTGGATCGACATCCCGCTCGACGTGCAGGCCTATCCGCTCGGCGACGTCGACGAGCTGCCCGGGTTTGAACCTTCGGCCGCGCTGCACACGAGGAACTGCACTGCGCTCGCATCCGAGATCGACGCCGTCGTCGAGGCCTTCAACCGCTGCGAGCGGCCTCTCGTCTTCGCCGGCAACGGAATACGCCTGGCCCACGCCGAGTCCGAATTCCGCGAGCTCGTCGCGGCGCTGGCGTCGCCGGTCGCGGCGACCTGGTGCGCCGCGGACCTGGTCTCGAGCGAAGATCCGCTCTTCGTGGGCCGCCCCGGCACGCTGGCCTCGCGCGGCGCGAATTTCGCGCTGCAGAACTGCGATTTCTTGCTGTCGATCGGCGCTCGGCTCGATTTCGCGATCACCGGCTATGCGCCGGAAAAGCTCGCGCGCGGCGCTCACAAGGTCGTCGTCGACGTGGACCCGAGTGAGCTCCGCAAGCTTGCCCCGCACGTGCAGGCTCCGATCGTCGCCGACGCGGGCGCCTTCGTGCGCGGGCTCGTCGCTCGCCGCTCCGAGTTTGCGGCGAAAGAGCGCCGGACTTGGAACGAGCGCTGCGCCGAGTGGAAGACGCGGTATCCCGTCGTCACCGACGAGCATCGCCGGCCGGGCGGCGTCAGCGTCTACCACCTCGCCGAAGTCCTGGGACGCGAGACCGAGCCGCACGACTTGATGGTCTCGGGAAGCTCGGGCAGCGGCATCGAGGTGTTCCTGTTCGCCTGCCCGACCCGGACCGGACAGAGGATTTACCACACGGCCGGGCTCGGCGCGATGGGCTTCGGGCTTCCCGCGAGCATCGGCGTCTGCCTCGCCGGAGGACGGCAGCGCACGATCTGCGTCGACGGCGACGGAGGCTTTCAGTTCAATATCCAGGAGCTCGAGACGGTGCGGCGCCTGCAACTGCCCATCAAGTTCTTCGTTCTCAACAACGACGGCTATGCCTCGATCCGCGCTTCGCAGACGAGCTTCTTCGGGGCGGCACGTATCGGCTGCGACGCGCGAACAGGCTTGACGACTCCGGACATCTCCAGAGTGGCGGCCGCCTACGGCCTCCAGACCGCCGTCATCGAAGACCAGGACGACCTCGCCGGCGCGGTTCGACGCGTGCTCGAGACGACGGGTCCAGTCGTGTGCGACGTACGCTGTCTCCCCGACGAGGCTCGGGCGCCGAGGATGACCTCGGTGCAGCTTCCGGACGGCTCTTTCGTTTCCAAGCCGCTCGAAGATCTCTTCCCCTTCCTCGACCGCGACGAGCTGCGCTCGAACATGATCGCAAACGCGGTCAGCGCATGACCGAGACAGACTTGAGGCAAAAGATGAAGCTCATCAGCGTCGTAACCGGCTGTTTTAACGAAGAAGAAAACGTCGAAGAGCTCTACGAACGCGTGAAGGCTCAGATCGAGAAACTCGGGCGTTATCGTTACGAGCACATTTTCATAGACAACTGCTCGACCGATAACACGGTCTCGGTCCTCAAACGCATCGCTGCGGTCGACCCGAGAGTCAAGATCATCGTAAACGCGCGCAATTTCGGCCATATCCGTTCACCCATGCACGCACTCCTCCAGGCGCGAGGCGACGCCGTCATCGGGATCGTCGCCGATCTGCAGGATCCGCCCGAATTGATTCCGGAACTGATCGAGAGGTGGGAGCAGGGCTACGCCATGGTGCTCTGCATCAAGCGAACCAGCCAGGAAAATCCGGCGATGTTCTGGGTTCGTAAACAGTACTATAGGATCATCGAGAAGCTCTCCGAGACTCGGACGTTCGAGAATTTCACCGGATTCGGTCTGTACGATCGCTGCGTCGTGGAGGCGATACGGTCGTTTGACGATCCCTACCCATACTTTCGCGGCATGATCGCGGAAATCGGTTTGCCGTCGTGTGAGATCATGTACGATCAGCCTCGACGCGAGCGCGGTGTCACGAAGAACAATCTGTACACGCTATACGACATGGGAATGCTGGCGATCACGCAGCTCTCGAAAATTCCGTTGCGCTTCGTCACATTCGTCGGATTCGTCAGCGCCATGCTGTCGATTCTGGCCGGCGTGGTTTACTTGGTCTACAAGCTGCTGTGCTGGGACCATTTTTCGCTTGGCATCGCACCCGTCGTCATCGGGATGTTCCTATTTGCTTCTGTCCAAATGCTGTCGCTGGGGATCATCGGCGAGTACGTCGGCTCGATCTACACGCACGTCCGAAAACGGCCGTACGTCATCGAGCGAGAGCGCGTCAACTTCGGTCGCTCCTCCGAGGAAGACGGCGGCGAGGTCGCGGCCGCGCTTCCGTTCAAGAGGCGAGCCGCCGGGTGAGCGGTCCGCTCGAGCCCAATGGTGGCCGACGAGCGCTGGGATGCGGCGCTCCAGGCCGTTCCCAGGGCTGACGTTTCGCTTGACCCGCAGCATTGCATTAGAGATCGATCGGCGGGTTGAATGAGAAAGAGAAGCGCATATGATGTCCATGCGTTCGATGGTAGCGATGCTCGGCATGATGGGTCTGATCGCGGCTGGCGGATGCACGAGCGCCAAACCGATGACGAAAGTCATCCCGCAGTGGGCCTTCTATAACGGGGATCTCAGCGGCCAGCGCTACAGCACGTTGAAGGAAATCAATCGAGGCAACGCCAGCGCCCTGCAGGTCGTCTGCCAGAGGACGCTCGAGAAGAATACGGCGTTCGAAACCGGCCCGGTGTTGGTGGGAGACCGAATGTTCCTGACGACGGGCGACTCGACGTTCGCGTTGGACGCCCGCGATTGCAGCGTCATCTGGCAAGTCGGAAACAGCTCGTTCAAGAACGATGCCGTGTTGGTCAATCGTGGGGTTGCATTTCTCGACGGAAGACTCTTTCGGGGGACGACGGACGGTTACGTCATCGCGCTCGACGCGGCCACCGGCTCGACTCTTTGGAGCGAAAAGGTCCTCCGTCCCGACAAAGGCGAGCGCTTTACCATGGCGCCGGTCGCTTGGCACGGAAAGGTCTTTATCGGAGACGCAGTTTCCGATAATGGGATTCAGGGCCAGGTCATGGCCTTCGATGCGGTGACGGGTCGCGCGTTATGGCGAAGGTCGACAATAGACGCTCCCTCTTGGCCTCGAGGTGCGCAGACGGGGGGCGGCGGGGTGTGGTCCTCTTTCGCCATCGACGAAAGGCGAGCTGAACTTTTCGTTCCCGTTTCGAATCCTGCTCCCGATTTCGTTCCGGCTGCGCGCCCCGGCCGAAATCTGTACACGGATTCGGTCCTCGTGCTCGACGCGAATACCGGCCGCGTCAAGTGGTTCTATCAGGTGACGCCTAACGACGAGCACGACTGGGACCTCGGTGCCGCCCCGATGCTATTTACGCTTCACGGCAGAGAGATCGTGGCTGCCGCTTCGAAAGATGGCTACCTGTATACCATCGACCGGCGCAGCCATTCTTTGCTTCACCGGACTGAGGTCACGACGGTGAAGAACGCCGACCTTCCTCTGAGTACGAAATACTTGCATGTCTGTCCGGGCATGACGGGAGGAGTCGAATGGAATGGACCTACGTTCGACCGTCTGAACGAGCAGATCGTCGTAGGCGCGGTCGATTGGTGCGGCAGGTATTTTCAAACGCCGGATGAGTTACATGGGGCTGGAGGATTTCTCGGTGATACGCGCCGGACAGGGCTTCGAATGCGAGAGGTTGGATCAACGCAATCGATGCGCGAACCGGAATGCTGCGTTGGCGCTATCACGCGCGGCAGCCGGTCGTGGGCGGTATAACGTCGACCGCCGGCAACGTTGTGTTCGCCGGCGATACGGCCGACGAGTTCTTCGTCTTCGACAGCGCCTCGGGAAGGCGTGTCTACGAACGGCAGGTAGCAGGTGCCGTGGCAGGCGGCATCGTGACATACGCGATCGCGGGACGCCAATACGTCGCGGTGGCGACCGGCCCCACGTTGAGAACCACTTTTACCGATACGGGGGACCCCACAATTACGATTCTGTCTTTGCCGGGCAGTTAGCGCGTAACGTGGTGAGCGGCACCGAACGTTCGCACGTTTGGCGGGGACGGTGGTTTCATGCGCGTCCTGTGCCGTTCGAGACGATGGTCAGTGCGCCGCTGCGGTCAGCCTGGAGTTCTCCGCCGCCTGGCGGATGGCGCGGGCGGTGAAGCGGATCTGAGCCTCGTCGAGCCCGGGGTACACGCCGACCCAGAGCACGTCGCGCATGATCGTGTCGGCGTTCTCGAGGCCGCCGACCACGCGATGGGGCACGTCGCGATACGCCGGCTGACGCACGAGGTTGCCGCCGAAGAGCAGGCGGGTGCCGATCTTGCGCTCGTTGAGCGCGATGGCGAGCTGGTCGCGGGTCAGCGGCGCGTCCGGCGCCAGGCGCAGCGGGTAGCCGAACCACGAGCTGCGCCCGCCCTCGTGCTCGCCGGGGCGGACGAGCCAGGGGACGTTCTCGAGCTCGGCGGCCAGCAGCTGGGCGTTGCGGCGGCGCGCCTCGATGAAGCCGTCGAGCTTTCCGAGCTGCGCGCAGCCGACGGCTGCCTGCATGTCGGTGAGTTTGAGATTGTAGCCGATGCGGCCGTAGGTGTACTTGTGATCGTAACCGTGCGGGAGCCCGCCGAGCTGCCAGTCGAAGCGCTTGCCGCAGGTACCGTCCTTGCCCGGCGCGCACCAGCAGTCGCGGCCCCAATCGCGGAACGACTCGACGATCTTGCGCATCCGCGGCGAGCGCAGCATGACGGCGCCGCCCTCGCCCATCGTGATGTGGTGCGCGGGATAGAAGCTGACCGTCGAGACGTGGCCGAAGGTACCGACCTGCGTGCCGTTCCACATAGCGCCGAGCGCGTCGCACGTGTCCTCGATCATCCACAGGCCGTGCGCGCGGCAGAAGTCGCGCACGCGTTCGGCGTCGTAGGGGTTGCCGAGCGTATGGGCGAGGATGACGGCCCGCGTCTTCGGCGAGAGCGCCGGCTCGAGCTGCGTGAGATCGGGGTTGTACGTCGTCAGCTCGCTGTCGATGAAGACCGGCGTGCAGCCGTGCTGGAGTATCGGGTTGACGGTGGTCGGGAAGCCGGCAGCTGCGGTGATCACCTCGTCGCCGGGACGCAAACGGCGCTCGCCGAGTTCCGCGGCGGTCAGCATCGCGATTGCGAGCAGGTTCGCGCTGGAGCCTGAGTTGACCAGAACGCACTCGCGCACGCCGTACCAGCGGGCGAACTCGCGTTCGAAGCGCTCCGCGAAGCGGCCGGTCGTCAGCCAGAAGTCGAGCGCGCTGTCGACCAGCGAGACCAGCTCGCGCTCGTCGAAGACGCGGCCTGAGACGGGAACGGCGTCGACCTGCGGGACGAAATCGCGCGTACCGTACGCGGTGGCGAAATACTCGCGCGTCCGCTCGAGGATCTCGGCGCGCAGCGCCCGGGCTTGCGGCGAAGCGCTCCTATCGTAAAACATCGAGGATCGCGCCGCCCGGCGCTCTTTCGGCGAGATAGGCCCGGTACCAGTGGATCGTCTCTCGCAAGCCCTGCTCTATCGTCCAGGCCGGTTCCCAGCCCAAAACGGCGTGCGCCTTGACCGACGAAAGCGTCTGGTCTTTGATCTCGTGGCTCGAGTCTGCGCGAATCACCGGATCGAACGGAGCCTCCATCAGCGTACAGATCGTGCGAACGATCTCGAGGACGTTCACGCGGGACTGCAGGCCGAAATTGAAGGCCTCGCCTTTCACGTCGGTGCGCTCGACGTTCTCGGCGAGGGTGAGGTACGCGGCGACGACGTCCTTCACGTAGATGTAGTCGCGAACGTTCGTGCCGTCGGAGCGCAGCACCGGACGCTCGCCGCGAACGAGGCTGCGAATCGTGCCGGGCACGATGCGGCTCCAATTGAGGTCGCCGCCGCCGAAGATGTTGCCGCAGCGCGCGACCGCCACCGGCAGGCCGTACGTCGCGAAGTAGCAGCTCGCGAGCAGGTCCGTGCAGCTCTTCGAGACGTCGTAGGGATGGCGCCCGGCCAGCGGCATGTCCTCGAAGTACGGTAGCTCGGGCGAGTCGCCGTAGGCCTTGTCGCTCGAAGCGACGACGACGGTCTTCACCAAGCCGCTCATGCGCCGGGCCGCTTCGAGCAGGTTGTACGTCCCGCGCAGGTTGCTCTCGAACGTCTCGAGCGGATCGCGCAGCGCGGTCTCCACCAGCGTCTGCGCGCCGAGGTGGAAGACGACCTCGACGTCGTGCGCGTTGATCGCGCGCGCGCAATCCTCGTAACGGTGCAGGTTGCCGCGCACGATCGAGCAGCGGCGCGCCGTCCCCTCGGCGTAGAACATCGTCAGCGGGTCGTCGTCGAGGACGAAGGCCACGACGTGCGCGCCGCGCCGCACGAGCTCGGCGCAGAGCCACGAGCCCACGATCCCGGTCGCGCCGGTGACCAGCACGCGCCGCTCGCGCCAGCCGCCGCTCAGTGCTTGAACCATGGCGGCTCTCCGGCCAGGGCGAGGCCTTCGTGTGCTATCCACGGCGGCGAACCCGAGGCCCAAAGGTCTTCGAGGTGCCGCTTGTCGCGCAGCGTGTCCATCGGCTGCCAGAAGCCGTCGTGGCGGAAGCACGAGAGCTGGTCGTCGCGCGCGAGCCCGCTCAGCGGCGCGTGTTCGAGCATCGTCTCGTCGCTGGCGATCCGCTCGAAAATGCCGGGCTCGAAGACCATGAAGCCGCCGTTGATCCAGCCTTCGCCAAGCTGCGGCTTCTCGACGAACGTCTTGACCCGGTCGCCCTCGAGCTCGAGTCCGCCGAAGCGCGCCGGCGGCCGCACGGCGGTCAAGGTCGCCTCGCGTCCGCGTTCCTCGTGGAAGCGCAGCAATTCGCGCGGGTCGAGCGAGGCCAGCCCGTCGCCGTAGGTGCACATGAAGCGCTCGTTGCCGAGGATCGGGCGCAGACGCTTGATGCGCCCGCCCGTCCCCGTATTCAAGCCGGTGTCGACGAGGTGGATCTTCCAGCGCTCCGGAGAGCGCCGGCGGATCGTCGTCTCGCCCGTTGCGAGGTCGATCGTCAGGTCGTTGTTGACGGAGTAGAACGAGTGGAAGTACTCCTTGACGGCTTCCTGATGGTATCCCAAGGCGATGACGAACTCGTCGAAGCCGGCCGCCGAGTAGATGTGAAGGAGGTGCCACAGCAGGGGCTTCCCCCCGATCTCGACCATGGGTTTCGGGCGGGCGACGGTCTCCTCGGAGAGCCGCGTCCCAAGCCCTCCCGCCAAGATCACGACCTTCATCATAGGTTGTGTCGGCGCTCACGGTCCTGGATTTGAGGCGCTGGGGGTCTGCCTCGACCGAGCCGGCGCCAAGGCAACCGCCTCGAGAGCGGGCCGCGCGCCAACGAACCTGCTTGACGAACAGGTTCCGTCATGGCGCGGCCGGTGACGCCTTCGCTCGCGAGTGCGAGCGGGGCCCCTAGGGGCCTCTACTCGAACGCTTGCTCCGCGTGGTAGGAACTGCGTGAGAGCGGGCTCGAGACGACTTGGCGGAAGCCCTTCGAGAGCCCGAGATCGCGCAGCCGGCCGAATTTCTCCGGGGTCACGTACTCGACCACTTCGAGGTGCCGCTTCGTCGGCCGGAGATACTGGCCGAGCGTGAAGATGTCGACGCCCGCGTCGCGCGCTGCGTCCATCGTCTGCGCGATCTCGTCTTCCGTCTCGCCCAGCCCGACCATCAGCGAAGTCTTGGTGAACCGCACCGCGCCGCTGCCCTTGGCGTGCACGAGCACTGCCAGCGACTGTTCGAAACTCGCGCGCTTGTCGCGCACGGCCGGCTGCAGCCGGCGCACCGTCTCGAGATTGTGCGCGAAGACTTCCGGCCGCGCCGCGAGCACGACGTCGAGCGCGCCGAGATCGCCCGCAAAATCGCCGGTGAGGCACTCGACCTTCGCCTCGGGCGCGAGCTTGCGGATCATCCGCACCGTATTCGCGAAGATCGCCGCGCCGCCGTCCGCCAGGTCGTCGCGGTCGACCGCCGTCAGCACCAGATAACGCCAGCCCATGTCGCGCACCGCTTCGGCGACGCGCTTGGGCTCGAGCCAATCGACTTCACCCCGCGGGCTCCCGGACTTCACGTTGCAGAAGCGGCAGCCGCGCGTGCAGGTGTCGCCCAGGATCATGATCGTGGCCGTCCCCGCCCCCCAGCACTCGCCGATGTTCGGGCACATCGCCTCCTGGCAAACCGTGTGCAGCTCAAGGCTCTTCACCTTGCGCCGCAGTTGCTCGTACTGCTCCCCCTGCGCCAGCCTGACTTTCAGCCACTCCGGCTTGCGCGGGGGCTGCGGCCGCGTCGAATCGATCACGCCGTCACTTCTTCCCGCTCGAACGCCACGTCGAACTCATTTTCGAGCGCCCGCAACAGCGCATCCCGCCCGTCGGACCACAGCACCGCATGCCCGATCTCGTTGGAAATCGAGGTCACCCCGAACTCCGCCATCCCGCAGGGCACGATCAACCGATCGTAATGCAGCGTGTTGCAGACGTTGAGCGCCACGCCGTGCAGCGACGTCATCCGCTGCACCGCCAGCCCCACCGCCGCAATCGCATTGCGCCCAACGTACACGCCCCGATGCTCCGCGCGTCCATGCGCCTCGATCCCAAACCCCGCGACCGCCGCAATCACCGCCCGTTCCAGCGCGCTCACGAGCGGCACGATCTCCCGAAACCGCTCGAGCCGGGCGATCGGATAAACGACGACCTGCCCCGGCCCGTGATACGTCACGTCCCCGCCCCGCTCGACCTCGACGCACTCCACGCCCAGCATCTGCAGCCGCTCCCGCGACACTTTCAGATGCGAGCCGTCCCGCGCGTTCCGCCCCAGCGTCACCACCGCCTCATGCTCGACGACGATCCACGTATCCGGCGCTTCCCCCGCCGCCACGCGCCCATGCACCTCGCGCTGCAGCTCGAGCACCTCCCGATACCCCCGCCGCCCCAACTCCAGCAACCGCACCCCCTTCTTCACGGTGCTCCCCCTCCGAAACGTGCGCGTGCAGAGATGGTGCGACGAGCAGAGACCGTGGGGTCGCTGCACGCGAGCGCAGCGGCGCGTGCGGAACCCAGCAGGGGCTGGGCCGAGTACGGCACAGAGGAGGGTAGGGTGCGGCGCGGGTGTGCGGCGGCGGCTCGGACCGACGAGCGAAGCCAGGATGGCGGGAGCGAGGAGGCCGAGCAGCAGGAGCCCGCCCCGGATGGGCGGGCGACGAGCGGCGCCGCCGCACACCCGCCCCGCACCCTACCCGGCCGCTTTACCACGCGCCACCGACCCTCGCCTCACCACGCGCCACCAATCCATCGCCGCAAGCGTACGCGAGCTAGCCTGCCGCGACCGGCGCCGGCTTCGGCTTGGGGTTGACGATGTGGATCGCCTTGCCGTGCGCCGCCTCCGCCGCCTCCCCGATCGACTCGGTCAGCGTCGGATGCGGATGGATCGAAAGCGCGATGTCTTCGAGCGTCGCGCCCATCTCGAGCGCGATCACTCCTTCGCCGATCAGCGACTCCGCCTGCGGCGCGATGGCATGCATGCCCAGGAGCAGGTCGGTCTTCGCGTCGCCGACGAGCTTGATGAGCCCGTCCGACTCGTTCATGGTGCGCGCCCGGCCGCTCGCGAGCAGCGGGAACTTGCCGATGCGCAGCTCGTAGCCTTTGGCCTTGGCCTCCTCCTCGGAGAGCCCGACGGTGGCGACCTCCGGATCCGTGTAGACGCAGTTCGGCACCGCGATCGGATCGTAGGCCGAAGAGCGGTCCCCGGCGATCACCTCGGCGGCGACGATGCCTTCTTTCATGGCTTTGTGCGCGAGCAGCGGCCCGCCGCTGACGTCCCCGATCGCGAAGATCCCCGGGACCGCCGTGCGGCGCTGCGCGTCGACCGCGATGAACCCGCGCTCGTCGAGCGCCAGTCCCGCCGCAGCAAGATTGAGTCCGTCGGTGACCGGGCGCCGCCCGACCGCGACCAGCGCCGTTTCGAACTCGCGCGGCTCGTCCTTGCCGTTGGTGTACTCGCCGTTGATGACGGCTTTCACGCCCGGACCGCCCTTTTCGAGCGAGACGACCTTCGTCGCGAGCGCGATCTCGACGCCTTGCTTCTTGAGGATGCGCGCCATCGTCTTGGCGATCTCGAGATCGCATCCGGTCAGAAGCTGAGGCAGCATCTCGACCACGAGCACCTTCGCGCCCAGCCGCGTGTAGACGGTCGCAAACTCGAGGCCGATCACGCCGCCGCCGATGACCAGCAGCGTCGCGGGCAGTTTCCGCAGGCCGACCGCGTCGTCCGAGTTGATGATCGTCTCCCCGTCGCGCGGCCACGCCTTCACGTCGATCGGCGCGCTGCCGGTCGCGATCACGATCCCCTCTTTGGCTGCGTAGGTCTCCGTCGTACCGTCGCGTCCCTTGAGCGCGACCGTGTCGGGCGAAACGAACGAGGCTTCGCCGTACGCGAATTGGACGTTGTTGGCCTTGAAGAGCTGATTCACGCCGCCGACGTTGGCTTTGACGACCGAATCCTTGAAGGCGGCGACG
The DNA here is from genome assembly GCA_963834485.1 of Vulcanimicrobiota bacterium. Taxonomy (GTDB): domain Bacteria; phylum Vulcanimicrobiota; class Vulcanimicrobiia; order Vulcanimicrobiales; family Vulcanimicrobiaceae; genus CAWICD01. Next base: position 590,456 of record CAWICD010000002.1, read on the forward strand.
CCGGCGCGGTCGACTTCGGGAGCGGCGACCTTCAGCCCGATCTTGCCGGCCTCGCGGATGTGGCGCGCGACTTCGCCGACGTGCAGCAGCGCCTTGGTCGGGATGCAGCCCCAGTTGAGGCACACGCCGCCGACCTCGTCGCGGTCGAAGCATACGACCTTCTTGCCCAGCTGCCCGAGCCGGATGGCGGCGTGATAGCCTCCCGGCCCCGCGCCGATGACGATCGCCTCGACCTGATGATCTGCCAATGTCTGCTCCTTTTGCCGCTTTGCTTTCAACCCGCCCGCGAGCGATGCATTTGCGCGAACCGAGCCGCCGGTAAGGTCACGCTCCGGACCGATTCGCCCCTGCTCGGGGACGGAGGCCCAGGCCGCGCCTTCGGGCGGCCGGCCGAGAGACGGTCACAGCAAGGTGCGGCGGATGTCGGCCAGCACGTGGGCGAGGAACGCGCAGAAGCGAGCCGCCGCTGCGCCGTCGATCACGCGGTGGTCGTACGAGAGCGAGAGCGGCAGGATCGTGCGCGGCACGAAGGCCGAGCCGTCCCAGACGGGCCGCACCGCCGCGCGCGAGAGGCCCAGGATCGCGACCTCGGGCGCGTTGACGATCGGCGTGAAGGCCGTTCCGCCGATCCCGCCGAGGCTCGAGACGGTGAACGTCCCGCCGGCCATCTCGGCCATGCCGAGCTTGCCGTCGCGGGCTCTGGCCGCCAGCTCCGCCGTCTCGCGCGCCAGCGCGAAGACCCCCTTCTTATCGGCGTCGCGCACGACCGGAACGACCAGCCCGCCCGGCGTGTCGGCGGCGAAGCCGAGGTGGTAGTAGCGGCGCAGCACGAGCCCGTCGCCGTCGAGCGCCGCGTTGAATTCGGGATAGCGCACCAGCGCCGCGACCGCAGCCTTCAGCACGAAGGCGAGCATAGTCACCTTCACCTCGTGCTGCTCGGCGTTGACCGTCTTGCGGAACGCCTCGAGCTCGGTGACGTCGGCTTCCTCGTGCTGCGTGACGTGCGGGATCGTCACCCAGTTGCGGTGCAGGTTCGCCGCCGAGATCTTCTTGATGCGCGAGAGCGGGACGCGTTCGACCGGACCGTACTGCGCGTAATCGACTTTCGGCCAGGGCGCGACCGAAAGCCCGCCGGCGCCTGCCGGCGAGGCCCCGTTCGTCGCCGGTCCCTCCCTCAGCGTGCGCTTGACGAAGCCTTGCACGTCCTCGCGGGTGACGCGCCCGTTCGGCCCGCTGCCGCGCACGCGGCCCAGGTCGACGCCGAGCTCGCGCGCGAAGCGCCGGATCCCGGGGCTCGCATGGACCGGGCCGATCGCGGACGCGACCTGCGAGGGCGTGGCCGGCGGAGCAGCGGAGGGGGCCGCGCGCGGCGGTGGAGCGGTCGCCGCCGCCGCGGCCGGTACGGGCGGCGACGGGGTTGCGTCGCCGGGCTCGGCGAGCTCGACGCTCGCCAGAACGGTGCCTTGCGAGACTTTATCGCCGACCCGGACGCGCACGCTCGCGACGGTCCCGCCGCTGCCGGCGGGTACCTCCATCGTCGCCTTCTCCGATTCGAGGGTGACGAGCGGGGCCTCTTTCGCGATGACTTGTCCGGGCTCGATCAGCACCTCGATGACCGGGACGTCGTGGAAGTCGCCGATGTCGGGAACGACGAGGTCGACCTGCCGGGCCATCGCTAGACGCTCACCGGATTGGGCTTTTCAGGATCGAGTCCGAAGCGCCGGATCGCCTCGGCGACGGTTTGCCGGGGAAGGGCGCCGTCGCCGGCGAGCGCCGCCAGCGCGGCGACGGCGATCCAGTGCCGGTCGACTTCAAAGAAGCCCCGCAGCTTCGCGCGCGTGTCGCTGCGCCCGAACCCGTCCGTCCCCAGCGCCGTGAAGCGGCGCTCGACGAACGGGCGGATCTGCTCGGTAAAGAGCTTGACGTAGTCGCTGGCTGCGACGACCGGTCCGGGGTATCCCTCGAGCGCCTGCATCGCATAGGGGCGGCGCAGCTCGGCCTCGGGATGCAGCATGTTCCAACGAGCCGTCTCGACGCCGTCGCGCGCCAGCAGCGTGAAGCTGGGGGCGCTCCACACGTCGGCGGCGACGCTGAAGCCGTCGCGCAGCAGAGCGGCCGCCGCGAGCGTCTCGCGCAGGATCGCGCCCGAGCCCATCAGTTGCACGCGCGGCGCGCTCTCGGGAAGGCGCGGTCCGCCCGCATCGGAGTTCGCCGCGCGCAGCAGGTACAGGCCCTTGAGGATCCCTTCGCGCGAACCGGGCGGCGGCGCCGGGTGGTGGTAGTTCTCGTTGAGCAGCGTCACGTAGTAGAAAACGTCCTCTTGCCGCTCGAGCATGCGGCGCGCGCCTTCGTGCACGATCGTCGCGACCTCGTACGCGAAGGTCGGATCGTACGGCACGCAGTTGGGAATGGCGCCGGCGAAGAGGTGGCTGTGGCCGTCCTCGTGCTGCAGGCCTTCGCCGTTGAGCGTGGTGCGGCCGGAGGTGCCGCCCAGCAGGAAGCCGCGCGAGCGCATGTCGCCCGAGGCCCACGCCAGATCGCCGATGCGCTGGAATCCGAACATCGAGTAGAAGATGAAGAAGGGCAGCATCTGCTTGGCGTGCGTGGAGTAGGATGTCGCCCCGGCGATCCAGGAACACATCGCGCCGGCCTCGGTGATGCCTTCCTGGAGGATCTGGCCGCTCTTATCCTCGCGGTACCACATCAGTTGGTCTGCGTCTTGCGGGCGGTAGAGCTGGCCGACGCTGGAGTAGATCCCGAGCTGCCGGAACATGCCTTCCATGCCGAACGTGCGCGATTCGTCCGCGACGACCGGCACGACGCGCGGCGCGACCGTCTTGTCGCGCAGCAGCGTCGCTAAGAAACGCACGAAGGCCATCGTCGTCGAGAACTCGCGCTCGCCCGAATCTTCGAAGAGCGCCTTCCACGTCTCGAGCGGCGGCACGCGCAGCGGCGCTTCGACGTTCTCGCGCCGCACCGGGCGCTGGCCCATCTCGGCGACGCGCTCGCGGAGATAGCGCATCTCGCGGCTATCCTCGGCGGGCTTCACGAAGGGGACCGTCTCGAGCTCGGCGTCGGAGACCGGGATCGAGAAGCGGTCGCGGAAGAGGCGCAGCTGCTCGCGCATCATTTTCTTCTGCTGGTGCGCGATGTTCTGGCCTTCGCCGGCGGTCCCCATGCCGTAGCCTTTGATCGTCTTGGCCAGGATGACCGTCGGGCTGCCCGCGTGCTCGACCGCGGCTCGATACGCCGCGTAGACCTTGTAGGGATCGTGGCCGCCGCGGTTGAGCTTCCAGATCTCCTCGTCGGTCATGTCCTTGACCAGCTCGCGCGTCTCGGGATAACGGCCGAAGAAGTGCTCGCGCACGTACGCGCCGTCGCGCGATTTGTAGGTTTGATAGTCGCCGTCGAGCACTTCGCCCATCAGCTTGACGAGCGTGCCGTTGCGGTCGCGCGCGAGCAGCGGGTCCCAGTGGCGGCCCCACACGACCTTGATGACGTTCCAGCCCGCGCCGCGGAAGATGCCCTCCAGCTCCTGGATGATCTTGCCGTTGCCGCGGACCGGACCGTCGAGCCGCTGCAGGTTGCAGTTCACCACGAAGATCAAGTTGTCGAGCTTCTCGCGCGCGGCCAGCCCGAGCCCGGCGAGCGACTCCGGCTCGTCGATCTCGCCGTCGCCGAGGAAGGCCCAGACCTTGCGGCCGGTCGCGTCGCTGAGGCCGCGGTCGTGCAGATAGCGCATGAAACGCGCTTGATAGACCGCCAGCAGCGGACCGAGCCCCATCGAGACCGTCGCGAACTGCCAGTAGCCGGGCATCAGCCAAGGATGCGGGTACGACGAGAGGCCCTTCCCGTCGACTTCGCGCCGGAAGTTGAGGAGCTGCTCCTCGCCGAGCTGCCCCGTGAGGAACGAGCGCGCGTAGATCCCCGGCGCCGAGTGGCCTTGAATGTAGACGAGGTCGCCGGCTTTCGTCTCCGACGGCGAGTGCCAGAAGTGGTTGAAGCCGACGTCGTAGAGGGTCGCCGCGGACTGGAAGGTCGCCATGTGGCCGCCGAGCTCGCTCGACTCCTTGTTGGCGCGCTCGACCATCGCCATCGCGTTCCAGCGAACGTAGTGGCGCAAGCGCTCTTCGATGTCGTGGTCGCCGGGGAACGGCGGCTGCTTCTCGGCCGGGATCGTGTTGACGTAGGGCGTCGTCATGGCGACCGGAAGCGGCACGCCGCGCGTGCGCGCCCGCACGAGCAGGTTCTCGACGAGCTGCCCCGCGCGGGCGGTCCCTTCCGCGGCGATCACGCCGTCCAGCGCGTCGAGCCACTCCTGCGTCTCGTCAGGATCGGCTTGCACGCCGGCCGGTTCGGCGGACGTTCCGTTGCGCGCGGCGGAAGCTTGAACGAGCGGCGTATCGGTCATGACGAACTCTCCGAGGAAGGGCTTCGCCCGTTACGACGACGCCCCCCGCCCGTTTTATTGGAAGTCCGAATTCAAATTATAGGTGTGTCAAATCACCGGAGCGGTCCCTTCCTTCGTGGAACGGGACCCCGATGCGCGGCAGCGGATGGTCGAGATCGAAGGCTCAGCTGAGCGCTCTCGGCGAGGCGCTCCTCGCCTGGTACGGCGAGCGCGGGCGCGCGCATCTGCCGTGGCGCACCGATCGCGCGCCGTACCGCGTCGTCGTCAGCGAGTTCATGCTGCAGCAGACGCAAGTCGAGCGCGTCATCCCGCTTTTCGAGCGCTTCGTGACCCGCTTCCCCTCGTTCGCAGCGCTGGCCGGCGCGTCGCGAGCCGACGTGGTACGCGAGTGGCGCGGGCTCGGATACAACTCGCGCGCGATCCGCTTGCACGGCCTCGCGCGCGCGGTCCGCGACGAGCACGGCGGAGTGCTGCCGTGCGATCCGGCTGCGCTCGAACGGCTGCCGGGCGTCGGGCCCTACACCGCCCGCGCGATCGCAGCCTTCGCTTTCGACGCCGACGTCGTCGCGCTCGACACCAACGTACGGCGGATCGTGCACCGCACGCAATTCGGTTTGGAATGGCCGCCCCAAGCGAGCGGCAGCGAGCTCGACGCGGCGGCCGCGGCTTTGCTCCCCGCCGGTCGCGGCTTCGCCTTCAACTCGGCGCTGATGGATCTCGGCGCGACGCTCTGCACGGCGCGCGCGCCGAAGTGTCTGCTCTGTCCGCTGCAGCGGCTCTGCCTCGCGGCGCCGGTCGATGCCGCGCGGCTCGCCGCGCTGGCGGCCCGCCATCCCGGCCGGCGTTCGCCGCAAGAACGCATCGCCTTCGAACGGACGGCGCGCTTCGCGCGCGGCCGCGTCGTCGACCGCTTGCGCGAGCTCGCGCCCGGCGAGCGGATCTCGCTGCTGGACTTGCACCGCGAGCTCGCCCCGCGGCTGCTGCACCACGACGAGGCCGCGCTTGCGGCGGTCGTGGACAAGCTGCTGCGCGAGGGCGTCATCGAGTCGAGCGGCGACGGCTTGCGCCTGCGCGCGTGAACGCCGCGACGTTGATTCGAGGCCTGGCGCCGGTCTTCGGTGAAAGGGTTGCGACGGCGACTCCGTCGCTTTTGACGCGGCGTCCGTCTGCTTTGAAGCCGGCGAGGTGCTCTTCATGTTCGCTGGAACGAATGCGGGGATCCCGGCTCGTTCGCTGCTCGAGCGTGCCCGCAACATCATCCTGGGCCCGGGCACGGAATGGCTCGTGGCCGCCGCCGAGCAGACCTCGCCGGCGGCGCTCTTCTCCGGCTACGTCGTTCCGCTGGCGTTGATCGGGCCCGTCTGCATGGTGCTCGGCCAGCTGTTCTTCGGGCACCACCCTCTGCCGATCGTGCTGCCGCTCGCGCTCGTATCGTTCGCGCTCGAGCTCGCCGCCGTCTTCGTGGCGGCCTCGATCGCCAACGCGCTCGCCCCGTCGTTCGGCGGTCAGAAGAATCTGCCGCAGGCGCTCAAGCTGATCGCGTATTCGTCGACTCCGCGCTGGCTCGGCGGCGTGCTGACGATCGTCCCGCTGCTGGGTCCGCTGGCGGTCGCCGCCGGACTCTATGGTCTCTACCTGCTCTATCTCGGCGTGCCGTCGATGACGCGGGTCGCGCCGGACAGAGCGGCAGTCTTCACGCTCGTAACGGTCCTCGCGCTGGTGCTCGTCTGGGCGCTCGTCGGCTTCATGGTCGGCTTCGCGATCGCGACGCTGATCGCCGGCGCGACGCTCGCGAGCCGCGCGATCTTGCACTGAGCGAGCGCCGTCTCAGCCGAACCGGCTCGGCAGGTCGGGAAATTCGCCGGTCGGGTGCCGTCGCGGCGGGACCGTCGGGTCTTTCGTCGTGAAGAACGGCATCGTGGCGAAGACGATGCGACCCCGGCCGGCGGTTTCGGCCGGCCTCAAGATCCCCTTCCCGAGCCGCAAGGTCTCGCGGGCCGTCGCCGAGCAGGAACTCGCCTTGCTCGAAAAAGCGTATCCCGAGGCGGTGACCGCGCTCGAATACGAGTCGCCGTTCACCCTCTTGATCGCCGTGATGCTCAGCGCGCAGACGACCGACGTGCGCGTCAACCTGACGACGCCGTTCCTGTTCGCGAAGTATCCCACGGCGCAGGCGCTGGCCGATGCGCCGCTCGCCGACGTGGAAGAGCTGATCAAATCGACCGGCTTCCATCACACGAAGGCGAAGAACATCATCGCGGCCTCGAAGGCGCTCGTCGAGCACTACGGCGGAGAAGTGCCGGCCGACCGCGATGCGCTCGAGGCGCTTCCCGGCGTCGGCCGCAAGACCGCCAACGTCGTGCTCGCCGTCGCTTTCGAAAAGGCCGCGTTCGCGGTCGACACGCACGTCTTCCGCGTCTCGCACCGGCTGGGTCTCACGCTCGGGAAGACGCCGCGCGACGTCGAGGACGACGTCGTCAAGCTCGTGCCGCAGGAGAAGCTGCGCTTCGCGCATCACTGGCTGATCCTGCACGGCCGCGCGATCTGCAAAGCGCCGACGCCGCTCTGCGCGAAGTGTCCGGTCGAGAAGCTCTGCCCGAGCGCGCCGCTCGTCGCGCGCGCGTTGAAAGCGAAGACGAAAGCTAAAACTGCAGCGGGCCGGTCCCCTCGAGGTGCGCCGGCCGGGGCAGTTCCGCGTCCTGCGCGATCGTCTTGAGCAGGAGCGGAGGCGTGAGCGGCTCGCCGTAGCCGGCCTCGGTCGAGAGCTTCGAGAGGTTGATCAGCGCGAGCGCGCCCGCACCGCCCGCGAACTGATAGTCGCCGTCGAGCCCGGCCCCGCGCACGAGCACGAGCTGGCGCGCCTCGTCGAGATCGAGCGCGACGCGCTTCTCGCGAAAGCGCAGCCGTACGCGCAGCGGCCGCTCCAACCGGACGAACTTCACGCCGTTCTTGCCGAGGATCGCGTTGAGGCGGCGCAGGCCGAGCTGCAGCGCCTGCGCGAAGGCCTCGAGTGCCGCGGCCGCGTCGGAGGGATCGGCCGGCGCGCCGTCCGGCGTCGCCGAGTCGATCGCGGACTCGACGTCGCGCCGCGTCCGGATACGCTGCGCCAAGGCGACGATCGGATTGACTTCGGGTTCGGAACGGTCGGAGTCCATCGTGGCGGCCTTCTCCAACCCGCACGACAATGGCTGCCGGCCACAGGGGCCGGGGAGGCGGCGCGCTAACCTTTCCTCCCGCCTTACCTTACGCGCTCTTCGGCTCTCTCTGCGAGCAGCCGGAGCGTTGCACGGCTGCAGCGAGGTCCGCTTTGCGTTCGAAGAAGAAGCTGTTCGCCTTGCTCGCCGGCGGAGCTGCGCTCTCGGCCTGCGGCGGAGGCGGCGGGAGCCCGGGCCCATCGCAAACGCCCGGCTCGTACCGTCCGGCGGTCAGCGGCGACTCCTACGCGTACGCCGGCACGTCGACCACGATCTTTCTGCGCGCGGCGTTGACGACGGTCCCCACGCCTTCGCCGAATCCGACCTTCGGCCAGACGACCACGGCCGCCGTGGCGCAGAGCGTCACGGTTTCGGGCGCGACCTTCGACAACATCGCCGGCCTCTACGACTTCGCGACGAGCGAGACGGACACGGCTCCGCTGGAGACGACGAGCAGCAAGACCGACGCCTACTTCGCCTACCTCGCCAGCGGCACGACGACGCTCGTCGAGCTGATCGGCACGACGCAGACCACCTCCGGCGGCGTGCAGTATCAATCGCGCGAGGGCACCGGCAACGGACTGGTCGACGTCCTGCCGGAGACGACCGGTGCGATCCTGCCGGCGAACGGCGCGGCGCTCACCACCAACGAGACCGATCCGGACGGCCAGACGACGACGCGCACGGTCAATGCCGACGGCTCCTACACCGAGACGTCGAATTTTCCCGACGGCAGCTCGTCGCGGGCCGTCGAGAACTCGGACGGCAGCGCCACCTATTCGTTTCCGCTCGACGGAATCGCGCTGGCGGGCGCCAATACGAGCTTCGTGGTCGGTCCCGTCAGCGCGGCTTCGCCGGGAGCGGTCATTCCGATCACGATCACCGTGCCGGCGGGAATCTCGCCTACGGGCAGCACGGAGGTTGTCAGCCGGCCGGTCGCCGATTGGTATCCGCAGACGCCTCCGGTGCTCTCCAAAGAAACGTACGTCGACAACGGTCCGGCGGCGATCCCCGCTTCGTGCGGCGTCGCCGGCGCGTATGCGACTCCGGCGCGCGAGCTGACGCAGACGATCGTGCGCGTCGATACGGTCTTCGGCGAGCTCGAGACGTGGCAGAACGTGACCTACACCGTCGCCGGCGTCGGCGTCGCCTGCGTCCAGCTCAGCGATTCGGTCGCCCAGTACTACGACTTCTCGGGACAGACGAACAAGTCGATCGCGGTGAGCGCCACGCCGCTCCAAACGACCACCATTTCCGAGACGCTCGGCCTGACGACCGCGACGCTCGACGCGAGCTCCGTGGCGCGCTCGGCACAGAGCGTGACGCCAACCGGTGGCGCTGCGGCGCTGAGTGCGACGGCGGCCAGAAGCGCTGCGGCGCAGGCTGCGGCCGCGAGCTTCGGAGCCGTCGTCGAGCGCAGCCGCATCGCGCGGCACACGAGCTTCGCGCGGCGGCTGGGAGACGCCCCCGGTGGGGGGAGGCTCTGAGCATGAGCATCGATAGGCGCCTGGCTTGCGCGCTGGCACTCCTCGCGTTCGCGGCGGCCGCGTGCGGCGGCGGATCCAAGTACGTCGCCCCGGCCGTGCCCTCCGGGCCCTCGGTGGGAGCGCAGCCGGCGACCTCGACGTTCGCGTACGATGCCGCATTCGTCGGCAAGTCGCAGCTCCTTCGGCCCGCGACCTTCGGACGTCTGGCCCTCGACGTCGCGCTGCCCATGCAAGACGCCAAAGGCCTTGCGGCCTACGCCGCGTCGGTCAGCGATCCGAGTTCGCCGAACTACCGGCACTTCTTGACGCCCTCGCAGATCGCGGACCGCTTCAGCGCGACCCAGGCCGACAGCGACGCCGCCACGGCGTATTTCAAGGCGCAAGGCCTGACGGTCTTGGGCTGGCAGCAGCGGTTCTTGCTGCACGTCGAGGGAACGCAGGCACAGCTCGAGCGCGCCTTCGACACGAAGTTCGGAGTCTACCAAAACGGCTCCGAGGTGTTCTTGGCGCCGATGGCGCCGCCTCACGTGCCGGCGACCGTTCCCGCCGTCGGCTCGCCGAACATCGTCTTCCGGCCCGAGCGCTACTTTTTGGCGTCCCTGGTCAACGTCGGCACCGGTTCGCAAGGCGGCGGCTACTCGGCGCAGCAGATCGCCGCCGCGTTCGATTACGACGGCGCCTATTCCGCGGGCTTCACCGGCAGCGGCATCACCGTCGGCATCATCGGAACCGGTCCCGTCTCGACTCAGACCGCGACCCGGCTCGGCGACCTCGAGGCGTACAAAACGCTCTACCGGGTCGCCGGCGGCAGCACGGTGCGCGTCGTGAGCGCGAGCTCGAGCGATCCCGTCGTCAACGGCGCGTCAGGGTTCGCCTCCCCGCCTCCCGTGACCGCGCCCTGCACGGCCTCGGGCAATCCCAACTACCCGCCTTCCCTGTCGCCGACCGCAAACTGCAATCCCGAAGACTTCGAGGCGCAGATCGATACCGAGCAGGCCGGCACGCTGGCCCGCGACGCGGCGATCGAGTTCTACCTCGCGTACAACCCGAACGACGGCTGCCTGAACGGCAGCGGGAATCCCGTTCAAGCCTCGCCGTGTCCGGCCGGGGCGGGCTTTCCGGCGCAGGGCTTGGCTGAGGCCGACGAGGAGCTGCAGACGGCGATCGACCACGACTCGGCCGACGTCCTCTCGCTCAGCTACGGCGGCGCGGAATTCGGCACCGTCGCGCCTCCCGGGGGCACGAGCCCGCCCTACGAATTCACCGCGGACGGCTCGGGCGTCGAACCCATGGAGTTTGCGATGCTGGCGGCGGAAGGGATCGCGGTCTTCGCTTCGAGCGGCGATTCGGGCGCCGAGGCGTGTCAGGCCTCATACTTCAGCGCGCCGCTCCTCGACAGCGCGTGCGTCAGCTATCCCGCGACCGATCCCAACGTCGTGGCGGTCGGCGGCGTGACCACCCCGCTCGACTCCGCGGGGAACTTCGTCGGTCCGGTGACGGCCTGGGGGATCCAGACCGGCGCCGGCAAGGACGGCACGGGCGGCGGAGTCTCCGCATACTTTCCGCTGCCGAGCTTCCAGCAAGGCGTCCCCGGCGTGCAGACCGCGTTCCGAAACGTCCCGGATCTTTCGCTCGACGCCGATCCCAACACGGGCATCGCCGTCATCGTCGACGCGGACGCTTCTCTGGGCGGCGGCGCGAAGAGCCCGTTTTCGTACGGCGGCACGAGCGTCTCGGCGCCCGAGGCGGCGGCGATGTGGGCGCTGGTCCTGCAGGCCTGCAAGGCGACGCCCTCCTGCGCCACCGCGGGCGGCTCGAAGCCCTACCGGCTGGGCGACCCGAACCCGCTGTTCTACAAAATATACCAGTCCTCGGCGTACGCGAGCACCTTCCTCGACGTGACCTACGGGAACAACGCGCAGCTGCCCTATTGCCAGAAGATTCCGCCCGGCTCGGATCCGACGAACTGCCCCTCGCCCGCGCCGTCGCCGACCGGCTTCGACGCGGGATACAGCGCCGGCGCCGGCTACGATCAGGCGACGGGGATCGGCGTGCCTTTCGCGCGCAGCCTCATCCGCGCGGCGGTCGGGATCTGAAGCCGAGCCGCGCCGCGGCGGCGGCCGTTCGCCCTCGAAGTTGTTAGTCTATCCTAGTTAAACTCGTAAGGAAGGCCTTAATAGGCGGCCTCTCCGAAGGCCACGACGATCGATGAGCGAGCTTCAGAATTCCCTCGCGATCAACGTCGACAACCGCGTGGTGTCGGTCGCCGGTCGCGGGCGCAACGCCGCCCGAATCCCGGACACGCCGGAGCGCCAAAGGCTCGAGCGCCAGCGCGGCATTCGCGAGGTCGTGTTCGGCGCGCAGGACGGCATCCTCACGGCGCTCGGGATCGTCACGGGCGTCGGCAGCGCCTCGACCGACCGCTCCGCCGCGATCATCACCGGCCTGCTCTCGATGCTCGTCGGGGCGATGTCGATGGGGGTCGGCGAGTACCTGGGCGGCAAAGCCGAGCGCGAGGTCGTGCAGAGCGCGATCCAATTCGAAGCGCGCGAGATGGTCGACCTGCCCGACGAAGAGTTCGCCGAACAGCTGGCCTACTACCGGCTCAAGGGCTTCACCGACGACGAGGCGCTGACGATCGTGCGCCGTTTGGAGAAGAACCCCGACATCTGGCTCCACGAGATGGTCCGCGACGAATTCGGCATCGATTTGCGCGAGGCCGAGGGCGGCGGCCTCCGTTCGTCCTTCGGCATGGCCGGCTCGTTCGCGCTCGGCGCGTTTCTGCCGGTCTTGCCGTACTTGTTGCCCCTGCCGCTCGGCGCGGCGCTCTGGCTCAGCCTGCTGCTCGCCGTCGTCGCGCTCTTTGCGATCGGCGCTTTTGCGGGGAACCTCGCCGGTCGCAACCCGTTTCTCAAGGGCCTCGAGATCGTGTCTTTTGGGGCGGCGGTCTTCGCCGTTTCGTGGGCTGCCGGCCATTACGTTCCGCCGCTCTTCGGCCACGGCTCGATCACGCTGGGCGGCTGAGCCGCGTCCTCAGGCCGACGGCGTCGCGCTGAGCGCCCGGCCGCCGCCCTTCTCGAATTGCGTCCGGTAAAGGCGGGCGTAGGTTCCGCCGCGCGCCAGCAGGATCGCGTGCGTGCCGCTTTCGACGACCCGTCCCGCCTCGACGACGAAGATCACGTCGGCTGAGAGGATCGTGGAGAGCCGGTGAGCGATCACCAGGCTCGTCCGTCCGCGCATCGCCCGATCGAAGGCCGCCTGGATGAGCGCTTCGTTCTCGGAGTCGAGGGAACTGGTCGCCTCGTCCAGGATCAGGATCTTGGGATCCTTGAGGAGCACGCGGGCGATCGCGAGGCGCTGGCGCTCCCCGCCCGAGAGCTTGTGCCCTCGCTCCCCGACGACCGTGTCGTAGCCCTCGGGGAGCGAGGCGATGAAGTCGTAGATGTTCGCCGCGCGCGCGGCGGCCTCGAGCTCGGCTTGCGTCGCCCCCTCCTTGCCGTAGCGCAGATTGGCGGCGATCGTGTCGTGGAAGAGATACGTCTCCTGGGTGACGATGCCGATGTGCCGGCGCAGCGACTCGAGGTCGAGCTCGCGCACGTCGTTGCCGTCGATGAGCACGCGGCCGAACTGCGGATCGTAGAAGCGTGAGACGAGCTGGGTGATCGTCGTCTTGCCCGCGCCCGAGGGGCCGACGAAGGCGGCCACCTGGCCGGGTGCGATGTGCAGGCTCACGCCAACGAGCGCTTGGCGCTCGCCGCCGTAGGAGAAACGGACGTCCTCGAAGCGGATGTCGCCTTGCACGTCGGCGAGAAGGCGCGTCCCGCCGCTCTCCTGGGTGAGATCGAGATACTCGAAGATGCGCTCGAAGACCGCCAGCGCGCTGACGATTTGGACCTGCACGCCGGCCAGCGCCGAGGCGGGCCCGTAGAGGCGGCCGAGCAGGGCGACGAACGCGACGATCGTTCCGACCGTCAGCCCCGCCGAGATCGCCAAATAGCCGCCGCCGAGCCAGACGATCGCCGGGCCGATCACGACCATCGCGCCGATCGCCGCCATGAACCAGCGGCCGACCATCGCCAGCTTGATCTCGAGCTTCATCAGGTCGCTCGAGGCTGCGAAGAAGCGGTCCCCCTCGAAGCGCTCGCGCACGAACGATTTGATCAGCGTGATCCCCGAGATGGAGAGCGTCTCCTGCGTCATGCTCTCGATCTCGTCGCGCTTCTCGCGGGTGAGCTTGCGGACCGCGTACATGCGCCTCCCGACCGGCGCGAGCGGGAAGATCATCAGCGGCACGACCGCCAACGCGAGCAGCGAGAGCCGCCAATCGAGCACGAACATCGTCGCGACCGTCGTCAGGATCGTGGCGAAGTTGGTGACGATGGTGACCAGCGTTCCGGTCACGACGTTGTCGACGTTGTCGACGTCGTTCGAGACGCGGTTCATGATCTCGCCGGTCTTCGTGTTGGTGAAGAACGAGATCGACATCCGGTGCAGGTGGGCGACCAGGCTCGTCCGGATGTCGCGCATGATCCCCTCGCCGACGAGCGAGTTCAGATACCCCTGGTAGACGCCGACCAAGGCCGCCAGCAAGGCGGCCGCGACCATCCCGCCGACGTCGAACCAGAGGCCGCGGACGTCGTGGTGGGCGAGCGAGACGTCGATGAGGTGCTTGGTGAACAGCGGGGTCGCCAGGCCGAGCGTCGCCACGGCCACGATGCAGACGAGCACCAGTGCTTCCTGGCGCCAGTATGGCAGAAAGAAATGCCCGATCCGCCGCCAAGCGACCGCTCGCTTCATGCGCGGTTTTTCGGGATTGTACATATTCGACCACATCAAGTGGGTCGGAGGCCCGCCTAGCATCGCTAGGTAGGACTCGAAATGGACGCGGCACGTTGCGCCGCGGCCGGCACGGGGCGGGACCCAGGCTCGGCCGGAGCCTGCCTTATAACTTGCTTAATAGGCAAACCTAGACCAAGGTCGTAAAGCAGGAAGCACCTAGAAGAATAAAATCAGGGCATGAGCCAGATCCACGAGTACGAGTCGGTGCGCTGCCCCTTCGAGGACGTCCCGAAGTTCCTCGACACCTTCTTTGCGAAGCACGCCGGCGAAGATGGCGCCGCCGTCGTCGAGTTGCGGGCACCCTTGGGCGACCTCAAGCTGGAGCACGACGTCCTCGTCAGCCTCTCGCCGCTGCCGGCTTATACGGGCTACGAGCGCATCGCCATCCGCTGGGTTCCGACCGGTCACGGCCCCTATCCGACGTTCCAGGGAGTCCTCTGCGTCAGCGACGAGGGCTCGGGTTTCAGCCGCTTGGACATCGACGGAAGCTATCAGCCGCCGTTCGGCGCGGCCGGCGTGCTCTTCGACGCCGCCCTCGGCAAACGGTTGGCCGAAGCGGCGGTTCGCGAGCTGCTCGCGAATCTCAAGAAGTCCGTCGAGGAAAGCGAGCTCGCTGAAGCCGCCGTCGGCTAGCGCCGCGCGCGAGATTCGCCCTGCCGTAGCCCGGCGAGCTCGCGGAAGAGCTTGCGCTCCTTGTCGTTGAGCTCGGTCGGGAGCATCCCCAGCAGCCGGACGTACTGGTCGCCGTAGCCGCCGGACTTCACCTTGGGCATGCCCTTACCGGCGAGCCGCAACGTGCGGTTGCTTTGCGTCTCCGGCGGGATGGTCATCGTCACGTCGCCCGTCATGGTGGGGACGCGCACTTCGCCGCCCAGCACCAGATCGTAGATGCTGACGGGCAGCTCGACGTAGAGGTCGTCGCCCTTGCGCTCGTACGTCTTGTCGGGTTCGATGTGCGCGACCAGGTAGAGATCCCCGTTCTTGCCGCTTCCGGCTCCGGGTGAGCCCTGGCCGGCCAAGCGGATGCGTTGACCTTCGCGCACGCCTTTGGGAATCGTGATGTCGAAGCGCTTGGTCTGGATCAAGCGCCCGGTGCCGTGGCACTGCGCGCAGATCGAGCCGTTGAGCACCCCGGTTCCGTTGCAGCGCGGGCAAGGCTCTTCGATCTGCAGCGAGATCGACTTGCTGCCGCCCGCATAGGCTTCGCCCAGCGAGAGGTCGAGGCTGGTCTCGAGGTCGCCGCCGCGCTGCGAGAACGACGCCGCGCCGGCACTGGGGCGCTTGCCAATTCCGGAGAAGAACGCGTCGAAGAAATCGGAGAAGCCGCTCGTGCCGCCGCCTGCGAAGGATTGGCCGAAGAGATCGTTCGCGTTGTCGCCTTGCGCGGAGCGGTGCCGCCGCTGCGCTTCGGCTTGCTGCGCGGCCTGAACCCAATCGCTGCCGAGAGCATCGTACTTCCGGCGCTTCTCCGGATCGCCGAGCACTTCGTAGGCCTCGGTGATCTCCTTGAACTTCTCCTCCGCCGCCTTTTGGTTGTTGGGGTTGGCGTCGGGGTGCCACTTGCGCGCGAGCTTCCGGTACGCGGACTTGACGTCTTTCTCGGCCGCGCTCTTGGGGACGCCCAGGACCTCGTAGTAGTCTTTGTAGTTCAACGCTTTGTCCGCCGCGCTACTCTTGGGCGGAGCGAGCCTCGATGCGCTTGGCGACGATGACGCTGGCCGGACGCAGCAGTTCCTCGCCCAGCAGATAGCCGCGCTGCGCCTCGTCGAGCACGATGTCGTCGTCAACTTCGGTCGAGTCGCGCGTCCCGATCGCTTCGGCGACGCGTGGATCGAACGGCTTGCCGAGGACCTCGACCGCCTTGACGCCCTCGCTCGACAGCAGCCCCTCGAAGCCGCGCAGCGTGGCTTGGAGCCCTCCGCGCAGCCCTTCGGAGTCATTGAAGAGGACGGCTCGCTGCAAGTTGTCGATCACGGGCAAGAACTTGCTCAGCAGTTGCCTGCGGCCGTTGAGCAAACGCTCGTCGGCGATCCGCTGCGCGCGCTTGCGAACGTTCTCGATCTCCGCGCGCGCGTACTGCAGCTCCTTGTAGCGCTCCTCGGCGAGCGCTCTCGCCGCCTCGAGCTCGGCAGCGCTCGCCGCCGGCTCCGAGACGGCTTGTTGCGGTATCTCGGCGGCCGGCCGTTCGGCCTCGAGCCCCGCAGCTTGTGCTTCGGTTTCCATCTGTCCCTCTCGACGCGACGCGCGCCCGAAGCCCGTTCGGAAGAACGGTCCCCGGGCGCGCCGCAGCGGTCCTACTTCGCTTCCTTGAACTCGGCGTCGATCACGTCGTCGCCGGACTGGCCGGCGGTTTGACCCGCGCCGGCTTCGCCGGCCGGACCGCTCTGGCCGGTCGCTCCGTTTTGAGCGGCACCGGTCTTCTGGTAGAGCGCCTCGGCGAGTTTGTAGGAGGCCTGTTCGAGCTTCTCGGTCGCGGCCTTCACCTCGGCGGACGTCCCGTTCTCGCTGACCTTACGCAGCTCGGCGAGAGCGTTCTCGACGTCGGCCTTGACGCTCGCTTCGAGCTTGTCGCCGATTTCCTTGAGCGACTTCTCGGTCGAGTAGATCAGGCTCGAGGCGCGGTTGCGGATCTCGGCCTCTTCCTTCTTGCGCTTGTCCTCGCTGGCCATCGTTTCGGCGTCGCGGACCATGCGGTCGACCTCTTCCTTCGAGAGGTTGGTCGAAGCGGTGATGTTGATCGCCTGTTCCTTGCCCGTGCCCAGATCCTTCGCCGAGACGTTCACGATGCCGTTGGCGTCGATGTTGAACGCGACCTCGATTTGCGGCACGCCGCGGGGTGCCGCGGGGATGCCTTCGAGCCGGAACCGTCCGAGCGTCTTGTTGTCCAAGGCCATCTCGCGCTCGCCTTGGAGCACGTGAATGTCGACCGACGTCTGCCCGTCTTCGGCCGTCGTGAAGATCTGCGATTTCTTCGTCGGGATCGTCGTGTTGCGCTCGATCAAGCGGGTGAACACGCCGCCCAGCGTCTCGAGCCCGAGCGAAAGGGGCGTGACGTCGAGCAGGACGACGTCGCGGACTTCACCCGCGAGGACGCCGGCCTGAATCGCCGCGCCGACCGCCACGACCTCGTCCGGGTTGACGGACTGGTTGAGCTGATCTTTGCCGGTCAGCTTCTTGACGAGTTCCTGAACCAGCGGCATGCGCGTCGCGCCGCCGACCAGGATGATCTCGTCGAGCTTGCCGGTGTCGAGCTTGGCGTCGGCCAGCGCCGCTTTGAACGGGCCGACCATCCGGTCCGTCAAGCTGGCCGTCATCTTCTCGAAATCGGCGCGCGTCAGCGTCATGTCGAGGTGCTTGGGACCGCTCTGATCGGCCGTGATGAACGGCAGGTTGATGTTGGTCTGCACCATCGAGCTGAGTTCGATCTTCGCCTTCTCCGCCGCTTCGGTCAGGCGCTGCAGGGCCTGCTTGTCGGCGGAGAGATCGATGCCTTGATCCTTGCGGAACTCCGTGACCAGCCACTCGACGATCCGCTCGTCGTAGTCGTCGCCGCCGAGATGCGTGTCGCCGTTGGTCGACTTCACTTCGAAGACGCCTTCGCCGACCTCGAGGATCGAGACGTCGAACGTCCCGCCGCCGAGGTCCCAGACGAGGATCGTCTCGCTGTGCTTCTTGTCGAGGCCGTAGGCGAGCGCCGCCGCGGTGGGCTCGTTGATGATGCGCAGCACGTCGAGACCCGCGATGCGGCCGGCGTCCTTGGTCGCCTGGCGCTGCGCGTCGTTGAAATAAGCGGGGACGGTGATCACGGCCTTCGTCACCCGCTCGCCCAGGTAGGTCGAGGCGTCGTTGACGAGCTTTTGCAGGATCATCGCCGAGATCTCTTGCGGCGAGTAGTCCTTCCCGTCGATCTTGACGCTGAAGCTCGAGCCCATGTGGCGCTTGATCGACTTGATCGTGCGCTCCGGGTTGGTGACCGCCTGCCGCTTCGCGAGCTGGCCCACGAGCCGCTCGCCGGTCTTGGTGAAGGCCACGACGGAGGGCGTCGTGCGGCTGCCTTCGGAGTTTGCGATGACGGTGGGCGTCTGGCCCTCCATCACGGCGACGACGGAGTTCGTCGTGCCGAGGTCGATCCCGACCACTTTCGCCATGTATTTCTTAGCCTTTCCAATCGTCGCGGACCATCTGCACGCGCCACCTTGCGGTCGCGCGACCTCTTGCGAGCTTTGCCTTGCCGCTTACCGACGATCGAGGATGCGCCGATTCCATCCTCGGCGCTGGATTTTCACATTGTAGGACGCAGACTCGGATCCGATTGGTTTCGGCCCGAGGCTTCCCTCGTGCTTCGGTTGGACGCTTCGGGACGGCGAGTCCTAAAACCCGGCTCGGGCTCGCCTCTAGGGGTTGCCCTGATCCTGCGGATCCTGCTGGTCGGACGGTGCGAGCCCCACGTCCGCAGGCCGCTCGCCGACTTTGATGTCGACCAGCTTCTTGACGCCCGCACTCCAGACTTCGAGGTTGATCCGGTCGCCCGGCTTCGTCGCTTGGATGGCCTTGACGACTTGGTCGTTCGTCGTGACGTCCTGGCCGTTGACTTTCTGGATCACGTCGCCCGGCTGAAGCCCGGCCTGGTCGGCCGGCCCGCCCTGGACGACCTGTTCGACGGCGACGCCCTTCCCCTTGTAGTTCAACTGCACGCCCAGGTCAGGCGTCACCGTGGCCAGCGCCGCGCCGATGAAGCCCATGTTCGTGCCCTGGTGGGTCCCGGGGTTGCGCTCGAGGTTGGCCACTTGTTCTTTGACCGTGTTCGCGGGGATCGCGAAGCCGATGCCCTGGGCCCCGGCCTGCGGGTTGGCCGTCGACTGGTTCACGCCGATCAGCCGGCCTTCGACGTCGACGAGGGGGCCGCCCGAGTTCCCCGGGTTGATCGGGGCCGAGGTTTGCAGGAGCCCCTTGAATTCTTGTTCGCTCCCGTTGTCGTTACCGATCGTTTCGTCGCGGTTGAAACCCGAGACGACGCCGACGGTCACGGTCTGCTTCAGCTCGAAAGGCTCGCCGATCGCGATCGCCCACTGTCCGGCCTGCAGCTTGCTCGAATCGCCGACTTCGACGGGCGGCGGAAGCTTCGCGTAGCCGTCGACCTTGATCAAAGCGAGGTCGGCCCCCAGGTTGCTCGCGTAAACCTTGCCCGGTACGCGGTCGCCGTTCTGGAAAACCAGCTCGATCTTCGAGATGGCCCCACCGCTCGGCGGGCGGACGACGTGGGCGTTGGTGACGATCAGGCCGCTGTCGCCGGTCCGCTCGTAGACGAAGCCCGAGCCCGAGGCTCGCGCCCGGTAGCGCTGGATCTGGCCCGGCCCCTGCTGGCCGAAGAACTGCATGAACGGGTCGAGCGGGACGAACTGCTGCCCGTTGACGTAGACGTTGATCGCTACGACCGAGGGAGCGACGCGTTTGACGGCGCTGACGATGCGGTCCTGATCGCTCCCGCCGGAGACGAGCGGTGCAGCGCTCACCGCCGGGGGAGTGTTCCCGGGGCCGGCGACGCCCGTGAAGTGCGTGCTCGCGTAGAGCATCATCGAAAAGCTGCCGATGATCGCTCCGGCGAGGCCGACTATGGCCGTCGGCAGGATGCGGGTGCTCTTCATAGTGCTAGTGTTCGCCCTCTCCTACAGGAAGTCTCATGTCACCACGGCTTGCTTACCCGCAAGACCTCGAAAAGTGTCGCGACGGTTCGCATTCTCCCCCGATTTTCATCCTGGGAAAAGGAGCCGCGCCCCGGGCGGCCGGCTCCGGCCGGAGCGAGGAGGTTCAGCGCGGAGCGTGTCTGGTGACGACGTCGTCGAGGCTGACGGAGGCGGCGTAAGGCGTCAGCGAGGCTGGGATGGTGACGCTGCCGGCCGGCAGGTAGCGCGTTCCGTACGCGCCTTGGGAGACGTCGTGAAGCTGCGTTTCGAAGAAGCGCTCGACGGTGCCGCTGGGAGCCTCCGCGTCGATCACGAGGTGATTCGGGAAGGTTCGGACGATCGTGAAGTTCGCTTGCCGCAAGATGGCCAGAGCCGTCTGCTCGTCGCCGGCCAGGCCGGCCGCCGGGCGCAGAACCAGTTGGACGCGGGTCTGCGCGAGGATGGAACGCCGGCCCCGATCGGCCAGCCCGGCGACCCGCGGCGTGACGTCGAGGGTTCGCGTCTGGGCCGTTCCGTATTGCGCGCGGGCGATGGCCGCCGGCGAAGCTCGCAGGGCTGCGGCGGGGACGCGCCCGGGGCATATCGTGTCGGCGAACGGCATGCCGAGCGGCACGCCGATCCCCGAGGCGTCGTCGTAGCCCGCTCCGGCCGAATAGAATGGCGAGGTTCCGTCGAATTGGTCGTTGCCGCTCGTCACGTCGATGAACGCCGACGCGCTATGAGCGGTGACGTAGTAGGGGACGCTCGCGGGCGACGCAAGCGCGCTCTCGCAGTAGTGGTAGACCTCCGCCATGAGCGCGGCGAACTGCGGCGCGCTCCAGGAAGTGCCGCTCATCAAGCCCCACGATCCGGCCTCGTACACGGAAGTGAGTTCGGCCGGCATGGAAACGTCGGGAACGTTGCGCCACTGCGCCGAGGACGCTCCGGCGAGACCCTGCTGGAAGCTCGGCAGGCCGAAATGGGCCGAGACCCCGCCTCCGGCGGCGCATTGCCCGGAGGAGCATTTCGAGTCGTTCCAGACGGTGGCGCTGGTAAGGGGACGACCGTACGTCTCGGTGCCGCCGACGCCGATGCCGTTCGGATCGCTGGCCGGATAGCTGACGCCGACCGCGTAGACCGGCGTGCTTCCGTTCTCGCTGCTGAAGCACTCGTTGCCCTGATCGCCGGAGGAAGCGACGAAGAGGACGTGCTGCAGCGCTCCCTGCTGCAGGACGGGGCTCTCCGGCGGGTTGGCGTACTCGCAGCCGCCGAACGACGAGCTGACGACCGACGCCTTTCCGTCGCCGATGATCTGGTCGTAAGCGTCGGTGATGTCCTGATCGCTGAGATCGGGAACCTCGTAGACGATGACGTTCGCGCCGGGGGCGAGAGCGGCGACCGTCTCGACGTCCAGCGTCGCTTCAGCCTGATCGGCCGTTCCGGGGCTGCCGTCGACCTGCTCCGTCGAGATCGTGCGGCCCGTCGAGGGAATCTGGAAGTACGCGAGATACGTGGACAGATCGGTTTGGGCAAAGCCGGAGTCGATGACGATCGCGACGGTCTGTCCCGCTCCGTTGAAGCCGCTCTGGACCGGGAACTGCAAGGCGTTGGCGACCGCCGTGGGTCCCCACCCGCCGTTCGGGCCGAGGGTCGGGCCGGCGAGCGGCGCGCCTCCCCCGGGCGCGGCCGTCGGCGTCGAAGTCGGCCTGGGACTCGCGGTCGGCGTCGAGGTCGGCCTGGGACTCGCGGTCGGCGTCGAGGTCGGCCTGGGACTCGCTGAAGGCGAGGGTGACGGCGACGGTGCCGGGGGCGGCGACGCCGACGGCGCGGACGACGGCGTTGGCTTGAGCGAGGGCGTGGAGGAAGCGGCGGGCGCCGTCGGGGTCGGGGCCGCCGCGGGCGGCAGGGCGGTCCCGCCGCCACCCCCGCCTCCGCAGGAAGCGAGCGCCGCCGCGAGGGCCGGCATGGCCGCCCGGCTCAATCTTTGCCGCGGGGCGTTCCCTCGCATGGGCCTCGATGCTCCTCATGAAAACGGGGCAAACGCCCGCACGTCCTCTCGGGTCATCGGAAGCTCGCCCAGCCTTCGCTTTTCCGGAGGGGAAGGCCGGCGAAAGGTGTGATCGGGTTCCGTCCGCTGGAGCCGCCCCTCTTCGGCGGGAGTGATCGCGTTGCGCCCCCGGCCGCGCCCTTCGGCAGCGCGTCGTCACCCTGAGCTTGTCGAAGGGGAGCCTGTCGAAGGGGCGTCGCTGACGATGCGGCCGTCGCGCAGGCGGATGACGCGGCGGGCGTGCCGGGCGACGTCGGCGTCGTGCGTGACCACGACGATCGTGCGGCCGCTTTCGTTGAGGCGGCTGAAGAGCGACATGATCTCTTCGCTCGTCTGGGAATCGAGGTTCCCGGTCGGTTCGTCGGCGAGCAGGACGGCGGGATCGTTGACGAGGGCGCGGGCGATCGCGACGCGCTGCTGCTGACCGCCCGAGAGCTCGCTCGGCTTGTGTTCGACGCGGTCGGCGAGACCCACGTCGGCGAGCACGCCGGCTGCGACCCGCTCGCGTTCGCGTGCCGGCAAGCCGGCGTAGAAGAGCGGCAGCGCGACGTTCTTGAGGGCGCTGGCGCGCGCCAGCAAGTTGAAGCCCTGAAAGACGAACCCCAGCTTCTTGAGCCGGATCGCGGCCAGGGCGTTGTCGTCGAGCCCGCCGGCGTCGATGCCGTCGATCAGATAGCTGCCGCTGGTGGGGCGGTCGAGGCAGCCGATCAGGTTCATCAAGGTCGACTTACCGGACCCCGAGGGTCCCATGATCGCGACGTACTCGCCGCGCCCGACCTCGAAGGAGACGCCGCGCAGCGCTTGCACCTCGAGCGCGCCGCCGGCGTAGGTTTTCGTGACGTCGCGCAGCACGAGCGCGGGAGCCGCGTCATTCATAGCGCAGCGCTTCGATCGGATCGAGCTTGGCGGCGCGGTAGGCCGGGTACGTTCCGAAAAGCAGGGTCACGAGCGTGGCGAAGCCGACCGCGATCGCCACCGACTGCAGCCAGGGAATCGAGGGAACGATCCCCGAGACCATGATCAGCGCGTAGCGGTCGACGAGCGCGCCGATCGCCAGGCCGAGCACCAGGCCGATCCCGCAGCCGGCGGCCGAGAGCAGCAAGGCCTCGATGAAGAACTGCAGGAGCACTTGCCGGCTGGTCGCGCCGATCGCTTTGCGCACGCCGATCTCGCGCGTGCGCTCGTTGACGGAGACGAGCATCATGTTCATGATCCCGATCCCGGCGACCAGCAGCGAGATCGCGCCGATCAGCGCGATGGCGAGGGTCAGCGCGGTGAAGATGCCGTCGACCGTCGTCGCGAAGGACTTGCGGTCGAGGGTTTGATAGTCGGCGCTTCCGGCCTTGACGCCTTTGAAATAGGCGACGACGTCCTTTTCGGTCTGCGCCATCTTGGTCGCGTCGGCGACCAGGAAACGGGCGGCGTAGACCGGGCGCGAGCGTAAGTACTCGCGCGCGAAAGCCGTGTACGGGATCGTCACGTCGCCGCTGAAGGAGAAGGGGATCAGCCCTTGGGTCGGCGGGCCTTGGACGCCGACGATCGAATAGCGCCGCTCGCCGATGCGCAGCGCCGTGCCGACCGGGTCGCCGCCGTCGGGAAAGAGGCGCCGGAAGGCGTTGTCGCCGAGCACGCAGACGTGCGCGGCCGAAACGACGTCGTCGTGCGAGAGGTTGCGACCGTAGACGAGCGGGACCGCGGCGAAGCTGACGTCGGAGTCGCTCGTGATGCCCAGCCGCGCGTGGTGGTGGCCCGCGGAGACGAGCCGCTGCACGTTCCCGGCGGGGATCGCGACCACGACGTTGGGGAAGAGGTCCTTGGTGCGCTCGACGTCCTTGAAGGTGAGCTGGGCCTTGGAGAAATCGGCCTGGCGCTGCGCCGGGAAGAGGAAGAAACCGTGGTCGTTGAGGCTGCCGAGCAAACCGTCGACCGCGCCGGCGGTCCCTTTGCCCAGGATCTCGATCGCGATGACGGCGGCGACGCCGATGATCAGGCCGAGGACCGTCAGGAACGAGCGCAGCTTGTTGCGCGCGAGCACCTCGTAGGCCTCGCTGAAGAAGGGCCCGATCTGCGCGAGTTCCACTACGAGCGCAACGCCTCGATCGGGTCGAGCCGGCCCGCGCGCAGCGCCGGATAGGTTCCGAAGACGATGCCGACGACCGTGGAGAATCCGGCGGCGAGCGTGACGATGAGCGCCCAAGGAATCGGAGCCGGGCCCAGCAGTCCGCTGACGGCGCCGTAGGCGAGGAGCACGCCGCCGATTCCGAGCAGCATGCCCAGCGCTCCGCCGAACAGTGCCAGGATGACCGCTTCGAGCAGGAACTGCAGGACGATGTCCGCGCGGCTCCCGCCGATCGCTTTGCGGATCCCGATCTCGCGGGTGCGTTCGCTGACCGAGACGAGCATGATGTTCATGATCCCGATCCCGGCGACGAGCAGGGCGACCGCGCCGATCGCGGTGACGCCGTCCGACACGACGCGGATCGTGCGCTCGAAGGTGGCGATGAACGCCAGTGCGTCTTGCACGCTGTATTGAGCCTGCGGCCCGTGCGCGCGGCGCAGCGAGGCGACGACCGCGGCGCGCACCGTCTCGAGCTCCACGCCGGGACGCGGGAAGACCTGCAGCGCCTCGACCGGTCCCGGCGCGAGCTCGTGAAACGCCGTATAGGGGATCTCGATGAAGTCCGAGGCGCCGGCGTTGGTGAAGATGCCGGCCCGCAGCTCGTCGTAGACGCCGATCACGCGAAAGCGCACGCCGTCGATGCGCACGATCCGCCCCAGCGCGTAGGCCCCGTCGCCGAAGAAGCGGCGTTCCAGGGGCTGGCTGAGCAGACACACGCGGGCCGCCGCCGCGACGTCGCCGGCTTCCACGCGGCGCCCCTCGCGCAGCGTCAGCGTGTCCGGATGCACTTCCGACGTGCTGGTGACCGTTCCGACGTAATCGACCCCGCCGCCGCGCATGCGGTAGGTGCGCTGGTAGCTCGGGAAAACGTGCGCCAGCACGTCGGCGTTTTCCGCCGCGACCGTCGCCGCATCGCGATACTGGATCTGAGCTGCGAGCGGATCGTCTTGCTTCGAGTCGACCGAGACGTACAAGCCGGGGTCGCCGAAGGCGCCGAGGCTACCGGCGATCCCGGCCGAGGCGGCATCGCCGATGCCGAGCACCGCGATCACCGAGCCCGTCCCGATGATCATGCCGAGCATCGTGAGGAACGAACGCGCGCGGTTGCGCCAGAGCGCCTCGAGCGCCTCGCCGGCGTAACTGCCCAGGCGCGCCAGCCGGTTCACGGCGCGCCGGACGATGCGGGGCCGGGCGAAGGTGCCGGTTTGACCGCGGCGTTCGCCGTGACGGCCGGGTTCTTCTCGGCGACGATCGTGTCGCCGTCGCGCAGACCCGCGGTGACGACCGCGCTCGTGTCGTTCTGCGCGCCGAGCGTCACGTCGGCGCGCTGGGCCCGGCCGTTTTGCACGACGAACACGTAGGCGGTTCCGTCGCCGCTCTTGCGCAGCGCGTCGGCCGGCACGGCGAGCACGTTCTCTTCGTCGTGCGTGACGATGTCGACGTCGACCGTCATCCCGTCGCGCAGAAAGGGCAGGGTCTCCTCGAGCACGATCGTGGTGAGGACCTGGCGTGCGGTGTTGGACGGATCGTCGGAGCGCTGCGCGATCGGCGCTATCTCGACGACGTGCCCGCGCAGTGTGCGGCCTCCGAAATCCTCCCCTCCGACGATCGCAGGCTGGCCGACGCGGACGCTGGCGACGTCCTGCTCGTCGACCTTCGTGCGCACGACGAAACGGTCGTTTCCGGCCATCTCGAAGAGCGTTTGACCGGCAGCGACCGTTTCGCCCGGTTGGATCGGGCGCAGCGTGTCGTTGGGCTGGGTCGCGACGCTCTCGACGATGCCGGCGAACGGCGCTCGCACCTGCAAGTGGTCCTCCTGCTCCTGCGCGAAGGCGAGGTCGGCTTGGGCTCGATCCGCGTCGGCGCGCGCCGCTTGGAGATCGCCGGCGCGCGTCTGGGTCGCGCCGGCTCGAGCCGCGGCCAGCGCCGCTTCGGACTGCCGCACCTGATCCTCGGCCGAGCGAACGCGGTCTTTGAGGACTTGATAGTCGCGGCCGAGCTGACCGGTGAGGAGCTGGCGCTCGCGCTGGGCCTGCTGCCAGGTCACGAGCGCCTCCTCGTAGCGCGCCTGCGACTGGTCCAGCGCGTCCTTCGAAAGCGCCTTCTGCGCGTAGAGGTCCTGGTTGGCTTCGTAGGTGCGGCGCGCTTCGCGCAAATCGGTTGCGGCCTTGCTCAGCGTCGCGTCGGCCGTCAGTTTCTGTTCCTCGGCGCTCGCCGCGCCGTAGCCCAGGCCCGACTGCGCGCCGGCGGCGAGGTCCTTGCGCGCCTGGCCGAGCTGCGCGCGGGCCTGCACGAGCGCGGCCTGCGCCTGCACGACGGCCGAGCGGTTTTGCTCGGGCAGCACCGCAACTTGCTCGGCGATGCTGTCCGCGCGTCCTTGGGCCGAGGCCGCCGCGCTCTCGGCGTCGCGCAGATTGACTTCGACTTGCGGGTTGACGATCGTCGCCAGGAGCTGGCCCGCGCGCACGCGCTCGCCCTCCTTGACGGCGATGAGTCCCATGTTGCCGCCGACGCCGGCCGCGATCGTCACGGTGCGGGGCAGCTCGATCACCCCCGACTCGGGCAGCTTCGTGACGAAGGGGCCGCGCCGCACGGTCAGCTCGCGGACCGCGACCGCGTCGGCTCCGGGCCGCAGTGCCGCTCCGGCGAGCACCACGAGCAGGACGCCGCCGACGACGACGGCGGTGCTTTGCGAGCGGTTCACAGGCCGCGCAAGTCCGCGGCCGCGGCGAGGTCCGGCGGCCCCAGCACGACGCGCAGCCGGATCGCGGCGACGACGTACGCGACCCGCGCCGCGACCAGATCCTGCTCGGCGGAAAGCGCCGTCTGCTCGGTTTGGGCGACGTCGGTGAACGAGATCAGACCGTGCTTGTACTGGAGCTGCGCGATGCGCGCCGTCTCGCCCGCGAGCGCGGCGCTCTCCTTGGCGAGCGCGAGCTTCTCCTTCGCCGATGCGGCGTCGCGTACGGCCGCGCGGACGTCGGCGATGACCGTGTCGTAGGCGTTGTCGAGCGCGGCCTGGGCCGAAGCGATCTGGGCGCGGGCCGCGTGGTGCGCGGCGGCGCGCTGGCCGTAGTCCAGCAGCGGCAGTTGGAAGGTCGAGGTGACGCCGATCTGCCAAAAACCGGGCACGTTGCGGTTGACCGTTCCGCCCGTCGCAGGCGGTGCGATCGGCAGCGTCGGGAAAAGGGCGCGCTCGAGGTTGTAGAGGGCGAGCGTCTGCGCGTTCGTCGCGTCGAGCTGCTGCTGCTCGAGCACGAACTCGGTCGGCGAGACCTGACTTCCGAAGGAGCCGCTGAGCTGCACGACCGGGCGGAGGTCGCTGTCGACCGAAGCGTCTTGCAGCTTGGCCGCGTCCAAGGCCGCCTTGGCGGCGGCGATCTCCGGCCGCGAGCGCGCCGCGAGCGCGGCCAGCATTTCGGGCGGCTGCGCCGGGAGCGCCGGTTCGGGCAAATCGGCGGGGACGTCGAAGGCCGTCGTCGCCGGAGCGCCGATGCGCACGGCGAGCGCCTCGCGCGCGTTCTCCTCGTCGACGCGGGCCTGGATCGCCGTCGAGCTGCTGCGGCCGACCGCGACCTGGGCGCGCAGGACGTCGACGCCGGCAACGCGGCCGACCTGCTCGTTCTCGCGCGCGACCGCGAGCAGCGCCTGCTCGTACCTCACGTCGTTCTCGGCGACGACGACGGCCTGGCGGCGCGCGGCCAAGTCAAAAAATCGGCTGACCACGTCGAGCGTCGTCTGTTCCTCTTGACGGTGGACTTCGTCCGTGGCGTTCTCGACCTGTTTCTTGGCTTGCTGCGCCGTCAGTTGCTGCGTGCCGTTGTAGAGGTTGTAGGTGGAGCTGATCTGCGCGGTGTTCTGGGAGAAGTTCGTCGCCGGAGAGAGGCCGAACTCTGCGAGGCTCCCGCTTTCGTTCGACTGCTTCTGCATCTGGTTCTGCAGGCTTCCGGTGATGGTGGGGTATTGGCCCGCCCGCGCCTTGGCGAACGACGAGACGAGCTGGGCCGCGTTGGCTTTCGCCGCCAGGATCTCGGGTGCGTGGGCCAGCGCGTAGCGCAGCGCGGGGAGTTCGCCCAGAGGCGCCGTGAGGCGCGGCTCGGCGGGGCGGTACCCGGGATAGAGCAGCGCCGGGTTCCCGAGCTGGGGCGATGGGGTAGCGGGCTGGGGCGATGGGGTAGCGGGCTGGGGCGATGGGGTAGCGGGCTGGGGCGACGGGGTAGCGGGCTGGGGCGACGGAGTTGCGGTTCCCGGCGACGGAAGCGGAGACGGCGGCGCTTGTGCGAGCGCGGCGACCGGCGCTTCGAGCAGCAGCGCGAAGGCGAGGACGGGGGCGCCGTGCCGGCGGCGCATCAGCGGGCGAGCGGCGCGAGGGCCGCGCCGCCGAAGGAGATCAGCACGGCGGCCGGGAGCGCGGCCCCCAGCGGCGCGTCCGCCACTTCGCCCAGGCCGAGGACGAGCAGCACGCACGACCAGAGCGCGAAAGGGTTGATCTGGGCCAGCACGGTCGCCAGGGCGGGCGAGGCCTGCGGCGCGAGCCAGGCCAGGCTCGGCAGCGCGATCAGCAGGTCGCGGTCGCTTGCGAAGTCGCCGCTGCCGCGCAGCGTCATGATCGCCCCGAGCGCGAGATAGCCGATCCCGAAGTTGACGATCGCAACGTTCGCGGCGAGCGCGAACAGACGTGCCGCGCCGCCGCGGCTACCCGCTAGCGTCGTCGCGAGGAGCATGACCGAGGTTGCGAGCCCGATCGCGAGTGCGATCAGCAGCGGGTAGGCGAGCCACGTCCAGTGGACGACGGCCAGGGCGAAATCCTCCGCTTGCCGGCGCCGGGCGTCGGACATCGCCGCAAGCGCCGAACCGGTCCCCGCGTCCGAAGTCAAGAGCAGGCCGGCGACGTGCTCGCGGGCGGGGACCTGGAGCAGCGCCCCGGCCGTTCCCAACGCCGCGGCAACCAGGAAAGCCAAGCCCCAGCGCGGGCGCTCGCGCAGCGACGCGAAGGCGCTCCGCGGCGCGATCAGGATCTCCCAGAGACCGCTCACGCGCTCACAACCCCACGAGGATGACCAGCGCGAGCGCGATGCCGAACGAGATCGAGAGCGCCGTGGTCAGGCGCACGCGCGCGAGCTGAGCGAAACCGTAGGCGATGAGCACGAGCGACCACGCCGTGAAGAGGTCGAAGCTCGAAAGGAAAGCGATCTCGCGGTCGGTTCCGTGCGGGGCGAAGATCGCCAGGTTCAGCGGGAGCGCCAGCGCGATCTGAGCCCAGGTGTGATAGCTGCTCGGCGGGTGAAGCCGCACCGCGAGCCCCTGCATGAGCTCCCCGAGCGCGGCTGCGACGCCGGCGTTCGCCGCCAGCGAGAAGAAGGTCGAGAACGTCGAGGGCGCGCCGCGGAAGCGGGCGATCATCGTCAGCGTCGCCGCGGTGAAGAGCCAGCCCAACGCCGGATACAGGGTCGTTTGAACGACGAGGAGGGCGAGTGCCGTCCGTCCGACGTCGGCGAGATCCCGCGCTGAGAGCAGAGCCGTCCGGTCCGCTTTCGCGGTCTCGACGGCGACGTTCGAGAACGCCG
Source organism: Vulcanimicrobiota bacterium (assembly GCA_963834485.1). Taxonomy (GTDB): domain Bacteria; phylum Vulcanimicrobiota; class Vulcanimicrobiia; order Vulcanimicrobiales; family Vulcanimicrobiaceae; genus CAWICD01. Next base: position 619,783 of record CAWICD010000002.1, read on the forward strand.
GCGCCACCAGCGCGACGCTCGCGAAGCCGATGCAGACGACGATGAGCAGGGCCGGCAGCCATTCCCGCGTCGCTGCGACCAGCCCGAACGCGCGGGCGGGCGCGAAGAGCATGTCGCGGGGTAGCAGGAATCCGGCGCGCAGCGGCTGCTCGCCCTCGACCTCGGTTGGAGATGGGAAGATCACCGGGGTCTTCATTAGGCCTCGGCGAGCCTAAACGCCTTGCGCGGCCGCGGAAGCTCCGGCGCCCGGGCTAGGGTTCGAGCAGCGTGTCGACCGGCAAGCGGCGCCGGACGACGTCGGCGGCGCGCTCGAGACCTTCCTCGCGCATCTCGAGGAGGCGCAGCCGCAGGTAGGACGCGAACCGGCGCCGCGCCCGCGGGGAGTAAAGGCTGCGCTCGTCGAGCTGCCCGGGCGGCGGGAACTCGGCGCTGCGACGCAGCGGCGTTGCCGCCGGGGGTGGGTGGCGGGTGGCGGCGGGCCGGGGGGCGGGCGTCGAAAGAGTCAGGGCGGCCAGCACAACGAAGCCTGGGGCAAGCATAAGAACCGATCCTCTCGCCACGCATTATCACGCCCCACGCTCGCTCGACAAGCCGAAAGTCATCGCTTGCAACTCAAGAACGGCCGCTCGCCGGCCCCCGACTCCCTGATCGTGCCCTCGCCGCCCGACGAGCCGTACCTCCGCATCGTCCCGCTGGGCGGCTGCGGCGAGATCGGCCGCAACATGACCCTGCTGGAGACCGCGGACGACATCATCGCCGTCGACTGCGGCCTGATGTTCCCCGACGACGACATGCTCGGCGTCGACATCGTCATCAACGACTTCTCCTACCTGCGCGACCGGGTCGACAAGTTCCGCGGCCTGCTGGTGACGCACGGACACGAAGACCATATCGGCGGCATCCCCTACTTGTTACGGGAGTTCAACGTTCCGGTCGTGGGGACGACCCTCTCGCTCGCGCTGATCCGCGCCAAGATGCGCGATCACAAGCTGGGGGAGCGGACCTTCGTGGCCGTCAAGCCGGGCGACGTCTGCCGCTACGGCTCGTTCTCGGCCGAGTTCGTGCACGTCAACCACAGCGTCGCGGGCGCCTGCGCGCTGGCGATCCGCACGCCGCTGGGGACCGTCCTCCACACCGGCGACTTCAAGTTCGACCAGACGCCGATCGACGGCAAGCCGGCCGACTTCGCGGCGCTCGCGCGCATCGGCGACGCGGGCGTGCTCGCCATGCTCTCGGATTCGACCAACGCCGAGCGCCCCGGCCACACGCCCTCGGAGCGCGTGGTGGGCGAAGCGTTCGCCAACATCTTCGCGCGCGCGCCGGGGCGGATCATCGTCACCTCGTTCGCCTCGAACGTGCCGCGCATCCAGCAGGTCGTCGACCAGGCGCTGCGCTTCGGCCGGCGGATCGCGTTCCTGGGGCGTTCGCTGCTCAACGTCGTCCAGTACTCGACCGAACTCGGCCACTTGAAGCTTCCCCCCGAGCGGGTCGTCCGGCTCGAGCAGATCGACGAGTACGAGCCGAGCGAGATCGTCGTGATCACGACCGGCTCGCAGGGCGAGCCGATGTCGGCCCTCTCGCGCCTGGCGGTGCGCGACCATCCGCGCATGAAGATCGTGCCGGGCGACACCGTCGTCATCAGCGCGACGCCGATCCCCGGCAACGAGAAGAGCGTCTCGAAGACGATCAACAATCTCTTCAAGCTCGGTGCGACGGTCATCCACGGAACCGCGCAGGGGACGGCCCACGTCTCGGGCCACGCTTCGCAAGAGGAGCTCCTGCTGATGCTCAACCTCTTGCGCCCCAAGTATTTCATCCCGGTCCACGGCGAGTACCGGATGCTGGTGACGCACGCGCACCTCGCGCGGCAGACCGGGGTCCTCCCCGAGAACTGCTTCGTCCTCGAGAACGGCGACGTGCTGGAGCTGACGGGCGACGGGGCGGAGAAGATCGGCAAGACCTACGGCGGCAACGTCATGGTCGACGGGACGGGCGTCGGCGACGTCGGCGAAGCCGTCCTGCGCGACCGCAAGCATCTTTCCGCCGACGGCATCATGATGGTCGTCGTCACCGTCGACGCGGAAGAGGCGCGCGTGGTCGCCGGCCCCGACGTCGTCTCGCGCGGCGTGTTCTACTTGCCCGAATCCGAGGACGTCATCGCCGACCTCGAGCGCCGGGTCGGCGACATCCTGCACGGCTGTTCGGTCGAAGGGATCCGCGACGTGGCGACCGTCAAGGAGCACATCCGCCAGGGCCTCTCCAAGGCGGTCTACGACAAGACCCGCCGCCGCCCGATCGTCGTCCCGGTCGTCATGGAAGTGTGACCTGGGTCACCGGAAACGCGCTCGCGTTTCGCGCGATAGGGCGAATCGCTTCGGCTGAGGCGTGGCTAGCGCTGCTCCGTTCGTTCCTTCACAATCCCGCCGAGGCCAGGGAGCGCCGCCGAGGCCAGGGAGCGCCGCCGAGGCGAGGGAGCGCCGCCGAGGCGAGGGAGCCGGTCCGAGGCGGAACACGAGTGGCTAGACCCATTAAAATCCGGCCAAATGAAGAAGGCATTAAGGTCCGCTGGCCAAAAGTGGGGCCGCACGAAGACCGCGCCCGATATGCAAGCATAGGGCACGGCCTGGTTGTTTTCAATTTAGGTGTCACATCGCGGAGGCGGGGTTATGGTCCGATTTCCCCTTTGGCGAGTGCGTGTCGTGCCTTTAGTACGCACCGCCCTTTCTGTATTTGCGCTCCTGGCCATCGTACTGTCGATGGCCGCCCCGAGTTTCGCGGCCGGCGGACAAGTCGGCAACATCAGCGGCACGGTGGTCGAGTCCGAGACGAGAGCGCCGGTCCCCGGCGCCAACGTCACGATCGTCGCCCCGACCGCGACCTTCAAGACTAAGACCGATGCTCGAGGCTTCTTCTCGATCCTCGGGCTTCCGGTCGACACCTATACGCTCTCGATCGAGGACCAGGGCTTCGAGTCGCTGACGCAGACCGGCGTGACGCTCACCGGCGACCAGACCCTCAGCCTTGGTCAGGTGAGGCTGCTCAGAGAGCTGCGGACGATCGCTCGAACGACGTCGCGCTCCACGACGGGCGCGTTTCAGCCGAGCCAAACGATCGACTCGTACTCGATCTCCGGCAACCGGCTCTTGCAGACGACCGGAAAAGCCGCCACCACGAACGAGAACAACCTGCTGCTCGCGGTTCCGGGCGTGACGCTGACGAACGAAGGGAACCCGACGATCCGCGGCGGTCAAGCGCGCGAGGTCGGCTACCAGTACGACGGCGTGAGCTTCGTCGAGCCCTTCCTCTCGGACAACGGCTCCAGCACGGGTGCCGGCGCCGGCCTTTTCAACGGCATCGGCAACGTGCAGGTCGTCGAGGGCGCGGGCGACGCAACGCAGGGGAACATCGGCAGCGGCGTGATCAACGTCATTCCGAAGCGCGGGTCTTATCCCGGCTTCGGTTTCGTCGACGCTGAGGTCGGCGGTCCGAACTACTTCCATCAGTTTGCCTTCGAGTACGGGATCGCCACGAAAGACAACAGCCTGTCCGACTACATCGCGTACAACGGGCAGCGCTTCGATCCTTATCACGGCTACTCGTTCACCTCGGCGGGGCCGCATCTGAACTATTTCGACACGTCGTATCAGATGAACGACCAGTTCACGAACAATTTCGTGTTCAAGTTCGGCAGGGACAAGTCGCAGTCGCTGCAGGTGCTCTACACGAACATCTCGTTGCAGCAGTATGGAAACCTCGGCGGCATCCCTTCGGGTACCTTCGATCCGGTCACTAACCCTAATGCCCTGGTCTACTACCCGTACGACACCCTTTCGGCGGCGCCGTTCCTATCGGGTACCGGCCTCACGGCGGGGCAATACGCAAGCTTGATCGGCCTGGGGCCCGGGGTCCCGAGCACGAACGTAGCGATCACCTCTCCGCAGGTCAACCAATCGCTGCAGACGCGCTTCCTGAAGTTCGAGTACGACAACAACCTCTCGGCCAGCACGTTTCTCGCGCTGCGTTACTACAATTGGGAGCAGCTCGATTACACGGACAACCAGTACAGCCTCGGACCGTCGCAAGGTGGTATCTCTGACTGGAGCGCGACCGGAGGCCCGATCGTCGGAACGAGCTTCGACCTCACGCATCAGTTCGGCTCCAAGCTGACCGTGAGCATCAACGGCAAGTACGAGAACCAGCACCCGATCTGGGACGCGTACGAGCCGCAGTTATACTTCTACAACCTCGGTTCCGTGGGGACGCCTAGCGCCGGCCCGAGCGTCAACGACTGGCTGCCGGGCGGCTATGTCTACAACTACTTCACCGGGCTCGGGCAGAGCGTCCCGCGCATCCCTGTTTGGGGCATCAGCTACAACGGCGCGTTCTTTCAGAACTGGGGCGCGGGCCTACGCTTCCAGTACGATCCGACCAGTCGCGTCAAGGCCGACCTCGGCGTCCGCTACGAAGGCCAGAACCAGCACTGGTTCAACCAGCTCGAACAGTACGGCATCACTCCGCCCGACAACAATCCTTTCTCCGTGGCTCCGAGCGCCTGGACGAATGCCTCGCTCGAGCCGCGCGAGTGGGAGCCGCGAGCCGGCTTGACCTATCTCATGGGCGTGAACGACTCGCTGCGGGTTGGCTACGGGCGCTCGGCGGTCTTCGTCAACGGGCAGACCGCGGGCACGCCGTTCAGCGCCTGGAATCTCGGGCCGTACATGAGCATCCCGCCGCTGCCGGGCGTTCAATGCGGAATCCAAATCAAGTACACGTGCACCAGCTACGGCGAGCAACTGTATTGGGCCGGTGACGCGGTCGAGGCGCCCGACGCCGGTAACGGCGAGCCCGCCCTCTACACGAACTACGACCTATCCTACCAGCACCAGTTCACGAACGGTTGGGGCGCGCGCCTGACGCCGTTCTACAAGCTCGGGACCAACCTCCCGTCCTACTCCCTGATCGCGCTCCTGCCCGGCGGCAACGAGATCTTCGGCGTCGCCAATCAGGGCTTCAACCGGACGACCGGCCTCGAGTTCAACCTTACGACGCCCGACCGGCCGGTGGGACTTTCGGGCTTCTTGTCGGCCACGTATCAGAACGTCTTGAGCACGACGCCTCCGCTCAGTATCGCCGAGACGTCGGTGCCGCTGCTCTCGCCGGCGACGCTGGCCTTGGGCGATATCTACCGCGCCGGCTACGTCTCTCCGGTTTCGCTGCGCATCGGAGGAACGTGGGCGACGAAGTCCGGCTTCCGGATCACTCCCGATCTCGAGTACAATATCGGCTATCCCTACAGTATCGGCAACCTGATCGCGTCTCAAGTCGGCGTCGACGCCGGCGGGAATCCGATCTACGCCAACGTTCCGCAAGTGAACTTTGGAGCGGGCGTCCAGCAACTCAATGGCATCGAGAACATCCGTGGGACGAACCTCTCGACCAACTATTACGATCCGGCCTTCCCGGGCACGTCGCTCAACCCGAACATCGTGGCGACGCGCGGAACCCCTGCGACTTCCGCGAACGGCGGCTTCCTCTCGCCGGCAAACCTGCAGGCAGACCTGACGATCGAGTACAAGCGGAGCGGCAACACGTTCGGCGTGCAACTCGAGAACCTGTTCGGGAACGCCTTCCTCAACACGGTGCCCGCCGTCAACCCGTACTACCAACCCGCGGCGAACGGCTTGTCGGGTCCGCGAACCGGCATCAACGGCTGCGCGGCGCAGTACGGCAGTGCGCGCGGCTGCAGCAACATCCCGACCGACATCTACGCCTACAGCAACGGCGCGTATCTTCTCACCAACGGAGACTTCACGGGCACGACGGAGCTGGCTCCGCTGCGGCCGTTCACGATCCAGGTCTACTACCAGCGGAAGCTTTAGGTCAGATAAGGAAAGCGATGCGAACGAAGGTCTTCTTTCTCTCGGCGTGCGCGCTTGCGGCCGCGGGCCTGGCCGGTTGCGGCGCCAGCGGCGGCGGCCAAGCGCCGAACGTCCCCAACCAGCAGAACCTCTCCTCGAACGTCCTGCAGCTCGCCGTCGGGACCGCGAACATCGCGGGTCAAACGGGGCCCGGCCTCAACGTCGTCGTGACCTACCGCCAACCGAACGGAAAGAGCGGTTCGACGCTGTCCTCGCCGACGTTCAGCGGGCCGTTCGTGCTGGCGGGCCCGCAGGGCTCGCTCGGCGCGGACGGCTTCTTCGACACGATCGAGTCGGGTCCGGCGCCGACCGAGCTCGGCAAGTCGGCGATGACCTCGACCGCTCAAACGGACACGACGGGCACGACTTTCGGCGTCTCGGGCGGCGCGGTGGCGCTCGGCATCGAGCCCTTCAACTACAACGAGAACGGTGTGCCGGACAGCGTCGCACCGTACGTGCTGCCGTTATACGATAGCGTCGCCAACGATCCGAATGCCTTCGTTTCGTGGGGCGGGCCGCCGGCGTTCGATCTGCTGGGGAACGGCCAGTCGCCGGTCGGCTCGGGCAACGTCCCCGGCGGCACGGCCGGCATCAGCGAAGGCCTCGACGTTTTCGCAGGGGTCGTCCCGGTCGTCGGCACGTATACGCTCGCGCTCAGCATCCCGACGAACAACGGCACGTTCAACACTTCGCAGACGGCTAGCCTGGCGTCGACGACGCTCTTGCCGGCAATCGCGGCGCCGACGCTCGTGAGTGCCGACGGAAACGGCGGCGCCACGTTCAATGTGACGCTGCCGGCGGGCGTGACGGAAGCCTTCCTTCAGATCACCGACATCGGGCCGGCGACTGGCGCGAGCTGCAACGGCGGCGGCGTCTATTATACGATCCTGGTGACCGCCTCTGGTACGGCGACGCTGCCCGACAACGTAGGACCGGGCGGAGCGCCGTCGCTCTGCACGCCCGCGCAGAACACGGCGTTCTCGGCAAACGTTCCGGCAAACAATGGGGCGACGGTCAACACCGACGGCGATCAGTTCTCGGCGCAGTTGATCGGCTTCGACTACGACGAGTATTCGCTCGAGCTGCACAACGCGGCCGCCGTCAAGCCGGCGCCCGCGCTGCCGGCCAAAGCCGACGTGACGATCTCGACGCAGGGTCTCCACACGTGGGCGTACGGAACTGCCCAGCCTGTCTCCAAACTCCGCCGCTAAGCGGCCGGCGCCGCACGCTCTAGAGAAGGGCCCGCTTCGGCGGGCCCTTCTTCGTCGTTCGTAAAACTGCAGTCGCGTGCCCCTCTCGACTACCGCTGAGGAAGGACGCCTCACGCACGACGCGGCCGAGGACGCGCCGCGTTCGTACGCCGCCGACACCTGGCGGCGCTTTCGGCGCAACCCTTCGGCGCTGATCGGCGGGGTCGTCGTCGCGGCGATGCTGCTGGTGGCGGTGCTCGCGCCGCTGCTCTCGCGCGGGGTCGACCCGCTCGCGCAGGACCTGGCCCATCAGGCGCTGGCGCCGAGCCTGACGCACCTGATGGGGACCGACAAGCTCGGGCGCGACATCTTCGCGCGCATCGTCTACGGCGCGCGGGTCTCGGTGCGCATCGGATTCATCGCGGTCGGCCTGGCGATCGTCGCCGGGACGCTGATCGGTGCGACCGCGGGCTTCGCCGGCGGCGCGGTCGACAACGTGCTGATGAGCGCGATGGACATGATGCTGGCCTTTCCCTCGATCATCCTCGCGATCGCGATCACCACGATCCTCGGACCGAGCATCACCAATCTGATGATCGCGGTCGGCATCGTCTACATCCCGCAGTACGCGCGGCTGGCGCGTTCCTCGGTGCTCGTGGTTCGCGAGCTGGAATACGTGGAGGCGGCGCGCGCGATCGGCGAAGGCCCGCCGATGATCCTGGCGCGGCACGTCCTGCCCAACATCGCGGCACCGCTGCTCGTGCAGGCGACGCTCGGCGTCGCGACTGCCGAGTTGGAAGCGGCCGGCCTTTCGTACCTCGGGCTGGGCGCTCGGCCCCCCGCGCCGGAGTGGGGCGCGATGCTCAACGACGCGCGCGACTACTGGCTCTCGGCGCCCTGGGCGCTGATCTTCCCCGGCCTGGCGATCACCACGCTCGTGCTCGGCTTCAACCTCTTGGGCGAAGGTCTGCGCGACGCGCTCGACCCGACCGATCGCTGAGCGGGCGGGCTGAGGATCGTGGCCGTTTTGCTCGCGCTCGCGGCGGCGCTCTTCTACGGTGCCGCCGATTTCTGCGGGGGCGTCGCCACCAAGCGCACGACGGCGGTCGCGGTCGTGGTCGTCTCGCAGCTCATCGGCTCGCTCGTGCTCGCGGCGGCGCTGCCGTTCGTACCCGGGCGCTTCACGGCGGAGGTCGCGTGGTGGGGACTGCTCGGCGGATTCTGCGCCGCGGTCGTGGTCACGGCGCTGTACGCGGCGCTGGCGGTGGGGAGGATGGGCGTGGTCTCGCCGATCACGGCCGTGCTGGGCGCGAGCGTTCCGGTGCTCGCCGGCCTCGCGCTCGGCGAACGTCCCGCGCCGCTGGCAGGCGCCGGCATCGCTCTGGCCGCCGTCGCGATCGTGCTCTTCACGCTCGAACCGCAAACGGGGCGATTCTCGCTCGCCGAGCCGGGCGTGCGGCTCGCGCTCCTGAGCGGACTGGCGCTCGGCGCGCTTTACACGATTCTCGGGCGCGCACCGTCGGGCGGAGGGCTCGGCTTGCTCGCGTCGATCCGGGTCAGCTCCGTCGCGCTGCTGGCGGGTTACGCGCTCGCGCGCAAGCAGTCGCTGCGGCCGGCTCGGGGCGGCTTGCCGGCGATCGCGGCGGCCGGCGTGCTCGACATGAGCGCCAACCTCTTCTACGTGCTGGCCGCGCAGCGCGGCTTGCTGGCGATCGTCGCGGTCCTCTCGTCGCTCTATCCCGCCGCGACCGTGTTCCTCGCGCGCCTCGTGCTGCGCGAGCGGCTCAACGCCTTCCAATGGTGCGGCGTCGCCTGCGCCTGCTGCGGCGTCGCGCTCATCGCCGGTACGTGAGCTTTGCCGCGCGGGCCTCGAACAGGTGTGCGCCTGGGGGCGGGCTAACGTTGCAGCCAATGGCACGCGTCCGCCGCAAGGCTCGTGCAACGCTGCGGCTCAACCTCGAGGTCGCCGGGATCGCGGCGTTCGGCCTCGCCGTCCTGCTCGGCATCGCGCTGGCGGCGCCCGCTCATTCGGGCGCGCTCGGGGCCTGGACCGCGTATGGGCTCGGGCTCCTCTTCGGGCGCACGGCCTGGCTCGTCCCGGTCCTCGTCGCCATCGTCGGCGGCATCGTTTTTCTCGAGATCAACGTTCCGCGCATGATCGCGACGCTGGGCTGCGCGTCGCTCGCTTATTTTCTGATTGCCGACGCGGCCTGCGGACGCGCCGGCGGGCTCGCCGGCGCGACGCTCGCGAAGGGTCTGCGCGCGCTGTTCGGCTCGACCGGCACCACGGTCGTGCTCGCCCTGCTGGCGCTCGTCCTCACCGTCGCGCTCCTCAACCTCTCGGTCAAACGCGCGATCGGCTGGTGCATCGTCACCTTCCTCAAAGCGCGCGACGCGCTTGCCGCCCTCGCCGCGCGGTCTCCGCGCGTCGCGAGACCGGCTGCGGTCGCGGAAGGTCCGAGATCGCTGCGCGAAGCCTTCCACCTCCCCGCCGTTCTGCGTCCTCCCAAGCCGGCCGCGCCGACGTCCGGCGCGGCCGCGCCGACAGCCGGCGTGCCTGCGGCGGCCGGCGTCTCGGCGGCGGCAGCTGCCGGCTCGAAGCTTGCGGTCGCGCCGGTCGAGGCGCGGAAGTTCGTCCAGCGCGACGGCGGCGCCGCCGCCGGGGGCGGGGACGGCGACGACCTCGACGACGACGATCTCGAAGAGGACGACGAGGAGTTCGAGGACGACGAATTCGAGGACGACGAGGAGCTCGAAGAGGACGACGAGCTCGACGACGGCGACGAGGACCTCGACCTCGCCGAGCTCGTCGAAGCGGCCGCGCCGGTCGAAGGCGAGTACGAGCCCGCGAGCATCGCGACGGCGGGCGAACTGCCGCGGCGCACGTACAAGCTGCCGGAGCTGAGCCTCTTCGATCCGCCGCAGGCGCAGATCGTCGACGAGTCGGTCCGCTCGCACTTGCTCGAGGACACGCTCGCCTCGTTCGGCGTCGGCGCGAAGGTCACGCACATCGAGCGCGGACCGGCGATCACGCGCTACGAGCTGCGGCCCGAGCGCGGCGTCAAGATCTCGCGCATCTCGTCGCTGGCCGACGACATCGCGCTCGCTCTGGCCGCGACCTCCGTGCGCATCGAGGCACCGATCCCCGGCAAGTCGGCGGTCGGCATCGAGATCCCCAACGCCCAAGTCTCGGTCGTGGCGATCTCCGAGATTCTCCAGGCGCTGCCGCAGCGGGGAACGATCCCGCCGCTGGCGATGGCGCTCGGCAAGGACATCACCGGCCGGGCCGTCTTCGGCGACCTCGGCAAGATGCCGCACTTGCTCGTCTCCGGCGCGACCGGGAGCGGCAAGAGCGTCTGCCTGAACTGCATCATCGCCTCGCTGCTCGTCTCGGCGACGCCCGACCAGGTGCAGATGCTCTTCATCGATCCCAAGCGCGTCGAGCTGACCGTCTACAACGGCATCCCGCACCTCATCAAGGAGGTCATCACCGATCCGCGGCTCGCCGCGGGCGCGCTCTTCGAGATGACCAAGGAGATGGACTCACGCTACGAGCGCTTCGCCAAGGCCGGCGTGCGCAAGATCGAGGAATACAACGCCAAGTATCCCGAGGAGAAACTGCCCTACGTCGTGATCGTCATCGACGAGCTGGCCGACCTCATGCTGATCGCGCCGGCCAAAGTCGAGACGACGATCTGCCGCCTCGCCCAGCTCGCCCGCGCGACCGGCATCCATCTCGTCGTCGCGACGCAGCGCCCCTCGGTCGACGTCATCACCGGGATCATCAAGGCGAACATCCCCTCCCGCATCGCCTTCGCGGTCAGCTCGCAAGTCGATTCGCGGACGATCCTGGACATGGTCGGCGCGGAGCGTCTGCTCGGGCGCGGCGACATGCTCTTCCTGCCGATCGACGCGCCCAAGCCCGTCCGCGCGCAGGGCGCGCTGATCACCGGCAGCGAGGTGACGCGGCTCGTCGACTTCTGGGCGAAGCAGGCCCGCCCCGACAACCTGCTCGACGTCGAGGTCGAGCCGATCGAAGAAGACGACAAACGGCGCGAGGTCGACCCGCTCTGCTACGAGGCCGCCAAGTACATCATCGAGACGAACTACGCTTCGACCGCGCAGCTCCAGTCGCAGTTCGCGATCGGACATCCGCGCGCGGTGCGCGTGATGAAGCAGCTCGAGGAGTTCGGCATCGTCGGCCCGCACGAGGGCACCAAGCCGCGCCGCATCAACATCGGCCTCGGCGAGCTCGAGACGATCGCCGGCCGCCTCGGCCGCGACGAACAAACCGAGCTCTTCGCGCAAGACGCGTAGCGATCGCCGCTACGAGCGAGGTTCGCCCCTTGAGGGCCGCGCTCGCCTAGCTCGAGGCGGCGCCTAAGACTCGGGCGACGTCGATTCGCACGTCGGGGAATGCGGACGGCGCCGCTTCCTCGCCGGGCCGGTAGCGGCGCTCGTCGCGGTACTCGCCTCGCTCGCGGTCGGGGTTCGTGAAGGCCCGCAGCTCGTCGTGGACGAGATCGACGACCCAGTACTCCGCGATCCCCGCCCGGGCGTAGCGAGCGCGCTTGCTTCCCAAGTCGTACTTCAGGGACGAGTCGGAGATCTCGACGAGCAGAAAGACCTGCGCCGGCGACAGCCGGCGGCGGAAATCGCATTCGACCCGCGAGAGCACGAGATCGGGGTCGGGCATGTCGCGCGGGCCCAGCGGGAGGCTCAGGCAGTTCGGCCAGACCCGGTAACGTCCGCGGCACTGCTCGACGAACGACGGATTCAGCTCGACCAGCGCGAGGGCGTGCCGTGGGCCGTGCGGGCTCATTTCGACGACCACGCCGTCGACGAGCTCGACGCCGTTCTCGGGCAGCAGACCGACCCGAGCCATCTCTTCGTACGCCTCGACCGTGAAGCGGTGCGGTGCCTGTGCCACGCCGGTACCGTTCGCCGCTGCCGCAATTGCCTCCGGGCGTTCCTCCGGGCGTCCCCCCGGGTGAGGCCCGGGGCAGGGCCCCGAGTGAAGTGGAGTTGGCGGCGGAAAAAGGCGGGCGGCGGAAAGGGCGGAGAGGCGGGAAGATCGCCGAGCGTGCGATATAAGTCGGTGCAAGGCAAACGAGGCAAGTCCTTGTAACTTCATGACTCGCGGCCTAGTCTAAGCTGTCGCCATTTCGCCCAGGTGTCCCGAGGATTCGCAGAAGGTGTCGTACGCAGCCGATCCCGCGCTCCGCGCCGTCGAGCACAAGCTCGACGAAGGCATCCCGCTCTCCAAGGAAGACGGCGTCGCCCTGCTGCGCACGGTCGACCTGCATACGCTCGGCCGTCTCGCCAAGCGCGCCAAAGAGCGAAAGAGCGGCAACAAAGTCTTCTACGTCCTCAACCGCTACATCAACTCGACCAACGTCTGCTACGCCAACTGCACCTTCTGCTCGTTCGCGGTCGACGAGTACAAAGAGAAAGAACGCGTCGAGCGGATGTCCTCCGACGAAGTGCTCGCCAAGGCGCTCGAGACGGGGACGAACTTCAACCAGCTGCACATCGTCGGCGGGCACGATCCGCGCCAGCTCTCGCTCGACTACTGGCTGCCGCTGATGCGCCGCTTCAAAGCGGCCGTGCCGCACGTGCAGCTCTCGCTCTTCACCGCGGCCGAGATCGACTATCTGGCGCGCCGCCACCGCCTCTCCTACGAGGACATCCTCACCGAACTGCGCGACGCGGGCTTGCAGAATATCAACGGCGGCGGCGCGGAAGTCTTCAGCGAGCGCTTCCGCAAGGCGACCTGCGCCAACAAAGTCGACGCGGCCAACTGGCTGCGCATCCATGAAGTCGCGCACGCGCTCGGGATCGCCTCGAACGCGACGATGCTCTACGGCACGATCGAGACGCTCGAGGAGCGCGCCGAGCACCTCATCCTGCTGCGCGAGTCGCAGGAGCGCTCGCCGGGCTTCAACGCCTTCATCCCGCTCGCGTTCCACCCCGACGGCAACGAGCTCAACGACTGCGGCTGGACGAGCGGCCTCGACGACATCCGCATGTTCGCGACCGCGCGGCTGATGCTGCACAACTTCGACCACATCAAAGCCTACTGGATGATTCAGGGCTTGAAGATCTGCCAGGTCGCGCTGCAGTTCGGCGCCGACGACATGGACGGCACGCACGGTTCGACCGACGAGGAGCGCATCTACCACAGCGCCGGGACGCAGTCCGGCCAGTACGTCGACGACCGCGAGTTCCGCCGCCTGATCGAGGAGGCCGGCTACGTGCCCGTGCGGCGCAACTCGACTTACGAGGAATTCCCCTACGACTGGGCGCCGCCGGCAGCGAGCCTCGCCCGCGAACCCGTCGGGGCCGCCGGCGGCTAGGATGCTGCGCTCCGGGCGGATCATCTATACCAACGACCTGCCGATCTACACCGCGTTCGACGAAGGGGCCGTCCGTTATCCGGGGGCGCTGGCGGCCGACGTGCCGGCCAACCTCAACGAGGCGCTGGTCGCGGGCCGGCTCGACATCAGTCCGATCAGCGCTTTCCACTACGGAAAGTACGCGGACCGCTTGGCACTTTTGCCCGAGCTGTGCATCGGTTCGCGCCAGGACGTCTGGTCGGTCGTCTGCGTGAGCCGCAAGCCGCTCGCGGAGCTCGACGGCGCGCGGATTTTCGTGACCAAAGAATCCGCCAGCGGGCGCAACCTCTTGCGCGTCCTGCTCGAAGGGCGTTTCGGCGTGAAGGCGACCTTCGTCGATTCGGACGATCCGTACGGCGCGGCGGCCCGGGGCGAGGCCGCGCTCTTGATCGGCGACCGCGCGATCGACGCGCAGCAGACCTTCCGTCGCTCGAACGTGCACGATTTGGGCAGCTATTGGCACGCCTGGACCGGTCTCGACATGGTCTATGCCGTGTGGGCGGTGCGGCGCGACGTGCTCGCCTCGCACCCGCACGAGGTACAGGGAGCTCTCGACGCGCTGATCCGTTCGCAAGCCTGGGGCAACGCGCATCTCGAGCGCGTCGTCGCGGCGGCGCAGCGCGCCCACGCGCGGCCCGCGGGCTACTACGAAGCCTACTACGCGACCCTCAACTTCGCGTTCGACGAACGGGCGCGCGCCGGGCTGGCCCGCTATTTCTCCGAGCTGCACGCGATCGGCGCGCTCGACTCGGTCCCGCCGGTCGAGCCGGAGGCGCTCCTTGTCTCTCGCTGAGCTGCTCGAGCGCGCCGCCGGCGGCGGCCGCCTGAGCTTCGACGAGGGCGTGCAGCTCTATCGGGAAGCCTCGCTGCACGAGCTGGGCGCGGCCGCCCACCGGCGGCGCATGGCGCTCTATCCGAGCCGCGACGTGACCTACGTGATCGACACGACGATCAACTACACGAACGTCTGCACGGTCCACTGCACCTTCTGCGCGTTCTTCCGGCCCGAGAAGCACGGCGAAGGCTACACGATGTCGCACGACGACGTGCTGGCGCGCGTCAAGTTCGCAGCCGATCAGGGCGCGACCCAGATCATGATCCAGGGCGGCGTCAATCCGGAGCTGCGCCTCGAGTGGTTCGAGCGGCTCTTCCGCCGCGTCCGCGACGAGTATCCCGAGGTCGACATCCACTCGCTCTCGGTCTCCGAGATCGCAGGTCTGGCGAAGGTCGAAGGTCTCCCGGCGCGCGAGGTGCTCGTGCGCCTCAAGGACGCGGGCCTCAAATCGCTCCCCGGCGCGGGCGCCGAGATTCTCGTGGAACGCGTGCGCAAGCGGATCAGCGCGCGCAAGGTGAAGCCCGAAGCCTGGCTCGGCGTGATGCGCGAGGCGCAGCTGCTGGGCATGCCGACGACGGCGACGATGATGTTCGGCTCGATCGAGCGTCCCGAAGAGCGGATCGAGCATCTCGAAGCGATCCGCGGCTTGCAGGACGAGACCGGCGGCTTCACCGCTTTCATCCCGTGGTATTACGTGCCGTGGAAGACGCCGCTGCGCGGCAAAGAAGCGAGCGGCCTCGAGTATTTGCGCGTGCTCGCCATCTCACGCCTGTACCTCGACAACGTGCCGCATCTGCAAGCGTCCTGGCTGACGCCGGGGCTGAAGATGGGCCAGCTCGCGCTCTTCTACGGCTGCGACGACATGGGCGGAACGATCCTCGAGGAGCGCGTCGTGCACGACGCCGGCGCGACCAACGAGGCGACGCGCCGCCAGCTCGAAGAGATCATCACCGGCGCCGGCTTCCACCCGGTCGTCCGCGACACGTATTGGAACCTGCGCCCCCAGATGGCCCTCGCCGGCGCCTAGAGAGCTTCGACGATCGTCGCGGCGGCGAGGACCTCGTCGGATTCGAGGTCGTAGAGGGCGACGAGCTGGCCCGGGGCGATCGCGCGCTCGGGCGCCTCGAAGGCGAGGCGCAACCGGCCGTCCGGCTCGAGCGTCGCGGTCGCGAGGTTGAGCGGCGAGCGATAGCGGGTCATGGCGCGCACGCGCGCGGGGCGCTCGAAAAGTTCCGGGCGGATCAGGTTGACGTCGCGCGCGACGAGGCCGAACGCGAAGAGCTCCTCCTCGCGGCCGATCACGACGGTGTTCGTGCGCGGGTCCAGCCGCGTGACGTAACGCGGTCCGTCGTTGAAGTTGGTCGCCGGCAGACCGCGGCGCTGACCGACCGTGAAGTGGGTGATCCCGCCGTGCGTGCCGACGGGCTGGCCCTGCGTCGTGACGACCGTGCCACGCCCTCCCTCGCTGCCGTCGAGAAGAGCGTCGCCGCCGGCAAGCAGGGCGCGGTAGTCGCCCCCCTCGACGAAACAGATGTCTTGCGACTCTGGCTTGGCCGCAACGGGGAGGCCGAGCCGGCGGGCCTGCTCGCGCGTCTGGGCCTTCGTCGAGTCGCCCAGCGGCAGAAGCAGCCCGGCGAGCTGCTCGCGCGTCAGCCCGGCGAGCGCGTACGATTGGTCCTTGGCCTGGTCCGAGCCGGCGTAGAGCCGCGGCCCCCGCGGGGTCTGCTCGAGACGCGCGTAGTGGCCGGTCGCGACGAACGCCGCTCCCAGCCGCTCGGCGAAGCGCCGCAGGGTTCCCAGCTTGACGAAATTGTTGCAAGCTACGCACGGGTTGGGCGTCCGGCCGTGGCGATAATCGTCGACGAAACGGTCGACGACTTCGCGCCGGAACGCTTCTTCGCAATCGAGCACGTAGTGCGGGATTCCCAGAATCGCTGCGCTGCGGCGGGCGTCGTCGAAATCCTCGGCTCCACAACACGACTTAGCGTGCGCGGGCCGTGTCGGCCGGTACATCTTCATCGTCACGCCGACGACCTCGAAGCCGCGCTCTACGAGCAATCCCGCCGCGACCGCCGAATCGACGCCGCCGCTCATCGCCGCCACGACACGAGTTTTGCCTAACATGCGGCTACCAGGATAACCCATCGTAGGCGCTAACTCAAAGCGTATGGCAGGTCTCGGGGATGAGTTTCGCGCTGCTCGAGAAGCGCGTCATCTCTCGCTTTCGGACGTCTCCGAGCAGCTTCACATCCGCTCGCTCTACCTGCAAAGTATCGAGCGGGAGGAGTGGGGCTCGATCGGCGCGGCTGTCTACGTCCGCGGCTTCATTCGAGCCTACGCCCGGTTCCTAGGGATCGATCCCGAGCGCGCGATCGCGGAGTTCAATGCGTCGCGCCCCGCCGTCGATCCGGCGACGCGCTACGCGGTGAGCCCGGCCCCGAGCCCGGCCGGCCTGCGAGCGCCGGCAGCGGCGTCGCGCCCCTCGCCCTGGCTGATGATCGCCGCCCTCGTCGCGCTGGGGCTGGTCGCGTTCGTCGGCTACAACTATTTCGAGGTCCAGACGAACAACCGGCCCGCGCCCAATGCGGTGGCGACTGCGACGTCCGCCCCGGCCCTCGCGGAGAACGGCTCGGACGACCAGGCGTCGCCCACGCCGGCAGGCTCCCTCGCGCCGAGCCTCGCCGTCACGCCGGCTGCGGTGCCGTCTCCGACTCCGGCTCCCACGCCGACGCTCGCGCCGTCGCGTACGATCGAAGTGCGGCTGACCGATCGTTCCTGGCTGCGGGTCGACGTCGACGGCGCCAAGGCGCTCGAAGGGATCTTCCCGGCAGGGACCCGCAAGGAGTTTCACGGGCGCTCGGCCTACGTGCGGGCCGGCAATGCGGGCGGCGTAGTGGTGGTCGTCAACGGCAAGGACGAGGGGACGATGGGCCACTCGGGCGACGTCGTCGAACGGACGTTCGCCCTCGCCCAAGAGTAGCGCATGGCCGATTCTTCTTTCGACGTCGTTTCGCGCGTCGACGCCCAAGAACTCGACAACGCGCTGAATCAAACCCGCAAGGAGATCGCGGGGCGCTTCGATTTCAAGAGTTCGAAGACGTCGCTCGAGAGTACGGACAAGACGATCACGATCCTCACCGACGACGAGCTCAAGCTCAAAAACGTCGTCGACATCCTGCAGAGCAAGGCGACGAAGCGGGGAATCTCGCTGAAAGCGTTCGAGTACGGTAAGGTCGAGCCGGCCGCCGGCGGCACGGTGCGCCAAGTCGTCACCGTGAGGAGCGGCATCCCCAAAGAGAAGTCCAAGGCGCTGCTGGAGGCGGTCAAGGCCGCCAAGCTCAAGGTCTCCGTGCAGTACCAGGACGAGCAGCTCCGCATCTCGGGGAAAAGCAAGGACGACCTGCAAAAGGCGCAACAGATCCTGCGCGGCCTGGATTACGAGTTGCCTCTGCAGTTCGTCAACTATCGGTGAACCCGCTGAACGCTTCCGCTCGCCGCGTCGCCTTCGTCAGCCTCGGTTGCGCCAAGAACCTCGTCGACTCGGAGGTCATGATCGGCAAGCTCGGGCTGGCCGGCTGGGAGCTGGTCGCCGAGCCGGAGCAGGCCGACGCGGTCGTCGTCAACACCTGTGCCTTCATCGACCCGGCCAAGGCGGAGTCGACGGATGCGATTTTGGCCCAGGCCGCCGCCAAGCGGCCGGGCCAGAAGCTCATCGTCGCCGGCTGCCTCTCGCAGCGCTATGGCGAGGAGCTGCGCGCGCTCGTTCCGGAAATCGACGGAATCGTCGGCACGGGCGCCTACGCCTCGATCGGCGAGGTCCTGGAGGAGGCCCGGGCCGGAGGGGCCCCTCTGCGGCTCGGTTTCGAGCCCGAACCGGAGCACGATTTTCTGCCGCGCCTGGTGACCACGCAGCGAGCGACCGCCTACTTGAAGGTCGCCGAGGGCTGCGATCACCCGTGCACGTTCTGCGTCATTCCGGCCCTGCGCGGGCCTTTCCGGAGCCGCAGCCGCGAATCGGTCCTGCTGGAAGCGAGGGCCCTTGCCGAGGCAGGTACGAAGGAGCTGATCCTGATCGCTCAAGACACCTCGATGTACGGCCGCGACCGCGGCCGGCGGCGCGGCGGCTTGGCCGACCTGCTCGGCGACCTCCACGAGATCGGAGGGCTCGAATGGATCCGGCTCCTCTACCTGTATCCGGCGACCGTCGACGGCGAGCTGATCGATGCGATGGCGCGCTTGCCCAAGGTGTGTAAGTATTTGGACATGCCCCTCCAGCACGCGCACCCGGAGGTGCTGCGCGGGATGCTGCGTCCCGGAAACGGGGAGCGCTATCTCGAGATCCTCGACGAGTTTCGCAGCCGGGTGCCGGGGATCACGCTGCGCTCGACCTTCATCGCCGGATTTCCGGGCGAGCGCGAGGAGCACGTCGACTACCTGGCGGCCTGGCTCGAGCGCGCCGAGCTGGACCGGGTCGGATTCTTCGCCTACAGCCGCGAGGACGGGACCCCCGGGGCGACGCTCGGCGAGCAAGTTTCCGAGAAGGAGAAGCGCAAGCGCCTGATGCGCCTGCGCGAGGTGCAGCGCCACGCGTCGGCGCGCGCGCGGGCGCGGCGCTTCGGGCGAACCGAGCGCGTCCTCGTCGAAGAGCGGCGCTCGCTGCGGCCCGGCGATCCGCTGCGGGAAGCGCTGGGCGCGCGGCAGGTGATGGCCGGACGCTCCATGGGCGAGGCGCCCGGCGTCGACGGCGCCGTGTTCTTCGCCGGCGACGCTCCGCTCGGCGAGTTCGTCGGGGTCAAGCTGGGCGGTGCGACGGCGTTCGATTTCTACGGAGTGCAGGCGTGCGCCGCCGCACCGGTCGCGGTCTGAGTTGCCGCCCAAGCATATGGCGCCCCGCGGTCCGCGCGATTCCGGCGGCGACGGTCACAGCGGCCACCAGCTCGACGGGCGCGGCCACGACCGTCACAAGCATTCGCTGGTGCACGACGCCCTGGTCGTCCTCGGGCTGATCGTCGGCGTGATCGCCGGCGCGGTCGTGACGCAGGCGATCGTCCAGCACCGCTCGCCGAGCGACGTGGTCGCAAGCGACGTCGCGCCGTTCATCATCGAGCCGCCGCAAGAACACTTCCACAAGGACCGCATCGCGCTGCTGGTGCTCGGGATCGACTACAACTACAACGACAAGGACGAAGAGTACTCGGCCGGGGCGCGCAGCGACACGATCATGGCGCTCTCGCTGAACTTTCCCACGCAGCAGAACCCGCAGGGCTCGATCTCGATCCTCTCCGTGCCGCGCGATACCGATGTCGTTCTGCCGAGCGGCCACGAGGACAAGATCAACGCGGCCTACGCCGACGGCGGCGACAACCCGTACGACGACTCGAGATACTCCGAGAAAATCGTCGCCGATTTCCTGGGAATCCCCCGCTTCGACCGTTTCATCACGCTGCGCATCAATGCGACGAAGGAACTGATCGACGCCATCGGCGGCATCGACGTCGTCCCGGACGAGACGATGAACTACGACGACAGCTGGGGGCACCTGCACATCCACTTCACCGGTGGCAAGCTCTACCACATGAACGGCGAGCAGGCCGTCTCCTACAGCCGCTTCCGGCACGACGCGTGCAGCGATCCCTGCCGCATCAAGCGCCAGCAGCAAGTGATCCGTATCGTGGCCGCCAAGCTGAAGAACGACAAGTTCAACGACTTGCTGCACGTCAACCAGCTCATCGCGGTCGTCCGGCGCAACACCTATACCGACATCAGCGACCGCGAGGCGCTGAGCATGGCGATGGCCTTCCAGCACCTCGATCTTGCGAAACTCAAGACCGAGCAAGTCCCGTATGTCGCCGACAAGGAGCTGGCGTGCTGCGGCGACGTGCTGATCGCCGACGATACGGCGAAGGACACGCTCGTCAAGAAGCTGTTCCTCGATCCGATCGCTCCGAGCGTGCCGCCGGATGCGAGGGCGGTCGCGGCGGTCCTGCCTTCGTCGGTGCACGTCGACGTCCGCAACGGGAGCGGCGTCCCCGGGATGGGTGCGAAGATGGCGGTCGCTTTGCGCGGGCTGGGCTTCCAAGTCGACAGCGTCGGCAACGCGGACTCGTTCGGCTACGACACGACCGAGATCCACGTCCATTCGGCCTCGACGCCCCTGGCCGGCGAGCGCGTGCGCCAGGCGCTGGCGCTCAAATCCGCCGTCGTACAGCCCGACGATCCGTCGTCCGGCGCTTCCCCGCCTGCGAGCGACGTGACGGTGATCGTCGGTCACGACTTCAGCGTGCCGCCGCAGCACGAAGCGTCCGCCGTCAAGTGAGGAACGCTGGGATGGCGCGCGTCGTGCCGCTGGCCTTGCTCGCCGCGGTCGCGGTCGCCGGCGGCGCCTATAAAGCCTTCGTCCACTTTTCGCAGCCGGTGACTCCGGCGCTCGTGACGCGCACCGACGACGCGCACGAGCTGCTCTCGCCGAGCATCGCGGCGCGCATCGACCGCTTCTTTCGCGACCGCCCGCCGGTGGATCGTTCGGAGAGCCCGCGTTTGGTCGCGCTGACCTTCGACGACGGGCCGTATCCGGTCGAGACGCCGCTGCTGCTCGACGTCCTGGCGGACGAGCACGTCCGCGCGACCTTCTTCCTCATCGGCGACGATGCGCTGCAGTATCCCGCTCTGACCCGGCGGATCGCCGCGGGCGGCCATGAGATCGGCAACCACACGCTGACCCATCCGGCCGATTTCGAGGCGCTCGACGGGGAGCAGGTCGTCCACGAGCTCGACGGTGCCGCCGCGGCGCTCGGGCGCTTCGTCAACGATCCGGCGATCCGCACGATGATGCGGCCGCCGCACGGCCGGTTCACCGAGGCGACCGCCGAAGCCGCGCAGCGCGACGGCTACGACATCATCTTGTGGAACGACGATCCCGGCGACTGGCGCGCCGTGCCTCCCGAGACGCTCGCCGAGCACATCGAACGATACGCCACGGCGCCGGACATCATCTTATTGCATAGCGGGCGCCTGGCGACCGTCGAGATGCTGCCGCAGGTGATCCGGCGCTTCAAGGCCGCCGGGTTCCAATTCGTGACGGTCGGAGAGCTGCTGCGCCGCGTTCCGGTGGTCGAGATCGACCATCCGGCGAAGCATCCGGTGTAAGGACGCCGAACACGGAGGCTGCTGAGGGAGGCTGACTTGGGCAGGCAGATCATCAACACGAAGCGGAAGGGCTTGTCCCCGCGCACGGTTTTGCGGCTGGTGGTTCTCGCGGTCTTGCTGGTCGCGATTGCGGTCGGAGCGTTCTTCTGGCTGCACGGCCACGCGGCGGCGACCGCTTGGGAGAGCGGCGGGTCCGGCCGGGCTCTCGTAGGTGCCGCGATCCGGCTCGCGCCGTTACGGACGTAGCCCCCTGACCGGGACGAGCACCAGCGAGCCGGGGAGCCTGCTCGCCGCCATCGCCGAGCGGATCCGAGGGGCTTCGTCGCGCGAGGAGATGCTCGCCCATCTCGTTTCGGACGTGCGCCGGGCGATGGAAGCCGACCGCTGCGCGGTCTTCGCGCGCCGTTCGGGCGACGGGCACTCGCTGGAAGCCCTCGCCTCGTCGGATTCGGGAGCACTCCGCGCTGGGCCGGCGGTCTTCGCCGCGGCCGGGACGCTGCACGAGCGCTGCTTGGCCGGCGGTCAGCCCGTTCGGTTGGGGGCGGTCTCCGGGCAGCGCGACGACGAGCTGCAGGCTCCGGGGGCGCGAGCGGCCGTGCTCGTCCCGTTCCGCGCCAAGGGCGAGCCGGAAGCCGTGCTGGCATGCTTCTTCGCCGCCCCGCGGGATTTCACGGAGCTCGAGCTGGTCGCCCTGCGCTGCGCGGCGGCGCTGGCCGCGTTCGCGCTCGAGCGCCTGCGGTTCGAAGAGGTCGAAACCCAGCGGCGGCGGCGCTCGGAGGGACTGGAACGGACCATGGTCGCGCTGCGCGACGCGCGCGAGCTGCACGACGTGCTGGCGATCGCCGCCCGCGGGCTCTCGCACGACCTCGGCCGGCCCTGCGCGGCCTACCACCTGACCGACGGCGCCTTCCGGCCGGTCGCAGCGAGCGATCTGGCCAGGATCCGCCTGCCGATCCCGCTCGACGCGGTCGATCTCGAAGATCTTCGGACCCGGCCGCTGCAGCGCTTGGGCGAGGACGATCTGCTCGCGGTCTCTTCCGACGGTCAGCTGCGCGCCCTCTTCGTCCTCGAATCGTCGCGCGCGCCGCTCTCCGAGGACGACAGCAAATACCTGCTCTCGATCGGCGCCTACGTTGCGCTGGCGCTGACGAGCGCCTTGGCCTTCGAGCAGCTCCGGCGCTATGCGGCCGAGGGCGCCGCGCTCACCGGAGCGGCGCGCACGATCCTGGGCTTCACCGAACTCGAGCCGCTGGCCGAGTCCCTCTGCAAGCTGGGGCTGCGGCTCGCCTTCGCCGAGTGCGCCTGCGTCTACGCGCGGCGCGGCGAGGAGCTGATCCCGATCGGCTTCGCGGCGATCGACGAGCACCAGCGTCTCCCCGAGAGGCTCCCGGCCGACGAGGCCCAGGCGCGCAAGCTGCTGGCTCAGACATACGGGCGCAAGCCGTACGTCGCCAGGCAGCTCCCGCTGCCCGGCGGCGCGAGCGGGGGCGAGCGGCACGGCCTCTTGCTCGTGGCCCGGCCGCACGGCTACGCCTTCGAACGGGCCGAGATCCGGCTGGTCGAGTCGCTGGTCACGCTCGCCGCCCTGGCGATCCGCAACGTCGACCTCTACGAGCAGACGGTCGAGGCAAACCGGGCTCTGGGCGAGAGCAACGCCTTCAAAGACGACCTCATGGCGATGTTCGCGCACGATTTCAAGGGGCCGCTGCAGGTCATCTCCGGTTACTCCGAGCTGCTGCTCGAGACCGAGCGCGAGGAGGTTCGGCAGTACCTGCAGACGATCGTCGAGCAGACCAAGCGGTTGACCAAGCTTTCCGAGGACGCGCTGGCGCTGGCGGCGACCCAGAGCGCCGGTTTCTCGCTCAGCCGCCACGAGCAGGATGTCGCCGCCTTCCTCCGCGAGACGGCCGGTCCGCTCGACCGCGGTACCCGGCGGCTCGCCTTCGCGCTCCCCGAGGGGCCCGTCATGATCGCCTTCGACCGGGGCCGGCTGCGCCACGTCGTCGAGAACGTGGTCGGCAATGCGCTCAAGTACTCGACGGGGCGGGTCGAAGTGCGGGTCGTCCCCGAAGCGAGCGAGGTGCGGATCGAGGTCGCCGACGAAGGGATCGGCATCCCAGCCGGCGAGCGCGAACGCGTCTTCGCGCGCTTCGGACGGGGGACAAACGCTCGCTCGCGAGGCATTTCAGGCTCTGGCGTTGGTCTCTACATCGCCAAGAAGATCGTCGAAGTCCACGGCGGACGGCTGACGGTCGAGTCGGTCGAAAACGAGGGCAGCACGTTCAGCATCGTCCTGCCGCGAGGCCACGAGCTTGCCTAGAGGAGCGCTGTGCGTCGAATAGGGGTCGTCGGTACAGGATGCGTCGGATTGGTCGCCGCCGCATGCTTCGCGGACCTCGAGCACCGGGTGCTTCAAGGGGCGGAACTTCGCGCGAAAAAGAATGGTATGAACGACGTATGGCCTTTCTGAAAACCCTCTTCGACGCAAACGAACGGGAGCTCGCGCGCTTGCGGCGGACGGTTGCGGCCGTCAACGCGCTCGAGCCGGAGATCTCGGCGCTCTCGAACGAGAAGCTGCAAGCCAAGACTCCCGAGTTCCGGGCGCGCCTCGAGCAGGGCGAGCCGCTCGACGACATGCTGCCCGAGGTCTTCGCGGTTTGCCGCGAGGCCTCCAAGCGCGTTTTGAACATGCGCCACTTCGACGTCCAGATCATGGGCGGTCAGGTCCTGCACGAGGGCAAGGTCGCCGAGATGAAGACGGGCGAGGGCAAGACCCTCGTCGCGACGCTGGCGGTCTACGCGAACGCGCTGCTCGGCCGCGGCGTGCACGTCGTGACCGTCAACGACTACCTCGCCAAACGCGACGCCGAGTGGATGGGGCCGCTCTACACCTTCCTCGGCCTGACCTACGGCGTGATCCAGCACGACCTCGAGCCGGCCGCGCGCCGCCTGGTCTATGCCTCCGACATCACCTACGTCACCAACAACGAGGTCGGCTTCGACTACCTGCGCGACAACATGGCGTGGCGGCTCGAAGAGATGGTTCAGCGCGAGCCCTATTACGCGATCGTCGACGAAGTCGACTCGATCCTCATCGACGAGGCGCGCACGCCGCTCATCATCAGCGGCCGGGGCGACGACGCGACCG
Source organism: Vulcanimicrobiota bacterium (assembly GCA_963834485.1). Taxonomy (GTDB): domain Bacteria; phylum Vulcanimicrobiota; class Vulcanimicrobiia; order Vulcanimicrobiales; family Vulcanimicrobiaceae; genus CAWICD01. Next base: position 644,415 of record CAWICD010000002.1, read on the forward strand.
ACCTCTACCCCAAGTTCGCCCAGATCGTGCAGCGGCTCGTCAAAGGCGAAGATTACACCGTCGACGAGAAAGCGCACGCGGCCCCGATCACCGAGAAGGGCGTCGCCAAGGTCGAGCGGATGCTCGGCGTGCAGAACCTTTACGACCAGCGCAACATCGAGCTGGCGCACCAGCTCAACGCAGCGCTCAAGGCGTGGAGCCTGTTCCACCTCGACCAGCAGTACATCGTCAAGGACGGCGAGGTGATCATCGTCGACGAGTTCACCGGCCGCCTCATGTACGGCCGGCGCTATTCGGACGGCATCCACCAGGCGATCGAGGCGAAGGAAGGGCTCACGGTCCGCAGCGAGGACCAAACGCTCGCCACGATCACCTTCCAGAATTACTTCCGCCTCTACGAAAAGCTCGCCGGCATGACGGGCACGGCCAAGACCGAGGAGCGCGAGTTCCGCGACATCTACGGGCTCGACGTGGTCGTGATTCCGACCAATCAGCCCGTCCGGCGCGACGACCTGGCCGACATCGTTTACAAGACCGAACAGGCGAAATTCAACGCGGTCGTCGACGAGATCATCGGCGAACACGAGCACGGCCGGCCGGTGCTGGTCGGCACGCGCTCGATCGAGAAGAGCGAGCGGCTCGCCACGCTGCTGCGCCGGCGCGGCGTCGAGTGCAACGTGCTCAACGCGAAATATCACGAGCAGGAAGCGCAGATCATCAAGGACGCCGGGCTGCTCAACGCGGTCACGATCGCGACGAACATGGCCGGCCGCGGGGTCGACATCAAGCTCGGCGAGGGCATCGCCGAGCGCGGCGGCCTGCACATCATCGGCACGGAGCGGCACGAGTCGCGGCGGATCGACAACCAGCTGCGCGGCCGCGCGGGCCGCCAGGGCGACCCGGGGAGCACGCGCTTCTACGTCTCGCTCGAGGACGAGCTGATCCGGCTCTTCGGCGCCGAGCGCCTCAACAGCATCATGAACGCCGTCGGCTTCAGCGACGAGACGCCGATCGAAGCGAAGATGATCTCCAGTTCGATCGGCCGCGCGCAATCGAAGATCGAGAACCACAACTACGAGATCCGCAAGTCGGTCCTCGAGTACGACGACGTCATGAACAAGCAGCGCGAGGTGATCTATGCCGAGCGGCGCCGCGTGCTGCGCGGCGAGAGCCTGCGCGACTTCATGCTCGACACGCTGGCCGGCAAGGCCGAACAAGCCGTCGACAACAACGCGCCGGACAACGTGCATCCCTCCGAGTGGGACCTCGAAGAGATCCTCAACGAGATGGAGCTCGTCTGCCCGATACGCCAGCGCGTCAGCGTCGAGGAACTCGAGAAGCTCGACCGCGACGGCATGAAGGCCAAGCTCACCGAGGCCGCCACCGCGGCCTACGAGGCGAGGGAAGCCGAGTTCGGCCCCGAGCTCTTGCGCGTGATCGAGTCGCAATATATCATGCTGCCGATCATCGACCGCTTGTGGGTCGATCATCTCTACATCATGAACGCGCTCAAGACCGGAATCGGGCTGCGCGGCTACGGCCAAAAGGACCCGCGCGTCGAATACGAGCGAGAGGCGTACGAGATCTTCGAAGATCTCAAGAGCAACATCGCCGACGAGGCGATCAAGCAGGTCTTCCGCGTGGTCGTCGAGCGGGAGGGCGAGCCGGCCGAGGAAGCCGGCGCGCAGAGCGCGCAGGCCGGCGCGCCGAGCGCCGCGCAGAACGGCGCGGCCTCCGAACCGGTCGCGCAGGACGCGTTCGCGCCGGTCGCGGTCGAGCCGATCCCGGCGCCGCAGCCGGCCCGGCTCGATCCGGCGTACGCGCAGCAGCTGCTCGGGCCGGCGCCGAGCGCCCAGAAGCGCGAGGTTCACACGAACCGCGAAGACGAGGCGCCGAAGCGGCCGGTCAAGGCCGCCGACAAGAAAGTCGGCCGCAACGACCTTTGCCCGTGCGGCTCCGGCAAAAAGTACAAACGCTGCCACGGCGTGGTCGCGTAGCGGCCCACCCAGGAACGAAGGAAACCCCATGAGCGACTCTCAGGCTACCGCGCTCGCGCGGCTCGAAGACCGTACCGCTTCCCTCCGGGTGCGTCTTTGACTACGACCGCAAACTCCGCGCGATAGCGGAACTCGACCAGCGCTCGCGCGCCGAAGACTTCTGGAGCGACCCGGAGTCGGCGCAGCGCACGATGAAGCAGCTCGCCGACCTTCGCGAGGAGACGGCCGAGATCGCCGGCGTCGCGCGGCAGCTCCAGGACGCGCGCGAGACGATGGAGGTTCTCGGCGGCGAGGAGGGGGCCGACGAAGAGGTCGACCGGCTGATCGAGAGCGCCGCGGAGCGCATCGAGCGGCTGGAGATGGCGGCCAACTTCGACCGCGAGTACGACGGCCACGGCGCGATCCTCACGATCCACGCCGGCGCCGGCGGGATCGACGCGGCCGATTGGACGCAGATGCTGGCGCGGATGTACCTGCGCTGGGCCGAAGCGAAAGGCTTCTCGACCCAAGTCGCCGACGAATCGCCGGCTGAAGAAGCGGGTCTGAAGTCGATCACGTTCTTCGTGCGCGGCAAGAACGCGTACGGGATGCTCGAGAGCGAGCGGGGCGTGCACCGCCTCGTGCGCATGTCGCCGTTCGATTCGCAGCATCGCCGGCACACCTCGTTCGCCTCGGTCGACGTCGTCCCCGAGATCGCCGGGGACGAGAAGATCGACATCGAGATCAAGCCCGAAGACCTGCGGGTCGAGACCTTCAAATCGGGCGGCGCGGGCGGCCAGTACGTCAACAAGACTGAGTCGGCGATCCGCATCATCCACCTCCCGACCGGGCTGATCGTGGCCTCGCAGCAGGAGCGTTCCCAGATGCAGAACCGGGAGGTGGCGATGACGATGCTGCGCTCCCAGCTGGTCCAGCGCGAGCTCGAGGAGCGCGAGGCGAAGCTGGCCGAGCTGCGGGGCGAGCGCCGCGCCAACGAGTGGGGCTCGCAGATCCGCTCCTACGTGCTGCAGCCCTACACGATGGTCAAGGACCACCGCACCAACGTCGAGACCTCCAACGCCGCAGCGGTCCTGGACGGCTCGATCGACACCTTCGTGTGGCCCTACCTCCAGCAGCGCCGCGCCCTGGTCTCGTGAGCGTACGCTCTTGCGCTCCCGCAAGCTTGACGCAATGTTAAAACTAGTCGTAAACTAGATTATGCGAACAATAGGGGTATTTGAAGCGAAGACCCACTTGTCCGGCCTGCTCGACGAGGTCGCTACCGGGCAGACAATCGTGATCACGCGTAACGGCACGCCGATTGCCGAACTGCGTCCCATCGGCGCACGGGCGCCGATGTCGGTGAAGGAAGCGGTCGAGCGCATCAGGCAAGGCCCGAAGATTCGGCTCGAGCCGGGAGAGGATCCGAGCACCTTCGTTCGCAGCCTCATCGAGGAGGGGCGCCGATTCTGAGGTACGTCCTGGATGCGTCCGTGGCCGTGGCCTGGTATCTGCCCGACGAGAGCGAACGTTACGCTTCAATGCTGCTCGAGCGTATCGAGGATTCTCAGATCGTCGTTCCGGCGATCTGGCCGGCGGAGACTGCGAACGCGCTGCTTTCGGCTGAACGCCGCGGGCGCTCGAGCCGGGAGGCAACGGACTGCTTCATCGATAGCCTTCGATCGCTGCCCATCGAGGTGGCGTCGGAGAGCGATCTCGCGAGCCTGCCGTCCCTCCTCGCCCTCGCGCGGGAGAACGGCTTGACCGCGTATGACGCGAGCTATCTGAGGACTGCGCTCGGATTCGGCCTTTCGTTAGCGACGCTCGACGAGCGCTTGCGCTCGGCCGCGCGCCGCTCGGGAATCGAACTGACGGCATGAGCGTGCTCGAATCGGCGACGGCCGCCAGGGTCGACGTCGTCGTGGTGTGCTGGAACGACAAGGAGAAGATCGCGACGGCGCTCGACTCGGTCTTCGCGCTCTCGGAGGTGCGCGACGACCCTGGGTTCGCGCGCGTCGTCGTCTCCGACAACGGCTCGAGCGACGGCAGCCGGGAATTCATCCGGGAGCGCTACGGCGAGCGCGTCACGATCGTCGAGAACGGCGAGAACCTCGGCTTCGCCGCGGGCTGCAACCGGGCGTTCGCGGTCACGAGCTCGCCCTACGTCTTCCTGCTCAATCCGGATGCCGAGCTGAAGGACCGCGCCCTGGCCGAGATCGTGCGCTTTCTGGACGAGCATCCCCGCTGCGGGCTCGCAGGCTCGCGTATCTACAACCAGGACGGGTCGATCCAGGAGTCGTGCGGCGAGTTCGACACGTGGCTGGGCGCCTATCTGCGCTCGAGCGCTTGGGGCGAGTGGCCGCTGCTGCGCCGCTTCGCCAACGGTGCGGAGCTGCGCGCTTGGAACTACGTGGGCGAGCGGCGGGTCGACCTCGCGATCGGTGCGGCGCTCGCCATCCGGCGCAAGGTGTTCGACGAGATCGGCGTCTTCGACGAGCAGTTCTTTCTCTATCACGAAGAGGTCGATTTTGCCAAGCGGGCAGCCGATGCGGGCTGGGAGACGTGGTACGTGCCCTCGAGTCAGGCGGTGCACGAGGGGATGGGCAGCGCGCGCGGCCAGTACAGCGTCGAGCGCCGCAAGCAGAGCTCGCGCCGCAAGTATTGGGTGAAGCATCACGGGCGCTTGTGGTACGGCGCGCTGGTCGCGGCGCTCGTCGGCCGCTACGCTCTCTACGCCGGAGCGCTCGCGCTGGGCGCGTCGGCTGCGCGGCGCACGCTGGGCTCGCGATGATCGCCCCCGAAGCGGTCGTGACCTTCGAGCGGCTAGACGGGTTTCGGATCGTCAAGTCGTTCGGTCTGGCGAGCGGGGAGGCGATATGTCCGCGCAGTCTGCTGCGCTCGACGTTCCGTTCGATCGGCGCGTTCATCGGGATCGCCCCGCTCGATTTCCTCACCGACGCGGAGCGCGCGCGCAGCGACTGCCTGAGCGCGCTGCTCGCCAGCGCTTCGCGGCTCGGTGCGAACGGGGTCGTCGGGCTGCAGTTCGAGGCGCGCGAGGAGCTCGACGGTTCGACCCGCGTCTTCGCCTTCGGCGAGGCGGTGCTGCTCGAGCCGGAGCCTCACACCCTCCGGTGACGATCGCGGAGCGGACGGCGCGCGAGCAGCTCCTGCGCAACGCGGCCGCGGCGGTCGAACGCTGCCGCAAGTGCCCGATCGGCTCGACGCGCACGCACAGCGTCTACGGCGAAGGCGATCCGTGCACCGAGCTGATGGTGATCGGCGAGGGCCCCGGCGAGACGGAAGACCGGCTCGGCCGCCCCTTCGTGGGCCGCGCCGGCGAGCTGCTCGACCGGATGCTGCTCGCGATCGGTCTGCCGCGCGAGAGCGTCTTCATCTGCAATACGGTGAAATGCCGCCCGACCTTCGACGACGGGAACCGGCTGCGCAACCGCGCGCCCGACCCGGCCGAGCTGGCCAACTGCCGGCCGTATCTCGACGAGCAGATCGACATCATCCTGCCGCGGGTCATCCTCTGCCTGGGCGCGCCCTCGGCCAAGTCGTTCCTCGGCCCGACCTTCTCGATCACCAAGCAGCGCGGCCAGTGGTTCTCCGGCCCGCACGGCATCCCGCTGGTCGCGAGCTTCCACCCGGCCTACATCCTGCGCCAGACCGGCGGCGAGCTGACCGCCGTCAAGCGCCTCGTGTGGGACGACCTCAAGGCCGTGCGCGCCAAGCTCGACACCCTCGCCGCCGCCGGACCTCCGCCCCCGAAGGTCGTCCAACCCGACCTGTTCGCGGCTACAAATCCAGAATAGCGCGCAGACCCGCTTCGACCGATGCGAGAGACTTGGCTGAGATCGAGCCGAGGCGTTTTTGGAGGCGGCGGTTGTCGACGGTACGGATCTGATTGCAGAGCACGACGCTATTTTTCGTGAGGCCGCCCTCGCGCGAAGGAATGGGCACGTTCGTGAGGCCGGTCTTACGGCCCGCAGCGTCCGAGATCGGGCAGACGATGGTCGTCGGCGACGTCAGGTTCGCGGCATCGCGCTGCACGACCAGGCAGGGGCGCGCCTTGCGGATTTCCGATCCCACCGTCGGATCCAAAGCGACTCGCCAGACTTCACCGCGGCGGGCGTCACCCAAGGCCATCGCCTGACGTGCCGCTCCACTCGGCGTCCACGGCCGCGTCGGCAGCCTCGTTGGCTGCGCAAAGCTCGGCGATCTCTTCATCCTCGCGGCGGCGGCGTTCCCGGCGGGCGCGCTCCAGAGAGGCTGCCAGCATGAACGCCGTCCGGTTCCCGCCTGCCGACGCATCGATCTCCGCGAGCGCCTCGTCGGGAATGAGCATGGAAATTTTTGCCATATCATCAATATGGATGATTCCTATGGACGATTCCTGCCGCCATCGTTTGATTACGCCGGGGTGGCCTGGCGACGGTCGCCGGTGGTGTATACTAGGCGCCGTGACGAACGCGGTTGCGGATTTGTGGATCGGGGAGAAGGCGAGGCGGGCCGGATTTGCCGGGGTGGCCGAGTTCGTGCGGGCGCACGAGCTGAAGCCCTACCGCTGCGCCCAGCTCTACCGGGCCGCCACGAAAGAACTGGTCGACGACTTGGCGGCGGTGACGGTGCTGCCGGTCGCCCTGCGCGACTCGCTCGAACGGGAGCGCTTCCCTCTCGAGGGCGTCGTGCCGAAGGTGGTGCAGCGCTCGGCGGACGGGCAGACGACGAAGGCGCTCTTCGCGCTGCACGACGGGAGCGAGGTCGAGGCGGTGCTGATGGAGCACTGGGGCGACCGCACGACGGTCTGCATCTCGAGTCAGGCGGGCTGCGCCTTCAAGTGCGCCTTCTGCTCGACGGGCCAGGCCGGCTTCACCCGCAACCTCGAGGCGACGGAGATCTTCGATCAGGCGCGCTACTTCGCACGCGACTTGCGGAAGCGGAACAAGAAGATCACCAACATCGTCTTCATGGGAATGGGCGAGCCGTTCCACAACTACGAGGCGGTGATGGGCGCGGTGCGGCTGCTCAACGATCCGCACGGCTTCGGCCTGGGCCACCGGCACATCACGATCTCGACGGTCGGGCTCGTGCCGCAGATCGACCGCTTCGCGGACGAGGGCACGCAGGTCAACCTCGCGATCTCGCTGCACGCGCCGACCGACGAGCAGCGCTCGAAGATCATGCCGGTCAACCAGCGCTATCCCGTCGCGGAGCTGATGGCCGCCTGCGCGCGCTACGCGGAGAAGACGAACCGCAAGATCTTCTTCGAGTACGTCATGCTCGACGGCGTCAACGACGACCCCGGCTCCGCGCGAGCGCTCGCCCGGCTGATGCGCGGGCACCTGTACCACGTCAACCTCATCCCGTACAACGCCACGCCGGATACGGCGCTGCAAGGGACGCCGGAACTGCGCATCCGCGCCTTCCAGAAGGTGCTCGAGGCCGAGGGCGTGCCGACGACGGTGCGCGTCCCGATGGGCCGCGACATCGCGGCAGCCTGCGGGCAACTGCGTGCTGCGACGCAGCCGCGCGCGGCTACCGCGTAGTCGCCGGGGGAATCCTTATTCGATCGTGACCTTGTCGATTTCGACGCTCTGCGCGCCGTCGACGCCCTTCGCGATCTCCGCCAGGTGATCGAGGATCTCTTGGGTCTTCACGTGACCTTCGAAGACGACGGTCGCGCCGGTTTGCGCGACGTAGAGGTGGGGAGCGTCCTCGACGCCGGCGGCGTCGAAGGCTGCGGCGACGCGCTTCGCCAAGCCGCTCTGGTCGTATTCGCCGCTCAGGCCCCGGCGCTCGGCCGGGATCTCGGTCGCGGTGGCGGCCGGCGCGGCGTTCGCGTCGGCGGCGGGAGCGGCGGCCGCCGGGGCCGCGTCGTGATGAGGAAAGAGTCTAGCCAACCAACCCATGCTTGATGCTCTCCTTCGTTCGGTGTGCGTGACGCGGGTGAGAGCGTATCACCCCCAGGCGAAGTCCGCCTTAAGAAGCGATAGTGCCGCGCTGCTCACGCACGTCTGCGCGGCCGCGGCGCTGTCGTATACGTTGCGCGTCGCCTCGTATGCCTCGTCGTGGATCGACGTGCCGCTGCTCGAGGCGTCGCCCGGGCCGTTGCCGTTTCTCTCGATCGTCGTGCCGGCGCGTAACGAGGAGCGCTCGATCGAACGTTGCGTGCGCTCGCTGCTCGCTCAAGCGGACATCGACTTCGAGGTGATCGTCGTCGACGACCGCTCGGAGGATGCCACGCCGGCGATCCTCGAGCGCCTCGCCGGCGAATCTTCACGGCTGCGCGTGGTTCGGGGCGAGCCGCTTCCGGAAGGCTGGGTCGGCAAGCCGTGGGCCCTGCACCAAGGCGCCGCCGTGGCGCGCGGGGAGTGGATCCTCTTCACCGACGCCGACACCGCTCACGCCCCGCGCGGCGCCGTTTCGGCGCTCTGGTTCGCGCGCCTCGTGGGCGCGGACGCGCTCTCGGTTGCGACGTATCAGGAGCTCGGTACGTTCTGGGAACGCGCGCTGCTGCCGTCGATCCTGGGCATGGTGCTCTTCGCATGCGGGTCGCTCGCGCAAATCAACGACCCCGCAGATACGAAGCACGCGCTGGCGAACGGGCAGTACCTGCTCGTTTCGCGCGAAGCGCTCGACGCGCTCGGGGGGCATGCGGCGCTCAAAGGCGAGATCGCCGAGGACCTCGCGTTCGCGCGAAGGATCAAAGCCGACGGCCGGTACCGGTTCATCCTCGCCGGCGGCGAGGAGCTCGCGCGCGTCCGCATGTACCACTCCGCCGGCGAAATCTGGCAGGGCTTCACGAAGAACGTCTTCGTGGGTGCCGACGGCAATCTCGGGAACCTGTTCGGCGGCGCGTTCTACATGCTGACGGTCTCCGCGCTGCCGCCCGCGCTGGCCGCGCGCGCGCTGGCACGCCGACGCTATGCCGAAGCCGCAGAGGCTGCGGCCTGTTCGCTGGCGGCCGTCGCCGCGGCGTCCTGGGCGATCGGGCGCACGAAGCTGCCCCGCTATCTCGGACTGTACCAGCCGATCGGCACCGCCTTCTTGGCGGCGATCGCGCTCAACTCGACGTTTCGCGTCCTCAGCGGGCGAGGCGTGGAATGGCGCGGACGGCGCTACACCGGAAAACCCGTAGATGGCGATCTGCGCTGAGCGCTCTTGGCCTGCCCCCGGCGCGACGGATGCGACGCGCGGCGGGATAGACGCCTTCGACATCCACGGCAACACCTTTTGGGAGCACAGACGAGCTATCCCATCCAGGGAAATGCGGCAATCCTGAACGACATTGCCTTCGTCGGCGCCCAACTGTGGTCTTCATCGGCTGCGGTGCAGCCTGGTTTGCCGCTCCACGGTTCGCCGGCGCTCGCAGCGTTTGAAATGCAGTGGCATCCGCCGGCGCTCGCGCGTTCGGCCTCTACGGGAGCATGGAGACGAGGAGTCGAGTGCGGCATCGCGCATAACGGTGGAAAGATTTCTGCGTGATGCTGCGACGCGTCATGGGCCGTTCTCATAAGGTCAGACTAAAAATTGCCCAATGTTCTCCCCGCCACGTTGCTCGGTGTGATCTTCGCGGCCGTAGCTGCGCTCTCAGACTCCTCGGTAGCACAAGCCCTCTCCACGCAAGTGCCCGGCGCGGTCTCGTCCGCTCCTCGCGCCGTAACCGTCACGGGGCCGCCGAGTCCGGGACCCGGTTCGGCAGCGAACGCACAAGCTACCAATGCACCTGTCGTGCCGGCGACGCCGCCCGTCGTCGCACCCTCGATCTCGCCCGACGGTTGGTGGCCGACTTTCGCACACGATCAGCAACGGACTGCGTTGCAGCCGCTTTCACGGATCTCTACGGAGAATGTTGCGGCACTGAAGCTCTTCTGGACGTACGCCGCCCGCACGAGTATCTCGGCCAGCCCGATCATCGGAACCGACTTGGTGTACGTCGGCGGGACCGACGGCGTCGTGCGGGCGCTGGACCTCCACAGCGGAAAGCTTCGCTGGACGTTCGCCGTGGGCGATTTCGTAAGGATGACGCCGGCACTGCACGGCAATACGCTCTTCATCGCGACACGCCCGACCGACGCGCAGACCAGCAACCCGAAAGCCACCTCGTCGTTCTACGCGCTCGACGCGTCGACGGGTGCCGTGAAGTGGGTCGCGAGTGCGATGATCAATCCCGTACGCAGCGAACCCGCATTCGTTAACGGCCAAGTCGTCGAAGGACTCGCTGGAGGAGATCCGCCGCTCTGTGACCAGGGCGGCGTAATCGCGCTGAACGAGCAAGACGGCACGCCGGCCTGGAAATGGAGCGTCTCTCGTATTCCGGGCACGGGCGGGGCCGTGTGGGCGCCGCTGAGCACTGACGGTCATCTCGTCTTCGCCGGAACCGGCAACATTTGTCAGAACGGCGATTCAAGCTACGCCAACGGTCTCGTGGCGTTGAGACCGGACGGCACGGTCGCTTGGCATCTTAACTTTTCAGATCCGTTCTCCGATGACGACACCGGCGGCGGCGTGCTCATCCTCGGCACGAGCGGTTTCGTTCCGAACAAGAACGGCAACTTCTATGCCGTAGATCTGGCGAGCGGCCGTCGCCTTTGGGTGCGAAAACTCACCGACGCCGATGGATTTGGGAGCTACGGAACCGCGTCGACCGACGGAAATCGAATCCTCGTGAGCATCGGCTTCGCGCACGACCCCAGGACCTTTCAGCCTTCGGTTCTCGGCGGATACGGAGGCGGGATCGATGCGTTCGACCTCTCGGGTAACTTGCTCTGGCAGATGCCGACGAGCTTTCCGATAGCCGGTTATGCTGCGATATCGAACGATCTCGGGTTCGTCGTGGCCGACAGCTCCCTGCTGGCAATCGACCTCAAGACCGGCGCGCGAGTCTGGTCGTCGCAAGCACTGAGCGCCTCAAGCGCGTCGGTCTACGGCTCCCCCGCGTTGACCGACACGAGGGTCGTCTACGCCGACCTGTCGGGAAAGGTTTACTGCTTTGGCCTCCCACCGCGGGGCTAAGCGGCCGAAGGGTCCGGGGTTCGCCCGAGCCTGCCAAAGAGCGACATAGGTCAGGTCGGCCCGGAAGGCGCAGCAACCGCCGAAAGCCAAGCTGGAAGGACGATGACGACGGAACAATCCGCCCGGGTAACGATGGAGGAAATTGCCGCGCTCGCCAAACGCCGCGGCTTCATTTTTCAATCAAGTGAGATTTATGGCGGAATCGGCGGGTTCTTCGATTATGGGCCGCTTGGCGCCCTGCTCAAGCGCAACGTCAAGGACGCGTGGTGGCGTGAGATCGTCGAGCTTCGCGACGACGTCGTTGCGTTCGATTCATCGATTATCATGCATCCGGACGTCTGGGTTGCCTCCGGTCACGTCGCGGCCTTCCACGATAAGCTCGTCGACTGCCGAAATTGCAAGCATCGCTTTCGCGCCGACCACTTGGCCACGCTCGAAAAGTGTCCCGATTGCGGAATGTCAGGCACGTTGACCGAGCCGCGTAATTTCAATCTGATGATGAAGACGCAGATTGGCCCGATGGAAGACTCGGCGTCGTTCGCTTATCTGCGCCCGGAGACGGCTCAGGGCATGTTCGTGAACTTCAAGAACATCTACCAGACGGCTCGGAAGCGCCCCCCATTCGGAATAGCGCAGATCGGCAAGTCGTTTCGAAACGAGATCACGCCCGGAAATTTCACGTTTCGCATTCGCGAGTTCGAGCAAGCCGAACTCGAGTATTTCGTTCCTGACGACGGTCACGATATGACGGCGTACGACGAGTGGGTTTCCGCCCGTAAGAACTGGTACTCCGACTACGGCGTGAGGCCGGAACGGCTGCGCTTCTACGAACTCAAGCCCGACGAGCGGCCCCACTACGCGAAGGCTGGAACCGACGTCGAGTATCTATTTCCCTGGGGCTGGGGCGAACTCGAATCGATCGCGCACCGCGGAACGTACGATCTCGACGCGCACATGAAGCTCTCCGGCAAAGACCTGTCGTACTTCGACGAAACCACGAAAGCCAAGTACACGCCCATTCTCATCGAAAGTTCGGCGGGCATGGATCGTACGGCGCTGACGATGCTGGTTGACGCGTACGAAGTTGAGACCATTACCGATGCAGAGACGGGCAAGGAGTCGAAACGAACCGTTTTGCGGTTCCATCCCAAGATCGCGCCGTTCCAGGTCGGTGTGTTTCCGCTGGCACGCAATAAACCGGCGCTCGTGGAGCGTGCTCGCGCGATCGAGTCGGGCCTGCGACCGCACTTTCGAACGCAGTACGACGAGGGAAACGTCGGCCAACTCTATCGGAGGCAGGACGAAATCGGAACCCCGTTCTGCATCATGGTCGATTACCAGACGCTTGAAGACGTTACCGTTACCGTGCGCCACCGTGATTCGATGCGTCAGGACCGTGTCGCTGAGGCGTCGCTGGAAACATATCTGCGCGAGGCCATAGAGAAAAGGCGCTCTCAGTGAAATTGGCAGGCTATGCTCGCTCGGTGGCGCCCGAGATGCGCATAGTTAACTTTGCCGGCCACGATGCCGCCACGCGAAAGGGAGATGCCTAGCCTTGTCCACCGACATTGCGGTAATCGGCACGGGGTATGTCGGCCTCGTCACGGGGGCCTGCTTCGCCGAGTTGGGAAATCAGGTCGTCTGCCTCGACGTCGATGCCGGCCGAATCGAGTTGCTGCGGTCGGGTAAAACGCCCTTCTTCGAGCCCGGTTTGGAAGAACTGGTACGTCGCAACGCCTCAGCTGGGCGCCTCACCTTCGAGACAGATCCCGCCTTGGCAATACCGCGTGCTGCCGTCATCTTTCTCGCCGTCGGGACGCCGCAGACTGCTGACGGCAGCGCCGATTTGAGCTTTATCCGTCAGGCGTCCATCACGATAGCGGAACATTTGGGACGCGACACCGTCGTCGTCAACAAGTCGACCGTTCCCGTTGAAACCGGCGATCTCGTCGCCGCAATCGTCCGAGAACGAAAGACCAACGCACATCGAGTGAGCGTCGTCTCGAACCCCGAGTTCTTGCGCGAAGGCTCGGCGATTAATGATTTCATGCATCCCGACCGCATCGTGCTGGGAGTCGAAGATGTGGAGGCGACCACGGCGATGCGCCACCTCTACGCTCCGCTCGATGCGAAGATCATCGAGACGGACGTTCGCACGGCCGAGATGATCAAGTATACGGCCAACGCATTTCTCGCCATGAAAATCTCCTTCGCAAATCAGATCGCGCTCATTTGCGAACGCGTCGGAGCCGACGTGGGGCAAGTCATGCGCGGCGCGGGAGCGGATCATCGTATCGGCACCGCATTCTTTGGAGTCGGGATCGGGTTCGGCGGGTCGTGCTTTCCCAAGGACTTAGCCGCCCTCTCACACGTCGCGGCGGGCGTTGGCGTCATGCCCTCTCTGCTGGAAGCGACGCTCGAAATCAACCGCGGTCAGATCGAGCGCTCGGTCGAGCGGATCGAGAAGCACCTTGGCGGTCTGCGAGGCATGCGGGTTGCGGTTCTCGGCTTGGCCTTCAAGCCGCAGACCGACGATGTCCGCGAATCGCCCGCGATCGCTTTGATAGAGGGTTTGCTTGAAAAGGGCGCGGTCGTAAGCGCTCACGACCCGATCGCGGTCAAGACGGCCCGCCGGAGGCTTAAGGATCGCGTAGATTTCGCTGCAAGCGTGCACGCGGCTGCGAGCGGTGCCGACGCGCTGGTTGTCGCAACGGATTGGAACGAGTACAAACAGCTCGACTTGCAAGTCGTCAAAGGTCATATGCGCGGAAAGCTCATTTTCGACGGTCGCAACGTGCTTGATCCTCGCGAAGCGGTGCGGTTCGGGTTCGACTACATGAGCATCGGCCGCGCCACGGCTCTCGCCCGTTCGGACGCATCGCCGGTGGAATCTTGATCGTCCTCGTCACCGGCGCCGCAGGCTTCATCGGGTCTCATCTGGTCGACGCCTATCTCTTAGCCGGGGCTCGGGTTATCGGCGTCGACAACTTCCTGACGGGGTCTGAAGCCAACCTGGCGTCGGCGCGAAGCAGCGAGAGATTTGCTTTCGTTCGCGCCGACGTTTCTAGGGAGTGGCCGCTGGTCGACCGCTTCGTGGGCGAGGTCGGAGCCAAGCCAGACCGGGTGCTGCACCTCGCTTCGCCGGCTAGCCCTGTCGACTACGCGAGGCTGCCTTTGGAAACGCTTGCCGTGAACAGTCGAGGGACGGAGGCGGCGCTTGAGGCAGCGCAGCGCTGGCACGCGCGATTTCTTTTTGCGTCGACCTCGGAGACCTATGGGGATCCACTGGAGCACCCGCAGACCGAGACGTACTGGGGCAACGTCAATCCGGTCGGGCCGCGCTCCTGCTACGACGAGTCGAAGCGGTTCGGCGAGGCGCTCGTCTCTGCGAACGTTCGCACGCGGAATGCGGACGCGCGGATCATCCGAATCTTCAATACGTATGGTCCTCGGATGCGCCGGGACGATGGCCGAGTGGTTGCTAACTTCATATCCCAGGCTCTGGCCGGTTTGCCCTTGACAATCTACGGCGGAGGCACTCAAACGCGCTCGTTCTGCTACGTGTCGGATTTAGTCCGCGGGATCATCGCATGTGCCGAGACGGAAGCTGCGCGCGGCGAGGTCGTAAACCTGGGGAACCCCGATGAGTTCACGATACGAGAGTTCGCTGAGACCGTGTCGCGCCTGGTGGGCGTTGAACTGCTCGTCGAGGAGGGACCGATGCCGACGGACGACCCCAGCAGGCGTCGCCCCGACATCACGAAGGCGTTGCGTTTGCTCGGCTGGAGTCCAAAAGTGCCTCTTCACGAAGGGCTCCTGCGTACGATCGAAGCGTTCCGAGAGGCGTCGCCGGCAGTTAGGGGAGCGTAGCATCGAAAGAACTCCGGCTGGCAGCGGCAACCGCGCATGACGCGCCGTGCTGGGAGAGCGTGCCTGGCCCGTAGATTGGGCTCGAGCGACCAGGGCTTGGCCTTGCAGAGGGGTAAGGACGGGGTGTGTCTCGGCGCATCCCTCCAGAGCTCGGTTTCGCACTTCGCGCCGGGTTGATGCAGGTCGTGAGACTTCTCTTGCGCCGGCGGCACGGCGCGCGGTTTCCAGCGTGATGTTCATCCGCGGTCGAATACGGTTGTATGTTTTGTTGCTGCCGCTGCTGGTAGCGGCCGGCTGCGCTCAACGCGATCTCGGTTCTACCTGTTTTGACTATTTCCACCGGCCGGTCGGCTACCACTGGTTAGGTACTCGCGATCCTAGCGGGGCTTCTCGGGTCTATTACGGCCGTGATCCGAAAACGGGTTGGACCGTCTACGTGGGGCCGGACAGCAAATACTACACATTCAAGCACGCAGGAGCGATGGCTCCGAGCGATCTCGGCTCGGGCTGGCGTCCGCACGATGCGTATTCGGCGCGGGGAAGAGGTGAATCGTGCGAGCCGCCGCGCGTAGTGTCGCAACCGGTGCCCATTACTCGAACGGCTCCGCCGAAGAGGCCCGTCTCGGAAGTCGAAGCGAACTGGTCTACGCTCATCGATATATGGGTTGAGTCCGTCACCCACACTGCGACGAACGTCATCGTCGACGTCCTGCTTTGCGCGCTCCTCGCGTCGCTTCCTCTGCAAAGCCGTTTTCGGCCGAAGGCTTCGCTGCAAGAAGCCGAACGTGAATGGCCCCGCACCCAAGAAGCGCTACTCCCGATAATTACGGCGGCAGTTGTCTTTACGTGCGGCTTTCACTGGTTGCTCCTGGGGAAGGGCGTCCCGATCCTCCGGCACGACTGGTCGTGGCCGGCAGATGCAATCGAACTACGGAGTTTCTTCGCTTCCATTTACTCGCCGTGGTCGCTCGGCGGCGTCGGTGCACCGAGCGTCTACCCGACACTTTATCCGCTTGCGTGGCTCATGTCGGGGCTTGGATACGCGCTGACGACGAAAGGGGTCCTCGACGTGGTCGTCGCCGCGAGTTTTTTCGCGGCCTTCCTCGGCGTCTATGCTCTCGTCCGCGCGCAAGAGATCCGTAAGGTCGGCCGCGTCAGCGCCCTCATCGCTGCGGTCGTGTACGCCTCGTCTCCCTACTTCGTCAACAAATTCGTCGCAGGTCATTATCTGGCGCTCGTCGCGTACGGCCTGCTGCCCATCCTCGCTCTTCTCGCGGTAGAATCGGAGAAGCGCCCGGGCCGTACGAGCCTCGCGTTCAACGCGGTGCTGGGGGGCCTGGTGGTCGGCTTCAGCGCGGTGCAGATACAGTTCTTCGCTTTCGACGCGGTATTGCTGCTCCTGATGTGCCTCACTTCGCGGAAGCCGCTTCGCTTGACGCTGTTCGCCTTCGGGGCACTTTCGATCGGACTCGCGACGCAGATCTTCTCGATCGGCAACCTTCTCTTCGCTGATCGGACAGGGGTCGCACTTCCCGCCCCGAGCACTCTTGAATGGTTCCGGGACATGAGCGTGGGGCCGCAATTCAGTGTCCTGGGTTATGGTTACCTCGTCGATTACGCTCGCTGGAGCTTAAAGCCCTCAATCTCAGATGCGCCTTGGTACATCGCCGGCCTAGTGGGCCTCCTGTGCGTCATCGCTACGTTGCTGATCTCCCGCTCGCTGCGATGGCCTTCAGTCTTTCTGGCTGGAGTGTTTCTGGCGAGCGGCACCATCGGGCCCGGCGGCCAGCTCAAAGCGTGGGTGTTTCAGCACGTCGCAGCGGCCAGCCTCGTACGTGAACTGTATAACTGCACCGCTATAGCGCTCTTCGGCCTGGCGCTTTGCCTTGGGCTATTAGCGGATTGGATCTTGGAGCGATCCAAGCAAAGAGGAATGTTCGCGGTTAGGATCCTTCTCGGCTGCGGCCTGGTTTTCGTGGCTCTTGCAGCGATAGCGCCTTTTGCGAGCGGCTTGTTCGCAAAGGACATTTACCTTTGGACCGTCCCGGCATCTTACGAGGAGCTGGGCGATCTTGTTTCGAGGAGTCCGTCGGCCAGAATCGCGTTCCTGCCGGCAGCGGCACCGCTGCACAGTACGAAAACGATCGACACATACTATCACGTGTTCGCCGGAACGGACGTGTGGCAGACGGAGTTCCGTGGCCATCCGGTAATTTTTGAGTACGAGCCGAATACCGTGGGAGCGGTGGCCTTGGGGGCGCTGGGCCGGGAGGATTATCGCGAAGCGGCGCGTGTGTATGGTTTGATCGGCGTGAAATACCTGGTGTCACGACACGACATCCAGTCGTACTTGCCGAAGTTTTGGTTTCCGGATCTTTTCTCGCGCACTTGGTCGGCGGGGTCTGACTTGTCGGGCGTGGGCAAGGCCCGGACGTTCGTTCGAAGGATCGGGTCGAATCAGGATTTTGATCTGTACGAAAATTCGTATTACGTTCCCCTGGTAAGCGTCGCTCAGGGAGTGATGACGTGCGACCGCTCGGCGGTCTACGAGGCGGCTTTCGCCGACGGGTCAGGATGCAGCAGCGCTGCCCACCTCCAGCCTGCAGCGTTCCTTCCCGTTCCCGACCACGACTCGTTCAATCCCTTCGTTGCGTGGGTCAGCGCGCAGAAGTTCTATTTTCTGAACCGCTCTACGGCGCTGCACTGGCAGAGCATCTTCAGTCTGTCGAGCCGCCCGTACACGATGCGGTTTCACCTCGACGGGATGCGGCGGCTCTACTGGAGTTGCATCGGGCAAGGCCCTGCGAAGATCGTCGTGGACGGGCGTAGGCGGACGGCACTTAGGTGTGCGTCTGAAACCGCCTCCCGGGATCTATGGCAATCGCTCGGCATCCTGCAGGCTGGAGACCACTCGCTGTTCGTCAGGAAACGTTCCGGCTCGTTGATCCTTAACCCTGTCCTCGCGTATCGGTGGAAGACGAAAGTGGTTCCCCCGATCGATCCTGCTGTCATGGCCGTCGTCGGTAATGCTCGAGGGCAGACGCGTGGCGAGGTGCTATCATTTACCCGGACGGAGGCCGACAGGATTTCGGGCGAGTATGTCTGCCGCGACAAGTGCCTGCTAATCTTCAGCGACGCGTTCAATCCGCGCTGGAGATTGACGCTCGACGATAAGGATAGCGTCGCCTCCGCTGTGGTGAACTTAACCGAAAACGGCTTTACGGTTGGCTCTGGGCGGCACAGCTTCACGATCGACTACGTTCTTGCCGGCCCGGCCAAGATCGCTCTCTTCGTGCAGGCTTGCTCGTGGCCTGCTGCGGCCGTCGCTCTCCTACTGATATTTGCTCTGACTTCATCGCGTGAAATTATTGAGGAAAAGAAAGCAGTGAATGGATAGTTCGTTCTCGATCGTCATCACGACCCGCAATGAAGAGGCCAATATCGGCCGGCTTCTGCGATCGATAGCTTCCTCGGACTTCGATATGAGCCGAGTCATCGTCGTCGACAATCACTCGAGCGACGCGACGCAAAGAATCGTCGCGGAGCTTGGAGCCCAACTGATCGTCGCCGGGCCCGAAAGGAGCGCTCAGCGAAACCTTGGTGTGACGAACTGCTCCACAGAGTACGTCATGGTGCTCGATGCCGACATGGAACTGTCGAAGGGTTTGCTCGCCGAGGTCCAGAGGCTCATTTCCGAGCGGCGCCCGCTGAGCATCGTAATGCCGGAGATGTCCGTCGGAGATGGCTGGATCGCGGAAGCTCGAAAGGCAGAACGCGGCCGGTACACCGATGATTTGTCGATTTGCGCGGCCCGCGTATTCAAGGTTTCGGAATTCCTCTCGGCGGGCGGCTACGATCTGCGAGTGACGGGACCCGAGGACTGGTGGTTGGCTCGAAAGATCTACGAGCGGCAGGCACCCGAAATTACGAAGGAACCGATCCTTCACCATGAGGGCAAGCCCGGAGCGCGCGATACGGCAAAGAAATATTTTAAGTACGGGAAGGGATATTACGGTCTCTTCCGCGCCAACCGGAGCTACTTCATCGAACATGTGAACCCGGTACGGCCTGGCCTGATAAAGGCGAGCCAGGCAAGGCTGGGGGGGGCGCGTGCGGCCTCGTTGATCATAGTCTATAAGCTGCTGACGTATTCAGCCGGCTTGGCCGGCTTCATCGCGGCGGCGTTCGAGGAACTCGGGAGCTCCGGACGGGCGGGCAAGGCGGCAAAGTGACTTCGGCCGCTTCCCGCGTGAGTGTGTTTTGCACGTACGGTGGAACTTCGAGCCGATTGGCGATCAGCGGTGGAGATCGGCATTCTCTCGAGGTGTGGCGAAATTGGCGCGATGTGCATGGAACCGAAATTATCGTGTCCACGAGCGCCTTTGGGGCTGAGGTTGCCGGGAGGCTTGGGTACGGCCTTACGATGTTGCCTTTTGAGAAGAAGTCGCGAGAAGTCGGTCCTTGGCGCCTGGAGTATGTCGGCAGGTTCCTTCGTCAGTTGATGCTAGTGGCTCGCATGGGGCGGGCGACGTGGGGGTACTCGGCGTCGGCGTACTACTATGACGTCCTACCGTTGGCGCTCATGCAGAGAGTCGGCCGGCTGCGGTTCTTGATCGTGCCCGTGTTCCACTTGATCCCCGGACCGAATGACCGGGGTTGGACGCCTCAGAATGTTGCTGCCTGGCTCGAGCAGCGCTTCGTCCTGATGCTCGTTAGGCGCACGAAAGGCGCAATCGTCGTCGATAATGATACTTTGATTGGCGATCTCGTGAGGCTCGGGTTCAAGGCCCCAAGTATCGTCTTGAGTGGAATGGGTGTTCCGGCACGCGTTCCGCCCGCTGCGGCGATGGGCGAGTGTCGCGCTGCGTTTGATTGTATCTACGTTGGGCGCCTTTCTACGGCGAAGGGTGTGCCTTTGCTTCTCGAAGCGTGGAGCCGTGTTTGCAAGGAAATGCCGGGCAAGAGGCTGGCTCTGGTAGGCAGCCGCGACAGCGGTCTGGACCTCGACGACTGTATTCAGCGTCACGGCTTGTCGTCGGCCGAAGCACAGATATTCGAAGGGCTCTCGGATGCGGAGGTGCAGAGCATGCTGAGGCGGTCGACGTTCTTTGCCATCGCTAGTAAGGAGGAAGGCTACTGCCTCGCAATCGGTGAGGCGATGCGCGAGGGATTGCCCTGCGTCACATTTGACCTGCCCGCGTTCAGATTCGCATATCCCTACGGACGGCTAGTCGTGAGCAGTGGGGAGGCGGGGGACTTTGCAGAAGCGATGCGTGCTCTGTTGCACGAACGTCAGCTGTACGACCGGCTCTCGGCTGATATTGCACGCTATTCGTTCCGTTCGTGGGGAGAGGTTGCAGAGGACCTGTGGAACGCTTGCCTTCGCCGCGCCACAGAAGAAAGCTAGTCGCTTGATGTGAGGCGGGCGGGGGGCTCCGCGAGCAGCCTCATCGAAGGGACGGCGTATGAGCTGGAGGTGTTGGCTATTCGTTCGCTACCGGAGCCTTGCCGTCGCAACGCTGGAGCCGGTTTCATGATTGGGTCCGAACTCGCTGCGTACCCTGCCTATCTTCTTGATCGGGCCGCTGAAGAACTGTCCGTGCGCTCTCAGTTTACGGGTTGGCAACTGCGGGCCGCGCAGATGTTCGTTCGCCTTGTGGGGGTTCCGGAGCTTGGTGTGCATGTTCGGATACAGCACGCTCTGAGGGAGTTGCCGAAGGACGTAGGCGCGCTCATCGATCTCGGTTGTGGCTCGGGGATGCTCCTGGGGGCCGTGGCCCGCCGCAAGCGCTTCACGAGGCTTGTCGGAGTTGAGATCGATGCGCTGAGCGTCGGAATCGCACGGAAGACCCACTCTTCCGCGGAAATCTGCCAAATGACCGTACAAGAAGCTCCCGCCCAGATGAATCGAGCCTTCGACCACGGTGTGTGTATCGACGTGCTCGAACACCTCACCGACGCCGACGTCACCGCGTTCCTCGCTCGCAGCCATGAAATGCTCAAGCCGGGCGGGCGCCTAATCGTGCACGTTCCTTGCGTTCGGCAGAAGCGACATTTCCGCGCGTTTACGGATTGGGCGCACCACGATCACGTGCGGGAAGGCTTCGAGGCGGACGACTTGAGAGCGCGTGTGACGCGAGCCGGATTCGACGTCGAAAAGTGCAGGTCGACATTTGGGTGGTTGACGTCGCTGTTTTGGGAACTGAACATGCTCGTGGCGGGTAGGCCTTTGCAAGCCGCAGTATTTCCCCTGTCGCTGCTGATCTGCACACCCTACGAGCGTATCGCGGGCAAGTCGGGCAACGGCGTTCTGTGCATCGCAAGGAAACGTTAGTAGAAGCTGCTCGGTCGCCAGTGGGGGAAAGCAGCCGGTGACGGTTCGCTTGCGCATTCTGATACTAAATTGGCGCGATCCACGACATCCGCAGGCAGGTGGGGCGGAGACGTACCTCTTCGAGTTGGCACGTCGCTGGGTCCGGGACGGTCATCGTGTGCTGTGGCTTACCGCCGCGTTTCGCGGTGCGGCCGCTGCCGACGAGATCGAGGGCATCGAGATAAGGCGCATCGGGGGGCGGGCGACCGTCTATGGCTTGATCCCGCTCTACTATCTGCGTAAGCTGCGAGGTAAGTTCGACGTCATTATCGATAGCGAAAACGGCATCCCGTTTTTCAGTGGTCTGTTCTCGCGTTTACCGAAGATATGCGTGCTCTATCATGTTCATCGGCGCGTTTTTGAAGAACACTTGCCGTTTCCGCTGTCGAAGCTCTTCGTGTGGCTTGAGCTCTGCTTCATGCCTTTTGCGTATCGTGGCTCGCTGTTCGTCACGATCTCGGAAACGAGCCGCGACGAGATGCAGACGTACCGGTTGAGTTCGCGTCCGATCCCGATCGTCTATAGCGGCGTCGACGCCAATTTGAAGCCGGCACCGAAGGCCTCGCGTCCGACGATCCTGTATCTCGGCCGCCTCAAAGCCTACAAGCGAATCGACGCGCTCGTCCGAGCATTACCCGCGATCGTCGAGCGGTATCCCGATGCGAGAATGATCGTCGCAGGCGAGGGCGATCAGCGCGGCGAGCTCGAGCGACTCGCTTCCGATCTCGGAGTGCAACGTCACGTCGAGTTTACCGGTTATATCGAGGAGGCAACGAAGGCGAGGCTGCTCGGCGAGGCGTGGGTATTCGCGAGCGCGTCCGAGATGGAAGGCTGGGGGATCTCGGTCATCGAGGCCAACGCCTGCGGCACGCCGGCTGTCGTTACGGATTCTCCCGGGTTGCGGGTGGCCGTCGTTGACGGCGTCACGGGCGTCGTGACGTCGTTGTCTGGTTTGACCGGCGAGTTAATCGCGATATTGCAGGATACGGAACGCCGGCGCCGCTTCGGGGAAGCCGCGCTCGAGCGAGCCACGCTTTTCTCGTGGGACCAGTCGGCGCAAAGCATGCTCGAGTTGATATGCGGCGAGCTGCAGGCGAGGCAACCGAGCGACGCCTGACCGGCCGACGGACCGGGTGAAACCGGATGCCGCGCAGCCCGCCGTCGACCGGCGGTCGATTCCAAGCTGAACCCACGTCTGCCCCGTTCGGAACGGGAGGCTATCCCTCAGCCCGAACGAAAACGCTTTTTGGCCTCTGGTCGGATAGCACGCACGGGAGAGCTATGAGTCCTGTCACGCAGATCGCGGAACAACGTGATGGTTCCGAGCCGCACGTCCGGATCGTCATTCCCGCCTACAACGAAGCGGGCCGTATTGCCAGGACAGCACGTGATTTCTGCCGGCACTTCGCCCAGCGTGCAACAATTGTCGTAGTTGCCAACGGTTGCAAGGACGAGACTGCCGACATCGTCCGTTCCCTTCAGAGCGAATTCCCGAATCTGGCGCTCATCGACATCGCGGACCCGATTGGCAAAGGCGGAGCGGTCCGGATCGGTTTGAAATCAGGTACTGAACCCTTCGTCGGCTACGCGGACGCTGACGATTCCGCTTCGGCGAGTCAGCTCGACGTTCTCCTTCAAGCCTGCGCGAGAAATGGCGTCGCTGGCGCCATCGGGTCCCGGTGGATCGCGGGCGCGCAGATCAGACGCCGCCAGCCGCTGAAGCGTGTCGTGGCCAGTCGCGCCTTTAACTTGTTGGCTCGGATCGTTCTGGGCCTTCCCTTCACGGACACGCAATGCGGTGCGAAAGTCTTTCGACGTGACGCGATCGATCGTGTCCTCGCCGATCTCGAGCTGGCGAATTTCGCGTTCGACATCGACTTGCTATTCACGCTGAAGCGCTTCGGGTTCCGTGTGATCGAGGCACCCATCGTTTGGGAGGATTCGCCCGAGGGGTCTAAGATCGATCTAGTGCGCAGTTCGTTCTCGATGCTGCTCTCGATCGCACGACTGGCCGCCCGGTATGGCTGGCTGCGCCGCGTTCCCTACAGCGACCTGATCGGCCGCGACTCGGTGATCCCGGTCAAGAGTTCGCTTTATCTCTTCGTAGTCGACTCTTGGTCGAGCCGGCCGACGTGGGACGCAGGTTTTCGAAAGGTCGTGTCGGCTTGGCAATCCGCAGGGCACGGCGTCAAGGTCATGACGGTCAACGGGCCGTTAGGGGCTCTACGCGCGATCGCATGGTACGCAAAGGAAGGACACCGTAAGGTAGACGCTATAGTCGACCTGGGATCAATTCTGTCTTGGCTCACGCGCCTGTCAGCTAAACCTAAGCTTTGCCTTCCTTCCGATTTGTTGGAAGGTGATGAGATCACGCTGAGGCGGCTGGGCTTCGGACCGTCGTCGGAAGTGGACGAGTTCGCACGCCAGATAATCGTGCGGCTTGTCGCGGCAAGTCACCTGACCGCCCACTTCCACGAGGAAAACGGCGGATGGCACATCACCTTCGCCGGCGACGCCAAACAGGACCGCCGAACGATCTCGATCTAGGCTACCGGCCGCACGGTACGCGCATAGCGCGTCTACTAAAGCTGCGCTCGGTTCGTTTCCGCCGATGAGCCGGGAAACGCTGAGTTCGTAAGGCCTTCCCGCGATTCGGCAAGCGTGGCGAACTCTTCGGCTTCGAGCGAAAAAGCCTCCATGCCGCCGCCGGTTCGTGATAGTGCAGGTTGCTCACATGTACTAGCGCCGCGGCTTGGGTGGCGATCGTCTGGGTGATGCCCGGGCGGGCGGGTCCGAACGCACAGACCGCGATGCCGGCGCTGAAGTCGAGGTAGCGGATGCCGCCCGCGTCGATCAGTGCGCAACCATCAAAATAACGGCAACCAAGAAAGGTCAGGTGGCATCTGGACGATTCCAAGAGCACTTTTGTAGGCGGCGCATCAAAGAACAATTTGAATGAATGGCCACATCGATTCCTTGGCAACCCGTCTGGGCGGGAACTCTGCCGGGTTTGAACGAAATTGGTTAGAAGAGCAAGGGCGTCGTAAAAAATCGCTTAAGTAAGCGATATGGGTTGCGCAACGTAAGATGACTGATACGCCAAACGAGTTTTGGGAGAAATACGTAACAACTTGTAGCAGTAGCTTTCGCGAGGAACGGCTCCGGAAAGTTGTTACCTGCATTCCGATTGATACTACCAGCCTTCTCGATATCGGCTGTGGCCTCGGACGGAATTTGCAACTGCTTTCAAGTGTGATCCCGCATGCTGACCTTCACGGAATCGATATTGCGGAGACCGCAGCTCAGGCTGTTCGTAGTCTTGGGTTTGACGCGATCGCATGCGATGCGTCTAAGAGCATTCCGTTCCAAGACGATCAATTCGATGTAGTTCTTTGCGGCGAGGTAATAGAGCACGTAGTCGACACAGACAACCTCTTGCGGGAGATCCATAGGACGCTACGGCCGAGTGGTAAGTTGATTCTGACGACGCCGAATCTTGCCTACGCTGCAAATCGCATTCTTTTGGCGCTAGGGATCCAGCCGATTTTCACAGAGACCTCTCTATCGAAGAATTTGGGTCGGAGATTCAAGTTTCTCGGGCAAGGCGGACCAACTCAGGGCCACTTAAAGATATTTACTCGATTAGCGCTTTGTGAGTTGCTGCGTGAGACCTCCTTTCGAGTTGTCTCGGTTAGTGGATACAACGTTATCGCCGATGGTCTGCTCGGAGCAGTCGATAGGGCAATTAGCACGTTCCCTGATATCGCGGCTGGTTTCGTTGTGGACGCTCGGCCGATTGGAAAGGATTGAGCGTCGCGCAGGCCGTCGTATCTGATGCGCCCGCAATCACCAGTCGATAAAGGCGCTCGGCACCCAGCCGAGGATGACGTACGTGTTTGGCCCCTTGCGAGCCGCGCGACGCTCGCGACCTCGGGCGCGACGTTCTCGCCAACCGTAGGCTGAACGGTTGAGAATCCCCGGACGCGCTGCCGGCGCGGTGGTGCGGGCGTCGTAGCAGCCAGGCGTCTTGCGGCGAATCGGGCGGCGTTGGCCGCACCGGATGCGTCACGGATTGGGCGATCTAATTTCTCGAGAGCTTCGTTCGCGCTATTCACGCGGCGCGCGCGATAACCGGCGACGTGCTGAAGGTGCAGGCCTTCTGGCGACTGCACGAAGGCGTCGCACTATCCGAGCGACAAAGGCGCGTGCTCGTCCGGTTCATGCAAGAGTTTGAAGGCAAGCTGACCGCGAAGAAATGGAGTGCGGTCGGCCAGACGTCGGCCGACACGGCTCAGCGCGACATCGCGGGCCTCGTCGGCAAAGGCGTGCTCGTCAAGAATCCCGGCGGCAGCAAGAACACGAGTTACTCGCTCGCCGGCTACGATTCGTAGACCGGCTGGGTGCAAGGAGAAGGCGATGAATCGCCCGCTCACGATCCCTTCCCATCGGCGACCGACTCCTCCCGGCCACATCCTCTTGCGCGAGTTCCTCGAGCCGTTGGGAATCACACAATCCGCTTTCGCCAAGCACATCGGCGTCACGAACGCGCGCCTATCGGAAATCATTCGTAAGCGTCCGGTAACGATGGATTCTGCGCTGCGCTTCGAGCGAGCGCTGGGATTCAGCGCGGAGTCGTGGATGCGAATGCAGATGACGGTCGATATGTACGACGCGCTGCACGGGCCCCTCGGCAAAGCGGTGGAGCGGATCAAGCCGATCGCCCGGGCGTCGTAGCAGCGGCGAATCGGGCGGCATTGGCCGCACCGGCTACGGAGAGACGAGCGAGGCCGCCGTCGACGTGCTTGGGGGCGACGATGAGGGAAAGAGGCCCAACTTGCCGTCGCCGGCGGCGTTGACGAGGAAGCGGTGCGAGCTCTTCGACCGCAGCGATGCTACTTCGACTCTTCGGACGCAACTCGTGTGACCAGGTCGGCAGCGAAGGAGACGACACGCTTCGCCTGATCGACCGCGTTCCGGGCGTCGCTCTCGTCGAGTACGCGGAGCGGATCGGCGCCGCCGAGCGCGTCGGGATACCGCGAGCTGACGTAGAACAAGTCGAGACGCGCCGCGGCGCGCGCGACCCCGGGCGCGACTTTCTCGCCAAGCGCTTCGAGTTCGCGAACGAGCTGATCACCCACGTGCGTCCGGGGATAGTCGTCCGCGAGTGCGATCAGCGCGGCCTTCAGAGCGAGTTCCGCGCTTTGCTGTGCGTGAAAGCACTAGCGCGAGGGAAAACGTGCGGCGATCTCTTGCGCGAGCTCGAGGTCGGTACGGGCACTCGAAAGCCGCATGTGCGCCGTAGCTACGCGGTCACGCTGCATGGATCTGCCGCGCCTCGGCGAGGACCGTTCGGCCGAAACTCGAGCTGGGGAACGTCGTGCGCCATTCCTCCGGCGTGACGACCACGAGGTCCACGCGGACCGGTCCGCGGAGTTCGAACGCCAGGTCGGCGACTCGGTCTACGATTCCGAGATCGGTCTCGCGCACGATAAGGACGTCGAGATCGCTTCTGGGACCGATCGAGTCGTGGGCATAGGAACCGAAGAGGTAGGCCGCGCGCACCTCGGGATGCGCGCGGCACAGCGCAATGACGCGCGCCGTCGCCTCGTCGAGCAGGCGACGGCGTTCTGCGCAGCGGTCGGCATAGAGCTGGAGTGCCATTCCTCTAAGTTGCGCTCGGTACGGTCCCGCCGATGAGCGGGGAAAGGTCGAGCTCGTAGGCCGTGGCGATTTCGGCCAGTGCGGCGAGCTCTTCGGCTCCGAGTGAAAGGATCTCAATGCCCACGATCGCGCCGGTCTCGTCGACATCCACGTTGACCTGATGATCGGCGTAGCCGACGGTCTGCCCCGTGTCGCCCGGCACGTCTTCTCGATAGCGAAGGTATGCGATGTTGTATTCGGGTTCGCGTTCGACCGCGATCGGGTTCCGCGACATCGGGTGCAGTGCTCCTTGGCTTTTCAGTGGCCCTTGTTAACGACCGTGACGACCACAATTCCCTTCGCTTCTTCGACGACGACGACTCGAATCCGTCGGCCACGCAAAGACCCGTACAGCCTCACCCCGAGGCCATTCGCGGTCGCGCTTAGGCGTGTGCGGTTTCGTGCTCCATTTCGTCGGCGAATGCAGCGAGAGTTACCGCGATGGTCTCCCCATCTGGAAATCGTGCCACCAGGTCCAGTTCCCCGCCCATTGCTTCGATATAGCGTCGCAGGGTACTCACGTACAGATCGGCACGTCGTTCGAGTTTCGAGATGTCCCCTTGCGCCATGTTCAGACTCTCGACGAGTTGTTCTTGAGTTAGCGTGCGGGCCTTTCGCAGCTCGCGCAAGGAATGCGCGGTGCGCTTCACCTTCTGTTCGGTGCGAGCTCGCCGTTCCGGGGTAACGTACTTGTCTCGGATCTCGCTCCACTGTTTGGTCTTCGGCATCAAATCAGACCTTCGCGTGTAATTTCGTTTACTCGAGCATTCACAGCAATTGCCTGCCCCTGCGTTATCGCAGCGTGAACTCCACCACGCGCTCGAGGCGGGCGAGGCCGTCTTCGACCTGCTTTGCGTCGACGATGAGCGGGGGGACGAAGCGCAGCGTGTTGTCGCCGGCGGCGTTCACCAGGAAGTGCTCGCGCTCGCGGGCCGCATCGGAGATCGCTTTGGCGCTGTAGGGCTCGCGGACCGGCAGCCCCAGCATGAGCCCGATGCCGCGCGGCGCGTCGAAGACGGCCGGGTAACGGTCGGCGAGCGCGCGCAGGCCGGCCTGCAGTTGCGCGCCGCGCGCGCGGGTGTTGCCGGCCAGGTCGAGCTCGTCTCGCAACCGCAGGTGCGCGAGCGCCGCGGCGCAGGGGACGGGCGAGCCGCCGAAGGTCGTCCCGTGATCGCCCGGCTGCAGGCCGCTCGCGGCGCTTGCGTCGATGAGGACCGCGCCGATCGGCAAACCGTTGGCGAGCGCCTTTGCCAGCGTCACGACGTCGGGCCGCACGCCGGCGGTCTGGAAGGCGAAGAGCGTGCCGAGCCGCCCCATGCCGCACTGGATCTCGTCGAAGATCAGCAGCGCGCCGCGTTCCGAGCAGAGCCGGCGTGCGGCCTGCAAGAAGGCCGTGTCGGCGACGTGGATGCCGCTCTCGCCCTGCACCGGCTCGACGATGAAGGCCGCGACCGTCCGGTCGAGCGCGCGCTCGAGCGTGGCGACGTCGTTGAAGGGCACGTGTCCGAAGCCGCCGGGCAGCGGCTCGAAGCCTTCCTGATACTTCGCGTTGGCGGTTGCCGCGAGCGCCCCCAGCGTGCGCCCGTGGAACGAGCCGGTGCACGAAAGAATCGTGCGCCGCTGCCCCTCGCCCTTGCGGAACGCGAGCTTGCGCGCGAGCTTGAACGCGGCCTCGTTCGCTTCGGCGCCCGAGTTGCAGAAGAAGACCCGCTCGAAACCCGAGCGCGCGGCCAGCTCGCCGGCGAGCGCGCCCGCCGGTTCGTGATAGTACAGGTTGCTCGCATGCACCAGCGTCGCGGCTTGCGTCGCGATCGCCGCGGTGATGCCCGGGTGCGCGTGTCCGAGCGCGCAGACCGCGATGCCGGCGACGAAGTCGAGGTAGCGGATGCCGTCCGCGTCGATCAGCTCGCAGCCCTCGCCGCGCACGATCGTGATCGGCGCGGGCGCGTAGTTTTGCAGCAGGTGGGAGTGGCCGGCCGTCCGAGCGAGCATAATCGTCACGTCCTGTAGTGGGCGTTGATCCGAACGTAGTCGCGGCTGAGGTCGCAGCCCCAGGCGGTCGCCGCCGCTTCCCCCAGGCCCAGGTCGAGCCGCACGTGCACCGAGGCATTCTCGAGCTCGCGATGGCCTTCGGCTTCCGAGAGCACCTCGATCGCGCCGCGATCGACCCAAAGCTGGTCGTTGAGATACAGCGACCACGTTTCCGGGTCGATGCCGGCGTGCGCGCTGCCCGCCGCGGCGATGAGGCGGCCCCAGTTCGGGTCTTCCCCGTAGAGCGCGGTGCGCACGAGGTTCGAGTTCACGCAGGCGCGCGCGACCGCGCGGGCTTGCGCTTCGTCGCGCGCGGTCGTCACGTCGACGGTCAGCGCTTTGGTCGCGCCCTCGCCGTCGCGCACCATCGCGAAGGCGAGCTCGCGCGTCACGGCGCGCAACGCGTCGGTGAATCCGGCCGGGGCTGCGTTCCCACCGGGCGGCGCGAAGGCGTAGACCGAGTCGTTGGTCGACATGTCGCCGTCGACCGAGATCATGTTGAACGAGGCGTCGGTCGCCGCGCGCAGCTCGGCGAGCAGTGTCGTCCGCGCCATCGGCGCGTTGGTGACGATGAAGGCGAGCATCGTCGCCATGTTGGGAGCGATCATGCCCGAGCCTTTGGCGATCCCCCCCACGACGTAGCGTTCCTTGCCGTCGTAGAACGCGTACGCGGCCAGCTTGGGCTCGCGGTCGGTCGTCATGATCGCCTCGGCCGCGTTGTAGGCCGAGTCCATGCCCTCTTCGAGGTCGCGGACGGCGCGCTCGAGGCCTTTCACCACGCGGTCCATCGGCAGGTAGACGCCGATGACGCCGGTCGAGGCGACGATCACCTGCGTCTGCTCGATCTTCAGCAAGGCCGCGGCCTGGCGCGCGGTCGCGCGCGCGTCGCGTTCGCCGCGTTCGCCCGTGCATGCGTTCGCGCAGCCCGCATTGCAGACGATCGCCCGCATCGACTCGCCGCTCAGCGCGATGTGCTGCTCGCTGACCATCAGCGGCGCGGCCTTGATCTCGTTGGTCGTGATGACCGAGGCGCACACGTGCGGGCCCGGCAGCAGCACGACCGCCAAGTCGGACTTGCGCTTCTTGATGCCGGCCGAGACGCCGGCCAGCTTCACGTCCGGGACCGCACCGAGTCCCCCGCGCACCTCGATCAGCCGCGTCCCCGTGGCGTGATTCTTAGACAGTGACGACCCGACCATCCAGCGCACTCTCCTCCGGGAAGCCCAGCATGACGTTGAGGTTCTGGACGGCCTGACCGGCCGCGCCTTTGCCGAGGTTGTCGGTCGCCGCGATGATCCGCGCGACGCGCCCCTTGAACGAGACGTGGATCTCGGCGTCGTTCGTTCCCGCGACCGCCGTCAAGCTCGGCGCGCGCTCCGGCGCGAGCAGCCTCACGAACGGGCTCCCGTCGTACGAACGCGCGAACGAAGCGCGGATCGCGTCTTCGTCGGGCTCGCGGGCGAAGACCGCGTAGCAGTCGGCCAGCATGCCGCGGCGCAGCGGCACGACGTGCGGCGTGAAGACCAGCGGCGCCTCGATTCCTGCGGCCTCTAGCTCCTGCTCGATCTCGGGTTGGTGACGATGGCCGGCGAGTCCGTACGGACGCACGTCCTCGTCGGCCTCGGCGAAGAGCAGGTCGGTTTTCGGATTGCGGCCGGCACCCGTGATGCCGCTCTTCGCGTCGACCACGAGCTGGACGATCTCGCTTGCGAACGGCGCCAGCGGCAGCAGCGCGAGCAGCGTCGTCGTGGGGTAGCAGCCGGGGTTCGCGATCAGCTTCGCGCCGCGGATCGCGTCGCGATAGCGCTCGGTCAGCCCGTAGACGGCGCCGTCGGCGTGCTCGTGCAGCCGAAAGGCGTCGGAGAAGTCGATGACGCGCGCGCCCTTGGCGAGGAAGCGCGGCGCGGCTTCGCGCGCGCTCTCGGCGTTGCCGGCGAGCAGCACGAGCTCGCCCGGCGCGACCGCCTCGTAGGCGGTTCCGGGAGCGTCGAAGACGCGCTCGAGCGTGCGCAGCTGCGGCAGCTCAGCGCCGATCGCGCGGCCGGCGTGCGACGCGCTCTCGATCGCGCCGAGGGTGAGGTGCGGGTGGCGGCGGAGAAGGCGGAGCGCCTCGGCCCCGGCATAGCCCGCCGCGCCGACGACGTGGACGCGCGTCATGCGGGTACGTTCCCGAAGTTCCGCACGAGGACTTCCTCCAGCGCCGGATCGCGTACGCGACGGCTTCGGGGCTCGTCGAGCCGGAGGTGCGCTTGGCGCGGACCGAGGCCTGAGCGCGTCGAGCGGGGCTTCGAGTTCGCCGCCGAGCCCCGCTTTCGCAGCGAGCGCCGCGAGGTCGGCCGCTTCGAGCGGGCGCCGCTCGCGCTCCGCGTCCGAGACGGCCTCGCCGACCAGCTCGTGGGCCTCGCGCGAAGCGACGCCGCGCAGCACCAGCGCGTCGGCGACGTCCGTCGCGACCGTGTACCCGTCGTCCGCGTGCGCGGCCATCGCGGCGGCGTTGAAGCGAACGTAGCGGAAGGCGCGCTCGAAGGCGTCGAGCGCGGCGAGCCCGCGCTCGCTTCCCCGCAGCACGAGACCTTTCGTCTCTTGCAGGTCGCGATGGTAGGAGAGCGCGAGCCCGCCGAGCGTGCCGAGGGCCGCGGCGTAGGTGCCGGCTGCGACGGCTGCGTTGGCGCGTACCAGTTCGAAGGGGTCGGGGTTGCGCTTCTGGGGCATCAAGCTCGAGCCCGTCGAAGCCGCGTCGTCGAGGCGCGCGTAACCGAAGGCGGGCGCGCACCAAAGCACGAGCTCCTCGCTGACGCGCGAGGCGGGGACGAGCGCGCGGGCGACGGCGTGCAGCAGGTCGAGCGCCGCGTCGCGATCGCCGATCGCGTCGAGCGCGTTGCGCGCGGGTGCGGCGAAACCGAGCCGGCGCGCGGCGAGCTCGCGGTCGAGCGGCAGCGTCGAGCCGCTGCACGCGCCCGAACCGAGCGGGCAGAAGGCGGACGCGTCGGCGATGACGCGCGTGAAGCGCGTCGCCGCCCGCGTGAAGATTTCGGCGACGGCTTCGAGCCAGAAGGCCAGCAGGATCGGCTGCGCCGGCTGCCAGTGGGTCGTCACCGCGAGCACCGTCCCCGCCTCGAGCTCGAGACGCGCGCGCTCGAGCGCGTGGCGCGCGATGCGCACGGCGAACGCTTGTCCGCGAGCGGCCCGGTCGCGCACGTAGAGCAGCAGCGTCGTCGCGACTTGGTCGTTGCGGCTGCGGCCCGCGTGCAGGAACGCGCCGGCGCCGCCGGCGAGCTCGCGCACGCGCGCGTCGATCGCGCCGTGCACGTCTTCGGCTTTCATGGCGCGCGCCCACGAGGCGAACGTCCCCGCCGCGATCTCGTCGCCGACGGTCTCCAGGGCGAAGTCGAGCGCGCTTGCGGCGGGGGCGGCGACGATTCCGCCCGCGGCCAGCGCGGCGACGTGCGCGCGCGAGCAGGCGACGTCGAACGGCGCGAGCACGAGATCGTCCTCGAGCGACGAGCCGAAGGCCAGCAACGCCGCATCGGGGACGGCCGCGAAGCGGCCGCCCCACTGCAACTGCTCGTGCACGCTACCGGGTGGCCGCGAGCGCGTCGCGGTTGACTTTGGCTCCGAGCTCGAGGGGCAGGCCCCACAGCTCGATGAAGCCGCCCGCGGCGTCGTGCTTGAAACGGTCGCCCGCACCGTAGGTCGCCAGCGACTCGTCGTAGAGCGCGAAGGGCGAGGAGCTGCCGTCGACCACGGCCGAGGCCTGGTGCAGCTTGAGACGCACCTTGCCGGTGAGACGCGGCGCGAGCGCGGCGTTGAACGCGTCGAGCGCGGTGCGCAGCGGCGAGGGCCACAGCCCGTCGTAGACGAGCTCGCCGTACTTCTGGTCGAGCGCGGCCTTGAAGCGCAGCTCGTCGCGGGTGAGCACGAGCCGCTCGAGCGCCTTGTGCGCGGCGATCAGCACGATCGAGCCGGGGCACTCGTAGACCTCGCGCGACTTCACGCCGATCACGCGGTCCTCGACGATGTCGATCCGGCCGATGCCGTGCGCGCCCGCGCGCGCATTGAGCGCGGCGACGAGCTGCGCGCCGCGCAGCCCCTCGAACGACGGCACGCCGTTCTCGAACGCGACGACGATCGTCTCGGCTTGCAGCGGCCGCTTCTCGGGCGAGGCGGTCCAGGCGTAGGCGTCTTCCGGGGGCGCGGCCCAGGGATCCTCGAGCACGCCGGCTTCGATCGAACGGCCCCACAGGTTCGCGTCGATCGAATAGGGCTTCGCTTGAGTGTGCACGACCGGCACGCCGTTCTTGCGCGCGTACTCGATCGCGTCGGGGCGCGAGAGCGGGTCGTCGCGCAGCGGCGCCAGCGCCTTGATGGAAGGATCGAGCGCGCGGACCGCGACCTCGATGCGGACTTGGTCGTTGCCTTTGCCGGTACAGCCGTGCGCGACCGCGTCGGCGCCGTACGTGTGCGCGGTCTCGACGAGCAGCGTCGCGATCAGCGGCCGCGAGAGCGCCGCCGAGAGCGGATAGACGCCTTCATAGAGCGCGTTGGCCTGCAGCGCCGGATAGGCGTACTCTTGGATGAAGCGCTCCTTCGCGTCGATCAGCAGCGCGTCGTACGCGCCGAGATCGAGTGCCTTCTGCTTCGTCGCCTCGAGCGCGGCCGACGCGCCCGTGCCCGCCGTGCCGTCGCTTTCGCCGAGGTCGAGCGTCATCGCGACGACCTTGTGGCCCGCCAGGACGTACTTCTTGAGCAATACCGAGGTGTCGAGTCCGCCCGAATAGGCGAGGACGATCGTACTCATTATAAGGGATTCTCCGAGCGCATGTCTTCGAAGCGCTGCTTGACGATGGGAAGCTGGGTGGGCATCGCTCAAAATGACGAGCACCGTGTCGTCTCCGCCGATCGTGCCCAGGACTTCCTTCCATTCGGCGTCGTCGATCGCCGAGGCGACGAGCATCGCGCTGCCCGGAGGCGTGCGCAGGACGACTTGATTGACGCTGCCCTGGACGTCGCGTACGAGCTCGGCGATCACCCGGTGCAGCCGGCTCGCGTAGGTGCGCCCGAAACCGGGTTCGACGTATTTGAACTGCGTGCTGGCGCCGTCGCCGTTGCGCAGCGGGACCTTGGCGAGCCCCAGCTCCTTGATGTCGCGCGAGACGGTCGCCTGCGTGACCTCGTAGCCTTGCTGTTCGAGCAGGTGCGCGAGCTCTTCTTGGGAGTGGACGGGTCGGGTCGCGATCAGCGAGAGGATCGCGCGGTGGCGGGTCGATTTCACGTACGGGCATTCCTCGAAGGTCGGTGAGCAGCGCGACGAGGAGCCCTTTTTGGGCGTGCAAGCGGTTCTCGGCCTGATCGAAGACGACGCTCTGCGGGCCCTCGATGACCTCGGCGCTGACCTCTTCCTCGCGATGCGCGGGCAGGCAGTGCATGAAGACGGCGTGTCTGGCCGCCGCGGCCATGAGTTCGGGCGTCACGCGGTAGGGCAGCAGCGCCGCGGCGTTGCGCTCGGTCAGGTGCTCGTCGCCCATCGACGTCCAGACGTCGGTGTAGACGACGTCGACGTCGCGCACCGCGCGGTGCGCGCTGCTGAAGGCGCGAGGCGCGCTCGCGCCGCTGGCTTTGCCCAGCTCGCCGAGATGGCCGAGGAAGGCTTCGCTCGGGCGATGCGTCGGCGGGCACCCGAAGGTGACCGAGATCCCGCTCATCACCGCCGCTTCGGCCAGCGATTGGGCCACGTTGTTGCGCGCGTCGCCGACGTAGGCCAGCCGCAGCCCCGAGAGCGTGCCGAAGCGCTCGCGGATCGTCAGCAGGTCGCTGATCGCCTGGCAGGGGTGCGCCGCCGCCGACAGGCCGTTGATGACCGGGACGGTCGCCGCCGCCGCGAACCGCTCGAGCGGCTCGTGGGCATGAGTGCGGACCACGATCGCGTCGACGAAGCGCGAGAGCACGCGGGCAGCGTCCTCGGGCGTCTCGCGGGCGCCGACCATGAAGTCCGGTCCGCCGGCGAAGAGCGCGTGCCCGCCCAACTGCGTCATCGCGACCTCGAACGAGACGCGCGTGCGCAGGCTCGGCTTCTCGAAGAGCATCGCCAGCGTCTTCCCGCGGAGGAGGGGAAGCTGGTCCGCCGTGCGGCTCGTCTTGATGTGGCTGGCGAGCGTGAGGACCGTTCCGATCTCGGCCGGTGAGAGATCGGGGACCGTCAGGACCTTACGCCCCCGCAAAGGAAGGCCGGCGACCGATGCAAGCATCTTACCGTATATTTATACATACACCGCATAAAAATGCAAGCTCGAATCGACGACGATGAGGCGACGTCCCGAGGCGGCCAGCGCCGCTTCAAGATACTCCGAGGCGAATCTGGCAAAGCGATCGCGGTGCTCCACGACGATGGCACCGGCGTTCGCGTCGGAGAGACGCGTTGGGACCTTTCGGCGTCCTCGCCGTGCAGCAGCTCGCCCAAGATGGCTTCCGTAACGGGCAATCTTGCGGTGCGCTCGATGCAAAACGTCTGCGCTCCGTTATGCCGGCGTACTTTTAGATTGATACTTTCGAGGCGTGCCGGGAGCGCCGCTCGAGGCTCGAGGCGAGCTGGGCGGCGGCCGCTATCCCGTCCCAGTATCGACAGATCGAACCCGGGCCGGCGGCTTTGGCGGCGTAGAGCGCAGTGTCGGCGTTCTTGAGCAGCGTACGCTGGTCTTGACCGTCCCGCGGGAAGACGCTGATGCCGATGCAGACGCTCAGATCGAGCTGCAAGCCCTCGATCTCGCACGGCACTTCGAGTTCGCTGCGCAGGCGCGCCGCCAGCGCATCGGAGCGCCCTTCGGGCGGCATGCCGCACTGGAGGACGATGAATTCGTCGCCCCCGAGACGGGCGACGGTGTCGCTCGCGCGGCACGCCTTGTTGAGCCGTCGTGCGACGGTGCGGAGGACCTCGTCTCCGGCGAGATGGCCGTGCGCGTCGTTGATGGCCTTGAACTTGTCGACGTCGACGAAATAGACGGCCAGCTGCTCGCCGCGCCGCTGCGCGGAGGCAAGTGCCACGTTGAAACGATCGTTCAGCAAGAGGCGGTTCGGCAACCCGGTCAAAGCGTCGTAGTGCGCCAGGCCCTGCAGCCGCTTCTCTTCCGTCACGCGCTCGATGTTGGCCGAGATCAGTTCGGCGACCGAGCGCAGGAACTCGAGATCCGATTCGTTCAACGGCGCAGTCGCCGAAGCGCTCGCGAAAGCGAGAGCGCCGTAGCGCTTGTTTGCGACGTCGAGCGGCAGGCCGACGAACGAGCGAAGCGGCGCGGCCGGGCCGCCCAGCTCCGAGCGCTCCGAGAGCGCGGCCTCGCCGGCCTCGAGCGGCTCCGAAGCGGCGATCGTCTCTTGGAAGAGCCGCCGCAAGACCGGATCCTCTGCATCGAACGGCAGGATCGTGCCGGCCCTGCGCTCGATCGCAAACGGGTTGCCCGCGGTGACGACCCAGCCCGATTCGAAGCCGAGCTCCTTCTGGCCGAAGGCCAGCACGCTATTGGCCTGTACGTCGGGGTCGGCACCGGTTTCGACAAACCGCCGCTGCAGCGCGCGCCTGCGATGCGTCAGCAGGACGAGCGCTTCCTCCGTCTGCGTGCGTTCGGTCACATCGCGCGACATCAGGAACACGCCGGTGACGCGCTCGTCGACGACGATCGGGACGGCGGTGCCCTCGATCGAAAGTCGAGTTCCGTCCTTTCGTACGACCGACCGTTCGTATCGGGCCGGCTTGCCGGTGAGAAGAATGCTGAGGACCGTCTCATCGACCGCTTCCTGGTCGCCCGGAGGAAAGACGTCTCCAACCTTCTTCCCCTCGAGTTCTTCGGAACGGCAGCCGACCATTCGTTCGGTCGCGGCGTTGATCTTGAGGTAGCGGCCCCTCGTGTCGATCATCGAAATCGAATCGGGGTGCTGTTCGAAGAGCGACCGGAATCGCTCGCGGCTCTCGTCGCGGCTCGCTTCAGCCTGCCGCTGCAGCGTGATGTCGCGTGCGGTGCCGAACACTCCGACGATCTTTCCGTCGACGAGGGCCGGGAACAGGCGCGCGAGGACGTTGATCGGCTCGCCGTCGCGGCTGAGCAGCACGGTCTCGAACTCGGCCGGCCGGCCGGAGAGCGCGCTCTGGAAATAGGCTTGGGCGCGTTCGAGCTCGGCGCCGTCGATGTGCCGCCGCGAGTTGAAGTCGCCGAACTCCTCGCCGATGAGCGTTCGCGATGCGTCGTTGCCCGCGACGAGCGTGCCGTCCGGGCGGTAGAGTCTCACGGCGTCGTGACCGTGCGAGAATAAGGACGGGAAACGCTCGAGCGAGCGGACTAACTCGCAAAGCGCCTCCTCGTCGGGACCCGTCACGCCCACCACCGTTTTAAACAAAGCAAGGACTCCAGTCTCATTATCGGCGCTTCTCAAAAGGTCTCGCGCGGCGACGCCTCAGTTCAGGGGGGAACGTAACGGTGCCGCGCCGGATGTCCCGGCGGTGCTGATCGTCCTCAAATACGGCGGTAACGCCATGGCCGCGCTCGAGGGGGCGGACCCGCTGCTCGACGACGTCGCCGAGCGGGTTCGCCCGAGGGGATGGGTAGGTATTGAGGAGTAGAGGGGAATGGGGAGTAGTTGATGAGGGTGGGATTGAGAAGGAATGAGATGAGTTGTTGTTAAAAGTAGTGGGTGAGGAGGGTGAGAGGAGGGTTTAAGTTGTTGTGTTAGAGGTTGTTTATTTGAGGTTAGAGGTGAGATTAGGGGAGGAGCTATGGGGAAACACATCAGAACTAACGCTCATGGCGAGGGGGTTTGGCGATTTAATTGCAGCGGCGCATCGACGGCGCGCGAGCGCAACACGCTGCGCGCAGACGGCGAGCGATAACGTCTCGCGCGCTGTTGGCTGTGTAAGGAAAGATCGTGGAGTGTTGGCACGCACTGCGACACGGTGGCCGCTGCAGCGGCAGGCCGCCTGCAATTTCGATGATCGACACGAGGGCCGCTACCTCAAGATCAACGCCGCAACCTCAAACAAATAGTCAGCTGCCGTTCCCGAAGAAGCTCGAGGGGAAGAAGGTTGGAGACGTCCCTCCGGGCGACCAGGAAGCAGTCGATGAGACGGTCCTAGCATTCTCTCACCGGCAAGCCGGGCCGATACGAACGGTCGGTGGTGACGAAAGGACGAAACCGACTTCGATGGAGGGCACGGCCGTCCCGATCATCATGAACGACACCATCACCGGCGTGTTCTGATGTCGCGCGAATCTTATAAATTCAACGCACGGCGAAGCGCTCAGTACCTCCTAACGCATCGCAGGCGCGCGCTGCAGCGGCGGTTTGTCGAAACCGGTGCCGACCCAACGTACAGGCTGGCCTTCGGCCAGAAGGAGCTCGGCTTCGAATCGAATCAGGATCGTCGCACGGCAACCCGTTTGCGATGGAGCACAGGGCCGGCACGATCCTGCAATTGTGATGCAGAGGATCCGGTCTTGCGGCGGCTCTTCCAAGAGAGACGATCAGCGCTTCCGGAGCCGCTCAAGGCCGGCGAGCCCGCTCTCGGAGCTGGGCGGCCCGGCCGCGCCGCTTCGCTGATTTCGTCTCAACATCACGAACAGATAGGGCGCTCTCGCTTTCGCGGAGCGCTTTGGCGGAGCTGCACATTTGAACGAATCGGATCTCGAGTTCTTGCACTACGAGTCGCCCGAACTGATCTCGGCCAACATCGAGCGCGTGAGACGGAAGAGAAGCGGCTGCAGGGCCTGGCGCACTACGACGCCTTGACCGGGTTGCCGAACCGCCTCTTGCTGAACGATCGTTTCAACGTAGGCACTTGCCTCCGCGCAGCGGCGCGGCGAGCAGCCTGGCCGTCTACTTTCGTCAACATCGACAAGTTCAAGGCCATCAACGACGCGCACGGCCATCTCGCCGGAGACGAGGTCCTCCGCACCGTCGCACGACGGGCTCAACAAGGCGTGCCGCGCGAACGACACCGTCGCCCGTCTCGGGGGCGACGAATTCATCGTTCCTCCGGTGCGGCATGCCGCCCGAAGGGCGCTCCGATGCGCTGGCGGCGCGCCTGCGCAGCGAACTCGAAGTGCGTGCGAGATCGAGGGCTTGCAGCTCGATCTGAGCGTCTGCATCGGCACAGCGTCTTCCCGCGGGACGGTCAAGACCAGCGTACGCGTACTCAAGAACGCCGACACTGCGCTCTACGCCGCCAAAGCCGCCGGCCCGGGTTCGATCTGTCGATACTGGGACGGGATACGCGGCCGCCGCCCAGCTGGCCTCGAGCCTCGAGCAGCACTCCGCACACTCAAAAAGTGTGGAGCAACACGCCGGCATAACGGAGCGCAGAACGTGTTTTCATCGAGCGCACCGCAAGATTGCCCGTTACGGAAGCCATCTTGGGCGAGCTGCTGGCACAGCGACACCGAAAGGTCCCAACGCGTTCTCTCCGACGCGAACGCCGGTGCCGGAATCGTCGTGGAGCACCGCGATGCGCTTTGCCAGATTCGCCTCGGAGTATCTTGAAGCGGCGCTGGCCGCCTCGGGACGTCGCCTCATCGTCGTCGATTCGAGCTTGCATTTTTAATGCGGTGTATGTATAAATATACGGTAAGATGCTTGCATCGGTCGCCGGCCTTCCTTTTGCGGGGGCGTAAGGTCCTGACGGTCCCCGATCTCTCACCGGCCGAGATCGGAACAGGCTCCTTACGCTCCGCCAGCCACATGGAGCGAGCCGCCGGCGGACCAGCTCCCCCTCCTGCGGGGCAAGACGCTGGGGAAGTTCGAGAAGCCGAGCTTGCGCACGCGCGTCTCCTCGCGATGACGCAGCTCAGCGGCCACGCGCTCTTCGCGGGCCGCGCCGACTTCCTGGTCGGGACGCGCGAGACGCCCGAGGACGTCGCGCGGACGCTCTCGCGCTTCGTCGATGCGATCCTGGTGCGCACGCACGCGCACGCGCCGCTCGAGCGGTTCGCGGCGGCGGCGACCGTGCCGGTCATCAACGGCCTCTCGGCGGCGGCGCACCCCTGCCAGGCGATCAGCGACCTGCTGACGATCAGGGAGCGCTTGGACTCCCGGGCTGCGGCTGGCTGACGTCGGCGACGCGCGCGACAACGTAGGCGCAATCGCTGGCCGAGGCGGCGGCGATGAGCGGGATCGCCTTCTGCTCCGCCGACGCACCGCCCGAGCGAAGCCTTCTTAGCCCATCTGGGCGAGCTGGCGAGCGGCGCGAGCGCGCCGGTGCACCATCGCCCGCCGTGCGCGACGTCGACGTCGTGTACACCGACGTCTGGACGTCGATGGGCGAGGAGCACCTGACCGAGCGCAACGCGGCGGCGCTGCTGCACCTACCGCGTGACGCCCGACCTCATGGCCGCGGCGGCCAGACACGCCGTCTTCATGCACTGCCTGCCCGCGCACCGCGAGGAAGAGGTCAGCGCCGAGGTCATCGACGGCCCGCAAAGCGTCGCTCTTCGATCAGGCCGAGAACCGCTTGCACGCCCAAAAGGGGCCCTCGTCGCGCTGCTCACCGACCTCCGAGGAATGCCGACGTGAAATCGACCCGCCATCGCGCGATACTCTCCCTCATCGCGACGCGCCCGGTGCACTCGCAAGAAGAGCTGGCTCATCTGCTCGAACAGCAAGGCTACGAAGTGACGCAGGCGACCGTCTCGCGCGACATCAAGGAGCTGGGACTCGTCAAGGTTCCGCTGCGCAACGGCGACGGCGCGGGCACGCAGTTCAAGTACGTCGAGCCCGGCTTCGGACGCAGCGTACGCGAGCCGTCTGCATCGCGTGATCGCCGAGCTCGTGCGCGACGTGCAGGGCAGCCTCACTCTCGTCGTGTTGCGCACGCCGCCCGGCAGCGCGATGCTCGTCGCCTCGGCGATCGACGATGCCGAGTGGAAGGAAGTCCTGGGCACGATCGGCGGAGACGACACCGTGCTCGTCATATTGAGCGATGCCACCCAGCTTCCCATCGTCAAGCAGCGCTTCGAAGACATGCGCTCGGAGAATCCCTTATGAGTACGATCGTTCTGGCCTATTCGGGTGACACCTCGGTATTGCTCAAGAAGTACGTCCTGGCGGGCCACAAGGTCGTGGCGCTGACGCTCGACCTCGGCGAGAGCGACGGCACGGCCGGCTCGGGCGCGACGGCCGCCCTCGAGGCGACGAAGCAGAAAGCGCTCGCTCTGGGCGCCTACGACGCGCTGCTGGTCGACGCGCGCGAGCGCTTCATCCACGAATACGCCTTCCCCGCGCTGCAGGCCAACGCGCTCTACGAAGGCGTCTATCCGCTCTCGGCGGCGCTCTCGCGGCCGCTGATCGCAGCGCTCCTCGTCGAAGCCGCGCACACCTACGGGGCCGACGCGGTCGCGCACGGCTGCACCGGCAAAGGCAACGATCAAGTGCGCATCGAGGTCGCGGTGCGCGCGCTCGATCCCTCGATCAAGGCGCTCGCGCCGCTGCGCGACGAACCGCTCTCGCGGCCCGACGCGATCGACTACGCGCAGAAGAACGGCGTGCCGGTCACGCACACGAAAAC
Source organism: Vulcanimicrobiota bacterium (assembly GCA_963834485.1). Classification (GTDB taxonomy): domain Bacteria; phylum Vulcanimicrobiota; class Vulcanimicrobiia; order Vulcanimicrobiales; family Vulcanimicrobiaceae; genus CAWICD01. The sequence goes on from CAWICD010000002.1 coordinate 685,921, forward strand.
GAAACTGTACTCGATCGACGCGAACCTGTGGGGCCGTTCGATCGAAGCGGGCGTGCTCGAAGATCCCTGGGCCGCGCCGCCGGAAGACGCGTACGCCTGGACCGCCTCGCCCGCGAAGCGGCCGGCTCAGCCGGAGTCGATCGTCATCGATTTCGAGAACGGCGTGCCCTCGTTCGAGGGGCTGGGCGGCGCGGCGATGGTGGCCGCGCTCAACGCGCGCACGGGCGCGCACGGCATCGGCCGGATCGACCTCGTCGAGGACCGCGTCATCGGCGTCAAATCGCGCGAAGTCTACGAGTGCCCGGGCTCGATCGCGCTGATCGCCGCGCACAAGGCGCTCGAGCGGCTCGTGCTCACGCGCGACGAGCTGCGCTTCAAGGCGAGCGTCGATCAGAAGTATGCCGAGCTCGTCTACGACGGACTGTGGCCCTCGCCGCTGCGCACCGCCTTCGACGCGTTCAACGCCTCGCTCGCGCAGCGTCTCACCGGCAAGGTGCGGCTCAAGCTGCACCAGGCCTCGGCCGTGGTCGACGGCAGCTCGTCGCCCTTTGCGCTCTACGACGAGTCGCTGGCGACCTACGGCGCGGGCGACCGCTTCAAGCACGACGCGGCCGGCGGCTTCATCGAGCTGTGGGGCCTGCCGCTCGAGGTCGGCGCGAAAGTCGGCCGCGACGCACTCGCGCCCGCCCGGTAAGGTGCACGACCAGTTGCAGTGGGGCGGCCGCTTCGCGGCCGTCCCGGATGCGGCGTTGCTCGCCTTCGGTTCGTCGCTCGAGGACGATCTGGTGCTCGCGCCGTTCGACGTCGCCTGCTCGCGCGCGCACGTCGCCGCGCTCGCAAGCCACGGCATCGTCAGCGCCGCGAATGCGCGCGCGCTCGACGAAGCGCTGGCGAGGGTCGGCGACGAGATCGCGGCGGGAACGTTCGCGCCCTGGGCGCGCAGCCGCAACGCCGAGGACGTGCACGGCGCGATCGACGCGCGCGTGCGCGAGCTCGCCGGCGGCGCCGGCGCCTTCCTGCACGCGGGGCGCAGCCGCAACGACCAAGTCGCGACCACGCTGCTGCTCTACGTACGCGACCGGGCCGCGCGCGGAGAGGCGCTGGCCGTGCGGGTCGCGCGCCACGCGCTCGAACGCGCGGCCACCGAGCTCGAGGCGCAGACCGTGCTCGCGGTGACGACCCACTGGCAGCCCGCGCAGCCGATCCTGCTGGCCTTTTGGCTCGAGGCGGTCGCCGAGAACTTCGTGCGGGCGGCGCAGCGCTTCGCGCGGGTCAGCGCCGATGCGAGCGCGTTCTGCCCGCTCGGTTCGGGCGCGTGCAGCGGCTCGACGCTGCCGCTCGACCGCGAGGCCGCGGCGCAGCGGCTCGGCTTCACGGTTCCCTCGCGCAACGCGCTCGATGCGATCGGCGACCGCGACGTCGCGCTCGACCTGCTGCACGCCGTCACGCGCGCGCTCGTCTTCGCTTCGCGCGTCAGCGAGGAGCTCGTGCTGTGGTGCGCGCCCGCCTTCGGGTACGCGCGCCTCGACGACGCGGCCTCGACCGGCTCGAGCCTGATGCCCCAGAAGCGCAATCCCGACCCCTTCGAGCTCGTGCGCGCCAACGCGGCCGTCGCGACCGGCAGCTACGCGGCGGCGCTAGGGACGCTCGGCGGCCTCGCGCTCTCCTACCATCGCGACCTGCAAGAAACGAAGGCGCTCGTGCTGCGCGGAAGCGAGCGCGGGCTGGCCGCGCTCGACGCGTTCGAGCGCGCCTTCCGCTACGTGCGCTTCAACGCCGGGGCGATGGGCGCGCGCGCCGCCGACGGCTACACCGTCGCGACCGACATCGCCGACGCGCTCGTGCTGCGCGGGGTCACCTCGCGCGAGGCCCACGAGCTGGTCGGCGAGGCAGTCTCGCGATGCGGAGCGCGAGGGGCGGCCGCTCGAAGCAGCCGACCTGGCCGCGCTCGCTGCGAAAGCCGGGCTCGGCGGCGAATTCGAAGCGCGCCGCTCGACGCGCTCAGGCGTCCGTCCGCGCGAAGCGCACGACCGGCTCGACGAGCCCCGAAGCCGTGAGCGTGCGCGATCCGCGCGCTGGAGGAAGTGCTGGCGCGCGAGCTTCGGGAACGTCCCCGCATGACGCGCGTCCACGTCGTCGGCGCGGCGGGCTACGCCGGGGCCGAAGCGCTCCGCCTTCTCCGCCGCCACCCGCACCTCACCCTCGGCGCGATCGAGAGCGCGTCGCACGCCGGCCGCGCGATCGGCGCCGAGCTGCCGCAGCTGCGCACCCTCGAACGCGCCTTCGACGGACCCGGGGCGGCTTACGACGCGGTCGCGCCGGGCGAGCCCGTCCTGCTCGCCGGCAGCGCCGAGAGCGCGCGCGAAGCGGCCCCGCGCTTTCTGGCCAAGGGCGCGCGCGTCATCGACTTCTCCGACGCGTTCCGCCTGCACGAGCACGCGGCAGGCGCGGTCTACGGGCTCACCGAGCGCTATCGCGACGCGATTCGCGGCGCCGGGCTCGTCGCCAACCCCGGCTGCTATCCGACGACGGCGCTGCTCGCGCTGCTGCCGCTGGCGCCGTTCGCAAGCGAAATCGTGCAGCTCGTCGTCGACGCGAAGAGCGGGATCACGGGCGCCGGCCGCAATCCGAAGACCGAGCTGCTGTTCGCGGAGGCCGACGAGGACGTGCGCGCCTACGGACTCGACGGCCACCGCCACCAGCCCGAGATGGAACAGGAGCTGCGCGCGGCCGGCATCTTCGCGCCGCTGGTCTTCACGCCGCACGTCGTTCCGCTGCGCCGCGGCATGCTCGCCGACTGCTACGCCTTCTTCGCGCGCGAGCCCGCAGAGGACGCGATCCGCGCTTCGTACGCGCGCGCCTACGAGGGCAGCCCGTTCGTGCGGCTGCTGCGGCCGGAGCGCGCACCGAGCTTGCCCGCAGTCGCGCTCACGAACGACGCGGAGATCCACCTCTCTTTCAAGGGCCGCATGGTGCGCATCATCGCCGCGATCGACAACCTGGGCAAAGGCGCGGCCGGCCAGGCCGTTCAGAACCTCAACGTCATGCTGGGCTTTCCCGAGGAGAGTGCTTGCGATGGTCGCATCGTCACTGTCTAAGAATCACGCGGGAGCGACACGCCTGATCGAAGTGCGCGGCGGGCTGGGCGCGGTCCCGGGCGTGAAGCTCGCCGGCGTCGCGGCCGGCATCAAGAAGCGCAAGTCCGATCTCGCGGTCGTGCTGCTGCCGGGCCCGCACGTCTGCGCTTCGGTCATCACGACCAACGAGATCAAGGCAGCCCCGCTGCTGGTCAGCGAGCAGCACATCGCCCAGAGCGGCGAAGCGATGCGCGCGATCGTCTGCAACGCGGGCTGCGCCAACGCGTGCACGGGCGAACGCGGCGAGCGCGACGCGCGAGCGACCGCGCGACAAGCCGCGGCGCTGCTGAAGATCGAGCAGACGCAGGTGATCGTCGCCTCGACCGGCGTGATCGGCGTCTACCTGCCGATGGACCGCGTCGTGAAAGGCCTCGAGCGCGCCGTCAAGGACCTCGAAGAGGGGATGGATTCGGCCTACAACGCGGCCGAGGCGATCATGAC
>CAWICD010000003.1:0-60479 GCA_963834485.1 Vulcanimicrobiota bacterium
ATGCTCGATGCGGCGGCGGAGGCCGGCGTCATCTTGACGATGGCCACGAAATTCCGCTACGTCGCCGACATCATCCGCGCCCGCAGCATGATCAAGCTGGGCGCGCTCGGCCAGATCCATCTGATCGCCAACGAGTTTCGCTCGCCCGTCTCGATGGAGAAGCGCTGGAACTCGAATCCCGCGCTCAGCGGCGGCGGCGTCTTCATCGACAACGGCACGCACTCCGTCGACATCCTGCGCTATCTCGCCGGCCCGCTCGAGAGCGTCAGCGTGACGTCCGAATCTTCGCAGGGCTCGCTCAGCGTCGAGGACGACGCGCAGCTGCTCGCACGTTTCACCTACGGCGCCTTCGCCCGAGTCGAGCTTTCGTGGGCACGCCCGGCCGTATCGCCTTATTTCGTTCAGATCGTCGGCAGCCAAGGTCGCGCCTTGATCGGCTGGAAGGAGTCGAAATACCGGCTCGAGCCTTCGCGGGAATGGCAGCCGCTCGGAACCGGATACGACAAGCTGGCGGCGTTCGAGCGCCAGTACGAGAACCTCGTCGACGTCATCGCCGGCCGCGCCGCGATCGAAGTCGGGCGCGAGGATGCGCTCTCGTCGGTCCAGGCGATCGCCGCCGGCTATGCCTCGCTGCGAAACGGGGGCTGGATGTCGGTCGACGGGAAGAAGGCATCTTCCCACACACCGGACGCCGAACGCGCGATCGCGCTCCTCTGACGATCCCTGCCACCGCTCAGACTCGTCCCCGCGCCTCGATGCGGCCGCAAGAAAAGGAACCCGATGTCAGCCTCCTACGAGCCCGCCCCGCCCACGGTCGACGAGCTGCTCGCCCTCAAAGCCGCCCGCGCTCTCGACGAGCGTGCGCTCCGCACGCTCTTTCTCGAGGCGCGGACCGCAAACGGCTTCTTGCCGCGTCCCGTCCCCCACGACACGATCGAACGCGCTTTCGAACTGGCTGAGCTCGGCCCGACGAGCGCCAACACGCTGCCTCTACGCATCGTCTTCGTCGAATCGCCGGAAGCGAAGGCGCGCCTGGTCGCCACGCTCTCGCCCGGCAACGTCGAGAAGACCAAAGCCGCACCCCTGACCGCGATCTTCGCCGCGGACACGAAGTTTTACGAACACATTCCGCGCCTCTTCCCAAACGCGCCGCAGTTCAAAAATCTTTTCACGGGCGAGGACAAGGCCGAGTTTTCAACGCAGTTCGCGCTCATGAACGCTACGCTGCAGGGAGCGTACTTCATGCTCGCCGCACGGGCGCTCGGTCTCGACGTCGGTCCGATGGGCGGCTTCGACAAGAAGCAGCTCGACGCCGCATTCTTTCCCGAGGGCACGCTGAAGTCGATCTGGATCGCGAACCTGGGCTACGGCGACGACACGAAACTCTATCCGCGCAATCCGCGCTTCAATTTCGACGAAGTCGCCCGCTTCGCGTAGTCACGCCCATCTGCCGTCTTCGCCCGACCCAGGGCGAGGAGAGAGTGGGATTCGAACCCACGGACGGCTCAGCACCGTCTGCGGTTTTCAAGACCGCCGCATTCAACCGCTCTGCCATCTCTCCGCGGTGGCCCCCTTGTCCGGCCCCGGCACGCCCTCCTTGCGCGCTGCCTAGCGAGCCGGCGCGCGGCCGGCAGGCGCGAGCAAGGCGAGCGGCGGCGGGAGCGGGAAGCTTGGATGCGCGATGCTTGACGAGGCGCTGCAGACCACCTTGCGCGAGTTGCTGGAGACGCTTCCGCTCGTGCCCGAGATATACGCGTCGTACCGCCCGCTCGTGACGGACGGATTCGTGTACTTTTTGAGCGGCCTTTCCGACGAGCGGGTCGCGGGGATCGTCGCCGAGCAGATGCGGCTCCCCGAGAACACGAGCGTCGACGACCGGCTCGTGAAACTGCTGCATTCGTGCCCGACGCTGCACAAGCTGGGGCAGGTCGTCGGGCACGACAAGCGCCTCGCCCCCGAGTTGCGTCAACGCCTGCAGTCGCTCGAGTCACTCGCGCCGACGAGCGACCTCCCCGAGATCGAGGCCGTGCTCGAACGTGAACTCGGCGCGATCCCGCCGGGGATCGAACTCGCCTCCGCTGCGCTGGCGGAGGGGAGCGTCGCGGTCGTCCTTCCCTTCGAGTGGACGCGTCCCGGCGCGACCGCACGGCAACGGGGCGTCTTCAAGATCCTCAAGCCGCTCGCCGAGGAGCAGCTGCGCGAGGAGCTCGCGCTCTGGCCGAAACTGGGCGAGTACCTGGAAGAGCGCTGCACGCATTACGATCTGCCCGTGCTCGACTACCGCAACACGCTCGACAGCGTGCGCAGCCTGCTTCTCAACGAGATCCGGCTCGACCTCGAGCAGAAGCACCTCGCCAAGGCGGCACGCTTTTACGCCGACTCTCCGGCGGTCGTGGTGCCGAAGCTCTTCCCGTTCTGCACGCCGCACGTCACGGCGATGGAACGGGTCGACGGCCGCAAGGTCACCGACCCGAGTCTCGCACCGAGCGTGCGGCAGCGGCTCGCCGAGACGATCATCGAGTCGCTGCTGGCCAAGCCCTTCTGGAGCGAGGATTCGACTGCGCTCTTCCACGCGGATCCGCACGCCGGCAACTTGTTCGCGACGGACGACGGCCGGCTGGCGATCCTGGACTGGGCCCTCGTCGTCGAACTCAGCAAAGAGCAGCGTGCCGCCGTCGTGCAAACCGTCCTCGGGGCGCTCACGCTCGACGAGCCGCAGACGACCCGCGCGATCGCCTCGTTCGGGAACGTCCTCGACCAGCGAAAACTCGAAGAGGCCGTCGACGCGGCGTTCCGGCTCGTGCGGCGCGGCACGTTCCCAGGCTTCGACTGGCTGACGACGCTGCTCGACGGCGTCATGACGACGGCGTCGATGCAATTCCCCGAAGAGCTGACGCTCTTCCGGAAGGCTCTGCTGTCAATGTCGGGAGTCGTCGCCGACGTCTCGGGGCGCCCTTCGCTCGATCAGGTGCTGACGAAGACCGCAGCCGTGCAGTTCTTTCGGGAGCTCGGGAGGCGGCCCCGCGCGCAACTGGACTCGCGCGATTTCGGAAGCCATCTCTCGAACGAGGATCTCATCTGCACGTGGGCCGCGCTCTTCTTCATCCCTTCGCGCTACTGGATCGGAACGTTGCGCGACGCGCTCGGCGTTTGGGCGAAAGCCGGACCCTAAGGGCGCGGGCCGCCTATACCGTAGGACTCGCCGACGGACTCGGTGACGGCGAGGGGGTCACCGCGCCCGCCGGAATTGTGGAGCCGACCGGCACGGCGGCGGTTCCGCTGCCGTTGCAGCCCGCCAAAGCCGCCACCCCGAGCGCAATGGCCAGCATGAGGGCACCGATCTCTAAGCGCTTCATTCAAAACCTCCGTCTTGGACGGTTCTCTTTCGTAGTGCGCTGCAAATCCTTTGCCGCGGCTGACTTCGGCGAACCTCGCGGCCGGACGAGGGGGCAGTGCGTACCGCACGCCCCCTCTCGGACGCGATCTCGTGCCGGGCTTAAGTCAGAACGAGGCTCTTCTCTTTCTCGAAGTCCGGCGTGTACTTGCCGAGCGAGGCGAGGCCGTTCGCCTTGGCCCGATGGATCAGCTCGGCTTGCGCGGCCTTGACGTTGTCGGCGGAGCCGTTCCACTTCGTCAGCGACGGATGCTGGAGCGCGCGGCCGTACGAGAACGTGAGGTTCCACGGAGCACGGCGCTGCTGGGCGATCACATTGACCTCGTTCAGGTTGATCGTCGCTTCCTCGTCGCCCTGACCGCCTGAAAGGAAGGCGACGCCTCCGACGGACGCCGGGACCCAGCGCAGGAGGACGGTCACGGTCGCATCCGCGATCTCCTGAGCCGACACCTTTTGACCCGACTTCTGTCCGGGGATCACGAAGCTCGGCTTGAGGACCATCTCCTCAAAGCGCACGTTCAGCGCCGCCAGCTGCTCGAACTGAATCCGCAGGGCGCGCTCGTGAACCTCGAAGCTCTTCTCGATCGAATGCTTCGAGTGCTCGCCGTCGCACAGCACCTCGGGTTCGACGATCGGCACCAGGCCGCCGGCCTGACAGATCGCCGCGTAGCGCGCGAGCGCGTGGGCATTGGCGAGGAGAAGCGCATCGGTCGGGATACCGTCGTCGATCGCGATGACCGCGCGCCACTTCGCGAACTTGGCGCCAAGTGCGACGTATTCTTCGACCCGCTTCGCAAGGCCGTCGAGACCCTCGGTGACCAGCTCGCCTGGACCGCCGAGTGCGAGCGGTTTGGTCCCGGTATCGAGCTTGATGCCGGGCAGCGAATTGTCGTCCTGGAGCACCTTGACGAAGGTTCTGCCGTCGTCGGCCGACTGCCGGATCGTCTCGTCGTACAGGATCACGCCGCTGATGTAGTCGCCGAAGTGCGGTGCCGTGAACAGCATCTGGCGGTACTGCCGCCGTTTCTCTTCGGTCTGCTCGATATTGAGCGGGGCAAAACGCTTGTTGGCGGTTCCGGTGCTCTCGTCCGCGGCGAGGATACCCTTCCCCGGGGCGACCATCGCCTTGGCGGTCGCTGCAAGCTGGCTGCTCATGACAGTCTACTCCTTCGTCAGAATCGTTGAGGAAAGTCCGTTGACAGTTGGGAGGTTCGTGAATGCCTTCTCGTCCTGTTTGCCGTCCACCATGCGCATGGTGTTGGTCAACGACGAGATGATGATCGACTGGGTGTACGCACTGCCACGCACGTAGGTAACGCCCCGGAGCAGTTCGCCGTCGGTCACGCCGGTGGCTACCAGCATCGCGAGTTCGGACTTGCAGAGGTCGTCGAGCGTCAGTACCTTGGCCGGGTCGATCCCCTCTTTACGCGCGATCTCCTCTTCGCCCTCGCGCAGCCAGAGACGGCCCTGCATGTCGCCGCCGAGGCACTTAACGGCGCAAGCCGTCACGACCCCTTCGGTCGCGCCGCCGATCCCCATCAGCATGTCGATGCGGCCGCGCTCCTCGAGCGCCGCGATGATGCCGTTGGCCACGTCGCCGTCGCCGAAGAGGCGGACGCGGGCACCGAGCTCGCGCAGGCGCCGCACGTACTCGTCGTTCCGCGGTCGCTCCAGCAGCGCGACCGTGATCTCCGTAACCGGCCGCCCCATCGCTTTGGCGACGGCGCGGACGTTGTCTTCGACCGAGGCCTCGATCGAGACGACGCCCTTCCCGGCCTTTCCGACGATGATTTTATCCATGTACGGGATATGCGTGTGAAACAAAGAACCGCGCTCCGCCGCAGCGACGACGGAGATCGCGCCGTGCCCGCCCTTCGCGGCGAGGGTCGTACCGTCGATAGGATCGACCGCGACGTCCATCTCCGGACCGTCGCCCGTGCCGATCCGCTCGCCGATGTAGAGCATCGGCGCTTCGTCCTTCTCTCCCTCGCCGATGACGACCACGCCGTCGATGTCGACCTCGCCGAGAACGCCTCGCATGGCATCGACCGCGGCCTGGTCGACGCCGTTCTTGTCGCCCCGGCCGACGAAATGGCCCGATACGATCGCAGCAGCCTCGGTGGCCCTCAGGAATTCGAGCTCGACACGCGCGTCGATACGCCGACTCTTCATCTTGCTAACTACGTGCAAGCGGCCCCCAACTCTTTTCCCCCCCGCCCATTTTACCTACGAACAATTTTTGCCATGCGGAATGGCGCACGCTCGGTCCTCCCCTCTGCTGCCGGGACAATCTCGCGAGCCTTCGTAATAGCTCCCTCCATGAGTGCGTCTCGCTTCCACGGCGCGTTCGGATCCCAGCCCCCACGGCTCGCGGTGCTCGCCGTACTCGCCGCGCTCGCCACGCTGGCGGCCGCGCCCGTCCCCCCACCGGCGACGCCGGGAAGCCCGAACCCCACGCAGCCGCCCCGCGCGGCGCCGCAGCGGTCCCCGGCGGGACAGCTGCCGCAACCGCCCCAGCTTCCTCAATGCCTGCAAGCCGACGCGGAGCTGCAGACGAAGCTCGACACGAGCGTCAACGCGGCCGGCGACTCGTTCGCCTTCACGATCCTCGACCGCATCCCGCCGGTCGGCACGCTCCCGGAGATCCCTGCGGGGACGAAGGGTTACGGCGTCGTGCTCTACGTGCAGCACGCCCACGGCGCGGGCGTGCCGGGGACGCTCATCCTCGACCCGCGTTTCATCCATCTCGACGACGGAACCCGCATCCCCGTCATGGCCGATCCGGCCGTCGAAAAGAGCCTGTTCGGGCAAGGTTCGTCGGGCAACGCGCCGGGGCTCCTCGAGTACGTCCCCTTCATCGGCATCGCGTTCAGCGGTTATAACGTGCTGCACCACGGCAAGGAGTACGTCGCGCTCAAAGGCTCGCGTTTCAAAGTCATCGTCGGCGACGACCTCGCGACCTCGAGCTGCTACGTCGTGCCCGCGAGCGACAGTTCGAAATAGCCGCCGCCCGTTCACTCCGCGTCAGCGAGGCACCGGATCATCTCGGCGTGGGTGAGGCCGTTGCTTGCCAGCACGGAGCCGGCATCGACCGCGAACTCGCCGCCGTCGATCGCGCTCACGCGGCCGCCCGCTTCGCGCACCATCAGGGCGCCTGCCGCAACGTCCCAGGCGTGCAAATCGAGCTCCCAGAAGGCGTCGAATCGGCCGCTCGCGACGAAGGCCAGGTCGAGGGCCGCCGAGCCGTCGCGGCGCACCCCTTGGGCCGTGCGCGAGAGCCGCGCGAAGTGTTCGATGTTGCGCTCGTAGCGCGCCGGAAAGAAGCCCGTGCAGACCAAAGACTGCGCGACCGACGGGGCCGCCGAGACGGCGAGACGCCGTCCGTTGCAGGTCGCACCGGCCCCGCGCTCGACCGCGTAGAGCTCGCCCAACGCCGGCGCGAAGATCGCACCGCAGACCAGCTCGCCGCCTCGCTCGTAAGCGATCGAAACACAGTAGAGGGGATAGCCGTGGGCGTAGTTCGTCGTTCCATCGAGCGGATCGACGATCCAGCGCTCGTCGCTCGTGCCGCGGTGCGCCCCGCCTTCTTCGCCGAGCAAGGTGCTGGCGGGAAACGCGTCGCGCAGCCGGCGCAAGATGAACGCCTCGCTGGCCCGGTCCGCGGCCGTCACGATGTCGCCGCGGGCCGACTTCTCCAGGGTCTCGAGCGGGCGGTCGAGGTGCCGCTGGAGCAGCGCGCCGGCCTCGGCCGCCGTCTCGATTGCAAGCGAAAGCGGGTCCACTTACCTCTCTCTGAGAAGCGAACGGTAATGGTCGAGCGCACTTTTACCGTCGTCGAAGCCCTCTTCCTCGCGTTGTGGGTCGGAGCGCTCGCCGCTTTCGCCTTTCTGTTCGCGCCGATCGCCTTCCGGATCGTCCCCGATTTGGACGTCTTTGCGACTTTGATCGCAAGAGTCTTGCGAGCCTTGACCGTTTTCGGCTACGTCTGCGGTTCGCTCGCGATCGTCGCGGCGGCGGTCCGGGCCCGCGACGAAGCGCTGCGTCCCCTCGCCCTCGCCCGCATCGCCCTGATCGTGGTCATGCTGGCCGCCAGCGCCTTCGGCGCCAACGCGATCGTCCCGGCGATGGAAGCGACCGCCAAAACCTTCAACGGCCCGATCGCCTCGATCCCGCAGAGCGATCCGCGCCGCATGGAATACGACGCGCAGCACCGCGAGTCGACCGTCGTCTACGGCTTCGTCTTGCTGCTCGGCCTGGGAACGGTCGCGCTCGCGGCGGTCGGTCGCTTGGAGTCGCGGCCGCGTTACCGGCGCTACACGCGCTGAAGTGCGCGAGGAGGGTTGACCCTCTCGAAAGCACGCCCTTATACTGGTTGACGGACATCTCGTTAGGTGAGGCGTCTGCGTGACACACAGGCCGTTGCCCCGAAACGTCGAGAGACGCCAAGTGGGTGGAACAGGCTCCGCCGAGCTAAGGCGGCGCTCAAGACGGCTGGGGTCGTCCTCGAAGTCGGTCGCGACGTCGAAGCGTCCTCTACGGCCCGCAGTGCCAAAGCTTGAAGCGATTGGGATGTAAGCACGAGAGTCTCCGGGATCGTGCTCGCAGACCGGTCGCGCACCGCGACTGGTCTTCTTCTTTGAGAGGGGGTGACGCGCATGAGCTTCCACGAGGGATACCTCTCCGAGCTGGTCGGCCGCGCCGCGGTCGTCGCCGGCGACGATCCGCAAGCTCCGCATCGCCCTGATCGTGGTCATGCTGGCCGCCAGCGCCTTCGGCGCCAACGCGATCGTCCCGGCGATGGAAGCGACCGCCAAAACCTTCAACGGCCCGATCGCCTCGATCCCGCAGAGCGATCCGCGCCGCATGGAATACGACGCGCAGCACCGCGAGTCGACCGTCGTCTACGGCTTCGTCTTGCTGCTCGGCCTGGGAACGGTCGCGCTCGCGGCGGTCGGTCGCTTGGAGTCGCGGCCGCGTTACCGGCGCTACACGCGCTGAAGTGCGCGAGGAGGGTTGACCCTCTCGAAAGCACGCCCTTATACTGGTTGACGGACATCTCGTTAGGTGAGGCGTCTGCGTGACACACAGGCCGTTGCCCCGAAACGTCGAGAGACGCCAAGTGGGTGGAACAGGCTCCGCCGAGCTAAGGCGGCGCTCAAGACGGCTGGGGTCGTCCTCGAAGTCGGTCGCGACGTCGAAGCGTCCTCTACGGCCCGCAGTGCCAAAGCTTGAAGCGATTGGGATGTAAGCACGAGAGTCTCCGGGATCGTGCTCGCAGACCGGTCGCGCACCGCGACTGGTCTTCTTCTTTGAGAGGGGGTGACGCGCATGAGCTTCCACGAGGGATACCTCTCCGAGCTGGTCGGCCGCGCCGCGGTCGTCGCCGGCGACGATCCGCAAGCTCCGATCGGCAAAGTCATCGACTTCCTGGTCACCAAGCCCGATGACACGTTCCCGCGCATCGACGGGCTGGTCGTCAAGACCAAGAGCGGAGAGCGCTACGTGCCGATGGCCGACGTCGTCGACGTCGACGAGCGCGGCTCGATCTCGTTGCGCGTACGCCCGGAGACCCCCGCGATCCCCGAAAACCAGGCTCTCTACCTCATCCGCGACCTCTTCGACAAGCAGATCGTCGACGTCGACGGCCGCAAAGTCGTGCGCATCAACGACCTCGAGGTCGCCAACACCGGCGGGTCGCTGCGGGTCGTCGCCGCGGACATCGGCATTTCGGGCCTGCTGCGCCGCCTCGGCGCGGCCAAGCTCGCGCCCGGGCTGGTCGACCGCGTCCCGCGCAGCTTGATCGCCTGGGACAACATGGCGCCGCTCGCCGGCGTGAACCCCTTCAACGTCCGGCTTTCGGTCTCGGAGAACCGCCTCTCGCGGCTCCACCCCTCGGAGCTGGCCGAGATCATCTCCGACCTCTCCTCCCAAGACGCCTCGCGCGTCTTCCGCACGCTCGACGACGAGACGGCCGCCGACGCGCTCGAACACCTCGACCACGACGTCCAGAAGACGATCATCGAAGACCTTGGCACCGAGCGCGCCGCCGACATCATCGAGGAGATGGACTCGGACGACGCAGCCGACCTGCTCGCCGAGCTCTCCGAGGAACGCCAAGCCGAGCTGCTCGCCGAGATGGAGCCCGAGACCGCGGGCGAGCTGCGCGACCTCGTCAAGTACGACGAGGACACGGCCGGCGGCCTGATGACGACCGATTACGTCTGGATCTACCCGCACCGCACGGTCGCGGCCACGATCGACAAGATCCGCGAGATCGCGCCGGAGTCGGAGTTCATCTACTACCTCTACGTTACCGACGAGCGGCGCAAGCTGCTCGGAGTCGTTTCTTTGCGCACGCTGCTGCTGGCGCTCCCGACCGGCTTCATCCACAAGCTGATGGACACCGACCTCGTCAGCGTCGCCGCCGACACCAGCGCCGAAGACGTCGCCTCGACGATCGCCCGCTACGACTTGCTGGCCGTCCCCGTCCTCGACGACGAGGGCCAGATGCTGGGCATCGTGACCGTCGACGACGCGATCGATGCGATCATGCCCGAGAAGATCGCCAGATCGCTGCCGCGCATGGTGCGCCATCCCAAGAAGCCGGCCGTTGCAACAGGCTGACGCAATGACGGCTCCGGCCCCGACGCACGAGGCGCCGCCTCGCTCCAAGCGCGCTCGGCTCTGGCGCTCGCTGCTCTTCATCGCGGGAGCGCTCGGGCCCGGGTTCATCACCGCTTCCGCGGGCAACGACGTTGGCGGCATCTTCACTTACTCGGTCGCCGGCGCGCAATTCGGCTACAAGGTCATTTGGCCGCTGATCCCGATCGCCGTGGCGCTGATCGTCGTCCAGGAAATGGCGGCGCGCATGGGCGCCGTCACCGGGAAGGGCCTGGCGGCGCTGATCCGCGAGGAGTTCGGCGTGCGCATCGCGCTGCTGACGATGTTCGGCCTCTTCTTCATGAACACGTTCACGACGTCGGCCGAGTTCGCGGGCATCGCGTCGGCCAGCGAGATCTATCACGTTTCGCGCTACGTCGCGGTGCCGCTGTCGCTCGCTCTCGTGTTCCTGTTCGTCTTGCGCATCAGCGGAAAGCTCGTCGAGCGCGTCTTCGTAGTGCTCTCGCTCGTGTACGTGACGTACATCGTTTCGGGCATCCTCGCGCACCCCAATTGGGGCGAGGTTGCGCGCGGCTCGTTCGTGCCCTCGATCGAAACGCACGACCCCGCGTACGTCGGCACGATCGTAGCGCTGATCGGCACCACGATCTCGCCCTACATGCAGTTTTACCTCCAGTCGGCGGTCGTCGAGAAGGGCACGCGCCCGAACGGGCTGATGCTCTCGCGCATCGACGTAACGAACGGCTCGATCCTCGCGATCGTCGTAGCCGCCTTCATGATCATCGCCAACGCGGCGACGATCTTCGTCTTCAACCAGGGGCACCCCGCGCACCCGATCGTCGTCAACCAGGCCTCGGACGTCGCGGTCGCGCTGCAGCCGCTGGCCGGCAAGTTCGCGAGCGCCCTGTTCGCGTTCGGCATCCTCAACGCGGGCCTGTTCACGGCGGCCGTGCTGCCGCTCTCGACCAGCTATCTTGTCTGCGAGGCGTTCGGCTTCGAAGCCGCCCTCGACCGCGGATTCCGCGAAGCGCCGGTCTTTTTCAGCCTCTTCGCGGCCGGTCTGGTGATCGGCGCCGCACTGGTGCTGCTGCCGGGCGCTCCGCTGCTGCAGCTCAGCATCGCATCGCAGCTCGTGCAAGGCTTGCTGCTGCCGCTCGAGCTCGTGCTCATGCTGCTGATCATCAACCGCGCGCGCGTGATGGGCGCCTACCGCAACACGCTCCCCGCCAACGTCATCACCTGGGCGACGGTCGTCATCGTCGGCGCGATCGCGCTGTACTACACGTTCACGCAGGCTGTCGCGGTCTTCACGCCCGCGAAATGATCCCGTTCTTGCCCGCCTCCGGACGGCGAGGGCCGCCGAGCGGCTCGAGTCGACGTTCCTGGCGCGGGTCGGCATGGGACCCGTACGCCGTGCCGGCCGCTAGCGCCGCGCGGCCTCCCGTCGTCAGCGCCCTTGCGGCCTGCCTGCAATCGATTTCCGCAACAGGCTGACCGGTTACGAGGCTCGTTTTCACGCGCTTTGACGCGAAAGCCTGACGTAAGTGGGCGGAAACGTGGCTCCCCGTGGCGGCGAGGAGTCACCTTTGGCGAAAGGACTTTAGTGCTTGGCCGCCGCCTGCAATCCCAGGGAGAAGATGTATGAGAAGAGGAGCGCGCCGAAGATGGCGAGCGCCAGGATCGTACTCTTCGGCCTTCCGCGCCGCTCCAGGGCGTTTGCCGCCGGGTAGACGCCGCCGCTCAGCAAGGCGAGGATCCAATGCAAGGGCGGGGGAGGCGACTTGCTCGTCACCCATAAAACCGCTCCCAACACGATTTGGAGGACCAGGAGATAAACCACCACACGGCGAGCCCGAGCGTTGAAGATGGCAACCAGCGCGGCGGCAAGCACCACGATGCCCACGGTGAGATGCAGAGTAAGCATGTCCTAGGGGTTTTCGCATGATCGATACCGTGGACATGTCGAACGAGCAACTCGTCGAGTTTGCCGAGGGCTTGGCCCGAGTCGCGAGCACCGGCGGCGGCCCGAAGGCCCTGGCGGCGCACCTCGCGGCCTTGGTCGGAGCGGCGGTCCTGGTCGAGGATGCGGATTGGCGCCACGTCGCACTGGCGGGCGCGGGTTCGCGCTCGATCCCGCCCTCGAGCCGCGAGCTCATCGGCTCGGCAGCCAAGAACGCCGAGAGCCTCGTGCGCCTACCACTGCCCGGCGACGGCCCGGAGGGCTTGGCGGTACGCATTCGCGGCGGCGGAGAGGGGCAGCTCGGCTGGCTCTCCGTCTTTCCGAACGCGTCGTCGGCCGAGGGCCGCTTGGGAGCGATCCGCCTGACCGCGGCCGCGATCGCCGTCGAGCTCTCGCGCGACGCGGGCGGAGGGCGGAACCGGCGCAAATCCTTCTGGGACCGCTTGATCTCGCGCGCCTACGACGATCCGATCGAAGCGAAGGACGACGCCGCCGCACGCGGCATCACGCTGGCCGCCGGCTACGTCGCCGTCGCCGTCGAGGCCGAGGGGCTCGACGAGGCGGTTGCGACGGCCAAGGTCGGCGACCTGCGGCGCATCTGTCTCGAGACGCTGCGTTCGGGCGCGGGCGAGATCATCGTCCTCGAGCGCGGCGGCGGCTTCGTCTTCCTGTGCCCCGCGCCGATCGAAGTCGACGCGGCCAACGTGCGCACGGCGGCGACGCTGATTCCGCGGGCCGCCAACAAATCGCACTTCGGAGCGAAGATCGTCGGCGGCATCGGCCGCCAGGCGGAAGCGATCGCAGCCTATCGCACGGTCGAAGAAGCTCGCGAATCGATGTTCATCGCGCGGCGGCTCTTCGGCGCATCGCGCGTCATGCCGTACGAGGACCTGGGCATCTATCCGCTCTTGCTGCGCGGCAGCACCGGCGCCGACGAGCTGCGCGCGTTCTCCGAGCGGATCCTGGCACCGCTGCGCGCCTACGACGAAAAACACCAGACCGAACTGATCCGCACGCTGCGGCTTTATTTCGAGGTCGGACAGAACGTCAAGACGGCTGCGGCCGAGCTCTCGGTGCACCGGCACACCGTCTTTTACCGGCTCCGTCAAATCGCCGAAATCAGCGGCCACGACCTCGATTCGGCCCACGATCAACTCACGCTACGGACTGCGATGGCAATCGATGCACTCAACTCTAACGAACGGTGAACGGAAGACCGTGACCAAACGCGATGTCCTGCGCGTCGCCAAGGAGCGGAACGTCCGCTTCGTGCGGCTCTCCTTCGTCGACATCCTCGGGATCAGCAAGAACGTCACGATCCCCGTCACCGAGCTCGACGGCGCGATGGAGGGCAAGGTCAGTTTCGACGGCGGCTCGATCGACGGCTTCGTGCGCGGCGAGGAAGCCGACATGATGCTGCTCCCCGACCTCTCGACGTTCGCGGTCTATCCCTGGACCACGGCGAGCAGCGCGGTCGAAGCGCGGCTCATCTGCAACATCGCGACCTCTGACGGAGAACCGTTCGAAGGCTGCCCGCGCACCACGCTGCAGCGCGCCATCGAGGACACGCGCGAAGTCGTCGGCAGCCTGGCCGTCGGACTCGAGGTCGAGTTCTATCTCTTCGACCTCGAAGGGGGCGAGCCGACGACGCGCACTTCCGACGTCGGCTCGTACTTCGACATCAACGAAAACGACCGGGGCGAAGCGGCCAGAACCGAGATCGTCACCGCCCTCGAGTCGATGGGGATCGCCGTCTCCAGCGCCCATCACGAGCACGGCGCGGGGCAGCACGAGATCGACATCAAGGATACCGGCGTGCTTTCGGCAGCCGACGCCCTGATCACGACGCGGACCGTCGCCAAGCACGTCGCCGCGCGGCACGGGCTGCACGCGACCTTCATGCCCAAGCCGCTCGAGTCTCTCGCCGGCAGCGGCATCCACATCTACTTCGCGGTGAAGGGGGCCGCCCCGGAGACGCCGCTCGAAGACGGGGAGCTCGGCGAAGAGACGCTCTTCGCGATCGGCGGCCTCCTCGAGCACGCCCCCGCCTTCACGGCGATCTGCAATCCGACGGTGAATTCCTACAAGCGGCTGGTCGCGGCTTGGGACGCGCCGGTCTACACCGTCTGGTCCTACCGCAGCGCCAACTCCCTGGTGCGAGTTCCCTCGCCGGTCGGCGCCCAGCCGCGGATCGAGGTGCGCAGCGCCGACCCGTCCTGCAACCCCTATCTCGCGATGGCCGTGCTCATCGCGAGCGTCGCGAACGGGATCCGCTCGCACGCGCTCCCCGGCGACCCGCTGACCGGCTCGACCTACGACCTCAGCGCCCGCGACTTGAGCAAGCGCGGGATCCGCACGCTCCCCAAATCGCTTCAAGAGGCGCTCGAGCAGCTCGACAAGGATCTCGTCGTGCGCGGGGCACTCGGCGACCACGTCTATCACGCTTTTCGCGATGCGAAATTTGCGGAATACGAACGTTACCGCAAGGCAGTGCATCCCTGGGAACGAGACGCCTACTTGCGCGTCTACTGATCTTCGCCCGGCTGTGACGCCCGCAGCGGGCCGGAGCCGTCTCGGCTCGCGAGCCTGAACGCGGTATCACTGCATGCCGGCAGCATGGAGGCCGATTCAAAAGACATGCAGGGGCCTCTGCCCGTGGACTCCCCGGCGGCTACCAGGGCTTCCGCGCGCGAACGTCTGACCGCCCTCGTCGTGGCGTTCTCGCTCGTCGCCATCGGCTTGGCGTCGCTGCGGCTGCGCTCCGTCCCGATCGGCGACGTCCCCGGCCTGCTCCCCTGCCTCACCGCGGCCGGACTGGTCGCCCTGCTGGTATCGTGCGCCATCCTGCGCAACCAGTATCGGGCCTCGCGTTACGCGCCCTACGCCTTCCTGGCGGTCGCCTACGGCGTGTGCGCAGCCCTGATCGTCGCCTACCTGCTGACCTTCCCCGGTATCTTCTCGCCGAGCGGATTCGGTCTGGGAGCGCAGGTCGCGGCCTGGCTTTGGGTCGCGTGGCACTCGGCTTTCATCTTGCTGGCCGGCGTCTACGTCTCCGCGGACGCCTACTTCGCGCGCCAGACGGGCGGCACGCTGCGCGCCGCCAGGATCGTCAGCCCGTATTCGCTTGCGGTCACGGCGCTGGCGGCGCTTTCGGTCGAAGCCCTGTTCCTCTACCACGACCAGCTCCCCGCCCTCGCGACCAGGACCGGTTACACACCCGTTTTTCACGCCCTCGTCGAGCAGCTGCTGATCTACTCGGCGGTGGCGGTGCTCGCGGCGCTGATCGTGACCTCGCGCCTGCGCAGCACGGTCCACCTCTGGCTGGCGGCCGTGCTGGTCGCGTTCGTCATCGACATCGTCGTCAGCGGCGAGGTGGTCGAGCGAATCGACACGCTCGCTTGGGTCATCGGTTTGATCGAAGCGATGTTCTGGCAGTGCATGTTCTTGGTGATCCAGCTCCAGCACTCGAGCGACCAGCTCGCCGCCTTCGCCAACGACAAGCGCGAGCTGATCGAAGAGACCCTGCGCGACGCGCTGAGCGGGCTCTACAACCGGCGCGGCTTCGATGCCCGCTTCGACGAGGCCATGCGCCAGAGCCGCCGCGCCCAGACGCCGCTGGCAATTCTGGTCCTCGACCTCGACCACTTCAAGAATTACAACGATCACTTCGGCCACGTCGCCGGAGACGAGGCGCTGCGCGCGGTCGCCAAGACGATCGGCAGCATCGCCAACCGCAGCACGGACGTGTGCTGCCGCGTCGGCGGCGAGGAGTTCGCGGTGATCCTGCGGATGACCGATGAGCCGAGCGCGATGACCGTCGCCGAACGCATCCGCTCCTCGATCATGCGGCTGCACATCCCCCACGCGCCCAACGTCCCGCTGCCTTCCGTCACGGTCAGCATCGGCGTCGCCGCGACGGACGGGAAAAGCTCGATCTCTCCCAAGGCGCTCTACGAGCTGGCCGACAACGCGCTCTACCGCGCCAAGCGCTTGGGCCGCAACCGGATCGCGGTCGCACCTCTCCCCGTGGACCCAGCCTCCCTCCGCGTCGTCTGAGCGCGCCCGCCGGGGCGCAGCGCTCAGCTCTGCGCGGCGGCCTGCCGCAGCACGTCCCAGGCGACTGCCACGTCCTCGCGCGTCGTCCGCTCGTTGCCGATCGCCAAACGCAAAACCGTGCGCCCGTCGAGTTTGGTCGACGAGATGAAGATCTCGCCGCTCGCGTTGGCCGCCTCGACGATGCGCGCGTTGTGCGCGTCTGCCGCGATAGGCTCTGCCTCGACAAGCTCGGCAGGAACGTGCCGGAAGCAGACGACCGAGAGCGGATGCGGGGCGGCGATCTGCCAGCCTTCCTCGGCTTCGAGCCAGCTCGCGAACTCTTGCGCCAGCGCCACGTGGGAGCGCAGCCGTTCGCGCATTCCGCGCGCGCCGTAGTGGCGCAGGACGAACCAGAATTTGAGGGCGCGAAAACGCCGGCCGAGCTGCAGCCCGTAGTCCATGTCGTTACGCACGCCGCTCTCGGAGGTGACGAGGTAGTCGGCGACGAGCGCGAACGTGCGCCGGAGGTTCTCGAGATCGCGCACGTAGAGCGCGGAGAAATCGATCGGAACGAAGAGCCACTTATGCGGGTTGACGACGAGCGAATCGGCTTGCTCGCAGCCCGCGAGGAGATAGCGGAATTCGGGCAGGATCGCCGCCGGCCCCGCGTACGACGCGTCGACGTGCAGCCACACGCCGTGCTTGCGAGTCACCGCGGCGATCGCCGGCACCGGATCGATCGAGGTCGTCGAAGTCGTTCCGACCGTGGCGGCGACGCACATCGGGCGCATGCCGCGCGCGCGATCTTCCGTCAGCAGCCGGTCGAGCGCGCCCGGATCCATCGCGAAGCGCTCGTCGACGGGAACCTTGACGACGTTGCGGCGGCCGATGCCCAGCGCAATCGCGCCCTTCTCGACGTGCGAGTGCGTGTGCTCGGTGATGTAGACGCGCAGCGGCGGAAGGTCGGAGCGGCCGGCCATGCCTGCCTCGCGGATCTCGAGCCCGAGCGACTCGCGTGCGGCGGCGAGCGCCGTGAAGCCGCCGATCGAGGCCGAGTCGTAGACGATCCCGTGCAGCGTCGCGGGAAGGCCCAGTAGGCGGCGCAGCCAGTCGAGCACCACGTCTTCGAGCTCGGTCGCGGCCGGCGACGTGCGCCAAAGCATCGCGTTGACGTCGAGCGTCGCGGCGAGGGCCTCGGCAACGACGGCGACCGGAGCCCCGCTGATCGCGAAATAGGCGAAGAAGCGCGGATGATTCCAGTGAGTGATGCCGGGGACGACGATGCGCTCGAAATCGTCGAAGATCCGGTCGAACGGCTCGCCCTCCTCGGGCGCCTCCTCCGGCAGCGCGCGCACGATCTCACCGGGACGCACGCGCGAGAGGACCGGGTAGCGCCGCGGATCGTCGTAGTACGCGTCGATCCAGCGCGCGGCGCGTTCGAGTTGGCTCAAGAGTTCGCTCACCCTGAGCGAAATGGGTGAGCGACCTGCCGAACCCTTCCCTACGGGTTCGGCGGCGCCGGCCGGACCGCCGAGATCTGATCGATGTAGATCGTCGCCCCGTCGTCCCCGTCGCGGGTCAGGAAGACCGCGATCGACCGCTCCGAGAGCAGGTCCGTCCGCAGCGTGCCGACGTGCTCGCTCCCATCCGTCAACTGGACGCAAACGAGACGACCCGCAAAGAAACGCAGCTCCGCAATCTCCATCGAGCGCTCCGTGACGTACTGCACCACGACTTTCCGACGCCGGCTCGGCCCTTCACGTTCCATCAAAGGGCGCGGCACGTTGCGCCGCGCCTGGCACTCCGGAGCGCTTCCGGCACTATCGCGCCTGGAAATGACCCGCGTCACCGCTCGGCAGGCCGAAACGGGCGATATATAGGAACATCTAACACTTCACTGAGGGAATCCGAGGTTCGGGGACCCTCCCATTGAGGAGCGGCTTGGGCATGAAGTATCGGACGTATCCCCAAACGGACCTCACCGTCAGCGAGGTCGGATTCGGGCTCTGGACGACCTCGACCGGCTGGTGGGGCCAGTGGACCGACGAGGACGCGATCGACCTTCTGCACGAGGCGTACGATCTCGGCATCACGCTTTTCGACGCCGCCGACACCTATGGGAACGGCCGCAGCGAAGATCAATTGGGCCGCGCCTTCGAGAAGCGGCGCGAGCGCGTCGTCTACTCCACGAAGTTCGGCTACGACTTCTACGCATACGCCGGCGAACGCAAGGGACAAAACGAGCTGCCCCACGATTTCTCGCCGTCGTTCGTCCGGTACGCTCTCGAGCAGTCGCTCCGCCGGCTGCGCACCGACGTCATCGACATCTACTCGATCCACAACGCGCACCTCTCCGAGATCGCCGACGACGAACTGTGGGCGCTGCTCGAAGACTTCCGGCGCGAGGGCAAGATCCGCTCGTACGGCGTCGCGCTGGGGCCGGCGATCGGCTGGCTGGTCGAGGGCTGCGAAGCCGCCAAGCAGCGCAACGCCGCCAACATCCAGATGATCTGGAACATGCTCGAGCAGTTCCCGGGGAACGAGATGGTGCGCGCCGCCTATGAGTCGGGAGCCGACTCGGCCTACCAAATCCGCGTGCCGCACTCGAGCGGCATGCTCGAGGGGCGGTACACGCTCGAGACCACGTTCGAGCCGAGCGATCACCGCAGCCACCGCCCGCGCTCCTGGCTCGTCAACGGCCTGCAGAAAGTCGAGACGCTCCGCTTCCTCGAGAGCGGCGGCCGGACGCTGGGCCAGGCCGCGATCCAGTGGCTGCTCGCCGAGCCGCGCGTGATGACGGTCCTTCCCAACATCTACAACCGCGAGCAGCTGGTGGAATTCGCCCGGGCGCCCGAGACGGCGCGGCTGACACAGGACGAGCTCGCACGGATCGCCGCTCTGGCCAGGACGAACTTCGGTGTCGAAGAGCCCCCGATGGCGTATAAGGGCGTCATGTCATACGACGACCTTCCCAAGGTGGCCGCGGCCGCGGGGCGATAACGGCAACGTCATGCAGCGCATCATCACCGAAGCTGCGCCCGCTCCGATCGGCCCGTACAACCAGGCCGTCCGGGCGGGTGCTTTCCTCTTTTGCAGCGGGCAGATCGCGCTCGATCCTGCCGGCGGCGGGCTCGTCGGCGAGGACGCCGCGGCCCAGACGCGCCAGGTCATGCGCAACCTCGAAGCGATCCTGACGGCGGCGGGGAGCCGCTTCGAAGCGGTCGTGAAGACGACGATCTTCCTGGTCGACATGAACGATTTCGCCGCGGTCAACGCGGTCTACGGCGAGTTTTTCGGCGCGACGCCGCCGGCGCGCTCGACGGTCGCCGTCGCCGCGCTGCCGCGCGGCGCGCGCGTCGAGATCGAGGTCATCGCCCAGTCCGGTTGAGGGAGCGGCGGTTCCGGACGGCCTAGCCCTGGTGCTCGCTCAGGTACAGCAGCGCGATGTAGACGTGCCCCAAAATCTCGCCCGGAGGATGGTCGGCGGCGATCAGCTCGTCGACGATCCCTTTGGCGTGGATCGCCAACGCCGACCAGCCCGCCCGGAAGGCGTCCTCCACGCCCGGCACCGGCGGTCCGTCCTCTGCGACCAGCGCGGCATACTGTGAGGCCGCCTCGTCGCGCACCCGGACGACGAGCTGCGCGTCCTCGCCTGCGACGGCGTCACTGTGCGAGAGGACCGCGAACGCGAGCGCCCGGTCCTCGAACGGCAGCGATTCGAAGCGCGAGCCGCGCCTGCCCACGACCGCCAGCGGCCCGTGCACGACCGTGTCCCCGAAGAGGCAGTTGGCGGGCTGCCGGCGCCACTCGGGGCGGGCGCTGTAGACGACCGTCAGCGCCGCGTCGTCGAGGACGAAAGCGTCGAGCGGCGGCGGCAGCAGCTCTTCGAGGCGAGCGACCCGAACGAGCCGGGGCGCCCCGGCGACCGGCTTGAAGACGACCTCGAACAACCGTTCCCACCCCTCTCGAGGGCTGCGCGCACCGGCGGAGCCGCTATCTACCGTTTCGGCCCAGCCGGTTGCGAGCGTTAGAAAGCCCGGACGCTAGGGACGCGTCATATTCTTGGGCACGACGTAGGCGTCGAACTCCTCGGCGGTGACGTAACCGAGCCCTACGGCCGCCTCCTTGAGCGTCGACTTGTCGTGATGCGCCTTCTTGGCGATCTGGGCGGCTTTGTCGTAACCGACCTTCGGCGAAAGGGCGGTGACCGTCATCAGCGAGTCGCCGAGGTACTTCGCGATCGTGTCTTCGTTGGCGACGAGCCCTTCCACGCAGTGCTCTCGGAACATCGTACACGCATCGCGCAACAATGTCGTCGAGTGCAGGAAGTTGTAGATCATCACCGGGTTGAAGACGTTGAGTTCGAAGTTGCCCTGCGAGGCGCCGAACCCGATCGCCGCGTCGTTGCCGTAGACCTGGACGACGACCATCGTGACCGCTTCGCACTGCGTCGGGTTGACCTTGCCCGGCATGATCGAGCTGCCCGGCTCGTTCTCCGGGAGCGAGAGCTCGCCGATCCCGGCGCGCGGCCCCGAGCCGAGCCACCGGATGTCGTTGGCGATCTTCATCAGCGCCGCGCCGAGCGACTTGAGCGCGCCCGAAGCGAACACGAAGTCGTCGTGCGAAGCGAGCGCGGTGAACTTGTTGGGATGCGAACGGAAGGGCAAACCGGTCAGCTCCGCCAGCTTCTTGGCCGCGCGCTCCGCGAACTCCGGATGCGCGTTGAG
The DNA here is from genome assembly GCA_963834485.1 of Vulcanimicrobiota bacterium. Lineage (GTDB taxonomy): Bacteria > Vulcanimicrobiota > Vulcanimicrobiia > Vulcanimicrobiales > Vulcanimicrobiaceae > CAWICD01. Next base: position 20,738 of record CAWICD010000003.1, read on the forward strand.
CCCCGTGCCGACGGCCGTCCCGCCGATCGCGAGATCGTAAATGTGGTCGGTGGCTTCCTTGATCGCGACGACCGCGCGATCGATCTGGTTGACGTAACCGGAAAACTCCTGACCGAGCGTCAACGGCGTCGCGTCCTGCAAGTGGGTGCGGCCGACCTTGACCACGTCCGCCCACTCCTTGGCTTTGGCGTCGAGCGCGTCGCGCAGCTTGAGCACCGCGGGCAGCATGTCGACGACCGCTTCGGCCGCCGCCATGTGCATCGCGGTCGGGAACGTGTCGTTCGAGGACTGCGACATGTTGACGTGGTCGTTGGGATGGACGGGCTTCTTCGAACCCATCACGCCGCCGGCGAGCTCGATGGCGCGGTTCGAGATGACCTCGTTGACGTTCATGTTCGTCTGCGTGCCCGAGCCCGTCTGCCATACGCGCAGCGGAAAGTGCGCGTCGAGCTTGCCGGCGACGATCTCGTCGGCCGCCTTGACGATCAGATCGGTCTTCTCTTGGTCGAGCTTGCCGAGATCCCGATTGACCAGCGCGCACGCCTTCTTGAGCGTGGCCATCGCCTTGATGACCTGGCGCGGCATCACGTCGCGCGGCGTCGTGCCGTCGCCGATGTCGAAGTGGATGAGCGAACGCGCCGACTGCGCGCCGTAGTACTTGTCGGAGGGAACCTCGATCTGACCCATCGAGTCGGTCTCGACGCGCGTCTTGGCCCCGTTGGTGGTGATGGAAGTCGTCGTCATAGCGTGAAAGTTTTCTCCAGGGTCTCTCGCATTTCAGCTTCGAGAAACGTCGCAGCCGCAGGACCCGCCGCAGCCTGCGGCTTATCGCCCGGAAAACGAAGCTTCTTTCTGAAGAGGGTCGGGAACGAACCATGCTGACGCAGGCCCCTGCCGCGCTGAACCTCCGCCGTCTCAGTCCCGTCGACTTCCTCGAACGCTCGGCCTCGATCTTCCGCGAGCGGGTCGCGGTCGTCGACGGCGCGCAGCGGCGCACCTATCCGGAACTCCTCGACCGCGTCTACCGCCTCACGCGCGTGCTCAAAAGCCTCGGCGTCGAGGAGGGCGACCGGGTCGCCTTTCTCGCCAAGAACGAGTCGCCGCTGCTGGAGGCGCACTACGCCGTGCCCCTCGCCGGCGCCGTCCTGTGCGCCCTCAACATCCGCCTGGTCGCCAATGAGATCGAATACATCGTGGGCCACTGCGGCGCCGGGGTGGTCTTCTACGACGCCGAGTTCGCGCCGCTCCTTGCCGGCGTCTCTCCACAAGTCAAGCGTGTGCGCATCGGCGGCGAGCTCGCCCCCGGCGACCTCGGCGACTACGAAGCGCTGCTCGGGGCCGCCTCGAACGCGCCGCTCGAGAACCCAGTCGGCGACGAGGACACGACGATCTCGATCAACTACACGAGCGGCACGACCGGCCTTCCCAAGGGCGTGATGTACACGCACCGCGGCGCCTACCTGAACGCGCTGGCCGAAGTCTTCCACGCCAACCTGCGCCCGGAGAGCGCCTATCTCTGGACGCTGCCGATGTTCCATTGCAACGGCTGGTGCTACCCCTGGGCGGTCACGGCCGCGGGCGCGACCCACGTCTGCCTCCCCAAAGTCGACCCGGCGAAGATCTTCGAGCTGATCGAGAACGAGGGCGTCACCCACATGTGCGGCGCCCCGACGGTCCTCATCGCGATCGCCAACTACAGCGGCGTGCGCCCCTTCAAGAAGCCGCTCCAGGTGATCACCGCGGGCGCGCCGCCCTCGCCGACGACGATCGGACAGATCGAGTCGCTCGGGGCGACGATCACCCACGTCTACGGACTGACCGAGACCTACGGACCGGTCACGGCCTGCGTCTGGCAGTCGCAGTGGAACGGCCTCACGCCGCAGGAACGCGCGCGGCTCAAGGCGCGGCAGGGCGTCGGCCTCATCACGCTCGGCGCCCGCGACGTGCGCGTCGTGCGCACCGCCGAGGACGGGTCGCTGACGGACGTTCCGCGCGACGCCGCGACGCAAGGCGAGATCGTGATGCGCGGCAACAACGTGATGAAAGGCTACTACCGCGATCCGGAAGCGACGGCGCGAGCGTTCGCCGGCGGCTACTTTCACAGCGGCGACGTCGCCGTCTGGCATCCCGACGGGTACATCGAGATCCAGGACCGCGCCAAGGACGTCATCATCAGCGGCGGCGAGAACATCTCGACCGTCCAGGTCGAGATGGCGATCCTCGAACACCCCGACGTGCTCGAATGCGCCGTCGTCGCCAAACCGGACCCGAAGTGGGGCGAGGTCCCCAAGGCGTTCGTCGTCCTCAAGGAAGGCCGCGAGCTCAGCGCCGAGGACCTCATCGCGCACTGCCGCACCCGGCTGCCCGGCTTCAAGGTCCCCAAGGCGATCGAGTTCACGGACCTGCCGAAGACCTCGACCGGCAAAATTCAGAAGTTCGTGCTGCGCGAACGAGAGTGGTCGGGCCAGGAGAAGCGCGTCAACTAGTACGGGACGCTAGCCTTTGCGGCGCGCGCCGTTGTTGCCGGAGTATGCCGACTCGATGATGGCGGCGAACTTCCGCTCGACGACGCGCCGCTTCACCTTCAGCGTCGGCGAGAGTTCGCCGTCTTCGATCGTGAGGTCGCGCGGCAGCAGCGCCACCCGCCGGATCTGCTCGAACGGACCCAGATCCGCGGTGTTCTCCGCAACCTCGCGTTCGATGAACGTCCTGACGTCCTCGCGCTCGGCGATGACTGCCGGCGAAAGGTCGTGCGGCAACCCGAACTCGTCGCGGATCAACTGCCACGACGGCGCGACGAGGGCGATGGGATGCGGCCGCCCGTCGCCGACGATGAAGCACTGCCCGACGTAGACGGAGCGTTTGAGCGCCGCCTCGACGCGGCTCGGCGCGACGTATTTCCCGGCCGTCGTCTTGATGAGCTCCTTCTTGCGGTCGGTGATGAACAGAAAGCCGTCCTCGTCGAACGCGCCGATGTCGCCGGTGCGAAACCAGCCGTCCTCCGTAAACGGCTGCTCGCCGGGGAGATTGTAGTAGCCCTTCATGACGCTCGGGCCTTTGACGAGGATCTCGCCGTCGCCGGCGATGCGCACCTCGACCCCGCGGATCGGCTTGCCGACGCTGCCGTAGCGCAAGTCGTCGAAGCGGTTGACGGTGACGACCGGCGAGGTCTCGGTCAGCCCGTAGCCCTCGCAGATGCGAATGCCCAGGCCCGCGAAGGTCAGCGCGATGTCGCGGTGCAGCGCGGCGCTGCCGCTGACGAAGTAGTCGAGCCGGTCCAAACCGAGCGCCGGCGGGATCTTGGCCAGCACGAGCCGGCGCGCCAGCGCGTACTGCGCGCGCAGCGCGAACGAAGGCCGCCGCCGCTCGACCCGGGCGGTCGCAAACTCCCGCCCGACGGCGAGCGCCCACGGGACGAGCCTGGCGCGCACCGCGCCCCCTTCCTTCGCGCGGGTCACGATCGAGGCCAGAACGCGTTCGAAGATGCGCGGGACCAGCGCCATGACCCGCGGGCGCACGGCCTTGAGATCTTCGAGCAGGTATTCCGGCTGCGTGATGAAGAGTTCGGCCCCGACGGTCAAGAACGCGAACAAGGCGCAGTGCTCGAAGATGTGCGCGAAGGGCAGGACGGAAAGGACCGCCTCGCCCGGGCGGAGTCTCGCCAGGCCGCTCTCCGCCGACGAGACCGCGTTGTGCACCAGGTTTTGGTGCGTCAGCACGACGCCTTTGGGATTGCCGGTCGTCCCTGAGGTGTAGATCAGGACGGCGAGCTCGTCCGGCGTCTGCTGGAGCGTGAACGAAGGGAGGCGGCTGGGGTGGGCTGCGGCCGCGGCGGCTCCCGCGGCTTCGAAAGCCTCCAGCGAGTCGGGGCCCTCGCCGTCGAAGTGGATGAGCCGCGGCGCGTGCGGGCAGGCCGCCCGGATGCGCTCGGCGTCCTTCGCCGTTTCGACGAAGCACAGCTTGGCGGCGCAGTCACCCATGATGTAGTCGACCTGGTCGAGCGCGAGCGTCGCGAAGATCGGGACCACGACGCAGCCGGCGAAGAGGATGCCGAAATCGGCGGCCAGCCAGTCGATCCGGTTGTTCGCGATCAGCCCGACCCGGTCGCCGGCCTCCAGGCCGGCTTCACGCAGGCCGTAGGCCAGCGCCGACGCGCGCCGGCGCATCTCCGTGGTCGAAGTGTACTCCCATTGCGCCGCGCCCAGCCGCTCGCCGAATGCGCGCTCGCACGGTTCCCGAAGCACGTCCGCGAGAAACTCGGGTAAAGTCTGCATCTGGCCCTCGTAAGGCGTCCCTCTTGGGCGGCTACGTCTCCTTGGGGAAATATCCTACCGGCAGAGCGGCGCCGGGAAAGAAGTTCGTCGGCCGCTCGCCAATGCTCATCCGGTCCCTCGTGAGTTTGGAGAAGTCGATGGTAGAAAGCGAAGTCCGCCCGAAGCCGGTCGGTACCGAGACGCGCGGCGCAATACGGGTCATCTCTCTGCAGAATCCGCCGGTCAACGCGCTGTCGTTCGCGACGGCGGAAGCCCTGCTGGAAGCGATCGAAGCGGCCGAGCGCGACGACGCGGTCGAAGCGATCGTCGTGACCGGCTCGGGCGGCAATTTCAGCGGCGGCGCGGACATCAACGACTTTCTCCAGCCTCCGCCGCCGGGCTCCAAGAACGTCCGCCACGCCCTGGCCGCGATCGAGAAGAGCAAGAAGACCTTCGTGGCGGCGATCGCCGGCAACGCTCTGGGCGGCGGTCTCGAGCTCGCGCTCGCCTGCGACTTCCGCATCGCGACGCCGGCTTCGCGTCTAGGCTTCCCCGAGATCAAGCTGGGCCTGATCCCCGGAGCCGGAGGCACGCAGCGCCTGCCGCGCCTGATCGGCCCGCAGATCGCGCTCGACTACATGCTCAAGGGCGAGCTCAAGACGGCGCAACAGGCCAAGGCGATGGGCGTCGTCGACGAGCTCCACGACGGCGACGTCGTGGCGCGAGCGGTCGAGATCGCCGCGCAGAAGGCGGGCACGAAGGAACGCGCCAGCGCCAAGTCCTTCCAGCTGCTCCCCTTCATGACCGCGATGGCGCACGGCATGGTGCCGGCCGAAGCGAAAGGCGGGTTCGCCGCGCACAAGCTGATCGATGCCATCGAGGCGGCCTCGCAGATGGAGTTCGGTCTGGGCCTGGCGCACGAAGCGCGGCTTTTCGAGGAGCTGCTGCGCGGGCCGCAGGCGCAAGCGGCGATCCACCTCTTCTTCGCCGAGCGCGAGCTCGGCAAGATTCCCGGCGTCGGGGCCGACGTCAAGCCCCGTGAGATCGGCAGCGCCGCAATCGTCGGCGCCGGCACGATGGGGACCGGCATCGCGATGGTCTTCGCCAACGCCGGCATCCCCGTCCAAGTCATCGACGTGAGCGCCGAGCAGATCGAGCGCGGTAAAAAGCATATCGCCGACACCTACCAGGGGCAGGTCAAGAAGGGCCGCACGACCGCCGAAAAGGCGGCGGCACTCGTGGCGAGCATCGCCTTCGTCGACGACTACGCCGCCATCGCCGGCGCCGACCTGGTGGTCGAAGCCGTCTTCGAGAGCATGAAAGTCAAGAAAGAGGTCTTCACCGCGCTCGAAGCCGCCCTCAAGCCCGAGGCGATCCTCGCCTCGAACACCTCGACGCTCGACATCGACGAAATCGCCGCGGTGACGACGCGCGCCGACAAGGTCCTGGGGCTGCACTTCTTCGCACCGGCCAACATCATGCAGCTGCTCGAGGTCGTGCGCGGCAAGGACACGTCGCCCCAGACGCTGGCGACCGCGATGGCACTGGCCAAACGCCTCAGGAAGAAAGGCGTGCTCTCCGGCAACGCCTTCGGCTTCATCGGCAACCGGATGCTCTTCGACTACATCCGCGAGGCGAATTTCCTGGTCGAGGAGGGCGCGACGCCGCAGCAGGTCGACGCCGCGATCAAGGACTTCGGCTTCCCGATGGGTCCCTTCGCGATGGCCGACCTCTCCGGCATCGACGTCTTCTATAAGATCAGCCTGGAGACGCCGCCCGTCCCCTACCGCACCTCCGAAGTGACGACGCGCCTCTACGAACTGGGACGCTACGGCCAGAAGACCGGCAAGGGTTTCTTCCGCTACGAGCCCGGCAAGCGCGATCCGCTCCCCGACCCGGAGGTCGACGCGGTGCTGGCCGCAGAGTCGCAGCGCCTGGGGATCGTGCGCCGCGAGATCGGCAACGAGGAGATCCTGTCGCGCTGCCTGTACGCGCTGGTCAACCAAGGCGCGCAGCTGCTCGGCGACGGCATCGCGCTGCGCCCCGGCGACGAGGACATCGCCTGGATTTACGGCTACGGCTTCCCCTGGTGGCACGGCGGGCCGCTGTGGTGGGCCGACACCGTCGGCGTCAAGGCGATCTACGAGACGATCCTCGGCTACCAGGCACGCTTCGGCAACCAATGGCAACCCGCACCCCTGCTCAAAGAAGTGGCCGAGAAGAACGGCACGTTCGCTCCGCGGCCCAGCTACGAGGTCAACAACTAAAGCATGGCAACTCAGGCAGTCATCGTCGGCGGCGCGCGGACGCCGATCGGCCGCGCCTTTCGCGGCGCATACAACCTCACGCACGGGGCGACCATGGCGGGACACGTGATCGCACACGCGGTCGAGCGCTCCGGGATCGATCCGCACGACGTCGAGGACGTCGTGCTGGGCGTCGGATTTCCCGAAGGCGCGACCGGGCACAATCTCGCGCGCAACGCGGCGCTGAGAGCCGGCCTTCCGGTCGAAGTCGCCGGCACGACGGTCAACCGCTATTGCGCCTCGGGGCTCCAGGCGATCTCGATCGCCGCGCAGCGGATCGTGGTCGACGGCGCGCCGGCGATCGTCGCCGGCGGTGCCGAGTCGATCTCGCTCGTGCAGAACAACATGAACGCGAAGTTCTTCACCGAGGAGTGGCTGCTGCGCAATCAGGCCGATCTGTTCATGCCGATGCTGCAGACCGCCGACATCGTCGCCAAACGCTACAACGTGTCGCGCGAGCGCCAGGACGAGTACGCCTTGCAGAGCCAGCAGCGCACCGCCGCGGCGCAAGCCGCCGGCCGCTTCGACGACGAGATCGTTCCGCTGGGGGCCTGGAAGTACGAGCAGAACAAAGCGACGGGCGAGTTCACCGAAGTCTATGCCACGCTCGAGCGCGACGAAGGGAACCGGCCCGAAACGAACGCCGAGGGCCTCGCTTCCCTCAAGGGCGTGCTCGGCCCCAAGTCGACGATCACGGCCGGCAACTCGTCGCAGCTCTCCGACGGCGCGGCAGCGGTCGTCGTGACCAGCGAGGACTACGCCCAGAAGCACGACCTCAAGCCGCTCGCCTATTACCGCGGGCTGGTCGTCCTCGGCCTGAAGCCCGACGAGATGGGGATCGGTCCCGTCTATGCGATCCCCGAACTGCTGCGCCGCCACAACCTGACCGTCGACGACATCGACTTGTGGGAGCTCAACGAGGCCTTCGCGGTCCAGACCGTCTACTGCCGCGACACGCTAGGGATCCCCAACGAGCGCTTCAACGTCGACGGCGGCGCGATCTCCATCGGCCATCCGTACGGCATGAGCGGCGCGCGTCTGACGCTGCACGGCATTCTCGAAGGCCGCCGGCGCAAGGGCAAGTACCTCGTCGTCACGATGTGCATCGGCGGCGGAATGGGGGCCGCCGGTCTCTTCGAGCTGATCGCAGACTAAAAAGGGCTGCGAAAGAACTAGCGCGGCGGGGCTTCGAGCTCCGCCCGCTGCGGCATGCCGGCCAGGAAGAACGCCATCATCTCGTCGCTGCACGGCGGGCCGGCCGGATAGGTGTGCGAGCCGCGGAAGCTGCCGCCGCTCCACAGGTGTCCGCACGAGAGGACCCGCCAAAGCTCGACGCGCACGACCCCGTCGGCGTCGCGCCAGCGGGTCACCTCGGCGCCGGTCCGCGACTCGACCGTCATGCGCGACGAGTCGACGCCGTAGAGTCCCAGGAACTGCCGGGCGACCAGCACGGAGTTGCGCGGGTCGACGAGCTTGTCCTCAGCGCCCGTCCAAATCGTGACCCGCTGATGCCGGTACGCCTCGCGCGGGTAGGGCGCGAGCTCGGAGATGCGCGTGATGATCTCTTCGGGGACCTTGGCCTTCATCGCGCGCAGGCCGCTCGGAATGTCGTAGCCCGCGTGCAGCGGAACGCTGGCGGCGATCCCCGCCGCGGCGAACACGTCGGGCGCCTGTTCCGCCAGAATCGCCGCCATGATGCCGCCGGCCGACGGGCCCGCTACGAAGATCTTCGTGCGATCGATCGGATAGCGCTTGCAGGTCTGCTCGACGAGCTCGAGGATCGCCGCAGGCTCGCCCGTGGCGCGAACGTGGTTCTTGCGGACGTACCACGACCAGCAGCGGCGCGGGTTGGCCCGCAGCGTCTGCTCGGGATAGAGCACGTATGCGCCGAGCCGCTCGGCGACGATGTCGAAGCGCGAGCCGGTCGCGAAGTCGGCGGCCGTCTGCGTGCAGCCGTGGAGCGCGACGAGGAGCGGGACCGGCCCTTGGGTCACCCACCGTGGATTCGGTACGAAGAGCCGATGGTTGATGAGACTGCTCCGCTTACTTCACGAGCGGGAGGACGTCGCTCGGGGCGATGGGGTAGAGGCCGAGGACCAGAATTGCGACGGCGCATATCCCAACGCCTAGCCAAGGGAGCGGACTGGTCGGCACGGCGTTGCGGACGAGCGGGGCGCCCGCCGTGCGCGCGTACATCGCCCGCACGACCTTGAAGTAGGCATAGGCCGAGATCGCCGTCCCGATGACGAGCAGCCCGGCGAGCCAGGTGTAGCCCGCGTTGACCGAGCTGGCCAGAATCAGGATCTTTCCGGTGAACCCGGCCGTCGGCGGCAGACCCGCCAGACCGAGCAGGAAGAACGTCATCATCCCGGCGAGCAGCGGCTGGCGGTAGCCCAGGCCCGCGAACGAGGCCAGCCGCGAACCCTCGTCGTGCTCGCGCGAGAGCAGGGCCACGACCGAAAACGCCCCGAGGTTCATGAAGGTGTACGCGACCAGGTAGAAGATCGCATAGCGCAAGCCGAAGGCCGACGTTCCCGCGAGGGCGGCCACGATGTAGCCGACCTGCGCGATCCCCGAGTAAGCCAAGAGGCGCTTCATGTCCGTTTGGGCCAGCGCCGCGACGTTCCCCACGATCATCGACAGCGCCGCGAGGACCCACAGCGGGGCGAGGATCGCTTGCCCCTGCGCCTGGGGCAGCGCCGCGTAGGCGAAGCGGGCCAGCACCGCGAGCGTCCCGGCCTTGGTGACGACGCTCATGAAGGCCGTCACCGGGAGCGGCGCGCCCTCGTACACGTCCGGCGTCCATTCATGGAACGGAACCAAACTGAGCTTGAAGCTGATCCCGACGAGGAAGAGTCCGGCGCCGGTGAAGTAGAGCGCGTTCGAGGCCGGCGGGGCGGCGAGCGCGGCCAGCGTCACGCTGCCGGTCGCCCCGAAGAGCAGCGCCATGCCGAAGAGCATGAAGGCCGAAGCCGTCGAGGAGAGGATCAGATACTTGAGCGCCGCTTCGCGCGCCGCGCGCCAAGAGGCGATCCCGCACAGGCAGTACAGCGCCAGCGAGAGCAGCTCGATGCCGAGGAAGATCGTCATGAGATTGGCGGCGCCCGCCAACAGCATCGCCCCGCTCGCGCTCCACAACAGCAGGGCGATCGCACCGGCGGCCTGATCGTCCCGCCCCAGCGGATAGGCCAGCAAGAGCGAGAGGATCGCCGCCAGTACGACGATCTCTTCAAAGACGATCGCGAAGCCGCCGTTGACGAAGCCGCCGTTGAACGCGTCGTAAGGGTGCCCCCACCCTTGCGCGGCGAGCGCTCCGCCCGCGGCGAGCCCCAGGATGCCGAGCGCGAGCGCCGCGGCGCGGCGCACGGGGCGCGGCAGGAGCAGATCGGCGAGCAGCGCGGCGAGGGCCGACAGCGCGACGGCGAGCGCCGGATAGATCGTCGCCCAATCGGCGCCGCCGAAGGGAATCGTCAAGGTCTGCGTCATCGCGCCGTTCCCGCGGCTCGGGCGACCTGCGCGGGCCCGGCCGCGCTCGAGCCCACCGGCTGCGCCGGCTGCGTCGAAGCCGCGAGCGGTCCGGGATCGACTCCGAGCAGCACGATCGCGATCGCGAGCGGCGCGAGCGCCGCGATCTCGAGCGCCGTCATGTCCTCGCGTTGCGGAACGTCGGCGACTTCCGGCCCGTGCATCGTGCGCTGCAGGATGCGCAGCATGTAGGCCGCCGCCAGCACGACCGGGATCAGCGCGATCACCGCGGCCGCGACGAACCCGGCCTGATAGAGTCCGGTCAGGATGAGGATCTCGCCCGCGAAGCCGCACAGCCCAGGGAGCCCGAGCGCCGCCAGCACGACGATCGTGAGCGCCCCCGCCAAGCGCGGGTTGCGCGCGCCGAGGCCGCCCAAACGCGAGAGCAGGCGCGTCTCCTCGCGGTCCTCGACCTCGCCGAGCACGATGAAGAGCCCCGCGCTGAAGAGGCCGTGGGCGACGATGTAGACCACCGCTCCGCCGAGCGCGATCGGGTTGAAGCTGAAGATCGCGAGCACGATCAGCCCGAGGTGCGAGAGCGAGGAATAGGCGACGACGCGCTTGGCGTCGTCCTGCACGAGCGCGATCAGTCCGCCGTAGAGCAGCGCGACGAGCCCGAGCACGAACATCAGGGGCGCGACCTGATGCATCGGTCCCGGAAAGAGCGTTGCACCGATGACGATGAAGCCGTAGAGCCCGGCCTTCGACTGCACGGCGCTGACGACGGCCGCCATCCCCGCCGGCAGGTCCGCGTACGTTTCGGGCATCCAGGTGTGGAAGGGCCAGACCGGCGTCTTGATCAGGAAGGCGAACGCGAGCCCGGCGAAGATCCAGAACGACCACGCGTCGGAGATCACGGCGAGCTGGGCGGGCGCGCGGCCGATCACGTCGGTCGAGCCCTGCACGATCCCATACGCCGCGGTCGCCAGCAGCAACGCGAGTCCGCCGGTCAGATTGTAGACCAGATAGCGCCACGAGCTCGTGCTCCGGGGCGAAGGCGCCCATTCGATCAGCACGAGGAAGACCGGGATCAGCATCAGATCCCAGAAGAGCGCGAAGAGCAGCAGGTCGCGCGCCAGGAAGACGCCGCTCATCGCGCCGAGCTCGAGCAGCATCTGGGCGACGAAGTCGCGCCGGCGCGGCAGGCGCACCACGAGCAGCGCGCAGCCGGTGGCCAAAGTCAGCAGCAGCAGGATCCAATACGAGAGCCCGTGGCCCAGGCCGAGGTGGAAGCTGGCCGTGAACGGCCGCTGCAGCCAGCGCAGCGACTCGTCCGGCGCGCCGCTCGCGGCGAGCGTCAGCCCGAACATCGCGAAGGCGACCGCGACGCCGAACCACTGCGCGACGCCCTCGGCGCGGCGCGGCAGCGCGTAGAGCGCGAGCCCCGCCAGGATCGGGACGAGCACGAGCGCGGCGATCACTTGACCGCTCCGATGAACGCGAAGTACGCCAGGAAGCACGCCGTGCCGACGACGATCGTGAGCGCGTAGGCCCGCACGAGGCCGTTTTGCAGCGCGCGCATCACGTAGCCCAGCGCTCCGGCCAGCCATACCACGTCGCGGACCGCGCCGTCGATCACGTGCGGATCGACGTAGCGCGAGAAGATTTCACCGAGCCACGCCGCCGGCTTGACGACCGCGAACTCGATCAGGTCGTCGAAGTAGAAGCCGCGCACGAGGATTTGCGGCATCCCGCGCGACTCGGCGCGAAGCCGGTCGATCGCGGCCGCCTGCGCGCCCGGCGATCCGTAGCGCAGGTAGGCGACGACGAGCCCGAGCGCGACGAGAAGCAGCACGCCGCTCGTCGTGATCCACTCCGGGAAGGGCGCTGCCGGCTCGCCGGCCCCGAACAGGCCTCCGAAAAACCTCGACCAGGGACTCTCGGTCCCGAAGGAGAGCCAGCCCGCGAGGACCGTCGGGACCATCAGGATCGCGACGGGCAGCTGCATGATCCAGTCGGGCGCGTGCCCGCCGTGCTCTTGATCCGGCTCGTGCGCGGCGGCGTGCACGCGCAGCGGCATACCCAGCGAAAACTCGTCGACGTCGCCGCGATAGGGCCCGAAGAACGTCAGGAAGATCATGCGGAACATGTAGTAAGCAGTGATCCCGGCGGTCAGCGCGGCGACGGCCGCGAGGACCGGATGCCCGTGCAGCAGCGCTCCCTCGATGACCGCGTCCTTCGAGAAGTAGCCGCTGAAGCCGGGGAAGCCCATGATGGCCAGCGTGCCGAGCAGCATCGCCCAGAAAGCGAAGGGCAGGCGGCGCGAGAGCCCGCCCATCTTGCGCACGTCCTGCTCGTCGTGCAGCGCGTGGATGATGAGGCCGGCGCCCAAGAAGAGCTGAGCCTTGAAGAACGCGTGCGTGAAGAAGTGGAGCACGCCGGCCTGGTAGGCGCCGACGCCGACGCCCAAGATCATGTAGCCGATCTGCGACATGGTCGAGTAGGCCAAGATCCGCTTGATGTCCCACTGCGCGATCCCCAGCAGCGCACCGGTCAGCGCGGTGATCGCGCCGACCACCGCCACCAAGGTCTGCGCCGAGGGCGAAGCGTTCCACAGCGGCGCGAAACGCGCCACCAAGTAGACGCCCGCGGTGACCATCGTGGCCGCGTGGATCAGCGCGGAGACGGGCGTCGGCCCTTCCATCGCATCGGGGAGCCAGGTGTGCAGCGGAACCTGCGCCGATTTCGCCGCCGCGCCGATGAAGAGCCCGAGGCAGATCGCGAACACGATCCCCGGAGCGAGGGACGGCGCCTTGGCGAAGACGTCCGCGAACGCGATCGAGCCGGTCTGCTGGTAGATCGCGAACACCGCGAACATGATGCCGATGTCGCCGAAGACGTTGATGACGAACGCCTTGCGGGCCGCCGCGACCGCGGACGGCCGCTGGAACCAGAAGCCGATCAGGAAATAGGACGCGAGCCCGACCAGCCCCCAGCCGACGAGCAGGCCCACGACGTTGTCGGAGAGCACCAGCGTCAGCATCGAGAACACGAAGAAGTTGAGGTACGCGAAGAAGCGCGCGATCGCCCGATCGTTCCACATGTAGCCGATCGAGTAGACGTGGATCAGTCCGCCGACGCCGGTGATGATCAGAGTCCAGATCAGCGAGAGCGGGTCGAGCCACAAGCCGAAGGCGTAGCCGGGAATCCAGGTCACCAGCGGCACGTGGACGCCGCCGTTCTGCGTCGCCGCCGGGAAGAGCGCGGCCGCGATCCCGAATGCAGCGAGCACCGTCAGCGACCCGAGCACCCCCGCCGTCCGCTTCAAAGCCGGCCCCAGCGCCCACAGCGCGACGGCCCCGATCAAAGGCAGGAGCCACACGGCGAGCAGCGGAGCCGCCGCCGCAGCGGCGAACGCAGGCACGCCGCTCATCCGCGCAGCTCCGCGACTTCGTCGACGTCGACGTTCTTCGCGCGCCGGAAAAGCGCGACGACGATCGCCAGCCCGATCGCCGCTTCGGCCGCCGCCACCGTGACGACCAGAAACACGAAGATGTGGCCCGCGTTGTTGACCCAGACGCGCGAGAACGCGACCAGCGCCAAGTTCGCCGCGTTGAACATCAGCTCGATCGACATCAGCACGATGAGCGGGTTGCGCCGCAGCAGCACGCCGGCGACGCCGATGAAGAACATGACCGCCGCCAGGACGACGTAGTTGGAGACGTCGACGCTCATCGGCCCGCCTTCACGATCGGCTCGCGCTCGCGCGCAGCCTTGCGGTGGCGGCCGCGCGTCGGCAGCGGCGCCGCATCACCGGCGATCAGGATGACGCCGACGACCGCGACCATCAGCACCAGCGCCGTGATCTCGAACGGCAGCAGGTGCGTCGTGAACAGCGCCACGCCGAAGTCCGAGACGCTGCCGAAGACGTCCGCCGCGCCGGCCTGCCCGAGCGTCGAGGTCGGCTGGTGGGCCGGAAGCGGCCCGAGCGGCACGCGTGCGACCGCGTAGACGAGGAATCCGAGCCCCGCCAGAGACGCGGCCAGCGCCGGCAGCAGGACCCGCGGCAGGCGGTCGGGACCCTCGCGAAAGGGACCGACCCCGCTCGAGAGCAGCGCGATCACGAACACGAAAAGCATCAGGATCGCGCCGCTGTAGACGACGACTTGAATGATCGCCAAAAACTCCGCGTTCAAGGTGAGATAGAGCGCGGCGAGCGCGAGGAAATTCGTCAGCAGTCCGACGACGCTGTAGACCGGGCTGCGCTGCGTGACCGTGAAGACGGCGCTCGCGATCAGGATGACCGCCAGGATCCAGAACAGCGTCACCCCGCGAGCCCCTTCGTCTCGGTCTTGAGGATCGTGCCGCGCCAGGTCGCGCCGTAGCCGTCCGTGACTTCGACGGTCCCCTTCTGCGCCGCGACCGAGCCCAGATCGGCGGGGATGCCGCCAGGGCGCTCGTCGGGCGGCTTCCCGGTCCCGGCCTCGGCCGGAACGAGCAGCCGGTCTTTGGCGAAGATGAACGAGCCGCGGCGGTAGTCGGCCATCTCGAAGCGCGGCGTCAGCACGATCGCGTCGGTCGGGCACGCCTCTTCGCACATCCCGCAGAAGATGCAGCGCAGCTCGTCGATCTCGTAGCGCGCCGCGTAGCGTTCGCCCGGCGAGCGCCGGTCCTCGGGACGGTTCTCGGCGCCGACGACGGTGATCGCGTTGGCCGGGCAGGCGATCGCGCACAGCTCGCAGCCGATGCAGCGCTCCTTGCCGTCGCCGTAACGGCGCAGCTCGTGCAGGCCGTGAAAGCGCGGCGCGTGCTGTTTCTTGACCGAGGGATACTCGACCGTCGGAAACTTGCGGAACGCGTACTGGAACGTGGTCGCAAAACCTTTGGATAGCGCGACGACCGCATTGACGAACGACTGCACGAGTTACCCCGCCACGGCGACGATTGCGGCCGTCACCATCAGATTGAGCAGCGCCACCGGCAGAAGGACCTTCCAGCCGAAGGCCATGAGCCGGTCGTAGCGCAGACGCGGCAGCGTCGTGCGCAACCAGATATACATGAAGATGAACAATCCCGCCTTCAAGACGAACCACACGATCCCCGGAACGGCGGTCAGCCCGAACGGCGCGTTCCAGCCGCCCAGGAAGAGCAGCGTCGCGATGCACGAGACCGTGATCATGTTGAGATACTCGGCGATGAAGAACAGCCCGAAGCGCAGGCCGGAGTACTCGGTGTGGAACCCGCCGACGAGCTCCGTCTCGGCTTCGACGAGGTCGAAGGGCGCGCGGTTCGTCTCCGCGACGGCCGTGATCAGATAGATGGTAAACCCGACGATTTGCGGGACGACGTACCAGAGCTTGGCCTGCGCGTGCACGATGCCGGCGAGCGACGTCGTCCCCGCCAAAATCAGCACGCCGACGACCGACATCGTCATCGCGAGCTCGTAGCTGATCATCTGCGCCGTCGAGCGCACGCTGCCCAGCAGCGGAAACTTCGAGCCGGAGGACCAGCCCGCGAGCGAGATGCCGTAGACGCCGATCGAAGTCAGGGCGAAGATGAACAAGATCCCGGCGTTGACGTCGCCGATCCCCCACAGCGTCGTGCCGCTCTCGGAGAACGGGATGACCGCAAACGCTCCCATCGCCGTGACCATCGAGATGAACGGTGCGAGCCGGTAGATCAGCGGATCGGCCGTCCGCGGCGTGAGGTCCTCTTTGAAGAGCATCTTGGCGGCGTCGGCCGCCGGCTGCAGCAAACCCCACGGCCCCACCCGATTGGGGCCCGGACGAAGCTGCATCCAGCCCATGATCTTGCGCTCGAAGAGCATGGCGTAGGCGAAGACCGTCAGCACGACGACGAGGATTACCGCCGACTTCACCAGCACGACGACCCACCACGGTGCCGTGCCCAGCGCACCCAACGCCTGCGCGGGCATCTAAACCGTCCCTCCGACGAGCGCCGTTCCGGCGGCGCGCACGTTGGTCACCGTCACAACCTCGCCCTCGGCGAACCCGTTCGCCGGTGCCGCGGGCAGGCCGTCCAGCACCGTCACGGTCCGCTCGAGCGCGGCGCCGTCGAGCCGCACGGCCAGATCTCGCAGCACGCGCTCGCCCGCGGTCAGATCGATCAGCTCGCCCCCGTGCAGCCCCGCCGCCGCGGCCGTGGCCGGCGCAAACGTGGCGCTCGGAACGGGCCGCAACGCATCGAGGCGGTCGTCGAAGAGCACCGTCCCGCCGCCCGCGAAGGGGTTCGCCGCGATCGCCAGCCGCAGCCCGCCCGCCGCGGCGGCGGCCGCCGGCACGTTCCCGCAGATCGACCGGTAGCCGAAGCCGCCGGCCGGCGCCCCGAAGGCGGCGGTCGCGCGCTCGTGCAGCTCGCCGGGCGCGGGGATCTCGAGGCCGAGCTCGGCGGCGAGCGCGACCAGCACGTCGCCGTCGGCGAGCGTCCCCGCCGGAGCGTCGTGCCCCGGCTCGACGGCCAGCACGTCGCCCGTCAGGTCGGTGAGGTGGCCGCGTTTTTCGAAGCCGCCCCGGACCGGGAGCACGAGCGTCGCGAGCGAGGCCGTCTCGGTCAGGAACAGCTCCGTCGCCACGACGAAGGGAATGCGCTGCAGCGCGGCGCGGACCGCCGCTCCGCCCGCGGGATGATGCAAGACCGGATTGACGCCGAACAGCGACAGCACGCGCAGCCCTTCCGGCGCGCCCAGCATCGCCGCCGCGTCGAGCCCCCCGCCGTGCGGCAGCATGCCGAACGTCTCCGCCCCGCGCGCGTTGGGCTGCTCGCCGGGAACGAAGGCAAAGACCGCCTTGCCTTTGGCCGCCAGCTCCGCCATCAGCTCGGCCGCCTGCACGCCCGCCGCGACGTCGATCCCGTCCCAGACGAACGCGATCCGCTCGGCTTCCGCGGCCAGCGGCGCGACGTCGGCGACGCGCGCCAGGTGCGTCTCGGCGACGAACGACCTGCCCGGATGCAGCCCGACCGTCACGTAGCGGGCGCCGCGCCTGGAGACCGCTTTGCGGATGCGCAGGTCCATCACCGGCGCGGTCTGCGAGGGCGGCCGTCCGACCGCGACGATGAGCTGCGCGTTCTCGAGATCGGAGTAGCCGCCGCGATAGAGCCCGGTCGCGGCCTGGCGCTGCCGCCCGGCACGCCAGTCGAGATTCTCGCTCCCGAGCCCGCGGATCACGCGCTCGAGCAGCACGATCTCTTCGTTGAGCAGCCGCCCGCCGCCGATCGCGCCGATCGCCTTCGGCCCGCCCGCTGCTACGGCTTCGCGCAAATGCTTGGCCCACAGCTCGATCGCGTCGTCCCAGGCGAGCTGCTCCCAATCCCCCTCACGCCGCAGCAGCGGCGCCGTCAGCCGGCGTGCGTCGCCGTAGAATCCGACGTTGTAACGGCCCCGGTCGCAGAGCCATCCGTCGGACTTCGCGTCGTCGCTCTCGACCGACATCGTGCGCAGCACCGTGCCGTGGCGCTCGTCGACGTTCAGCTGGCAGCCCACCGCGCACTGCGTGCACGTCGTCGGCGTGCGCCGCAGATCCCAGGGCCGCGACTTGAAGCGATACGTCTTCGAGGTCAGCGCGCCGACCGGGCACAGCTCCGTCACGTTCCCGCTGAAGTTCGAGACGTACGGCGCGCCGGTCGCCGTCGAGATCACGTCGCGCTGGCCGCGATCCTTCACCACCAGCGAACGCTCTCCGGTGATGAGCTCGTCGAAGCGCGAGCAGCGCTGACAGACGATGCAGCGCTCGTCGTCGAGCACGATCGTCGGCCCCAAGTCGATCGCCTTCGGCTTCTTCCCCTTCGGATCGGCCAGCCGCGAGGCGCCTTGTCCGTAGGCCATCGAGAAGTCCTGGAGATCGCACTCGCCGCCCTTGTCGCAGATCGGGCAGTCCAGCGGATGATTGAGCAGCAGAAACTCGAGCACCGCGCGGCGCCCTTCTTCCACCTTGGCGCCGTGCGTGTGCACGACCATCCCCTCGGCGACCGTCGTGTTGCACCCGATCTGCAGCTTCGGCGTCTTCTCGACTTCGACCAGGCAAATCCGGCACAGCCCGGCCGGGCCGAGCTTCTCGTGATAGCAATAGACCGGAATATCCGTCCGCACCAACTTCGCGGCCTCGACCAGCAGCGTGCCCTCGGGGACCGTCACCTTCAGGCCGTCGATCGTGAGCGTAACGTCCTTAGCCAAGATCGATTTCTCCGTGCGTCGGCGGCGCCGTCGCGTCTGTGCTGCGTGGCAGTGGCGCCGCTGCGGCGGGCGAGCGCAGGGGTGCGGCAGCAGCGGAACACCCACGCAGCGCAGTCACGCTCAATTCCACGCTAGCTCGCAAGGGAGGCCTGCGGCTTTCGGATGTAGGCTCGGAATTGGGGTTCGAAGCGCTTCACGACGGAGGCGAGGAACGGTTCGATCGAGTCGCCGAGGGGGCAGAGGTTGAGGCCGGTCATCTGGTGCGAGACGTTGAGGAGCATGTCGATGTCGGAGTCGAGACCGCCGCCTTCGAGGATGCGCTCGAGCGTGAGCTCGAGCCAGTGGCCGCCTTCGCGGCAGGGCGTGCACTGGCCGCAGGACTCGTGCGCGTAGAAACGGACGAGGGCGTGCGCGGCGCGGACGAAATCGGTGCTGTCGTCGAAGAAGACGACGGCGCCCGAGCCGAGCATCGTGCCGTTGGCGGCCATCGTGTCGAAGTCGTAGCCGAGGTCGAGGTGCTCTTCGAAGAGGCAGGCCGAGGAGCCGCCTCCGGGCTGCACGGCGACGATCTTGCGGCCTTCGCGCGGTCCGCCCGCGATTTCGAGGAGCTCGCGGATCGGCGTGCCGAGGGGGATCTCGTAGTTGCCGGGCTTGCACACGTGGCCGCTCACCGAGACGACTTTGTAGCCGGGCGAGCGCTGCGGGCCGACGCTCGAGAACCACTCGGGGCCGTTCTTGAGGATGTGCGGCAGGATCGCGAGGGTCTCGACGTTGTTGACGACGGTCGGCTCGCCGTAGAGGCCTTTGACTGCGGGGAAAGGCGGCTTGAGGCGCGGCTCGCCGCGGCGGCCTTCGACGGAGTTGAGCAGCGCGGTCTCCTCGCCGCAGATGTAGGCGCCGGCGCCGCGGTGGATCGTCACCTCGATCGAGGTGCCGGTCCCCAAGATGTTCTCGCCGACGAGGCCGGCCGCGCGCGCCTGCTCCAGCGCCTCCCTGAAAATCGCATAGCCGCGCTTGAACTCGCCGCGGATGTAGATGAACGCGTGCTTCGAGCCGATCGCGTACGAGCCGATCAGCATCCCCTCGAGGATCTGATGCGGCGTCTCCTCGAGCAGCATGTGGTCCTTGAACGTGCCGGGCTCGGCCTCGTCGCAGTTGCAGACCATGTAGCGCGGACGTCCGTTGTTGGGAAGGAATTGCCACTTGCGCCCGGTCGGGAAGCCGGCGCCGCCGCGCCCGCGCAGGCCGGACTTCAGCGTGAGGTCGACGATCTCGGCGGGCTGCAGCGAGGTGACGGCACGTTTCCACTGCTCGTAACCGCCGCGCGAGCGGTAGACGTCGATGTCGCGCAAGTTCAGCTCGCCGATCCCTTCGGTGAGGACTTTCACTACCGGCATCGTCGCTAGTGCTCCGGTCTCTCGTGCTCTTCGGCCGCCAGCCGCGCGGCGCCGTCGCGGATCAGCCGTTCGCTCGTGGGCCTCGCCGCGAACGGTGCCGGATCCCGGATCAGGCGCTCGATCATTCGTACGCCGCTGGGATCGCCCATACCGCCCGGGTCGTTCGGATCGGGGACCTCTTGCGCGCCGGGGGCCTTCTTCATCGAGTCCTGACCCACGTGCCAATGCGTTCCAGGCACGGCCGACTGCGGCAGGGGCGGCACGTCGTACGTCCCGCCGCGCATCGCTTCCAGCATCGCGTCGATTTTTTCTTTCGTGAGGTCGTACACGAATTCGAGGTTGACCTGCATGCACGGCGCCCGGTCGCACGCGGCCAAACATTCGACTTCCTCGTACGAGAAGAGTCCGTCGGCGCTGGTCTGCAGATGATCGATGCCGAGCTTCTCGCGGAAGTAGGCCATGATCTCGCCCGCTCCGTTGATGAGGCACGACAGGTTCCGGCACGGCTGCAGCACGTACTTGCCGACGGGCCGCCGGAAGAACAGCGAATAGAACGACGCCGTCGACTCGACGACCGAGAGCGGCAACCCCAGCCATTCCGCCGTCGCCGCCATCGCCTCCGGTGAGACCCACCCCTCCACGTTCTGAAAGGCGTGCAGGATCGGCAGCAGCGCGCTACGCGAATTCGGATACTGCGCGATCAGCCGCTCCGCCTCCGGCCTCACCTCCGCCGCCACCGAAGCAAACTCGCGCAGACGCGCAGCCTCTACCAAAACGTTGCCCCCCAAGCCCCGCAACCGCGCCTCTCCCCTAACCGGCAACCGCGCACCGCACTCTCTCCCACCCGGTAAGCGCGCGTTCTTCGATCGAGAGCAGGAAGGCCCGGCGATGCGGCGCGCATGCCCGGCGGCGGCTCACGACGAGGAGCGGAGCCATGGGTGCGAGCTGGAGGCGAGCCTGCCGAAGCAGCCATGGACGGCGGTCCGCTTCGGCGGGCGGGAGCGACGAGCGGAGCAGAACGCGCGCTCACCGGTCCACCTCTCCAAAGACCGGGTCGAGCGAGCCGATCATCACGACGAGATCCGCGATGAGGCTGCCGCTCGCGATCAGCTCGAGCGCCTGCAGGTTGTAAAGGGATGGCGGCCGCGTGCGCACGCGCCAGGGCCGGTTGTCGCCGTTGGAGACGAGGTAATAGCCGAGCTCGCCGCGCGGCGACTCGATCGCCTGGTAGACGTCGCCGGGCGGGACGCGGATGCCCTCGCTGACGATTTTGAAGTGGTGGATCAGCGCCTCCATCGAGAGCGCGATCGTTTCTTTGGGCGGAGCGACGAGCTTGGGGTCGTCGATCAGGACGGGGCCGGGCCGCTCCAGCTCCTTGCGGACCTGCGCGATGATGCGCATCGCCTCGTCCATCTCTTCGAGGCGGACGAGGAAGCGCGCGTAGGCGTCGCCCTCGGTGCGGGTCGCGACGTTGAACTCGTACTTCTCGTAGCCGCTGTACGGGAAGGCCCTGCGGACGTCGTAGGCGATCCCGCTGGCACGCAGGGAAGGGCCGGTCACGTTCCACCTGACCGCGTCCTCGGCGCTGACGACGCCGACGCCGATCATGCGGTCGCGCAGGATCGGATTGTTCTGCAAGAGCGCGCGCAGCTCGCGCATGCGCTGCGGGAACTTGGCGATCAGCGCATCGAGCTTTGCGAGGAAGCCTGCCGGCAGATCGCCGTTGAGGCCGCCGATGCGGAAGTAGTTGGGGTGCATGCGCGCGCCGCCGGCGACCTCTTGCAGGTCGAGGATGTCCTCGCGGATGTCGAAGGCGTAGAAGAACGTCGAGATCGCGCCGAGATCGATGCCGCCCGTCCCCAGCCACACGCAGTGCGACGCGATGCGCGTCAGCTCGGCGAAGAGCACGCGGATCGCCTGCGCGCGCTCGGGGATCCGCTCCGTGATCCCCAGCAGCTTCTCGGCGCCGAGCACGTAGCAGAGCGCGTTGCCCAGCGGCGAGAGGTAGTCCATGCGCTCGACGACCGTCTGCGCCTGCGTCCAGAACAGGTTTTCGGCCGACTTCTCGATCCCGGTGTGGAGGTAGCCGATCTCCATCTCGGCGCGTTCGATGATCTCGCCGGAGACTTCGATGACGACCTGCAGCACGCCGTGCGTCGAAGGATGCTGCGGACCCATCGAGACGATCATCGTGTTGCCGCTGCGCGCGACGACTTCCGCGGAGAGCGGTGCCGGCGTCGCGCTGGGCGCTTCGGTCCCGGTGCTCACGCCGCGCCTCCGTCCTTTTCCTGACCGCGCGCTCGCGCGATCTGGCGCTGCAGCGCGGCCGCGACCTTCCCCGAGGGCGGCGTGCCGGCCGGCACGTTGCTCTTGAGCGCGAACGGCGGACGCGGCGTCGCCTCGCGCGCCGGGCCGCGCAGCGGATAGTCCTTGCGCAGCGGGTGGCCTTCCCAGTCGTCGGGGAGCTGGATGCGCTTGAGGTTGGGATGCCCGCTGAAGACGATCCCGAAGAGATCGTAGATCTCGCGCTCGGCCCAGTTCGCCGAGGGCCACAGGTCGACGACCGAGGTGAGCGTCGCATCCTTACCGGGGACGCCGACGAGCACTCGCACGCGCCGCGGGCGACCGATCTCGGCGACGCTCGCGGCCTTCAGCGGCAGCGCGAGCAGATGATAGACGACGTCGAAGCGCGGCTCGCGCTCGAGATAGTCGACGCCGCCGATGTCGAGCAGCATCGAGCAGCCCTCGGCCCGCAGCGCGGTGAGCTTGGCGCGCAGCTCGCCCGGCTCGACGCGCACGATCTCGGCGTCGTCGAGCGGCGGGCGAACGGCGGTCGGATCGAGCGCGTTCCCGGCGATCGATGGTGCTTGCGAACTCGGCATCGGCTACGCTCGGGCGAGGATCCCGCCGCGTCCGCCTTGGCGGATCTGCTGCTGGATGAGGTTGATGGCGTAGAGCAGGCCGTCGGGTGTCGGCGGGCAGCCCGGCACGTAGACGTCGACCGGGACGATCGTGTCGACGCCCTGCACGACGGCGTAGTTGTCGAAGACGCCGCCCGAGCTCGCGCAGGCGCCCATCGAGATGACCCACTTCGGATCGGCCATCTGCTCGTAGAGGCGCTTGAGGATCGGACCCATCTTGTGCGCGACGCGCCCCGAGACGATCATCAAATCCGCTTGGCGCGGTGAGGCACGGAACACTTCGGAGCCGAAGCGGGCCACGTCGTAGGTCGAGTTGGTCATGCTCATCATCTCGATCGCGCAGCACGCCAAGCCCATGGTCAGCGGCCACACGCTCGAGCTCTGCGCCCAGCGAGCGACGTCGTCGAGCTTCCCGAGGAGAAACTCGCCCGGCCCTATCTCCACTGGAAGCCCCCCTTGCGCCACACGTAGACGTATCCGATGCCCAGAACGATCACGAACGCGATCATCTCCAGCAAGCCGAAGACCCGCAGCGCGTGCATCTCGACGGCCCAAGGATAGAACGAGGCCGCCTCGACGTCGAAGATCACGAAGAGCATCGCGACGAGGTAGAAGCGGATCGGAAAACGTCCGCTGACGTCGGACGTCGGCTCGACGCCGCATTCGTAAGGGTCCGATTTGGCCGCGTTGGGCTTGCGCCGCGCCAGCGAGCCTGGAACGACGCTAAACACCGCTGCCGCTGCGAGCGCCACGCCGAGGAAAATGGCGACGGGAGCATAGGGAGTCATGGGCCTCTCCAGTTTCGCAAGGGGCGGGACGCTCCTTCGCCGCGAAATGGCTGCGGCGTATGAATAGACGGTTGCTGGCCGCTCGCCGTCTCGCGGGGGCCTCTTTACGGTGGCTGGCAGTGCCGGCCGTTGCTGCATTGCTCGGCGGCTGCCTCGATCCGAACGACATCGGCATTCAGGACTACGGCTCGGTCAACGGCCGCGTCATCGACGCCAAGACCAACGCGCCGGTGAACGGCGCGATCGTGAGCGTCGGGTCGCTGGAGGTGCAGCACACGGTCTCGGACGGATCCTTCCTGCTCGATCACGTCCCGACCGGCACGCAGACGCTGCTGATCCAAGCCCCAGGCTACCGTACGGCGACGCTGCAGATCGCCGTCGCGAAGGGGCAGGTCGCACCGGCCGGGCTCGTTTCGCTGCCCTCGCTGCTCCCCGGAGCGGGTCCCGTCCCGCAGAGCACGGTCTCGCTTCCGCCCGGCCTCGCGACGCCGCAGCCGAGCGCGTCGCCGAGCGCCGGGCCGAGCCCGTCACCCTCGACCGCACCGACGGCAAGGTCCTAAGGGGACTCGGGGACGCGGCGTCCGGTCAAGTCGCGCGCTCCCGCGGAGGCGGGCGGGACGTGCGCCGCGATGAACCGCTCGGCATCCTCGACCGGTATGCCGAAACCGATCGCCTTTTCTTCATCGAAGCGTGACTCGGCGAGCCCGACGACGGCGGCGCTGCGCGCGTCGAAGATGGGACCGCCGCTCTCGCCCGGGATCACCGGCAGGTCGAGTTCGAGCGAGTCGTTGCGGATGCTCGAAAGACGGCCGGCGTAGACCGACGTCCGCGTCACCAGACCTTCGTCGTGAAAGGCGTCCGGGATCGGAAACCCGGCGACGCCGATCGCCGTGCCGGGCAAGAGGTCGCGGCTCGTGCCCAGGGTCACGGCCGGCAGATCGGGCTCGCGCGTCTCGACCAAGGCCAGATCGTCGCGTTCGTCGCTGGCGACGACGCGAGCGGGAACGATTCGCTTCTCGCCCACGGTGAGCCGCAGGTCCCGCGCGTCGTGGATGACGTGCTCGGCCGTCAGGATCCGGCTGCCCCAAGCGCCGCTCGCGACGACGAAGCCGCTGCCGTAGGCCTCGTCCCACTGCCCCTTCTTCTTGGGATCGTCGCTGGGCACGTTCATCGTGAAGAGCACGACGCTGGGGCGAATCTTCGCGAAGCTTTGGACGAACGGGTCCTCGTCGTTCGACCTGGCGCCGGACGAGCAGGCGGCCAGCGTCGCGAGCGCCGCGAGCGCGACGGCCCCGGCGGCCCTCACGCGGTCGCTCCGGCCGCGGCGAGCCGCAGCGCCAGCTCGGCGCGCAGCGCTTCGAGGCCGGCTCCGGTCCGGGCGCTGATGCCCAGCGCGCCGGGCGGGAGCGGCGGCGCCGCCGTTTCGCGGACGTCGATCTTGTTGAAGACGGCCAGCGCCGGCTTTCCGTCGAGGCGCAGCTCGCGCAGGATCGCTTCGACGCTGGCGCGCTGCCGGGGCCAATCGGGGTTCGAGGCGTCGATCACGTGGACTAAGACGTCGGCGCCTTCGAGTTCCTCCAGCGTGGCGCGAAAGGCGGCGACCAATTCCTTCGGCAGCTCGGTGATGAAGCCGACCGTATCGGCGAGCCGCACGAATCGTTCGGGGGCCAGGTAGACGCGCCGCAGCGTCGGATCGAGCGTGGCGAACGGCTGGTCGGCGACGAACGCTCCGCCTCCGTCCGTGGCGTGCGCGAGGCGGTTGAGCAGCGAGGATTTCCCGGCGTTCGTGTAGCCGACCAGAGCCGCGAGCGGCGCCGCGGCGGCCGGCGCGCGGCGCGTCGCTCGCGCCCGCCGGACGTCTTCGAGCTGCGCGCCCAGGAGCGAGATGCGCTCCCCGATGCGGCGCCGGTCGACTTCCAGCTTCGTCTCGCCGGGGCCGCGCGTCCCGATCCCGCCGCCCAGGCGCGAGAGCGCCGCGCCGACGCCGATCAGGTTGGCCTGCCGGTGGCGAAGCTGCGCCAGCTCGACCTGCAGCTTGCCTTCGCGGCTGCGGGCGCGCTGAGCGAAGATGTCGAGGATCACCATCGTGCGGTCGACGATCGGCAGGGGGACCGCCTTCTCCAAATTCGTGCGCTGACGCGGGCGCAAGTCGTTGAAGACGAAGAGCATCGTGGCGCCGAGCTGCGCGGCCAGCTCCGCGATCTCGCGCGCTTTCCCGCTCCCGACCAGCGTGGCCGGATCGACCGCCTCGCGGCTCTGAACGGCGCGGCCGACGAGCTTCGCGCCGGTCGCCTCGATCAGCGCCTCGTACTCCGCCAGCTCCGGCGCCAGCGGCCGCTTGGGATCGTGAAGGTCGACCGCGACGACCAAGCCCCGCTCCTGGGGCGGAGCCGTGGGGAGGCTAGCGCTGCGCGGCATGCGGGTGCAGCTCGGCGATCAGCCAGGCGAGCCCGGCGTTGTAGCGCGGGCCGGGACGCTGCAGGAGGTCGGCGTCGGGGATGACCGCGACGCGCCGCTCGCGGACGGCCCGCAGGGCGTTCCACGGCGGGCGGTCCAAGACCGACGTCAGACCGCTCTGGCGGTCGGTGACGATGACGTCGGGCTGAGCCGCGACGAGCGCCTCGGCGCTGTAGCGTCCATAGGCTTCGCGCAGGTCGGCGGCGTTGCGCCCGCCGGCGAGCGCGATCAGCGAAGCGAGATAGGAGCGGTTCCCGGCCGTGAAGATCGGGTCGACGCCGAGCACCACGAAGACGCGAGGCGCGGCGCCGCGAGGGACGCTCCGTTCGAGCGCGGCCGTCCGGGCGCGCAGCGAGGCGGCCAGCGCCTGCGCCTCCCGGGCGCGATCGCTCAGCCTGCCGAGCACGGTCAGCGTCTGGAAGATGTCGCCGTACGAATCGTCGTCGACCAGCACGACCCGCACGCCCAAGCGGCGCAGATCGGCGAGCAGCGGCGCCTGCGACTCGATGCCGACCACCACGTCTGGATGGAGGCGAAAGACGCGCTCGGCGTCGACCGCATTCACCGAGGCGACGGCCGGCAGCGCGGCGGCGGCCGGCGGATAGTCGGTGTACTGCGAGACGGCCACGACTTGCGAGCCGGCGCCGATTGCGAAGAGGTCCTCGGTCAGCGACGGCATCAACGAGACGATGCGCGGCTGCGAGTGCGCCGGGAGCGGTGCTGCGAGAGCGACGCTCAAGATTGCCAGGGTCACTCCGCGAACGAGCAGCATCGAGTCCGAGAGCATTCGCCGGTCCTGCCGTGCCGCCTCGTCCACAGGAAAAGCTGCTGCGCGCCGGTAAGGCGGGCGCCAGAGCTTTCGCGCGGGAAGCCGGTGCGAATCCGGCACGGTCGCGCCACTGTCAGCGGGGAGCCGCCGGGACGTCACTGACCGCAAGGACGGGAAGACGCCGGCATGCGGCGCCGATCCGCAAGTCAGGATACCGCCGGAGGTTCGACGTCTCCACCTCGCGTCAAGGTATGGCGGCCAGTGCCTTTTGTGTTCCTCGTGCCGGCGGCGCTCGCGTCGCTGCTTCTCGGAGTCTTCGTCGGCGGCTCGCCGCTCGCGCCGCACGACGTGCTCGCGAGCCTCGTTCACCCCCGCGCCGGCGGCGACGCGGCCGCGATCGTTTGGTCGCTGCGCCTGCCCCGCGTCCTCATCGCGGCGACCGTCGGGCTCGCCCTGGCCGTCTCGGGCTTTCTGCTGCAGGGCCTGTTGCGCAACCCGCTCGTCGACCCGTTCCTCAGCGGGGTCAGCGCCGGCGCGGCGGCGGCGATCGCGCTCGCGGTCGCCTTCGGCGTCGCCGCCTCGCTCGTTCCGGCGCTGGGCTTCGGGGCCGGGCTCGCGACGGCACTCGTGGTCGCCCTGCTCGCCCGGCGTGGGGGCGGACTCGACGCCGAGCGGCTGATCCTGGCCGGCATCTCGCTCTCCGCGCTCTTCTCGGCGATCGTCGCGCTCGTCTTGACGGGGCTCAGCCGCGAGGGCGCTCAGACGATCCTGGCCTGGCTCGCCGGCTCGGTCGCCGGCCGCAGCTGGGGCGAGCTGCAGGCGACGCTCCCCTACCTGGCCCTGGGGCTCGCCCTCGCGCTGCTGGCGATCCCTTCGCTCAACGCGCTTCGCCTCGGCCCGGCGGCTGCCCGCGCGGTCGGCGTCGACGTGGCGAGAGCCCAGTGGCTCGTGCTCGCCGGCGCGTCGCTCCTGACGGCGGCCGCCGTCTCGCTCTCGGGGATCGTCGGCTTCGTCGGTCTCATCGTGCCGCATCTGGCACGCCGCCTCGTCGGCTCGGACGCGCGGCTCGGCCTGTTCGCGACCGCGCTGCTCGGGATCGCGCTGGTCCCCCTGGCCGATGCGCTCTGCCGTTCCCTCATGCCGCCGGCGGAGATCCCGCTCGGCGCCTTGCTCGCCTTCATCGGAGTCCCCGCGTTCCTCTACCTCTACCTGCGTCCCGCCGGAGCGACGAGGCTTTGGGGCGCCTGACGCTCCGCGGCGTGCGGCTGGCGCACGGAGAGCGGACCCTGCTCGAAGGCATCGAGCTCGACGTTCGGCCGGGCGAGCTCGTCGCGGTCGTCGGCCCCAACGGCGTCGGGAAGACGACGCTGCTGCGCGCGATGGCCGGCTTCTTCCCCCCGGCTGCAGGCGAGATCTCGCTCGACGGCGTGCCGGTGCTCGCGCTGACGCCCGGCCGGCGCGCCCGCGAGATCTCGCTGGTCGCCGGCGACGGCGAGCTGCCGCTGGGGATGACCGCCGGCGAGCTCGTGCTCACCGGCCGCTACGCGCACCGCGCCTGGTGGGACTGGACGCGCGGCGAAGCCGACGTGCAGGCCGCGGATGCGGCACTCGCCCGCGTCGGGCTGCGCGCCTTCGCGGAGCGGCCTTTCGCGACGCTCTCCGCCGGCGAGCGCCAGCGCGCCTGGATCGCACTCGCCCTCGCGCAGGAGGCGCGGGTCGTGCTGCTCGACGAGCCGACTAGCCACCTCGACCCGCGCTTCGCGCTCGAGGTGCTCGCGACGCTGCGCGGGATCGCCCGCGAGTCGACCAGCGCGGTGGTGATCCTGCACGACCTCAACGAAGCGGCCGCCGTCGCCGACCGCGTCGCGGTGCTCGGCGCGAGCCGGCTCCTGGCCTATGCCGAGCCCGCGAACGCGCTCGATCCGCGAATCCTCGAGCGCGCCTTCGGTGTCGCTTTCGACCGCATCACGCTCGACGGTTCGATTCGCGTTTTGCCGCGAGGACGGCCGCGACGCGTCGTGCCGTTCGCTGCAGAAGCTTGACGCTTGCGAGAAAAGTCGAGGCAAACGCCCGGCAGTACGCGCCCGATTTTCGAGTATCCCTTTGGCGCAAGCGATCGATCAAATGCTAGCCGAAAGGCGAACGACGCGACATCCCCACCCGCGAAGGCGAACGAGTCATGACGTTGCTGTGAAGCGCACACGCAACGCCGGTTGTTTTCTTATGCGCGCTAGGAGACCGGATGGCCAAGAAACCCAGCGATATCATCGACTTCATCAAAAAGCACGACGTCAAGATGGTCGACCTCGTTTTCGTCGACGTCCCGGGGACCTGGCAGCACGCTTCGATCCCTGCGGCCGTGGTCGACGAGGATACGCTCGTGGACGGCATCGGCTTCGACGGCTCGAGCATCCGCGGCTTCCAGTCGATCCACGAGTCGGACATGCTCCTCAAGCCGGATCTGGCGACCGCGCGCCTCGACGGCTTCCGAGCGGTGCCGACGCTCTCGCTCATCTGCGACATCTTCGATCCGATCGCCGAGAGCTCGTACGATCGCGATCCGCGCAACATCGCCAAGCGGGCTGAGGCATACCTGAAGTCGACCGGCATCGGCGACACGGCCTATTTCGGACCCGAAGCGGAGTTTTTCATCTTCGACTCGGTCGCCTACGAGAACGAGCCGCAGTCGACCGGTTACGCGATCGACTCGCTCGAAGGCCACTGGAACTCCGGCGAGCCGGGCCTCGGCTATACGATCCGCAACAAGGAAGGCTACTATCCCGTCCCGCCCGCGGACCACTTCATGGACCTGCGCGCCGAGATGGCGCTCGAGCTCGAGAAGTGGGGCATCACGATCGAGATGCAGCACCACGAGGTCGCGACCGCCGGTCAAGCCGAGATCGACATGAAGTTCGACTCGCTGCTGACGATGGCCGACAACCTGATGACCTACAAGTACGTCATCAAGAACGTCGCCGCCAGGAACGGCCGGACGGTCACCTTCATGCCCAAGCCGCTCTTCGGCGACAACGGCAGCGGCATGCACGTCCATCAGTCGATCTGGAAGGACGGCAAGCCGCTGTTCTACGACGCGAACGGCTACGCCGAGTGCTCTCAGACGATGCTCTACTACATCGGCGGCCTGCTGACGCACATCGACTCGATCCTCGCCTTCGCCGCACCGACGACCAACTCGTACAAGCGGCTGGTTCCGCACTACGAGGCGCCGGTCAACGTCGCGTTCAGCGCGCGCAACCGTTCCGCCGCGGTCCGCATCCCGATGTACTTCAAGGGCAGCCCGAAATCCAAGCGTCTCGAGTTCCGCCCGCCCGATCCGTCGTGTAACCCGTACCTGACCTTCGCCGCCCTGCTGTGCGCGGGGATCGACGGCATCAAGAAGAAAATCGACCCGGTCGCAGCCGGCTTCGGACCGCTCGACACGAACATCTACGAGCTTCCGCCCGAGCAGGCGGCCAAGCTGCGCAGCGTCCCCGGCTCGCTCGGCGCCACGCTGGCGGCTCTGGAAAACGACCACGCCTACCTCACCGAGGGCGGCGTGTTCAGCGAAGACTTCATCAAGTCGTGGATCGACTACAAGACCGAGCGCGAGCTGCGCCCGGTCGAGATCCGGCCGCATCCCTACGAGTTCTACCTCTACTTCGACATCTGAGCGGCGAACGGGCCGGTTCGAGGGCGTCCGGGGATCCCCCCGGGCGCCCTTCTCGTTTCCGCGCGAGGCGCGGTCCCAGCTTAGCGCTTGCTGCCGGGCGTCTGGCTCGCCACGTGCGGCTCGCCGGCCTCGCTGGAGCCGCCGCTCGAGCGGATCGCGTGCGTGTCGCTCGAGAGGACCCAGCCGTATCTTCCTCTATACCGGCCGTTCACGACCTTCACGCCGATCGCATCTTCGTCGCCGTCGGAGAAGCGCGGGTGCGCCACCCCCGGGAAGCAGGCGATGACCAGCGCCAGCGTCCCCGGCTCGGCCAGCACGGTATGCGCGAAGATCGCTCGCGTGTCGCCCCAATTCCCCGCGGCGTAGTCGATGAGCCGCAGACGCGAGTCCCAAAGGAAAACGTCCGGATCGACCTCATCCGACTCCAGGACCACCCGCGTGCCGAGCGGCGACGTGCAAGGCTCGGCGCTCGCCGCGGCGACGAGGAACGTCGCCAGCAAAGCCGCGCTCAGCACGAAACGGCCTTCACGCCGACGCTTCGCCATGGGAGCGCTCGCGCAACCAAGTCCCGAAGTCGCTTGCCGTCATAGGATGTGCCAGGTAGAATCCTTGGATCCCATCGCAGCCGAGGGAAACCAGCATCTCTTGCTGCATCGCGGTTTCCACACCCTTCGCGATGACCTGCCAACCTAACGATTTCGCCACGACGACCGTTCCTTCGACGATCGCCCTCGCAGTCCGACTTTGCGTAACCCCCTCCACGAGCGCACGATCCAGCTTCACGGCGTCGATGGGCCAATGCGAGAGCGAGGTCAGCGTCCCCAAGCCCCCGTCGAAGCCGTCGAGCGTGAAGCCGAAGCCGTCCGAGGCGCACTGTTCCACGAACCCGGCGATGCGACTCTTCTCCCCGCTTTCCCGGAACCGGGCGGGAGCAATCTCGATCCGCAGGGATCGCAGCATGCTGCGGAGCGCCTCGTCGGCCAGCAGCACGTCGACCTCCCGCCGGTTGTAGGCCGCCAGGTTGACGTCGATCCGCAGCGGGGTCCCTGCCTGGAGCCAAAGCCGGGCCTGTCGCGCCGCCTCGCGCAGGACCCAGCGGTCGAGGGCGCGGCGTCCGCGCTCGTCGCGGGCGATCGACCACCCGCGCTCGGGGGCGAGCAGCCCGTGAAGGGGGTGGAGGCGGCGAACGAGCGCTTCGGCTCCGACGATCCGGCCCGACGCGGCTTCGACGATCGGCTGGTAGCAAAGGAGGAAGCCGACGTCGTGCGGCTCAGCCGCGAGCCCCGCCCCCCGCATGACGATCTCCGCCGCGAAGCCGTCCGCCCCGTTCCGGAAGCGCAAGCGCGAGCCGCCGTCGTCCTTTGCGGCGTACATGGCGGCGTCGGCACAGGCCAGCAGCTCGTCGCGCGCGGCGGCGTCGTCGGGATAGATGGCGGCGCCGATGCTGGCCGAGAGCGAGAAGCGATACTCGCCGACCGGGAAGGGGCACACCAGCACGCTGCTGATGCGCTGGGAGATCGACTCGATCTCGGCCCGTCCTGCGACGTGCGGCAGCACCACCGCGAACTCGTCGCCTCCGAGCCGCCCCATGTACTCTTCGCGGCGCAGCGTCCCGCGCAGACGCTGCGCGACTTCCGCCAGCACGAGGTCGCCGCCGCGATGGCCGACCGTGTCGTTGACGGCTTTGAAGCCGTCGATGTCGAGAAAAAGCACGGCGACCCGGCTGCCCACGCGGTCGGCCTCGGCGAGCGCTTCGTCCAGCCGCGTCAAGACCGCCACCCGGTTCGGCAGCGCCGTCAGCGCGTCGGAGTAGGCCAAGTGCTCGATGCGCGCGTCCTTCTCCCGCCGTTCGACCGCTCGCGCGAGGGCCTCGAGCACGTCCTCAACGTAAGCCCAGTCGTGCTCGTCGAACGCTTCCGGTCGCGGCACGTCCGAGGTCAAGGTCAGCACCCAGCTCGCGTCGCCTGCCCGAAAGGCGGCTGACACGAAGCAGCGCACCCCGGCCGACTCGCCGAACTCGGGGTCGCGCCGCACGTCGAGGACGGCGAACGTGCCCGAAGAGCGGAGCGCGCCGCGCGCCAGCGAGCGTTCGACCGGCGTGCGCCGCTCGGCCGGCAGACGATCCTCGTCGGGCGGCTCGGCGAATTCGAGGACGAGTTCTTCACCCACGATGCGCTCGAGCGCGGCCGCCTTCAGCTCCATGCCGCGGACGGCCTCGCGCAAGATCGCCCGCACTTGGTCCGCGCCGGTCAAGCCGCGCCGGACGACCAGACTCCACAGCGCTTCGAGGCGTCCCCCGCGCTGCTTGGCGCGGCGCTCGTGCGACGTGCATCCCGCCGCTCCGTCGACCACCTGTACCGAGGCCAGGACGGCATCCTTACCGGCCAGAGGGCCGCAGCGGAGCGCTTCGAGCCGGACGGCGAGCTCGCATTCCCCGCGCGCCGGCGTCGCCGAACGAGCCTCGAAGCGGCGCGGACTGAGATCGGCCAGTTGCGGCAGCAGTTCGCCGGCGCGGCGCGGCACGCCGTCACCGACGCCGAACAGTTCGACTGCCGCAGCGTTGGCGTACAGCATCGCTCCGTTCAGCGGATCGAACACGAGAAGCGCGGCAGCCTGCTCGGACATCGACCGATGCTATTGTATGAGCGTCTGCCCGGCCCCCTGTCTGCACCGCAAAGTAGAAATCCTTCGGGGCGTGGCGGCGGCGGCACGCGGAACGGCGACGCTTTGCGCGAATAGGCCGTGACGTGGGTTCGTTCGACAATCTTCGCAGCGGGTTTCGCAGAGTTCTCCGCCCCTTGGGGGCATTGGCCGGCCTGACGGGCGCGGCGGCGCTGGTCAATCGCGGCCTGCGCGAATCGAGCGGGCTGCCGCACGACACGATCGGCGGCGTGCGCCGCCGCTGGCAGTGGCGTGGCTACGAGATCTTCGCAACCGAGCTCGGAAGCGGTCCGCTGGCGCTCCTGGTCCACGGCATCTACGCGGGCGCCTCTTCGTTCGAATTCCGCAAGCTGGCCCCGCTGCTCGCCAAGCACCATCGCGTCGTGGCGTTCGACCTGCTCGGCTGCGGGCTCTCCGAAATGCCCGACCTCGAGTACTCGACGGAGTTGTTCGTCGAGCAGATCGTCGACGCGATCGGCGCGTTTTCCGAAGGACCGCTGACGCTGATCGCGAGCTCGCTCGGCGCCTCGTTCGCCATCCGCGCCGCCACGCGCGCGCCCGATCGCGTGCGGCATCTCGTCACGATCGCTCCGGCGGGCCTGGCCGGCGTCCTGGATTCGGATGCGAGCGCCGCGCAGCGTGCCGTCGGCCCGCTGATCCGCTCCCCGCTCGTCGGCGAGACCGCTTACAACGGCTTGGTCTCAAAGCCTTCGCTGGGTTGGTTCCTGCGCACCATGACGTACGCCGACCCGGCCTCGGTGACGCCGGAGGTGCTCGAGCACTATTACGCGGTGTCGCACCAGCCGGGGGCGCGCTTCGTCCCCTCGTACTTCGTCGGCGGGATGCTGCCGTGCAACGTCGCGCGCGACCTCCCGTTCGTCGAAGCGCCGATCCTGGTTCTTTGGGGCGAACGCGCTTCGGACACGAATCCCGTCGGCAACGCGCAAGAGTTCGTGCGGCTGGCGAAGGATGCGCAACTGGTCACCTTCCCGAACTCCGGCCTGCTGCCGCACGAGGAAGAGCCCGAAGCGACCGCGGCCACGATCGAGCAGTTCATCGCCGCCGGCGGCGAGGAGCCCGCGCCGGAGCCGAGCGCTCCCGAGCCGAGCGCGCCGGAGCCGAGCGCTCCCGAGCCGAGCGCGCCCGAGCCGAGTGCGGCGGAACACGACATACCGGTAGAAGCCGCGGCGGAACAAACTGCGCCGCAGGCAACGGCGCCGGAACACGACGTGCCGGAAGAAGGCGCGGCGCCGGCAGGCGCGGACCCGGGCCTCGATCTTTCCGCGATCTTCAAGAGCTATGACGTGCGCGGGATCTACCCGTCGGAGATCGACGACCGCATCGCGTACGGCATCGGACGGGCCTTCGTCGAACAGTTGCAGCTCGCGTCGCTGGCCGTCGGACGGGACATGCGCCCCTCGGGTGAAGCGCTCTTCGCCGCGCTGGCCCAGGGCGCGACCGAGGCCGGCGCCGACGTCACCGACATCGGTCTGGTCTCGACCGACGCGCTCTACTTCGCGGTCGGCAAGTACGGATACGGCGGCGGCGTGATGATCACCGCGTCGCACAATCCCGCCGCTTACAACGGCATGAAGTTCACAGGCGAGCAAGCGCAGGCGATTTCGCTGGAGACGGGTCTGGGGCAAGTCCGCGACCAAGTCGCGCGCGGCGTGTTCGCGCCGCCCGCGGCGCGTCCCGGGACGATCCGCAAGCGCGAAATCCTCGAGGATTTCGCCGCGCACTGCCTCTCCTTCATCGATCCCACGACGATCAAACCGTTCAAGATCGCCATCGACGCCGGCAACGGGATGGCCGGTTTGACGGTGCCCTACGTCTTCAAGCACTTGCCGTGCGAAGTCTTCCCGCTGTTCTTCGAGCTCGACGGCACGTTCCCCAATCATCCGGCGAGCCCGATCGAGCCCGCCAACATGGCCGACCTTCAGCGGTCGGTGCTCGAGCACGGCTGCGACCTGGGCGTCGCTTTCGACGGTGATGCGGACCGCATGTTCATCGTCGACGAGAAAGGCAGCCTGGTCGGCGGCGACATGGTCGTCGCGCTCGTCGGGCTCAACACGCTCAAGCGCTGTCCCGGCTCGACGATCCTCTACAATCTGATCTGCAGCCGCAGCGTCCCGGAGGTCATCGAGAAAGCCGGCGGCGTGCCGCGCCGCTCGCCCGTCGGCCACTCGCTGATCAAGAAGATCATGCGCGACGAGAACATCGTCTTCGGCGGCGAGCACTCCGGTCATTTCTACTTCCGCGACAACTGGTTCGCCGATTCCGGGATGATCGCGCTGCTGCAGTGTCTCGAGGTATTCAGCGACGCCGGCAAGCCGGTCAGCGAAACGATCTCGCCGATCGACACGCGTTTCCGCTCGGGCGAGATCAACAGCCGCGTGCACGATATCGCCGCGAAGCTCCGCGAGCTCGAAGAGTACTACGCGGATGCGCGGATCGATCATCTCGACGGCGTCACGATCCAATACCGGGACTGGTGGATGAACGTGCGGCCGTCCAACACCGAGCCGCTGCTCCGTCTCAACGTCGAAGGCGATTCGAAGGAGCTCATGGAGCGCCGCCGCGACGAGGCCCTCGCGCTCATTCGCTCCTAGCGGCACCGGCGCCGTGCTCGAGCTGCCGCAAGACCTGCCCGGCGCACTCGACGCGACGCGGGATTTGCTGGCGGGCGAATCGTTCGCGTTCTCACCGACTCGAGACGACGACCTCGCGACGCTGGCGACCGCGCGCGAGCGGCTCGAGCGGCGCTATACGCTCGCCGTGGTCGGCGAGTTCTCCAGCGGGAAATCGTACCTGCTCAACGCGCTGCTCGGTCAAGTCCGCTACGACGAGCGCGGCAAGATCGCCGGGCTTCTGGCGACCGACATCAATCCTTCGACGGCCACGATCACCGAACTCGAGTACGGCGCCGAACCGTCGGCCGTCGCGCGCTACGAGTCGGGCAGGAGCGAACGCATCCCGCTCGACCGCCTGGCCCGCTTCGTCGCGGTCGGCAAGGACGAGCCGGGCTCCCTCCACGACGCGACCGCCGATTCGCTCGGCATCGGCGGCAGGGAAGACGCACCGTCGTTCGTCGTCGTGCGCGTCGACTCGCCGTTCCTCCGCGGCGGCGAAGATCCGTCCGCCGCCTCCGGCGGCTTCGTCGTCGCCGATACGCCGGGGTTGGCCTCGCTCAACCCCGCGCATCGCCGGGCGACGCTCGCCTATCTGCCGCGGGCCGATGCCGTGCTCTACCTGATCGACACGCAGCAGCCGTTCACCGAAGGTGACGCCTCGTTTCTGGGCCTCATCGGCGAGCACGTGCGCACGATCTTCATCGTGCAGACGAAGATCGATCTGTGGCGCATGCGTGAGGCCGACGGCCGCGAAGCCTGGCAGTCAGCCCGCGCACGCATCGTCGAGCGGGCGGCGTTCCACGCGCCGAACGCCGAGGTCTTTTCGGTCTCAGCGCGCGACTTCGCGGCCGCGACGCTCGACGGCGATCCGACGCTGCGCGAGCGCAGCGGCTTTCCCGCGCTGTTCGCGGCGCTCGACCGGTCGCTGGCCGAACGCGTGCAGGCCGCGCGCGTCACGCGCACGCTCGGAGTGTTGCGCGAGCTGACCGCCAAAGCCGACGCGCGCGTGCGGCGCGCGGCGGCCTTGTTCGAAGCGACGCCCGCAGAACTGCAGGCCGAGCGAGAACGCGCCGAGGGAGAGCTCGCGGAGCGCGAGCGTTCGCTCGGCCGCGAACGCGATGAAGTGGCACGCGCCGGGGGCGAGCGGCGGAGCTGGATCGTCGCGCGCGGCGAGGCGCTCGCTGCGGACGTCGTCCGCGCCCTCGCGACCGCGCTCGACGTCGCCGACATCGAGCGCATTCGCGACCGCAGCCGTCTCCACGTCCTCGTCGATTCGACAACCGCCCCGGTCTGGACGCACTTCGCCGACGAAGTCGCCGGCCACGCCGCACGCGCGCTCGAGCGTATCGCGGCGCACCACGCCGAGCTGCGCGTCGCAGATCTGGCGGCGGCGCGCCTGGGAGGCGAACCGGGGACCGGCGCGTGGTCGCGCGATCTGCGTGCCGGAATCACCTCGACGGTCGTCCTCGGAGCGATCGGCGGCCCGACCGTCAGCTTCGTGCACGCCGTCGCGACGGCGTTCGCCGGAAACCGTCCCGGCACGTACATGAAACGCGAGCTCGGCGGAGACTTGCAGACGGCGTTCTTTCCGGCGCTCGAACGGGAGATCGCCGCCTTCGTAACCGAGCTTGCAACGCGCATCGACGGGATCTACGAGGACCTGGCCGACGCGATCGAGCGCGAGCGACGCGTGCTCCGCGCCGAGACCGTCGCGCCGATCGAACGCGCGCTCTCGTTCGTCGATCGGGCGGCGGCGCGCCACGCGGCGCTCGCAGGCTTGCGGGAAGCGAACGAGGCGCTGCGCGCGCTCGAGGAACGCCTGCGCTCCTGCGGTCCGCCGCCCGAACCCGCGTTCGCGGAAGAGCGAGCGGTTCGCGAGCGGCCGGCCTCCGAGTCGGGCTTCCGTTCGCTCCGTTTCGACGCCGAGACGTACGCTCGCGGCCTGCGTCCCCAGCGTTACCGCGTCGTCATCCTCGGCGCGCTGCGGCGCGGCAAATCGAGCCTGATCAACGCGATCGCCGGAACGCGCCTGTTGCAGGACGAAGGCGGAGCCGAGGCCCTTTTCCCCATCCACGTCCGCTACGGGGAGCGCGAGCGCGCGTACGCGCTCGAGGCCGAGGGGATCTGGCGCGAAATCGCGCCGGCGGAGGCGATGGCGCAGGCGGCCTGCACGCCCGTCCTGATCGAGATTCCTTGGCAACTCCCGCCGCAACTCGTGCTCGTGCACGCACCCGCGTTCGATTCCGGCAACGCGCAAGCGGAGGAGATCGCGCTGGCTGCGGCCGGCGCAGCGAGCGAGATCGTCGCGCTCTTCTCGCGGCAGCTCTCCGACCGCGAGCTCGCGCTCTACGAACGCGTCGGCGCGCTGCAACGGCCGATGCTGCTGGCTCACACCATCGCGGACAACGAGAGCCCCACCGAGCGGCGCAACGTCGTCGAGCTCGCGGCGCGCTACCTGTTCGAGCGGGGGATCGAAGCGAAGCGCATCTTTACGATTTCCGCGCTCGATTTTTTCGAGGCCCGCCAAACCGGACGCGCGCCGGCGGCTTGGAACGAGCTCGGTGCGCTGCGCGAAACGCTGCAGGCGCACGCCGAAGAGCACATGCGCCGGCTGGCCGAGCGCGAGCGGCGCATGGAGAGCTTCGAACGTTCGCCGCCGCAGAGCGCCCCAGTTAGTTCGCGACCAAACCTCCGCAAGGCCCTCGACCGTTTTCTCGGTCGCGGCCGCTAGCCCGAGACGCCCGGAAGCGCCTGCGCCGCCCGAACCAAGTCGAGCCGAGCCGAGTCGAGGTTCGGTCCCTGCCGGCCACGAATAGCCGTCCGGTGGTGACTTCTTACATCCTCGGTCCGGCACGGCTGGCACTCGGCACCGGCGCACTGCAATACGGACGCCTCGTCGTCGAATACGGCCGCATCGTCGACGTCCTCGAAGGGGCAGGTCCGAGCGATTTCATCCTCCCGGCGGGCGCGACGATCGCCCCCGGCATGATCGACGTCCACACCAATGGCGCCGACGACATGCTCTTCAACCGCGACCAAGGGAACGCCGTCGAGGTCGCCTCGCACTCGTACGCGAGCCAAGGCGGCACGGGCTTCGTCGCGGCGATCATGACCGCGCCCTGGGAGTCGATGCTGCATGCGGCGAGCGAGGTCGCCGAAGCGGCGCACGCGCTGGCCGAGGCCCGCGTCCCGGGCGGAGCGCGCTGCCTGGGAATTCATATCGAAGGACCTTTTCTCAATCCGAAGTTCCGGCGCGTCCACCGCCACGATTGGCTTCTGCCTGCCTCCGTCGCGCGCGCTCGGGCTCTTCTCGAGGCCTGCCACGGCGCGCTCGTCATGGTGACCATGGCGCCCGAGGTCGAAGGCGGACCCGAGACCGCGCGGTTCCTCTTCGACGAAGGCATCGTCTGCTCGGCGGGGCACACGTCCGCCAAGTATCGCGACGGAATGCTCGCGATCGGGCTGGGCTTCCGCTCGCTGACCCACGCGTTCAACGCGATGCCGCCGCTCGACCATCGGGAGCCCTCGATTCTGGCCGCCTTCATTCAGGAGCAGCGCACGACCGTGCAGCTCATCTGTGACGGCCATCACGTCGCCCCGGTGATGGTCGACATCCTCTATCGAGCACTCGGAGAGCGGCTCGTTCTCGCCAGCGACTACATGGCGCCCGCCGGTGCGGGTTACCGCATCGAAGGCGGCGTCGTGCGGGCCGAAGACGGCACGATCGCTGGCAGCGCGCTGCACGCCGACCGCGCGGTTCGCAACTTGATGCTCTACGCCTCGATCCCGTTCGAGCGGGCGATCGTGAGCGCGACCTCGGCCCCCGCGCGTCTGCTGGGGCTCGAAGGCGAGTGCGGCACGATCGCACGCGGCAAGCGAGCCGACCTTTCGATCTGGAGCGACCAGTACGAGATTCTCGCCACGATCGTGGGCGGAGAGCCCGTCCACGGAGCCCAGCATTTCACCAGCCCCGAGGCGACGATCCCGCGCTAGCGCGTTCGCTACGCTGCGCCGCCCAGATACGCGGCGCGAACGGCTTCGCTCGCCATCAGGTTCGCGGCCGAGTCCTGAAACGCGATCTTCCCGACCTCGAGCACGTAGCCACGGGAGGCGATGCTCAGCGCCTGGCGCGCGTTCTGTTCGATCAGCAGGATCGTCGTGCCGGCCGCGTTGATCTCGCGGATCACGCCGAAGATCGTCTGCACGAGGATCGGCGAGAGGCCGAGCGACG
>CAWICD010000004.1:0-597630 GCA_963834485.1 Vulcanimicrobiota bacterium
ATCCCGGCGAAGTCGAGGACGCTCACTTCGCCGCCTTGGAGAGCCTCCCGCACCTGCTCTCCGAGGCAGCGCCCCTGGTCCGCCGAGAGGGCGAATTCACCGAACTGCTCGCGTAGCGAAATGGTCATCAGTCGTACCGTTCTCTCCCGTCCGGCAGTCGCACTTCTGCCGTAGGCAATTCTAGGTCGATGAGCGTTCCCGGAAACCGGCGGGCGGCGTGGGCTTCCCAGGAGTCGCCGTGGATGCGGACGGACGCGCGGCCGCTGTAGACGCGCAGCGTCGCTCCGCTTTCTCGGATGAAGGTCCGCAGGATGGCCAGGCCCAGCCCGCGCGACGTTTGCAGCGTCGAGTGACCGGGTTCGAAGGCCCAGGCGACGGCGCGCGACGCGTCGATCGATTCTTCGCGACGTCCTCGCGCGGCGGCAAGGGAGCCGGGAATCGTGATCCCCAGATCGACGACGCTGAGATGCAGGTGTTCCTTGGCCGGAAAGAACTGACCGCAGGCCAGGACGCCGACGGCCGAGCGCGCATGCGTCAGGCCGTTCGCGAAGATCTCGGCGACGGGACCGACGACGTATTGGCACTCCACCGAAGAGAGACGGCGCGCCCGCCGGACCCACTCGTCCAAGAGGAATCCGCCGATCGCGGCCGAGTCGTCGGCGGTGAAGCGCCGGATCGGAATCGTGGTCGCGCCTCCGGAGCCCGGGCAACCGAATCCGACGACGGCCGTGAACGGGCGCGTATACTCGCCTTGCGGCATCCGCACCGACAGGGTCGTCCCGCGCGCCGCCGCGCGCAGGCGCAGCGCTTCGAGCACCGCGAAGGCGCCGTTATACGCGAAGTCGGTCTCGACGGTCACGGCTGCTTCCGGCAGCGCGTCCAAGCGGGCGGCGAGCGCGATCAGCTTCGCGACGCCGTCGTCCGTCAAGTCGATGCGACCGAGTTGCTCCACCACGGCTGCCATAGCGTATCGACTCTCGGATACCAGGCGCTGCTCCCCGTTCCCCACCCGGCTCCGCCTCCGGCGGCCGCGGCGGGGAGACTTGACTCGTTCGTGCACGCTGCGTACATGGCTGACAGCACGACGGTAACCGTCCGCCTCTCGCGGGAGGCATACGATCGGCTCAAGGCGCTCGCTCACAGCACTCAACGCACTCAATCCTTTCTTGCAGCGGAAGCGATCGCGGCCTACTTGGAAACACACGCTTGGCAGGTGCACGCAATCGAGGAAGCCGTGCGTAAAGCGGACGCCGGCGGTCCTTTTGTCGCCCACGAGGACGTGGTCAGCTGGGCCCGGTCGCTGCGCCACCTCGCCGACGCGCCGCCTCAGGCGGAAGAAGGAGGCCCTTTCTCTGAAGGGCAAATCGGGCGCGGGTCGCGACCTTCGACGCCCTGCGGCAACGCTCCGCCACACGCGGCTCAAGCTAACGGATGTGCCTGGCGGGGCCGGTTGAACCTCAATAAGAGCCGAACGAAGTGCTAGGCGGAGTTTGAGCATGATCCTGTCGAACGGATTCGCCAGATGCCGATCGTCTTAACGCAGCACTTCTCCCCTTCCGATCGTATCTACGAAGACGCGGAGTATTCCCTATACCATTACCCACGGAAGTATTTTACCAGAATCGAACCCTACGATCGATTCATCTACTATCGGCCGCTGGGAAAGAGCGCTCGTCGCCGCGACTCGCAGATGTACTTCGGTTACGGCATCGTCGGGACGCCGTATCCGGACCCCCGTAGAGCCGATCATCGCTACGTCGACTTAATTTCCGCAGCGCCGTTTCCCCGGCTCGTGCCGATGCGCGATCTGGCCGGTCACTTTTACGAGACCGAAGGAGGTGCGCCGCCGCCATTTCAGTCTGCCGTGCGGCGGCTCGGCGAGACCGCCTACTATAGACTTTTGGCTGCTGCCGGAGTGACGGCAACCGACCTGAATTCGTTGAAAAGCACGGAGAAACTCAGTGCTTTCATTCTCCCCGGCGAGCGCGTCGGGCCGCCGCGCGATACGTTCCGCATCATCAGGGAGATCCCGCCGGGCGCGGGCTATATCCCTCGCGCGGCAATGCTCGACATCAACGAGTCCGCCGCGCTTCAGGAACGCGCGCGGGCCGATCATCAAGCGGTTCTGAAGCTGGTAGCGGACGAGGTCCACGCGCGCGGAGGGACGTGCTCGTATAACAACAACGTCGACTTGTACGCCGACTTCGGCGCGCATCACATTCTCGTAGAGGCGAAGAGCTTAGGCGAGCTCCGCGACGCCGTCGACCGGATGCGCTACGGGCTGGGGCAGCTCGCAGATTATACCTTCCGCTACAAGGCCGAGCTGCGCGGTGCCCTCCCGATGCTCGCCTTCGGTCGCGCTCCCGACCGCGAAACCGGCTGGATCGCCGACGTGCTTCAAGAAAACGATGTGGCGTTCGTTGCACGAGTCGACGAGTCTTTGCAGCCGCTCAATGAGGCGGCTCGCGCCTCGGGGCTCTTCGGTGCGACTGGTTCATGAAGGGGTTTGTCGCCGTCACCGATCCCGACTGGATCGATCTCCTCGCTGCAACGGGAGCTCGCGAAGCGAACTTTTGGCAGCCACGGCCGACGACGGTGCGGCAACCGGAAGGGACACCCTGGATCTTCAAGGTGCGCGGCACGAATCGCGTGGCCGGGTTCGGGCTCCTCGAATATTGGACGACGATGCCGCTGTCCGTCGCTTGGGAAACCTTTGGCCTAGCGAACGGCGTGCGGTCGCTTACCGAGATGATCGATCGCGTTCAGCAGCTTCGTCGCGATCGCGAACCCGACAGCAACGTTGGGTGCGTCGCGCTCACGTCGCTGACGCTGCTGGATCGAAGCGATTGGATTTCGGCGCCTGCGGATTGGCATTCGAACATCGTTCGTGGCGCCGGCTACGATCTCTCCGCCGGGGAAGGTTCGCGAGTTTGGAACCAGCTCTTGGCGCTAACCGATTCACGCGCAGAGCTCAGCGCGCTGCTCGAGGTGCCGGGCGGCTTCACGAACCCGTCGCTGGTCGCGGCGCGACGAGGTCAGGGCGCATTTCGACTGATGGTGATCGACGCGTACGACCGGCGCTGTGCCGTCACCGGAGAGCGAACCCTGCCGGTGCTGGAAGCGGCGCACATTCAGCCCTTCATCGAGCACGGGCGGCACGAGGTCCGCAACGGCATCCTCATGCGCAGTGACCTGCACAAGCTCTACGATCGCGGACTCGTCACGGTGGAGCCTGACCTGACGTTCCGCGTCAGCCGAACGATCGATCGCGATTATTCCAACGGGAAAGTCTACTACGCGCTCGAGGGCAAGACGATCGCGTCGCCGGCGCGGGCAGAGGCGCGCGCGGATAAAGCTCGCCTTGCATGGCATGCATCCGAAGTGTTCAGGCCGTAACCAACGCCGAGCCTGTTCCCGATCCGCCCGCAGGCGCAGTTTCGTGCGGTCGAGGAGGCGCCGCCTCGACGCCCGCGCCCGGCGGGGCAAGCGCGCCCCAAGCCCCGGCACGATGAGCGTTCCCGGGAACCGGCCCGCCGAGCCCGGTGCTCCTTTCCAGCGAGATTCACGACACACTTGACTCGTTCGTGCACGCTGCGTACATGGCTGACAGCACGACGGTAACCGTCCGCCTTTCGCGGGAGGCATACGATCGGCTCAAGGCGCTCGCTCACAGCACTCAACGCACTCAATCCTTTCTTGCAGCGGAAGCGATCGCGGCCTACTTGGAAACACACGCTTGGCAGGTGCACGCAATCGAGGAAGCCGTGCGTAAAGCGGACGCCGGCGGTCCTTTTGTCGCCCACGAGGACGTGGTCAGCTGGGCCCGGTCGCTGCGCCACCTCGCCGACGCGCCGCCTCAGGCGGAAGAAGGAGCCACTCCCGCTTAGGAACGCCTGCTCGTCCTCGATTGCCTGGTGCGCGTATTTCACTCGGGCGTTGTCCCCGATGCCGATGGCCGGCGCCACGCGCGATTCGCCGGGCATGAGTGAGCCGCGTGCCGGTGAGGAGACGACGACCCCGTCCCGCTCGACGGTGCCGATGGGATCCCTCGCCGAATCATCGTGCGTTACCGGCGAGCCGCGCGCGGCGTTGGCTTCGAGCGCGGGGTTCGCCGCGGCTGAGATCCTCGCTCAGGCTTCCAGCGACGACCTCGAGGCTTTTCGGGCGGTGATCCCCTCGGGGACCACTCCCAAGCCCGTCGAGATCTCCGAGGACGGGTCCGCCGCGGTCTGCGAGCTTTATGCCGGCACCGAGTGGGAGGCGACCAACGGGGCGCCGATCGGCCGCGTCATCGTGCGCCGCTGAGGTGGGGAACGCCCATCGCCCGTGCGTCAGGCGCCGCGAGGCAGCGGTCGGCAATAAGAGTGCCACCAGG
Source organism: Vulcanimicrobiota bacterium (assembly GCA_963834485.1). Lineage (GTDB taxonomy): Bacteria > Vulcanimicrobiota > Vulcanimicrobiia > Vulcanimicrobiales > Vulcanimicrobiaceae > CAWICD01. The sequence continues at coordinate 4,376 of CAWICD010000004.1, forward strand.
CTTCGAGCCATAAGGACGACGCGCGATGGCGACTCTGCTAGATCGATTGCGGGAGCAGCTCGGCGACGCCGACGAGTCGGCGTACGGCCGAGTGCTGAGGGTCCTGGCAGCGGCGATTCCCGTCCATCGAAACGTTGAGCTAACCGCGGAGGTCGTCCGCGCCGCCGTCGCCGGAGACGTCGCCCTCGTCGTCACCTTGCTAGTCCCTGAAGAGGAGCTAGAGCCTGGCGAGCTCGAGGCGCTTGCAGAGGCCGATGCTCTCGACGATGGGTCCCGCGTCCGACCTTGCGACCGTGCGCCGGGACCTTGGACTCGACTCTCGTGTTCCGCCTACACCACCCGGAGAGCGGCGGCTGAAGAGCCAGCGCTAGTCGATCCGGGCTTCGAGCACAGTCACGCGCCCGTTCAACCCGCGAACTTCCGTCTCGATCCCTTCGACGCGCGTTTCGAGGTTGCCGAGTCGACGCTCCACCCGCTCGAAGCCGGCGTCGACCTTCCCTTCAAGGGTAGCGAGCTTGCCTTCGAGGGAGTCGAATTTGCCTTCGAGGGAGTCGAATTTGCCTTCGAGGCGATCGAAACCGCGTGCGACGCCGACCGAAAGCACGTCGAGGAGATGCAGAACTTTCTGTTGCGGATCGTCGTCGGCCATCGTGATTCCATTCGAGTCTACGGCGGGTTTTCCGGACTCCGTCGCGAGTTTGACGCGCGCGCTCCGCATTCCCGGATGAATATTCGCAGGAGCCAGGGCGACGGCGCGCGGCGCGTCGATCGACTCTTCGCGACGTCCTCGCGCGGCGGCAAGGGAGCCGGGAATTGTTACGCCCAGATCGACGGCGCTGAGAGGCAAGTGTTCCTTGGCCGGAAAGAGCTGACCGCAGGCCAGGATGCCGACGGCCGAGCGCGCATGCGTCAGGCCGTTCGCGAAGATCTCGGCGACGGTACCGACGACGTATTGGCACTCCACCGAAGAGAAACGGCGCGCCCCGCCGGACCCACTCATCCAAGAGGAGCCCGCTGATTGCAGCCGGGTCATCTCCTCCAAGGCCTGACGCGCCTCGCTACGGAAAAGCTCTCGCACATGGCCAACTCGCTGCGGTATACCGTGATTTTGGAGCCCGATCCCGATGACGGCGGCTACGTCGTTCGCATCCCCGCGTTTCCGCACGCCCACACCCAAGGCGACGACGTCGAAGACGCGCTCCGCAACGCCCGTGAGGTCATCGCGCTCGAGATTGAAGTTATGACCGAGCGCGGTGAAGAGCTTCCCGCACCCGACGGGGACGCCGCGATCCGCGTCGAGCGGGTCGTCGTCACTTTGCCGGCTGCCTAGCACCGCAGGTCTATGAGCCCGAAGCTCCCCGTCGTGCGCGGGGCCGACCTCGTGCGCGCTTTGGAGCGCGCTGGCTGGACGCAGCTGCGAACGAAGGGTTCGCACGTTCGCATGGAGCGCGATGGCGACCACGTTTCGATCCCCCTTCACAACCCAGTCAGACGCGGAACCCTCGCCGCCATTCTCGTTGACGTGGGCATGACTGCAGACGAGCTTCGGAGGCTGCTTTAACAATTCGCGATCGCTCGCGGGCGGCCACGAGCCGCGAAAGCGCAGCGACCTATGCAGCGAGCCCCTGCGGACCCTCCTCGTCGCTCAGGGCCACGATCGTCTCTCCCCGGCGACGCACGCGGAGACGACGGACACGCGCCAGCCACGCGCTCTGACCCACCCCGTGAGTGGTGAGAGGATTGCACGCTGCCGCATGGAACCGCTGCGACCTCACGGCCGATCTTGAGCGGAATAGCCGGCGTGGAGGATCGTATGACGTGTCGCACGGCAGCTAATCGATTCGTACCGCTGCTCATTTGTTGGTTTTTCGCAATAGCGTGTTCTCTCGCTTCGCCCCTCGTCGCGCAGGCGCAGCTTGCGTGGGCTCCCCTTCGAGATTCGAGCCCCGAACGTGCATTTGTGCTCGATGTGCCAAGCGGCTGGACGGCGAAAGCCGGCGCGTTCCGGCTCGGATACTCCGACGTGCGCCCCATGGTCGACCTCAAGTCGCCGGACGGCAGGACGAACGTGCGCCTCGGCGATGTCGCCATTCCCGCATACGCACTGCCGACGCCGGAGCATCCTAACCAGGGTCAGTTCGTCGATTTGGGCGCGCAGGCCCAACTGACGGTTGCCGACTATCTCACGGGGCGGCAGTTTGCCCAGAAATACGCGCAATCCCGTTTCAAGGGACTCTGCAGGAGCCTGTTGCCCGACCCGCAGGCGGCGGCGGTCTCGGTACCCGACTATTTGCCGCCGGACCCTGCGGCCAAGAGTTCGAGCGCCGGCGAGGTCAGCTACCGCTGCGATTCCGGTTCGGGACCGCTGCTGGCGTTCGTTTACGCCAGGACCAACCTCGGCGACGGACTCTGGACCGTCCGGACTCTGGTCAGCTACCTCGCTCCCCCAGGCCAGGCTCGTTTGGCAGCGGACGTCGTGCAGCGCTGCGTTCGGTCGTTTCGCCTGAACCAGCAGTGGGTGGAGCGCCAAGGTCAGATGGATGCATACGCCCTCGAATACCAGCGTCAGCGGCAGGCGGGTCGCATTCGGCAGCTTCAGACGCAGGTGGCGCAGTTCGAGCAAAGCATGAAGGCCATGCAGCTGCAGGTGGCTTCTTTCGAGCGCGGCCAGCAGCGAAGCGCGGCGCAGTCGGAAGAGTGGGGCAATATCCTGACCGGCGTCACGCCGACCGTCGATCCCTTGGGGAACAGACAGGACGTCTGGACGGGAACCAAGAGCCGCTACTTCGAGAACGGACGGGGCGAGATCGTCAACTCCGACGTCGTGCCGCCCGGCGGCGGCTGGACGGAGCTGACGACGTCGCGATAACGCGACGCCGCCTAGCCCTCGCCGTCAGGGTTCGCGCGGGCGGTTCCGGCGCGGCGTCCGTCGGCGAGACGGCGCGGTCAGCTGGCCGAACGAGGAGTCAGCCCTTAGACCAAGTTCACCGTGATGGCTGCGGCCCTGTTGCCGAGCTGGTGGCTGCGGACCTACCGGGTCGGGGTCGGCGGGGTCCAGCCGTGCCGACGTAGCAACTCCTCATCGAGCAGCTGCTGTTGTCCGTTGCCGACCGACCAGTCGTCTCGGCCGTTCTCGGCGAGGGTGACGAACACGTCCTCGCTGCGCACTCCGGCCTGAGTCAGGTGCTTTACGATTCCCGCAAACAGGGCCGCCTTCATCTCCGGGCTGCGCCCATGCACCAGTGTAATCTGAACGAACACCACGTTCTGCCGGCTCACCCCGAGGTACTCGGGGCTGGCGATCAGTGCCTCGGCCGGGCGCTGGTCGATGATCTGGAACCGGTCACTCTCCGGTATGCCGAGGGCGTCCACCATGGCGCGCTGCACGCCATCAGCGATGGTGCGCTGGGTCTCTGCCGGAGTATCGACGCGCAACGAGATTCGCACTAAGGGCATAGCTCCTCCAGTTACTTCGCGCAAAAGCCAATTCCAGCAGAGAGCGCCTCGGCGGCCAGCGCGAAGCTGACGCCGGCAGCCGCGCCTAAGCCGAGCGCGATGGACGGGGCGTCGAAGCCGTAGTCTGCGCGACGGTCGTCGTTCAATTTAGTTCGCCGCCGCGGCCTCCTCAACGGACAACTGGTGGATCACGAGTGCCGCAACAAAATCCGCGTCGAGAAGGTCCAGCGATTCGGCTGGTGTCCGCGGACGGATCGCCGTAAAGGGCTCGAAGACCGCCCAGTTTTCGATGTCGTCACCGTAGCGCGAGCGATAGCAGATTCCGTCGAATCGGCCGGCGTACGCCCAATCCGGCGGAGCCCAAGGATCGGGCTTCCTGCCTAACCGGTAAAGAACGCGCGGGGGGACAACCTCGGTGATCATCCGCCCGAGCGGAAGGCTCGTGCGGCGCCGAGCACCGCCCGGGCCTCATCCTCGGTGCCTTCTGCAAGCAATCGAATCGGCGCGCGATCGTCAAGCTCGGGGTTGAGACCTGTGAACCAGGCTTGAACGACGCGCGGATGATCGCCTTCGCGAAGCGTTAAGGCGACGACGTACGCGCGGCGGAGCCGCTCGTCACTGCCTTTGTACGGCTCCGCTCCCGCGATCCAGCGATCGATCGCCCGGGTGTCTTTCACGCCGGCAAGGTAAGCGGTCAGCTTCTTGCCGAGGGTCTCGCTCAGTTCCCGGACGACATCGGTGAACGGCGCCGTGGTCGCGGCACGGTGAGCCGCCAGTTCAGGGCGAGCAGGGCTGGTGGTTAGCATGGCGTTCTCCACCTTTCGGCCGAAGTGTAGCAAAATAGCGGCCAAATAGCAATACAATATCGTTCCGAGATGTCCGTCAGTCGTGGGACAGGACCCGGTAGCGAGCCAGATGCGAGCGACGCCAGCACCGGTAGCCTCGAAGCCGAGCCGGCTCGAGCGGATTCCTAGCAGGCGGATATTTGGTCGCTGCCACGATCAGCCGCTACTGACAGTCTTGGCTTCCTCGTTGGAAACGGGATCGAGCTTTTGACCGAAAACGGGATTGAGGTTTTGAACCCCTGAGCACAGAAGCAGGGCGCTCCTCTCGAAGGGACCGGTAACCAACCTCCCTGACCGAGAGGAGCGCTCACAGGGGTGATTCGCTTGAAAACCTGGGAGTCCATCCGCGTACGCTGTCTGCGAGACGGCGAGCCGATCAAGACCGTCGCGCGCGAAGAGGGTCTCGCGCCGAATACCGTCCGTAAGTACCTTCGCACCGATAAGCCGCCAGAGCACAAGAAATTCAGACGCACACATCTGCTCGACGCGTATAAAGCCCACGTCGACGAACTTTTGCGCCGCTCGCCGCGCATCACCGCAGTACGCATCGGCCGCTATCTGCGCGAGAACGTTGACCCGTCCTTGCGATGCGAAGAAAGCACTCTGCGCAAATTTGTCGCTCGCCGTCGTGAGATCCTCATTCCGAAGGAAGCATTCATCCGCGCTTGTTATTCACCGGGAGATGAGGCGCAGTTTGACTTCTCGCCCGTCAAGGTCTATTTGGCCGGCGTACTGACGATTATCCAGCTCTTTGCAATCCGCTTGAGCTATAGCGGTCGCTATTTTGCTCGTGCGTCGATGCACAGCGATCAGATCGCGTTGTTCACGGGCCTGCTGGCTGGTTTCGAGGCGTTTGGCGGTCTCCCGTCGCGCGCCATTTTCGACAATGCCAAGACAGCCGTCATCCGAATCCTGCGAGGGCGAAATCGGCTGGAGAATACGAGGTTCGCGGAATTCTGTGGAACCTTGGCGCTAGAAATCAATTTTGCAGCTCCTGCTCGCGGCAACGAAAAAGGTGGCGTCGAAGGGATCATCCATTACGTACAAGACAACTTCTTTGACCCAACTCCATCGTTCGACTCGTTCGCTGAGCTCAACGATGCCCTCGCAGTCTTTTGCGAGCAGGACGCAAAACGACTGCACTCCACGCATCACGAGACCATCGCAGCGCGTTTTGAACGAGAGCAGGCCGTCCTGCGGCCACTGCCGGGCGTGCTGCCACGTCCGTGCGTACGCCGCAACGCTCGCGTCAACAAGTTCGCGGAGGTGCAATTCGAGGGCGACGTCTACTCGGTGCCTAGCGCCTATGCCCATCGCCACGTGGTCGTCGAATGCTACGAAGGCCACCTGGCCATTTTGTTGGCTGACGAGCCGATCGCCCAGCATCCACGAGGGTCTGGACGAAGCGAGTACTTCCTCGATCCGCGGCACTACCTCGAGCTGCTGGCCCACAAGCATCGTGCGGCCGAACACGCCTTGGTACTCGCCGACGGTCGCATCCCCGCCTCGCTGCATGAACTCTTCTCCCGGTACAAAGCAGCTGAACCCTCGACGGCGACAAGGCGCTGGACGCAGGTGCTAATGCACCTCGCTGACCATCCGGCCGAGCTCGTTGGCCAGACCGTCGTTCATGCGCTGGCGCGCGGCACTGACGACCCCGAGGCGATCGCGCTGCTGCTGCGCCAACGGACTGCGCCACCCCCGCCGGCATTGCTCGATCCCGCACGCTTACCCGAAGCGGCGCGCGTCACGGTGCTGACAGTTGACCTTGCTGGCTACGCGTTGGCTGAGATGGCGGAGGTGATGGCATGACTGAGGAACCGCTGTTGGAGCTGCACCTTCGTTCGCTGCATCTCTCGGCGATTCTGACCAACTACCGCCGTCTGCTCAGCGATCACCGCGAGCCACTGCCCTACTTGAGCGATTTAATTGCCTTAGAGGTGAGTAAGCGTCACGAGAACGGTGTGCGCGCACGCATCGCTGCCGCGCATTTCCCGACAACGAAGACCATCGAATCCTTCGATTTCGGTTTGCAGCCTCAATTACCTAAAGCCAAGTTGCTGGAACATTTCAATGGCGAATTCGTCAAAGAACGCGTAATCTAATTTTGTCTGGCACACCCTGTTAGCGGCTGCGTAAAACGGCGCGTATTCGGCGAAGTTAGTTGGCTGTAAAGAACGGCGGCGCGGCGTGCTGATGGCGAGGACGAAGACTGGCTGGCGGGCCGCCTAGGGGCGCAGGGCGGCCCGCCGTTGCCGGCGACGTCTATTTTGGCGCTTTGGGCGTACGCCGCCGGCGCTGGTTCCGTTCCGAACGCTCTTCGGCTTCTTTGAGGCGGTACGACTTGCCCTCGATAGCAATGACTTCGGAGCGATGGACGAGTCGATCGACGAGCGATACGACGCATCCTGCGCTTGGAAAGACCTCTTGCCATTGAGCGAACGGTTTGTTGGTGGTAATTATGGTGCTCTTTTTTTCGTAGCGCCGGTTGAGCAGTTCGAAGAGCAAGTCCGCGTGGCGATTGGAGTAAGAAAGGTATCCGATTTCATCGACGACGAGCACGTCTGGCGCGCTATACTGACGCAACCGCCGTCGTACTGCGGCATCGCTTTCGCTTGCCGTCAGATCACCCAGGAGCTGTCCGGCGACGGTGCAGAGCACGGTATGGCCGGCGATCAGCGCTTGATGCGCGATGTTCTTTGCCAGCATCGTTTTGCCGACACCGTTGGGGCCGATGAGGATGACGTTAGCCGCCTCTTGAATGAACTCGAGCGTCAAGATCGCTTCGATGGCTCCACGATCGCATCGCGTTGGCCAGTTCCAATCGAATTGGTCGAGGGCCTTGAACCGCCCGAGTCGTGCGCCCTTGATTCGTCGTTCGAGACTGCGGCGAATCTGTTCCTCTTCCTCCCACTGTACGAGCGTGGGCAGCCAAGATGTTTCGTCGATCTCCGTCCAATGCGCGAGTAAGCCATACAGCTTCAAGGCCTTTGCGCGTTGGCGTAAAGGATCAATCGTCATTGCGATGCTCCGTTAACGTGTCATAGGTTGCGAGTCGATGGGGCTGCACGAAGGTGTCCTTCGCGCGTACGTGTTCGGGGAGCTCAACAGCGACCGGCGGTGGTGCCTGACGTGCTTCTCGCCGACGTTCGAGCGCGATGCGTACTGAATGCGGATGCGGCGCTCCATGCGCGAGAGCGTCCTCGATGGCCGCCTGCAGGTCCCTCGCACCGAACCGGTCGAGCAGGCGCAGGAGTCCCAGGGTGATCGAACCGAGATTGCTGCCGCGTGCCGCCGCGCGCACGAGCAGTTCCTTGCTCGCCGGCACTGCGTTGGTGAGCCGATTGGCGCCGCGATGCTCTCGCGCTCGATGCTTCCGGGCGATGAGGGCAGCGACATGGCTGGGATCTTCGATCTGTGCTGCTCGATCGTAGCTGCGTGGATGGTCGGCGATCACCGCTAGGCCGTCGAGGATGCGCACGCGGTCGGGCGTGGCACGAACGGTCACCGTTCGCTGCACGTGGGTGTGTGGAAGGCTATAATCGTTGAGATCGAAGCGCGCGTAGGGCGTCTTTCCCACGTGCACGGCAGCAACCTCATCGGCGACGAACGGATTGTCGGGCAGCGGGAGAAGTTGCAACTGCTCTTGCGCGAAAGCTTGTCGAACGCGCAGATCGCGATCAGCTGGGCAGATACGATCGGCGGCCTGGCCGTTGCACCATAACGATGCTTGCACGTTGAGATCGGCGAGATCGGCGAATGCGCGAGCGGCGAAGAAACTTTCGCGCACGTACCGAATGGCACGTTCGACGCGGCCTTTCTCATTGCCGCGTGCCGGTGCGACGGGACGGGGTTCGTACCGGTAATGCCCAGCGAACTCGAGCAAGGTGGGATGAAAGCGAATCGCGTCACCTTGGCGCTCCAAGACGGCGCTCTTGAGATTATCGTAAAGCAGAATGCGCGGGAGACCGTTCCACGCCCGGAATGCCGCCATGTGCCCGCGTAAAAAGCTCTCCATGCGCGCGTCGAGGAAGAACTGCAAGAAGATCTGCCGCGACCAGGACAGGACCAGCACGAAGGCCATGAGTGGCCGGCGGGCGTGCCCAATTTGCAAATGGCCGAAGTGCCCCCAATCGACCTGCCCCATCTCTCCAGGCATCGTCGTGAGGCGCAGGTAGGCCTGTGCTGCCGGGCGCGGTCGATGCATGGCGATGATATGGCGGAAATGATCGGGACTACCGCGGTAGCCGCGCTCGCGCACCATCGCGTAGACGCGGCTCGCGGTCAACGTTGGAAAGCGCTCCAATGTTTGGCGGATAAACGGCAGGTACGGGTCGGCTTTGGATGCTCGCGCAGCGTGTTGCGGCGTCGGCACGCCCGCGCGGCGGAGCACTCGTTGCACTGTCCCATGATGAACCTGCAATTGGCGCGCGATCGTGCCGACGCGCCACTTCTCTACGTGATAGTAGCGCAAAATCTTCGCTTCGAGTTCCGGCTGTATACTCATAACAGTCGCTCCCTTCGGATGTAACCAGGACGAGGCCGGCGACGACGTTGCGGAGCATGCCGAATCCACGGGCGGCACCAACACTCACAGAACGAGCATTGCACTGCGCCGCCAACCGCTACGCCCGAGTCCGACAAGGCGATCGGCGACGACGTACCGTCCGATGGAGTCTTCGCTAAAGCGCTCGTCGCGCTCGCATCGAGTACACCACAGGGACGGCCTGAAAGTGAACCGTGATCCGTGACGCGTTGGCGATCGCGATACCGCTGCGATCGCGCAGCACTCTTGAGCCGACCGTTGGCCGTGCACCCATACCGACGGTTGGCCTCACACCGAGAGCGCCGGCGAGCAGTACGTGCGCAATCACCGGGGCAGTAACGCTGGCCTCGGTCGCAGGCAGTACAGATGAAAACCTCCGTGCCGCAACCGGCACAGAGAAAGCGGCGGGCGGATTCTCGCATCGTCGGTCAAGCAACAACCGACGAGCCCATCGACAGAGCGAGAAGTACCGTGCTATTCTAACGATACGCTCGTACTCGTAACGGTGAGCGGGGCACGGTATCGGTTCGACTTGCAACGTTTACGCCGATGCCGTGCCGGTCTTTCTCCGGTCGTTCTTGGCGCTTTGCGCGGGCCGCTTCAAGCAACCCTCGCCCGCAAGCATTGAAACGTTGCAACCTCTAGTCGCTGCGACAAAAGTCGCGCGCCTATCGCTCGCCGCCGAATTTGCGCCCTTTTAGGCCGCCATCAACACTTGTCCACCATGAGGCGACAGGGCGCGTTCAACCCGTTGCGGTCGTTCGGTTCTATGGGCACGCGAAAAAGCGGAGCATCCGTCTCGTCGCTGGTGAAGGGGCACACGGTGATGGAGTCGGTTCCGTCGAAGCTGTCGTCCTGAACGATGACGACGGGACGCGGCTTGCCAGCATAATTCTTGCCGCCGGCGACCGTCCAGATCTCACCCCGCCTCATTCATTCGTCTCGTCTCGCTCTGGGCTCCAATCCGAAATCGCGTCGACGAAGGCCTGATCTTCCTGCGCATGGGCACTGCCGGCGACGGCGAGGGATTGCCGGTGTGCTTCCAAGCGGAAAGCGGGCGAACGCACGTCCGGGACCCAAATTTGGATGGGACGTAAGCCTTGCTCGCGCAAGCGCTTGCGATGTTCCCGCACCTTTTCGCGGGAGGGCTTGGGTTGCGGTGCTGAGGACATGACCCTCCCAGGCGGCGAGTTACATGTAACCGACCTTTGGCGAGACGCGTCGGCTCGCCCTTCCCGCGACCGGGCCTCAGGCGGCCGCCAGCCGCCTCAGCCTCAGCCTCAGCGAGAGGCAGACACACGGCGGCCTGGCCCGATCGGGGAGGTGCCTGGCCTTTGCGCTGCTCAACTAATTAGAGATGCACTATCTCTACGTCACTCCAATGCTCTTTGAGATATTCGGCCACGAGGCGACGGTGACAATGATGCGGCTTTTCTTCGCTGCAAAGTAGGCACCCGCCATCCAACAACTCCCGCGGCGTGTCCTCGATGTGGCGCGACCGAATCAAATCGATGAATTGTTTCTCGTATAGAAGCCAATTACCGCTCTTGTCCTTCTTGTACGAATTGAGAATATCGGCGGTCGGCGCCAGTTCGGACAGATGGACGTAATCGATGCCGCAAATGGCTTTGGCGAAGTATTCGAGATCGGCGCGCTTCGTAAAGCCGGCTAATTGCGACACGTTGTTCAGGCGGACGTCGACTAATCGCTTGACCTCTGCCTCTTTCAGAAGGGAGAAGAACGTCTCCGCCGATTTCTTTGTGAATCCGATAGTAAAGAGTTTCATTCGCCTGTGCTCTTTACGATCGCCTCGCCGGGACCCTGGTCCGTCTCGTAGGCGATGCGGCCCTCTTGCTTACGATAAGCGTCGGCGATGATTTCCTCCGGGGAGCGAAATAAATCGCTCTCTGGAAGCCTCAACAGCCGTATGAGTCGAGTGAGTGCGGCGTCATGGCCTTCGAGGCGCCCGTCAGCGTGGATATGGACGATGTTTATGCCAAGCGCGCCAAGGTTACGCGCCACCAAAATCGTGCGATGGCATTCGAGAGGCTCCTTCTCGGAGCACATGAGCGCAATGCGAAAGCCATTCGCCATGCCGGCAAGAACGCGAGCGATTCCTTGCTTGAAGAGAGAGGTCTCGGCGAGGCGACCGTACTGCACCTTGCCGGCTTCATAACAGGCGGGATCGTCGCTGCGGGCGCCGAGCTCCTTCCCCAAATAGAGGTAGGAAATCCCGCACGAACGCAACGCCTGAGCCAATTGCTCGCGGTTGAACTGCGGGTTCAATCGGCTATACGGCGTCGAGCGCACGTCGCATACTGCCGTGATGTCATGCTGGCGCAGCAAGGCGATAAGTCGGTCCTGCTGATGGGTTGAGTGCCCGATGGTGAAAACGGATCGCTCTGCCGTCACAGGAACTGCCGATTTATCACGGTCGCCACGAGCTTATAGCGGTATCCCTTGAACGGCTCGCCTAGGCTGACGCAGAGGTATGTGTCGGTCATTGGGTACTTCCCATCCGGCTTTTGAAAAAACTTCTCTTCGGCAACGGGATCAGTCACAGTCAGACTGTAGTAGGTATTGAAGTGACTGAACTCGGCCCTAATCCGACGCTTTGGGGTTCCGAATTCCTTGCGCTCAGTAGCAACCTTAATGATTAGGTTCCTCGGCTCGATGAGGGTCAGGGAATGCGTGACCTTTGAAGCGATCTCGAGGTTGACCCGATCGTTGAGGCCATTGCGCGACGACTCGAAGCTCAGCCATAGAGGTGCAGGCTTGTCGACCAGCTGCTTGACGGCAGCCCAGGAAAGGGAGTCCCTCTTTTTCCAGCAGTACCGGGGGTCGATGAGGTGATTTTCGGTCTGGCACATTTGAGGCACCGCCTCGATCATTTCAATCTCGATGATGTCCAGAACCTTCGGCAGGGATCCGTCTTCGTAGCGCCGGTCGGCATCAGATAATTCTTCGGTCGGGCGTGCGCTCACCGGACGAATCCATTTGCCGTATCCTTCCTGGAGAAGCTCTTTCCCGGCGATGCATCGTCCGAAGTGCTTTCGAGAATTCGCGAGGCATACGATCGTTTTCTGTAGCGCCATTGCCTTCCGCCTAAAAAGGTGGGTCTGAATAATCGTCCGTGCCGCGATCGTAGAGGGTCCTTGCGCCAGACGTGTGGCAAGCTCGATCCCGCACGGCGGGACCCGGCTCGAAAAGCGCCATCGATGGGCGCCGACAGAAGGCGGGCGGCTAATCGTGTCCGGCTCGAGTTAGGGACGCTCGCAGCGCGAGCTCGCGCTCGGCCGTGTACCGTGAGTCGGGCCAGTCCTTGGCGTCTGCCTGAACGATCCGGCGCAGGTATTCCGTCGGCACGGACTCGATCGGTTGGCCGCGGTGTGCGCCGAAAGCGAAGCGCCGGAGGCGGGCGGGTCTCGCGGTCATTTCGATCAGGGCGGAGACGGTCTGCGGATATTGGCGGCGCGCGTAAAGCCGGAGCAGCTCTTGGAGGAGCGCAGCCGTGACGTGCGCGTCGGCAGCGGCGCGGTGCGCGCGGCGATGCTCGGGACCGGCGTCGAGGCGCAAGTAATCCCGTAAGGCCCCGTTGCGGTAACTCGGCGCGTCGACGAGGTGCATCGCGAGACGCATCGTGCAAATGACGGGCCTGCCGGCGATGAACGGAAGAAAGGCGACGTCGAAGCGCGCGTTGTGCGCGACGACCAGCGCGTCGCGGGTCAACGCACGCAGGCGCGGGACGAGGCGCGCGAGCGCGGGAGCACCTCGGACGTCGGGATCGTAGATTCCGTGGACCATCGACGCCTCGAGCGGAATGGGCCGGCCGGGATCGACGAGCGAGCAGAAGCGCTCCACGATCTCGCCGCGACGCATGCGCAGGCACGCAACCTCGACGACCCGATCGCGACGCGGATCGATGCCGGTCGTCTCGACGTCAACGACCGCGAACGTCGCGCCTGCAAGATTCTCCGTTATCATCGAGCCGATCGTAGCAGCCCGTCGTGCCAGCCGTTTGGCATTCGATGCGGTTGCGCGTCGCGTCGCATCGAACGTCCGCGAAAATTCGCGCGGGGGTGTGCCAGGCGTGTGGCAGCGCGATGCTGCACGATGAATACGTCGCCTCGTTGCGACGCTCGCTCTCGAAGGCGTGAGCAGGGGAGAGAGCGAGCCCGGAGTAGCCGGGTTTGAGTGAGCCGCATGCCGGTGAGGAGTCGGTTGGCCGAGCACGACGCTCGGGTAAGGCACATACGACGAATAGGGACGAATAGGCGTGTGATGGGCTGGGCATTGATCGGGCCTTCGCCAAATTGCGAGCAAGCCGGAGCGCATCAACACCAATCGCCGCGAGGCACGCAAGTCGGTGCCTCCGGGTCGCGTTGCTACGGCCGGTCGTTAGGCTCGCTTTGCGAGCGTTCGACAAGAACGCGACCAATCGGCCTGACGTTCGTTGGTTCCCACCATTCCGCGCGACCGGCATAGATCTCGAACTCCGCGGAGGCGCCGTCCTCGGCGATGGCGACCGGCTTCGGCTCGGCCGCGTCCGGGATCAAGGCCTTGAAGCGCTCCGGGTCATCGTGCAACGCAGCGAAGAACAATGCGAAGGCGTTGTCCTCGTCGGTCTTCGATGCGATCGGACGCATCGCGGCGGGGCGGATCGTAATCATGGAGTGTCCTTGCCGAACGCAGTGGAGTCGTATTGAGTATAATGCAGGCTAATCTCTCGGCGTGCGAACTCGATGCGCGGCTGTGGCTCAACCGAGTCGAGAAAAGTCTCGATCCCGCCCGGTTCTGGCCATCCTACGGCGTGACGATGAAAGCGACCATGGGCATCATCGAACCGGATCACCTGGCCCTCCCGCCCGTTGCGGCGCTCCTCGAGGACGACGGAGACTCGGACGAGCTGGCCGCCGACCGTGGTGAACCGAGCGACGATGCGGCGCGGGATCCGGTCTGGATCGAAGATGCGGCGTTGGACCATGCGCTCGTAGCTGCCGCCGGGCGTGGGCTCATCATCGAACGCGTCGATAGGTTTCAAGGAAGCGCCTGAAGGCCCGATTCAGCGGCATTCGCATAATCGGATCTTTCTTCGCCAGGGTGACGCCTCAATACCAACCGAACGTCTGTTCGTCCAAGAAGCGCTCGCTCGACGCTGGATAAAAGACGATGGGATAAAAGGGAGGTCTCGGTTCTTGCAGCTGCTCGAGGGCGTGGTCGTCGTTTCCGCTACCGATGTCAACAATTACATCGCCTGCGAGCACCTGACGACGCTCGACCTGAAGGCCCTGCGCGGCGAGCTCGAGCGCCCGACGGAGCGCGCAGGCGAAGCGGAACTGCTCGCCAAGCTCGGCGACGAGCACGAGCGGAGCTACCTCCGGCGGCTGCTCGCGGAGGGCCGGCAGGTCACGACGATCGAGCGCGGGCCGGGACGCGACGGCGTCGCGCGCGCCGCCGCGGAGACCGAAGCCGCGATGGCGCGCGGCGACGAGGTCATCTACCAGGCGACGTTCTTCGACGGCGTCGGGCTCGGCTACGCGGACTTCCTGCGCAAGATACCCGAAGCGCTTGTCGGCGGCCGCTGGGCCTGGCACTACGAGGTCGAGGACACGAAGCTGGCGCGGCATACCGAGCCGTACTTCCTCCTCCAACTCGCGTACTACAGCGAGCACGTCGCGCGCATCCAAGGCGCCGCGCCGGCCAACATGCACGTCGTCCTCGGGAACGGGTTGCGCGAAACCTTCAGAGTCGAGGCCTGCGCCGCGTATTACCGCAGCGTGCGCGCGCGCTTTCTGGCGCGGCTCGCCCACGGCGCCGCCGAAACCTATCCGGTGCCGGTCTCGCACTGCGGCCTTTGCGTCTGGAGCCCTATTTGCGAGCAGCGTCGCGAGAAAGACGATCACCTCAGCCTAGTCGCCAACATGACCCGGCAGCAGACGGCGCGCCTCAACGACAACGGCATCCCGACGCTGCGCGCGCTCGCCGCCGCCGGAGCGGACCGGAAGCCGCCGAAGATGCAGCAGTCGACGTTCGAGCGGCTGCGCCGGCAGGCGCGGCTGCAGAAGGAACAGCGGGTCGCGCTCGCGTGCGGCGACGCGCACCCCTATCGCTACGAGTTCCTCGAGAGCGGCATCCGCCTCAACGGCAACGCCGCTGACGGCGCTCAGCCCGCCGGTGCCGACAACGGCGCCGAGCACGCCGGCGCGCAGCCCGCCGGAGCTCGCGGCTTCTACCGCCTGCCCGAACCTTCGCCCGGCGACGTCTTCTTCGACATGGAAGGCGACCCGTATTTCGAGATCGGGACGGGCCTCGAGTATCTCTTCGGAGCGTACACGCCCGAAGGCGCGTTCCACGCGCTCTGGGGCTGCGATCGCAGCGCGGCGCCGGCCGGCGACCGGCTCGCCGAGAAGCGCGCCTTCGAAGCGTTCGTCGACTTCGTGATGGAGCGCCGGCAGCGCTATCCCGCGATGCACGTCTACCACTACGCCTCGTACGAGAAGACCGCGCTGCAGGCACTCTCGCTGCGCCACGCGACCCGCGAGGCCGAAGTCGACGTGCTCCTGCGGGAAGAGCGGCTCGTCGACCTCTACGCGATCGTGCGCCAGGCGATCGTGGTCGGCCAGCCCAGCTATTCCATTAAGATGATCGAAGAGTTCTACGGGAAGCGCGGCGCCGGATCGCAAGTCAAGGCAGGCAGCGAATCGATCCTGCGGTTCGAGGAATGGCTCGCGCTGCGAACCGATCCCGCCCGCCGCGACGACGGCATCCTCGCCGACCTCGAGCGCTACAACGAGTACGACTGCGTCTCGACCCACGGTTTGCGCGAGTGGCTCCTCGAGCTGCGCGCTCGGGCGGCGCGGCAGTTTGGCGTCGAGATCCCGCCGTTCCCGGGCAAGGAAGCCGAGGCGCCGAAGGCCGAGCAGAAATTCCTCGAGCTGAAGGCCGAGCTCGACGCGCGGATTCCCGCCGACTTCGACCCCGCCGTCGACGATCCGCGCTTGCGGCCGCTGCGTCCCTTCTTTCTCGCGCGTCACATGCTGGAGTATCACTGGCGCGAGCACAAGCCGGAATACTGGCGCTTCTACGACCGCTGCGAGACGTATCGGGAAGATCCCGGCGCGCTCCTCGACGACTCGGAGAGCATCGTCGGCCTCGAGTTCGCCGGCGAGACGGTGAAGGTGAAGCAGTCGCTCGGATATGCCTTCCATTTTCCGGCGCAGCTGCACAAGCTCGACGAGGGCGAATGCTACGATCTCGTCTCGGAAGAGAGGGCCGGCAAGATCGTCGAGATCGAGGACGGCGAAGAACGCGGACGCCTCGTGCTGCTGCGCGGCCGGAGCCTGAAGGACCGCGCCCTGCCGGCTGCGATCACGCGCCGAAAGATCGTTCCGGCGAGCACGATCCTCGACGCGTTGGCGAGGTTCGCGCGGGCGCTGCTCGACGAAGGCGCGCGCTGCCGCTATCGTGCCGCCTTCGACGTGCTGACGGCGGCGAGTCCGCGGCTGCGCGGCGTTCCCCGCGGGAGCCGGATTGCGCCCGCGAGCGTCGACGAGGCGTCGCTGCGCGCGCTGTGCGACGCGCTCGACGACAGCTATCTCTTCGTCCAGGGACCGCCCGGCTCGGGCAAGACCTACCTCGGCGCGCGTCTGATCGTCGATCTCCTCGCCCGCGGCCGGAAGGTCGGGATTACCGCGAACAGTCACAAGGCGATCCACAATCTGCTCGACGAGGTGGAGAGCGTCGCTTCAGCGCGCCGCGTCGATTTCGCCGGCGCGAAGAAGTGCACGAAGGACGAGGACGACACGCGCTACCACGGCGCGCACTTCAGGAACGTCGACGGTTCGTTGGCGGGCGAAAGCTTTCAGCTCGTCGCCGGCACCGCTTGGGCGTTCGGGCCGCAAGCGATGGACCAGCAGCTCGACTATCTCTTCATCGACGAAGCCGGACAGATGGCGCTCCCGCATGCGATCGCCGCGCTGACGTCGGCCAAGAACGCCGTCCTGCTCGGCGATCCGCTGCAGCTCCCGCAGGTGACGCAGACGCAGCATCCGGGCGATCTCGGCGCGTCGGTGCTCGAGCATCTGCTCGGCCACGAGCTGCGGCCCGTGGCCGCGGAGCGCGGGATCCTCCTCACCGACTCGTACCGCATGCACCCCGGCGTCTGCCGTTTCATCTCCGAGCTGCTCTACGAGGGGAAACTGCACTCCGCCGCAGGCCGCGAGCGTCAGGAGGTTCGGTCCCCCGGCCTGAGCGGCGCCGGGTTGCGGTATCTGCCGGTCGAGCACGCCGGCAACTCGCAGCGCTCCGAAGAGGAAGCCGCGCGCGTCGCCGCCGAGATCGAGCAGCTTCTCCGCGGCACCGTGCGCGACGTCGCCGGCGCGACGCGCCCGCTGGCTGCGGCCGACGTCATCGTCGTCACCCCGTACAACGCGCAAGTGCGCTGCATCGGCCGCGTCCTCACCGCGCGCGGCCTCGGCCGCGTCGAAGTCGGGACGGTCGACAAGTTCCAAGGGCGCGAGGCCTACGTCGTGTTCTTCTCGACCGCCGCTTCCAGCCCCGAAGACGCGCCGCGCGGCATCTCCTTCGTCTTCGACCGGCAGCGCTTCAACGTGGCGATCTCCCGCGCGCGAGCGCTCGCCGTCATGGTCGGCTCGCCCGCCCTGCTCGTCCACCATTGCACCTCCGTCGAACAGGTCCAGGCAGCCAACGGCGTGTGCCGCTTCATCGAAGAGGCGAGCAGTTTCCCAGCAGCTCGCCGTTCTGGGTAGGATCTACGCAGCGAACTTTGGCGACGAGAACGTCACGGCGCTGCCTTCGTTCTTGGAGGGTTCCATCGATTTCTGGGCCGAACACCGTAGCGCCGTGAGAGTGACGAACTGCTGCGCTCGCGTATTGAAGACGATCGCCGATGGCCGGGCGTGGAGTGAACTGCGATGACGGGCTTTCTTATTTTTGTCTTCGTGCTCGTGGTCATCGCGGTCGTCGTCATCACCTGGCTGGTGCGGCGCCCTCCGGGCACGCGGCCGTCGTCGGCGTGGCTCGACAAAGATTACGAGCCGGAGGACGACGAAACTCAGCGGTAAACGAACGGATCGGCGGGAGGCTTCACGCGTCGCCAGCGCTCGACGGAGAGCGCCGCTCCGCCCGCATCCGCGACGATCTCGCCGCTCGCTTCGAGCCAGCTGCCCTCGGCGACGGGCAGGGGCCGGCGCGTGCGAAGCGCGACCGGGGCGGCGTCGGCGCGGCAGCACGTGATCGCGAAGCGCTGCAGGACCGTCGCTGCGCCGCTGCGATGCGCGCTGCCGGTGAAGGTGATGCGTTCGCCGGGGAAGAGGTCGCCGAGCGTCGTCTCCGTCGCGACGTAAGCGGGAGGCGGCGAGCCGAGCGCCAGCGCGGCGAGCAGCGCCGCCGGCGCGAGCCAGCCGGCCGGCGCGGTCCCCCTTCGCGGGCGAACGGCGCAGAGCAGCGCGAGCGGGACCGCCGCAGCTACGACCGGCGCGAGACGCGGCGAGACGAGACCGGCCCCGCCGCGCAGGGCGAGCCCGGCGCAGGCTGCGGCCACGAGCGCGAGCGCGGCGCGGCCGTCGCCGCGCGGCCGGGCCTCCCGCCGCGCCGGCGCGCGGCCCGAGGCAAACCGCGACCCCAGCAGCCCCGCCGTACAGAGAATCGCGATCGAGGCCGCCGGCAGCACCGTCCGCAGCGCTGCGGCGATCGCGATCGCCGCGCTCGTGCAGGGCAGCGCGGCTCCGACGAACGCGCCGGCGGCGAGCCCGGCCGCCACGGCCGCCGGCCCCGCGAGCTGCGGCGGGTTCAGCCCTCGCAACGCCTCGACCGCCAGCGACGCGGCCGCCGCCCCGAGACCGATCGCCGGCAGGTCGTCGAGCGGGCCCGCCGTCGCCGCGCCGCCGTGCTCCGTCCGGGCGCGCGCCGCCAGCAGCCCCGCCGCCGCGAGCCGCGCCAGCGCCGGCCAGGGCCCGAACGCGAGCCAGCACAGCGCCGTCGCCGGCAACGAGAGCGCCCCCGGCAGCCCGCGCCCGCAGCCGCACGAGGCCGCCGCCACGAGCAGGCGCAGCGACTTTCCTCGCACCAAGTGCGCGGCAAGAACGAACGGCGCCGCTTCGAACATCGTCCCGGCCGCGGCGGCCAGCGCGCCGTGCAGCGCCGCCGGAGGCGCGGCGGCGAGCAGCGCGGCGAGCCCGAGCAGGCGGACGGCGGGGCGGAAGACGCTTCGTCGGGGCATGAGGTGCGTTCGCAGGACGGGCGAGCGGAGCTGGCCGGAAAACCGACTAAGAAGGACGCGATGACCAAGATCGCCGCCCCGCGGGGAACGGCAGACCTCTATCCCCCCGAAAGCGCGCGTTGGCAAGCGCTCGACTCGCGCATCCACCAGATCGCGCGGCGTTTCGGGTACGGCGAGATCCGCACGCCGATGTTCGAGGCGACCGAACTGTTCGTCCGCGGCGTCGGCGAGACGACCGACATCGTCGAGAAAGAGATGTACACGTTCCTCGACAAGGGCGGCCGCAGCCTCACCTTGCGCCCCGAGTGGACGGCCCCCGTCGTGCGCGCGATGCTCGAGCACAACCTCTTCGCCCTCGGACCGCAGCGGCTCTACTACATCGGCCCGTTCTTCCGCTACGAGCGCCCGCAAGCGGGCCGCTACCGGCAGGCGAACCAGTTCGGCGTCGAGTGCTTCGGCTTCGCCGAGGCCGAGGCCGACGTCGAGGTCATCCAGATCGCGCACGAGCTGCTCGCGGCCTATCGCCTTCCGGGCGTCATGCTGCACCTCAACTCGATCGGCGACGCCTGCTGCCGGCCGCGCTACCGCCAGGCGCTGCTCGACTACTTCCGGCCGCTCGCCGCCGGGCTCTCGCCCGATTCGCAGCGCCGCCTCGAACGCAATCCGCTGCGCATCCTCGACAGCAAGTCGTCCGAAGATCAGGCGCTCGTCGCCGGCGCGCCGACCTTCCTCGAGATGCTCTGCGAGGCGTGCTCGGCGCACTTCGCGCGCGTGCGGGCGCTGCTCGACGCGGTCGGCATTCCCTATCGCGTGCAGCCCCGCTTGGTGCGCGGCTTCGACTACTACACGCGCACCGTCTTCGAGTTCATCTCCGACGCGCTCGGCGCGCAGAGCACCGTCTGCGGCGGCGGCCGCTACGACGATCTCGTGCGCTCGCTCGGTGGCCCCGCCACGCCCGCGGTCGGCTTCGGCCTGGGCATCGAACGCTTCCTGATGGTTCTGGAGAAGAGCGGCGTCGAAGCGGCGCCGCAGCCGGACGGCATCGCGCTGATCGCGCTCGGGGCGCAGGCGCGCGACCGCATCGTTCCGCTGGTCGCGGCGCTGCGGCGCGCGAGCGGCGGCGTGCCGATCCTCGCCGACTATCACGAAGGCAAGATCGGAGCGCACTTCAAGCGCGCCGAACGCGCGCGCGCGCGGGCCGCGCTCATTCTCGGCGACGACGAGCTCGCCCAGAATCAGATCGTCGTGCGCGACCTCGTCGCGCGCACGCAGGAGCGCCTCCCGCTCGACGAGCGGCTCGCCGAATCCGTCCTGCGCTGGTATGCCCAACTGCCGGCGGCCGCCGCCCCGATCCCGGAGGCCGTGTGAAAAGCGAACGCGACGCGCTCGGCAAGATGCTCGACATCATGCACGAGCACGACCTCGACGCGCTCACCGTGCGCGTCGGCACGTCGACCTACGAGCTCGTCCGGCGCGCGGAGGCGCCCCCCGGGAGCGCCGCGCCCGCCAACGCGGAGGGCGCGGCGCCGCCGGCCGCGGCAAGCCATCCGTTGCTGCACGGGCAGCACGCCGGAGCGCATTACAAGAAGGTCACGGCCCCGATCATCGGCGTCTTCTACCTTGCGCCGGCGCCGGGAGCCGAGCCCTTCGTCGAGGTGGGATCGCGGGTCGAAGTCGGCCAAGTGCTCTGCATTCTCGAAGCGATGAAATTGATGAACGAGATCACGAGCGACTACGCGGGGACCGTGCAGCGGATTCTGCCGGAGAACGGTGCGCTCGTGTCGCTCGGTGAGGAGCTGTTTTGGATCGAACCGTAGACCCGAGCGTGCGCCGCTCGTTTCGCGCCATGCTCGAAGACCGCCGCGGGCTGCTCGACCCCGACCGCTACGAGGCCGTCGTCGAACGGATCGCGCGCACGCTGATCGCGGCCTTCAATGCGGGCCGCAAGGTGCTGTGGTGCGGCAACGGCGGCAGCGCCGCCGACGCGCAGCATCTGGCCGCGGAGTTCAGCGGCCGGTTCCTGCGCGAGCGCCGCGGGCTTCCCTCGGAAGCGCTCTCGGTCAACAGCTCGGCCCTCACCGCGATCGGCAACGACTACGGCTTCGAGCGCGTCTACGAGCGCCAGGTCGAAGCGTTCGTGCAGCCCGGCGACGTGGTCGTCGGCATCACGACCAGCGGCAATTCGACCAACATCGTGCTCGCGCTGGAAGAGGCGAAGCGGCTCGGCGCGACGACGATCGCCTTCTCGGGGAACGGCGGCGGACGCGTGGCCGAAGTCGCCGACATCGTGCTCGTCGGTCCGGACGGCTATTCGGCGCTGGTCCAGGAAGTGCACATCACGCTCGGCCACATCATCTGCGATCTCGTCGAGCAAGCGCTCTTCGTACGCGCCGAGGAATAGTGCTCTCGACCGCGCTCCCGCTGCTCGCGCTCGCCGTCACGGTCGCGGCCGCGTCGGTCCCCGCGCCGCACGCGGCCCTGCCGCCGGGCGCGGGCGATATAGGGCCCGGCGGGAAGGCGTGCGTTCCGAAGCTGATCGACCTGCACGTCGGGAGCGGCGAGAAGCTCTTCACCTCGCACTACGACTTCGACGGCGGCTGGGCGATCGGGACGTGGACGTTCGCCCGCATCATGGGGCAGTCGCTCTGGCAGCACCGCGGGAGCGCCTGGTGCAAGGTGACCGGGAGCGCCGCGCTCGACGCCCGCGACCTGCAGCTCTACGGCGTCCCCTCCGGCATCGCGAATCATCTGAGCGCGCTGCAGCCGCCCACTCGAGCCCATGGCCGCTAGCAAGCCGGCGGCGTTCCTCGACCGCGACGGCACGCTCATGGAAGACTCGGGCTTCATCGGCGATCCGGCGCGCGTGCTCGTGCTCGACGGCGTCGTCGAGGCGCTGCGGCTGCTGGCGGAGGCGGGCTTCGAGCGCATCGTCGTCACCAACCAGTCCGGCGTCGCGCGCGGCCTCTTCGCCGAGCCCGACGTCGAGCGCGTCAACGCCGAGCTCGCGAACCGGCTGGCGGGCGGCGGCGCGACGATCGACGCGTTCTACTATTGCGCGCACCTCGAGGCGTGCGATTGCCGCAAGCCGCTGCCCGGCCTGGTGCGGCGCGCGCAGCGCGAACGCAAGCTCGACCTCGCGCGCAGCGTCGTGTTCGGCGACCGCGGCAGCGACATCCGGCTGGCGCGGAACGTCGGCATCCCCGGCATCCTGGTCAACGAGCTGCCCGGCTACGACGGCCCGCCGCCGCTCTTCCGCGCGCGCACGCTGCTCGAGGGCGTGCGCTTCTTCCTGGAGCGAGTCCATGCCTGAGGTTCTGATCGCGCCGAGCGCGCGCAAACTCTTCGAGCGCATGCGCGACAAGCGCGTCCTGGTCGTCGGCGACGTGATGCTCGACGAGTGGGTCTGGGGCAAGGTCTCGCGCATCTCGCCGGAGGCGCCCGTCCCCGTCGTCACCGTCGACAACCACTCGTTCACCCTCGGCGGCGCCGGCAACGTCGCGAACAACCTGCGCGCGATCGGCGCGGCCGTCTCGTTCGCGGGCGCGGTCGGCGACGACGCCGCGGGCCAGCACGTGCTCGAGCTCTTCGACGAGATCGAGGTCGAGCGCTCGGGTGCGCTGGCCGTCTCCGACCGGCCCACGACGCGCAAGACGCGCATCGTCGCGCACAACCAGCAAGTCGTGCGCGCCGACTGGGAATCGGCCGAGCCGCTGCTGGCGGAGGATCTGGTGCGCGTCGTCGAAACGGTCGCGCGGCTCGCCCCGCAGCACGACGCGGTCGTCCTCTCGGATTACGCCAAAGGGCTGTTCTCGCGCGAGCTCGTCGAGGCGGCGCAAGCCGCCGCGGTCGTGACCGCCGACCCCAAGCCGAAGAACCTCGCGCTCTTCGCGGGCGTGACCTGCGTCGCGCCCAACGCGCAGGAAGCGGCGCTGGCGACCGGGATCGCGATCAAGGACGAAGCCTCGCTCGACCGTGCGGGCGCGGCGCTGCTCGAGAAGCTCGGCTGCCGCTACGTCGTCGTGACGCGCGGCGAGAAGGGCATGGCCCTCTTCGGCGCGGCCGGCGAGCGGCTGCACATCCCCTCGGTCGCGCGCGCCGTCTTCGACGTCAGCGGCGCGGGCGACACGGTCATCGCCGTGCTCACGCTGGCGCTCGCCGCCGGCGCAGAGATCGGCCAAGCCGTGCAGCTCGCGAACTTCGCCGCCGGCGCCGTCGTCGAGAAGCTCGGCACGGCGACCGCCTCGCCCGAGGAGATCCTCGAACTCGTGGGAGCGGAGGCGGAATGAGCGAGGCGTTCTCCGCGCCGGTCCTCGAGCTCGAGGCGGCCGTCGCCTGGCGCGAAGCGCAGCGCGCGCGCCAACGCTCCGTCGTCTTCACCAACGGCGTCTTCGACCTGGTGCACGCGGGGCACGTGGCCTATCTGGCCTGGGCGCGCGCGCAGGGCGACGCGCTGATCGTCGGCCTCAACGCCGACGAGTCGGTCCGCGCGCTCAAAGGGCCGGAGCGTCCGCTCGTCCCCTTCGCCGACCGCGCCGCGGTCCTCGCCGGGCTGCGCAGCGTCGACGCCGTCGTCGGCTTCTGGGAGCGCACGCCCGAAGCGCTCCTCGAGCGTCTGCGCCCGGACGTTCACGTCAAGAGCGCGCAGTACCGGCTCGAGGATCTGCCCGAGCGGATCGTCGTGCTCCAGCACGGCGGCGAGATCCGCCTTGCGCCGCACCTGGCCGGCAAGAGCACGACCGACATCGTCGGAGAGATCCTCCGCCGCTACGGAGGTTAAGCTTCTCTGCAGATCGCGCTGACGAGCAACGGACCGGGTGAGTTCGCGGGGTGGGTACGCCCGCTCGTCGCGGCGCTGCTGCGGCTCGCCCCGCAGACCGGGATCTCGCTGTTCTTCGTCCCCGACGACTACGCGACCGGACGCGAGCCCGACGTCGCGCGGCGGCTCTTCCCCGGCGTGCGGATCGTCCCGGCGCGCGACTACGTGCGCTTCGCGCTCGGCCGGAACGTCGCGTCGGCCCCGGAGCGCGCCGATCTCGTGCTCTACCTCGGCGGCGACCTCATGCACGCGGCGCGCGTGCGGGCGCGGCTGGGGGCGCGCGGCCGCGCCTACAAGTTTTCGCGCAAGCGCTACAACGAGGCGTTCGAGCGCGTCTACGCGGTCGACGAGAAGAACGTCGCCGCGCTCGAGCGGGCCGGCGTTCCGCGCGCGCGGATCGAGGTCGTCGGCAACCTCGCCATCGACGGCGCGCTCGCCGAAGCCGCGGGCGCCTTCGCTTCCGCGGAGGGCGATGAGCCGGCGATTCCGACCGACGGCGTGCTCGTGCTGCCGGGGACGCGCCGGCACGAGGTCGCGAACCTCGTGCCGTTCTTCCTGCAGACGGCGCTGCAGCTTCGCGCGCTCGATCCGGCGTTGAACGTCGCCTTCGCCATCTCGCCCTTCACGCCGGTCGACGAGCTGGAACGCGCGCTGGCGACCGGCGGGCATCCGAACGTGTGGGGGGCGCGCGGCCGCGTCGTGCGCACCGAGGGCGGCATCGCGCTGCAGGCCGCCGGCGACGAGCGGCTCTATCCCGTCGTGCGCGACGCGATGCGGCACGCGCCGCAGGCGCGTCTGGTGCTGACGATCCCCGGCACGAAGTGCGTCGAGCTGGCGGCGCTCGGCGTTCCGGCGCTCGTCGTCGTGCCGCTCAACGTGCCCGAGGTCGTGGTCATCAACGGGCCGCTGCAATACGTCGAGCGTCTGCCGCTGCTCGGCACACCGCTCAAGCGGGCCGCCGTGGTCGCCGTCGACCGCCGCTTCCCCGTCACCACGCAGCCGAACATGGATGCGGGCGAGATGCTGATGCCCGAGCTGCGCGGCACGCTGACCCCGGGCGAAGTCGCGCGGCGCGTCGCGGCCTATGCGGCCGACGCGCCGGCGCGCGAGCGCGCCGCGACGACGCTGCGCGCGCTCTACGCCCGGCACGCCGGCGCCTCGGAACGGCTGGCGCGCTCGCTCCTCGAAACGGCGCCGGCATGAAGCTCTCGGTCGTCATCGCGACGCGCGACCGCGCGGGGTTCCTGGAGCGGGCGCTCGAGTCGCTGGCCGCGCAGGACGATCCGCCCGAGTTCGAGGTCGTCGTCGCCGACAACGGCTCGAGCGACGCGACCGCCGAGGTCGTCGCGCGGCACGCGGATGCGGGCCGCTTTCCGCTGCGCCGCGTCTTCGTCCCCGAACCGAACCGCAGCGCGGCGCGCAACGCGGGGATCGCGGAGGCCGGCGGCCCGATCGTCGTCTTCGTGGACGACGACGTGTGGCTGCCCGCGGGCTTCCTCGCCGCGCACGCCCGCGCGCACGCCGACGGCGTTTTTCCGAGCGCGGTCAGCGGCCCGATCGTCAACGTGCCGTCGTACGAGACGCGGCCCAAGCCGAACTGGCGGAATTTCTCGCAAGCGTTCTTCTGCACGTGCAACGTCTCGGTGCCGCGCTCGGCGCTGCTCGCCGTCGGCTCCTTCGATGCGACCTTCAACCTCTACGGCTGGGAGGATACCGAGCTCGGCCTGCGGCTGCGGCGCCACGACGTGCGGCGTTTCTTCGCCTGGGACGCGTATCTGTGGCACGTCAAGCCGCCCGAGGTGGAGACGCTCGACGTGGTGTACGGCAAGACCGTCGAGCTGGGCCGCATGGCCGCCGTGCTGCTGGAGAAGGACGACAGTCCGCGCGCGCGCCTGGCGACCGGCGCGTACGACCTCAATTTGCTGCGCGCGGCGCTGACGGCGCCGCCGTGGCTCGTCCCCGCCTTGGGGTCGCTGGCGCGCAACGAGCGGCTGCCCGCGCCGCTGCGCTCGTTCGCGCGCGGGCAGTATCTCGACGGCGCCTACGTGCAGGCGCTGCGGAAGGCGCTCGCCGAGCGCGGACGGTGAGCAAGCTTCTGCTGGTGCGCACCGACGGCGTCGGCGACGCGCTCGTCTGCGCGCCGCTGCTCGCCGCCTTGCGCGACGCGGGCCACGAGGTCGGCGCGCTGCTCTCGACGCGCAACGCCGAAGCGTTCGCGCCGGGCGCGCTCGCGCAGGTGCACGTCGTCGAGCGCATCCCCTGGCCCGCGCACGGCTCGACGCCCGCCTCCTACGCCTCCGCGCTGCAGGGAGCCCGCGCGGCCGGCTACGACGCCGCGCTGATCGCCTCGGAAGAGCCGGAAGCGTACCGCTTCGCGCGCGAAGCCGGCGCGCCGTCGCGCACCGGCTTCAGCAACGGGTGGGAGAAGCCGCTGAAGTCGCTGTGGGTGCGCGCGCAACTGACGCGGACGCTCGTGCGTGAAGCCTCGCCGTGGCGGACGCGCGAGCACGAGGTCGAGACGATCTTCCGCCTCGGCGCGGGTTTGCACGGCGAAGCGTCGCCGACGCGCGAGACGCGCCGCCTGCGTCCGCTCGTGTGCGAAGGTAGCGGCGGCGGCGGAGCCGAGCCGTTCGTCGCGTTGCAGGTCGCGCCCAAAGCGCTCGCCGCCGAGGCGGGCCTGCAGCGCTTCGCCGCGATCGCCGCGATCGTCGCGCGCGATCGTCGCGCCGCGCTCTTCGCGGCGTCCGGCGATGCCGCGCTCGCGCAGGAAGTCGGCGCGCGCAGCGGCGTCGAGGTCCGCACTTTCGAGCGCGTGGCGGAGTGGCGCAGCGCGCTCTGCGCGGCGCGCGCGGTCGTCACGCCGGATAGCGGCGCGGCGCATCTCGCGGGCATGGCCGGCGTCCCCTGCGTCGACCTCTTCGAACCCTCGCCGCACGTCGCGCACGACGTCTTGCGCTGGCGCCCGTGGGCCGCGCCTTCCCGCACGCTCGTCCTGGGCCCCGAGCCCGAGGCCGCCGCCGCCGCCGTCACGGAGGCGCTCCGCGAACTCCTCGGCACGCGTTGACCGCAGAGCGCGCCGCTTCGAGCGATAGAGCACTGGGCTTCGCCTTGGTAGAAGGCCCGAGGCATGAAGGCGTTGGTCGTCGCGGCGGGGGGCGGGATCGGGGACGTGCTGCTGGCGACGCCCGTGATGCGCGCGCTGCGCTCGCGCTACGAGACCGTCGTCGCGCTGACGGCTTCCGCCCACCGCGACGTGCTCGCGGGAAACCCCGACTTGACCGCCGTCTGGCTCGACGAAGGGCCGTTCCCGGCGCTGGCCGGGCGCATCGCCGAGGCGCGCTTCGACGCGGCGGTCGTCACGTGGGCGACGCTGCGCGCGGCGGCGCTGCCGTTCGCGGGGCGCGTCCCCGAGCGCGTCGGACAGTCGCGCCGGCTCTATTCGGCGCTCTTCACGCGGCGCGTCGAGGTGCGCAGCGAGCGCGGCGACCACGCCACGCACTGGACGCAGATCCTGCTCGACTACGCTCGCGCGCTCGGCTGCGACGTCGCCGACGCGACGCCGGTCTTCGCGGTGCCGGAGGCGGCGCGCGGCTCGCTGGCGCGGCTCCTGCGCGACGAGGGCGTCGCGGAGCCGTACGTCGTGCTCCATCCCACGCGCGGGATCGCCGCCGCTCGCGAGCGCTGGCCCGTGGCGCGCCTGGCGGAGCTCGGGCGCGCGCTGCGCGCGGCGAACGGCGCGCAGCTCGTCGTGACCGGCGGCGCCGGCGACCGTCCGATCGCCGAGGCCGTCGCTCAGGGGGCCGGCGGCATTTCGCTCGGCGGCAAGGCGACGCTCGCCGAGTTCGGGGCGCTCGCCGAACGGGCCCTGGGCGTCGTGGCGATGGACAGCGGGCCGATGCACCTGGCCGCGGCCGCGGGCGCCCCGACCGTCGGCATCTTCGCGCTGCAATCCGACGAGCCGTCCCGCTGGGCGCCGCTCGGCCCGCGGACCGCGCTCGTGCGCGGGACCTATCCCTGCCCGCCGCAGCACCGCAAGGAGACGTGTCCCGACTTCGCCTGCATCGCCAACCTCGACGTGGCGCGCGTCGTCGCCGCGCTCGGCGGGCTTCTCGAGCGCCGGGCCGAAACGCCGCCTGCATGGAACCGGTGAGCGCGGCGCGCGACCTCACTCCGCGTGAGTTCGAGCGCGTCGAGATTCGCGTGGGAACGATCGTCGAGGTGCAGCCCTTTCCCGCCGCGCGCAAGCCGGCCTACCGGCTGACGGTCGATTTCGGCGAGGAGCTCGGCACGCACCGCTCGAGCGCGCAGATCGTCGCCAACTACGCGCCCGAAGCGCTGCTGGGGCGGCAGGTGCTGGCGGTCGTCAACTTCCCGCCCAAGCGGATCGCGGGCTTCGAGAGCGAGGTCCTCGTCTTGGGCGCGAACGACGCCGGCGGCAACGTCGTGCTCGCCGCCCTCGAGCGCGCCGTCCCCAACGGTTCGCGGCTGTACTGATGCAGGCCACGATTCAGCTCTGCACCTACAACCGCGCTCATCTGCTGGGGCGCGTGCTGGACGCGTGCTTCGAGCAGACGGTCTCCGGCGATGCCTACGAAGTCGTGCTCGTCAACGACGGCTCGAAAGATTCGACGGCCGAGGTGATCGCGGCGGCGGAGCGGCGCGCGACCTGCGCCTTCACCGTCATCCACCAGGCCAACGCCGGCCTCGCGCGCGGGCGCAACGCGGGGATCGCCCGGGCCCGCGGCGAGCGGATCATCTTCATCGACGACGACGTGCTGCCGGTCCCCTCGTTCGTCGCCGAGCATCTGCGCTCGCACGGCTCCACGCCGCACGCGATCGTGCGCGGCGCCGTCATCAACACCGAGAGCTTCGAGCGGCTGCCGGCGCCCTACTGGACGCTGGCGAATTACAGCGGCAACTACTTTTGGACTTCGAACGTCTCGCTGCCGCTCGAGACGCTGCGCCGCATCGGCAACTTCACCGAAAGCTTTCGCGAGTACGGCTGGGAAGACATCGAGCTCGGCTTGCGCCTGCGCTTCGCGGGCGTGCCCTCGTATTTCAACCGCTTCGCGGTCGCCTTCCACTACAAGCCGCGGCCGCGGGCGCGCGACGTCGACGGCATGCTCCGTCAGGCCCGCGCCCAGGCGCGCACCGCGCTGCAGCTGCGCGCGCTGCACCCGCACTGGCGCGTGACGCTGGCGACCCACGACGATCCGGTGCAGCGCGCGCTGCACCGCGCGGCGCGCTCGGCCGGCGTTCCGGCGCTCCTCGAGCGCGCCGTCGGCGAGCGCAGCGGCGACCGCGCGCTCTCGCCCGGCCAGCTCGCCGCGGCGCGCGCGCTCGCGAGCGAAGCTTATTTCGCGGAGCTCGACGCGACCGAACGCGCGTGAGGATCGTGCTCTCGCGGCTCGACCGCCTCGGCGACCTGATCCTCTCGACGCCGGCGATCGCTTCGGTCCGCCGCTCCTGGCCCGGCGCGCACGTGACGATCGTCTGCAGCCGTTACAACGCTGTCGTCGTCGAGCGCAACCCCGACGTCGATGCGATCGCGATCCTGCCTTCGGGCGTCCGGCCCGGCGTCTTCGGCCGCCGTTTTCGCGGGCGCTGCGATCTGGCGCTCGCGCTCGCGCCGTGCGCTCCCGACTTCAGCTTGGTGCGGGCGACGGGCGCGCGCCGGCGCGTCGCCTATACGTACCGGCGCCGCTATCTGGCGCGGCTGACCGCGCCGCTCTTCGTCACCGACATGCTCGTCTCCGAAGCCGATCCCGACCTGTGCGAGCGGCGCAAGGATTACGCGGTGCGCCACGAGGTCGACCAGCTTCTCGCCCTCGTCGAACGGGCGGGGGCGCACGAGCTGGTACGCGAGCTCGTGCTGCCGATCGACGACGTCGACCGCAACGCGGTCGCGCACGTTCCCGCCGGCGGAATCACCTTCCACCTCGCGCCGCGCTGGTTCAAGGAAGGCTGCACGCTCGCCAGCACGGTCGGGCTGATCGGCGAACTGCGCCGCTTCGGGCTGCCGGTCGTGGTGACGTACGGCGTCGACGCGATCGAGGAAGCGGGCGCGATTCGCGCGGCGGGCGTTGCGGACGCGGTCGCCGGCGGCCTGTCGTTCTCGCAGTGGGCGGCGGCTTTCGAGAAGAGCCGCGTGGTCGTCACGGTCGATACCGGTGCGACCCATGTCGCAAGCGCCACGCGCAGGCCCACCGTCGTTCTCTTCGAACACCGCTACTTTCACCTCAACTCGCAAGAGTGGCCGCCCTACCACGTCCCGTCCGCGTGCTTGCGTAAGCCTTCGGACGAGACGCCCGAGGCGCTCGCCGCATGCCGGGCGTCGGTCGTCGAAGCGGTCGACGCGCTCTTGCACGGACGAACCGCAGCTCCCAGCACCACCGTATGACAAAACCTGAACTGACGGTCGTCATTCCGACCTACAACCGGCTCGACACGCTGCGCCACGTGATCCCGTCGCTGCTGGCTTCCGATCTGCGGCCCGAGCTCTACGAGATCGTCGTCGCCGACTCGAACTCGAGCGACGGCACGGCCGCATATCTGCGCGACGCCGCCGCCGAGCATCCCAACGTGCGCCATCTGCCGGGGCCCTACAGCGGCCGGGCGATGGCGCGCAACGCGGGGATCGAAGCGGCGCGCGGTGCGGTCGTGCTCTTCACCGATGCGGATATCATCGCTTCGCGCGAGCTGCTCGCGCTGCACCTGGCGCACCACCGGCAGAGCGAAGGCGTCGCGGTCGTGGGGATGGAGCTGCAGGTGAGCTCGTTCGAGGAATACGAGTTGCTGCGCGACCGTCCGGAGCTGCGCCGCCCGCTCCATCCGATGACGCGCAAGCGGCTCTCCTGGCTCTACTTCCTGACCGGCAACGCGTCGGTGCGCAAGGCCGATCTCGACCGCGTCGGCCGCTTCGACGAAAGCTTCACCGGTTACGGACACGAGGATCTCGAACTGGGCTACCGGCTCGAAGCGGCGGGGCTGCGCATCCTCTACGAGCCGCGCGCGATCGATTTTCACTGGCATCCCGTCCCGTATGCCGAGCAGAAGGAAAAGATGCGCCTCGCCGGCCGTTCGACGGTGCGCTTCTACCGCAAGCATCCGACGCTGCTCGTCAAAACGCGCTTGGGGATGACGCCGCTCTCGCTCGTGCTGCACGGTGCGGTCGCCAAGCGTCCGGAGCTGCTGCGCGGCCTCGAGCGCGCCGGCTCCGCGCGCGGCGGGCTAGCGCGCAACATCGTCTACCAGTATCACTACGTCAGCGGCATCAAGGATGCACTGGAGAACGACCGTGCATAAGCGCTCGTGCGGCGCGATCTCGGCTGCCGACGCCGGCATCGTCGTCGAGCTCAACGGCTGGGTCAACCGGCGCCGCGACCACGGCGGGCTCGTCTTCATCGACGTGCGCGACCGCGACGGCGTCTCGCAAGCCGTCTTCGATCCGGGACAGGAACTGCCGTTCGAGACGGCTCAGACGCTGCGCAGCGAGGACGTCATCCGCGTGCGCGGCACGGTGCGCCGCCGCCCGCCGGGGACGGAGAACGCCAAGCTCGCGACCGGCGAGGTCGAAGTCGCGGTCGAAGGGGTCGACGTCCTCTCGCGCGCGCAAACGCCGCCCTTCCCGGTCGCCACCGACGCCGAAGTCGACGAGTCGCTGCGCCTGCGCTATCGCTACCTCGATTTGCGCCGCCCGCGCCTGCAGCGCAACCTGACGATCCGCCACAAGATCGTCAAGGCGATGCGCGACTTCTTCGACGAACGCGACTTCCTCGAGATCGAGACGCCCTGCCTCATCAAGTCGACGCCCGAAGGCGCGCGCGACTATCTCGTTCCCAGCCGCATCCACCAGGGCGAGTTCTACGCGCTGCCGCAGTCGCCGCAGCTGCTCAAGCAGATCCTGATGATCGGCGGGCTCGGCCGCTACATGCAGATCGCGCGCTGCTTCCGCGACGAGGACTCGCGCTCGGACCGGCAGCCGGAGTTCACCCAGCTCGACGTCGAGATGTCGTTCGTCGACGAGAACGAGGTGATGGCGGTGATGGAAGACTGCATCGCCTACGTGTGGCGCAAGGCGCTGGGGATCGAGCTGCCGCGCCCGCTGCCGCGGCTCGACTACGGCGAGGCGATCAAGCGCTACGGCAGCGACAAGCCCGACCTGCGCTTCGGCCTCGAGCTGGTCGACGTCGACGTCGCGTTCTTGGGGACGCCGATCAAATTCTTGGCCGAGCACGTCGCCGAAGCCGCAAGCCGCATCGTCGCGGTGCGTTATCCCGGCGGCGCCGCGCTTTCGCGGCGCGATTTCGACGAGCTGACCGAGACGGCGAAGTCGTTCGGTGCGGGCGGGCTGATCTGGATCTCGTACCCGAGCGAAGGCGGCTGGAAGGCGTCGATCGCCAAGCTGCTCGACGGCGAGACGGTGGCGACGCTGCGCGAGCTCGCCCGGGCGGAGCACGGCGACGCGGTCCTGCTCGTCGCCGGGCCGGCCGCGGCGACGAGCGACGTAGCGGGGAAGCTGCGGCTGCACGTGGCCGAACGTCTGGCTCTGCGCGATCCCGAGAGCTTCGCATTTTGCTGGATCGTCGGGTTTCCGCTCTTCGAGCGCGATCCCGAGAGCGGCGAGATCGCGCCGACGCACCATCCTTTCACCGCACCGGCGCCGGGCCAGGAAGCGCTGCTCGAGAGCGATCCGCTCGCGATGCGCGCCCAGCACTACGATCTCGTGCTGAACGGCTCGGAGCTGGGCAGCGGCTCGATCCGCATCCACGACGTGGCGTTTCAGAAGAAGATCTTCGAGGTCTTCGGGCTCTCGGAGCAGACGATCGAAGAGCGCTTCGGCTTCTTCATGGAAGCGCTGCGCTACGGCGCGCCGCCGCACGGCGGCATGGCCTGGGGCCTCGACCGCGTCGCGATGCTCGCCTGCGGCGAGACGAGCATCCGCGACGTCATCGCCTTCCCGAAGAATCAGATGGCGCGCGACCTGATGCTCGACGCGCCGTCAGCGGTCCCGCCGGCGCAACTGCGCGAACTCGGCCTCGAGCTCAAGCGCAAACCGCACGCTTGAACTGCGCGCGCGGTTGCAACGTCGACCGAACGAATGACCGCACGTTCTTTCCGCCGTCGTTCCCCGCTTTCACGGTACCGCGCACGGCCCGGCTGCGGTATACTTCATAGTCTACCGAGCGACGGCCGGCCCGCAGGGTCGCGAGGGGACCGACGGCCGGAGCTCGTTGCGATTTACCGGTGGGACGAACGATGAAGAACGCATTCGCGCCACGCACGCCGCTGCCAAGCAGGGTCTCACGCGTTCCCGCGTACCGCTTGGCGCCGATCCTCGCATGCGCGGCGCTCTTTTGGTTGGGAGCGCTGCCGGCCTCGGCGCAGGCGCAGCCCCCCGCCGGCGGGTTCGCGCCGCCGATCGCACCTTTGCTCCCGACGCCGCAAGCCAAGCCGCCGGCCTGGCTCGCCTTCGAACACGCGTGGGCCAACATCACCGCTTACAGCACGACGGTCACCACTTTCGAGCAAGAGGGCACGCGAACGCAGACGTGGGTGTTCGACTACACCTTCCGCAAGCCGACGAGCGCGACGGTGCACTACAACAAGGGCCCGAACGCGGGGGTGACGGCCGTGTGGAACGGAGGGAACGCGGTCTCCGTCCATCGCTCCGGCCTGCTCGCCGTCTTCAAGAAGACGTTCGCGCTGCACGATCCCACCGTGACGACGATCCGCGGCTCGTCGATCGATCAGTTGAGCTTCGCCGCGATCATCAGCCACGCGCAAGACACTCCCGGCACGGTCTCAGAAGGCCCCGGCCCCACGATCCTCGGCATCCCGACCGAATCGGTCGCGCTCATTCCCAACTCCGCCGTCGCCGACACGGGGTTGACGCACGAAGTCGTCGACATCTCGACGATGACCAGTCTGCCGCTGCGCGTCCTCGGCTTCGACGGGGAGACGCTCGTACGTCAGGTCGATTTCGCCGACATCAAGCTGGAACACTGACACGCTCGAGAACGGCCGGGTGGCGTTCCCGCGGAAGTCAGTTGGAAGCGGTCTGCCCCAGTCCGCTTTCCGGCGAGTCGCCGGCGAGCGCCGTGTCGCCGGTCTCGACTTCGTCGAACGTCTCGTCGGAATAGATTTCGTAGCGCTTTCCGTTCAAGCGGGCGATGAACGGAAACTCCCCTTCCGGAGGAGGTTGAAGCTCTGAGGACCACCGTCCCGACTCGAAATCGAGTTCGACTCGGAAGGTCGCACCGCCGGACTGGGCGTCGACGATCTCGCTCATGTCCGGAGTGTAACCTGCGAAGTGCGTTCTCGGCAAGGTGTGCCTCAAAAACGTGCGTCCTTTATAAACTCTTAAGATTACGGCCGATCCGCGCCGCCGGCAGGGCGAACGGTAAAGATGTCCGGTATGCGAACGGCGAACGAAAAGCGGCGTCGAGGTCCGCAGCATGCACCGTTCGTCCGCAACGTCGAGGTACTCATGATCGCAAGGCCTTCCGAGACTCTCACGCCGGAACTGCGGCGCAAGATCGATGCGTACTGGCGCGCCGCCAACTATCTGTCGGTCGGCCAGATCTATCTGTACGACAATCCGCTGCTGAAGCGGCCGCTGGCGCTCGCCGACGTGAAGCACATGCTGCTGGGGCACTGGGGCACGACGCCCGGGCAGAACTTCATCTACGCGCACTTGAACCGGGTCATCAAGAAATACGACCTCGACATGATCTACGTCTCGGGCCCCGGGCACGGCGGTCCGGCCGTCGTGGCCAACACGTATCTCGAGGGGACGTACAGCGAGATCTATCCCGACGTCTGCCAGGATGAGAGCGGGCTGCGCAAGCTCTTCGTGCAGTTCTCGTTTCCCGGAGGGATTCCGAGCCACGCCTCGGCGGAGTGCCCGGGCTCGATCCACGAGGGCGGCGAGCTGGGCTATTCGCTGAGCCATTCGTTCGGCGCGGCGTTCGACAATCCAAATCTGATCGTCGCCTGCGTCGTCGGCGACGGCGAGGCGGAGACGGGCCCGCTGGCCACCGCCTGGCATTCGAACAAGTTCCTCGATCCGGCAAGCGACGGCGCGGTGCTGCCGATCCTGCATCTCAACGGCTACAAGATCTCCAACCCGACGGTCCTCGCCCGCATCACGCGCGAGGAATTGGAACAGCTGCTCCGCGGCTACGGCTGGACGCCGTATTTCGTCGAAGGCCACGAGCCCGACCCGATGCACGAGGCCATGGCCGCGGCGCTCGACTCGGCCGTGGAGCAGATCCAGAAGATCCAGCGCGACGCCCGCGTGCACGGCAACCTCGCGCGTCCGCGCTGGCCGATGATCGTGCTCGATTCACCCAAGGGCTGGACGGGGCCGAAGATCGTCGACGGCCGGCAGATCGAAGGCACGTTCCGCTCGCATCAGGTCCCGCTCTCGGATCCGGCGACGCATCCCGAACACCTCAAGCTGCTGGAGGACTGGCTGCGGAGCTACCGGCCCGAAGAGCTCTTCGACGAACGAGGCCGCCTGGTACCGGAGCTGGCCGAGCTCGCCCCTGAGGGCGAGCGGCGCATGGGAGCGAATCCCCACGCCAACGGCGGCATCCTGCTGCGCGACCTGCGGATGCCGGATTTCCGCGACTATGCGGCGGACGTCCCGGCGCCCGGGGCGCCCGGCATCGGCGACACGCACGTGCTGGGGCGCTTCCTGCGCGACGTGACGAAGCTGAACGCCGAGCAGCGGAACTTCCGCATCTTCGGCCCCGACGAGACGCTCTCGAACGGTCTCGAGTCGGTGTTCGAAGTGACCGATCGCCAATGGGACGCCGCGACCGCGCCCGACGACGAATTTCTCGCGCCGGCCGGGCGCGTGATGGAGATGCTCAGCGAGCATCAATGCGAGGGCTGGCTGGAGGGCTACCTGCTCACCGGGCGGCACGGGCTCTTCAACTGCTACGAGGCGTTCATCCACATCGTCGATTCGATGTTCAACCAGCACGCCAAGTGGTTGAAAGTCTCGGCGCACCTGCCCTGGCGCCGCAAGATCTCCTCGTTGAACTACCTGCTGGCCTCGCACGTCTGGCGCCAGGATCACAACGGCTTCACGCACCAGGATCCCGGTTTCATCGACCACGTCGTGAACAAGAAGGCCGAGATCGTGCGGGTCTACCTTCCGCCCGACGCCAACTGCCTGCTCTCGGTGATGGACCACTGCCTGCGCAGCCGCCATTACGTCAACGTCGTGGTCGCGGGCAAGCACCCGGCGCCGCAGTGGCTGACGATGGACGCCGCCGTCAAGCACTGCACCGAGGGGATCGGCATCTGGCAATGGGCCAGCAACGACCAGGGGGCGGCCCCCGACGTGGTGATGGCCTGCTGCGGCGACGTGCCCACGCTCGAGACGCTCGCCGCCGTCTCGATCCTGCGCGAACACCTGCCCGAGTTGAAGATCCGCGTGGTCAACGTCGTCGATCTCATGAAGCTGGAACCGCGGAGCGAGCATCCGCACGGGTTGAGCGACGTCGATTTCGACGAGCTCTTCACCAAGGACAAGCCCGTCATCTTCGCCTTTCACGCCTACCCGTGGCTGATTCACCGGCTGACCTACCGCCGCACGAACCACGCCAACATCCACGTCCGCGGCTACAAGGAAGAGGGCACGATCACCACGCCCTTCGACATGACGGTGCTGAACGAGCTCGATCGCTTCCACCTCGTGATGGACGCCGTCGACCGCCTGCCGCAGGCCGGCGACAAGGGCGTCTACTTGAAGCAGCAGCTCAAGGACAAGCTCGTCGAGCACAAGCAGTACATCGACAAGCACGGCGAGGATCTTCCCGAGGTCCGCAACTGGAAGTGGAACGCCGGCCTTCGCTGCTGACCTGCGCGCTCGCCGCCGCGATCGCCATCGCGCTCGCGGTCGACGCGTGGCTCGCATGGCGGCCGCAGTAGCGCGAGGCCGCGAGGGCCGTAAACGAACGAGGGGCGACGGCACCAGCCGTCGCCCCTGCGCTTGTCGTGGATTCGGGTCTTGTCTTAGAAGTGCAACCCTACGCCGGCGTAGGGTGCGTTGACCGACGTGTTCGACGGGGCGTTTTGCTTTCCGGTGGCGTGCTCTCCGCCGTATCCCAGGTCCAGAAACGCGCCGGTGTTGCCGAGGTTGTAGCTTCCACCGAGGTCGTACTTCCAGACGCTGTAGCTGAGCGTGATCTGGCTGCCGGAGAGCGCTCCGAGGTACGGCGTCGACGGATACGTGTACTTACCCGCGACGTTCGGGTAATAGTACGCGCTGCCGTAGAGCGAGAAGGGCTCGTCCAAGTCGGGCAGCTTCTCGACGCCGAATCCGATGCCGGCCAGATTCGGATAGCCGAGATAGTTGTAGTTCTTGAAGAGCCCGGCGAGTCCGACGTAGAACCGCGGGTTGAAAACCCGGATTCCGAAGTGCACGTCGAGATCGTTCTCGGCCGCATTGAAGGCTGCCACGTAGATCTGGCCGAGGCCGTTGACGCCCTCGACGTTGCCGGCGCCGACCGTCGTCACGCAGCCTTGATCGTTCGAGGGGCAGGCGCCCGATTCGAACGCCCCGCCGGTGAAGGTGCCGCAGCCGGCGCTTCCCGGCGTGCATCCGCTCGTGGCGAAGTTCGAGTAGTGCGGATAGAGCACGTGGCGGTAGCTTGCGCTCAGAGCCCAGTTCTCTCCGAAAGCCGGAATCTCGACGGCGCCGCTGACCTTATACGAGCTATGAGCGGTGTTGCCCGGGCTGAGTTCGTTGTAGACCTTCGGCGATATCAGGTAGTCGGCGACCAGGAACTTTTCGTTGACCGGGGTCACCTTCGGGGCCGGTGCCGGCGGAGGTGCGGAGGGCAGCGGAGGAGGCGTTACGATCGGCACGGGGCTCGGCGCCGGCGGCGGCGGCGGCGGTGCGACTTGGGCTTCGACGTAACGGATGACGACCAGCCGTTTCTCGGGGACCCACTGGACGTAGGCGCCCATGCCTTCCGAGAGAACGCGCAGCGGGACGAACACGAAGCCGTTGTCGATCTCGGGCGGGACGTCGAGCGGGCGTTCCTCGCCGTTGACGACGACCCAAGGCTTGCCGACGGTCACCTTGACGTCGGCCCCGGGCTTCGCCACGTCGACGGTCTTCGTCGAGCCGTCGAAAGAAACGGTTGCGCCGGTCTGCTCGAAGAGCGAGCGAAGCGGGACGAGCACGGTGCCGTTCTTGACGATCGCCGCCAGGACGCGGCTCTGCTTGAGTTGGTCGGGCTTGGCGTAGATGTGGTGATCGTTGAAGAGGATCGGCACGTCGCCCGATGGCGGTGAGCCGAATTGGGCCGGCAATTCGCCGGCCGGCTGCGCCGACGCAGTGCCGCCGACGGCCGCAGCCGCAAAAACGGCGGCGGCGACTGCGAACCAACTGCGGATCGCGCGTGGGAAAGCGTTCACGTTCTTTCTCCCGGCGTAATATTGAGGAGGGCCAAAGAAGCGAAGCTCAGAGCTCCACAATCGCGGGCGTATCACGGAACAAGCGAAGAACTCTACGTTCCCTTCGGAGCTCGTGAATGGCGAAAACGACGGCGGCGGCCTGGACCTGCGCTTGAATTGGGAAACCTATCATCGCTTGCCCGTGCCGTTGGCGAGACCCTGCTAATCGGGCGATTCCCCCTCCTCGAGCAGCCCCTTGGCCCGCTCGAAGATCGCGTCGAACATCGGTTCGGTGAGGACGCCCGTGTTCGTGTTCTGACGGCTGGGGTGGTATGAATGGAGGAGCACGATGCGGCGGGGCGCCGCGTCTCGCGTCGCGGCGGCCTCGGCGCCGTGCGCGAAGAGCGGCCTGCGTTCGAAGCGGTAGCCGGCTTCGCGCAGCGCTTGCGCGGCGGCCCGCCCGCCGATCGCGCCCAGCCCGACGACGACGCGCAGGCCGCCCAGCGCCGCCAGCTCGGCTTTTAGGTAGGGAAAGCAGTTGCGCAGTTGCGCCGGCGCCGGCTTGTTGCCGGGCGGAGCGCAGCGCAGCGCGGCGGTGATCAGCACGTCGCGCAGGACCATGCCGTCGTCCCGGTCGACCTGCGTGGGCACATTGGCGAAGCCCGCCCGGTGCAGCGCGCGGTAGAGCCAAACCCCCGACGCGTCGCCGGTGAACATGCGGCCGGTCCGGTTCGAGCCGTGCGCCCCGGGCGCCAAGCCGACCAGCACGACGCGCGCCTGCGGGTCGCCGAACGCCGGTACCGGCCGCCCCCAGTAGCTCTGCTCGCGGTACTCGCGCTTCTTCGTGCGGGCGACCTCGGCGCAGTACGCCCGCAGCTCCGGGCAGCGCTCGCAGGCGACGATCCGGCGCTCGAGTTCGGCCAGGCTAGCGCTCACGCTACCGCCTCATGCTTCGACAAGCTCATGCATGACGGGGGGCGCTGTCACCCTGAGCCTGCCGAAGGGCTTGCAGCTGCTCGCGCAGGAAGGCGCCGAGGAGACGCGTCGCCGGGCTCGGCCGGCGCTGCGCCAAGTGCGCGAGCGCGATGGTGCGCGTCAGCTTCGGGCGCACGAAGGGAACGATCCGCACGTCCGGGCCTGCGATCTCGGCCATCTCTCGCGGCAGCACGGTGACGCCCAAGCCTTCCGCCACCAGCGCCCGCACCGTCAAGGCGTCGCCGCTCTCGAAAGCGACCTTCGGTGCGAACCCGTGCGCGGCCGCAGCAACGGCGAGCGTCCGGCTGATCGCCGTCCCCGACTTGAAGCCGACGAACGTTTCGTCGCGCAGCTCTTCGAAGCGCACGCTGCGCCGCGCGGCGAGCCGGTGGCCGGGCGGGACCGCCAGTCCCAATTCGTCGACGAAGAGGGGCTCGCTGACCGTGCCGCGCGGGACGCCGTCGGCGAAATGGACGAGCGCCATCTCGATGGCGCGCGAGCGCAGGCCGGCGGTCAGCTCGTCGGTCGAGCCCTCGCGCAGGGCGACCTCGATCTGCGGATAGCGCGCGTGGAACTGGCGCAGCAGCTTCGGCAGGCGCAGCAGCGCCAGCATCTGCAGCGTTCCCAAGGTGACGTGGCCGCGGATCTCACCCGCGTACTCGTGCATCTCGCCGGTCACGCTCTCGACGTCGGCAAGGATCCGTTCGGCGGTCTCCAGGAGCGTCTGCCCCGCGTCGGTCAAGCGGACCCGGCGGCTCGTGCGGTCGAAGAGCTTGACGTGCAGCTCGTGCTCGAGCTGGGCGATCTGCTGCGAGAGGGCCGGCTGCGCGACGTGCAGATCCTCGGCCGCGCGGGTGAAGTGCTGGCGCCGCGCGACGGCCGCGAAGTAGCGAAGTTGCCGAAGTTCCATAGCTTTTGCTTATGGATTCGATCATGACTATCTATTTGACCTATCGCTGGACGCGTGCGAGAATCTTAGGCATGGCGAACGAGGGGAACGCGAGAGAAGCGAGCGTGAGGGTCGCGAGCGGCGAGCTGGATGGGCGCGGGATGGCGGTGCTGGCGTTCGCGCACCTCTTCGACGACGTCAACCAGAGCGCGCTGCCGGCGCTGCTTCCGTTTCTGATCGCCGAACGCGGCCTCTCCTATACGGCCGCGGCCGGTTTGGTGCTCTTCGCGAGCATCAGCTCCTCGGTCGTTCAGCCAATGATCGGAGCCCTCGCCGACCGGCGCTCGATGCCGTGGCTCATCGCGCTCGGGCTCTTCCTCGCCGGCGCGGGCCTGGCGCTGGCGGGGGCGATGCCGAGCTATTGGCTCATCGTCGCTTGCGTGCTCGTCAGCGGCCTTGGCATCGCGATCTTCCATCCCGAGGCCGCGCGCTTCGCCAACTTCGTCGCGGGCCGGCAGAAGGCGACCGGGATGCGCTGGTTCTCGGTCGGCGGCAACCTCGGTTTCGCCTTCGGGCCTCTGCTGCTGACGCCGCTTCTGCTGCTGTTCGGCTTGCGCGGGACGCTCGTGCTGGTCGTGCCCGCCGCCGTCATGGCCGTGGTCGTCGTGCGCGAACTGCCGCGGCTGCGCACCTTCGTTCCGCCCAAGCGCGTCGCAGCCGCAGGGAGCGGCGAGGATCGCTGGGGGCCGTTCGCGCTGCTGACGGGCGCGGTCGCCGTTCGCTCGATGGCCTACATCGGGCTCGTCTCCTTCACGCCGCTGTTCTTCATCGGCGTCCTGCACGCGTCCAAGGCCGCCGGCAACGCGGCGCTGACGATCTTCCTTTTGGCGGGTGCCGCCGGGACGATCTACGGCGGCCGGCTCGCCGACCGCATCGGGCGCAAGCGGACCTTCGTGCTCGCCACCTTCGCGGCGGTCCCGCTGCTCGGCGCCTTCGTGGCGCTGACCGCGCGCTTCCCCAACGTTCCGCTCGCCGTCGCGATGCTCTCGCTGGCCGGTTTCGCGGTGGTCGCCTCGCAGACGGCGTTCGTGGTGCTCGGCCAGGAATATCTGCCGCGTCACATCGGCATCGCGTCGGGCGTGACGCTGGGGCTGGCGATCAGCTTGGGCGGCGTCGGGACGCCGATCCTGGGACGCATCGCCGACGCCTACGGCTTGCCGGCGGCGTTCGAGGCGATCGTCGGCTTGCTCTTCGTCGCGGCTTGCATCGCCTCGACGCTGCCGGGCCGGGCCGCCGACTTGCGGCATGCGCGCGCTCTGCGCGCCAAGCTCGAGGACGCGGTCGCTTAAGCCGGAACGAGCGCCTCGATCGAGCCGTAGATCCGTTCGAGCGGCAAGTGCCGGTGCCACGGGTCGATGATGTCGTGGTGCGCGTGCAGATCGGAGAGCTGCAGCTCGACGATCGAAGCGCCGGCTTGCTGCCAGCGGCGGAAGAGCGAGAGCGCGACCGTGTTGTTCACGACGTTGTCGCGGTCGTTGAGGACCAGCGCCGCGAACGGCGTGCGCGGCTTCTCGTCGCGCATCTTGCGCACGAGCTCGTCGCGCAGGCCGAGCTGCGCGCTCAGGGCGCGGCTCGGGAAGCCCGGATAGGCGTGCGGCGGCGTGCGCTGGCTGCCGCTGCGGTGCAGCGGGTCCCACCAGAGGTAGATGTCGGGAAGGGCGCGGATCAGGCCCGGGACGGCGGCGTTGAGCCACCAGGGCATCGCCAGCGACAGGAGCGGCGCGATCGCCACGGCGCCGGCGATCTCGAGCATCTGCCCGGTCCACGCCGCCAGCAATCCGCCGAGCGACAGGCCGACGACGTGGACGCGCCGTCCCAGCGAGGCGCCCAGAATGACGGCCTCGACGGCGGCGAGCTGCAGGTCGCGATGGGTCAGCGCCGCGAGCGCCCGCGTGCGCCGGTCGCTGTAGCCGTGATGCGGCAGGCGCGGGATGTAGACCGTGTCACCCTTGGCGTGAAAGCGGCGGCCCAGTTCGACGAATTGCTCCGGGCAATTCGTGAAGCCGTGGAAGAAGATGATGACGCGTTCGGTCTGCGCCCCGTGGTCGAACAGCCGCGTGAAGCCTTCGCTGGCGATGCGCCCATCGCTGCGTTCGAGAGCCTGAAGCCGCTCGATGGCGGACCGAGCCCCAGCGTAGCTCACGTCCGGAGTTTTCGCTGCGCCCCCTGGTCATAACTTTATTTCCAGTCAGGCGAGGCCGGGGAATTCCAGGCGGCGCAGCGCCGCGTAGGCTGCGATTCCGACCGCCGTCGAGAGGTTGAGGCTGCGCACCGCGCCCGGGCGCATCGGGATGCGCAGGGTCCGCTCCGGGCGCGCCTCGAGCAGCGCCTGCGGCAGCCCGGCGGTCTCCTTTCCGAACACCAGCGCGTCGCCGCAGCCGAAGGCCGCGCCGTCGTAACGCTGGGCGGCGCGCGTCGAGAACAGCCACAGCGGGCGCCGCCAGGCGGCCAGGAACGCCTCGAGCGAGGGATGGACGACGAGCGCGACCTCGTGCCAGTAGTCGAGGCCGGCGCGCTTGAGCTCGCGGTCCTCGATGGAGAAGCCGAGCGGCTCGACGAGGTGGAGCGCGCAGCCGGTCGCCGCGCAGAGGCGCGCGACGTTGCCCGCGTTGGGCGGGATCTGCGGCTCGACCAGGACGAGGTGGAGCGGGGCCTCGCCGGGCGCGCGCTCGCGCACCCGCTCGACGGGCTGCGCGGCGTGCTTCGGCGGCGCGTTCACGCGTTGGCGAGCGCGGCGAGATCGGCGCGCTCCGGCGGTGCGAGGGCGTAGGCGATCCCGCCGTGCCCGAGCCAGGCGCGTTCGAAGGCGTCGCGTCCGTAGCGGGCGCGCAGCGAAGGCTGCGCCGGGTCGTTGAGGAGCGGATCGCCTCGCGCGTCGAGGCCGACCAGCACGGCGAGGTGCCCGTCGGTGCTTTCGAGCGCCGCGCCCGGCAGCTCGCCCGCGCGCCAGGCGAAGGAGAGCGCGAGCGGGACGCCGGCGGCCAAGAAGGACGCGGCGTGCGCGAGGCCGCGCAGGTGGACGACGGCCGCGCGCAGCCCGAGCGCCCCGGCCAGTGCCGCGTTGAACGCCCAGTTGCCGGTC
This sequence comes from Vulcanimicrobiota bacterium, assembly GCA_963834485.1. Classification (GTDB taxonomy): domain Bacteria; phylum Vulcanimicrobiota; class Vulcanimicrobiia; order Vulcanimicrobiales; family Vulcanimicrobiaceae; genus CAWICD01. Next base: position 47,703 of record CAWICD010000004.1, read on the forward strand.
CCGCCGTAGGCGTCGTCGCGCACCCGCGCCGCGACCTCCTCGGTCGGCAGAGCGTGCCCCCAGTAGGCCAGCAGCATCGCGAGCGAGGCCGGCGAGCACCAGCCGCGCTGCAGCGGATGGTCTTCGAGATACTGCGAGCGCGGGGCGACGTCGAGCGCCGACACGCGCGCCCCGCCGCCGCCCGGCTCGTGCCGAGGCGGCAGGCTCACCGCAAGCGCGTCGAGCGGTGCGGCGGCGCGTACTTCGAGCGCCGCGATCGGGCTGGGAGCGCGGACGATGTCGAGTTCGATCGCGGCGACGCCGTCGGCGCCCGAAAGCGAGCGCCGCCCCTGTGCGCTCCAGGTCACGTAGGGCAGCCAGCCGGAGCGTTCGCCGTCGCGCCGCAGCACGCGCAGCTCCAGCGATCCCGCGGCGGCCCGCGAGTTCCACGAGACGACCGCCTCTGCCTCGACAAGCTGTGCCTCGACAGGCTCGGCCTCGATCCGCTCGTACTCGCCGGCTGGGGCGATCAGCTTCAGCACGCGGTCAGCGCCTCGCGCCGGCGCGTCGCGGCGTCAGATCTCCCATTCCCACGAGTTCCAGTTGTCGGTGATGTATTCGGCGGGCTCGTAGTGCTTCAGGTTGGGATCGTAGGCCGCGACCGTCCGCTCCCAGTAGAAGAAGACGGCCGGGACGAGCTCGTGCAGGCGCTCCTCCTCGCGCTGGTAGAGCGCTTTGCGCCGCGCGCGGTCGAAGGTGCGGATCGCCGCGTCCGAGAGCGTTGTGACGAGCGCGTCCTTCAAGAAGCTCGTGTTCGCGCCGCGCGGCGGCACGAAGTCGCCGCTCCAACTCCCTTGGTTGTCGGGATCGGGTCCGTTCGTGTCGATCGACCATTCGAGATCGTACTTGCCGCTGTAGAGCGGGCCGTTGGCTGCGAAGAGGTAGCTCGCGGGATAATTCTTGATCGAGAGGTCGACGCCGACCGCCCGCAGGTCTTGCTGCATCTGCAGCTCGGCCTGCTCGTTGCCCGGCTTGTTCGTCGCCGAGACCGTCAGGTGCAGATCCGTTTGCCGGCCGGCCGCAGCCAGCAGCCGCCGCGCGCCGGCCGGATCGTGCGGATAGAACGGAATCTGCGGTGCGGCCCAAGACGTCGGCAGGATGTCGCTGCTCGCGCGCGCGTTGCGGTTGTGATAGACGGTGCGATCGATGCGGTCCCAGTCGATCGCCTCGGCGAGCGCGCGCCGGACGCGCACGTCGTCGAGCGCGGGCCGGCTGCAGTTGACGATCAGCCGCCGGAAGTTGGCGCTGAGGTGCGCGACGGTGCGAATCCCGCTCGCTTGCGAGACGCGGTCGACCTGTTCTTCGGCGACGCTGGGCACGAGGTCGATCTCGTGGGTGAGCAGCTCGGAGACGAGCGAGTCCGGGTTGGGGACGATCTTCCACGAGATCGCGGCGAGCTTCGGCGGCCCGCGCCAGTAGCGCGGATTCGGCGCGAACTCGAGCGACGAGCCGTGGTTCCAAGCGCGCAGCAGCCATGGCCCGCTCGAGAGCGGATGCTCGTTGAAAGCCGCCTGGTTGAGATCGGGGAGCTTGCCCAAGAGGTGCTCGGGGAGCGGCGGATAGGCGCTCCCCCCGCCGCCGCCGAGGATGCCGAGCACGTCGGCGTCGGGTTTCTTCAAGCGGATGACCGCGGTGTAGTCGTCGGGCAGGTCGATCGCGGCGATGTCGTCCCAGCCGAAGAGCGCCTTCGTATCGTTGCGCGGATTCATCACCGTGCGCCAGGTGAAGCGCAGGTCGCGCGCCGTCAGCGGCGCGCCGTCGGCCCAGCTCACGCCGTGCCGCCAGTGCAGCGTGATCGTGCGCGAGTCGCGCGAGATGCCGCCGTTGCTGTACGAGGGGACCTCGGTTGCGAGCTCGGGCACGAAGTTGCCCTGCGGGTCGTAGCGGAAGACCGGCGCGAAGATCAGCGCGTCGATTTGATCGGTCGCGTCGGTGTGCGCGAACATCGGGTTGATGTTGTCCGGTTCGTCGGGGCTGCCGATCCGCAAGTGCCCGGGATACGCCGCGGTTTGGGTTCCGTCGCCGGCGACTTTCGTGCAGGCCCCCAGGCCGCAGGCCAGGACGAGGACCAGCAGAGCCGCCGCGGCTCTCACAAGCTCGTCGTCTTCGTCGCGAGCGAGGACGCCATCGCGCCGTAGAGCGCGTGCGGGCCGAAGCGCACGACGTCGTCGGCCGGCAAGCCCGTTTCCGTACGCGCCCGCTCGATCGCGTGCCGCGCCTCCTCCTCGTCGAGCGCGCTCGTGTTGAGCGCTATCCCCGCCACGCGCGCCGGTTTCACCGTCGCGCAAAGCGCTTCGTAGGTGCGGATCAGCGCGCGATACCCCAGCAGCGGCGTGCTGTAGTCTTCGATGTGCGTGCGGCCGGCGCGGTGCACGAGCACGAGCGCGTCGGGCGCGCTGCCGAAGAGCAGCGCGAGGGTGACCGGAGCGAAGGCCGGATGGTTGATGCCGCCCTGGCCTTCGACGAACAGCAGTTGCGCGTCGCCGTTCTCCACGACGAGCTGCTCGGCCGCGCCGGAGGCGAAGTCGCTGATCACGCGGTCGATCGCGATCCCGCTGCCCGCGATCATGATCCCCGTCTGGCCGGTCGCCACGAAGCGCGCGTCGACGCCGCGCGCGCGCGCGGCGCGCGCCAGCTCGAGCGAGGCCGTCATCTTGCCGACGGCGCAATCGCTGCCGACGCTCAGCACGACGCGCGCCTTCACGCCGTACGCTCTGCCGGAGAAGAGCGGGACCGGCGGCGGGACGCGCACGTCCCAGATGCGGCCGTTGCCGCGGGCCGCGGCGGCGCCGAACTCCAAGTCGTCGCCGAGCGTCTGGTGCAAGCCGCTGACGACCTCGAGCCCGGCTTCGAGTCCCTTGACGATCTCGCTGCGCCATTGGGGCGGCAGCGCGCCGCCGGCCGGCGCGACGCCGACCAGGATCGCGTTCGGTGCGAACGCGAGCGCCTGCGCGACGTCGGCCACGATCGGCGCGTCGCTGTTCAGGTAGGGCACGGCCTCACGCACGGTCTTTCCCGCGAGCGACGGATCGATGACGGCGACCGTCGTGTCGGCGGCGTAAGCGATCACCCCGTGGGCCGTTTTGGCGCTGCGGCTTGCGAACAATCCAGGCGCGAGGATCGCGTAGCGGCGCATCGCGTTACGCCGCCGCCGCGCGCTCGCGCACGCCGAGTCCCGGTCCCTGCGGGAGCACGAGCTTGCCGCGTTCGTAGGTCACGCCTTCGAACGGATCGTGCGCGGTCAGGAACGGGCCGTCGAGATCGGCCCAATCGGCCAGCGGCGTGAGCTGCGCCGCCGCGGTCGTGAGGATCGCGCTCTCGAGCATGCAGCCCAGCATGATCTTCAGGCCCAGCGCGCGCGCCGTGTGGATCATCGCCAGCGCCCCGCGGATGCCGCCGCACTTGACGAGCTTGATGTTGACGCCGTCGACGCAGCCCGCCAGCGCCGGCAGGTCGCTCGCATCCTTCGCGTCTTCGTCGGCGACGAGCGGAATGGCGGTGCGGTCGCGGATCCAGCGCAGGCGCTCGGGCGTTCCGGCGGGGATCGGCTGCTCGCAGAACTCGATGTCGTAGCGCTCGAGCTCGCGCAGCACGGCGACGGCGTGTTCGGGCGCCCAGGCCTCGTTGGCGTCGATGCGCAGCGTGCCCCCGAACGTGCGGCGAAGCGCGGCGACGATCTCGACGTCGCTGGTCGTGCCGAGCTTCACCTTGACGACGGGATGGTCGCCGATCTCCGCGAGCTTGGCGAGCATTGTCTCGATCGAGTCGAGCCCGATCGTGAACGAGGTGACCGGCGTTTTGGAGGGGTCGAGGCCGAGCAGCCGCCACAGCGGCCGGCCGAGGTCCTTCCCGATCAGGTCGTGCAGCGCGACGTCGAGCCCGCAGCGCGCCGCCGGCGGGATCCCTTGCAGCAGCGCCTCGAGCGCGTACGGGTCGTCGCCGCGCGGCGGATGTTCGGCGAAATACGCGAGCACGGAGGCGGTACTCTCGCGATAGCGCTCGATCGGCGCCGTCTCGCCGAGCCCTTCGAGATCGCCCCGGCTCAAGCGGAAGAGCAGGCTTCGCGCGGTCGTCTCAGAGCCGCGCGCGATCGTGAACGTGTGCACGAGAGGAAGGTTCAGTTCGGATACGGCGAGTTCCACGCCGAGCGTTTTCCGCGGGCCGAGCGCAGCTCCTCGCCGCCGCGCTCGCCTCGCACGGCGCGCTGCACGGCCCTCGCGCCGCGCCCAAAAATTTGCTCCTTGACTATCGTCTCGAGCGGCGCCCGATCCTTCCGCCGCCCGCTCCGGCGGCGCGACGCGACCGGGCGCTTGCAGTTCGCGGACTGGAGCGGAGGAAGATGAAAGCGGCTGTCAAGTCTTGACCCGAGTGGGATAATGCACTGGGACGGTGACTGCGCTCGCGCGCGGACTTACCCAGGTGTAGGACCAACGCTAGAACCACGGGAGCACAAGCTCCGGATACGACAGCACGAGAGCGGCATTCCCCGTCTCTTTCCCTGGCGCCCGGGCCGCACCCACCTGCGAGATGCAGGTCTCTACCCGGGTATGCAGACGGCAGTGCGGTTGTCGTCCTAGAGGTTCATCACGCCGGCGTGCCGGCGGCGTCGAGTGCGGCGGTGTCGTCGAGCGCGGCGGCGCGCAGCTCGCGAAAGCGCCTGAGCGCGTCGTGGTAGGCGTCGCGCGGCGCGCCGTCGTCGGCTCGCTCGAGCAGCACGAAGCCGCGGAAGCGGCGCAGCTTCCGCGCGAACGCCGCCGCTTCGGGGTCGCCCTCGGTCGCGAAGGCGCAGACGTTCTCGAGCGTGTGGACGGCCAGGACGGCTTTCACGACGATGCCGAGCAACGCGTCGAGCGCGCCGAAGGCGGCCAGGTCGGGCGCGAAGCGCAGCCAGGCGCTGTCGACGTCCTTGGCCAGCCGCTTCAGATCGGCCGCGCCGGCGCAGAACGTCCCGGGCGCATTGCGCACGGCGACCGTCACGTTCTGCCGTTTGCCCTCGGTCGCGGCGGTGCGGGCGTCCTCCACGAAGGCCCCCCAAGCCGCCGGGTCCTCGCTGGCCGGCGGTGCCGTGGCGGCAACCAGCGGCGCGCCGAGGGCCCTCGCCTGGGCGATGCGCTCCGCGGCCCGGCCGGCGAGGAGGTCGTCGGCGGCGAGCCCCGCCACGGTCAGGCCCAAGTCGACGGAAAGTTTCTTGAGCTGGGCCAGATAGTCGTCGTCGGTCCGGGGGAAATGGCGCGCCTCGAAGACGACGCCCTCGATTTCGAGTTCGTTCGCGCAGAGATCGAGCCATTCGAGCTGGGTCAGCGACCCCTCGCCGAGCGCACGCTCGAAGCTCGCGGTGGAGCACGCGATCTTCATCGCCGCTTCGTTCGAGCCGCGCGGGCGGCGTCCCGTTCGCGGCCCCGCCGGACGGTGCGGGAGCGGCAGGCGTTGAAGGAGGCGCCATGCAGCTGCTCGACGCGACCGCCCTCTCCGAACAAGATCCCGAACTCTTCGCCGCCATCGCTCACGAAGAGCGCCGCCAGCGCGACAATCTCGAGCTGATCGCTTCCGAGAATTACGCCAGCCGCGCCGTGCGTGAAGCGGCGGCTTCGGTGCTGACCAACAAGTACGCGGAAGGCTATCCGGGCAAGCGCTATTACGGCGGCTGCGAGTTCGTCGACGTCGCCGAACAGCTCGCGATCGACCGTGCCAAGGCGATCTTCGGCGCCGAGCACGCCAACGTTCAGCCGCACGCCGGCGCGCAGGCGAACATGGCGGTCTTCATGGCGGTCCTCAAGCCCGGCGACACGGTCCTGGGCATGTCGCTCGCGCACGGCGGCCACCTCACCCACGGCACCAAAGTCAGCTTCAGCGGCAAGCTCTACAACGCGCTCGCCTACGGCGTGCGCAAGGATACCGAGCTGATCGACTACGACGAAGTGCGGGCGCTCGCGCGCGAGCACGAGCCCAAGCTGATCGTCGCCGGAGCGAGCGCCTATCCGCGCACGATGGACTACGCGCCCTTCCGCGAGATCGCCGACGAAGTCGGCGCGCACTTCATGGTCGACATGGCGCACATCGCGGGCCTCGTCGCGGCCGGGTTGCATCCTTCGCCGGTCCCCGTCGCCGACAGCGTCACGACCACGACGCACAAGACGCTGCGCGGGCCGCGCGGCGGTCTGATTCTGACCAGAGCGCAGCACGCGCAGGCGATCGACAAGAGCGTCTTCCCCGGAATCCAAGGCGGCCCGTTCATGCATATCATCGCCGCCAAGGCCGCCGCCTTCGGCGAAGCGCTGCGTCCCGCGTTCGCGGCCTACCAGCAGCAGGTCGTCGTCAACGCGCGCGTGATGGGCGAGGAACTGCAGCGCGCCGGCGTGCGCCTCGTCGCCGGCGGAACCGACACGCACCTGCTGCTCGTCGACCTCGGGCCCAAGGGTCTGACGGGCAAGGCCGTCGAGAGCTACCTCGACGAGATCCGCATCACCGTCAACAAGAACGCGATTCCCTTCGATCCGCAGAAACCCGCCGTCACCAGCGGCATCCGCATCGGCTCGCCCGCGATCACCTCGCGCGGCATGGGCGAAGCCGAAGCGCGCGAGATCGGCGCGATCATCGGCGAAGCGTTAGACGACGTCGGCCCGCGCGCCAAGATGGAGACGCTGCGCGCGCGCGTCGCCGAACTGACCTCCCGCTTCGACGTCCCGTGAATCTGCGCGAAGGCGCGCTTACGGGCAGTGACGCTTGGTGAACTGCAGGCCTTTCGAACCGTAGACGCGCCCCGGATCGCCGACGAGCTTGAGCGTGCACCGTTTCAGTGCGAACGAGAGCAGGACCGACTCGGGCTGCCGATTGGGCGAGGCGCCGGCGTTGCGGCGCTGCGTCAAATGGACGTAGGCGTAGCCTCTGCGTTCGATCCACGTGCCCGTTTCGTCGACGGGCGTGACCTCCGCGCTCTGCGAGTAGCCGGGGAACTCGGTGCGGAGCGTGGCGAGGCCGTCGCCGCGCAGGCGCAGCGTCAAGCCTTGCTGGATGTCGGCGCCGGGCCGCACCAGCAGGTAGGAGTCGATGTACCTGCTGTCCGGCGCCGGCAGGACGGCCGCTGGCGTCGGAACGGGCGTGGGCGTGGGCGCCGGCGTGGGGGCCGGGCTCGGCTTGGCCCGGTGCTTGCCTTTCGCTGAAGCCGTCGCCGAAGGCTCGGGAGCCGCCCTGGGCGAGCCCGACGGCGCCGCGGTGAGCGACGCGGCGGGGGCCGGCGACCCTTGGGCGGGGGCCGGCGCGCTTTGGGTGGGAGCCGGCGACCCTTGGGCGGGGGCCGGCATGCTTTGGGCAGGGGCCGGCGCGCTTTGGGTGGGAGCCGGCGACCCTTGGGCGGGGGCCGGCGACCCTTGGGCGGGGGCCGGCGTGCCTTGGGCGGGGGCCGGCGTGCCTTGGGCGGGGGCCGCCGTCGCGCCGGACGGCGCCGCTGCGCTCGCTGCCGGCGACGCCGCGGCGGGGCTCGCGGCTGCAGACGGCGACGGCGGCGCGGGCTGCGCTTTCACCGAGGTTCCGGCCGAACTCACGCAAGCGAGCGACAACGCCGCAAGCGTGAAGGCCCATGCGAAAGAGCGAAGCTTTCCAACCATTATCTTTCGCTATGGCGGTTCGCGCCCGCGTCGAGGGCGCCTTTCGTTCGGACGTGAAGCCGTGCGCCGATGGAACGTCTCCGGCTCGCCGCGCAGCCTGCCGCTCCGGTCTTCCGGCGCCTCTTCGGGCGGTCCGGGGCGGGTAGAGCGCCGCGGCATGCCTAACCCTCTACAACCGATGCGACCGGGCTGGGACGAATACTTCATGGAGGTCGCGCGGACGGTGGCCACGCGCGCGACTTGCCCGCGCGCCAGCGTCGGCGCCCTCTTGGTGCGCCGCCACCGGATCCTCACGACGGGCTATAACGGCGCGCCGCGGCACGTGGCGCACTGCAGCGACGTCGGCTGCGAGATGGTCGGCGGCCACTGCGTCCGCTCGACCCACGCGGAGGCCAACGCGGTCGTGCAGGGCGCGCTCCACGGCGTGCCGCTGGAAGGCGCGACCGCCTACTGCACGCACCAGCCCTGCGTCAACTGCGCCAAGCTGCTGATCAGCGCCGGGATCGAGCGGATCGTCTACGACCAGGCCTATCCCGACGACTTCGCGCAGGAACTGCTGGCCGAGGCCGGCGTCGCGCTCGTCCCCTTCGCGAGCCTCGAGCGAGCCCGCGCGTGAGCTTGCAGTTCATCTTCCTGCTGGCCCTGACGACCGCGTTCGTGACCTCGCTTTCGATCACGCCGCAGGTGCGCAAGCTGGCGCTGCACGTCGGCGTGCTCGACGCCGTCGACGAGCGGCGCATGCACGACGAGCCCAAGCCGCGCATCGGCGGGATCGCCGTCTACCTCGGCTTCGCCTTCGCGCTCTTCGTCGCCGTCGGCTTCGCGCAGCAGACCAAGTCGCTCTTCCACAACCCGAGCGACATCCACAACTTCCTCGGCCTGCTCTTCGGCGGGACGCTGATCATGCTCGTCGGCGTCTGGGACGACGTCATGGGCATGCAGCCGCGCGACAAGTTCTTCGCGCAGGTCGTGGTCGCGCTGATCTCGATGGTCTACGGCTTCCGGGTCGAGGGCTTCGACGTGCCGTTCCTGCACCAGTACGTCAACGTTCCGCCGCTGCTGGGCTATCCGCTGACGCTGGTCTGGTACCTCGGAATGATGAACGCGATCAATTTCCTCGACGGCCTCGACGGGCTGCTCGCGGGCGTGACCGCGATCTCGGGGCTGTTCCTCTTCGCGATCGCCCTCGGCCACGGGCACGTGGCGGCGGCGCTGGTGCTCTGCGCGCTCGTCGGCGGGGCGCTGGGCTTCCTGCCCTACAACTTCAACCCGGCCCAGATCTTCCTGGGCGACACCGGCTCGCTCTTCATCGGCTACGTGTTCGCGACGGTCTCGATCATCGTCACCGCCAAGGTCGCGATCACGGTCAGCCTGCTCGTCCCGCTCGTGGCGCTGGCGCTGCCGGTCGTCGACACGGCGGCCGCGATCCTGCGGCGCTTCCGGGCCGGCAAGCGGATCACCGAAGCGGACCGCGGCCACTTCCATCACATCCTCGTCTTCCGCTTCGGCCTCAACGTGAAGCAGGCCGTGCTGCTGATCTACGCCGTCTCCTTCGCGCTGGGCGCCGCCGCCTATCTGCTCTCCGGCGGCAGCGCCCCGCACTTCCGGGCCGTCGGGGTGGTCTGATGCGCCCGGACGGCACGTTCCGCGCGGCGCGCGCGGCGGGTTCATGAGCCGGAGCGGTCCGCTGCGCGTGATGACCGTGTTCGGGACGCGGCCCGACACGATCAAGATGGCGCCCGTCGTCCGCGCGCTCGCCGCGGCCGGAGCGGCGGTCGAGCCGCTGGTCTGCGTGACCGCGCAGCACCGCCAGATGCTCGACGACCTGCTCGAGCTCTTCGCGATCGTGCCGGACTACGACCTCGACATCATGCGCCCCGACCAGACCCTGACCCAGATCACGACGCGGGTCCTCATCGGCATGGAGCCCGTCCTGGCGAAGGCCAAGCCGGACGTCGTGCTCGTCCACGGCGACACGTCGACCAGCACGGCGGCGGCCCTGGCCGCCTTCTACCGGCAGATCCCGGTCGGGCACGTCGAGGCGGGGCTGCGCACCGCGACCCGCTGGGAGCCGTTCCCCGAGGAGATGAACCGGCGCCTCACGGGGCGGATCGCCTCGTACCACTTCGCCCCCACGTCGCGGGCGCGCCGCAACCTCGAGCGCGAGAACGTCGCGCCGGGCGACGTCTTCGTGACGGGCAATACCGTCATCGACGCCTTCCTCGGGACGGCCGCGCGCTCGTACCAAGGCGATCCGCCGGCCTGGGAGGGGCTCGATCCCCAGCGCCCGCTGATCTTCGTGACCGCGCACCGCCGCGAGAACCACGACAAGATGCCGGAGATCTGCGCGGCCCTCGCCGAGATCGCCGCGTTGCCGCAGCGGCCCCAGATCCTGTGGCCTGTCCATCCTTCCCCGCGCGTCGCTCCGGTCGCCCACGCCGCCCTCGACGGGGTCCCCGGCGTCGTGCTCACCGAGCCGCTCGGCTACGACGTGACGGTCCGCTCGGTCAAGCGCTCGACCCTGGTCCTCACCGACAGCGGCGGGCTGCAAGAGGAGGCGCCTTGCCTGGGCAAGCCGGTCCTGGTCATGCGCGACGAGACCGAGCGCCCCGAGGGGATCGAGGCGGGGACCCTCGAGCTGGTCGGGCCGCACCGGGGCCGGATCGTCGAGGCGACGCGCCGGCTGCTGAGCGACGAGATCGCCTACGCCCGGATGGCCAAGGCGAACAACCCGTACGGCGACGGCCAGGCGGCACAGCGCATCCTCGGCTGGCTACTGGCACGCCTGCGCGACGGCCGCCTTCCCGACGAGTTCAGCATCCGCGTCGCTTGACGCGGAGGGGGCTCCGCAGCGAGCGATCGAGGCCCCTCCGCGAGAGGACTCGCCAACGGTAAGCCCAAACAGGGAAGCCGCCGTGCCAGAGGCTGATTTGCGTGCTTATCATGCCCGCAAGCGGCCGATGGCCGTGTGGTCGATTACGTTCGCTCTCCTGGGAGGCCTCGTCGTTGCGTCGAGATCTCCTATCGCGGGCGTCGCACTGGTGTTCGGCACTTGTTGCGGCCTCGCGAACGCCTACCTCACGATGCGTGGAAACGAACGGCTCCTCGATCACCGGAGCGTTGCATCCTTCGTCTTTAGCAGTATCGTTAGGATCGGCGTATTCGGTATAGTCCCGGTGGAGTTCTGTCTGCATGGTCCGTGGTGGACGATGATCCTTTACTTCGTCGGGTTCTTTACGCCACTCGCGCTCTATGCGGTCATCGTCGGGCGGTCCATCCGGACAGGTTGAGCTAATTGCAAGAGGAAATCGGCGCGCATAGTCTGTGGAATCTCCCCCTGCTGGGCGAGGTCCACGCTGATACGATTTTGACGACGTGGCTCGCCATGGTCGTCGCGTTGGTCTTCCTCGGTTACGTCGGCAACAGCTACCGGCAGCCCCGTGTAGGCAAGACGCAAACCATCTTCGAGGGCGTCATCAATTACGTCGCCGACATGGTCTACGGCTCGCTCGGCAAGAACGGCGAGCCTTTCGTCCCGTTTTTCCTGGCCCTGTTCATCTTCATCTTCCTGTTGAACCAGTTCGGGATCTTTCCGTTCAAGGCGCTGGGGCTGCCCTTCGGCGGCTCGCCGACCGCGGACCTCAACACGACGGTCCCCCTCGCGCTGATGATCTTCTTCATGATCCAGATCGCAGCGGTCCGCAAGAAGGGGCTCGGCGCCTACAAGCACCTCGCGCAGCCGTTCCCCGTGCTCCTGCCGATCAACGTCCTCGAGGAACTGGCCCGGCCGGTGACGCTGGCCGCCCGCCTGTTCTTCAACATCTTCGTCGGCGAGCTGCTCTTCATCATCATCGCCTCGATCACGCTGGCGAAAGTGGCGATCGGGGCCTTCAACCTGTCGGCCGCGGTCAGCATCCTGCCGTTTTTCATTCAGTTCTTCAACTTCTTCGTCGGAACGGTACAGGCGTTCGTCTTCACTCTGCTCGGCATCGTCTATCTCTCGCTGGCGATCGCCGAGGAACACTAGAACTCCGAGAAAGGCACCCATCTTGACTTCTGAGAGCTTAGTCGCCGCCGCAACGATCCTCGCCTTCGGCTTGATCGTTCTGGGCGTGGCGTTCGGATCGGCGGTCGGCGACGGCATCGTCGCTTCAAAGGCGGTCGAGGCGATCGCGCGTCAACCCGAGGCGCGGCCCAACATCTTCACCTTCCTGTTCCTGGGCGTCGGCGTGCTGGAAGCGTTCCCGATCATCGCTCTGGGGCTTGGATTCTATCTGCTGCTGGTCGTCGCCAACGTCCCGAGCCTGCTGACGCACCTCTCGAAGTAGCGGCCGGTGTTTCTCAGCCTCGACGGGACGCTCTGGATCCAGCTGATCAACTTCGGGATCTTCTTTTTGATCCTGAACTTCGTCTTTCTGCGGCCGGTCGGCGAAGCGATCCGCAAGCGGCGCGAGTACATCGAAGGGGTCCAGGCCGACTTCGAGCGCTACACGCGCCAGGTTCAGACGCTCCGCGGCGAGGCGGATCAAAAGCGCGCGGCGGCCAGGCGCGAAGCCGAAGAGCAGATCGCGCGCGCCCGCCAAGGCGCCGAGTCGGAAGGCGCCAAGATCGCGGAAGACTACGGCACGCAGGCCCAGGTCTTGGCCGATCAGGCCCGCACGACGGTCGAGGGTGAGGTCGTCGCGGCCCAGGCGCAGGAAGACTCGCTCTCCAAGGCGCTCGGGCAGCTGCTGCTCGAGCGCGCGATCGGAAGCGGACGTTGAACGACAACTTCTATCAGTCGCTGGCGATTTGGAGCCAGGTCCTCGGCTCGGTCGCCTTCGTCGTCGTTCTGGTCTGGCTTTGGGTCCGCTTCGTGAACCCGGCGGTGGTCGCGTCGCAGGAGCGCAAGAATTCCGAGCTGGCCGAGGCCGAGAAGCGGCGCGACGAGACGAAGGAAGAGGTCGAAGTCGCCCAGCGCGAGGTGCTGGCGGCCGACGGCGACGTCCTCGCGATCCGCGAGCGCGCCCAGCTCGACGCGCGCCGGGTCTACGAGCGGATCGTCGAAGAGGCGCGCTCCGAAGGGCAACGCGTCGTGCGCAACGCGCAGGGCGAGATGGAACGGCGCCGCACGGCCGCGCGAGAGCGGCTGCGCGCCGAACTCTTCGAAAAGGCGATCGCCATCGCGCGCGAGGGGGCGGGCCGGCTCGACGACGCGACGAATGAACGGCTCGTCGGCGAAGTCGTCGAGTCGATCGAGCGCGGGGGAGGCAGCTGATGCAGAACGAAACGGTCGCGCGCCGTTACGCCAGCGCCGTCCTCTCCCTGGCCAGAGAGGCGGGGAAGACCGAGACGATCGGTGCGAACCTGCGGACCGCCTCCGAGGCGATCTTCGCCGACGCGGAGACGCGCCGCTTCTTTCTCTCGCCGGTCTTCGTGCGCACGCAGAAGGCGCAGGTCCTGGCCAGCATCTTCGAGGGCAAGCTCGACGAACTCGCGCTGCACACGGTGCTGCTGCTCGTGCGCAAGCGCCGCGAGGCGCTGCTGCCGGCGATCGTCGCGGAATACGACAAGCTCGCGCTCTCGGCTGCCGGCAAGGAGCCGCTCGAGATCGTCAGCGCGCGGCCCCTCGGCCAGGCCGAGACCGACCGGATCGTCGCGCGGCTCTCCGCACTCTACGGAGCGACTTTCGAAGTCAACGTCAAAGTCGATCCGAGCCTCCTGGGCGGCGTCCGCATCACGATGGGCGACCGCAGCATCGACGGTTCGATCGCCGGCCGCCTCGATCAGGTCGCGCGCGAACTCGTGCCGACCGCCCCGACCGCGATCGGGCGCTCTCATTCCTACCTCTCTTAACGGGCGAGCGGAGCTCGCCGGCCCATTCTTAAAAAGGTGTCTCCACGATGATCAACGCTGACGAAATCGCCGGCATACTCAAAGAGCAGATCGCGAACTTCAAGAGCGAGATCCACGAGGATCAGGTCGGGACCGTCATCGAGGTCGGCTCGAACATCGCGCGGATCTACGGGCTCGAAGCCGTGCAGCAGTCGGAGCTCGTCGAGTTCCCCAACGGCCTGCAAGGGATCGCGCTGAACCTCGAAGAGGACAACGTCGGCGTCATCATCCTCGGTCCCGACACCGACATCAAAGAGGGGATGCAGGTCCGCCGCACCGGGCGCATCGTCTCGGTCCCCGTCGGCGAGGCCTTGCTGGGGCGGGTGGTCGACCCGCTCGGCAACCCGATCGACGGCAAGGGCCCGATCGCGACCAACAAGTACCGTACCATCGAGAACACCGCGCCGGGCGTCATCCAGCGGCAGCCGGTCAAGCAGCCGCTGCAGACCGGGATCCGCGCGATCGACGCGCTCATCCCGATCGGGAAGGGCCAGCGCGAGCTGATCATCGGCGACCGCTCGACCGGCAAGACGGCGATCGCGATCGACACGATCATCAACCAAAAGGGCAAGAACGTCTTCTGCATCTACGTCGCGATCGGGCAGAAGAATTCGACCGTCGCCTCGATCGCGCAGATCCTCGAGAAGAACGACGCCCTCGCGTACACGACGATCGTCGCCATCGGGCCTTCCGAGTCTCCGGCGCTCAAGTACATCGCCCCCTACTCGGGCTGCGCGATGGGCGAGGAGCTGATGTATCAGAACAAGGACGTCCTGATCATCTACGACGACCTCACCAAGCACGCGCAGGCCTACCGCGAAGTCTCGCTGCTGCTGCGCCGGCCGCCGGGCCGCGAAGCCTACCCGGGCGACATCTTCTACCTGCACTCGCGGCTCCTCGAGCGCGCGGCCAAGCTCTCCGACGAGCTGGGCGGCGGTTCGCTCACGGCGCTCCCGGTCATCGAGACGCAGGCGGGCGACGTTTCGGCCTACATCCCGACGAATCTGATCTCGATCACCGACGGCCAGATCTACCTGACGACCGGGCTCTTCTTCCAAGGGATCCGGCCCGCGGTCGACGTCGGCATCTCGGTCTCGCGCGTCGGCGGCTCGGCGCAGATCAGGGCGATGCGTTCGGTCGCGGGTCAGCTCAAGCTCGACCTCGCGCAGTACCGCGAGCTCGCGGCGTTCGCCAAGCTTTCGAGCGACCTCGACAAGACGACCCAAGCGACGCTGACGCGCGGCGAGAAGATCACCGAGATCCTCAAGCAGCCGCAGTACCACCCGCAGACCGTCGAGGACCAGGTCATGGTGCTCTTCGCGGCGACGCGCGGCTACCTCACGAACATCGCGACGGCGCGGCTGCAGGAGTGGGCGGCGAGCTTCGTGGGGTTCGTGCACTCCAAGCATCCGGGGATTCCGCAGGCGATTGCGGAGACGAAGCTGTTGCAGGACGACACGGCCAAGGCTTTGGGGGCGGCGGTCGAGGAGTTCAACAAGACGTTCTGATGCTGCTGCAGTGCTTGTTGGCCCGGCTGGGGGCGGCGCGGGGACGCGGCGGGGACGCCCGCGGTTTCGCATCCGTGCGAAACCGCTACTCGTCCACTTTCGCGCTCTCGCCATCCTGGCTCCGCGCGAAAGCTGTACGCCCCGCCGCATCCCCGCGCCGCCCCCAGCCTGCGTTTGCGGTGAGCGCGGCGATCTTGGGCGTTGGCCGCTGCTCGAATCGCCGGTGGGGGATGGGAGTAGTGCATGCCTAGCGTTCGGGATCTTCGGGATCGGATTCGGTCGCTGAAGAATACGCAGCAGATCACCAAGGCGATGAAGCAGGTGGCGGCGGCGAAGATCCGGCGGGCGGAGCTGGCGCAGAAGCGGGCGCGGCCGTATGCGGATGCGCTCTCGGGGATGCTGCAGGATCTGATCGAGGCGGTCGGGGTCGTCGATCACCCGTTCATGCGGCCGGGGAAGCAAGGCGCTCCGCGCGGAGTGATCGTCGTCACCTCGGATAAGGGGCTGGCGGGCGCGTACAATTCGAACATTCAGCGGGCGGCGCATCAACTGCAGCAGCAGGATCCGAACGTGCTGTGGTACGCGATCGGGCAGAAGGGGATCAACTCGCTGCGGCGCCTCCCGCAGGAAGTGGTGCTCAGCGGGCTGCTGCAGCACGGCTCCAAGCTCGATACGGCGCGCGAGATCGCGGCGAAGGCGAGCGACGATTTCACGTCGGGACGCATCAGCGAGATCGTGCTGATCGCGAGCAAGTTCATCTCGGTCATGGTGCAGCACGTCGACGTGCGCACCATCGTGCCGATCGTGCCGGGCCAAAAGCGCGCGCACGAGGGGCCGCGGGCGCTGGTCGAATTCGCTCCCTCGCCGGAGGCCGTGCTCACGCGCCTGCTTCCCAAGTACCTGGAATTCACGTTGTTCTCGGCCATGCTGGAAGGCGAAGCGGCGTATTTCGCCTCACAGCTCACCGCGATGAGCAACGCCACCGACAACGCGGGCAAGCTCATCGATCAGCTCACGATCGACATGAACAAAGCCCGTCAAGCCTCGATTACCAAGGAGCTCCTCGAGATCGTCGGCGGAGCCGAGGCGCTCACCGGATAGAAAGCGAAGTTTAGCGAGATGTCAGCAACCGCAACCGCAGCCGCGACCGGCAAGATCGTTCAAGTCCTGGGCAACGTCGTCGACGTCGAATTCACGCCGGAGACGCTGCCCTCGATCAACACGGCGCTCATCGTCCGCGTGGGCGGAGACGCCTCGACGGCCAACGGCCGGGCGGGTCTGGCCTCGAGCGACGGCATCGAGCTCGGCGGGACGGCGATGCAGACGCGCGACCTGGTGCTCGAAGTGCAGGACGAGCTGGGCAACAGCCAGGTCCGCTGCCTGGCGATGGGTTCGACCGACGGCCTCGTGCGCGGGCAGAGCGTGACCAGCACGGGCAGCCCGATCACGGTTCCTGTCGGTGAGGCGACGCTGGGCCGCATCTTCAACGTGCTCGGCAAGGCGATCGACTCGGACGCGCCGGTCGCGGCCGCCGGCTACTGGCCGATCCACCGCATTCCGCCCAACTTCGAAGCGCAGGATCCGACCCCGAAGATCTTCGAGACCGGCATCAAGGTCGTCGACCTGATGGCGCCCTACACGCGCGGCGGCAAAGTCGGACTCTTCGGCGGCGCCGGCGTCGGCAAGACGGTGCTCATTCAAGAGCTGATCCGCAACATCGCGCAGGTCCACAAGGGCTTCTCGGTGTTCACCGGCGTCGGCGAGCGGACGCGCGAAGGGAACGACCTCTGGCTCGAGATGAAAGAGTCGGGCGTCATCGCGCAGACGACGATGGTCTTCGGTCAGATGGACGAGCCGCCGGGCGTGCGCTTCCGCGTCGCGCAGACCGGGGTCACGATGGCCGAGTACTTCCGCGACGAGAAGGGCGCCGACGTGCTGCTCTTCATCGACAACATCTTCCGCTTCATGCAGGCCGGTTCGGAAGTCTCGGCGCTGATGGGGCGCATGCCCTCGGCGGTCGGCTATCAGCCGACGCTCGCGACCGAGATGGGCGCGCTCGAAGAGCGCATCACCTCGACCCGCAAGGGCTCGATCACCTCGGTGCAAGCGGTCTACGTGCCGGCCGACGACTACACCGACCCGGCCGTGGCCACGACCTTCGGCCACCTCGACGCGACGACCGCGCTCTCGCGCCCGATCTCGGAGCTGGGCATTTATCCCGCGGTCGATCCGCTCGCCTCGTCGTCGCGCATCCTCGATCCGCAGATCGTCGGCGAAGAGCACTACCGCGTCGCGCGCGGCGTGCAGGAGACGCTGCAGCGCTATAAGGACCTGCAGGACATCATCGCGATCCTCGGCGTCGAAGAGCTCTCCGAGGACGACAAGGTCGTCGTGGCGCGCGCGCGCCGCTTGCAGCGGCTCTTCTCGCAGCCGTTCTTCGTCGCCGAGCAGTTCACCGGGACGCCGGGCAAATACGTCAAGCTCGAAGACACGATCGCCTCGTTCAAGGAAGTCCTCGACGGCAAGCTCGACCACATCCCGGAGCAGGCCTTCTACTACGTCGGCGGCACCGACGAAGTGCGGCAGAAAGCCGAGAAGCTCGGCGTCAAGGTCTGAGCCGTGGCCAAGACGATTCCGTTCCGGCTGATCACTCCCCAGGCGATCGCTTTCGAGGGCGAGGCGGAGCTGGTGATCGCCGTCGGCACCGAAGGCGAGGAGGGGATCCTCGCCGGGCACGCGCCGTTCCTGACGGCGCTGCGGCCGGGCGTTCTGCGGGCCAACGTCGTCAGCAGCGGCATGCCGCAGCGCCTCGAGTTCGCGACCGGCGAAGGCTTCATGCAGGCGCTTCCCGACCGCGTGGTCGTGCTGGTCGACGAGGCGCGGACCAAAGAGCAGATCGACGAAGCCGCGGTTCGCGTCGAATTGCAGGAAGCGCAGGAGCGCCAGAAGTCGTTCGCCCCGCAGACGCCCGACTACGCGCGCGAACAGTCGATCATCGACTTCGCGAACGCGCGGCTCTCGCTCGTCTGACCCCCGAGCGCGTGGCCGCCGCGCCCGCGGCTGCGGCGCACGGCCGAAAGGCCTGCCGGTCAGGATTCGCGCACCCGTCCTGCGAACGATGATGGACCGATCATGAACCTTCTCGACCGGCTCGAAACCACGTTGCGCGTCCGCGGCGGCCTGCAGCTCTCCGGCTCGGTCGACACGCACGGCGCCAAGAACGCCGTCCTGCCGATCCTGGCTGCGACCTTGCTGCTGGGGAAGGGCCAGGTCACGCTGCACCGCGTTCCCCACATCACCGACGTCTCGGTGATGCGGCAGCTGCTGGAATCGCTGGGGGCGCGCCTGGTCTCGGAGGGCGCGGGTTCGGTCACGATCGATGCCTCGAACGTCTGCACGACGCGCGCGCCGTACACGCTGGTTCGCAAGCTCAACGCCTCCTTCGACCTCGTCGGTCCGCTGCTGGGGCGCTTCGGCCGCGCCGAGGTGCCGCTCCCGGGCGGGTGCATCCTCGGAACCAGGGCGACCGACATGCACGAGCAGGCGTTTCGCGCGCTCGGCGCCGAGGTCTCCAACGCGCACGGCTACCTGATCGCCAAAGCCTCCGGCTCGAAGCTGGAGGGTTCGACGATCGAGTTCCGCCAGCCGAGCGTCGGCGCGACCAAGAACGCGATGCTGGCCGCGGTCCTCGCGGAAGGGACGACGACGCTGCGCAACGTCGCGATGGAGCCGGAAGTCGTCGACCTGGCGAATTTCCTCGTGGCGATGGGGGCGAGGATCGAAGGCCAGGGCGGCGAGACGATCGTGATCGAAGGCGTCGGCGAGCTGCACGGGTGCGAGTACGAAGTGATCCCCGACCGCATCGTCTCGGGCACGATCCTGCTTGCCGGCTGCGCCACGCGGGGCGACGTGACCGTCAAGCGCTGCCACCCCGAACACCTCGCCAGCCTGACCGCCAAGCTGGGCGAATGCGGCGTCAAGGTCTCGACCGGCATCGACTGGGTGCGCGTGCAGGCCGCCGACCGGATCACCGGCGGGACGGGGATCCTGACCGCCCCATATCCGGGCTTTCCAACCGACCTCCAGCCGCCCATGCTCAGCTTCTTGTGCACCTGCCCGGGGACGAGCATCGTCGAGGAGACGATCTTCAACGCGCGCTTCTCCTACGTCAACGAGCTCGCGCGCATGGGCGCCGACGTGCGGGTGGCCAACAACACGGCCCTCATCAAGGGCGGAACCGCCCTTTCCGGCGCGCCGGTCGAGGCCCCCGACATTCGCGCCGGAGCCGCGCTAGTCGTCGCCGGCCTGGCTGCTCAGGGCGAGACCGAGATCATCGGCCTGGAATACATCGACCGCGGCTACGACCGCTTGGAGGAGATCCTCTCCGCGCTCGGCGGGCAGGTCCAGCGGTCCAGCGGCATCGCACCCTTCATCGAACCGATCGGCGCCTACGAGACTATCGCTTACCCGAAGGTGGTCTAAGACTCGCGCGCAATCTCAGAAGGTCGGCCTCGCGACCGTCGCGCCGCCCGGGCCGAATTGTCACGCCAAGCGCTTTGCCAGTCCCGGGCGCTCCGCGCTCTCCGCTCCGCGGAGATGCGAAAAGGACTTTCGGCGCAAGGGTCTGGCCGAAGCGCAATTTCATGGGGATTACCTTGGATATCGGTATCGACCTCGGTACGGCAAACGTGCTCGTCTACGTCAAGGGCAAGGGGATCGTGCTGCGCGAGCCATCGGTCGTCGCGAAGGACGTGCGCACGAACCGCACGCTCGCCGTCGGCGAGGAGGCCCGCCAGATGCTCGGGCGCACGCCGAGCAACATTCAAGCGATTCGCCCGCTGCGCGACGGCGTCATCGCCGACTTCGAAGTCACCGAGGCGATGCTCAACTATTTCATCAAGAAGGTGACGCGCAACCGCTCGTTCATCGACAGCCTGCTGCGCCCCAAGCCGGCGGTCGTGATCTGCGTTCCGGCGGAGATCACGAGCGTCGAGGAGCGCGCCGTGCGCGACGCCGCCAAGCTGGCCGGCGCGCGCAGCGTCGAGATCATCGAGGAGCCGATGGCCGCCGCGATCGGTGCGGGCCTGCCGATCGACGGCCCGGCCGGCAACATGGTCGTCGACATCGGCGGCGGCACGACCGACGTCGCCGTCATCTCGCTGGGCGGCATCGTGGTCTCGCAGTCGCTGCGCGTCGCGGGCAACAAGCTCGACGAGGCGATCATCCGGCACATCCGCCGCGTCTACAACCTGATGATCGGCGAGCGCACCTCCGAGGAGATCAAGATCAAGATCGGCTCGGCCTATCGCCTCGAGCAGGAGCTGGTGATGGAGATCCGCGGCCGCGATCTCATCAACGGCCTGCCCAAGACGGTGCGGATCACGAGCGAGGAGGTGCGCGAGGCGCTCTCCGAGCCGCTGCAATCGATCGTCGAAGCGGTCAAGTCCGTTCTCGAGAAGACGCCGCCCGAGCTGGCCGCCGACATCATCGACCGCGGCATCATCATGACCGGCGGCGGCGCGCTGCTGCGCGGCCTCGACACGCTGCTCGGCGAGATCACGGGCATCCCCGTCATCGTCGCCGACGACCCGATGTCGTGCGTCGCCATCGGCACGGGCTTGCGCGTTCGGATCTAGGCACGCTCGACGTGCGCTCGCCGGCCGGTCGCTGCGGTTTGCGCGAACTCGTCGCCGGGAAGCGATGAAGCGGATCGACGCGCGCGCCCAGCCGCCGCAAGAGGTGCTCGAGGCGGTGGCGGAGGCCGTGTACGGCGGCGGAACGGTGATCTTTCCCACGGATACCGTCTACGGGATCGGGTGCGATCCGGCACAGCCCAAGGCGATCGGGCGGATCTTCGCGCTGAAGCGCCGGCCGCCTGACAAACCCCTGGGACTGTACTTCGGGAACGTCGCGGAACTGCTCGAGTACGCGCCGGGAAACCGGCTGGCGGCGCGCGCGGCGCGGGCGTTCCTGCCCGGCCCGCTGACGATCGTCGTCGCGCGCTTGCCGTTCGTCGACGAGCGCGTCAGCGCGGGGCTGCCGTCGGTCGCGCTGCGCGTGCCCGAGCACGCGCTGTGCCGTGCGATCTTGGAGCGCTGCGGACCGCTCGCGGCGACCAGCGCGAACGTGAGCGGGAGCCCCGCGTTCGACGGGGCGAACGAGACCGAACTGCCCGCCGCAGATTTGCTCGTCGACGACGGTCCCACGCCGCTCGGGGCCGAATCGACCGTCATCGATCTCACCGGGGAAGAGCCGCGTCTCGTTCGAGAGGGAATCATCACCGTCGCGATGCTGGAAAGACATTTGGGCCCCGTCCACACCTCCCCAGCGCGAACCGGACGCGCCGTTCCGAAGGACGACGCCTGATGCGCCGCACCGCCGGATTTCCGTGGCTGCTGCTCGCCGTGCTGGGGATGACGCTGCCGGGAACGGCGCAGACCTCGTCCGCACCGCCGGCCTCGTCCACACCGCCGCCTTCCTCCGCGCCGCGGGTCTCGGCCACGCCGCGGGCCACGGCTGCGGCGGTCCCTGCGGCGGTCCCCGCGCCGGCCGCGCCTCCGCCGGCCCCCGGCTCCGCGGGCGCCCAATTCCAAAACGTCGCGGGCTTCGACCGCATCCAAACCGACGACGTCCAGTACAACCTCAACACCGGCGAGTTCACGCTGAAGGACCGCTTCTCGGCGGCCCGGCACGGGATCGACATCACTGCCGACCGCGCGACCGGGAATTCGAGGAAGAAGATCCTGCACGCCACGGGGCACGTCGTCCTGCATCAGACGGAGCCGCTGCCCAACCGCGGCAAGGCGACGGAGCTGACGCAGAAGCCCTCGACGCTGACGACCGATCAGCTCGATGCCGACGGCAGCCGCCAGCTCTACGTCGCGACGGGCCACGTGCACTTCACGCAAGAGAATCGCGAAGCGACGGCCGACGCGGCGACGCTCGACGATCTCAACCATCACCTGCACATGAGCGGGAACGTGCACGTGCGCAGCGGCGAGCAGTCGATCGACGCCGACGTGCTCGACTACGATACGTTCAGCGGCGAGGTCCAAGGACACGGCGACGTCACGATCGTCGCGCCGGTCGAGACCGCGACGCCCGGCGCTCCCCGGCCCGCGAAGCCTGCGAAGGGCAAGAAGAAAGGGAAGTGAGCAGGTGAGCCGGCGCGAGCGGGGCGAGCGTGTCGGTTTGTTCGAGCACGAGGCTCCCGCGCCGCTCGCGGCCCGCATGCGCCCGCGCTCGCTCGCCGAATTCGTCGGCCAGGCGGAGATCGTCGGCGAAGGGCGCGCGCTGCGCCGCGCCATCGAGAGCGACAACGTTCCCTCGATGATCCTGTGGGGACCGCCGGGGACGGGCAAGACGACCCTGGCGGAAGTGATCGCGCGGGCGACCGGCGCGAATTTCGTCGCGCTCTCGGCGGTCAGCGCCGGGGTCGCGGATCTGCGCGCGGTCGTCGCCGACGCGCAGCGGGCGCGCGCGCTCGGCAAGCGCACCGTGCTCTTCATCGACGAGATCCACCGCTTCAACAAAGCGCAGCAGGACGCCGTCCTGCCGTACGTCGAGGACGGGACGATCACGCTCATCGGGGCGACGACTGAGAACCCTTCGTTCGAAGTGAACTCGGCGCTGCTCTCGCGCACGCGCGTCTTCGTGCTGCACGCCTTGCGCGACGAGGAGATCGCGCGGCTGGTGCGCCGCGCGCTCGAGGATCGCGAGCGCGGCCTGGGGGCGCGCGGCGTCACCATCGACGACGACGCGCTCGAGGCGCTCGTGGGCCTCTCCAACGGCGACGCGCGGATCGCGCTCTCGACGCTCGAGTTCGCGGCGAACACGGCGCAGGTCGCCGCCGACGGAACGCGCCGCATCGAGCGGGCGCTGATCGCCGACGCGCTGCAGCGGCGCCTGGTCGCCTACGACAAGAAGGGCGACAACCACTACGACGTCATCAGCGCCTTCATCAAGTCGATTCGCGGCAGCGATCCCGACGCGGCGGTCTACTGGCTCGCGCGCATGCTCGACGCGGGCGAGGATCCGCTCTTCATCGCGCGGCGGCTCGTCATCCTGGCCTCCGAGGACGTCGGACTGGCCGACTCGCGCGGCATCTCGGTCGCGGTCGCGGCGCAGCAGGCGGTCCACTTCGTGGGCATGCCCGAAGGCTACTATCCCCTCGCGCACGCGACGCTCTATCTGGCGACCGCGCCCAAGTCGAACAGCGTCGGGCGCGCCTACGGCGCGGCGCTGCGCGACGTCGAGGAGACGCGCAACGAGCCCGTTCCGCTCAACCTGCGCAACGCGCCGACCGGCCTGATGCGCAGCCTCGGTTACGGCGAGGGCTACCGCTACGCGCACGACGATTACGCCTCGGCCGGCGCTCAAGGCGACCTTCCGCCGGCAGCGCGCCTCGAGGACTATCTGCCGGCGAACTTGCGCGAGCGGGCCTACTTCGAGCCGGGCGAGCAGGGTGAAGAGGCGAAGCTGCGCGCTTGGATCGAAGCGCGGCGCGCGGCGGAGCCGCCGGCCGGAGACTGAGGTGGGCGCGCGCATCTACGCCGACCATGCCGCGACGACGCCGGTGCGGCCCGAGGTCGTCGAGGCCATGCTCCCGCACTTCGGCGACGGCTTCAATCCCAGCTCGCTGCACGGCGAGGGACGCCGCGCCCGCGCCGCGCTCGATCGGGCGCGGGTGACCGTGGCGGCCCTGCTCGGCGCGGCGCCGCGCGAGATCGTCTTCACCGGGAGCGGCTCCGAGGCCGACAACCTGGCGATCCTGGGTGTGGCCCGGGCGCACGGGCGTCCCGGCCACGCGGTCACCTCGGCGGTCGAACACCACGCCGTGCTGCACGCCTTCGACGTGCTGCGCGACGCGGGCTGGGAGGTCACCGTCTTGGGCGCCGACCCCTTCGGCCGGGTCGATCCGGCCGCGCTGGAGGGGGCCTTGCGGCCGCAGACCGCGCTCGTCTCGCTGATGCTGGCCAACAACGAGCTCGGCACGCTCAACCCGATCGCCGAGCTGGCCCGCATCGCCCGGGGGCACGGAGCCGTCTTTCATACCGACGCGGTCGCGGCGCCGGGGCGGGTCCCCCTCGACGTCTCCGCGCTGGGCGTGGACCTGCTCTCGCTTTCGGCGCACAAGTTCTACGGCCCCAAAGGGAGCGGCGCCCTGTACGTGCGCGGCGGCACGCCGCTGGCGGCGCTGGTCGTCGGCGGCGGCCAGGAGGCCGGTCTGCGGGCCGGCACCGAGAACGTGGCGGGGATCGTCGGGTTCGCCCGGGCTCTCGAGCTTTCGGTCGCCGAGCTGCCGGGCGAAGTGCCGCGCCTGAGCGCGCTGCGCGACCGCTTCGAAGCCGGCGTCAGCGCGGCGATCGGCGGCGTTCGCCTCAACGGCGCGGGGGCGTTGCGGCTGCCGAACGTCAGCAGCGTGGCCTTCGCGGGGACCGCGGCCTCCGAGACGGTGATCGGGCTCGACTTGGAGGGCGTCGCCGTCTCGGCGGGCAGCGCCTGCGCGGCCGGCTCGACGCAACCGAGCCACGTGCTGGCCGCCCTCGACGTCCCCCTTTGGGCCAAGACGGGGACCGTTCGCTTCTCGTTCGGAAAGCTGACGCGCGAGGAGGACGTCGAAGCCTTGGTACGGATGCTTCCACGTGTGATCGCCGCGCTGCGCGGTGCATCCTGACGACACGAGTGCAACTCACTGCGGCTCCCGCGCGAGCCGTCCGGAGGTAAGGTCTTGATTGCTTCGCCCGAGCAGTGGACGATCGCATTGTACGCCGGCGTGGGCCTGGGTGCGCTGCTGATCGGATTGGGTGTCTTCGTCTTGTGCGTGCGCGCCGGCGGGCTGTTAGGGCGGGTCGGGCGGACGCTTGACGAGGTCGACAAACAGATAGGCGCCCTGTCGGCGCCGATCGCCACGACGCTTTCGCACGTGGAGGGCATCGCCGACACGGCCGACACGACCATCGCACGACTCGGCAGCGTCGTGAATCAGCTCGAAAACGTCGCGGCCGGTGCGACGAAGACGGCAAACCTTATCAATGCCACGCTGAACTCGGTGAACAACGCCGTCCGCACCAAGCCGAAGACGACCGGGCCGACGTAACACACAAGGTTGAGGAGGCAATGCAGGAGCACTCGAAGGATCGGGGAGCACCGGAACCGGTCGATCCCAATGCGTTCGTCACGGGCCTGTTCACGGGAGCGCTCGTCGGCGTCGCGCTGGCGATGGTTCTCGCACCGGCGAGCGGTGAAGAAATGCGCGATCTGCTTCGGGCGAAGGCGCGGGAAGCGAGCAACCGGGCGCGCGACGCCGCCGGCGACGTCGGCGATTTCGCAACGGATATGTACGGGCGCAAGAAAACAGCTCCCGACGATGTGAAGTAGGAGACGCCTTGGATATCAAAGTGCACGTCCGCGAGTCGGACGCCGACGCATACGTCGTCGAACTCGGCGGCGAGATCGACGTTTACACCTCGCCGAAAGTCAAAGACGCGATCACCGAGCTCATCGATCAGGGTCACTACAACCTGGTCATCAATCTCGAAAAGGTGCGGTACATCGATTCGACGGGCTTGGGCGTCCTCATCGGCGGCCTCAAGCGGGTCCGCGAGCACGGCGGCACGGTCAATCTCGTGTGCACGAACCCGCAGATCAAGAAGATTTTCGACATCACGGGGCTCGTCAAGATCTTCGGGATCTTCGACGACGAGCAAAGCGCGAAAAAAGCGCTCGCGTGAAAATGGCCGAGACGAGCTTCGACTTGCTCGGAACCGTCGAACTGCAGATTCCCAGCAAGCCGGAATGGGTCGCGGTGGCCCGTCTGGCCGTCGCCGCGATCGCCAACCGCCTGCCGTTCTCCGTCGAGGAGATCGAGGACGTCAAACTGGCGATCGCCGAGGCCTGCACGATCTGCATTCAGCAGGCGCCTTCCTCGAACGTGATCGCGATCACGTGCGAAGCAGCGACCGGGTATCTGCGGGTTCGCGTTCGCGACCACCGTGACGCCGCGCGCACCGAGGAACTGACGGATAAGCGTCCCTCGACGCTGGCCGTCGAGGGCCTCGGCATCTTTCTCATTCAGGCGCTGATGGATGTCGTCGAGTACAGGGTGGATTCCGAATCCGGAACGGAGCTCGTGATGACCAAACGGGTCAGCGCGTAGCGCGAGGTGGATCCTTTGACGCACTCCGACGAGGAGCGTTGGGATCGCCGCCGCACTCGTGAAGCGTTCGCAGAGCTCTCGCGCGCGCGCAAGGCGCAGCGCCGCGAATCCGAGCTGCGCGACGAGCTCGTCGTCGCGCACCTCAACCTGGTCCGCTATCTCGCCGTCAAGTTCGCCAATCGGGGCGAGTCGCTCGACGACCTGATCCAGGTCGGCACGGTCGGGCTCATCAAGGCCATCGACCGCTTCGATCTCGAGCGCGGCGTCGAGTTCACGACGTACGCCACGCCGACGATCGTGGGCGAGATCAAACGGCACTTCCGCGACAAGGGTTGGGCAGTCAAAGTCCCGCGCCGCCTGCAGGAGCTCAACCTCAGCGTCAACCGGGCGATCGAGAAGCTCACCATCGCGCTCGGGCATTCGCCCACGATCAAAGAGCTCGCCGACGAGCTGCACGCCACCGAGGAAGAGGTCCTCGAGGCGCAGGAGCTCGGCCAGGCCTACAACCTGCTCTCGCTCGATACCGAGATCGCGGGCGAGGGCGACAAGAACGCCCAGCGGCTGGCCGACTACATCGGCGAGCAGGACCCGCAGCTGGCCAACCTCGAGGACCGCGCCAACCTCGAGCGCGCCTTCGAGGTCCTCTCCCGGCGCGAGCGCATCATCCTCTTCCTGCGCTTCTACGAGTCGATCTCCCAGACCGAGATCGCCAAGCGCCTCAACGTCTCCCAGATGCACGTCTCCCGCCTGCAGCAAAAAGCCCTCGAAAAACTCCGCGACGCGCTCGTCGACAAGTCGTAGGCCTCCGGTCCGGCGGCTCGCGGCTGTGGCCTCCGGTTCGTGGGCGCGGGACGGAGGGGTGGCGGCGCCGCTCGTCGGCCGCCCCTCCAGGGCGGCCTCCTGCTGCTCCGCCTCCTCGCTCCCGCCATCCATGGCTTCGCTCGTCGGTCGGAGCCGCCGCCACCCCTCCGTCCCGCGCCCACGAACCGGTCGTGTGCTGAGCGGCCGCCAGCCCTCCGCGCCGCCCCCGCCAACCGGAGGCCTTCGAGACGGACCGCGTGCAGCTTGACGGCCGGGTTTCGAGCCTTATACTAGGAGGCGTGTCAGTTCAGGTTGTTGGGATCATCCTCCACGGCGTGGCGCTCGTGATCATGGCGATCATCTTCTGGGGTGCGTTCGTAGAAGAGAAGCGCTCGATCGCGGACTACCACCGCCTGCGCGACGGCGGAGGCCGGGCCGGAGGCTGAGCGCCGATAGGCGTTGAGCGGCGCCGGCCGGAACATCGGCTGGCCATGAGTATCTCCAGCCAAGAACTGCGGCGCTCGTTCGTCGACTTTTTCGTGTCCAAGGGACACCGGCATCTGGCGCCGGCCAGCCTGATCCCGGACGAGATGTCGACGACGCTGTTCACGATCGCGGGGATGGAGCAGTTCGTGCCCGTGTTCCTGGGCGACGTGCCGGCGCCCGCGCCGCGGGCGGTGACGGTGCAGCGCTGCCTGCGCGTCGCCGGGGCGAAGAGCGACATCGAGAACGTGGGGCGCACGGGCCGGCATGGGACGTTCCTCGAGATGCTGGGAAACTTCAGCTTCGGCGATTACTACAAGCGCGACGCGATCGTCTGGGCGTGGGAGTATCTGACGGAGCGGCTGGGGCTCGAGCCCGGGCGGCTGTACGTCACCGTGCACACCAGCGACGACGAGGCGCAGGCGCTCTGGGAGAGCGAGGTCGGGCTGCCGGCCTCGCGCATCACCCGCTTCGACAGCGATAATTTTTGGACGATGGGGCCGACCGGGCCGTGCGGGCCGTGCAGCGAGCTCTTCTACGATCTCGGGCCCGAATACGCCGAAAGTCCGGAGGACACCGGGCCGAATCTGGGCTCGCGCTTCGTCGAGGTGTGGAACCTCGTCTTTCAGCAGTACAACCGGACCGCCGACGGCGTGCTGCACGAGCTGCCGAAGAAGTCGATCGACACCGGCGCCGGCTTCGAGCGGATGCTCGCGGTGGTCAACGGCAAGGGCTCGATGTACGAGACCGACCTGTTCGTCGATCTGGTCGAGGCGCAGCCGGACCCCGGTGCGACCTCGCTTTCCGCGAGCGAGCAGATCGTGCGGCGCCGCATCATCGCGGATCACGCGCGCTCGGTCACGTTCCTGATCGCCGACGGCATCTATCCCTCGAACACCGATCGCGGGTACGTGCTGCGCTTCCTGGCGCGGCGGGCGATCCTCAACGGGCGGCTGCTGGGGTATCCCAACGGCTTTCTGACGGCGCTGGCGCCGCACGTGGTGCGTTCGCTCGAATCCGGCTACCCCGAGCTGCGGGCGGCGCTGCCGCGCATCGAGCAGTCGCTGGGCGCCGAGGAGATGACCTTCGACCGCACGCTCGAGCGCGGAAGCGAGATGCTCGCGGTGCTGCTCGAGCGGGCGAAGAGCGAGGGGACGCCGCTGGCCGGCAGCGACGTCTTCACGCTGCACGATACCTACGGCTTTCCGTGGGAGCTGACGCGCGAGATGGCCGGCGACGCCGGCGTCGCGGTCGATCTCGCCGGCTACGAAGCGGCCATGGACGAGCAGCGCGAGCGCGCGCGGGCCGACGCCATGCGCAAGCGCGCGGTCGTCGCGCTCGCCGATCTGCCGGCGCTGGCCAGCGAGTTCACCGGCTACGAGGGACTCGAGGGCGACGGGACGGTCGCGCTGATCCTGCGCGACGGGGCTTCGGTCGAGTCGATCGCCGACGGCGACGAAGCCCAGCTCGTGCTCGACCGGACGCCGTTCTACGGCGAAAAGGGCGGGCAGATCGGCGACCACGGATTCATCCTGACGAGCGAGGGCGCGACCTTCCACGTCGTCGACACGCAGTATGCAGGCGAGGCGATCGCCCATCGCGGCGTGCTGCGCGGCGGCGCGCTCGCGGTCGGCGACGTCGTGCACGCGGCGGTCGATCCGCTCTGGCGTCAGGAGATCCGGCGCCATCACACCAGCGCCCACTTGCTGCAGCGCGCGCTCAAGGACGTGCTGGGCGACGAGGTGGTCCAGGCCGGCTCGTGGGTCGGGGTCGACCGCATGCGCTTCGATTTCCGCTCGCCCGGCGGCGCGCTTTCGCCGAGCCAGAAGCGCGACGTGCTGGCCGCGGTCAACGCCATGATCCGCGACGACCATCATCTGGTGACGACGGTCATGACGCCGGCCGAGGCGGCGGCCTCGGGCGCGATCTCGATGGCGGGCGAGAAGTATGGCGAGCGCGTGCGCGTCGTGCGCGCCGGCCCCTCGATCGAGTTTTGCGGCGGCACGCACTCGCTCACGACCGGAGAGCTCGGACTGTTCCTGATCCTCTCCGAGTCGTCGATCGGCAGCGGCATCCGGCGCATCGAGGCGGTCGTCTCGAAGGCGGCCGAAGCGTACGTGCTCGATCAGCAAGAGCTGATCGGCGCGCTCTCGGAATCGCTCTCGACCAAGCCCGCCGAGCTGGGCGAGCGCATCGAACGCCTGCTGGCCGAGACGCGGGCGCTGCAGAAGGAGCTCGCCGAGAGCAAGGCGCGGCTCGCCGCGGCCGACGCCGACGCCTACGTGGCGCGGGCCGAGACGATCGGGGAGACGCGCGTGGTGGCGGCGGTCGTGCGCGAGGCCGGAGCCGAGACGCTCAAGCACTTGAGCGCCGCGATCCGCGGCAAGCTGCGCAGCGGCGTCATCGCGCTGGCGGGCCTCGAGAACGGGACGGTTTCGCTGCTGGTCTCGGCCAGCGACGACGCCGTCAAGCGCGGCGTCCACGCCGGCAACCTCGTCAAACTGGCCGCGCCGCTCGTCGGCGGACGCGGCGGCGGCGCTCCGGCGCAGGCGCAAGGCGGCGGCAAGAACCCCGCCGGGGCGGAGGCCGCGCTGGCCGCGATTCGAGGCGCGCTGCCGAAGTGAGCCGGCTGGGACGCGCGCTGCTCGTCGCGGGCGTGGTGCTGGCGACGTGCGCGGCCCGCTTCCCGCCGGCCGAGCCCCACACGCCCGCCACGGCCGCGCCGTTCGAGCCGGCGATGCTGCTCACGCGCTACGCCGCCCCTCCGCTCGAGCCGGCGACGGTCCTCGCGCGCTACGCCGACGCGCTCGCAGCGCTCAAGCATCCGGCGGCGATCTCGTTCGAGTTCTCGGTAGAGCAGCTCGGTCTGCGCAACCTCGAGCAGACCCATCGCGTGTATCGCAGCGGTTCGGACGAGCGTGACGAGACGTTGAGCGTCGACGGCTACGCGCTCAAGAACCCGGCGGTCCGCATCTTTCGCAATCGCGGCTATCGTTACGACATCGCGACGATCGCGCCCAAACCGGAAGCGTACGAGTTCTCGTTTTCGAGCGTGCAGCGCGCGGGCGATCACTACGCGTACTCGTTCGAGACGAAGTCCAGAGCGGCGGCTTCGTTCGCAGTGACCGGCGTGACGATCGACGGCGCGAGCTTCTTGCCGTCGGTCGTCCGCTTTGCGGCGAGCGGCGGCGCGCGCGCCAGCGGCCGCCTGCGCTACGTCGGGGCCCAAGGGTATTGGGTGGTGACCGAAGCGATCGCCGACGCGCGGCTCCCCGACGGGAAGGTCGCGCACGAGCGGATCGTCTGGTCCAGCTATCGGTTCCCGCAGAGTTTGCCGCCGTCGACGTTCCAAGCCCCGGCCTTGGCCGAGCCGAGCGCGGCCGGCGACGAACCGTAAGGGCGGACGACGCTAGAGGGCTTGGCCGGCGATCTCGGCTCGCACGCCGGCGAGGTGCTCGAAGCTGCACTCGACGTCGAGGACGAGGCGCTCGCCGTCGCCGTGCAGCACCGCGAAAGCGGCGTTCTCCACGTGCACGCGCCAGAAGTCGTCGAGCGGGCGTTCCATCGCCTCGAGCAGCGCGCAGCGCACGACCGCGTCGTGGGTGACGACCAGGACGTCGTCGCGCGCGTCCGCGAGCGTCGCCGCAAAGCCGCGCCAGCGCTCCAGCACCGCGCGCACCGTTTCGCCGCCCTCGAAGGCGACGTGCGC
Organism: Vulcanimicrobiota bacterium; assembly: GCA_963834485.1. Taxonomy (GTDB): domain Bacteria; phylum Vulcanimicrobiota; class Vulcanimicrobiia; order Vulcanimicrobiales; family Vulcanimicrobiaceae; genus CAWICD01. Next base: position 78,879 of record CAWICD010000004.1, read on the forward strand.
GGGATCTTCGCGCCAGGCGCGATAGCGCTCGGGATCGTTGGCCGCCAGCTCTTCCCGGTAACGGCCCTCCCAGGTGCCGTGAGCGATCTCGATGAGCCGCTCGTCGCTCTCGAGGGCGACGCCGAGGCGTTCGCCCACGAAGCGCGCCGTCGCGGCGCAGCGCAGCAGCGGGCTCGAGACGATCCGCACGGGGACCGGTTCGCCGCGTGCCAGGCGCCGGGCGAAGTGCTCGGCGAGGGCGAAGCCCTGCCGGACGCCGAGCGCCGAGAGCGCAGACTCCATGCGCCCTTGATAGCGGCCCACGAGGTTCCAGGTCGTTTCGCCGTGGCGCGCCACGTAGATCACGGCCTGCGTCCGGGCTTCTTCAGACGTCGAGCGCGTGGACCGCGCGCACGCCGGGAATCGCCCGCAGCCGATCGATCGTGGCGTCGTCGGCACGGCGGTCGGTCGCGAGGATCATGATCGCGTCGCCGCCCGCGTCGCGGCGCGAGACCTGCATCGTCGAGATGTTGACCCCCGCCTCGCCCAGGATCGTGCCGAACTTGCCGATCATTCCCGGAACGTCGGGGTGGCGCGTGACGATCATCGGGCCGCTCGGGATCGCGTCGATCTCGAGGCCGTCGATCTCGACCAGGCGCGGTCCGCCGAAGGCCGCGGTCCCGACGATCGAGATCTCGCCGCCGATGACGCGCAGCGTCGCAGCATAGGTGTTGGGCTGGTCGTCCGCGCGCACGTCCACGTGCACGCCGAGTTCGGCGGCGATCGAACGCGCGTTGACGATCGTCACGCGACGGTCGGTCGTCATCTGCAAGAGGCCGGCCAGGAACGTGGTGACGACGGGCTCCGGATCGAGCGGCGCGAGCTGACCTTCCATCACGATCGTGAAAGGCGGCAGCGCGCTGGCTTGAGCGATTTGCGGATAGATCTTGCCGATCCGGTGCGCCACGTCGATGAACGGGCGCAGGCGTGCCGCATCGGGCCCGTCGGCGATCGGGGCGTTGACCGCCGCCGAGGCCGGTCCGCCGAGCAGGACGCTCGCCACGTCCTGCGCGAGCTCGACGGCGATCCGTTCGAGCGCTTCGTGGGTCGAGCCGCCGAGATGCGGCGTGGCGACGACCTTCGGATGGTGGTGCAGTTTCGCGCCGCTGCCGTTCGGCGGCGGCGGCTCCTGCGCGACGACGTCGATTGCGGCCCCCGCGATCGTGCCGGCGTCGAGTGCGGCCAGCAGCGCGGACTCGTCGACGACGCCGCCGCGCGCGCAGTTGATCAGCAGCGCGCTCCGCTTCATCGAGCCGAGCCTGGCGGTGTCGATCATGCCGCGCGTGAGCTGCGTCAGCGGCACGTGAAGCGAGACGATGTCGGCGCGCGCGAGCAGTTCCTCGAGCGGCACGAGCTCGGCTCGCAGCGCGTCGGCTCGCGCTCGAGAGATGAACGGATCGGTCGCCAGGAGCTTCATGCCGAAGGCGGACGCGCGCTGCGCGACCGCGCCGCCGATCCGGCCCAGTCCGACGATTCCCAGCGTCTTGCCGGCGAGCTCCGTGCCGATGAACGGCTTGCGCTCCCAACGGCCGGCGCGCACGGAGTTCACGGCGTCGACGGTGTAGCGCGCCAGCGCCAGCATCAGCGCGAAGGTCTGCTCCGTTGCGGCCAGCGTGTTCGCGCCCGGCGTGTTGAGGACGACGATCCCGGCGTCGGTCGCGGCCCCGACGTCGATCGCGTCGACTCCGACGCCCGCGCGCGCCACGACCGAGAGTTTCGGAGCGCCTTCGAGCAGCGAGCGGTCGACTTTCGTCTCGGAGCGCACGATCAGGCCGTCGGCCTCGACGAGTGCCGCCCGCAGCGCTTCGCGCGGCTGACCGACGCAAGAGACGATCTCGATTCCATGCTCGCGCAAGACGGCCAGGCCGCTGTCGGCGAAGGGTTCGGCGACGACGACGCGAGCGGGGAACAGGCGGGTTCCGTTCATGGCGCTAATGTGCCGCCTCGAACGATGCGGCGGGGGATAGGGACATCGATTCTCCTCAGGGGCGCTGCGGACGCAGGGGGGCGGCGTGGCGACGTTTTTGCTGAAACGGCGGCGCAGTCATCTCGGGGTGACAATATCCGTCGCTGGGGCCGCCGCGTGAGATTCGCCTGCGGAACGGTACGGCGTTGACGGAAGGGACGCCGCAGGAGAGCCGCTTCGACGCGCTGGCGTTCGCGGGCGTCGGCTTCGTCGCGCTGGGCGGTTACCTGGCGACGCTGCACGGCTCGGTCTCCTTCTGGGACACGGGCGAGCTCGAGACGGTTCCCTACATGCTGGGCATCGCGCACCCGACGGCGTGCCCGTCGTTCGTGCTGCTGGGATGGCTGTTCTCGCACGCCTTGCCCTTCGGAGGGGTCTCGCAGCGCATCGACGCGATGTGCGCCGTCGCCGTCGCCTGCAGCGCCGCCCTCCTCTATCCGACGATGCGCCGGCTCGGCGTGCCCGCGCTCCTGGCGCTGGTCTGCGCGCTCGGCTTCGCCTTCGCCCCGATTCCCTGGCGCGACGCGACGCGAGCCGAAGACCACGACCTGGCCCTGCTCTTCCGCGTCCTCGCCCTCTTTTTCGGACTGCGCTGGTCGGCGGACGGAGGCGAACGCAACCTCTTCTTGCTCGCCCTGTTCGCGGGCCTGTCGTGTGCGACGCATGGCCTGGCGGTCCTCCTGATGCCGTCGCTCGTGCTGCTCCTCGTGGCGCGGCGGCGCGAACTGCGGCCGCGTTCATTCGGAGTGCTCGCCGGCGGATTCCTCATCGGGCTCCTCCCGTTCGTGTATCTGCCGCTGCGCAGCGCCTACGTCAGCGCGGCCGGGCTCGACCCGACGCGCGCCCTCGGTCTCCCGCCCGGCCGGCCCTTCTGGGACTACGACCATCCCGCGACGCTCGACGGGTTCTTCCGCTTGGTGACCGGCGCCGATTTCGACACGCGCTCCGCCTTCGCGGGCTTCGTGGACGTGGCGGCGTATCCGCGGTTCGTGCAGGCGGCGGCGCTGCGAGTCGGCGGGAGCTTCGGCTGGCTGGGCGTCTTCGGGACCGTGCTCGGCGTCCTCGTCATGGCGAGTTCTCGCCGCCTCGCGCTCTGGGCGGTCCTCGTCGCCGGCGTGCTTCCGATCCCGTATGTCGAGTCGTACGGTGTGGAATCGGAAACCGACCGCTACTACTTGCTGCCGCTGTGGTGCGCGGCGGTCGCGATCGCGCTGGGCGCCACCGCGCTCGCGACCTGGCTGAGCCGCGAGCGGGCATGGCAGGCTCTCGCCGCGACGGCGCTCGCGGCTTCGTTTCTGTGGGGCGCTTCCGAGCGCCGCGGGATCCTCGAGCAGCGCTCCGATCCGGGCGCCTCGGACTACATCGCCGAGATCGAGCGCGTGACGCCGAGCGGGTCGATCGTGGTCGCCGAGTGGGCGTTTGCGACGCCGCTCGCGTACGCGGCCTACGTGGAGCACTCGTTCGACGACCGGATCGTGGTCTGCGGCTCGCCGACCCAGTTCATTTCGTATTATCGGGATTGGCTCGGGCGGCGCCCGCTCTATCTCGTCTCGTTCGCGAACCCGCCGGACGTACCGGGGTTCGCGCTGACACGCGTGGGCTTCGGCTATAACGTCTTCAGGCTGTCGGTGCAGGCGCCGGCGGCGCGATGAGCGCCTCGCTGGCCGGACCGGTCGCCGGTATCGTCGCGACGTTCGCGATCCTGCTCGCCGCGGGCTTTCATGCGACGCCCTACAACAACTACGTTCTCCTCGCCGACGCCTTCCGCCACGGTCGAACCTGGATCGACTGGCCCGGCCCTTACATCGACGCGCTCAGTTACGCCGGGCGCTACTACGTGATCGAGGCGCCTCTGCCAGCGGTGCTGCTGCTGCCGGCGGTGCTCGCTTTCGGAAAGGCCGCCGACCAGTCGCTGCTCGCCGCGCTGCTCGGCGGGGTCGCACTCTATGCCGCTTGGGAAATCTGCCGGCGCCTGCGCGTGCCGCTGCCGAGCGCTGCGCTGCTGTGCGGATTCCTGCTGCTGGGAACCGACCTCTTTTGGTGTGCCATGCTCGGCGACGTATGGTTCATCGCGCACGTCTCGTCGGTGGCCTTCACGCTGCTCGCCCTGCTCGAACTGCTCGGACGCAGGCGCGGCTGGCTGGTTGCGATCCTCGGTGCCTGCGCCGTCGAATCGCGCTTCGCCCTGCTCCTGGCGCTGCCGGTCTACGCGGTGCTGCTCGGACTGCCCCGGGGCCTTCCCGGCGACGAGCGTTCGCCGGACGAGCGGCGCCGGGCAGTGCTGGCCTTTGCGCTGGCGCTCGTGCCGTTCGCCATCGGTTGGGTCTGGTACAACGAGCTGCGCTGGGGCGTGCCCTACGACATCGGCTACGCGGCCTGGTATCACCAGGATCAGGTCGGGGAGCCGACCGGCTCGCCGTTCCGGCTCTCCTACGTACCCTACGAACTGTACTCGTTCTTCGTCCGCTTCCCCGACGTGCGAGGCACGTTTCCGTTCCTCATCCCGACGCTCAACGGCGTGGCGCTGAGCTGGACCTCGCCCGCCTTGCTCCTCGCCTTCCTGGCTCGGCGCCCGCGCCCGCTCGTCGTCGCGATGTGGAGCGCTGCCGTGCTGACGGCAATCCCCAGCTTTCTCTACTACGTCAACGGCTTCGCGCAATTCGGCATGCGCCACGCACTCGATTTCGAGCCGTTCTTGTTCGTGCTGATGGCCCTCGCAGCGCGGCGCGGGCTGCACGCGATCGGAACCGCCCTCTGCCTGTTCTCGATGCTCGCCGGCGCGTGGGGCATCTGGTACTGGCGCGCCTTCATCCGGACGGGATGAGCGGCTCGCCGCCGGCCTGCGCGACGAACGCGCATTGCTCCACAGCGAACGCCACGAAGCGGTCCACGGCCGCCGGCAGGTCGCGGTCGCGCGCCGCGACGAGCTGCCATTGACGGTTCAGCGGCGTCACCGGGGTCGGAATCTGCTGGATGAGACCGGCGCGCAGGTCGCGCTCGACGGCGTCGCGCGAGACCAGCGAGTAGCCCAGTCCGGCTCGCACGCAGGCCCCGATCGCCCCGTTGGAGGCGATCGAGAGCCGCGGCGGGTCGATGCCGAGCGCGGCGAAGCACTCCTCGGTCGCCGCGCGCGTGCCGGAACCCGGTTCGCGCACGAGCCACGTCGCCGCCCCGAGCGGCGCTTGCGCGAACGCCTCTCCGGCCGGCGCGATGACGACCAGCTCGTGCGCCCGCGTCGCGAGCGTCCGCAGGGGCAGGTCGTGCGGCGGCCGGCCCGCCAGCACCAGATCGACCTCCCAATGGCTGAGCCGGTCCCAGACGTGGACGTGGTTGCCGACGTCGAGCTCGACGCCGATGTTCTGCTCTTGCTGGCGGAAACGCTGGAGCAGCTGCGGCACGAGGTGCTCGGCGGCGGTCGTCACCGCGGCTAGGCGCAGCCGGCTCGAGGATGCGGCGGCGAGCTCGTGCGCGCGCCGCCGCGCTTCGTCGATCAGGGCAAAGATGCGGCGGCCGTACAGCTCGAGCGCCTTGCCGGCCTCGGTCAGCCTGATCTTGCGGCCGTCGCGCTCGGTCAGCTTCACGCCGATCTCCCGCTGCAAGCCGGCCAGCGCCGCGGAGACGGCCGGTTGCGAGACGACCAGCGTATCCGCCGTCTCCTGGACGGACCCAAGGCGCGCGAGCTCGAGGAACGCGCGCAGCTGGTAGAGCGACAACATAAGCTTGGCCTTATGAATAGATAGTAAAGTTGTATTTGACCTCTATGAGTTCGCCTCCTCATACTGGAGGGGATGAGTGCAATAGCGAGTCCACCCAAGAACAGCCGGCTGATCGCCGGCGTGACCCCGTATGCGGAGATGGGGTACTGGCAGCCCGATTACGAGCCCAAGGAGACCGACGTCCTGTGCGCGTTCCGCATCACGCCGCAGCCGGGCGTCGACCCGATCGAAGCGGCGGCGGCGGTCGCGGGGGAATCCTCGACGGCGACCTGGACGGTCGTCTGGACCGACCGGCTGACGGCCTACGAGCACTATCAGGCTCGCGCCTACCGGGTCGATCCGGTCCCCGGCAACCCCGAGCAATACATCGCCTACATCGCCTACGACCTCGACCTCTTCGAGGAAGGCTCGATCGCCAACCTGACCTCCTCGATCATCGGCAACGTCTTCGGGTTCAAGGCGCTCAAGGCGCTGCGCTTGGAAGACATGCGCATCCCGGTCGCCTACGTGAAGACCTTCCAAGGTCCGCCCCACGGGATCGTGATGGAGCGCGAGTACCTCAACAAGTTCGGCCGTCCGCTCCTGGGCGCGACGGTCAAACCGAAGCTGGGACTCTCGGCCAAGAATTACGGCCGGGTGATCTACGAAGCGCTGCGCGGCGGTTTGGACTTCACCAAGGACGACGAGAACATCAACTCGCAGCCGTTCATGCGCTGGCGCGACCGGTTTCTCTTCGGGATGGAAGCGGTCAACCGGGCCGAGGGCGCGAGCGGCGAGGTGAAGGGCCACTACCTCAACGTGACCGCCGCCGACATGGAAGCGATGTACGAGCGGGCCGAGTTCGCCAAGGAGCTGGGCTCGGTGATCGTGATGATCGACCTGACGATCGGGTTCACGGCGATGCAGTCGATGTCGAAGTGGGCGCGCCGCAACGGCGTGCTGCTGCACCTGCATCGCGCGGGGCACTCGACCTACACGCGCCAGAAATCGCACGGCGTGAGCTTCCGGGTGCTGGCCAAGTGGTGCCGGCTGCTGGGCGTCGACCACATTCACGCGGGGACCGTGGTCGGCAAGCTCGAGGGCGATCCGCACACGACCAAGGGCTACTACGACATCCTGCGCGAGGATTTCGTCCCCACCAATCCGCTGCACGGGGTGTTCTTCGATCAGCACTGGGCCTCGCTTGCGCCGGTGATGCCGGTCGCCTCGGGCGGCATTCACGCGGGGCAGATGCACCAGCTGCTCGATCTGCTGGGCGAGGACGTGGTGTTGCAGTTCGGCGGGGGGACGATCGGTCATCCCGACGGCATCGCGGCGGGGGCGACGGCGAACCGGGTCGCGCTCGAGGCGATGGTCCTGGCGCGCAACGAGGGGCGCGATTATCTCACCGAAGGGCCGCGGATTCTCGAGGAGTACGCGAAGACGTGCGCGCCGTTGGCCCGGGCGCTCGATATCTGGAAGGATATCACGTTCAACTACGAGTCGACGGATACGCCTGATGTGGTCGCCACGCCGTCGTACTGATTCGGTGCGTGAATTCTCAAGTAAGGGAGTATAGGATTATGTTGGTGACGCAGGGGGCGTTTTCGTATTTGCCGGCGCTCACGGACGAGCAGATCGGGAAGCAGGTGCAGTACGCGCTCGATCACGGGTGGCCGATCTCGATCGAATATACGGACGATCCGCATCCGCGGAATTCGTATTGGGAGATGTACGGGCTGCCGATGTTCGACGTGAAAGATGCGGCTGGGATCTTGGGAGAGATCCGGAAGGCTCGGGTCGAGCATCCGGACGAGTACATCAAGGTCAATGCGTACGATGCGCGGTTGGGGCGGCAGACGACGGCGCTGTCGTTCATCGTGAACCGGCCGAAGGTCGAGCCTGGGTTCCGGCTCGAACGGACGACGGGCAAGGACCGGCAAGTCGCGTACAAGCTGCATGCGTACTCGGCGGATAGGCCGCAGGGCGAGCGTTATTCGTAATACAGCGCAGCGATTCGCGCGGCGCGGGATGTTGTGACGTCACGGGGCGGCCATGGGGCCGCCCACCGCGTTTGAGGGGCGGCCTCGCGGGCGGAGTCAAAAAAAGCACCGGTCTTGAAGTCAATCGGGGTGAGTTATGTCGGCCAAGCATCCGGTCATCGCGATCACGGGTTCGTCGGGCGCCGGCACGTCGACCGTCAAAGCGACGTTTCAAGAGATCTTCCGGCGCGAAGGCGTCAGGGCGGCGGTCGTCGAGGGGGACGCGTTTCATCGCTACAACCGTCTGGAGATGCGCGCGAAGATGGCCGAGGCGCAAGCGGCGGGGAACGAGCGCTTCAGCCACTTCGGTCCGGAGGCCAACCTCTTCGAAGAGCTCGAGTCGCTCTTTCGCGTTTACGGCGAGACGGGGACCAGCCGGGTTCGCAAGTATCTCCACGACAAGGCTGAGGCGGAGCCCTACGGGCAAGAGCCCGGGACGTTTACGCCGTGGGAGGATGTGCCGGAGGGCACCGACCTGCTCTTTTACGAAGGGCTGCACGGCGGCGTCGTGACCGAGTCGGCCGATGTGGCGCGCTACGTCGACCTGCTGATCGGCGTCGTGCCCTCGATCAACCTGGAGTGGATCCAGAAGCTGCATCGGGATAAGACGGTGCGCGGCTATTCGCACGAAGCCGTCGTCGATACGATCCTGCGCCGCATGCCGGACTACGTGAACTACATCTGTTCGCAGTTCGCGCTGACGCATGTCAACTTCCAGCGCGTCCCGATCGTCGACACGTCGAATCCGTTCATCGCGCGCTCGATCCCGACCGCCGACGAGAGCATGCTGGTGATCCGCTTCAAGGATCCCAAGGGGATCGACTTTCCCTATCTGCTGGCGATGCTGCACGACTCGTTCATGTCGCGCCCGAACACGATCGTCTGTCCGGGCGGCAAGATGGCGCTGGCGATGCAGTTGATCTTCACGCCGATGGTCTGGCAGTTGATGGATCGCAAGAAGCGGATCTTCAGCCAGGACCGGAGGCCCGGCGAAGAGGCGGCTGCGAGCGGCGCGCGGGCGCGTTAGGTCGGCCAGGCCGGAGAGGCGCGGCTTCAGCCGGCCGCGTGCTCGCCGAGCGAGTCGAAGGCGAGCGAGAGATTTGCGGGGTCGTCGACCGGCGGGCCGCAGAGGCGGTTGCGGCATGGAAAGGCGTGCGGGCCGGCGGTGCCGGGGAAGCCGCGCTCGACGAGGCTCGCTTCGCCGGGTGCGAAGGTTGCCGTTGCGGCGAACGGGTCAGGCAGGGCGAAAGCGGCTTCGCGCAGCGCCGCGCTGGCTCGGGGCGTGCCCACGATGGTGACGCCGGCGCCGCCCCACAGGGAGCGCGCGACGGCGGCGGCGTAGGGCGCGGCGAACGAGCGCAGCGCTGCATAGCGCAACGAGAACGCGCGCAGCGCGCGCTCGGCCCGTTCGGCGTATGCCTCGCTGCCGGTCATGACGGCCAGGCGCAGAAGCGTGTCGGCGAAGCTCGCGTTTTCGGCCGGCGGGACGCTGCGGACGGCGAGCCTTCCCAGCGGCGCTTCGTTCGCGTGATCGGCGAAGGTGCCGTGCTCGTCGCCGAAGGTCTCGACGACGACGGGCACGAGGGCGATCGCGCGCCGGAGGAAGCGCGGTTCGCCGGAGACCTCGTGCAGGTCGAGCAGCGCTCGCAGGCAGGCGACCTGGTCGAGCAGCAGCGTTGGGAGCTGCGGCGCCTGGCCCGGCCGCCGGAAGTGGAAGCACAGGCCGCGCTCGTCGCGCAGCTCGGCCTCGATCGAGTCGAGCGTCGCAGCCCCCTCGGCGATCAGAGCGTCGTCGTCGAGCACGGCTCCGGCCACGGCGAACGCGCTCGCCAGGCCGGCGTTCCAATTCGTATAGACCGTCCGGTCGACGTAGGGCGCCGGGCGCGAGCGCCGCTGGGGGAGCTCGAGGGCGTAGTAGGCCTCGTCGGCGTCCTGGCTTCCGGCGAAGAAGCCGGTCGCAGGATCGCGCAGCACCGTCCTGACGTATTCGAGCGCCGAAACGAGCGTCTCGCGCAGCGCGGGGATGCCGAGCAGCTGCCAGCCGCGCGCGTAGGCGCGAATCAGACCGGCGTGGTCTTCCGCCATCTTCTCGAAGTGGGGGACCGTCCAGTCGCGGGTGGTCGAATAGCGGAAGAAGCCGCCCTCGACGTGGTCGTACATGCCGCCGCGCCCCATCGCCAGCAGCGTCTTGCTCAGCATCGCGTCGAGGCGGGCATCGCGCCGCCGGCGGTCGAGCAGCACGAGGAACTCGAGCACGTCGGTCTGCGGAAACTTCGGCTCGCGGCCGAAACCGCCAAACTCGTCGTCGTAGAGCGCTTCGATCGCGTCGCGCGTCGAGGCGACGATCGAGGGCTCGAGCGCCGCGCCGTCGGGCGGCGGACGCTCGCCGAACTGTGCGAAGCGCTCTTCGAGCGAGCGGAGGATCTCGGATTTGCGCGTGGCGTAGGCGTCGGCGACCTGCGCGAGCATCGCGCGCATCTGCTCCGGCGGCACGTACGTCGCGCCGGTCATCAGCTCGCCGTCCGGCGTGAGGATCGCCGTCGTCGGCCAGCCGCCCATGTTGTAGCGCGCGTTGACGTCGGGACGCTCGTCGGTGTCGACGCGGATCGGAACGTAACGCTCGGCGATCGTCGCGGCGACCGCCGCATCGCTGTACGACGTGCGGTCCATGACGTGGCACCAGTGACACCAGACCGCGCCGATCGAAAGCAAAATCGGCTTGTCTGCGCGCCGCGCCTCGGCCAGAGCATCCTCGCCCCAGGCGCGCCATCCGATTCGCTCGTCCATGCGCGGCAGTTGACCGTCGTCGCGCGCGCATCCTTGGACGAAGCGCGCCGCGCGCCTCGCCAAAGCCGCCGTGCCGGTCTACTGGCAAGCGTGCAGAGTGCTGGGATGCGTGCGGCGTCAGGGTTTACCGGCGCGTCCTGTTTTCTCGGCAAGCGTGATGCGGAAGACGATGCCAGGGGCGGCGTTCTGCGCAGAATCTTCGGCGGCGGAGGGAGTAGCCGGTCGAAACCGGGCGATCAGCGCCAGCATCGCGCGCTCGGCTTCCTCGCCGCTCAATTCCTCGTACGTGCCGCGTGCGATGACGCTCTCCCAATCGCGCGTGGCATGGGGCCGGTCGACCTGGAAGCAGACGCGCGGATTGGCCCGCATGATCCGCACTTTCTTGCCTTCAAGCGAGTGGCAATAGACGGAGCCGCCGTCGTAGGCGTAGACCATCGGGACGACGTAGGCTTCGCCGTCCGCGCTGCAGGCCAGCCGGCCGACCCGCTCTTCTTCGAGAATCTTCTCGACCTCGGCTTCGCTCAATACATCGGCCACGGAAAAACCTCGCGACGGAAAACGCGACGAGCGCTCCGCAATCGATAGGATGAAAGCGCCTCGGCTGATTCGGATCGCTTCGCAGCCCTTTCCTGTCTGGCGCGGCTCGCGGCTCGAGTCGAGTTCGGGCCGGCGGAACGGGCGCCGGCCCTCGGAGGCGCGAGGGGGTTCTGGGCGGCCGGCGAGCTGGAAGCTTCGGCGGAGGCCGCCGTTCCGGCTTGAGGGCCGCTTCCTTCGGCGGGCACCCGCGGCGCGTGCGTCTCTTGGTATACTGGATCGAGCGTGAGCGCGAAGGCGGCCCGCACGGCGGGAGAAGCGAAGCGACCCGCGGACGGTGACGCGCCGCTGTCGGCCTATGAGAAGAAGCGGGATTTCGCGCAGACCCCCGAGCCTTCGGGCGCGCGGGGCAAGGCCGGGACCGGCCGGGGCAAGGCGCCGCTCTTCGTCGTGCAGATGCACCGCGCGAGCCGCTTGCACTGGGATTTCCGGCTCGAGGCTGACGGCGTCCTGAAATCCTGGGCGGTCCCCAAGGGTCCCTCGCTCGACCCGGGCGAGAAGCGGCTCGCGATGCAGGTCGAGGATCACCCGTTCGATTATCGCGACTTCGAAGGGATCATTCCGGCTGGGAACTACGGCGCCGGCGAAGTGATCGTTTGGGATCGCGGCACGTACCGGCTGCTCGAGGGCACGAGCACGACGGAGCAGATCGCCAAGGGTGCGCTCAAATTCGAACTCGCCGGGAAGAAGCTTCGGGGCGGTTTCGCGCTGGTGCACATCAAGAAGCCGCGCGACGGCGAGGTCAACGCCTGGCTGCTCATCAAGGAGCGCGATCGCGGCGCCGACCCCGATTGGAAGATCGAGGACCATCCCGAATCGGTCCTCTCGGGCAAGACGCTCGCCGAGATCGCCAAGGATCCTCGCGCGCCGCACTGGGCCTCCGGCCGCCCGGTCGCCTCGACGGCGCCGAAACGAGCCGCGGTGAAGCTCGCGCCGCTTCCCGCCGAGGTCGCGCCGATGCTGGCCACGCCGGTCGACGAGCCGTTCGACGATCCGGGCTGGCTCTACGAGCTCAAGTGGGACGGCTATCGCGCCTTGCTGCGCATCGACCGCGACGGCAGGATCGAAGTGCGCTCGCGCAGCGGCAACGACTTTCTCCAGAAGTTTCCGGAGCTCGCCGAGCTGGGCGAGGCGTTCTCGGAACGTCCGGTCATCGTCGACGGCGAGCTCGTCGTGCTCGACGAACGCGGGCGCTCGTCGTTCCAAGCGCTGCAAGAGCGGCTCGACCGCTACGGGCGCCGCGGCAGCGGCAAGCGCCCCATCACGTTCGTCGCCTTCGACTTGCTCTACGGGAACGGGCGCGACCTGCGCGGCGAGCCCCTCGAGGCTCGCAAGGCGGCGCTCGAATCGATCCTCACCGGACGCGGCCCGGTCATCTTGAGCAAGCACGTCGCCGGCGAAGGCCGCAAGCTGTTCGCCTTCGCCCGCGAGCACGCGCTCGAGGGGATCGTCGCCAAGCGCCGCGACTCGACCTATCGGTCGCGGCGGTCGCGCGATTGGCTGAAGATCAAAGTCCACGCCCGCCAGGAGTGCGTCGTCGGCGGCTGGACCGAAGGGCGGCGCGGCCGCAAACACTTCGGCGCCTTACTGCTCGGCGTCTACCAGGGCGACGAGCTCGTGTACGCCGGTTCCGTCGGAACGGGCTTCGACGCCAGGCAGCTGGCCTCGATCGCGGCCAAGCTCGCGCCGCTCGAACGGAAGACTGCGCCGTTCGCGACGGAGCCGAAGACCGATACGCCGGCGCATTGGGTCGGCCCCAAACTCGTCGCCGAGATCGCGTTTTGCGAGTGGACGCGCGACGGGCTGCTGCGTCAGCCCGTGTTCGTGGGTCTGCGCGAGGACAAGGATCCCAAGAGCGTCGTGCGCGAGCGGCCCAAGCACGCCAAGGACGTCGCCTGAACGTGGTGCGCTCGGCCGCGGCGCGCCGCACGGCGGAGACGGTCGTCATCGGCGGCCGGACGCTGGTCATTTCCAATCGCGACAAAGTGCTCTGGCCGCAGGACGGCTACACGAAGGGCGATCTGATCGCGTACTATCGCAGCGTCGCGCGCTGGATCTTGCCGCACTTGCAAGGGCGTCCGCTGACGCTGCAGCGCTATCCCGACGGGATCGAGGGCGAGTCGTTCTTCGAAAAGCACGCCCCGCGCGGCTTGCCGGCATGGATTCCGACGGTCGCCGTGCCGAGCGACTCCGGCCGGCGCGCCGCGATCGACTTCGTCGTCTGCAACGACGAGCCGAGCCTCGTCTACGTGGCGAACCTCGCCGCGATCGTCCTGCACGTCTGGACCTCGCGGGTCGACTCGCTCGACGTCCCGGATTTTCTCTTCTTCGATCTCGATCCGTTCGACGGGTGCGCGCTCGCGACGCTGGCCAAGGTCGCGCTCGGCCTGCGCGCGGCGCTCGGCGAGATCGGGCTCGCGCCGCTCGTCAAGTCTTCCGGCGGCTCGGGCCTGCACGTCGCCGTCCCGCTGGCGGCGCGCTACACCTACGAGGTGGCGCGCCAGTTCGCCGAGCTCGTCGCGCGCGCGCTGCACGCGCGCCTGCCCGAGCTGACGACGCTCGAACGCATGCCGGCCAAGCGCCGTCGCGGCACCGTCTACCTCGACTACGTGCAGGTCGGCAAGGGCAAAACGCTGGTCGCGCCTTATTCGGTGCGGGCCCGGGCCAAGGCTCCGGTTTCGCTGCCGCTGGATTGGAGCGAGGTCGAGGCGATGGCGCGCAAGCGGGCCAAGGAGACCGAGGCTGAATTCGCGCGCTTCACGCTGAAAAACGTCCCCGCGCTCCTGGGCGAGCGCGGCGACTTGTGGGATGCCAAAAGCTGGCGGCCGCAGCGGCTGGAGCCGGCGCTCAAAGCCGCCCGGGCCAAGTGGCGCGATCCCTCAGAATAGGAGACCAGGCAGTGGCGCACGCGATTTGGAGCGGCTCGATCAATTTCGGTCTCGTCACGATCCCGGTCAAGCTGCAGACCGCGATCCGCACGAACGACTTGCGTTTCAACTTCTTGCACAAGAAGGACGAAGGCCGCATCAACAACGTGCGGCGCTGCTCGCTCGACGGTCAGGACGTTCCCTACGACGAGATCGTGCGCGGCTACGAGTACGAGAAGGGCAAGTACGTGATCCTCAACGACGAGGATTTCGCCCGGGTCGACGTCGAGGCGACGCAGTCGGTCGACATCGTGCAGTTCGTCGACCTCGCCGAGATCAACCCGATCTACTTCGACAAGCCCTACTACCTCGAGCCGGACAAGCGCGGCCGGCACGCATACGCGCTGCTGCGCGAAGCGTTGCGCGAGACGAACAAGGTCGGCATCGCGAAGGTCGTGATCCGTTCGCACGAGCATCTGGCCGCGCTCAAACCCAACGGCGACGCGCTCGTCCTGGAGCTGATGCACTTCGCCGACGAGATCGTCGAGCCGTCCTCGCTCGACCTGCCCGAGCAGAAAGAGCCGCCCGAGGGCGAGATGAAGGTCGCGAAGCTGCTCATCGAGACGATGACCGCAGCCTTCGAGGCGGACAAGTTCCGCGACACTTACCGGGAAGAGCTGCTCGCGATGATCGAGGCTCGCGCCGCCGGGAAGGAAGCGCCCAAGACCAAGGGCAAGGCCGCCCCGCGCAGCAACGTCGTGAACCTGATGGACGTGCTGCAGAAGAGCCTCGAGGAGAGCCGGAAGCAGCGCGGCGGCCGCGGCGAGGCGGATGCGGAGAGCGCGGCCAAGCCGAAGAAGGCCGCGCGCCGCAAGAGCTCCGCGGCCTGATCCGGCCCGTAGCGCGCCGCCCTACCTGATGTCGTAGACGACCGACAGACGCGCGGTGATTTCGATCGGGCCGCCCGGCTCGATCTCGGTCGGCGGCTGGGTCGGAGCCGGTGCGGCTGCGCGCATCAGCGCGGTCGCTCCCACCGCCAGCGGCGCGGCGTATTGTCCGGCGTTCACGCTGTGGATCCGCACGATCGAGAAGCCGCCGGCCGCGGCGATCGCCGAAGCCTGCGCCTTCGCGTCGTTCATCGCCGCCGCGAGCGCGGCCAGATACGCGCCGCGACGGTCTTTGAGGCCGAAGCTGACGCCGCCGATGCTGGTCGCGCCGGCCGCCGTCGCGGCGTCGACGACTTTGCCGGCGTTCTCGATCGGCGTGACCGCGAGCGTCAGCGAGCGCGTCGTCACGTATCCGTAGCGCGGCTGGCGCTGTTCGGGCGGAAGGTTTTTCGGCGGATACGGGATGAACGCGACGTTGTAGTACGTCGTCCGGACCGCGTCGGCGCTCAGCCCCAGCCCGAGCGCCTTGGCTTTGAGGGCGTTGTAGATCGCATTGTTCTTGCCCGCCGAGTTCGCGGCGTTGTCGTCGTCGGTGACGATCTGCACGGTGACGGTCGCCTCATCGGGCGACCGGTCGATCACGCCGAGGCCGCCGACCGACAGCGTCGGCTCCTCGGCATGCGGCGGATAGGCTTGTGCGGCTTGTGCGAGCGCGGCCGCCGGAAGGGCGGCGAGCGCGAGGGCCAGGGCGGCGACCGAAAGCTTCATGCCCACTATAACGTGAACCCGCGCGCAAACGTAGCGTGCTGCGAACGACCGGCCGGGCAGGGGGCGGAGCGCAGGGAACGACAAAACGCCGCTCCGGCGGCGTACGCATGCGATCGGCGAAGGATGTTCAGCAGGCGAGCGCGGTCGAAGGATACGAGCCGGACTCGAGTTCTTCGATGAGCGAGGGCGAACGGGGAACCCAGCCGAGGTCGGCCTTGGCCCGTTCCGCCGAGATCCGCTGATCGAGCGCGAGACACTCTCCGAACGGTCCGAGAATGTCGGCCGGAACGTTCGCGGTCGCGCCGCCTGCGCCGGCGCCGCGGCTGGCGGCCTCGGCGATTTCGCGCACGGTGAACGTGTCGTCGTTGACCGCGTTGTAAGCGCGGCCGGGACGGCCCGCATCCACCACGAGCGCGAAGAGGTTGCCGAGGTCCGCGATGCCGATCGTCGCCCAGCGGTTGGTGCCGTCGCCGACGATCGTCGCGACCTTGCGTTCGCGCGCGCTCTGCACGAACATCGCCGGGATGCCGGCGCCGCGGCCGTAGGCGATGCCGGGCCGGACGACGACCCCGCGAATGCCGATCTTCGTCATGTTCAGGGTCATCCGCTCGAGTTCGAGCCGGCGCGCCGCCAAATACGGCGGATTCGGCTGCGAGTCTTCGTTTGCCGTCACGCTGCCGGTCGAGCCGTAGACCCAAGCGGTGCTGGTATAGACGAACGTCTTTTCCGTCCCGGCCAACGCGCGCGCCACGGCCCGCAGCGCGTTCCGGTCGACGCTGCTGGCGTCGGCATCGGTGACCTGCAGGCAATAGACGACGGCATCGGCCTTCCTGGCCGGCTCGATCAGGCTCTGAGGCTTCGCGGCGTCGGCTCGCACCAAAGCCGTGCCCCGTGCCTGGAGCTTGTACCGCGCCATATCGCTGCGCGCGACGCCGACCGTGCGGTGGCCTCGCGCCGTCAACGACTCGTCGATAGCGGTTCCGACGTAGCCGGTCGCTCCGATGATCAAGACGTCCATATAGTTCATCTTTCGGCCACGATCGGTCATCTTTCGAGTGACCGGGCTTACTGGCCGGCGACGTTCCGCTGGCGCGGCAGGTCCAGGCAGGCGAGCCTTCGCTGCGGACCTAGGGCTGCAGAGAGCGGAGGTAGGCGACGACCGCGGCGGCATCGTCGGGCTTGAGGCGATACGCCGGCATCGGCGGCCGCAGGTTCTTGCCGTTGCGCGCGATCCCGGTCTCCAGGAAGCGGACGGCCCCTTCGGCGGTGTAGCCCGGCAAGCCGGCGATCTTGGGGGCGAGCTCGGCCGCCGCGACGTCGGGCCGCCACGTGACCGCGAGCTTGCCGCCCATCAGGGTGAGCCCGTGGCAGTCGGTGCACATGCCGACCTGCCGGACGATGTATCGGCCTCGTGCGACGGTGTCCGCAGACGGGGTATCGATCGCGCGGGCGCGGGAAGCGCCGCCGAGCGTCACCGCCGCAGCGGCGACGACCGCAAGAAATGCAAACAACGAACGATGCATCGAGTTGACCCTCAAAGCGGACAATTGGGGCAAGTATCGGCGCTTTTGCTTCCTCGCGTCAAGGGAGAGACGGCGCGTCTGCGAAATATCGGCGCTCTTGCCCTGGTGGCGGAATTGGTAGACGCGCTGGTTTCAGGTACCAGTGGCCGCAAGGCTGTAGGGGTTCGAGTCCCTTCCAGGGCAGAGGCGCGAAGCGCCGGACGCTGCTGCGCCGGCTCGACGGCGACCGCTCCCGCAGATGCTTCATCGCCGGTGAAAACGGCAGACGCTTTCTTGCATCTGTCCTAGAATGGAGCCCGTTGTGTCGAACGCGGAGAACAGGCGTGCCTGAAACGATCGTCAAGGTGACGTTGCCCGAGATGGGTGAGTCGGTGACCGAAGGGTCGATCGTCGAGTGGCGCGTGAAGCCGGGGCAATGGATCGAGGAAGGCCAGACTTTAGTCGACATCACGACCGATAAGGTCGACGTCGAGGTCCCCGCTCCGGCCTCAGGCTTGGTGACCGCGCTGCTCGCCGAGGAAGGCGCGACGCTCGCGGTCGGCGCCACGTTGGCCGAGATCGACACCTCCGCCGCCAGGCCCGAAGGCGGCGCGGTCGCAGCGGAAGCCGTCGGAGCTGCGCCGGCCGCGGTGAAGGGCACCGGGCTCGCGCCGAACGGCAGCATCCTCGGCGGGATCGCCTCGCACCGGGCGCAACGGCTGGCGCGGCGCTCGCGCCTCGATCTGAAGACGATCCGCGGAAGCGGCCCGGCCGGGATGATCCTGGTCGGCGACGTCCTCGAGGCTGCGGCGGCGTGGGCGGAGCACGGACTCAAGAACGGCGCCGCCGCGCCCGCCTCGACGGCGCTTGCGGTCCCGCCGCCGGTCGCGCTCCCCGCGCTCCCGCCGCAGGCGAAGGTCGCGCCGCTGAAGGGCCCGGCCGCTTCCCTCGTCGGCTACATGGAGCAAAGCCTGACGATCCCGACGGCGACGAGCTTTCGCGCGCTGCAAGTCGGGACGCTCGAACACCGCCGGGCCGAGCTCAACGCGTCGCTGCAAAGCGCGGGCCGCGCCGAGAGGGTCTCGTTCACGCACCTGATCGCGTACGCGCTGGTCCGCGCGGCGCGCGAGCAGCCCGCGATCGTTGCGACCTTCCGCCGCGAGAACGGTGCACCGAACAAGGTCGAGAGCGGCGTTCATCTCGGCATCGCAGTCGACTCGCGGCGCAAGGACGGAACGCGCTTCCTCGTCGTCCCGGTGATCAAGGACGCGGAACAGCTCGACTTCGCGCGCTTCCGCCACAAGTACGAGGAGCTCATCGTCAAGGCGCGCGACAGCAAGCTGACCGCCGACGAGCTCAGCGGCGCGACGTTCACGCTCACCAACCCCGGAGGGATCGGGACGGTCGCCTCGGTGCCGCGCCTCATGCCCGGACAAGGTGCGATCGTCGCCGCCGGCGCGATCGCGTATCCGCCCGGCTTCCAGCGCGCGAACGAAGAGATCCTCAAGCAGCTCGGCGTCGAGAAAGTGATGACGCTGACGAGCACCTACGATCACCGCGTGATCCAAGGCGCGCAGTCGGGCGAGTTCCTCCGGCGCATCGACGAGCTGCTGCGCGGCAGCGACCGCTTCTACGAAGAGGTCTTCGCCAGCTTCAGCCTGGCGCCGCCGCGCTCGCAGGCGGTCCTCGCGACCAGCGGGGCACCCGGGCGCGACATCTTCACGCAGACGGTTTCGCCGGTCGCGGTCATGGACCAGGCGCCGACGCTGCCGCGCGAGATCGAAGCGTACTCGGACGAACTGCTGCGCGCCGTCGCCGCCGGCGCGGCGATCCTCTCGGCTTACCGCCGTCACGGCCACCTCGCCGCGATGCTCGACCCGCTCGGCACGCAGCCCGAGGGCGATCCCGCGCTCGACTGGCACAACTACGGCCTCACGCCCTCGATCATGTCGGCGATTCCGGCCGCCGTGCTGGGCACGAAGCTGCGCGGCGAGACGCTCGCCGACGTCGTGGGCGAGCTGCACAAGACCTACAGCTCGACGATCGCCTACGAAGTCGAACACATCGCCAACATCGAGCAGCGGGAATGGCTGCGCGATTACATCGAGTCGGGCAACCACGTCGTCCGCCTCTCGCCGGAGCGCGCGCGCAACGTGCTCGCGCGTCTCACGAAGGTCGAGACGTTCGAGCGCTACCTGCGCAAGACGTACCTCGGGCAGAAGACGTTCTCGATCGAGGGGCTCGACGCGATGATTCCGATGCTCGAAGAGCTCATCACCGAGCTCGCCGAGGACCGCGTCCAGACCGCGGTGCTCGGCATGGCCCATCGCGGCCGCCTCAGCGCGATCGCGCACGTCGTTAACAAGCACTACGAGGAGCTGCTCGCCGAGTTCGACGCGGCCGACCTGCGCGGAGCGGGGATCCAGGACGAAGACGTCACCGGCGACGTCAAGTACCATCACGGCGCGTCGGGGACGTACGTCACGCTCGACGGGAAGCAAGTCGCCGTCGTGCTGGCCAACAATCCGAGCCATTTGGAAGCGGTCGACGCCGTCGTGGAAGGACGGACGCGCGCCCTGCAGACGCGCCACGAGAACGCGATCGCGACGCTCGAGCCGGGCGTGG
Source organism: Vulcanimicrobiota bacterium (assembly GCA_963834485.1). Taxonomy (GTDB): domain Bacteria; phylum Vulcanimicrobiota; class Vulcanimicrobiia; order Vulcanimicrobiales; family Vulcanimicrobiaceae; genus CAWICD01. The sequence continues at coordinate 98,651 of CAWICD010000004.1, forward strand.
CGGCGCCGATCCTCATCCACGGCGACGCGGCTTTCTCGGCGCAGGGCATCGTCGCCGAGGTCCTCAACCTGCAGGCGCTCGAAGGCTATGCGACCGGCGGAACGGTTCACATCATCGCCAACAACCAAGTGGGCTTCACGACCGATCCGAAGGAAGGCCGCTCGACGCGCTACGCCTCGGACCTGGCCAAGGGCTTCGACGTGCCGATCGTCCACGTCAATGCGGACGACGTCGACGCATGCATCGCCGCGGTGCACCTGGCGATCGATTTCCGGCGGAAATTCGGCCACGACGTCATCATCGATCTGATCGGCTACCGCCGCTTCGGTCACAACGAGACCGACGAGCCGGCCTACACGCAGCCCGACATGTACGAGCGGATCAAGACGCATCCGACGGTCCGCGAGCTCTACGCGCAGAAGCTCATCGCGCAAGGCGTCGTCAACGCCGACGAGGTCAATGCCCTGATCGCGCAGGCGACCGCGCGGATCACCGGCGCGCACCGCACCGTCAAGCGCGGCGAATGGCACGGCCACGTCGGGCCGCAGCTTCCCGCGGAGCCCGAGCTCGAGCGCTTCGACGCGCCGATCCCCAAAGAGCGGCTGCTCGCCTGGAGCGACGAGCTCGTTCGCACGCCGCCGGGCTTCAGGACGCATCCCAAGCTGCTGCGCCAGCTCGAGAAGCGCCGCCAGACCTTCGCCAGCGACGGCGAGGTCGATTGGGGGCTCGCCGAGTCGCTCGCCTTCGCTTCGCTGCTGGCCGAAGGCTCGGCGATCCGCATGACCGGGCAAGACGTCGAGCGCGGGACCTTCAGCCACCGGCACGTCGTGCTGCACGACGTGAAGACGAACCAGAAGTTCGCGCCGGTCCAGCACCTCTCCGACGCGCGCGCCTCGTTCGAGATCTTCAACAGTCCGCTCTCGGAATATGCCTGCCTCGGTTTCGAATACGGCTACAGCGTCGAGCTGCCGGGGGCGCTGGTCGTGTGGGAAGCGCAGTTCGGCGACTTCATGAACGGCGGGCAGATCATCATCGACCAGTTCATCGCCGCCGGCTACGCCAAGTGGGGGGAGACGTCGCGCTTGGCGCTGCTGCTGCCGCACGGCTACGAAGGAGCGGGCCCGGAGCACTCCAGCGCCCGCATCGAGCGCTTCCTGCAGCTTTCCGCCGAAGGGAACGTGCAAGTCGCCAACTGCTCGACGGCCGCGCAGTATTTCCACCTGCTGCGCCTGCAGGCGCGCCAGCCGCGGGCGGTACCGCTGGTGATCTTCACGCCCAAGAGCCTGCTGCGCCTCAAAGCGGCTTCGGGCCACATCGACGAGCTCTCCGCCGGAGCGTTCCAGCCGGTCATCGACGACGCGCGCTTCGCCGCCGATCCCGAGATCGTGCAGCGCGTGCTCCTGTGCTCGGGCAAGATCTATCACGACTTGCTCGCCCACCCGGATTTCGCGAAGATGAAGCACACGGCGGTCGTCCGCGTCGAGCTGCTCTCGCCGCTGCCGACCGGGGAGATCCTCTGGATCCTGGCCTCCTATCCGAACCTCGAGGAGATCGTGTGGGTTCAGGAAGAGCCCAAGAACATGGGCGCGCGCGCTCACGTGCGGCGGCGCCTGGTCGAACGGCTGCCGCACGGGATCAAGGACATCGGCTACATCGGCCGTTCGTACCGCGCCAGCCCGAGCGAGGGCTACGGCGGCGCGCACGAGGTCGAACAGCAGCGCATCCTGCGCGACGCCTTGACCGAGGACGCGCCGGTCCCCGCCGACTATCCGGAGATGTAGCCTCAGGCGACGCCGAGCTCGGCGAGCACGAAGGCGTAGTTGTAGGCGACCTCGCGCAGGTAGTCGTAGCGGCCCGATGCGCCGCCGTGCCCCGCGCCGAAGTTGACCACGAGGAGCAGCGGGTTGCCGCCGGTCTTCGTGGCCCGCAGCTTGGCGGCCAGCTTGGCGCCTTCCCAATACGGAACCTGACTGTCGTACAGCGACACCTTGATCAGCATCGCCGGATAATCGGCCGGCACGACGTTGTCGTAGGGTGAGTAGCTCGAGATGTAGTCGTAGGCGGCGCGCTCGCGCGGGTCGCCCCATTCGAGGTACTCGCTCGTCGTCAGCGGCAGCGTCGGATCGAGCATGGTGTTGACGACGTCGACGAAAGGCACTTGCGCGAGGACGGCCGCGAAAAGGTCGGGTCGCAGGTTGGCGCAGGCCGCGACGAGCAGGCCGCCGGCGCTTCCGCCCTGCACCGCGATGCGCCGCGGCGAGGCGATCTTCGCGGCGGCGAGGTACTCGGCCGAGTCGATGAAATCGGTGAAGGTGTTGAGCTTGTGCAGGAGGTGGCCGGCCGTCCGCCAGCGTTCGCCGAGCTCCCCTCCGCCGCGTACGTGCGCGGTCGCGCAGACGACGCCGCGGTCGAGCAGGGCGAGCCGCGACGTTTGGAACGACGGATCGCACGAGATGCCGTACGAGCCGTATCCGTAGAGGAGGAGCGGCGCCGTTCCGTCGCGCGGCACGTCGCGCCGGGAGACCAGCGAGATCGGAACGCTCGTGCCGTCGCGCGCGGTCGCATAGGTGAGCTCGCTGACGTAGAGCGCGGGATCGTACCCGGGCACTTCGAGCTGCTTGAGCAAGGTACGCACGCCGGAGGAGACGTCGAGCTCGAAGACCGAGTTCGGCGTCACCAGCGACTGGTAGGCGAAGCGGTAGACTCGGGTGCGGAACTCGGGGTTCGGCTGCGGTATCACGCTGTGCACGGGCTCCGGCAGGTCGACTTCGCGCAGCGTGGCCGCTTTCAAGTCGAGGACCTCGAGGTTGCCGAAACCGCCGCGGCGCCCGCGCAGCACGGCGAATTCCTCGAAGAGCTCCAGGTCGTCGAGGTGCACGCCGGGGCGCTCGGGGACGAGCTCGAGCCAGTTCTCCTCGCCGGGAGCCGTTTCGGGAGCCTTGACGAGACGGAAGTCCTCGGCGCCGCGGTTGGTCAGGATGTAAAACGATTCGCCGTGGTGCTCGATCGCGTAGCGGTGGCCCTCTTCGCGCGCGAGCACGAGGCGCGGCGGCTCGTGCGGCCGGCCGGCGGGAACGGCGCGCCACTCCGTCGTCGTCTTGCTGTAGGCTGCGAGGAAGACATAGGCGTGGTCGCGCGAACGGTCGACCCCGAGGTCGTAACGCTCGTCGTCCTCTCGGTAGAGGAGGGTGGAGCCCGCGCTCGAGCCCAGCTCGTAACGCCAGAAGCACTCGCTGCGCTTGCTGACCTCGTTTTCGGTCGTGTAGAAGAGCGTCCGGCCGTCGCTCGCCCAGGCCACGCTCGTGACGCGCTCGAGCGCTTCGGGCAGCAGCTCGCCGCCGCGCAGGTCCTTGACGTAAAGCGTGTATTGCCGGTAGCCGGTCGTGTCGAGCGAATAGGCCAGGAGATTCCCGTCGTCGCTGACGGCGTACGCGCCCAAGCCGAGGTACGCGTATCCCTCCGCCAGCGCGTTGAGATCGAGCGTGATCTCTTCGGGCGCGTCGAGCGTCTCGCGCTTGCGCGCGTAGATCGGATACTGCTTTCCCTCCTCGGTACGCGAATAATACAGGTACGCGCCGTAGCGATACGGGACGGAGAGATCGGTCTGCTTGATGTGGGCCAGGATCTCCTCGTAGAGCGCCTGCTGCAGCGCGGCGGTCGGCCGCATCACCGCTTCGGCGTAGGCGTTCTCCGCCTCGAGATAGGCGGTGACCTCGGGATCGCCCCGTTCGCGCAGCCAGGCATAGTCGTCGACGCGCCGTTCGCCGTGAACTTCGCTGACCTGCGGGCGCCGCTCGGCGAGCGGCGGCACCGCGGCCGCCGGATCGAGGGCGAGCGTGCGACTCTCTGGCATCGCGGCTTTCGTTTACTCCTTCACGTCCGAAAATCTTGCGGGCGGATACGCGGGCGCGCTCGTCCGCTCGTCGAGCGGAGCGGCGACGAAAAAGGGCTCGTCTCTGCCCGGATCAAGCCGGGACGTAGCTGCGCGAGCCGCCGGCCTGCGCGAGCGCTTGCTCGATCATCGCCTCCGCGGTCTGCGGATGCTTCCAGCGTTCCTGGGCTTGCGGCGAGAGCGTGTCGATCGGATCGAAGTAGATGAAGTGCTTGCCGGGCTTGACGCTCGGCGCCGAGTAGACGGCGATCCCGTTCTCGCGATCGTAATGGTCGAAGCTGTGCACGTCGCGCTTGCCGCCGCCGCCCGGCGTGTCGCAGACGAAGTGCGGCGTGTTGAAGCCGGCGGTCGAGCCGCGCACGAAGCGCTCGACGTCGAGAGCCGCCTGGATCCGCGTGCGCAGATCCTCGACGCCCTTGACGAGGTCGTGCATGTAGACGTAATAGGGGTGCACGTTGATGTAGCCCAGGCGCCGCACGAGCAGCTGCATGACCTGCGGATCGTCGTTGACGCCGCGGATCAGGACGCTCTGATTGCGGATCGTGATGCCGCGGCGGAAGAGCTCGTTGGTCGCCAGCTGCGTGATCCAGCTTATCTCGCTCGGGTGGTTGAAGTGCGTGTGGATCGCGACTTCCTTGTCGAGCGCCCGGCCGCGATCGACGACGCCCGTGACCGCGTCGACCCAAGCGGTGTCGGTGAGGATCTTCATGGGCATGACCGCCAGGCCTTTGGTCGCGAGTCGCAGCCGCCGCACGTGCGGAATCGCCAGCAGCGCGTCGCCGATCAGGGTGACCGATTTGGGTGCGAGCAGGTAGGCGTCGCCGCCCGAGATCACGATATCCTCGAGCTCTGGGCGCGAGGCGATGTAGTCGAAGGCGTCTTGCCACTGCTCGGGGGTCGTGGCGAGCGGAACTTTGCCCACGAGCTCGGTGTCCGCGCCGATCGCGTAACTGCGCGTGCAGAAGCGGCAATAGACCGGACAGACGTTGAGCGGCAGAAAGAGCGCCTTGTCGCCATAGCGGTGGGTGAGGCCGGGGACCGGGGAATCCTCGAGCTCGTGCAGCGAGTCGAGCGTCAAACGCGGATGGTCGGGGAGCATCCGCGAGGCGAGGGGGATGAACTGCGTGCGGATCGGATCGGCATACGGCTCGGACCAATCGATCGAGGCCATGATATAAGGCGAGACGCGAACCGCCATCGGCGCGCGTCTGAAGCCTTCGCGCGCGTCGTCGAAGAACGAGGGCTCGACGAGGTCCCTGACCGTCTCGAGCAGTTCCTCGGGCGATTTGACGGAATGCTGCCCCTGCCAGATGTGATCGAAGAACGTGGCCTGGCCGACGTCGCGGTAGCGCGGAATCGCCCGCCAGAACTCACCCGTCCGCAGGTTGCGGTGCTCGAAGGCCGCCGGAGGCTCCGGCAGCTCCGGCGGCTGGCGCGGCCCCTCGCGGACGCTCGTTCCCATGAACGCTTCTTACACAGCCAAGGCCCGATGGGGTTGCGGGGGCGGCAAACGGAAGCGGTCGTGGAAAAAGCCGGCGACGGCCGCGTGGTCGCATCCGGCCCCTTCGGCGCCGCGGGCCGCAGCCGCGAACGAAGCGCTCGCCGAGAAGAAGTAGACCGTGCCGCGTTCCGGTAAGTGAAGGCCGATATACTTGATTTGTTCGGGATTCGTTAGAGCTTTACCCCAAGCGATTCGGCTCGCGGCGCTGCTGGGTTTCAGTTTGCTCGCGGCCTGTGCGCCCTCCGGCTCGGAGGGCAGCGTCGCCCGCTTCGACGTCAGCGCCGACCCGGCGAGCCTGAACCCGCTCTTCCTCCACGTCGACGCCGCGGGCGTCGAAGGGCAGCTCGCGCGCCTGTCCTTCGAACCGTTCTTCGACCTCGACGCGCGGGGGCGGCCGCTGCCGGCGCTTGCCCTCGAAGTGCCGAGCGTCGCCAACGGCGGGGTCAGCGCGGACGGGCGTACGCTCGTGTACCACCTGCGGCGCGGCGTCGACTGGAGCGACGGGGTCCCCGTGACGGCGCGCGACGTCCTCTTCACGCTGCGCGCCCTGCGGGACCCGGCAAACCCGGTCGCCTCGCGCGAAGGCTACGACCTCATCGAGCGAGCCGACGCCCCCGACGACTTCACGGTCCGCTTCCGGCTCTCGCGGGCCTGGGCGCCGGCGGTGGCGACCTTCTTCACGTACGGGACGTCCGCGCAGTACGTGCTTCCCGAGCACGTGCTGGCCAAGGAGCAGCCGCTCGAGCGCGCCGCCTTCAACGGCGCGCCGGGCGTCGGGGACGGGCCCTTCAACTTCGTCTCGTGGGGGCGCGGCGACCGGCTCGTCTATGCCGCGAACTTGACGTACTGGCGCGGCCGGCCCAAGGTCGACCGGCTCGACGTCGGGATCGTTCCCGACCCCGGCACCAACCTGACCTTGCTGCAATCGGGTGCGATCGATTTCAACTTGATCGCGCCGGCGCAGCAGGCGGCGCTCGCCAAAGCGAGCGGTCTCGCCTACGCGTACGTGCCGACCGCGATCGTGGCGGGGATCGCGCTGAACCTCACGCACCCGCCGCTCGACGACGCGCGCGTGCGCCGGGCGCTGGCGCAGTCGATCGACCGCGAGGCGATCAGCACGAAGGTGACGTTGGGCCGGTATCCCGTCGCCGATTCCGACCGGCCCCGCTTCTCGTGGGCTTACGACGCGAGCGTGCGCGAGCCGGGCTACGACCCCGCCGCCGCCGACGCCGCCCTCGACGCCGCCGGCTGGCGCCGCGGAAGCGACGGCATGCGCCGCAAGGAGGGCCGCCCCCTCGCGCTGACCTACGTGCAATTCCCCGAATCCGCGACGGGACGCGGCGCGGCGACGCTCGTGCAGCGAGAACTGCACGACCGCGGCATCGACCTCACGATCAAGTTCATCTCGAACGCGCAGCTCTTTCTGCCGGCGAAGGACGGCGGCGTGCTGGCTGCGGGGCGCTTCGACTTGGCCTACGTGCCTTGGTTCATGGGCCCCGATCCCGACGACGCGTTTCTCTACGGCTGCCGCGACGCGCTGAAGAACTACATGCGCTACTGCGATCCCGAGGTCGAGCGCCTCGAGCGCGAGGCGGTCGCACAGCCCGACCGCGCGCTGCGCCGCGCGGCCTACGTCGCGATCGACCGCATCGTCGCGCGCGACGTGCCGATCGTCTATCTCTTCAACCCCACCTACGTCTACGCGTACCGCACGCGGCTGCACGGCTTCGCGCCCAACGCCTTCGTCCCCGACCCGAACGCCTACGAGTGGAGTCTGCGCTAAAATCGTGCCCGCACTCCTGACCGTTCTCGGCGTCATCTTCGCAGCACTCTGTCAAGTCGCTGCGAACGCTTTTCTGCTGGCGTTGGTCGTCCGCCGCGTGAAGCGCGGCGCGCAACGGGAACTGACGCCGGAAGCAATCGCGGCGAGCCGGTTACCGGCTCGCCGCGCTGCGACGGAAACGGACGAGGGCGGAAGCTAGAGTGCTTTGACCGCGCCGACCAGCTTGTCGATCGAGGCTTTCGCGTCGCCGAAGAGCATCGCGGTGTTGGGCAGCTCGTAGAGCGGGTTGTCGATGCCGGCGAAGCCGGGCTTCATCGAGCGCTTGAGCACGATGACGTTGTGCGACTTGTCGACGTCGAGGATCGGCATGCCGTAGATCGGGCTCGACGTCACGTTGCGCGCCGCCGGGTTGGTGACGTCGTTCGCGCCGATGATCAGCGCGACGTCGGTGCGCGGGAACTCCGGGTTGATGTCGTCCATGTCGTAGAGCGCGGGGTACGGCACGTTGGCCTCGGCCAGCAGCACGTTCATGTGCCCCGGCATGCGGCCGGCGACCGGATGGATCGCGTACTTGACCTCGACGCCGTGCTTCTCGAGCTGGTCGGCCAGCTCGCGCACGCTGTGCTGGGCTTGGGCGACGGCCATGCCGTAACCCGGGACGACGACGACCTGCTTCGCGTAAGCGAGCATCGTCGCGACGTCGTCGACGGTCGCTTCGCGGATCGGGCCGCCGGTGACGCCGGCCGCCGCTCCGCCGGCTCCTTCCTTGACCGCGCCGAAGGCGCCGAAGAGCACGTTGGTGATCGAACGGTTCATCGCTTTGCCCATCATCAGGGTCAGCAGAGTACCGGAGGCGCCGACGAGCGCGCCCGAGATGATCAGCACGTTGTTGCCGAGCACGAAGCCGGTGAGCGCCGCGGCGAGACCGGTGAACGAGTTGAGCAGCGAGATGATGACCGGCATGTCCGCGCCGCCGATCGGCAGGACGAAGAGCACGCCGAGGAGCGAGGCCGCGACGATCGCGACGAAATAGGCCGGCACGGGAGCGACGTTGGCGATGACCAGCCCGGCGCAGACGACGGCCGCGATGGCGATGATCGCGTTGACGAACTGCTGTCCGGGGTAGGTGATCGGGCGGCCCGTCATCAGCTCCTGCAGCTTGAGGAAGGCGATGATGCTGCCGAAGAAGCTGATCGCGCCGATGATGCTCGAGAGGACGATCGTGATGCCTTGATCGACCGGGATGGGGTCGATGCCGGGGTTGAGCTTGAGGAACTCCGCCGTCGAGACGAGCGCGGCCGCGCCGCCGCCCGCGCCGTTGAAGAGCGCGACCATCTGCGGCATCGCGGTCATCTTGACCGCGCGCGCGGAGTAGATGCCGACCGCCGCGCCGGCGCCGAGGCCGATCAGCCCGATCCACCAGCCGCTGAAGTCGAGCATGAAGCCGGTCGCGATCAAGGCGATCGTCATGCCGGCCATCGAGATATAGTTGCCGACGCGCGCCGTTTTCGGGTGGCTCATGTAGCGCAGGCCGAGGATGAAACAGACGCCCGTCACCAGGTAGGCGAAGTCGATCGCGGTCTGACTTGCGGAGACCGCTGCAGCTTCGGGCATCTTACTTCCTCGCTCCGTTTTGCGCCGCGGTCGCCGGCGTGGCGCGCGGCTTGAACATCGCGAGCATGCGCTGCGTGACCACGTAGCCGCCGAAGACGTTGAGCGAGGCCAGGAAGACGACCAGGATCGAGAGGACCGGGCCGAGCTTCGGCTCGGCGGCGACGGCGACGAGCAACGCGCCGACGAGCACGATCCCGTGGATGGCGTTGGTCGCCGACATCAGCGGCGTGTGCAGCGTCGTCGGAACTTTCGAGATGACCTCCAGACCGACGAACACGGCCAGGACGAAGACGGTGAATTCGGTGAGGAGATGGGCGCTCAAGCGTTGCTCCCTGCCAATGCGGCCAGCGTGGGGGGATGAATGATCTCGCCGTTGTGCGCGAGCGTCGTGCCTTTGATGATTTCGTCGGAGAGATCGAGGTTCAGCGAGCCGTCCTTGATCAGCAGCTGCAGCAGCGTGAGGACGTTGCGCGAGTAGAGCTGGCTCGCGTGATAGGGCATCGTCGAGGGAAGGTTGGTCGTTCCGACGATCGTGACGTCGTGCTTGACGACGACCTTGCCGGTCTCGGTCAGGGCGCAGTTGCCCCCGGTCTCGGCGGCCAGGTCGACGATGACCGAACCCGGCTTCATCTTCTTTACCGCGTCTTCGATGATGAGCAGCGGAGCGCGCCGTCCGGGGACGGCCGCGGTCGTGATCACGACGTCTTGCCCGCCGATGAAGTCGGCGAGCAGCTGCTGCTGCTTGGCCTCCTGTTCGGCCGTCAGCGCCTTCGCGTACCCGCCGGATCCTTCGCCTTCGACGCCGAGGTCGAGTTCCAGGAAGCTCGCACCGAGGCTCTTCACCTGTTCCTTGACGACGGTTCGCGTGTCGAAGCCGGAGACGACGCCGCCCAGGCGCCGCGCGGTCGCGATCGCCTGCAGCCCCGCGACGCCCGCGCCCAAGACGAAGACCTTCGCCGGCGCGATCGTGCCGGCGGCCGTCGTCAGCATCGGGAAGAAGCGCGGCAGCTCGCAGGCCGCGATCAGCACCGCTTTATAGCCGGCGATGTTTGCCTGCGACGAGAGCGCGTCCATGCTCTGGGCGCGCGTGATGCGCGGGATCGCGTCCATCGAGAGCGCGATCAGCTTGTACTTCGCATAACGCTCGACGGACTGCGGGTCGCCGAGCGGCGAGAGAAAGGCGAGCAGCGCTTCGCCGGGATGCGTGAGCGCGAGCTCCGCGTCGGTCGGGCGCTGCACTTTGACGATGAAATCAGCCTTGCCATACACTTCGGCCGCGTCGGCGCCGAGCGTTGCGCCGGCCGCCTCGTAGGCCTCGTCGAGAAACGCCGCCGAGACTCCGGCGCCGCGCTGAACCAGGACCGTCAGACCGAGCTTCGCGAGCTTCGTTACGGTTTCGGGAACGAGTGCAACGCGACGTTCGCCCGGCACGATCTCGGTCGGGACGCCGATGACCATAGACTTCTCCTTGGTTGCTTGAAGCGGGAGAAACGTCTTTACCGCCTCACCGGGCCTCGCTCCTGGAAATTCTCACCTACCTGTATGCAATAAAGCACTTGACAAAATGAACCGAGTCGTTCCTAACGTAGAAGACAGGCGACCCGAATGACCGATCGCTCGCCTTGACGGCTCCCGCCGCGGCCGCGGCTCGCGGCGGGAGGAGCCGCGGAGGCGCTGCCGGGCTCGTGCCCCGAACCTCCCGGGTGATGGAAGCCCGAGCGCCGGTCGCGGGGAGTCCCGCGCTGGTCCTGATCGTCGGCGGAGACGCCCTCGCCCTGCGCGTCTGCGAGGAGCTGACGGGCATCGAAGGGCAGGAGGTCGCGGTCCTCTGGCACGACGGCGGCGAGTACGCCGAGCGCGTGCGGCGCACCGGCGCGCGCTTCGTCGGACGGCGGCCCAGCGCCGACGCGCTGCGCGAAGCCGGCGTCCTCGAGGCTTCGGCGATCGTCGCCTTGACCGAGGACGACCGGGTCAACCTGCAGGTCGGGCTGCGGGCGCGCGACCTCAACCCGCGCATTCGCGTCGTGCTGCGTCAGTTCAACCGCACGCTGGGGCGCAAGGTCGAGCAGAACGTGGCGAACTGCTCGGTCATCTCGCTCTCCTCGCACTCCGCCGCCACCTACGCCGGCGCCGCGGTCGACGCGGGCTGCTTCTACGGGATGCAATTCCCCGACATCGACGGGCCGCTGCTCGGCTTCGCAAGACGGTCGGCGCGAGCCGCCGGCGTCGCCGGCATGACCCCTGCCCAAGTGGAACGCGAGCTCGGGGAGCGGGTGATCGCGGTCGACGGCGAGCTCGGGGGCGATTCCGGCGCGCCGCTCGGCGAGACTGCGGAGCTGGTGCTCTTCAAGCGGATCGTGCGCGACCCGGGCGCGCGCTCCGCCGGTTCGGCGCCGGGCGCAGAACCGCTGCGGCTGGGCGCGTTCGTGCGCGACGTCTACCGCTCCGCGCTCCGGCTCGACCCGGTCGCGCGGGCGCTCGCGGTCGCGGGCGTGCTCGTCTTTCTGGCCGGCGCCACGGTCTTCGGCATCGCGCTGCGCCTCGATCCGCTGAGCGCTGCGTATTTCGTCGTCGAGACGATGACCACGACAGGCTACGGCGATATCTCCGTCCGCCGCGGCGGCGCGTTCGCGGAAGTGGCCGCAGTGCTGCTGATGCTCTGCGGGATCGTCCTCAACGGGCTCTTCGTCGCGGTCTTGGCCTCGAAGCTGACCCAGGCGCAATGGGTCGCGATGCAGGGCTTGCGGCCGATCAAGCGGCGCGGACACGTGATCGTGTGCGGCGCGGGAAGCGTCGGCTCGTGCGTCATCGACTATCTCGTCGCCCTCGACGAGCAAGTGGTCGTCGTCGACACGAAGCCCGACCCCGCGACGGTCGAGCGCGCGCGCGATCGCCACTTCGATCTGCTGACCGGCGACGCAGCCAACGATCGCACCCTCGAGCTGTGCAATGTGAAGCAAGCGAAGGCGCTCGTCGCGCTGACCCACAGCGACACGATGAACCTCGAAGTGGCGCTCGGCGCGCGCGCCCAGAACCCGGCGCTGCCGATCGTCATGCGCGTCCAAGAGGGCGTCTTCGCGGAGTCGGTCGCGCGCCATTTCGGCATCGACCGCACCTTCGGCACGGCGGCTCTGGCGGCGCCGGTCTTCGCCGGGCTCTCGCGCTTTCCGGGGGTTCGCGGCCGCATCGCGATCGGCGGCCGGGATTACGCGATCGGCGAGTTCGAGGGGGGCGACGCTCACGATGAGGCGCTGGCTTCATGCTTGCCGCTCGCGATCTGGCGGCGCGGCAGGTTCGCCCTGATCGCCAGCTTCAACGAAACGTTGGCCGGCGACCGCGTCCTGGCGCTCTATCCGGTTTGGCGCTTGCGCCAGCAGCCGCCGGAAGGGCGTGTCGCGCGCCAGGGGCGCGCCGCGAGCGGCGAAGAGGTCGCCGAGGTCGTATGAGCGCGGCGAAAGCGGCGCCGGGTCCGCGCGGACCGGCCGCCTACGAGTTTTTCGCGGGCGGCCGGCGGACGCTCGAGTTCCTCGAACGGACCGCGCAGCGCTACGGTCCCGTCGCGGGCTTTCGCCTCGGCGGCAGGCCGATCTATCTGCTCGACGACGCGGAGCTGATCGAGGAGGTTCTGGTCACCGCGCAGCACCGGTACGGGCGCGACACCGGTGCGCTGCTGGTCCGCGACCTGGTCGGCGAGGCGCTCGTCTCGAGCGAGGATCCCGCGCACGTTCGCCGCCGCCGCCTGATGCAGCCGGCTTTTCATCGCGCTCGCGTCGCGACGTATGCGGCGGCCATGGTCGGCGAGACGGAGCGCTTGGCCCGGGTCTGGGAAGAGCGGGCGCTGATCGACGTGGGCGACGAGATGACGCGCCTGACGCTCGGCGTCGTCGGCGAGGCGCTGCTGGGGGCCGACGTGGGCGAGCGCGCGCGCGAGGTCGCCGGCATCGTGGCGCGCGTCATCCGGCGCGGGGCGCTGGCCGGTCCGGCCGTCGCGCTCGCGGCACCGCTGCTCGAGTCGCTGCGCCGGCGCTTTCCCGAACGCGCGAGCTTGCTCTTCCCGCGCGAACGCGAAGCGCTCGAGCGGATCGTCGCTCCGCTGATCGAGGCCCGCCGCGGCGACCACGCGCAGCGCAGCGACCTGCTCTCGTCGCTGATGCAAGCGCGCGACGCCGACGGCTCCGCGCTCGACGACGCCGACCTGCGCAACGAGCTCGTGACGCTGATCCTCGCCGGTCACGAGACGACCGCAACCGCGCTGACCTGGACGTGGTACGTGCTGGCCACGCATCCGGTCGTCGAGGCGCGCCTGCACGCGGAACTCGACGCCGTGCTCGGCGACCGCGCGCCGTCCCTCGAGGATCTGCCGCAGCTGCGCTACGCGAGCAACCTCTTCGACGAGGTGCTGCGGCTCTATCCGCCCGCCCCCGTTTTCGGGCGGCGTCCGCTCGAGGACGTCGAGCTGGGCGGCTACCGCATCGAGCGCATGGCGAGCGTCGTCCTGAGCCCCTACGTCACCCAGCGCAACCCGCGCTACTTCGCCGATCCGCTCGCCTTCAAGCCCGAGCGGTGGGAGGGAGAGGCGCCGCCGAAGTGCGCCTTCTTCCCCTTCGGAGCGGGCTCGAAGACGTGCATCGGCGAGCCGTTCGCGCGGCTCGAGGGCGTCTTGGTCCTGGCGACGCTGGCGCGCCGCTATCGCCTGCGCCTGCTCGTCGACCGGCCGCTGCCGCTGTCCTCGCAAGGATTGCTGCGGCCGGGGCGCCCGATCGTGATGCGGACCGAGCGGCGGCGCGCCGGCTCCCTAAACTCCTTCGTTCATTCGGCGTAGGCGTTCGGCCATGATCGACATGACCTCGATCGCGAAGAACGGCGTGTTCTGAACGAGGAAGAGAAAACGCCGCTGGCTGATGGGCACGACTTTGGCGGCGGTCTTGGCGGTGGCGGTCGCGCTGCGCGCCTTGCGGTCGACCAGCACCATCTCGCCGAAGATTCCGCCGGGCCCGGCGATCTCGATCGATCTTCCGTGGACGGTCAGCTCGATCTCGCCCTCCGTGACGACGAACATCGTCTCGCCCGGCTGGCCTTCCCTGAAGAGCACCTGGCCGGCGGCGAGCGGCTGCGCCTCCGGATCGTTGCGGAACATCTCGATGCTTGCCATCAGCGGTGCCCTCCCTGCATGCGGCCGCTCAGGCGCGGACCGGAACGGCGAGCGAGATGCGGTTGCGCAGCACGCCGACGCGCGGTATCTCGACCTCGAGCAGGTCGCCGTCCTGCAAGAACTCGGGCGGCGTGCGCGCCATGCCGACGCCGTCCGGCGTCCCCGTCGCGATCACGTCGCCGGGCTCGAGCGTCATGCCGCGTGAAAGGCTCGCGACGATCGCCGCGACCGTGAAGATCATCTGGCTCGTGTTCGAGGATTGCTTGGTGACGCCGTTGACCGTCAGCGCGATGTCGAGCTGCTGCGGATCGGAGATCTCGTCGGCGCCGACGATCCAAGGGCCGATCGGACACGTCTGATCGAGGCTCTTGCCTTTGAACCACTGATGGTGCTCCTTTTGCAGGTCGCGAGCGGTGACGTCGTTGAGCGCGGTGTAGCCGAAGACGACCTCGAGCGCGCGGGACTCCGGCACGTCGCGGCAGCGTTCGCCGATGACGACGGCGAGTTCTGCTTCGAAGTCGTACTGCGATGAGACTTCGGGTGAGAGCGCGAGCGTCGCGCCGGGATCGGCGATCGCGGTCGGCGCCTTCGTGAAGAACGTCGGCACGTTCGGCAGGTTCAACGGAACGTTGCGCGCGCGCGCGATCTCCTCGGCGTGTCCCATGTAATTGCGGCCGACGCAGAAAACGTTCTTATGCGGACGAACCGGTGCGAGCAGCGTCGCCGCCGAGAGCGGCACGGGCGCCTCCTCCGCGACGGCCGCTCGCTCGGCCGCAGACAGCCTGATATAGTCGAGCAGCGTCGGCACTCCGGCGAACGGATGGATACCGTCGTCGCGCAGGATGCCGCCGCGAGGAAGGCCGCCGGCGAGAAAACTGACGTAGCGCATGATGCTCCGAGGCTTCGGCACGTGCCGAGCGCGAATCCCCCGCCATGCGCGTTTCGATCATCGGCGGCACCGGCGGCGTGGGGCGATGGCTCGTCGCCATCGCGCGGGAAAACGCGGATCACGTCAAAACACTCGTCCGCGACCGCCGCAAGCTTCCGGCCGACGTCGGCGCGATCGGCGTGGTCGAAGGCGACGTGCTGCGCCAGAACGACGTCGACGCGGCCGTGGGCGGCGCCGACGTCGTCTTTTCCGCGCTCGGCGCCGACGGTCTGGGAGCGACGACCGTCTACTCGCTCGGCATGGCCAACATCATCGAAGCGATGAAGCGTTCGGGCGCGACGCGCTTGCTCGCGGTCTCCTCGGTCGGCGTCGAGGAGGACAAGAACGCCAACACGCTCTACCGCCGCGTGCTCGCCCCGTTCGTCCTCAAGAACGTGCTCGCCGACATGCGCGACATGGAACGCCTGATCGCCGAGAGCGGCCTGGTGTGGACGATCGTCCGCCCCTCGGGCCTCACCGACGGCCCGCGCACGGGACTCTATCGCGCCGGCGACCGCTTCGTCCCCGAGCGCGGCAACAACATCGCGCGCGCCGATGTCGCCGATTTCATGTACCGCGTCGTCGCCGACGAACGCACGATCCGCAAGATCGTGGCGTTGGCTTATTAGGCCTCGCGCGGTTTCGGGAGTCGGTGCTGGGCCGCGGCGTGGCGGGTCGGGAACGGCCCGCCCGCACCGTCGCCGCCCCGCCAACCCGCGGGCCGACGGGACTAGCTACGTTCGGCCTACGTTCGCCGTTTCGTGAGGTGCCAGAAATCGCAATAGCGGCAGTGGTACGTGAAGAGTTTGCCCTGCATGCCGTTCATCGCGACGTGAGAGCGGGCTTCGGCTTCGCTGCGGTAACCGTCTTTGCGCGAACAGCTCTGCGCGAGGTCCTTGTCGACGATGTCGTCGAGCCCCTCGCGGCTGCGCAGCCACCACTTCATGACGTCGAAATCGTCAGATCCACCTGACGGCATCGTCGAGCGACCTCCGATCCTTCTTTGCCGGCACGAGCGGCTCGACGGGATTTCCGACGACGAGGCTCGTGAAGATCTTAAACCCTTCGGGCACGCCGAGCGATGCAACCATGTCTTTTTGGAACGAGAGCCCGCGCGTCCAGCTCGTGAGCTGGCTGGCCAGGCCGCAGGCGGTCGCCTCGAGCTGCATCGCCATCAGCGCGCAGGCGCAGGCCTCGACCGACTCCGGCAGGCGGTCGTCCTGGAGGAGCACGAGCGCGACGCCGTGGGGCGGGAGGACGTCGCCGCTTTTCTGCCGCTCGAGTCCGCTTGCAAAGTCCGGCTCGCGCAGCCGTTTATTGAAGAGGGCGAAGAAGCCGCGGCCTTTCATGAAGGCGTCGCGCGAGCGGTTGCAGGCGGAACGGAGCCGCTCGTAGGCGTCGTGCTCGCGGACGACGACGAAGCGGACCGGCTGCGTGTTGTACAGCGAAGGCGCGAGGCGTCCGGCCTCGAGGATGCGGCGCAAAGCCATCGGGGGGAGCGGGCCGGGCGCGAACGCGCGCGCGTGCGAGGTCCGCTCGAGCAGGGCGACCGCGTCGGCGGCCGCCGCCGGCTGGGCCGGATGAATCCGCACGTCCATCAGTGCTTGCCCCCGGTGATCGTGTTGAGGTCCGGCAGCGTGTTCACCGGCGTCGTTCCCGCATGCTCTTGCTGCGCGGCGCGCAGGGCGCGGCGCCGGTTGATCTCGGCCATCGCGCTGACGGCGCCGACCGCGTCGGGATCGACGCCTCCGGCGTGGATCAGGGCGACCGTCCGCCGCACGTTATGCGTCTTGGGGTCGTAATCGTAGCCCAGCCGGTACGTGCCGGAGACCGCCCGGCCGTCGGGCGTGCGAATGAAGACCTGCAGCGCGTTTCCGTAGGTGATCGCGTTGAAGGCGGCGTCGGACGAGGGTTTTCCCGCCCGCACGCGCGTGACTTGGCCTTTCTTGTTGACCTCGACGACGTATTCGGCGTGCTGGGCCCGGCTCGGCGCTCTCAGCTGGGCGGCGCCCGAGAGGGCCGCCCGGAGGGGGGCCGGCGGTGCGGCCAGCGCGGCGAGCAGGGCGAGGGCGGCGCCGGTTCTGGCGAAGCCCACGCTCAGTTCCTCGAGAGTGCGGCGAAAGCCGCGCCGCAGCAAGCGCAGGTGGCGACGAGCTGGTAGGTGCGCGCGCGCAGGAGCCGGCGCTTCGGCGAGGGCTTGCGCCGGGTGCGGCCGCAGTGGCTGCAGCGGGAAGCGGTCGACTTCGGACGGCGATCCACGAGAGCGCCGCTTACGCGCGCGCGCGGGGGATGCCTGCGCGCTCCGCCGAAGCCGACGCGACGTGAAGCGGACCCGCAACGACGCCGTCCTGTTCGCGCAGGGCGCAGCGCACGTCTACGCCGCCGGCGCCCCACGTGACACGAAGGGGATGCTGCTCTACGCCGACGTGCCGTAAGCGCCTGGTGGCGCCGTTGTGCGCCGTCCTCGCGCTCGTCCTCGCCCTGCCCGCGTTCGCCGGGCGTCCGCTGCTCGACAAGCACCAGTGGGACGCCTACTTCGCGCTGTTCGCGCGCGACGTGTCGGTGCCGTGGCTGCCGGCGACGGTCCGTCTCGATACCTACTCCGGGGCGCCGGTCGATTTCGCGGTCTACAACGTCGACCCGGCCGAGGTGATCATCGCGGGTCAGAACCGCGCGCCGCGCGCGCTCGACACCTCGCAGCGCAGCCCGCTCGCGCGCTGGCGCTTTTCGCCGCCGCCCGGCTACCGTTTCGAGGCGAGCGACGTCTCGGTGCCGCTGGGGAGTCAGGAAGGGTTCTACGTCGTCGAAGCGCGGCGCGGCGACGCGGTGCAGCAGGTCTGGCTCAACCGCACGCACGTCGGGCTGGTCACCAAAGAGAGCCCCGGAGGGCTCTTGCTGTGGGGCGTCAACCTGCGCACCGGCAAGGCGATCGCCAACATGCCGGTCTCCTTCCTGGTCGGGCTCCAGCTGGTCACGAAGACGACGGACGGCCAGGGTCTCATCGAGTGGCGCGATCCCCGCCGCCCGGCGTTCGCGCTCGCCGAGGACGGTGCGGCGCGAGCCTTCGTCTCGTTGCTGCCGCAGGCGCCGCTGCCAGCCGCGATCGTCGGCCTGCGGCTCGACTCCGCGGTCGTTCGTGCGGGTGAGAGCATCCGGTTCGCCGGTTTCGTGCGGCGCGGGACCTCCGCCGGCTACCGCCCCGCGAGCGGGGATGCCCGCGTGACGCTGGTCGGTCGCGGGAACACGCTGGCCCTGCAGGCGGCCCAGCTCGACGAGGCCGGCGCCTTCAGCGGCGAGCTCGGCGTCCCGGCCGGGCTCGCCGAAGGCGACTACGCCGTGCTGGCCTCAGCGGCCGGCGCGGTCGGCGGGACGACGGTCCACGTCGATGCGTCCGGCGACCTCGCGCTGGCGATCCGCTCCAACTGTCCCTGCGATCCCGGCAAACCCGTCTCCATCGGGCTCTCGGCCCGGCGCGGGGAAGCCGGAGCGCCGGGAGCCGGTGCCCCCGGCGTCGAGATCCACGTGCAGGTCGTGCGCGCGCCGCACATCCTTCCTCCCGGGTCGACCGAGGACGCGGCTCGCTGGGGAGCGACCGTCGTCGACGAGCAGACCGTGCGGACCGACGCCTCCGGACGAGCTGCCGTCGTGCTGCCGCCGCCGGCCGACGGCCTCGACTCGACCTACGGCATCCGGGCTACGGCGCTCGGTGCGACCGCGACCTCGCGCATCGCCGTGCCGATGGCGAAGGTCGCGCTGATCCTCGAACCCGTCGCGCCGAGCGCCGACGTCGGGCAGCCGATCGCGTTCGACGTCCGCGGCTTCGACACCGGCGACGGTTCGCCGGCAGCGGGCTTGAGCGTGCAGCTCCGCATCTCGCACGGCGTCTCCGAGCAACTGCAATACGTGGTTCTCGACGAACACGGCCGGGCTCACGCGACCTTCCGAACGCCCTTCCTGGGTTCGAACCTGGCCGTCGCCGAGGCGAGCGTGGGCGGACGCCGCGCCCGCGATGCGGCGGTGGTCGTCGTCGAGCCGAGCGCGCTGTCGGGCCCTACCGCTTCGACGGGCGGTGACGTGAGCGTCGCGCTCGACAAGCCGCGCTACCGTCCGGGCGACCGGATCGTCGTGAGCGCGAGCGCTCCCGGCGCGAGCGGTGACGCGCTCGTGACGCTCGAGGGCGCGCGCACCTACCAGTCGCGCTTGGCCGCGGTCTCGGGCGGACGGGCCGCGACGACGCTCGATCTCGGCGACGTGCAAGGCGACGCGCGCGTCTCGGTCGCGCTCGTGCGCGACGGAGCGGTTGCGTTCGGCACGGCTTCGCTGCACATCGACGCCCCCGGTCACGCGCGCGCGACCGAGCTCGTGCTCGACAAGCCGGTCTACGCTCCCGGCGCGACGCTGCACGCGACGCTGCGCGACGGCACCGGCGCGGGCGACGTCGCGACCCTGGCCGTTCGCGTCGCCGACGGCCTCGAAAGCGGCCCGGCCCTGTTCGACGATGCGCCGGACGTTCTCTCGACCGGAGCGACGACCTCGCAGTATCCCTCGGCCGACGATCCGGCCTGGCATGCCTATGTCGCGCCCGCGGGCTCGAAGGCGAGCGACATCTTCGCCGCCGAGAGCGCGCGCAAGGTCGCGACCGAGGTGCCGTCGCTCGGCGCGGCGGCGCCGCGCACGCTGCTGTGGACCGTCGAGCGGGTCGAGGGCGGCTCGTTCGAGGTGACCGTTCCCAGGGAGCGCGGCCGGTTCGTGCTCTCCGTCCTGAAGATCGCCGGCGACGGCGCAATCGGCGCGGCGTCGGGGAGCTTCACCGTTCAGTGACCGGCGCCGCCGCGACGGGACCGAACGAAGCGGCGCCGCCGCGCGGGACCGCCCGGCTCATGCTGCTCGACACGCACGCGCTGGTGTACGCGGCGTTCTTCGCCATGAAAGACCGGCCGCTGACGACCTCGCGCGGCACGCGCATCGAAGCCGCGCTGGTCTTCACGACGACGCTGACCAAGCTCATCGCCGACGAACGGCCGACCCACCTCATCGCCTGCTTCGACGCCGGCCTGCCGGCGGCGCGCGTCGAGCTCTTCGCGGCCTACAAGGCGCAGCGCGAAGCGATGCCCGACGACCTGCGCTCGCAGTTCGCGCTGGTGCGGCGCATCCTCGCGGTCTATCGCGTCCCCATGCTGGAGGTCGAGGGCGAGGAAGCCGACGACGTGCTCGGCACGCTGGCACGGCAAGCCGAAGAGGCGGGTCAGACGACCCTCGTCGTCACCGGCGACAACGACCTGCTGCAGATCGTCGACGAACGCACGCTGGTCCTGGTGCGCCAGCGCATGGGCGGTCTGGTGCGCTACGACCGTGCTGCGGTGCGCGAGCGTTACGAGCTCGAGCCGGCGCAGCTCGCCGACTATCGCGGGCTCAAGGGCGATCCCTCCGACAACCTGCCCGGCGTCCCCGGCATCGGTGAGAAGACCGCGATCAAGCTGCTCAAAGCGGCAGGATCGCTCGATGCCCTGCTGGCCGATCCGTCGCGGGCCGGGACTCCGAAACTCGAGGCGCTGCTGCGCGCTCACGCCGAGATCGCGCGCCGCTGCCGCGACGTCTCGCTGATCGCGCGCGACCTCGCCGTGACGATCCCCTGGGAGGAGGCGCGCTTCACGCCGCCGCCGGTCGAGGATCTCTACGTCCTCTATCGCGATCTGGAATTCAAGGGACTGCTGGCGAAACTGCCGGCGCCGCAGAACGACGTGCCGCTCTTCGCCGCGGACGACGCGCAGCTCGTGCGCGGCAACTACCGCTCCTTCCTGCCCTCGGCCGATCCGCCGGAGTTCGAGCTGCTCGCCGCCGGGCTCGCGCAGCTCGCGCGAACGGGGCGCGCGGCGCTCGCCTTGCGCGGCGAAGGCGAGCTCGGCGCCGCCGCCGAGCCGGGGACGGGCTTGGCTCTGCGGCGCGTCGCGCTCGGCTATCCCAAGGTCGGCGCGGCCTTCGCCGCGCTCCTGCGCGAGGCGCGCATCGTCGCGCACGACGGCAAGGCGCTCGATGCAGTGCTGCGCGCGGAGGGCTTGCCGGCGGCGAACCTCGCCGACGACACGATGGTCGCCGCCCACCTGCTCAACCCCGCGCGCAGCTACGCCGCCCTCGACGACGCCGCCGGCGAATATCTGGGAAAGCGTTTGCCGCCCGACGCGGCCGCGCACGCCGATGCGGCGCTGCAGCTGGCAGCGGTCCTGCGCGACCGCTTGGGGCATCGCGGCCAGCTCTCGCTCTACGAAGACGTCGAGCTGCCGCTGGTGGGCATCCTGGCGGCGATGGAGGGCGACGGCATCGCGATCGACGCCGGGGCGCTGGAGGAGCTTTCGCGCGAGGTCGACGCGGCGGCCGCGCGCCTGCAGGACGAGATCTGGTCGCTCGCCGGCGAGACTTTCAACATCGCTTCGCCCCAGCAGCTGGGAGCGATCCTGTTCGAGAAGCTCGCGCTTCCGAACGGCGGCCGCACGAAGACCGGCTGGGCGACCGGGATCGAAGTCCTGCAGCCGCTGGCGCGCGAGTCCGAGATCGTGGCGAAGGTGCTCGAGTTCCGCGAAGCGACCAAACTCAAGAACACCTATATCGACGTCATCCCCAAACTCGTCGGGCCCGACGGCCGCTTGCGCACGGTTTTCAACCAGACGGCGACGGCGACGGGCCGGCTTTCCTCGACCAATCCGAATTTGCAGAACATTCCGGTCCGCACCGAGCTCGGCCGGCGCATCCGGCGCGCCTTCGTCGCGCCCGATCCCTCGCGGCTGCTGCTGGCCGCGGATTACAGTCAGATCGAGCTGCGCATCATGGCCCACCTTTCGGGCGACGAGGCGATGCGCGAAGCGTTCCGGCGCGGCGACGACATTCACGACGTCACCGCGCGCGGGATCTTCGGCCTCCTCGCGGGCGAAGTCACGCCGAACCAGCGCCGCATCGCCAAATCGGTCAACTTCGGCCTGCTCTACGGCATGTCCGATTTCGGTCTGGCGCAGCGTTTGGAGATCGACCGGGTCGAAGCGCGGGCGATGACCGACGCGTATTTCGCGCGCTTTCCCCGCGTGCGCGAGTGGATCGAGAAGAATCTCGAGTTCGGCCGCGAGCACGGTTACGTCGAGACGATCCTGGGCCGGCGCCGCTACATGCCGGATCTGCGGGCGCGCAACTACGCGCTGCGCTCGGCGGCCGAACGCGAGGCGACGAACGCCCCGATGCAAGGCAGTGCCGCCGATCTCATGAAGCTCGCGATGGTGCGCGTCGACCGCGCGCTGCGCGCGGCGCAGGCCGACGCTCGAATGCTGCTCCAGATCCACGACGAGCTGATCTTCGAACTCGCGGCCGCGCAGCTCGCGCCGGTCGCCGCTCTCGTGAAGCGCGAGCTCGAGCACGCGCTCGAGCTCGCGGTGCCGGTCGAGGTGACCTTGAAGGCCGGGCGGACGTGGTACGATGTCGAGCCGTTTGCAGCTTAGCGCGCTCGCCGTGCTGCTGGCTTGCTGCGGCTTGGAGTTCGCGCCGGACCGGCCGCTGCCGCCGGCGGCGACGGCCTGCGCGAACCCTCAGCTCCCGCCCGACATCCTCGACGGCCCCGCGCAGCGCAGCGCCGGCAAGCCGCTCGCCGTCGTCGACGTTCGCAGCGACGAGGTGACGCTGCGCCTGGCCGTCGCGGCGGATGAGACGGCGCGCGAGCTCGGCTTGATGTGCGTCACGCGCTTGCGTCCGGAGGCCGGCATGATCTTCGTCTTCGACGAGGACGGCCAGGAGGATTTCTGGATGAAGAACACGCTCGTCCCGCTCGACATGGTGTGGGTCGCGGCGGACGGGACCGTCCGCAGCATCGCGGCCGACGTGCCGGCTTCGACCCTGCAGACGCCCGACGACCGCGTGGCGCGCCGCTCGGGTCTGGGCCGCTACGTGCTCGAGCTGAGCGCGGGCGAGGCCCAAGCGGACGGGATCGTCAAGGGGAGGCGCTTGGTGATACCGCCTTTCAAATCACCATAGACGCGCTGCCGGCCGCCGCGCCTTCCGGGGCGGCTCTTCCGGCGAAACCGTTGCGGCCCGGCAGGCGTCATGAGCCGGTGACGTGCCCGAACTGCCCGAGGTCGAAACGATCGCCCGCGGGCTCGCGAACGCGGTCACCGGCAAGACGATCGGCGCCGCGCACGTCTTCCTGCCGAAGGTCGTCGTCCCCGAGCCCGTCCGGTTCGTGCCCGCCCTCTGCGGCGAGCGGGTCGAGGGGGTCGGGCGGCGAGGGAAGTTCGTCGTCCTCGGGCTCGGCTCGGGAAGGCAGCTCGTCGTTCATCTCCGGATGACCGGGCGGCTGATCGTCCAGGCCGCGGGGAGCGGGGAGCCGGAGCCGTACACGAACGTGCTGCTGACGTTCCGCGATGGAACGCGGCTCTGCTTCGCCGACGTCCGCCAGTTCGGCAGGATGCGCTTAGTCGGGCCTGAAGAACCGTGGGCTGCCGATATCGGCCTCGAGCCTCTCTCGGAGGAGTTCTCTTTCGAGCGATTCTCAAGCCTGCTGGACGGGCGGACCACACCCATCAAGGTGTTCCTGCTCGACCAGCGACGCATCGCGGGCATCGGCAACATCTATGCCTGCGAGGCGTTGTGGGAGGCGAGAATTCGACCGACCACGGCCGCGGGGGCACTCTCCCGGCAGGCTCGGCGACGTCTGCACCAAGCGATCGGCAGCGTGCTCGGGCACGCGGTCGAGATGCGCGGGACGAGCGTGGACGACTACGTCGACGCCGAGGGCTTGCGGGGCGGTTTCCAAAACGAACTGAAGGTGTACGGTCGAGACGGATCGGGATGCGCGCGCTGCGCAAAGCCGATCGTCCGAACGGTCCTGGCCGGACGCGGCACCTGGTGGTGCCGGGCCTGTCAGCGACGATGACAGCCGCAACGATCTGCCTCGTAGCCGAGGAACTGCGCGAAGCGCGGGGGTGCGACCGGACGATCAGTGATCCGGCGCACGAGTAAAGGGGACGCGTATTACTACCACCGACATCGCACCGTCGCAGCCGACGGAAGAACTCGAAGACCAGCTCGCGCTCGAACAGCGCCTGTACGAAGAGAGCCTCAAGGTTCTCGACGAGGGCCAGGTCCTCACCGGCGTGATCGTGGCCAAGTACCAGGACGAGTTGCTCGTCGATATCGGGGGTAAGTCCGAAGGCTTTCTGAGCTTCCGCGAACTGTCGCTCGCCGTCGAGCCCAAGGAACTGAAGGTCGGCGACAAGCTCGAAGTGATGATCCACCGCATCGACGACGAGGGGACGCTCTTCCTCTCCGAGCGCCGGGCGCGCGCGCTGAAGACCTGGGAGAAGGTCATCAAAGCGCACGAGAACGACGAAGTCATCGAAGCGACCGTCACGCAGGTCGTCAAGGGCGGCGTCCTGGTCGACCTGGGCATGCGCGGGTTCGTCCCCGCTTCGCAGATCCGCCGGCAGCCGGTCGGCAACCTCGACGAGCTCGTCGGCAAGCACCTGCGTCTCAAGGTCATCGACCTCGACCACAAGCGCCATCGCGTCGTCCTTTCGCAGCGGCTGGTCCTCGAGGAAGAGCTCAACGCCAAGAAGTCCGAGCTGCTCGGGACGCTCGCGGTCGGACAGATCCGCGAGGGCGTCGTGGTGCGGCTGGCCGAGTTCGGGGCGTTCGTCGACCTCGGCGGGATCGACGGCCTCATCCACAACAGCGAGCTGTCGTACGCGCGCATCAAGCACCCGAGCGAGGTCGTCAAGATCGGCGACGTCGTGCAGGTCGAGGTCATGAAGTTCGACCCGGATGCGAAGAAGGTCTCGCTCTCGCTCAAGCACGCGCTGCCCGATCCGTGGGTCGAGCACGCCGACAAGCTGGTCGAAGGGCAGCGCCTGATCGCGCAGATCGTGAAGGTCACGCCCAACTACTTGCTCGTCGAGATCATCCCGGGCGTGCTCGCGATGGTCCCCAAGGGCGAGTTCGATCCTTCGGTCCCCTACAGCCCGGGCCAAGAGGTCGAGGTCACGCTGCTGACGATCAACCACTCCACGCGCCGCATCACGGCTTCGATCCAGCACGTCGCCGACATCCCGCTCGAGGAGTTCGCAGAGTTCGCCGTCGAGGGCGACGTGGGAACGATCGGGGAGGCGCTCGAGCCGGCCCCCGAGTAGCGCCGGAAACGGTCGAAGGAATCCGCGGAGGCCGGCAGCAGTGCCGGCCTTCACCGTTCGGCGAAAGGAACCGGGTGCGTATGCGGGTCGGCTTGACCGGCGGAATCGGAGCGGGGAAGAGCGCGGTCGCCCAGACCTTCGCCGAGCTCGGTGCGCTCGTGATCGACGCCGACGAGCTGGCGCGGCTCGCGGTCGCGCCGGGGAGCGAAGGTCTGGCGGCGCTCGCCGCCCGCTGGCCGCAGGTGCTGCGCGCGGACGGGACGCTCGACCGCGCGGCGCTCGCCGCCCGCGTCTTTGCGGATGCGCGCGAGCTGAGCGAGCTCAACGCGATCGTCCACCCGCTCGTCCGCCGTTTGAGCGAGGAGCGCGAGTCGGCCGCCGCGCCGGACCGGATCGTCGTGCACGAGGTTCCGCTGCTGTTCGAAACGGGCCTCTATCGGAGCTGCCAAGCCAACGTGCTGGTCGTCGCGCCGCTCGAAACGCGCATCGGCCGCGTCGTCGCGCGCAGCGGCCTGGGCCGGGCCGAGGTCGAGCGGCGCGCGCGGGCGCAGATCGAGCCGGCGCGCGCCCGCGAGCTGGCGGACTACCTCATCGAGAACGACGGGACGCTCGCCGAGCTGCGCGAACGCGCCGCCGCCGTCTATCGCGCTCTCGAAACGCGCGCGGAAACGCGCTAGGCGCCGGGCGCCGCCCTACGTCCGGCGGCGTGCGAAGGGAAAGGCCTGCGGCTGCAGCAGGACCAGGGAGCGGTGCGAGACCCGTAAGAGGCCGGCGTCGGCCAGGACGCCCAGCTCCTTCGTCAGCGTCTCGCGGCTCGTGCCGATGAGGTTCGCCAGGTCCTGGTGGGTCAGGCTCAGGCCGATCCGCACGCCGCCTTCGGGTTCGGCGACCCCGTGCTCGGCGGCGAGCCGCCCCAAGATGTCGACGAGCCTGCCCGGCACGCTCTTCCCGGCGAGCTCGGTCAGCTCGCGTTCGGTTGCCGCCAAGCGGGCGGCGAGTCCGCGGGCGAAGCTCGCGGCCAGGGTCGCGTCGGCCCGCAGGCGCCGGCCGAAAAGCGTGCCGTCCAGGCTTCGGACCTCGCTCGGATCGAGCGCGACCGCGCTCGTCGTGCGCCGCCCCTTCTCGGCCAGCCAGATCATTTCGCCGAAAACGTCGCCGGGGTTGCGGATCTCGACGATCGCCTCGGAGCCGCTCGCCATCGTCCGCAGCACCTTGATGCGGCCGCGCTCGACGACGAAGACGTCGCCGGCCGGGTCGCCGGGCGTGTAGAGCAGTTCGCCGCGCGCCAGGACGAGGCGGCGCGCGTCGCTCAGCAGAGCCTCGCGGCGTTGCGGATCGAGCTCGAGAACGTTCACGCGCCCGCCGCTCCCGGATTCACTTCCCGCCGCGCAGGACGCGCCCGGGGCGCGCCCCGGTGAGCGCCCCGCGGCGCACGACCGCGCGGCCGTTGACCCAGACCGAGTCGATCCCTTCGGGATAGGCGTAGGGGCGCTCGTAGGTCGCCGTGTCGACGATCCGCTGCGGGTCGAAGAGCACGAGGTCGGCGTAAGCCCCGACCTCGATCCGGCCGCGGCCGGAGAGGCCGAAAATCTCGGCGGGGAGCACGGTCATGCGCCGGATCGCCTCACCCAGCTCGAGGGTTTTGCGCCCCCGCACGAACCGGCCGAAGACGCGCGGGAAGCAGCCGAAGGTCCGCGGGTGCGGCAGCCCGCGCGCGGTCACGCCGGAGAGCGCCCGGGCCGATGCGTCGCTGCCGATGCAGGTGAAGCCCGCCGAGAGGACCGCCGCGACGTCGTCTTCGCTCATCGCGAAAAAGATCGCCTCGACGGCGAGCCCTTCCTCGGCGAGCAGGCGCAGAACGGCCCGGGCCGGCCTCGTTCGCCAGCGGCGGGCCAGCTCGTCGAGGCGCAGCCCGGCGAGCCCGGCGTTCCGCTCGCTCGCCAGGGTCGAGAGCATGATGCCGTGCCACTCTTCGCCGTGGTCGAGTTCGAGGCGAAGCGCGAGCGCGGCGGCGGCGAGCGGGTCGCGCAGCCGCTCGAGCACGGCCTCGCGACCGCCCGCCAGAGCGTCCTCGGGGAGCAGCGTCGCGAGATCCGTCCAGCTGGCGGTGTACGGGTAAACGTCGGCGTGAGCCGGGAGCCCGGCGGCACGGGCCCGTTCGATCGCTTCGAGCGAGCGATGGACCTTGCCCCAATTGCGCTTGCCGGCGGACTTGTGATGAGAGAACTGGACCGCGACTTCAGCCTTGGAAGCGACGGAAAGCGCCTCCTCGACGGCTTCGAGCAGCGCGTTCCCCTCGTCGCGCAGGTGCGTGGCATAGCGCGGCGCTCCGGCGTCGCGCGCGGCGGCGCTGCAGGCGGCGAGCTCGTCGAGGTCGGCATGGCGGGAAGGCGTGTAGACGAGCCCGCTCGAGACGCCGAGCGCGCCCTGTTCGACCGCCTCGCGCACCAAAGCGCACTCCGCGCGCAGCTCGGCGGGCTCGAGGCGGCCTTCGCGGTCGCCTCGCACGCAGCGCCGCGTCGTCCCCAAACCGGCGAGCGTGGCGACGTTGAGCGACGTGCCGTTCTTTTCGACGAGCGTGAAGAACTCGTGGAGCTCGCGCCACTCGACGTCGAGACCGTACGAGCGAGCTTCTTCTTGCTTTCTCTCGAGGGCCAGGCCGCGCAGCGGCGCGGCGGACGTGCCGCAATTTCCGCCGATCTCGGTCGTCACCCCTTGTAAAATTTTGCTCGCACACTGGGGGTTGGCGAGCCAAAGCTCGTCTGAATGGGAATGAACGTCGATGAAGCCCGGCACGAGCGTAAGCCCGCCGGCGTCTAACCGCTCGTAGGCTTCGCGGTCCTCCAAGTCGCCGAGCAGCGCGATGCGGTCGCCGACGACGCCGAGATCACCGCGAAAAGGCCTTGGTTGACCTACGTCGTAAATGAGGGCATCCTCGATAATGAGTTCGATCATTCGAGTTTAAGCACGGAAGCAGTGGGTACGAGCGAGTACACTCCGCGGTACATTTTGGCTTTCGCCACAGAGCGAGTAAAGGTTGGCAAGACGATGGCAGATCAGCCTTCGAAGGATTCCGATAACAAAGCGGGCGGCGACATGTCCGTCCGCGAGGCCGGTAAGAAGGGCGGGGACACCGTTCGCGAACGGTACGGCTCCGGCTTCTACGAGACGATTGGCCGCAAGGGTGGACAAGCGACCAGAGAGCGTCACGGCGCCCAGTTTTACGAGGCGATCGGTCAAAAAGGCGGACGGGTCGTCAAGGACAAGTACGGCTCCGATTTCTACGAAGAGATCGGTCACAAGGGCGGCCAGAAAGTCAAGCGCCTGATCGCCGAAGCGAAGAAGAACATCAGCAACGAGGCCAAGCCCGAAGCCTGACCCCGAGCCTGTCGAAGGGCTGGCGAAGGGTCATTTGAACCGGACGGGGCCGGAGACGTGCACGATCTCCAGGTTCCCGGTCCGGACGTTGAACGTCATCCGGTCGGCCAGGAGCGGGCGGGGGGCACCCGTCGAGACCCGAATGTTTTTGGAGAGCGTCAACTCCTGCAGGGCGTCGTTCCAGACGGCCGAGTTCATGTCGAACGCCCTCTGAGGGTGCCGCTCGACCGTCTCCACGTGGACGGGACCGCGCGCCGAGAAATCGTGCGAGACGGTGTTGATGGTCATGTGCGCGGCGCGCACGCGCAAATACGGTTTGCCCTGGCGGTAGATGACGCCGTTGTGGATTCCGTCGGCTTCGAGGATCGTCTGGTCCTCGTTGGCGACGATCTTGTCGTAGTCGGCCGACCACGACCGGCTCTCGATCCGCTCGCCTTTCGCGACACCGCGGTAGAACCGCACTTCCGTCGAGTTCGACGGCGGGGGAAGCTCGTTGAGCCCGGCGCGGTAGACGCCGAAGGCCAGAAAGGCGGCGACGGCCAGGATCGCCGCCAGCCTCAAGCGCGCCGCAGTCGTCGCCATGCCACCGGTGCGGCGTAGAGCAGCGCGAGCCCGAGCGCGATCGCGCCCGGACCCAGCTCGTCGTAGAGCGTCGGCACCGGCGCGCCGATCGAGCCGGCGACGACGGTCTGTTCGTCGAGCTGCGAGCGCGCCGTGTAGCGGCCGTCGGGCGCGATGATACCGCTGATCCCCGTCGAAGCCGCGCGCACGACCCAGCGTCCGGTCTCGATCGCGCGCATCTGCGCGATCTGCGCGTGCTGGTACGGCCCGGCGGTCGTCCCGAACCAGGCGTCGTCGGTCGCGACGAGCAGAGCGCTTGCGCCGTCGCGCGCGTCGCGCCGCACCAGGCCGCTGAACGCCGATTCCCAGCAGACGATCGGAGCGAAACGCTGGCCGTCGACCGCGACGAGCCCGTCGCCCTCACCGCTCTCGAAGTGCGAGATGTTCTGGGTCCAAGGGATCCAGCCGAGCAAAGCCGCGAAAGGCAAATGCTCGGCGAACGGCACGAGCTGACGCTTGCGGTAGACGCCGTCGAGCGTCCCGCGAGCGTTGAAGAAATAGAGCACGTTGTAGTCGCCGGCCGGCGCCGATTCGAGCGTGCCGACGGCGAGCTCCGCATCGAGCGCGCGCGCCAGTTGCGCGAACTGCGCCTGCAGCCAGGGCATCCTGTTGAGCGCGACGGGGATGACGGTCTCGGGCCAGACGATGAGCCTGGGATGCGACGCGCCCGCCTCCAGCGAGAGCCGCTCGTAGCGCTCCCGCGCCAGAGCGAAGGAGCCGGGAGCGAACTTGACGTCCTGCTTGATGTCGCCTTGCACGGCCGCGACGCCGAAGGCGGGAGCGGCCAGCGTGCGGGCGGGCCAGAAGATCCAGGCGAGAAGCGTCGCGGCGGCGACGGCGGCAAACGCCGACAGCGCGTCGCGCCAGGCTTCCGGCGTCTCGCGGAAGCGCAGCGCGTAAGCGGCGTAAGCCGCCGGCACGCAGATGACGAACGTCAGCCCGTAGCAGCCGACGAACGCGGCGAGCGGCGCGAGCGGGCCGGCGGCCTGGGTGTAGGCTAAACTGCCGAACGGAACGCCCAACTGCCCCAGACCCTCCGCGCGCAGCCATTCGCAGAATCCGAATGCGGCCGCAGCCGCGAGCGGCACGAGGGGACGCGGAGCGCAGCGCACCGCGTATGCGGTCAGCGCGCCGGCCAGACCGAAACCGAAAAAGCCGTCACCGATCGCCGGACCCAGCGTGAGGAGGAAGCCGAAGGGTGCGATCAACGCGCCGGCGGTCTCGCCGAACCAGGCGTAGTTGATCGTGAAGAAGACGCTGCCGGCGAGCCAGCCCACCAGCAAGGCGCGCCCGGGGCGCAGCCCAAACCACGTCCAGAAGAGGGCCGCGGCGCCGAGCGGTGCGAGCGGGGCCAGGTTCGTTTTCGGAAAGGCGAGCGCCATCAGCACGGCGCCGGCCGCGGCGACGGCGAACGGGACCAGCGTGGAGACCGCGCTTCGCGGCTTCGCTTCGGCCGGACTCACGTTGGCCTTCGTTCCGGCCGCTCCGTCGGCCGCCTGCGGCCACCGCGTGACGCCTTCGCCGAATCTCAACGGCAGCAATCCTAGAAGGCGAAGTTCTGCGGGATGATCGGCGAAGCCTGACCGCCGCCGAAGCCGAAGCCGGCGCCTTGGCCCGGGAAGGCCAGGATGACGACGTTGAAGTTGAACTGCTTGAGGTCTTGGTTGTAAGTGAACTGCAGGTCGTAGCAGTTGCCGATGACCTTGCTCAGATAGACGTTCTTGTCTTCGAGCCGGGCCTTGTTCTTCCAATCGACGTTCGTCGTGAACTGCAGCGACGTGTCGCGGCCGAAGGGAGTGATCACCTGCACGTTGCTCGTCGCAAACCCGTTGCCGGGACCGGGCGTCCAGAATCCGCCGAGCACCAGATAAGAGCGCACCGACGGCTTGAGCGTGAGCTGGTAGCTGATCGGCTGCGCCGACTCGTTGAAGTTCGTCCCCGTCGAGAGCGAGAGCGAGTAGACGTCGCGATTGAAGAAGCGCATCACGTCCTGCAAACCGTGCGAGCCCGACGAGAGATTGTCCAAGAGCTGGAAGGGAACGTTGGCGGGGCCGATCGGGTGCTGCTCGTTATAGGTGATCGAGTTGACGATGTGCTGGCCGAGAGGAGTCGAGAGCGCGGCGTTCTGCTGATCGAAAGCCTTCGCGTCGCCGGTGGCGTAGTAGTCCTGCGTGATGTGATAGTTTGCGCTGAAGTCGCTGTTGCCCAGCACCTTCATGTAGATCGGCTCGTTGAGATCGAGCTGAACGCGCCCCGTGTTGAAGTGGTTCTGCGGCTCGGAGTACTGCCCCATCGTCAACTGAAGCTGCGGCGGAAAGGCGAACCTGCCGTAGTTGAAGTGCGGCAGGATCTGCAGCTCGGGGATCTTGTCGTAA
The DNA here is from genome assembly GCA_963834485.1 of Vulcanimicrobiota bacterium. Lineage (GTDB taxonomy): Bacteria > Vulcanimicrobiota > Vulcanimicrobiia > Vulcanimicrobiales > Vulcanimicrobiaceae > CAWICD01. The sequence goes on from CAWICD010000004.1 coordinate 130,055, forward strand.
CCGAAAGGGTTGGACGAATAGTCGGTCTTGTCGTAGTTGAGGCTGTAATCGGCCAGGCGCGTGGTGAGGTGGGTCGTGCTGGTGAGGTGCAGCGTGTCGCTCGAGGACAACTGACTGTTGAATTTCGAATAGGTGACGTTCAGCTGCTCCTGCAGCGTCTTGCTCAGCGCGATCGTGTCGACGAATCCTAGGTTGAGATTGTCGGAGAGCTGGCCTTGCAAGAAACGAGAGAAGGTCAGGTTCTCGCTGCTCGCGTTGCCTTGATGCACGATCGAGCCGGTGACGTTGAGACTGGCGGGCAGGTTGATGTTCGGCCCGAAGTCACCTTGGTACGTGGCGCCGAATTGGCCGCGCACGCGGGACGAAAAGTTCTCGGTCTCCTGAATGTTGATGTTGGTCTGCCGGCCGCCTTGGCTGCGGCCGTCGATCGTGTACGAGTCGATCGTGATCTGGCGCCGGTTGTTTTTCGTGCCGATGAATGCGACGTATCCGAGCCCCAGCCCGTTCTTGCTGAAATACTCCAGGCGGTAGTAGCCGTAGTAGTGGGCCGACGGCGCGAAGCCGATGCGGGTCTTGATGTAAAAGCCTTCGACCTGATCGTAGCCGATGACCGGCAGGAAGCTCGACGTGCGCCGCAAGTCGGGCACGTTGCGCAACGGAATGACCAGCAGCGGCAGGTAGAAGATCGCAAGCGGCCCCAGGAAGATGACGGCCTTGCGCGCGATGAGCCGGTCGCCCGGGAAAATGTCGAGCGTTCGCGACTCGATGTGATAGCCGCCGTGGGGGTTCTCGCAGGTCGTGAAGGAGGCGCGATCGCCGTGCGTGACGCCGTCCGAGCGCGCCGTGAGCTGCTCGGCGCTGTAGTGCAGCTTGCCCTGTTGGACGCCTTCGACCGATTCACCGCGGCCGTTCTCGAGCGTCGCGTGGCGCGAGAGCGTGTCGAAGCTGATCGAATCGGCGTACAGGATCGAGTCTTCGTTGCGATTGACGAGGTAGGTGTGCCCGCTCAGCAGGATCGTGTGGTTGCCGTCGTAATGCGCGTGGTCGCCGACGATCTGGCCTTCCTCGTAAAACACGTGCACGTTCCCGTCGAGATCTGACGGCTGGCGGGTGTCGCTGTACCCGGTGATCCGGTCGGCGACCGTCACGATCTGATACGGGCCGAGCGTCGCCGCCGGCCTGGGAGCCCGGCCAGGGGCGGAAGACGACGTCGCGTTGGGACGCGTGATGAAGATGGGGGCGGCGCTGGGCCGGGCCGAGGGCGTCGGCAGCGGCGGCGGCGAGGGCGGCGGCGTCCCCGTCGAGGAGGGCGTCGGCGGGATGAGGATCCCGGGATTCGGCGGGACCGGTTGGATCGGAATCAGCGTGGGGCTCGCGGTGGGAGACGGCGGCCCCGGCGGGGAGAGCGCCGCGCCGGACGCGAGCGGCCCGGGTGAAGCGGATGCGGCCGCGGTCGCTGCGGGCGAAGGTTGGTCCGCCGGAGCCTGCGCGACGCACCGCGACGAGCGCATCAGTGCCAGAATGCGAGGATCGGTGCTCGCTCCCTGATCGGCGGCGAAGGCCGGGCCGAAGACGGCGGTCTGCATGGCGGCGAGCGCGAGCGTCGCGAGGACGGCGCGAACGCAGCCGAAATTCCGCTTCAGTGTTCGACGCGCCGGAACATCGCCGCTCCGGCGGTCCCCATGATGAGGTTCGGAAGCCAGGCGGCGAGATAGGGATCCATCGCGCCGTTCTTTCCCAACGCCGAGAACGCCGACATCATCAAGTAGTAGACGAACAATAAGAGGATCGAGAGCGCGACGCCCAGCGCGACGCCCAGGTTACGCCCTTTCTTTCCGAGGTTCGCCGCCAGCGGCAAGGCGATGAGCACGGCGATCACGGAGGCGAAAGGAAAGGCGAGCTTCTGCGCCAGCGTGATCTTGAGAACGTCGAGGGCGCTCCCGCCCTGACCGGTCGCCTGCATCGCCTGAATCTGTCCTCGTAACTGTGAGGAATTGACGGTGTAAGGGTCGTTGGTCGTCGCATTGAAAAACTGGTCGACCGTCTCGCCGACGGGAAGGCCGACCTCTACGTCCTTTTGGATCGCGAACCCGTCAACCTCGCCGGTTCGCTTGAAGCGCGTAACGCGCGCGTTGAACAGATGCAGCGTCTGTCCTTCAACGATGGCTCGTTCGGCGTTCGTGACTTGCCGGAACGGCGTCATCGAGGCCGGCTCGAAGATCATGACGTCGTCCATCGTGCGGTGGTCGGGTTCGACGTTGCCGACGTAGAAGACCCGGCCCGTCGATTCGTCCTTGCGGAAGAACTGCGGCACGATGGGCAGCTCTGCCGTGTGATAGATGATCTGATAGAACGTTCGCGTCGAGAGCTCCGTCGTCTTCGGTGCGATCGTCTCGTTGACGTAGAAGGAGAGCGCGAAGACGCCGACTCCCAGAATCAGCGGCGTCCGGCAGATTCTCAGGAACGTGATCCCCGAGGTCCGCAAGGCGTTGATCTCGTTGTCCTGCGCGAGCCGGCCGAAGGCCAGCAGGGACGCGAAGAGGCAGGCGAAGGGGAACGCCAGCGGCGTGCTCTGAGGGATGCGGAAGAGCAGGAAACGCAGCACCAGGAATCCCGGCGCGTGCGCGTTGATGATGTAGTCCGCCGCCAAGAAGAAGATGTTGACGAACCAGAAGAGCAGATACGCGCCGAAGGCGAAGCCGAACGGCGCGGCCAGCTCGCGCATGATGTAGGCGTCGAGGATCGGCATGCGCCAGCCGACGCTCATCGGCGCGAAAGGTTTTGCGCGAGCTTCCGGGACCGTCGTCATGCTCGGTGCTAGTTCGTCGGCGAGCGCAGGGCGGCGGCGACGCGCGCGACGTAGGCGCGCGTCTCAGGGAAAGGCGGGACGCCGCCCGAGGCGTCGACGGCTCCCGGGCCGGCGTTGTAAGCGGCGACCGCGAGCGGGACGTTGTTTCCGTAGCGGGCGAGCAGGGCGTGCAGGTAGCGGCAGCCGGCCGCCACGTTGGAGCCGGGATCGAAGGGGTTGTCCGCGCCGTACGTAGCCGACGTGCCGGGCATGAGCTGCATCAGCCCCTGCGCTCCCGCCCGGCTGATCGCGCTCGGGTCTCCGTGCGATTCGACGGCGATGACCGCCCGCACGAGTTGGGCCGGGATGTGGCTGCGGGCCGCTTCCGCCGCCACGATGCGGTCCAGCGCGGCGGGGTCCATCGCGTGCGGCCCATTCGGAACGAAGCCCCCGGCCCCGCAACCGTAGAGCGTCGCGAGCAGCAGCACGCCGGCGACCCGTCTCAACACGCTTCCGCAGCCTTCGGCGGCGGTTCGGAGCGGCCTTCGCGCAAGCGTGCCCGCTCGCACTTGCGGTGCGGCAAGCCGAAGGGTATAGTTGTGGAACAAAGTGGTACTAGGTGGGATAGTGTGGGGGATTCGCTCTGCCTCGCGACGGTCTTGGTTTAACGGGTCGGGTCGATCACGCGCTCGATGAGAAGGGCCGCCTGGTCGTTCCTGCTCGCTTTCGCGCCGGGCTCGGCGAGCGCTTCACGGTGACGATCAATCCGAGCGATCGCTGTCTTGCGCTCTATTCGCAGGAGGAGTGGCAGGCGTTTTGCTTGCGGCTCGACGGGCTGCAGAGAAGCAAGGACAAGCGGCAGTTCGAGCGGCTCCTTTCGGATCTCACGGTCGAAGGCGTCGCCTGCGATGCGCAGGGGCGGCTGCTCCTCTCGCCGTCGCAGCGCGAGTTCGCCAAGATCGATCGGGAGGTCGTGACGGTCGGCGCTTTCAAGCGCGTCGAGATCTGGTCGAAGGATCGCTACGAAGCCAACGTGGCGAGCGTCGAGGCGGCGGCGGCCTTCTCCGAGGAGCAGGGGCTCTTCTAGCCGCCTCATGCCATGGACGACGATCGCGACGATCCAGTCACGCACGGAGGCGAACCCGGCCCGGCGGAGCACGTGCCCGTCCTCCTCGAAGAGGCGGTCGCGGCGCTCGGCGTGCGGAGCGGCGGACTCTACGTCGACGCGACCTTCGGTGCCGGCGGCCACGCTCGGGAGATCGCGGCGCGCGGCGGGCGCATCGTGGCTTTCGATCTCGATCCCGCGGCGCGCGTCGACGACGATCTCGCCCCCTCGGTCACGCTCGTGCGCCGCTCGTTTGCCGAGCTCGGAGCGGCCCTGGACGAGCTCGGCGCGGCGACCGTCGACGGCGTCATCTTCGACCTCGGCGTCTCCTCCATGCAGTTCGACCGCGGCGAGCGCGGCTTCTCGCTGCAGCACGACGGCCCGCTGGACATGCGCATGAACCCGGCCCAAGGCCCGAGTGCTTACGAACTGCTCGCCCGGGCCGGCGAGAGCGAGCTCGCGGATCTCATCTTCGAGTACGGCGAGGAGCGCGCCGCCCGCCGCATCGCGCGCGCCATCGTCGCGGCCCGGGCAGCGGGGCGGCTCCCGGCGCGCACGGTCGAGCTCGCCAAACTCGTCGCGGGGGTCGTTCACGTCCGCGGCCGGCGCGAGCGCATCCATCCCGCCACGCGCACCTTTCAGGCCTTGCGCATCGCGGTCAACGACGAGCTGGGGGCGCTGCGGCGCGGGCTCGACGCGGCCGTCGAGCGGACGCGCCCCGGCGGGCGGATCGCCGTCATCAGCTTCCACTCGCTCGAGGACCGGATCGTGAAGCAGCGCTTCCGCGACGAGGCGCGGCTGCGCGCGCTCAGCAAGAAGCCCGTCCTCGCCGGCAGCGACGAGCTGGCGCGCAATCCCCGGGCGCGCAGCGCGAAGCTGCGGGCAGCGGAGCGCCTGGCATGATCGCCCGGCCGCTCCCCCAGCTCGACGATTTCGTCACCTCCCGAAGCGGCACGCGGGCCGGACGCACGGCGGCCCGGCTGCGCCGTTCGCGCACGCGCCGATTGCGCTACCGCGGCGTCGTCCGCATCCTGGTGACGCTCGGCGTCGTGACGGTGCTCGTCGTGTTCTATCTGGGCTTGGCCGCCAACGTCATGCGTCTCAACTACGCCCTCGGCAAGGTCGCGACCGAGCGGGCGCAGCTGCTCGATCGCACTTCCCGGCTCGACGAGCAGATCGCCCGGCTCGAGTCGCCCGAACGGCTCGCCGCGGTCGCCGCGGAGCTGGGGATGCGCCAGCCGGCGACGTTTGCCGACGTCTCGCTGCCCGTCTCGGCTCCCCGAACGCAGCCCCGCGGCGTGGCGTTCTTGAACTGGCCGAGGTGAAGGGGAGCCGTTACCAGCCGCGCCGGACTCACGAGGCGCTCGGGCGCGTCAGCTCGCGCCGGGCGAAGGTCCTCTTCTACGGTCTCTTTGCGGTCGCAAGCTATCTCGTCTGGCACCTCTACAACGTCCAGATCAAAGACGGCCCGGATTTGGCGCGGCGCGCCTACGAGCAGCATCGCTCGACGAGCGACCTGCCCGCGCCCCGCGGCACGATCTACGACCGCGACGGGAATCCTCTGGTCCGCTCGCTGCCGTCGCAAAGCGTCTACGCGACCGTCCGCCAGGTCGGCGACAAGGCTGCGACCGCGCGCGTGCTGGCGCCGATCCTCGACATGGCCGAGGCCGACGTGGAAGCGGCCCTCGCGGGCAAAGGCGCCTACGTCCTCGTCGCGCACAAGGTCACGCGCGAGGCCGCCGACCGCATAACGAAGCTCGCGCTCCCCGGCGTCAGCGTCGTTCCGGAGGACACGGGCGTCCGTTCGGTCCCCGCGGGGCGTTTGGCCTCGACGGTCCTCGGCTTCACCGGCTTCGACGAGAACGGCCTCGACGGGGTCGAATACGCCTTCGACGACCTGCTGCGCGGAAAGCCCGGCAAGATGGTCCTCGAGGCCGATCAGTGGGGCCGGACGATCCCCTTCGCCCAGCCGCGGGTCGTGATTCCGCCGCACCCCGGCCACGGCGTCGAGCTCACCCTCGATTCGTTCCTCCAGTTCAAGGTCGAGCAGGTTCTGCGCCGCACCGTCGAGCGCTGGCACGCCAGGAGCGGGACGGCGATCGTGATGGATCCCCAAAGCGGGGAGATTCTGGCGCTCGCCAACGCGCCCGACTACGACGTGCGGGATTACGAGCGCTACCCCGCCGAGGCGCGCCGCGACCGGGCGGTGATGGACGCTTACGAGCCCGGCTCCACGTTCAAGCTCATCACCGCAGCGGCCGCGCTCGAGAGCGGCAAGGTCACGCCCGAGGACCGTTTCCCGGCCCGCGACGCGCTGGAGATCGACGGCAGCGTGATCCACAACGCCGAGGACGGGTTCTTGGCCGGGACCGGTGACAGCGAGACCCTCGAGGACATCATCGCCTACTCGCACAACGTGGGCGCCGCCGAAGTCGGCCTGCGGATCGGCTCGCGCACTCTGTTCGAGACGATGCGGCGCTTCGGTTTCGGCGACCTCACCGAGGTCGGGCTGCCGGGCGAGAGCCCGGGGATCGTGCCGGCGCTCGCCGACTGGAGCGGGACGTCGCTGCCGACGATGTCGTTCGGCCACGGCGTGGCGGTCACGCCGCTCGCGCTGGCGCGCGCCTACTGCGCGATCGCCAACGGCGGCCTGCTCCTGCGGCCGCGGATCCTGGAAGCGCTGCTCGACCACGACGGGCACGTCGTGTACCGCTACGGCCGCGAGATCGAGAGGCGGGTGATCTCGGCGCGGACCGCCGCGATCCTGCGGCGCTACCTGCGGGCCGTCGTCGTGCGCGGGACGGGCGATCCGACCGCCCAGGTCCCCGGCTACACGACCGCCGGCAAGACCGGGACCGCCGAGGTGGCCGAGAACGGCTCGTATCTCCCCGGTGCCTACGTGGCCTCGTTCGTCGGTTTCATCCCCGCCGAGTCGCCGCGCTTCGTCATCCTGGTCAAGATCGAGCGGCCGAGCGGCGCGATCTACGGCAGCGTCGTCGCGGCGCCGGCCTTCGCCGAGATCGCCCGGATCGCGATGATGCACGCCGGCGTCCTCCCCGCCGGCCCCCGCCTGGTACAAGGGGACGGCCCGTCGAAGACCGGCATATGACGTCCTCGCTTCCGCGCCCGGCAGTCGGACTGGCGCCGCTGGTGGCGGCGCTGCCCGGAGCGCGGGTCAGCGGAACGCTCGACCGCCCGATCGCCGCGCTCGCCGACGACTCGCGCGCCGTGCGGGAGGGGAGCCTCTTCGTCGCGCTGCGCGGGGAACGGGCCGACGGGCACGATTTCGTCGCCGACGCGGCGGCGCGGGGGGCGGCGGCGATCGTGGTCGACGCGCTCTACGCGGCCGCGCATCCGGCCCCGGCCGGTCCCACGACGATCGTCGTCGACGACACGCGAGCCGCCCTGTCGCGCCTTGCGGCCGCGTACTTCGGCCGGCCCTCGTCGGCTCTGCGCGTCATCGGCGTGACCGGGACGAACGGCAAGACGACCGTCACGAGCCTCGCCTGCGCGCTCTTGTGCGAGGCCGGGATAGCGGCCGGCTCGATCGGCACGCTGGGAGCCCGCCTGGGCGAAAAGGCCTGGCCGCTCGGCAACACGACGCCGCTCCCGCTCGAGCTGCACTCGCTGCTGGCGGCGATGCGCGAGCGCGGCGCCGCGGCGGTCGCGATGGAAGTCAGCTCGCACGCGCTCGCTCTGGAACGCGTCGCCGACGTCGATTTCACGCTCGGCGTGCTGACCAACGTGACCCGCGACCATCTCGACTTTCACGGAACGTTCGAAGCCTACGCGGCGGCCAAACGGCGCCTCTTCGAAGTCGCGGCGCGGGCGGTGCTCAACGCGGACGATCCGCTGGGCCGGCGTTGGGCCGCCGAGCTCGCGGCAGCCGGCCGCGAGCCGCTCGCCTACGGCCTCGGGAGCGAGGCTGCGGTCCGGGCCGAGGGGCTCGAGGTGCGGGCCTCCGGCAGCAGTTTCAGCGTGGGAGGGACCCGCTTCGAGCTGCTCCTGCCGGGGCGCTTCAACGTTTCCAACGCGCTGGCCGTGCTCTGCGTGGCGCGCGAGCTGGGCGTTTCCGACGCGACGAGCGCGCGCGTCATGGCGGCCTTCCGCGGAGTCCCCGGGAGGATGGAGCACTTCAGCGGCGGCGGGGTCGACGTGCTGGTCGACTACGCGCACACCCCCGACGCGCTCGAATCCGTGCTGCGGGCCGCGCGCGAGGCGGCCGGCGGCGAGCTGGCGGTCGTCTTCGGCTGCGGCGGCGACCGCGACCGCGGCAAGCGGCCCGAGATGGGGCGGATCGCGCGCGCGCTCGCCGACCGCGTCGTCGTCACCAGCGACAACCCGCGGCGCGAGGAGCCGCGCGCGATCGTCGAGGCGATCGTGGCGGGGATCGGCGACGCGCGCGGCGTGACCGTCGAGCTCGACCGCCGCGCCGCGATCCGGCGTGCGATCGCCGCGGCCCGGCCGGGCGACGTCGTCGTCGTGGCGGGCAAGGGGCACGAGACCTATCAGATCGTCGGCGAGGAGATCGTGCCTTTCGACGATCGCGACGAGGTTCGAGCCGCGCTCGCGGCGCGCGAGCCGGGGCCCGGCGCGTGAAGATCCCGGCGCTGGAAGCGGCCGAGGCGGCCGGGGCGAGGACGCTCCACGCCGAGGCGCTGCCGCCGCTCCTGGCGTTCTCGACCGACACGCGCACCATCGAGGCCGGCCAAGTCTTCGTCGCGCTGCGCGGCGCCAGCTACGACGGCCACCGCTTCACCGCGGAGGCGCGCGCCAGGGGTGCGGCCGCGCTGGTCGTCGACGACCCCGCCGCCGTCCCCGAGGGCGTCCCCGCCCTCGTCGTCGCCGACACGACGGCCGCTTATCTCGCCTTCGCCGGCGCCGCGCGCCGCCGCCTCGGCGCGCGGGTCGTCGCGATCACCGGGAGCACCGGGAAGACGACCACCAAGGCCTTCACGGCGCAGCTCCTGGAACGTGCCGGAAGCGGCCCGGTCGCCGCGACGGCGGCCAACGAGAACAACGAGATCGGCGTCGCCAAGCTGTTCCTCGGCCTCGCGCCGGACGTCGCCTACGTCGTCGTGGAGTTCGGCGCGCGGCATTACGGCGAGATCGCCCCGCTGGCGCGCGTCGCGCGGCCGCACGTCGCGGTCCTCACCAACGTCGGCGACGCGCACCTGGAGATCATGGGCTCGCCGCAGCGGCTGGCGGAGACCAAGTGGGGGATCTTCTCGACGGGTGCGCTGGCGGTCCTCAACGCTCGCGACGCGGTCTCGCGCGAGCGCGCGGCCTCGCTCGAGCGGCCCGCGACCTGGTTTGCCGCGCGCGCCGGGGACGAGCCGGACGGCCTGCCGCGCGGCGCGCGCGAGGTCGCTCTGGCCGGCGACGAGTGGCTCGTCGTGCGGGAGCGCGGCGGCGAGCGCCGTTTTCGAACCCGCTTGCGCATTCCCGGCGAGCACAATCGGGCCAACGCCGCGGCGGCGGCGGCCGCCGCGCTCGAGTCGGACGTCGGAGCCGAGCGCCTCGCGGAGGCGCTCGGCCGGCTCGCGCTTCCCCCGGGACGCTACGAGCGGATCGAGCTGGGCGAGGTCGCGATGATCTTCGATGCGTACAACGCCTCGATGGCCGGAACGATCGCGACGCTCGAGTCCTTCGCGCGCGAGCCCGCGTGGAGGCGCATCGCGATTCTGGGCAGCATGGCCGAGCTCGGCGCCGGCGCGCCGGAGATGCACGCGCGGGTCGGTGCGGCCGCGGCCGCAGCCGGCCTCGAGCTGCTCCTGGTCGGCGGAGATTTCGCCGCCGAGCTCGCCGCCGGCGCGCGCGAAGGCGGTCTGCCGGCCGAACGGATCGTGCCGTTCGAGCGCAACGCCGAGGCGGCCGGCTGGCTGCGCGCCAACCTGCGTCCGGGCGACGTGGTCCTGCTCAAAGCCTCGCGCAAGTACAAGCTCGAAGAGATCGTCGAGGACCTGCGTGCAGCGCGCGCCTGAGCTGCCGCGGGTCACCGTCGTCGGACGTTCGGACGTCGAGTCGCGGCGGGCCCCTTTCGCCGTCGAGCTGGCGGCGATCCCCGTGCGCACGCGTCTGGTGCGGGCGGGCGAAGACCTCGCCGCGCTGGTCGCGCAGGCCGTCGGCGGGATCGCGCGCGCGGGCGACGTGGTCTGCGTCTCCGAGACGGCCGTGGCGATCGCGCAAGGCCGCACGATCGCCGCGGAGACGGTCCGCCCGAGCCCGCTCGCCTATTTTCTGTCGCGCCGCGCGGGGGCGCTGGCGACCGTCAATCAGCCCGAATCGCTGCAGCTGGTCGTCGACGAGGCGGGCGCCGGGCGCGTCCTGCTCGCCTCCTGCGCGCACGTGCTGGGCCGGCTCGCGGGGCAGCGCGGCGCGTTCTATCGCATCCTCGGCGAGACGATCGCGACGATCGACGGCTACACCGGGACCCTGCCGCCGTTCGAGCAGACGATCGTGCTCGGGCCGCTCGATCCCGACGGCGTGGCGGAGCGGATCGCGGCGCGCATCGGCGCGGGCGCCGCGATCGTCGACGTCAACGACCTCGGCGTCGCCAAGGTGCTCGGCGCATCGCGCGGCGTCGCGCGCGCGAGCGTGCGCGACGCGCTGCTCTCCAATCCGCACGGCAACGGCGACGAGCAGACGCCGCTGGTCGTGCTGAGCTGGCGCGGCGCCGGGCGCAGCCCGCTGGAAGCGGCGGCATGAACGCGTTCTCGGCCGCCGGGCTCTTCTTCGTAACGCTTTTCCTCTCGCTGCTGCTGGGCCGGCCGCTGATCGGATTCTTGCGGCGCCTCTCGTTCCGGCAGCATGCCTACGAGGATGCGCCCAAGAGTCACGCTGTGAAAAGCGGGACGCCGACGATGGGCGGCGTCCTCTTTCCGCTCGCGCTGCTGGCGGCCGTGCTGTGGAAGCCGAGTCCGGCGGTTTTCGCGCTCGCGGTTCTGGGGACGGGCTGCGGGCTCGTCGGCTTCATCGACGACATGACCTCGATCAAGCGCGGCCGCAACCGGGGGCTGCGCGCGCGCGACAAGTTCCTGCTGACCGTCCTGGTCGGCGCCGCTTTCCTGGCCTTGGCCCAAGCGGCGACGAGCGAAGCGCTGCGCGACGTCATCTTCACCTTCGGCGGGACGACGATGCGCGTGCCGCACTGGGCCTGGTACGCGCTCGGCCTGCTGGCGATCCTGGCCACGACGCATGCCGTGAATCTCACCGACGGTCTGGACGGTCTTGCTGGTGGAACCGTGCTTCCGCCGCTGCTGGTGATGGTTTGGCTAGGGTGGCAAGCGCAGTTGGAGGGTGTCGTGCTCGCCGATGTGGCGGTCGCCGGGGCCGTGCTCGGCTTTCTCGCTTACAACCGTCATCCGGCGGCGCTCTTCATGGGCGACACCGGCGCGCTCGCGCTCGGCGGCGTGCTCGCCGGAAGTGCGATCCTGACTGGAGCGCCGCTCCTCCTGCCGCTGATCGGCGGGGTCTTTGCCGCCGAAGCGCTCTCGGTCATCGTTCAAGTAGCGTATTTCAAGGCGACGCACAAACGGATCTTTCGCATGAGCCCACTGCACCATCACTTCGAACTCGGCGGGTGGCCGGAGACGAAGGTCACGCAACGCTTTTGGACGGCCTCGGCGCTCCTCTCGCTCGCCGGGGCCGCGCTCGCGCGATGAGGATACGATGAGCGACTCGACCGGACGCTTCGATGCGCGCGAGCGCACGCTGGTCGTCGGCCTGGGGCGCAGCGGACAGGCGAGCTGCCGCGTGCTGCGTGCCCGCGGCGCAACGGTCTACGCCACCGACGAGGGACCGCGCGAGGCGCTCGCGCCGGCCATCGCCGAACTCGAGCGTGAAGGCGCGCGCTTCGTCGAGCCGCAGGACGCCGGCGGGCTCGCCGGAGAGCTGACCTCGATGGTGCTCTCCCCGGGCGTCGCGCTCAACAACGAGCTGGTGCTGCGGCTGCAGGCCGCGCGCGTCCCGGTCTTCTCCGAGATCGAAGTCGCCTATCGCATCTGCAAGGCGCCGATCGTCGCGGTGACGGGGACGAAGGGCAAGACGACCACGACCTCGCTGATCGGGGCGATGTTCCGGCGTGCGGGCAAAGTGACGCGCGTGGGCGGGAACATCGGCAACGCGCTGATCGCCGAGACGTTCGAGGCCGGGCCGGACGATTGGGTGATCGCCGAGGTTTCGTCCTTTCAACTCGAGTCGATTCGCTCGTTCAAGCCCAGGATCGCGACGATCCTCAATCTCTCGCCCGATCACCTCGACCGCTATCATTCGATGGACGAGTACAGCGAGGCGAAATTCCGCATCTTCGCCAATCAAGGGCCGGGCGACACGTTCGTCGGCAACCTCGACGACCCGCTGGTGGGGGAACTGGCCGAGGGCGACTCCTCGAAGCGGATCCCCACGCGCGCGCTTTGGTTCGGCGTCACGCCGCGCCGCATGACGGCGCTCTACGTCCGTCACGAGCGCATCACGTACGCTCCGCCCACGGGCGATCCGCGCCCGGTCGAGATCATGCCCGTCGCGGAGATCCCGCTGCTGGGAAAGCACAACCTTTCCAACGTGCTCGGCGGATTGCTCGTCGGGCTGGCCGCCGGGCTCGATCCCGAGGCGCTGCGCGCGGCCGTGCGCGAGTTCGAGCCGTTGCCGCACCGGCTGCAGAAGGTCGCCGAACAGAGCGGCGTCGCCTATTACGACGACTCGAAATCGACCAATCCCGGCTCGGTCGTCGCGGCGCTGGGCTGCTTCGACCGGCCCGTGGTGCTGATCGCGGGCGGGAAATCGAAACGGACCGACTTTCGCGCGATGAGCGACGCGATCGAGCGGCACGCACGCGCCGTCGTCCTGATCGGCGAAGCCGCCGACGAGATCGCGACCGCGCTCGACCACGCCAAAACCTACCGTGCGGGCTCGATGGAGGATGCCGTCTCCATCGCGCGTTCGCTCGCGCAGCCCGGCGACGTCGTGCTGCTCTCGCCGGGCTGCGCCTCGTTCGACATGTTCGCTTCGGCCGAAGCGCGCGGCGACGCGTTCGCTCGGGCCGTCAACGCGGTCGCAGCAGCGCGTGGTTGAACGCGCTTCGCGGCCCGCGCCCGACCTCGTGATCGTCGCCGCGGTCGCGACGCTGGTCGCGATCGGCTTGGCGATGGTCCTCAGCGCCTCGAGCGCGTACGCCGTCGCCGTCTACCACGACGCGCTCTATTTCTTCAAGCGCCAGATCGCCTGGCTCGCGGTCGCGGCGGTGCTCGCGTTCGTGGCGTACCGCATCGACTACCGCAAGCTGCGCGCGGCCGCGCCCTGGGCGCTGGGCGCGAGCGTCGTCTCGCTCGGCCTGGTCTTGTTCCCCCACGTCGGCCTCGACGCCGGCGGGGCGCGGCGCTGGCTCGGCGCGGGGCCGTACGCCTTCGAGCCGTCCGAGTTCGCCAAGCTTTCGCTGGTGCTCTATCTGGCCTCGGCGCTGGCCGCGAAGGGCGAGCGCGTGCGCTCGTTCGTCCACGGGATCTTTCCGCTCTGCGCGGTCGCGGGGCTGCTCGCCGTGCTCGTCGTCAAGGAGCCCGATTTCGGCACCGCGAGCCTGCTCGCGTTCACGACCGCGACGATGCTCTTCGTGGCGGGCGCGCGCCTCTCGCACCTGGTGATGCTGGCCGTCGCCGCCGTGCCGCCGGCGATCTTGCTGATCCGCCACGACCCGTACAAATTCGCGCGCATCCTCGCCTTCGTCGATCCCTGGAAGGATCCCGAGGGCAAAGGCTTCCACATCGTCCAGTCGCTGCTGGCGCTGGGCAGCGGCGGCTGGACCGGTGTGGGACTGGGCTTCTCGCGCCAGAAGTTCTTCTGGCTGCCGGAGGCGCACACCGATTTCATCGGATCGATCATCGGCGAAGAGCTCGGCCTCATCGGCCTGGTCACGATCGTGGCGCTCTTCGTCGTGTTCGCGTTCCGGGCGGCGCGCATCGCGCTCGCGGCTCCGGATCGCTTCGGGTTCTTCCTGGCTTTGGGCTGCATGGTGACGATCGTCGTCCAGGCCTTCGTCAACCTCGGCGTCGTTTCGGCGACCTGGCCGGTGACCGGCGTACCGCTGCCGTTCATCTCGTTCGGCGGGTCGTCGCTGGTATCGTCGCTCGTCGCGGTAGCGCTGGTCGTGAACGTCGGTCGCGCGCGTCTGGAGTCGCCGCAGCGCGCAGTGACCGCGCCGCCGGCTCGCATCGCTTAAGCGCCGGAGCGGCAGCGGGCGATGCACGGGTGACGCGACCGCGATGAAGGTCGTGCTGACGGGCGGCGGGACGGGCGGACACGTGTATCCCGCGCTGGCGATCGCCGAGGCGCTGCGCGACGAACCGGACGTCGCGCCGCTGGAGCTGCTCTTCGTGGGAACGCGCGAGGGGCTCGAAGCGAAGATCGTCCCGCGCGCGGGGTTGACGCTGGCTTACGTGCACGCGGCGCCTGTGGCGCGCGGCAAGCCGCTGGCGCTCGCCCGCACGCTGCTCGAGAACGCGCGCGGGCTGGTCGAGGCATTGGCCGTCATGCATCGCTTTCGCCCGGATGCGGCGATCGCGACCGGCGGCTACGTCGCTTTTCCGGTCGTCGCCGCGCTGCGCTTGGTACGGGCGCTGCGGCGCTCGAAGGCCAAGCTCGTGCTGCTCGAACTCAATGCGAAAGCCGGTCTGACGAACCGTCTGCTCGGCCCGCTGGTCGACGAGATCTGGCTGGCCCTGGCGCCTGCCGGCGCTCCGGGTGCCAAGGAGCGCGTGACCGGGACGCCGGTGCGCGCCTCGCTGCGGCGCGAAATGGCGCCGGAGGACGGACGGCGCGAGCTGGGCCTGGCGACGCGGCTGACGACGATCGTCGTGATGGGCGGCAGCCAGGGCGCGCGCTCCATCAACGAGGCGCTGCGGGCGATGCTGACGAGTCAGGCGCTCCCTGAAGACTGGCAGGTGCTGATCGTCAGCGGCGAGCGCGACTACGCGGCGATGAAACCGCTCGAACTGGAGGCGTGCACGCCCGGCCGGGTCCGGGTGACCGCCTACCTCGACGACCCGCGCGCGGCGTACGCGGCGGCGGACCTCGTGGTGGCGCGGGCCGGCGCGTCGACGCTCGGCGAGCTGGCCGCGACCGGCACGCCCGCGCTGCTGATCCCCTATCCGCACGCGACGGACGATCATCAGGCGCATAACGCCGAGGCGGTGCGCTCGGCCGGCGCCGCCCGGATCCTGCGTGACGGCGAGCTGAATGCGGCGAGCCTGCGGGCCGAGCTCGCCGCAGCGCTCGACCCTGCGGCGCTCGCGGCGATGCGTGCCGCGGCCCGGGGGCTCGGCTCGGCAGATCCTTGCGCGAGGATTCGAGCGCGGGTGAAGAGCTGGTCGTCCAAGAAAAGCCACGACCCGTGAGGCCTTCGTCCACGGTGCACTTCATCGGGATCAGCGGGATCGGCATGTCCGCGCTCGCGCGGATCCTGCTCCAGCGCGGCGTGCGCGTCTCCGGCTCCTCGGACCGGCGCACGGCGCTCACCGACCGGCTGATCGAGGAAGGCGCCGCGGTTTCGATCGGCCACGCCGCCGCGAACCTCGCCGCCGCGCAGACGGTCGTGGTGAGCTCGGCGATCGCGCAGGACAATCCGGAGCTGCGTGCCGCGCGCGAACAGGGTCTCGAGATCGTGCACCGCGGCGAGCTGCTGGCGCGCATGATGCGCGAACGGCGCGGTCTCGCCGTGGCCGGAACGCACGGCAAGACGACGACCAGCGCGATGCTGGCGCGCGTCCTCGAAGCGGGCGGACTCGATCCGGCGTCGATCATCGGCGGAGAGCGCGTCGACACCGGCAGCAACGCCCGCGACGGAGCCGGCGAGTGGCTGGTCGGCGAGGCCGACGAATCCGATTACTCCTTCCTCGACTTGCAGCCGCAGATCGCAGTCGTCACCAACGTCGAGAACGACCACGTCGCCTCGGATGCGGAGATGACGCGCATGAGCGCCGCTTTCGAGCGCTTCCTGGCGCAGCTGCCGGTTGAGGGGCTCGCGCTCGTCGGCGCCGACGAGCCGCATGCGGCGGCGCTCGCAAAGCTTCCCCGCCGGTGCCGCACGCAGACCTTCGGGCACAGCCCGCAAGCATGGCTGCGGGCGCTCGCGCCGAGTTACGAGGGGTTCGGCTCGCGTTTCGGCGTCGCGCTCGGCGGCGCGGCGCTCGGGGAAGTGCGGCTCGCCGTGCCCGGCGCGATCAACGTTTTCGACGCGCTTCCCTCGGTCGCGATCGGGCTCGAGCTCGGCCTGCCGTTCGCGACGATCGCCCAGGCGCTGGAGGGCTTCCGCGGCGTGCGGCGCCGCTTCGAAATTCTCGCGCGCACCGCGCGCATGACCGTCGTCGACGACTACGCGCACCATCCGACCGCGATCGCCGCGACGATCGCGGCCGCTCGCCCCAACGCCGGCGGGCCGCTGGTCGTCGTTTTCCAGCCGCATCGCTACACGCGCACGCAGTATCTGGGCGGCGAGTTCGCGCGCGCGCTGCGCGGCGCGGACGAGGTCGTGCTGACCGACGTGTACGCGGCCTCGGAGCGGCCGATCCCCGGCATCGACGCCCGCACGATCGGCGCGCCGCTCGAGGCCGCCGGCACGCGCGTCGGCTACGTGCCGAACGTCGACGACGTCCCCGAGCACCTGCTCGACCACGCGCCGGAGGGCGCGCTCGTCCTGATGCTGGGCGCGGGCTCGATCAGCGGCGCCGCGGCGCGGCTGGCGCGGGAACTGGGGACGCGCGAGGCGGCGCTGCGATGAAGACGTACGACGTGCCGGGAGCTGCGGCGCAGAGCGCGTCGCTGCTGCGCGAAGACGACCGCGCGAGCCTGCGCGCGATCGCCGGCGAACGCGTGCGCTTCGACGAGCCGCTGGCGCCCTACACGTCGTGGAGGATCGGCGGTCCGGCCGACGCGTTCGTGCAGGTCGAGTCGAGCGGCGAGCTGGCCGCGCTGCTGCAGCTCGCGCTGCGCCGCCGGCTGCCCTGGTTCGTGCTCGGCAGCGGCTCGAATCTGCTGGTCGGCGACGGCGGAATCCGCGGGCTCGTCCTGCGGCTCGGCGGCGAATTCTCGGCGATCGCTTTCGAAGAAGGCGGAGAACGCGTCACGGCGCGGGCCGGTTCGTCGGCCGCGCTGCCGCAATTCGTCGCGCAGGCTGCGTCGCACGGCGCGGCCGGTGCCGGCTCCCTCGCGGGAATTCCGGGCAGCGTCGGCGGAGCGTTGCGCATGAACGCGGGGACCGATCGCGAGATCGGCGAGTTCGCGCTCGAGGTCTGGGTGCAGACGCCGGCCAAGCCGCAGCCGCATCCGGTGACGCCGCAGTATTTCTACCGGCACACGACGCTGGCGCGCGACGCCGTCGTGGCCTGGGTCGTGCTCGGCTTCGAGCGCGGCGATCCGGCCGCGATCCGCGAGGAGATGCAGGCGCGGCTGGTGCGCCGCAAGCGCACCCAGCCGCTGCAGCTGCCCAACGCCGGCTCGTGCTTCCGCAACCCGCCGGGCGACCGGGCCGGCCGCCTGATCGAGGCCGCCGGCGCCAAGGGCTGGAGCGAAGGCGAGGCCGCGGTCTCGGAGCTGCACGCGAACTTCATCGTCAATCGCGGCCACGCGACGGCGGCGGACGTCGCGAGCCTGCTGGCCCGCGTGCGCCGCGCCGTCGCGGACCAGTTCGGAATCGAGCTCGAGTTCGAAGTGCACTTCGTGGGAGTCTTCGAATGAGCGGGTCGGAAAAGCCGCGGGTCGCGGTCGTGATGGGCGGCCCGAGTTCGGAGCGCGAGGTCTCGATCGCCAGCGGGAACGGCGTGCTCGCCGCGCTCGAGCGCCTCGGTTACGAAGCGCGTTCGCTCGACTTCGACGCGCGCTTCGTCGAGGCAGTTCGGGAGCTCGCGCCCGACGTCGTTTTCAACGCGCTGCACGGACCGGGCGGCGAAGACGGCACGATCCAAGGGATCCTCGACTGGCTCGGCATCGCCTATACCGGCAGCGGCGTGTGCGCCTGCGCGCTCGCGATGGACAAGCACTTAACAAAAAAGCTGCTCTCGGCCGAAGGCCTGCCGACGCCGGCTTGGGACACCTTCGATTTCGAAGGCGGAACGTTGCCGCTCTTGCCGGGTTCGCTCAATCTTCCGCTCGTCGTCAAACCGCGCAACGAAGGCTCGAGCGCGGGCGTCACGATCGTGCGCACGCACGAGGAGTGGTCCAGGGCGATGATCGCCAACGCCGCGCGCCGCGCGACGATCATGGCCGAGGAGTTCGTGGAAGGCCGCGAGTTCTCGTGCGGCGTCCTGTTCGAAGAGGCGCTGCCGGTCATCGAGATTCTGCCGCAGGGTCAGGAGTTCTACACGTACGAGGCCAAGTACCGTCCCGGCGCGAGCCGCCACGAAGTGCCCGCGCGGATCGACGACGATCTCGCGCACCGCCTGCAGATGCTCGCGCTCTCGGCGCACCGGCTTCTGGGCCTGCGCGATTACTCGCGCACCGACGTCATCGTGACGAAGGAAGGGCGCCCGTACGTGCTGGAGACCAACGCCTTGCCGGGAATGACGTCGACGAGCCTGCTCCCCGAAGAGTGCGCGGCGGCCGGCATTCCGTACGACGTCTTGGTCGATCGGCTTATCAAGGCAGCCGTGGCTCGCGGCGAAGAGCCGGTCCGCTCCCTGGCCCTTTAGCGCCGCCGCCGCGGCAAGAGTAGCGCCGCGCACACTTTGCCCGTTATGGCGCGCGCCTGCAGCCTTGCCAGGAAGCGGCCCGCCGATATCCCCGGGGATGGGTACTCCCAACTCTCTCCACGGGACCCCGCCGACGCGTTCCGAACGGTTGATGTTCGCGCTCGGGCTGTTCCTGGCGATCTTCGCTCTCGAGTGCGTCCTGCCGGGGGAGAAGCTCATCTACGCGCAGCTCATCCCGCTGCTCTACGTGATGCGCGCCTGCGGGCGCGCCGTGGGGATCGCGGCAGCTCTGGTCACCGCGCCGCTGCTCTCCGCCTTCGATTACCGCTTGCTCCATCCGGTCATCCACGCCGGGGCGGCGGTCGAGGCGCTGCTCTGCACGACGATCTTCCTGACCGTCCTCATCGTCGTCGATCGCTACGACGGTCTGCTCGAACGAACGTATCGCAGCGAAGCCGAACGGCGCCTGGTGACCGCAAGCGAAGAGCGCTTTCGCGAATTGGCCGAACATCTTCCGCACTTCGTGTGGACGCAGCGCGCGAACGGGCCGATCGATTACGTCAACGCGCGCTGGCTCGAGTATTCGCGCCTGCCCTCCGCCGTCGCCGGCACGCTCGAGAGCGTGTCGCGCGTCGTCTCGCCCGCCGACGCCGCGCGCTTCACCGCGTCGTTCCGCGCCGCGCTCGAGCGCCGCGAGCCCTTCGAGATCGAGTTTCGCGCCAAGCCGGACGGTGCCGGCGACGGCGCCTACCGCTGGTTCTTGGGACGCGTCGTCCCCATCTTCGGGCACGGACGCCACATCGTGAAATGGATCGGCAGTGCGACGGACATCCACGACCGCCGGGTCGCCGAACTGGTCCGCGAGCGGGATCTCGCAGCGATCGTGGAGGCGATTCCGCACCTCGTCTGGCGGACGAAGCCCGACGGGTCGGGCGAATTCTACAGCCCGGCTTGGACCGAATACACCGGCCTGAGCGCCGAAGAGCTCTGCACCGGAGGACGCCTGCAGGTCGTTCATCCCGACGACGCCGAGCTGGTGACTGCGGCTTGGGAGAAAGCGCTGCAGGACGGTTCGGTCTTCGACCTCGAGTTCCGCATGCGCGGCCGTGACGGTGACTACCGCTGGTTTCTCACGCGCGCCACGGCCTTGCGCGATGCGAGCGGGAAGGTCGCAGGCTGGTTCGGGACGTGCACCGACATCAACGTCCAGAAGGCCACGCAGCGCGAGCTCGAGCGTCAGTTCGAAGTCGCCAACCGCGTCGCCGACGCGTTCCAGGTCGCCTCGCTGCCCTCGTCGCTGCCCACCGTGCCGGGAGTGCGCTTCTCAGCCGTCTACGAAGCCGGGCGCCGCGAGGCGTCGATCGGCGGCGACTGGTACGACGCGCTCCGTCTGGTCGACGGCCGCATCGTGCTCTCGATCGGCGACGTCGCCGGCAGCGGGCTCGGCGCGGCGGTGACGATGAGCTCGGTCCGCCAGGCGATTCGCGGCGCCGCGCAGATCCACGCCGACCCGCTGGCGATCCTCGACGCCGCCGACCGGACGCTGCGCGAGGACGCGCCGGACCGCATGGTGACCGCGTTCGTCGGCATCTTCGACCCCGTCTCGCGGCTGCTCAGCTACGCCTCGGCCGGTCATCCGCCGCCGCTCATCCGCCTTCCGGATTACAGCGTCGTCGAGCTGAAGTCGAGCGGCATGCCGCTCGGCGTCCGGCGCAAGGGCGATTCGGAAGTGAACGTCGCCACGCTTGCGCCCGGCAGCTTCGTCGTGCTCTACACCGACGGTCTGACCGAGTCGACCCACGACATCGCGCAGGGCGAGGAACGCCTCTGGAATGCCGTTTCGTGGCTCGACGTGCGCGACGCCGCACCCGCCGCCTCGATCCGGCGTGCCGTGCTGCACGACGGCGTGCGGGACGACGTCGCGATCCTGACGCTGTACGTCGAGCAGTCGCCCGAGAACGGCTCCCTCCATTACTGGAAATTCGATTCGAGCGACCGCTTAGCCGCTCGTCGCACCGAAGCAGCCCTGAGCAGCGCCCTCGCCGCTCGGGGAGCGCTCGACACCGAGGTGCGCGACGCCGAGCTGGTGTACGCCGAGCTGGTCGGCAACGTCGTGCGCCACGCGCCGGGACCCGTCGACGTCGCCCTCGACACGAGCGGCACG
This sequence comes from Vulcanimicrobiota bacterium, assembly GCA_963834485.1. Taxonomy (GTDB): domain Bacteria; phylum Vulcanimicrobiota; class Vulcanimicrobiia; order Vulcanimicrobiales; family Vulcanimicrobiaceae; genus CAWICD01. The sequence goes on from CAWICD010000004.1 coordinate 150,787, forward strand.
CTCCCGGTGCTCAGCATCCTGGACCGTGGGAGAGGTTTCTCGTTCACCCCGCACGCCGCGCCCGACACGTTCTCGGAGAGCGGCCGGGGACTCTTCATCGTGAAGGCGCTGACCGTCGACCTCAACGCGACCCGCCGCCCCGGGGGCGGCTGTCACGTGCGCGCCGTCTTGGAACTCGACGCGTTCGGCGTGCGCTCCGTTGGCCTTGGGGAGAAAAGCCGGGCCGCGGCTTCGTGACCGCCGCTTCCCGGCGACTGCATGGAAACTGCATATAGTTTCCGAACGGTGCAGGCCTATGGCTACAACCGGCACGATCGTCGACCGCGGCCTCGAAGGCGTCGTGGTCGGCGCGACCGACCTCAGCAATGTGGAGGGCCTCGAAGGCCGGCTGACCTTCCGTGGATACGACATCCACGATCTGGCGCCGAACGCGACGTTCGAGGAAGTCTGCTATTTGCTTTTGTTCGGCCAGTTGCCGAACAAGTACCAGCTCGAAGATCTCAACGTCCGTCTGGCGGCGAACCGCATGCTGCCGCAGCCGCTCATCGACTGGATGGAAGCGACCCCCAGAGAAGCGTGGCCGATGGACGTGCTGCGCACGATGATCTCGGGCTTGGCGCTCTTTTCGCCGCACATGGAAGACGGCGCGCACCCTTCCAACCCGCGCACGGCGATCCATTTGATCGCCAAGACGCCGACGATCGTCGCCGCGTGGGATCGGATCCGCCGCGGGCTCAAAGCGATCGAGCCGCTGCCCAACCTCTCGACCGCCGCCAACTTCCTCTATATGCGCACGGGCAAGATCCCGCTGCCCGAGGCGGAGCGCGCTCTCGACACGTATCTCGTGCTGCTCGGCGACCATTCGTATAACGCTTCGACGTTCGCCGCGCGCGTCACGGCCTCGACGCGGGCCGACATCTACTGCGCGGTCACGGCGGCCGTCGCCACGCTCGAAGGCGACCTGCACGGCGGAGCGCCGGGCAAAGTGATGAAGATGCTGCTGGAGATCGGGCGGCCGGAACGGGCCGAGACCTACGTCCGCGAGCTGATCGCGCGGGGCGAGCGCATCATGGGCATGGGGCACCGCGAGTACAAAGTGCGCGATCCGCGCGCGCAGCATCTCGACGCGATGGCCAAGGCCCTCGGCGAGGCGACCGATCCCAAATGGTACGAGATCGCCCGCGCGCTGGAAGACGCCGCCAATACGGTGCTGCAAGAGCAGAAACCGGGGAAGCGGATCTACGCCAACGTCGAGTTCTACACGGCGCCGACGCTCTACAGCTTGGGCATCCCGGGCGACGAGTTCACGTGCATGTTCGCCTGCGGGCGGATGGCGGGCTGGACGGCGCACGTCCTCGAGCAGCTCGCCGACAACCGGCTGATCCGTCCGCAGGCGAAGTACATCGGTCCGCCGGTCATGCCGTGGGTGCCGATCGATCAGCGCGGTCGCGAGGGCGGCCACGGGAACGGTTCGCCGGCGGCCGCGTTCTAGGGAGGCCGAGGGTGAGCGAAAGGCGGCGCGCGACGGTCGTGCGCACGACGGGCGAGACGTCCGTCGATTTGGCACTCGACCTCGACGGCGGCACGATCGAGGTGGAGACCGACATCGCATTCCTCGACCACATGCTCGAAGCGTTCGCCAAGCACGCTGGCCTGGGGCTCTCGCTTCGTGCGACCGGCGACGGGCTCGACGGCCACCATCTCGTCGAGGACGTCGGAATCTCGCTCGGCCTCGCGCTGCACGAGGCGCTGGGCGACAAGCGCGGCATCGCGCGCTTCGGATCGCAGGCCGTGCCGCTCGACGACGCGCTGGTGCTGGGCAGCGTCGATCTCTCCGGCCGCGCCTTCTCGAATTTCACCGTCACCTTCGGCGCGGAGAACCTGGGCGACCTCAAGACGGAGCTGATCCCGCACTTCTTCCGCAGCGTTTCCGAAAACGGCCGCTTCAACTTGCACTTGCTGCAGTTGGCCGGGACGAACTCGCACCACCTGTGCGAGGCCTCGTTCAAAGCCTTCGCGCGCGCCTTCGCGCAAGCCAAGGCGCTGACCGGCGACGCCACCGTGCCTTCGACGAAAGGACTGCTGGAATAGGCACCAGTCCGCTGGCGGTCGTCGACTTCGGCGGCGGCAACTTGGGTTCGCTGCTCTCTGCGCTCGAGCGGCGCGGCGCCGCCTACGAGCTGACCGCCGACCCCGACGTGGTCGTCCACGCGCCGGCGGCGATTCTGCCCGGCGACGGCGCCTTCGGAGCGACGATGGACGCGCTGCGCGAGCGGGGACTCGACCGGGCGGTGCGCGAGGTCGTCGCGCGCGGAACGCCCTTCTTGGGCATCTGCGTCGGCATGCAGATCCTTTACGAGCAAAGCGACGAGCACGGCCTCTTCCCGGGCCTCGGGCTCCTCCCCGGGACGGTGCGGCGCTTCAGAGCGGCGCCGCGCGTCCCGCACATGGGCTGGAACGAGCTCGAGCTGCTTCGCGAGCACCCCTTCGTGCGCGGCCTGGGACCGCACGAGTTCGTCTATTTTCTGCACAGCTACTGCGCCGAAGTGGGCGACGACACGCTGGCGGCGGCGACGCATGGGGAGCGCTTCGCCGCGATCGTCGCGCGCGACAACGTGATGGCCACGCAGTTCCATCCCGAGAAGAGCCAGTCGACCGGCGCGAAACTGCTCGACAACTTCCTGGCGATCGCGCGCGGGTGAGTTCCCCGCGCCGGCTGACGGTCGTTCCGGCGATCGACCTGCGCGGCGGACGCTGCGTGCGGCTGCTCTACGGCGATCCGGCTCGCGAGACGCGCTACGACGACGATCCCGTGGCGCGAGCGCGGCGGTTCGTCGCGGCCGGAGCGCAGCGCCTGCACGTCGTCGATCTCGACGGCGCCTTCGGGACCGGCGAAAATCTCGCGGCGCTCCGCTCGATCTGCGGCGCGGCCGGCGTCGCAGTGCAGACCGGCGGCGGCGTGCGCGGCGCCGAGGACGTCCGCGCCCGCTTCGCGGCCGGCGCCTCCTACGTCGTGCTCGGGACGCTGCTCGTCGAAAAACGCGACGAGGCGCGCGCGATCGCCGCGACGCACGGGAGCCGGATCGTCGCCGGCGTCGACGCCCGCGGCAGGGAGGTCGCGATCCGCGGCTGGCAGGAGGCCGGCGGGCTCGACCGCGACGCCTTCGTTCGCGAGCTCGCGGGCTGGGGGATCGAGCGCGTCGTCTACACGGAGATCGGCCGCGACGGCGCGGGCACGGGCTACGACGTCGCGGCTCTGGCCCACGTCGCCTCGCTCGGGCCGCTGCGCGTGACCGCGAGCGGCGGCGCGAAGACCCTCGACGACCTGCGCGCGCTCGCCGCCGGCACGCCGGAGAACGTCGACGCCGCGATCGTCGGCCGCGCGCTCTACGAAGGAACGCTCGACTTGGGCGAGGCGATCGAAGCGCTCTCGAGATAACGGCGGGGGATCGATTCGGGGAGGCGGGCTACGATCTCGTAGCCGATCGTGCCGGCCCACGCGCCGAGCTCGTTGGCGTCGATACGCTCCTCGCCGTCGCGGCCGAGCAGGGTCACGCGGTCGCCCGGCCGGGCCTCGGGGACGCCGGTGACGTCGACGAAGGCCATGTTCATGCAGACGCGACCCACGAGCGGAGCGCGCCGGCCGCGCACGAGGACCATGCCGGAGCCGGAGAGCGCGCGCGGGATCCCTTCGGCGTAGCCGATCGGGAGGAGGCCGATGCGCGAGGGTCGCGCCGTGTGGAACGTGCAGCCGTAGCCGACCGATCGTCCCGCCTCGACCTCGCGCACGACGACCAGCTTCGTGTGCCAGCTCAGCGCGGGCACGAGCCGGAGGCCCGGCGCGACGGCCTCGCGCGTCTGCGCCGAGGGCCAGATGCCGTAGGTTGCGATTCCGGCCCGGACCGCATCGAGGCGCAGCGCCGGGAACAGCATCGCTGCAGCCGAGGCCGCGGCGTGGCGGCACACGCGCCGTTCGCGCAGCAGGGCGTCGAGCGGCGCCAAGGCGTGCTCGAAACGAGCCAGCTGTTCCTGGGTGAAGCCCAGCTCGAACTCTTCGACTGCCGCGAGGTGGGTGAAGACGCCGCGCAGTTCCAGCTCGCTGCGGGTCAGGTAGCGGGCCAGCGCCGGCGCGGCGCGCCCGGCGTCCAAACCGAGCCGCGTGACCCCGGTGTCGATCTTGGCGTGCACGGCGAACGGCGCGCCCCGCCGCGCGGCGACGTCGCAGAGCTGGCCCAGAAACGCGCCCTCGCTCCAGAGCGCCAAGGCGGCGCCGGCGGCGTGGAGGGCCGGAAGCTCGTCCGGCTCCACCGGTCCGAGGACGAGGACCGGCTTCTCGATCCCGGCCTCGCGCAGGGCGAGCGCCTCGCCGGCGCCGTAGACGCAGAAGCCGGCGGCCTGGTCCGCCAGGGCGCGGCCGGCGGCGGCGAGGCCGTGCCCGTAGGCGTTCGCTTTGAGAACGGCGGTGTAGCGGGCAGGCGCAACCAGGCTCGCGAGGCGGCCGGCGTTGGCGCGCAAGGCGTCGAGGTCGACGACGAGCTCCGCGATCACGCCCCCGCTCCGCTCGCGAGGCGCTTCACTGCGCCGAAAGTCCCAAGAGGCACGGATCACATTTTCGACGGGCGGCGGCTCGCGACTGCCCGCCGCCGAAGAAACCGGCATGTCCGGACGATGACAAGAGATATGTCTCAGCCGTATTCGCCGTGGAGTGCGTCCCGCCGGCCCGGCCATGCACCGCTTGTCGGCGCTTTCCGGATGCTGGCGGTCGCGGTCGCCGCCTACCTGGCGGCTGCCGGCGTCTACGGGCTGATCGAAACGGTGACCTCGATCCCGACCGGCGCGATATGGAACGAGGCGGTCAAGGCGCCCGCCACCTTCGTGCTCATGCTCGCCGCCATGGTCGCCTTCCTCGCACCGCTGTTCCGCGAGGAGACCGACTCCGCCACGCGGCAGTTCTGCGCCGTCACTTCCGTCCTGTTCGTCGCCTACGCGCTTTTGAAGTTCGTCCACGTAGGCGAGCCCGACGCGCCGCTGCAGGCGATCGCTCGCTACGTCATCGAGCCGCTGCGGCAGTCGATCCTGCACTGACGGGTGAGCCTAGGCTCGTCCGAAGGCCGGCGGCCGCCCTGCCACTTGCACTCTCCTGGGGAGTCTGCTAGTATTTCGACGCTGGCAGACATCTGCCACGAGTGCTAACGCCACTCTTCCAGTGAGATCCGTGGAGGTCTGATACGTGAATCTTAGGCCCTTGGGCGATCGGTTGGTCGTCGAACACGTCGAGCAGTCCGACAAAACGTCAGGCGGCGTTTTCCTGCCCGACACCGCCAAGGAAAAGCCCCAGGAGGGCAAGGTGCTGGCGGTCGGTTCCGGCCGCACGCTCGACAGCGGCACCAAACTTCCGTTGGATGTGAAGGTCGGCGACCGAATCATCTATTCGAAGTATTCGGGGAGCGAAGTCAAAATCGACGGCAAAGAGTACCTCATCATCTCGGAAAAGGACGTGCTCGCCGTCTTCACCGATGAAAAAGTTCCTGCAGGAGTTTAGGTAAGAAGACATGGCAGCAAAAGAACTCGTATTTGACGAGTCCGCGCGCCGCGCGCTCGAACGCGGCGCCAACATCCTCGCCGACGCCGTCAAGGTGACCCTCGGCCCCAAGGGCCGTAACGTCGTGCTCGACAAAAAGTTCGGTTCGCCGACGATCACCAACGACGGTGTCACGATCGCGAAGGAGATCGAGCTTCCCAACACGTTCGAAAACATGGGCGCGCAGCTCGTCAAGGAAGTCGCGTCCAAGACCAACGACATCGCCGGCGACGGCACGACCACCGCGACGGTGCTCGCCCAGGCGATCATCCGCGAGGGCCTGCGCAACGTCACGGCCGGCTCGAACCCGCTCCTCATCAAGAAGGGCATCGAGCACGCGGTCGAGCTGACCGTCTCCGAGATGGAGAAGCTGGTCCAGAAGGTCGACACGCCGGAGAAGATCGCGCAGGTCGCGTCGATCTCGGCCAACGACCCGGAGATCGGCAAGCTCATCAGCGAGGCGATGCAGGCCGTCGGTAAGGACGGCGTGATCACGGTCGAGGAATCGAAGACGATGAAGACCGAGGTCGAGACGAAGGACGGCATGCAGTTCGACAAGGGCTACATCTCGCCGTACATGGTCACCGACTCCGAGCGGATGGAAGCGGTCCTGGCCGATCCGTTCATCCTGGTGACCGAGCGCAAGATCTCGGCGATCGCTGACATCCTGCCGCTGCTCGAGAAGATCGTGCAGGTCCAGAAGCCGCTGCTCATCATCGCCGAAGACGTCGAGGGCGAGGCGCTGGCGACGCTGGTCGTCAACAAGCTGCGCGGCACGTTCACCACGGTCGCGGTCAAGGCGCCGGGCTTCGGCGACCGCCGCAAAGAGATGCTCAAGGACATCGCGACCCTCACCGGCGCGACGGTCATCAGCGAAGAGCTCGGGCTCAAGCTCGACAAGGTCACGCCCGACTTGCTCGGTCAGGCCAAGACGGTCAAAGTCACCAAGGAAGAGACCACGATCGTCGACGGCCGCGGCAAGGACGACGCGATCAAGGGCCGCATCGAACAGATCAAGCGCCAGATCGAAGAGACCGATTCGGACTTCGACCGCGAGAAGCTCCAGGAGCGTTTGGCCAAGCTCTCCGGCGGCGTCGCCGTCATTCAGGTCGGCGCGGCGACCGAGACGGAGCTCAAGGAGAAGAAGCACCGCATCGAGGATGCGCTTTCGGCGACCCGCGCGGCCGTTCAGGAAGGCATGATCCCGGGCGGCGGCAGCTCGCTGATCCACGCCCAGAAAGCCCTCGACGAGCACATCAAGAAGGCCACCGACGGCACGGCCGGCGCGCACGACGAGAAGATCGGCTGGGACATCATCCGCCGCGCTCTCGAAGAGCCGCTGCGCCAGATCGCCGAAAACGCCGGATACGAAGGCTCGGTCGAAGTGCAGCGGGTTCGGGCGGCGAAGGCCGGCGAGGGCTTCGACGCGATGAGCGGCGACCTCGTGAACATGTTCACGGCCGGCATCGTGGAGCCGTTCAAGGTCACGCGCTCGGCCCTTCAGAACGCGGCCTCGATCGGGGCGCTCATTCTGACGACCGAGACGCTGATCGCCGATAAGCCGGAGCCCAAGAAGGACGGGCCTCCGGGCGGCGGCATGAACGGGATGGGCGGCGGCTACGACATGATGTAATCTCGGCTCGCCGGGATCATCGATCGCTCATAGGTACCAAGAAGGGTCCTGCGCAAGCAGGACCCTTTTCGCGTGCGGTCAGTCGTTCGGATCGTAAAGCATCTTTAACACATGAAACATTTTAGGTGCTGCGCCAAAGTTTACGGCTTGTGTTCGGTTTCTTGCTATCCACATGTACTGTGTAAGATGCGAATAAAAACCGGCGCGAATCGCAACAGCAAACAGCTAACGGCCGGCAGCCCGAAAGGCTTCCTCGTTTCGAAGACTGCGCGAGGCGGCCTGGACGGGCGATTCCGCAGCGGAAGCGAATCGATCGTGCGACTTCCGTCGCACTAAATGCGGTCGCAGGATTCGCCGGAATAGAATTATGGAGGTCCGTGCGGGCGCCGGCGCGCCGCCCGCACGGGCGGAGCGCTCCCGGGCGGAGATTCGACCGGAGTGCGCGGCCGCGCCGTAGGAGTCGAACCGGAACCGCTTGCGGCCGCGGCGCAGGGAGTGATGGATCGGCAGATGTCCGTTCGAAGCGGAGTGACTGCCGATGGCGATCCTGTTTCCCGTGCCGGCGACTGCGTGCCGGACCGCGCCGCCCTGGAGCGGCGGCGCCGCGCTCGAGATCCTGGACGTGCCGCGCTCGGCGTGCGGCGTCTTTGCGGCCGCGGAGCGTTACCTCTGCGCCGACCCGCGCATGCGCGAGATCTTCGAGTGCGCCGAACGCGCCGGCCGCACGATCCATCTTCGCGTCAATCATCACGACGACGATTCCTTCGACCCGGGCACGGATACGGTCAACTGGGACCCGTTCAGCGCGCTCCGGACGACGGACGGCGGCAAACAGTCGCCGGCGCTCGGCCTCGGACACGAACTCGATCACGCGACCGTTCGAGCGTCCGTGCGCGAGCGCGGCACGCGGCACCGCGATCCGCACTACGACAACGCCGAGGAGCGGCGCGTCGTCTGCGGGTCCGAACGGCACGCGGCCAGGGTGCTCGGCGAGGGCGTGCGGCACGATCACGGGGGAACGTCGTATCGCGTCTCGGCTCCGACCGTCTGCTGAAGTGGGGCGCCGGATCGCTGCGCAGCAGCCGCTGCTACAGAAATCGCAGAAGCGGCCGCCGGCGGACGCGCGCAGTCGGAGGAGCGTGAGGTCTCTCTAAAAGAGTGCCGCGCTCGCGAATCGACGACCAGCGCGCGGCACGAGACCGATGCAGGGAGACGCAGCGTTCAGGCGGGCTTGCGCACCTGGAAAGAGGATTCCAGCGCTTTGAGCATGGTGTCGCCTGAGGCGATGCGGAACAGCCTGGGATACTCGTCGTCGCCGACCTGCACGACGAGCCGTAACAGGTTACCGAGCACGCTCGAGTCGAGATGTTCGGTGCGATATTCGATGTCAAGGTACAGACTGTCACCCTCGATGGACAGCTTACCGAGCGGTAAGTCTCCGTTGATCTCCAGTGCGGTCTGGAGCAGCGTCGTGCGGATCTGCGCGCTTTCAGGGAGACGCATGACGTACGTCCGCAGCAGGATCCACGTCTCGGTGAGTCGCGTGGTGACGGTCCACTCTCGAAGCTGGCCGCGGAAGGAAACGTCGTAGATCGCAGAGCCGACCGGCTTGACGTTGAAGTCGCCCTCGTCCAGGAGAGCTTTCAACCTTCGGTCGAGTTCCGCCGAATTGTCGCTGGTCATGTCATGAAGTATCCGCGAGTCACGTACTCAAGTTATGGCATTTCGGTGAACGCCTTATGAAGTTCTATCGGCCAGCGGAAATCTTCTTTGATCTCGTCTTCAGGTAGTGCGAGCTAAGTCGGACGAGCGCTTCCTGAACGTGCGCAAGCAAGCGTCGGAAATACGTCCGGCCGAGCGGCGCCCGACTGCTTCAGCTCGCATCGCCGGGAAGCGCGCCGCTCGCGTTCGCGCTCTCCGGCTGCGTTTGCACTTCTTCCCGTTGCGCCAGCAAGAAGGCCGCGCCGAGCGCGACCGCGTCTTCGGCCAAGCCCAAGAAGATGTCGGGAACGGGCGTCGACTCGTCGAGCTTCTTCCGCAGGTGATAACCGCTCCAGGCTCCCGAAAGGGCGCCGAGGACGCCGTTGGAGAGACCGCAGCCGATGTCGCCGTCGAACGCGTCGGCCAGCACGAAGGCACAGTACGCGCCGGAGAGCACGCGCGCCGCCAGCCCCGGCTGCTCGAGTCGGGAAGGCATGATCGGCAGCTTGTCGGCAAACAGCTCGCCTGCCGCCAGTATCCCGGCCGGCAGCGCGAGGGGACTGCCCGTCGCGGCCAGCGCTACGGCCGGTGCCGTCATGGAACGGAGCCCGGCCACGAAACCCATCCCGAACGAACGAAGTGCAAACGACATTCTCACTGCGAGGAATCCCTCCCGATTCGGTTACTTTGCTCCCGGCTTCGTCTCCGAGCGTCGGCCTACTGCACGGAGCGGCGGAGGAGCCGCGCAAGCCGGCCCGCGCGAGCCGGTCAGGCGCGCAACGCGCGTACGAGGGGCTCCTTAAACTGGAGAGCGGCCCCTCTTAGGCAAGCCAGGACGCGTTAACCACCTGGCTAACGAGATAGCGTGCCCCACACGCGAACCGACCCCACCATGCTGGAACTCCAGCCGGACTATCAGCTGAGCTCCAATTACGACGAGCTGTACTCGCCCGACGGGGAACCGCGCGCGCACTACGTCCCGTTGGAGCGGACGCTCGCCGGCGTCGGGCGCGAGGAGATCCTGGCCAGGGTCGCGGCTACGAATTCGGCGCTCCTCCAGCGCGGCGTCACGTTCACCGTGTACGCGGACGAAGCCGGAACCGAGCGAGTTTTCCCCTTCGACATCATTCCGCGCCTCATCACGGCGGCGGAATGGGATCCGATAGAACGCGGCATCCAGCAGCGCGTCCGGGCTCTCAACGCCTTCCTGCTCGACCTCTACCGGGGCGGAGAGCGAATCCTGCGCGAGAAGCGCATCCCGCGCGATCTGGTCTACTCCTCCAAGCACTTCTGCCGCGAGATGGTCGGCTTCCGGGTCGCGCAAGACGTCTACGTTCACGTCTCGGGGATCGACTTGATCCGCGACGTCAACGGCGAGTTCTTGGTCCTCGAAGATAATTGTCGCACGCCGTCCGGGATCTCGTACGTCCTCGAGAACCGTGACGTCCTAAAACGCGCTTTTCCACCGATCTTCGGGGGCTATGCCGTCCGGCCGGTCGACGACTATCCGGCACACCTGCTCAACGTGCTCCGCTACATCGCGCCGCGCGAAATGGCGCAGCCGACCGTCGTGGTGCTGACCCCGGGCATCTACAACTCCGCCTACTTCGAGCACACGCTCCTGGCGCGGCGCATGGGCGTCGAGCTGGTCGAAGGCCGCGATTTGATCGTGGTCGACAACGTCGTCTACCTGAAAACGACTCGGGGCCTGGAACGCGTCGACGTGATCTACCGCCGCGTCGACGACGACTATCTCGATCCGCTGTATTTCGTCTCCGACTCGTCGCTGGGCGTCACCGGCTTGGTCAACGCCTACCGCGCCGGCAACGTTTCGCTTGCCAACGCCATCGGCACGGGCGTCGCGGACGACAAAGCGATCTATCGCTTCGTCCCCGAGATGATTCGTTTCTACTTGAGCGAGGAGCCGATCCTCAACAACGTTCCGACGTACGACTGCACCAACGCGCTCGAGCGGCGGCACGTGCTGAGCAACCTCGACAAGCTCGTCGTCAAGAACACCAACGCCTCGGGTGGGTACGGCATGCTGATGGGACCTTTCGCCGGAGCCGAAGAGCGCGACAAGTTCCACGACATGATCCAAAGCAACCCGCGCGATTTCATCGCACAGCCGATCGTCGAGCTCTCGTCGTCGCCCACGTTCGTCGAAGGGCGGATCACGCCGCGCCGCGTCGATCTGCGGCCGTACGCGCTCTACGGCGAACGGGTGACGGTTCCGCCCGCGGCGCTGACTCGCGTGGCCCTGCGCGAGGGTTCGCTCGTCGTCAATTCTTCGCAAGGCGGCGGGAGCAAGGACACTTGGGTCCTTCAGGACTGAGAGACTGAGCGGAGCATGCTGAGCCGCCTCGCGGAATCGTTCTTTTGGCTCGGGCGCAACGTCGAGCGCGCCGAGGCGATCGCGCGCGTCCTCGACGTCAGCTATACGCGCGCCATGGACCAGTACGGCCATCGCGACGTGCGCGCCGAACGGCTGTGGCGCTCCGTGATGCAGTGCGCCGGCTTCAGTTCCGACGCCAAGATCGCGTCCAGCGGACGTGCGGCGAGCGACGTCTTCAAACACTGCGCTTTCGATCCGGAGAACCCGAACTCGATCGTCTCGGCCGTGCGTTTCGCGCGGACGAACGCGCTCAGCCTCCGCTCCGAGCTCACGATGGAGGTCTGGGAGGTCGTCAACGTCATCTACCTCTACGTCGGCGATCAGAACGTGCGCTCGGTCTTGCGCGAGGGGCCGTCCAAATTCTTGCGGCGGGTGCGGGACTGGATGCAGGCTTTCGGCGGGATGAGCGACGCCACGATGAGCCACGGTGAAGGTTGGAACTTTCTGCAGGTCGGGCGCTTCGTCGAGCGGGCCTACATGACGGCCCGCATCCTCGAAGCGCTCGAGGTCGAGCACGAGCCCTGGCACGAATCGCAGCGGCTCTTGGAGATGTGCTGCGCGAGCGTGCCGTTCGCGCAGTCCTCGCACCGCGCTCCCGAGGCCTCCGACGCGGTCGAGTTCATCGCGCTCGCCCCGGATTTTCCGCGCTCGCTGCGCTTTTGCACGCGCGAGATCGACGCCGCCATGCACCGGATCTCGGGGAGTCCCGAAGCCACTTTCACCAACGACGCCGAGCGGCGGCTCGGGCGCATGCGCGCGCTCTTCGACTATACCTCGATCGACGAGATCCTGGCGGGCGGCGTGCGAAACTTCGGCGCGAACGTTCGCGGAGAGTTCGAATTGCTCTCGCACGACGTCGAGGAAGTCTATTTTCCGCGGCTTCCCGCGACGCCCGTGGAAGCCGAGGCATAGCCCGTGGAGTACACGATCGCGCATCGGACTTCGTACGTCTATCCGGACTCGGTGCACGAGAGCTACACCGTCATGCACCTTCAGCCGCGCAGCGACGCGCTGCAGTTCTGCTCGAGGTACGAACTGCGGGTCTCGCCGGACGCGCGCGTCGCTTCCTACGTGGACCGCTTCGGCAACGACGTCCAGCACTTCGCTGTGCTGGCCTCGCACGGCGCGCTCTCCATCACCACGCAATCGCACGTGGTGACGCTGCTCCCGGCCGATCCGCCCGAACCGGTCGAAGCGACGCGTTCCCGGCTCGAGGCCGACCGGGAGGTCGAGTCGCTGTGGGATTTCCTGCACGAGAGCGCCTACGTCCAGTTCACGCCGGAACTCGCCGCCTTCTGGGGCGAGCTCGAGTCGCCGGGCGAGCGGATCGGCGAGTGGTGCCATAGCGTCTCGCGGCACATCAAGAGCCGGTTCGCTTACGACACGAGCGCCACCAACGTCCGCTCGACCGTGCGCGAGGCGCTGGCTGCGCGAGCCGGAGTGTGCCAGGATTTCGCGCACGTCATGATCGCCGTGCTGCGCAGCGCCGGCGTTCCGGCCCGCTACGTGAGCGGCTACCTCTTCCGCGGGAACAGCACGAGCAACGTGCTGGGCGCCGAGGCCTCGCACGGCTGGTGCGAAGCTTACCTTCCGCCGTACGGCTGGGTCGGGTTCGACCCGACCAACGACCTGATCGTCAACGATCACTTCGTCCGGATCGCCATCGGGCGGGACTACCGTGACGTCTCCCCGGTTCGCGGCGTCTACCGGGGGTCGGGCCACAGCGAGATGTCGGTCAACGTGGGGATGGACCTGCTCCAGACGGCGCAGCAGCAGCAACAACAGCAGTAGTCCGTTCTTCATCCGTGGCTAATGAGCCGGCGGAGGGAATCCGATAACCTTGCTGCAGGAGGTCCGCGGAGCGTGATCGCTTTGGAATCCGGTCAGCTGGCGAGAGGCCAGGTCGTTTTCGTTCAATCGGATCCCGACGATCCGCTCCGCATCGAGCCCGGCGTCGTTACCGGCGATTGGGCTCGCCTCTGTGCCGGACGCGGACTGGCGCCGGTCGACGTGACGATCGACGGGCAGCGCCGCCTGGTCTTGCGCCGGCGCGTCCACGTCAGCGAAGGGCACGCCTTGGCGGCTACGCTGCTCGGCGGTTCGGCCGGCTTCTAGCCGATCCGGTTATCGCGTCGACGGCGACGCGCTCGAGCGAAGCGACGCGCTTTCGCGCGTCGAGCGAAGTCCGGCGGCGATCGTCGCCGAGTGCGCTTCAAAGCGGTCGAGCGTGCGCTCGTAGCATTGCTGCCAGAAGAGCTTCTCGCCGCGCTCCAGGCGATGCCAAGCCTCGTGTGCCGCCTCGCAGGGCACGTAGCGGAGCCGGCTCAGAATGGTGTGGGCGAGCGAGCCGGGGACGACGGCGAGCCCGTCGAGCACGTCGGCGCTGGTCGCGGGGGTTCCGCGCCGGTGCGCGATCTCGATCGCGAGCTCGAGCGTTGCGGCGGTGTGGGGCGTCATCTCGGTCCACGAGTCGCGGCTGACGTGGGAGCCGCGCAGCGGCGCCGCCTCGCGCAGCATCGCCGAGAAGCCGTCGCGCGCGGAGCTCTCGAGCAGCCGGCGGCAGGCGACGAAGCGCCGGTCGCCGGCGATCGCATCCAGGATCGCCGACGAGTCGACCGGCTCGCCGCCGGCCGACGCCCGCGCGGCGCTCCACAGCTCGCGCAGCTCCTTGCTGACCTCCGGCATCGAAAGGTAGGCCTCGCTCTCCCAAACCACGGGCGGATGCGAGGGCGCGAGCAGCGCGGAGCGGCTCTTTTTCGCAAGGGCGAAACGCGAAAGGAACCCTGCCGCCACGAGCGCGGACGGCAGGCCTACGGCGAGGGCGATCAGGGCTGAGTGCATGGCCAAGGCACGTCGCTTTTGCAGAGAGCTGCCGCTCCCTTGCGTACATTCAGAACGAGAAAGGGAGCGCGGCCGCGCGGCGCGGACTTTTCCGGCCAGGTCCGCGGGAAAGGGACGCGACAGCCGGGAGAGCAACCCTGGTGGCTAGCAGTGTGTCCCAGAGAGTGCTAAAATGAGCGAAGAGTTCTTCACCGAGTTCGATGCGATCTTCGCGGATCTGGCTCGCCGAGCGAGACCCGGCCGTTTCGAACCGAACGCCGACGTCTATCTCAGCGGCGACGGCGGTTCGATCGTCGTCAACGTGGAGATCGCCGGTGCGGAGCCGGCCGAGCTGCGCGTGATGGTCGAAGAGCGGCGGCTGTACATCCTGGGACGGCGTCACGACCTCGAGCGCGACAACCGCGGCTCGGTTCTCATGAAGGAAATCGAATACGGCGATTTCGCCAAGAAAATTCACCTGCCGGTGGCGATCGCGTACGACCACGCCACCGCGTCCTATCGGGACGGGCTGTTGACGATCCTTCTGCCGGTCTCGGCAGAAGGGAACCTCCCGACGCACCGAACCGAGATTCGCATGACCGTGAGAAGGGTCCCCGTCTGATGCCCGCCCCTGCGAAAAACAAGAGCGAAGCGCTCGGCATCCTGCCGCTGCAGGACGCGGTGTTGTTCCCCAACACCGTCATTCCGCTCGCCGTCGTCAAGAAGCCGGGGATCGCGCTGGTCGAAGAGGCGCTCCGCGACGGCCGGCCGATCGGTCTCGTCGCGCTCAGGGACAAAGACACCGAGGATCCCACTCCCGACGACGTGCACCGGATCGGGACGATCGGCACGATCCAGCGCATGATCAAAGTGCCCGACGGCACGATCCGCTGCATCGTCGGAGGCACCTCCGTCTTCCGCATCGACGCCTTCACGCGGACCGAGCCCTATCTGGCCGGGACGTTCACCGAGCTCCCCGACGTTACCAGACCGTCCGAAGAACTCGTGGCGATGCATCGCAACCTGGTCAGCCTCTTCTCGAAGCTGCTCGGCTATCTGCCGCAAGCGCCGCGCGAGATGGAGATGGAAGTCAACAACATCAGCGACTCCAATCTCCTGACCTATTTCGTCGCGAGCTCGATGCGGCTCGACACGGCCGACCGGCAGGCGCTGCTCGAAGAGCGCAACACCGAGCGGCGGATGCGCAGGCTCACGATGCTCCTGACCAAGGAGCTCGAGGTCGTCGAGCTCGGGCACAAGATCCAAAGCGACATCCAGCGCGAGATGGAGAAGAACCAGCGCGAGTTCTACCTCCGCCAGCAGCTGCGAGCGATCCAAGAAGAGCTCGGCGAGACCGATCCGCAGCAAGCCGAGACGAACGAGCTGCGCAAGAAGATCGACGAGGCCGAGATGCCGGAGGAGGTCAAGAAGGCCGCCGACCGCGAGCTCGACCGCCTCTCCAAAGTCCCGCAGGCCTCGCCCGAGTACTCGGTCATCCGCACCTACCTCGACTGGCTCGTCCAACTGCCTTGGGGCAAGACGACGCCGGACTCGATCGACATCGTTAAGGCGCGCGAGATCCTCGACGAGGACCACTACGACCTCGAAAAAGTCAAGGACCGTATCATCGAGTACTTGGCCGTCGGCAAGCTCAAGAAGAAGCTGACCGGCCCGATCCTGTGCTTCGTCGGTCCGCCCGGCGTGGGCAAGACGTCGCTCGGGCACTCGATCGCCCGCGCGATGGGGCGGAAATTCGTGCGGCTCTCCGTCGGCGGCGTGCGCGACGAGGCCGAGATTCGCGGCCACCGGCGCACCTACATCGGCGCCATGCCGGGGACGATCGTGCGCGCCCTGCGCGACGCGGGGACGAGGAACCCGGTCATGATGATCGACGAGATCGACAAAGTCGGCTCCGACTATCGCGGCGATCCGCAGTCGGCGCTGCTCGAGGTGCTCGACCCGGCCCAGAACAACACGTTCCGCGACCACTACCTCGACCTGCCCTTCGACCTCTCGTCGGTGCTCTTCATCTGCACGGCGAACAACCTCGATACGATCAGCCCGCCGCTGCGCGACCGCATGGAGATCATCAACCTCTCGGGCTACACCGAGTTCGAGAAGCTGCAGATCGCCAAGCGCTACCTGCTCAAGAAGCAGCGCGAGGCCAACGGTCTGCGCGATTCGCAGGCCCAGATCAACGACGCGGCGATCCGCGCGGTGATCAACGACTACACGCGCGAGGCCGGCGTGCGCAACCTCGAGCGGGAGATCGGCACGATCTTCCGCAAGATCGCGCGCAAGATCGCCGAGGACGCCCGCTTCAAAGCGCGCGTCAAACCGGAAAACGTCCAGGAGTATCTCTCCAAGCCGCGTTTCTTCAACGAGGTCAAGAAACGGACGGCGACGGTCGGCGTCGCGACGGGCCTAGCTTGGACGCCGGTCGGCGGCGACATCATGTTCATCGAAGTCACGGTCATGCCGGGCACCGGCAAGCTCGGGCTGACCGGCCAGCTCGGCGAGGTGATGAAGGAGAGCGCTCAGGCCGCGATCTCGTTCCTCCGCTCGCGCTCGAACGAGCTCGGGCTTCCGGAGGACTACTTCAACAAGCACGACGTGCATGTGCACGTGCCGGCCGGAGCCGTTCCGAAGGACGGGCCTTCGGCGGGGATCGCGCTGGCGACCGCGCTCGCCTCGTTCCTGACGAACACGAAGGTCGATTCGAACCTCGCGATGACGGGCGAAATCACGCTGACGGGTCAAATCTTGCCGATCGGGGGTCTCAAGGAGAAGGTCTTGGGCGCGAAGCGCGCCGGCATCTCGAAGATCGTGCTGCCCAAGCGCAACGAAGTCGACCTCGACGACGTGCCCAAGGAAGTGCGCGACACGATGACGTTCGTGCCGGTCGAAGAGATCTCGGAAGTCTTCGAGCAAGCCTTCGGCAAGAGGGTCGTGACGCCGGTGACCCTCGGCCACGACGAGCCGCAGGCAGCCGGGGTCGTCGTGCCCATGCGCCGCGCGATCAAGCGCCCCGCGGCGAACGGCGAGCGCAAGCGGACCAACGGGCGCACGCGCACGGCGGTCTCGACGCGCAAGCGCTAGAGGGGCAGGCGCGAGTTGGGGGCCGTCTCGGACTGTAGCCGGGTCGCGGCATCCGCAAGGGTGCCGCGACCGCTTTCCGTCGCGCTGGCGCTGGCGGCGGTCTACGTTTTGTGGGGTTCGACCGCGCCGGCCATGCGGGTCGCCGTCGCGACGCTCTCGCCGTGGTGGATGGCGGCGATCCGCTTCTCCGTCGCAGGCGGCTTGCTCTGGATCTACAGCCGCGCGCGCGGCGCCCCGCTGCCGCGCAAGGGCGACTGGCTCGCGGCTGCGCTCACGGGGTTCATCCTGCTCGTCCTGGGCAACAGCGTCTTCGCCTGGTGCTTGCAGTACATTCCGAGCGGCATCGGCTCGCTATTCTTCGCGCTCTCGCCGATGTGGATGGCGATCCTGGGCTTCTTCATGTACGGCGAACGCTTGAGCTTGCCGGCGACGGCGGGATTGCTGCTCGGCTTGGCGGGGATGATCTATCTCTACTCGCCCAGCGGCGCGCAGGATCTGCCGCTGCTGCCGACCGTTCTGGGCGTCTTCTCCTCGATGGCGTGGGCCCTCGGCTCGGTCATCCAGCGCCGCTTCACGAGGACCGACTACGTGCAGATGAGCGGCATGCAGATGCTTGCCGCCGCCGCCATGCTCTACGCCTTCGCGCTGCTCTCGCGCGCGCCGCTCGGCGCGGACTCGTTCGCGCCCGGCGCGATCTGGGGCCTCGTCTATCTGATCTTCTTCGGCAGCATCGTCGGCTTCAGCGCGTACCTGTGGCTGATGCGCCACGTGCCCACGACGCTGGCCTCGACGTATTCCTACGTGAACCCCGTCGTCTCGCTGTGCGTGGGCGTCGGCCTGCTGCACGAGCGCCTGGACTGGAACATGCTGCTCGGCGCGGCCGTGATTCTGGCCGGCGTCGCGCTCATGATGACCTCACCGAAGCGCGCGGCGAACGCCTGAGTCAGCGCACGAAGATGCCGCTGCCGGCCTCGACGGCGCCGATCTCGGCGGCGACCGAACCGGCTTTGCGCAGCGCCGTCACGAGCTGCGCGAGCGTCCCCGGCGGAACGGCGATCAGCAGGCCGCCCGAAGTCTGCGCGTCGCTGAGGATGAGCCGCGTCTCCGGCGAGACGTCTTCGGCGTAGGTCGTGAACGAGGCGTGCTCGCGCAGGTTGTTGCGGGTCCCGCTCGAGGCGATCCCCACGGCGACCATGTCGCGCACGAGCCCCAGGACCGGGACGGCTTTCGAATCGAGGCGCAGGCGCACGCCGCTGGCGCGCGCGATCTCGTTGGCGTGTCCGAGCAATCCGTAGCCGGTCACGTCGGTCGCGGCGTGCGCGCCGGCTTCGAGCATCGCCTGGGAGGCCGCCGCGTTGAGGGTCGTCATCGAGGCGATCGCCGGCGCCATCTCCGCGTCGGAGATCGAGCCCTTCTTCAGGGCTGAGGCGAGGATGCCGGTGCCGAGCGCCTTGGTGAGGACCAAACGGTCGCCGGGCTTCGCCTTCGCGTTGGTGACGATCTTCTGCGGGTGGACCGTGCCGGTGACGGCGAGGCCGTACTTCGGCTCGTCGTCTTTGACCGTATGCCCTCCCAGGATCGAGACGCCGGCTTCGCGCGCGACCGCCGCGCCGCCGGCGAGGATCTTGGTGAGCATCTCGGGGCCGTAGTCGTCGATCGGATAGGTCGCGATGTTGAGCGCGGTCAGCGGCGTCGCGCCCATTGCGTAGATGTCCGAGATCGCGTTGGCGGCCGCGATTCGACCGAAGTCATACGGATCGTTGACGATCGGCGTGAAAAAGTCGACCGTCTGCACGATGGCAAGCTCCTCGCTCAGCGCGAAGACGCCGGCGTCGTCGCTGGTAGCAAAGCCGACCAGCACGCGCGGGTCGCTCGATTGCGGCACGTGGCGCAGGACTTGCGCCAGGTCGACCGCGCCGACCTTGGCCGCGCAACCGCCGCTGGAGCACAGCGCCGTGAGCCTGACCTCCTCGTAAGCTTCCATGCAGAGCGCTTCGACGCGAACGGGTCCGAAACGTGCTTGGTGCTTGCCGCGGGGGTCCGTGCCCGCTTACAATCGGGCACATGCGGAAGCACCTCCTGTTCATCCCCGGCCCGGTGACGGTCGCCGAGCCCGTTCTGGCGGCCATGGCGACGCCGATGATCGATCACCGCGGCCCCGAATTCGCCGCGCTCCAGGCGCGCATCGTGCGTGGTTTGCAGCCGATCTTCGGGACGACGGCCGAGGTCGTCTTGCTCGGAGGCTCAGGCACCAGCGGCCTCGAGGCCGCCGTCTCGAGTTCGTTTTCGCCGGGTCAGAAGGTGCTTTCGTGCCCGGTCGGCGTCTTCGGCAAGCGCCTTGCGAACATCGCCAAGACCTTCGGCCTCGACGTCGAGATCCTCGACACGCCGCTGGGCAGCGCGGTCGATCCGGCCCTGCTGGCGGCGCGTCTGGCGGCAGACGAGGCGCACGAGATCGCGGGGATCCTGCTGACGCACAACGAGACTTCGACGGGCGTGCAGAACGACATGGCCGCCCTCGCCCGCGCGATCGGCACGCATCCGGCGACGACGATCGTCGATTCGGTCAGCGGCCTGGGGGCCTCCGAGTTCCGCATGGACGAGTGGGGTTACGACATCGTTGCGGCGGCCTCGCAAAAGGCGCTCGGCGTCCCGCCGGGCGCCGCCATGGTCGCCGTGAGCGCGCGGGCCTGGGAGCGCATCGCGCAGGCGACCGCGCCGCGCTTCTATCTGGACCTGGCCAAAGCGCGCGAGTTCGCCAAGCAGGGCCAGACGCCGTGGACGCCGCCGCTTTCGATCCTGTTCGCGCTCGACGTCGCCATCGAACGCTACCACGCCGAAGGCGCGCCGCGCGTTTGGGCGCGTCACGCCTGCTATGCCGAAGCGATCCGCGCCTTCGCCAAAGCCTCGGGCATCGCGGTCTTCTCCAAGCCGGGCGCGCACTCGTGTACGGTCGTCGCGCTCAAGATCCCCGAGCGCCAGGACGCGGCCTCGATCCGCAAGTCGCTGCACGACGAGCACGGCATCACGATCGGCGGCGGCCAAGCCGAGCTCAAAGGCAAGATCCTGCGCATCGGCACGATGGGGGATATCTCCGCCGCCGATCTCCTCGACGCGCTCGAGGCGCTCGACACCGTCCTACGCGCCCGCAGTTTCGAAGCGGTCCCCGAAGCGGGCTTGCGCGCCGCGCGCGAGTCGCTCAGCGACGCGTTCGCGACGACCGGCTGAGATCAGACGCGGTGCCGGCTGAAGAGCGGCGCCGCGTACGGTTGGACGAAGGACGGCAGCGAGGCCCGCAGCGCGCCGTCGATCTGCGGGTTCCCCGCTTCGAGGATGGCGACGACGCGCGAGCCGTGCAGCGCGTCGCGCAGGTCCTGCGAGAGCGGAAAGAAGAGCGCGACGTAAACGACCGCCCAGACGAAGACGGCGGACTTCGTCAAGCCGACGGCCGCGCCGAGCAGCGCGTTTCCGACGTTGACGAGCGGCATTTTGGCGGCTCGATTGAGAAGGCTTGCCAAAACGAGCATGGCAGCATAGGCGGTGCCGGCGTAGAGCACCATGCCGATGACGTGCGCCGGCCCCTTCGCGCCGTGAGTCCAACCTGCCACGGCGCCGTCCCACACGCCCGGATAGAGCCAGGCCGCGATCAGCGCCACCGCCAGCGCGATCAGGCCGGCCAGTTCGGAGACGAGCCCGCGCTTGAAGCCTTTGAGCGCCCCGAAGGCGAGAATCGCGCCGCAGAGGACGTCGGGCCACGCGACCCCGCTCATCCTCGCAGCTTCGCTCCGTAGCGCTCGCGCAGCACCGCCAAGATCGCGGCGACGTGCTTGTCGGCCTCGGCGTCGGTCAAGGTCGCGTCGTCGCGCTGCAGCACGACGCGCAGCGCGATGCTCTTTTTCCCGCCCTCGACCTGCGGTCCGCGGTATTCGTCGAAAACCTGCACGTCGGCGATGACCCCGTCGCCGCCGGAGCGGACCGCCCGCTCGATTTCGCGCGCCGGGACCTCGGGTGCGACCACGACCGCCAGGTCGCGCGCGACGGGCGGATAGCGCGAGGGGGCCTTGTAGCGCGGGACGCGGTAGGCGGGAAGGTCGGCGAGCCGCAGGAAGCCCGCGTAGGCGGCGCCTTCCAACTCGTACGCCGCGGCCAAGCGCGGATCGACCGCGCCGATGGTCGCCACGGCCTTCCCGTCGAGGGAGAGCTGCGCGGTCTTGCCAGGGTGCAGGCTCGCCAGCGTTCCGGCCGTCGTTTCGGCCTCACGCCCGGCGAGGGCTCGCACCAGCGCCAGCGACTCGCCCTTGAAGGCGAGGAAGCCGTCGTCGCGCCAGGACGGGCCCTCCGCGCGCGGGACGACCAGCAGCCAGGCGGCTTCAGCGCTTTCGCGCAGCTCGTCCGCCTCGGTGAAAACGTGGCCGAGCTCGAAATAGCGCAGCTGCGGCGCGCCGCTTTCGAAGCGAGCGGCCAGGGCGAGCAGCCCCGGCAGCAGCGCGAAGCGCATGAAGCGCTGATCTTCCGAGAGCGGATTGCGGATCTCGACGACCGGCCCGGGCAGCGCGATGCCGGCGCGCTCGTAACGCTCGCGCACGGCGGCGGGCTGCAAGGCGAAGGTCATCGCCTCGCGATAGCCGAGCGCGGCGAGCGCGTGCGCGATCCGGCGCTCGTCCGCATAGACGCTGCTGTCGATCGCGTGCTCGCCGATCGTCGGCATCTCCGCGCCGATCCGGTCGTAGCCGACGATGCGCGCGATCTCCTCGACGACGTCCTCGGGAATGAGGACGTCGCCCCGCCAAGGGGGCGGGGTCACGAGCAGACAAAGCCGCGGCGTCTCGCCGAACCGATCGTCGCGCAGCGCGGACTGCACGCCGAAACCCAAGCCGCGCAGCGCCGCTTCGGCCGCATGCGGGCCGACGTCGATGCCGAGCAGTGCTTTGACGCGCGCCAGCGGCAAGGTGAGCGCGACCGGTGAAACGGCTTCGCCGACCGCAAAGGGCGGGAAAACGCGAGCGCCTTCGGCTTGCAGCAGGTACGCCGCCCGCGCCGCCCCGATGTCGGATAAGCCGAGCGGCAGCGTCTTTTCGTGGCGGCTCGAAGCGTCGGTGCGGAAGCCGAGCGCGACGCTCATGCGCCGCACTCTGGGTCCGCGGAAGCTGGCGGCTTCGAGCAGCAGCTCGCGCGTCGCGCCGGTCACCTCGCTCGCCGCGCCGCCCATCAGCCCCGCCAGACCCTGTGCCTCGCGTTCGTCCGCGATGACCAGAAAGCGCGGACCGAGCGCGTGCTCCTTGCCGTCGAGGGTGCGGATCGTCTCGCCGGGCCGTGCCTCGCGCACGATGATGTGGCGGCCCGCGAGCCGCTCGAAATCGTAGAAGTGCAGCGGCTGGGCCGTCTCGAGCATGACGAAGTTCGAGATGTCGACCAGGTTGTTGATCGGGCGCTGTCCCGCCAGCGCCAGGCGCACGCGAATCCAAAAAGGCGCGGGCCGCACGCGCACGCCGGAGAAACGCTGGCCGACGAAGCGTTTGCAGCCGTCGCTCTCCAGCGTGACGCGCGCCGTTTCGTGCGGCTGCGGGTCGAAGGTGACGTGCGTGTCCGGTTCGCGTACGGGCAGCCCCAGCGATGCGCCGAGCTCGCGCGCGAGCCCGAGGACCGACATCGCGTCGACGCGATTGGCCGTGACCTCGACCTCGAGCACGTCGTCGTTCAAGCGATAGCGCTCGATGAAATCCGCACCGACCGGAAGATTTGCTTCTAACTGCAAGATGCCGTCTTCGAACCACTCGCCGACCAGCCCGATCTCGCTCGCCGAGACGAGCATCCCTTGCGAGTCGACGCCGCGCATCTTGCGCGGCGCGATGGTCAGCCCGACGAGCTCCGCGCCGATCGTTGCGACCGGGACGACGTGACCCGCCGCGACGTTGGTGGCGGCGGTTGCGATCGTCAAGGGCGCGCCCGTTCCGATGTCGACCGTGCAGATCTGGAGACGATCGGCGTTAGGATGTTTTTCCAATCGGTCGATGCGGCCGATCAGGACGCCGGAGAGCCGCGGGCGCCGCTCGATCCCTTCGACCGGAAAGCCGAGTTGGGCCAGGCGCGCGGCGATCTCGTCGCTTCCGGCCTCGATATCGAGAAAGTCGCGCAACCATGCGATGGGAAGCTTCATCTCGTGTTTGTCTACTCTCGTTAAGCGAGCGCGGCGAGCACGCGCGGGTCGTTTTCGAAGAAGACGCGGATGTCGTCGACGTCGTAGCGCACCATGGCGATCCGCTCGATCCCGATCCCGAAGGCCCAGCCGGTGACCGCCTGCGGGTCGTAGCCGGACTCGCGCAGGACGTCGGGATGGACCATCCCCGAGCCGCCGATCTCGATCCAGCCGGAGCCGCCGCAGGTGCGGCAGGTCTCGCTGCTCCCTCCGCAACCGGGGCAGGTCGTGTCGACCTCGGCGCTCGGCTCGGTGAAGGGGAAGAACGAGGGCCGGAACCGGACCGCTTGCTTGGGGCCGAAGAGCTCGCGGCAGAGTCCGGTCAGCATGCCCTTGAGGTGGCCGAAGTGGATCCCCTCGGCGACCAGCAGGCCCTCGATCTGGTGGAACATGTACGAGTGGCGCGCGTCGACGGCGTCGCGCCGGTAGGCCTTGCCCGGGACGACCAGCGCGACCGGCGGCGGGTTGGCCTGCATCGTGCGGACTTGCATCGGCGAGGTGTGGGTGCGCAAGATCAGGCCGGGGCGCAGGTAGAACGAGTCGAGCCCTTCCCGCGCGGGATGGTCGGGCGGAATGTTGAGCGCGTCGAAGTTGTAGTATTCCGTCTCGACCTCGTTGCCGAGCACGACCGCGAAACCGCGCCGCTCGAAATAGCCGCAGGCGTCCTCCATGGCGCGCCGGATCGGATGGAGCGATCCGGTACGGGCCGGGAGCGCCGGAAATGTGACGTCGATCGCATTTTTCAGCTCGGCATCGAGGGCGCCTCGCTCGAGCTCGGCCGCCTTGCCGGCAAAGAGCGCTTCGAGCGCGACGACGGCTTCGTTGACCGTCTTGCCCGCCTCGGGCCGTTCGCCGGGTGGTAAGGTTCCGATGCTGCGCCGCACGGCCGTCACCTCGCCGCTGCGGCCGAGGTAGGTGACGCGCAGCGCTTCGAGGGCCGCAGCGTCGTGGATGCCGGCGAGCGCGCTTTCGAGGCGCGCGCGCAATGCTTTCAATTGTTCGGTCAGCTGACTGATGGCTGGAACACTCCTCGTAGAAGGCGGCCCCTTAAAACACGAACGCCCGACCGCTTCGGTCAGGCATTCGAGATACTTAGCGTTTTTCTAGGGTCGCTCAGCTGCTCGCCGCTGTTTGATTGACCTGCCGGTACATGAGGTAAGCGTAGATCGATCCGGTGCTCGTAAACAGTTTCCAGAAGCGGTCGCTCGTGCGCATTCGTTCGCGTGTACCCTTCTTTTTCATTTTTCGGCGTTCCAGCCGCCCGAGAACGTTTTAGAGTGTAGCACAGGGGTTAGTGGCCGCCAAGTCTTGACAAATCGGCCTTTTCCAGAGCTTTTCAGTCCGCGCCTCGGTTGGGAAATTGCTGGGAAAAGGCATAGAACACGATCCCTCCCGCGACGGCCGCGTTGAGGCTTTCGCCCTCGCCGGGTTGCTCGATGGCGACGGCGGCGTCCCAGCGCGGAAGCCAGCCGGCGACCCCCCGGCGTTCGTTCCCAATCGCTAGGATCGTCCTGCGAGAGAAGCGGAAGCTCGCGAGAGGGGTGCCGCTCCGAGCGGTCGCCACGACGGAATAGCCGGCTTGCGCTGCCGCGTCGACCAGTTCGGCGGGCCGGGCGGTCGAGAGCTGGGTCCGGAAGAGCGCGCCCATCGAGGCCCGCACGACCTTCGGGTTGTGCGGCTCGACCCCGTCGCATCCGAAGACGGCGCGGGTCAGGCCGAAAATCTCGGCCGCTCGCAGGAGAGTCCCGGCGTTGCCAGGGTCGGCGACTCCGGCAAGCAGGACGAGGGGCTCCCCGGACGCCAGCAGCTCGGCGAGCGGTCGCAGCGCGACGGGCAGGACGGCCAGCACCCCGGGCGGCGTTTCGAGCTCCGAAAGCCGCCCCATCGCCCGCTCCGGGACGAGGAAGACGGGGCCTTTGAGCCGGCCCGGCAACGCCCCGAGGGCCGCGTACCCGGCCTCGGTCGCGTAGACCGCCTCCGGCTGAAGACCGCTGCGCAGCGCCTCGCCGAGCATCGTCGGCCCCTCCACCGCGTAGCGCTCCTCGCGCCGGCGGCCCGCCTTCGTGCGCAGCGCCCGGACTGCCTCGAGCTTGGGTGAGTGGGCTCCAAGAGGGATCGGCATGCTCGTGACTTCGACGAAAAGCCGCCGCGCTCGTGCGCGCCTGCGCCGCCCTCACCAGGATTTGCCGGCTGCCGCGGACGAGAGGTGACGGTGACTCCCCGTGCGTTGGAAGCGACCTTCATCGGCGTGATCGCGTTCGCGATCTTGATCGGCGGCCGCAGCCTGCTGGTCGAGATCGCGCAGTTCCACGCGATCGCGTTCGTCGTGCTGCTGGCGATCGGCGCGGCGCTGCTGCGCAATCTCGGCCGCAACATGGCGCCGCGCACGCCGCTCGGGCGCTTTCGCGCCACGCGCGACATCGCCTTCGCAGCCGCGGTCATCACCGCGCTCGCGTTCGTGTTTTCGCCCGCGCGCTGGTCGATGGGGGCCTGCATCGCAGCGCTCGAATTCGCGCTGGTCCTCGAGCTGCTCGGGCGGCTCGCACCCGATTCCGCGTCCGGCGAGAGCCGGCCGATCGAAAGATAGCATGCGATGGACGACCGCGCTCAATCCCTGTTGACGGAACGCTTCGATCTCGCGCTCGCCTATGCGAACGCGCTGCACCGCGGCGACCTGCGCAAGCACACCGCCGTTCCCTACGTGGCCCATCTCCTGGGCGTGTGCTCGCTGGTCTTGGAGAACGGCGGCGACGAGAGCGAAGCGATCGCCGCACTGCTGCACGACGCCGCCGAGGATCACGGTGGAGCCGCGCAGATCGCGCAGATCGCGAAATTCTTCGGCGACGACGTCGCTCGCATCGTGCAGGAGTGCAGCGATTCGCTGGTCGACGCTTCGCGCGTCGCAAAGGCACCGTGGTTCGAGCGCAAGACGGCCTACGTGGCTCACCTTCGGAGCATCGCGCCGTCGCGGCCCCAAACGCTGCTGGTGAGCTGCGCGGACAAGCTCTACAATCTGCGCTCGATCGATGACGATCTGCGGCGGCCGGACGTCGGCGAGCGCGTCTACCAGCGCTTCAGCGGCAAGAAGTCCGGAACGCTTTGGTACTACCGCGAGCTCGCCGACGTCTTCCTCGCCGTCCCCGGCCGGCACGGCTTTCTCGCCTCCGAACTCGCGGCGCTCGCCGGCCGCCTGGGCGGCGGCCGTTCCGCCGCGGAGCTCCTCGCGGCGTATCGCGAGGCCGTCGCTGCGGGCGGGATCTCGCTGAGCGCTTCCGCGTGAACGCACTCGATTCCAAGCGCATCTGGCAAGGGCGCATCGTCAACGTGCGAGTCGACGAGATCGACGGCGTGCGCGGGCTCGGACGCCGCACGATCGAGGTCGTCGAGCATCCGGGCGGCGTCGCCGTGATCGCGCGCCCGAGCCTGCGGGAGATCGTGCTCGTGCGCCAATACCGCCATCCCGTCGGCCAAGAGCTGTGGGAAGTGCCGGCAGGCAAGATCGAGCGCGGCGAACCTCCGCTCGAGACGGCGCAGCGCGAGCTCGTCGAAGAGACGGGCTACCGCGCCGAGCGTTTACGCTTCTTGTGGAGCATGTACTCGACGCCCGGCTTCTGCAGCGAGCGCATCCACTTCTTCGCCGCCGAAGGGCTTACCGCAGGCGAGGCCCAGCCCGAGGACGACGAGCAGTTCGAGATTCGCGTCTGGTCGATCGAAGAGGCATGGCGCCTCGTCGAAGCCGACCGGCTGCGGGATTCCAAGACTCAAATCGCGCTGGCCTGGGCCCGCTTGCAGCAGCGGTAGCGAAGAAGTTTACGCGGCTCGTCCGAGCCTGACGGGCTTGGGCAGGCGCAGGCGCTCCATCATCTCGCGCGTCGGGATCTTCACGCTGCGCGCCAGGCGCATCGCGCGCAGGACGCGGATCATGCCGTACGTCGGATCGATCTCGAACCAGCGCAGTCCGTGCGCGGCCGAGAACGGGAAGGCGTGGTGGTTGTTGTGCCAACCTTCGCCGAAGGCGACCAGCGCGACCCACCAATTGTTCGTCGAGCGGTCGCCGGTGCGGAAGCTTTGATAGCCCCAGCCGTGCGACGCGCTGTTGACGAGCCAGGTGCAGTGATAGGTGAAGACCGTGCGCGCGAAGAGGCCCCAGACCAGCCACGACCAGCCGCCCAAGGCGAGCAGCACGAGGCCGAGCGCGACGGTGAACCAGACGTAGTTGTTATCGAGAAAGCGGTAGAACGGGTCGGCCGTCAAGTCCGGCGCCCAGCGCTGCCGTTGCCATGGCTGGACCCGGTCCTTGTTCGTCCGGAAGAGCCACTCGACGTGCGCCCACGGCATCCCGCGATGGACGTCGTGCGGATCGCCGTCGCGGTCGGTGTTGGCGTGATGGGCGCGGTGGGTCGCGACCCAATCGATCGGCCCGCCCTGCACCGCCAGCACGCCGACGATCGCCGCGAGATATTCGAGCGGACGCGGCATCGCCAGACTGCGATGGGTCAGCAGGCGGTGGTAGCCCAGCGTGATCCCGAAGCCGGTGACGACGTAGAGCGCGACGGCGACCGCGACGCCCGACCATGAAAAGAGCGCCGGGACGAAGACGCCCAACGCTCCGAGGTGGATGACGGCGAGGCCGATCGCCGTCGGATAGCTGCGCATGCCGCGCTCTTTTTCTTGCATGGGGGTTCTCGCAGTCGAGCCGCCTCACCGCGAACGAGGGAGACTAGGCTTTCCTAACTTTCTCCCGACGCAGCGAGTCCACCCCCTATATAAGAAGAATGTTTACCCCTAGAGGTGCGCCTCGAGTCCGGCCTTTGCGACCGCCAAGAGCGAATCGAAGGCGGCCCGGTCGCTCACGGCGAGATCCGCGAGCGCTTTGCGATTGAGCGTCACGCCGCTCTTCTTGAGCCCGTCGATGAGCCGTGAATACGAGAGGCCCTCGCGCCGGGCAGCCGCGTTGATCCGGCTTATCCACAGCGCGCGGAAGTCGCGCTTGCGGACGCGCCGGTCGCGGTAGGCGTAGGCCAGCGAGTGCAGCAGCGCCTCGTTGGCGACGCGGTAGTTCCGCCGCCGGGCCGCCCGGAAGCCCTTGACGAGCTTCATGACCTTGCGGCGGTGCTTGATCTTGTTGAGTCCGCGCTTGATGCGTGCCATCGATCGACGCTCCTACAGCAGGTAGGGGATCTGCGGCGCGAAGCGCTTCAGATCGCCGGCGAAAACGGGTTGGTCCTTGCGGAAGTTCCGCTTGCGCTTGCGCGTCTTCTTGCTGAGGATGTGACCGCAGCCGCTGAACTGATGGCGATGCGTGACTTTGCCGTTCGCGCTCACCTTCACGCGCTTCGCGGTTCCTCGATGCGTTCTGATCTTAGGCACTGGAGGCGACTCCTTGAGTTGCACTCGCCTGCGCCTGGGGCGCGGGCTCGTGCGGCTGAGTGAATTTCGGCGGGCCCGTCGGAACGGCGCGCGGCGCCAAAATCATGAACATGTTCTTGCCTTCGAGTTTCGCTTCGCGCTCGATCGTGGCGATCGGCGCCATGTCGGCGGCCATGCGATCCAGAAGCCGTTTGCCGAAGCTCGTGTACGTGATCTCTCTTCCGCGGAACATGATCGTCACTTTGACCTTGCCGCCGTCGAGGAGGAGCCGTTCGGCCATCCTGGCCTTCGTCTCGTAATCGTGGTTCTCGATCTTCGGGCGGAGCTTGACTTCCTTGAGCTCCCAGTTCTTCTGTTTCTTGCGGGCGTCTTTGTCTTTTTTGGACTGCTCGTACTTGAGCCGTCCGTAATCGCTGATTCGACAGACCGGTGGGATCGCCGTGGGTGAGACCTCGATGAGGTCCAGTCCTTTCCCTCGAGCCAGGGCCAGCGCGTTTTCGGTGGGCATGACTCCGAGTTGGGTTCCCTCGTCGTCGATGACGCGGACTTGGCGAATACGGATCTGATCGTTGACGCGCAGCGGTCGTGCTATGGCAAAGCTCTCCTCGAATCAAAAAAAATGTGGCGACGCCAAAGCATCCCACACGGGCGGAACCTACCGGCGGTCCCACTCTGCGACCGGATCGCCCTCGGGCATCCGGTGAGGGGCGCGAACGCGACCCTGCTTCGGCCCGCGTATCGTACCAGGAACGGCCCGGGCAAGTCAAACGCTCGAATCGCGAGCGAAGTGCGGGCCGTCGGGTTTGGGGCCCGTCTCGCACGAGGCTGGGCCGGCGCTTTGCCGCCGGCGGGGGACGGTGGACGAGGTTAGCGGGCGGTGGTTAGGGCGGTGGGGAGCGTTAGGCGGGGGCGGGGTTCGAAGTGGGGTTTGCCGTTGGGGGCGGCGGCGCGCAGTTGGGCGACGAGCTCGAGGGCGCGCTGCATTTGGGGGTCGCGGCCTTCGCGGTAGTCTTGGGGGGCGATGTCGACGTCGTAGTCGGGGTCGGTGCCGTAGTTTTCGACCTTCCAGCCCACGTCGACGAACCAGAACGAGAACTCGGGCTGGGTCGTGATCGTGCCGTCGACCAGGCGGTGGTAGGGGCTGATGCCGACGACGCCGCCCCAGGTGCGTTTTCCGACCAGCGGGCCGAGCTCGTAGAGCTTGAAGCAGTGGCTGAAGATGTCGCCGTCGGAGCCCGCGAACTGGTTGGTCAGCGCGACGATCGGGCCGGCTACCGATTCGGGCGGGTAGGGCATCGGCGGGCCGTAGCGCGTGACGTCGTAGCCGACGCGCTTGCGCGCGAGCTTTTCGAGCAGCAGGGGCGAGACGTGGCCGCCGCGGTTGTAGCGCACGTCGACGATGAGTGCCTCGCGGTTGAACTCGGAGAGATAGCCGCGGTGAAACTCGGAGAACCCCCACGGTCCCATGTCGGGGATGTGCAGGTAGCCGACGCGGTCGCCGGTCTGCTCGTGGACGTAGGCGCGGTTCGCCTCGACCCAGGCGCGGTAGCGCAGCATCCGCTCGTCGCGCAGCGCTCGCACGACGATGCGGCGCCGCTCTTTTCCGTTCTTGCCGCTCGCCAGCGCGAGGGCGACGTCGCGGCCGGAGGCGTTGACCAGCAGCTCGTCCGGCGTGGTCGCGGCGTCGACGGCCCGGCCGCCGACCGCGACCACCACGTCGCCTTCGCGGACGCCCGTGCCGGGCTCGGCCAGCGGTGAGTCGACCTCGCGGTTCCACGAGTCGCCGCGGTAGATCTTGACGATCTCGTAGCCGTCCGCGGCTTTGTTCCAGGCGAGGTCCGCGCCCAAGAAGCCGCGCTTGTATTGCGGCGGCGAGCGGTGGTCGCCGCCGATCTCGTAGGCGTGCGAGGTTCCCAGCTCGCCCAGCATCTCCCAGATCAGATCGGAGAGCTCGGCCCGCGTGCGCACCAGCGGCAAGAGCGCGGCGTAGCGGCGGCGCACGAGATCCCAGTCGACGCCCGACATCGACTCGTCCCAGAACTGCTCGCGCTGCATGCGCCAGGCCTCGTCGTACATTTGAGCCCACTCGTCGCGCGGCTCGACCAGCACGCTGGCCCGGGTCAGATCGAGCCAGCCGCTGCGGCGCCCTGGGTCGGCCGCGGCGCGCGGCTCGTCGTTGCCGTCCTCGGGCAGCTCGCCCAGAGCGTCGATGGCGCGCATCCGGTCGTGCGAAGTGTAGACGAGCGTGCGGCAGTCGGCTCCGAGCCGGATCTCGCCGACTTCCTGCTGCAGCACGGCGCTGCGCTGCTGTTCGAAGTCGTAGGCGACCAGCGTCCCCGTTTCGTCGGGTTCGTCCCAGGAGTTGCCTTCGGGTTTGATCCCGCGCACCGGGAAGCGCGTGAAGAGCACGCGGCCTTTGGCGGCGACGAGGCGATCGTAGAAAGCTTCCTCGACGGGAAAGGCCAGCAGACGCCCCTGGATCCCCTCGAAGTCGATCTCGACGCGGACGGGCTTGTCGTCTTTCTTGCGCTCGTCCTCGTCCTCGCCGTCCTTGCGATCCTTGTGCAGGGGAGCGGGCTTGGGAACGAAGGGCGAGGGGACGTCGGCGCGCAGCGTCAGCACGAACGGGCGCATCGCCTGCGGGAAGCTCAAGTCGAACTGCAGCGCGTCGTAGACCGGGTTGAAGTCGCGGTTCGAAATGAAGTACAGGTATTTCCCTTCGGGGTCCCATGCCGGCGAGCGGTCGACGCGCAGCAGCGGCGTGACGTCCTGAACGGCGCCCGATTTCACCTTTGCGACGCGGATGATCGCCGTGTCGGGGTTTGCCGTCGCGCCGGCGTCGCTCGCGACGGCGCAGCTGTAGGCCAGCCAGCGCCCGTCGGGCGAGAAGGCGAGGTCCTCGATGCGCGAGGCCGGGCTCTTGTCGATCACCCGCGCGCGGCGCTCTTCGAGATCGATCAGGAGCAGCTCGTGACGGTGGTTGGTGACGGCGACGACGTCGGCCGCCGGCGAGGCTGCGAGCTCGACGACCCGGCCGATGTCTTCGCCGGACGCGGTTTGGAGCGGCGCCTCGGCCAGCGCGTCGCGGATCTCCAGCCGTTCGGCGCCGCTCGCGTCGCTGACGCAGACGAAGCGCCGGCCGTCGCGCAGCCACTCGGTGTGACGGTAGCGCACGCGGCTGCCCTCGCCGTGAGCGACCGCCGCTTCTTCCCACAGCGGCATCGTGATCGGCCGGCCGCGCGAGACGAGCGCCAGCCTCGTGCCGTCGGGGCTCGGCGCGAAGTGTTCGAGCCCGTCGGCGACTTCGACGAAGCGGCGGGCGGCCTGAGGAGCGGTCGAGGGCGCCTCGATTTCGAGGTTCGCGACCGTGCCGGCAGCCGGGTCGAGGACGCGAATCTGCGCGCCCGCGGTATAGACGATCGTCGTGCCGTCGGTCGCCGGGTGGCGCGCGAAGTACTCGGTCTCGTCGGTGTGACGGCGCAGATCGGAACCGTCGATGAGGACCGAGTAAATGTTGCCGATGCCCTCGTGGTCGGAGAGGAACGCGATGCGTTCGCCGATCCACATGGGCCATACGAGATTGCCCGGGAGCGAAATCAGCCGCCTGAACGTTCTGTCGCCGTGGCGGTCGACCCAGAGGTCGCCCGCGGTCCCGCCCCGGTAGCGCTTCCAGCGCGCCGGGTCGTCGTTGTTGCGACCGATGACGAAGCGTCCGGCGGGGTGCTGCGCGATCGCGCGCAGGTGCCCGAGCCGCAGCGGCTCGGCCGGTCCGCCGGCGGCCGGGACGCGGAAGCCGACCGTCTCCTTGACGAACGGCGAGGTCGAGTCGGACGAGAAATAGATGAAGCGCCCGTCCGGGGACCAGCCGCTGACCGTGCAGACCTCGCTGCCCAGGAAGGTGAGACGCCGCTGGGTCCCGCCCGCGGCGGGCATGACGTAGACCTCGGGGTGCCCTTCATCTCGAGCGACGAAGGCGAGCGTGCCGCCGTCGGGCGAGAGCCGCGGCGTCGAGACGCCGCCTGGGCTCGCGGTCAATCGCCGGGCCAGCCCTCCCTGGCGGGGCACCGTCCAGAGGTCGTCCTCGCAGACGAAGGCGACCGTGTCGCCGGAAATGGTGGCGTAACGATAATACCCGGGATGGCTCATTAGCGCACGATTGGCGGGAACAGCGGGCGCTTCCGCTCTAACCAGCCGTTGTACCCAATGCGCGCCTTAAAAGAACACTTCGTCGACAAGTACTTCGGCTATCGGCGCGGATACGTCGATTACATCCTCGGTGCGGTGCCCAAGCGGGCGCCTCTCGCCGTGCTCTCGGAGCTCGTCCGGCTGGCTTTCGTCGTGGTGACGTCGGGGCTGTGCGCCGTCATCTTCTGGCTGCTGACGGCCGGCGCGCTCCAACGCGGCGGCAAACCCGGCGCTTGGCTCTGGCTTTTCATTCCGAGTGCGCTGGCGGCCAGCTCGTTCGTCCTGCTCGCGCTGCGCGGCATCGTGGAGGCCGCCCGCGACCGCCGCCGCGTCCTAGAACGAGCCCGGCGCTAGCGCGCAGAAGAAGCCCGGCTGCAGGGCGAAGAGCGTGCGCTCATGGTAAACGACGCCGAGCTTCTGACTGCATTTCTCGCGGGGCGGCCGCGGGCGCTCGCCCAGGCGATCTCGCGCGCGGAGGCGGGCGAGGGAGCCGCGCTGATGCACGCGCTCTTCCCCCGGACCGGCCGGGCCTTGACGATCGGCCTGACCGGCCCGCCCGGCGTCGGCAAGTCGACCCTGTGCGGGGCGCTGGTGAAAATCGCGCGGCAGGAGGGCAGGACGGTCGGCGTCGTCTCGGTCGATCCGAGCTCGCCGTTCTCGCACGGAGCGATCCTGGGCGACCGGATCCGCCTCACCGAGCACTTCACCGATCCCGGCGTCTTCATCCGCTCGATGGCGAGCCGCGGACACCTCGGCGGCCTCGCCGGGGCGACCGGCGACGCCGTCGCCCTGATGGACGCCTTCGGCCAGGACGTCGTCATCATCGAAACGGTCGGCGTCGGGCAATCGGAGATCGAGATCGCCGAACTCGCCGACACGACGCTCGTCGCGCTGCAGCCCGGCAGCGGCGACTCGGTGCAGCTGCTCAAAGCCGGAATCCTCGAAGTCGCCGACGTCTTCGTCGTCAACAAGGCCGACCACCCGATGGCGCTGCAGCTGCAGCGCGAGATTCGGGGGATGCTCGAGATGCTCGATTTCTCGGGCTGGGTCCCCGAGCTCGTCGCGACGCAGGCCCGCGAGGGCGTCGGCATCGAGAAGCTCTGGGCGGCGATCGGCAGCCACCGGGCCTACCTGCGCGAGAGCGGAGATCTGGCCGCCAAACGCCGCAGCGCCTTCGCCCATCGCGTGCGCGCGCTGGTGCTGGGCGACCTCGAGCGCCGCGTCGAGGCGCAGATCGCGGCGCTTCTCGACGACCCGGCCGGCCCGCCGCCCGATCCGTACCACGCCGCCGAACTGCTGCTCGGGCGTCTCGCCGGCGCGCTTCCGCCGGTTCTTCCTTTGGCGCGCCAAAATCGAGCCCTCGCCCATTCTAGCGTCAAGGGGCTGTATCGGGACAGCGAGACGCATCACGACCATTGATCGATCGTGAAACGACCGTTTCATCAATGAATTATGGGAGTTAGCGAAGGTATCGAAACCGCGAGTGCGTACGGTAGCGTCTCTACTAGCGTAGGACTTGAACGCCATGATCGAAACGCCGGACCGCCTCACGCTTCCGTATACCGCCGAGGTCGCGCTCGCGACCTCGCACCTGCGCGCGCGCGTCGCGCGCAGCTTGACGGCGGCCGAATGGGAGCTTTTTGCGCCGTACGTGGCGCGCATCGAGGCGCTCAAACGCGAGCGTAACGCCGTCGTGCTGGCGCATCACTATCAGACGCCGGAGATCTATCACTGCGTCGCCGACGCGATCGGGGATTCGCTCGCGCTCGCGCAGGCAGCCGCCGCGACCGAGGCCGACGTCATCGTGATGTGCGGCGTGCACTTCATGGCGGAGACGGCGAAGCTGCTCAACCCGGGAAAAACCGTGCTGCTGCCCGATCTCGAGGCCGGCTGCTCGTTGGCGGCCTCGATCTCGCCCGGCGACGTGCGCGCGCTTCGCGCGCAGCATCCCGGCGCGCCGGTCGTCACCTACGTCAACACGACGGCCGCCGTCAAAGCCGAATCCGACGTGTGCTGCACCTCGGCGAACGCGGTGAGCGTCGTCGAGTCGCTCGGCGTTCCGAAAGTCATCTTTTTGCCCGACGAATATCTCGGCGCGTACGTCGCCGCGAATACGAGCGTCGAGATCGTGACCTGGGGCGGGCACTGCGAAGTGCACGAGCGCTTCACAGGCGCGCAGATCGGCGAGCTGCGCGAGATGCATCCGGCGATCGTCGTGCTCGCGCACCCCGAGTGCCCGCGGGACGTGCTCGAGGCCGCCGACTTCGTCGGCTCGACTACGGCGATGCTCGGCTACGTCAAGGAGCGGCGGCCCGCCGAGGTGGCGATGATCACCGAGTGTTCGATGGCGGGCAATCTGGCCGACGCATTTCCGGAGACCGCTTTCACGCAGCCCTGCAACCTTTGCCCGCACATGCGCCGCATCACGCTTCCGAAGATCCTGCGCGCGCTCGAGACGATGGCGCCGCAGGTCGGGATCGAGCCCGCCGTCGCCGCACGCGCGCGGCGCGCCGTCGAGCGGATGACGGCAATCGGGCGCGACGCGAAAACCCGCGCGGCGGGCGCCGCATGAAGACGCGCCACGACGTCGTCGTCGTCGGGAGCGGGCTGGCGGGCTTGATGAGCGCGCTCGAGTTGCGCCCGCTTTCGGTCGCGCTCGTCTCCTACCGGTCGCTCGGCGAGTGGACGTCTTCGGCTTGGGCCCAGGGCGGGATCGCGGCGGCGGTCGGCGACGACGACTCGCCCTCGCTGCACGCCGCCGACACGGTCGCCGCCGGCGCCGGGCTGGTCGAAAAGCGGGTCGCGGCGCGGCTCGCCGCCGACGCGCCGGAGGCCATCGAGCGCATCGTCTCGCTCGGCGTTCGTTTCGACCGCGAAGATGCGACCCATTACGCGCTGGGCCGCGAAGGCGCGCACTCGCGCCGCCGCATCCTGCGGGCGGGCGGCGACGCGACGGGCGCGGAGCTGGTCCGCGCGCTCGTCGAAGC
This sequence comes from Vulcanimicrobiota bacterium, assembly GCA_963834485.1. Taxonomy (GTDB): domain Bacteria; phylum Vulcanimicrobiota; class Vulcanimicrobiia; order Vulcanimicrobiales; family Vulcanimicrobiaceae; genus CAWICD01. The sequence goes on from CAWICD010000004.1 coordinate 186,754, forward strand.
GGTGCGCCGCGCGCCGTCGGTCGTGCCCTACGAAGGGGCCCGTGCGTGCGATCTGCTGCTCGATTCCGCCGGGCGCGCGGCGGGCGTGCTGGTGCGCCAGCCTGACGGAACGCTCCGGACGCTCGAGGCCGGCGCGGTCGTGCTCGCGACCGGCGGGCTCGGCGGACTCTACCGCTTCACGACCAACCCGCCCGCTTCGCGCGGCACCGGGATTGCGATCGCGGCGCGCGCCGGCGCGCGCCTGGCCGACCTCGAATTCGTTCAGTTCCATCCGACGGCGCTCGACGTCGCATGCGATCCGCTGCCGCTGGTCACCGAGGCACTGCGCGGCGAAGGGGCGTTGCTCGTCGACGAACGCGGCGCGCGCATCATGGCGGGGGTCCATCCGGCGCTCGAGCTGGCGCCGCGCGACGTCGTCGCGCGGCGCGTCTTCGCGGTGCGCCGCGAAGGCGGCCGCGTCTATCTCGACGCGCGGGCGCTCGGCGAGCGGCTCGCCGAACGGTTCCCGACCGTCTTCGCGGCTTGCCGCGAGCACGGGCTCGACCCGCGCCGCGAGCCGATTCCGATCGTGGCGGCGGCACACTATCACATGGGCGGCATCGCCGTCGACTTGGAGGGACGCACCAACGTGCCGGGCCTCTACGCCTGCGGTGAGGTCGCCGCCAGCGGCGTGCACGGGGCCAACCGGCTCGCCAGCAACTCGCTTCTCGAATCGGTCGTGTATCCGGAACGGATCGCGCGCGACGTCAAGGCGTGCGAGGCGCGCGCTGCCGCGCCGGCGCGTTCGAGTTCGACCGTTCCCTATGCCGCCGCGCGCGAGGAGGAGTGGAGCCTGCTGCGCGCCGAGATGTACGCCAGCGTCGGCGTCGAGCGCGACGCGGCGCGCTTGCGCCACGCCCTGCAAACGTTCCGCCGCCTGGCGGCAAAGACGCGCAGCGAGGAAGTGCGGGATGCGGCGACGGTCGCCGCGCTGGTCGCGACGTCGGCGCTGCGCCGGCGTGAGACGCGCGGGAGCCACGTGCGCCTCGACCACCCCGGCAGCGCGCCGGACGAGCGCCGCTCGTTCGTGACGCTCGCCGAAGTCGAACGGGCCGGCCGTTCGGCGTGAGCCTGCGCACGCCGCCGCGCGCGAGCGCCCTCGAGCCGCTGCCGCCGCTGCTTTACGAACCGCTCGTGCGCGCCGCGCTGCTCGAGGATCTGGGGATCGCCGGCGACCTCACCTCCGAGGCGACGATCCCGCGCGGGACGATCGCCCGCGCCGCGCTGGTCGCGCGCGAGCCGGGGGTCCTGGCCGGCCTCGAGGCCGCCTTGCTCGCCTTCACGCTGCTCGACCCGTCGCTCGAAGTCGCGCGTCTGAAGTGCGACGGCGAGCGGGTGCGCGCGGGCCAGGCCTGCGCGAGCCTCGCCGGCGACGCGCGCGCCCTGCTCTCCGCGGAACGTACGGCACTGAACCTCTTGGGACGCCTGAGCGGGATCGCCACGGCCACGGCGGCCGCCGTCGCGGCGGCCGGCGGCGCCTGCGCGATCGTCGAGACGCGCAAGACGACGCCGGGCTTGCGCGCTCTCGAAAAATACGCGGTGCGGGCAGGCGGCGGCGCCAACCATCGCCTGCGGCTCGACGACGCGATCTTGATCAAGGACAATCACGTCGCGCTCGCCGGCGGCGTCCGGCCGGCGCTCGAGCGGGCGCGGGCTCGGGCGGGCCATCTCGTCAAAGTGCAGATCGAGGTCGACACCCCGGCTCAGCTCGACGAGGTTCTCGGGTGCGGCGACCTCGCCGACGCCGTCCTGCTCGACAACTTCGAGCTCGACGGCCTGCGCGAGGCGGTGCGCCGGGTCGCCGGACGTTTGATCGTCGAGGCTTCGGGCCGGATGTCGCTCGAGCGCGTCGCGGCGGCCGCCGCGGCCGGCGTCGACGTCATCTCCATCGGCGCCTTGACGCACAGCGTCGCGGTGCTCGACATCGGGCTCGACGTCGTCGAGAACGAGCTGCCGGCGTAAGCGTCGAAGCCGCTGCGAAACGACCCGAAAGGAAGAACGATGGCCGCGCAAGACAGACCGAAGGTCGGAGTCGTGGGCGTCGGGCGGATGGGCGCGGGCATCGCGCTGCGCCTCAAAGACGTGGGCTATCCCGTCGTCGCCGTCTACGACAGCCGGACCGAGGCCGCCGCCGGCGTCGCCGCCGAAACGGGCGCCGAGCAGGCGCAGAGCCTCGCGCGCGTGACCGAGCTCGCCGACGTGATCCTCACCGTCGTCAGCGACGACGCCGCGCAGCTCGCCGTCTTCGCCGAATCGGGCGATTCGCTGCTCGGCGGCGCGAAGGGCAAGATCTTCGTGAACTGCGCGACGGTCACGCCCGGCGTTCACGTCGAGATCGAACGGCGCGCCGGCGCGCGGGGGGCTGCCAGCATCGAAGCGTGCCTGGCGAGCTCGATCCCTCAGGCGCGCAACGGCACGCTGTACCTGATGGTCGCCGGCAAGCGCGAAGCCTTCGAGCGCGTCGAGCCGATGCTGGAGCTGATGAGTTCTTCGCTGCGCTATCTAGGACCGGCCGGCAGCGCGGCGCAGGTCAAAGCGCTCGTCAACATGGTGATGAACGTCAACACGGCCGGGCTGGCCGAAGGTCTGGGCTTGGGAGAAGCGCTCGGGCTCGACCTGACGGTGCTGCGCGAGGTCTTCTCGCAGACCGGCGCCGCCTCGCGAGTCCTCGAGACCGACGGGCTCGACATGCAGAACCGCGAGCACGACGTCTATTTCTCGGCCGCCCATGCGGCCAAGGATTCGCACATCGCGACCGCGCTCGCGCGCGGCGCGGGACTGTCGCTCCCGCTCGCCGAGGCGACGGCCTCGCAGTTCGACCGGATGGTCGAACTCGGCCTCGGCGAGCTCGACAAGTCGGGGATCGCCGAGTTGACGTTCAAGTCGCGCCGCGCGGGCGACGCTGCGCGCGGCGCCGCCGGCGGCGACCTCGCCGACTGACGACCCGGCCGACCGGGCTGTGAGCCGCATTCTGCGAAGACCGGCTGCATGGAGACGGAGCGAGGCGAAGCTGCGGCGCTGCAGCCGCAGGAGTGCATCCGGCGCAAGCGCGACGGTCGCGAGCTCGCTGCGGACGAGATCGCGTTTCTGGTCGAGGGGATAACCGGCGGGTCGCTCAGCGACGCCCAAGTCGGGGCGCTCGCGATGGCGATCTTCTTCCAAGGCCTTTCGCCCGCCGAGTGCGAGCGGCTCACCACCGCCATGGCCGATTCGGGCACGCGCCTGCGTTGGGATCTCGACCGCCCGGTCGTCGACAAGCACTCGACGGGAGGCGTCGGAGACAAGGTCAGCCTCGTCCTCGCGCCCCTGCTCGCCGCCTGCGGCGCGGCGGTTCCGATGGTCAGCGGGCGGAGCCTCGGACATACCGGCGGGACGCTCGACAAGCTCGGCGCGATTCCGGGCTACGACGCGACGCCGCCGGTCGAGCGCTTTCGCGCGGTCGTGCGCGAGGCCGGATGCGCGATCGTCGGGCAGAGCGCCGAGCTCGCTCCCGCGGACCGCCGTCTCTACGCGGTTCGCGACGTCACCGCGACCGTCGAGTCGACCGGCCTGATCACCGCTTCGATCCTTTCCAAGAAGCTGGCCGCGGGGATCGAGCGGCTCGTGCTCGACGTGAAAGCGGGAAGCGGTGCGTTCGTGCCTGATCTCGCCGGCGCGCGCGCCCTGGCCGGGAGTCTGGCGGAGGTCGGCGGGCGCGCCGGGATGAGCGTGAGCGCGCTCGTCACCGACATGAACCAAGTCTTGGGGCGCTCCGCGGGCAACGCCGTCGAGGTCCTGGAGGCCGTCGACTTCCTCGCCGGTGCCGCCGCCGACGAGCGCTTGCGGGAGCTGGTGCTCGCGCTGAGCGGCGAGATGCTCCTCCTCGCCGGGCTCGAGTGCGACCTTGCGAGCGCGAGGCGGCGGGCGCTCGCGGCGCTCGCTTCCGGCGCCGCCGCCGAGCGTTTCGAGAAGATGGTGGCGGCGCTGGGCGGTCCGCCCCGCTTCGTCAGCGAGGCGCGCCGGCATCTGCCGGCGGCGCCGCTGCAGGCCGCGGTCGCCCCGTCCGAGCCCGGCTACGTCGTCGCGGTCGACGTCCGCGCCGTCGGGCTGGCGATTCTTGAACTGGGCGGCGGGCGTCGCGTCGAGAGCGGCGCGATCGATCCCGCCGTCGGTCTGACGGAGGTCGCCGCGCTCGGCGAAGCGGTCGGGCCGGAGCGTCCGCTCGCGCTCTGCCACGCCCGCGACGAGCGGGCGGCCGCGGCGGCCGCGGCGCGCCTGCGCCGAGCGTTCGCGCTCGGGCCGCGACCCGTGCCGGCGGGCCCGCTCGTCCTCGAGCGCTTCGCTTGCACGCGCATGCCTTGTTCGCGTTCTGCGCCTATGGTATGAACGTAGGTGGCCCTTGGCCGCTTGCCGGTATCACCGGAGGTCCGATGGACCCCGAAATCAAGGCCTTCGTCGCGGCGCTCGAGCGCCGGCTGACGGCGGAGGACCTCGCCAGCCTCGACGCCTGCATCGACTGTCAGTACTGTGCCGAGTCGTGCACCTGGTTTCTCTCGAGCTACGATCCGGCGCTGCGCCCGACGTTCAAATCGCACTTCATCGCGGACCTCTTTCACCGGTTCTTGACGCTCCAGGGGAAGCTGCGCGGCGGGATCGGCTTGGCGCACAGGTACACGGCGCAAGACTTGCGCGAGCACATGGACGCCTACTGGAAGTGCTCGACGTGCGGGCTCTGCACGTTGAGCTGCCCGGCCGGGATCGACATGAGCCGCATCGTCCGGGCGGCGCGTGCCGCGTACGTCGAGGCCGGTCTCGCGGCCGAGAACCCGGCGCTGCAGGCGATCGCGGAGCGCGTCGAACACCGGCTCGGAGTCGACGCCGCTTCCGATGACGCCGCCCGCTTCGCGCTCGGCTGGACGGAGCAGGGCGTCGACGTTCCGGTTGCGGTCCGCGGGGCGGAGGGGCTGCTGCTCCTGCCGGCGTCGCTCCCCGACTGCGGGACGAAGCTGCTGCGCGTCCTGAGCGCAGCGGGGGTCAGCTACACGGTCTCGCCGCGAGCGGTCGACAGCGACGCCGAGATCGACGAGGTCGTCGTCGACCGCGCGCTTTCGAAACGCCTTTTCGAGAATTGGGAGGCGGAAGCGGCTTGGCTCGGCTGCGCGGAGCTGCTGGCGCTCGACGCGCCGACGCTGGCGCGCGACGCCGCCGAGATGCTGGGCAGGCCTTTCGCGCTGCCGCTCGTCGACGTCGACGAGCTGCTGCTGCGGCTGATCGAAAGCGGGCGTCTTGCGGTGGAGCCGGGCGGCGAACGCGTCACGCTGCACGACCCCTGCCACACGCCGCACCGCGCCGGCGACACGGCGCGCGCGCTGCTCGCGCACGTGGCGAGCGACGTCGTCGAGATGCGGCCCAATCGCGAGCACAGTTACTGCTGCGGCGGGGGAGCGGGCGGCTTGAGCTTGCCGGAGAACGCCGAGCTGAGGCGCCGGGCTTCGTCCTTCAAGGCCGCCCAGATTCGCGCCACGGGCGCGCGCTTCGTCGTCACCTCGCGCGCCGTGTGCGCGCGCGCGCTCGACGACGCCGGCGTCGCTCACGGCCTCGCCGCGCCCGGCGAACGCGTCTCACGGCTCCTCTTCGAGCTCGTGCACGACGCGATGCTGCGGGCGCTCGCGCACCGCGCCGCGGGCTCCGCCGGCGGCTGACGGACGTCGATTCGTGCGCCCGATGCGGTAGCGCGGCGATGCCGGCAGCCGGAGGAGCGGCGGTGCGCGCCCCGAGAGGCTGGGAAGAAAAGGTCACCCGGCACGAAAGCACGACAAGATGGAAGAGATCGGTGACGAGGGGCGCGGCCGGCGCTCCGCTACGACGAGAGGGAGGCACCGCGCGGCGGCGGTCGGGATGGCAACGCATTGAGCGCTTTTTCTGCAATGCTGCTGGCCCTTTCGATCGTGTTCGTCCCGCTCGACGACCGCCCCGCGACGGCGCAGTTCCCGCAGCTCCTCAGCGCGATTGCCGGCGTACACCTCGTCGAACCGCCCGCGGCGGCGCTCGGCAACTATCTCGATCCCGGCGCTCCGGCTGCGATCCTGCGCTGGCTCGACGTGCCCCCGCCCGACGCGACCGAGTTCGTCGTTTCGAACGACATGATCGATTACGGCGGGCTCGTCGCCTCGCGCATCCCCGCCGTCGATTTTGCGACGGCCCGCGCGCGGCTCGCGGCGCTCGCCGCGGTGCGGGCGAGGCACTCGCTCGCGGCGTTCACCGTTTTCGGGAGCGTCATGCGGCTCGCGCCGACGGGCGTGCCGGCGATCGGTGCGGCCGCCGGCTTCCCGTTCGCCGGCGACGTGTGGCCGCTGATCCAGCAATACGCCGGCCTGCCCGATCCGCCCGAAACGAGCGAACAGGAGGCCCAGGCAGCCCTGCTGCGCAGCCAGCTCGGCAGCGACTTGGATGCCTATCTCGCGGCCCGCGCGCGCGATCGTGACGTCGACCTGGAGGTTCTGCGCGACGACGCGGCCGGGGCGTTCGACCGCGCCGTGCTCGGCCAGGACGACGCCGGCCCGGTCGGTCTGCACGTCGCGGACCTCAACGTGCTGCGCGCCTACGCGACGCGAGCGATGCCGTACGGACGCTGGGCGATCGAGCCGGGGACCGACGAGCTCGGGATGGTGCTCGTCGCCGCGGCGCTCGTCCGCGAGGCAGGGCTCGTTCCGCGCGTGCGCGTCGTCTACTCGCGGCCCGGCGGCGAGACCGTCCAGGATCCGTTCGAGTTCGCGCCGATCGCCACGACCATCGCCGACGTGATCGCCAGTTGCGGCGGCGTCGAGGTCGCGCCGGGAGCGCCGGCGGACGTCGACCTCTTCGTCCGCGTTCCCGGCACGAGCGATGAAGATGAAGCGCGCTTCGTCGAAGCGATCGCGAGCAGGCCTTGGCGGGCGGCGGTCGCCGACCTTTCGTTTCTCGACGAAGGCAACCCGGGCGAGCAACGGCGCCTCATGGACGAGCTGATCGCACGCAGGGTCGCCGGGGCCGTCGACGCGTTCGCCTCGTGGAACACGACCGCCAACACGGTCGGCACGGCACTCCCCGAGGCGTTCGCCGTCCTCGCCGGCCAGCGCTTCAAGAAATACGACGCGAAGCTGCACCTGACGTTCACCTTCATGCGCTACGTCGACGACGTCTTGTTTCAGAAGGTCGTCCGCCCGCAGCTCAATGCCGATCTCACCGCGGCGGGCGTCGCCGATCACTCGTATCTGCTCGCCCCGGACGCGCGGCGTGCCGCCGCCGAGAACGATGCGTTGCTGCGTCCGCTCGCGCTCGATCTCTTGACGAAGATCGCGCCCGCGCATCGCGTGCTGCGGCTGGACACGAGCCTTCCCTGGCACCGCACGTTCGAGACGCGGCTCGACGTTCTGCTGACGCCGTAGGCGATAACGCTAGTTCGGCGGCGCGCTGCCGGCCAGGCAGTCTTCGTCGGATTTCGTTGCGCGGACGTGCGCCCACATGTGGACCAGGCCGGCGAACTCGACGGGCGCGTTCGCTCCCGCCGGCGCGGGCTTGTTCGCGACGATGTACGACGGCAAGAAGACGAGCACCGGTACGAGCGGCTCCACGACGGTGATGCACGAGCCCGGCGGCACGACGCCGACGATCCGGCCCAGACTCCCCTTTTTGAACGAACCGTCGGGGTTGATGTACTCGACCGGCGGCCGTACGCGCAAGAGCCTGGGCTTGAGCATGAGCCACGTCGCCGGGAACTTGCTGCGGTCGATGAGTTCGGGGGCGGCGAACAGTGGACCGGCGGGCGGCGTCTGGCGAAAATCCGGGATCGCGTACTGTGCGGTGACGGAGCCGACGCTGCTCAAGTCGTGCCGCAGCATCACGCTGCTCACGTCCGCAACGAGGTCCAGGGGCGAGCCGGCGCTTTGCGCCGGTTTCGCCGAGTCCGGCTTGGCCTGCGGCACGTTGTGAGACGGCAGGCTGTAGTTGAATGTCGCCAGATGCACCCAGCCCTCGTACTGCGGCGCCGTCAGCTTGCGCAGCAGCTGAAACTTGGCGTCGTGGGAGACGGGCACGTCGCCGTTGAGCGTCGTCCAGTACGGTCGCAGGTCGCTGTTGCCCAATTGGTCGTTGTAATAGTCGTTGGCGTACCCGGCCGTGACCAGATCCATGAAGGACGTGCTGTCGATCGTTTGCCAAAGCCGCGAGTTGAGGCTCCGCTCGAACGGGTTCCAGGATTGCCGGCCCCGATCGGCCTCGTCGATCAGGATCGTCAACAGCCGCGCGGCCTCAGCCCCCGTGGCGACGCTCGTCGAATCCGCGTTGAGGAGCCGGGCTCCGATCAAGAGGACGGTGCGGCGCTGCGTCTCCGATTCGGCGACCGACTGCAACGCCAGCAGGGTCGCCGCGGCCTGCTGCTCGCGAACCGTTTGCGTGTACGACGCCTTCGTGCGGTCCAATTCGTAGGCGCTCGCCGTCGGATTGGCGACGTAGACTCCGCCGAACGCGCTCAGGATTTGCGGAGCGTTGACGAGGCTCTCGAACTTGGTGTTGTAGTCCCGCTGCTGCTCCTTTGCAGCGTTCACCGCCGTGAAGACGCTCAGAAGCGTGGCGACGATGCTGGCGATCGCCGTCGGCACGAAGTACTGCGAGAGGAACTGCCGGAACTGCCCCCACCCCGAAGGCGGTGGAACGGGCTCACTCATATCGCGCCTGGGTTCTGCTCGCCCTCCGCGCCCCACCTGCGCCTCGTGCGTTGCGCATCGCGTCGCGAAACTCGCCCGCAAGCCTTCAGCAAGGATCGCCGGAAAACTCGCCGGCGCGCACCAGCTCCGCAAGCTTTAGCGACGACCTCCTCGCCGCGTCGATCGTTCGTGCGAAGCGAGTGCCCTTTCGAAGCGATTCGCCTGTTTGAATCGGCTAACGTTAAAACAATAATACGATCGATCTGTTAAGCGCTAAAGCAGGCGGTACTTCGTACGCCTTGTCACTCGCTTTCAGGAACGGGGAAAGCTCGCGAACGGGTTCACCGCGGTCGCCGGATATCAGCGAACATACGTTCGAATGCGACGCCGACGGGCTATCGTTGACAAATACGATATATCGCGATAGTATTCGAGTAGATCGCGAAGCATCGCGACTAGATCGAAAAAGGAGTTGAGAGCTATGCAAGCAGCATGGTTCATGCATCACATGAGAGACAAGCATCGAGGACACGGGTGCGGCCCCCGGATGGGGCGCGAGTTTTGGGGGGGATTCCAGCCGGGCCGGTCCGGCCGGACGCGCCGCGGCGACATCAAATTCTTGATCCTGCAGACGCTGGCCGACGGACCGCGCCACGGTTACGACGTGATCGTCGAACTCGAGAAGCAGAGCGGCGGAAAGTACCGCCCGAGCCCCGGCTCCGTCTACCCGACGCTGCAATTGCTCGAGGAGGGCGGGTTCGTCAGCGGGGAGGCGCTCGAAGGCAAACGCGTCTTCACGATCACCGGCGCCGGACGGGCTCTGCTCGCGAGCAAGCCCGCCGAGGACGCGTTCGAGGACGAAGACGGAGACGAGATCGACTTGCGCGGCGCGGCCATGAAATTGGGAGCGGCGGTCATGCAGGCCGCGCGCGCGTGCGATGCGCCGGCACAGCTGAAGGTGCGCGAGATCCTCGACCGCGCCCGGCGCGAGATCTACGCGATCCTGGCCGAGAGCGACTAAGCCCGGCTCTCGAGCGCTCCGCCGTCGGGAACCGCCGCTTCCACGTCGAACGACCGTCGAAGGTCAAGCGGTGAAATTGGAGAGGGTGGGCGCCTTGGCGAAGACGATCGACCGCGCAGGAAAACTCGGCGAGCAACCGGAGTTCGAGGAGCAGCGCGTCCGCTGGGAGAGGCACTTCGAATCCCGTCCCGCTCGCCGTTCGACGGCGGCCGGCGGCGGGGCGACCGACCGCACGATCTCCGACTTGCCGCTTAAGCCGCTCTACGGGCCGCAGGACGTCGGGGACCTCGATCTGGCGCACGACCTCGCCTACCCCGGCGAGTATCCGTACACGCGCGGGATCCACGCCGGGATGTATCGCGACCGGCTCTGGACGATGCGCCAGTTCGCCGGCTTCGGGAACGCCAAGCAGACCAACGAGCGCTACTTGTTTTTGCTGGCGAACGGCCAAACGGGGCTCTCGGTCGCCTTCGACATGCCCACGCTGATGGGCTACGACTCCGACGCGCCGCTGGCGCGCGGCGAGGTCGGTAAATGCGGGGTCGCGATCGACTCGCTGCGCGACATGCAGACGCTCTTCGAAGGGATCGATCTCGGCGAGATCACGACCTCGATGACGATCAACGGGCCGGCCCCGATCGCTCTCGCGCAATACATCGCCACGGCCGAGGCCAAAGGGATCCCGCGCGCCCGCTTGGGCGGAACGCTGCAGGCCGACATCCTCAAGGAATACATCGCGCAGAAGGAGTGGATCTTCCCGCCGCGGCCGCACATGCGCCTCATCGTCGACATGATGAAGTTCTGCACGGCCGAGATGCCCAAGTGGAACACGATCTCGATCAGCGGCTACCACATCCGCGAGGCGGGCTCGACAGCGGTGCAGGAACTCGCCTTCACGCTGGCCGACGGCTTCGCCTACGTCGAGGCTGCGATGAAAGCCGGCATGGACGTCGACTCGTTCGCGCCGCGGCTCTCGTTCTTCTTCAACTCGCACATCGACTTCTTCGAGGAGATCTGCAAGTTTCGCGCGGCGCGCCGCATCTACGCGCGCCACATGCGCGAGAAATACGGCGCGAAGGACCCGCGTTCGTGGATGCTGCGCTTCCACACCCAGACGGCCGGCTGCAGCGCGACGGCCCAACAGCCCGAGAACAACATCGTGCGCGTCGCCTACGAGGCGATGGCCGCAGTGCTGGGCGGGACGCAGTCGCTGCACACGAACTCGATGGACGAAGTGCTGGCGCTGCCGACCGAGAAGTCGGTCGAGATCGCCTTGCGCACGCAGCAGGTGCTGGCCTACGAAACGAACGTGACCAACGTGATCGACCCGCTGGGCGGCTCGTATTTCGTCGAGTCGCTCACCGACGAGATGGAGCGGCAGGCCGAAGACTACTTCCGCCAGATCGAGGCCTACGGCGGGGTGATCGAGGCGATCGAGGCCGGCTTCTTCCAGAGCGAGATCGCCGAGGCGGCGTACCGCTACCAGCGCTCGCTCGAGACCAAGGAGCGCGTCATCGTCGGCGTCAACGCCTTCACGCGGGGCGAGGGCGACGACGAGGATCTCGATCTGCTCAAGATCAGCCACGAGATCGAGCACTTGCAGTCGCGCTCGGTGCAGGACGTTCGTGCCAGCCGCGACGCCGAACGCGTCGCGGACGCTCTCGCGCGGCTCAAGCGTGTCTGCGCCGACGAGCGCTTCAACGTCATGCCGCCGCTCATCGAAGCGGTCAATGCGCTGGCGACGGGTGGGGAGATCGTCGAAGCGATGGTCGAGGTCTACGGCCGCTACACCGAGCGTCCCGTGTTCTAGGAGCCAGGCACGTGCGCGCTCCACTCCTCGCCGCCGCTGCGCTCGGACTGGTCCTGGCAGCCGCTTCCGCCGGTGCGAACACGACCGACGTGCGGGCCGGCGTCGCGATCCCGGCGGTGCTCGGCGACCGCATCTCCTCGCTGGACTCGGCGGCGGGCGAAGTCTTCCACTTCACCACGGCCGGCCCGGCGCGGTTCGGAGACCGGGAGATTCCGGCCGGGACCCCCGGGCACGGCTTCGTGCGCGCCGTCACCCCCGCCACCAAGACGGATCCCGGGGAGCTCGACCTGCAGGCGACGAGCCTCGACCTGCCGGGCGGTGAGACGATCGCGGTCGTGCTGGCGCCGCAATCGGCGAAGGTCCGGGGGCCGCTCTACCACACCCACCTCTGGCCGATCCCGCTGCCGTTCATCGGCTTGGGCTTCGTCGGCACGGCGTCGCACGGCGACCGCAACGCGACGCTGCGGCCGGGAGCGAAGCTGACCGTGGTCACCGCCGCTCCGCCGCCCGCCCCGACGCCGGGGGAGCGCTGACCGCGAGGAGAAGGCTCCGGAACTATGTCCTCTGATAGACCGCTGCGCATCGTCGTCGCCAAGGCCGGGCTCGACGGGCACGACCGCGGCGCGAAAGTGATCGCCCGGGCCCTCCGCGACGCGGGGATGGAAGTCATCTATACGGGTCTCTTTCAGACCCCCGAGCAAATCGTGCAGACGGCGATCCAAGAAGACGCCGACGGGATCGGGCTCTCGATCCTTTCGGGCGCGCACATGACGCTCTTCCCCGAAGTGCTCTCGCAACTCAAGAACCAGCAGGCCGAGGACATCGCGTTCTTCGGCGGCGGTACGATCCCGGCGGACGACGCCCGGCGGCTCAAGGAACTCGGCGTGCGTGAGATCTTCACGCCCGGTGCGCCGCTTTCGGAGATCGTCGACTTCGTGCGGCGCGAATGCGGCCGGCGCCGGGAGCCGGTCGGATAGGATTGTCCGGCCGATGATCGTTCGTACCCGGGTCGCCCCGTCGCCGACGGGCGACCCGCACGTCGGCACGGCTTACGTCGCGCTGATGAACTATCTGTTCGCGAGGAAGCACGGCGGCAAGTTCGTGCTGCGCGTGGAAGACACCGACCGCGTGCGCAGCCACGCCGAGTCGGAGCAGGTGATTCTCGAAGCGCTGCGCTGGCTGGGCGTCACCTGGGACGAAGGCCCCGACATCGGCGGCCCGCACGGCCCGTACCGGCAAAGCGACCGGCTCGACATCTATCGTTCCTACGTCGACGTGCTGCTCGACCAGGGTCATGCTTTCAAGTGTTTCTGCACGCCGGAGCGCCTCGAGGCGATGCGCCGCGAGCAGCAGCGCGCCGGCCTGCCGCCCGGTTACGACGGGCACTGCCTCTCGCTCTCCGAACGCGAGAGCGAGGCGAACGAGGCGGCCGGCAAGCACTATACGATCCGGATGAAGGTGCCGCGCGAGGGCGTCTGCCTCGTGCCCGACATGCTGCGCGGCAACATCGCGATGGAGTGGCGCACCGTCGACATGCAGGTGCTGGTCAAGTCCGACGGCTGGCCGACCTACCATCTGGCCAACGTCGTCGACGACCGGCTGATGGAGATCACGCACGTCATGCGCGGCGAAGAGTGGCTGCCCTCGGCGCCCAAGCACGTGCTGCTCTACGAATACTTCGGCTGGAACATGCCGGCGCTCGCGCACCTGCCGCTGCTGCGCAACGCCGACCGGAGCAAGCTCTCCAAACGCAAGAATCCCACGAGCATCCTGTTCTACAAGCGAATGGGATACTTGCCGGAGGCGTTGACCAATTTTCTCGGGCTTCTGGCCGTGCCGCCGATCGACGGCGAGGAGAAGATGGATCTGGCGACGATGGCCCAGCGGTTCGGCCTCGAACACGTCAACCTGGGCGGCCCGGTCTTCGACGCCGCCAAGCTCGACTGGCTCAACGGCCGGTACCTTCGCGAACTCAGTGTCGAGCAGTTCTGCGACCGCGTGCGCACCTGGGCGCTCAACGAGCGTTATCTGCGCGGGATCGCGCCGCTGGCCCAGACGCGCATCGAGCGCCTCTCGGATCTGGGACCGCTGTGCGCGTTTCTGTTCGCAGGCCGGCTGGAGGTGAACGCCGAGCAGCTTCGCGCGGGAAAGCTCGACGACGAAGCGCTGCGCCAGGCGCTGTTCCTGGCGATGACCGCGTTCGACGCGCTTCCCGCTTGGGAGCCGGCAGCGATCGAGGGCGCCGTTCGCAAGGTTGCGGACGCGCTCGGCAAGCGCTTGCGCGAAGTCGTGCGGCCTTTCTACGTGGCGGTCACGGGCCGCCCCGCGTCGCTGCCGCTCTTCGAGTCGATCATGCTCTTGGGACGCGACCTGGTGCGCGAGCGGCTGCGCGTCGCACTCGACGTGCTGGGCGGCGCGAGCGCCGCGGAGCGGGAAGCGTGGGCCAAACAGATCGCGCCGCACGTCTCGGCGCCCGCTGCGGCGGAGGCTCCGGCGTGAGCGCGCCGGTCCGGGCCGTGGTGCTGGCTGCGGGCAAAGGCACGCGGATGAAGAGCGCGCGCGCCAAGGTGCTGCACCAGCTCTGCGGGCGGACGATGTTGTGGCACGTGCTGCGCGCGCTGCGCGACGCGGGGGCCGGCGAGGTTATCGTCGTGACCAATCGCGAGGTCGCGCCCGAGGTCGCGGCGATCGCCGGCGATGCGGGGCTCGGCGCGGTGCGCGCCGTGCTGCAGGAGCCGCAGCTGGGCACGGGACACGCCGTGCAGGTCGCGCTCGCGCAGCTCGCGCCGCGCGAAGGCTCGCTGCTGGTCGTCAACGGCGACATGCCCCTGGTCGAGAGCGAATTGATCGCGCGCACCCTCGCGGCTCGCGAGCACGCGCTGGCGCTCGTGACCGCGCGGATGCCGCTGCCCTCGAGCTTCGGGCGCATCGTCCGTAAGGACGACGCGGTCGAACGCATCGTCGAAGCGCGCGACGCGACGGCCGGCGAGCTCGAGCTCGACGAGATGAACGCCGGCCTCTATGCCTTCGACGAGGCGAAACTGCGGCGCGCGGTCGCCGAACTGACGAGCGACAACGCGCAGGGCGAGTATTATCTGACTGACGCCGTGGCGCACTTGCGCCAGCACGGCGAGCGCGTCGTGCCCGTCGTCGCGGAGGACTATCGCAGCGTGCTCGGCGTCAACGACCGGGTCGAGCTCGCGCAGGCGGCGGCGCTGCTGAACCGGCGTCTGTGCGAGCAGCACATGCGCCGCGGCGTCTCGATCGCCGACCCGGCCACGACCTACCTCGAGCCTGACCTCACGCTGGAGGCCGACGCGACGATCCTGCCCAACACCGCGATCGGCCGGCGCTCGCGCGTCGGCGCGCACGCCGAGATCGGCCCGAACAGCCGCTTGCAGAACGCGCGGATCGGCGCCCACGCGGTGGTCGCCGACAGCGTCGTGGTCGACAGCGAGATCGGCGATTTCGCGCTGGTCGGGCCGTTCGCGCACGTGCGCGGCGGAAGCGAAGTCGGCACGGGCGTGCGCGTCGGCAATTTCGTCGAGCTCAAGAACGCCAAGCTCGCGCCGGGAGTTCGGGCCGGCCATCTCAGCTATCTGGGCGACGCCCAGATCGGTGAGCGCACGAACGTCGGCGCGGGCACGATCACTTGCAACTACGACGGCGTCGCAAAACATCGCACGGCGGTCGGCAAGGACGCGTTCATCGGCTCGAACTCCTCGCTCGTCGCACCGCTCGAGATCGGCGACGGTGCGCTCACCGGCGCGGGCGCCGTCGTGATCGGGGACGTCGCCGCGGGCGCGCGCGTCGTCGGTAATCCGGCCAAGCCGCTGCCGAAGAGAGTCCCCGGTCAGCGCCTTTGAGTTGAGCCGTGGTTTTAAATCAGCGAGTGCCGCCCGTTTCGCGGTCCGTGCGGAAGGCGGCGAACGTGGCGAGGATGAGGATGGCCGGGAATCCATGAAAGAGCGGCAGCCTGTGCAGGCTCAGTCGAGGATCGCGTTGCTGTTGACCGGTTCCGCGGTCGCGGGAGTCTTTTGGGCCGCCCTGGTCCTGCACTGGCTCCTTTTCGAGCAGCAGCAGCCGACGGAAGGAGTGGCCGGCGTCGTGATGGGCCTGCTGATTTTGGGGCTCCCCGCCGCCATCATGTTGGCGCTCGTCAGCGCGGTGCGAACCTGGGCGGCCGCCAGACGCGGCCCGCGCTGACTAACGCCCGGCGAGCGCGCCGCGTTCGAGGAGCTTGGCGAGCGCGTAGACGTGGCGCGTGGCCGGGGTCGGGACGCCGAGCTTCTCGCCGAGCTCGACGACGACGCCGGTCAGCGCATCGAGCTCGAGGGGCCGGCGCGACTCGAGATCTTGCAGCATCGAACTTTTGTGCGCACCGACCCGGCGCGCGCCGTCGATCCGTTGTGCGATCGTGATGTCGAAGGTGATGCCGAGCTTGCCCGCGACTGCGACGCTCTCTTCCATCATCTCGCGAGCGAGCGGCTCGACGCCCGGGTCGTCGGTCATCTCGACGAGCGTCGCGCGCGTCAGCGCGCTGATCGGGTTGAACGATGCGTTGCCCAGCAGCTTGAGCCAGATGTCACGCCGGATGTCGTCGTCGACCGGCGCTTTGAGACCGCCGGCTGCGAGGTCGGCGGCGATCCGCCGCACGCGCTCGCTGCGAGAGCGGTCCGGCTCGCCCAGGGAGAAGCGCGTCCCCTCGATGTGCCTTACGACGCCGGGCGCCTCGACTTCGGTCGAGGTGTAGACGACGCAGCCGATGACGCGCTCGGGCGCGATCGCCGCCGCGATCCTGCCGCCCGGGTCGACGCTCTCGAGCACGAGCCCCTCGTACTCGCCGCCGTGGCGCTGGAAGTACCACCACGGGATCCCGTTCTGCATCGCAACGACGCTCGTTTCCGCGTGAAAGAGGCCGGGCAGATCGGCGAGGACCGAGCCGAGCTGGTGCGCTTTGAGCGCGAGGATGACGACGTCGACGGGAGCAACGCCGCGCAGGCCGCTCGCGGCGGCCGGGCGTGCGGAGAAGTCGCCGCGCGGGCTGCGCACGAAAACGCCGCGTTCTCGCATCGCCTGCAGGTGCGCGCCGCGGCCGACGAGGGTGACGGCGGCGCCGGCGCGCGCCAGCGAAGCGCCGACGTAGCTTCCGATCGCGCCCGCACCGACGACGGCGTACGTCGCGCCGCCGGCGCGCGGGCTCGGTTCGATTCGTTCCGACATGCGCGTGCCGTTTTCGTCGCCGGGCTTGCGGTAACCGGTCTGCGGCCCGGCGGCCGCCGAGGGAGGGCCGGGCCCGGCGCGGCGGCAAGGAGTGCCGCGTGAACGTGGCAGAGCTCCTGGACCGCGGTGATGCGGCGAGGCCCGCGCTGATCGCGCCGGGAGGGCCGGCCCTCGACTATGCGGCCGTTCGCGCCAACGTCGCGGCGCTCGCGCGGGAACTCGTGCGCCGCGGGATCGCGCCCGGCGAACGCGTCGCCGCATCGCTCCCCAACGGGCTGCCGATCGTGCTCGCCTTCTTGGCGACGGCCTGCGCGCGGGCGGCGAGCGCGCCGCTCAACCCCGCGTACACGCGGGACGAGTACGCCTTCTATCTCGAGGACATCGCTCCCAAAGCGATCTTGGTCCCGCCCGGAGCGCAGCCGCCGGCGCGCGAAGCCGCGGCGGCGCTCGGCGTAGCGATCCTCGAGCTGGCGCTGGGCGAAGACGGGCGGCTCGTCCTCGACGGCGTCGCGCTCGCGCTCGATGCGCCCGCACCGCTTCCGCAGGACGACGACGTCGCGCTGTTCCTGCACACGAGCGGCACCACCAGCCGCCCCAAGGGCGTGCCGCTGACGCATCGCAACCTCTGCACCTCGGCCGGGAACATCGTGCGCTGGTATCGCCTCGAGCCCGCCGACGTCTCGCTTTGCGTCATGCCGCTCTTTCACGTGCACGGGCTCGTGTTCTCGACGCTCGCGACGCTCCTGGCAGGCGCGACCGAGATCGTCCCGGAGCGCTTCAGCGCGAGTGCTTTTTGGCCGCTGGTGCGCGAGAGCGGGGCGACGATCGTCAGCGCGGTGCCGACGATCTATCGCACGCTGCTGCTGCGGGCGCAAGAGGAAGGCGCGCCCGGCCCAGGGGAGCACGGGCTGCGCTTCCTGCGCTCATCGAGTTCCGCCTTGCCCGCCGTCGAGATGCGCCGTCTCGAGGCGCGCTTCGGCGTGCCGGTGATCGAGGCGTACTCGATGACCGAAGCCTCGCACCAGATGTGCGCCAATCCGCTGGACGGCGAGCGCCGTCCCGGTTCCGTCGGCGTCGGCGCGTTCGTGGACGTGGCGATCATGGACGAACGCGGAAACGTGCTGCCCGCCGGCTCCGTCGGTGAAGTCGTCGTACGCGGCCGGAACGTGACCGGCGGTTATCACAACAATCCCGAAGCGAATGCCGCCTCGTTCGTGAACGGCTGGTTTCGCACCGGTGACTACGGCGTGCTCGACGAGACCGGTTATCTGACGCTGGTGGGACGGCTCAAGGAACTGATCAACCGCGGCGGGGAGAAGATCTCGCCGGTCGAGATCGACGAGGCGCTGCTGACGCATCCGGGCGTGCTCGAAGCGGTCGCCTTCGGCGTCCCCGACGAGAAGTACGGCGAGGCCGTGGCCGCGGCGGTCGTCGCCCGCAAAGGCACGACGGCCGACGAGCTGCGCGCGCACGTCGCGGCGCGTCTGGCGAGCTTCAAAGTCCCCGCGACGATCCACCTCGTCCAGGCGATCCCGCGAACCGCGACGGGAAAAGTTCAGCGCCGAAGCGTCGCAGCCGCGTTCGTGCCGAAGGCGTGAAATAGAGCAAAGGTTCGAGCTCGAGCCCAGGGGTTTCAAGGAAGCGCCCGGAGGCGCGGTCCAACGTTGTGCGTGCCGCCGCCTGTCTAGCGCCGGCGGAGCCGGGCTCAAAATCGGGCCGCGGAAAACCGCCGAACGAGATCAGCCGAACGAGCGTCCGGCCTCACGGCGATCTCGATCCCAGCAAACAGAATGCACTCTTGCTTCCGATTAGCCGTGGTGCTAGATTAGGTCGTGTCGACAAAAGTCGGCGAATGAACGAAGTTTTGGCGCTGGGCTCATCTCATTTGAGACGCCCCTCGGGTTCGGTACCCCCAAACCATGAGGAGATACCAATGGCGACGGATCAGACCCTTACGGAGTTGACTCACGTTCAGATCGGCGAGCTCGAAGACATGCTCAGGGACTTCGTCGGCAAGGCGAAAGATGTCGGCGAAAAGCTGCCGATCACGCTCGACACCGTCAGCCGTCACAGCAGCCACGTCGTCGAGGATTCGGAAAAAGCGGAGCGGGCGGCGCAATAGGGCGACGGCCGAGCCGTCCTGCGACGAATGGCGCGCGTTATGGGGCTTGCGCTTTCCCCGCAAGACCGCGCCCTCGTCGCGGCGCTCAACATCACGAGCTATCTTCAGGTCGTGAGCGTCGTCGCGCGAACGCGCGCGGCGGGGCGTCTCGTCGTAGCGGCCAAAGTCGCTGAGGTCCTCGAAGACTACGTCGTCTCTCGCGGCGCGAGCGCGTTTCGCGCGCCGTTCTATTGCCTCGAGACGGCGAGCCCCGTCCGCGGAACGCATCACGTCGGTTCTTTCGTCCCGGAGGCGGTCGACGGCGCGCGCCCGATCGTTTACTTCGGGATGTCCCAGGAATTCGCGCGTGGGGCGATGCAGGCAGACGTCACGAGCGATCACGAGGTGCTCGGCAGGCTCTTCGGCTATCCCCGCTGCTGTACGGAAGCGTATGTGTCGACGTCCTCGCCGGAGCGTCTCGATCACCTGCCGTCCACGATCGCTGGAACTGGACCGTTTCCAGCCGCAATGAACCCGGCGATTCCGTTCGTTTACGATTTGCCGCACTTGCTCTTCCACTTCCCGTGCTCGCCGGACTGCCGCGAATCATTGGCGCTCTTGGACGAACGCGAGCGCCACCTCGCCCGCTTCAGCGATCGGCTTCCACAGTGGTCGCAGATCGGTCGCGGCATCGCGCTGTACGGCCCGAGCGTCGGAATCGCGCTCGTGACGGAGGCCGAGTGCCTCGAGCGCGCCACGTATCGCGTTGTGACGGCGCTGGCCGCAGGCGAGAGTCCTTCTCCCGTGCGTGCGGGCGTGACTTTGCGCATCGCCGGTCCGCATGAATTCGAGGTCGACGGACGGCCTTGCGGCGGACCCGAAGCGTTCGTCGCGTTCTTTGAATGAGCGCCCGCGTCACGTGAGCACGTCCCGGCAGGCCGACAAGACGCTGTCCGCGTCGAGCTCGCTCAACGGCGCGGCGCGCCGGACGGCTCCGCGCGCGGTGAACCGCAGTCCCCACTCTACCGGATTCGACGCCGGTCCCAGCAGCGCGACGCTCGGGACGCGGGCGAGGTCGGCCGCGTGAAGAGCACAAGAGTCGATGCCGACGAAGAGGTCCGCTCGCTGGGCGAGGCCGAGCGAAACACCCAGCGGCATTGCCGTAAAGTCGAACTTGCGCGGCTGCGGCCGTCCCAAAGCTTGGGCGCCGACACGATGGCCGACGACCGCGACCACGAAATCCTCGCGCTCGCTCAGAAAGGCATCGAAAAACCGGCCGAAGCGCCGCGGTTCCCACATCTTTTCGCTCGCGGTGTCGGTGTGCGCGACGAGCAGCTTGTAGCGCGTGGACAGACGTTCTCGCAGCCCGTCGAGCAGCGGCCGGATCAAGGGGTCGATCCATGGCGCACCCGCGAACTCCTCGATCGTCAGTCTGGGATCGAGCGCGGTTGCCAGCGCGAAAGCTTGATCGGCGGCATGCCGATCGTGCCGGAAGCGAACGGCGCGCTTGAACTCGCTGAAGAATCCGAGAGAGTCGGCAGGAGCCAGAACGTCGAGCAGCCGCCGGTGCGAGTCGGAGAGCGCGCGATCGAAGCATACGAAGAGGTCGCCCGGGTCGATCGCGCCGGCGACCGCATCGGCGTCGAAGTGGCGCACTTGCGGCTCCCACCACGTCTCGACCGGGATCGCTCGCGCAAACTCGAGGTCGCCGAAGAGAATGGCGCTATACCCGGGCGGAGACACGATCGTGACCTGCCCGGGAAACATCGAGACGAGCGCGCGCAGAGCCGGGAGGAGCAGCAGATGATCGCCGATTCCGTTGGTGCAAAAGGCCGTACAGCGCATCAAAGGCCTCCTCGACGATGACGTACGCGCCAACGTATGCGATCGAACCGCTTGGCGGTGAGACGGCCGGCCGGATCGCAGCGGGCTTGGCGGCGCGCCGCCTCGCATTCGCCGGCGAAGCCGTTGCGACCGCTCTGCGGGACGGTTCGCAAAGCGACGCGGCATTGCATGCGTGGGCCGCCGGCGTCGCGCGCCTCCTGCGCGAGGATCCGGCGCGCGGTCGGGCGATTCTCGAACACTGGTCGAACGAGTTTCTCCTCTCGCGGTCCCGCGCGGCGAGCGGCGGAACGCGCCGCCTGACCGGGGACCTCGCCTGCAATCTGCTCGGCACGGCCTTGCGGGGAGGCACGCCCGCGTTGCAAGGGACCTTTGAGGTTTCGATCGATCGCGACGGTGCGGTGCCTTCCTATCGTGCCGAGGCGCGGATCGCGGTCGCCCCCGAATCCCGCGCGGCGGCCGTCTCCATCGACGTCGCCGCCGCACATGGCAAGCGCCTGCCGTTCGCGCGCGCGCTTCCTTGGGACCTGCCGATCGTCCCGGACGATCCCGCCGCGTCGCTCGTACCGGAGGCTCTCGGCAGCTTCGTGCCTGCCGGTCGTTCCGGCCCATCGCTGGCCGAGGAGCTGGATGCGGCCGGTGCGATCCTCGCCGCGCTGTGGCCGGAGGCGAACGCCTGGATCGCGTTGTTATGTCCGGCGTTCATCGACCTCGGCGCAGCATCCCGCGCGGAGACGCTTTCCGGCAGCTTCGGTCCCGGATTGCCGGTCTACCTGAGTGCCGCCCACGATCCGTTCCTGCTCGCCGAGAACGTCGTGCACGAACTGCAGCACCTGCGCCTCGGTTTGAGCCCCATGCAGGAGTACGCGACGCGCTGGTTCGACGCCGACGCGCGCTTCGTTTCGCCGTATCGGCCCGATCCACGTCCGCTGCGCGGCATCCACCTCGGCTTGCACGCGTTCCTGGCAGTCAACGAATTGCGTCTGCGCGCCGCCGAGCGCGGTATGGGAACGAACGGCTCTCTGCGAGACGCGGCGCGCGCCCATCGCATGAACGTCTTCGCATATCGCACGCTTTCTCAGTACGAGAACTTCACGCCGCAGGGCGAGCGCTACTGGGACGAGATCGGTGCGACCGTGGCAGCGCAAGAGCGCGCTCTGGACCGGCTGAGCGACCGAGTCGCAGTTCGCGCCGCCGACACGTGGTTGGAGCGGCATTTGGCTATCGTCCGCGCCGCGGCGCCGCACTTGCCCAACGACGACTTCGCCCTAGCCCGACTCTCGTGACGGCGACGTAAGGAGGTCCGGACCGAAAATGCGCATCGAAGGTAAGCGATACCGGGACGAGTGGCTGCCGAACCTTTTCCCGGCCCGGGAGATCGGACCGGATTCACGTTTGCGTCTATCGCGTACCGGCAGCACGATCGTCCTCACGCCTCAGGAAGATCTGCAGATCGACGAGATCTTCATGGACGACGCGCTGTTCGTCAAGCTCGAAAGAAGCGGCCACATCATCACTCGAGACAACGCCGGCCGCGTGTTCGAGAGGCTCGCCGAGTGGCACCGCACCGTCTACGCGGGTCCGACGCTGCATATCGCCGTCCTCACGAAGCGGTGCAATCTCAACTGCATCTACTGCCACATGAATCCCGAACGGGTCGAAGCGGGTGCAGCCGCCTTCGACATGCAGCCCGAGACGGCTCGCGAGGTCATTCGCTTCGCGTTGGAGACGCCGAGCCCGAGCATGACCTTCGAGTTCCAGGGCGGCGAGCCGTTTCTCAATTTCGAGGGAATGCGCTTCTTCATCGAGGAGGCGCACCGGCAGAACGCGCGCGTCGGCAAAGCGCTGCGCTTCACGGTAGTGACCAACCTTATGGTCGCGAGCGACGAGCAGCTTGCCTATTGCCGTGAGATGGGAGTATGTGTCTCCTACACGGTCAACGGGCCTGAGGACGTTCACGATGCCTACCGCGTCACGCGCAACGGGAAGGGTTCCTTCCAACGCGTGATGGAGCGCGTCGCTTCCATTCGCGAGCGTTTTCCGGGGCTCATCAGCCCTTCACCGCTCTGCGTGATCGAATCGGCGAACGTGGACCAGCTCGAGCGCATGATCGACTTCTACTACGATGCGGGGTTCTCCGGGGTCGCGCTCATCCGGCTCAAGCACCTCGGCAACGCGAGGACGAGCGCTCTCGAGCTGGACGTGGACGCGTTCCTCGACCAATACGTTCGAGGTCTCGACCACATCCTGAACAAGAACCGAAGTTTCGGCCGGGTGTTTACGGAACGCATGATCCCGCTCGCGCTCGGCAAAATCTTTACGGACAGCAACGTCCCGTACGTCGACTGGCGCAATCCTTCCGGCGATTTCGGCACCGCCATCACGTACGACTTCGACGGGCACGTCCTGCCGACGGACGAAGCGCGCTCGATGCGCGCGCGCTTCGGACTGGGCAACGTGCGGAATCTGACCTATCGCGGACTGCTCGAGCGCAAGGAGACCTTCGAAGTGATGAACGTCTCTCTGCGGGATCGCGAGCCGATCTGCCGCGAGTGCGCGTATAACCCGTACTGCGGCGTCACGCCGGTCGTCGAGTACGCGCAGACGGGCGACGTGCGGCCCAAGCCGCTCGAGTCTCCCGAGTGCCGCTGGACGATCAGGCTGCTCGATTGGGTCTTCAAGAGGCTGACCTCCGACCCGCTGCTGCTCTTTCGCATGCTGGCCCGCGACGACGCGGCCGTAGCAGGGATGCTTCGCAAACAGACGGCGTCCGTCGCACCTGCCGTTCCCGCCTGAGGAGTAAGCGAGCGAGCGGGTCGTCGACGGCTTGCGTGGGAGCGCCTTCGCCGAGCCGGAACGCTGCGGCGATGAGAACGAGAGATTGCATTCGCGCGAGCGCGGCGTGCTAACGCTGCGCTCGTGGCGGGACGGCGACGTTGACGGTCTTCGCGCCCGGCGCCGACGATCGAGTTCGAGAGCTACGACGACCCCGCGGTCGAGATCGAAACGCCTAAGAACGCGAAACGCGTCGATCGGTAAAACCCGACTGAAGGAGCATCGGAGCTCCCGGCAGTAAACACCGGGCCCCCGGAGTTCAGGAGCCGAGGCTTGGATACGTCTTTCTTGCACAATCCGATCGCGGATCTTTCCAGCCTGCAGTTCCTCGCCTTCTATGCGGCGCTCTGCGTCTCGCTGCTGGCGCTGGCCTTCTGGTTCGTGCGTTCGAGCGACGACTCGGTTTCCGGCGGCCCGGAGGCGCTGCCGCGGGAGCTGGACCCCTATGAGATCGCCTTCCTCCGCGGCGACGTCAACGAGCTCGTCCGTTTTCTCGTGTTCGAACTCGTCAGCGCCGGCGCGCTCGAGCTCGTACCGGCAGAGAAGAAGCGGCAGTCTCCGAAGGTTCGCCGCACCGCGGCGGCGCCGCCCGAGGGCTTGAGTCCGGAGGCGCAGATCGTTTACGCGTTCTTCACCGAGCCGCACACGGCGCAAGAGCTCTTCAAGTCGCAGGTGCCGGCGAACGTCGGGCGAGCGTACGCGAGCGCTCGCGCAGGACTCGAAGCGCGAAAGCTTTTCGCCTCGCCGGCGGCCAAGGCCGCATCGCGCGCGGCCCGGATCGGCGCGGCGCTCGTCATCGCCGCTCTCGCCGGCTACCGGCTGTGGTACGCGGCCGCGATGCACCACCGCAACGTCGGTTTTCTGATCCTGATGGCAATCGCCGCGCTCGCGCTGCTCGTTCCGCTCACGGCGGTCCCGCGGCTCTCGCGGCGCGGACGCGCGTACTTGAGCAAACTGCGTGCCGCGCTGCCGGTTTCGCGGACGCCCGCAGCCGCGAGTTCCCCTGCCTTGGCACTCGTCGTCGCCGCGGCCGGGATGGCTGCGCTCGCCGGTACGCCGTATGCGGTGCTGAGCGAATCGTTCCGTCGCCGAGCCGCAGCCGGCGCGTACAGCGGCACTTGCGGCAGCAGTTGCAGCAGCGGCAGCAGTTGCGGCGGCGGAGGCGGCTGCGGTGGCGGCGGAGGCTGCGGTGGTTGAGGCGCTCCGCGACGCGCGAGCGGCGCGCCTCGGTGCGGGGATCAGCCTTCGTCGCGCCCACGTGGCGGACGCCGTCGTCCATTGCGAGGCGCTCGATTTCGTCGAGATCGTCGCGGACCACTACTTCATCCCGGCTCCCGCGAAAAACGCGGAGCTCGCTGCCCTGGCCGAGCGTTTCACCGTGATCCCGCACGGCCTCGACCTCTCGCTCGGCAGCGCCGAGGGCCCCTCGACGCCGTACTTGCGGAAGCTCGCCGCGCTCGTCGAGACGCTCGCCCCGCCGTTCTGGAGCGAGCACGTCGCGTTCACCCGCGCCGGCGGGCGGGCCGTCGGTCATCTCGCGCCGCTGCCGTTCACCCACGAAGCGCTCGACGTGCTCGTTCGCAACATCGCGCAGGTGCGCGACGCGATCCCCGTGCCGCTCATCGTCGAGAACATCGCCTGCCCGTTCGACGTGCCGCAAGCCGACATGGACGAGCCCGAGTTCCTCTCGCGCCTCGTCGATCGTACCGGCTGCGGCCTGCTCCTCGACGTTGCGAACCTGTGCTACAACGCGTTGAACCGCGGTCGCGATCCGTTCGACGCGCTCGGCGGCTACCCGCTGCACGGCGTCGTGCAATGCCACCTCGCGGGCGGCCACCGCAGCCACGGCGAGTGGATCGACAGCCACGCCTTCCCGGTGCCGGAGCCCGTGTGGGAGCTCTTCGAGGAAGTCGTCCGGCGCGCGCCGGTCGGCGCCGCGATCGTCGAGCGCGACGAGAACCTGCCGCCGTTTCGCGAGCTGGCGGACGAGGCCGCGCGGGCGCGGCGGATCCTCGAGCGGCGCGTGCCATGAGCCTTCACGGGCTGCAGTGCGCGCTCGCCGAGCTCTTCACCACTCCGGCCGCGCGCGAGCGTTACGCTCGCGATCCGGAACGCTTCATGCGGGGCTTCGACTTGAGCGAGCGGGATCGCGCGCAGCTCGAAGCGCTGGCGGCGAACGCGATCGCCTCGTACGCCTCGACGCTGGTGCGCAAACGCCGCGCCGAGGCGGCGCGCCTGCTTCCGGAGACTCGCGCGGCACTCGGCGCAGCGTTCGCCGCCGCCTTCGAGCGCTGGGCACAGCGAACGAACCTGCCCGACGGTCCGCGCCGCTATGCGGCCGACGCAGCCGGGTTCTGCCGGCACCTGTTGGCCGAACGTCAGAACCTCCCGTCCGGCGTGCGCGCCGTCGTCGCCGCCGAGCTTCGCGCCTTGCAGCCAAGCCGCTGGGCGGCCCTGCGCGCCACGTTCCCCGGGACGGCGCGCTGACCGCGCTCGTTCCCAGGCTCGGCGTCGCTTCCACGCGGTGGCGAACGGCGTCGAGCATCCCCCAAAGGCGATCGGCCCGCAACGAGCGTCGACGCCGGCGGCCAGCCGTCGGAACGAGGCCAGCACGTCATCGGGCGAGCGGCCGTCTCCATGACGGCGCGCTCGTTCCCGAGGTCCTCCGCCAGCGACGTCCACAGGGTGATGGAGGAACTGCCGTAAACGACGGCCGGATCGGGGACGGGTTAAGAACCTCTGGAGGGCCAAACGCCCGTCGTCACGTGCGGCCGCCTGCGAACTCGGCGACGAAGGCGTTCGCGGGCGCAGATGCCAGCTCGGCGAGCGAACCGGATTGCGTGATCGCACCGTTCTCGAGGACGACGATCCGCTCCGGAAAGGCGCGCGCGTCGGCCGCGTCGTGCGTGACCAGCAGCGTCGGGATCGGCAACTGCGCGACGGTAGCGCGCAGCTCGTCGCGAACCGCGCCGCGCGTGCGCACGTCGAGCGCCGCGAGCGGCTCGTCGAGCAGCAGCGCGCGCGGCTCGAGCACGAGCGCGCGCGCCAGCGCCACGCGCTGCCGCTGGCCGCCCGAGAGGCGCCCGGGCCGCACGCCGGCGGTCTCGCCGATGCCGAAGCGCCCGAGCGCCGCCGCGACGCGAGACTGGCGTTCCGCGCGGCCGACGCCGCGCGCGACCAGACCGTAGCCGACGTTGTCGGCGACGCTGAGGTGCGGGAAGAGTGCGTACTCCTGAAAGACGAACGCGATGTCGCGCTTGCGCGCGGGCACGAAACGGCCGTTCCCGTCGTCGAGCACGTCCGCGTCGAGCTCGACCCGTCCGGCGTCGACCGCTTCGAGTCCGGCGATCACGCGCAGCAGCGTCGTCTTGCCCGCGCCGCTGGGGCCGACGACGAGCGTCGAGCCCGGCTCGCAGGCGAGCTCGACGTCGAGCGTGACGTCGCGCAATCGCTTGAGGACTTTCGCGTGCAGGCTCATCGCTCGGCCAGCCGGACGACGAGCAGCACGCCGAAACTCGTGGTCACGAGGATTACCGAGAGCGCGAGCGCCGCGCTCAGGTCGCCGCTCTCGAGGTTGAGGTAGACCGCCAGCGGCATCGTCTGCGAGACGCCCATCAGGTTGCCGGCGAACATGATCGTCGCGCCGAACTCGCCGAGCGCGCGCGCCCAGGTCAGGACCGCGCCGCCGATGAGGCTCGGCAGCGCGAGCGGGACCGTCACGCGCCAAAAAGTCGCAAGCCGGCTCGAGCCCAGCGTCGCCGAGGCCTCTTCGAGGCTGCGGTCGACCGCCGAGAAGCCGGCCCGCGCCGCGCGCACGTAAAAAGGCGACGCGACGAAGAGCTGCGCCAGCACGACCGCGGCCGTGGTGAACGAGAGCTGGATCCCGAGCGCGCTGAGCGGCGGGGCGAAGAGCCCGCGCCGCCCGAAGGCGATCAGCAGAGCGACGCCGGCGACGGCCGGCGGGACGACGATCGGAAGATCGACGAGCGCGTCGACGAGCCGCTGTCCGGGAAAGTTGAAGCGCGCCAGCAGATAGGCCGTCGGCGTGCCTAGGGCGACGGCGCAGAGCAGCGTGACGAGCGTCGTCTCGCCGCTCAGGCGCAGCGCGGTGAGCACGTCGCTGCGCTGCAGCGCGCCGAAAAACGCGCCCGGCGACGAGCGCAAGAACAGCGCGGCGAGCGGCGCGAGGATGAAGAGCAGGAGCAACGCCGCCGGAACGGCGACGAACGGCGCGGTGCTATCGAGCGGGCGGCGACGCACGTCCGTCCTTGGAGGCGACCGCGTCGATCTCCATCTCGTTGCTGACGACGTTCGCCTTGACGCGTCTCACGCGCTCGAGCGGACCTCCTCGCCGATGCGGCGCGCGTCGTAGGGACCTAAAGCTTCGAGGTCGCTGCGGAAGGCTGCGGAGCGCAGCGTCTCCAGCAGCTCGGCGACGCCAGGGTGTTCCATGCACGCCTGCGGGACGAGCAGCACGCACGCTTCGGCGCGCAGCGGGATGAAGTCGAGCCCGCAGACCCCAGCCGCCGCGGCGCTTCCGATCCCGGCGTCGGCGAACCCCTGTGCGATCGCTCGCGCGACGTCGAGCTGCCCCGCGAGCTCGCGCTCGTAGCCCGGCAGGCGCCGCGCGTCGAGTGAGGCGCGTCGCAGTTCCGCGTCGAGCAGCGCTCGCGCGGCCGAGCCGGCCGGCCGGTTCACCAGGCGCGCCCGCGCGCGCGACAGGTCGCGCGCCCCGCGCAAGCCGAGCGGATTACCCTTGGGGACGAGCCAGCCGGCTTCGCCCGCAGCGAGCTCGAAGCGGCGCAGCCGGCCGAGCGATCCGGCGGCCGAGTCGAGCGCGACGGCCCGCTTCAGTTCGTCCTTCGAGCCGTGGATCGCGGCGACGTGCGCGCGACGCGCGGCGAGGTCGGCGACCGCGCGGCGATTGCTTGCGGAGAACCAGAGACCGTGCGCGCGCCGTGCGTCGAGCCGGCGGACGAGCAATCCTAGGCCGATCTCGCAACCCGAGACCAGCACCGTCCGCTCGAACGGCAGGCCGCCCTGCAGCACGCGCACCGTCGCGACGCCGGCGGAGACTTCCGCGACGATGCCTTGCGCGGACTCCGGGACCGGGCTCGTGCTGCCGGCCCCATCGAGGCCGCGCACGATGCGGCGCCGCCCGAACTCGGCGAGGACGACGCGCTGGCCGCGCCGCAGCGGCTCGTCCGCGTTGACGCGCAGCTCTTCCTCACGCCGTTCGCCGAAGAGTTCCTCGGCGGTCGTTTGCAGCGTGCGAGCGATTGCCAGCGCAAGCGCCACGCCCGGCTGCGCGCGGCCGCTTTCGATCGCGCCGATCGCCTGGCGCGAGACGCCGGCCGCCTGGGCGAGATCCTCTTGGGTGATGCCGAGCGCGCGCCGCTTCGCCAAGACGCGCGAAGCGGCAGCTTCACCTGCCATGATGTCCGGTTCATTTGCTTCCCAAGGCGCGCCCTCCTCGGGAACCGAAATCACCCGACGGCAACAGCGTTCGTGATAGGAGTCGTCGATGGAGATCAGCGCTCGCAATCAGATCAAGGGCCGCGTGAAGTCCGTGCGCACCGGCGCGATCATGGCCGAGGTCGAAGTCGAGGCACAGGCCAGCGAGATCACGGCGGCGATCACGAAATCTTCGGTCGACCGTCTCGGCCTCAAGCCCGGTGACGAGGTCGTCGTCATCATCAAATCGACGGAAGTCATCATCGGAAAATAGCGCTCGGCGCGCCTCCGTGAGAGAACGGCGGCCCCGCGAGGGTTTTGCGCCTCGAGCAATCAAACTTGACACAATGACGACTCTGTTTGCCGATGCCCCGAACCGCCGGCGCGTCCTCGGCGCCTTGCTCGCGTTTGCCGCCGCCGTGCCGCTTGCGGTCTGCGGGCGCGCCTCGGCCGCGCAGCCGGCTCCCCCGATCACGGTCTTTGCCGCGGCCTCGCTGCACGAAGCCTTCACCGCGGCGGCTCCGGCATTCACCGCCAAGACCGGCATCGCCGTCGTCTTCGACTTCGCGGGGTCCGATACGCTCGAGACGCAGATCGCGGCCGGCGCCCCCGCCGACGTGTTCGCCTCCGCGAACCAAGCGCAGATGAAGAAGGCTGGCGACGCGGGGTTGCTCGCGGGCGATCCGCAGGTCTTCGCCCGGAACCGGCTCGTCGTCATCGTGCCCAAGGATGATCCCGCCAAGATCGCGAGCCCCGCCGATCTCGGACGCAAAGGCGTCAAGCTCGTGCTGGCGGCTCCGACGGTCCCGGTCGGGAACTACGCGCGCGTCGCCTTCGCCAACCTCGCGAAGCTTCCGGGATACGGGGCGGATTTCGCGGCGCGCGTCGAAGCGAACGCCGTCTCAGAGGAACTCGACGTGAAGGCGGTCGCCACGAAGGTTGCGCTGGGCGAAGCCGACGCGGGCGTCGTGTACGCGACCGACGTGACGCCGGCGCTGGCGGGCAGCGTGCAGGTGCTCGCGTTTCCGCCGGACTCCGCTCCCGAAGCCGTCTATCCGATCGCCGTCGTGCGCGCCTCGAAGAATGCCGATGCCGCTCGCGCCTTCGTCACCTTCGTCCTCTCGCCCGAAGGCCAGAGCTATCTGAAGGCGCGAGGCTTCATCGCCGGCTCGTAATCAGCGGCGGCGCGAAGTCGCTGGCGCCGAGATAGAGTTTGACGACCGCTTCCAGCGCGCTGCGGTCGCGGTCGTCGAAGCGCGAGGGCAGATGGCTGTCGACGTCGAGCACGCCCACGACCTGCCCCTCTACGATCAGCGGCACGACGATCTCGGATTTCGATTCGGGGTCGCAGGTGATGTGCTTGGGGAAGCGCTTGACGTCGTCGACGACGACGGTCTGGCGGCTCTGCGCCGCCGCCCCGCAGACGCCGTCGCCGAGCTCGATGCTCGTGCAGGCCGGCTTTCCCTGAAACGGGCCGAGCACCAAACGTCCCTCCCGCATGAAGTAGAATCCGGCCCAATTGACGCCGCGCAGCGTCTGGAAGAGGAGGGCGCTGAGATTCGCCGCGTTGGCGATGTAGTCACGCTCGCCCTCGAGCAGGCCGCGAGCCGCTTCGACCATGTCGACCTCCAGGCCGCGCATCGACAGCACGCGCGAGCGATAGCCGCAAAGGCAATAATTCTCCGTCGAGCCTTCGGAGAGTGCGTGCATACGCGTCATTATAGCCTGGCGGCGCTTCGATCCGGTTGTGCAAGTATCGCGCCCTGGAGCGTTTCGGTTAACTCAACGTCTTGCGCCGCCACGCGAAGGCGGAGTCCGGCGTTCGTATGACGGCACGCTTGCCTTGCGTGCGCGGCCGGTGGAGCGCCGGCGGCGGATCAGGGCTTCTCGGGCGCGTCCTCGCGCGGCGCGAACTCGAGCGCGAGCGAGTTGATGCAATAGCGCGCGCCCGTCGGCTCGGGGCCGTCGTCGAAGACGTGGCCGAGGTGCGAGCCGCAGGCGGCGCAGCGCACCTCGGTGCGAAGCATCCCGTGCGAGCGGTCCTCGAGCAGCTCGACGTTGTGCGCGTCCTGCGGCGCGAAGAAACTCGGCCAGCCGCTACCGCTGTCGAATTTGGTCTGCGAGGAGAAGAGGGTGGCACGGCACGCGCCGCACTGATACGTGCCGTCGGCTTCGTTGTGGTAGAGCTCGCCGCTGAAAGGACGCTCGGTCGCCGCCCGGCGCAGCACTTGATACCGTTCGGGTGAAAGCTCCTCGCGCCACTGGGCTTCGGACTTCTCGACGCGCTTCATCGCCGTTTCCCAGCGGCGAGGCGCTCCACGTTCGCGCCGTCGCCGGCGGCGCACGGGCGGCAGAGCCCGCGGAAGGTCACGATGGCGGCCGCGATGCGCACGGCCTCGCGTTGGGCCAGGGCGCGCAGCGTCTGCTGCGGGGCGACGTAATCGACGTCGACGAGCTCGCCGCAGCGCGTGCAGAAGAGGTGGGCGTGCGCGGGAGCCGGCGGTTCGTACCAGGCGGCGTCGCCGCTGGGAATCTCGATTTTGAGGATCGCGCCGAGCTCGCAGAGCCGGGCGAGCCCGCGGTGGACCGTGGCGTACCCGATGGCGGGCCGGCGCTCGCGCGCCTTCGCAAAGATGTCCCCGGCGGTCTGATGCGAGCCGCAGCCGGCGGCCAGCACGATCTCGCGGATCAGTTCGTAATTGCGCGGCAGCCGCGGTTGACCGTTCATAGAGGCTATGATAGCATACGGTCGCAGGAATTGAATATCACTCTCATTCTCACTTTTGTAGCACCTTTCGGAAAGGGATGCGATTGTCAGCGCAGGTCGGTAAGCCCGCCCCCGAGTTCACCCTGAAGAGCACCAAGAACGCGACGAGTCCCAAGGATCTCGGCGCGGAGATCTCGCTCTCGGACTATCGCGGCAAGTGGCTCGTCTTTTTCTTCTATCCGCTGGACTTCACGTTCGTCTGCCCGACCGAGATCCTGGCGCTTTCGGACCGCTACGCGGAGTTCACCGCCCTCGGCGCCGACGTGCTCGGCGCTTCGACCGACTCCGTCTTCAGCCACTGGGCGTGGATCAACACGCCGCTCGAGAAGAACGGGATCGCCGGCCTGAAATTCCCGCTGGTCGCCGACTACAAGAAGGAAACCGCGGCAGCCTACGGCGTTCTCGACGAAGCCGACGGCAAGGCCCAGCGCGGACTCTTCATCATCGATCCCCAGGGCGTGCTCCGCTACCTGACGGTCACCGCCGACAACATCGGCCGCAGCGTCGACGAGACCTTGCGCGTGCTCCAGGCCCTGCAGACGGGCGGCCTGTGCCCCGCCGAATGGAAGCCGGGCAAGAAGCTGCTGAGCGTCGCCTGAGGCTCTGACGGTGGCACTTCGCATGCGCAGCCCGCTGCCTTCGCTGGCGGGCGTCGAGACCTGGATCAACGGCGAGCCGCCGAGCGAAGCCGAGCTGGCGGGCAAGCCGGTCGTCGTGCAGTTCTGGTCGATGAGCTGCTACGTCTGCCACGACACGGCCGAGCAGGTCGCGCAGTGGCGCGAAAGGTTCGCTCCGCAGGGCGTCGTCTTCGTCGCCGTGCACCAGCCGCGCGGTCCGCACGAGCTCGATCTCCTCGAGGTGACGGACGACGCGCTCGAGGCAATGCGCCTGACCCAGCCCTGCGCGATCGACAACGATCACGCGCTGGTCGACCGCTTCGAGAACCAGTTCGTGCCGGCGTTCTACGTCTTCAACCGCGAACACCGGCTGCGCCACTTCCAGGCGGGCGACAAAGGCTACGACCGGATCGTCGCGGCGATCGAACGCGTCCTCGTCGAGGAGCCAGCCGAGCTTCCAGCCGGGGTATAGCTCGTGCGCCCGCTCGGGCGCGTTCGCCCGCGCCGTGCCGCGCTCGCAGGAGCGGCGGGCTCGGCCGCGGCGTCGGCGAACGTTCGAACATGGCGCTGAAGGTCGTCCTCCTCTCCCACTCGCCCGATCCCGAGCGCGCGGTCGCGACGGCCGCCCGCAACTGCTACAGCCCCCGCGACGTCGAGAGCATCGCCGAGAACTGGACGCACGACGAGGTCGTCAAGATGGTGAACCGGGTGCGCGACGCCGGGCACCTCTCGACGTTCGAGCACACGATGTTCACGTTCGGGGTCTCGGGAGTCTCGCGGGCGCTGACGCACCAGCTCGTGCGGCACCGCCACATGTCCTACGAGCAGAAGAGCCAGCGCTACATCAAGGTCAAGGGTCAGTTCGAGTTCGTCACGCCGCCCTCGATCGCGGCGCGGCCCGAGATCAAGGCCAAGTACGACGCCCTGCTGGGAGAGATCGCCGCTTTCTATCAGGAAGCGCTGGCCGCCGGGACGCCGGCCGAAGATGCCCGCTTCGCCTTGCCCAACGCGGCCGAGACGCAGATCGTCGTCACGGCCAACGCGCGCGCGCTGCTCGACTTCTTCACGCTGCGGACGTGCAACAACGCCCAATGGGAGATCCGCGAGCTGGCCTTCGCGATGCTGCGCATCGTGAAGAAAGTCGCGCCGAGCCTCTTCGTGCGGGCGGGCGCGACCTGCGTGCGCGGCTACTGCAACGAGCCCAACGGCCCCGACTGCCCGCGCTACGTGGCGGTCAAGAAACCAGTCGCCGCGCGGCGGCAGGCCGCACCGGGCGAGGACGGCGCGGAGCGCGCCGCGGTTGCGCCGGACAGCGGCGAGCCGGCGCCCGTGCTGGCAGGCTGAACCGTCAGCGGACCGCCGAGCCGGTCTCGACGGCCCAGTCGTTGAGCCGCTCCAGGATCGGGAGCAGCTTGCTCACGCGTTCCGTCGGCCGGTACTCGACGCGCGGCGGGACCTCGGCGTAGATCGTCCGTTCGACCAGCCCGTCGGCTTCCAGCTCGCGCAGGGCGCTGGTCAGCACCTTCTGGCTGACCGTCCCCAGCGACCGCTGCAGCTCCTTGAAGCGCAAGACCGAAGCCCGGCTCAGCTCGATGAGGATCAAGAGCTTCCACTTGTCGGCGATCATCGCGATCGCGTCCTGCATCGGGCAATTCCGCGTGCCGTAGTCGCGGTCGTCGAGCATCGGCTCGACCGGCAGGACCCCAGGCGGCGAAGAGGGTGCCCCTATCTCCATGATGCTACCGTTGACAACCAGCCGGGCGGCGGCGGTTGCGGCCCGCACGCTTCTGTCGCGCCCCTAGCGCCGGGCCGCGGCCGAGCCGAAGCGGGCGATCTCCCGCTCCAGGTCGAGCGGCTTGGTCGGGGCGCTCCGGTCGTACTCGGCCCAGAGCTCGCGCGGGACCATCCACATGATCTCGAACTCGTTGCCGTCCGGGTCGACCCCGTAGACGGACTTGGTCGCGCCGTGGTCGCTCGCGCCGGTCAGCGCACCGCTCGACGAAAGCCGCCCCATGGCGTCGCGCAGCTCCTCGATCCGCTCGACTTCCC
Source organism: Vulcanimicrobiota bacterium (assembly GCA_963834485.1). GTDB lineage: Bacteria > Vulcanimicrobiota > Vulcanimicrobiia > Vulcanimicrobiales > Vulcanimicrobiaceae > CAWICD01. The sequence continues at coordinate 221,175 of CAWICD010000004.1, forward strand.
AGGCCGTGTGGTAGAGGCCGACGGCTCCGCGCGGCGGATCCGGAGCCGCGGCCCCGACGGCGGCCAGACCGAGATCGTGGTGGTTGAGCGAGCCCGCGGCCCGCAGGAAGGCCATCGCCCCCCGCTCGCGCGCGATCGTCTCGAAACCGAAGGCGCTTTCGTAGAAGGCGATCGAGCGTTCGAGGTCGCGGACGAAGAGGACGACGTGATTGAGGCGCTTGACGGAGACCATTGCTTGCCAACCATAGCAGAACGCTGCTCGCGACAAAAGAAGGAACCGCCGCGTGGGTCAGTTGCTTCCTGGAAACCGCCTGCGGGGCGAGTAGGAGAAAGTCCCCCGCTGTAAGATACGTCTCGCTTACGAGCGTTTCTGCGTTGGGAGGGCTGCCCGGAACGCGCGATCTTCTTTGTCGACACGTTCGGCACCATCCGCTCCGTCGATTCGTCGTGCTCCTTGCAGCGCTGCTGGTTCTCTATTTCACCGGCGCGCGCGCGGTCGCCGCCGTTCCTTCGTACGTCGACCGTCGCGTCACGGCGATTCCGGCGGTGCGGCTGCTGCGCAGCCCGCCGCAGGCGCTCGTCGACCGGCGCCGCCAGCGGGTCGCGGTGCAATTGCGCAGGTACACGCGGCCCATTTTTTTTGCCTGGGCGCTGTCGCAGATCGCGGCGCTCTTTTTCCTGTGGAGTTCGGGCTGGGCCGCGCGGCTGCGCGAGGCACTCAAGCGCTCGATTCGCGCCGTCACGCTGGTGCGCTTCGCGTACGGCGCGCTGCTGGCGCTCTGCTCGTCGCTCGCGGCGTTCCCCGCGGCGCTGATCCACTATCGCGTCGAGCGGGCTTTCGGCCTCTCCGCCGAGACGAGCGGGACGTGGCTGCACGACGGCCTCGTCACCGCCGGGGTTCAGGCGCTCGCGGTCGGCATCATCGTCGCCGTCGTCCTCGCGCTCGTCGACCGGACGCGGCTGTGGTACCTCTATGCGATGGCCGGGCTGTTCGTCGCGACGCTGGCGATGGCGTTCCTGGAACCCGTGGTCGTGGCGCCGCTTTACGACCGCTTCACGCCCCTGCCGGCGACGAGCGCGCTGCAGATGCAGTTGCGCGCGCTCGAGCGCAAGGCCGGCGTCGGCGCGGCGCCGATCTACGTGGGAAACTACTCGCACCGCAGCTCCGTGGCGGTCGCCGACATCTCCGGCTTCGGCCCGACGAAACGCATCGTGCTCGGCGATACGCTGCTGCACGCGGCGACGCAGGGCGAGATCCTGTTCGTGACGGCACGGGAGCTGGGGCACTACGTTCGCGGTGACGACTTCCGGCTCTCGCTCTTCTGGACGTTTCTGTTCATTTTTTGCATCGCGCTCGGCGTCGTGGCGGCCGATCGCGTCGGGTTCCGGCGCGATGACGATCCGCTCGCCCGGCTGGCGCTGGCGCTGGCCTTCATCGGTCTCGCCGCGTTGCTGGTGACGCCGGTCTACAACGGGTACTCGCGCGCGCTCGAAGCACGCGCCGACGCCTACGGGCTCGCGCTGACCGGCGACCGCGCCTCGGCGGTACGCTCCTTCGTGCGGACGGCCGACGAGTCGCTCGCGCCGCTCTGCACGTCCCCGGCGGTCCGGTTCTATTTCTACAACAGCCCTCCGCTCGGGACGCGCATCGCGGCGGTGACCGGCCAGCCGGATCCGTGTCCGTGACCTTGCCGCGCTGCGGCTGGGCGCGCACGGAGGCCTCGATCGCCTATCACGATCGCGAGTGGGGCGCGCCCGTCCACGACGACCGGACGCTCTTCGAGTTTCTCGTCCTCGAGGGCGCGCAGGCGGGCCTGAGCTGGGAAACGATTCTGCGCAAGCGCGAGCGGTATCGCCAGGTCTTCGACGGGTTCGACCCCGAGCGCGTCGCCGCGTACGGTGCCAGGAAGCGCGCCGCCTTGCTGCGCGACGCCGGGATCGTCCGCAATCGCGCGAAGATCGAAGCGGCCGTTTCCAACGCCCAGGCGGTGCTGGCGATCGCCGCCGAGTTCGGTTCGTTCGACCGCTACCTCTGGGGGATGGTGGACGGTGCACCAGTCGTCAACGCGCCGCGGGCGGCGGACGACGTTCCAGCGACCTCGGCGCTCGCCGAACGGCTCTCGCGGGAGCTGCGAGCTCGGGGCTGCCGCTTCGTCGGTCCGACGATCGCGTACGCCTTCATGCAGGCCGTCGGCCTCGTCAACGACCACCTCGTGACCTGCTTCCGCTATGCGGAGCTCCGCGAAGCTAGGTGAAGCCGCCCAAGTAGACGGCGCCGGTCACTTGCGTGCCGAGGTGCCGCGAGGTGAGGAATTCGACGATCGCCGCGTGCTTGACCCGGCCGTCGAGGATTTGCGCCGCGCCGACGCCGGCCCGTACGCCGCGCGCGGCCGCGCGCACGGCTGCGCGAAGCTCGGTGTCGAGGTCGTCGCGTTCCGCCACGTCGAGCGCCTCGGCCGGCGTGAGCTCCTCGATGAGCGTCGCGGAGGCCGGATCGACGACGCCGCCGGCCACGTGAAAGAAGATCGCGCGAGCCGCCTCCGTCGCGGCGGCGATCGCCGCGGCCACGTCGTCGGCGGCCAGTTCCACGTCGTCTCCGGAGAGGCCGAGCGCCGTCGGCTCGATGACGGGGATGTAGCCTGCCTCGGTCAGGGTCGCGAGGATTCCGGTCTGAACCCGCCCGACGCCTTCCTTGCCGCCGGCGGGCAGCAACGCCGCATCGGCGCCCGAGAGGCCGACCGCGACGTTCGCCTGGCGGTTGAGGCGGCGCACGTAGCTGCGCGCGACCTCCGTCGTCGGGGCCACGACGATCGGCCGTACGTGGCGCTGCATGAGGAAGGCGAGGTCTCCGGGCAGGGTCGTCCATTCGGCGATCGTCGAGCGATCGATCCGCAGCACGAAGGTCCTGCCCGCGAAGGCCTCCACGGGCGTCACCGGCGGTTCGCCTCCCGGGGTTCCATCGATGGTCGTTGTGCGCAACCCTGCGCCGCTTCCTCCTGCGAACGTCCAGCCGTCAGGATGCGCGCGGCGGCTCCTGCGTCGTCCAGCTCGGCTGCCAGCCGTTGACCAGGTTCATCGCGGCGTCGCCGCCCTCGTCGAGCCAGCACAGGACCCCCCGCGCGGCGGCTTCCACGATCTCGCCGAGCCGCTGCTCTTCGAGCGCGTCGAAGGTCGAGAGCACGTGATCGATCGCGTCGTCAGCGGCGCCGCGTCCGATGCCCACCCGCAAGCGGGGAAAGCCCTCGCCGAAATGCTCGATGACCGATTTGAGGCCGTTGTGTCCGCCCGAACCGCCGGAGCGGCGCATGCGCAGGCGCCCGAAGGGGAGGTCGAGGTCGTCGCTGACGACCAGCAGCTCGGCCGGCGCGACCTTCCACCACGCGGCGATGCGCGCCAGCGGCCGGCCGCTCTCGTTCATGTAGGAGAGCGGCTCGACGAGGACGAGCTTCCGTGCCGCGAGGTGGCATTGGGCGGCGCCATCCTTCTCGCGCCACGACGTCACGCCGAGGCGGCGTGCGACCTCCTCGACGACGCGGAAGCCGACGTTGTGGCGCGTTCGCTGGTACCGCGGGCCCGGATTGCCGAGCCCGGCCACGATGCGGGTGCTGGGACCTACGATGCGCCCTCCGCGCCCTCCGTCGCGGAGACGAGCGGCACTTCGGCCGCCGCCGGCGCTTCACCGGCCGCCGCCTCTTCCTCGAGCTGGCGCGCGACCGTCGAGGGTGCGACCGAGACGAGGACCGTCGCCGGATCGGCGTCCAGCGTGATGCCGGGCGGAAGCTTGAGATCGCCCGCCGAGACGTGCTCGTGGACGCCGAGCTCGGTCACGTCGATCTCGATCCGATCGGGCAGCGCGTTGGCCGGCCCGCGGACGTCGATCGTATGCGAGATGAGCTCGAGCACGCCGTTGAACTCGGCGACGCCCTTGGCCACGCCGACCGTGGCGATGGGCAGGGTCGCCGAAATCTCTTCGGTGGCGCCGACGCGCTGAAAGTCGACGTGCAGGATGCGCCGCGAGATCGGGTCGCGCTGCACGTCGCGGACGAGCGCCGTGTCGCGCTTGCCGTCGAGCACGATCGTCAGCAGCCGGTTGCGCCCGCCGGCGTGGAGCTGCTCGGCCAAGGTGCGCGCGTTGAGCGCGATCGCCGTCGGCTCGTCGCCGTGTCCGAAGAGGACGCCGGGGACCTTCCCCTCCCGGCGCAAGGCGTTGGAAGAGGTCGTACCGACCTTGGCGCGCAGCTCGGCTGCAAGCGTATCGCTCGTGGTTGTCATGTCCTTCGTTTCTGGGCTAGGAAGCCGTGGTCAATTCGGGGAGCGGAATCAGCGGAGGAGGCGGCATCGCCGGCTCGGCCTCTTCCTTGGCGAAGAGCTCCGAGACCGAGCGGTTCGCCGTGATCCGCTTGATCGCGTCGGCGAGGATCTGCGCGACCGAGAGGACCTTGAACTTCGGCCCCAGCGAGAGTTCGAGGTTGGGCAGCGAGTTCGTGATGATCACGCGCTCGATGGGCGACTCGTTGAGGACGCGCACCGCATCGCCCGCGAAGATTCCGTGCGTGGCGCAGGTGTAAACTTTCGTCGCGCCGCGCTTGATCAGCGCCTCGGCCGCCTTCGCGAGCGTTCCGCCGGTCGAGATCATGTCGTCGCAGACGACGGCGATCTTGCCGCTCACGTCGCCGACGATCTCGGTGACTTCGGAGACGTCGGGCTCGGGACGGCGCTTGAAGACGATCGCCAGCGTGCTGCGCAGGCGCTTGGCGAACTTCTCCGCGCGCGCCACGCCGCCCGCGTCGGGCGAGACGACGACGATCTTGTTCCCGTCGAGGCCCTGCGTCTTGAGATACGCGCACAGCGAAGGCGCCGCTTCGAGATTGTCGACGGGGATGTCGAAGAAGCCCTGAATCTGGGCGGCGTGCAGGTCGAGCGTCACCAAACGCTTGGCCCCGGCCGTGGTCAGCAGGTTGGCGACCAGCTTGGCCGAGATCGGCTCGCGGCCTTTGGATTTCTTATCCTGCTTGGCGTAGCCGTAGTACGGAACGACCGCGGTGATGCGATGCGCCGAGGCTCGACTCAGCGCGTCGATCATGACCAGCAGCTCCATGAGCGAGTCGTTGACGCTGTTGCCGTTGGTCGCCTTGCAGAGCGACTGCACCACGAAGACCTCGGCGCCGCGCACGTTCTCCCTGATCTCGATGCGGCATTCTTCGTTCTTGAACTTGTCGACCAGCGCGCTGCCGACCCGGGTATCCATCCGCTGGGCGATCTCGCGCGCGAGATCGGGGTTCGAGTTGCCGCTGAAGAGTAAAGGCTTATTCAAGGAGCTGCTCCTACCACGGGGAGACCGAAGTCTCGCGGCGATGGGTGGGCGTACGTTGGTGACGGTTTGTTCAGCGGGCAAGCTCCTCATACCCGTCGGGCGCCTCCGGGATATCCGACTTTTGTAGGAGTCGCCGCACGTGAATGTCTCGCGGAAGCGCGACAGCAGCCGGCAGGCCGCTCCCGCTTACGTGCCGCCGCGCAGCGCCGGTTCGCGAACGGTACCCTCGAGCGCAGGTTGCGGCTCCTGGGGCGGAGCCGACCGGTCGGCCTGCTTGGGCGCCAGCCAGAGATACATGATCGGGATGAGCAGGAGCGTCAGGACCAGCGAGCTCATGACGCCGCCGATGACGACGATCCCCAGGCTGGCGCGCGAGCTCTGACCGGGCTCGAGCGCCAGGGCGAGGGGAACGTTCGCGGCGACGACCGAGATGCTGGTCATCACGATCGGGCGGAATCGCGTGAAGGCGCTCTGTTTGATCGCTTCGAGCTCCTCGAGGCCGCGGCCGCGCAGCGTGTTCGCGTAGTCGACGAGCAGGATCCCGTTCTTGGTCGCGATGCCGATCAGCAGAATCGATCCGATCAGCGAGAACAGGTTGAGCGTGCTGTGCGTGAGCAGCAGCGCGCCTATCGCACCGGCCGCCGCGACCGGAACCGAGAAGAGGATGATCAGGGGCGAGAGATAGCTGTTGTAGAGTGCGACCATGAGCAAGAACACGAGCACGATCGAGAGCACCATGGAGGCGCCCAGGCCGCTCAAGGTTTGGCGCATGAAATCCTGCTGGCCGAGCGGCGCGGGTCGTACTAGGATGTTCGAGGGGAGGTGCGCCGCCGCGATGCGCTGCGCGAAGGCTGCCTGCACGTTCGAGAGCGAGTACCCCGGCGCGACGTTCGCATCGACGTGGATGACGGTGTTGCGGTCAGTCCGCGTGATCAGCGGCGAGGTCGGCTCGAGCGCGAAGGTCGTGAAATCACCCAGGTGCACGATCGAGCCGTCGTTGGCGCGGATCGGGATCGCGCGGAGTGCGTCGAGCTGGTGCTGATCGGCGAGCGGATAGATGACCTGAACCTGCTCGAGACCTTGCGGCGTTTCGAATTGCGTCGCAACGTCCCCGCCGAAAGCCGCGCCGGCGGCCGTTGCGGCTTGCCCGATGTCGACGTCGAGCGCCTGCGCCTTGTCGCGGTCGAACTCGACGGCGACTTGCGGCGCGAGCGACGTGCCGGAGCTGTTCGCGCTGGCGGCGCCGGGCGTCCCGCGCAGGATGTCGAGCACGCGCAGCGCGGCGCTGGTCGGATCGCCGCCGGCCACGTCGGTCACGAGTTCGTCGATGGGCTGCGCGTTGCCGCCGCCGCTGCCCGTGACCGGGACGACTACGGTCTGCGCGCCGGGCGCCGCTTGGCGCGCCATCTCGCGGAAGCGCCCGACCCACCAGTCCGTCGAGTGCTTGCGGCCGTCGGCTAGGAAGACGTGGATCTGGCCGACGTTGCCCTGCACGACGAAACCCCCGAACGAGGCCGCGTATGCGCCCGAGACCGTGAACTCGTGGGCCACGTCGCGCTGCTGGTCGATCTGGCGCTCGAGTGCCTGGGCGCCGTCACGCACGCGCGAGAGCGGCGTGCCGAGCGGGTAGACGACTTGCAGGAAAAGCTCGCCACGATCGGTCGCCGGGATGAACTCTTCACCTACGACGCCGAGCGGCACCAGGGCGATCGAAGCGACGAACGAGAGGGCGCACAGCGCGGCGACCAGACGGGCGTGACGCAACGCCCAGAGGAGCGCGCGGTGCGCGTACCAATCACGCAGCCGATCGAATTGCCGCCCGAACGCATCGATGATCCCCGGCGGCTTCCACGTCGAACGGAGCGACCACAAGCCGGCCAGCGTCGGGGTCACGGTGAACGAGATGAACAGCGAGGTCAGCGTCGAGATCACGACGACGATCCCGAACTCGACGAGGTTCTTGCCGACTTGGCTCTGGATGAAGGCGATCGGCAGAAAGACGACCACGTCGACCAGCGTGATGACCACCGCCGCCGCGCCGATCTCCTCGCGGCCCTGCACCGCCGCCTCTTCCGGCGGCTGGCCGAGTTCCGCGTAGTGGCGCTCGATGTTCTCGAGGACGACGGTCGAGTCGTCGACGAGGATGCCGATGACCAGCGTCATTCCCAGCATCGAGATCGTGTCGATCGTCAGTCCGAGGAGCTTCATGGCCGAGAGCGCGATCGCCAGCGAAGTGGGGATCGCGACGCAGACGACGACCGCGTTGCGCCAGGAGCGCAGGAAGAAAAGCATGGCGATCGCCGTGAGCGCGATGCCTTCGAGCAGGGAGTGCAGCACGCTGTCGATCTGCTGCGCGGTGAAGCGCGACTGCACGTTGACGACCTCGAACTGCACGTCGGGGAAGCGCCGTCGCAGCATCGGCAGCGCGGCGACGACGTTGTCGGAAGACGTCACTTCGCTCGCGTCGGAGGTCTTCTGGACCTGGAGGAACAGTCCCGGACGCCCGTCGATCTGGGCGTAGGTCCTTTGCGGCTCGTAGCCCGCGACGACGCGTGCGACGTCTGCTATGCGCGGAATCGCGTTGCTCGCGGTCCACGGGTCCACGCTGCCCGGCAACCCGGCGAGTCCGCCCGAGAGCTCGCTCGTCGCCCCGGCGCTCCCGCCCGGCGCGGCGGCGCTGCTCCCGCTCTTGACGACGGCGAGATGCGCGATCGACTCGGGGGTTTGGATGTCGCCTCGCACGTCGATCGTCGTCTCGCGATTGGGCTCGTAGGCGATGCCGCCGGGGACGCGCTGGTTGTCGTTCGCGACGGTGTCGATGACATCGTTGAGGGTGAGTCCGTTCGCCTCTAAACGAAACGGATCGACCTGGACCTCGTAGGCCGGAGTGACGGCTCCGCCCACGTTGGCGTACGAGACGCCGGGAATCTGCTGGATCTGGGGCCCGATGACGTTGCTCGCGTAAAGCGAGAGCTGGCCCAGCGAGAGCTTTTGCGAGCGCAGCGCCAGCGTGACGACGGTCGCCTCGCTGGGATCGCGCACCGTGACGGTCGGCGTCGCGATGTTCGCCGGCAGGTTGCGCTCCGCGAGCTGAACGGCCTTCTGCGTGTTGACGAGGTCGGCGGCCGTGTCCGAGTTCAGGTTGAAGATGGCCGAGATCGTGGCCTGACCGCTTTGCACGACGGAGTTGATCGTTTGCAAGTCGGTCGTCCCGGCAAGATTCTGCTCGATCGGCTGAACGATGTTGTCGCGCATCACCGACGTCGACGCGCCTGGATACTGCACGTTGATCGAGACCGTCGGCTGCGAGACGTTGGGGAAGAGCTGGCGCACGATCGTGGCGACCGAGAGCGTGCCGAAGAACGCCATCAGCGCCAGCAGCACGAAGACCAGTGTCGGCCGCTTGATGAAGAGCCGGGTGAGGCTCACCTGGTGGCGACCTTTTCGCCGTCGCCGACGCTCGTCTGACCGTCGCTGATGACGCGCGTACCCGCTTGCAGGCCGGAGACGACCGAGGTCGTTCCGTCGTCGCCGAGCTCCGTCACGCGCGTCGTCTTCACCGTTCCGTCCTCGGCCACGACGAGCACCGCGCTGCGGCTGTCGTCGGTGAACGCGGTCGACGGGATGCGCAAGCCGCTGACCGGGGGCAGGCCCACTTTGGCGGCGACCGTCATCCCGGGCCGAAGCTTGCCGTCGGGATTGCGCAGCAGGACCTTGACCTGGAAGTCGGTCGAGCCCGGCGCGATTTGGTTCAGCACGCCGACGACGGTTCCGCTCAGGCGCCGGCCGTGCAGGTCGGAGGCGACGATCGTCGCGCTCCCTCCGGTCGCCAGCTCGGCGATCTGCGAGCCGGAGCCGCGCAGCACCGCGTAGATCGGGTCGACCTGCTGCAGGGTGAAGAGCTGGCGCGAGCCGGGATACTCGCCGGGGTTGAGGTTGCGGTTCACGACGACGCCGTCGATCGGGGAGACGATCGTCGCCTTTTCGATCTGAACGCGCTCCTGTTGGGCCTGCGCCAGAGCGACCTGCTCGGTCGCGCGCGACTGAGCGATCGTCGTCGCCTGCAAGCCGTTCGATGCGAGGGTCCCGTTCGCGGCGACGTTCGAGCGGGCGCTCGCCAGGGAGGCGACGGCCGACTGCAGGGCCTGCTCGTCGTCGCGAACGGTCGTGGCTTGCTGGGCAACCTGCTGCTCGGCGATGTAGCCGTTGGCGACGAGCTGCTGATAGCGCTTGAGGTCGGTCTGGTCGCGCAGAAGGTTCTCCCGGGCTTGGCTGACCGCCGCCTGGGCACCGCGCAGGGAGTCGACGCCCTGCGAGATCGAGAGGTTACCTTGGTAGACGTCGTGACTCGTGTTCGCGTGGTTGCTGGCCGCCGTGGCCAAGTCGGCCTCGAGCGCGGCCCGCAGGTCGGCCGTGTCGAGCTGGGCCAGCACCTCGCCGCGCGTGACGCGGTCGCCCTCCTGGACGTAGACCGAGTCGGCCGGCTCGCTCAAGGACGACTGAATCGCCACGTTCAGGTAGGGTGCGACGATGCCGGCCAGCTGCTCGGAAGGGTGAATCACCCCCTGGCGGGCGAGGCTCGTCTGCACGACGGGAAGGGCTGCGGCATGCTCCTCGTGTCTGCCCCCGCAGCCGGCAAGAGCGAGCAAGGCGCCGCCGACGACGACAGCTCGCTCGACCGAACGGGCGCGGGGCCTGGTACTGGGCATGGCAATCGCCATCATAGGACGGGAACGGGGCTTCGTCCTTGGGGTACCCTTGGAAAAACGAGAGCGTCTTCCAAGGGTCGAAGCGTACACTGAGGTATCGTGAACGGTTTTGGGGCTCGAGTCCTCGTCGTCGACGACGAGGCGGCCATCCGCGACATGCTGGAGTACGGGCTGGGCCAGGCCGGCTTCGTCGTGCGTTCCGTGCCCGACGGACGCGCGGCGCTCGAGACCGTCCGCGCCTGGTCGCCCGAGCTGATCGTGCTCGACGTGATGCTCCCGGAGGTGGACGGCTTCACCCTGCTGCCGGCCTTGCGGCGCAGCACCGAGGTCCCGATCATCATGCTCAGCGCACGTGCCGAGACGGCGGAGAAGGTGACGGGGCTCTCGCGCGGAGCCGACGATTACGTGGCCAAGCCTTTCGAGCTCGAGGAACTCGTGGCGCGCCTGCACTCGGCGCTGCGGCGCCCGCGGCTGGAGATGCGCCAGACGTTCACCTATAGCGACCTCACGGTCGACGTGGCGCGGCGCACCGTCTTCCGCGGCACGCGGCGGGTCGAGCTCTCGACGCGCGAGTTCGATCTGCTGCTGACCTTCGTGCGTCATCCCGAACGCGTCTTCACGCGTTCCGAGCTGCTCGACCTGGTGTGGGGCGTCGACCGCGACATCGTCCCCAACACGGTCGAAACGTATATCTCGTACTTGCGCGCCAAGATCGACAGCGGCCAGCCGGTGCGGCTCATCCAGACGATGCGCGGCGTCGGATACGCGCTGCGGGCCACGCCCAGATGAGGCCCGGGTGAGCCGTTCGTTCGGGCAGCGTCTGGTCTTTCTCGCGACCTTCGCGATTTCGGGGGCGCTCGCGTCGCTGATCGCCGTCGTCGCGCTCTTCGTCTTCGCCTCGTACGTCGGCACGCTGAACGCGGCGGCGGCCGGGACGCTCGACGAGATCCGGACGTGGGTCGCCGCGCACGGCGAGACGGCCGACGCGCGCCAGCTCGCGCTGGCGAGCCGCTTCTTCTCGCCGGGGATCGTCGTGATCGCGCTCGACGCCACCCGGCACGTCGAGGTGCGCGAGGCGCCCGCGCTGCCCGGGCAACGGCGTCCTTCCAATATCGAGATCGAAGTGCGGCCTCGCAACGACGTCTCCCTCGAGACGCCCCGCGGGATCTTCGGCCGCCTGACGCTCGCGCTGGGCACGTTCTTCGGGCTGGCCCCGCAGCGCGAGCAGTTCGGCCCGGTCGTGGTCATCGCTCGCTCGAACGACACGCGGCTCGTCGCGACGGTGGGCCGCTTCTTGCCCGCGTTCGTGCTGGCCGAAGTCCTCGCGCTGCTGCTCGGCTTCTTGATCGCGCGGCTGCTGGCGCGCAAGGCGCTCGAGCCGCTCGTGGACGTGACGCGCGCCCTCGAGCGCTTCGCCGCAGGCGATCTCACGCCCGCGCCGATCGCGGCCGACAGCAAGCATCAGCTCGGCACGCTCGCCCTCGCGTACAACGGCGCGATCGAGCAGATGTCGCTCGCTTTCGCGGAACGCGAGCGCGCGCAGGCCAGGATGCGGCAGTTCATCACCGACGCGGCGCATCAACTGCGCACGCCGCTGACCGTGATCCGCGGGTTCATCGCGATCCTGCGCAAAGGCGAGCTGCGCGGACCCGAAGACCGCGAGCGGATCCTCGCGACGATGAACCGGCAGAGCCTGCTGATGGCCTCGCTGGTCGACAAGCTCTTGCTGCTCGAGCGTTGGGATCGCGCGGGCGACGCGCAGGCCCACGAGCCGATCGACGTCTCGCAGCTCGTGGAAGACGTGGTCGCGCCGCTCGCCGAGGCCCACCGGGAGCGCGAACTGCGCCTGGAGATCGAACCCAATGCCTCCGCGGCGATCGATCCCATCGAACTCACCCACGCGCTCACGAACATCGTCGACAACGCGCTGGCCTATACGAGCGGCGCGGTCGCCGTGCGGGTCGCGCTCGAGCGCCGCGGCGTGCGGATCGAGATCGAGGACGAGGGGCCCGGCATGAGCGCCGACGAGGCCGCGCACGCCTTCGACCGCTTTTACCGGGGAAACCGGCGCGACGTCGACGGATCGGGTCTGGGCTTGGCGATCGCCCGCCGCGCCGTCGAACGCGCGGGCGGATCGATCGCTCTTCAGAGCAGCCCCGAAGCCGGCTCCCGCTTCACGATCGTGCTCCCCGCATCAGCCGCGGTTTACTCCACTCCAGGGGCGGACGGCGCTCGGGTACCGGCCGCGCGCTGAAGCGGCCTCCGGCCCGGCAAGGCGGGCTGCGGCCCCGCCTCGTCCTTGCGAAACGGCCGGAGCGCGGGAGGGGTTACTGCTCCTGTCCATGTCAGAGCGCTTCGAACTCGTTTCGCCCTACGCCTTAGCCGGCGACCAGCCGTTCGCGACCGAGTCCCTCGCCCGGGGCATCCTGCGCGGCGACCAGGCGCAGACGCTGCTCGGCGTCACCGGCAGCGGGAAGACGATGGCGATGGCGCGCGTCGTCGAGCTGGTCCAAAAGCCGACGCTCGTGCTCTGCCACAACAAGACGCTGGCCGCGCAGCTCTGCGCCGAGTTCCGCGATTTCTTTCCCAACAACGCGGTCGAGTACTTCGTCTCGTATTTCGATTACTATCAGCCCGAGGCGTACATCCCGCACACCGATACCTATATCGAGAAGGACAGCTCGATCAACGACGAGATCGAGCGGCTGCGGCACTCGGCGACGCAGGCGCTGCTCTCGCGACGCGACACGCTGATCGTCGCCTCGGTCTCGTGCATCTACGGCTTGGGCTCGCCGGCCGACTACATCGAGATGTCGCTCAACGTGAAGCTCGGCGACTCGATCGACCGCGACGTCTTCCTGCGGCGGCTGGTCGACATGCAGTATCGTCGCAACGATCTCAACCTGGTGCGCGGCACCTTCCGCGTGCGCGGCGACGTGCTCGAATTCGTCGGCGTCGAGGAGGAACTGGTCCACCGCATCGAGTTCTTCGGCGACGAGATCGAGGCGATCAACGTCGTCAACACTCTCACCGGCGAGTACGTCGAGTCGAAGGATCAGCTGACGATCTTCCCGGCCAAGCACTTCATCACGCCGGAAGAGAAGCTGCGCCGCGCGATCGCGGGGATCGAGGTCGAGCTCGACGAGCGGCTCAAGCATTTTCGCGACAACGGCAAGCTGCTCGAGGCGCAGCGGCTGGAGATGCGGACGCGTTACGATCTCGACATGCTGCGCGAGGTCGGTTACTGCAACGGCGTCGAGAACTACTCGCGCCACCTCGCCGGCCGTGAGGCCGGCTCGACTCCCTCGTGCCTGCTCGACTTTTTCCCGAAGGACTGGCTGCTCTTCGTCGACGAGTCGCACGTGACGCTTCCGCAGGTCCACGGGATGTACGCGGGCGACCGCTCGCGCAAGGAAGTCCTGGTCGAACACGGCTTCCGGCTGCCGAGCGCGATCGACAACCGGCCGCTGACCTTCGACGAGTTCACGCACCACCTCAATCAAGTCGTGTACGTCTCGGCGACGCCTTCGACGTACGAGCTCTCGAAATCGGCGCAGGTCGTCGAGATGATCATCCGCCCGACGGGCCTGGTCGATCCGGAAGTCGAGGTCAGGCCGACGAAGCACCAGGTCGACGACCTCATGGAGGAGATCCGGCTGCGCGCCGAACGCGGCGAGCGCGTGCTGGTCACGACGCTGACGAAGAAAATGGCCGAGGACCTGACCGACTTCTTGCTCGAGAACGGCCTCAAGGTCCGCTACCTGCACAGCGAGGTCGAGACGCTCGAGCGCATCGCCATCTTGCGCGACCTGCGCAAGGGCGTCTTCGACGTGCTCGTCGGGATCAATCTGCTGCGCGAAGGCCTCGATCTGCCCGAGGTCTCGCTGGTCGGCATCCTCGACGCGGATAAGGAAGGCTACCTGCGCAGCGGCACGTCGCTGATCCAGACGATCGGCCGGGCGGCGCGCAACGTCGAAGGCAAGGTCTTGATGTACGCCGACGTTGTGACCGAGTCGATGGCACGCGCCATCGGCGAGACGCGGCGGCGGCGCGAGAAGCAGCTCGCCTTCAATGCGGAGCACGGCATCGAGCCGCACACGATCCGTAAGGAAGTTCGCGACATTCTCGACCTGGTCGCGACGAAAGAGGAGACGACCGCCGCGGGTAAGCTGCGCGGCGAGCGGATCCCCCGCGACGTCGCGCTGGCGATGGCCGCCGACGTCGAGAAGAAGATGCGCGAGGCCGCCGCCAACCTCGAGTTCGAGAAAGCCGCGGCCCTGCGCGACGAGCTGCTCGAACTGCGCAAGCAGATCGGGGGCAACGAGAGCGTGCTCTTCCAAGGGAAGGCGCCCAAGATCTTCGCCCACGCCCTGCGCGAGCTGGTCGGCTCGTAGGCACCCGGCGGCTTATCGGGCAGTGCCGGCTGAGCGGCAACCCCGGCGAATTGGTCGACGGCTCGGGCGGCCCGTGACCTGGGGAGCGGCGGCTATCGGGGCGGGGGCGCTGACCGAAGCGGCTTGACATCCGCGCCATACAAATGGTATTCGTTGAGCGGTATGGGCGCTTCGTATGAGGCCTTTGCGGATTTCTGTCGGTGCTGTCGCGCCTCGACGCGGTCGGCTTGCATCGTCGTGCCTTAAGCATCGGCTTACGAAACGAGAAGCAAGCCGTCCGAATCATCGGGCGGCTTTTTTACGTCAATGTGGCGGCGTAGCCAAGTGGTAAGGCAGGAGACTGCAAATCTCTGACCGTGGGTTCGAATCCCGCCGTCGCCTCGAGTCTCTCAGACCCCGTGTTCCGGAAGCGCTTCGAGAGCCGGTTTCATTGCGAACCGGCCAGGACGGCGGCGTACATGTCCTCGATCAAGCGGAGTCCGCCTCGATAGCCGGCGTAGCCGCGGTCCAGGACGAGGCGGTCGGTGATCGGCAAGCCGATGCTGAGCTTGTAGCCGCGCAGCTCCTTGGCGATGTCCTTGTCCCAGCTCGTGCCGAAGACGATCGGCCGCTCGTCCGACTTGAGAGCGCGGAGCGCGCTTGCGAGATCCTGCGGCCGCACGTCCGCATCGACGAAAACGAGAAGAGCGGCAAGGTGATCATCGGCGTCATCGAAGGCGACACGCACGACATCGGCAAGAACCTCGTCAAGATGATGCTCGAAACCTCGGGATTCGACGTCGTCGATCTCGGCCGGGACGTCCCGCCGGCGCATTTCGTCGAACGCGCGCGGGAGGTCGAAGCGGATATCATCGCGGTCTCGACGCTGATGACGACGACCATGGAGGGGATGGCCGAAGTGATCGCCATCCTGCGCCGCGAGAACCTGCGGGGGCGCTTCAAAGTCATCGTCGGCGGAGGTCCGATCTCCGCCGCTTTCGCGCGCAAGATCGGCGCCGACGGTTACTCGCCCAACGCCGCTTCGGCTGCGCGACTCGCGAAAACGCTCTTGCGAGAGCCCCAAGAGGTGGGATAGCGGCGCGGTCGACGGGTGCGGCGGCGCCGGTGCGGAAAGCGGGGGGATGCAGCAGTCGCTCGATCCGCTCCCGCGGTCCGGCGGGTCCGCTGACTTCGGCCGCTCGTGACGCCGGCGACCAGCGAGGCCCTGCAGCGCGACCGCCTCGCGCGCAAGTCCTTGCTCGACTTCCTCAACCCGGCGTTCGAGTGGCGGCGCGTCTTCGCAGAGACCTGGGGGACGTTTCTGCTGGTCGTCGTCGCCGCGGGGGGCGGCGTCGTGGCCGCGCGCAGCGGGGGAGCGGTCAGACCCGCTTCGATCGTCGTCGCACCGGGGCTGATGGTCATGGCCATCATCTACTTCATGGGGACCGTCAGCGGAGCCCATCTCAATCCGGCCGTCACGATCGCCTTCGCGCTGCGCGGGAACTTTCCGTGGAACCGCGTGCCGGGCTACCTCCTCGGGCAGATCCTGGGCGGCGTTGCGGCCGCGGGCTTCTTGCGCCTCATGTTCGGAACGGCCGGCGCGCTCGGCGCGACGGTCCCCGGCGCCGGCGTCACCTCCCTGCAGGCGCTGGTCATGGAGGTGCTGCTGACGGCCGGACTGGTGAACACGATCTTGGGCACCGCCTCGGGCGCGCGCAACGTCGGCCCGAACGGCGCGATCGCCGTCGGCGGCTACATCGCGCTGGCCGGCTTGTGGGCCGCGCCGATCAGCGGCGCGTCGATGAACCCGGTGCGTTCGCTCGCGCCGGACCTGGTGCGCGGCGATCTCGCGACGACCTGGATCTACTTGGTCGGTCCGTTCGTCGGCGGCGGGATCGCCGTCGTCTTCGAACAGATCCTGGTGGGCAGGCCGACCGCCGCGGGCGCACTGGCGGCGCAGGGTTTGCTCGGCCTCGACGAGCCGTCCGACGAGACCGAGGACACGAAGCCGTCGACCTGAGCGGGCCGCGCAAGGGCTCCCGCAAAGCGATCGCGCAGCTAACTCGATGCTTCGCAGGTGTGCTCTCTGGGCGGTTGCCGCTGCTTGCTTGACGTGTGCGGCTCCGGCTCGCGCTGATACCGATCTCGGCGTGCTCGGAGCGGTGTTGACCGGGACGCACGTCGGGGAGGACAACCCCACTCCCGTCAGCGGGGTCGTCCCGGGCGCCCTCCTCGAGGCGACGCAGCACTGGGACCGGCTGCGCGTCCATCTGGAGGGGTTCCCCGAGGTCAGCGCCCGGGCGAGTTCGGCGGGAAGCTTCGGGACCTCGTCCGCGACGCTCGGTCTGCTGAATTCGACGGTGCTCTACGACTTCGACCGCAACCGCCGCTTCCGCGCCGGGTTCGGTTTCCAACTGGTCGACCTGCGCAGCTTCAACGCCAACAACGGGGACGTCGACGAGGCGCGCGTCACCTCCCCGATCTACGCGGCGGGCGCGACGCTGCCGTTCGCGCGCGGTCGCTTCCTCGAGCTCAACCTGATGGTCGATCCCAACATCCGCGGCATCCTCCACGTCTTTCCGGCCAACTTGCCGGAACAGCCGCACGAGCCCGAGGCGGGTGCCGAGGTCGACTACTCGGCCGCCTACGGGTGGCGCCGCGGGGCGACCACGTATCTGCTGGGTGCCCGCGGCCTGAGCTACCACACGCGTAATGCGATCGGCGGCGAGCTGGTCGACCGCAACGTCGGCGGCGGCGTCACGTTCGAAGTCCGGCGCGCGCTGGGACGCAAGTAGCCTCGGGCTCCGCTACGTTTGCAGACGGCGAGCGCCATCGCGTGAGAATGCGGCTCGAGGTCGTCGAAGAGCGCGGCGACGTCCTCGTGCTGCGCTCGCAGGCTCCGCTTCCGCCGAGCGGCGTGCCGCGTGAGTTGCGCTATCGCACGCGGAGCGGCGCGCTGCTGCGCCTGAACGGCGTCGCGCGCGGCGCCTTCGACCGCATCCACGGCGCCGTCGTCGTGCCGCCGGGCGAGGGCGGTGAGGTGACGCTGGAAGTCGAGCGGCATACGTCGCCGACCGACAGTTTGGCGCTCGGTATCGCGCTGCGCCGGCACCACAGGCCCTCGCGTGCCGGCGCGCGGCGCCGGCTCGAGGTCGTCGAGGTGCCCCCGCCGTTGCCCGCAAGCGCGGCCGGCAGCGGCGGCCCCGCGCTCGTCGGTCACGCGCACCTCGACGTCGCCTGGCTGTGGACGTACGGCGAGGCGCGCCGCAAAGCGCTGCGCACGTTTGCGACCGCCGTGCGGCAGCTCGAAGCCGATCCGGCCTTCGTTTTCACGCAGAGCCAGCCGCAGCTCTACGCGTTCGTCGAAGAGGACGACCCCGAGCTGTTCGCGCGAGTGCAGAAGCTCGCCCGCGAAGGGCGTTTCGATGCGAGCGGCGCGGCCTTGTGGGTCGAACCCGATTGCAATCTGCCCTCGGGCGAGTCGCTCCTGCGGCAGCTGACCTTCGGCATCCGCTATGCGGCGACGCGGCTGCAGACGGTCCCGCGCGTGGCCTGGCTCCCCGACTCGTTCGGGTTCGCCAACACGCTTCCGACGCTGCTCGCGCACGCCGGCGTCAGCGCCTTCAGCACGACGAAGCACTCGTGGAACGACACGACGCGCTTTCCCCACGCGCAGTTCATATGGGAGGGTCCCGACGGCAGCCGCGTCCTCGGCGCGCAGCTGGCTTCGATTCAAGGCGGGCTCGAGCGGCGGCGGGTCGAACGCGCGCGCAGCCGGCGCGAGCTGCTGCTCGTCGGCTACGGCGACGGCGGCGGCGGCGCGAGCGACGCGATGATCGCCCGGGGGCACGCGAGCGGCGTTTGGACGCCGCTGGGGCGCTGGTTCGAGCGGCTCGCCGAGCGCGCCGCCGAACTGCCCGTGCTGCGGGGCGAGCTCTATCTCGAATTCCATCGCGGCGTGCTCACCACGCATCACGACGTCAAGGCGCGCAACGCCGCGCTCGAGCGCGCCTTGGGTACGGCCGAGCAGCTCGCGGCATGGGCGCTGGCGCTGCACGCCTCGCCGCTGTTCCTGAACGAACTGCGAGCCCGCCTGCACGAGGCGTGGGAGGTCGTGCTGCGCGCGCAATTCCACGACGTCTTGCCCGGGACCGCGACCGCGCCGGTCTACGCCGACGCGCACGAGCAGTACGATCGTGCGGAATCGCTGGTCGCGCAAGCCGTCGAAAGCGCCCGCGCGGCGCTGCCGCAGTCGACGCTGGTCCGCGAGGAGCGCTATGCCGCGCCGCACCGCGCCGGCGACGGCTACCGCTTCGAAAACGCCTCGCTCGCCGCGCGGGTCGCGGAAGACGGGGCGCTGGTCGAGCTGCGCGTCGCGGGCGGGCCCAACCTGGTGCGCCGCGCCAACGTGCTGCGCGCATACGCGGATCATCCCAAACAGTGGGACGCCTGGAATCTCGACCGCCGCTACCGGCGGCATCCGCTCCCCGTGCAGTCCGAATCGTGCGAGCCCTGCGGCGACGGGCTCGAAGTGCGCTATCGGATCGGCCGAGCGTCGCTCGCCGTCGCGCGCCTGGCGCTGCGCGAAGATGAAGATTTTCTGCGCGTCGACCTCGCGGTCGACTGGCGCGAACGCCATGCGATCTTGCGTTGCGAGAACGAGCTGGCGCTCGCGCAGGCGCGGGCGCGCTTCGGCTCGCCGCACGGCTCGCTCGAGCGGCGGATCCGTCCGCGCACGCGCGCGGAGCGCGCAAAGTTCGAAGCCTGCGGCCAGCGCTTCGCCTGCGTCGACGGGGCGGCGTGCGAGGGAGGCGCGAACGCGGGCGTCGCGATGCTGGTGCTGGACACGTACGGCTGGAGTCTGGCGGGGACGCGCGGCGGGGTTCGCCTCGGGCACTCGCTGCTGCGCGCGCCGACCTGGCCGCAGCGCGACGCCGATCGCGGCGAGCACCTGCTCTCGTATGCTTTCGTGCCCTTCGGCAGGCTCGCGCTGGGGGCTCTGGAGCGCGTCTGGGAGCGCTACGCGGTCGCGCCGGAGCTCGCGATGTTCGGTTGCGACGATCCCTCGATTCTCATCGTGGCCACCAAGCCGGCCGACGACGGCGACGGCATCGTGGTCCGCGCCCGCGAGTGCGACGGCATGCCGCGAATGGCCGCGATCCGCTGCGCCGCCCGCGCGCGCGAAGCGTGCTGCGTCGACGCGCTCGAGCGCCCGCTCGAAGGTGAAGCGGAACTGAGCGACGGAGCGATCCACGTGCGCTTCGACCCATACCAGCTCCGCTCGTTCCGCGTGCGCTTGTGGTGAGCTCCCGGCCGCCGCTGGCCGCCGTGCTCTTCGATCTCGACGACACGCTGCACGACGACACGCTGGCCTACCGTCAGGCGGCGCAGCGCGTCGCCTGCGACGTCGCGGCGGAGCGCGGCGTCGACGCCGCAGCCTTGCTCGCGGCGTACGTGGGGCTGGCCGAATCGTTTTGGAAGAATCTTTCAAGCGCGCACTTCGGAACGCCGCTGGCCGGCGTGCGCGCGACGATGTGGGCCCGTGCCTTGGCGGCCGTGGGGCTCGAAGACGCCGCGCTCGCCGAGCGCTGCGGCGCCGCCTACAACGGCTACCGCAAAGACTACTTGCAACTTTGGCCCGGCGCGCTCGAGCTCTTGGAGACTTTGCGCGCCGCGGGTC
This sequence comes from Vulcanimicrobiota bacterium, assembly GCA_963834485.1. Taxonomy (GTDB): domain Bacteria; phylum Vulcanimicrobiota; class Vulcanimicrobiia; order Vulcanimicrobiales; family Vulcanimicrobiaceae; genus CAWICD01. The sequence goes on from CAWICD010000004.1 coordinate 241,251, forward strand.
ATAAGCTCGGGCTGCTCACCAACGGGTTCGCCGAAACGCATCGCGAGAAGATCGCGTTGTTGAAGTTGGAGGATGCTTTCGACGAGGTCTTCATCGCCGATGAAATCGGGATGCTCAAACCCGACCCACGGCTGTTCGCTTTCGCCTGCCGGCGTTTGGGAGCGGCACCGGCCGCAAGCGCGATGGTCGGCGACCGCTACGAGCGCGACATTCGCGGGGCGCACGCGCTCGGGCTGTTCACGGTTTGGGTCAACGTGCGCGACGAACGCGTTCCGGCCGGAGGACCGGTCCCGGACGCGACGGTGAAGGCGATCGGCGAAGTCGAGGGGGTCCTTCCATTTACGCGGAATCGATGAGGGCGAATGCCGAGCGCGGTCGAGAGCGTCTTCGGACGGTCCTGGAACCTGCTCCGGAAGAACTGGGCGATCGTCGTACCGGGGCTGGTGATCGGCGCGGTCGCGGGCGCCGTGCAGTTCGTGCTGGCGCCCGAACACAGCGGCATTCCGGCGGGCAGCCTGCCGGCACGTTTGATCGTCGACGTCGTGCAGATTCTGGCTCCGATCCTCGGGATCGCGTACACGACGGGCATGGCGACCGCCGCTTGGCAGAGCGGCAAAGCGACCTTTGCTGACGGCAAGCGGGCCTTGGACCGCGATGCGCTCAACGTCTTCGTCGCGATGGTCGCGCTCTTCGCGCTAGGGCTGGCGGCCGCGTTTCTCGCGCCGTTCACGGCGTACGTCTCGCTCTTCGTCTACTTGTATTTCTGCATCTATACGATGGCCGCCGCAGTCGTCGGCGAGCGGTCGGGTCTCGAGGCGATCGCGGAATCGATGCAGATCGCGTATCACCGCCCGGTCACGACGCTCATCCTGGTCGCCGCGATCGTGGCGATCGTCGGCATCATGGGATTGGTCGCGGAGCTGCTCTCCGCCACGCCGCTGGTCGGACCGCTCGTCTCGACGGTCGTGGTGCAGGCGGTCATCGCCTACGTGACGCTCGTCGTCGTGGGCGAGTACGTCGCCCTGCGCAAGCGAGAGGCTCACTCCTGACGCGCGCGGCGCCGAGCGATTAGAGGATGATCTCGGCCTGCGGGATGCCTTCGACTTGGGCGAACACGTAGGCCCGCTCGTCGACGCCCAAGTGGAGGTGGCGGCACAGCCCTGCCAAGTTGTCGAGCAGCTCCTCGCGCCGGCCGCAGTAGTGACGGAAGTCCCGGTCGCCGGGGGTGCGTGCGAAGAGCAGACGTCCGTCGGCCATGACGAGCTCGACGAACGCCGGCTCGGTGCGCTTGGGCAGGTCGAAGAGCACGTCGAGGACCGCCGCGAACTGCGGCGAGGTCTGCAGCCGCGCGGCGTGATAGCGGACGCGCCGCGTCGCGAGCGCTCGCGCGCCGGTCGCCGTCGCGTTGGGGTCTCTTCCGGCCTCGTCTTTCATTCCTATCGGTCTATCGACCGGGACGGCCGGGCTCTGCAACGCTTGGTTTCAAGGGCCGGTCTATAGAGCGTGGCGTCACAGCTTTCCGGGAACGGGGTTCCGCGCGGTCTCGACGCGATCGTGATCAAAGGGGCGCGGGAGCACAATCTCAAGAACGTCGACCTGACCTTACCCAGAAATCGGCTGATCGTGATCACGGGCCTTTCCGGGTCGGGCAAGTCCTCGCTTGCCTTTGACACGATCTATGCCGAGGGGCAACGTCGCTACGTCGAATCGCTTTCCTCCTACGCTCGTCAATTTCTCGGGCAGATGGAGAAGCCCGACGTCGACTACATCGAGGGTCTGTCGCCCGCCATCTCGATCGACCAGAAGTCGACCTCGCGCAATCCGCGCTCGACGGTCGGCACGGTCACCGAGATCTACGACTACCTGCGCCTGCTCTACGCGCGGATCGGCAGGCCGCACTGCTACAATTGCGGCCGCGAGGTCAGCGCGCAGTCGAGCGAGCAGATCGTCGACCAGGTGCTCGAGCTTCCCGAAGCGACGCGCATCGTGCTCCTCGCACCCGTCGTCCGCGGGCGCAAGGGCGAGTATGCGAAGCTGTTCGAGGAGATCGCGAAGGAAGGCTTCGCACGCGTGCGCGTCGATGGCCAGACGCGCGAGCTCCGCGAGAAGATCGAGCTCGACAAGAAGCGCAAGCACACGATCGAGGTCGTCGTCGACCGGCTGGTCGTCAAGCCGGAGATTCGCAAGCGCCTGACCGATTCGATCGAGACGACGCTGCGGCTCTCCAGCGGCATCGTGACCGTGCTGGCCGAGCCGCCGCGCGGCGGAACGCCGGCCCAGCTCCACGTCAACGAAGGGACCGTCAAGGAGCAGCCGGCGGCGCGCGAGCTCACCTTCTCGGAGCAGCTCGCGTGCGTCTATTGCGGGCTCTCGTTCGAAGAGCTCGCGCCGCGGCTCTTCTCGTTCAACTCGCCCTACGGGGCGTGCCCGGATTGCACCGGGCTCGGCGTCAAGATCGAGATCGATCCGTGGAAGGTGATCCCGGACCGTTCGAAATCGATCGAGGACGGCGCGATCGTGCCCTGGAGCAAGCCGCTGGGCGCGGGCCGCTTCCCCTCGATGAACCCGTACTACATGCAGCAAGTCGAGAAGCTGCTGCGCTCGCGCCGCGTCAAGCTCTCCACGCCGCTCGACAAGATGCCGCCCGATCTGGTGCAGACGATCCTCTACGGAGCCGAAGACAAGCAGCGCTTCACCTACGAGTCGCGCGCCGGTCACGCCTGGAGCTACGACGCGCGCTTCGAGGGCGTCGTCAACAACCTGCAGCGGCGCCACGGCGAGACCTCCTCGGACTACGTCAAGGAAGAGATCGAGAAATACATGTCGGCGACGACGTGCAAGACGTGCAAGGGCGCGCGCCTCAAGCCCGAGGCGCTCGCCGTGAGCGTGAACGGCGCCGGCATCCACGAGCTCACGACGATGTCGGTCGAGCGGGCCGAGCAGTTCTTCCGCGAGTTCCATCCGACCCCGCGCGAGGAACTGATCGCGCATCAGATCCTCAAGGAGGTCAAGGCGCGGCTCGGCTTTCTCACCAACGTCGGGCTCGGCTATCTCAACCTGGCGCGCAGCGCGACGACGCTCTCGGGCGGCGAGTCGCAGCGCATCCGCCTGGCGACGCAGATCGGCAGCTCGCTCGTCGGCGTGCTCTACATCCTCGACGAGCCGTCGATCGGACTCCACCAGCGCGACAACGACCGGCTGCTGGCGACGCTGAAGACCTTGCGCGACCTGGGCAACACGCTGATCGTCATCGAGCACGACGAGGACACGATGCGCGAGGCCGACGTGATCGTCGACATCGGGCCCGGCGCCGGCGCGGAGGGCGGGCGGATCCTCACGGTCGGCTCGCTCGACGACGTGATCCGCAATCCGGAGTCGCTGACCGGCGCCTATCTCTCGGGCCGGCAGTTCATCGCGATCCCGCAGAAGCGCCGCACGCCGCGCGGCTGGCTGCGCGTCAAGAACGCCAAGGCGAACAACATCGCGGGCCTCGACGTCGACCTGCCGATCGGCGTCTTCGCCTGCGTGACGGGCGTGAGCGGCAGCGGCAAGTCGACGCTCGTCAACGAGGTCGCGGTCAAGGCGCTCAACCAGCACCTGCACGGCCAGCCCGCAGGCGGGACGTACGGCAGCGTGAAGGGCGCCGAGGCGCTCGACAAGCTGGTCGTGATCGACCAGTCGCCGATCGGCCGCACGCCGCGTTCCAATCCCGCGACCTACACCGGCGCCTTCGACCTGATCCGCGAGCTCTTTTCGCTCGTCCCCGATTCGAAGATGCGCGGCTACGGACCGGGACGCTTCTCGTTCAACGTCAAGGGCGGCCGCTGCGAAGCCTGTCAGGGCGACGGCATCATCAAGATCGAGATGCACTTCCTGCCCGACGTCTACGTCCCGTGCGAGGTCTGCAAGGGCAAGCGCTACAACCAGCAGACGCTCGAGATCAAGTACAAGGGCAAGTCGATCGCCGACGTGCTCGAGATGCGCGTCGACGAGGCGAGCGAATTCTTCAGCGCGATCCCGCGCATCCACGGGCGCCTCAAGACGATCGCCGACGTGGGCCTGGGCTACATCAAGATGGGCCAGCCCGCGACCACGCTCTCGGGCGGCGAGGCGCAGCGCGTCAAGCTCGCGACCGAGCTCTCCAAACGCGCGACGGGCCGCACGTTCTACGTCCTCGACGAGCCGACGACCGGCCTGCACTTCGCCGACATCCACAAGCTGCTCGACGTGCTGCAGCGGCTCGTCGGCTTGGGCAACACCGTGCTGACGATCGAGCACAACCTCGACGTGATCAAGACCGCCGACTACTTGATCGACCTCGGTCCCGAGGGCGGCGACCGGGGCGGTGAGATCGTCGCGACGGGGACGCCGGAGGAAGTCGCGCGGATCCCCGGGTCGTTCACGGGCCAGTATCTCGGCCCGGTGCTCGTCGACGAACGGGCGCACGGCGTCGTGCGGCCCGACCGCGGGCACATGGAAGCACTCGAGCGAGAGAATCTCGAAAGCCTCCACGAGCTCGCGCAAGGCGAGCGCGTCGCGGTCGAAGCGTAGGAGTGAAGGGCGATGAAGGTCTTCGTTACGGGAGCCACCGGGTTCATCGGGGCGGCCGTCGCGGCGGCTCTCGCCAGGCGCGGCCATCGGGTGGCCGGTTTGGCCCGTTCGGAGCAAGCCGGGCGTAAGCTGCGCGAGCTCGGTTACGAGGCGGTCGCGGGGACGCTGACCGACCACGAGGCGCTGGCTTTGGCCGCGCGCGAAGCCGACGCCGTCGTCCACGCCGGGGCCACCGGCGACGCGCGCAACGCCGAGGTCGACGCCGCGGCCGTGCTGGTGCTGCTCGACGCGCTGGCCGGCTCGCAGAAGCGCTTCATCTATACCAGCGGCGTGTGGGTGTACGGCTCGACCGGCGACGCGCCGGCCGACGAGTCGACGCCCTTCAACCCGCCCGCGCTCGTCGCTTTCCGCGCCGCGGTCGAAGCCTCGGTCCTGGACGCGGCCGACGACATCGTGACGGCGATCGTCCGCCCAGGCGTCGTGTACGGCGGGCGGCGCGGCATCCCCGGGATGCTCTTGGCGAACCGGGAGGCGGTGCAGGTCGTCGGCGACGGCAAGAACCGCTGGAGCCTGGTGCACGTCGACGACCTCGGCGAGCTCTACGCGCTCGCGCTCGAGAACTCGCCCTCGGGCGAGGCCTACAACGGCGGCGTGGAATCGCGTACCGTGCGCGAGCTGGCGCTGGCGGCCGCGGCGAGCCTGGGCGGCGTGCCGCTGACCTTCGTCCCGCTCGAAGAGGCGCGCAAAGGGTTCGGGCCGTTCGCCGACGCGCTCGTGCTCGACCAGGTCATCTCGCACGAAAAGGCGCGCCACACGCTGGGCTGGACCCCCGCCGGTCCTTCGATCGAGGAGGACTATCGCCTCGCTTGAGCGGCGCTTCGTCCCGTGGAGGACGGAGTTCGCGCCGCGTTGCAGAAGATGCGCGGTCCCCAACCCCTAGCCCGAACAGTGAGGAAGCAGCGTGTCTGAACGCCGTGGTGTCCCTGAGCGACTCGGAATCCTCGTCGGCGGAGGGCCGGCACCCGGCATCAACAGCGTGATCGCGGCCGCGACGATCGAGGCGATCAACAACGGCCTGCAAGTCATCGGCATCTACGACGGCTACCGCCATATCGTGGCCGGCGACATCTCGCACGTGACCGAGCTGACGATCGCCGACGTCGTGCACGTGCATTCGACCGGCGGGTCGATCCTGCGCACGTCGCGGACGAACCCGGCCAAGGACCCGGCCGGCCTGACGCGCGCGGTCGAATCCCTCAAGCGGCTGGGGCTGCGCTACCTGGTCACGATCGGCGGCGACGACACGACCTACGGCGCGATCCGCATCGCCGAGGCGAGCGAGGGGAAGATCGGCGTGGCCTCGGTCCCCAAGACGATCGACAACGACCTGCCGCTCCCCGGCGACGCGCCGACGTTCGGATTCGAGACGGCGCGCTCGGTCGGCACGGCGATCGTCGAGAATCTGATGGAAGACGCGCGGACCGCGTCGCGCTGGTATCTGGCGGTCACCATGGGCCGCAAGTCGGGTTCGCTGGCGCTGGGGATCGCCCGCGCGTCGGGTGCGACGCTGGCCGTGATCGCCGAGGAGTTCGGCGAGCAGGTCGACATGCCGGCGGTCGTCGACACGATCGTCGGTGCGATCATCAAGCGCCGCGCGGCCGGCGCCGATCACGGGGTGGCGGTCGTCGCCGAAGGGTTCGTCGAACGTCTCTCGCCCGAAGCGCTCAGCGCCTTCAGCGCCGCCTCGACCGACGCGTACGGACACGTCCGCCTGGCGGACATCCCGATCGGCTTCGCGCTGCGCGACGCCGTGACGAATCGGCTCAAAGAGCTCGGCCTCGACATCACGGTCGTGCCCAAGGACATCGGCTACGAGCTGCGTTGCGCCAAGCCCGTTCCCTTCGACCTCGAGTACACGCGCACGCTCGGGTACGGCGCGATCAAGTTCCTCCTGAGCGGCGGCAGCGGCGCGCTGGTCGCGCTCTCGGGCGGCCGGGTCGTTCCGGTGACGCTCGACGAACTGCGCGACGAAAAGACCGGGCGCGTGCGCGTGCGGCTCGTCGACACGACGACCGAGTCGTACCAGGTCGCGCTGAAGTACATGATCCGGCTGCAGCCCGAGGATCTCCAGGAGCCGGCGCTGTCGCGCCTGGCCGCGCAGACGAAGCTCTCGCCTTCCGAATTCGCGAAGCAGTTCGGGGGCCTGTTCGAAGCGGTCCCCGCCTAGCTCTCTAGGGTCCCGCGGCGGCTTCGCTTTCGCGCCATTGGGCGGCGCGGTCGCGGCGCCGCCGCACGTGCGCCGCGACCTTGGCGCGGTTTCCGCACGCCGCCATCGAGCACCAGCGGCGCCGGCCCGTGCGCGAGGTGTCGTAGAAATAAAGCGCGCAGCGGTCGCCGGCGCACTTGCGCACGGCCTCGGGCGCGTACGGGTCGGCGACGATCTCGGCGATCGAGCGGGCGATCGGGACGAGCGCGCTCGCCGGTCCGGGGTCGGCGTGCACGAAGCGGATATGCCAGCGGTGTCCGTCGCCGACGACCGCGTGGTGTCCCTGCCCCAGGCGCATGATTCCGTTGATCCGCTCGATCGGCTCGCGTTCCAACTGCCGGCGCGCGTGGAGCTGGGAGAGGACGTCGCGCACCGCGCCGCGCAGGTCGCGGGCGAGCCGCAAGGCGCCCGCGCCCCGCGCCGGATCGGAGGCGGCGAGTTCGGCGAGCCGCTCGGCTTCGGCCGGATCGACGATTCGGGCTGCGATCAGAAAGTCGACCGCATCGGGCCAGCCCGTCAGCCCGTCGCCGCCATAACGGTCCAGGACCGTGTTGCCGAAATCGACGGCGACCCGGTTCCCGACGAGCCAGAAGCGGTCCGCGGCATTGGCCATGGTCCGGCTTATTTAATCGTTAGGTATACCGAGCTCCCTCAAGCGGCGACGAAAAAGCCGGGTCCGGGAGAAGGGGGCAAGCCCGGAAGCTCGTTTAGAAGCCAAAGCGGCCGAGCGATCCGTTGCGTTCGGTCAGGTTGCGGTAGCGCGCCAGCGCGAAGAGCGGGAAGAACGCGCGGTAGCCGTGATAGCGCAAGTAGAAGACGCGCGGGAATCCGACGGCGGTGTACCACTCCTCGTCCCACAGCCCTGCGGCGTTTTGGTGCTCCAGCAAATACGCGATCCCCCGCGCGACGGCCGGGTGCCGCGCCTCGCCGCTCGCGAGCAGGCCGAGGACGGCCCAAGCCGTCTGGCTCGCGTTGCTCCCCTTGCAGAGGCCGCGCCGTTCTTCCCAATAGGTCGCCCCGTCCTCGCCCCACCCGCCGTCGGGCTGCTGGAACGCCAGCAGGTAATCGGCGGCGCGCCGCACGGTCGGCGAGTTCTGCACGTTCTCGCCGGCCGCACACAGCGCGTTGAGCACCGACCACGTTCCGTAAATGTAATTGGTGCCCCAGCGGCCGAACCACGAACCGTCGGGCTGCTGCGTGCGGCGCAAGTACGCGAGCGCCCGGGCCACCACGGGGTCGTCCTTCGGATAGCCGGCCTGGAGCAGAAAGCCGATGCAGCGCGCGGTGACGTCCTCGGTCGGCGGGTCCAGCAGCGCGCCGTGGTCGGCGAACGGGATGTAGTTGAGATGGTAGTGGATGTTGTCGGCGTCGAACGCCCCCCAGCCGCCGTTACCGCTCTGCATGCCCACGACCCACTCGGCCGCGCGGTCGATCGCTTCGCGATACTTGGCGGGATTCTCGCGATGCAGCGCCATCGCAACGACCGCCGTGTCGTCGACGTCGGGATAGTAATTGTTCCAGTACTGAAACGCCCAGCCGCCCGGCCGCAGGCCGGGACGGCGCGCGGCCCAGTCGCCGACGACGTCGAGGACCTGCCGCCCGGCGAGCCACGCGTTGGCCCGCTCGATGGCCTCCGCCGGCTGCGGATCGCCCGTCTCGAAAAGCGCGTGCACGGCCAGACTCGTGTCCCAGACCGGCGAGAGGCAAGGCTGGCAGTAGACCTCGGCGTCGCCGACGACCAGCAGCTTCTCGAGCGCGCGTTTGGCGATCGCGCGGTCGGGATGGTCCTTCGCGTAGCCCAGCGTGTCGAAAGCCATCAGCGCGTTGGCCATCGCCGGGAAGATGCCGCCCAGGCCGTCCTCGCCGTTGAGGCGCTCGGTCGTCCAACGTATCGCCTGCGCGATCGCGCGGGCGCGGTAGGCCGCAGGAAACGAGGGCTCGAGCTTGCGCAGGACGGCGTCGAGCGCGCTGAAGGCGCGGCCCAGCAGGTCGCGGCTCGTCGCGTGATTGTAGTCGCGCTCGACCTCGGGAGGCACGACGAAGAGCTCGCGAATGTCGACGCCGCGCGGATTGCGGGCGCGGGGACGCAGGGCCATGAGGACCAGCAGCGGCACGACGACGGTCCGCGACCAATACGAGACGTTGTCGAGGTTGAAGGGCGAGATGCGCGGCAGCAGCACGATCTCGACCGGCATCACCGGCACGGCGCGCCAGGGCACCTGACCGAAGAGCGCGAGCGCGATCCGCGTGAAGACGTTGCTGCGCGCGGCGCCGCCGAGCTGCAGAAGACGCTCGCGCGCGCGCGCCATGTGCGGCGCGTCGACCGGATCGCCGGCGAGTTTGAGTGCGTAGTAGGCCTTGACCGTCGCGCTCACGTCGCTCGCGCCCCGGTAGAAGAGGGGCCAGCCGCCGTCGGGATTCTGGATGCGGCGCAGGTAGACGCAGATCTTCGCTTCGAGCGCCTCGTCGATCTCGTCGAGGAAGTGCTCGAGCATGATGTACTCGGCCGGGATCGTGGCGTCGGCCTCGAGCTCGAAGACCCAGTGCCCGTCCGGCCGCTGCCGCGCCAGAAGCGCCCTCTCGGCTGCGGCGATCGCGTCGTCGAGCGGAGGGTGCGAGCGGGCGGCGTCGGGTGCGAGGCTCATGGTCATTCGGCTAAGCGTTGCTCCGGTTCGGCACGGAAGGAAGGAAATACCGTCCCGTTGGACGGTACAAGACATAGCACGCGACGGAAGGCCCCGTCAACGGATAAGCTCATGAAAGGGTTGGCGCTGATGGCCGCGCGAGGATCGGGAAGCGAGACGCGACGCAGCGTGCTGGTGGTGGCGGCCGAGATCGTGGCGCGCGAAGGCGTCACGAAGCTCACGCTCGACGCCGTCGCCGAGCGCGCGGGCCTCAGCAAGGGCGGCATCCTCCATCACTTCTCGACGAAGGACTCGCTCATCGCCGCGATGATCGAGGACCTCGTCCTGCAGTTCGAGGAAGACCTCGCGCGCCACATGCAGGGCGAGAGCGGGCCCGGCAGTTTTGCGCGCGCGTTTCTGCGCGCCTGCCTCGATTCCGAAGGGACCTTGACGCGCACGCTGCGGCTCAGCGCCGGGATCCTCGCCGCGCTGGCCTTCAACATGCGGCTGCTCGCGCCGTTGCGCCGCTGCTACGCGGACTGGCGCCGCCGCCTCGAGGACGACGGCATCGATCCGGCGGTCGCCGAGCTGGTCCGCTCGGCTGCCGACGGCTTGTGGTTCGCGGGCGTCTTCGATCTCAGTCCGCCGAGCATCGCCTTGCGCAAGCGGGTCTTTTCAAAGCTGATCGAGTTGACGCAGGCCGAAACGCCCGCGCCCGCGCTCGCCGCAAGCGAGGCCGCTCCGCACTGAGCGGCAGAGTCTCGAGAGTGCGCGCGGCGTGGCGCGGCGAAGGCTGCGAGCGCAGCGAGAGAAGGGAGCGGACTACTGAGCGTACGGCTCGAGCGCCGTGAGGGCGGCGTCGCTTGGATCGTGGTCGAACGCCCCGATGCCCGCAACGCGATGACGATCGCGATGTGGCGGCAGCTGGGTGCGCTGGTCGACGAGCTCGCGCAGAGTTCCGGCGTGCGCGCGGCGGTCATCGGCGGCAGCTCGGGTTCGTTCTTGGCGGGCGCCGACATCGCGGAGTTCCGCTCGTTCGCCGGAGCCGGCGACGGCCTCGCCTACGAGGCGACGGTCGAGACGGTCCTCGACCGGATCGAAGCTTTGCCGCTGCCGGTCGTCGCCGCGGTCGACGGTCCGTGCACGGGCGGGGGAGCGTTTCTGGCCTGCGCTTGCGACCTGCGCCTCGGAGCGACGAGCGCCCGCGTCGGCATCCCCGTGGCGCGCACGGTCGGCAACGTGACGACCGCCAAGAACGTCGCGCGGCTCGCCGCGGTCATCGGGTTGGGGCGAGCGAAGGAATGGTTTCTGACGGCGCGCCTGCACGATGCCGAGAGCGCCTGGCGCGCGGGCTTCTTCAGCGAGCTGGCCGGCTCGAACGACGCGCTCGTCGAGCGCGCGCAGGCGCTGGCCGAAGAGCTCGCGGCCGGCGCGCCGCTCACGCTGGCCGCGACGAAAGAGCTCGCGCGCCGGCTGCTCGCCGCCGGTCTCGCCGGGATCGACGACCGCGAGCTGCTGCAGCGCTGCTACGGCAGCGAGGATTTCCGCGAAGGCGTCGCCGCGTTCTTGGAAAAACGCGCCCCGCACTTTCGCGGATCGTGAAGTCGGCAGCGTGAGCGATAGGCCTTCTCCGGGAGAGCGCGCCGGCGAACTGCGCGCGCTGCTCGACGAGGCGAACTATAACTATCACGTGCTCGACGCGCCGGCGATCAGCGACGAGCAATACGACGCGCTTCTCGAGGAGCTCGTCAAGCTCGAAGAAGCCCACCCCGATCTGGTCACGCCCGACTCGCCGACGCAGCGCGTCGGCGGCGCGCCGCTCTCCGAGTTTCATCCGTACCGCCACGCGGTCCCGATGCTGTCGCTGGCCAACGCCTTCGACGAGGCGGAGCTGAGGGCGTTCGACGCGCGCGTCGGGCGGCTCGCAGGCACGAGCCCGGCCTACGTCTGCGAGCTGAAGATCGACGGGCTGGCGATCTCGCTGCGTTACGAGGCGGGAAGGCTCGTTTCGGCGGGGACGCGCGGCGACGGCAGCACCGGCGAGGACGTCACGCCCAACGTTCGCACGATTCGCGAGATCCCGCGCGCGCTCGGCGCCGGCTTTCCCGAAAAGCTCGACGTGCGCGGCGAGGTCTACCTGCGCAAGAGCGACTTCGCGGCGCTCAACGCGGATCGCGCGGCCGCAGGCAAGCCGCTCTTCGCCAACCCGCGCAACACCGCAGCGGGCGGTCTGCGCCAGAAGGACCCGCGCTTGACGGCGGAACGCAAGCTCTCGTTCTTCGCCTATGCGATCGGGGCGTTCGAGGGCCGCGAGCGGCCGCGCACGCAATACGAGTTGCTCGAGTATCTGCGGCAGATCGGCTTTCCGGTCAACCTCGCCGCCGCCGAACGGTGCGCGGACGTCGGCGAGGTGATCGCGTTCTGCGCGCGCTGGGAGGCCGAGCGCGAGACGCTCGACTACGAGATCGACGGCGTCGTCATCAAAGTCGACGACCTCGAGCTGCAGGCCCGCCTCGGCTACGCCGGCAAGGACCCGCGCTGGGCGACGGCCTTCAAGTTTCGCGCGCGCGAAGCGCGCACCAAGCTGCTCGAGATCGGCGTCAACGTCAGCCGCACGGGCAAGCTCAACCCTTACGCGATCCTCGAGCCCGTCGTCATCGGCGGCGTCACCGTGCAGAACGCGACCCTGCACAACGAAGACGACATCCGGCGTAAAGACATCCGCGTCGGCGACACGGTGATCGTCCACCGGGCCGGCGACGTGATCCCTTACGTGGTCGGGCCGGTCCTCGAGCTGCGCCCGCCGCAGGCTCGTCCCTACACGCTGCCCGAACGCTGCCCGGTCTGCCGTTCCAAGGTCGAGCGCCCGGAGGGCGACGTGTTTTCGTACTGCACGAACATCTCGTGTCCGGCGCAGCTGCGCGAGCGCGTCCGGCACTACTGCTCGCGCGGTGCGATGGATATCGAGGGGGTCGGCGACGTGCTGGCGAGCGCGCTGGTCGAGTCCCGTTTGGTCGCGCACGTCGCCGACCTCTACGATCTCGATGCCGAGAAGCTGGCCGAACTGCCGCGCATGGGCGAGAAGTCGATCCAGAACGTGCTCGACGCGATCGAAGGCTCGAAGATGCGGGGACTCGCGCGTCTGCTCGCCGCGCTCAACATCCGCTACGTCGGCGGGCAGAACGCCGCGCTCCTGGCCGGCGAGTTCGGCTCGATCGACGCGCTGCTGGCGGCGAGCAAAGAGGAGCTCGTGCGGGTCGAGGGGATCGGCGAGCAGATCGCCGAGAGCGTCGCGTTCTTCTTCGCGCAGCCCCCGAACCGTACCGCGATCGAGCGCTTGCGCGCCCACGGCGTCGGGATGACGGCGCCGAAGCGCGAACGCGCCCCGGCCGGGGCGCTGGCCGGGAAGACGTTCGTGCTGACGGGGACCCTGCCGGGCTTGACCCGCGAGGAGGCGAGCGCCCTCATCGAGGGGGCCGGCGGCAAAGTCAGCTCCTCGGTCAGCAAGAAGACCGCCTACGTCGTCGCCGGCGAAGCTCCGGGCTCGAAGCTCGCCAAGGCGGAGTCGCTGGGGATCGCGATCCTCGACGAAGGCGGCCTGCGCCGGCTGTTGGGGTGATCTCCCGCCTCCGGCAGGGCTCGAGGGCCCCGGCTCCGTATGCTGAGCCAATCCCGGTGCGTCCCGGGGACAATTGAAGATTTCAACTGTGGAGTGTGACTCATGCCGAAGAATGCTTTCGGCCACCCGCAGCCTACTTCGCGCACATCATGTGCGCCCGAGGCTGATGTGGCTACCCGCGGATTCGCGACTCGCGCGATCCGGACCGGACAGGATCCCTGCAGTGCCACCGGCTCGACGATCGTCCCCGTCTACCAGACGGCGACCTTCACGCTGGAGGCGGTCGGACGCACGAAGGGCTTCGACTACTCGCGCTCGGGCAATCCGACCCGTCTCGCCCTCGAGAAGCAGCTCGCCGACCTCGAGGGCGCGCGCTTCGCGAGCGCCTTCGGTTCGGGGATGGCCGCCGCGGCCGGGGTCGCGGCGCTGTTGCGGCAAGGCGACCACATCATCGCCACGCGCGACCTCTACGGCGGCACGCACCGGCTCTTCGCCGACGTCTTGTCGCGCTACGGCATCACGACGAGCTTCGTCGACATGTGCGACCTCGACGAGACCCGCGCGGCGATCCGCCCCAACACCAAGCTCTTCTGGGTCGAGACGCCGACCAATCCGCTCCTGAAGATCGTCGACATCGCGGGCGTCGCGCGCCTGCGCCGTCCCGGGCAGGTCGTCGCGGTCGACAACACCTTCGCGACGCCGTATTGGCAGCGCCCGCTCGCGCTCGGCGCCGACGTCGTCATGCACTCGACCACCAAGTATCTCAACGGTCATAGCGACGTGGTGGGCGGCATCGTCATCACCGACGACCCCGACCTGCACGCGGAGATCGCGTTCCACCAGAACGCCGTCGGCGCCGTCCCCGGCCCGTGGGACGCTTATCTGACGCTGCGCGGCGCGAAGACGCTGGCCCTGCGCATGCGCGAGCACGAGCGCAACGCGCGCGCCGTCGCCCACTTCCTCGAGTCTCGCAGCGACGTCTCCGAAGTCTATTATCCCGGCCTGGCCTCGCACCCGCAGCACGAGCTGGCGAAGCGTCAGATGCGCGGCTTCGGCGGGATCGTCTCGCTGCGCGTGCGCGGCGGCGGCGAACGCGCGCTCGAACTGCTCAAGTACCTGCGCGTCTTCAACTTGGCGACCTCGCTCGGCGGCGTCGAATCCCTCGTCTGCAGCCCGCCGACGATGACGCACGGCTCGGTGCCGCCGGCGCGCAAAGCGGAACTGGGGATCACCGACGACTTGATCCGGCTCTCGGTCGGAATCGAGGACGAAGCCGACATTCTCAACGATCTCGCCCGGGCGCTCGATGCCACGCTCCGCCTGGCGGAGCGCGAAGCGCTGCTCGCTTAATCGACGACCGAGCAGCTGAAAGAATCTTAAGCTGTTTAACCTCGCGCGAGGCGGGCGGAACATCAGCCGCCCGCACGGAACGGTCGTGTTCCGCCGGCAGCAGCAGCCGTCCGAGCGAAGTCGAGGACCGAGCGAAGGCGAGGACGGCGTATGATGTTCGTGCGGAGCGAGTCGACTTTGGGGGAAGCATATGAGCGGCAAGAAGATCCTCATGCTCGTCGGGGACTACGTCGAGGACTACGAGGTGATGGTCCCCTTCCAGGCGCTGCTGGCCGTGGGGCACACGGTGCACGCCGTCTGCCCGAATAAAAAAGCGGGTCAGACGATCCGAACGGCCGTCCACGATTTCGAGGGCGACCAGACCTACAGTGAAAAGCCGGGCCACGACTTCGCGTTGAACGCGACCTTCGACGATATCGACCCGGCCGCGTACGACGCCCTCGTCGTGCCCGGCGGCCGCGCGCCCGAATACCTGCGCCTCAACGCGCGCGTCATCGAGATCACGCGTCACTTCGCGCAGGCCGGAAAGCCGATCGCCGCGATCTGCCACGGACTGCAGCTGCTGGCCGCGGCGGACGTCCTGAACGGACGGACCTGTACGGCGTATCCCGCCTGCGGCCCCGACGTGAGCAAAGCCGGCGGAGACTATCGCGAGATTGCGGTCGATCAAGCGATCGTCGACGGCAATCTGGTCACGGCACCCGCCTGGCCGGCCCATCCGCAGTGGCTCGCGAAGTTTCTCGAAGTGCTCGGGACGCGGATCGAGCACGCCGTTCCCGTCGGCGTCTGACGCCGCTCGATCGCCAGGCACGAACGCGCGGCGGGCGAGCGCCCGCCGCGTCTTCGCGCCGAACGGGCCTTCACGCGGACGGCGCGAAGTTCGGCGGATGACGACTCCGGCGTTTTTCCGCAACGAGATCCGGCGCCGCGACCTAGCTTGGGACGACTGGCCTGCGGTCGAGGCGTTCCTGCGCGACCAGGCCGTGTGCCGCGTCGCGGTCTTCGACGAAGCCTATCCCTACGTCGTCGCGCAATCCTATCGCTTCGACGGTGAAGCGTTTCTGATTCATTTTTCGCGCAGCGGCCGGCTGGCGCGGCTCGTCACCGCCAATCCGAACGTCACGATCGAAATCGATCAGACGATCAGCCTGCTCAAAGCGCCCAACGCGATGAACACGAGCCTCGAATACCGCAGCGTGATCGCCCGCTGCCGGGCCCAGACGACGCTGCTCGATCTCGAGGTCGAGGCTCAGCAATACCGCGCGCTCGAGAAATACCGGCCCGAAGCGGATTTCGAGCCGATCGACCGCGAGCGCGGGACGCGCCGCATCATGGCGGTGCGGGCCGTCGTCGTCGAACTCTCGGCCAAGAAGCGGGTGCTCGCGGACGGGCAGTATTCGGTCGTCGGTTACGACCCCGGCTACGTGCGCTATCCCTTCCCGCCGCCGGTCGCGCTCTCGTCGCTCCCGCCCGAAGCGTTCGCGCCGCGCGAGTTTCCGAAGCCGAAGACGCTCACCTGATCGGAACGAGCCGGTTCGGTTGCAGGGGAGCCGGCAGCGCTTCGCCGAGCGCGTCGGCGACATCGCCTGCGACGACGCCGCGGGCACGGCGCTGCGCGGCCTGCCGGCCGGCGAGCCCGTGCCAGTACGCGCCGGCCCGGGCCGCGTCGGCCGGTGTGAGGCCCTGCGAGAGCAGCGTCGCGATGATCCCGGTCAGCACGTCGCCCGTGCCCGCGGTCGCCAGCGCGTTCGTGCCGGTCGGGTTGACGTGCGTCACGGCTCCGTCGTCGACGAGCGTCGCGGCGCCTTTGAGCAGCGTCGTGACGCCGGTCCGAGCGACGAAGGCCCGCAGGCGCTCGAAGCGCGTGCCGTCTGCGATGCCGCCTTCGCCCGAGAGCCGAGCGAACTCGCGTTCGTGCGGCGTGAGGACGCAGCGCTTGCCGCGCAGGAGCTCGAGCTGTTTGGTGAGGTGGAAGAAGGCGCTCGCGTCGGCGACGAACGGCAGCTCGAGCTTTGCGATGAAGCCGCGCAGGATCGCGCCGGTCGCGTCGTCGAGCCCGAGGCCCGGACCGAGGGCGACCGCGCTGCAATGCCTCGCCGTCTCGAGGAGCGATGCGACGGCGCCGTCGACGTCGCCGGGATCCCACGCGGTCACCACCTGTTCGATCAGGTGATGGCGCAGCGTGGCGGCGGCCGGTTGGCCCGTGGCCACGGTCACGTAGCCCGCACCGGCGCGGGCCGCGCCGCGCGCGCAGAGCACGGCCGCGCCGGGGAACTGGGTCGAGCCGGCGACGATCAGCGGCGCGCCCGAGGCGCGCTTGTCCGCCGTCTCCGACCGTCCGGGCAGCAGCGCCAAGAATTCGCCGTCGGTCAGCGCGTCGTAGAACGGCGCCGGGAGCGCCGCGATCTCGTCGTCGAGGCCGAGGTCGCCGACGAAGAGCCGGCCGACGTAGGCCCGTGCCGGATAGAGCAGCAGGCCGGCTTTGAGGGCGCCGAGCGTCACCGTCGTCCCGGCGCGCACGGCGCGTGCCGCGACGCCGCCCGAAGTCGCGTCGACGCCGGTCGGGATGTCGACCGCGAGCACGGGAGCGGGGCACGCGTCGAGTGCATCGATGCCGACGATGAACGTGCGATCCGGGTCGGCACGCGCGCCCGTCCCCAGCATCGCGTCCAGGGCGATGTCTGCGCCTTCGAGTGCGGCGCGCGCCGCCTCCGGGGTCTGCGGGAACGGGCGGACCATGACGCCGGTGAGGAGCGCTCGCGCCTCGGCGTCGCGCCGCGCGGCGCTCGCCTGGCGCGGGCTCACGGTGTAGACGATGCGGTCGGTGCGCCGGTCGAGTTCGGCGAAGGCGGCGAAGGCGTCGCCGCCGTTGTTCCCCGGACCGGCGAAGGCGACGAGGCGCCGCGCCTTCGGCGCGAGCGCACGCACGGCTTCGGCCAGCGCGACGCCCGCGCGCCGCATCAGCTCCACCTCGCCGGCGCGAGCGTGGCCGGCGGTATCGGCGCTGCGCATCTGCTCGGCGCTCAACGCACGCATCAGTCGCGCTCGAGGATGACCACGGCGCTCGCGGCCGTGGCGGTGTGAGCGATCGACAGGTGAATGCGCGAGACGCCGCGGCGCTCCGGCAGATCGCTCGACGTTCCGAAGAAGCGCAGCAGCGGCTTGCCGCTGCTCTCGTGCGAAACGCCGACGTGGCGCCACGGGATCGCGAAGCCGAACGCCTTGCGCGCCGCTTCCTTCGCAGCGAAGAAGCCGGCCAGACGCTCGGGCCAGTGGCGCTTGCGCAGCGCGTACCGCATCTCTTCCTCCGTGTAGACCTTGCGCGCGAACCAGGCGAGTGTGGCCTCGTCGAACCGATACCGCTCGACCTCCGCGAGGTCGGTCCCCATCCCGACGATCATCCTTGCGACGTTCGCCCAAGAGGGCCGTATTGCTGCACGAGGTCCCGGGCGCGGGCAAGGCAAAGTGTGGCGCGTGGGTCAGATCAGCATCGTCCCCATCAACACGATCGACTCAACGTTCTTGAATCGTTTGGCCCTCTGCCTCGAGGAGCGGTTCCTCTACACCTGCACGGTCGAGCGCCGGCTGCGAATCCCGCCGACGACCCTCAACAGCGTTCGCAAGCAGCTGTTCTTCAACACGCTGCTGGCTAAAGTCTCGGCGTCGACCGCGCCGCTCGACGGGCTGCGCCTGGCCCTCACCGACTTCGACCTCTACAAGATCTCGCACCAGTTCGTGTTCGGCGACGCGAGCGAAGAGCAGCGGATCGCGATCGTGTCGCTGCACCGCCTGCGCAGCGATTTCTACGGTGAGGAGCCCGACGAGAACCTCCTCTTCCAGCGGACGCTCAAGGAGTCGGTGCACGACCTGGGTCACGCGCTCGGACTGCGCCACTGCTTCAACCCGCGCTGCGCGATGTATTTCTCGAACTCGATCTACGACACCGACAACAAGCTCTCGCACTTTTGCGAGAGCTGCGAGAAGCGCATTCGCGCCAGCCGGTAGCGGGACGCTAGCGCAGGACGCGTGCGTCGGCCAACGCGATCGTGCGCTCGGCGCCGTCGCGCTCGACCACGAGGCCGCCGCCGGGCGCGATGCGCCGGGCCGTCGCCGAGAAGGGTTCGGCCTCGCCGTCGACCGCTAGCAGGTAGCGCTTACCGTTGAGTTCGGCGCGGCGCTGCCATTGGCGCGCGATCCCTTCGGGGTCGTTCAGCTCGGGGAGGCGGCGCTCGTAGGCGGCCAGCAGCTCCGCCAGCAGCTGCGAGCGGTCGATCTGCGGCTCGTAGTCCGAAAGGAAGGCGGGCGGCGGATCCAGCGCCGCGAGCTCTGCGTCGCCGGCGGGCCGCACGACGTTGATACCGGTGCCGCAGCCGACCCAGGCGAACTCGCCGGCGACGCGGGAGACGCACAGGACGCCGCAGCACTTGCGGCCGCCGAGCGTGAGGTCGTTGGGCCAGACCAGTCCGGCGCGCAAGCCGCTCGCGGCTTCGATCGCGTCGGCGACCGCAAGCCCCGCCCAGAAGGTGACGGCCCACAACCCGTCGCTGCGAACCGTGGCCGGCAGAATCGCCGTGCAGAGCAGCGAGCTGCCTGGGGGAGCGACCCACGGGCGCGCGTGCCGCCCTCGCCCGGCGCGCTGATAATCGGCCGTTAAGACGAGGCCGGCGGCATGGGGCTCGCCGAGCAGTTTGGCCGCATCGTCGTTGGTGCTATCGGTCTGGTCGTGATGCTGGATCCGAAACATGGCGTACAGGCCCCCTTCGACGCGGGCGCGTACCTACCCCGACGCTATGGCTATCGAACAAACCTTGATCCTTTGTAAAGCGGACGCCGTCGCGCGCGGGCTGGTCGGCGAGATCCTGACACGCTTCGAGCGGCGCGGCTACACGATCGCGGCGCTCAAGCTGCTGACGGTCAGCGCGGAGCGTGCCAAGCTTCATTACGCCGAACACGAGGGGAAGCCGTTCTTCAACGGGTTGGTGGAGTATATCACCAGCGCCCCGATCGTAGCGCTGGTCGTCGAAGGCTCGGACGCGGTCGAGGGGTGCCGCGCTGCGATCGGTTCGACGAACCCGATCAAGGCGGCACCCGGCTCGATCCGCGGCGACTTCGGACAGACGATCGGACGCAACCTCGTCCACGGCAGCGACTCGCCCCAGAGCGCGAAACGCGAGATCGCGATCTGGTTCGAGCCGGCCGAGATCCACTCGCGCCCGCACGACGCGGAGAAGTGGCTGGTCGCGAACTAGGGTCGGCCGGCTACGCGCTGCCGCCCAGACGCCCCAGGATTCCGCTGAGGAATCCCGGGGAGAGCTGCCCGATCGCGCTCGGGTTGTTCTGAAGGAAGGAGCCGGCCGCGCTCTGGAGCACCGCCGGGTTGCTCTGAGCGTAGCTGATGAGCGCGGAGATCGCGTTCGGCGAGCCCGAGGCGACCGCTTGGGCGTCGGTTCCGGCCGCCTGTGCGGCGGCCGCGCCGTCGCCCTGGAAGCTCGCGTGATTGGTAAAGGTCTGAAGTAAAGTCTGGCCGAGCCCGCTCAGCGAGCTGGCATCGAGCGAGCCGACGCTCTGGGTCAGGTGGCCGGCAAGCTCGCTCGGGTCGAGGCTTTGTACGTGGTCGGCCGCCGCGGCGGCGGCTTGCTGCGGATCGACTCCTGCCAGGGGATCGGCCCCGGCCTGGGCTCCGCCGCCCAAGAGACCCTCGGCCATCTTGCCGAGACCTTCCAAAAATGACATCGGTTCCTATCTCCTCGATTGGATGAGAGCTCGTTCGCCTGGGGGACATTTCAGCGGATTCAAGAAACTCCGCGCCCGTGATCGAATCTCTACGTGGTGCCGGCCGACCGCTCATCGAGAGCGTCCATGCCCGCGAAGTTCTAGACTCGCGCGGGAATCCCACCGTTGCCGTCGCGGTTGCGACGAGCTTCGGTGCAGTCGAAGAAACCTTCGTCCCATCCGGAGCCTCGACCGGCGCGCACGAAGCCGTCGAACTCCGCGACGGCGACAAGTCGCGTTACGGCGGGAAGGGCGTGCTCAAGGCCGTCAACGCCGTCAACGAGCTGATCGGGCCCGCGATCGAGGGTCTCGACGCGACCGCCCAGCGCGAGCTCGACCAGAAGCTCATCGAGCTCGACGACACGCCGAACAAGTCCAGCTTCGGTGCCAACGCGATCCTGGGCGTCTCGCTCGCCACCTCGCGCGCGGCGGCGGCGAGCTTGGGCCTTCCCTACTTCCGTTACCTCGGCGGTCCGAGCGCGACCACGATCCCGGTGCCGATGATGAACGTCATCAACGGCGGAAAGCACGCTTCGGGTGCTTTGCAGATCCAGGAGTGCATGATCATGCCGATCGGCGCGCCGTCGCTCGCGGAGGCCGTGCGCTACGGCGCGGAGACGTTCCACGCGCTCGGCAAACTCTTGCACGACAAGGGGCTTCCGACGCTCGTCGGCGACGAAGGCGGCTACGCGCCGCCGCTCGACACGCTCGATCAAGCGCTCGAGCTCCTGGTGGAGGCCATCAAGCGCGCCGGGTACGCGCCGGGCAAGGACATCGCGCTCGCGCTCGACCCGGCCTCGAACGAGTTCTTCGAGGACGGCGCTTACTTCCCCAACGGGAAGGGCCAGCCGTTCACCAGCGCCCAGATGGTCGACTTCTACGAGAAAGTCTTCGAGCGCTTCCCCGTCGTCTCGCTCGAGGACGGGCTGCAGGAAGACGATTGGAGCGGCTGGCGCCTGCTCACGGAACGTCTCGGAAAGCGGCTGCAGATCGTCGGCGACGACCTGTTCGTCACCAACACCGAGCGCATCGCGCGCGGGATCAGCGAGGGCGTCGCCAACGCGGTCCTCATCAAGCTCAACCAGATCGGGACGCTGACCGAGACCTTGGACGCGGTCGAGCTCGCGCACAAGGCCGGGTATCGCTGCGTGATCTCGCACCGCTCGGGTGAGACGGGCGACACGACGATCGCCGATTTCGCCGTCGGGACCGGCGCCGGCCAGATCAAGACCGGCTCGCTCTCCCGCAGCGACCGGATCGAAAAGTACAACCGGCTGATGGCGATCGAAGAGCAGTTGGGTTCGGCTGCCAAGTATCCCGGAGCCGGGACCTTCGCCTTCCGGCCGGCTTTCGCAGCCGTCTAAGGGCCGGATCCCCGCCTGGGGGTTGGCCCCGGGCGGGGAAAGAAGGTAGAATGGGAGCCGGTTCGGGCTGTGGGCCTGTAGCTCAGCGGTAGAGCGGCCGGCTCATAACTGGTTGCGCGCTGGTTCGAATCCAGCCGGGCCCACATTGCGGCGCCATAGTCTATCGGTTAGGACGCGGCCCTTTCAAGGCTGAGAGACGGGTTCGACTCCCGTTGGCGCTACCAAAAAAACCCTGTAACCACGGGGTTTTTTCGTTGCTGACGGCGGCGCGTGGCACCGCTGTGGCACGGAGCCGCCCGCCTTCGCGATCATGGCCGCGGACTAAAACAGAGTTTGAAGATCGCGGCGGCCGTCGACGATTCGAACGATCTCCACCGTCTCGTCAGTCACGCGATAGAAGACGACGACGGGCGGGACCGGAATCGAACGAAACTTCGGGCCGATCTCCGGGCGCCGGCGTCCCCGATGCGGCATGGTCGCTAGCGCGTTGGCGTGCTCTACGATCTGCGCGATGAACGCGCGAGCTCGAACCGTACTATCCCGAGCGATATACGCACCGATCGAGAGGAGATCAGCCTCCGCTTGCGCGGAGAAGACGACGCGAGCCACGGGCGGCGGCTATTCCTCGTCGCGCTCCTTCTCGATCTTGTCGATCAGTGCGTACGCTTTTGCGTAGACCTCCTCAGCGGGGATCCCCTCGCCGCGATCAAGGGACGCCGCGCCCTCGAGGACGTCGGCCTTGAGCTGATCGAAGAACGGGTCCGCCTTTGGTTCGTACATGCTCAGGGAAGATTCGGGGGCTGCCCTATGCGACCTCTGGCAGTGGCGGCACCCGAACCGCCCGGCGCAACTGCAAGTTGAGCCGCCCCCGCGCTCGGGTGGGCTCGGCTGCTCAGGCCTCGCGGCAGCCCTGAGGGCGAGGACTGTGCCGCACATCAACGGATCCGACTCCCGTGGCGCTACCGAAAAACTGTAACCACGGGCTCTTTTCGTTGGCGAAAGCGCCGCGCGGCACCGCTGCGGCGCGGAGCCGGGAAAACGGGCTTACTTCTGAGCCTTTCGTGAGGGTGAGGTCGTGAGCGAGCCGACCAAGAGATCGTTGAAACGAGCGGTGGCTGCTCGCTCGATCTGCTCGACGTGGTGTAGGTAGAGGTTGCCGGTCGTGCCGACTTCGGAATGGCCAAGCCAGCGCTTCGACGACGAAGCCGGGGACCGCGGATCCTGCGCGCGCTGCGCGCCGTCTCGGGCTCCTTAGTAGCGCGCCGTCAAGGCGTTCCAACAGTCCAGTGCTTGCCGTGTGGCGTTTTTATATAGTATAATGCCACAAATGGCGGCTAAAACTACGGCTGAGGCGGTTCGGCGGTACGTCGGGCGACTCCAGCCAGGTACGGTCTTCACCCCTGCTGAGCTGGTTCACGAGCGGCTCGGAACGGAACGGGCCGTCCGCGAGACCCTCCGGCGCATGGCCGCGGACGGCTCGATTCGTCGCCTGTCCAAGGGCTATTATGACGTCCCGAAGACCAACCCGCGGATCGGCGTGCTCAGCCCAACCCCCGAGGCCATCATCGCCGCGCACGCCAGAAAGACCGGCGCGACGATCGAGCGGCCTGAACTCGATGCAGCAAATAGGCTCGGGCTAACAACGCAGGTTCTTGCCCGGCCCGTCTATCGCACTAATCTGTTTCCGCGCGAGCTCAACATCGGCGGGCAGCGTATCCGGCTGCGCACGGCCGGCCCGCGCTCACTAGCCCGTGATGCCGATCCTGCGGAGCTCGTCATCGATGCGCTCCAAGCGATCGGCAAGCCGAATATCACCGAAGTCGAGATTGCGAAGCTTCGTACGTTCGTCCGCGAGCATGACCTAGCGAAGCGACTGAAGCAACGCATGGGCTGTTAGCGGCTGCGTAAAACGGCGCGTATTCGGCGAAGTTAGTTGGCTGTAAAGAACGGCGGCGCGGCGTGCTGATGGCGAGGACGAAGACTGGCTGGCGGGCCGCCTAGGGGCGCAGGGCGGCCCGCCGTTGCCGGCGACGTCTATTTTGGCGCTTTGGGCGTACGCCGCCGGCGCTGGTTCCGTTCCGAACGCTCTTCGGCTTCTTTGAGGCGGTACGACTTGCCCTCGATAGCAATGACTTCGGAGCGATGGACGAGTCGATCGACGAGCGATACGACGCATCCTGCGCTTGGAAAGACCTCTTGCCATTGAGCGAACGGTTTGTTGGTGGTAATTATGGTGCTCTTTTTTTCGTAGCGCCGGTTGAGCAGTTCGAAGAGCAAGTCCGCGTGGCGATTGGAGTAAGAAAGGTATCCGATTTCATCGACGACGAGCACGTCTGGCGCGCTATACTGACGCAACCGCCGTCGTACTGCGGCATCGCTTTCGCTTGCCGTCAGATCACCCAGGAGCTGTCCGGCGACGGTGCAGAGCACGGTATGGCCGGCGATCAGCGCTTGATGCGCGATGTTCTTTGCCAGCATCGTTTTGCCGACACCGTTGGGGCCGATGAGGATGACGTTAGCCGCCTCTTGAATGAACTCGAGCGTCAAGATCGCTTCGATGGCTCCACGATCGCATCGCGTTGGCCAGTTCCAATCGAATTGGTCGAGGGCCTTGAACCGCCCGAGTCGTGCGCCCTTGATTCGTCGTTCGAGACTGCGGCGAATCTGTTCCTCTTCCTCCCACTGTACGAGCGTGGGCAGCCAAGATGTTTCGTCGATCTCCGTCCAATGCGCGAGTAAGCCATACAGCTTCAAGGCCTTTGCGCGTTGGCGTAAAGGATCAATCGTCATTGCGATGCTCCGTTAACGTGTCATAGGTTGCGAGTCGATGGGGCTGCACGAAGGTGTCCTTCGCGCGTACGTGTTCGGGGAGCTCAACAGCGACCGGCGGTGGTGCCTGACGTGCTTCTCGCCGACGTTCGAGCGCGATGCGTACTGAATGCGGATGCGGCGCTCCATGCGCGAGAGCGTCCTCGATGGCCGCCTGCAGGTCCCTCGCACCGAACCGGTCGAGCAGGCGCAGGAGTCCCAGGGTGATCGAACCGAGATTGCTGCCGCGTGCCGCCGCGCGCACGAGCAGTTCCTTGCTCGCCGGCACTGCGTTGGTGAGCCGATTGGCGCCGCGATGCTCTCGCGCTCGATGCTTCCGGGCGATGAGGGCAGCGACATGGCTGGGATCTTCGATCTGTGCTGCTCGATCGTAGCTGCGTGGATGGTCGGCGATCACCGCTAGGCCGTCGAGGATGCGCACGCGGTCGGGCGTGGCACGAACGGTCACCGTTCGCTGCACGTGGGTGTGTGGAAGGCTATAATCGTTGAGATCGAAGCGCGCGTAGGGCGTCTTTCCCACGTGCACGGCAGCAACCTCATCGGCGACGAACGGATTGTCGGGCAGCGGGAGAAGTTGCAACTGCTCTTGCGCGAAAGCTTGTCGAACGCGCAGATCGCGATCAGCTGGGCAGATACGATCGGCGGCCTGGCCGTTGCACCATAACGATGCTTGCACGTTGAGATCGGCGAGATCGGCGAATGCGCGAGCGGCGAAGAAACTTTCGCGCACGTACCGAATGGCACGTTCGACGCGGCCTTTCTCATTGCCGCGTGCCGGTGCGACGGGACGGGGTTCGTACCGGTAATGCCCAGCGAACTCGAGCAAGGTGGGATGAAAGCGAATCGCGTCACCTTGGCGCTCCAAGACGGCGCTCTTGAGATTATCGTAAAGCAGAATGCGCGGGAGACCGTTCCACGCCCGGAATGCCGCCATGTGCCCGCGTAAAAAGCTCTCCATGCGCGCGTCGAGGAAGAACTGCAAGAAGATCTGCCGCGACCAGGACAGGACCAGCACGAAGGCCATGAGTGGCCGGCGGGCGTGCCCAATTTGCAAATGGCCGAAGTGCCCCCAATCGACCTGCCCCATCTCTCCAGGCATCGTCGTGAGGCGCAGGTAGGCCTGTGCTGCCGGGCGCGGTCGATGCATGGCGATGATATGGCGGAAATGATCGGGACTACCGCGGTAGCCGCGCTCGCGCACCATCGCGTAGACGCGGCTCGCGGTCAACGTTGGAAAGCGCTCCAATGTTTGGCGGATAAACGGCAGGTACGGGTCGGCTTTGGATGCTCGCGCAGCGTGTTGCGGCGTCGGCACGCCCGCGCGGCGGAGCACTCGTTGCACTGTCCCATGATGAACCTGCAATTGGCGCGCGATCGTGCCGACGCGCCACTTCTCTACGTGATAGTAGCGCAAAATCTTCGCTTCGAGTTCCGGCTGTATACTCATAACAGTCGCTCCCTTCGGATGTAACCAGGACGAGGCCGGCGACGACGTTGCGGAGCATGCCGAATCCACGGGCGGCACCAACACTCACAGAACGAGCATTGCACTGCGCCGCCAACCGCTACGCCCGAGTCCGACAAGGCGATCGGCGACGACGTACCGTCCGATGGAGTCTTCGCTAAAGCGCTCGTCGCGCTCGCATCGAGTACACCACAGGGACGGCCTGAAAGTGAACCGTGATCCGTGACGCGTTGGCGATCGCGATACCGCTGCGATCGCGCAGCACTCTTGAGCCGACCGTTGGCCGTGCACCCATACCGACGGTTGGCCTCACACCGAGAGCGCCGGCGAGCAGTACGTGCGCAATCACCGGGGCAGTAACGCTGGCCTCGGTCGCAGGCAGTACAGATGAAAACCTCCGTGCCGCAACCGGCACAGAGAAAGCGGCGGGCGGATTCTCGCATCGTCGGTCAAGCAACAACCGACGAGCCCATCGACAGAGCGAGAAGTACCGTGCTATTCTAACGATACGCTCGTACTCGTAACGGTGAGCGGGGCACGGTATCGGTTCGACTTGCAACGTTTACGCCGATGCCGTGCCGGTCTTTCTCCGGTCGTTCTTGGCGCTTTGCGCGGGCCGCTTCAAGCAACCCTCGCCCGCAAGCATTGAAACGTTGCAACCTCTAGTCGCTGCGACAAAAGTCGCGCGCCTATCGCTCGCCGCCGAATTTGCGCCCTTTTACGCCGCCATCAACATGGGCCGAGCCCCATCCTGGATGCTTCCCATGATCGACGAGATTCTCGCTGACGCGAAGAAGACTAATCGGTGAGCTTCTTGCGTTCGAGCGGGCAGTGAACATAGGGCATACGTGATTAGATGGCGCGTGGAGCCGCCACCCCTTTACTAGCCGGGAAAACGGTTCACTTCTGAGTCTTTCGTGAGGTCGTGAGCGAGCCAGCCAGGAGATCGTTGAAACGAGCGGTGGCTGCTCGCTCGATCTGCTCGACGTGGTGGAGGTAGAGGTTGCCGGTCGTGCCGACTTCGGAGTGGCCGAGCCACGTCGAAACGCTCTTGAGGTCGGCTCCGCTGGCGAGCATGAGCGTGGCCGCGGAGTGCCGCAGGTCGTGAAGGCGGACGTGTTCGAGCTTGGCGCTCTTGACGAGCCGCGCGAAGTGTAGGCTGAGCGGGCCGGGATCGTATGCTGTGCCGTCCGCGCGGTCGAAAACGTAGGCGTTGTCATCGCGACCGAGCCCGAGGAGGAGCCGGCGCTCGTTCTGAGCCTTTCGCTGCGCGCGAAGGGCTTCGACGACGAAGCCGGGGACCGCGATCGTGCGCGCGCTGCGCGCCGTCTTGGGCTCCTTCTCACGGCGCTCGCCCTTGACGACCTCGACCGACCTCCGCACGGAGATGCGCGAAGCCTCGAAGTCAACGTCGCGCCAGCGCAGACCGCATAGCTCGCCGCGGCGCAGGCCGGAACCGACCGCGACGATGATGAGGTTCTCGAGTTCGCTTCCGCGCGCGGCCTCGACGAGCGCTTCGACGCCGGCCGCGTCGAGAGCGCGCATCTCTTTGCGCTCGACCTTGATCGAGGAAACGGCGTCGGCCGGATTACGGACGAGGATCCCCATCCGGACGGCCCAGCGCAGGGCCGTGCGTAGCGTGTCGAGCGCGTGCTTGACGCTGCGTGACGATAGCGTGCCTTTCTCTTTATCGTTCCGCGGCCCGGTTGCCCACTTGGCGACGGCCGCTTCGATGTGCGCGGGGCGAAGCTGCTCGGCGCGCAGACCGCCAAACGCGGGCACGAGGTAGAGGCGCACGATCGAGCCGTAGCGCTGCACGGTCTTCGCGCCGACTCGATGCTCCGTCGCGGCGAGCCATCCGGCGAAGAGATCCGCGCATGAGGTACGGCCGCCATCGGCGTATCCGCCTGTCTCGACTTCGGCGAGCAGCGCACGGAGACGCCGCTCCGCGTCGCGCTTCGTGCCGTGAACGACCTCGCGTCGCTGACGTCGCTTGCCGTCTGCGCTTCGTGGCAACTCGACGCGCAGATACCACGAACCAGGTGCACGGCCGCGTGCGATGTAGCCCTTCACTAGTTCCCTCCCGTTCGCCCCGCGGACACATTAGCGTGGCCTGCGATGGTCGGCGGCGACGTTCGGTTCAGAGGTCCCCTGGGCGCCACGTTGGCGCGCGCCCTTGGGCGTTTCTTCAGAGCGAGAAGACGATCGCGGACCTCGCGCGCGACGTTCGTCTGAAACGGAAAGGCGAGCTGATCGATGGCTTCGAGGTAGACTTCGTTGCCAAACGGATGCTGAAGCTCGCCGCGCGGTCCAAACGCTCGTCTCGAAGTCCTGCTGCGTTCGGAGTTCACGGATCCACTCTCTCGAGATCGAGATCACGATGGCGAGCGCGCTTTCCGGCCGGATCCAGTTCGCTTCGGCCGATCGCCAAAAGCTCGACGCAGCGTTGCCAAGGTTGGATCTTCCACGACCGGCGTCGGCACAAGGTCCCCTCGATCGGCAGGAGTCAGGGAGCGGATCGCGCCCTCTCCACCATTCTCTGCTGCTGTTCCTCCACTATGGCCGGTCATTGGAGCGATCGCCGCCGGCGCGGTCGCTCACGACCGTTCGATTCGATGTCTTCGACGGGGTCGGCGGCCCCTGGCTGATCCGCGTCAGACCCGGAGCAGGGCGGAGACGATCTGCTCCTACATGAGGTCAGCCACCGCGCGCCCTCCTCACGAACCTCACCCTCGGGCGGGCGCCCTGCGCAGCTGAGGTTGAACGCCCTCCAGCGGGTCAAGGTCCAGCTCCTGTTAGAGCAGATGACCGCACCAGCGCGTCGCGAGTCGAACAAGCGGTACACGCACCGACGGCTGTCCCGTTGTCGCATCCCTCATCTTT
Organism: Vulcanimicrobiota bacterium; assembly: GCA_963834485.1. Lineage (GTDB taxonomy): Bacteria > Vulcanimicrobiota > Vulcanimicrobiia > Vulcanimicrobiales > Vulcanimicrobiaceae > CAWICD01. Next base: position 269,974 of record CAWICD010000004.1, read on the forward strand.
CCCGCTCGGACAGAAGTCGCTCCAGAGCAGCAATTGGAACGAGAATACGGCGGCCGATCCGAATCGTCGGAATCTCGCCGCGTCTGGCCGCCTCGTAGGCCAGGTTACGGCTGATGCCGAGCAGCCGCGCTGCTTCGGCAGTGGTGACGGTGAGTGTTGCGTGGTTCCGCATGCTCCCAACAGTAGCGCACTATTCTAAACACGATGTTACTGGCCGCCAACCGGCGTCCATGTCTACTGTGCACCTGGGGCGAGACATGCTTGCGAGGGGAGGCGGGGTGCTTCGGCTCATACGGCCGTCGGGTGCTAAGCGAGTGCAGTGGCTTGCGGAATGGCTTGACTGGAGACTTCGAAGCCTTTTGCGTGCTCCATGGTAAACGCTCTCCATCACCGTAGGTCCGCGTACTCTCGACCGAAGGTCGGAATGACAGCGACGGATCCGGGGCGTACAAAGATCCGCTACTTGCTACAAGTTGGGGAGGCTCTTTTCCCACATTGATCTTGTTTTCGCGTTTTTTGGAATCGAGATGCTGGAATTCGAACCTACTGCCTAAAGGCCACGCAAGGTTTAGGTGCTAGAAAACGCTGTAAGGCACAGTGCTTTAGCCTTCATGGGGCCGCTTTCGAGGGGAGCTCGCTCTCCGCCCTCCTGTCGGCAACAGTGTTCACTGCGTTCAGCAACTCTTCGATCAAGAACACCACCGCTAGCACGGCAAGGCCGGCCCAAACTGACATCAGGAAAACAAAGTACTCAAGCCATCGGTTGTCCGAGTTCTTGTCTGAATCCAGGAAAATCGACAGAAGACCAACGACCGTTGCCGAGCCAATAACGTAAACAGATCTTGTAAACACGGATAGAATGCCTGAGGCTGTTCCTCGCTGACGGAGGCGTCGGAGCACCTCTGACTCGTTCAGACTAACGACAATGGAATATGCTGTTATGACAAACCCCAAGAGCGCCCCAAAGATTGTCGCTAGAGCCGAGTAGACCTCTGTACGCTTCTCGTGCAGTGCCGTGGCTAGGCCGTGAGATTTCCACAGGCATTGATCCAGAGCAACCAAGACAACTGTCGCTACGATCGCTGCCCACATGCTGTAGCGGACAATTGTATCCTTAAAGCTGGTCAAGGATCGTGCCTATGATCCGGTCATGGCTGTGTTTGACGATCTGGCCTAATCTCGTCGAATGCGCTTCGGATCTGAGCATACGCATGCTCCTTGTCCAGAGACTTTCCGCGTACGTTTTCACGCAAGAACATCCTCTTCGCGACCAACTCGTCTTCAAGAAGATCGACGGCGTCGAGCCGAGTCTGTCCAGCGAAGTAACCTTTCACCCCCAGTTTATCAATCGCTTCACGCACGTTAGGAATGCCGAGGATGCCTCGTATGCCATTAACAATCGCCCGTCCAAGAGCTGGTTGTGCTCTGCCTCTCGGCGCGGAAAGGACCACCTCGATCAATTCTGCGCCTGTGCCAGCGCTGGCCTCAATCACCTCTGATATGGGGCCTCCTCGGTGCCTTCGAATTTCCGGCGCCATATCCGTGGCCACCTTTAGAGTGACAATCTTCAAACTTTCAAATCGCTGGAGAGTCTCAAGTGGATCGCGCGCGACGACAGCCCTAAATTCAAGTTGACGCCGGAAACCGCATTTCGCGCGGAGGTACTCAGCCAGCCGGCCGGTCCGGGGCGCATAGAAATTAAACTCGAGGCCGATCGTCGCCGGTGGGAAGTAGACGATATGGCAGCACTCAAAGATCCCGCCATTATCGGAGACAGAAATTGGTTCGAAGACCTCGCCATCAACGATAAGCGGCAAGTTCGAGCGACGAATGCGGCCAAACCGCAAAACACGTTGTCCATCAACGTATGCGGAGAGAACGGAGTCTTCGCCGCCGTCCAAATACCTGCCATCCTCGGTATGTGGGAGATCTTTGACCCTACCAATCATGGTTTCGAAGTCGAAGTCACGTTGTCGCGCGACAACGTTACCGTCAACATAGATTCGGAAGAAGATGATCTTCTTCTCGACCTCTCCGGCGCGACGGAAGGGCATAGCCGTTACTCACTCAAAAGCAAAATTGCAGAAAAAATGATAGCTGGATGGCAAAAGGTGACTTCCAGCTAATGTTTGCTGCTATCTTCCCACGAGCCTGCAGAGTCCGGCCTGACGCCGCTGAGCTGCTTCACGCTGCTCACGGTCTGCACCGAAGAGGTGTTACGGTAGGTTCCTCCCTGCTCCCCAGGATAACTGCCCTGCTGTCGCACAGCACCTGACTGTCACATACAAGGGCGCTAAAAGATCGCTGCGATGAATGCGTGTTCTCCGGCATGCTCTCGGTTAGCGCCGCATTCCTCGGAGCTGCTTCGGCGTCGAAGTCGAAAGGGGGCTCCGAGCGGCGTAAGCCCTGAGAGTCGAGCGCGCGGTCCAAAAAGTTCTCTCGAGGTCATCACAATCGATGGCGCGCTCAAGCGCAACTGGCGGCTCAGCGCCAAGAGCCTTGCGCCGGTAGGCCCGCCATGCCCGCTGGAGATTCGTTGCGCGTTCCGCGTAGCGCAACGCCGATCTCGAAACGCAATTGGTCCGGATCCCGCACGAGCGCCGCGTTGGGGTCCTTCGCGCCGGCCGGCAAATGCAGACGCGCGAGCGTCGAGCCGCTGGAGAGCCACTTCGCAAGCTTTAACCGCGGCCCACTCGCCGCCACGATCGGCGTCAGTCGCGATGACGAGCTCGCGTGCGACGAGCGCTCGTCGTACCGATTCGGGCCGGTTCTGGGTTACCACAGGTCGCGAATCGCGGGCAGCCCCACAATGCGCGAGGCTGAGTGCTTCGATCGAAAACCGGGTCGCAGGTCGCCGAAGGTCGCGAAAAGCCGCACAAAATCACCCCGAATGGTGTAAAAAATGGTGTATAGATTTAGGAGCCGTTTCGCCACTTTCTTCGCTCCTTGCGCTCGTCGGCGAGGTAGTCGAGATAGTGCGCCTCTTCGTCGGTGAGGGTCTGCTTCTCGAACGTCCGATAGGGCAGCGGTAGGAGGCTTTGGAATTGCTCGAAGCCCTCTCGGTCGCGACGGTAGGCCCACTCGGCCGCCTGGCGCCATAAGCGCGGCGCGACGAGAGACGGCACCATGATTTTCTGACGCTCGGCCAGTTCGGCGATCCAGGCCATCAGTTCGTTCGCACCATCGACGCCGAAGAGTTGCCCGGTCGTCCGCGAGAACGGGATCGGTGTGTCGGATAGCCTGCTCTTTGCCACGCCGGTCGAATACTTCAGAGTGATGCGAAGTTGGCCGCGTGAAATGTCGCCCCAAGCCTGCGTGACGATTCGACGCGTCTCGGTTGAACGGGCAAGTTGCGTGAGTTCTTCAGGCATCTGTACCGGGGTACGCCGCCCCAGATCGACTGCAGCCTCTATGCCTTGCCACTCGTCAAGATAGCGTTGCATCGCATCCGAGATTAACGAGTTTGCATCGCCCTGCCCGGCGGCTTCGAACTGGTCATCCCACCATGCGCGCTCGTGAGCGAGCATAGCCGCCGGGAGCCAGCAGAAAAGCCGAACTGCGATCTCATTACCGTCGTCGGCGTAGTTACCGCTCAGGTAGTTGAACAGGGTGAAGAGTTCGGACCAGGCGCCGCACGCGAAGAGCGCTTCGACTCCGCTCGTCGGCATCTCGAACAGGTCGCGAAGTCGCTCGCCGACCTCGAAGGCCTTGTCGGCGGTGATGCCGCGCTTCCCAGTGACCCAAGCACTGACGCGAGACTCCTCCGATTCGATCGCACGAGCAACTGAAGTGCGCGTCTGATTTGCGGAGCCGATAACGCCCTCCAAGTATTTGCTCCACCGCGCTTTAACACAGGCCGCAGCGGTCTTGCTCGGCAGAACGTTGTGCTCGCGGTCGTTTATGTTGACGAGTTTCGGCTTCCTCATAGATTCCACCACGCCGAACATGAGTTGTTCGACGCCTTCTTTTTCCGGTTGCTGCATTGGTTGTCTCGCTCCCCGTTGGTAATAGATGGCTCGATGCTAAGCGAGGCAGCGCGTTGCGAGCAGAGGCCGCAACTTCTGGAGCCGGGACCCTCCTCCCCCTCCATCTGAGGGCGCCCAAACCCCCTCACCAATCCCGGATGGGGCCGGAGCCCGACCCCATCCCCTACCCCACCCAGACCCTACCCTCGTCGGGTCCAGGGAGGTCCAGCTGAGCCCAGGCGGATGTGGTTGCACGTGGTGGGGGCAGAATCTAAAAAGTCGTCCCAATCGGTGGCGTAGGCCAGCGCGCTGTTATTCGCGTGGTCGGGTGTGGCGAGAGCGTGGTCGACGGCCCGCGCCAGGGCTGCCAAGTCCCCCGGGCGCTCGACGAGTTATTCTTCTTCGGCTGGCAGGGTGGGCCACCGGGCCACGGGGGTGACTCGGGGTCACGCAGGCGCCCTGGGGCGGTTGCCGCTCTCGACCCTGGCCACCTCGCCGTCGCCGCGCGGCGATGGCGCGTGGCCCGTCCGCCGATTCGTTCCGCCGCTCGTGGTCGACGAAGCCAGGGAAATTGGGCGCTCCAAGGCCTGTCTGGCCTTGCCGAATGACCCGGGATATTTCCCTCCGACGACCAGAAGAAGCGGGCGTGGACGCGCGCCTAACACGAATCTTCCGTGCTCGACAAGGCGATATCATCGCGCTACTGTCGCACCTAACTGTCACATAGCTCCAGCGTCAAAAAAAATCGCTACAACGACTGGGGTCCGGCCTGCACTCGGTCACTTACGCATTCCTCGGCGCTGCTTTGGTGCGTCGAAGTCGATCGTGGGCTCCGGGCGGCGCAAGCCCTGCAAGCCGAGCGCGCGGTCCAAAATGGTCCTCGCGAGCCCATCGCGATCGATGGCGCGCTCGAGCCCGACTGGCGGCTCCTCGTCAAGAGCCTTGCGCCACTCGGCCCGCCACGCTCGCTGGAGATCGTTGCGCGCCCCTTGTAGCGCAATAGCGATCTCAAAACGCAATTGGTCCCGATCCCGCAGGAGCGCCTCGTTGGCGTCCTTCGCGCCGGCCGGCAAACGCAGGCGCGCGAGCGTCGAGTCGCTGGAGAGCCACTTTGAGAGTTCAACCGCGGCCTGCTCGCCGGCGCGATCGGCATCAGTCGCGATGACGACCTCGCGTGCGACGAGCGCTCGTCGTACCCATTCAGGTCGGTTCTGGGTCCCACAGGTCGCGATCGCGGGCAGCCCACACTGCGCGAGGCTGAGCGCGTCGATCGGCGCCTCGACGATCGCGATGGTGTCTGCTTCAAACGCTCCCGGCGTCGCGAACACGCCCCCGCTGACGGCGCCGACCGTGACCATGCGTAGCGGCTCGTCCGGCGCGCGAGGCGCTAGCGGCTCGAGCAACCGCCCTTGCGCCGCGACGACCTCCCCGCTGGCATCGCGTACGAGGAACACGGCTGCCGGCCCAAGGCCTCGTGAGACCTGCCCGTCGTCGCGCATACAGCCTCGATACCAGCTCGGAGCATAAAGCGCGTCGCCAAACGCCTCGAGCCCGCGTCCGCGCAAATACGCTTCACCGGACGTCTGTGCGATCGGTGCGCACCCGCGCAACGCGCAGGCTAAGCGCTCGAGCTGCGTTGGCGTCGGCGGCTCCCGCATGGCCTCCCGTCGGCGGGCCTCCTCGTGGCGCCGGATCGCCTCAGCTTCGACGTGGCGGCGTCGCTCTTGCAGTTCGGCTTCACGTTCGACCTGCTCGCGGTGATGGTGGGCCCAGGCGACAAATGACACCAGGCGGTACTTCTCGCATGCCGCAGCGACGTCGGCTCGTTCGACGCGCTCGAGGCGCGCCAATTCTTTGCGCCGCTTGCACTCCGGTAGCGCCTCGGCAGCCTGCCTCGCCGCAGCATTACCCTCGAGGATTCGGCGCAGCTCACGTGATTGTGCGTCGCGCGTCCACGCCATCTCCGCTCGGTGCTGCTGACGCAGTGGGTCCCGGTCGTGCTCGAGCGCCCGCCGCACGGTGCGCGCCCACATCGTATCGGGCCCTCCGGTCCGCTGCACGAGCTCGTCGAAGAGGAGCGCATCGTCTTTGGGCCGCAGCGAGGTGCTCGAGCACAGGCGCTCGACGAGCTCCTCGCGCCCCAGGCGCGTGTGCACGCGTAGGCCGCTCTCGCACCGCGTCAGCGCGACATGCGCGCTGCGCGCGTCGTCGTTTTTCCCGAGGGTCGGGACGACGAGCGGATCGCCCCGGCTCTGGCTCTTGTGCGTGGTGGTGCTCCAGCCGTAGTCGATGGCGCGATAGCGCCGCGGGTCGAACTGCACCGTCCTCCCGCCATCCAGCTCAACGTCGACCGCCTGCGATGCGACGGCCCGGACGGTTGCCAGGTAGCCATTGAGGACGTCGAGCGTTTTCGAGTTGCGCTCGAAGAGGACCCGATCCCCGACGGCCAGCTCGCGTACGCCTCGCTCGAAGCGGAACGCGATGCCCCTGCCCTCCAGCCCGAGCTCGTGGCGGATCGCCCGGTTCGTGTAGAGGGCGTCCGTCCGACTGCGAACCGGGGCCAGGACGCGAACGCCTCTACGGGTCGCCTCGACAATGTCCGCCGCTTTCGCAGAGATTTCGTCCTCGCGGCTCTCGTGACAGACCACATGCCCCCGTTCGAAGAACTCGCCCAGGTAGTGCCGGAAGGCTGCCCCGTCCTGTTCGCGGATCGCGCGCCCGCCGCGCGGGATCGCCTTGCGCATCCACTCGACATCGCTGCCGACTCGCGGCCGATATGAGAGTTTCACCTCACGATACGCATGGTGCTCACGTGCGATGCCGGCGAGGACGCGCATCGTGTCGCCGGCGTCGATGTTGGGGAGTTGGGCTTCGTCGCCGATCGCAACGACCGTCGCGTTGTGTTCCTTGGCGCGCTCGAAGATGGCTCTGGTTGCCTCGAACGAGACCATCGAGGCCTCGTCGACGATGACCAGCGCGTTCGGCTTGATCATCTCCGCGCCGCCGGCGGCTTCGATGGCGCGCGCCCGAGCCTGGTTCACCGCGTCGATTTTCGCCTGTGTGCCGAGCGTCTCGGCCGCAAGCTGTGCGGTCGCAAACCCAACGATTGGGCGTTGGGTAAGCTCGGCGTAACGCCGCAAGACCGACATCAGGGTCGTTTTCGCGCTGCCAGCGTTGCCTTGAAGTACGCCGAATCGGCGCTCGACAAGCTCGAACGCGGCGAGCTGTTCCGCACTGAAGGCGACGCCAAGCGCGGCCTGCTCGTCGGCAATCGCGCGGTCGAGAGCAGCCCAGTCGAACTTGGGATCGCGAGCCGAGGCAAGCGCGCAGGCGTCGTCCGCGACGCGCCGCTCGAGCCCACGCTGAGCCTTCGTCGCATAGAGCGGCAACTCGGAGTCGAGCGAGAGGACTTCGAGCGTCGGATCCCTGCGCAGCACGTCATTGGCACGCTCGAACCATTCCTCGGGATCGGTCAGCCGATCGGAGATCCATGCGTCGACGTCATCCGGGGTAAACGTCGCCTGTCCCGAGGCGATGATGTCACGACTGACGCGGCCGGGGTCCTCCGCAAGCACCTCGCGGTATTCTGCTTCCGCTCGTTCCAGGTCGCCGAGATCGGTGAGCCATGCTCGCCGGCGAAGCGCCTCCCCGTGCTCGCGCAGCTCGTTCTTTCGCGCCCTCGCGCCCGTCGGCGACGCGTCGAGCGGCGACGGCGCGATCCACGCCGGGTCCAACGCGAAGACGGTCTCGGTTGGAACCCACGTCGCCGCTCGGCTGTGGACTTCGCCGAAGCTGTCGGTCCACGTACTTCGCACCGAGCCCTTCGGCGCGCGTTCCATGAGCCGCATGCGCAGGCGCCCGTCCCCGTTCTCGAGCGTCGAGGTCAGCCGGGCCGCGATGGAATGCAGGTCGGCCCGCAGCGGCTGCTCCCCGCGCTCAGCGCAGCGCTCGAGATAGGTGCGGAGCGCGTGCACGACCCGATCGCGACGGTCCTCCGGCGACTCGAGCCCTTCCTCGTCTGAGACGAACGCGCGCCCTTGCTCCTCGAGTCGCTCCTGCCCACGCTCGCGCTTGCGCCTGGCCCAATCTTCGGTGCGGACCTTCTCGATGCGCTCCGTCGCAAGGCCCTCGTCGCGCACGACGTAGAGCCCCCAATCGTGAGCCATCTTGAACTCGAGCTCCGCCTCGCGCAGAGCCCGATGCAACCGGCCGAAATCCCCTTGTCGCACGTACGCTCGCAGCGTCCCGCTATGGACCGACGAGATGGCGACGTGGCAGTGCGCGTTCGGCTGGTCTCGGTGAACGGCGAAGACGCCGGCATGGCCTTCCCAGCCCGCCAGATCGAGGACGCGTTCGGCGAAACGGATGAGCTGCTCGTCGTCGACGGTCTTGGACTCCGCCTCGGACAACGAGATGACGTAGTGCACCACGGGTGACTTCACACGCGGCTGGGTCGCGTAAATCGCCTGAATCTCTTCCGCCGCCGTCGCGAGAGAGATGACCCCCCGCGCGTACACCGCGCTCGGCCGTTGGCCGCCGGCCTCTGGTCTCCAGACGACGCCGACGCCGAAGTCGGGCCGTCGCCGTGATTCATCTAGGAGAGCACTGAGTTCGTCGCGCTGGCCTGCCGTTAGCGGATCGTCGATGCGCTCGTGCTTCACTTTCGCGGTCAGCTCTTCGCCGAGCACGTAACGGATCGCCCGACGCGCCGAGCCGCCGCCGCGCGGAGCTCGGCACCGCTTGCCTACGGCCACGACGCCTTTAGAAGGCCGACCAATCGTCGGCGCTCTTGAGGCGCTTCATCCGGTCCTGGGTTGCCTGCGCGATCGCGGGGACGTGCGAGGCGACGAAGGCCTCCGCCATCAGCCCCTGCGCGAACCGCAAGTGATCCGTCGCCTCGGACAACTCGCCGTGCTCGATCGCCGCGATCGCGCTCACGATCCGATATCCGACCCGCGCGTCCGTCGTCGCAGCCGGCAACGTGGCTGTGGTGGTATCTTCACGAATCCGGGACGCAACGTAATCCGAGATCGTCAAGCCGGCTCGCTCGGCGTTGCGCCGTATGTCCTTGGCGACCTCCGCTCGGACCGTCAAATTTAGCTGCACCGTGGTCCTGATAGCCATGAGTTAGGCCTCCGTCGCGCCGCTCGTTTCACGATGTGCCTAGGCACATCCTATCCTGCCAAGAAACGCCGTCTTCAGCTTAATCGACGGTTCGCGAACACGGAGACGGAAACGGTAACGCTGCGGAATAGAAGCAGAATAAGAAGCGGACTACAATACGGAACGGAAGCGTGCGTCGAAAGCGGAGACGCCGTGGTCGAGGGAACGGATGGCGCCGAGTGCGGGGACCTGAACGCGTACATGCTAGTGGCAGTAGACGATGAGTGAGGACATCGACGCGAAGCGACGCGCGCTCGAAGCGGTCTTCGAATCGGCGAAGGACGCGGAGTTCGTGCGCAAGCAGCCAGCGGGCTCGAAGACGGCGCTGATTGTGGAGTTCCGCGAGAAGATCGCCGAATTGCGGATGCGCGGCGCGACCTGGGAGAAGATCGCGGACCTGCTGCATCCGGTGCTCGGCTGCACGAAAGACACGATTCGAGCGGCTATGAAGCGACCGCCCGCAGCGAAGGCAAAAACGCCGGCGCAGCGTGCTCCGTCAGCAAAGCAGCAAAACGGCCGCAAACGCGCGGATGCGGAACCGCAAGCGTCAGCGCCAGCGGTTCATGACGGACGCCGAAGCGGCGGCGACCGCGACGCGGATGCGGAAACCAATGCGACCTTGCAAAACGAGCACAAAGCGCTGACGAGGAAGTTGTGAGTTAGGAGCGTGAGTGTGAAGCGACTGGAAATCTTTGCGTCGCAAAAAGGCGGCGCGGGCAAGACGACGACTGCGAAGGCCATGCTGGACCTCAGCCGGCGCGCAGGACGAAGCGTTTCGGCTTGGGACCTGGATAGCTCGACCAGCAGTTTTGCCATGGCGTACCAGGAGCGCGATCCGGTGGCCGGCGTGGGGCTGGACAACGTGCGCAGCCCGAAGAGCAAAACGCCGTGGCTCAACGCGCTCTACACGGAGGTCGACGACGTCATCATCGACGTTCCCGGCGGAGCGCTCGACGACTTGATCGGAGTGCTTGGCCGGGCGGGCGCCATTGCGGGAATGGCAACGGATGCCGGACGCGAGGTCGTGCTGGTGACGCCGATCGGCGTCGAGGTGGATGCCGTTCTGTCGGCTCAAGACGCTGTCGAGCGGTTTGGGTCTGCGGTTCACCACGTGGTCGTCAAAAACGGATACTTTGGCGACGACGACGAGTTCTTCGTTTTCGACGGCTTTGCGGACCCCGAAACGGGTCAGCGGCTGTTCGGGAATACGGGCGATATGGTGCGCGAAGCGGGTGGCGAGGTGGTGTATCTCCCGAAGCTCGATTCGCGCACGATGGCGTTGGTCAAGCTGAAGGGATTGTCGTTCGTCGATGGGGTTGCTCGAGCGGATATTCTCGGGCGGCGCGACTGCTGGCGTCTGCGGGATTGGCTCGAGCAGGTCGCGGCGGCCTTTGAAGGGACATGGCTATCACCGTCGGGCAGCGTGCCGCCGGCGCGCAAAGAGCGGCGTCCGCGCGCGGCGACGAGCTGACCCCGAGTGGCGCAAAGCGACGAAACCACGCCCCCGCTCAACAGTCGCGCTCGAGCGGCTCGTGAAGCCTACCTGAACGCGCTTCCCCCCACCGAGCAGGCGGCTGTAGTGAGGCAGGCGGAGCGCATCGGCGTGCGGGTCGACGATCCGGATTGGCTGATCGCCCGCGCGGCCCAGGAGGCGGCGAACGAGTTTAAGCGTGCGACCGACGTCTTCGATGCCAGACTCGCCGCGTTCGAGCGAAGACTCGACCAGGAGACGCGAGCGCCGGCGCTGCCGCCCGATCTCGTCGGCTTGCCGGTGGTCGTCGCGTTCATGCTCGGCGCCTGTGTCATGCTGACGCTGGTGGTGCTCGGGAACCTCTTCGGATCGCGAGCGCCGGCCGGCGCCTGGTGGGGTATCGTTCCGTTCCTGGGGGGTGCCGCTCTCCCAGTTACCTACGAGGCGCTCATCAGCTATCTAGCGCGTCGGGCCTGACGGGCGAGCGGAAGACAAGCGCGCTTCACGCACGGCCTCGCGGTCTTCGACGATCTCGAGTAGGTGCGCCCGCAGCGGTCATACCGCTTCTGGTTTGGCCTTCTTGCAGGGACGTCCACCCTTGCGACCGTTTTCGCGCACAGCTGCCGTCTTCGCGGGGGAGGAACGTTTGCCGCCGGCGCGGCCCTTCTCGGCAAGGACTCTCGAACCGTAGAGATCGCTTAGGAGGCCCGGTACGTAAATATCGGCGTCAATTGCGGGAAACGAGATAGAATCGCAAGACGGGGACACTTCGAGCGCTGCGAGCGCATCGGCCTTGGCTTCCGCGAGCTCCTCGATGCGGGTCGTGGGTATGGAGAGACGAATCCCGTCGCGGAATACGAGCAGAAGATGCAGCTCACCGTCGACCGTCTCGACGCCTGCGTGAACGACCGCAGTCGGCGCATTCGTTGTCGCGGCCCCACGTTTGTTCGCCCGTCGGACGGTCGCGGGGGTGATCGGTTCTAGGACGACTTTACCCATGGCATTTCCCTCAGCTTGCGCACGATCGTGCGATAGTGCTTCACGCAAAGCTCGCCGGCCGTCTGCAAGTCTCGCTCGTCCAGGCCGTGGTTCTCATAGAGCGAGACCTTGTTATCCCACACGATGAATCGAGCAAAGCCACCCGCCTTCCAAACGTGGTTAACATTGAACCCCTGCTCCTCCACGACTGTCGGCACGCCCCACTATAACCTAAAGGCTTTGGTTGTTCAAGATGGCGAATGGGCGGCCGCAGCGTGCCTGGCAGAGGGGCTGACGCTGGTCCCGCTCGGGGAGCCTCTTCGGGCCGCGAGCACTGGTCTCGCGGGCGATCGCCACGGTCGCGGTCCTGGTACGCCCTGGCGGCCTCCGCTCTTCGAGCTGCAGCGAGGCTTCTTGAGGCGCGCTCCGCTGCGCCCCCACCTCGCCCGGCTAGGATAAACCTCCTGGACTACGCTGGGAATATTCGCTATAATCGACACACATAGTGTCGTTTGTGGTGAATGGTATGAGTGCAGCGCTTGATGTCGGCCAGATCGTCGCGGCCCCGGATGCACGGGAACAGGAGTCGATTCGGAGCCTCGGGGAGGCCATCGCACGATCTGGGCCGGGCGGTACCGGCTACCTCGTTGGCCCTGATCAGGAGCCTCTCCCGCTTCCGCCGGCGCTGTACGAAGTGCTGGTCCGAGCAGCCCAGATGCTCGCCCGCGGCGGAGCGATCAGCGTGTTGCCTGCCGACCGGATGCTCACTTCGCAAGAGGCCGCCGACTTCCTCAACCTCTCACGAACCTACCTCGTGCGGCTGCTCGATGAAGGCAAGATCCCATTCGAACGCGTCGGACGTCATCGGCGCGTTGCTCTCGCAGATCTCATGACCTTCGACGTTGCGCGGCGGCGAGAGCGCCGTCAGCATCTTCGCAACCTCATCGACTTGAGCAGGCAGTACGGTTTGTACGACGAGGACGAGGAGGCCATGAAGGATCTTGCACGAGTGCGCGACGCGGATCGACGCGGTGAATGAGTGCACGATTCCGCGTCTTTCTCGACACATGCGTGCTCTTTCCGCAGATGCTGCGGGACGTTCTGCTCACGGCCGCCGCGAGTGAACTGTATTTTCCGCTTTGGAGCTCGGACGTGCTCGACGAAATGGAGAGGAACCTCATCGAAAAGCGTCGGTTGACAGAGCTGCAGACAGCTCACCTCCGCGAAGAAATGACCCGTGCGTTCCCCGATTCCACCATATCGGGCTACGGTTCCCTCATTGCCTCAATGACGAACCACGAGCACGACCGGCACGTTCTCGCGGCAGCGATTCGGGGACACGCCGAAATAATCCTCACGGAGAACACGCGTCACTTCCCGTTCGCAGCCTGCGACCCGTACGGCATTCGCCCGTGCTCCGTCGATGATTTCCTGTCCGATCTCCTGAGCGTGGATCACGAACGCCTGTGCGAAGTGCTCCGCACCCTTGAGCGCGACCGCCGAAATCTTTCGCTCGCGGAAATCGTTCGTACCGTCGGCATTATCGCGCCTCAGTTCCAGCGCGGCATCTCCTTTCACCTCGGTATCTAAATAAGTCGAGGACAACGACCGCCGGCCGGTGCCTGGTGGGGTATCGTTCCGTTTTTGGGGGGCGCCGCTCTGCCGGTCACCTACGAGGCGCTCATGGGTTACCTGGCGCGTAGGGTCTGACGGGGGGGCGGAAACAGCAAAACTCCGCGCCCCGGCTTTACTTTCTGCCTTTGTTACGCCGCGGTAACACCCGTGCCATACCTCCGTCAGAAAGCGGCGCTAAAGTTCATCGCATGAGCGTGACGAACGAGGCATGGGAACACGCCGTGGGGCCATCGGCAGAGGGAGCCGATCCCTACGTCGCTGCGCGCGACCACGCATTCGACGAGGCCGCGCGAGAGCGCAAGACGGCTCGATCCTGGCGACGTCTTGCGACCGCGTCTCTCGTCGTTTCGCTCGGACTATTGGCAAACAATGTCGTGACGACCGCCAAGCTGCGAGGCCCGGCGGAAGCGCTCGTGTTGACCCAGGACGATCGCGGAGCGATGCATCTGCTCGGCCGCGCCGGCGAAGCTCCCGTTCCCTCGGACGTTGCACTGCAAGCCGGCGTGCGCACGTGGCTCGAGGACGTGCGCAGCATCCCTGGCATCGACTATGCGCTCGCGCGGGAGCAGAAGAGCACCGCGCTCGCGATGACGGATGCGAACGGGCCCGTTCGGACCGAGTTAGACACGTGCGTCGCGAACGCCGCGAAGCTGGGAAAGTACGAGATTCGTGCCGTTTTGAGCGTCGACGTGACGCCGCTACCGGTCTCGGCCGGGGCTCCAGCGCGCACCTACATCGTGCGCTGGACTGAGCAGACCACGACGACCGCCGGCGTGACGACGGCGCAGCACTCCGGGCAAGTCACGATCGCAACCAACGCGGCGATACCGACCGATCCCCAGGTGGCGGTCTTGAATCCCGCAGGCGTGTACGTCGAGCAAGAAGCGCTCGACGTCCCGCTGTGCTGAGGCCACGATGAAAAAACAGGTAGTGGCGTTCGCCGCGGGCCTTGGCGTGGTTTCGACCTCGGCCCTTGCTGACGATGCACGGTGGATCTACGTCTCGTACCGCGACCGCACGCAGACGACGATCAGCTGCGGCGCCGGTGCGATGTGTGAAGTCACGCTCGAGCGCGGGGAGCGTCTCCTTGGTGGTGAGTTCGTCGGCGAGACGCTTTCGTCGAGCGCTGACGGTGCCGCCCAAACCGGACAGTACGAGCTTTGGAACCACTCGTCGATGTACGAGGGCGAAGGCGCGCAGCAGACGCCACACCTGACCTTCGTCGCCTCGAAGCCGGGACTGACGGCTGACGCCGTCATCACGACGAACCGGCGCGTGTATCGGCTCGAGCTGCACAGCATCGCCTCTCTGCGGCCGACGTACGTTCGCTTTGAGTATCCGCAGGCGGTCGCGATGCGCCCGCGATCGCGATCGAATGCGACGGTCGACCCACCGTTGACGATAGCCGAGCAGATGGACCGCGCCTGCGCGACGATGCCGGCGAACGAGCGATACGGGACCGATGCGGAGCCGGTACAGTGGCGACCGAAGCGCGTATGCCATTCCGCCTCACGAACGTTCGTGCAGCTTTCTTCGAGCGCGACCATCCCCGTGGACGTGCCGATCCCATTTCTGGCGACGCCCGGCGGCGATCAAGGCGTCGTCTGGCAATACGATTCCGCCTCGCGCATCTATGGGATCGACCTCGTTGCCGACGAGTTCGTGTTGACGCTGGGGACCGGGAAGCATCAAACGCGGATGCACGTTCAGCGTCAGGTCGCTCCGGGGCTTGACGTCGCACCTGCCCCTTCGGTCAGTGTTGCGCAGCCCTCGCCGGAGCCGACGTCGACGAGGTTCTTCGAGCGATGAGCGACCCGGGTTATCGCGGCACCGGGCGTTGGGCCATCATGACGGCCGGGGTCGCTGGATTCGGCCTCGTAGCCTTCGCGTTCGGTTCGTGTGCGAGTGCGTTGATCGGAGCGGCGCACACCGCGTCGAACGTCGCGCGATCGGACGAGAAGCCGCTGCATCCGGTCTCGGCCTACAATCCCGACCAGCAGCAGGCCTCCTTCGCGCAAGCGACGCCATTTCCGACGCCTGCATCGGTGCGCCCGTCGACCATTGCCGCTGTCGCGCGTGCTGTGTCGGCTATGAACCTGACGCCGTCCAAGACAGCCTCGAGTACGGGGGCGCCCGCGGTGCAACTCGGGCGGTCTGCGAGCGTCGCGCCGGGGACGGCAGCCCCCGTCGCGGTTCGACGTCCTACGACGCTGACGTTCGCGCCGCCGAACGAGCGAGACCAGGCTCAGGACCGGCAGGCGCGCGAGGATCTCGCGGTAGTACCGAGCCCGACAGCTGGGGCCTACCTGCAGCCTGCACGATACGAACTCGGCGAGCAAGACTTCATCACGGTCAGACTGACGACGGACGTCGATTCTGCGGCACCGGGCGCTGTGCTCGGCGTCGTAACCGTGCCGGCATACGACTCGACGACCCACGCCACGCTGCTAATCCCCGCCGGCACGATGCTGAAGGGTGATGATTACAACGCCGTCGCCAGCAACGCCGAAGGCGGTCGGCTCTTGCTCACCGCTCACGAGTTGATCTTCCCGAACGAGGTTCGCTTCTTGCTCGGATCGCAGGCCGGCGGCGATCCGATGGGCGCACCCGGCAACCCCGGCGATGTCAACACGCACCGAGGTCGCGCTTTCGGTCAGGCGGCGCTGTACTCGCTGCTCAGCGCGGCCACCACGGCGCTCGGGAACATCGGCAACCACGGCACGTCGTTCGCCTTCGGCGCCTCGCAGCTCGGGCAGGTCTTATTCGAGAACGCGCAGGCACTGCGTCCGACCGTGACGCTGCCGGCGGGGACGATCGTTCACGTCTATCCATCGCAGCCTCTGGTCATGCGGCCGTACGCGGAGCTCGCGCATGATTAGCGCGCCGGTGCTGGCCGCGCTGCTCGCGCGTTGCGCGCCGCGCATCGATCGGACCGTCGCTGCGAGCATCGTTGCCGTAGAGTCGCTGGGCGATGCGTGGGCGATCGACGACGACTCGGCGCGTCGGTCGTATCATCCGCCCACCTACGCCCAGGCGGTGAAGCTCGCGCACGAGTTGCTCGAGCAAGGGCACACCATCGACCTCGGTCTGGCCCAGGTGAACTCGTTGCATCTCGGCGCTCCTGGGGTCTCGGTCGAAGCGATGCTCCGGCCCTGCCCGAACCTGCGTGCCGGCGAGGCCATCTACGCTCGAGCGCTCGCCGTATCGGGTGACGTGCGGGCAGCCCTCGTCGCGTACAACGGGGCCGGGGCGACGTCGCAGGCGTATGCCGATCGTGTGCTCGAGGCACGGTCCTCGCCGTTCGTTCTCGCCGTTCTTGCCGGCGGGTCGGCGCCGCGGCACGCGCCTGTTGTCCTTGCTCAGTTTCGGTGGATCGTCGTGCGGCGCGCCGTGCGGTTCATTGCGGAGGCCAGGCCGTGAAGCGGCTCTGGACGGATCTGTATCTCGTCTTCGTGTCGCTCGGCTTCTTCGGGCTGTATTTGCTTTCGAGCGCTCGATTCGGGTGGCCGACCGTCATCATGATCGTCGGCGCGTCCCTGCCCGATGGTATCGCTTGGTTCGAGCCGGGCGTGCCCGTCACTCGTGGTCAGATCGCGCAGGAATGTTTGCCGCCCGCACTCGCGACGTATGCGCTCGAGCATGGCATCTTGCCGCAACGGAAGGATTCGCCGTGTCCCGGCCAGGCCATGATGCTTGGCAAGATCGTTGCCGCGGTCGCCGGCGATGAGGTCTCCGTGTCGTCCTCCGGCGTCAGCGTGAACGGGCGGCTGTGGCCGATGTCGACGATCAAGAACGTCGCTGCGGACGGCCATCGCGTCGACTTGCGCCTGCGTGATGGCGCCTTCCGCGTGCCGCGCGGCGAGGTGTTGCTCTTAGGCTGGTCGCCGGACAGTTGGGACGGACGGTATTGGGGACCGGTCCCGGTTGCGTCAATACGTGGTCGCATCATCCCTATCGTCACGAACGCGGGATTCTTCTGGAAGCCGCGGTTGGAGGCTCGTTAGCAATGACTTACTTCGTCCCGCTGCTTGCAGTCACAGGCAGCTTGCCCTCGTGGCTCTCGTTCCTCACGCCGATCATTACGGGCTGTGAGTGGGGCGCTTGCGCGATCGGCTTGTGCGGTGCGGTCGTCTCGCTTGGTCTCGCCGGCGCGCATTGGCTGCAGCATCGACACGATTGGGGGTCGCTGTTCCTGGGTGTGCTCGGCGCGCTTGCCGGTTGCGGTTTCGCGGGTGGGGCGGTAGCGATCGGCACGACGCTCGCCGCGACGGTGGCCTTCTGATGAGCGAACGACCTTGGTCGCACGCGATCAATAAGGCGGCGTGGAAGCGCCGTCACAAATTCGGGATTGATGGGCGCCTGCTCATCGGTGTCGTCTGTCCGCTGCTCCTGCTTGGCGGCTTTGGGTTTGCGTTGGGCCGGCTGGTGATGATCGTCTTCGTCCTCCTTGCCGCAGTCGTGTGGTTCGCCGGCAAGCTGCAGTGGGAGCACGATCCGTGGCTCATCGACAAGCTTCTGATCGAGATGCGCCTCCCGCGCTGGGGTCCTGCGACAAAGGAACGCCGCTGATGTTCGAAGGCCTCGCCGGTTTGGTCGCCGGCGCCAGTTCGCTTGCCGCCGTCTCGCTCGTCCCGGAGCTGCTCGCGCGCGGCCGCACCTTTCCGGAGCAGCGGCGACAGAGTGTCGGCCTCGCAGACTTTCTGCCGTATCGGCGCTTTGCGCACCCGGACGTCATCCGCTGTGAGTCAAGCCTTCTCGCCGCCTGGCGCGTCGCTGCGCCGCCGACCGACGTTCTCGCGCCGGCGACGATTCTCAACACGTCGTATCACGTGGCGGCGACCCTGGGCCTCCTCGGGACCGGTGCCGTCGGGCAGTTCTACTTCATCCGCTCACCATTCCGTGAATACGACCGCGGGCTGAGCCGCAGCGATCATCCGGTGCTCGAGCTGCTCGACGACTTGCGCGAGGACTACTTCCTGCGGCGGGCGCCCGTTTTCGACTCCGAGCGCTTCTTCGCGCTTTCGTGGGCGCCGCCGAACCAAGTCGTCGAGAGCCTGCGCGCTGCGACGTCGGCGGGTCTCGCCGCGCGACGTCGAGCGGAAGAAGACCTGCTGGTTGAATTCGAGGCGCTCTGCGGGCGCATTGAGGCGAGCCTCCGCGTCGGGCTTCCTGTCGTCGAGCGCCTCGGCGAGACAATCGTCGATGGGCGTCGGCGGTCGGACCTCCTGCGCTTCGTCGCGCGCACCGTTTCGGGTCGCGATCATCCGATGGCCGTTCCGCCGCCGACGGTCCCCCTGAACGAGCTGCTCGCTCGCGACTTCCGCTTCGGCTGGGATGTGCGAATCGGCGAGGACGAGCTCGGCATCGTCGAGCTGCTCACGCCTCCTGACTCGGCCGCACCGCAGCTTCTCGAGCGGCTCACGCAGCTCACGGTGCCGCACACGCTTGCAGTCCGCGTCGCCGGCATGTCGCTCTCGGAGTCGCTGCGTGTGCTCGAAGACGGCGTCGCGGACTTTCGAGGCGCGGCTGACTTTCACGCGAGCCTGACGAACCCGGCAGAGCTCCGCGCGGCGGAGCAGATGAGCGAGGCGTTCGGGCAGGCCGGCGACGAGTACCAGCGCGTAGGGTGGACGTCGACGGCAGTCGTCCTGCGAGCGAAGACGCGCACCGATGTCAGCAAAGCAGCACAGGCGGTAGTGGACGCTCTCGCCGCGTGCGGCTTCTCGGCGACGATCGCCAAAGCGGAAGCCGCCGACACATGGCTTGCAACCTTGCCGGGGCAGCGGCGCTACGGGATGCGCACCCATCCGATCGACGCGCTGACGACCGCGAAGGCACTCCTGCCCCTGCACGAGGAAGCGAAAGGGCCGCGCTTCAGCGATTCGGAGTCCTTCCCCGCCGGGCTCGACGTCCCGTGCGTCTCGTACGGCTTGACGCGTGGCAATTCACCGCGCCGCCTGCATCTCAACGTCGCCGACGTCTTCCACGGCATCATGTGCGGCCGCACTCGCTCCGGCAAAAGCGTGCGCACTTCGTATCTCGCGAGTATGTTCCGCGGACGTCTACCGCTCGCATCGGTGACGCTGATCGATCGTGGGCTATCGGCTAGGCCCACGTGCCTCATGCTCGACGGGACCTGCTATGACGTACTCGGTGCCAACTCGCCGGGCTTCGCCCTCTTCGCCGACGCTCATCGCGAAGACGACGGGGCGCGCGAGCTCCTCACGATCCTCGAAGAGATGTGCGAGCTGCAAGGTCTCGCGGTCACGCCGCCGCGCCGGGTCGCGCTGCTCGAGGCAATCCGCACCGTTGCGTCGTGGCCGCAGAGGGAGCGGAGGCTCTTCGCCTTTGCCGAGATTCTCGGCGGGGGCGACGATGGCCACGTGCTCAAGCCGGCGATCGCGGCCTACGGACCGGAGGGCGTGCTCGGCAGTCTGTTCGATCGGGCGGAGGACTCGTTCGAAACGGGCCGCTTCAACGTCATCGACATTGCCCACGTCTCGAGCCTCGGCGCAAAGTTCCTGATCCCGGTGCTGCGCGTCATCTTCTGGCGGCTCGCCGCGCAGGAGCGCCGGCTCAAGCGCGACCTCGGCGAGGACCTGCACTCGCTCTATCTCGTCGACGAGGCGCACGCGGTCTTAAGGCATCCGATCGGTGCGGCATGGGTCCTCGAGCAGCAGAAGGAGGGGCGCAAGCACAATCGCGGCCTTTGGCTGGTCTCCAATTCCGTCGAGGACTTCGCCACGGTGCCGCGGCTCGACGACTTGCTCAAAGCCTCCCAGCTCCGCATGTACGCGCACGATCCCGGAGCGCTCGATCCGGCGACGTCGGCGCTCTACGCGCAGCTCGGCCTACCGCGCCACGGAATCGAGATGCTGCCCACGATCGGCGAGCGCGCAATCGTTCTGCACGCACCCGAGGTGGATACCCTTTGCGAAGTCGACCTGCGGCTCGACGAGGATGTCCTGGCCGTGCTCGGTTCGAGCCGCACGAATACGCTCGTCGATCGATTCCGCGAGCTCTACCCGGTCGAGCGGGACGGGCCGCAGCGGTGGAAGATCGAGATGCTGCGCGCCAGCTCGTCGCCACAGGTGCGCGCGGCTGCGACGCGATTCGAAACGATCCTGCGCGAGAAGGAGATATGACTATGCGCCTACGCAAAGCCTACGCGGTTGCCAGCCTAGCGGGTCTTACCCTAGGCCTGGCACTGCCGGCGTCTGCTGACCTCTTGTCTATCCCGAGCATGATTCCGGACCTATGCTTCTTCGGACACTGCGTCACGTACACGCAAACCTCTGCCCTCGCGAACGTGCAGCAGGTCATGGGGCAGATCCAACAGCTGAAGAACGAGGCCCAGAATCTCGCGACCTTGCCCCGGTCATATCAGAATACCGAGGGCGACCTCAGCGCGATTCTTGGCACCGGCAGGAGCATCGCAAAGGAGCTTCAGGGCGACGCGGCCGCAGCCGCGATTGCCGATCAGGCGGAGCAGGATGCAGCCGAAGCCGCGCGCCTCAATGGGCTCGCGAACATCGCCAACGGCGAGCAGCAAGAAGCGATCGCCACGAACAGCTACCTCTCGCAGCTCAACGAGACGGCGCAGAAACAGCTGTTGCTTTCGACCGGAGAGCAGACACAGGACGCGCAGACGCGGTCCGACGTGGCACAGGCGCTCGGTTCTCTCTCAGGACCGTGGGTTCCATCGGCGGGGTTCCAGCCATGAACATGCTGTACGTCGCCGCCGCAGCGTCGGCGATCGCCGGTGGGGCCGTCGCGGGCGTCACCGTGCACGCAGTCGACGGCGCACAAATCGTCAGTCTGAGCGCCAAGGTTTCAACGCTGACGGCCGACGGCGACCGTCTCTCGAGCCGAGTTTCCAGTTGTGATGCCATCGCAGCCGAGCTTCGCCGCCAGCGAGAGGAAGCCGAGCGGACGAGACGCGCGTTGGCGCAAGCCCTCGCCTCGCTCAGCGGCTCCTGGCGTCCGTCCCCTGCATTCCGCCCGTGACGACGCTGCTCGCGCAGGCCGCGACCATTCCCGCGCCCAGCTTCGGCGGTGCCCTGTCGAACCTCGTCGACCAGGTCACCGCTGACTCGAACGGATGGCTCGTCGCCGCACAAACGATCATGTACGTACTCTTCAGCCTCCTGGTCGGTCTGTCGGTTGTCTTTGCACTTGCCCGAAGCGCGGTGCAGAATCAGTCGATTGCCGCATGGGGCCACGTGTTCCCCAACATGCTCATGGATCTGCTGCCGCCGTGGTGCATCGTTTTTGCGGCGCCGGCGTTTAGCCTCAATACGTTATCCGTCGGTCTCGGCCTCGGATCGGCGCTGACCGGGCAAGCGATAACGGGGCCGTCCGCGATGGCGACCGTTTTCATCGGCATGATCGGCACGCTTCTTGCCGCGCCGTTCGGCCCGATGGCCGCTTCCGCTAGCGCAGCGACGCAGCCAACGTTTTCATGGCAATACCTCACGACCCTTGCGTCCATCCCGCCGGAGATGCTCATGGGTGTCGTGATGGAAGGGGCAGCCATCCTCATGATCGCCTTCTTGATTCCGGTCGCGATCGTCAACGTTGCCATGCTGCTGTGGGTCGAGATCGACGCGCTTGTCGTCATGCCGCTCGCACTGCTCCTGGTCCCTTTCGTGGCGAATCAGATGACGTCCGGACTCTGGCAAGGTGCGCTTCAGACGTGGGTCCGGCGCGTCTTCCGCCTTGCGATGGCGGTGATCATCTCGAGCTTCTCTATCGCGATGTTCCAGCACTTCGCGGATCAGCTGACGGGTCTGAACCCGCTTGACTACAAGACTATGCTCACGAACGAGTTCTCGACGCTGCTGATCGTCTGCGCGGTCGGCGCCGTCACGGCCGGGCTGCCTTTTGCGCTCGACTCCGCGATCCTCGGTCATCTGATGCCGGCGGGAATCGACGTCAACCGGCATATCTTCCGGCCTGCGGCACGCGTAGCGCAGGCTTACGTCACGAAAAAGGCGGCCTAGCTTTATGCGCCATCTTAAGAGCGTCCCGACTGACCGCGAGGCGGACCTGCCTCGCGCGCGCAAGGAGCTGATTCTGTCCGCCCTCGGCCTCAGCGCCGGCGGCTTCGTTGGGTTTATCGTCGGCCAAACTGCAGCAGCCGGATGGTGGACCACACTGCTGGTCTACTGGGGCTTCAGCTATGGGCCGGGATTCCGGATCATGGAGCGCGCGGTCTACCGTCACCGCCTGGAAGACAGCCTCATCGGAGTCGTCTTGCTGTTCGGCTTCGCCGCAATCATCGGCCCCTTCTGCGCGCCGGCATACCTCGCGCAACGCGCTTCGCGCTATCTCAGCGCCTCCCGCTCCGCGGCGAAGGCCAGCGACGATCACGGACCGCGTGAGTTTGCGCGACCGTGATCGACGATCGCTGGCGGCGGCCCACGCTGCATAACCTGCCGGCGTACGATTCCGCTCGTTTGGACGCGTGGTGCGGTTACGATCCGGCAACTGACGAGTACTTCGGTTGCGTGCGGGACGATCGCGGCTGGGTGCACCGCGAGCAAACGACTGACCTGCGATCGCTCGTGCGCGGCCTCGAACGGTACGCCCACGTCCCGCCGGCGGCGGTGGAGGTCTTGCGCGCCGAGCGCGTGTGTCGCGCTGACCTCCCGCTCGCCGGAAAGGAGGTCGATTGGCGCGACCGCGTCCGGATGCGAGTCGACGATGTGCTCGACGGGATCTCGCTCGATCGGCTCCCGGAGCTCGACCGGGAAGCCCTCGAACATCACGTCGCCGCCTTGCGAGTCGCAGAGGGACACGGAATCCGGATCATCGGCACCTTCGACCATGACGCGCGGATGCGCACGCTCGGGGACGACGGCCGGGAATACGTCGTCGAGGCGAAGCACTTTCCGCTAGTCGCGCAGTTCGATGCCGACGGTCGGCTCGTGGACGCGGCGATCGTCTTCGACGTTGCCGGCGACGGCAAGACGCGCTACCTGGCACAGTACGTCGACGCCGCCCAGATCCAAACGCTCTCGCAAGCCGGGAAGCTGCATCTCGAGCCCGGCGTCGAGCTCTCGCCGGCGACGCTCGGTCGGGCGCAGGACCTCACGCCGGAACGGGACGACGAACTCTCGCGACGGCGCGTGCACAGCCAGGGGCTACGCCGGTGAAAAAAGGTCTCGAGCTCTACCGGCTCCCGCGCACCGTCGGCGACGGTCGCCTGCATCCATCCGCGATCCTCGCGGTCGTGCTCGCGATCGTCGGCACGAACTTTGTCGCGACCGAGGCGGTCGCGATCGCGCTGGGTTACAATCCGACGCTTGGCCAGGCGCTCTTCAGCGTGGGCCCGCTGCGTGTCTATGCTCCATGGGCATGGCTCGTGTGGGGATGGATGTTCCTTAACCCGCTTAGCGGCTACGACTACGTGCACCGGGTCGGCCGCTGGCCGGGCGTCGTGTATGCCGCGTTTTGGCTCCTGCCGTGGGTTTTCGCCTCGGGTGCGATCGCGACGATCGCCACGCCGATCGTGGCGCAGCTCGTTTTTGGGCGCCAGCGCCAGCATGTCGGCGAGCTCGTCGACTCGGCGCACTTCGCCGACACCGCCGAGCTGCGTGAAGCCGGTCTCCTCACCGCAGCCGGCGGGCCGATCATCGGCGCGTGGCCGTCGGGGCCGTTCGGACTCTGGTACAAGCCGCTCCGCTATGCTGAAGCGCTCGGCATAAACTACACCGGGCCGAGCGGCGACGGCAAGAGCAGCTTCCTGCTCATCTCCAACCTGCTCGTACCGTTACGCGACATGCGCGCTCGGGCGTGGGATAGTCGCCGCCGCCGAGCGGAGACGTGGGGCGAGGAGCCGAGCTGGGTCGTCTTCGATCCGACCGGCGAACTGTTCGAGAAGACCTCGCGCTACCAGCGGGATGTCCTTTGCAAACAGGTTTTCCGGCTCGATCCGCTTTCAAGCGGCGACGGCCTTGCGAAGTGGAATCCCTGCTGGTCCATCGCGATCGGCACCGACCGCGAGCAGCAGGGATGCCGCCGCGTGCTCACCGACGTCATCGACCCCCAGGGACGCGGGCTCGTCACGTATTGGGACCGAGAGTCCTGCGCCTTCGGCGACGCGCTCATCGCGTTCATCGGCTACCGAAGCCTCTACATGAATGACCCGGCGCTCTTTTCGCTTCCGGGACTGACTGATTACATCTCGCAGTTCGACACGATCGAGGACCTTTGCGACGACGTCATGGAAACGTACCATGACCCGCACGGCGTCTTCGGGTGGACGACGGCCGACGGAAAGCCGACGAAGTATCGGTCGTGGATCGTCGACGCGACCCGAATCATGCGCAACAAGGGCGACTCGCCGGAGGAGCGGCGGGGCGTCTTTTCAAGCCTCGTCCAACACCTTTCGATGTACCGCGATCCCGTGCTACGGCGCAACGTCTGCGAGAGCACCTTCAGCTTCGCGGCACTCGCGAACAGCACGCGCGCCGGGGTCGTCTATATCGCGGCGCACCCGATGGACATTCCCCTCTTGCAGCCGTACCTGCGCACCGTCACGCGTGCCGCTTTGCGCGAGTTGATCGGCAAGACGAGGACCGACAGCGAGGGCCGCACCGTGCGCGACAACTTGCGCGCCACGGTCCTCGCGCTCGACGAGGCCGCCGTCCTCGGCAGGCTCGACGAACTCGAGCTCGTCGGTGGCTACCTCCGTAAGTTCGGCGTGATCCTGTGGCTGTTTTGGCAGGCCACGAATCAGCTCACACGCCTGTACCCGGACGAATCGTTCAGCGAAAACCTGGGCGTCCACATCTGGGGTCGGCCCCAAACGCCAAAGGCGGCCGAGCCGATAAGCGCGTCGCTTGGACAGTTCTCGACGCTCCTTACGCGCACCACGTCCTCTGGAAGCCGGTGGAGCGCGACGCCGCTGGATCACGTCTCGGCGAACGCCGACGTCACGACGCGCCAGCTCCTCACGGTGAACGAGGTGCTCCGTCTGCCCCCGTCCCAGATTCTGATTCGCTGCGCGGGCTTGCTCATCCGAGCCCAGAAGTACTTTTTCTTTCACCAGCCGCAGCTTCGCCGGCGCGCCAAGATGGGCGCCGTCGAGCGCTCGGACGTCGCAACGACCGAGCCGCTCTTTCACTCGGCCTTGCGAGCTGAGCTCGGCGAGGCGCGCTTCAAAAGTCTCCTGCGAACGCCGGCCGCCGGCGATCTGCGTCCACCGTCGCAGCCGCAGAAGGCGGCACCCACGCCGGAGCTGGCGGCGCAACACGCTGCCGCCGCCGCGATCCGGGCCGTAGCCGCAGCTGCGAAGGTCGTCGCCTCAGCGCAGCAGCCAGCGAACGGCTCCGCAGCGCCTCCACCGGTGGTCGCAGACGGAGTCGACGCGGTCGACGCGTTCCGGCAGCTTCAGGAGCATCGACGTGCAGGAAACTAGCGTCTGGCTCGAGCGCGAGCGAAGCCGGGAACGGGCGCACGGAGCGCTGGTGGACCGGCTCCTCGGACCGCTCGCGCAGTACCTTGGCGACCCGCTGACGCAGAACGTCAACGTCAACGCCGATGACGCCATCGTGGTCGAGCACGGCGAGCGCGGCAAGTTCTGTGCCGTCGAGCGCATGAGCAGCCGCGAGCGGCAGTCCCTCATCACGTACCTTGCGGGCCGCAACGATCGTGAAATCCATCGCCTCTGCGCCACCCTCGAGTGCGACCTGCCGGAATACGACACACGCGTGCAAGCCTATTGCTCGCCCGCCGGCGAGGCGTGGGAGATCATGCTCCGGCGCCACGCCGCTCGCATCTTCACGCTCGACGACTACGTGGCGCACGGACGCATGACGGCGGCGCAGCGGGACGCGATCGCCGCGGCGATCGCCGCGAAAGCGAACCTGTTCATCGGCGGCGCTTTCAACACCGGGAAGACAACGCTCCTCAACGCTTGTCTCGCCGAGGCGGCCCTTTTCTACCCAGGCGATCGGCTCGCCGTGGTCCAGGACCGGCGCGAGCTCAAGCCGTCGCACCGCGATCGCATCATGCTCTTCGCCCGATTCGAGCAGATTCGCTACGACGCGCACGGGAACCGCTCGCGATATATCTACGACTTCGGCGACGCGCTCGAGGGGCTCGCGCGCAGCAGCGCCGATGCCCTGGCGTGGGGCGAGATCCGCGATCCGCGGTCGGCGATCGGCATAACGCTCGCGCTCAATCTTGGCCTCTCCGGGCTGATGAGCACGATACATGCCGACTCGGGTGCTGCTATCCTCGAGCGCATCGAGGAACTGCTCACCGAGGGCGACCGCGTGCCGCAGCGCAGTCGCATCGCGCGTGCCGTCAACTTCCTTGTCCACATGAGGCTCGACCGCGTAACCGGGCGACGCTACGTCGGTGACGTCCATCGTGTCGCCGGCGTCGACCGGGCCGGCGAGTACCTTCTTGAAGCGGTTGCCTAAAAACTCGTAACATGCTGGGAGAATTCTATCAGGCCTCGGACCTCATTCTGCTGACAAAGCAACAGCTCGTGGACTTTGCGCGCGCGGTCGGTAGGGCATCCGCGGACGAAGCAGCGGAGAAGGTGCTGACAAGCCTTCGGGTTGAGGGAAGGCTCAAGCCCCAGGAGGAAAGCACGATAGCAATTGGTCCCCTTGTCGTCGACCTTGCAGGTCACGAAGCCAGCATCGACGGCCAGCGGCTTCAGACGCCGCCGCGGGAATTCGCAGTCCTGTCAGCCCTAGCCCGTCACGTAGGTCAGGTCCTCACGCGTGATAAGCTGCTGGAGCTGGTGCATCCCGATCCGGGTGCTGCCAACAGCGACCGCGCGATCGATGTCTCTGTGCTACGGTTGCGCAAGGCGTTGGGTGAACACGGAGCGATGATCGAGACCATTCACGGGTCCGGCTACAAGCTCAGTCGACCGCAGTCGGGCCAGCGAGCCGCTGGAGGCGGCGAGTTAGCGAAACACCGGAACGCACTGGTTGTCGGTGAATTCGTGCAGGATGGCGGAATCGCAAGGCTGCGCACAAGGGATGGTCGAGCGTACGAAGTTCTTCATGTTGGCGCCGATCAGGATGAGCGTCGCCAAGAACCCGTCCTCTCGGTCGACATTGCCCCTCATCAGAGGGGCCAGCCCAGCTATCTGACGTTGACGAGGGAAGAGCTCACAGACTTTGCCCGGATGGTCGGCATGGAATCCGCGGACAAGGCCGCGGCGAAGGTCTTGACGAGCCTTAAGCCGGAGGAGAGACTCGAGCCGCACGAGGTAGGAACGATAACGGTCGGTCCTGTTGTCGTCGACCTTGCAGGTCACGAAGCAAGCATCGACGGCGAGCGGCTTCAGTTGAAGCCGAAGGAGTTCGCGTTGCTGGCGGTCCTGGCGCGTCACGCAGGCCAGGTCCTCACGCGGCCCAGGCTTGTCGAGCTGATTTATCCTGATCCAGGCGCTGTCAATGACGAGCGCATCATCGACGTGCATATCAAACGGTTGCGCACGGCGTTGGGTGAGCATGCAACGCTGGTCGAGACCCGTCACGGCTTAGGCTACAAGCTGATGCAGCCACAGTCCGAACAACGCAACGAAGCACGAGTCATCGGAGAGTTCGTACAGGTGGCCGGCATCGCAACGCTCCGAGCCGAGGACGGCCGCACGTATGATATCGTTCCGAAGCGCTATCCGCTCGTTGCGGAGATCGACCGAAATGGGCAGCTTCAAAAAGCTGCCATCATGCTCGATGCCACCGATCGTGATACCGGTGAACTAAAGTACCTCGCGCAGTTCATCGGCGCCGACGAAATATTGAGCCTGACTCAAGCCGGCAGGCTGCGACTTGAGCCCGGTATCGAGATCTCGCCGCTCACACGAGGCCGCGGGCACGAGTCGAGACTTGAAGCGGAGCCGCTGCAGGATGCGCCCGAGCAGCGGCGCTCGGCGAGCCGTCGGCTCCGTTGACGACTTTCGACTAGAGTGCGCGCAGGGTCGCGGCCGCCAAGACCTTATAGCGTGCCGCCGTCTCGGCGAAGATGACCTCCGCGGCGCGTTCGACCAGCACCGGCTCGACGAGGTCGCCGATCGTCTCACGCAACGCGATCGGGACGGCGGCCTGCATCGCGCGAAAGACGTCATCGGGGAGTTGCGCCACGATGCGGATTACGCGTTTGACGTCCTCGTTGGTGGCGGGAGCCTTGGGATCGAAAGATTGGTTCATTGAATTATCCTCGCCGAGAGATATGACCGAGACATCACAAGGGCGTTTCATCAGGTTGTGCCGCCATACTCGCTCGCCACGCTCGCAGACTGCTGTTCTCCATCTTTCGGGCCCGCGTTGAGGACGGATACATCCTGAGGCTGCATCGCGGGTTGGTCTACCTCGGTGGCCATCGCGAGTCGGCCTGAAGATCGTGTGCGGCACCTCGAGATCCAGCAGCAACGGGATCAACGAGGCCACGGTCGACGTGGCGATCGCGGCCGCCGCTTGCGCGGCTAGATCCTCTGCCGCTGCTCGCAGCGGCATCGAGGCGCTGACTCCGCCGGGATGGGACGGCGATTCATCTGGCCCTGCCAGAAGGTCGCGTGGTTCCCGTACGACCCGCAAGTCGGGGCCCTACTTGCCCAACCCGAAGCCGCGCACTTTCGACGAACCGGGGTACTTGCCGGTCGCTCGGCCTATGTGAGAAGCTCGTCGCCCGGGGTGTGCAAGGGCTCTTGAGCCGGTCAAAACCGTCGAAAAAGCCTGTAAGCAAGTGCCTTTTTGCAACGTGACGGAAACTGCAACAACAATTATGGTTACCCGAACGGGGAGAAAGGCCCGCGCAGCGACCGCCATCCACATCTCCAATGCCGGGGCCACATACCCGGGCGAACCCGGAGCGTTCAGCCCCGCGGACGGCGTCACTGGCCAAGGCGATGAACTTGGGTCTTGCCGCGCGGGGGCGGAGGCCGGTCTGAGCCGTCCGCCGAGTGCATTTGCTCCGCCGCAGGCATTGGCCCGACCGGGCAAATCGCCACCCGCCGCCGAAGAAAGACCAGCAGCATGACTCTAAGAGCGCCTGCCGTGCGCAGCTCTGAGGCCGGTCTACCGCGTGCGACCGACGCACTAATCGCGGCTTTGCCGCTGGCCTGGCCGTCGACATCACACCGGCCTCGAGCATGAGACAGCACTCCTGAGGAACAGGAGCCGGAGTGATCGAGAAAGCCCACGACATCATGTTGTCAGCTGACCTTAGCAAGATCGAAAAGGCGGTCTTCGCTTGCCGTGCTGCTAAGCCGAATGAGCTTGTACGGCGCGGGGAACTGCTGGCCGTCCTCAAAGCGGAAATTTTCAGTACGAATGAGACCACGTGTTGCACGTGATTTACTGCGCGGCTTCTTGATGTTAGCCGCGCTCGATTCGATTGTCAAGCGCTGCGTTCGAGTGGCCTGATCGTTGCGTCGATCTCCGATGCATTGTTGCGGTCGTAAGAATCGATTTGAAACGGCTTTGAAGGGATGGTTATCGTTTCTTGCGGTCTGTTGATATATGACGCGGTTGGGAGTTGAGGAACTCTGGGTGGACCTTTGACGAAGCGCTCGGGGTGCTTGGCATGCGCTTCGTCGAGTGTGATTTGGCGCTGTCTTAGAATCGCGTCAGAACGGCCATGATGGACGTCTGCTGGCGTTAGGAGCGCGAGCGAGCTGTGGCGATGCTGCGTATTATACCACTGGAAAAAGGCGCGGCAGAAGGCTCGCGCCTCGACGATATTGGCAAACGTCGTCGGAAACTCTGGCTGATATTTGACGGTCTTGAAAAGCGATTCGATGTGCGGGTTATCGTCGCTGACGTGAGGACGCGAATGGCTCTTCGTAACACCCAGATCGGCGAGCAGAAACGCAACAGGCTTCGAGGCCATCGAGCTTCCGTTATCGGAATGCACCGTCAGCTTGGCCGGATCCACGCCTTCTTTGCGAATCGTTTCGGACAGCAGGACGCGAGCCAACGCCGAGCTTTCGCGATCAGCGACCATCCAGCCGACGACGTAACGGCTGTAGATGTCGATGATCACGTACAGGTAAAAGTAGCTCCATTTCCGCGGTCCGTGCAACTTGGTGATATCCCAGGCAAACACCTGACGCGGACCCGTTGCGCAGAGCTCGGGCTTCACGTGCGCAGGTCGCGTTGCCTGATCACGCCGCTCGCCGACCTCACCGACGCTGTGCAGAACGCGGTACATCGTTGACGTCGAGCACGGATAGGTTCCCTCGTCCAAGAGGGTCGCATAGATGTGCGGCACGCTGCGATCCGCGAAGCGGGGCTGGTGAACGGCATCCAAGACCGCCTGCCGTTCATCCGCGCTCAGCGCCAGCGATGACGGACGGCGCGTGCGTTTCTCGCTCCGCTCTTGGCGCGCGAGCTGCCGCACCTGATACCGCCGCTGCTGCCGAGGCGATCGTGGAGATGGGACCACCACTTCACCCGTATCGCCAAGCGCGTGCGGCGCAAGCACGTGACGACGGCGAAAGCTCGCTCGTGTGTGCCCAACGTGCCGGCAAGCTCCGCGTTCGCCTAGCTCGACTGCAAGATCCATTACGACTTTTTCCACGGCGGCAAGTCCATCTGATCCGCGCTCTCGCCGACTACGGACCGCAAGAGCGCGTAAGCTTTTCCCTGGATGTCAATCACCCGTTCAGCCTTCGCCAGGCGTTCCGTCAAGGCGGTATTTTCCTTGCGAAGTCGTGTGTTCTCAACGGCTTCCGGATCGGGCTTACGTCCACGCTTGGCCTCGAGCGGTGCCCCCGAGGCACGCTGCTTGCGCCACTGGGAAAGATGCGACGTGTAGATGCGCTCCCGGCGGCAGATAGCTGCTCGCTCGATCGCGGACGCGCGGTCGTATTCTTCGAGAATGCGGGCCTTTTCGGCCGCAGAGAAGCGCCGCCGCGTTGCTTTCGCGGGGACCTCGGGGTCAGGAGCTGGGCCGTTCCTTTGCATGCGTGAGACCTTTCACGCCCTCAGTAATTATATCCGTTCGGCTGGTCTCACGCGATACTGAAACAGAGGGAAGGGACTGCGGGTCACACGATCGACTCGCACATCATGGTGATTCGGCGCAAATTGCGACACTACGGTCGAGATGTCATAATCGAGACCGTGAAGAACTCAGGCTTCATTCTGCGTATTACAACCGTCGGAGAGCCCCGCTAATTCCATAAAATTATTAGGCTCATCTCGCCATCGGCACCGGTTCCGCGATCAAGCCAAGACTATTACGTACTCCTCTTTACCTGATTTCACCAGGCCAATACGGGTCGCCTGTGCATCGAGAAAGTCATGATGACCCTCGCTACTTCTGCTAGCGCATGCTGGAACAATAAGACTACGTGGCCGCCATCTTGACTGGAACATCGAAGCGCGCCCTGACGCCTGCTCCCCGGCGCGGTAATAGCCAGCCGATTGGGCGGTCCGAGAACATGAGGCGGATCCGATCGCGCAACACTAAGCTGGAAACGGGATCGAGCTTTTGACCGAAAACGGGATTGAGGTTTTGAACCCCTGAGCACAGAAGCAGGGCGCTCCTCTCGAAGGGACCGGTAACCATCCTCCCTGACCGAGAGGAGCGCTCACAGGGGTGATTCGCTTGAAAACCTGGGAGTCCATCCGCGTACGCTGTCTGCGAGACGGCGAGCCGATCAAGACCGTCGCGCGCGAAGAGGGTCTCGCGCCGAATACCGTCCGTAAGTACCTTCGCACCGATAAGCCGCCAGAGCACAAGAAATTCAGACGCACACATCTGCTCGACGCGTATAAAGCCCACGTCGACGAACTTTTGCGCCGCTCGCCGCGCATCACCGCAGTACGCATCGGCCGCTATCTGCGCGAGAACGTTGACCCGTCCTTGCGATGCGAAGAAAGCACTCTGCGCAAATTTGTCGCTCGCCGTCGTGAGATCCTCATTCCGAAGGAAGCATTCATCCGCGCTTGTTATTCACCGGGAGATGAGGCGCAGTTTGACTTCTCGCCCGTCAAGGTCTATTTGGCCGGCGTACTGACGATTATCCAGCTCTTTGCAATCCGCTTGAGCTATAGCGGTCGCTATTTTGCTCGTGCGTCGATGCACAGCGATCAGATCGCGTTGTTCACGGGCCTGCTGGCTGGTTTCGAGGCGTTTGGCGGTCTCCCGTCGCGCGCCATTTTCGACAATGCCAAGACAGCCGTCATCCGAATCCTGCGAGGGCGAAATCGGCTGGAGAATACGAGGTTCACGGAATTCTGTGGAACCTTGGCGCTAGAAATCAATTTTGCAGCTCCTGCTCGCGGCAACGAAAAAGGTGGCGTCGAAGGGATCATCCATTACGTACAAGACAACTTCTTTGACCCAACTCCATCGTTCGACTCGTTCGCTGAGCTCAACGATGCCCTCGCAGTCTTTTGCGAGCAGGACGCAAAACGACTGCACTCCACGCATCACGAGACCATCGCAGCGCGTTTTGAACGAGAGCAGGCCGTCCTGCGGCCACTGCCGGGCGTGCTGCCACGTCCGTGCGTACGCCGCAACGCTCGCGTCAACAAGTTCGCGGAGGTGCAATTCGAGGGCGACGTCTACTCGGTGCCTAGCGCCTATGCCCATCGCCACGTGGTCGTCGAATGCTACGAAGGCCACCTGGCCATTTTGTTGGCTGACGAGCCGATCGCCCAGCATCCACGAGGGTCTGGACGAAGCGAGTACTTCCTCGATCCGCGGCACTACCTCGAGCTGCTGGCCCACAAGCATCGTGCGGCCGAACACGCCTTGGTACTCGCCGACGGTCGCATCCCCGCCTCGCTGCATGAACTCTTCTCCCGGTACAAAGCAGCTGAACCCTCGACGGCGACAAGGCGCTGGACGCAGGTGCTAATGCACCTCGCTGACCATCCGGCCGAGCTCGTTGGCCAGACCGTCGTTCATGCGCTGGCGCGCGGCACTGACGACCCCGAAGCGATCGCGCTGCTGCTGCGCCAACGGACTGCGCCACCCCCGCCGGCATTGCTCGATCCCGCACGCTTACCCGAAGCGGCGCGCGTCACGGTGCTGACAGTTGACCTTGCTGGCTACGCGTTGGCTGAGATGGCGGAGGTGATGGCATGACTGAGGAACCGCTGTTGGAGCTTCACCTTCGTTCGCTGCATCTCTCGGCGATTCTGACCAACTACCGCCGTCTGCTCAGCGATCACCGCGAGCCACTGCCCTACTTGAGCGATTTAATTGCCTTAGAGGTGAGTAAGCGTCACGAGAACGGTGTGCGCGCACGCATCGCTGCCGCGCATTTCCCGACAACGAAGACCATCGAATCCTTCGATTTCGGTTTGCAGCCTCAATTACCTAAAGCCAAGTTGCTGGAACATTTCAATGGCGAATTCGTCAAAGAACGGCGTAATCTAATTTTGTCTGGCACACCCGGCACAGGAAAGTGTTAGCGGCTGCGTAAAACGGCGCGTATTCGGCGAAGTTAGTTGGCTGTAAAGAACGGCGGCGCGGCGTGCTGATGGCGAGGACGAAGACTGGCTGGCGGGCCGCCTAGGGGCGCAGGGCGGCCCGCCGTTGCCGGCGACGTCTATTTTGGCGCTTTGGGCGTACGCCGCCGGCGCTGGTTCCGTTCCGAACGCTCTTCGGCTTCTTTGAGGCGGTACGACTTGCCCTCGATAGCAATGACTTCGGAGCGATGGACGAGTCGATCGACGAGCGATACGACGCATCCTGCGCTTGGAAAGACCTCTTGCCATTGAGCGAACGGTTTGTTGGTGGTAATTATGGTGCTCTTTTTTTCGTAGCGCCGGTTGAGCAGTTCGAAGAGCAAGTCCGCGTGGCGATTGGAGTAAGAAAGGTATCCGATTTCATCGACGACGAGCACGTCTGGCGCGCTATACTGACGCAACCGCCGTCGTACTGCGGCATCGCTTTCGCTTGCCGTCAGATCACCCAGGAGCTGTCCGGCGACGGTGCAGAGCACGGTATGGCCGGCGATCAGCGCTTGATGCGCGATGTTCTTTGCCAGCATCGTTTTGCCGACACCGTTGGGGCCGATGAGGATGACGTTAGCCGCCTCTTGAATGAACTCGAGCGTCAAGATCGCTTCGATGGCTCCACGATCGCATCGCGTTGGCCAGTTCCAATCGAATTGGTCGAGGGCCTTGAACCGCCCGAGTCGTGCGCCCTTGATTCGTCGTTCGAGACTGCGGCGAATCTGTTCCTCTTCCTCCCACTGTACGAGCGTGGGCAGCCAAGATGTTTCGTCGATCTCCGTCCAATGCGCGAGTAAGCCATACAGCTTCAAGGCCTTTGCGCGTTGGCGTAAAGGATCAATCGTCATTGCGATGCTCCGTTAACGTGTCATAGGTTGCGAGTCGATGGGGCTGCACGAAGGTGTCCTTCGCGCGTACGTGTTCGGGGAGCTCAACAGCGACCGGCGGTGGTGCCTGACGTGCTTCTCGCCGACGTTCGAGCGCGATGCGTACTGAATGCGGATGCGGCGCTCCATGCGCGAGAGCGTCCTCGATGGCCGCCTGCAGGTCCCTCGCACCGAACCGGTCGAGCAGGCGCAGGAGTCCCAGGGTGATCGAACCGAGATTGCTGCCGCGTGCCGCCGCGCGCACGAGCAGTTCCTTGCTCGCCGGCACTGCGTTGGTGAGCCGATTGGCGCCGCGATGCTCTCGCGCTCGATGCTTCCGGGCGATGAGGGCAGCGACATGGCTGGGATCTTCGATCTGTGCTGCTCGATCGTAGCTGCGTGGATGGTCGGCGATCACCGCTAGGCCGTCGAGGATGCGCACGCGGTCGGGCGTGGCACGAACGGTCACCGTTCGCTGCACGTGGGTGTGTGGAAGGCTATAATCGTTGAGATCGAAGCGCGCGTAGGGCGTCTTTCCCACGTGCACGGCAGCAACCTCATCGGCGACGAACGGATTGTCGGGCAGCGGGAGAAGTTGCAACTGCTCTTGCGCGAAAGCTTGTCGAACGCGCAGATCGCGATCAGCTGGGCAGATACGATCGGCGGCCTGGCCGTTGCACCATAACGATGCTTGCACGTTGAGATCGGCGAGATCGGCGAATGCGCGAGCGGCGAAGAAACTTTCGCGCACGTACCGAATGGCACGTTCGACGCGGCCTTTCTCATTGCCGCGTGCCGGTGCGACGGGACGGGGTTCGTACCGGTAATGCCCAGCGAACTCGAGCAAGGTGGGATGAAAGCGAATCGCGTCACCTTGGCGCTCCAAGACGGCGCTCTTGAGATTATCGTAAAGCAGAATGCGCGGGAGACCGTTCCACGCCCGGAATGCCGCCATGTGCCCGCGTAAAAAGCTCTCCATGCGCGCGTCGAGGAAGAACTGCAAGAAGATCTGCCGCGACCAGGACAGGACCAGCACGAAGGCCATGAGTGGCCGGCGGGCGTGCCCAATTTGCAAATGGCCGAAGTGCCCCCAATCGACCTGCCCCATCTCTCCAGGCATCGTCGTGAGGCGCAGGTAGGCCTGTGCTGCCGGGCGCGGTCGATGCATGGCGATGATATGGCGGAAATGATCGGGACTACCGCGGTAGCCGCGCTCGCGCACCATCGCGTAGACGCGGCTCGCGGTCAACGTTGGAAAGCGCTCCAATGTTTGGCGGATAAACGGCAGGTACGGGTCGGCTTTGGATGCTCGCGCAGCGTGTTGCGGCGTCGGCACGCCCGCGCGGCGGAGCACTCGTTGCACTGTCCCATGATGAACCTGCAATTGGCGCGCGATCGTGCCGACGCGCCACTTCTCTACGTGATAGTAGCGCAAAATCTTCGCTTCGAGTTCCGGCTGTATACTCATAACAGTCGCTCCCTTCGGATGTAACCAGGACGAGGCCGGCGACGACGTTGCGGAGCATGCCGAATCCACGGGCGGCACCAACACTCACAGAACGAGCATTGCACTGCGCCGCCAACCGCTACGCCCGAGTCCGACAAGGCGATCGGCGACGACGTACCGTCCGATGGAGTCTTCGCTAAAGCGCTCGTCGCGCTCGCATCGAGTACACCACAGGGACGGCCTGAAAGTGAACCGTGATCCGTGACGCGTTGGCGATCGCGATACCGCTGCGATCGCGCAGCACTCTTGAGCCGACCGTTGGCCGTGCACCCATACCGACGGTTGGCCTCACACCGAGAGCGCCGGCGAGCAGTACGTGCGCAATCACCGGGGCAGTAACGCTGGCCTCGGTCGCAGGCAGTACAGATGAAAACCTCCGTGCCGCAACCGGCACAGAGAAAGCGGCGGGCGGATTCTCGCATCGTCGGTCAAGCAACAACCGACGAGCCCATCGACAGAGCGAGAAGTACCGTGCTATTCTAACGATACGCTCGTACTCGTAACGGTGAGCGGGGCACGGTATCGGTTCGACTTGCAACGTTTACGCCGATGCCGTGCCGGTCTTTCTCCGGTCGTTCTTGGCGCTTTGCGCGGGCCGCTTCAAGCAACCCTCGCCCGCAAGCATTGAAACGTTGCAACCTCTAGTCGCTGCGACAAAAGTCGCGCGCCTATCGCTCGCCGCCGAATTTGCGCCCTTTTAGGCCGCCATCAACAGAAAGTCACACTGCCTCAGCGCACTCGGACTTTCCATGTGCATGCGCGGGCATCGCGTGCTGTTTATCACAGCTGCCGCGCTCCTCATGCGCCTCATCGACGCTAAACGCGCGGGCACTTTAGAACGACAAATGCGATCACTCGACCGCATCGACGTGCTATTGATCGACGAGCTCGGATACATTCCCTTCGAACGCGAGGCTACCGATCTGCTCTTTCAACTGATTTCGACGCGCTATGAACGCCGTAGCATCGCCCTCACCACGAATCTGCCTTTCGAGCGATGGACGGAGATCTTCCCCGATGCCATGACGGCCACTGCCGTTATCGATCGCCTCGTCCATCACGGCTCCGTCTTCGTCTTTGCCGGCGAGAGCTTCCGGCTCAGAAATCGAGCCAGGGGAAAGCCGCCCAAGAGCGCCTAACCCTGCCAAGGGTTCAAATCCAAAATCCCGCTAGGGGTTCAAATCTAGCGTCCCGTTACCAACTAAGCCTGAGCTTCTTCTTCGCCGAGCTCTTCACAAGCATGGGCTGCGTTATCGAATTCATGTATCGGCGTTACCGGGCAAGCCCGACATAGTGTTTGGCCGACACCGGGTCGCTGTCTTCGTGCACGGCTGCTTCTGGCACCAGCACGCTGGCTGCAGGCAAGCGTCAAGCCCACGCAGCAATGATGCGTATTGGAGGCCGAAGCTCTTACGAAACGCCGAACGTGATCGTGAACATGCTAATAAGCTAGCATCGCTTGGTTACGGCGTGGTGGTCCTGTGGGAGTGTGAAATCGAGCAAAATACGTGCGAAGCGGTGGACCGCGTGATCGCGGCTTTGAACGCCAATGGCAATGACGCAATTTGAGCGACAGGATTGGTGGCCAACAGCGGCTCGTTCCAAGAGGATCAGTAAACATGATCCCGAGCAATTGTCGAACAGCATCGGCAAGAACTCGCCTGACAGAGCATTAACATCGCAAGTCCAAAGCGACAATTTTGCGGTGGACGGTAGTCGTGGGGAGCTCCAGAGCACCCACCTCAATGCTGATCGGCTCGGCCGACTTGCGTGCAGTTAGCTGGCGCGCTACCGAGGCGCATGGTGCTGCGCATGAGCACGTCGAGTTCTTCGATTAAGGAGTGCCCTGCCTTTCGTTGGACGGTCTGCTGGTTCTGAGCTTTGTGTACCAGTATAACCGGGCGCTTTGCTTTGCCGGCGTGAATCGCGTCGATGGCGGGCGGCTGCTCGGAGTCGATAAACGGATGAACATCAGCTGCAGCCAAGCAGCGTGCAGATGCCACTCGAAGTGTTATGTCTGGCCGACGGTATGTATCCCGACCGCACGCCAAGATGGTTGTCGCACGCCATATGCCAGCATTTACAGTAACACGGGTGAGATCAGGGGGCGTTACACAGCGATGCGCGGGGCTGGTTGCGATATGCATCTCACGACGCAAATCATCTGCCCGCCCCAACCGCTTTAGCAAAGGCGCGCGTCGTGAGGTGTCTCATAAGATGCAGAGCAATCGCCCGAGCGAACGGCGGAGGCACCGCATTCGCGACCTGGAGAGGCTGGTTTGCTCGCGCACCTGCAAACGCGTAGCTGTCTGGGAAACCTTGTAAGGCTGCGGCTTCTCGCACCGACAGTGCCCGATGGCACGTCGGGTGCACTGGCAAGGCACGATGACCGGCAATGATGGTCTGAGCGAAGGTTTTTGGAACACGCCGATAGGAAAGCGGCCCGCTGCCCGGCACGATGCTACGAATCTTGCGAACCACGCGCTCCGAATGACGCATCGTTGCAAGGTTTCTTGTTAAGATTCCTTCTACCAGTGCCACGTCGTTCGTGGACCCATTGCCGCGCCGTGGAAATCGGGCCAACGTCTCTATTACTGTCGGCGTGCGTGGTCTGCCATTTGAGCCAAAGCGGTCGTGCGTCGCCCGTGGTTCGCCGATCGCGGAACTTCCGCGTTCGCGTCCAAAAAAGATTAGGCGACGGCGCTCTTGAGGCACTCCAAATGCAGTAGCCTCGAGAAGGTATGTTTCAACTTCAAAGTGCTCGCCAAGTTTCGTAGCAACGACGTCGCGGTATGTGTGCTCGCCGACTCGTCGCGCCTCCATGCCCGGTACATTTTCGATGACTACGACCGTCGGTTTAAGCGCACACGCGAGGGAGACGACGTGGCGGTATAAGCTGTGGCGCGGATCTGCCGCAAGCCGCGGGCCCGCCGCAGAATATGACTGACAGGGCGGCCCGGCGCAGACTGCTGTAGGAGCCCGACCGCCCAGCATGTCGAGTATCATGTTCGATGTGACCTTCGCAATGTCGATCTCTACGACAGGAACGCCTGGATGGTTTAGCCGATACGTCTGTGC
The DNA here is from genome assembly GCA_963834485.1 of Vulcanimicrobiota bacterium. Lineage (GTDB taxonomy): Bacteria > Vulcanimicrobiota > Vulcanimicrobiia > Vulcanimicrobiales > Vulcanimicrobiaceae > CAWICD01. The sequence goes on from CAWICD010000004.1 coordinate 309,084, forward strand.
AGCATCGCGGTCTATCTCAATCGCGAGCGCAACGCGGAATCCAGCCTGACGAAATCCCAGCCCGAGGCCACCGGCGCCGGCGAACAGATCTACCGCCGTGAATGCTTCGTTGGCGCAGTCTCGAAGATGCCTCTGCCCAGTGTCGCAGAATGATACGAGCGGGCAGTTGAAGCAATTCGGCGTGCTGCCGCAAGTCTTCGACGCGTGATGCTCGAGCGCTGTTGCAGCCCAGTTGTCCCGTGACACATCATCTGGCCGAAGTTGAAGCCTATCGAGCAGTGCGCCCACCGCCGCGCTAAAAGTCTGCCGCTGCTTGGTCCTTGCCGGCCGGCCGCGGCGCCGTGGTTCCAAATCCGTGCCGTATGTCGAAATCAGCAATTCGACGACGCAGGATGCCACATGCGCTCGCGCGCTCGCCTGCCGGAGTTGCGCCTTCACAGTTGGTACCTAGTTTTCGTCTCCGTCGGCCTTGCGGCCTCCTGGCCGTGCGCTCTCGGGTGAGGCTCGCCGAATCGGTCGATGACACGACGCCTGCTGACAGACCTGCTCCCCAAGGTCGGTCGGCGCGGCAGCGACCCGGTTCCAGAGAAACTCAACGCAACGCGCCACCTTGCGAAGCGTCGCCAGGGTTGGGCGCGGGATTTTGCCGCGGGGAAGGGAGCAATCTGGCGTCAAAAACCACCTGATGGGACCATCCAGCAAGACATCTGATGTAACTCCGGACTACCGGCTGCGAGCCTGCCTCCCTCGAGACCGGTTGGAGGACTTTATGGCATACTCGTTGCGTGCAGGTGGTGCTACATCGTCATTAGCCGTTTCGGCTACGTCTCGCCGCACTTCAATTCCTGCGCCTGCATGATCGGCACGCGTCTGCCGGGCGCGGCTAGAAAAATCGCTGGCACCATCACGCGAACAACAATGGGCTTCTTACAACCCCCCCTGGCCTCACCCCGAGTTCCCCGCGATGCATGCTCTGCATTGATTTGGGGCGGCTCGGGTCTGGACCGTACCCGACCCTCGTTCCCATTAAGCGGCCCCGGTCTCTATGTCCCGCTTCCCTGACAGCTTCTGACAGGTGGCGACCGCTCCAGGCAAATTTTGTGCGGGCGAACTCGTGAATCCCCCGAGACCTGACCTTGATAGAGGATACCAACGTGCTAGCAAGCTGGCTTGCCGATAGTGCTCATGAAGGCGACATGGTAAGAACCCGCCTGAAAGCCCACGAGCGCGTTATAGCACGAGTCACTGACGGCATCTACCGTGAACCAGCCTCAGCGTTCCGCGAGCTAATCTCTAACGCTTGGGACGCAGATGCAACCGAGGTCTCCATTTTGACCGATGCACCACGGTTCTCGCGCATTTACGTCCGGGATAATGGCATGGGCATGTCGCACCAAACCCTGTCGCGCCTTTTGCATGCGATCGGTGGAAGTGCGAAGAGACGTCCAGATGGTCGAACGCTAGGTATCACTGGAGACGATGTCGATCACACGCCAAGAGGGCGGCCTCTTATTGGAAAAATAGGAATAGGTCTGTTTTACGTAAGCTGATCGAATTAGCGCAGAGGCGATAATCCTTCCCGACTGTCTTGAAGACATCGCAATCGACGGGTCGCAGGCGGCGGCGCAGCTCCAGCAACAGCCCCCTTTTGACGTGGTTAACGTCGATACGTGTGGTCATCTGGCATATTCAGCGCGAGGCCGTAACACGTCTACTTTTGACGCTTTGCAGGCGCTGTTGAAACATCAGATGATCTCACTGCGCCCGTGGCTGCTCTTCTTGACGACGCGTGTAGATCCAGCCCAGTTGGGTGCACCGGGCATTGTGTTTCAAAGAGCCATTGCGGAAAACATCGTGATGAAGGAAGGGGCAGCCTTCGAAGAGGCTCTTTCCGCCGCCATCGACAGTGATCCGAAGCGTCTCGCAAGCGCTCTGGCGCAGAGCTGGAGCTGGGCCGACTTACGGTTCCCAAGAATCTATGCGATCGGGCTCGGCAAATACGTACTGCAGTTTTTCAACGCTCAGCCCAATTGCCCAGCGGATGTAGCTTTTAAGAGCGCCTATGCATATCGTGTCTATAGTGAGCAGCTCGATATGCTAGCCTTAGCCTTTAGGATCAGCCCGCGAAAACGTGAAGTCGTCCATCCCAGCACAGGCGGTGCCCTCCAAGTTCGAACTCTTGAAGCGAAGAGGGCGGTAGACATCGCAAAACGAGCCGAACGCCTTTGGGACATCGATGCAGCCCTTGAGGACGACCCGGCCTTACTTGACGAGGCGGTTGTCGGCACGCGCCAGTTGCTTCAGGCATCGAATTACGACATCGAAGCTTGGGAGGAATGGCGCGTCATCCCTCGGCAAGGACGCAGTATGCGTGAGTGACGTGGTTAAGCCTTTTAAGAGACTGACCCCACCGACATCGTGGTCCCGACGTCAGCATCAGTGAGCTTATCACGGAGATCGTTCTGTCCCCCAGTCCACGCTCATGAAGACAGCATAGACTGCTCCGCCGTCACAAATCCCTCTTCCTCACAACGCCTCTTCACCTGCAACAACCTCTTGCATTGCTTGTCGGTCGGAAGCCCTGGCGAATACCCAGCTGCGATCCGGAGAATGCGCTCATCCGATGAGGCAAGGGGCCCACGCGCCTCTGCCCATGCCAACACCGCTTGCCAATATGGCTGTCCGAAGCGTAGCACAGCAGATTGATCGTCGACGCCGGAATCTAGCTTCTGCATAGCTCGAGCCGCACGTGCTTCCTCAGATGACTCCGACCGATCGACCAGCGTTTCTAGGAATTGCTCCAAAAGCACTACCGGGAGCCTCCTAATCTGTTCCCAGCAGCTTTGCCGCTTTGCCCACTGCGTTAGGTTCTGCTGACCTTCTTGCATCGAGTTGAGTGAGTCGAACACTTCTTTCGAAAGCTCTATCAACTGGTTAACCAACTCAGGGTAGAGGTCCTGCTGCCGCCAAATACGCTTCAGGTCAACGACGCCACGCTTCGTCGCCGCAATGAGGTCAGCAAGTTTGGCGACGGTGTAAGTCACGATGATCGCGCGGTATCCGACAACGTACCACGGTTGTCGCGACACGAGGCCTTCGGTTCCGCGAAAAACAATCAAGCGCGCAACGGAGTTCCGGAAGTACTCCTCGTTGAAGGCGCTAGGATCACTCAGCCACGCATTATCGACTCGTTTAGCGAATTCGAGAAAAAAAACTTGTGCACCCGCACTAACATTGTGTGGTCGCTCCTGCCAAGACAACTCGGACTTTGCCAGGTCGGTCTTAGTGATCACCTGGTTTTTCGGCAAAATCAGTTTCATTCGATCGCGTTGTGCAGTTGTCAATTTCGCAAATTCATTCAGATACTGCCCTCGGGCTCTCTCGTAGTACCAATGCGTTTCATATTGCATACCCGCGCGCGCAGGGGCTAATAGGCGCCGCGAAATCTGCTCCAAACGCTGGTGAAAAGGATGGTTAGCAAAAAAATCGGCATCGCTAAGCTTATTTTGACTGTTCGCGAATCGTGAAATATCAGCCACCATCGTGGCAGACTGGTCGCCTGTTACGACAGAGAGCTTCATTGGCACAAACGTTCCATCAAGGCGCGTGGCTTTGTCGACACGCCGAGCATTCTCGATAGAAGCTGTGGTTTGGCCCCCGTTGACGATCTGCAAGTTCGTTGCGGTAATCATGTGTTGGCCGGACGCCGTTTGTTCAACAACGACCTCAGACGCTACAGCTGAAATGCCGTTGTTATAAGCAAAAAACATTTCAGGTCTCTCAAGAAGTGTCCGGCGAATTCCCTGATTAACCTTGCCTTTGGCAGTGAGGAAGGCCCGCACGTTACCTTCTAGCAGCCGGCTTCCATATCTATCATAAATCTCTCCCAAAAGTGATGCAGGCACGACGCACAAGTACGCCTTGTACGGACTTCCTGGCATGCTTGCCGCCAAGCAAGGCAGACCGTCTGTGTTCCCAGTAGCGCCCTCGCGAAAGTCAACGACTACGTCATCCAAGCCCGTATTTGATGTATAGGCACGATAAAAACGGCCAATATCCCAAATGTGGTACTCTATCGGGATCGCGTCGATCGAGCCTTCCGGCCAGTCTTTCACGCGCGTGCTCAATACGCAGTCTGTAAGTAGATAGGCTCGGATGCGAGAGACGGCACCTTTGCGGCTGAGCACGGTCTCAGCAAAATCGCGTGCGGGATGATTCTCATCAATTAGCTTCTCGAAACGTCCGGAGCATGCAGCTTCGACAAATGCGGTGAGGCGCCGAAAGAGCACTCGCGCATCTGTGTACGTAAGTGTTTGAAGCTCCTGGCCATCCGCCCGATGGACGACGAACACACGCAACGAGTCGTCGGCCGCATCAAAAGCGTAGCCGTCGATACACATACGGCCCGAGGGCGTGCGATAATGGCAAGGCTCAAAGTTTGCGACCTCGTTTGCCTCCTCAAGCAAAGCGGCCGCGGCCTCAGCAAAGGCATTGTCAGTAAATCCGCCGGCAGAAGCGATGCGTATCTGTACGTCATTCAAAAATCCCCAACGAAAGGTCTCGAGGTCCACAGGCTACTCCCCTAATGCGCGCTCGAACGGCGAAATAGCAGCAAGATTGATCTCATAACACGCGTCGGCGACCCCAGGCATTAGATCTACTCGTACCAGTCGCGGGAACTCCTCAGTGACAGCAAAGTAGCGGATCCCATCAACGCGGAAGCGAACCTCTCCATAGTCCGCATGATCGATATAGCCTGCGGCAACAAGCCTACTATTGAATTCATCGGCCGCATGCGCGTACGGTATTAGAAAGCCACGTAGCTCTTCTATATAATCTGATACAGCGAAGCCTGATGCAGCGTCGACGGCAGCCGACGCTAAGCTGACGACGGCAAGCCGCAGCTCCTGGGCAGGAGGGACATCGAGCTGCTCAACAGAATTAATTTGAACCCTAGTTGCCGTTGGCCTCACCGTCTTCGCCTCGATTCGCATCGTTTCGAACAAAAAATCTTGCGGTGCATTCAGCGGCCCCTGCCAGGCCTCAACTACGTCGGGAGGCTTATATAAGTTGAAGCACTGTTTGAGGACGGCCAGCTCGCCGATAAGGCCACGCAATTCCGGCAATGGCAATATATTCAGGCCGCCGGATTCAAGTAGCCGACGCCAGCGAGATATGCGGGCACTCGTAAAGTTCCCTATGTCCGTAGGCTGTAGGCCTCGGCTTGAGCCCACAATGCGGAAATTTTCAGTACGAATGAGACCACGTGTTGCACGTGATTTACTGCGCGGCTTCTTGATGTTAGCCGCGCTCGATTCGATTGTCAAGCGCTGCGTTCGAGTGGCCTGATCGTTGCGTCGATCTCCGATGCATTGTTGCGGTCGTAAGAATCGATTTGAAACGGCTTTGAAGGGATGGTTATCGTTTCTTGCGGTCTGTTGATATATGACGCGGTTGGGAGTTGAGGAACTCTGGGTGGACCTTTGACGAAGCGCTCGGGGTGCTTGGCATGCGCTTCGTCGAGTGTGATTTGGCGCTGTCTTAGAATCGCGTCAGAACGGCCATGATGGACGTCTGCTGGCGTTAGGAGCGCGAGCGAGCTGTGGCGATGCTGCGTATTATACCACTGGAAAAAGGCGCGGCAGAAGGCTCGCGCCTCGACGATATTGGCAAACGTCGTCGGAAACTCTGGCTGATATTTGACGGTCTTGAAAAGCGATTCGATGTGCGGGTTATCGTCGCTGACGTGAGGACGCGAATGGCTCTTCGTAACACCCAGATCGGCGAGCAGAAACGCAACAGGCTTCGAGGCCATCGAGCTTCCGTTATCGGAATGCACCGTCAGCTTGGCCGGATCCACGCCTTCTTTGCGAATCGTTTCGGACAGCAGGACGCGAGCCAACGCCGAGCTTTCGCGATCAGCGACCATCCAGCCGACGACGTAACGGCTGTAGATGTCGATGATCACGTACAGGTAAAAGTAGCTCCATTTCCGCGGTCCGTGCAACTTGGTGATATCCCAGGCAAACACCTGACGCGGACCCGTTGCGCAGAGCTCGGGCTTCACGTGCGCAGGTCGCGTTGCCTGATCACGCCGCTCGCCGACCTCACCGACGCTGTGCAGAACGCGGTACATCGTTGACGTCGAGCACGGATAGGTTCCCTCGTCCAAGAGGGTCGCATAGATGTGCGGCACGCTGCGATCCGCGAAGCGGGGCTGGTGAACGGCATCCAAGACCGCCTGCCGTTCATCCGCGCTCAGCGCCAGCGATGACGGACGGCGCGTGCGTTTCTCGCTCCGCTCTTGGCGCGCGAGCTGCCGCACCTGATACCGCCGCTGCTGCCGAGGCGATCGTGGAGATGGGACCACCACTTCACCCGTATCGCCAAGCGCGTGCGGCGCAAGCACGTGACGACGGCGAAAGCTCGCTCGTGTGTGCCCAACGTGCCGGCAAGCTCCGCGTTCGCCTAGCTCGACTGCAAGATCCATTACGACTTTTTCCACGGCGGCAAGTCCATCTGATCCGCGCTCTCGCCGACTACGGACCGCAAGAGCGCGTAAGCTTTTCCCTGGATGTCAATCACCCGTTCAGCCTTCGCCAGGCGTTCCGTCAAGGCGGTATTTTCCTTGCGAAGTCGTGTGTTCTCAACGGCTTCCGGATCGGGCTTACGTCCACGCTTGGCCTCGAGCGGTGCCCCCGAGGCACGCTGCTTGCGCCACTGGGAAAGATGCGACGTGTAGATGCGCTCCCGGCGGCAGATAGCTGCTCGCTCGATCGCGGACGCGCGGTCGTATTCTTCGAGAATGCGGGCCTTTTCGGCCGCAGAGAAGCGCCGCCGCGTTGCTTTCGCGGGGACCTCGGGGTCAGGAGCTGGGCCGTTCCTTTGCATGCGTGAGACCTTTCACGCCCTCAGTAATTATATCCGTTCGGCTGGTCTCACGCGATACTGAAACAGAGGGATGTCATCCGCAAGGACTGTAAAGAGCCCCTGCAACTCCTTCTTGCGGAGCCAGATGTACGTGCGCCACCGGCCATCTCCCTGCGCCTCCGCGAAAATCTCTAGATTAGCAAGACTCGGAAGATCCTGCCGCTCTGTATCCGTTATCAGGACAAGCCCACGTCTGCCGCTGCTATCCAGACTTACGTAAAAGTCACCCGGATGATCATCATCGACGCGCCGAAAATGGCCATACGCCTTCTTAGCCTCCAAAGCTTGCCACATCGGCTCAACCGTCAATGGCGCCCTCCAGCAGCTCATCTTCATCGGTCTCGGCCTGCATCGCAAGCCTCATCTGCTGCCACACCTTATTCGTCTGATACATTACGAGCTTTGATGCATCTTCGTCGTCGTAGTTTGGAACACTTAAACCTAGCGAGACGATCGGCCGGATCGAGGGAATAACGGCCTTAACCTCTCCAGCGTCCGCAACGGGTTCGATAAAGTACAGCAGTAACAGCGGCCGACGCCGGACCGACCGATAGGCCCGCCCAGCTGGCAACTTGACATTCTGATCCATACACTCTTTTATTGCGGCTTCAGCCCTTTGAAGCTCCTCTTTATTGAGGCCGAGCGCCTCATCGTCAGCGGAACCAAGCCTTCGTTTATAGATCTCCAGCGATCCGCCATTATCGGGATTTCTCCCCAGCTTCCGGCTCACAGGCCTGATCTCCACTCCACCGACGGAGTACCTTTGCGAGGTCCTTCCTGACGGTATTGCAACGTCCCACAATTCGAGTTCCGGAATATCTGACTGCCGCAAAAAGTAGCCGATCTGTGGTGGCTGAAAGCTGCCTGGGTGAACCTCAAAGCCCGCCAGAAGCCCGGCGATCAGCTCCTTTGGAATGCTTTGCCATAGCCGATCGGTATTAGCGCCAGACTCCTGCGCGGCCGCGCCAGTCGTAATGACGGCGCTGAGAAACCGGTCAACGAGAGCAAGATTCGACCGCTGTATATCATCACTGGGCGAAAGTTGCGTTCCCTCAGGATGCTGCAGGCTCAGTGTCACCGGGCCTTCGACGATGGCGGCTGCGGTCTTCATCTTCGCCCGAGCGGTAACTATCAGCGATTCAGGATGGGCGCGGACCTTCAGGCCGAACTGTCTAGGCGTCAACCGTAAGTCATGCATTCGTCGAAACTCCGCACGGAGTTCCTCGGTTGCCTGCGTTATGTGACTATACCAGGAGATGGACTCCTCCGTCATCCACACTCGGCAGAGATCTTCGAAACCTGGCCGATAGCCGAACCATCGCCCCATTTGCAATAGCGTATCGTACGCTTGGGAATTGCGGTAAATGTAACTAGTGCTCAGGCCTTCAAGTGTCAGGCCGCGAGAGAGGGCGTTTCCGCCGACCGCAACGACCCGAAGTCCCCGCGCCTTGTTGGCATCGTAGTCCAGCCGCGATGTGCCTGAACTCATGTTAATTGCTCTTACATCTACTGCCTTTATGGCATCAAAGAGCACTTCCTGGATCTCTGGCCAGCTGAAACCCGCATTCTGGTGCTCGCGTTCCCACACGGTTTTCAGAAAGCGCAATTTCTCACTTCGGCCAAGGGCGTGATCTGGTTTGTATGCAGCATAGCTCTGAACGTGTCGTATAATACTCTCCAGCTCGTCTTTGAGCAGCCTCGCAACCTGATTTTGAACGTTATTCGCCCAACTTACATTGACTAGCATTGAGCGGTGTGCTTTTCCATGCCCGCGCAGGTCGCGGATCGCATTAACAATAAGAAAGCTTGCTAAGGCATCAAATAGACTGCTCGGAAGTTCCCGAACCTCGAGCTCCTTCTTGTGCCGCTTAGGGAAGATTGCCTCGGCATCGTCAAATACGCGCAAGAACCGATCCTCGTCGTCCTCGAACATATTGACAGGACCAATGTAGTCACTGGGCGGCTCCAGGCTATAGATATAATCTTCCGGAAACAGGTCATCTTGCAACATCTCGTGCACTGTGTCGGGAGAAATAAAAATGTTTGCAAATGGCGTAGCCGTGAAGCCCACGTACGAAGATCGGGAGAATAGGCTTAGAAGCTTTCGGATCGCGGCATTTATTGCCCGAGGGTTCTCATCCGAGCCGGTGTTGACGGAAGCAGCGTCCGCTTCATCATCGATAAGCAAGAGCGGCACGGAGATCATGTCGTCCACGCTCGGGTTTTGTGTGCGAAGCCACGCGTAGAGGTTCTCAAGTACCTTCTTGTTCTTCTTGACTACAATCAATACGGGCGCATTTAGTCCAGTGAGCCGCGTTCGAACGCTCAATATACTGGCATTAAAATCACTGATTTTTGACGTAAACGCGTGCGGCGCCCGTTGATTATCGAAGCGCCCAACGCCAATGGCTGCAGAAGCCTGCGGAATTTTGCTGTCGACGATTTCCGCACTATCAAATCCAATAAACCCTTCATCAAGGCGCTCCTGAGTCTGGCGCCGAAGGCTATTTAAGGTACCCGCAAGAAGGATAATGAGTCTATATCCCGCATCGGCAGCCTTGTTGCAAAGCGCAGTATAGGTAGAGGTCTTTCCTGATTGCACGTTGCCGACGACAAGACCGCGTCTCGTCCAGGGGGGATCTTGCAAGGGATCACCGGCGTAATCCAGGAGCTCATCTACTGTTTCGTCCATTTGCCGGACGACGGCGGGGCCCCAACCCTGTTGCAGCAGATATTGTCGATAACGCTCCCAGTAATACTTGTCGATACTCGCCTTCCGGTGGCGGAGCCAGCTTTCGAATTTCGGTGCAACGACCACGCCCTTACCCATTGACAGGATTAGACGCGAGTGCACGTGCCGTTCCGCTGCCGCAAAGCCCTCTGCGTCGACCACAATCGCGAGTCTCAGCGCAGTCAGCACGGACGCAACGCGTTCCACGGAAGGATGCTCGTCGTCATTTGCGAGCACTACGAGTGCCGCGTCGGCTAGGTTTTTGGGATTGCCTTGGAGCACTAGTCGAACTCCGCAATGAGGGCAAGTGCTGTTTTGGGAAAGGTGCTGAAGGGCTCGATGTGTGTTAGGCCCTCCAGGATGAAGCGCCGTCGAGAGTTCGTCGGAACGTCACGAAGGAGGTCCCTGAGTATGTCGCGCAGGCGGCCTTCGAGCTCTGAATCGCCTTGATCAACGGATTCATTTGACGCCTGGTCAACGTAGATCGCCCTTACCGGTAGTGCCATCTCCAGGGCGTCAAGAACTCGGTCGAGCTGAGGTGCCTGCGCGGAGCCCAACGCCTCGGCGAGCGTCGTGAGCAACGGGTGGTAGCGGTTGATGTTATACCTCACTCCTCCACGCACTAATGCTCGTTCCCACAGATAGATGATGTTTCCGCTGGGTTTCCGGCGTCGGCGCTCCTGAAAGACGTTCGTGCTTTTGTCCGCAACCGTGTGAATGATTTGCTTTAGTACCTGTCGCACAGCCTCCGGGGGACTGGCAGTAGATTTTTTCACGTCGAGGCCCCAGAGATCATCGAGTGCGTTAGGAATATCAATCTGGATTCTGGCCAAACGTGTTAGTTCGTCTCGGCCTAGCAGACGAAACCAGGTACCCCAGGTAATAAGCCGCCGGTTACGGTATACGTAAAAGCCTTGGGTGTCGCGCAAGCGTTCCTTTCCGCCGGCGCGCTCCAGCTCGTCGGCGCTTATTCTGCTAATGTGGGGAAGAATAAATGCCTTTATGTCAACCTTGTGCCCTTCAACGAGCTTGGTCTCTTGGCCAGCGAGTTCGGTGAAAGGATTGTGCTGCATAAATGGGTCTGCAATGTCGACGGGTCGCTGGTTTACGCTAATCTTTAGGCCACGGCCAAACTCCGGAGCGAGGTATCTATGAAAGACGAGGCCAAGGTGCGTTCCACAAGCCAGAACCAGCTTTTGCAGTGCTTCTGCCGCGTTTGCCTCGCCCGCTGTGGCTCGGTCAAAGTCCTCCCAGAAAACCAATGTACCATGCTCGGTTTTTAGGAGGTCCTCGACGCCTGGAAGTCTACGGATTTCCTCTTCATCTGGTAATATCAGGATCCAATCATCACGAAGTTCGACTTCGTTCAGATCCCAACGAGCGGCGTTTAGGCAACCGTCCCGGAGAGAAACGACGGTTAAACGCCGACACTGTGAAAGCGAAGCGGTCTTTAGGCCGAGACCATACCTGCCGAGGTCCTCAGCACGTCGCACATCCTTTGGGCCGGCACCGCCGTGCTGCATGGCTGCGATGAGTTCAACATCGGACATACCCGTGCCATCGTCAAGAATCGAGACCCACGGGGGTGTTGTATCAAAGGAAACCTCGACTGTTGTTGCTTTCGCTGCGATGGAGTTGTCGATGATATCGGCCACTGCAGTATTAAACGAATAACCGATAGCACGCAACGAGTTGACAATGGCGGACGGCCGTGGTGGCTGACGAAGTTCTCTTGTGCTCACGCAAATTGGTCTCAAAGGGTGCGTCGCATATTTAGTTTAGTAGTCTAGCTCAAAGTCTTGCCGCATCTGAGGTCACGATCTCGAATCGCCTACTTCCTCTTTAACCGTGTGGCGCTCGCGTAGCGTGACGTCGCTCAATGATGCAACCGAACGAGTATTGAATTCGCGGACGCGGGTCGTTGTGATGGCACGATACCTAGGAGACCTTAGTTGGCGGCGCGTAGCCTGTATTTCGGTCGAGTGGGTGCGTTAGGCCACCTAACTTGTTCTACCATTCCATCGCGGATTAGCGCTTGCAGGATAGAGTAGCTCAGGTAGTGGTCTTGAGAGTCCAGGTTTAGGGCAAGATCGCATAGAGACTCGATTTCATTATTCCCGAGCCCGTGCGCACCGCAGGCACAAGCTGGTTCCAGCCGCATCATCTCAAGAACATGAGCCTTGAGCTCCGCAAGTAATTCACGCCCGCGGCTCAAACCTTTCTCACTTTCAGATGGAGAGATGGAGACGGCACAGGAATAATCCTATTGTTGGCTGCGCGCGTGCTTCCCTGCGCCCATGCCTATGTCGTGCAGTGTGGGCCTGCGAAGCTGACCCAGTCCCGTGGCCCCTTGTCCGCTTGCCGGAGAAGGGTCTTACCCATGGGGAAAGCACCCCCGGTCCCGCCCGCCGCAGTCTGATCGGCACTCCGTAGTACGTTCGATAGGAAGGCGAGAAAGTTCACCCCCTCCAGAATTATGGCTTTCCAGAATTATCGCGGGTTAGCATTGGGGGCTTTAGTAAATGCTTCCTGACGATAAGAGTTGCCTTACAATAGAATGAGTTATGCCTCAAATCTGGGTGTGCCGCGTTAGCAATTTCTTGTAGCGCTTTGGGAGAAATTAGCCCACCGCAAGAGGGCGGTGAAAACTAAATCGGTTAAAGCATTTTGCAGCATGCAACAGCGACACAATTTGCGGAACGCGACAAGCGCATCGAGCCTGAGCAGTCACAAGCGCTGAGAAAATCGGTTGAATCAAGTAACGTCGTATGGAACGTCTCAAAAACTGCGGCCTCTCAGACCCAGGCGCCATCACGAACGCGCCGAATGAGCAACAACGTGATGGTTCAGATTCAAGTAGGGGCAACCTTCGTGCTGAGTGGAACGAAGTACGAAGTCGTCGACGTCACTAAGGATCTGGTCGCCTGCTCGGATTACAATAAGGCTTGGATCACTTATTTCCCCCCTATTGTAGTTGCGAGCGCGATCGCCGCAGGGGCAGTGGGTGAACATGGCGCTTGATGCGGTAACTCTTGGCAAAGAGCTGCTCTTGGCGACACAGCTTGGTGGCTTGACCGACAGCCGGCCGGTTAGCATGACTGCATCGAGGAACTCGCGGTCCCTCGAAGAGACAGCAGGATACGTTGACCGATTTGTAAGCCTGTTAGCGAACGTAAATCTCCATGCTGTCTCTTATTAGACAGATAATCTGGGTCTGTCTACTGTCTTAGCCGGCATTGTCGGTCGGCTTTTCCGGCAAGAAGAATCAGTAGCGGTCCGACATTCTCGGTCTGTTTGGTTGCATAAAGAGCCCGGCACTATTTTCGTGTGTCAGACCTTGTGCTGGTTTGGTACGTTGCTCGAGCGGGCCGGCTTAGCTGGGCGGTGCTCCAAACCTCGCCCGGCAGAAGGCGATCATTCCCTTCGAGGAAACACCGTGACGCCTCAGTCGGGCGAGGTCGAGACGGCTGCCGCCGGCTGCGTCGTCCTCAAAGAGTCGAGCGACCTCCGCCTGATCGCCCGGCGCGAGCTTGGCGAACGCACGGGCGAATTGTCCGGCGCCGTCGTCCTCTTCCGCTCGAGTCCAGATCCAATCATCGCGAAAAGCTGTGCGGATCAAAGCGATGGGCTTCCGCGGCGATTTTCGACTCGGCGTGCCGCAGAAGCGCGGGTCGGTAACGATGCGTTGGAGTTCACTCTCGGCAGCCCGGACGTCACCGCCAACGTGTTCCAGGCACCTCCGGTAGAACTCATCGCAGATCTTTGCCGCCTGGCCAAGAGTCGCCCCAGGTTCGCTTCGTCGCGCAAGCTCAAGGACACGGTCCGTCGCCCACGTTCGGACTTCGGATACATGGGCTGTTTGAGACAACTGACCGACAGTGTCGGTCAGTTTCGAGGATGCCGACTGCACGAACCGTCCGACATCGTCGGTTGGTTGGACGGGTTGATTCACGCTGGACGGTCCGACGTTCTCGATCGGCTTTGAGGTGGCAGCGTCCGACTGAAGCGGACCATCGGACACATGCTGCTCGGAGGTCGCTTGTCTTGCGAGCGTCTCGACGACGAGGGTCGCGGTGATGGGGGTCTGTTGGATTGACGCGGCGACGACGGCGCCTATCAGGGCCCTCTCGAGCTCAGCGGCTCCGGTGACCTGCAGTTCGCTCGCGATCACCCGTAGGACCTCAGGCGCGACTGTGACGTCGTTGAGCCTCACGATTCCCTTGAGGATCATCAGCCTTGCCTCGAAGTCACTCTCCGGCGGGATGTCGTCCACGCTCGGAACCGTCCGACAACGTCGGACGGTTTGCGAGGTCTCGGCGTCCGGAAGTGACCGACTATGTCGGACAGTTCCCGGCTCTCCGACTGCCTCTTCGAACGTTAATGTTGTTTGCAGCTCCTTCATCTGCACAGCGCGCATGGCGGCGGCGGCTCCCGTCGGGACGCGCTTGGGCCGCCGAATCATCGCGAGTGGCAGGCATTCTTCGTCGCGCAGGTCCTGGCAGCGGAGGATGATGTAGCGGTTGCGGCGGCCTCGAGTGTGCGCAACTCGGATCAAGGCATGAGCTCGTCCGCAGTGCCAGCATGGGTGGGGCCGAGCGCACTCCTTTGCGAGGCCCTGTATGGTCTCGTACGTCCAACCGTAGTCTGCCACGAAGTCGCCGGCGCTGAGGTTGTGCGGCCGGAAGGGCGTCTGCCCCTCACGTTCCGACTGGGTCACGCGGCGGCCGTCGGTGGCCAAACCTTGGCGGCTAATGATGACGCTGTAGAAGTAGGCGGCCGCCGGCGAGAGCTCAGAGCCGATCCTTCCCTTGCGGTCTGGGCCGCTGCGCGAGAGCTCAGTGTAGACGGGTACGAATGGTTGATGGCGACGGTCTAGGAAGCGTAGCGGCGGGTCCACGGAGGCGAGGTGCCGCGTTCCGAGCGTCGTAGTCCGGTCGACGGAGAAGCTCATAGCTCGCGCTTCAGCTCCTCCGCCCCTTGGTGTCGGCGAGTCGTCGGAGCGTGTTGGTCGCACGATCTCGCTCGCTCTGACGTCGCTCGATACTGGCGTTCAAGTCGGCGACCGTTGCCGAATCGGCCATGGCACCCTCCCGCTCGATCGTCATCCCTTCGGCGCCGAACGCTTGCGTCGACATCCTTGCACGCCACCACCGATTAATCGCATGGACCACTCGTCACAAGCGCCGAGCGATGCTCGTCACTCTTGAGCGCTCCATTTTCCTTCGAATTGCGCAAGCGATTTACGCAACGTCTCCATTTGCCGGTGGGAGCTTGACCAGCTTGTAGCCCACTCCGCGAATCGTCTCGATAAGATCAGCGTTTCTTCCCAACTTCAGCCGAAGCCGCCGTATGTGAACGTCGAGTGTGCGGTCGCTTTCGAGATTCTCGCAATTGGGCCAACCGAGCTCGAGCAGGCGTCGGCGCGCCACCACCTTGCCGGTGTTCTGTGCGAGAACGTTGAGCAGCGTGAATTCCTTTGGCTTCAGGGGAAGACGGCGCCCCTCGATGTGCGCCTCATAGGCGTCTACGCTCACCGTCAACGGTCCCGTAACGATGACGACACCGACATCCAAGTTCGCCGGCGTTCTCGGGTCCTTCTCCACACGCGCTTTGGCAATGACGCCTTCTGCGAAAGCCTCCAGCTCCGCTTGCGTCAAGACGATCAATTCAGCCGCAACCGCTCCAAAGTAACCGAGAGACTTCGACATGTGCTGTTCCTCCGTGAGGCTTGCGATAGCGATCGAAGACCGTAGTGGCCGCGCCGCCGGTGCGTAAGATCAGCGCGACGGCCGAATGAGGGGGCGCCGCGTTGCCAGCCTTCGCGTCGATCACGGCCAGAAAAAAAGTTGTTGGTATCGCTCGGCTAACGCTGCACTTAAATCACGATGCTACACTTGGCTTCCGAAAGGGGAGCATCGATGGAAACGGATCATTCGGAGCTTGCGCGCTGGCACGAAGCGCTGGCGGAACTCGTCGCCCAGGATCTCGTAGAAGAAGTCGTCCTTCCGGGCGAGACCGAGCCACGATATCGCATCTCGTTTTCCCTGGTGGACCGACCGGGATAATAATCGCGTAGCTTGAGAGAGTTGGACCAGGATACGCGCAGACGCACACGGCGACGCTCGCGCTCGGGGATTCGAAAATCTGATCGCAGCGCACTAACGCTTGCTGGTCTACAGCCCGTGCTGACTGCAGAAAGTCAGCATGTCCTCGGGCAGCCTTCGCAGCGCGACGACCGCGCTGTAACCGACCTCGACCAAGTCGAAGCCCCGCACCATCTCGAATTTCCTTGCTGCGCGCGGGTCGGATGCGGAACGCCGTCGGGGACTCCCCTGCGACGGGACCTTGAGGAGCCATCGGGCCTCCATCGGACTGGTTTGCGTCAGGTAGCACTATTTGTGCGGCTGGTAGTATTATGCGGTCCGGGGAAGCGCCAGTCAAGGCTTACTGGTAATAAAAATGTGACTGTCGCACTCTAGCACTCGGCGTGCGGAACCTGTAAGCTGGAATTCACGTGCACGAAACATCGACGAAATACCGGCGAAACGTCGATGAGCTGCGAGGACAGGAGGTTGAGATGCCACAAGACGCCAGGCCGTTCGCGCTCGTCGTGCGCTTCACGGTACGCCCAGGCGCCGAGGCAGAATTTGATGCGCTGGTGGCCGAGACGGCCGCAGGCATCCGCGACCAGGAGCCCGGCACCCTGATCTACGCCTGCCACACGGTGCAAGGCCAGCCACGCCAGCGGATCTTCTACGAGCTGTATCAGGACCGGGGCGCTTTCGGGGCGCACGAGCAGAGTGCGCATACTCGCCGATTCCTCGCCAAGCGCGAGGCGCTGCTCGAGGCTAAGGAAGTGGACTTCCTCGCCCTCGCTGACGGCAAGACCCCGACGACGGCGCAGGCGCGGCCGGCCGGCCCCGATGGCTAATGACCAGCTGGTCGGCGAGCGGATCGCCTACCACCGAAAGCGGCTGGGACTGTCCCAGGTCGAGTTCGCTGGGCTGGTCGGCCGGTCGGAAAGCTGGGTATCGCAGGTCGAGCGCGGCGTCCGGCCTGTCGACCGGATGTCGGTTCTCCAGCGAGTCGCCGACGTGCTCAGCGTCTCGGTCGCCGAGCTCCGAGGCAACGAAGAGGTGCGGGATGCCGATGAGCGGCCGGAGGCCCTCGACGCCATCCGACTCGCCTTGACCGGGCATCCCGCGATCGCCGCGGTACTAGGAACGGCCACGCTCACCGCGCCCGCACAACAGATGGAGACCTTGCGCCGCCAGCACGCCGGCGTCTGGGAGCTCGTCCACGCTAGCCGCTACGGTGAGGTGGCGCCCATCCTGGCCGCGCTCATCCCCGGCCTGGAGACCGCCGTCCGCACAGCGGACAGCGAAGAGGTCCAGGCCGAGGCACGAGAGCTGCTCGGCGACACCTACCAAGCGGTGGCTGCCTTGATGGTCAAGGTCGGCGAAACGGACACAGCCTGGATAGCGGCCGACAGGGCCGGGTTCTGCGCCGAAGCGGCCGGGTCACCGCTGGCCGTCGCGGCCAGCATGTTCCGCATGGCGCACGTGTTCCTGGCCTTGGGCCAGATCGACCAGGCCCACCACGTGGCTACGAGCACCGCCGCTGCCTTGCAGCCGAAGGTCACCTCAGACCCACGGCCGGAGGTACTTTCGCTTTATGGGGCGTCTCATCTCATCCTGGCCGTTGCCGCCGCGCGAGACAACCAGCGCAGCGAAGCCCACGACCACCTGGACGCGGCCCGGAACATCGCCGAGCAACTCGGCGAGGACCGCGACGACTACGGCACCGAGTTCGGTCCTACCAACGTCGCCATTCACGAAATCAGCGTCGCCGTCGAACTCGGCGACGCCGGGCGGGCCATCGAGTTAGGCCAGCAGGTCAGGCCAACGAACCTTTCACCCGAACGGCAGGCCCGGTATCTCCTGGACTTGGCGCAGGCCCATGCGATGCGGCGGCAGATCGGCGAAGCCCTCCACGCGCTTCAAGAAGCCGAGCGCATCGCGCCAGAGGAAGCCCGCGTCCACTACGTCGGCCGCGCCGTCGCCCGCGATCTGTTCCAGCTGTCCGGCGTGCGGCCACGGCCCGAGCTGCGCGACCTCGCGGAACGATTCGGCGTACTGCCCTAGTTCCTAGTATGCTCCGTTCCACTGGATGCTGCGCCGGGCCTCGGGCGTGTTTGCACATCCAGGTCGTGAAATCTCAGCGCTATGATGCTATCGGCCCAACGAGGTCGCTGAGTTCCGCTCCCTAGTATTGCTACCCATGGCAGGTCTTAGTGTCAATGTCTCGCGTTATTCTTCCCCGGATCTCTTCTCGTACGATACGGATCACTTCAGCTCGATCACTGACCCCTTCGGAAGCGAGGTGCTTCGCAATCCCAACCGCACGTCCGACATCGGGCCCCTCTTTGATTCCGAGTTCCTCCATCCACTCCGCCCCCGTGAGCTGGGAACGTCCCATACCTCCAAACTCAAGGATGTCGGATTCAATTACACACGTTATCTCTCTACGAACGTCAGCATTATCTGGTAGCAATGCGATAACATTTCTCCACGCTGACAGACGGCGTTCCCGAAGTTTTCGGCCATCCACCGCTGCGCCAAGTCGGGTCGCTGCCTTATTTGCAATCTCATCAAACTCATGCGGCAGCCACTCCCTGCGAATGCGGTCGCGAAGCACATTGATAATTGCGGCAGAATCAACGTCAGCCACGATAGTTGCTAGTGCTGCTAAAGCTGTCTGAAGCAGATACATCATTTCGCTTATTAAATGCTGGCAGCAAGACGACCAATGTTCCGCGGATCGCGGCTCGTGCTCGCCGCACGCCTCGACGTACCAAGCTGCGGCGTTGCCTGCTGCGGCGACTGCGCGATGGGTTCCCAGGTCAAGGCTATGAAAGGCAAGCTTCCGAAGGCTATCAATCCCTTCGCGAATTGACCGACACCTCGCGAGCGCATCGAAAGCAACCGCACCATATGTGCGGTCGAGAAGAAAGCCAACCGTGAGTCTGCCCGTCTCGAACACTGTCGCATAAGACCATGCGAGGAGCCGAAGGAAGGCGCCTTCGCCATCCATGGTCTCTGGAAGCGTAAGGCTATTGTCAGCTAGCGCAGCAGGAACGAGAGCGTTGATTCTCGCCTGGAGGTCGTTGTAGATTTCTTTCAAAGCGTCGCACGGTAACGCACTCATTGCCTTGGAGGCTCGGCGATCGGGCCGAGAAAACTAAAAGCAATTGAAAAGCGGGGCACCCAAGTACCGGACGTAATCTCATAGCTAGGGAAATCGCGGTCGCGCAGCGTCGCCGTTTGCCCTAGCTCCTCAACGCGCACAGTATAGTACTCGCCTAGGCCGCGTGACTCTACACGTCCGCTGAAGATAGCTGGTTTTCGGTCTGAGCCAACTAGGATATGCCGGCGAACAAGCCGCCGGCGATCTACGTACTCGCTACTACGACTAAGCTCATTCCAGAGCTCCTTCGAACGCGGCACATGACGCTGAAGCCAGTGCAAAGTGGCCTCCAGATAGATGAAGAGGTTGTCGCCGTACCCTTCGAGTTCGTTAATTGACTGTACGAGATGCAGGAGACCTTGACGATCTGAGCTCTCAACCGGCACGGGTTGTCGCTCACCGACAAAAAGCGGTGTGTTCGTGGCAACAAACCACTTGCACGACAAAAGGTAACGCAGACAGCGAGAATCGCGTTTAATTCTGTCGAAATGATCAATCAGGAACGCAATCGCCGCGGAAGCCCGTGCCTGTGCGACAGCAGCGTCTCCGCCGGCTAGGTCTGAAAGCTTCCCGCCAATTTCTCGCGTCCTTAGATAGTATCCGGTTGTGGACCCCAAAGAATCCAACTCTTTGAACGCACTTTCGGAAAGCGTTAGGTCCCCAGTAGCGTACCCTATGCTCTGTTGGCGCTCGAGGAACCTG
Organism: Vulcanimicrobiota bacterium; assembly: GCA_963834485.1. GTDB lineage: Bacteria > Vulcanimicrobiota > Vulcanimicrobiia > Vulcanimicrobiales > Vulcanimicrobiaceae > CAWICD01. The sequence continues at coordinate 328,693 of CAWICD010000004.1, forward strand.
TCAAGACGTTCAGGAGACAGCGAACTGCGCTGAGTTGCGTCAATAGCCTCCTCAGCGTCCGCCTTTAACTCGTAGCGGAACCGGTTCGGCAGGGTTGCTTCACGAAGTAGCCGCTCTGGCATCCATAGCCGCACGTCTCGTGGATGTTCGTCGGAAGTGAGCCCACTTGCGTGCTTTGCGAGCGCCCTCCCGGCCTCATACGCCTGCCAGATGTCAGGCGTAGGTTCACCCAGCCTTGCGCGTTGAACGGCCAAGAAGCCATAAACTGTAGCCTGCTCAACTAGAAGGTTCACGCGAGCCTGGCGATATGTGCGGCCTGTTGGCGAGTCGATTTCATCCAATGCTGCATCGACGGCCTCAGCGGCTTTGAGCAGAAGGTTAATATTTTGCGTCGGCCCGAGACCCGTGTGCTGGACAGCGCTCCGCAACAGGCCAGACTCCTGTAACACTAGGCTCGGGTCGACCAGATTACGTTCCTCGCGTAATTCCGTTAGCGTTCGCGCTATGTCAAGATACGAGTCGGCGAACTCGGCCCGCAGCGGACCATCGGGGCCAAGTCGTCGAAGTAGTTCTATAACGAACCGCCGCTCGCTCCCACCTGCATCCCATGCAAGATTAGCCGCCCGAATCAACGCGATAACCAACTGCCCGTGAGCTCGCGGTTCGCCTAAACGGCGCTTGCAGATCAGTTCGGCTTCGAGTGCCAGCCGCGGCGATACTAGCAGGTCTTCGCCCTCATTCCCAGATTCTCGAATCCGTATGAGATCGATGTCGTCGAGCAAGCGGCCAAGGGCCACGTAATCGTCAGCGTGAGTGAAATGCGACAGCGCCCTCATCAAGAGCGTTAATGGGATAAAGCAGCCGAGACGACCGCACAGCATGACAAAGTCAATCAGTTGGCCAGCAGCGTCCTCTGCGTTCGCTAGCGGATCAGTTTCCAAGCGCTCAAGCAGTGGAGAGTCCTCGGGCACCAACTTTGCGGCAATAAGTTGCTCGGCGAGAGCCGTCCTTGGAATTACACGGACGCGCGTAATGCTCCCACGTTCACGCACAAGGGCTTCTGCGGAGCGCGCCTCCCTATTCAATCCCGCCACGAGCTGCGGGCGGCTAGCGGGGAGTGCTCTGTACAAGTGTGCCAGTAGGACGTTACTTTCTGCACCAGTTAATACCGGCGCTCCACTTCCATATTTGGAGAAAAGTGCGAGCAAATCGACTTGCTCATTTGGGGAAAGCGTCGCAGCAGCTTCGACCGTTGACCGACGACTTTGGTCGGTCCCGGCGATGCGATAGGTTGTACCGATTATAAGCACCTTGCGCGCCCTACTACGAAGGCTGTCGAGAAGTTCGCGGTAGCGATCTACAGAAGCGTTACAATCACAAACTATTACTGTCGCTAGGGCTCCAGATCGTTCGGCCAAATAGCAAAAGGCGTCCACATCGACGCCCGACGGCACACGCGTGGACGAATACAGAACAGCGACGCTTCCGAGGAGGCTTACCTCGTGGACGAGCCGTGCCATGGCGATGCTCTTGCCAGACCCAGATTGGCCTGCCACGAGTATGACATTATTCTCCGCCGTTTTTGACTCAATGCGCCTGGAAACAATCTCTCGCAGTTGACGCTCGAAATCACGTCTAATTGCATATCCGCGACGAACCCCCTCGACCAGAAACTTAGGTCCGCCGAAGTTCCCATGGAAGCGCCTAAAAGCGTTGTAGTCTTGTTCCGCAGATAGCGGCGCGAGGAACGAATTCCATGAGTCATCGACAATAGATGCAATTGGATCGATCGCCACGCGTAGTTCCGGTGGAGGGACAAAAGATCTTCTCTCGCCCCCACGCAGCGAGACGACATTGTTCTGTGCGATTGTGGCTGCGAGCTCGTCTAGGGGAAAACCAGACGACGCGAGTTCAGCAAGCACGCGCATGAGCCGGTCGGGTATCAGGACGACTCCACGGCTGCGGACGGTGCCCTTGACTTCTTGCGGCAGCTCGTCAGCCCTTGGAGCATCGAACCAGAAGACGTGATTCGGCGGCAAGCTTTCGATAATTGAAAAGAGGGCATCTAATGTTAACCAATCGCGACCCACAGAGTAGCCATCAATAAACAAGTAACCCAAGGGCGTGAGGGCATCTGGAAGCGTATGGATCATCGGCCCCGCGTCATGCGTCTGCCGGAGCCGTAGATCTCTGTAGGTCCGGGGGGGCGATGTTTTTGGATCTCCGCTCCCAGCCTGCCCATAGAGAAAGTAGATGGGTGGTCTGGAAGTGCTCCGCGCTGCCGCCGGGATATCGCGACCAGTAAGGACCGGGTGGGGCTCCCGCAATCCCATCGAGAAGTCTGCGCGAATCGTCGGATCTATCCCGGAGGTCACAAGGATACTCCACGGGATCTTAGTAATCGTTTCGAAAAGCTCTGGCTTAGGGCGTCGATTGAACCGCTCTGCCAACCATTCATAGAAGTCTTGCGGCAGTTCACCCTGCGAAAGTAAGGCAGGCCATCCTCCGGCCGAATTATCGGGGGCTTTAATTCGCTCGAATGCCAGATTCCGAACGCGATCGCCAGCCTCAACTGAGGCATAGAAATCCTGGCCCAGCAGCAGACCGAGAGGGAATTTGCGCTCCACCGCTTGCAACAGGGCGTCGGCTGCAGCTTGCGCTCCCACGAAAACGTCTTTACTTAACGTAACTTTATCCCTCAGTTCAAACTGCGTGCTTTTGCCATCGCCGAAACCAATACTTTGCCACGCCTGGTTGGGGAGCGCGTAGCGCGAATCGCGATCTCAACGTCTTGCCCCAAGGCGTTCAAGACTCGTATAAGGCGCTCGTAGGAAAACTCTCGTGTATCCCTGCGCATCAGCCTTGAGACTTGCGGCTGAGTCAGTCGGACGAGTTGTCCCGCTTCTTGTTGACTTAAGTTCCTGCGATCTATCAGATAGGCAATCGTCTCCACGATGCGCGCTTTCGCGAGCGCTTCCGCGGGATGTTCAAGCTCGATATCGGGGAAGACACTCCGGCCTCCGGGCGCCACTGACCCACCGCTACTCCGCGCCACGTTGCTCCTTGCCTTTTGTCTGCCTTCGCAACTGCGTTATGAGGTCGGGTTCGCAGCCTTGCATGCAACAAATATACCATATTCGGTCTACGCTGACAAGTTCGGCGCCTTCCCCGAAGGCCCACCGGCCGGCACTACGGGTGCGGTAATGAGTGCTGTTTCCAGGACGCAACGTAAGCAAAGCTGATTTGCTCATCCAATACGTCATCACGCGTGACTGGGACGGCCCGGCGTCCGAGCTATGAGCGCGTAAGGGATCTCTTCGTGCCCGGACGGAACAGCCCGCATGTCTTTCAAGAGCGCCGCGTCTCGGGGTATTCTTCAGTTCGAGGGCAGCGGTTTGGGTGAGGCGGGAGTGCTGCGAGCCCGTGCCGATCGCAGAACACTCGAAAAGTCGGCCCAGTCGTGGGCAGGCGCGCTCAGTTGCGTGCGCGCGATCATCAATCCCATCCTCGGCGCCACGGAACGTCCGCTGCCTACGCGCTCTGTGCGAGGCAGTTTAGCACCGCGTGGAGGGTCGCGGTCATCGGCAGATCGGTCACGATCGCGCCGAGCCGGACCCGATCGACCATCGCGAGGGCGAGATAGTCGACCGGATCGGCTAGCGCGGGGACGGTCGACGCGAGGAGCGCGCCCGCCGAGCGGCGGCTGCCGCCCGTTGTGGCACCGTTGTGGCACCGAATCCGTGCCACGCGACGGAATTAGACGGTACGAACCGGGGTGCCGACGCGCCGGAAACCCTTACAGCACGGGGCTTCGCGGGACGAGACGGACCTGGACGGAATGAGCGCGCACGGATTCGACTCCCGTTGGCGCTACCATGAAAACCCTGTGACGACGGGGTTTTTTCGTTTCCGAAAGCGCCGCGTGGCCGCTGCGCGGATCGCCACGCGGATCGCCACGCGGATCGCCACGCGCATCCTCTGGGCGTCGCTGCCGACTCGAGGCCGACAGCCGGTGAGCCGGCATTCACGTCGAGAAAACATCAACGAAATACCACTATCACGAGCGGACCGGCGGTCGCGTCCTCGCGGAAGCGGTGCTAGCGGACTCGGCGCATCACGATCTGGCCCCCGAAGTTGACGTCGCGCAAGCTCACGGTACCGGCGTCGACGAACGTCAACGCATACGTGCCGCCGGGCGGTTTCGAGAGCTGCTGCCAGTGCCCGCAGCCCGGACGCGACGAGTCCCCAGGGCAGAGGTCGACGATCCACTGCGTCCTCGGATCCCAACTCTCGACGCTGCGTAAGAGTAGATTGCCGCGTAAAACGTAGGTGCCGGCCTGCCGCGTCATGGTTGCGCCGCAGCGCATCAACTCGCTGTACGTGCCGGTTGGAACGTACACGGTCTGCACGGCGCAAGGGATCGAGCCGAGCATCAGGCTTCCCTGCCACGTCCCGGCGAGCGTGTAGGCCTGGGCCGCGCCGACCTGCGCGAGCGCAAGCCCGACGGCCAATGCAGCAACGCTCAGCAGTCTACGTGCGTTCAGCCTCATGACGCCCTCCACTTCGCCGGAAACTTCGAGCCCGGCGCCCGCGCTTCCTCAGCCAATGGCGAGGCGGGGAATTTCAGCGTAGCGAGGCCCGGCGTCGCCGCTCGGCTGAAGAACGTCCCGCGCGCTCGCCCTGCCGCCAGAGGCAGATGCTCGGAGCGGATGCGTACAGACATGGGCGGCCGACCGGGAGCATGATATCGATGGAGGGCCGCGTTGCGGGATCGGCCCGGTCGGTTTGGATGGCTGAGAAAACAGAGTTCCAGGGTATAGGCGACAGCGCGCTCGATCATCTGCTCGTCGAGGGGCTCTCCGAATACGCGATTTTCGTGGTCAACCCGGCGGGCGCGATCGTGCGCTGGAACCTTGGCGCGCAAGGACTTTTCGGCTATTCCGGAGGCGAGATCATTGGCCGGCACTTCAGGCTGCTCTTCACGCCTGAGGACGTCGCGGCAGGTGAACCCGAGCGCGAGCTCGCGGACGCCCTGCGCGGCCCCAAGGCGGGGCACGATCGCTGGCACGTTCGCAAGGACGGCTCGCGCTTTTGGGGGATGAACACCGCACAGCCGCTCTACGACGAGCGCGGAGCCTGCCTGGGCTTCACGAAAATCGTCCGCGACCTCAGGGAGCGATATCTCGCCACTGCCGCGTTGCGCGAGAGCGAGCAGAGGCTTCGCGTCCTCGTCGAAGAAACGCAGCACGCATCTCTCCACGACGATCTCACCGGGCTGGCGAACAAGCCGCTTTTCCGCGAATATCTGGCCCGCGCCGCCGCTCGCTCCGAGCGTCGCCCGCGGAGCACGTTTGCGGTCCTCTTTCTCGACTTGGACCGGTTCAAAGCGGTGAACGACAGCGTCGGCCACGTTCTCGCCGATCGACTTTTGGTGCAAGCGGCGAACCGGCTCGAGCGAGCGATCCGGACGGAGGACGTTCTCGCGCGTTGCGGCGGCGACGAGTTCGCCATCCTGCTCGAGGACATCAACGGCACTTCAGACGCGATCGTGACGGCCGAACGCATCCTCGAGAGCTTTCGCGCGCCGTTCACGATCGAGGGGGACGAGCTCTCGACGAGCGCGAGCATCGGCATCGCGGTCGTTTCGAACCACGAAGCGCTGACTTCGAGCGCGGACCGTATCCTCGAAAACGCCGATCTGGCGATGTACGAGGCGAAGTCGAAGGGCCGTGCCCGCTACGCCGTGTTTCACGACGGGATGCGGGTGCGAGCCAGGGAGGCTCTGCAACTCAACAAGGATCTGCGCGAGGCGCTCGAGCGCGGCGAGATGCGCATTTTCTACCAGCCGATCGTCGCCGTCGGCAACAGGAAAATCAACGGATTCGAAGCGCTCGTGCGATGGCAGCACCCGCAGCGGGGCCTTCTTTTGCCGGCTGACTTTCGAGCGAAGGCAGAGGAAACCGGACTGATCGTCGGGATCGACCGCTGGGCCCTTACGGAAGCCGCACGGCAGTTGAGTATTTGGCGACGCGAGTTCGACGGGCATCTGACGATGAGCTTGAATCTCTCGGCGAGGGAGTTCGAGCGTCCCAATCTCGCCGCAGAACTGCATGAGGTCCTGACGAAGGCGGCGTTGCCCCCGCAAGCGGTTGCCGTCGAAATCGCCGAAGCTCTGACGGTGGAGAACTCCGACCGCTTCGTCGCCCTCCTCAAAGAGATCCGGGCAGCGGGGCTCGACCTTCAGCTCGACGACTTCGGCACCGGCCATTCGTCGTTCATCTACTTGAGCCAACTGCCGCTCAGCGCGCTCAAGATCGGCGAGTCGTTCATGAGCGACTTAGGGAGCGGCGGGAGGAACGTCGCGGTCGTTCGGGCGATGGCGGCGCTCGCGCGGAGTCTCGGATTGAAATGCATCGCCGAGGGAGTCGAGACGGAGGATCAGTGCGCAGCGCTCTCCAAGCTCGGATGCGGCGAAGCGCAGGGCCGCCTCTTTTCCGAGCCGGTCCCAGCCGACGACGCTTGCGCTTTGCTGGCACGCGCTTGACGATAGGCGGGAGCCGCGTCGCGGTGCCGCCGGGGACGGCGCGGCATGCGCGGCGAGTTGCGGACGATGATATGGAAGTTAATCGTTTAACGCTTTTTTTAAGATAAGCGAAAAGGGATCGGACGGTTCCGTTCGCGCGCAAGCAGGGGGCGCGGCGAAAGATTTTACCGCCGCCGGTCGCCGGCTTTGGCTGAAAGCCGAAAGAAATTCCCTTTTTGCTTCGAGGGGCTGCATATTCCTCGGGAATCGCTTATTATGTTGCCGCGAAGCAGACGATAACGTAGCTACAGGAACACCCCCGAGGCGAATATGCTTTACGACGTCACCTCGAGAATACAGAGCGGCAACGTGCTCGAAGACGAATTGATCGAGCAGCTTTCCATCGCTTTGAAGATCGATAGCCCGTTAGCCGTCAACCAACTGATCTTCGAAGATGCCGAGAAGCTGGCGGCGAGGGCCACGAAAGCCTTCGGGCGCATCGTGCGATATCTCGGCGAGAACTACGTCGGAGAGCACGTCTTCAACATCTCCTGACGAACGCCCGAGCGCGGCCCGGCAGGCAGAGCCGCCGCGAAGGGCAGGCTGAGCGAAACTTCGCTCGCGCCCGTGCGCTCTGCGGTCGACGGCCGAGGCTTCCGGTGGACGCGGAACGGGGCTCGGGCGCTCGGCTTTGCCGCGGCACACGGTTGCGCCGGCTCGGCGCATCCGAGCTCGGCGCCCACGAGGGCGGCCGCTCCTTCGTCGCGTCGCCGTCGGCGCCACCTTCGCTGCAAGGCGATGCGAACGTACGTACGTACGTTTCTGCTCAACATCGTCGCGAGCTCGTGCGCCCCCGCTCTCCGTAAAGTTCCCTTTACGTTTGCCGATATCGCGAACAAGACCAAGTCGTCACGCGGGGATTGGAATGTCGTGGATCACGCGATCAGTGTAACGCTCGCCCTGGCTGTCGCCGGAATCCTGGCCAGCCCGCTGATGACCAGAGATACTCTCTGCTTCCATCAGCAACCGGTCCGTCCGACCGCAGCGAGAGGCGCGTCGCGCCGGGGAACGTGATCGCCGGGGCCGCCCCTACGCGGGGTCCGGCCGGGTCAATCCATCCCGCACACGTGCCGATATGAGGAAGTGATGAACCTCGCACTCGTTGGTCGAATCGCCGCTCGCCCGAGCGGCCGTAAATTGCTGTATCTCACGGTTCCGCCGCTCGGCGCAGTCGTGCTCGCGGCGGCGCTCTATACGGTTTTCCAGAAGATACGCGTGGCGCTGGACATTCCCGCCGATTCGCTGTGGTACGTCGTCGGCGCCGCCGTGGCGGGTCTCGCTCTTTTTGGGGGCAGCGTCGCTTGGAGAATCGTCGACGAACGGGCGCGCGCGCTGACGCAGAAGCGCGAACTGGAACTGGGGAACGAGGACTTGGGCCGGCGCTGCGAAGCGCTCGCGACGGCCCTCGGCGAAGCGGAGGCGGCGCTCGGAGCCGTGAACGCGCACCTGCTGCTGATCGATTCGTCGCTCACGGTCCTGGGCCGTTACACCAACGCCCTCGAGAGCGTTTTCCACGGGCGCGAGCTCGGCCATCAGGATCTGCTCGACGTCCTCCAGCGAGTGCTTCCCGCGGAGCGCTGCGAGGCGGCGCGGCAGTATCTGCCGTCGCTCTTCGACCCGGGCAAGGACGAGCGCGCTCTCGAAGAAGCCAATCCGCTGCGCCGGGTCGAGACCTTGGCGAGCGAAGACGGACGTTCGTCCGAACCGTCGTTTCTAAGCTTCGCCTTCAAGCGCGTCGTTCAGAACGGAACGGTCGCGCGCGCGCTCGTTTCGATCCAGGACGTTTCGGCGACTGTGGTGCAAGAGCGGGCCGCCCTGCGGGCCGAGCGGCGTAAAGTCGCGCTTTTCGAGCGTCTGGTCGACGTGCTGCGCCTCGAGCCGGGCAGCGCCGAAAGCTTCCTCGAACTCGTCTCGGACGAGTTCTTCACGATCGATCAGGCGCTGTCCGCATCGGATTTCGCCGGGGCCGAATCGAGCGAGCGCGGCGACTTGCTGCGCCAGCGCTTCGCCCTAGTGGTCGAGCGCGTCGCCAAGGTCAAGGACGCAGCCGCCCTGGCGGGGCTTGCAGTCGTGCAGCAGAAGGCGGCCGAGGTCGAAGCGATGTTCGCCGACTACGCGAGGCGCGCTGCGATCGGCGGCCAGGAGTTCTTGGCCGCGGTCACGGCACTCGCCGGACTGCGCGGCGTCCTTTGCGACCTGCAGACGACGCGCGCGAGGCTCGAGGGCATCGAGCGTTCCGTCCGCATCCGCAGCGAATCCGGCGACGACCTGGCCAAGCTCGTCGTCGCCCTCACCGAAGAGCTTGCCCTCAAGTCCGGGAAAGAGGTTCGCGCCGAGGCGGACGAGTTCGATTCGCGCGCGCTGCCCCTCGACCGCCGGCTCGCCGTCCGGGACGTTCTCCTCGAGCTGACGCGCAACGCGATCGAGCACGGCATCGAAGAGCCCGAAGCGCGCGTCGCGGCCGGAAAGCCGCGTCAGGGAACCATCGAGCTGCGCGCCATCCCCGACGCGCCGGCCGGCTCGTTCGGCTTCCTCTTCCGCGACGACGGACGCGGTCTCGACCCCGCGGCCTTGCGGGCCTTGGCGATCCAGCGCGGCATCCTCGACGCCAAGCGCGCTGAAACCTACGACGATGCGGCGATCGCCGGGCTGATCTTCCTGCCCGGCTTCTCCACGGCGGAGCACGCGGCTGCGGAGCGCGAGCTCGGTTTGGGGCTGGCGGCGATTCGCCGGCGCATCGTCGACGACTGCGGCGGCGAGATCGGCGTGAGTTCGGAGACGGGCCGCGCGTGCGAGTTCGCCTTCTCGGTCCCGGCGCGTTCGGCCGTTCTCGCCCTGCGCGCGTAGGGGAGCGCTGCTTCAGCCGCCGGCTGGCGGCGGTCAGGAAGCCTTGGGAAGCCGCAGGCCGGAGATGGCTCCTCTGACCGTCTGAAAAAGGCCGCGCAGAACGTGCGCGAGCGGTACGTCCGTGCTTGGGGGCGCCGCGGCGTACGCTTCAGGCTGGGACGCGGGCGTGGCGAGCGGCGGCGATTCGATTGCCGAGCGGAGCGGCTTGGGCTCTTCACGCCGGCGCTCGAGCTCTCGTTCGAGGCGTTCCAGGCGAGCTGAAGCGTCGGCGAGCTCGACTTCCGCGCGATCGATGGCGTTGCGCATTTCGGCGGCCCTCAACTGGGCTTCGGCAAGGCCGGCGGAGCAACTCGCCTCCAGCTCCCGCGCCGTTTCCAGGAGGCGCTCCAACTCGGCTCGCGGTCCGGCAAGGCTTTCCTCGAGCGCGCGCTCTTCGTCGGCTTGCGCCTCGGCGGCGGCGGCTTCCTGAGCCGCCCGGGCGGCGGCGAGCCGCTCGCGCTGGGCTTGCTCGCTATTGCCGCGATGAAAGGCGTCGCGCTGAGCCGTCGCGGCGTAAGCCGACGCGGCTCGGAAATTCTCGGCTCGCTGGAGGGCTTCGCGCCGGCGCGCGCACGCCGGATCGGCCTGCTCGAGGAGCTCGTTGAGGCGGCGTTCGACGTCGGCCCGGCGGCGCACGGCCGCGCGTGCCGCGCTTTGCGCTTCCTTCTCGGCGGCCTCCGCGGCCGGCAGTTCCAGCCGTCGGCTCTCGATGAGCGCACGCGACGTCTCGACCAGCTGCAGGCAGGCATCCCGCTCCGCCGCAGCCCGGGCTGCGTCCTCGCTCGGCTCCCGGACGTCGCGGTCGCTCGTGGCGCTTCGGTCGTGCTCCAACATCAATGTCCTCCGAGATACTATTTCGGCTTGTTGCGAGAGAGAACGAGGATCTTCACGCCGTGACCGAGCGCGGCGGCCAGCGGGTCGGCTGCTTCGCTCGCGGTCGCCGCACGTTCGATCGCCGCAGCGGCTGCCGGTTCGGCGGCCGCTCCGGCCGGCTCGCGCTCGATCCGGGCGACGGGGCTCCCGAGTTGCTCGCGAGGCTGCCGCGCCGCGACCTCCTCGGCGAACCGCGTCGCGGCGTGCTCGGCAAGACGGTGCCGCACTTCGAGGATCTCGGCGGCGAGGTCGGACTGCAGCCCCGAGCGCATCGTCACGAGCGGAGCGCCTTCGTCGGCGGTGCACTCCAACAGCGCCTTCGGTCCCTCGGGGAGCTGCCGCAGGCTGACGACGGTGCTGCGCGTGATGGGCTTGGGGGGGTCGCCGTCGGCGAGCACGTGCACGCGCTTGCGCGGCGAGCGGCCACCGCGGTCGAGGAACGATCCCAGCGCTCGGCCCGCTCGAGAGCGCGGCTTGGGATCCGCGAACCAGCGGTCGACGATCTGCCAAAGCGCGAAACCGCAAACCAGGGTCGAGGCGAAGCCGCTCAGCGCGATGCTGGGCGCCGGGCTCGTCGCGAGCTGACGGACGGTGAAGGTGACGGCGGGGACGACCGTCAGCGAGATCGCGTACGACATCTTCCCGAGCAGGCGAAGCGGGGCGAACTCGAGCGCCTGCTCGAAAAGCCGCGCGCGCCCCGCGCACAGCACGAGCGCGGCGAACGCGATCGCCCAGAAGGGATTCTCCGGAAACGGGACGGGGGCGCCGGCCGGTCCCGGGAGCAGCGCGAGGAAGGGGTCGACCACGAAACCCGTGATGGCGGCCGCGACGGCGAAGACGAACGCGAACTTCCCCAGCCAATGCTCGCTGACCAGCGCGTCGGCCGCGACGATGCCGAGCATGAACGGCACGAGCGCGCCGAGTGCCCAGCCGTGCGCCGGCGTCAGCGCGTCGGCCCCGGCGGCGAGCAGCGCGAGGCCGACGAACGCCAGGCGGGAACGCGTCCAAAGGACGAGCAGGAGCGGGAAGAGCAGGTACAAGCGCACCGTGACGCCGAGCGTCCACATCCCGTCGTTCCCCAGGCCGTCGCCCGCGAAGACCGCTTGCCGCAGCAGGCTCTCGAGGGGCGGGACCGGCCCGGCGAGCGCGTTGACGCCGTAATAGCGGCTCGCGAGCGGAACGAGGACGAGCAGCGCGAGCACCGTCAGGTAAGTCGGGAGAACCCGCGCGGCCCGCTTGAACGCGTACACCGTCGGGTCGAGGTCGAAGCGGCGCTTGTGGCGCAATTGGTTCAGCGCCGGGTGCGCCAGCACGAAGCCCGAGATGACGAAGAAGAGGGCGAGCGCGTTCGCGCCGCTCTGCGAGGCGCGCAGCAGTTCCGGGCGTAAGCCGGCCTGGGGCAGGAGCCGGACGAGCTCGTAGCCGGCCAGGGCCAGCATGGCGAGCGCGCGCAGGCCGTCGACGAAGCCGAAATATTGCCGGTCCCGGTCGAGCCCGTGAGGCGTCAGGTTCACCATCTATCCTCCGTTATCGGCAGAATGTGATCCGGGTCCGCAGTTCACCGGCATTTGGAACCGAAAGGCCGCGCGGCCGGGCCGCGTCGGAGCGCGACCCAAGCCGCACCGCTCCCCGCAGCGGCGGCTCGACGGCGGGTGCTCCGGCGGAGCCGCGCGAAAGCGACTTGGGCTTTTCCGCCTTTCCGCGACCTATGCTAGTGGGAGGAACCTCATGTTTTCCCAAGGGTACCGGCTGCTAAAGATAGCGGTCGCCGCAATCTTTTTCGTACTCACCGCGCTCGTCTGGGCCGATCCGAGCCGGGCGGCCCAGCCAACGGTCGCCGTGCTCGATTTCAGCACGCAAGGCTTGACGAGCGACTGGTGGGGACAGTTCGAGCCGGGGGTCGCGCTGTCCGATCTCGTCACCGATCAGCTCGTCAACGGCGGCAACTTCAACGTCGTCGACCGCAAGCATCTGGCCGACATCATGCAGGAACACCAGCTCTCGACCGGGGGCGAGGTCTCGCCCTCGACGCTGATCCAGAGCGGACGCCTCGTCGGCGCGCGCTATCTGATCACCGGCAACATCCTGCAGTTCGACAAGACGGGCGGGAGCAACGCCGGCGCGGCGGCGGGCTCGTTCTTCGGCGGCGTGATCGGCGGCATCGCGGGCGGCATCCACACCGAGCGCGTGACGCTCAAGGTGCAAGTGCGCGTCATCGACGCGGTCAGCGGCGTGATCCTGCAGTCGTTCGCGGACGAGCAGACTAAGAGCGGGACGTCGTGGACCGGGTTCGGCGGCGGCGCGGGCGGCGGAGCCTTCGGCGCGGGCGGCTATTCGAACGAGCAGTTCACCAGCTCGACGATGGGGCACCTCATCAACGACGAGGCCGGGATCATCGTCAGCCACATCGATCCCTCGAAATTCCAGGCCGCGGCGCCGGCTGCGTCGATCCGCGGCCGCATCCTGACGGTCGACGGCGACGACATCGTTCTCAACATCGGCAGCAACAAGGGCGTTCAGGTCGGACAGTATTTCGACGTCCTCTCGGTCAAGCAGTTGAAGGATCCCGACTCGGGCCGGATCATCAACAGCGAGATCACCAAGGGCGCGATTCAGATCGTCACGGTCAACTCCGATTCGTCGGTCGGCAAGCGCGTCAGCGGCAGCGTGAAGCCGCTGGAGACGGTGAAGAGCCAATAAGCGCTCGCGAGCGCGCGCGTTCGAGGGGCCCGAGGCGGGCCTCCCGAACGCAAGCTCGACTCGCGGAGCGCGGGCGATTAGCTCAGTTGGGAGAGCGGCACCCTTACAAGGTGAAGGTCGGCGGTTCGAGCCCGTCATCGCCCATGAAGCTCTCGAGCCGTGGCCCGCTTGCGCTTTCGCTTTCGCGAGTGGCGCCGAAGTCGAGCGGTCACTGCGGTAACTCATGAGGTCCGTGCCGTTCGCCGCGCTGGCTTTCCTGATCGCCGGCGCGCTGCCGGCGCAAACGGCCGAGCGGCAATACACGGCCGTCGTTCACGTGCCGCTGGAGATGCCGGTCGCGCGCGACCCTCGCCCCGACTCGTACTGTTTGGGAGATCGCCGCCCCGCGACGGCGGTGCCGGTCCCGCAGGCGCTGCTGCTGCGTTACGAAGTGCGCTTGCGCTCGATCGGCCGCGTGACGGAACGCTTCGGTTTCGGCACCTGGCTGACGGGGGCGAGTGCGAACGACGGCGTCGCCTTCGAAAACGACGACCACGTCTTCGTCACCGCGCCGCTCCCCGCGCTGGAGCGCGGCCTGCCGCCGCTGCTCCGTCAAATGCGCTTGGAACTGCACCAGCAGGAGACGCTCGCCGAATTCCTCGCGACGGACGCCGGGCCCGGCGAGCGGCGCGTCCGGCTGGAAACGGTGCTGCCCTTCGAACGCGCGAGCTACGCAGCGTTGCAGAAGATCCACCGCATCTTCGGCGACGCCGGCCGCTCGGGCGCCTCGCAATTCGACGACCGCTCCGGCGTCCACGTGTATTCCAGCGTCGCTCCGGATGCGGTCGCGCGGATCGGCGCGGGGCTGCGCTCGGCGGGATACGCCTTCACTTCGTCTCCCTCCAACTTCGTCACCGCCGTCGCGCCGAAGTGCCGGAATGAGCTTTAGGTTCGGTCGAACGGCGCGGCCGCGCGGCGCGAACTTGCAAACTTTCGCCGGCCGGCACGGTCCAACCGTAGCGTGGATGCGATCGTCGTCGAGCGCTTGGTCAAACGCTATGGGAACGTAGAGGCTGTCGCCGGCGTCAGCTTCACGGTTCCGCGCGGCACGATCTTCGGGCTCTTGGGACGCAACGGCGCCGGAAAGACCACGACCTTGGAATGCTGCATCGGCCTGAGCAAGCTCACCTCCGGATCGATCCGCGTGCTCGGGCTCGATCCCGGCGACAAGGCTCAGCTCGCGCGGCTGCGCCCGCGGATCGGCGTGCAGCTGCAGGCGACTTCTCTTCCCGATAAAGCCGCCGTGGGCGAACTGCTCGAGCTGTACGCCGCGTATTACGACATCGCGCCGCGCACCGAGGAGATGATCCGGCGCGTCGGGCTCGAGGGAAAAGCCGACCGGCAGATCGCGCAGATGTCCGGCGGCGAGCAGCAGCGGCTCGCGCTCGCGTTAGCCCTGCAGCACGATCCCGAAGTGCTCTTCCTCGACGAGCCGACGGCGGGGATGGATGCCTTCGGGCGCCGCATCCTATGGGCCGAGGTCGAGGCCTTGCGCGCAGCCGGCAAGACGATCGTGCTGACGACGCACTACATCGAAGAAGCGGAGCGCTTGTGCGACCGGATCTGCGTCGTGCAGCGCGGCAAGATCGTGGCGAGCGACACGCCGGCCAATCTCGTGACGCAGTACGGCGGTGCGGCGCGCGTGTGCATCAGCGCGGAGGGGTTCGCCCCGGACGGCGCGCTGGGGTCGCTCGGCACTTGGACGCGCACGAACGGAGAGTGGCTGCTCGTCACGCCGGGCGAGCCCGGTCTCGCGCTGGCCGAGGTCGTGACCCAGGCCAACGCGATGCAGGCGCGGATCACCTCGCTCGACATGCACCGGCCCGAGCTCGAGGATGCGTTCATCGCGATCACCGGCGAGAAGATCGGAGAGAGCGGATGAAACTGCTGCGGATGTTCCTGGTCCAGACGCAGATGCACTTCCGCTGGTACTTTTTGCGCGACGGCGAGATGATGTTCTGGACGCTCGCGATGCCGGTGTTTTTTCTGGTTCTCTTCTCGTTCGCGTTCGCGAACGGTCCCTCGTCGTCGGCCTCCTCGTTCCTGGTGCCGGGCATCATCGGCGCGCAGGTGCTCAGTTCGGGATTCTGGGGCGTCGGCGTGATGCTGGCGACTTTTCGCGAGAAGCATTTGCTGCGCCGGGTCTATCTGACGCCGATCCCGCCTTGGGTGTTCTTCGCTTCGCTCGTCGCCTACCGGATGGTGCTCCTGGCGGTCCAGGCGAGCATCCTGGTCGCCGTCGGGGCGTTCGTCTTCCACGTTCGCATCACGGGGAATCCGCTCGCGATCTTCGCGATTCTGGCGCTCGGCACGGCGACGTTCGTCTCGCTCGGCACGATCATCGGCGCGCTGGCGCGCACCACGGAAAGCGCGAACAACATCGCTTCGATCCTGACGGTGCCGCTGGCGTTCGTCTCCGACGCCTACATCCCCATCGACCGCTTTCCGCACGCCGTGAGCGCCGCGCTCCGCTTGCTGCCCTCGACGCAGTTCATCGATACGTTCCGCGGCGTCTCGGTCGGGGGCGAGGCGCTGACGCATTACGCAGTCTGGATGCTCGCGCTGGTCACCTGGACGGTCGCGGGGACGCTGATCAGCGCCCGCACGTTCCGCTGGGTCTAGCGGTTCGCGGCCGCCGGCCGGCCGCGGGGCCGTCCGCAGGCGCGGGAGGCGGACGTTCCGTCGGCCTGCGCGGGGGATCGCAGCCTTGGCGACCGTTGCACCGGCTGACGAATCGTCGTATTTTCGCCGATCGGCTGGACTATTCGTCGGAATCAGCCGATAATCAGCGCAGAGGTACGGAAATGCTAGCCGCCGACAACCATCCGCCGCGGATCGCCGCCCCAGGACTCGACCAAGTCGATTTAGGGCTGATTCGCTTGCTCCAAGCCGACGGACGCGCCAGCCAAGAAGAACTGGCCCGTGAAGTCGGGCTTTCCCGGCCGGCCGTGCACGAGCGCCTCCGCAAGCTCGAGCAGCATGGAGTCATCCAAGGCTACACGGTGCACGTCGACTGGAGCGCCGTCGGTCTGCCGATCCTGGCCTTCATCCTGGTGCGGACGACGGGCCGCTGCGCCCACAGCACCGCCGAGATCGCCGCCGTGGCCGAGCGCTCGGCATTCATCGAGGAAGTCCACCGCGTCACCGGCGACTTCTGCTTCCTGGTGAAGGCTCGCGCCGCGTCTTCGGCAGCGCTCGAAGCGCTCATCGACCGTATTCGCGACGTTCCCGGCGTTCGAGCGACCCACACGACGCTCGCGCTCTCGACGATGAGCGGTTCCCTGGGATTGGCGCACGCAAATCAGGAACAGCGCGTCGCGCCGTGATCAAGAGGATATTATGGTGATTAAAGGTTTACGGATCATCTTCCCGACTCGCGAGGACCGGCAGGCGCGCCGGGCGCTCGAGAGCGCGATGCGCGACGACCTCGAGCGCCGTCTGCTCTCGAACTCCTTCGGACTCTTCCGCTAGAGCGGGCCGCCCGCCGCGGATCCTGCGGCGAAGAGCGCGACGAAGTCGCGCAGCCCCGCGGTGACCGCGGGTTCCCTGTCGAGCTGCAGGTAGTGGCCGCCTGAAAGGAGGCGGTGGCTGAAAGCCGTTCCCAGCGCCTGCCGCAGCTGTGCGACCAGATTGGGGAACTGGGGTTGGAACAAGCCGGCGCTCCCCTCGAAGAGGCGCGTCGGCACGCGCACTTCCTCGGCGAACAGGCGCAACGGAAAGCCGGAAGGGTCGCCGGCGAGCTCCAAAAGAGCGCGGCGATACTCGATCGGCACCTGCGAGCGCTGCTCGAGCCAGGCTCGCTCCATCGCGGTGCGGTCGTGAAACGTGAGCGAGAACAGGTAGCGGGCGAAGATGCGCGCCTGCGGAGAGTCGCGCTCGAAGCCTCGGGCCAGCAGCGCCAGGAAGGGGCGCGCGAGCGTTCCGAAGGGGCCGAACGGTCCCGAGCCCAAGGCCAGGCCTTGCCCGAAGTAGACGGGCTCGACCAGGAAGAGTCCGGCCACCGAATCGGGCCGCGACGCGGCGAGCGCGAGCGCCAGGAGGCCGCCGGTCGAGTGGCCGGCGACGACGGGGCTGCGTCCTTCGAGCGCGATGACGCGCTCGAGCCCTTGCTGCGCGTCGAGGTAGTAGTCGGCCATTCCGGCATCTGCGACCCGCGGGCTCGCTCCGTGACCGCGGGCTTCCCAGGCATAGGTGCGCCGGTCGTGCGCCAGAGAGACCGCCTGGGGCGCCCACGACCAGGCACCGCCGCCTGCGCCGTGGAGGAAAAGGAGCGGCACTTCACCGGGTTCCCCGCGAACCACGAGCCCGCCGCCGCCAGCGAGCGTCTCACGCCAAGCGGAGGGCGCCTCGCTCGCGACGGGCGTCGCCGGCGTCTGATTCACCAAGCGGTGCGAGTCAGCGCGGGCGGAGCGGGCCGAGCAACGCCTCACGCTGCCAAGCGAGAGCTTTCCGGGCGAGCGCAGTGTAGAGTCCTACCGTCTGGGCGCCGCCTCGCGCCAGCTCGTAGACGGTGAGCGGACCGAGGAGCCACGGATAGAGCAGTCTCGAGTATCCGTTCGCGGCCGGCGGCGCGGGGACGGGGGCGGCGGCTGCCGGCGCGGGGACGGGGGCGGCGGCTGCCGGCGCGGGGACGGGATCGGCAACCGCCACGGCTTCTGCGGCGAGCGGCTCGGCTAAGGTAGCGGTCTCGGCGACGGCTGCCTCGGCGGCGACAGGCTCGGTGACGACCTCTTCCAGCACCGGCTCGGCCGCGACGAGGGGTTCCGCCGCGACGGCGGGCGCTGCCGGGCGCGGCTTGGCCGTCCCCGGCTTCGCGGCGGCCGGCGCTCTTCGCACGGGCCGCGACAGCGCGTCCTCGCGCGGAGCCTCGACGACCGATGCCAGCCTGGTCGCCAGGCGAGTTCGCTTCGAGGGCGGCGCCGAGCCGTTCTCTTGCGAGGAGGCTTCTTGCAGGGCGGCTGACTCCTCCGCTTCGGCGGGCGGCTCGGCCGGGCGAGCTTTTTTCGCAGGAAGACCGGCTGAATGCTTGCGTTGGCCGCTCGCCGGCGGGGACTTCTTTCGACGCTTCTCTGCCATGCTAACCTCGAGACGGGAACGGCCTCGACTGGCTGCCGAGTCGATTGTGAACATTCTACATATACATGCCGGGAAGCGCAACGCACTCCCGAGAAGCGCTCGGCCCAAGGGCGATTCCCGAGCGTGCAACGGCGCCGCAGCGCTCCGGGTCCTGCGAATGACGGGATTCCGCTCGACGTCACCGGGAAACGAAAGCATGATCGAGACGAGCTCATACGAACACATAGTGTTGGACGCCGGCGACGGCATCGCGACGATCACGCTCGCGAATCCCGCACGGCGCAACGCGCTCTCGCTGGAGATGATGCGCGAGCTGATGGCGGTCATCGAGCAGATCCGCTGCGACGACGCCGTGAAAGTCGTCGTGCTGCGCGCGATCGGCCCCGCCTTCAGCGCGGGACACGATCTGCGTGAGATGCAGTGCGCGGGCGACGCGGGCGACGTCGCGACGTTCCGGCAGATCTTCGAGACGTGCGTGCAGTTGATGACCGCTTTCCAGTCGCTGCCGCAACCGGTCATCGCTAAAGTCGCAGGCGTCGCGACGGCGGCGGGCTGCCAGCTCGTCGCTTCGGCCGATCTCGCGATCGCTTCGACCGATGCCAAATTCGCCACGCCGGGCGTGAAGATCGGCCTCTTCTGCACCACCCCGATGGTCGCGCTGACGCGCACGATCGGGCGCAAGCGGGCCATGGAGATGCTGTTGACCGGCGAGTTCATCGACGCGCAGACGGCCGAGCGCTGGGGGCTCATCAACCGGGCCGTTCCGCCCGAGCAGTTGCACGACGAAGTGTTGCGGCTCGCTCAGACGATCGTTGCGGCGAGCTCCTTCAGCGTCGGTCTGGGCAAGGCGGCGTTCTACACCCAAATCGACCTCGATCAGCCCAAGGCTTACGCCTACGCCAAAGAGGTGATGAGCATGAACGCGATCGACGCCGACGCACGAGAGGGGATCGCCGCGTTTCTCGAACGCCGAACCCCGCATTGGCACCGCTAGCGCACGGACTCTTCGCGGGCGTCGCGACGACGCTCGCATTCTTTTGGGATAGCCTCTTCGGATTGATCGCCGGCTTCCTGATCTCGGCGGTCGTGCAGGTCGCGTTCTCGCGGCGCGCGATGGAGCGGGCTTTGGGCCCGAATCTGCGCGGCGTCGTCAACGGGATGCTCCTGGGGATCGTCGCCTCGGCCTGCTCTTACGGCGCCGCGGCGGCCGCGCGCGGCTTCTTCCGGAAGGGCGCCGACCTGCGCTCCGTGTTCGCCTTCATGATTTCGTCGACGAACATGAACCTGGCGATCGTCATCATGTTCTGGACGATCGTGGGCTGGAAGTTCGCGTTCGCCGAATTTTTCGGCGGGATCGTGATCGTCGCGGTCGTCGCGGCCGGCATCACGCTGCTTTTCCGGCCTGAAGAGCTGCGCGCGCTTGCCGCCGGCATGCCGCGGGCTCCCGGCCCCGCGCGCGTGACGGAGTGCCTGCAGTGCGGCATGGAGGGCGAGCTCGAGCACGCGGTCGAGCATGCCGGGACGGCGTATCTCTTTTGCGGGGCGCGGCACGAGAACGAGTTCCGCGCCGACCCGCTGCGCGTGCTCGGCTTGCGCGAGGACGAAATGCAGGCCCGAGGCGAGCGCGGCTTCCGGGCGCTGCGCCTGGCGCGTACGTGGCGCGAGGTCCTCGAGACGGCGCGCGGCGACTTCGCCATGCTCAAAGGCGAGTTGCTGGTCGGCTTCACGGTCGCGGGTTTCGCCGCGGCGCTGGTCCCTCAAGCGTGGCTCGCGAACGCGCTGCGGACGGTCGGTTCCGTCCCGTTCGCCGGCTACGTGCTGGTGCTGCTGTGCGGCCTCGCCCTGGCCTCGGCGACGTTCGTCTGCTCGATGGGCAACGTTCCCATCGCCCGCTTCCTGGCGATGGCGGGGATTCCGCTGGGCGCGAACACGACGTTCATCTACGGCGACTTGCTGATCCCGCCGCTCGTGGGGATCTACCGCAAGTCGTTCCCGGCGAAGGCGACCTGGTCGTTCGTGGGACTTTTCGTTCTCGGGGCGCTCGTCGCGGGCGCGCTCGCGGACGCCCTGCTCGGCAACGCTTCCGGCCCGATGCCGGCGGGTTCGATGGAGCTCTCGAACGGCTTCACGCTCGTCGCCAACGTCCTCGCGCTCGCAGCCCTGCTGGCCGTCGTCGCCGTCGCGCGCCGCGCCCCCGAGGCGGCCGCGCCCGCGAGGGTCGCCGCCGGCCCCTGACCCTTCCCCCGCCGGACGTGAGGCCTGCTTAAGCAGGCCTTAACTTGTACGAAACTTATCTCCAAAAGAAGCATTGAGTTTAAGAAATATTTGTCTATAATTGCACATATTAGGAAATTGCCGAGGGTGGTCCGTGTGACGGTCGCCCGGAAGGAGGCGCCCCGTGGCGCGTACGTTGCTTCCCCCGACCGGTGCGCCGGCCGACCAGCTCCCGGGTCTGGTCGCTAAGTTCGGCAACGAAGGAACGGTCGGTCCCGAAGGGGCGCTCTGGTTCACCAATCCGGCCTACAACCCGCCGGCCGCTCGCAAAAACGGCGAGGTCGAGGCCTCCAGCCCGGATTTCGGCGACGGGGCGTTCGGGAACGAAGGCGCGCTCTGGTTCACCAAGCCGGCCTACAACCCGGCGGCCAACCCGGAGCGCGAAGGCTAGGTCCTAGAGCGGGAGCGGCTGGGCGAGCGACGCGTACCACGCCGCGAGACGTGGCGCGACGAGTTCCGTGAGGTGGTCGGGCTCGGCCAAGAAGGCGTCGTGCCCGTGGTTCGAGGCGAGCTCGAGGTAGACGCTGTCGGCGCCGTCCCGGGCGAAACGCTCGGCCGTGGCGCGCACGTACTCGGGGAGGAAGAGCCAGTCGCTGGAAATGCCGACGAGCGTGAACGCGGGAGGAGAGCCCTCGCCGAGCCCGCGCTCGCGCGCGTCGAAGAGATCCATCGCGCGCGTCAGCGCGAGGTAGGCGTCGGTGTCCATCCGTTTCGAGAAGATCGCGCCCTGGTAATCGAGATAACCCTCGACGTCGAACTTGCCCTCGGGGTCGACCGTCGGATCGCCGCCTTTGCGGTCGAAGCGCCGCGCGAAGCGCTCGGCCATGAGCGCCTCGCTCTTGTAGGTGAGCATCGCGATCTTGCGCGCGAGCTCGATCCCCTCGGCTTGCGAGCGCGCGACCCTGATCGCCTCGCGCGCGACGTAGTTGAGTGCGATCCCCATCGCGGTGAAGTGATCGTAGGCGCCGATGGCGACGGCGTGCCGGACCTGCGCCGGCGACTCGAGCGCCCAGGCCAGCGCCTGCATCCCGCCGAGCGAGCCGCCGATGACGACGGCCAGGCGCTGCACTCCGAGCGCGGCCAGCGCGGCCCGCTGCGCGCGCACCATGTCCCAGACCGTCACGAGCGGAAAGCGCGCGCCGTACGGCTTGCCGTCGGGCGCGGTTGAAGAGGGGCCCGTCGAGCCGTAACAGCTTCCCAGGGCGTTGATGCCGACGACCGCGGCCAGATTCGTGTCGAGGAGCTTGCCCGGACCGACGACGTCCTCCCACCACTCGAGGATGCGGCCGGAGCCCGTGAGGGCGTGGTTGACGAGGACGACGTTCGCTCCGTCGGGGCGCGGCTCGCCGTAGACGGTGACGCGCTGCACGACGCCGTCGAGAACGACGCCCGAGTCGAGCGCGAGCGTCCCGATCGGGACGTCGCGCTCGAAGCTGGGGGCCGGTTTCAACCCCTCAGACGCTCGTCGCCTCACGCGTGCTCGCGCGCGCCGCGGCGAGTGCCTGCTCGAGATCGGCGATGATGTCGCGCTCGTCTTCGATGCCGACCGAGAGCCGCACCAAGTCGTCGGTGACGCCGGCTTCGATCTGCTGCACCGGATTGAGCTGCTGGTGGGTCGTGGTGGCGGGGTGGATCACCAGCGACTTCGCGTCGCCGACGTTGGCCAGCAGCGAGAAGAGCTTCAGGTTGTCGATGAAGACCTTGGCCGCGGCCGTGCCGCCTTTGATGCCGAAGGTGAGGATCGCGCCGGCGCCGTTGGGCAGATACTTCTGCGCGCGAGCGTACGAGTGGTGGTCGGGTAGCCCCGGATACGAGACCCAGGTCACGTCGGGGTGCCCTTTGAGAAACTCGGCGACGGCCTGAGCGTTCCGCGAGTGCCGCTCGATGCGGATGCCGAGCGTCTCGAGCCCTTGCAGGAAGAGCCAGGCGTTGAACGGGGAGAGCGCCGCGCCGATGTCGCGCAGCAGCTGCACGCGGGCCTTGAGGATATAGGCGAGGTTCCCGAAGGCCGCGACGTAGCGCACGCCGTGGTAGGACGGGTCGGGCTCGGTGAAGTCCGGGAATTTTCCCGAGCCGGCCCAATCGAAGTTGCCGCCGTCGACCAGCAGACCGCCGATCGAGGTGCCGTGACCGCCGATGAATTTCGTCGCCGAGTGCGCGATGACGTTCGCCCCGTATTCGAAGGGGCGCAGCAAGTACGGCGTGGCCAGCGTGTTGTCGACGATCAAGGGGACCTTCGCGTCGCGCGCGACCTCGGCGACTGCCTCGACGTCGAGCACGTCGACCTTCGGGTTGCCGATCGTCTCGGCGAAGAGCGCTTTGGTGTTCTCGCGGATCGCGTTCTTGAAATTCTCGGGCTTGGCGGGGTCGACCAGCGTGACCTCGATGCCCAGCTTGGGAAGGGTGTGCACGAAGGCGCTGTACGTGCCGCCGTAGAGCGACGCCGAGCTGACGAAGTGGTCGCCCGAGCGCGCGACGTTGAGGATCGAGTAAATGACCGCGGCCTGGCCGCTGGAGAGCGCGAGCGCGCCGACGCCGCCTTCGAGCTGCGCGATCCGCTGCTCGAGCACGTCGCTCGTCGGGTTCATGATGCGCGTGTAGATGTTGCCGAACTCCTGCAGCGCGAAGAGCCGAGCGGCGTGGTCGGCGTCGTCGAACGTGTACGAGGTCGTCTGGAAGATGGGAACCGCGCGCGCCTTCGTTCCGGGGTCTCCGGAATGGCCGCCGTGAATGGCCGCGGTGTCGAAGCGGTAGGGCTGGTCTGGCACGTGATACTCCTTGCCGGCGTTTGAGATGGCCGAGCGACGATCGTAGGGGCTAGGAAGCGGATGCGCCTTGCACTTGGCGCGGTGGGGCCGCGAGAGCGGCGGCAGCGACCGGACCGACCGTATGGGGGGAGACGTCCTCCCACAGCCCGATGACCGACTCGGCCAGGACGCCGCGCTCGGCGAGCAAGGCCTCGAAACGGCCGGGACGGCCGCGCTCGGCATGGGTGGTGATGACGGCGGGGACGTTCTCGAGCGGCTGCGCCTCGATTCCGCTCGCGGCCAGCGCCTCTCGAGCCGGGCGGACGTCGCCGAGCGTGCGCAAGCGAACCACGCGGCGCAGCGGGATGGACGGCTCCGGCACGTCGTCGCGAACGGGCTCCAAGGTCGAGGAGACGAGCTTGATCCCCGGGACGTGCCGGCCGGCGGTGATGAGCCGCAGGACGGCGACGACGTCGCCGACGACCGCTGAGGCGGTCGGTTCGCTGCCGGCGCCGGTCCCCGCGAACGTCAGCGAACCCGTGCTGCGGCCGGTCACTCGGATGCAGTTCTGCGGCCCGACCGGCTGCGCGAAGGGATGCTCGGGACGCACGTAAGCCGGCGCGACGAGCGAGGACTCGGCGCGGGCGCAGGCGACGAGCTTGAGGCTCCAGCCCAGGCGCTTGGCCAGCGTGACGTCCTGCGGGCTCAGGCGCGTGATGCCGGCCCGCGGGATCTCGTGGGTGATGAGGCCGCGCCGGAAGGCGAGCTGCGCGAGGATCGCGAGCTTGTGGGCCGCGTCGATCCCCTCGACGTCGTTGGTCGGGTCGGCCTCCGCGAAGCCGAGGCGCTGCGCTTGGGCGAGCGCGCTCTGGTACGTCTGTCCCTCGAACATCTTGGAGAGGATGAAGTTGGTCGTACCGTTGAGGACGCCGCCGACCTCGAGGATCTCCTCGCCGGCGAGGGACTCCGCGATCGTGCGCACGATCGGGATCGCCCCGCCGACCGCCGCCTCGTAGGCGATGGTCACGCGCCGCTCGGCCGCGAGCGCGCGCAGTTCGGGGCCGCGCGTCGCGAGCAAGTCCTTGTTGGCGGTGACGACGTGCTTGCCGGCGCGCAGCGCCGCCTCGACGAGCCGGGCCGCGACGCCGGTCCCCCCGATGCATTCGATGACGACGTCGATCGAGGGATCGCCGACCAGCGACTCGGCGTCTTCGGTGAAGAGCGAGGCGGGGATCTCGGGCGGACGGGGTTTCGCAAGCGAACGCACGGCGATCGCCGAGAGCCAGTAGTCGACTCCGCTGCGGGCCGGGACTGAAGATTCGGAGCTGACCAGCAGTCGCGCGACGCCGCTGCCGACGGTACCGCAGCCCAGGAGGGCGATGCGAACGTCGCGTTCCGCGTCGGTGCGATCTACGTGCGCTTGGTGAGTGAGCGACAAGCGATCCACCAGAATGGGTTGCAGTTAAGTGCGCTCACTATACCGAACCCGGCTTCCGTGCGTCAAGCACGGGAATTTCGGCGCCTCGCTTCGGGAGGCGTTCTTTACGCCGGCGGCCAGGGCAACGCCCCGCTCCTCCTCCTCCGCGCCGGAGGTGAAGGAGGGTCGCGGGAAGCGCGGGTCGCGGCGCACGTGGAGGGCGGTCCGCCCTCCAGCAGCGGCCCGGCGGCCGCTCTGGAGGACCTGACGACGCGCCTAGGGGACCACGGCGATCGAGGGAGGACATGATCTGCAGCTGGACGGGGCGGCGACGAACGAGTGAACGAGTTGCTGCGTGAATTCGTGAAGCGGCGGCCGCGGTGAGCGCGCCGCGCCGCTACCGGCTGTTCCTCGGTCTGCTGCTGTTCGTCTCGCTGCTCGCCGCACTCTACGTGGGGGCGGTGCGCGAGCGCAAGGAGCACGGCGCGCGGCGCGTCGAGCTGGCGATGGACTATACCGACTTCCACGCTTTCGCGGCGTCGTACGGCTATAACGAGGCGGCCCTGCTGACGGCCCTGCGCGGCGCGGGGCTGACGTCGCTCGCCGTCGCGGAGGAGCTCGGCTCGGACGTCAACGACGACGCGTCGGCGATCGCGATCTCGGGGCAGCAGTTGATCGACCAGGCCCGGCTCGCACCGCTCGCCGATCCGACGTTGGCGGCGCTCTCGCGCGCGGGCGGCCTCTCGCCTCGCAACATCTACCTCGTCGTCGAGGATGCGCGCGAGCTGGCGCGTTATCGCGCGGCCTTCGCGATGCACCTGGGGCCGCACGCCGTCCGCACGCTGCGGGCCGCGCACCCGGCGATCCTCGCGATCCGCTCGCAGATCGATTACTTCAACGCGCTGGGATTCGGCTTGCCCTCGCGGCCGCTCGAGCTCACGCGCCGGCTGCACCTCTTCTTGATTCCGCGCATCCAGAACGATGAACGCTTCGACAAAGCGGACATCGACCGCATCTTCGCCTCGTTCTTCGTCGGCACGTGGAAGCCGTCGACCGTCATCTTCTTCGGCCAGCGCACCGAGGTGCTCGGTTTTCCCGATCATCTCGACGACGTCGCCGACGCGCTCGAGCGCACCGGCCTCAACTTCGGCTCGATCGAGATCTACGACAAGAACCAGCTCCAAAAAGGCAACGACGGTCTGGCCGAAAAGGCGATCGAGCGGACGACGCGCGTGCTGGCGATCCCCAAGCTCGAGCTCGACAAGCTCGACTACGACACGGTCATCGCGCGCTATCTGCTCGGCGTGCGGGAACGGAACGTCCGGGTCGTCTACCTGCGGCCGTACCTCCACGCCCTGCCCGGCGCCTCGCTCGAGAAGACGAACGTCGAGATGATCCGGGGGATCGCCGAGGGCCTGCGCGCCAGGGGCTTCAAGCTGGGGCGCGCTACGCCGGTCCCCGCCTTCGGGATCAACCCGCTGATCGTCGCGCTCGTCTCGCTCGCGGTCCCGGCGATGTTCCTGCTGCTGCTCGAAGCGTTCGGGGTCCGCCGCGCGCCGCTCGCCTACGCGGTGATCCTGGGCGACCTCGTGCTGGTCGCGCTCGGCTACGCCGTCCACCACGATCTGCTCGTACGCAAGCTCCTGGCGCTGGCCGGCGCGATCGAGTTCGCGACGATGGGCTTCGTGGCGATTCCGCGCGCATTCACCCTCGACGCGCCGCCGACGCTGGGAGCCTCGCTCGCGGCCGGACTGCGGACGGTCGCCGTCGCGACCGCTTTCGCGCTGGGCGGGGCGCTGGTCGTCGTCGGGCTGGTCAGCACGCCGCTCTTGATGGAGGAGATCGACCGCTTCGCCGGCGTCAAGGCGGTCCTCGTGCTGCCGCCGCTGCTGGCCTTCGTCTTGTACGTCTACTCGCGCCGGTTCGGCAACGATCCGCCCGGCGTTCGAGCGAGCGCGCTCGAGCCGGTCCGCATCTACCAGCTCGCGATGCTCTTGCTGCTGGCGGCCGTCGCGGTCGTTTATGTGCTGCGCAGCGGAAACCAGAGCGACATCACGCCCTCGGCCTTCGAGATGTCGCTTCGTTCGGGACTGACGACGGTGCTCGGCGTACGGCCGCGCTTCAAGGAGTTTCTGATCGGCTTCCCGCTCATGCTGCTCTTGCCGGCCCTGCGCCTCGAGCACAAACGGCTCGTCGGCTGGCTCTTCGCGATCGGCATCGCGATCGGCACGTCGGACATCGTCGACACGTTCTCGCACCTGCACACGCCGCTGTTCGTCTCGGCGGTGCGCGTCTTCAACGGCGCCGTCATCGGCTGCCTCATCGGAGCGCTCGCCGTCGTCGTCTATCGCCGCTTCGTTCAGCAGCCCGCGCTCGTGCCCGACGCCGCCGCGCCCGCGAGCCGCTCTTTCGGCGCGGCGCCGGCCAACCGCGAAGCGCGTGGCGCGCCCAAGGGAACGTCGTAATGTCCGGAAATTAGGGAAACGCGCGTGCGTTTTCTGCTCAGCGGGTACTACGGCTTCGGAAATCTCGGCGACGAAGCGCTGCGCGACGTGATCGTCCGGGAGCTGCGCTCGCGCTATCCGCACGCCGCGATCGACGTGCTCTCGGCACAGCCCGACGCGACCGCGCACGAGCTCGGGGTCGAAGCCACGCCGCGCGCTGATCTGGGTGCCGTCAAGCGCGCGATCGAGAACGCCGACGTGGTCCTCTCCGGCGGCGGCGGCCTGTTGCAGAATGCGACGAGCCTCAAGAGCCTGCTCTATTACGCCGGGATCATCCGCAGCGCGGTTCGCGCCGGCAAGAAGACGATGATCTTCGCCCAGTCGGTCGGACCGCTCGATTTTCTCGGGAAACAGACCGTGCGCGAGTGCTGCAAAGGCCTGGGCGCCGCAACCGTGCGCGACGAGCGGTCGCGACGGCTCCTAGCCTCGATCCTGCCCGACGTGCCGGTCGTGCGCACGGCCGATCCGGTCTTTCTCTACGATCCGCCCCCGGAGCCGGTCGATCTCGCGGCGCTCGGCCTGGGCCCGCAGAGCGATCCGCTCGTGGTCGTCGCCGTCCGCAAGACCGCCCACTTCAGCGACGTGGCGACGCTCGTTGCAGCCGCGGTCGACCGCCTGGCGGAGCGGCATGGCGCTCGAGTCGCCTTCATCCCCTTCGCCGGCGTAACGGATGCCGAAGCGGCGACGGTCGTCATTCGCAAATGCCGCTCGAAGCCGGCGCTCGTCGCGCTCGACTCACTCGACGCGGTTGCGGCCGCGATCGCGCGCGCGCGCGTCGTGGTGGGGATCCGCCTGCACGCGCTGATCCTGGCCGTCCGGCTCGAAGTGCCGTTCCTGGCGATCCCCTACGATCCGAAGGTGACCGGGCTGACCGAGGATATTGGTTATCCGCTGGCCCCGCTGTGGGATTTGGGCGCGCGGATTCCGGTTTCGGCGGCCGAGTCGCTCGCCGACGAAGTCTGGTCGCGCCGCGACGAGCTCGCCCGACACCTGGCGGTGGAAGCGCCCGAGCAGCGCCGGCTCGCCGAGCAGAGCTTTACGGTTCTCGAGCGGTTATTGCACCCGGTCGAAGGCCGGCTCGGGGGATGAGGCCGCGCGGTTCGCGAACGCGAGCCGTTCGAAATGCCAGCCAACGAGACCGCGGCCACCGACTATCGCTCGACCCTCAACCTGCCCAAAACGGATTTTCCGATGCGGGCCGAACTGCCCAAACGGGAGCCGGAACGCGTTGCGTGGTGGCGCGAGCACGGCGTGTACGAACGGCGTTTGGCCGCGAACGCCGGCAACCCGCCCTGGGTCCTGCACGACGGACCGCCCTACGCCAACGGCGAGGTCCACATGGGCGGTTTCCTCAACCGCGTCCTCAAGGACGTCTTCGTCAAGGTGCACCTGCTCGACGGGCGCTACGCGAAGTTCGTTCCGGGCTGGGACATGCACGGGCTGCCGATCGAGTCGGAGACGCTCAAGCACCTGCGCCTCGATTTCCACGACGTCGACCCGATCGAGCTGCGCGCCCGCTGCCGCGAGCGCGCGCTCCATTGGCTCGACCTCCAGCGCGAGACGTTCCTGCGGATGGGGACGCTCGGCGACTACGACCATCCGTACCGGACGATCGATAAGGAGTTCGAGGCCGTCATCGTCGAGACGCTCGGCGATCTCGCCGAAGCGGGCCAGCTCTACAAAGGTCTGCGCTCGACGCTGTGGTGCACCTTCGACGAGACGGCGCTGGCCGAAGCCGAGATCGAGTACAAGGACGTCGTCTCGCCGTCGATCTACGTGCGCTTCAGCGCCGAGGGCGAGCAGCGCGCCGATCTGCTCGAGCGCACGCGGGTCCACGCGGACCACGCGCACGGCCCGCTCTCGATCATGATTTGGACGACGACGCCCTGGACGCTCCCGGCGAACGTCGCGATCGCGATCAAGCCCGAGGCTTCGTACGGCGTCTACCGGCGCGGCGGCGAGCTGATCCTGCTCGCCGACGAGCTGGCCGATGCGGTCTTTTCCAAAGCTGACGACGGCCTCGAGCACGTTCGCGTCGGCGGAGCGCGGGGGACCGCGCTCGTCGGAGCCGCAGTGCGCCACCCGTTCCTGCACCGCGATTCGCTGGTCGTCAGCGCCGACTACGTCGAGCTCGACAGCGGCACGGGAGCGGTCCACACGGCGCCCGGCCACGGCGCCGAGGACTTCGAGACCGGCATGCGCTTCGGTCTACCGGTCATCAATCCGGTCGACGCGCGCGGCTACTTCACGGCCGAAGCGGGCCTCTACGCCGGCGAGCCGATTCTCGAGGCGAACGAACGCATCACGGCCGACCTGCACATGAGCGGCCACCTCTTCGAGCGCGAAGGCTACCGCCATCCGTATCCGCATTGCTGGCGCTGCAAGCATCCGGTCATCTTCCGCGCGACCTCGCAGTGGTTCGTCGCGATGGACGTCAACCGGCTGCGCAAGCGGATCGAGGAGAAGATCCCGTCCGTCCGCTGGCATCCGTCTTGGGGCGAGCACCGGATGATGCAGATGATCGAGGGACATCCCGAGTGGTGCGTCTCGCGCCAGCGGACCTGGGGGACGCCGATTCCCGCGCTCGTCTGCACGAATTGCGGGACGTCGTTCGTCGATCCCGACGTGGCCAAACGCGTCGCGGAGATCTTCCGCGAGCGCGGAGAGGACGACGCCAACGCTTCGGATCTGTGGTGGACCGAGCCCCTGAAGACGTTCTTGCCCGAGAACGTGCGCTGCCCGCATTGCAACGGCATCGCGCTCGACAAAGAGTTCAACATCGTCGACATCTGGTTCGAGTCGGGCGTGACGCACCGCGCGGTCCTGCGGCAGCGCGGCCTGACGTGGCCGGCCGATCTCTACCTCGAAGGGGCCGACCAGTATCGCGGCTGGTTCCGCAGCAACCTGATCACGGCCGTGGCGACGGCGGGCGCGCCGCCCTATCGCGAGGTCGTCTCGACCGGCTGGGTCCTCGACGAAGAGGGCCGCGCCATGCACAAGTCGGCCGGCAACTATCTCGGCGCCGTGGAGGCGATGCAGAAGTACGGGGCCGACGTGCTGCGCCTGTGGGTCGCCTCGGTCGAGTTCACCGCCGACATGCGCATCGGCGAGAAACTCATGGAATCCGTCGGGAGCGTCTACCGCAACCTGCGCTACCGGCTGCGCATGCTGCTCGGCCTGCTCGACGACTTCCGGCCCGAGGACGCCGTGCCGCGGGAAAAGCTCGAGCCGATCGACCGCCTGGCCCTCGCCAAGCTCGACGACCTGGCGTACCGCGTCGTGCGCGATTACAAGAAGTACCTGCTGCACGACGTGTTCCTGGCGCTGCTCGACTACGACGCCGCCGACCTCTCGCGCTTCTACATCGACGTCCTCAAGGATCCGATGTATTCGGGCCCGCGCGCCGGCGAGCGGCGCCGCAGCGCGCAGACGGCGCTGCTGACGATCCTCGAGTCGCTTTGCGCGCTGCTCGCGCCGCTGCTGTCGTTCACGGCCGAGGAAGCCTGGCAGCACGTGCCGGACGCGCTGCGCCGGGGGCGCGAGAGCGTTTTCGATGTGCGCTTGCCCCACGGCAGCGCGCGCGGGACGCACGAAGACGAGCAGCTCGAGCTGTGGGAACTGCTCAAGCGGATGCGGGCCACGGTCGCCGCCGCCGAGGGCATGCGCGATTTCCAACTGCAGGCGCAGGTCAAAGCCTCGGCCGCGCTGGAGCCCAAGCTGCGCGCGCTGGGAGACAACCTGCGCGAAGCGCTGGTCGTCTCGGCGGTCCGGCTCGAGGCCGATCCGGAAGCGCGTTCCGGCGCCGATCCGCAGATCGTCCTCTCGCCGGCCGAAGGCGGGAAGTGTCAGCGCTGCTGGAAGTATCTGCCGCTCGGCGGCGATGCCTTGCACCCGGCGCTCTGCACGCCGTGCGCGGCCCTGGTCCACACCCTGGAATAGCGCCGGACCGTTTTAGACGGCGAGGTCGGCGATCTCCGTCTCGTCGCTGGGTTGCAGGCGCGCGAGTTCCCCGAGTTCGAGACCGGAGAACGGCGATCCGCCGTCGAACGCCCGCACGACTCCAGGCACATAGCGCTTTCACGAGAGGGGTAGGTGGCCTCTGCGACGCCGTACTTACAGAAGTGCGCATGTTTTTGCGCCGGGCGCAGCGGCTTTGGTCCTGCTGTTCTGCGTGTTTACCTTTGGGCCGGCGCCAGCAGCCGCCGACCCCGCGTTTTCGTTCGACATCATTCGCCCGATAGGCGAGGTCTACGACGAACGCACGAACGCGGGCTACTCCTATCCGCAGTCGATCGCCTTTCGCGGGCAATACGAGTTTGGCCGGTATGCGATCAGAATGGACTACTGGCGAAACGTCTATCTCACCGACAGCGACGGAGCGGGGTCGTTCACGAGATATTCACGAATCGAAGGCGGGTCCGGCTTGACGAGCCCCTTCCTGGCGCGTGAGACCTCCTTCGAGTCTCGCCTGGAGCGGGAGATCAATCACCGGTCCCTTTACGCCGGCCTCGGCGTGGATAGAACCTGGACGAATTACAACTACCCGTCGTTGACCGGCGTAGGGCTTGGAATCGAGCAGCTCCCGGTCAAGGGACCGGGGATTCGGCCCTATGCTTCGGCCTTTTACTACCCGTCTGCGAGCGGCATGTACATGACGGAAACCGCGCCGTTGACAACCCTGAATTTGCACTACCGTATCCTCAAGCTGGACTATGGGGCGATCGTGCAAGTGCGGCGTTTTCCGGTGTATTTCGTGGCCGGCTACGGGAATGAGTACCGGCGAGCCAACGGACTGCCGGCGCAGATCCGCTTCATACGATCCGATCTGTACTTCGGTTTCGGCACGCATTTCTAGGGACTCCAGCGCCTACCAGGCGTGGAGCAGGCCGTCGCGTGCGGCGAGCTCGAGCGGGACGCCGAAGAGCGCCTCGAGTTCGCGTGCGTTGAGCAGCTCGCCGCGCGGTCCGTCGGCGACGATGCGGCCCTCGCGCAGGAAGACGACGCGCTCGATCTCCGGGATCACGTCGGAGAGATCGTGGGTGACCAGCACGATGCCGATGCCGTGCTGCGCGAGGCGCTGCAGCGTCGCCCGCAGCTCGCGGTGCGCGGCCAGGTCGAGGCTCGTGCTCGGCTCGTCGAAGACCAGCGTCTGCGGTGCGTGGACGAGCGCGCGGGCGATCAGCACGCGGCGCGCCTCGCCCGAGGAGAGCCGCGTCATCTCGCGGTTCGCCAAATGCCCCGCGTCGAGCATGACGAGGGCGTCGTGGGCGCCGCGCCGCATCGCCTCGCTGACCTCGTGGTGCGGCGCGAGCCCGAGGCTGGAGAAGAAGCCCGAGAGCACGACGTCCTGCGCGGGGACGTCGAGCGCGCAGGCCGCGGCCAGATCGTTCGACACGATCCCGAGGTGGGTGCGCAGCTCGAAGACGTTCCAGCGCTCGCGCCCCAGGATGCGCAGCCACGAGCCCTCCCGCACGACGGGGTAGCACTCGCGCGTGATCGCCTTGAGCAGCGTCGACTTGCCGCTGCCGTTGGGACCGAGGATCGCGAGATGCTCGCCTTCGTCGACGCGCAGGTTGAGGTCGCGCAGCGCCGCGCGGCCTCCCCGCAGGACGGTGACGTTTCGAAACTCGAGCAGCGCCGTCCGAGCGACGGCGTCGCTCAACTCAGGCGGAAGCCATGGTCGGCGTTGCCGGCCGCCTCGACCGGTTCGGGCTTCGTCTGCGCCGCCTTCATCCAGGGCATGAGGCCGCGCAGCTTCTTGCCGACCGCCTCGATCGGGTGCGCTGCCCACTGCTTGCGGAACTCCGCGAAGCGCGGCTTGCCGGCGGCGTGCTCGGCGACCCATTCCTGCGCGAACGCGCCGCTCTGGATCTCCTTGAGCATCGCCCGCATCGCCTCTTTGGTGGCGGGCGTGATGACGCGGCCGCCGCGGGTGTAGTCGCCGTACTTGGCGGTGTTGCTGATCGCGTCGCGCATCCCCTCGATGCCGCGCTCGTAGATCAAGTCGACGATCAGCTTGAGCTCGTGGCAACATTCGAAGTAGGCCATCTCCGGCGCGTAGCCCGCCTCGACGAGCGTTTCGAAGCCGGCCGCGATCAAGTTCGAGACGCCGCCGCAGAGGACGGCCTGCTCGCCGAACAGGTCGGTCTCGGTCTCTTCCTTGAAGGTCGTCTCGAGGATGCCGGCCTTGCCGCCGCCGATCGCGGCGGCGTAGGCGAGTGCGACCTCGCGCGTGTCGCCGGCGGGATCTTGGGCGACGCAGATCAGGCACGGCACGCCGCGCCCCTTTTCGTACTCGTCGCGCACCAGCCGCCCCGGGCTCTTGGGCGCGACCATCAAGACGTTGGCGTCCGGCGGCGGCACGATCGTGCCGAAGTGGATCGCGAAGCCGTGCGCGAAGGCGAGGTAGGCGCCCTTCTTGAGGTTGGGCGCGATCGAGCGCAGGAAGATCGAGGGCTGCTCCTCGTCGGGGGCGAGGATCATCACGAGGTCGGCACGCTTGACGGCGTTCTCGACGGTGTCGACGGAGATGCCGTCCTCGGCCGCAACGCTGCGCGAAGGAGAGCCCTCCCGGAGCCCGGCGATGACGGTCAGCCCGCTGTCGCGCAGGTTGCGCGCGTGAGCTCGGCCTTGGCTGCCGTAGCCGATGATCGCGATCGTCTTCCCGGCGAGTTTCTCCGGGTTCGCGTCGCGGTCGTAGAGGGCGTTCATCGTCGGGACATCTCCTTATCGTCGTTGAGCAAGCGGGAAAGCTGAGCGTCGAGCCGCCGCAGCGCGTCGGGCGGCCCGGTGAACTCGATCGTCGCGTGGTAGAGTTCGTCGCGCGCCTGGACCGCGACTTTCGTGTAGGCGCAGCCGAGCCTGTTCGTCAAGCCGACGATTCGTTCGAGCAGCCGCCAATCGTGCATCACCAGGGACAGCGTCATGCAATCGCGGCCTCCGGGTTAGCCTCGAGCACGTCCGCCGCGGTCCCGCCGGCCGGGATCATCGGCCAGCAGTTCTCGTGCGGGAAGCAGGCGCAGTGCAGCAGCGCAGCGCCCTCGGCATTGATGAAACGCTCGAGCGCGTCGCGCATCTCGCCCGTGTCTTCGACTCGCTCGGCTTGGATGCCGTAGCCTTTGGCGATCATGACGAAGTCCGGATTGTCGGAGAGGTCGGTCGCGGAGTAGCGCCGCTCGTAGAAGAGCTCCTGCCACTGGCGCACCATGCCCAGCCGGTGGTTGTCGATGAGCAGGATCTTCACCGGCAGCTCGTAGCGCCTGATCGTTCCCAGCTCCGGCATCGTCATTTGGAAGCCGCCGTCGCCGACGATCGCGAAGACCTTGCGGCGCGGGTTGGCGAACTGCGCGCCGATCGCGGCGGGGACGCCGAAGCCCATCGTGCCCAGCCCCGCGGAGGTGAGGAAATTGCGCGGGTGGGCGGCGCGTTGGCGCTGCGCGGCCCACATTTGGTGCTGGCCGACGTCGGTCGCGACGATCCCGTCCTCGGGTACGAGGGCGAAGAACTCGTCGAGCACGTCGGTCGCGGAGAGCTCGCCGTTGGGCATGCGGTCCTGCGGAAGCGGTCCGCCGAGCGCTTTGGCCTGTTCCGCCCAGGCTTCGAAGGTCGGCAGCGAACGGCCGGCCATGCGCTGCAGCAGGTGCGACAGTGTCTGGCGCAGGTCGCCGCGCAGGGCCACCTTGTTCTTGACGATCTTGTTGAACTCGCTGGCGTCGATGTCGGCATGGATGATCTTCGCGCCGGCGGCGAAGCGGTCGACGCGGCCCGTCACGCGGTCGTCGAAACGCATGCCGAGCGCCAGGACGAGATCGGACTGGTGGACGGCGAGATTCGCGGCCTTCCAGCCGTGCATGCCGACCATGCCCAAGAAACGCGGATCGCCCGGCGCCGCGCAGCCCAACCCGTTGAGGGTCGAGGTGTGCGGCATCTTGAGTTTCGCCATCAGCTCGCGGAACATGTGGGTGGCGTTGGAGCTGCGGGCGCCGCCGCCGACGATCGCGATCGGGCGCTCCGCCGCGGCGATCAGCGCGATCGCTTCCTCGAGCGCCGCCGCGTCAGGCCGCTCGTAGGAGGCCGGGATCGGCCGCGGCGCGTTGGGATTGAAGGGCGCGCACTTCGCCTTGAGGATGTCGTTGGGGATGTCGACCAGGACGGGGCCCGGGCGCGGTCCGCGGGCGATGCGGAAGGCGTTGCGCAGCACGCGCTCGAGGTCGTTGACGTCCCGCACGCAGACGGCGCGCTTGGTCGCCGGTCCCATGATCGAGGTCACGTCGGCTTCTTGAAAGCCGTCGGTCCCCATCAAGACGGTTCGCACCTGCCCGGTGATGGCGACGACCGGGATCGAGTCCATGTAGGCATCCAGGATGCCGGTGACGAGGTTGGTCGCGCCGGGCCCCGAGGTGCCGATACAGACCCCGACCTTGCCCGACGAGCGCGCGAAGCCGCCCGCCGCGAAAGCGGCGCCTTGCTCGTGCCGGGTCAGGATGTGCTTGATCGCGTGACCGTAGAGGGCGTCGTAGAGCGGCATGATCGCCCCGCCCGGATAGCCGAAGACGACCTCGACGCCTTCGTCGGCCAGGACGTCGAGGACGAGTTGTGCGCCGGTCGATTCGGCGGGCTCTGACACGGTGTCGCTCCCTTACAAGTAAAAACCCCCCGCCTAGTCCGGCGAGGGGCTTCGCGATCTCATTTCTCTTCTCTACGCGAAAGCTCGACGCCGAACCGTGGGTTCGCCGATAAGGCTAACGACGACGAGGAGAAGTCCCAGAGACATATCTCCCTGGATTTACCATGCGGCCAACGCGGAAGTCAACCCGTAGGCCAACGAAACTATTTTTCCTTCGCATCGTGAAAGTGCGGCGGGGCGGCTGCGGCCGGCGGCGGGATGTGGGCGTCGCTTGCGGGGCCCCGGCGCAAGCGACGGGGCGTGTGCCGGCGAACGCTCCTCGGGGACGTTTCACGGTCCAGTTCGCTCGAGAAGGAGACGGTGGTGAAGGAACTGCGCGGGCTTGCCGGGGGTGTCTGCTGGGGAGCCTTGCTGTTGCTCCTGGCCGCCGCCGGACCCGCCCGAGCCGCGGAGCCCGCGCGCGGCACGAACGGGATGGTCGCGACCGATCAGCACTTGGCGACTGAGGTCGGACTCGGCGTGCTCGAGGCCGGCGGGAACGCCGTCGACGCCGCCGTCGCCGTCGGCTACGCGCTCGCCGTCGCCGACCCGTGCTGCGGCAACATCGGCGGCGGCGGGTTCATGCTGATCCACCTGGCGAGCGGCAAGGAGACCTTCATCGACTTCCGGGAGAAGGCGCCGCTGCGCGCGACCCGGACGATGTACCTCGACGCCAAAGGCGACGTGATCCCCAAGCTCAGCACGCGCGGCTACCTGGCCGCCGGCGTGCCCGGTTCGGTCGCCGGCCTCGAGTACGCCCGGGAGCACTACGGAACGAAGTCGCGGCAGTCGCTGCTCGCGCCCGCGATCGCGCTGGCCCGCGACGGTTACACGCTGCAAGCGGGCGACGTCGAGCTCTTCAACGCGGGTCTCAAGGATTTCCAGCAGGACCCGGTCGCCTCCGCGATCTTCACCCACGGCGGCGCTCCGCTGCAAGCGGGCGAAGTCTTTCGTCAGCCCGACCTGGCCCGCTCGCTCGAGCTGATCTCGCGCGACGGCCCGGGTGCCTTCTACGGCGGACCGATCGCCCAGGCCGTCGCCGCTGCCAGCGACGCGCACGGCGGGATCCTCTCCCTCGACGATTTCAAGCAGTACGGCGTCGACGAGTCGGCGCCGGTGCGCTGCCGCTATCACGGCTACGAGATCGTCTCGTCGCCGCCGCCGAGCTCCGGCGGCACGACGATCTGCGAGATCCTGCGCATCGTCGAGCCGTTCGACTTCGCCAAGAGCGGCTTCCACTCGGCCGCCGCCATCCACGAGCTCACCGAAGCGGAGCGCTTGGCCTACGCCGACCGCAACACCTACCTCGGCGATCCGGCGTTCGTTCGCAACCCGGTCGCGACGCTGCTCTCCAACGATTACATCGCCAAGCAGCGTGCCCGCATCCCGGCGCAGGCGGGAGCATCGCAGAATACCGCGCCGGGCTTGGGACCGTATCACGAGGGTCAGAACACGACCCACTACTCGATCGTCGACCGCTACGGAAACGCGGTGGCGGTGACCTACACGATCAACGACTATTTCGGCGCGAACGTGATCGCGCCGGGGACGGGCTTCTTCCTCAACGACGAGATGGACGATTTCACGAGCAAGCCGGGCGTGCCGAACCTCTACGGCTTGGTGCAAGGCGAGGCCAACGCGATCGCGCCCGGGAAACGCCCGCTCTCGTCGATGTCGCCGACGATCGCGCTGCGGGACGGCAAGCCGGTCGTCGTGGCCGGGAGCCCGGGCGGCTCGCGCATCATCACGATCACGCTCGGCGTCCTGCAGAACATCATCGACTACGGGATGAACGTGAAAGACGCCGTCGACGCGCCGCGCGTGCACCATCAGTGGCTGCCCGACGAGATCTCGATCGAGCAGGGTGCGCTCGACGCCTCGACTCGAGCCTCGCTCGAAGCGCTGGGTTACAAGATCACCGAACGCGGGCCGTGGGGCGCCGCCGAAGCGATCACGATCGACCCCAAGACGCACGAGCTCTTCGGCGCGAACGACCGGCGCCGTCCGGCGGGCTCGGCACAGGGTTACTAGCCGCGCCGCCGCAAGCGCAGAGCGGCGGCCGTCTTCAGGCCAGGCGCCAGCGGTCGAGGCTGGCGACGGCCCTGCGGTGCGTGATGTCGGGGGTGAGCGCCAGCTCGAGCGCGGCCACCTCGCTCAGGTCGACCTGGTAGTCTTCGACCTCGCGCGGCGATGCTTCAGGGCTGAAGTTCCATTGCTGGCGCACGATCTCTGCCGGCGTGCCGTCGCGGCCAGCCCAGCGAAGCGTGAACTCCTGCGTGCGCTCGACCTCGTGCTCGGAGAACTCGAGCACGATGCGGCGGATCGGCCGGGGCTCGTCGAAAATCAGGCGAAGGAGCTGCGCAGAGCCGTCGGCGGCGCGCCAGCCGCGACCGCCGCCGGGAATCAAGGCGCTCTCGACCGGAAAGCTCGGATCCTCCGACGTCACTTCCACGCGCGCGATGCGCTCGACGTCGAGCCATCCGCCTTCGGGTGCCCTCCGCTCCCGAGCCGGGGCCTGCCCGATCACGCTCTTCCGCATGGCTGACCTCCTCACGACGAACTGACGCGTGCTTCATGCGGGATTCCGCCGGAGCCGACCTGCCGGCGTGCCTCTAGCGCGTGTACCGTCTGGGGATCCGGCTGCTCCGTTCGCGCAGCGCGCCCGCGACGAAGAGCGCGACCAAGACCGCTTGAATCGGCATCGGGCCGACCGTCTTCACGGTCAGGAGCACGTGCCCGCGCGCGATCTCCAGCGCGGTGAGCAGCACGCTGAGCGTCTGATCGAGCGCGCACAGCCACAGCAGCGGCTGCCAGCGCTCGGCGTCGCGCAGGACCAGCGCGTAGATGCACGCGAGCACGAGCAGCGCTCCGCCGTAGATCGTGGTCAACGCGGGGTCCTTCACCGGCACGTCGAGCAGCGGCGCGATCAGCGGTTGCGCGAACAAGGCCAGCAGCGCGATTCCGGCGTCGACGAGGAATCCGATGACCAGCGCGGCGCGCAGTGCGATTGCAAACACGTTTAACGATGCCTCATGCCGGTACGCTTGCCGGTCCGTTCGCGGAGTGTGGCGGCCGCGGCGCTCTCGAGCGGGGCTATTTGGCCGACCGGGACTGCAGTTCAGCCAAGCGTTGTTTCGCTTCGTCAACCTGCTTGGCGGTCGTTTCCTGGACGTGCCGGAGATTCTCGATGGACGTCGCCAGCAGGCCGCGGTAGGCCTCGAGCGCTGCGTGCTGCAGCTGCGCCCCCTGCGCAGCAAGCCGCTCGGTTAGCTCAGCAGACTTAGCGGACTGCGACTCGAGCTCTTCCGCGGTCAGCTCCAGCACTTCGGTCGCGCGAGCGACGCCCTCGCCCAGGAAGGCCTCGTATGCGAACGACGCGTACGGTCGCGAGTTGATCTCCCAGACGCGCCGCCAGTAGTCGAGGAACCGATAGTTCGACCACGCGATCGCATCGACGATCAGATAATAGGCCTTGTTGCGCTCGCGGAGCTCGCCCGGGT
Source organism: Vulcanimicrobiota bacterium (assembly GCA_963834485.1). Taxonomy (GTDB): domain Bacteria; phylum Vulcanimicrobiota; class Vulcanimicrobiia; order Vulcanimicrobiales; family Vulcanimicrobiaceae; genus CAWICD01. The sequence continues at coordinate 367,957 of CAWICD010000004.1, forward strand.
CCACGTTATCGCTCATCGCTGGGCTCTTCTCCACGCTTCCCTCTTTACTTGCCCCGCAAGCCGCCGTTCGGCGTGAAGCGCGACTCCGGCGGTCGCCGCAAACGCGGCCGAGCCGGCTTGCCTTCGCCGATCGTTCCGGGGCGCAGGTGCGTGCAAGGAAGACGTCCCAACCAAGCGGGGACGGACATCGCTCGCATTGCCGGAACGAAAGGGCGGGAGACATGACCGGGAGCACCGAGGGATACGCGGTCGACGCGTTCGGAGAGCGGGGCTCGCTGCGCCGCCTCGCGCTTCCCGCGCTCGGATCGCGCGATGTGCTGGTGCGCGTCGAGGCAGCCGGCGTGAACCCGATCGACTTCAAGCTGCGCGAAGGCTTGGATCCGAGCCGCGCGCTGCCGCTGGTGCTCGGACAAGACTTCGCAGGCACGGTCGAGGCGGCCGGCGCGGGAGCCGCGGAACTCTCCGGCAGGCGAATCTTCGGCATCGCGCACAGCGGGGCGTTTGCGCGCGAGATCGTGGTCTCCGCGGACGGCATCGTGGCGGAAGTCCCCGGCGGCGTCGAGGCCGCGGCTGCGGCCGCGCTGCCGACCCCGGGATTGACGGCGCTGGCGCTCGTCGAGCGGGTCGCGCACCACGGCGCTCGCAGCGTCGCGGTCATCGGTCCGGACGGGGCGGTGGGGCGGCTCGTCTTGCAGATCGCGGCGGCTCACGGCATCAAGACGCTCCGCTTGCGCTCGGACGACGAGCCGGCTGCAGCCCTTGCGAACGCCGGGCTGGAAGGGGTCGATGCGGCGATCGACACCGCCGGCGACAAGGCGTATTTGGAATCGCTGGCGCCGCTGGTGCGGGCGGGCGGCTACGCCGTGTCGATCGTGTTCGTCGCCGACGTCGAATGGTTCGCCGCGCGCGGCATCGAGGCCGAGAACCTCAACGCCGGCACGACGCCGTTCTTCAGCGGCGACGGCCTCCGCGCGCTCGCCGATCTGGTCGCGCGCAAGCAGGTCGCGCCGCACGTCGGGGCGGTGCGGCCGTTCGCCGAAGCGCTCGACGTCCTCGACGGCGTCAAAGCTCGCACGCTCCGCGGGAAAATCGTCCTCGCTCTTTAACTCGCCTCCTCGAGGCACTTCTGATGGCATTGCAGGACGCGGCGCCGAGTAAGCCCGTCGAGCAAAGTAAGCCTGCCGCGTCGCGAGGGAAGAGCTTGGGGCTTCCGGCAGGCCTCGCCCTTGCGGCCCTCGGCGTCGTTTTCGGCGATATCGGAACGAGCCCGCTCTACACGCTGAAGACGTGCTTCGACACCGCGAACGCCGCGCCGACGGTGGAGAACGCCCTGGGGATCGTGTCGCTGCTCGTGTGGGCGCTCGTCTTCGTCGTCTGTCTGAAATACGTGACGGTTCTGATGCGCGTCGATCACGACGGCGAAGGCGGGATCCTCGCGTTGCTGGCACTCGCCGAGCCGCCCAAGATTCACGGAGCGCAAATCAAGGCGAGCTGGCTCGTGTGGGTCGTCGTCATCGGCGGCGCGATGCTCGTCGGCGACGGCATGATCACCCCGGCGATCTCCGTGATCTCGGCGGTCGAGGGGATCGGCGTCGCGACCTCCGCGGCGCAGCCGTTCGTCGTTCCGATCGCCGCCGGCGTGCTGATCGCGCTCTTCGCCATTCAGTGGCGCGGCACGGAGAGCGTGGGACGGATCTTCGGGCCGGTCATGATCGTGTGGTTCGTCGCGATCGCTGTGAGCGGGCTCGCCGCCATCGTCGCGCATCCCGCGATCTGGGCGGCGCTCGACCCGCGGCATGCCGTGAACTTCACCTTCCATCACGGCATCTTCGGATTTCTGGTCTTCGGCGCGATCGTTCTCTGTGTGACCGGAGCGGAAGCGCTCTACGCCGACATGTCGCACTTCGGGCGCAAGCCGATCGCGCTCGCGTGGTACGCGATCGTGCTGCCCGCGCTGCTGCTCAACTATCTGGGCCAGGGCGCGGTCGTCATCGGCGATCCCAAGGCGCTCGCCTCACCGTTCTACGCGCTGACGACGGGCTGGACGCTGTGGCCGATGGTCGCGCTGGCGACCGCCGCGACCGTCATCGCCTCGCAATCGCTCATCTCCGGCGCGTTCACCATCTCGGAACAGGCGATCGCGCTCAACCTGAGCCCGCGCCTTGCCGTCCTGCACACGTCCCGCGACCAGCGCGGCCAGGTCTACGTGCCGGTCATCAACGCAGCGCTCGCCTTCGCCTGCTTGGCGCTCGTGCTCACCTTCCGCAGCAGCGACCGGCTCGCCGCGGCCTACGGTTTAGCCGTGGCCTGCACGATGGCCGCGACCGACGTCGCCTTCTTCGTGGTCGCGACCCGCGTCTTCAAGTGGCGCAAGCGCTGGGTCGCGCCGCTCGTCGCGCTCTTTCTCGCGATCGACGGAACCTTCGTCCTTGCGGGCTTGCCGAAGTTCTTCGACGGCGCCTGGGTCCCGCTGGCGATCAGCGCGCTGGTCACCGCGATCGCGATCACCTGGCTCGAGGGCCGGCGCGGCGTCGCCAAGGTGCTGACCGAACAGCAGGTCCCCGTCGCGGAATTCTTAGCCGGCTATCCCGCGTTGAAGCAGCCCGCCGAAGGGACGATGGTCTTGCTGACCGGCAACCCGGAAGGCGTGCCGTTCGTGAGAAACCACCGTTGGATCGTACCGCGCCTCGCTCGCGAGCGGGTGGCGCTGCTGACGGTGGTCTCAGCGGGGCGTCCGTACGTCGACGAGCGCGAGCGCGTCACGATCGACCGCCCCTGCGACCGGTTCGCGCGGATCGCGGCCACCTTCGGCTACATGGAGCGGCCGCGTCTCAAGCCGATTCTCGAGGCCTGCAAGCTGCGCGATTTCGACATCGACAGCGATGCGACGTCGTTCATCTATGCCGATCCGGTCATCCTCCGCAAGATCGACGGCTTGCCTCGCTGGCAGCGCCGGCTCTTCGGCTTCCTCCACCGGCTTTCGAAACCGCTCGCGGAGGAGCTTCGAATCAAACCCGAGCGCCGCGTCGAGCTCGGCGTGGAAGTCGACATCTGACGGAGGGACTAGGCGCGCACCTCGCGCAAGTGGCCGGTCGCGACGTCGTAGACGAAGCCTCGGACGTGCGTGCGATGGGGCAGGAAGCGGTGTTCGGCGACGCGCGCGACGGCACGGCGCACGGCCGCGTCGATGTCGTCGAAGGCACCGAACGAATACGGCGGCGGCGCCCCGGCTTCGCGGGTCAGCGTCGCCTGCAGCTCCTCCTCGCGGAAACGCTGCAGGCCGCAGTCGGTGTGGTGGACGAGCACGACCTCGCGCGTTTCCAAGAAGCGCTGCGAGAGGACCAGCGAGCGCAGCACGTCGTCGGTCACCAGCCCCCCGGCGTTGCGGATGACGTGAGCGTCGCCTTCGTCGAGGCCGAAGATGCGGAAGACGTCGATACGCGAGTCCATGCACGTCACGATCGTGATGTGCTTGGCCGGAACGACCGCGCGCGAGCCGGGGAAGTCGGCCTCGTGCGCGAGCGCGGCGGCGAGGAGTTCGTCGGTCACCGAACGTGGAGCTGACACGGCGGCTCATCTTGGCGTTCGGCAAAGCCGGACCTTGCACGCTGCCGGAGAAGCGCTCGGAGATGGCGACGAACTACGATGCGATCGTGATCGGCGGCGGCCACAACGGACTGGTCGCGGCCGCTTATCTGGCGCGCGCGAAGTGGAAGGTGCTCGTGCTCGAACGCCGCCCGCTCGTCGGCGGTGCGTGCGTCACCGAAGAGGACGTCTTCCCGGGCTACAAGGTCTCGACGGCGGCCTACGTCAACAGCCTCTTCAGGCCGGAAATCGTGCGCGACCTGCGCCTGCGCGACTACGGATTCGAGGTCGTCGAGCGCAACCCGGCTTCGTTCTCGCCCTTCGAGGACGGGCGGTATCTGCTGCTCGGGGGAGACGCCGCTTCGAATCTGGCCGAGATCGCGAAGTTCAGCCGGCGCGACGCCGAGCGCTATCCCGAGTACGAACGGATGCTCGAGCGGGTCGCTGCGGTGCTCGAACCGGCGCTGGTGCGCGTGCCGCCCAACCTCGAGCACCCCTCGCTCGGCGACTTGGTCGAGCTGCTGCGGCTGGGAGCGAGCTTCCAGCGTTTGGGGCCGGCGCTCGGCGAGGCGGTCGAAGTGCTCACCGGGGCGGCGCGGCCGATCCTCGACCGCTGGTTCGAATCCGAAGAGCTCAAGGCGACGCTGGCGACCGATGCGATCATCGGCGCGTTCGCGGCGCCCTCGATGCCGGGCACGGCGTACGTTCTGTTCCATCACGTCATGGGCGAGACGAACGGCAAGAAGGGCGTGTGGAGCTACGTTCGCGGCGGGATGGGCGGCTTGACGCAGGCGCTCGCCAAGGCGGCGCGAGCGCTCGGCGTCGAGATCCGCACCGAGGCCGAGGTCGCGCGCATCCTCGTCAAGGACGGGGCTGCCGTCGGCGTCGCGCTCGCCAACGGCGACGAGTTCGGGGCGCGCAACGTGGCGAGCTCCGTCGATTGCCGGCTGACCTTCGAGCGATTCCTCAACCCGGCCGTCCTGCCGCCCGAGTTCGTGGCGGAGCTGCGGCGCATCGACTACCGCAGCGCGTCGGCCAAGATCAACGTCGCGCTGGCCGAGCTGCCGAACTTCACGGCCTGCCCGGGTACGGCGCCGGGTCCGCAGCATCGCGGGACCGTTCACCTCTGCCCCGATCAGGATTTCATCGAGCGCGCGTACGACGACGCGAAGTACGGGCGCTGCTCGCGCGAGCCGGTCGTCGAGTGCACGATCCCCTCGTCGGTCGATCCGACGGTCGCGCCGCCGGGGCGTCATCTGATGTCGATGTTCTGTCAGTATGCCCCGTACGAGCTCGCGGACGGCGCGTGGGACGGCGCGGTCGAGAACGCCTTCGCCGACCGCTGTTTCGACGTGGTCGAGCGCTATGCGCCGGGCTTCAAGAACTCGGTGCTCGACCGTCAGATCCTCACGCCGAAAGGTCTCGAGGAGCGCTTCAACCTCACCGGCGGCAACATCTTCCAGGGTGCGATGAGCCTCGACAAGCTCTTCATGCTGCGGCCGGCCCCCGGCTACGCCGGCTATCGGACGCCCCTCGAGCATCTGTTCCTGTGCGGCTCCGCCGCGCATCCGGGGGGCGGCGTCATGGGCGCCCCCGGCTGGAACGCCGCTCGCGTCATGCTCAAGTCGCGCTAAAGATTTGCGGTCGCAGCTCGAAGGCTCGTCAGGATTCTCGCTGAATCGTGCTCCGTCCGCCCGGCAACGAGGGAGGACGACGTTCTCGAAAGGGAGGCCGTGAAGTATTTGCGACTACCGGCGGCACTCGCCGTCGTGGCAGCCATCATCTTTTCGCTGGCCGCGCCGTTGCGCGGCGAGGCCCAGAATACCGGTCCCGTCAAGATCGCGGTCATCACCGATCTGTCGGGGGTCTACGCCGCGGACGGCGGTCAGGGCGCGGTTGAAGCCACCAAGATGGCCGTCGAGGATTTCGGCGGCAAAGTGCTCGGCCGCACGATCGAGGTCGACGCGATCGACCACCGCAACAACGGTCCCGAAGCGGCCGCCAAAGCCCGCGAGGCGTTCGACGGCGGCGCGGATCTCGCGCTCGACCTGACCAACTCGGCGACGGCCTTGGCCGTCTCGGCGGTCGGCAAGGAGAAGCACAAGCTCGTCATCGTCACGGGCGGCGGCAGCTCGGCCTTGACCGGGGCCGCGTGCGACAAGTATACCTACCACTACGCGTACGACACCTACGCGCTCGCGCACGGCACCGGCCGTTCGATCGCCAATCAGAAGAACGGCAAGACGTGGTACGGCATCGTGCCCAACTACGCGTTCGGGCAGGCGATGCTGACCGACTTCACCGCCGCGGTCGAGCCCGAGGGCGGGAAGTTCGTCCATTCCGACATCATCCCGCTGGGCAACACCGACTTCTCGTCGTACCTGCTGGCCGCCAAGCAATCCGGGGCCCAGGTGCTCGGCGTGCTCAACGCCGGCGCCGACACGGTCAACACGATGAAGGCCGTCAAGCAGTTCGGCCTCGACAAGACGATGAAGCCGGCGATCGGCCTGCTCTTCCTAGCCGACGTCGACGCGCTCCCCGACGTGTTCTCCGGCGCCTCGATCACGACGTCGTGGTATTGGGATTACGACAAGCAGACCCGCGCCTGGGCCGACAAGTTCACCAAGCGCGTCGGCAACGGCACGCGGCCGACCGACATCCAGGCGGCCGATTACTCCGCGACGATTCAATGGCTGAACGCGGTCAAGGCGGTCGGCTCGACCGACGCCGACAAGATCGTGGCTTACCTCGACGGCCGGAAGTTCGACGACTTCTACGCGCGCAACGCCGTCTGGCGGGCTCGCGACCATCGGGTCGTCCACGACATGTACTTCGTCGACGTGCTTCCCAAGGAGCAGGTGACGAAGCCGCACGCGTGGTTCAAGGTCCTGCGCGTCATCCCGGGCGAGCAGGCCTTCCGGCCCGAGGCCGACTCGACGTGCAAAAAGGATTGGTAAGACCTTAACTCCTCGCTCTCGCGGATATCGTTCGAGGCCGGTGCGACCATCGCGCCGGCCTCGGCGCGTTCACCAAGGAATGATGCGCTTCTCGTACCAGAAGCGGCCCGTCTCGCCGCCTTCGCGGGTCGCCAGGAACAGGGCCGTCTCGGTCGCCGCTTCGGGCGCGAGGCGCGCGCCCGAGCCGCCCATCGCGGTCTTCACCCAGCCGGGATGCATCGCGTCGACCAGAATGTTCCGGCGCCGCAGCGCCGCCGCCAGCGAGGAAGTGTACGCGTTGAGCGCGGTCTTGCTGACGGCGTAGGCGGCATAGGCCGGCTCGAGCCCGTCCTCGAGCTGCCCCATCGTGGACGAGAGGTTGATGATGCGGCCGTGCTCGGGGATCAGCGGAGCGAAGGCCGTGCACATGGCGATCGTCCCGAGGAGATTGGTCTCGAGCGTACGGCGTACGAGGTGGAGCGGCAGCAGCTCGGCGCTCGTGCGCCGGTCCTCGTCGAGCAAGACGCCGGCGTTGTTGACCAGCACGTCGACTCGGCGCAGCCGCTCGCGAACGCGGTTGCGCAGCCCTCGCACCTGTCCCTCGTCGGCGATGTCGACCCGTTCCGCCAGCGCCCGCTCGCCGAACGGCGAGAGCTGGGCCGCGAGCCTCTCGGCGTCCGCTTCGCTGCGGGCGGTCGCGACGCAGGTGGCGCCCGCCGCGAGGAAGCGGTCGACCAGCGCGTGGCCGATTCCCCGGTTGGCGCCGGTCACCAGGACGATCTTCGAGTCGAGGTTCACGACGGGGTCACTACCACGGGCCGGCTCGACTCCCCGCGTTCCTTGGATCACAAAGCAAGCAGGCTCGATCTTCCGAATCGTGAAAATTTCCCGCGCCCTGGTGAAACTCTTGACTTGCCTCGCGAGGCCGTGCTAACGTCGGTTGCGTATGAGCGGCGGAATGCGCGATATCGCGCGTACGATTCTCCTTAGCGGTACGCTCCCTGCGTAGTCGCTAGGCGCCGTTTGCTCCGTTCTTCGGGGTCCGCCGCGACAGCGACGGGCCCCGCTTCATTTGACGAGGAATCACTCGCCATGTCATCGATGCCGGTCAAGAAATACCGACCCTTCACCCCGGTCCCCATCGTGGACCGCCGCTGGCCCTCCCGCACGCTCGAGCGCGCGCCGCGCTGGTGCAGCGTCGACCTCCGCGACGGGAACCAGGCGCTCATCGAGCCGATGGGGCCCGAGCGCAAGCGCCGCATGTTCGACCTTTTGGTGCGGCTCGGGTTCAAGGAGATCGAGGTCGGCTTTCCGGCGGCATCGCAGACCGACTTCGACTTCGTGCGGCGCCTTGTCGATCAGCACCTGATCCCCGACGACGTGACGATCATGGTGCTGACTCAGGCGCGCGACGCCCTCATCGAGCGCACGCTGGAGTCGCTGCGCGGGGTGCGCAGCGCGATCGTGCACTTGTACAACTCGACCTCGACCCTGCAGCGCCGCGTCGTCTTCGGACTCGAGCGCGAGGGGATCGTCGAGATCGCCGTACGCGGCGCCCAGAAAATCAAGGAGGTCGCGGCGCGGATGCCCGGGACCGACTTCCACTTCGAGTATTCGCCCGAGAGCTTCACCGGAACCGAGCTCGACTTCGCGGTCGATATCTGCGAGCGCGTTCTGGACGTCTGGGAGCCGACGCCCGAGCGCAAAGTCATCCTGAACCTGCCGGCGACGGTCGAGATGGCGATGCCCAACGTCTACGCCGATCAGATCGAATGGTTCGCGCGGAACATCTCGCGGCGCGAGAGCGTCGTCTTGAGCGTCCATCCCCACAACGATCGCGGAACGGCGGTCGCGGCGGCGGAGCTCGCGCTGCTGGCCGGCGCGGACCGCATCGAGGGGACGCTCTTCGGCAACGGCGAGCGGACCGGCAACGTCGACATCGTGACGCTGGCGCTCAACCTCTTCTCACAGGGCGTCGACCCGCTGATCGATCTTTCGGACGTCCCCGAGATTCTGAAGACGGTCGAATACTGCAATCAGATCCCGGTCCACCCGCGCCATCCCTACGCCGGCGAGCTCGTGTTCACGGCGTTCTCCGGCTCGCACCAAGACGCGATCAAGAAAGGCTTCGCCGCGCTTGAAAGCAGCGAGACCGAGGTCTGGGAGGTCCCTTACCTCCCGATCGATCCCAAGGACATCGGGCGCACCTACGAGGCCGTCGTGCGCATCAACAGCCAGTCCGGCAAGGGCGGCGTCGCCTACGTCCTCGAGAAAGACTACGGCATCGACCTGCCGCGCGGCCTGCAGGTCGAGTTCAGCAAAGCGATCCAGGGGCTCACCGACGAGCTCGGCACCGAGATCACGCCGCCGGAAATCTACGCGACCTTCGAGCGTGAGTACATCGACTCGAACGGGCCGCTCGAGCTGGTCGACTACCACCTCGCCGACGACGGAACGGGCCGCTTCACGATCGAGGCGAGCGTCGCCGAAGGCGGCGGCGTGCGGACGCTGTGGGGGACGGGCAACGGTCCGATCGACGCCTTCGTCGGAGCGCTGCGGCGCGACCTCGTCGTCGACATGTCGGTGAGCGATTACCGCGAACAGGCCGTGGGGACGGGCGCGGACGCGACGGCCGTCGCCTACGTGGAGCTGGTGACCGCCGGAAAGACGCACTACGGCGTCGGGCGCCACCGCAACATCGTCACCGCGTCGCTGCGCGCGGTCATCTCGGGCTTCAACCGGGCCGTGCGCATCGACCGCCTGCGAACCAGCGGTATGCGCGGCACGCGCAGCGAGGGAGAACATGCCGCGGTCTCTGTTTGAGAAGATCTGGGACGCTCACGTCGTCGAGGAGCTCCCCGGAGGCAACGCTCTCGTCTTCGTCGACCGCGTCGTCGCTCACGAGATCACGACCCCTCAGGGAGCGCTCGACATCGAGCGCAACTACGGTGACAAACTGTTCGACCCGGCCCGCATCGTCGCGCTGAACGACCACGTCTCCCCGGCCAAGGATAGCGAGACGGCGATCCAGGCCAAGGTGCTGCGCGACTGGGCCAAGCGTCACGGCATCGTCCTCTACGACATCGGGCAGAACGGCATCTGTCACGTCGTCGCGCCCGAGCGCGGTTACGTCGAGCCCGGCATCACGCTGGCCTGCGGCGACAGTCACACCTGTACCAACGGCGCCTTCGGCGCCTTCGCGCTCGGCATCGGGACGACGGCGCAAGCCGGCGCCATGCTCGCCGGGTGCTTGGTCCTGCAGCGCCCGAAGGTCATGAAGGTCACGGTCGAGGGTCGCCTCGCGCACGGGGCCACCGCCAAGGATCTCGCGCTCTTCGTGATCGCGACGCTGGGGTTCAAAGGCGGGACGGGCTACGTCTTAGAGTACGACGGGAGCACGATCGATTCGCTCTCGATGGACGAGCGCATGACGCTGTGCAACATGGCGATCGAGGCCGGCGCCACGACCGGGCTCTGCCCGCCCGACGAGACGACCTTCTCGTATCTGCGCGGCCGCCAGAACCAGCCGACGGGCGACGAATTCGAGGCGAAGGTCTCGGCCTGGCGCGCGCTGCGCGCCGATCCCGGCGCGGTCTACGACCGCGAAGTGACGCTCGACGTCTCCGGACTTCGTCCGCTCGTTTCATGGGGCACGAACCCGGGCGAAGTCGTCCCGGTCGACGGTACCGTCCCCGCCGACGCCGATCCGGCGAGCCTCGCCTACATGGGGCTCGAGGCCGGCACGCCGCTGCGTTCGCTGGCGATCGATCAAGCCTTCATCGGCTCGTGCACGAACTCGCGGCTCTCCGATCTGCACGCCGCGGCCGAAGTGCTGCGCGGGCGCACGGTCGCCGTGCCGACGATCGTGACCCCGGGCTCGCAGGCCGTCAGGCGCGCCGCCGAGCGCGAGGGCCTGCACGACGTCTTCCAAGACGCGGGCGCGCTCTGGACGCACTCCTCGTGCGGCCCGTGCTTGGGCATGTCGATGGGCGTGCTCGCGCCGGGCTCGCGCTGCGTCTCGTCGTCGAACCGCAACTTCCCGGGCCGGATGGGTGCGGGCGGGCGCGTTCACCTCGCCTCGCCCGCGGTCGTCGCGGCGAGCGCCGTCCTCGGCCGCATCGCGGCCCCCGAAGAGCTCGCCGCGGTCGCGGTGGGAGGTGCGTCATGAAGCACGACGGCGCGGTCTTGCCGGTCGATAAGGCCAACGTCGACACCGACCAGATCATCCCGGCGCACCATCTGACCGGCGTCGAGACGACGGGGCTGGGCAAGCATCTCTTCACCGGCATGAGCGGCGGAACGGCCTTGCTCGAGGCATACCCCGGCGCCTCGATCGTGGTCGCGCGCGAGAACTTCGGCTGCGGCAGTTCGCGCGAGCATGCCGCCTGGGCGCTCCTGGATCGCGGCTTCCGTGCGGTGATCGCGCCGAGCTTCGCGCGCATCTTTCTCGAGAACGCCTACAACAACGGCGTCGCCCCGATCGTCGTCGAGGCCGCCGAGATCGACGCGCTGCTGGCCTCGAAAAGGCTGACCATCGATCTCGACGCCGAGACGGTGACCCGCGAGGACGGAACGGTCCTGCGCTTCACGCTCGATCCGCTGCGCAAGGCGTTCCTGCTCTCGGGCGGCTACATGTCCTTCATGGCGAGCCGCGTCGAAGCGGTGCGCTCTTGGCTGGCCGCGCGGAACGCAACCCCCGTCGGCAGCTAGGCCGGCCCCCGAAAAACCGAGGCCCCGCTGAAGGGCAGGGCTCCAAAGCAGCGTAACCGGTAAGCGGGATGAGGCCCCGTTTCACGAGTTGCCGGTCTGCGGAGTAACGCGCGCTATGACACGCCTCGTACGGTTTTTCTTTGCACTCGCCGTTCTCGTGGTCATGCTGCGCGGGCTTCCGGCCGGCGCAGCGACGACGCGCATCACCTGGGAGCCGATGATGCTTCCGGTCACCATCGGCGGTCAGGAGTTCAAGCTCGACGCGATCCTGGTCTATCCGGATGACAACGCCCGGCATCCGTTGGCGATCGTCAGCCACGGCTCGTCGCGCGACGCCGGCGATCGCCCCTCCCTGACCCCCGGGGAGAGCGCGGATCAAATGCTCTGGTTCGTCCGCCGCGGCTGGACCGTCGCCGCCGTGCTCAGGCGCGGCTACGGGCGATCGGAGGGCGGATGGGCCGAAGACTACGGCGGTTGCCAGAACCCGAATTACGCCACTGCCGGCCTGCGAGGCGCTGCCGACATCGCGGCCAGCATCAGCGCGCTCGCTGCGAATCCGCACGTTGACGCCTCGCGCGTGCTGGCGGTCGGCGTCTCGGCGGGAGCGTTCGCCACCGTGGCCTTGACGACCGCTCCTCCGCCGCCCGGGCTCGTCGCGGCGATCGCTTTCGCGCCGGGGCGGGGATCGCTAGCCTCCGACCAGGTGTGCGCGGAAGACCGCTTGATCGCCGCATTCAAGCAATACGGCGAGACGTCGCGCCTGCCGCTGCTGTGGATCTCCGCCCAGAACGATCACTTCTTCGATCCGCCGCTCGTGAAGAAGCTGCTCGCCGCCTTCGACGGAGCCGGGGTTCACACGACCTTCTTCGCGGCGCCGGCCTACGGCGACGAAGGCCACTTTCTCTTTTCCGGCCGGGATGATGCGATCTCCATTTGGGGGCCGCCCGTCGAGGCTTTCCTCACCGCCAACAAGCTCGCGCTCGTGGACCGGCCGCTCGACTTGGCCGGGCCTGCGGCGGCCGAGCCGCAGGGTCTGGGTCCGAACGGGCATCAGGCCTTCGAGCACTATCTCCTGTATCCGCCGCACAAGGCCTTCGCGACGACGGCGGACGGCCATTACCACTTCGCGTACGGCGACCGCAGCGCCGGCGACGCGTCGAAGAAGGCGCTGAGCTTCTGCGCGAAGAGCCACGAGGTTTGCGCGGTCGTCAATCTGGACGGTGCCGCGCCCTAATAGAGGCTAAACGGCGACGTCCGAGAGGCCCATCAGCGTGCGCATGCGCTCGCGGTCGGCGCGCAGTTCGGCGGCGTTGCCTTCGTAGACGATGCGGCCGCTGTCGAGCACGTAGGCGCGGTCGGCGACCTTGAGGGCGAGCAGTGCGTTCTGCTCGACGAGCAAGACGGAGACGCCGTGCGACTTGAGCTCGGCGAGGATGTGGTAGACTTCCTCGACGACGAGCGGCGCGAGGCCCTGCGAAGGCTCGTCGACGAGCAGCAGGCGCGGATTGGCGACCAGCGCGCGCCCGATCGCGAGCATCTCCTGTTCGCCGCCCGAGAGGCGGCCCGACTTGCGCGCGCGCAGCTCCGCGAGTTTGGGCAGGTGCTCGAGGACGCGTTCGATCGACCAGTCGCCGCTGCGGCCGTTCTCCGCCAGCTGCAGGTTCTCGAGCGTGGTCAGCGTCTTGAACATGCGGCGGCCTTCGGGGACGTAACCGATCCCCAGACGCGCGACCTGGTACGGCGCCTTGCCGGAGATCTCTTTGCCCGCGAAGCGGATCGAGCCGGTGCGCGGCGGGGTCAGGCCGAGGATGCTGCGCATCGTCGTCGTCTTGCCGGCGCCGTTGAGGCCCAAGAGCGCGATCAGTTCCCCTTCGCCGACGTCGAGCGAGACGTCGCGCAGGATGCGGATCTTGCCGTAATCGGTGTTGACCTTCTCGAGGGCGAGCAGCGGGTCAGACATGCTCGAGCACTTCCTTGCCGAGATAGGCGTCGCGGACGGCCTCGTTGGCGCGGATCGCGGCGGGGCCGCCTTCGGCGAGCAGGTGCCCGCGTTCGAGGACGGTGATCCGGTCGGCCAGCGAGAGCACGACGCGCATGTTGTGCTCGACGAAGAGGACCGTCAAGCCGAGGCGCGCGTGCAAACTGCGGATGACCTCGACGATGCGGTCCGTCTCCGCTTCCGCGAGCCCCGCCATCGGCTCGTCGAGAAGGACGAGCTTGGGATCCGTCGAGAGGCTCATCGCGATCTCGCAGAGGCGCTGGCTGCCGTGGGAGAGCTCGGCGACGCTGCGCTCGGCGAGCCGCCGGAGATTGACGAAGCCGAGCAGCTCGTCGACGCGGTCGGCGCACGCTTCCCGCTTGCCGCGCGAGGGCGCCTGCAGCCGAAAGGCGAGACCGGCCCGGCTGAGCACGCCGAGCGCCACGTTCTCGCGCACCGTGAGTTCGGGGAAGATGCTGGGCGTCTGGAACGTGCGGCTCATCCCGAGTTCGATGCGCCGCCAGTTCGGCATGCGCGTGATCTCCGTGCCGCGGAAGAAGACCTGGCCGCGCTCGGGGATGTAGAAGCCCGAGAGGCCGTTGAAGAACGTCGTCTTGCCCGCGCCGTTGGGGCCGATGACGGCGTGGATCGTCCCCTCGTTCACTTGGATCGAGACGTCGTCGACGGCTTGCACGCCGCCGAAGCGTTTCGAGACGTGTCGGGCTTCGAGCAGGGCCGTCTCAGCCATGACGCTCCGCCGCGAATTGCGCCGGCGCGGCCGCGTCCCGGTCCGCTTCGTGCGCGTCCGGCGGCGCCGTGCGCGACGAGCCGAGCAGCACGGCGAGCGATCCCAAGATCCCCTTGGGGAACAGCAGCACGCACGCGACGAAGATCGCGCCGAGGAAGATCTGCCACAGCGGCGTGATCGTGGAGATGATGTCCTTGCCGATGACGTAGATCGCCGAGCCGACGAGCGGCCCCCACAGCGTTCCGCTGCCGCCCAGGATCGAGATGAGCACGAAGTCGCCCGAGAGGTGCCAATCCAGCAGCAGCGGGTACGCGAAGTTGAGGAGCATTCCGAAGAGCGCTCCGCCGAGGCCGGCCAGCGTGGCGGAGACCAAGAGCGCGACGAAGATGAAACGGTCGCTGTTGAGCCCCAGATAGCGCACGCGCAGCTCGTTCTGGCGGATCGCCACGAGCGTCCGGCCGAACGGCGAACGGACGAGCAAGGCGAACGCGAGGATGGCCAGCGCGAAGAGGACCAGCGTGAAGTAGTAAAAGCCCGTGCCGTCCAGCGTCGCGTGCCAGGCCGGCAGGCCCAGATACGGCCTCGAGAAGTTCATCCCGTCCTCGCCGCCGGTCAGGTCGGTGAAACGATAGGCGATGAAGTAGAAGACTTGGCCGAACGCGATCGCCAGCAAGCCGAAGTAGATCCCGCGCCGGCGCAGCAGGAACGGCCCGATCAGCAGCGCGCCGGCGAACGACGTCAGCACGCCGATCAGCAGGGCTTCGAGCACGTGCACGTGCCAGTTCTGGATCGAAAGGCCGGCGCCGTACGCGCCCAGACCGAAGAAGGCCGCGTTCCCGAACGCGGGCAAACCGGTATATCCGAGCAGCAGGTTGACGCCCATCGCGGCGATGGTGTAGGCCAGCACCTCGCTCATGATCGAGACGTCGATGTGGATGGAGGGTGAGAGAACGGGCCCGAGCGCGAGCAGCGCGAGCACCGCGGCGGAGACGGCGAGTTCGGTGCGGCCTTTCACGCGCGAACCCTCACCCGAACAGGCCTTCTTCGCCGAAAAGACCGCGCGGCCGGATCACCAGGACCAGCGCCATCAGGATGTACATCGAGACCTCGCTGAACGCCGGGAGGAAGAGCGTGGTCATCGAGATCGTCAGGCCGATGAGGATGCCGGCGACGATGCTGCCGAAGAGGCTCCCCATGCCCCCGATGATGACCGTCACGAAGGCGGGCATCAGCAGCGTGTTGCCGGTCGTCGGGCTGAGGCCGAGCAAGCCGCCCGCGAGCACGCCCGCGATGCCGGCGAGGAAGATGCCGAGGCCGAAGTTGACCGTGTAGAGCAGCTGGGTGTTCGTGCCCATGGCCGCGATCATCTCGGTGTCTTGCACCGCCGCCCGCAAGCGCAAGCCGAAGCGAGTCTTCGTCAGCACGAGCGCCAGCGCCGCGAGCGCGACCGCGAGGACCGCGACGATGAAGAGACGGTACGCGGGGAAGGCCATGAATCCAAGCGGAATCGTCCCCGCGAGCGACGGGGGCGGCGTGAACGGGACGCCGTTCGCACCCCAGATCAAATGGAACGCCTCTTCGGCGATCAGCGAGAGCCCGAAGGTCAAGAGCAGGCTGTAGAGAGGTTCGCGCTTGTAGAGCGGACGGATCAGCGTCCGCTCCACAAGCATGCCGACGGCGACGGTCAGGAGCGGCGCGATCAGCAGCGCGAACCAGAACGACGTGCCGCTCGCGACCATCGAGAAGGCGAGGTAACCCGCTAAGGTCATGAAGCTTCCGTGCGCCATGTTGATGGTGCCCGTCAAGTTCATGATCAGCGAGAGACCGAGCGCGACGATCGCGTAGAACGCCCCGAGCACCAGTCCGTTGAAGAGCTCCGGAGCGACGTGCTCGAACACGCCGTTACGGGTACTGCATCGTGCAGACCTTGGCTTTTTCCGCCACGGTCTGCTCGATCTGGTCGGGCTGCGCCATGTCGATGACATTGAAGAGGTCGTACTTGTCGCCCGGCGTGCCGTTGGGGCGGATCTCGGCGACCCACATCGGCCACATGAGCTGGTGGTCTTCCTTGCGATAGTACGCTTCGCCGTTGAAGATCGAGCTGAATCTCGTTCCCTCGAGCGCGCGCGCGACTTTCACCGAGTCGGTCGTCTTCGCCTCGGCCATCGCGGTCGCCATGCGATCGATCGTGATGTAGCCGAACGCGCTGCGCGCCGTCGGAGGCTCGTTATAGCGCTTCGAGTAGTCCGCGACGAAGGCGTGCGCCCGCGCGTTCCCCCTGCCCAGGGTCAGCTCGCTCTTGTAGTACCACTCGATCCCCCAGAAGCCGGAACGCGCGTCGGGCGGCAGCGACCACAGCGGCTCGAGCTCGACCTGCGGCCCGCCGACCGCAACCTTCTTGAACAATCCGAACGAACCGGCTTGCTTGAGGCAATTGACGGCGTCGTTCCCCTGCTGGAGAACGAGCAGCAGGTCGGGCTTGGCCGGCTCGACCTTCGCCAGATACGAGCTGAAGTCGGTCGCGCCGAGGGGGACCAAGTCGTTGCCGACGATCGTTCCGCCGATCTTCGAGAGGACGTCACGGTAGCCGGCCTCGAGCGCGTGGCCGAAGGCATAGTCGGGCGTTATGAAATACCAGCGCTTGCCGAACTTCTTGGCGAGCAGCAGGCCGGTCGCGTGCGTTTCCATCCAAGTGCTGTGACAGGTGCGGAACGTGCTCCAATGACAGGCCTTGCCCGTGACGTCGTCGGTATGCCCGCCGGAGTCGATGTAAAGAATGCCGGCGCTGCTGGAGACGCCGCTCACGGAGAGCGAGGAAGCGCTGGAGATCGTGCCGGAGAGCGCGACGACCTTGTCTTGATCGATGACCTTGTGCGCCTTCTGTGCGGCGACGCCGGGGTCGGAGGCATCGTCTTCGATGACGAGCTCGAGCTTGCGCCCGAGGACGCCGCCCCTCTTGTTCCACTCGTCGGCGGCGAACTGGAAGCCCTTGATCTGGTTCTCCCCCAGGGCCGCGTACGTGCCGGTCTCCGATTCGACGATGCCGATCTTGATCGTGTCTGCGGCTTCACCCAAACGCGGGATGAACGCCGGGAAGCCCGCGACCAGCGCCGTGCCCGCGCCCGCGGCTTTGATGAACGTCCGGCGGTTAGGAACTCGCTCCACCTAGTTCTCTCTCTTTCAATCAAGCGGTGCAATGAACAATCAAGCCACTGTCTATGGTAAATATCCGTACGATATTCGCAGTCGGTACGATATTCGCAGTCGGTGCGGTGGCCTTCCTTATGACAGAAGCATCTTATATGGTTCGTGATGGAACGTGCGAAGAGTCTCGCACTCGTTCATCGTAAGCAACGAACGTATGAAGTCACCCGTCACGTTCGAGGACGTCGCCGCCGCGGCCGAGCGCATCGCTCCCTACGTCGCCGATACGCCGAGCATGCGTGCGCCGGCACTTTCCGAGCGCACCGGCGCGCACGTCGTGCTCAAGCTCGAGACGCGTCAGCGAACCGGCGCATTCAAGGACCGCGGTGCGGCGAACTGCCTGCTCCAGCTTTCTGCCGGCGAGCGAGCGAACGGCGCGATCGCGATGTCGGCCGGAAACCACGCGCAAGCCGTCGCCTATCAAGGACGGCGCTTGAACGTTCCCACGACGATCGTCATGCCCGAGACGACGCCGTTCACCAAAGTGCGGCGCACGCAGTCGTTCGGCGCCCGCATCGTGCTCGCGGGAGCGACGTTGACGCAGGCCGGCGAGCGCGCCGCGCAGATCGCCGCGGAGGAGGGGCTGACGCTCGTCCATCCTTACGATGACGTGCGGATCGTCGCCGGCGCGGGGACGGTCGCGCTCGAGCTGCTGCGCGACGTCCCCGCTCTCGACGTGCTGCTCGTGCCGGTCGGCGGCGGCGGATTGATCGGCGGGATCGCGGTCGCCGCCAAGCGTCTCGCCCCCCGGCTGGAGATCGTGGCGGTCGAGACGGAGCGCTATCCCTCGTTGGTGCGCGCGCTGCAAGGACTGCCGCCGCTCGAGGGCGGGCAGACGATCGCCGAGGGCATCGCCGTCAAGACGATCGGCGCGATCCCCCTGGCGATCGCGCGCGAGCTGGTCGACGACGTGATCCTCGTCTCCGAACCGTCGATCGAGCAGGCGATCCACGTCTTGCTGGAAGAGGAAAAGCTGCTGGCCGAAGGTGCCGGCGCGGCGCCGCTCGCGGCGCTCCTGGACGCGCCGCAGCGCTTCGCCGGCCGGGCCGTAGGGATCGTGATCGGCGGGGGCAACATCGACACCGGCCTGCTCGCCAACGTGCTCGGCCGCGTCCGCCTGCGCGAAGGGCGGGTCGTGCGCGTGCGGGTCGAGATCGACGATCGTCCCGGCGTGCTCGCCGAAGTCGCCCGGCTGATCGGCGAGTGCGGCGCGAACATCCTCGACGTCACGCACCAGCGCCTCTTTCCCGACGTCTCGTCCAAGCAGGCCGAACTCGACATCACCGTCGAGACGCGTGCGCCCGCGGACCTCGACGCGATCCTGCGCAAGCTGGATGCGGCCCACTTCGCGACCAGCCTGCTCGAGACGAAGTCACGCCCGTCGTAGCGGGCGGGCCTCGACGGACGGCTCCGGTTCGCGAAGCCGGTTCACGAAGCCGTCTCTCACGAAGCTGGTTCGGCGAGGGCGACCGGGACCGTCGTGCGGGTCGGGCGCAGCAGGACGATCGCCAGTGCCGCGATGAGGCACAGCGTTCCCGAGATGTCGAAGGCGAGCGAGTACGAGCCGAGTGCCGTGCGCATCCAGCCCGCCGCGAAGGCGGTCGCGCCGGCGCCGAGCTGGTGCGAGGCGGCGATCCAGCCGAAGACGACAGGGCCTTCGTCGAGGCCGAAGGCTTGCGTCGCGAGCCGAACCGTCGGCGGGACCGTCGCGATCCAATCGAGCCCGTAGAAGACCGTGAAGGCCGAAAGACCGACGAACGACGCGTCGAGCGCCTGCGGCAAGAAGACCAGCGAAAGACCGCGCAGGCCGTAGTAGACGCCCAGCAAGAGGCGGTTGTCGACGCGGTCCGAGAGCCAGCCGGACGCGGTCGTGCCCACCAGGTCGAAGATGCCCATCGCGGCCAGCAGGGTCGCCGCCCGGACCTCGGGGATCCCGTGGTCGCCGCAGGCCGGGATGAAGTGCGTGCCGATCAGGCCGTTCGTGCTCGCGCCGCAGATGAAGAAGGTCCCTGCCAAGACCCAGAACGCGGGGTTGCGCGAAGCGCGCCCGAGCGAGGCGAAGGCGACCGTCAGCGGGTTGCGGGCCGAGCTCGCGGCGGCGGGAGGCGCGCTCGCCCCGTACGGCAGGAGGCCGACGTCCGCGGGCCGGTCGCGCATCAGCAGCGCGACCGGGACGACGATCGCGGCCGCGACTCCGGCGACGAGCCAGGTCGCCGTGCGCCAGCCCGCAGCGACGGCGACCGTCGCCAGCAGCGGGAGAAAGACGAGCTGGCCGGTCGCGGTCGCCGCCGTGAGCCAGCCGAGCACGAGCCCCCGCCGGGCGGCGAACCAGCGGTTGGCGACCGTCGCCGCCAGCACCATCGCCAGCGTCCCCACCCCGATTCCGGCGAAGACGCCCCAGGCCAGGATCAGCTCCCACGGCTCGCGCGCGAACCCTCCCGCCGCGACGGCGCAGGCCAGCAGGCTCAAGCCGAGCAGCATCGTCCGGCGCACGCCGAGCGTCTGCATCAGCGCGGCCGCGAAGGGGCCGGTCAGCCCGTAGAGCGCGATGTTGAGCCCGGCTGCCGCCGAGACGGTCGCCGCGGACCAGCCCAGGCTCCGTTCCATCGGTACCATCAGCACGCCCGGCGTCGCCCGGATTCCAGCCACGACGATGAGCACGGCGAACACCAAGGTGGCGACGATCCAGGCGTAGTGCATGCGGCCGATGCGCAGCGGCGGCGTCTTGGTCATGGGTACGGAGACTACCAAGTCCTGGAGAACCGCCCGAGTTGCGCCCTTCGGCAAGCTCAGGGTGACGAGGGCGTTGCCACCCTGACCTCAGGCATCGTCACCCTGAGCCTGTCGAAGGGTGAGCCTGTCGAAGGGTGACACGGGCTGTTGACAGCGGCGGGACTGCCGTAGTACGGTGGGCGCGATGCAGTTCTCGGCCGCATTCGCCTACTGGTACTGGTTTACGCCGCATAGATTCGTGCCGGTGAGGTAGACGCGCGCCCCGAACGCCAAACGTTCTCGAGCCACCCTCACCGGGTGGCTTTTTTGATGCCCGATCTTGAGAAACGATCTCGAGGAACGACATGCCGAATCCGTATCGTCTCGCCCAACGAACCTCGCAGCCCGCGACCGCCTTCGAGGTGCGCGGCACCCGCTTTGGAGGCGGTGCTTTCACCCTGATCGGGGGACCTTGCTCGATCGAGAGCGAGGCGCAGATCGGGGCGGCGGCCCTGGCCGTGCGCGACGCGGGCGGGGCGATGCTGCGCGGCGGCGCCTACAAGCCGCGCACCTCGCCTTACGACTTCCAGGGGCTGGGCGACGAGGCGCTCCCGCTGATCGCCGAAGCGGGCCGGCGGACGGGGCTCCCCGTCGTGGTCGAGGCGCTGGCGGAGTCGCACGTCGCGCTGGTCGCGGCCTTCGCCGACATGCTCCAGATCGGCGCGCGCAACATGCAGAACGTCCCGCTGCTGTGCGCCGCGGCGCGGACGGGGCTGCCGATCCTGCTCAAGCGCGGCCCCGCCGCGACGCTCGACGAACTCTTGGGCGCGGCGGAGTACATCCTGCTCGAAGGCAACCGGCGCGTCGTGCTGTGCGAGCGCGGGATCCGCGGCTTCGATTCGCACACGCGCAACGTCCTCGACCTCGGCGGCGCCTTGCGCCTCAAGGAGCTGACGCATCTGCCGGTCATCGTCGACCCCTCGCACGCCAGCGGCCGGCGCAGCCTGATCGAACCGCTCGTGCTGGCCGCGGCCGCGGCCGGGGTCGACGGAGCGATCGTCGAGGTCCATCCCGACCCGGACGCGGCGCTCTCCGACGCGGCCCAGACGATCGACGGCGAGACGTTCGCGCGCATCGCCGCGCGCGTGCGGCTCGTACGCGGTGCCTTGAGCGAGGACTTCGCCTGCGTCTGAGCTCGCTTTTCTATCCGGCCGGCGTGCGAGCGCCGCGCTCGGCCGCTCCGGCGGATGCGCCGAGCGCGGCGAGCGCGGCGTCGCGGAACTGCGGCCACGTCCCGGCCTCGATGGCCGCGCGCGCCTCGGCCATCAGGTCGAGCAGCACGGCGAGGTTGTGATAGGAGAGGAGCCGCGGGCCGAGCATCTCTTCGGCCCGGAACAAGTGCGAGAGGTAGGCCCGCGAGAACGTCGCGCAGACGCTGCAGCGGCAGCGCTCGTCGAGGGGCCGCGGGTCGCGCGCGAAGACGGCGTTGCGGATGTTGAGGTCGCCGCCGCGGGTCAGCGCCCGGCCGTTGCGCCCGCAGCGCGTGGGGTAGACGCAGTCGAAGAGGTCGACGCCGGCGTCGACCGCCGTGAGCAGGTCGCGGACCGTGCCGACGCCCATCAAGTAGCGCGGCTTGCGCTCGGGCAGCAAGGCCGCGCTGGAGCGCGTCAGGCGTTCGAACTCCTCGCGCGTTTCGCCGACTGAGAGCCCGCCGATGGCGTAGCCGGGGAAGTCGAGCGCGAGCAGCTCTCGCGCGCTGCGCGCGCGGGCGCGCTCGTCGCTGCCGCCCTGCACGATGCCGAAGAGCAGGGTCCGCGCGCTGCTGCGCGCCCGGGCGCAGCGCTTGGCCCAGGCGCTCGTCAAGCGCACGGATTCCTCGATCTCGGCGGAGCCGGCCGGCAGCTTCAGGCACACGTCGAGGGCCATCGCGATGTCGACGCCCAGCGCTTCCTGGAACGCGACGACGTTCTCCGGCGTGAATTCGTGCTCGCTGCCGTCGAGGTGCGAGCGGAAGCGCACGCCGTGGTCGTCGAGCGTGCGGCGCGACTCGAGGCTGAAGACTTGAAAGCCGCCGCTGTCGGTGAGGATCGGGCGCTCCCAGGCCATGAACGCGTGCAGGCCGCCGAGCTCGACGATCGTTTCCAACCCCGGCCGCAGCCAGAGGTGATAGGTGTTGGCCAGCACGATCTGCGCGCCGAGCTCGAGCAGGTCGGCCGGTGCGAGCGCCTTGACCGTCGCCGCGGTTCCGACCGGCATGAAGGCCGGCGTCTCGACGACGCCGTGGGCGAGCGCGAGCGAAGCGCGCCGCGCGCGCTCGCTGACGGCGCGCAGCTCAAAGCTTCCGGGTGCTCGCACCGTCATCCGCGCAGGATCTCGCGAGCGCGCAGGTACGCCGCCGGCGGCTCGCTCTCGAAAGCGAGCCGCTCGCCGCTGAGCGGATGGCGAAAGCGCAGGCGCCAGGCGTGCAGCGCCTGGCCCGGCAGCTCGAAGCGTTCGTCGCGCCGGCCGTAGAGCGGGTCGTTGACGATCGGATGGCCGAAGGCGGCCATGTGCACGCGGATCTGATGCGTGCGTCCGGTCTCCAGCCGGAAGACGAGCTCGGCGTGCGCGTCCAGCGCTTCGCGCAGCTCGTAGTGCGTGACCGCCGGCTTGCCGTCGGCGCGCAGCGCGTAGCGGAAGCGGTTGCCGGGGTCGCGTCCGATCGAACCTTCGATCGTGCCTTTGGGGCGCTCGGGGAGCCCCGCGACCAGGCCGAGATACTCGCGCTCGATCGCGCGGCGCATCATCGCCTTCCCGAGGGAACGCAACGCGGCATCGGTTTTCGCGACGACCAGCAGTCCCGAGGTGTCGCGGTCGAGGCGGTGGACGAGCCCCGGGCGCAGCGGATCGCCCGGCAGCGCGCCGGCGTGCGCGAGCAGCGCGTTGACGAGCGTGCCGTCGCGCGCGCCGTGCGCCGGATGGGTCACCATGCCGGCCGCCTTGTCGACGACGAGCAGTGACTCGTCTTCGTAGACGACCGTCAGCGGGAGCGCCTGCGCGACGGCGTCGAGCGGCAGCGGCGCGGCGATCTCGAACTCGAGGAGGTCGCCTGCGGCGAGCGCGGCGCTCGGCTTGGGGACGCTGCCGTTGAGCCGCACGGCCCCCGCGCGCAGCGCTTGCGCGACGGCGGCGCGCGAGGCGCCCGCCAGGCGCGCGACCGCGACGTCGCAGCGCGCGCCGGCCTCCTCCGCGGTGACGACGTGCGGAATCAGGCGGTCCCGTCTTGCGCGACGCGCCGTTCGCGCAGGATGGAGGAAAGCACGAGCAGGCCGACCCCGATCGTGATGCACGAATCGGCCACGTTGAAGACCGGCCACCAGCGCAGGTCGATGAAATCGACGACGTACGCGTAGTGGAAGCGGTCGACGATGTTGCCGATCGCTCCGCCCGCGATGGCGCCGAACGCGACGCTCACGAGCTTCGATTTGGTGGCGACGTCGCGGAAGGCGTACCAGAAGAGGCCGAGCACGGCGAGCGCCATGCCGACGAGCAGCCACGGCTTGGTGCCGAAGAGCCCGAACGCGCCGGCGTGATTCTGCACGTACGTCCAGTAGAGCAGGTGCGGAACGGCGATCCGGCTCTCGCCCGGCATGAACGATACGGTCACGAAGTGTTTGGTATACTGATCGAGCGCCAGCACGAGCCCGGCGGTGAGCCACAGATAGAGCACTATAAGCCCGGCGCTTTGACGTATTGGTAGAAGAAGCCCGCGATGCGGGTGAACTGGTCGGTCGCCACGACGAGGCCCGTGGCGACCAAGATCGCCCCCGAGGTCGCTTCGATCGCGGGAAGGAAGCGCCGGATCCGGCTGAGCGCGCCCAGTGACTGCGTGACCGCGGCGGCCGTGATGAGGAACGGAACCGCCAAGCCCATCGAATAGACGAACAGCAAGAAGGCCGCCTGGGGGATCTGCTCTTGCGAGGCGAGCAGGATGATCGCCGAGAGGATCGGCCCGATGCAAGGCGACCAGCCGGCGGCGAAGCCCAATCCGACCAGGAACGAGACCGCCAGCGACTGCTCGCGCGAGCGGACGTGGAGGCGCTTGTCCATCGCCAGCGCGGGAATGCGCAGGATGCCCATCATCTGCAGCCCGAGGACGACGATCACGATCCCGCCCGCGATCTCGATGAGGCGCTTGTTGCTCGTGAAGACGCCGCCGATGGCGCTCGCCGAGAGGCCGATCAGCACGAAGATCAGCGTGAACCCGCAGACGAAGGCCAGCGCGTGCGCGAAGACGCGGCCGCGGGCCGTCGCCGACTCCTGCGTTTTGAGATCCTCGAGGCTCGTACCGGTCAGGAACGAGAGGTACGAAGGGACCAGCGGCAGGACGCAGGGGGAGACGAAGCTGACGAGGCCGGCTAGGAACGCCGTCGCGACGTTGAGCTCGGTGTGCACCGTCCAGTTCTACGACGGTCCCGCCGCCGAGCCTGTGTGCGGGGCTTCCTGTGTCCGACCGATAAACTCCGCGGCGTGCAGCACTGGTTCACCTACCCGAACATCGATCCGATCGCGTTCCGGCTGGGCCCGCTGGCGGTCCACTGGTACGGGCTCTCCTATCTGGCCGGCTTTTTGGCCGTGGGCCTCTGGATGGCGCGCCCGGAGGGCCGCCGGCGCCTGGGACTGACCGCCGACGGGGTCCAGGATTTCCTAGTCTATGCGCTGATCGGCGTGCTGGTCGGAGGGCGTCTGTTCTTCGTTCTGGCGGATATCGTGACGAAGCACACGGCCTCGCTCTACTTCGGCAATCTGCCCGGAAGCCTCATCAATCTGATCGCCGTCTGGAACGGCGGGATGGGGTTCTTCGGCGGCTTGCTCGGCGTGATGGCCGCGATCGCGCTCTTCATCCGCAAGCACCCGGGTCTGACCTTCAACGTCCTCGCCGACGAAGTCGTCGTCTTCTTGCCGGTCGGGCTGGCGCTGACGCGGGTCGTCAACTTCATCAACGACGAGTTGTGGGGGAACGTCTGCGTTCCGGACCACCCTTGGTGCATCAAGTTCCCGGCTGTGGACGGTTACCGCTATCCGTCTCAGATTTTCGAAGGGCTGCTGGACATCGCGGTCCTGCCGATCGTTTACTTCGTTTACCGCAAGCGACCGCCCGACGGAGTCGTCGCTTGGACGTGGTTCACGTGTTACGGCATCACGCGCTCGCTCGCCGAGATGTGGCGTCAGACCGATCTCGCGGTCGGTCCCCTGACCGGAGGCCAGCTTCTCGCGCTGCCCATGATCGCGGTGGGTCTCGCCGCGGTCGCGCTCTCGTTCCGTGCCGGTCATCACACCGACGTCGCTCCGAGCGTCCCCGCAGCGACGCGCCGCCGAGCCTCGTAGCGCGCAGGAGCGTTTCCGGCGCGATAGTGCCGGAAGCGTTCCGGAGTGCCGGGCGCGGCGCAGCGTGCCGCGCCTTTCAAATAGGGGTCCGGCGCCGCAAAGTGGCGCGGGGGCGCGCAGGAGCGTTTCCGGCGCGATAGTGCCGGAAGCGTTCCGGAGTGCCGGGCGCGGCGCAGCGTGCCGCGCCTTTCAAATAGGGGTCCGGCGCCGCAAAGTGGCGCGGGGGCGCGCAGGAGCGTTTCCGGCGCGATAGTGCCGGAAGCGTTCCGGAGTGCCGGGCGCGGCGCAGCGTGCCGCGCCTTTCAATAGGATATGGAGAGCCTTCGACGGAAGTCGTGCTTCCCATGAAGCTCGAGGTCGGAGTTCTGCCGGGCGGCGCTCCGAATTCGCTTGCGGGTCGCATCGCGGCGATGCGTGAGAAGATCGACGCCGTGGCACGAACGGCCGGCCGGGAGCCGTCGTCGATCGCGCTCGTCGGCGTGACGAAGAAACAGCCCCGCGAAGCCGTCGTCGCCGCCGTCGAGGCCGGTTTGCGCGACATCGCCGAGAGTTACGTGCAGGAGGCGCGCGCGAAGCTCGTCGACCTGCCGCCGGTGCGCAAGCATTTCGTCGGGCACGTGCAGACGAACAAGGCCAAGGCGATCGTCGAGCTGTTCGACGTGGTGCAGTCGGTCGACCGGCTCGAGGCAGGGCGAGCGCTCGCGCGCGCGGCGCAAGCGCTGGGCAAGCGCGTCGCCGTGCTGATCCAGGTCAACGTCTCGCCGGCAGAACGCTTCGGCGTCGCGCCTGAGAGCGCGCAGGGGCTCGCCGAGGCGTTGCGCCGCGAGGGGCTCGAGGTCGAGGGCGTCATGGCGATGGGGCCGCTCACGACCGATCGAGCCGCGATCTCAGCGGCGTTCCGGCTTGCGGCGCAGGCCTTCGAGCGCGTCGGCGGAACGACGCTCTCGCTCGGTATGTCGGGAGACTGGGAAGAAGCGATCCGTTGCGGCTCGACGATGCTGCGGATCGGCACCGCTATCTTTGGAGCACGCGTATGAACGAAGACAGCCTTCAGGAAGAGCAGCGAGGACCCAAGGTGAGCGTCTTGCACAAGATCGGCTCGTTCTTTTCGCTTCGCGAGGAAGACGACGACTTCTACGACGACGACCAGCCGGCGGCCCCCGAACGCCGCAACGTCGTGTCCTTTTCGTCGCGGGAGGGCCGGCGCAGCGGCGGCGGCGAGGTTGCGCTGTTCGCGCCGCGCGCCTTCGCGCAGGTCGCCGAGATCGCCGACGCGCTGCGCTCGCGGCAAGTCGTCATCCTCAATCTCCAGGGCGTCGACCGCGGCCTGCTGCAGCGGATCGTCGACTTCACCTCGGGCGTCGCCTACACGCTCGACGGCAAGATCCAAAAGCTCGCCGACGCGATGTATCTGGTCGTTCCACCCGGCATCTCGGTTAATTCTCAAGGGATCCGCGAAACGCTCGCGGCCGATCCGTCGTTCGATTTCATGACCAATCGGGGGTGAGCGATGGGCAAGATCACGATCGTCGACATTCAACACAAGCAGTTCAAGCGTAAACTCCAAGGCTACGACCCCGCCGACGTCGATCAGTTCCTCGACGAGCTCATCGAGACGCTCGAGGATGAGGCGCAGCAGCGCGCGGCGCTGGAGGCCGAGATAGCGGATCTGCGCGAGCGGGTCAGCCATTTCAAAGCGATGGAAGCGTCGCTGCAGAATACGCTGCTGCTCGCGCAGCGCACGGCCGACGAGGTCAAGGCGTCGGCGCACAAGGAGGCCGACCTGATCCGCCACGAGGCCCGGGTCTCGGTCGAAAAGGAGATCGCCTCGTACGGCGACCGCGCCAACGAAGCGCGCCGCGCCTATCAGCGCGCGCTCGAGACGGCCGAGAAGGCGAAGAGCGAGCTGCGCAGCCTTCTGATGACGCACCTCTCGCTGCTCGAACGGACCGACGTCACCAAGACGCTTCCGGCCGTCGCGCCGCAGGGCGAGCCGGCGGCGCAAGACGCGGGCGCGACGCTTGCCAACGGCACGCTCGCCACGCACGTCGAGGTGTAAGACCGCCCGGCATGTCCAAGTCCGCTGCGGTTCGCCGCGTCGAGTCGCGCGTCTACCCGGCCGGCCGCGCGCTCGCGCTCTTCGGGATCGGCGATGCGGGGCTGCTGGGACGGCGGCTGGTCATCGACGGACGGCGCCTCCAGGGCCTGCGTTTCGGCCGGATGGCGCTGCTCGTGGCCTATGTCGATCCGCTGGAGTACGCCCCGGACGAGATCGAGCGCCGGCGCAGCCGCGAATCCTGGCTGTGGAACGAGGCGCGGATCCACGAACGCGCGGTCGAGCGCGCGGCGACGCACGGCGCGGTCGTGCCGGCGCGTCTTCTGACCGTCTTCCCCGATTGGGACGCGCTCGAGCGCAGCGCGGGCGAGCACGCCGCGCGCTGGTCGCGAGCGCTGGGGCGGATCGGCGTGCAGCGCGAGTGCGTGCTGCACGTCTTCGTCGGCCCGCACGCGCCTCCGGGGCGCGAGCCTTACCTCGTGCGCGTCACGGCGCGCGCGACGCGCGGCCGTCGCGCGCCCGCCCTCGAAGGCGACGCGCGCCTTTGCGAGCACGTCGCGGCCGTGCAGCGTGCCTGCGGCGAGGCGGCGGCCGCGACGCGCCGGATCGCGCCGGGCGCCGCGCGGGGCGCGCTGCTCTCCACGGCTCTCCTGACCGGTGAAGCCGGCGTCGGAACGATGCGTGAGGCCGTCGAACGCTCGGCGGAAGCGGGGGCTGCGCTGGGAGTGACGGCCTATCTCGAGGGGCCGCGCGCGCCTTTCACGTTCGTTTGAGCGTGTCTCGAATGAAGGAGTCTCCATGAGCACGATCGCCGTTCTGCCCGGTGACGGGATCGGCGTCGAAGTCACCGCGGCCGCGCTGCGGGTATTGCGCAGCCTGCGCCCCGATCTGGAATACGTCGAGGGCTGCGTCGGCGGCGCCGCGCTCGAGCGCGACGGCTCGCCCTATCCGCCGGCGACGCAAGCTCTCTGCAAGCGGAGCGCCGCGATCCTTTTCGGTGCGGTCGGCGACGCGCGCTTCGACGGCGCGCCCGCGGAGCAGCGTCCGGAACAGGCGATCCTGCGCCTGCGCAAAGAGTTCGATCTGTTCGCCAACCTGCGGCCGGTCAAGCTGCTTCCCGGGCTCGAGGAGGCTTCGTCGCTGCGCCCGGAAGTCGTACGCGGGGTCGACCTCGTCGTCGTGCGCGAGACGACCTCCGGCCTCTATTTCGGGACCCCGAAGGGCACGACGCGCGAGAACGGCGTCGAGGTCGCGGTCGACACGATGGTCTACCGTGCGCCCGAGGTCGAACGTGTCGCCCGCGTCGCCTTCGAATTGGCGCGCCTGCGCCGCAAGCGCGTCGCCTCGGTCGACAAGCAGAACGTGCTCGAGACCGGCCGCCTCTGGCGCCGCGTCGTCACCGCCCTTCACGCGGAGTATCCCGACGTCGCGCTGGAGCACGTGCTGGTCGACAACGCCGCGATGCAGCTGCTGCGCGATCCCCAGCGCTTCGACGTGATCCTCACCGAGAACACCTTCGGCGACATCCTCAGCGACGAGGCCGGGATGCTGACCGGCTCGCTCGGCAACCTCCCGAGCGCCACGCTCGGCTCGCAAGCCGCGGGCAAGACCCGCTTCGGGCTCTACGAGCCGATCAGCGGAACGGCTCCCGACATCGCGGGGAAGGGCATCGCCAACCCGATCGCCGCGATCCTCTCGGCGGCGCTGCTCCTGCGCTACAGCCTCGCCGACGAGGCGAACGCCGCGCGCATCGAAAGCGCCGTCGAGGCCGCGGTCGCGAGCGGCGCGCGGACGCGGGACATCGCGCGCGAAGGCGAAGCCTCGCTCGGCACCGAGGCCTTCACCGAGCGCGTGCTGGCGGAGCTCACGGCCGCGGCGCGTTAAGGCGCCGCTTCCGCGGCAGAGGGCGCGAGCGGCAGCTGCCTCGGGCCGGCTATGCCCCGGGGGAGATCGGCGCGGTCGCGGTGCCGTTCGCGGCCTTGTAGACGAGCGGCGTTTCCGGCACGGGGTAGCCGGCGGAGACGAACGTCTCGACGATCGCCCGGTTCGTGTCGAAATAGACCTGCCAGTAGGAGTTGGTGTGCGTGTACGGCCGGACTGCCAGCAGCGGGCCCTCGGGCGTGAAGCTGAGGATCTCGACGTCGGGAGCCGGCTTCGCCGCCACGTTGGGAATGGCGGCGATCGCCGGACGGAGTCGCGCGATCGCGTCCCGCGGGTCGACCCCGTTGGCGATCTTGGCGGTGCAGTCGACCCGCCGGTACGGTAAAGTACTGTAGTTCTGTATCGAGTCGGAGAAGATCTTGTTGTTCCCGACGATCGTCTCGACGTTGTCGGGCGTGACGATCTTGGTGAAGAAGAGGCCCACTTCGCTGATCGTTCCCGTGACGGCGCCCGCCAGCACGAAGTCGCCGACCTTGAAGGGCCGCAGGACTTGGAGGAAGATGCCGGCGGCGAAGTTCGCGAGCAACCCGCCCCAGGCGACGCCGATCGCCAGGCCGAGACCCGCGACGAGCGCAGCGAACGAGGTCGTCTCGATCCCGAAGATGCCGAGCAGCGCCAGGATCAGGATGACCGTCAGGATCGCGCTGATGATCGTGCCGAGGTATTTGGCGAGCGTGACGTCGATGCGGCCGCCGCGCTCGAACGCCTTCATGAGCACGTTCGTCGCCGCCGCGATCAGCCAGCGGCCAACGACCCAGGCGGCGAGCGCTCCCAGGATCTTGAGGCCGAACGTCACGCCCTCGGTCGCGAGAAAGCCCCAAATTGTGTTCAGCGTCGACACGATACAGTCTCCAGGTGAAGATGGCGGAACGGTAGTGCGCTGTGGTTCAGCCCGTCGTGCGGCCGATCGGCAACATGGCGGCAACAAAATTTGTCGAGGAAGACCGGTTGCGCACGGGCTCGATCGAAGTGGAGGCCAAGCGAACTTCCGTACGCTCGCTCGGCCATGACATCCGGCGGAAGATGTGACGCGCGACGGCGCGTCGATGATGCCGATCGGCTCTTATCAGCTTCGGCCCCCGGGATATAGTCGACGGCTTTGCGATTATCCTCCCGCCAGTTAAGTTCGTTCTATAGGGAAGGGGCTAGCGTTGTTGCCGAGATCTTTTGGGCAACGAGCGGTTGAAATTTCTTGATCGTGCTTTTCAGCCTACGTATTTTAGGGCTAATAGCACTAGCTCGTTACGGTCGCGCCGGAGCGTTTAGGGCCTCGCAGGCGGCTCGCCGGCGGTTACGACGAGCGGCGCATTTTTTGGGGGCGATCGATGGCGCGCGGAAGCGGGCGCTTCACATGCCGGCCATCGGCGCGTAAGACTCGCTCGGTAGCATCGTCGCCATGGACGGAATCGCACTCATGGCGACCGCGATGCATGCGGCGAAGGTCCGGCTCGACGTCGCGGCCGGGAACCTGGCCAACGTCTCCAGCGGCGGCTTCCACAAACGCGTCGCGCATGCGTCGCTGACGGCCGCGGGACTGGTGACGACGAGCGCGGTCGACGCGACGCAAGGGCCGCTCGTGCGGACCGGGCGCAACTTCGATCTGGCGCTCGCCGGCCCCGGCGGTTTCTTCGTGCGCGACGCGCAGGGAGGCGTCGTCGAGTCGCGCGCGGGCTCGTTCGAGCGCGACGGGCGGGGACGGCTCGTCGATGCGCGCGGCCGCGTGCTGCTGGGGCGCGACGGTCCGATCGCGGCCGGCGCCGAGGCGACGATCGACGCGCGCGGCATCGTGCGCGACGGTGGCGAGGAGGTCGGCCGGATCCGCCTGCGGCCCGGTACGACCGTGCAGAGCGGTTTCCTCGAAACCTCCAACGTCGACGCCGTGCGCGAGATGGTCGACGTGCTGGGCGCGCAGCGAGCCTTCGAAACGGCCCAGAAGGTGCTCTGCGCGATCGACGACGCGCGCAGCAAGGACGTCAACGACGTCGCGCGGGTCAAGTCGTGAACCGCGCGATGTTTGCCGCCGCGAGCGGCATGGCGGCTCAGCAGCAGACGCTCGACGTCGTCGCGAACAACCTCGCCAATGCGGACGTAGCCGGCTTCAAGAGCGCGCAGGCGACGTTCGGCGCAATCGCGGGCGAAGGGCTGCTCGGCACCGCCGAGACCGGCGTGCGCACCCTGTTCGAACAGGGGAAGCTGATGAAAACGGGCGGCCCCTTCGACGTCGCCATCGACGGCGCGGGCTTCTTCGTCGTCGAACGCGACGGCGAGCGTGCCTACACGCGCGCGGGCTCGTTCTCGCGCGCTCCCGACGGTGCGCTGCGCGACCCCGACGGCTGGGAACTGCGCGGCTTGCGCGTTCCGGCGGACGCCCTCGACGTTGCGGTCGCGCCCGACGGACGCGTCAGCGTCGCCGGTCCGGCGCACGCCGGGCGCGAGCTCGGGCGCATCGCGCTCGCGGCCTTCCCCGCGCCGGAGCGTTTGCGCCCGATCGGCTCGGCGCTCTTCGTGCCGACCCGCGACTCGGGCAGCGCGCAGGCGCTCGCCGCCGGCGGCGAGCGCGGCCCCAAGCTCGCCTTCGGCATGCTCGAGAAGTCGAACGTCTCGATCATCGAGTCGATGATGGCGATTCTCGCGGCGCAACGTGCCTACGAGGCCAACGCGAAAGGAGTGCAGGCCGCAGATGAGATGCTGCGCATCGCCAACAACATCCACCGTTCCTGAGCCGTCGCTGCGCGAAGCGTCGGCGCAGTTCGCCGCGCTGCTCTACCGGCAGGCGTTCGCGCCGCTCGCCGCGCCGCTGGGATTCTTCGGCGAGACGGTCGTCGACTCGGTCTGCCGGGCGCTCGCGCGCAACGAGCGCGGCGGCCTCGCCGGCCGGCTCGAGCAGCTCTTCGAGGCGGCGCGACGATGAGCGGCGACGAGCGCGAGGCGGAGATCCGGCGTCTGTTTCCGGTCGTCCGGCAGATCGCTCGCCGGGTCGTGCGCATCGTCGGTGCGGGCGACTTCGACGATCTGATCGGCGACGGTTCGATCGGCTTGATCCGGGCCGTCGACACGTTCGATCCGGCGCGCGGCACATCGCTCGAGCACTACGCTCGCAAAGTGATCGCGGGCGCGATGCTCAACGGACTGCGCCGGCTCGACCCCGTCTCGGAGCGCGTGCGCCGCACGCTGCGCCGCGCCGAAGAGCGCCGCTTCCAGCTCGCGCAGGAGCTCGGCACGCTGCCGACGCTGGCCCAGATGGAAGAGCACGATCCTGCGCTGCGGCGCGCTCGAACCGCGGCTTTCCGCCAAGCGGCGCTCTCCCTCGACGGTCCGCTCCCCTGCGAGCGCCACGCGCTCGCGGACCTCAGCGCGGAGCCCGCGCGCTCGGCCGCGCGAGCGGCACGAGGGCGCGAACTGCGCGAAGCGCTGGCGCTGCTGCCCGAGCGTCAGCGCCGGATCGTGGCCTTGCACTACGCCGAGGAGCAATCGCTGCACGCGATCAGCCGCCGTCTGAACGTCTCGCCGCAACGCGTCTCGCAACTGCACTTGAACGCGCTCTGGCGCCTGCGCCAAGCGCTTCCGCCGCCATGAGCGTCGCGAAGGCCGCGCCCCTTGCGTACGCTGCTGCCGGCTTGAGTGCCGCGAGCGAGCGATGAGCGCGCGCGTCGACGCCGATTCGCAAGCTGGCTCGCAGGCCGGCGCGCTGCCGGCCGGTCAGGCTCCGGCGCTGCCTCCGATCGCGCTCGATCCCGACGACATGCTCGGCAACGCGTTGCCGAGCGACCATCCCGCCTGGATGAAAGACACGCTCTCGCTCTCGCAGCGCGCGCGCCTGCTCTTCACCCGGCTCAAACCGGCCGTCGTCACCGTCTTGCGCTTCTGGGATCACCACGTCCGCTCGATCGTCGTCGGCGGTCGCAGGCTCTCAATCGACGCAAGCGGCTCGTACCGCGTGGATTAGACTGGAGGCGGCCGCTCGCCGCGGCGCTCGCTAGGGGCCGGAAGCTCGGACTTCGGCCATGCCGCGATTGCCGGATTGAGCGTCTTGCGACCACGTGGCAGCGCCGCTGTCCACGATCGTGTAGATTCCCGGCTGCAGGACGATGCCCGGCTGGACGTACCAGAAAGCGTTGCGGACTCCGCCCGAACCAGGGGCGCCGGAGGCCTGCCACGGTCCGTACAGCGTGCCGTCGGAGCGCCGCAAAGCGATCGTGCCCGGGACCGCGCCCTGGCCGTTGTTCCAGTGATAGTCGATGATGCCGGTGATGGTGAGCGGTCGCGTCACCCGGAAGCTGATCGGCTGCGTCGGCCCGTTGAAGACGCCGCCCGAATTCATCGTCTGAACGACGATGCTGCTGCCGCTCGGAATGGCGATGCCGGT
The DNA here is from genome assembly GCA_963834485.1 of Vulcanimicrobiota bacterium. GTDB lineage: Bacteria > Vulcanimicrobiota > Vulcanimicrobiia > Vulcanimicrobiales > Vulcanimicrobiaceae > CAWICD01. Next base: position 401,560 of record CAWICD010000004.1, read on the forward strand.
GTAGGGGTCGGGGGCAGCGTTGCTCGCTCCTTGGTTGGCGCTGGTCCCGGTACCGACGGATCCGGTCGATGAACCCGACCCTCCGGCGGTTGTGACGGTCAGCCAAGATTCCATGTTGGTCTGATGGCAGGATCCGTCACCGCTGTGGAACGTCGCCGGAACGATCTCCACTTGCACCCGGAAGGGCTGCAGGACTTGATCGACCTCGGTGTAGTCCATCTGTTGACCGTCGACCGGCGGTTCCGGCGTGCGTGCCGACGATATGGCGCGCATGGTTCGTTGGGTTTCTGGCCCCAGCGCGCCCACGGCTTGCATGAGGTTGGACGACCAGCCCGCGTAGGTTTTCTTGTCGGGCTCGTACATGTTGAAGCCGTACCACATGGGAATGCCGGCGATGTTCACGCTGGTCCAGGGGCGCTCGCGCAGATGGATGGAGATCTGGCCGACGGGCACGTCGATCGTCGCGACCGTCGGCGGGTCGCAGGACATGTACGGGCCGAGTGGCTTCGGCTTGTAGATCTGATGCAGGTTGACCGTGCCGGCGAGCGACGGCATCGGTAGGGCCGCGAGGGCGAGGGCCGCGACGGCCAGCCAGGATCGCATGACCAAAGCCTCCAACTTTTCGTAAAAAGAGTGGGATCGGCAGATATCTGGGAACGCGCATTTATTGCTAGGCAACCGAGCTCCTTTCTGAACGAATTGCCGAGCAAATAATCTTCCGCCCGCTCTCGCCCGTCTTAGCCTCCGTCAGGCTGAGCCCGTCGAAGCCCGGCGACGACCGCTCCGATGAGCCTGGCGAGCGGCTCGCTGCAGCGCTCGGCGACGGCCAGCACGTCCTGCGAGCTCGGATGATGCGCCGGGCCGATCACGTTGGTGATCGCGCTGACGCCGAGCACCTCCAGCCCGAGCGCGCGGGCGGCAATCGTCTCGAGGACGGTCGACATGCCGGCGGCGTCGGCGCCGAGCCGGCGTAACGCCAGGGCTTCGGCCGGGGTCTCGAAGGCGGGGCCGGGGAGGCCTGCATAGACGCCTTCGCGCAGCGGAACGCCGTCGGAGGCTTCGCGGGCGAGCGCGCGCAGGCGCGGGGCGTAGGCGTCGACCATGTTCAGGAACGGGTTGCCGAGCGAGCCGTCGAGCGGCGTCGCGCCGGTGAGGTTGAGGTGGTCGGCGATCAGCATCAGATCGCCGGCTGCGTATTCCTCGTTGAGGGCGCCGGCGGCGTTGGTCAGCACGAGCGTCTTCGCCCCCGCGGCCGCGGCCAGCCGCACGAGATAGGTCACGTCCTCGGGCGAATACCCTTGATAGCGGTGCACGCGGCCGGCGAACGCGACGACCCGCTTGCCGCACCACGTTCCGGCGTGAGCGACGCCCGGATGGCCGTCGACCAGCGCCGCCGGCGCGTGCAGTTTCTCGTAGGGAACCTCGACGCCGTCGATGCGGCCGCGGACCGCGGGCGAAAGCCCGCTGCCCAGGACGACCGCGGCTTCGATCGCGCCGCCCGCGCGGCGCTGCAGCCGGGCGGCGGCCTGCGCGAGCTTCTTCGGGTTAATGCGGCGCCGCCCCGACTCCGGCCGGGGCGAGCAGATTCTTCCCGGTCATCGCCGCCGGCGTCTCCAGGCCGAGCAGCGGCAGCAGCGTCGGCGCGATGTCGCCGAGCTTTCCGCCGCTTTGCAGTCCGATGAAGGGCTCGCGCGAGACGAGGATGAGCGGGACGGGTTCCGTCGTGTGGGCCGTGATCGGGCTGCCGTCCTTGGCGACCATGTCTTCGGCGTTGCCGTGGTCGGCCGTGATCGCGAGGATCCCGTCGGCTTCCAGGATCGCGTGCTCGAGCCGCCCGAAGGCGACGTCGAGCGTCTCGATCGCGGAGATCGTCGCGGGGAGCACGCCGGTGTGGCCGACCATGTCGGCGTTCGCGTAGTTCATCACGATCACGTCGTGCGCGTGGTTCTTGATGTCCTCGACGGCGGCGGTCGTGATCTCGGCCGCGCGCATCTCCGGCGCGAGATCGTAGGTCGGGATCGTGCGATTCGAGGGAATCAGCAAGCGGTCTTCGCGGGCGAACACGTCCTCGCGGCCGCCGTTGAAGAAGTAGGTGACGTGCGCGTACTTTTCGGTCTCCGCCAGCCGAAGCTGCGAGAGGCCGGCCGCCGCGACGACCTCTCCGAACGTGTCGGCCTGCGGGCGCGGACCGAAGAGGACCGGATTGGGGAAGTACTCGTCGTACTGCGTCATCGTCGCAAAGACGAAGTTCGCGTACTTGTGAACCGGGAACTCGTGGAAGCCCGGGTTCGAGAACGCCAGCGTCAGCTCGCGAGCGCGGTCGGGGCGGAAGTTGAAGAAGACGACCGCGTCCCCGTCGCGCACCGGACGCGGCTCGCCGACCAGCGTCGGCACGATGAACTCGTCCGTCTCGCCGCGCGAATAGGCAGCGTCGATTGCGGCCGCGGCGGTCGGGTACGCGTGATCGGCTTTCCCTTCGGCGAGCGCTCGGTAAGCCTTCTCGACGCGTTCCCAGCGCTTGTCGCGATCCATCGCATAGAAGCGGCCAGAGACGGAGGCGATCGCGCCGGGCGTGCCGGCCTTCGCCAGGTGCGCTTCGAGCTGCGCGACGTAAATCTGCATCGACGACGGCGGCACGTCCCGCCCGTCGCCGAAGGCGTGCACCGCGATCGGAACCGCGGCTTTGGCGGCGGCGTCGACGAGCGCGAAAAGGTGCTCGATCGAGCTGTGCACGCTGCCGTCGGAGAGCAGGCCGAAGAAGTGCAGCCGTCCGCCGCTCTTGCGCACGTGCTCGAGGCACGACTGCAGGACCGGGTTGGTCGCGAACGAGCCGTCGGCCAGCGAGTCGTTGATGACGACCACGCCTTGCGGCACGACGCGGCCGCTCCCGATGTTGATGTGGCCCACCTCGCTGTTGCCCATGATCCCCTTGGGCAAGCCGACGAACTCGCCGCTCGCCTCGACGAGAACGTGCGGGTACGTCGCAGCGATGTGCCGCCAGTTGGGCGCGTCGGCCGCGGCGATCGCGTTGCCCGCAGATTCCGCGCGATAGCCCCAGCCGTCGAGGATGCAGAGGACGAGCGGCCCCTTGCGGGCACGCTTGTGCGTGCGATCGTTCCCGCTCATCACGCCACGACCGCTTTGGGAATTGCGGCGTCGATCACGGCGCCGAAGGCCTTGGCCGTGAGGCTCGCGCCGCCGATCAGGCCGCCGTCGATGTCGGGCTGCGCCATCAGGCCGGGCGCGTTGTCGCCCTTCATGCTGCCGCCGTAGAGAATGCGCGAGCTCGCCAAGCCCTCGACGGAGCCGCGAATCGCCGCGATGACCGACTGCGAGTTCTCGGGCTGGTCGACCTTGCCCGTACCGATCGCCCAGATCGGCTCGTAGGCGATGTTGACGCGCGCCACGTCCTCCGCCGAGAGGCCCGCCAGGCCCGCTTTGGTTTGGCGCAAAACCTTTTCGAGCGTCTGGCCGGCTTCGTGCTCCTCGAGCGTCTCGCCGACCGCCAGGATCGGGGCGAGCCCGTGCTTGAGCGCCGCGATCACCTTGCGGTTGCAGTTTTCGTCGGTCTCGCCGAAATACTCGCGGCGCTCGGAGTGTCCGATGATGACGTATTCGACGCCGAGCTCCTTGAGGAAGAGCGGACTGATTTCACCGGTGTAGGCGCCCGCGTCGGCCCAAGAAACGTTTTGAGCCCCGAGCTTCACGGCGCTTCCGCGCAGTTCTTCGGCGACCCCGGCGAGCGCCGTGAACGGCGGCGCGACGACGACGTCGACGCCTGCGGGCAGCGTCAGCGCGAGCAGGTCACGGACGAGCGCACGCGCCTCCGCCACGGTCTTGTTCATCTTCCAGTTGCCGGCGATCAGCGGCCGGCGCTTCACGGCGCCGCTCACGCGCGCGCACCTTGGGCTCGGGCCGAGCGTTCCAGGGCCGCGACCCCGGGCAGCGTCTTGCCCTCGAGAAACTCCAGCGTCGCTCCGCCGCCGGTCGAGACGTGCGACATCTCGCTTGCGAAGCCGAGCGCGTGCGCGGCCGCCGCCGCGTCGCCGCCGCCCACGACGCTGGTCGCGCCGTTCTTGGTCGCCTCGGCGATCGCCAGGCCGACGACGCGCGTTCCGCCTTGGTAGACGGCCTTTTCGTAGACGCCCATCGGGCCGTTGAAGACGATCGTCTTGGCCGCGCGCAGCACCTCGGCGTAGGCGTTGGCCGTCTTGGGGCCGATGTCGAGGATCATGCGGCCCTCGACTTCGCCGATCGGGACGACCGTCGCTTCGGCGTCCGCGTCGAACGCGGTCGAGACGATCGCGTCAACCGGCAGGTGCAGCGTCACGCCCTTGGTTTGGGCGAGCGCGATGATGCCTTTGGCCGGCTCGAGGTCGGCGTCGCGCAGCGACGTGCCGACGTCGACGCCTTGCGCGGCCAGGAACGTGTTGGCCATCCCGCCGCCGATCACGAACGAGCTGACGCGCTCGATGAGGTTGGTGAAGACCCCGACCTTGTCTTTGACCTTCGCGCCGCCGATGGCGCAGACGTAGGGTTTGACGGGATCGTGCAGCAGCTTGCCCAGCGCGTTGAGCTCGGCCTCCATCAAGAAGCCGGCCGCCGAAGGCAAGTCGTTGGCGATCCCTTCGGTCGAGGCGTGCGCGCGGTGCGCCGTGCCGAACGCGTCGTTGACGTAGAGCTCGCCGAGCGAGGCCAGCGCCTTGGCGAAGGCCGGGTCGTTGGCCTCCTCCTCGGCGTGGTAGCGCACGTTCTCGAGCACGACGATGTCGCCGTCGCCGAGCGCGGCGGCGGCGGCCTCGGCGGCCGGGCCGACGCAGTCCTCGGCGAACGCCACGGGCGAGCCCAGGCGCTTGCCGAGGTACGCGGCGACCGGCCGCAGCGAATGCTTCGGGACGACCTTGCCGTCGGGGCGGCCCAGGTGCGAGAGGACGATCGTCCTGGCGCCCTGGTCGCGCAGATAGCGCAGCGTCTCGAGGGCGGCGACGATGCGCGTGTCGTCGGCGACCGCACCGTCTTTCATGGGCACGTTGAGGTCCTCGCGGACAACGACGCGCTTGCCGCGCACGTCGAGGTCGCGGAGCGTCCGGAAGCTCATCGCTTGTGCTCTTTTCTGCGCGCTAGACTTGCGCGGGCAGCTTCGAGAGGACGATCTGGGTCAGGTCGGCGAGGCGGGACGAATAGCCCCATTCGTTGTCGTACCAGGCCGCGATCTGCACGAGGTCGCCGTTGGCGCCGTTGAGCTTGGCGTCGATGATCGAGCTGTAGGGCGAGCCCTTGAAGTCGCTCGAGACCAGCTCTTCTTCCGAATAGAGGACGTACTTGCCGAGCTCGCCCTGCGTCGCCGTGCGGTAGAACGAGTTGAGCTCGTCTTTGGTCGTCTCTTTCTTCGTCTGCACCACGAGGTAAACCATCGAGACGGTCGGCGTCGGCACGCGCAGCGCGAAACCGTCGAACGTTCCCTTCACCTCGGGGATCGTGAGATAGAGCGCCTTGGCCGCGCCGGTCGAGGTCGGGATGATGTTGGTCGCCGCGTTCCGCGCGCGGCGCAGATCGCGGTGCGGACCGTCCAGCACGTTCTGGTCGTTGGTGTACGAGTGGATCGTCGACATGAAGCCCTTGATCCAGCCGATGTTGTCGACGATCGGCTTGACCGCGGTCGCCAGGCAGTTCGTCGTGCACGAAGCGTTCGAGATGATGTGGTGCTTGGCCGGGTCGTAAGCGTCGCCGTTGACGCCGAGCACGAGGGTGACGTCCTCGCCCTTGGCCGGGGCCGAAATGATGACTTTTCTGGCTCCGCCGCCGTCGATGTGGGCCCGCGCTTTCGCGGCGTCCGTGAACAGGCCGGTCGACTCGATCACGACGTCGACGCCGAGCTCCTTCCACGGCAGCTTGCCCGGGTCGCGCTCGGCGAAGAGCTTGACCACGCGACCGTCGATGATCAGCGACTTGTCGCCGGCCTCGACCGTCCCCGCGTACGTCCCGTAGTTGGAATCGTATTTGAAGAGATGCGCGGCCTCCGCTGCGCCGATGAGGTCGTTCACGGCGGCGACTTCGATCTCCGGGTAGCGCTCCTTGAGCGCCTTGTAGTAGTTCCGTCCGATACGGCCGAAGCCGTTGATGCCGATGCGCATGGTGCTCCTCTTAGCAGCGGGGTTTCCGCCGGTCGGCGGCCCATTCGGATACACGAAGCTGGGCGGCGAGCCCTCCTTCTGCTGGTAGCACCGTTACCCGGCTGCCGTGATGCAAACGTCGAAGGACCGGCGAGCCGGCTACGCTTGCGGGCCCGCCCCGTCTTGGCTTTCCAGCCGAGCGGCGATTCGCAGAAGCGCGGCGATCCGGCCGTTGACGGTCGACTTCTTGACCGGCGGGCGGCAACGCTGGCCCAGCTCCGCGAGCGTCTCCGCCGGATGGTTCAGCCGCAGTTCGGCGATCTCGCGCAGCGCCGCCGTGAGGTTTCGCAAGCCGTACGCATCGGCGACGAGGGCGATCCGTTCGCGCTGAACGGCCGCCGCGCGCGCGGCGCGGTCGACGTTGGCCGCCTCGGTGTTGACCAGGCGGCGGATGCGGTTCTTGGTCTCCTTGAGGGCGCGGACGTCCTCGAGCCGCAGCAGCGCGCCGGAGGCTCCGATCGCGGCGAGCACCAGCGCGATCGCGTCGATCCCCTTGAGGTAGACCAGGTGCTTGCCGCGGCGCAGCGCCGTCTTCGGCTCGAGCCCCTCGCTGCGCAGGAGCGCGATGAGCCGCCGGCTCGCTTCGTCCGAGGGCGGCACGAACTCGAGGTGGTAGCCTCGCGCCGGGGCCGCCAGCGACCCGCAGGCGAGGAACGCGCCGCGCAGCATCATCCGCCGGTCGCAGCGTGCCGTGGCCCGCGCCGGCGGCGGGGGACCGGCGTCGATCTCGTAGACCGGCTGCCGGTAGAGCCGGGCGGAAGTGCGTTTCGCGATCGGATACGCCTTGCGGTCGTCGAGCAGCGACCACCCGAGGCGCGCGACCGCGGCCCGCTGCGTGCGGAAGACCGTCCCTCCCGGGGCGGTTCCGAAAGAAAAGAGGCCGTCGCGCAGGGCCGCGCGGCAGTGCGACGCTTCGGGCAGTTCGCGCGCCAGCGCGTCCTTCGCGTCCGCGGAGAGTGTGGCGGTGCTAGGCAAGCCAGTCCGCCGGCTCTTCGCGGCGCTCGGCCAGCACCTCGTACATCTCGAGCTTGCGCAGCGCCGGCGTGACCCGCTCGGGAACGTGCAGGATGCGCACCGTGACCACGCGGCGCGTGTAGTGGAGGATCAGCACGTCGCCTTCCTTCACCTCGTAGCCCGGTTTGAGCGGCCGCCCGTCCTCGCGCGTGATCCGTCCCGCGACCAGCGCCTCGTGCGCCTCGCTGCGCCGCTTCGCCAGCCGGCTGACCTTCAGGTACTTATCGATTCGCAAGGCTGCCGCGATTCGCCGCGGCTTGCGGTCTCTCCGACTGCGCTCTCAAGCAGCTTGGATCTTGGCGAGCTGCCAGAGTTCCTCGAGCTCGTCGAGGGACAGGTCGTTGAGGTTGCGGCCGGCGCGCTCGGCGCGGCGCTCCATGAAGGTGAAGCGGCGGTAGAACTTCGCGTTGGCGTCGCGCAGCGCGCCTTCGGCGTCGATGCCGAGCGCGCGCGAGAGGTTGACGAACGAGAACAGCACGTCGCCCAGCTCCTCGCGGATGGCGCGCTCGTCGCCTTCGCGGCGCGCGTGCTCGAGCTCGGCCAGCTCCTCGGCGAGCTTCTCGCGGACGCCGCGCAGGTCGGGCCAGTCGAAGCCCACGCGCGCGGCTTTCTCCTGCATTTTCTGGCCGCGCTGCAGCGCGCCGAGCCCCTTGGGGATGCCGTCGAGCTTGCTCTGCCGCGCCTGGGCCGCCGGCTCGAGCGCCTTGAGCTGGTCCCAGTTCTGCCAGACCTCCGCGACGCTGGAGACGGCCTGGTCGCCGAAGACGTGCGGATGGCGGCGGATCATCTTGTTCGCGAGCCCGTCGACGACGTCGGCGATCGAGAACTTCCCGCGCTCGGTCGCGAGCTGCGAATGAAAGACGATCTGCAGGAGCAGATCGCCGAGTTCTTCGCAGAGCTCGTTGTCGGCGTGCCCCTCGATCGCCTCGGCGACCTCGTGCGCCTCCTCGATCAGGTAGGGAACGAGCGAAGCGTGGGTCTGCTCGCGATCCCAGGGGCAGCCGCGCCGCAGGCGCGCCATCACCTCGACGAGGTCGTCCCAGGTGTGATGGCCGGAGGCCGGCGGCAGGGGGACGAGCGGCATCGCGATCGAGGCGGCCAGCGTGGCGCGGGGCATGCCCGGGACCAGTTCGCAGTTCAGTCCCCGCCGCTCGAGCGAGCGCAGCAGCAACGGGAGTCCGGGGAAATCGGAGAGGGGGTTGCCCAGGACGCCGACCGCGAGGTCGGCTCCGTCGAGCCCCGCGACGAAGGCCTCGATCTCGTCGCCGGACCCGCGGACGAAGAGCCCCGGATTGGAGATCCGCTCGCGCAGGACCGTCACGCGCTCGCTTTCGAGGAAGAGCACGAGCTCGGGCGGGGCGAGCAAGAGGACGGCGCGTCCGACCGCGCGCAGCGCCTCCAGGCTTCCGAGCGTGACCAGGTCCGGGTCTCCCGGGCCGAGCCCGACGATCCGTATCAGCCCCATGCGCGAAGCGTCCCCGAGATGCGCAGCATCTTGGGGACGCACGTTCGCCGCGACGGTGAGCCTCGGCCTTGAGGCTCGCGCTACTTCGTCGGAGCCGGGGCCGCCGCGGAGGCAGCCGCAGCCGGCACCGGGATCGGCGGCAGCGCGTCCTTCAGGCGGTCGTCGAAGATTTGGATGTTCGCCTTCTGGCGCAGGCCGGCGAGGAACTGAGGGATCTGCTGCTGTTCCTGCTGCTGCGTGAGGAGCTTGCGGATCTTATCCGAGGAGTTCGCCAGCGTCGCGACCTGGGCCGGCTTGCGCTCTTCGACCTCGATGATATGGTAGCCGAAAGGCGATTTCACGGGCGGCCCGACGGTGTTGACCTCCTGGGTGAAGGCCGCCTGCTCGAAGGCCGGGACCATCTGCCCCTTCGAGAAGAAGCCGAGCTCGCCGCCCTTGTCCTTGCTCGAGGGGTCGGTCGAGTATTGCTTGGCGAGATCTTCGAACGACGCGCCTGCTTTGAGCTTGGACTCTACCAGCTCGGCGGTCTTGAGGTCGGAGACGAGGATGTGCCGCGCGCGAACCTGCTCTCCGGTGTCGAGCGACGCATGGTTCGCTTTGAGATAATTCTGCACGTCGGCGTCGCTCACGTGGACCGTCGAGCTGACCGCCTTCTCGATGACCAGCTGCTGGCGCAGGATGCGCTTGACGTCGTCCTCGGAGAGGTTTTGCGCCTTCAGAATCGCCTCGAACTGACCCGGCGGATACTTCGCCTTGATCTCGTCTTCTTTTTGCTGGATGTCGGCGTCGGCGATCGTCAGGTTGTTGTCCTTGGCATACTGATCGATCAGCAGCCCCTGGACCATCTGGTTGAGGACCTGCTTTCCCTGCGGGCCGGACTCGAGCCGCGCGTCGAAGTCGGTGCGCGAGATCGACGTGCCGTTGACGGAGGCGACGTCGCCCCCTCCTCCGGCCGTCGCGGACGAGCACGCTGCCAGGGCGAGGCCGAGGACCGCCGCGGCGCATCCCAGAGTGACGCGAATCGCGTTAGGCATCAAGAAGCTCCAAGCATAATAAGACGCGCGAAGCCGCAGTCGACCCCGCAAACTCCCTGCACTTCGCATCCCCGCGTCCGCTCCTCCTTCCAGGACGTGCTTCTCGAACGGCTTGGAGCCGGTCCCGGCGTCCGGTCAGCCGATCAGAGCGCTTCGAGCAGCGCCCGGAGCAGCGGAAGGTGCTCGACCGGCTTGCGGTCGGGCAAGTCGATCGTTATTTTGCCTTCTCCGAAACGGAATTTGTTTTTCGTCAGCGACTGCAGCTTGGGGATCGCGGTGGGGGCGATCGCGAAAGCGCTTCCCACGCCGAGCAGGAGGCGCCGCTCGTCGATGACGACCCTCGTCACGCCCTTGTGCAGGGCGATCGTGCGCAGCTTCGTCACCTCGACGAGGTTCGCCAGCGGCTGCGGCAGGGCGCCGAAGCGGTCGCGCAATCCGGCCGCGATCTCGTCGACCGCGGCCTCGCTGCGGGCGTTGGCCAGCTGCTGATAGGCGGCGATCTTCTGCGAGACTTGCGGAACGTAGTCGTTGGGAATGAAGGCGTCGAGCTTGACGTCGATGACGGCCTCGCGCCGCTCGGGCGCGGCGGCCGCTTCGCCTTTTCTCGCCGCGATCGCCTCGGCCAGCAGCTCGCAGTAGGTCTCGAAGCCGACCGCCCCGATGAAGCCCGACTGCGCCGAGCCGAGCAGATTGCCCGCGCCGCGGATCTCGAGGTCGCGCATCGCGATCTGCAGACCGCTGCCCAAGTGGGCGAACTCGCGGATCGCCTCGAGCCGCGCCTTGGCTTCTTCGCCGAGCGCCTTGTGCGCTTGATAGAGGAGATACGCGTAGGCCTGGTGGTTGGAGCGGCCGACCCGCCCGCGCAACTGGTAGAGCTGCGCCAGCCCGAACCTGTCGGCGTCGTTGACGACGATCGTGTTGACGTTGGGAATGTCGATTCCGTTCTCGATGATCGTCGTGGCGACCAGCACGTCGATCTCGCCTTCCACGAAGCGGGCCATGATCGGCTCGAGCTCCTGCTCGGTCATCTGCCCGTGGCCGATCGCGACGCGCGCTTTGGGCACGAGCGTTTCGAGCGCGCGGGCGACGCCGTAGATCGATTCGATGCGGTTGTGCAAGTAGTAAACCTGTCCGCCGCGGTCGAGCTCCTGCACGATCGCCTTCTGCACGACGGCGTCGGAGAACGGCACGACGACCGTCTTGATCGACATGCGATTCTTGGGTGCCGTCTGGATGAGCGAGAGGTCGCGCACGCCGAGCAGCGACATGTGCAGCGTGCGCGGGATCGGGGTTGCGGAGAGCGTCATCACGTCGACGGAGGCGCGCATCTGCTTGAGCCGTTCCTTGTGCATGACGCCGAAGCGCTGCTCTTCGTCGACGACGATCAAGCCGAGGTTCGCGAACACGACGTCCTTCTGCAGGAGCCGGTGCGTGCCGACGACGAGGTCGACCTTGCCGGCGGCCAGATCCGCCAAGATCGCCTGCTGCTCTTTCTTGGTTTTGAAACGCGAGAGCTCTTCGATGCGGACCGGGAAGCTCGCGAAGCGCGCCGAGAACGTGCGAAAGTGCTGGGCCGCGAGCAAGGTCGTCGGCACGAGCACGGCGACTTGGCGCTTGTCGGCGATCGCCTTGAAGGCGGCCCGCACCGCGACCTCCGTTTTGCCGTAGCCGACGTCGCCGCAGACCAAGCGGTCCATCGGGCGAGCCTGCTCCATGTCGCGCTTGACGTCGCCGATCGCCTTCTGCTGATCGGGCGTCGGCTCGTAGGGGAAGGCTTCCTCGAGCTCGGCCTGCCAGGGCGAATCCGGCCCGAAAGCGTGCCCCGGCGCCGTCTCGCGCTCGGCGTAGAGATGCACGAGGCCGTCGGCGATCTTCGCGAGGTTCTCGGAGACGCGGCTTTTTGTGCGCGCCCAATCGGCGCCGCCCATCTTGGAGAGACGCGGCGCGGCGCCTTCCGCCGCGCCGTACTTGGTGACCTGATGCATCTGCGTGACGGGCACCAGCATCCGGTCGGTCCCGGCATACTTCAGGTCTAAATAATCCGAGGTCGCGCCGAGGATCGTCTCGGTGCGCAGCCCCAGGTATTGGCCGATGCCGTGCACCGCGTGCACGACGTGGTCGCCGACCTTGAGGTCGGCCAGCGTGACCGGTACGCCTTCCTTGACCGCCCGCAGCTTGACGCGCTTGGGCGGCTGCCCGAAGATCTCGCGGTCGCCGAGCACGCGCAGCCGCAGTCCGGGGATCGAAAAGCCGGCCTCGATGTTCCCCTGATCGACGAAGACCACTCCCATCGAGGCCAGTCTCGATGGGGACCCGGAGGTTGAAAGGCGCTCCGCCTGCGGCTCCGCGCCCCCATCACGCGAAGCGCGATGGGGGCCCACTCGAGTCATGCCCGGCCCGTCGCCGACGAACGAGGCCGGCGCGTTCTCGCGCAGGTGCAGCAGCGTGGCGCTGCGCTCGACCGTCAGGCCGGCGCCGCGCAGGAGCTCGGCCAAACGCGTGGCGCCGGAAGTGACGAGGGCGACGGTCTCGCCGCCCGCGACCCACTCCCGGACCGCCTCGAGAAACAGCGGCACCTGACGGTTGAAGTGCTCGGCCGGCCGCGTCTCGAGAACGAACGACTCGAGCGAGCGCGGCAGCCAGGGCGCCGCCGCCCCCTCGATCGCGCCGGGCAGGATCAGCGTCCGCCGCCGGGCGAGCGGCCCGGCCAGGTCGTTCAGCGTGGGATGGGGGGCCGCGACCTCGGCCAAGAGCGCCTCGCCGACGGCCTCTTCGCCGACCGAGAGCTCGCCCGCGTCGACCGCGGCGAGCAGCACCTGCTCCCCCCGGGAGCGCTCCTCCTCGAGAGCGCGATCGAGCGCGACGAGCATCGCCGGCTCCTCGAGCACGACCAGGGCGTCCTCCGGCAAGTAGTCCAGCAGCGTCTCGCGCTCTTCGAAGGCGAGGGAGAGCCAGGCTTCGGGGAGCTCCGAGCCCGAGGCAAGGTAGCTGCGCGCCGCCGAAACGACCCCCGGCCGGCCTTCGATCCCGGCCAGCACCCGTTCGCGATAGGCGGGCTTGCGCGGGATCTCGCTCCAGGGAACGACCGCCAGCTCCGTCAGCGGCTCGGTGCTCCGCTGCGTCTGCAGGTCGAAACTGCGCAGGCTCTCGACCTCGTCGCCGAAGAATTCGACGCGCGCCGGCGCGTTCGCCGAAGCGGGCCACACGTCCAGGATGCCGCCGCGGACGGCGTATTCGCCGGCGGCTGCCACCACGTCGGAACGGTGGTAGCCCAACTCGTAGAGGCGCTCGGCGAACGTTTCGAAGCCGAACGCTTGGCCTTCGCGCAGGGTGAAACTGAGCGCCTCGAAGGTCGCGCGCGGCATCGCGTATTGCCGGAGCGCGCCGACCGGGGCGACCACGACCAGCGGCTTTGCCGCGACGAGGTCGGCCAGCAGCGCCATCCGGGCGCTGCGTTCCGAAGGGCTCTCGATGATCCCGACGCTCTCCTCCCGCGGCCGCACGAGGCTGATGCCGCCCGCCTCTTCCCCGGCGTAGTACGTCAGATCGGCGAAGGTCCGCTCGGCGGCGTCGGGCGTCGGGACGACGACCAGCACCGTCGAGCGCAGGGCTCGCTGCAGCCCGGCGAGCAGGTAGGGCCGGGCCGCGGGCCCCGTCTCGTGCATCGTGAAGGCCGCGCGGTGGGTGCGAAGACGCTCGAGCAGCCTCGCGAGGGGGCGGCTCGAGCTCGGCAGGGCACGGACGAGGGAAGGTGCGAGCACGCGAATCTCCGACCGGCACCTTTCGCCGCCGGTTGCGCCGGCGCTCCTCGGAATTGCAACCCGCCTGGTTAGCAATGTGTCGGAGAGAGTGCTAACCATTTCCCTGGAGCACCCGCTCCGATGACGAGGTACATAACGATGGCAGATTCGCAACTTCAGCCGACGCGCGGTCCGCTGGCCGCGCGAACCGCTTTCGGCGAACTTCTCGGATTCGATCCGTTCCGCAATTTTTTCACCGGCTTCGGACAGGTCGCCGGCTTGGACGTGACGCGCGACGACGCCGGCGGCTACACCGTCGAGATCCCGGTCGCCGGCTTCAAGCCGAACGAGATCGACGTGACGCTCGAAGACGACGTCCTGACGATCACCGGCAAGACCGAGAAGCGTCAGTTCCGGCGTTCCCTCCTGCTCCCCGAGGACATCGACAGCGAGAACATCGGTGCCAAGGTCGAAAACGGCTTGCTGACCTTGACCCTGCGCGCTCACCCCAAAGCCCAGCCGAAAAAGATCGCCGTCACGTACGAGCAGTAGGCCTTCGCGCCGAGCGCTCGAGGAAGCCCCCCGCGGGGGGCTTCTTCTTATTTGAGGGTCAGGGGAAGGGTGACGGCGGCGGTGCGCCCGGCGGCGTCGGCGGCTACGAAACGAACGTCGAAGCTCCGGTTGCGCAGCGAGTTCGGCACGGCCTGGAGCTCGGTCGAAAACCCGAAGAGGCCCGGCTGAACCTCGGGCAGCGTGATCGAGCGCCCCAGCGTCTGGGCCGTCACCGAGACGACGGAGGGACTCGCCAGGACGCGCACGTTGAGCTCGACCGGCGTCACGATGACTTGGTCGGTCAGATCGATCTCCAGAATCGCCGGCGGCGAGCTCGATCCGGGATCGGCGCTCGTTTGCGGAGCGGGCCGGTAGATGAAGCGGTAGGCTGGGGTCGGCTGCGGGTTGGGCGACCAGGGCGCCGGCGCCGGTGCGACCGCGGGCGCCGGTGACTGGCCCGCGCCGGACGCGCCTGGCGGCACCTGCGCGATCGTGAGGAGGCCCACAACGGCGAGCGCGCCTTGGATCATCGCAGGCGCACGGGGACCGTGACGGTCGTCGAGCGCCCGTCGGGCGCGGAGGCGATGAACTGCAGCTTGACCGTCCACCCCGAGGCGATGAAGGGGATCGACGGGAGGTTGCCGTGGGCGATGAACTCCCCCGGTCCGGCCTGCGGGACGATTCCCTCGCGGCCGTTGCCGCGGCTGACGACCTTGCTCACCGCGGAATTGGTGACGATCCGCATGTCGATCGTCCCGCGAGAACGCAGCACGTCGTCGTTGAGGTCGACTTCGAGGATCTGCGGCTCGCCCGGTGCCGGGTCCGGCTTCAGGCGGGGCACGAAGCGATAATGGAACGGCGACGGCGTGGGCGTCGCGGCCGGACTGCCCGCAGGCGACGGACTGGCGGGCGACGGACTGGCGGGCGACGGACTGACGGGCGACGGACTGACGGGCGACGGACTGACGGCGGGCGAGGCGCTGCCGGCCGGGACGGCCGAAGGCGCCGCGCTTGCGGGAGCGGACGCCGCGGGGGTCGCGCCCGCAGGACCGGAGGCCATGGGAGTCGCGCTCGCCGCGGCAGACGGCGGCGAGGTCGCCGTCGCCACGGGGCTGGGAAGCGAACCGGAGGCCGCGGCTGCGGGCACCGCCTGGGCGACGAGGACGGCGAGGAGGGCGGAGAGGACGGTCACGGGTGAGCGGCTACCTTCACATCGGAAAAACGTGCGGGGATCGGCGCGAAGAGCAGGAGGAGCGGAGCCAGCGCCGCCAGCGCGAGGATGCGCGGGTCGTATGCCATGTTACCTGCGGCGTCTGGGAGATAACGCAGGACGGCGAGAATCGTCACCGCCCACAGCGCCGCGCCGGCCCTCGAGGCGGGTCCCGCCGAGACGGCCGGCAGCACCCACAGCACGTACCATGGGTACGGCGTCGGGATCGCGAGCCAGGCACCGAGCCCCAGCCAAGCGTATCCGTCGCGTGCGCCGCGCCGTAACTTCCGGGCGCCGGCGAAAGCGAGTCCGAACGCGACCGCGAGCGCCGGCAGGGGACCGGTCAGGCCTTGAAGCGAGCCGACGGGTCCGTAGTGCCCGTGGGTCCCGACCGCCGCCAAGGCCGGCCACTGCAACGGCAGCGCCAGGCAGAGCGCGAGGGCCGTCGCCGCCGCGAGCGCGATCGCCAGGCGGCCGCGAAGGCGGGGCGGGAGGCTGGCGTCGAGCGCGAGCGCCGCGCCCAGCAGCGGCCCCGGCGCCTTCAGCAGGGCCGAGAGGCCGATGGCGAAGCCGCCGAGCGAGGGACGTGCCCGGCGCGCCAGCGCGGCGCCGCCGAGGACGCACAGCAGCGCCAGCGCGTCGTTGTGGCCCTCCGCGACGCTCCACAGTGCGGCCGGGTTGAGCGCGTAGGCGCAGGTCGCGGTGAAGCGCCGGCCCGGGGGCAACGCCTCGAGCGCGGCGTACAGAACTGCCGCGCTCGCCAGAAACGCGAACGACGCCAGCAGCCGCAGGCCCAGCAGCGTGGCTGCCACGCCCGCTCCGTTCGTCGCGGCGAGGCCGAGCGAAGCGAGCGCCACGAAAACCGGTCCGTAGACGCACGAAGGGAAGGGGCCGCCCCACTGCCAGCGGGCGGCGTCGACGTAGACGTCGTGGAAGCCGGCGGGGACGGCTCGATACGGGTCGAGCCCGTGGAGGGCGAGATCGCCGTACGCGGCGTAGGCGTAGGTATCGCTCGAGAAGACGACGGGCCAGGCGAAGCACGCCGCCAGCGCCGCCGCCGCCGCGGTCACGATCGTGAGGGCGCCGCCGGGGCCGGGATTCCCCGCGAGCCGCGCGAGCGCGGCGACGAGCAGGACGGCGGCCAGACCGAGCGAGCCGGCGAGCAGCCCGGCGAGCGTCACCCCGAAGGCGTGCCAGCCCGTCACCACGACGAGCGGCTGCGCGAGGTCGGGCCGGATCGATTCAGGCGCCGCGCGCAGCGCCAGCCGGGCCGCGAGCGCCCCGAGCGCGAGGCACGCAGCGACCGGGGCGAGCGCCAGCAGCGTCGTGACTCTCACGCCTGGGGCGCTGCGGCTTCCCGGCGCGACACTCCGAGCGCGAGCAGGATCCACCAGAGCTCGCCGACCTTCGGATAGAACACCAGCAGATCGACGCACTGGTGCAGCGCGAAGCCGACGCTCGCCGCCAGCGCGCCCAGCACGAGCGGCTCGCGAAACGGGCCGCGCGCGAAGCTCCCGACCGAGGCCGTGACCAGCGCCAGCGTCGCGGCCAGCCCCACGATCCCGCCTTCGGCCAGCGATTGAAGGTAGAGGCTGTTGGCGTGGGTCCGGACGCCGGCGATTCCGGCGCTTCCAAGGTCGAGCTCGAAGTTGCCGGCGCCGACGCCGAAAAACGGGTGAGTCCGCCACAAGGCGATCGCTGCGGACCAGAGTTCCGAACGCCGGCCGACCTGCCCCGGATCCTGCGCTTCGGCGAGGCTCGCAAAGTGGAGAAGCAGATCGAAGGCGCCGGCGAGCGTGTGCGTCGCGGCAAAGCCTTGGAGGCCGAGGGTGACGAGGCCCAGGGTGATCCCCGCGCTCAGCGTCAGCAGCGCGAGCGTCCGCCGCGGCCGGCTCGAAACGGCGACGATTCCGAGGGCCAGCAGCGCCGCGAGGAGCCCGGCACGCGAGAGGGTCAGCGCCAGAGCCATCGCACCGAGGCCGAGGCCGGCCAGCTCGATTCCCAACGGCTCGCGCGCAAGGGCGAAAGCCAAAAGTACCGGCAGGGCGAGGCCTAAGAATCCGGCCAGCTGGTTCGGTCCCTCCAGAGGGCCTGCCACGCGCGGGATCGCGTGGCTTGCGAAGGCGATCGCCGAAGGCGCCCTGCCGCTCGCCTGCGCGAGCGCCAGGATGGACACGAGCGTCACGGTCGCCGCGAGCGTGACCCGGACGATGCGTTCGTCCCAGTCCGCTCGCGCTGCGACGAGCACGGCGGCGAAAGCCAGCAGGTATTCGAGCGCCTTGAAAGTCTCGCGCGCGACCGGTTCGCGGTGCGCGGCCTGCAGGCCGGAGAGAATCGTCGCCGCCAGGACGAGCGCGCCCGCGATCAGGATCGGCCGCGCCGGGCGGGCGGCGAGCGGACGCAGGTCGGCGTGCCGCGCGAACAGTCCCGCGATCAGTCCGAGCAGCGCTGCCTTGGGCAGGGTGAACGTGGTTCGTCCGACGGTTTGGTAGAAGGCGAACGGAACGGAGGCGACGAGCGCGGCGAGACCCAGTGCGGGCCGGGCCTTCGTCGCGAAGGCGACCAGCACGGCGGCGGCGAGGAGTGCCGGCGCCGCCAGCGCGAGCGGCAGGCTTGGAGCGAGGAGCGAACTGCTGCTCACCGCGCTACTGCGGGAGCGATTCGCGCAGCGGCTCCCGGGGAGCGGCGGCGAGGGAGCCGCGCTCGATGCTCGAGACGAGGTAGAGCGGGCGTTCCTTGACCTGGTCGTAGATGCGGCCCAGATACTCGCCGGCGATCCCGATCGTGATGAGCTGGACGCCGCCCAGGAAGAGCAGCGTCACCATGATCGAGGTGTATCCCGGTTCGTTTTGATGGAGCACTTTCAGGATCAAGACGACGATCGCGTAGACGAAGGCGAAGATGCTGACGCCGAAGCCGAGGTACGTCGCCAGGCGCAGCGGGATCTCCGAGAACGCCGTGATGCCGTCGATCGCGAACTTGAGCATCTTCGAGAAGGGATACTTCGATTCACCCGCGTGGCGCGAGTCGCGCTCGTACTCGACGCCGGTCTGGTTGAAGCCGACCCAACTGACGAGTCCGCGCAGGAAGCGGTGCTTCTCGCGCGTTTGCCCGAGCGCGTCGACGACGCGCCGGCTCATCAAGCGAAAATCTCCCGTGTCGACCGGGATCGAGACGTTGGTCATCCTGCGGATGACGCGATAGAAGAGCTTGGCGGTGAAGAGCTTGAAGAAGCTCTCGCCCTTGCGTGCTTTCCGCGTCGCGAAGACGACGTCGTAGCCTTCGCGCCATTTCGCGAGGAACGCCTCGATCAGCTCGGGCGGATCCTGCAGGTCGCCGTCCATGAGGATCACGGCGTCGCCGCGAGCCGCGTCGATGCCGGCCGTCGCCGCGATCTGGTGGCCGAAGTTGCGCGAGAGGTCGACGATGACGAGCTGCGGCGTCGCGGCGCGCTGCGCGCGAAGCGCCCGGAGGGTTCCGTCCTTCGAACCGTCGTTGACCGCGACGATCTCGTATTCGTCGCCGCCTGCGGTCGCCCGCTCCATGACGCGCCCGATCCGCGCCAGCAATTCGGGGACGTTGCCTTCCTCGTTGTAGAGCGGGACGACGACGCTGACGAGGCTCATGCCAGCTCGGTACGCACGGCTTGCCAAAAAAGTGGGAACAGCAGTTCGTGATGTCCCGTGAAAGCGAAGCCCTTGCCTCCGGTCCCCAGGTGCGGGCGCCGCACGACGTTGGTTTGAGGACGGTACTGGCGCACGAAGTCGAAATCGGCCGTGGTGAAATCACCCCGATGTCCGAGGTTGCGCGCCACGCTGACCGCCTTGAGAAAGGCTTCGGGCAGCAGCACGGCCGAGCCGAAATTCAAGTAGACGCCGCCGTCGAGCAGGTCGGCGACGACCGCGCAAAGGGTGCGGAAGTCGACCATCGCCGCGCTGCCCAGCGCCGCCCCGTCGGCCTGCGGGTGGGCGTGGACGATGTCGGTCCCGATCGCGACCGTGACGCAGAGCGGGATCGCTTGGGCCGCGCAGGTCGCCAGCACCGAGTTGGCCGCGTTGGGAGCCTGCGCCGCCAGGAGCGCGTCGCCGAGCGCGCGGCCGAGGCCTCGCTCGGGATGCGCGGCGATCGCTTCGAGCACGAAGCCGGCCGTCTCACCCGACATGCCGAAGGAGCCGTCTTGCAGCGCCACGTCGACGTCCTCGGAAGTCTTGCCGACGAGCGCCAGCTCGGCGTCGTGGATCGTGACCGAGCCGTTGGAGGCGACCGCGCTGACGTATCCGTCGCGCAGCAGGTCGCAGAGCATCCCGCCCAGGCCGACCTTGATCACGTGACCGCCCATGCCGAGCAGGACCGGCCGGCGCCGTTCGATCGCGCGGGCGGTCCGGCCGACGAGGTCGCGCAGGCTCTCGCCGGCGAGGATGTTCGGCAGCGCGTCGAACCAGGTGCGGAATGAGGCATCCGCTGCTACGGTTCTGCCGGCGTCGTCGCTGCGCACCTTTGAAGGGCGATCTGCGAGCGATGTCACCCGCAAGCGTCGCAGATCGATCGGCGTGTAGCCCACAGCATGCGGCTTCCACCAGTCTGGGTCGAGCCCTTGTGCTGGCCGCGCTCATCCTCTGCGGGCCGGCCGGCGCGCCCGCTTACGCCGCCCCTCGCATCTTGAGCGTCGCCGCGACGCCGGCCGTCGTTCACCAGGGCGATTCCGTGGCCTGGGCGGTGCGAACGACGCCCGACGTCGTCTCGGTCGAGGCGCACGTCGCCTTCTACGATCTCCACCTGGAACGGACGGCTCCGGGCCGGTTCGCCCTCGTCTTCCACGTCCCGGCCTGGGTGCCGTTTTTCTTCCATCGCGTGTACCAGGTCGCGGTGACGGCCCGCGCCGCCGACGGCACGACGGACTCGCGCTCGTTCCCGCTGAGCTTTCAATGAGCGAGGACGTCCGTCTCGACCACGGGCGCGCGGTGCGCACCGGTTTGCCCGAGGTGATCTTCGCCGAGCACAAGACGCGCGAGCAAATCGAGCGCATCGCTCGCTCTCTGCACGCGGCCTCGGGCTTCGCGCTGGCGACGCGGCTCGCCGCCGCCGACGGCGCGAGCTTGGCCGCAGCCCTGCCGGAGGCGCGCTACGATCCGGTCTCGCGGGTGCTGCAATGCGGAGAGCTGCCCGCGACCGGCTTGCGCGTTGCGGTCGTGTGCGCCGGAACGTCGGATCTGCCCGTCGCCGAGGAAGCGGCCCGCACGCTCGAGGCGCTGGGACACGAGGTGACGCGCCGCTACGATGTCGGCGTCGCCGGGATCCACCGCGTCATGGGCGCCGTCGACGAGCTCGACGCATGCCGCGCCGTGATCGTGGTCGCGGGTATGGAAGGCGCGCTGCCCAGCGTCGTCGCCGGGCTCGTGCGCCGTCCGGTCGTCGCGGTACCGACCAGCGTCGGCTACGGCGCGTCGTTCGGCGGCATCGCGGCGCTGCTCGCGATGCTCAACGGCTGCGCGCCCGGAGTGGCCGTCGTCAACATCGACAACGGCTTCGGCGCGGCGGCGATGGCGCACAAGATCCTGCTCACTTCCGCGGCGGCAGGTTGAAGGGAACGGGATTGTAGGGCGTGGGAACCGGCTGCCCGAGGTCGGGCTGGAACTGGTTCTCGTCGCCCCAGTGGTAGACGACGTTGTTGACGCGCTGCACGTCGAGGTTGCGCACCAGCAGCTCGCGCGGCTTCACTTCGAGGCCGTCCTGACCCCGTTCGGCCGAGCTCCACGAGCCGCGCGTGTAGCGGTAGAAGAAGTGCGTCCCGGAGTTGAAGTCGCGGCTCACGCGGTAGTGCAGCGCATCGACGCGGTCCATCTTGATCGCGGTCGCGCTCCAGCCGCTGACGTCGGTCGCGAGGTAGACGCTGTCGCCGAACTGCGTTTTGGGCGGAACCTCCACCGTGAAGACGACCAGCACGGGCTCGCCGTTGAAGCCTTCCTTGCTCGAGTTCAGATCGGGGTTGGGGTACGGCGTCGAGAGTACGACCGCGAAACGAGCGATCTGCTCGTAGCTCGCCTCGCTCGGAAGCGGGTTGGGTGAGAGCGCCAGTTCGACGACGTCGCCGCTCGATTCGTCGAAGGTCGCGCGCGCGTAGGTCCCGGTCGAGGCCTGCAGCTTCGTCGGGCCGCCGTTTGCCGCGTCGACGGTCTTGGCGTCCGGGTCGAGCCGGAAACCGTCGCCCGTGGTGAAGAAGACGAAGCCGCGGCGCACGTCGAGCAGCCGGCCGGCGTAGCGTATGAGCGCTCCGGTCGGCTTGGGCGTGGCCGTCGCGCTCAGCGGGGGCGGGGTCAGGTAGCTCGACAGCGGTTCGGGCGTCGGCACGGCCCCCGCGTCGGCATGGGTGCGGCCCGCCGCGACGATCAGGGCGAGTGCGGCGACGACGGCGTACGCCAGGCGAGAGCGGTTTCTCATTCGAGCAACTGAAACTGGAAGCTTGGGCTCCACCGTTCGAAGCCTCCGAAGTTGAAGTAGTACGAGCGCGCGATGTCAAAAACCAGGATTCTGTTGAAGCGGAAGCGCACGTCGAGCGTCGCTTGATACGGCGAGAACCCGTAGTTGTCGAAGTAGGGAGTGCCGCCGATGATCTGGATCGGGCCGGCGACCGGCTCGGGGAAGTCGCGGTTTTCGCGCATCGACAAGATCACGGTCAGCCCGGGGTTGGGCGTGAAGTTGAGCTGCTGCGCGAAGGAGCGCGTCGTCGCGAAGCCGCGGAACGCGAGGTAGCTCGGGAAGACTTCACCGGTGACGGGGCTGACGTAGGCCGAGGACGGGTACGCGTCGAGCTGCTGGGCGCCGTAGAAGTCACCGATGTTCGTGTTCGTGTAAGAGACGAGCAAGGCCAGTTTTTGCGGGTCGATCAGTTTGGTCAGCGAGAGCGTCGTGATCGTCGTGTCGACGTGGTGCGGGGCCGAGAACCACTGGCGCTGCTTGTCCAGCGAGGCCGTGAAGTAAACGTCGCGGCGCAGGCCCTTGGGATCGCGCAGCACGGTGAGGGAGCGGGTCGAAAGGTTGAACCCGACCGCTTTGTCCCAGACCGTCTGATAGTTGACGCCGCCCAAGGTTTGCAGCGCGCCGGGCGACTGCGAGCCGGGCAGGTTCTCGAAGTCCTGATGGTTCACCCCGAAGGACGAACGCAGTTGGAAGAAGAGCGGCAGCGTGTAGACCGGGTTGCGGAAGCCGGTCCAGCTCAGCAAAAGGTCGTTGGGATGGCCGGCGACCCAGTTGTGGGAGGGGTCGCCGTAGTACAGCAGTCCGGCGATGCCGGGTTGCGGCTGGGCGAGCAGACTGTTGTAGAACGCGTTGTCGGTCAGTTGGAGGAAGGAGTGCTTCAGACCGGCGGTCACCTGACCCTCGGCGAGCGCGGTTGCCGAGAGCGGCTGCGAGAAGCCGCTCTGGAACGCGGTCTCCTGGAAGGTGAAGACCGCCTGCACCTTCGGCGTGACGCGGTCGAACGCCAGCAGGTTGTATTGCTTCAGCGGGCGCGTGAGCGGGTCGACCGACCAGACGACGTAGTGGTTGTTGCTGACCTGGTGCTCTTCGTACGCGAAATACACTTTGTTCGCTTGGTCGTAGCGTAAGTGCGCGGTCGCCAGACCGTGCTCGCCGCCGGCGAAGTCGAGGGGACCGTCGGCGGTAGCGCCTTGCAGCGAGTTCTGGGCGAAGTTGGGATTGGTCGAAAAGTTGAGAAAGTAACTCGGGAACGGTACGAACGTCAGCCCGAAATTGATCTCGGCCGGGGTGAAGCGCACGCTCTGGCGCGGGTCGATGACGGCTTTCTTGGCGTACGCGAAGACGCTTTGGCCGGAGAGGTCCGGAAGGAAGAACGTGTCTCCGGGCATTTGACGGCCGAGCAGCGGATGGGCGTAGTCGCCCTCGGTGAACGTCCAGCGATCCGGTTCGGAGAGGATCGGCAGAAAGTAGGCGCGGTCGAAGTCGAGGAACTCGGCGAACGCCGCGCCTTCGTAGGCCGTTCCGCCCGCCACGAGCTTGAGGTTGCCGGCGACGAGAAAGCGGTTGAGGCGCAGATCCATCGAGAACGTGTTGCCCGTGATGCGCGTGCCGTCGCCCATCACGACCGAGACGTTGCCGTCCGCCTCGATCACGTAGCGATTGCTGTAAAACGCGATGCGCCGCGCGGTCACGCTCAAGGCGGCAAGCCGCCGGCCGGTCGGCGGAGTCGGCGACGCGTTCGGTGCGGCCGAGGGCCCGGCCGTTGCGAACGGCAGCGGGGGGGCCGAGGGTAGCGGCAGCGTCGTCGGTACGGCGAACGGCGATTGGGGAATGTTCTGCGCCGAAGACGGCGCGTAACTCGACAAAAGTAACCCTACGGCGGCGAAAAGGATCGCGCCGATCGACCACAAGTCCGGGCAGCTTTTCTCCGATCGCGATCGGCCGGTCTCGAAATTTCTCACGTGGCTCTCATCAGCGCGGTGACGTGCGGGAGGCATCATCGGTCCAACTTCGAAGCGCGGCGGATAATGGCACGGTGCGTCGTCATCGTTTTGGATTCAGGCGGCATCGGCGCCCTGCCCGATGCCGCCGCCTACGGTGACGCGTCCGCGGTGAACACCATCGGCAACACGGCGGCGCGGGCCGGCGGGCTCGCCCTCCCTAATTTGGAGCGTTTGGGACTCGGCTGTTTGACCGAGATTCGAGGTGTCGCGAAGGTCCACGATCCCTCCGCCTACGTCGTGCGCGTCGCGGAGACGTCGAACGGCAAGGACACCATCGTGGGACATTGGGAGATGGCGGGCATCCACACGAAGGTTCCGTTTCCGACTTATCCCCTTGGGTTTCCCCCCGAAGTCGTCGCCGGATTTACCGCGATCTGCGGGAAGCCGCCGCTCGGAAACGTCGCGGCTTCGGGGACGGAAATCCTCGAAGCTTTGGGTCTACAGCATCTTGAGACGGGGCGGCCTATCCTGTATACGTCGGCGGATTCGGTCTTCCAAGTTGCCGCGCACGAGGAGGTCGTGCCGCTCCAAATGCTGTACGAGTGGTGCGAGCGAGCCAGAGCGATGCTCGTCCCTCCTCATGGCGTGAACCGGGTCATCGCTCGTCCGTTCGCAGGCGCCGCAGGGGCCTTCGTACGGACAGCCAACCGCCGGGACTTTGCTCTCGATCCACCCGCCAACGTGCTCGACCGGCTGGCTTGCCTCGGCATCGAAGTCTATACCGTAGGAAAGATCTGCGACATTTTTAACGGCCGCGGCATCAGTGCATCGGTCAGGGTTGCAGATAACGAAGAGGCGATCTTGCGTACGTTCGAGCTGCTGGAATCGGTCGAAAACGGATTGATCTTCGTCAATCTTAACGATTTCGATACGAAGTTCGGGCATCGGCGCGACCCGCGCGGTTACGCCGCGGCGCTGGAGCGCCTCGACCGGCAGGTGCCCGGGCTGGAGACGCGTTTGCGCGGCGGCGACGTGGCGATCTTCACCGCCGACCACGGCTGCGATCCGACCGCGCCCGGGACCGATCACACGCGCGAGTACGTACCCTATCTCGAGCTTGGCGCGCGCCGGGGGAGCGGCGGGACCCGCCGCGGCCTCGACCTCGTCGCGCAGGCGGTCGCGCGAGTGCTGACGCCGTCGGCCGCGCCGACGCGGGGGCTCGGCGCATGACCCGCCGGGGCAACACGCTGCTGCCCGTCGACGGGGTCGCCGTCCTGCCGTCGGCCGGCCGGGCGCGCGCTCGCCACATTCCCGCCGCTTGGCAGGATATCAAGCGAGCGATGGACGTGACGATCGGCGGGGCAGCCCTGCTCTTGTTCTCACCGGTCGTGCTCCTGGCGGCGGCCGGGATCGTCGTCGTCTCGCCGGGCTCGCCGTTCTTCGAGCAGGAGCGGGTCGGTAAGGACCGCCGGACCTTCAAGATGTACAAGCTTCGCACGATGGTGCACGGAGCGCACCTCCGGCACGACGAAATGCAGAAGCTCAACGAAGTGGACGGGCCGGTCCTCAAGATCCGCAACGACCCGCGCTTGCACGCCCTGGGGAAGTTCTTGCGCCGGACGAGCATCGACGAGCTGCCGAATTTGATCAACGTCCTGCGCGGGGAGATGTCCCTGGTAGGTCCGCGCCCGCCCCTGCCGGCGGAAGTCGCGCACTACGACGAACTGGCCATGCGCCGTCTGACCGTCAAGCCGGGCATCACCTGTCTGTGGCAGGTCAGCGGCCGCTCGAACGTCTCGTTCGACGAGTGGATGAAGCTCGACAACCTCTACATCGAGACGTGGTCTCCGCTCGTCGATCTCCGGATCCTGGTGAAGACGATCCCCGCCGTCCTTCGCGGGGAGGGGGCGCATTAGGCGGCGCCGACGGTGAAGCCGGACCTTCGCGTCGTTCCCCTTCCTCTGCCAAGTCACAAAACCGTCGTTCGCTCGACCTTGGTCGTCATGGCTGCGACGTTTGCCTCGAGCCTGCTCGGTTTCGGGCGAGAGATCGTCAACGCTCGCTTCTACGGCGCCTCGTGGGAAATGGACTCGTTCCTGGCCGCGGCGGCGATCCCGACGATCCTCTTCGGCGTCTTCTACGGTGCGCTGCTCAGCGCGCTCGTTCCGACCTTCGCGGACTACGTGGCCCACGGCGAAGAAGACGAAGCTTGCCGGCTGGCGAGCACGGTCTTCAACGGCCTGCTGCTGGCGCTCTCCGTGCTGGCCGCCGCCAGCTGGTTCCTAGCACCCTACTTCGTGCCGATCGTCGCGCACGGGTTCCACGGCCATCAGCTCGAGGTCACGATCGAGATGACCCGCTGGCTCATGCCCACGATCGTCGCGACCAGCCTGGCCGGCGTCGCCAGCGCGATGCTGAACGCGCATCAGCGCTTCTCGGCCGCCGCCTTGCAGGGGATCGCGATCAACGTCGTCACGATTGCGGTCGTGCTGGTCTTCACCGAGCGCCTCGGCATTTACGCGCTGGTTCTCGGCACCGCGCTCGGCCTTGCGGCGCAGCTGCTGGTCCAGCTTCCGGCGATCTTTCGCTACCGTTTATACCGGCCGGTCCTCGACCTGCGCCACCCGGGACTGCGCAGGATTCAAATGATGCTCGGCCCGATCGTGGTCGGCTCCGCGGCCGGCCAGCTTTCGATCTTCTTCGATCGCTATTTCGCCTCGACGCTTTCGCCGGGCTACATCGCCGGAATGAACTACGCCGGCAAGCTGGTCGGGTTCCCGCAGCAGATCTTCGCCGCCGCGATCGCGACCGTGCTCTTTCCGCTCTTGGCCTCACAGTTCGCGAGCGCCAACCGCGCCGGCGTCAAACGCAGCGTCGTGATGGGGCTGCGCATGGTCAACTTCATCACGATCCCGTCGGTCTTCGGCCTGACGACGCTCGCGCACCCGATCGTGGCAGCCCTCTTTCAGCGCGGGGAGTTTCGCGAGTCGGCGACCGACCTGTGCGCCGGGCTGCTCCCCTTCGCCGCGATCGGGCTCGTCGGAACGGCCGCGGGCGTCGTGCTGACGCGCTGCTGCTTCGCTTGTAAGGAGACGCGCCTGACGGTCGGGATCTCGCTCTTCGCCGTCTTGCTCAACATCGTGCTCTCGGTCGTTTTGTTGGGACCGCTCGGCGCGCGCGGGCTGCTCCTGGCCAACGCGATCAGCGGCTGCACGCAGGCGGTCCTGCTCTTCGCGCTGGTCTGGCGGCTCGTGCACGGACTCGATTGGAGGACGGTCGCCGTCTCGGCGCTGCGCATCGTCTTCTGCTCGCTGGTCATGGTCGCCGCGCTCCTTTGGATCGCGTCGCTCGGCTTCCACGTCGGGTCGAGCTTTCTCGCCCGCGCGTCGTACGTCGCAGGCGAACTCGCGATCGGGGCGATGGTGTTCATCGCGGCCGCGCGGCTGACGGGGGTCGAGGAACTCTCGATCGCCGTAACGCTGATCCTGCGCAAATTCCAGAACCGGATTCCGACGCCGCCCGAGAGCCGCGGGGCTCCCATTGCCTAAGCGGCTGGCCGATCCGATCCGGCGCTTCCTGCGCAGCGAATTCGCGCGGCAAGGCGTGCTGGTCTTCGTCTCCACGACGATGACGAATCTCTTCGGGTACGTCTTCCATTTCATCTTGAGCCGCAAGCTCGGAGTCGAAGTCTACGGCGCGCTCTCCGCGCTGCTCGGCGGCTTCATGATCTTCTCCGTGCCCGCGGCGGTCATCACCACGGTCGTCGTCAAGTATGCGGCGGAGTTCCGCGCGACCGGCAGCACGGGCCGCATTCGCGCCCTCGTGCGGCGCGCGGCGACGGTTTTGGGCGGCGCGGCCTTCGCCGCGGCGTTCCTCGGCCTCGCGCTCAGCGGCACGTTTGCGGCTTTCCTGCACATCGGGGACCGGGCCGCCGTGATGCTCTTGGTGATCATTTGGTGCTTGAATTTGCTGACGCCGGCGCTGCGCGGCGTGCTGCAAGGGACCGAGGATTTCGTCTCGTTCTCGATTTCCTGCGTGCTCGAGGCCGCGCTCAAGACCGCGTTCGCCGTCGCTTTCGCCTTTGCCGGATTCGGGCTCGAGGGCGTCATGCTCGGCTGGCTGATCGGGACCTCGCTCGCGCTCGCCTATACGGCCGGCGTCCTGTTTGGCCGCTATCGCAACGTCGCCGGCGAACCGCTCTTCCTCGATTACCGCCGGCTCCTGGGCACCAGCGGCGGCGTGGCGCTCGCGACGCTCTGTTTGACGAGCCTCGGCTTCTCCGACGTGGTCATCGTCAAACACTATTTCCCGCCGCGCGAGGCCGGTCTCTACGGCGCGGCGTCGCTCGCCGGGAAGATGCTGTTCTGGCTCGTCGGCTTCGTCCCGACGATCGTCTTGCCGCGCGCGACGAGCTTGGCCGCGAGCGGCCGTCAGCCGCTGCCGGTGCTCTTGCAGGCGGTCGCGGTCGTTGCTGTGATGGCCGGCAGCGGGCTGTTCGTTTTTTCGGCTTTTCCGTCGTTCGTCGTGGGAACGCTCGCGGGCAAGTCGTTCGCCGCCGCCGCGCCGCTGGTCTTCCCCTACGGCATCGCGACGGTGCTGCTGGCCGCGCTCAACTCCGTCATCTTTTACAAGATGGGGATCCATCGCTTCGACTTCGTCGCGCCCCTGGCCGTCGTGGCGGTCGGCGAGATCGTGGCGATCTCGCTCTTCCATGCTTCGCTCATTCGCGTCGTCGAGACGTTGATCGGCGGGAACGCGCTGGGCCTGGCGGCGGCGCTGTATCGCATCAACACGCCGGTCGTGAGCGTCGCGAAGGCGAAAGCGGGCGGCGCGGCCGCCTGAGGCCTCAAAAGCGGCGAATGTTGCTCAGGCTCGCGTCGCTGCGAAAGGCTTCGACCACGCGGTCGATCGTCTCAAGCTTGGCGAAATAGGCGATCACGCTCTTGCCGCGGTGCAGCGCCTCGGCGTAGTTGTCGAGCTCGCTCTCGGGGATCTCCAGATCGCCGAGCCGGTCGGGCAGCGACTCGTTGCGGAAGAAGGGGCGGCGGCGTTCGTGCGTGGCGATGCCGGGGACGCCGGTCCCCGAGTCCGAGATCATCAGCTCGGCGTCCGCGGAGCCGCTCGCGAGGCCGCTCGCGAGGAGGCCCCCGGAGAGGCTGCCCGCCGCCGCATCCTCGGCGATGACTTGAATCGGGTCGAGCGGCAAGCCCGCGGCTGCCAGGGCCGCCCGGAGCGCGGAGACGTCGCCGTTCTGTGAAAGCGCCGTGACGACGAGACCCATGTGACCTCCCTCGTTTCGTTTTGAAAAGGGCGGATTTGCCTTACGCCGGGCGGTTCATCGGCGGTCCGCCGGCTGCCGCTCCCTGCCGGAAGGCCTGGAAGCTGGACTCTTGCACGAAGGCCAGGATCGCCGCGCCGAGGCCGACCAGCCAGACCAGCGCCGTGACCGCCCAGCCGACGGCCGGCAAGGTCTGCGCGGCGCTGACGACGACCAGTCCCAGCACTAGCGCGACCAGCGGCGACGGCGTGCCGTGCGGACGCAGCAGCTCGTAGAGGCGGCGCCCGACCAGGAGCGCGACCGCGGCTTGTCCGATCCAGATGCCGGCCATCACGGCCGCGAACTCGACCACGATCAGCGGCAGGCCGATCAGGCTGAGGACGAGCAGGACGCCGACCGGCAAGAACGCGACGAGCGCGAGCGTGCCTGCGGCGGCGGAGAGACCGGGGTGCCGTTCGACTCGGTCCAGCGCCAGCCGCACGCGAACCGGGAAGAGCAGGAAGACGAACAGGACGACGACGTCCCAACCGAGCTTCACGAACAGCTCGCGGTTCTCGCGGAAGGCGTCGAAGCTCGGATCGTGCGGCGCGAGCCAGGGAACGAACGACTCGGCGGAGCCGTCGTCGTTGAAGGCGTCGATCACGCGGCCGCCGATCGAGCAGCCGTCGAGCTGGTCGAACGAGCCGAAGTAGGTCCGCACGTTGCCGTCGATGATGCCCCCGTCGGTGCAGGTGGCCGAACCGAAGACGACGACCAGGTCGCCGCGCACTTCGTCGCCGTCGCCGATCGTGACGTCGCTGAACCAGACCGTCTTGCCGTGGTTGTAAGTGCGCGCGTTCGCGCTCGAGGCCGAGGCCGCGAACAGCACGAACACGGCGAGCGCGAGCGAGAGGATCCGCCACGGCGCGCGCACGAGGCTATGCCCGCGTCGAGCGGCCGGCGGCCGCGGAAGGCCGCGCGCGCAAGGTTCCGCGCAGGCCGAAGGCGAGCGCGGCGACCAAGACGTCGACGGTCAGGATCGCGCCCATGACGGCGCTCACGCCGAAGGTTGCGCCGCCGAAGAGGTGCGAAGTCGCGGCGGACAGCGCGTCGAGGGCCGTGCGGAAGTGGCCGATCGAGCCGGCCACGACGGCCTGCGCCGCCTTCGCGTTGGCGCCGCCGAAATAGAAGAAGCCGCCAATGAGGAGCCAGGCGAAGACGAGATAGGCCGCGACGACTCCCAGTATCGGGGCGCGGCGCACGCGCGGCGCGGGGAACGAGTTCAGCTCGGCCATCACGCGAAACGTGAAGTTCGGTGCCGGGTCGACCGGCCGTGCCGTCAGCAGCAACGCGTCGATGACGCGCAGCTCTTCGAGCAGGGCCGAGCACGAGGCGCAACGCTCGAGATGGGCGCCGAGCTGCACGCGAACCGGGGCCGGAAGCGCCCCGTCGACGTACGGGGCGAGCAGCGGCTCAAAAGACGAGCAGGGCACGGGGAACTCCGGGCGGTTTGGAAGCGGGCAACGCGCCGACCGCCATCTGTTCGCGGTCGCGCATCTTCTGGGCGAGCGCGAGCTTGCCGCGATGGATCAGCGTCTTCACGTTGCCGAGGGAGAGCCCCGTGGTCTCGGCGATTGCTTGATACTCCATGTTGTCGTAGTAGCGGAGGGTGAGCACGGTTCGCGTTCGCTCCGGCAGCTCGGCGAGGGCGGCGCGCACCTCGTCCTCGGCCTCGGCCCGCAGAACCCCGCCGGCCGGATCGGCCTCCCGCGAGGTGTCCGGCAGGGCGTTCTCCAGATTGCGCTCTTCGCCGAGCTCCTGGGTCGCCGGACGGCGCAGTGACTTGCCGAGGAACGTGCGCACGACGTTTCGGGCGATGTGGTAGATCCAGGTCGAGAAGCGGCCGAGGCTCGGGTTGAACGTGTCGAGGTGCGCGTAGGCGCGGAGGAACGTTTCCTGGGCGAGGTCGGCGACGTCGGAAGGGCCGCGGACGCTCGCCCCGATGAAGTTCGTGATGCCGCGCTTGTAGCGGTCGACGAGCACGGCGAACCGCTCGCGGTCGCCGCCGAGCACGAGCCTGACCAACTCCTCGTCGGTCTGCTCTACGATCGTCATCCTCCTGTGTTCTTGCTCCTCTCCTTGTACCTTGCGCCGACGCCAAGGTTTCGGGGGCCCGCGTGTGCCGGCGACCCGTCCCCCGAGCGACGGCGGCAATCCATCCCGCCAAGCGACGGCCCGCGAGCCACCCCGCCGAGCGACGGCCGCGAAGGCCCCCCATCGTCACCCTGAGCCTGTCGAAGGGTGAGCCTGTCGCGCTTCGACAAGCTCAGCGTGACGTCGTTAGGCTGCCCCCATCGAGGGGGGCGGCGGAGTTCTTGCGGCTCGGACGGAAGCGTCCGAGGCGATGCAGCTGCACGTCGATCGAAGGCTCGTCGCCGATGCACGGCGCTTCGCTGGCTTGGCGAGGTAGCGTGAGCGCGCGCGGATCGCTCGGCGCGCCGGCGGTCGCCGCCGCGCTCGCGCTTTGCTCCGCCCTGGGCTGCTGCGGCGCGGCTGGTGCGCAGAGCGCGGCGATCGTGATACCCGCCGCCGGCGGAGCGGCTTGGAGCGCCTCCGAGCTGGCGGGCTTGCGGCGCGACCTCGACGCGGTGCTCGCGGCGGCGCCCGCGCTCAAGGAAGCGCACGTGGGCGTGCTCGCGCTCGCGACGGCGAACGGAAGCGTCCTCTACGCGCGCGGCGCGGACGATGCGTTCGCGCCGGCTTCGACGTTGAAGCTGCTGGTCGGAAGCGTGGCCTTGGAGCGGCTCGGGCCCGACTATCGCTTCGCGACGGCCGCCTCGCTCGCGCCGGGGAGCGACGGTGCGGATGCCCTCGAGGTGACGGGTTTCGGCGATCCGCTGCTCGCCGCGCGCGATCTCGACGGGCTCGCCGAAGCCGTCGCGGCCAAAGGAGAGCGCGTCGGCTCGGTCGCGGTCGACGCGACGCTCTTCGGCGACGCTCCGTATCCGGACGGCTGGACGTGGGACGATTTCGGCGAGGACTACGCGGCGCGGATCTCGGCGGCGACCATCGAGGAGAACGTCGTGCACGTGCACCTGCGCCTGGACGAGAACGGTGCGGTTGCGGCGAGCGCTGCGCCGCTACCCGGCGTCTTCGCCGGAGCGGGCCCGGATTGCCGTGCCGACGGCGGATACATCGTCGTTCGGGCCAAGCCGCAGCCTGGTGCGGAGAGCGACGTCGACGCGCGCGTCGACGGTCCGTGCGTCGTGCTCGACGGCGTCGTGGGGAACGGCGCGACGGACGTCGACGTGGCGGTCCCCGATCCGCCGCTGTATCTCGGGGCGATCGTGCTGCGCGCGCTCGCCGCGCGCGGCGTCGACGTGAACGGGGCCGCGGTCGCGCGCGTGCCGCCGGAACGCGGCATCGGCGCGAGCGGCACGGCGCCGGCCGGCGCTCCGTTCGTTCCCACGCTCGACTCAGCGCTGTGGGCGCACCGCTCCCCGCCGCTCGGGCAGATCCTCGGGCCGCGTTTCTGGATTCCCAGCGACAACCTCGTGGGCGAGACGCTCCTACTGCAGCTCGCGCTCTCGCGGCCGGCGCTGCCGGCGACGCGCGCGGCGGCTTTTCAGGTCGAGCGCGAGTGGCTGCGCTCGATCGGCGTCGACCCGGCGACGGTCACGCTCGCCGACGGTTGCGGGATGTCGCAATACGACCGCATCACGCCGCGCGCGCTGACGGCGATCCTGCAGCACGATTGGCAGGGGCCGAACCGGCAGCTCGTGCTCGACTCGCTGCCGGTCGGCGGCGCGCGCGGCACGATCGAGGGCATCGCCGGAACCGACGCCGCCGGCCGCGTCTTCGCCAAGACGGGCAGCATGAGGCACGTGCGCGGGCTCGCCGGCTATCTCGCGACGAAGCGGCACGGCGCGGTCACCTTCGCCTTCAGCGTCGACGACTGGATCGGCGATTATGCGGCGCTGGCGAAAGTGCGGGCGCAAGTGCTCGCGCGCATCGTGGACGACTGAGGCCGATGCGCGGCGAGGACCGCTCGACGAAGCGGAGCGCACCGATAGCGCGCGTTACACGATCGGCGGCGAGATCGAGGGGATCGTGCGGCTCGGGCCGCTCGCGGGCGAAGCCTTTAACACGCTGGCGTGGCTGGTCACGGGCCAAGTGCTCGCGCTCGGCGTCGGGCGCGCCCGCGGCGTCGACAGCGACGCGCCGCGCGGCCTCACGAAGTACGTGGGTTAGCGTGCACGGCTTCGGCGTTGACGGTTAGGCGACGCGTTCGGTGGCCAGGTCTTCGAAGGTCGCCAGCGCCGAAGCGACGACTTGGTCCATGTTATAGTAGCGATACTCGGCGAGGCGGCCGACGAAGGTGACGTTCGGCTCGGCGGCGGCTTTGGCCGCGTACTTGGCGTAGAGGGCGCGGTTCTCGGGGCGCGGGATCGGATAGTACGGCTCGCCTGCGGCGCGCGGATACTCGCGCGAGATCGTGGTCTTGGGGTGCGCCTGTCCGGTGAGGTGCTTGAACTCGGTGACGCGGGTGAACGGCTCGGGCCCGGGATGGTTGACGACGGCCGTCGTTTGATGGAACTCGCAGTCGAGCGTCTCGAAACGGAACTCGAGCGAGCGGTAGGGCAGGGGCCCGAAGCAGTGCCCGAAATACGCGTCGATCGGACCGGTGTAAACGAGATGGTTGAAGCGCACCCGGTCCGCGACGCTCTCGTACGGCTCGCCCAAAGCGAGCTCGATGTTCGGATGGTCGAGCATGCGGCGGAAGAGCGGCTCGTATCCGTCGCGCGGCATCGCTTGGAACGTGTCGGAAAAATAGCGGTCGTCGGCGTCGGTGCGCACCGGGACGCGGCCGCAGACGCTCGCGTCGAGCGCGCGCGCCTCGACGCCCCACTGCTTGCGCGTGTAGTTCGCGAACAGCGTCTCGTAGAGCTCGCGGCCGACCCGGGCGACGATCGCGTCCTCGGAGTTGCGGATCGTGGGGAGACGCTCGCGCCGCTCGGCGAAGAACGCTTCCATCCCGGCGGGATCGAGCTCGAGTCCGTAGAGCGCGGCGATCGTGCGGGCCGAGATCGGCAGCGGCACGTTCCGCCCGCCGACCGAAGCGACGACGCGGTGCTCGTACGGCCGCCAGCGGGTGAATTGCGACAAGTAAGCGACCACGCGCTCGCTCGAGGTATGGAAGATGTGCGGGCCGTAGCGGTGGATCCGGATCCCGTTCGCGTCGAGCGGGTCGTACGCGTTTCCGCCGACGTGGTCGCGGGCGTCGGCGACGAGCACGCGGGCGTTCGACTGCGAAGCGAGACGTTCGGCCACCGTGCTGCCGGCAAAACCCGCCCCGACGATCAAGTAATCGTAGGTCATCCCGGCCTTAGACCGCCTTCGAAGCTCAAGCGTTACAGCCGGGTCCGTCAGGACGGCCCGCTGCGGGAATCCGCGGCTGGTCCTGACGGTCCTGGCGGACGAGGCCGAGAGGCAACGCTGGGGCCGAGCGCCAAGCGACGACCCAGCACCCTCCGGATCGAACGAGGTATCCTTTGGCCGCCAAGACCGCTCTCATCACGGGGATCACCGGACAAGACGGCTCCTACCTGGCCGAGTTCTTGCTCGCGAAGGGCTACCGGGTCGTGGGGATGACGCGCCGCTCGAGCACCGACATCCACGAGCGTATCTCCGGCTTCGTCGACCGGATCGAGATCGTCTCGGGCGACCTGCTCGACCAGAGCTCGATGACGACCATCGTGGATACGGTCGCGCCGGACGAGGTCTATAACCTGGCGGCGCAGTCCTTCGTGCCGACGTCGTGGACGCAGCCGGTGCTCACGGGAGAGTTCACGGCGCTCGGCGTGACGCGCGTTCTCGAGGCGATCCGCCACGTCAACCCCAAGATTCGCTTTTATCAAGCTTCGAGCTCGGAGATGTTCGGCAAGGTCGTCGAGACCCCGCAGAGCGAGCGCACGCCGTTCTATCCGCGCAGCCCCTATGGGGTCGCGAAGGTCTACGGCCATTGGATCACGGTGAACTATCGCGAATCCTACGACCTCTTCGCCGTCAGCGGCATCCTCTTCAACCACGAGAGCCCGCGCCGCGGCAAGGAGTTCGTCACCCGCAAGATCACCGACGGCGTCGCCCGGATCAAGCTCGGCATCGAGCGCGAGCTGCGCCTGGGCAACCTCGACGCGCAGCGCGACTGGGGCTTCGCCGGCGACTACGTGCAGGCGATGTGGGCGATGCTGCAACAGCCCGAGCCCGACGACTTCGTGATCGCGACCGGGCGCACGCACAGCGTGCGCCAGTTCTGCAAGCTGGCCTTCGAGGCTGCCGGCCTCTCCTACGAGGAGTACGTCGTCGCCGACCGGCGCTTCATGCGGCCGGCCGAGGTCGATCTGCTCGTCGGCAATCCGGCGAAGGCGCGCCGCATGCTCGGCTTCGAGCCGGAGACGTCGTTCGAGCGTCTCGTCGAGCTCATGGTCGAAGCGGACCTGAAACGTTTGCGGCCACTCGCCGCCGTTTAGAGCCGGAACGAGAAAGAGCCGTGCGCGCGCTGGTCACGGGAGGGAGCGGCTTCGTCGGCACGCATCTTTGCGGGGCGCTGCTGGAGGCAGGCCACGAAGTCTTTTCGGTCGACCGGCAGCAGGGCCGCAGCGCCGCTCGCCAGCTCTTTGGCGACCTGTCAGACGAGGCGAGCCTGCGCGCCGCGCTGGAAGAAGCCCGGCCCGAGGTCGTTTTCCACCTGGCCGCGCAAGCGTTCGTTCCGCTCGCCGACCGCGAGCCGGTCGCCACGTACGAGACCAACGTCGTGGGAACGGCCCGGCTCTTCGCCGCGATCCGCGCCGTCTGCGGGCAGCGCCCGCCGCGCGTCCTGTATCTGAGCTCGGCCGAAGTTTACGGCGCGCGCGACTCGGCCGATTACCCGCTGCGCGAGGAGCTCATGCCGCGGCCCGCGACGCCGTACGCGGCGAGCAAGCTCGGCGGCGAGGCGGTCGCCGCGGCGGCGACCGCCTCGCACGGGATCCCGGCCGTCGTCGCGCGCGGCTTCAATCAGATCGGCCCCGGGCAGGACGCCCGCTTCGCGGTTCCCTCGTTCGCCTTGAGGCTGGCCGAGATCGCCGCCGGAGCGGCGCCGGTGCTGCTCGTCGGCAACCTCGAAGCGCGGCGCGATTTTCTCGACGTGCGCGACTCCGTCCGGGCCTACATCGAGCTGGCGCTGCACGGGCGCCCGGGTGAAGTCTACAACGTCTGCAGCGGCCGGCCGGTAACGATGAAGGAGGTCTTGCTCAAACTGATCGCGCTCGCACAGGTTCCCGTCGAAGTGCGCGAGGATCCCGAGCGGCTGCGCCCGTCCGACGTCCCGCTGTTCCTCGGCGACGCGTCGAAGCTGCGCGCCGCGACCGGCTGGGCGCCGCGCTTCACCCTGGAAGCTTCGCTGCGCGACGTCTTGGAGGAAGCGCGCGAGCGCGTCGCCGCCGTGCCGTGAGCGTCGCCTACGCCGAGATGATCGGGGGCGCGAGCGGCAACATGCTGCTCGGCGCATTGATCGATGCGGGCGCATCGCTGGAGACAGTCGAGG
Organism: Vulcanimicrobiota bacterium; assembly: GCA_963834485.1. Lineage (GTDB taxonomy): Bacteria > Vulcanimicrobiota > Vulcanimicrobiia > Vulcanimicrobiales > Vulcanimicrobiaceae > CAWICD01. The sequence goes on from CAWICD010000004.1 coordinate 438,010, forward strand.
CGGCGCTGCGCACGATACCGGTCGAGGGCTGGTCGTTCGTTCACCGGCGCGTCACCAAGCGCGGAATCGCCGCGCTCTACGTCGATTTCGCGCTGCCGGGCGAAGACCGCAACCCGCCTGGCCACGAGCCGGCGCAGGGGCACGCGCACGAACACGAGCACGCCGCGGCGCACGGGCGAAGGCTCGAAGACGTGCTCGCCGTCATCGAGCGCAGCGGGCTCTCGCCCTCGCAGAGGGCGCGCGCGGCGGCGGTCTACGTGCGCCTCGCCCAGGCCGAGGCGCACGTCCACGGCAGCACGGTCGAGCGCATCCACTTTCACGAGGTCGGCGCGGTCGACGCGATCCTCGACGTGGCGGCCGCGTGCGTCGCGCTCGATCTGCTCGGGGTCGAGGAGCTGTTCTGCTCGGCCTTTCCGACGGGCCGCGGACCCACCTCGATGCAGCACGGCACTTACCCGAACCCGCCGCCGGCGACCGCCGAGCTGCTGCGCGGTGCGCCGACCTACGACGCCGGGATCGTGGGCGAGATGGTGACGACGACGGGCGCGGCGATCCTGACCGCGCTCGTGCGGGAACCGGGGACGCGCCCGGCCCTCGTGGCCGAGCGGATCGGCTACGGCGCAGGCAGCGCCGACTTTCCGATCCCCAACGTGCTGCGCCTCTCCGTCGGCCGGCTCGCCGCGCCGGCGCCGCCGGGCTGCGACGAGGTCGTGGTCCTGGAGGCGAACGTCGACGACATGCCGCCGCAGCACTTCGAGCTGGCGCTCGAGCGGGTGCTGGCGGCGGGCGCCTACGACGCCTGGCTCGCCCCCATCTCGATGAAGAAGTCGCGCCCCGCGATCCTCTTCGGGGCGCTCGCGCCGCCCGAGCGCGAGGCCGAGGTCGCTCGCGCGATCCTGCGCGAGACGACCAGCTTGGGCGTGCGGGTCCGCCGCGAGCGGCGCTACGTGCTCGAGCGGCGGGTCGACGAGGTCGCCACCGAGCTCGGGCCGGTCCGCGTCAAGACCGCCGAGGTCGACGGAGCTCTCCGCCGGACGCTCGAATACGACGACGTGCTCCGGATCGCGCGCGAACGCGGCCGGCCGGTCGGCGAGATCGCCGCTCGCCTGGAGGAACTCCTGCCCCCCTCATGATGTTGTTGGATACCGTGGAGGCCAAAGAAGCGCATCTGCGCGAGTTGATGCGCTCGCTCGAGAAGGTCGTGGTCGCCTTTTCGGGGGGCGTCGACTCGGCGCTCGTCTTGGCGCTCGCGACCGATGAGCTCGGCGCGAACGCCTGCGGCGTGACGGCCCGTTCCGAAAGCTTGGCCGAGCGCGAGCTCGAGGGCGCGCTCGCGTTCGCGCACGCGGCAGGCGCGCGCCACGAGCTGATCGAGACGCGCGAGCTCGACGACCCGAACTACCGGGCCAACCCGGCCGACCGCTGCTATTACTGCAAGCGCGAGCTCTACGGCAAGCTCGCCGCGATCGCCCGCGAGCGCGGGGCGAAGTGGATCGTCGACGGGTTCAACCGCGACGACGAAGGCGACTGGCGTCCGGGCCGCAAGGCGGCTGCCGAGTTCGCGGTCCGCAGCCCGCTCGCCGAGGCCGGTTTCGGGAAAGCCGACGTTCGGGCGCTGGCCAAGCGGCTCGGCCTCGACGTGTGGGACAAGCCGGCACTGGCCTGTCTCTCCTCGCGCTTCCCCTACGGCACGCCGATCACGCTCGAGCTCTTGCGGCAGGTCGACCGCGCCGAACGGGCGGTGCACGATGCCGGGATACGCGTCTGCCGGGTGCGCCACCACGGCGAGGTCGCGCGCATCGAGATCCCGCTCGACGAAGTGGCGGCGATCGTCGCCGGCGGCGTGCGCGAGCGCGTGGTCGCAGGCGTGCGGGCCGCCGGCTACCGCTACGTCTCGCTCGATTTGGGCGGGTACGTCTCGGGCAACATGAATCGGGCCGCCCGATGACCGGCGCGCCCGCTCAGTCGTCGCCTGCAGCAGCGGCGGAGCCGGCGGCGCCGCCCGAGCCGCGCGCCGGCTCCTGGCGCGATCTCGTCTTCAAGAATCGCGGGGCGCTGCTCGCGCTCCCCGCGCTGGCGCTGGCCGCGTACGGGAAGCCCAGCGGCGCTTCGATCGCGGCCGGCGTGCCGCTGGCGCTCGCCGGCGAGGCGCTGCGCTGCTGGGCCGTCGGCTATTCCGGCGTGACGACGCGCGCCGATCGCGTGACGGCTCCGGCGCTGGTGACGGCCGGCCCGTACGCCCACGTCCGCAACCCGCTCTACGTCGGAAACTTCATCACCGCGCTCGGCTTCACGCTGGCCTTCAGCGGCGGACTCCCGCCGCGCCGCGCGGCCCTTCTGGGGGCCGCGGGGCTGGGCACGATGCTCGGCGTCTACGCGATCATCGTGCCGCTCGAGGAGGCCTACCTGCGCGAAACGTTCGGGGAAGCGTTCGAGGCGTACGTCGCGCGCGTGCCGCGCCTGCTGCCGCGCGCGGTGCCGGCCGAGCCCGCCGCCGGAAGCTACGATCCGAGCGTGATCGCGCGGGCCGAGACGCGAACCTTCGCAACCTTCGCCGCGATGCTCGCGGCGCTCGCCTTGAAGGCGCAGCGCGTGTAGCGCGGTGGCCCTCGCGCACGGCCACGCGCACGCGCACGGCCACGACCACCGAGGAGGACGCCCGGTGCCGCTGCGCACGGCGCTCGTCCTCACGATCGGCATTGCGCTCCTCGAGCTCGGCGGGGGCATCCTTTCGCACAGCCTCGCGCTGCTCTCCGACACGGCCCACGTGTTCATGGACGCCTTTGCGCTCGGCATCGCGCTGGCCGCGAGCGTGCAGGCCGCGCGGCCGGCGACCGCGCGGCAAAGCTACGGCTTCGCGCGCATCGAGGTGCTGGCCGCGCTGGCCAACGGCGGCTTGCTCTTCGCCGTCACGGTCCTCATCGCGGTCGAAGCGGTGCGCCGCTTCGCCTCGCCCGAGGTTCCGCACGGCGCGCTGATGAGCGGCGTCGCCGCGCTCGGCCTGGCCGTCAACGTGGGGATCGGGCTCGCGCTCGCGCGCGGCGCGAGCGAGAATCTGAACGTGAAAGCCGCGCTCTTTCACGTCGCCAGCGACGTGGTCGGCGCCTTCGCCGTCGTGATCGCGGGTCTCGTCGTGCTGACCACGGGCGCGGCTTGGGTCGACCCGGCCGCTTCGCTGCTCGTCGCCGCGATCATCGTCGTCGGCGTGGTGCGGATCGCGCGCGAGGCGGCCGACGTGCTGCTGGAAAGCGCGCCGGCGCACGCGGAGATTCCCAAAGTGCGGACCTGCCTGCGCGCGCTCGACGGCGTGGTCGACGTGCACGACTTGCACGTCTGGACGATCGCCGGCGGACAGCACGTGCTCTCGGCGCACGTGCTGCTCGAAGACAAGCGGATCAGCGAGGCGTCCGCGATCCTGCGCTCGATCGAGACGTGCGTGCTCGAACATTTCGGCGTCACGCACGTGACGATTCAGTTCGAGTGCGAGTCCTGCGCCGCCGAGGACCGCATCGTCTGCACCCAGCGCTAGCGCGCTTTCGCCAGCCGAGGGGTCGCGGGACCCGTTCATGAAGTCGTTCGCCCGCTCGTTCCTCGGAGGTGTCAGCCATGAAATCCAAGACCGTCGTGCTCGCGACCGCGCGCACGCCGTTCGGCAGACTCGGCGGGGCGCTCGCGCCGTTCAAGGCTACGGTTCTCGGGGGCGAGGCGATCCGGGCCGCGCTGCAGCGCTCGGGGCTCGATCCGGCCGAAGTCGAATACGTCGTCATGGGACAGGCCCTGCTGGGGGGCGTGGGCCAGGCTCCGGCCCGCCAGGCGGCCTACGTCGCCGGCCTGGCCAAGACGGTCGCCTGCGAGACCGTCAGCAAAGTCTGCGCTTCGGGCATGATGGCGATCGCCTGCGGCGCGCGCCTCATCGCGCAAGACGACGCTGCGGTCGTCGTCGCCGGCGGCATGGAGTCGATGTCGAACGGGCCCTACGCCGCGTTCGGGGCGCGCTTCGGCCTGCGCTTCGGCGACGGCGCCCTCGTCGACCTGACGAGCCACGACGGTCTGGTCGACCCCTGGTCGGGCGACACGATGGCGCAGGCCCAAACGAAGGTCAACGCCGACCTCGGCATCACCCGCGCGGTCCAGGACGAGTTCGCCTACACGAGCCAGCAGCGCGCCGCTCAGGCGACCGCCGCCGGGCTGCTGCGCGACGAAGTCGTTCCGCTCAAAGTGGCGGCCAAGCCGAAGGGGAAGCTCGTGGTCGACGCCCTGCCGGCCCAGGTCGGCGCCCGGATCCCGGTCCACGCCGGCTCGAGCGGCAACCCGAACGCGTGGAGCCACGAGTCGGCCCCGGACCTCGTCCCGGATCTCGCGCGCACCTCACCGTACGTGACGGGCGAACGGCCTTACACGCTGGTCGAGCGGGACGAGCCGATCCGGCCCGAAACCACGCTCGAGGCCTTGGCCGCGCTCCCGCCGCTCGAGCGGGGCGGGACGGTCACCGCCGGCAACGCGCCGGGCGTCAACGACGGCGCCGCCGCCTTGGTGCTGACCAGCGCGGACTACGCGAAAAGCCACGGCTGCGAGCCGCTGGGGGAGATCGTCGATCACGCAGCCGCCGGCTGGGACCCGGCCTACATCGCCCTGACGCCCTCGATGGCGGTGGCTCGCCTTCTCGAGAAACAAGGAATCAAGGTCTCGGACGTCGCCGTGTGGGAAGTCAACGAAGCCTTCGCCGCCATCGCGTGGTGCACGGCCCAACAGCTCGGACTCGATCCAAAGGCGCTCAACCTCTTGGGAGGCGCCGTTGCGATGGGGCATCCCGTCGGCGCTTCGGGAGCGCGGATCACGGCCTCGGTAATCCATCAACTTCGCCGCCGCGGCGGCGGGCTCGGCGTCGCCGCGATCTGTAGCGGCGGCGGTCAGGGCGATGCAATGCTCGTAAAGGTAGGGTGACATGCGTGTACTCGTAGTGGGCGCCGGGCAAATGGGCGCCGGCATCGCACAGGTTGCGGCGCAGGCCGGCAACGACGTGATCCTCAACGACATAGCCCAGGAGTTCATCGACAAGGGCCTGGGCGTCATCAAAAGCAACTTGGGCCGCTCGGTCGACAAGGGAAAGCTGACCGCCGAGCAGCGCGACGCGACGCTGGGGCGCATCACGCCGCTGCTGGGCCTCTCCCCGGTCGAGGTCGACATCGCGATCGAGGCCGCCACGGAGAACTTGAAGCTCAAGCTCGACATCTTCCGCAAGCTCGACGAGATCACGCCGCCCGCCGCCATCCTGGCCAGCAACACGTCGTCGATCTCGATCACGAAGCTCGGCGCCGTCACCAAGCGCCCGGAGAAAACGATCGGCATGCACTACTTCAACCCGGTCCCGGTGATGAAGCTGGTCGAGGTCATCCGCGGCATCGCGACTTCGCAGGACACCTTCGAAACCGTTCGCGATCTGGCGGTCGCGCACGGGAAAACGCCGGTCGAGGTCAAGAACTACCCCGGCTTCGTGGCCAATCGCATCCTCTGCCCGATGATCAACGAAGCGGTGTACGCGCTGTACGAGGGCGTCGGCACGGTCGAGTCGATCGACGCCGCGATGCGCCTGGGCTGCAACCATCCGATGGGCCCGCTCGAGCTGGCGGATTTCGTCGGGCTCGATACGCTGCTCGCGGTCATGTACGTCCTCTACGAGGGCTTCAACGACTCGAAGTACCGCCCGTGTCCGCTGCTCAAGGAGTACGTCGACGCCGGCTGGTTCGGCCGCAAGGTCGGCCGCGGCTTCTACGACTATCGGGGCGGCGGCAAGAACGGAGCCGCGCCGGTCCCGACCGTAACGGCGCGCTGAGCACGGCCCCGCGGAATTGACGCAGACGCAAGATCGCACGCTGCAATTCGAGCTGACCGAAGAGCAGCGTGCGATCCGCGCGCTGGCCCGCGAGCTCGCGCAAGGCGAGATCGCCCCTCACATCGAGCGCTGGGACCGCGCGCACGAGTTCCCGCGCAAACTCTATACGACGTTCGCGCAAGCCGGCCTGATGGGCCTCACGATCCCCGAGCGCTACGGCGGGGCCGGCGCCGACTACGTCTCTTACGCGCTGGCGATCGAGGAGCTGGCGCGCGTCGACGCCGGGACTGCGACGACGCTCTCGGTCCATCTGATGATCGCCGCCGCGATCCTGCGCCTGGGCAGCGAGGCGCAGCGCGAGCGCTATCTGCCCCTCCTCGCCGGCGGCGACGCGATCGCCGCCTTCGCGCTGACCGAGCCCGACGCCGGCTCCGACGCCGCCGCCCTGCGCGCCACCGCGACGCGCCAAGGCGACGGCTACGTGCTGCGCGGCCGCAAACAGTGGTGCACGAACGGCTCCCACGCGGCCCTGACGATGGGCATGTTCCGCACCGGCGGGCCTGGCTCGAAGGGCATCTCCGCGTTCCTGATCGAGAACGATCGGCCGGGCCTCCGCGTCGAGAAGGTCACCGAGAAGCTGGGCGTCCGCACCAGCAACACCTGCGACCTCGCGTTCGACGACGTGCGCGTTCCGGCGAGCGCGCTGCTCGGCGAAGAAGGTTCGGGACTGAACAAAGCGCTGACCGCGCTGACGACCGGCCGCATCGGCATCGCCTCGCAAGCGGTCGGCATCCTGGCTGCGTGCCTCGACGCTTCGGTGAAGTTCGCCAAGGAGCGCGTCGCCTTCGGCAAGCCGATCGGCGCCTTCGAGGGCATTTCGTTCAAGCTCGCGCAGATGGCGACCGATCTCGACGCCGCGCGCCTGCTGGTCTTGCGCGCGGCCGCGCTCTGCGACCGCGGCGAGCCCTTCGCGATCGAGGCCAGCAAAGCGAAGCTGTTCGCCTCGACGGCCGCGCGCAAGCACGCCGCCGAGGCCGTCCAGATTCACGGCGGCTACGGCTACACGACCGAGTTCCCCGTCGAGCGCTACTACCGCGACGCGAAGATCACCGAGATCTACGAAGGCACCTCCGAGATCCAGCAGCTCGTCATCGCCCGCTCGCTCCTGGGCAGACTCGAGTAAAGTCGCAGGTTCCGACAACCCGCGGCCGACGGGACTCCACCTCATAGGTATCGCCGGCATTTCAGACAACACTTCGGGCGTTTCTAGCCGTACACGCTCGAGGCCAGCAGCGCGCTCGCCCTTCGGAGATCGAATCACCGTGAAACTCATGGAATACCAAGGCAAAGAGCTCTTCCGGCGAGTCGGGATACCGACGCCGCGAGGTGCTTTCGCCCGGACCGCGGACGACGTCGCCGCGTTCATCGAGGCCAACCCCGGCTCGTGGGTCCTCAAGAGCCAAGTCCTGGTCGGCGGACGCGGGAAGGCCGGCGGCATCAAGTTCGCCGACAGCACCGCCGAAGCCAAGCCGATCGCCGAGACGCTGCTGCAGCTCGTCATCAAGAACCGCCAGAACCCGGAGGGCGAGCCGGTCAAGTCGATCCTGGTCGAGGAGAAGCTGCCGATCGCGCTCGAGGCCTACTGCGCGATCACGATCGACCGGACGACGAAGAAGCCGGTGATCATGGTCAGCCGCCACGGCGGCATGGACGTCGAGGAAGTCGCCGAGCAGCATCCCGGCGACATCTCGAAGTTCTTCGTCGACACCGCGGTCGGCTATTCGCCCTTCATCGGGCGGCTGCTGGCCTTCGACTCGCAGCTCGACGCCGGCTACCGCAAGGCGCTGCCTTCGATCGTCGGCGCGCTCTACGAGCTGTTCTTCACCTACGGCGCGAAGCTGGTCGAGATCAACCCGCTCGTGCTGACCAAAGACGGACGCGTCTTCGCCTCGGATGCCAAGGTCGAGCTCGACGACGACGGGCTCTTCCGCCATCCTGCGATCAAAGCGTGGGAAGCCGATTTGCCGCTCGACGAGGACGAGCAGCTCGCCCTGAAGGCGGGCTTGGGGATCCGCAACTACCGCCGCTTCGGCGGCAGCGTCGGAACGATGGCCAACGGCGCGGGCCTGGCGATGGGCACGATGGACGCGGTCAAGAACGCGGGCGGGACGGTCGCGAACTTCCTCGACGTCGGCGGCGGCGCGAGCGCCGAGCGCGTGCGCAACTGCTACTCGCTGATCGTCGCCGACCCGAAGGTCAAGTCGCTGTTCATCAACATCTTCGGCGGGATCACGCGCGGCGACGAAGTCGCCAAGGGGATCGTCGAGGCGCTCGCCGGCGGCGGCTTGCGCGAAGTGCCGCTGGTCATCCGCTTGACGGGGACCAACGAGAAGGAAGGCCGCGCCATCCTCGCGGCCGCCGGGATGCATCCGGTCGAGACGATGGACGAAGGCGCCGCGCAAGCGGTCGCGCTCGCGCAGGGGAATTAAGCCGATGTCGATTTATTTGGACAAGAACAGCCGGGTCATCGTGCAGGGGATCACGGGCACGGAAGGCTCGTTTCACACGCAGCGGATGCTCGATTACGGAACGCTGATCGTGGGCGGCGTGACGCCCGGCAAGGGCGGAACGAAATCGACGCACGGTCTGCCCGTGTTCGATACGGTTCGCGCCGCCGTCGAGGCGACGGGCGCGACCCACACCGTGATCTTCGTGCCGCCGGCGTTCGCCGCCGACGCGCTGCTCGAGGCGCACGAGGCCGGGATCGGGCTGGCGGTCTGCATCACCGAAGGCGTCCCGGTGCACGACGTGCTGCGCGTCGTCGGCGTGACCGGCGGGATGCAGATCATCGGGCCGAACTGCCCGGGCCTCATCTCGCCGGGCAAAGCCTCGGTCGGCATCATGCCGGGCCACGTCTTCAAAGAGGGCCGCGTCGGCTTGATCTCGCGTTCGGGGACGCTGACCTACGAAGTCGTCGACGGCCTGACGCGCGCCGGGATCGGCCAATCGACCTGCGTCGGCATCGGCGGCGACCCGATCATCGGGACCGTCTTCGTCGACGCTCTGCGCGCCTTCGCGAGCGATCCCGAGACCGATGCGGTCGTCGTCTGCGGCGAGATCGGCGGCTCCGACGAAGAAGACGCGGCCGCGTTCATCAAGGAGCACCTGCCGAACAAGCCGGCCGTCGCTTTCATCGGCGGCCGCTCGGCGCCGCCCGGCAAGAGCCTCGGTCACGCCGGCGCGATCATCTCCGGCAACTTCGGGACGCCCGAGAGCAAACTGCGCGCCTTCGCCGCCGCCGGCGTCCCGGTCGCGGACCGGCCTTCGGAAATTCCCGGATTAGTCAAGGACCGGCTGGCCGCGCTCGTGTAACAAAGGCGGAACGGCGCGGGTCCGAAAGCGAGCGCCGCGTCGAAACGAGCGAGGGGCATGTCGAACCGTATGCAAGTCCGTCGAGCCTTGGTGTCTCTGGCCGCAGCGGCGCTGCTGATTCCGGCCGCCGCGCGTCCACCGTCCGGTGCGGTCGCCGCTGCGGCCGATTCGACCGTCACGATCTCGCAAGGGGTCGATCCGGTCACCATGGATCCGCTCAAGCGGACGATCACGCCCACGACGAACGCGCAACTCAATCAGTTCGACACGCTGCTGCGCCACGACCGCGAGGGGCATCTCATTCCTTGGCTGGCGACGTCGTTCCAGCACGTCGCGCCGACGGTCTGGGAGTTCAAGCTGCGCCGTAACGTCAAGTTCTGGAACGGCGATCCGCTGACCAGCGCCGACGTGAAGTTCTCCGTCGAGAAGATCAAGGATCCGGCGGAGGCCTCCGAAGAGACGCCGCGCGTCGCCACGATCGACCACGTGGAAACGCCCGACCCGTATACGGTGCGGTACGTCACGACCAAGCCGACCGCGACGATCCCCGGCTTCCCCTGGCTGTCGATGGTCGTCGACTCGAAATACTGGAAGGAGCACGGCGACGCGTACGAGGCCGAGCATCCGATGGGGAGCGGCCCCTACGTCTTCAAGTCGTGGACGAAGGACGAGGAGCTCGACCTCGACGCCAACCCGAATTACTGGCACGGCAAGCCCGCGATCGATCACGTGATCTTCAAGCCGATCCCCGAAGCCGCCGCCCGCGTCGCGGCGCTGCGCACCGGCGAGACGGACCTGATCGTCAACGTCCCGACGCAGGACTTGCCGCAGCTCGAGAACGGCACCAACACCAAGCTCGAAAGCGCGCGCAGCGCGCGCGTCCTGTTCGTCGCCTTCAACACGACCAAACCGGGTCCGCAGACGAACAAGCTCGTGCGTCAGGCGTTCAACTATGCGATCGACGTCCCGTCGATCGTCAAGAACGTGCTCGGCGGTCACGGCTTCCAAGTCGCCACGCCGCTCCCCCCGGGCTTCTTCGGCTACGATCCCAAGATTCCGACGTACCATCACGATCTGGCGAAAGCCAAAGCCTTGCTCGCGCAGGCCGGCTTCCCCGAGGGCAAGGGACTCGAACTCGTGCTGCAAGCGCCGGTCGGCCGTTACAACAAGGATAAGGAGATCGCCGAGGCGCTCGCGGGCCAGTTGAGCGAGACGGGCGCGAAGGTGAGCACGAACATCCAGGAGTGGACGACCTACGTCAACCAGACGCGCACGCGCGCGCTGACGCCGCTCTACGAGCTGGGCTGGGGCAACGACAGCTACGACGCGGACAACACGCTGACGAGCCTGCTGACGAGCGACGCGCCGCTGGCCACCTGGAGCACGCCGGAGACCGACAAGCTGATCTCCGACGCGCGCTTCGAGCTCGATCCGGGCAAGCGTCAGGCGGATTACGCCAAGGCCCTGAGCATCATCCACGAGGATGCGCCGTGGCTCTTCCTGTTCCAATACGAGGATCTCTACGCGACGAGCAAGCGGCTGATCTGGAAGGCGCGCGGCGACGAGCTGATCCTCTGCGACGAGATGAAGCTCGGCGGTTGACGCCCGCCCGCGCCTGAGGTGGCGGCTTACCTCGTACGCCGTCTCGTCGGGGCGCTGTGGGTCTTGCTCGGCGTCGCCACGACCGTCTTCATCGTCCTGCACTTGACGGGCGATCCGGCGGCGGTCATGATGCCGCTCGAGTCGACCGCCGACCAGGTCGCGCAGTTCCGTCACGAAGAGGGCTTCGACCGCCCCCTGATCGTTCAGTACGGAAGCTTCATGTGGGCCGCGCTGCACGGCAGCTTCGGCGATTCGCTGCGCCACGGCGAGCCGGCCCTGGGCCTCGCGCTGCAACGCCTGCCGGCCTCGGGCGAGCTCGCGTTGACGGCGCTGACGCTCGCGCTGCTGGTCGCCATTCCGATCGGGATCCTGGCGGCCGTGCGGCGCAACTCGCTGCTCGATCTGGGCGCGCGGGTCCTCGCCCTGCTGGGCCAGAGCGCGCCGGTCTACTGGCTCGGTCTGATGCTGATCCTGATCTTCGGCGTGCAGCTCGGCTGGTTTCCGGTCAGCGGGATCGGCGGCGTGCGCCATCTGATCCTGCCGGCGATCACGCTGGGGCTCTTCTCGATGGCGAAGATCATGCGCCTGACGCGCAGCGCGATGCTCGACATCCTGCAGAGCGACTTCCTGCGCACGGCGCGGGCGAAGGGCGTGCAGCCGCTGCGCCTCATCACCCATCACGCGCTGCGCAACGCCTGGATTCCGATCGTCACCGTAATCGGCATCGAGCTCGGCACGCTGCTCTCGCAGGCGATCATCACCGAGACGGTCTTCTCGTGGCCCGGGATCGGACGGCTCGCCGTGCAGGCGATCTACGATCGCGACTATCCCGTCGTGGAAGTCGTCGTGCTGATCGCAGGCGCCTCGTTCGTGCTCATCAACCTCGCGGTCGACCTGGCCTACGCGGCACTCGATCCGCGAATCCGGTACGACTGATGACGGCCGCCGCGCTCAGCGGGGAACTCCTCGCGGACGAAGATGCGCCGCGCCGGCGCTCCTTCGCGCGCGCGCTGTTCGCCGGGCCGGCGCCGTTCGCAGGCGCGGCGATCGGTGCGGCCGTGCTGCTCTGCGCGCTGCTGGCACCGCTGCTCGCGCCGCACGACCCCGACGCGCAGAACCTCGCGCTCGCGCAAAGGCCTCCGATGTGGCTCGCCGGCGGCGATCGCGCCTACGTGCTGGGGACCGACGACCTGGGGCGCGACATCCTTTCGCGCATCATCTGGGGCGCTCGGGTCGCGCTGATCGTCGGCTTCTCGGTCGTCGCGATCGGCGGAACGATCGGCGTCACGTTCGGATTGCTCGCCGGGTACCTCGGCGGCTTCGTCGACGAGGTCATCGCGCGCTTCGCCGACATCCAGCTCGCCTTTCCGCTGGTGCTGCTCGCGATCGCGGTCGTCGGCGTCGTCGGACCGAGCCTCTGGACGATCATCGGGACGCTCGGCCTGACGAGCTGGGTGCAGTACGTGCGCGTCGTGCGCGCCGAGACGCTCGCCCTGCGCGACCGCGAGTTCGTGCAGGCGGCGGTCGCCACGGGGCTCGCGCCGCCGCGCATCATGCTGCGCCACATCCTGCCCAACGTCGCCTCGTCGATCAGCGTGCTCGCGACCTTCGAAGTCGCGCGGGCGATCATCCTGGAGAGCGCGCTCTCGTTTTTGGGGCTCGGCGTGCCGCAGTCGGTCCCGTCGTGGGGCGCGATGCTTGCCGACGGCCGCCAGTACCTCGACACGTCGTGGTGGCTCGGTCTCTTTCCGGGCCTGGCGATCTCGCTGACCGTCCTCGGCGTCAACCTTTTCGGCGACGGCTTGCGCGACGCCCTCGACCCCCGCTCGCGCGATTAGCGTCTGCGGAGCGAGACGGTGCAGGAGACGGGCGCGCTCGGCGCGTTCAAGTCTTCACGATGCGCTATGGATATCAATGCGAGGAGTGCGAGGTCGCGATTTGGCCGGCGACGGCGCGCAACGAGCTGCAATGGCTCAAGAACCGCGAGCACGTCGTGCGCGAGGTCGCCCAGCACGTGCAGGCCGGGCTGGACACGTGGATCGTCGAGGGGCTCGAATTCCTCGCGGACCACGCGGGCCACAGCGTCATCCTGACGCGCCGGCCCTAGAAAACGAAAAGCGCCGGCTCTCGCCGGCGCCTTTGCGCTCGCGGCGGAAAATCAGCGTGGGATCGCGAGGCGTTGGCCGGGTTCGATCGCTGCGTCGCGGAGATGGTTGGCCGCCATGATCTGGTCGACCGTCTCCTGGACGTTGCCGTCGGCCGGGGTGTAGCGGTCGGCGATCGCCCAGAGGCTGTCGCCTGCTCGTACCGTGACCGCTGCAAAGTGTTCGGGCGCGGCCGCGTAGAGCCTCGACTGCGACAGGGCCGGAATAGCCACCAGCGCACTCAGTGCGGCCATCGCGACCGCCGGCATGAGGGAGATTCGCCTGCGATACGGGGCACGCATCGTTCTGCTCCTCGCCCATATATTGGGCCAAACGCCTGTTCGTCCACCACATTTTATCGCGACCGCGGTGGGGAAGTCAAGAGATTCTCGAACGTATGTTTGCATCGCCAGCCGGCGTATGTTACTCTATGAGGCAATCGCGGCGCTCGCGCCGCTTGCCGTGGAGGTTCGAGCCGTGCCAGATCGTGTGCCGACGGAGCGCCAGGCGCGCATTTTGGAAGTCATTCGCGATTTCACGCATCAGCGGGGCTATCCGCCGTCCGTGCGCGAGATCGGGGAGCGCGTCGGCCTCTCCTCGTCCTCGACCGTGCAATCCCACCTGAAATCCCTCGAGAAGCGCGGGCTCATCTCGCGCGACCCGACCAAGCCGCGCGCGCTCATCACCAACGACGTGCGCCGGGAACGCCCGCCCGAGTACGGGCTCCTTCCGATCGTCGGCAAGGTCGCGGCGGGGACGCCGATCACCGCGGCCGAGAACGTCGAAGGCGAGTGGGTCGTCCCGGCCGAGCTGGCACGCAAGGCCGGCTCGTTCGTCCTGCGCGTCCAGGGCGACTCGATGATCGAGGCGGCGATCCTCGACGGCGACTTGATCGTCGTCGCGCCGCAGCCGGATGCCCGCAACGGAGAGATCGTCGTCGCGATGCTCGACGGCGAGGCGACCGTCAAGCGCTTCTTCCGCGAGTCCGGCCGCGTCCGCTTGCAGCCTGAGAACCGCGCGATGGAGCCGATCTACGCCGCCGACGTCACCGTGCTCGGAAGGGTCGAGGCCGTCTTCCGCAGGCTTTGAGCCCAACGCCGGGGTGAGGACTCCGGCGGCGCGAATGCCCCTCCTCCGTGATCACGCCCGCCGACGAGACGGCCGAGCAAGCCGTCCCCGTTCCGCCGCCGTCGTCTTTCGTCGCGCGCGTGCGAGCCATCGCCGAGTCGCCGGAGATGGTCTCGGTCCGGACGACGCTGCCCTACAGCTTCGCCGGCTTGGCCGTCGGGCTCGGGGTCTTCATGCTGCTGCAGCCCGGCGGGACGTTCCTCGAGCGCTTCTCGAGCTCGTTCGCGCCGGCATTCGGCGTGATGTCGATCCTGCTGGTCTTGGCGATGACCTTCGATCTGGCGCGGCGCCGCCGCGTCCCGGTCGCCGCGGCGCTGCTCGGCGCCTCGGCCGCGTTCGTCATCTCGCTGCCGTTCGCGGCGTCGTCGTCGCCCCAGACGCTGCTCGCCGCGCTGGGCTCGAGCGGCCTTTTCCTGGCGATGGGCATTGCGCTGCTCTCGGTCAACCTGCTGCGCGCGAGCTGCGCCCGCTTCGGGCCCGCGGCGGGCTCGCTCGTCGCCGTGGCCACCCTCGCCGTGGTCGCGCTCGCTCTGCTCGGCGCCGGAATCTCCGTGACCGGCCTGCTCGACAAGCTGATCGCGCCGCTCGGCCACCTGGGGGACAGCCTGACCGCCTTGCTCGTCATCACCCTCGTCGAGACGCTGCTCTGGACGGTCGGGATCCACGGGCCCGCCCTGCTCGCCGCGGTCGTCCTGCCCGTCTATATGAACCTGCAGGTGCAGAACACCAACGCCCTCTCGCACGGGCTGCCGCTGCCGCACCTGGTCACCGTCTCGACCTTCCTTTTCGTCTTCCCGGGCGGTGCCGGCGCGACGCTGCCGCTGGTGCTGCTGCTCCTGCGCAGCAAGGTGAAGAGGATCCGCAGCGTCGCCTACGCGACGCTGCTGCCCTCGCTCTTCAACGCGAACGAACCGCTGATGTTCGGACTGCCGCTGGTCCTCAATCCGATCTTGAGCGCGCCCTTCGTGCTGACGCCGCTGGCGCTCGCCGTCATCAGCTACGCGGCGATGTCGCTCGGCTTGGTCTCGCGCCCGGCGTACTACATGCCTTCGACGCTGCCCGTTCCGCTGGGTGCGTTCCTGGCGACGAAGGACTGGCGCTCGATCGTCTTGATGGGCCTCAACCTGATCGTCGGCCTGGCGATCTACGCGCCGTTCGCGGCACTCTTCGAGCGGCACGAAAGCGAGCGCGAGCGCGCGCGCGAGGCCGCATGATCGACGAACTGCTGGAGCTGGTCGAAGTCGACGCGGCGGTCGCCCGCGCCGCCCGCTCGGCCGCCGCGCGCGGCGGGCCGGGCCGCGCCGCCGTGACCGCGCGCGTGCGCGCCGGCGTGCTGCGCGCCTTCATGCTGGAAGGGCTCGCCGAAAGCGATTTGGCCGGAACGCTGGGATACGGCTACGACGACGCGGCGCGCGACCGTTACGAGTCGCTGCTGGCCCGATACTTCGGCGCGGAGCGGGCGCTGGCACGCTTTTCCTTCGTCAGCGGCACGCACGCGATCGTCGCCGCGCTCGACGCCTGCCTGCCGCCGGGCGGCCGGCTCGTCGCGGCGACGGGACGTCCCTACGACACGCTGCGCAACGCGATCGCGACCGCGCCGGGCGCGCTGGTCGAGCGCGGGGTCCGCTACGACGAGGTGGCGATGGGCGCGGACGGCGTCGACCTCGAGGCGCTGCGCCGCGCCTGCGAGCCCGGCGCCGACGCCGTCTTCGTCCAGCGTTCGCGCGGCTACGCGCCGCGCCGCTCGCTTTCCGCGGCGGAGTGCGGGGAGGTCGCGCGCGTGGCGCGGGAAGCCGCGCCGGGGGCCCTCGTCTTGGTCGACAACTGCTACGGGGAGCTCGTCGATGCGACCGAACCGACCCATCACGGCGTCGACGCGGTGATGGGCTCGCTCATCAAGAACGTGGGCGGGGGGCTGGCGCCGGGCGGCGGCTACGTGATCGGCCGGGCGGAGGTCGTCGAGCGGGTCGCGGCGCGCCATTACGCGCCGGGCCTGGGGACGGCCGTCGGCTCGACGCTGGGCTGGGGCCGGGCCCTCCTCCAGGGGTTCTTCCATGCGCCGCTCGCCGTCGCCGAGTCGCTCGCCGGGCTCGACTGGGCGGCCGCGCTCTTCGAGGAGCTGGGTTTCGGCGTCGATCCGCGGCCGGGGGCGCCCCGGCACGACATCGTTCAGGCGATCCGCCTGGGCGGAGCGTCACGGCTGATCGCGTTCGCTCGCGGCCTGCAGAAGTCGCTCCCCGTCAACGCGCGCTTCGCTCCCGAGCCCGGTCCCGTGCCCGGCTACCCCGATCCGGTCGTCATGTCGAGCGGAGCGTTCGTGAACGGTGCGACGATCGAGCTTTCCTGCGACGCCCCGCTCCGGCCCCCGTTCGAGGTCTATCTCCAAGGGGGGACGATGCGCGAGCACGTTGCGCTGGGAGCGATCCTCGCGGCAGATGCCGTGCTCAAAGAAAGCAAATCTGTTTCGCCGGAGAAGTGAGCGCCAATTAGTCGGAGAGTGCGCATTTGAGCGAAGCATCGGACCCCAGCGCCAAGAACGGCGAAGCCCCTTACCGCCGGCGTTACGTCCGCGTCGACGTGAACGTACCCGTGTCGTACTCGAGGGAAGGCGGGGACGCGGTCAAGCAAGGGTCGTCGAGCGACCTCGGCGGCGGCGGCATCCGCTTGGCGACAGACGAGGATCTGCCGCTCGGGGACTCGCTGCTTCTGCGCTTTCGACTGCCCGGCGTCGAGCGCGAGCTGATCGCCCGCGGCCGCATCGTCCTCTCGTTCTACAACTCGGAGAACAAGCTGTTTTTCCACGGGATCGCCTTCACACGGATCGATCCGCGCGATCAGGACGAGATCGTCCGCTACGTGGCGGGTGAAGTGCAGCGGCTCGCCTTCGAAGGCGAGCCGCTCGATCAGGAACCCGAGACGGAAGGCGAACCGGCCGACTGAGCGCCGCTGCCCGAGGCGCCCGGGTCAGCCGCCCTTTCCCATGAAACCGAAGAAAAAGTAGCGATAGCCGTCGGTCGTCTCGATGACGATCCGCCGGTCTTCGAGCACGGCCCGGCTGATCGTTTTCCCGGCCAACGTGTCGAGAATCGACTGCGTCTGCTCGAATTCGGCCTCGCGCAGCGCGTCCGGATCGATCTCCATCAGATTGTCGAGGAGCTCGTCGATGGAACCGCGCTCGGCCGGCTCTCCCCCCGTGCCCATGGTCATGTCCTCCACTTCGACATGGAACCCGATCGATCTTCGACGCGGTATCCGTCCGAGGGAGTTCGACGCCGGTGAGAAAAAATCTCGTAAAGCCATGTTCATCCTGGAAGTGCTGAGCGGTCCCCTTGACGGGAAGACCTGGACGTTTGAAGGCGAGATCACCATAGGTCGTGACGAAACGTTGGCCGGAGCCTGCATCACCCTCGACCGCTACATCTCACGCCGCCATGCGCGCTTGCGCGAGGACGGGGAGCGCTTGATGCTGACCGATTTGGAGAGCCGCAATGGTACGAAGGTCGGCGGCCGGCTGTTGACTTCTGAGGTCCCCATCGGGCCGGGGGAGCGTTTTGTGGTCGGGCGCACGCTGCTGCGCGTCAGCCGGGCCTAGGGTCGTGCAGGTCGTCCGCACCCCGGGTTCGGCCCGGGCCATCGCTCGCACGCTGCGCCGGCCCGTCGGCTTCGTCCCGACCATGGGTGCGCTGCACGCCGGGCACCTTTCGCTCGTCGAGCGCGCCAAAAACGAGAATGCGGCCGTCGTGGCCTCGATCTTCGTCAACCCCATGCAGTTCGGCCCCGGCGAAGACTTCGAGCGCTATCCGCGGGATTTCGAGCGCGACGCGGAGCTGCTCGAGCGGCAGGGCGTCGACCTGCTCTACGCGCCCGCGGCGGAGCGAGTCTACCCGCCGGGGTTCGCCACCTCGATCGACGTCGGATCGCTGGGCGCGGTTCTCGAAGGGGAGCGCCGGCCCGGCCATTTCCTGGGCGTGGCGACGGTCGTCGCCAAGCTGCTGCACGCGATCGAGCCGACCTCGCTCTACCTGGGGCAGAAGGACGTCCAGCAGGCGGTGGTCCTGCGCGCCATGGTCCGCGACCTCGACATGGCGACCAACGTGGTGGTCGGCCCGACCGTGCGGGAACCCGACGGGCTCGCGCTCTCGAGCCGCAACGTCTACCTCACTCCCGAGCAGCGCGCCGCGGCGCCCAGCCTCTACCGCGCCCTCCAGGAGATCGCGGCGGCGATTCTGGCCGGCGAAGCCGACCCGGCGCGAGCGCGCGCCGCAGGCAGCTCGCTGCTGCGAGCCCCGCTGCTCTGGGACTACCTCGACATCGTCGATCCGCGCGCGTTCGCCTCCCAGAGCCGGGTCGTGCGGCCGGCGCTCGTCGTCGCCGTCGCCAAGGCCGGCCGCACCCGTCTGCTCGACAACGTGCCCGTCGCCGGCCCGGACGGCGTCGACCCTATCCTCACGCCTCTGCCGCCGCGCGTCCGCGCGCCGCGATGAGCCGAATCCTCCTGGGAGTCTGCGGGGGAATCGCGGCCTACAAGGCCGCGGCGCTGGTCAGCGCGCTCGTCCAGCGCGGCGACGACGTGCAAGTCGTCATGACCGAAGGGGCCCACGAGTTCGTCGCGCCGCTGACCTTCGCGGCCCTCTCGCGCAACCCGGTCTATTCGTCCCTGTGGGACGCCCAGCACGAGATTCCGCACATCTCGCTGGTCCGCTCGGCCGACGTGCTCGCGGTCGCTCCGGCGACCGCGAACTTCCTGGCCAAGCTCGCCCACGGGATCGCCGACGACCTGCTCACCAACGCCGCGCTCGCCGCCCGCATCCCGATCGTCGTCGCGCCGGCCATGAACGCCGCGATGTACGAGCATCCTGCGACCCAGGCGAACCTCGCCACGCTGGGGGCGCGCGGCGTCACGATCGTGGAGCCGGCGGTCGGCTTTCTGGCCGAGCGCGAGAGCGGGATCGGCCGGCTCGCCGAGCAGGATGCGATCCTGGCCGCCGTCGATGCGGCTCTGGCGAGCTCGTCCGAGCTCGCAGGCCGGCGCGTGCTGGTCACGGCCGGTCCGACGCGCGAGGCGATCGATCCGGTCCGCTTCCTTTCCAACGCCTCGACGGGCACGATGGGGATCGAGCTCGCGCGCGAAGCGCAGGCGCGCGGCGCGGAGGTCGAGCTCGTGCTCGGGCCGACCCTGCTCGCGCCTCCGCCCGGCGTTCGCGTCGTGCGCGTGACGTCGGCGCAGGAGATGTACGAGGCCGTGCTCGCCTGCGCCGCGGCCGACGTCACGATCGCCGGCGCCGCGGTCGCCGACTGGCGCCCGCTCGAGACGCACGCGCAGAAAGTGAAAAAGGGCGGCGCCGCCAGCAGCGCCCTGGCGCTGACGCGCACGCCGGATATCCTGGCGGCGCTCGGCGAGCGCAAGAACGGGACGTTCCTGGTCGGCTTCGCGGCCGAGACGGAGCATCTCGAGCGGAACGCGCGCGCGAAGCTGCGGGCCAAGCACCTCGACGCGATCGCGGTCAACGACGTCTCGGCCGGCGGCTTCGGAACCGGCGAGAGCGAGCTGGTCGTGCTCTGGGGCGAGAGCGGCCGCGAGGCGCTGGGCCGCGCCCCCAAGCGCGAGCTGGCGCGGCGTCTGTGGGACACGCTGCTGCGCCTGAGCGCGACGCGCTGAGCGTGTTTCTCGCCGTCGACGTCGGCAACAGCGAGACGAAGCTCGGCTTCTTCGATTCCGCCCGCGAGGGCGGCCTCGCCCTGCGCAGGACCTGGCGTATCAACACCGACCGGCGACGCACCGCCGACGAGTTCGGCGTCGTGTTCGCCACGCTGCTCGGCCAGGCCGGAATCGAGACCGGAAGGGTCGGTGCGGTCGGCGTCTCGAGCGTCGTTCCGCAGAGCGACCGCGCCTTGGCCGAGGCCTGCCGCGAGTACTTCCACTGCGAGCCGGCGTTCTTCAGCGCCGCGCATCAGTCGCTCATGGAGGTCACGATCGAGCGGCCCAAGGAACTCGGCAGCGACCTGCTGCTGGGAGCGGTCGCCGCCAAACGCCGCTACGGCACGCCCCTGATCGTCGTCGGCTTCGGGACCGCGACGACTTACGGCGCGGTTTCGCGCGAGGGCGAGTACATCGGCACCGCGATCGCGCCCGGCCTTCAGATCTCGATCGACGCGCTCGTCTCGCGGACCGCGAAGCTGCCCCAAGTCGCGCTGGAGGCCCCCAACGGACCGATCGGCCGCGACACCGTTTCATCGATGCAAGCCGGAATCATCTTCGGCTTCGTCGGCCAGACCGAAGGCATCGTGGGCCGCATGCGCCATGCGATCGGCGAAGACGCGAGCGTCGTCGCGACCGGCGGGCTCGCCGGGATCGTCGCCCGGCACACTGCCTCGATCGACGCCTGCGAGCCCGATCTGGTGCTGCTCGGGCTGTGCGACGCACATCTTTCTGTGACGGAAGTCACATCAAATGCGGGGTCGATTCAGCCGATACCTACAAAAGGTGACGACCTGATTATTTAGGTTTCCCTAAAATCAGGACTTTTTTCAAAGGAACACAAGGGCTTTTTGGCCGCTTGCCTGAAGCGGCCGAATCGTAAGCATGCTCTGCCTCGGCGCGGCACTCTGTGATGGAGTTCGGTGGCGAAGCGGATTTCCGTGTTTACAACTCTCCTAGGGGCGTGCGACATCTTGGGATGGTGCGCTCCGCATCAAGAGGGCTCAACGTGAACCTAAAATACACCGTGACGGCGGGATCGCTGGCAGCGTCGCTGCTCGCGTTCACGGCGTTACCCGCACTTGCGGACAACCCGTTCGCGGACGTCCCCGCGAACAGCTGGGCGTATGATGCGATCAGCCAACTCGCGGCTGACGGGATCATCGAAGGCTATCCGGACAAGACCTACAAGGGCAATCGCCCCCTGACGCGCTACGAGGCAGCCGTCCTCACCGAGCGCGCCGTCAAGAAGCTCGAAGCCGAACTCGCCGACGTCAAGACCGCGCAGAGCGTCCAGCAGAAGGACATCGACGCCGTCAAGAAGCTGCTCGACGAATACGGCACCGACATCAAGGGCCTGCAGACCGACGTCGCCCAGCTCAAGGCCGACGACGCCGCGACCAAGGCGATCCTGGCCCGCCAGCAGTTCCACCTCTACTACTTCCTGCGCGCTCCGGGCCTGGAGAACTACAGCACCTCCTTCAACGTCCCGGCACCGCCGAACGCGGCCTTCAAGGTCGGCTCGAACGTGGGCCAGGGCAATGGCCCGTGGTCGCTCAAGACCAGCAACCAGGGACTCGGCACCGGCTACCAGACCTTGCGCATGGTGTTCAAGGGCAACGTCGACGACCACGTGTCGTACGGCATCCGGCTCGAGGACCGCTACTATCTCGTGAACTCGACCGGCGCGAGCACGGTCGCTCCGGGTCTCCCGCTGCAGCCCAACGCCACCAGCGGCGGGTTCGCTGCCAACGACACGCTGCGCATCAACTACGCCTACGTCAAGTACACGGATCAGCAGAGCGGCCTCGATCTGACCGGCGGCCGTTACATCTACGCTCAAGGTCCGGACGATCTGGGCCTCAACTACGCCGACTACTTCAACGGCGGCGTCCTGCACTTCAACAAGGCGGGCATCAACGCCAGCCTCGGCTACGGCGTGAACCAGTCTTCGGCCAGCAACAACAACGCCTATGGCGCCACCGCGATCACTCCGGCCGTTGCCGCCACGAGCGTCACCACCAACTCGCAGCAGACCCTCTTCGCCGACGCGTCGTACACGTTCCATAAGAAGTACAACGTCGGTATCAGCTACATCACCGACAGCGCGTTCTACGATCAGTCGCTGTGGAACACGGTCCTGGCCGCCTACGTGCCGTCGAACACCCGCATCTCGACGGGAAGCGGCTGGCTCCAGGCGACCCTCAACCCCAACCTGAAGGTTGAATTCGAAGCGCTCCATCGCTTCGGCAACGACCCCTTCACCAAGGTGGCCTGGAACGAGCCCGACGCTTACTGGGCGCAGGTCAACATCGGCGACACCGTCGGCCACAAGGGCAACAACTTCGCCGAAATCGGCGCGATCGACACCGGGTTCAACTCGACCGGTCCGCACACCAACATCGAAGGGACCACCGGGTACCAGCAGTTCTACCTGCAAGATCCCAACGGCAACCGCGTGTACTACGTCGGCATCCATCACTGGGTCGGCGACAACGCACGCATCGGCCTCGTCTACCAGCACTACGGGCTGAAGCCCGGCACCGACGAACCCCTTGGCGGCCTCACGGCCCTCACGGGCTTCAACGCCAACGCTCTCTTCCTCGAGACGTTGCTGAGCTTCTAAACCAACCCCTCGTTTCCAAGGTACGCACGGGCGCGTCCGGCCGCAAGGCCGGGCGCGTCCGTGCGTTTTCGGGTCTCCATCGAGCCGCGTCGAGACTTGGTGGATTGCCGTTCACGAGCTCGAGTGAAGCTGCCGCTCGCACGGCGCGCCCAAAGACGGTATAATCCGGAGGTTGTGACCCGTGCAGTCGCCCCGCTCCGCATAGGAGAGATCGAGATCTGGCCGCCGGTCGTCCTGGCCCCCATGTCGGGCGTGACGAACCGGACGCTCCGAGCGCTCTACAAGCCCTTCGGTTTCGGGCTGACCGTGACCGAGTTCGTCTCTTCGAATGCCCTGCAGTACGGCTCGCGCCGCACGATGGAGATGATCGACCAGCACGACGTCGAGAAGCCGGTCGCGACGCAGCTCTGGGGGAGCGACCCCGCGTTGATGGCCCAGGCGGCCCGGGTCGTCCGCGAGTGCGGGGCCGACATGGTCGACATCAATTTCGGCTGCCCCGCGCCCAAGGTCACGAAGACCGAAGGAGGCAGCGCTTGTCTGCGCGACGTCGAGCGATGCGAGGCGATCGTGCGGGCGGTGGTCGCCGCGGTCGACTGCCCGGTCACGGTCAAGATGCGGCTGGGCTGGAGCGAGAGCGCGCTGGTCTATCTCGAGGTCGCCAAGCGGGCGGAAGCGGCCGGCGTCAAAGCGCTGACCCTGCACTCTCGCACCGCCAAGCAATTCTACAAGGGGAGCGCCGACTGGAGGCACGTCGCGGCGCTCAAGGCGGCCGTCGGCATTCCGGTCATCGGCAACGGCGATTTGGCCGAGCCGCACGACGCGCTCCGCAAGATGCGCGAGAGCGGTGCCGACGGGGTCATGCTCGGCCGCGCGGCCCTCGGCAATCCGTGGCTCGCCGGCGCGCTGCGCGATCTGCTCGAGGGTCGCCAAGCGCAGCCCCTCCCCGGCCCGGCGGAGCGGCTGCGCTTCGCAGTCCATCACTACCGCGCGATGGTCGAAGAGTGGGGCGAGGAGCGGGCCGTGCCGCAGATGCGCAAGCATCTCGGCTACTACCTCAAGGGCTTCCCCGGCGCAAGCGAACTGCGCGAACGCCTGATGCGCACGGCGACCGCCGCCGAGACGCTGGCGATCGTCGAAGCGACGATCGCGCGGCTCGCCGCAACGCGGCCGGCCGCCGCGTGAGCGAGCCGCCCTTCGACGAGCTCAGGGTGACGAAGCGTGAGCACTATGGTACACGAATGAACGAGCAGAACGCCGCGGCATCGTCGCCGCAGTCGCTTTATGACGAGACCTGCGAGAACTATCGCGCTTTCGTCAATCCGGCGCTGGCGCGGGTGATGAAGCTCTCCGGCTCGCCCGTCGAAGTGTGCGCGCAAGGCGTCACGATTTGGGACCACAGCGGCAAGCCGTATCTCGACTTCGCCGGCGGCTACGGCGTCTTCACGCTCGGACATTCGCATCCGCGCGTGATCGCCGCGGTCAAGGCGCAGCTCGATTTGATGGCGCTCTCGGGCAAGACGATGTTCGATCCGCCGACCGGCCGCCTGGCGCGCGCGCTGGCCGAGATCGCGCCGGGCGATCTCGGCCTCTCGTTCTTCACCAACAGCGGGGCCGAAGCGGTCGAGGGCGCGCTGAAGCTGGCGCGGGCGGCGACGAAGCGCACGAAATTCGTCGCGACCCGCAACGCATTTCACGGCAAGACGCTGGGCGCGCTCTCGGTCAGCGGACGCGAGAGCTACCGGCAGCCCTTCGAGCCGCTCCTGCCGGACGTCGTGCACGTCCCCTACGGGGATGCCGCCGCGCTCGCCGAGGCGCTCGAAGGCGCCGCGGCCTTCGTCGTCGAGCCGGTGCAGGGCGAAGGCGGCGTCGTCGTGCCGGCGCCGGGCTATCTGCGCGCGGCCCGCGAGCTGTGCGACCGTGCCGGGGCCCTGCTGATCGCCGACGAGGTGCAGACGGGGCTCGGACGCTGCGGCTACCTCTTCGCCTGCGAGCGCGACGGCGTCGTGCCGGACGTGCTCGCGCTGGCCAAGGGACTCTCGGGCGGCGTCGTCCCGATCGGCGCCTACGTCGCGCGGCCTGGCGCGTGGAACGCGGCCTACGGCAAGGCGCCGCTGCTGCACACCTCGACCTTCGGCGGGAACCCGCTGGCCTGCGCGGCGGCCCTCGCCGCGCTCGAGGTGCTGCGCTCGGAGGGCCTGGTCGCCAACGCGCGCGCGCGCGGCGAGCAGCTTCTCGCGGGCGCCGCGCTGATCGCGGCCGAGTACCCGGGCGTGATTCGCGAAGCGCGCGGGCTCGGGCTCCTCGTCGGCGTCGAGCTTCGCAACGAAGGCTACGGCGGAACGATCGTCCCCGAGATGCTCAAGCGCGGCGTGACCGCGGCCTGGACGCTCAACGCGCAGCACGTCATCCGTCTCGAACCGCCGCTGATCGTCAGCGAGGATCAGGTCGCCCGCGCGCTCGAGGCGCTGCGCGCGGGAGTGCGCGCGGCGCACGAGAGACTCGGCGCGCTGCCCCCGAGCGTGACGGTGCGGTAATGCCCTACGTCGAGACGACGATCGTCATCGACGCTCCGGCGCGTGACGTCTACGAGCTTGCCAAAGCGCAGGAGCGCTTCCCCGAATACATGCCCGACGTCGAGTCGGTGACGATCTTGGAACGCGGCGGCGACCGCGTCGTCTCGCGCTGGAAGACGCTCGTCGAGGAAGCGCCGATCGAATGGACCGAAGTGGATCTCTTCGACGACGCGGCGCTGCGCGTCGATTACAAGCTGATCGAAGGCGATCTCGACGTCTTCGAAGGGACCTGGACATTCGAAGACGTCGACGGCTGCGCCAGCGTGACCCTCGGCGTCGAATACGATTTCGGCGTGCCGACCTTGGCCGAGCTGATCGGACCGACGCTGCAGCGCAAGGTTCGCGAGAACAGCGAGATGATGCTCGCCGCGCTCAAACGCGAGGCCGAAAGAGAGCGGCGCAGCGCGGCGGCGTCGTAACGCTGCGCGAACTCAGCGCCGGCGGTCGCGCAGCCCGAGCGCGAATCCGCCCGCGAGCGCGAGTGCGGGCAGCACGCCGGAGAGCGCGGCGTTGAAGCCGACGATCGCCGCGCCGAGCAGCGGCGTGACGATCATGGCGAGATTGTTCAGCGCATCCGAGAAGCCGAGGACCAGGCCGCGCTCGTCTTCGGGCGCTTCCTCCGAGATCTGGGCGCTCAGGACGGGACGCAGAACCGAGCCGCTCAGGGCCCAGAATACGAGCACGGCGCCGACCGCGAGCAGCGTGTGGGCCAGGGCGACCGACGCGTAGGAGAGCGCGCCGGCCAAGAACGCCGCGGTCGTCACGCGGTTCTGACCGAAACGCGCGACCAGCGGGCCGACGCCGAAGATCATCATCAGGCCGCCCGTCCCCCCGGCGACGCCGAGCAGCAGGCTCGAGAGTTCCGGGCCGCCGCCGAGCACGTGCGAGATGTAGAGGGAGAAGGTCGAGAACAGGTACGTGAAGGCGAAGATGAAGAGGAATTGGCGCGCGAGCAGGCTGCGCAGCGCGCGCATTCCGAAGACGCTCGCGAGCTCGCGCCAGCCGTGGGCCGCGGGCGCAGAGCCGTGCGACTCGGGCAGCAGCGTGAGCGTGAGGATCGCGTTGAGCAGCTGGACGGCGGCAGCGACGAAAAAGGGCACGGCGTAGCCGAAGTGGACGAGGCTGCCGCTGAGGATCGGCCCGACGATGAAGCCCGCACCGAAGGCGGCGCTGCTGTAGGCGAACGCGCGCGGCCGCTGTTCTTCGTCGGTGACGTCGCTGATGTACGACTGCGCGACGCCGACGTTGCCGCCGCCGAGGCCTTCGACGACGCGCGAGAAGAAGAGCAGCGCGATGTCCGGCGCGAGCGCCAGCACGATGTAGCCGGCGAAGGAGAGGAGCTGCGAGCCGATCAGGGCGCGCTTGCGTCCGAAGCGGTCGCTCAAGCCGCCCCACAGCGGCGACGAGAGCGTGGCGAACAGCGCCGTCGTCGTCAGGAGCGTCCCGGCCGTCGCGTCCGACGCGCCGAAGCGCCGCGCCACGAAGGGCAGCAGCGGGATGAGGATCGTGTAGGCGAGGATTCCGAAGAAGGTGATCCCGTAAATCGGGATCAGGCTGCGCGGAAGCGGCTTGCCGTTCAGCGCCGCTCGCGCGACGCGCGCAGCCGTACCGCGATCGACGCTCCGGCATAGATCGCGACCAGGATGTAGCCGGCGAGCACGAAGTGGCCCTGCAGACCGCGGTCCATTCCGTGGCTGCCCGCTTTGAGCTGGACGGCGATGCCGAACAGCGCGACCACGAGCAGCACGGCGCTGATGGCGTTGCGATAGAGCGGGGACGTCACCGCGACGTTGTCCTCACGCGCTCGCGAAACGTCTGACGCTTAATCCGGGATCGCGAACGCGACGATCTCGTTCTTCTTGAAGTCGTTGGTCCACATGCGGTCGCCGTGACGCGCGAGCGAGACCGCGACGAAAGGCGACTGGGCGACGAAGACGAGCTCGGGATGCGCGGCGCGCGCCTCGATGTAGCCGATCCGGCAGCCGCCGCGCTCGCGGCCGAGCCAGGTCGAGACGTAGAGTCGGTCGCCCACCCACTCCAGGCCGACGATCTCCTCACCGACGTCGACGCTGCGCACGACGCGGTACTGCGGGTCGAGCTCCAGGACGCGCTTGTTGTAGCGCTGGCTGAGCCAGAGGTGCTCGCCGCAGAAGGCCAAGTGCGAGCCCGTGTCGTCGGGGCACGGGATCTGATCGTGGGACTTGAACCCGTGCCCGGGGATGTAGCGGCGGATGAAGCGGTTGTCGTCCTCGCCGTTCTCGCTGCAAACGAAGCGCAGCTCGTCGCCGACGACGGTCGCTCCGACCGGCCGCCCCGGAGCCGGCGCGTCCTCGAAGACGCGGCCTTGGCTCGGGAAGATGCCGTACACGCGGTTCGTCGACCAGGAGCTCAGCCACAAGTGCTCCCCGTCGTGGGCCAAGGCTTGCGGTTCTGGCGCGGGCGAAGGGATCCGGACGATCTCCGCCAGTCCCGCCAGCTCCGAAGAAGATGTCATCATCCCAGGCTTTTCGCTTCCGGGTCCTGCGAGAACCTGGCGCGGATTCTTCTGCCGTCTTGCGAAGCTAGAGGCGTCATGCGGTTTGCGTTCGTGATCCACCCGACGTCGCTCGAGGACGTGGCGCGCTACGAGCCGGGCGCGGTGGGTAAGGGCCGTCCCCTGATCGAGAAGATCCTCGAATGGATGCCCGCGTACGCGGCCGTGCACGTCACCGGGGTGCGGACCCCCGACGGCCGCCGGACCGAGGGCTGGTTCGTCGCGGCTCCTTTTCTGCCCGAGCAGATGCTGGCGCAGCCGCGCGAGATCGTGTACGCCAAGATTCTCGACGCGATCCGGATCGGGGCCGAGCTCGGCGCGGAGATCGTCGGCCTGGGCGCCTTCAGCGGCGTCGTCGGCGACGCGGGGGTCACGCTCGCCGAGCGCTCGCCGATCCCGGTCACGACGGGGAATTCCCTGACGATCGCGGCGGGCGTGGCCAGCCTCCTGCGGGGCGCGCGCGAGATGGAGATCGAGCCGGCCGGCGCGACGGCGGTCGTCATCGGAGCGACCGGCTCGATCGGTTCGGCCTGCGTCGAGCTGCTCGCGCCGCACGTCGGGCACCTCGTGCTGGTGGCGCGCAACCGGACCCGGCTCGAGCGCTGCGCGCGCGACGCCGCCGGGCGCTTGCCCTGCGGGGTTTCGTGGACGACCGACGTGGACGCCGCGGTTCCGCGCGGCGAGCTCGTGCTGACCGCCACGACCTCGACCCAGGAGCTGATCGAACCCCGGCTCCTGCGCAGCGGGGCCGTCGTCTGCGAGCTTTCGATCCCGCACGACGTTGGGCGGCGGGTCGCGCTCGAACGTCCCGACGTGCTGGTCACCGAAGGCGGCAACATGCGCGTGCCGGGGACGCCGCGTTTCGAGCGGGTGCGCGAGCGGGGGCGCGACTTCGATCTGGGCCTGCCGGCCGGGACGGCTCTGGCCTGCATGTCGGAGACGATGGTGCTCGCGCTCGAGGAGCGGCGGGAGAACTACACGCTCGGGCGCGGGATCGACCTGGCCAAGGTGCGGGAGATCGAAGCGCTCGCCGCCCGCGCCGGTTTCGAGCTCGCCGACATGCGCGCGTTCGACCGCGCGGTGACCGCGGAAGACGTCGCCCGGGTCAAGGCGGCCGCGCGCGCGCGTGGAAGCGCGGCTCTGAGCCGATGAAGCGCGTCGTATCGGTCTCGCTGGGCTCCTCCTCGCGCGACCATCGCGCCGAGATCGAGCTGCTCGGCGAACGGCTCTCCCTCGAGCGGATCGGCACCGACGGCTCGCTCGACGGTGCGCTGGAGAAGCTGCGCGAGCTCGACGGCAAGGTCGACGCGATCGGCTTGGGCGGGATCGACGTCTACCTCTACGCTGGGACGAAGCGGTACGCGCTGCGCGACGGGCTGCGGCTGCTCTCGGCAGTCAAGATGACGCCCGTCGTCGACGGGAGCGGCCTGAAGAATACGCTCGAGCGCGAAGCGGTGCGCTTCATGCGCGATGAGCTCGGCGTCGAGCTGCGCGGCAAGAAGGTGCTCATGGTCAGCGCGCTCGACCGCTTCGGCATGGCGCAAGCGCTGGTCGACGCGGGCGCCGACGTGCTCTTCGGGGACTTCATCTTCGCGCTCGACCTCGACAAGCCGGTCCGCGGCCTGGCCGAGTTCGAAGCGCTCGCCGAGCGTTATCTTCCCGATGCGTGCAAGCTGCCGTTTCAATTCTTTTATCCGACCGGGAAGAAGCAAGACCGGCCGCCGCAGCCCAAATACCCTGAATACTACGCCGAGGCCGAGATCGTCGCCGGCGACTTTCACTTCATGCGGCAGTTCATGCCCGAGCGTCTCGACGGCAAGCTCGTGCTGACGAATACGCTGACGGCGCACGATCTCGACGAGCTGCGCGTGCGAGGCGTCGCGCGCTTGGTGACGACGACGCCAGACTTCGGCGGGCGCTCGTTCGGGACCAACGTCGTCGAAGCGGCGCTGCTCGCGCTCCTCGGGAAGCGCTGGGAGGACGTCACCGAGGACGATTACCGCCGGCTGCTCGTCCAGACGGGTCTGCGGCCCCGCGTCGTCGAGCTGTCCAAGACTCCGGCGACTTAAACCTCGCCGGAAATGCGCGACCGGGCCGGGGCCTCCCCGCGCCGCCGCCCCGCTCGTCCTGGCCCTCAATAAGAGCGGAAAACGCTCGGGCGCGGCGGCCGGATCGGTCGGGGGGGCTCGTTAGGGTCTTAAAGAAGCCTGGCCCGCAAAAAAGGTAGGCCGGGGCATAGAGGACGAACATGCCGTGCCGACGTGAGCTCCGCTCGCGTCCTTTTGCTACGTGGGCCGAGGGGCCGGTCGACTCTGCGGAGATCGCCGGCCGATCGATCGAACGGGGAGATTCGTGAACGACAAAGATCTGGTGCTGACGAAAGAGGGTCTCCAGAAGCTCGAGGAAGAGCTCGACGACTTAAAGACCGTCCACCGCCGTGAGGTCAACGAGCGCATCCGTCAGGCGAAAGAGTTCGGCGACATCTCCGAAAACGCTGAGTACGAAGACGCCAAGCAAGAGCAGGCCTTCGTCGAGGGCCGCATCCTCAAAGTCGAGTCGATGATCCGCAACGCGCGCATCATCGACGCGTCGCTGTACAAAGGGGACGAGGTTCACCTCGGCGCGACGGTCAGAGTCAAGGAAGCCAAGAGCGGGCAATCGCACGAGTTCACGATCGTCGGTTCGACCGAGGCCGATCCGGTCAAACACCGGCTCTCCAACGAGTCGCCGCTGGGGGCCGCGCTCATGGGGAAGAAGAAGGGCGACGTCGTCGCCGTCACCACGCCGCGCGGCGTCACGTCGTACAAGATCGAAGCGATCAACATGACCGCTCAGCCGGCGAAAAAGAAGGCGGCGAAGAAAGCTTCTTGAGATGAGCGACGAGGCGGGCGACCTCGGGCGGCGCGAAGCGGAACTCCGGGCGGCCAGGCGAGCGAACCTGGCCGCTCTGCGCGAGCGGGGGAGCGACCCGTTCAAGACCACGCGCTACGACGTGACGGCGCACGCCGCCGAACTGCAGCAGCGGTACGCGCAGCTGCTGCCGGAGGGCGAGGCTCCCGGCGATGCCTTCGGCTTGGCGGGGCGGCTGCTCGGATTGCGCAAGATGGGCAAGGGCGCGATCTGGGCGGATCTGTGGGACCGCACCGGCCGCATGCAGATCTACGTGCGCGCGGACGCGGTCGGAGCGGAGCGCTTCGCGCTCTTCGACGCGCTGGATTTGGGCGACGTCATCGGCGTCGGCGGGACGCCGTTCCGCTCGAAGAAGGGCGAGCTGACGCTGCGCGTCCGCTCCTTCGAGGTGCTGGCCAAAGCGCTCGTGCCGCTCCCCGACAAGTGGCACGGGCTGACCGACGTCGAGAAGCGCTACCGGCAGCGTTACGTCGACTTGATCATGAACGAGCGGGTGCGCCAGATCTTCATCACGCGCAGCCGGATCGTGGCCGAGATGCGCCGCTTCTGCGACGCGAGAGGGTTCCTCGAAGCCGAGACGCCGACGATGCTGCACGTCGCCGGCGGCGCGGCCGCGCGCCCCTTCCGCACGCACCACAACGCGCTCGACGTCCCGCTCGATCTGCGCATCGCGACCGAGCTCAATCTCAAGCGGCTCATCGTGGGCGGTCTCGAGCGCGTCTACGAGATCGGGCGCATCTTCCGCAACGAGGGGATCGATACGACCCACAATCCCGAGTTCACGATGCTCGAGCTCTACGCGGCCTACTGGTCGGTTCACGAGATGATGGCGTTCAACGAGGAGCTCTTCGCGCATCTGGTCCGCGAGGTGCTGGGCGGCGATCGGGTCGTCTTCGGCGAGCATCGTCTTTCGTTCGAGCGGCCCTTCAAGCGGATCGCGTATTTCGAAGCGCTGCGGGCCTACGGCGGCTTCGAGCGGGCCGAGCTGCTCGACCCCGAGGGCGCGCAGCGCGCCCTGGCGCAGCTCGGGCTGCCGGCCTCGCAAACGCACGGGCAAGCGCTCGACAAAATCTTCGAGAAGGTCGTCGAGCCGCAGCTCGTCGACCCGACGTTCGTCTACGACTATCCGGTCCTGCTCTCGCCGCTGGCCAAGCGCAAGGACGGCGATCCGGAGATCGTCGACCGCTACGAGCTCTTCGGTGCGAATTTCGAGCTGGCCAACGCCTTCACCGAGCTCAACGACCCCGACGACCAGCGGGTGCGCTTCGAAGCGCAGATCGCCGAGCGCAAGAAGGGCAACGAGGAGGTCCCGCCGCCCGACTGGGACTTCGTCGCCGCGCTCGAATACGGCATGCCGCCGACCGCGGGGATCGGCATCGGCGTCGACCGGCTGGTCATGCTGCTCACCGACAACCAATCGATCCGCGAAGTCATCCTCTTCCCGCTGCAGCGGCCGGGCTGACGAGCGGCGGGCGCGCGTTCGCGAAACCGCCGTCGCTCGCAAAGCGTCGTAACGTTCGGCAAACCTTTGCCTTTAGGAGGGAACATGGACCTTACGAAAAGCTATCCGCGCAGCGTCAAGCAGAAGGTCGCCGGCGTCGTCATGATCGGCCGCACGACCGATAAGGGCAAGGCGAAGCTTCAGGGAACGATCGGCGAGTATCACTATAACTGTCCGATGGACCAAGCCGTCTTCGGCTTCCTCGGAATCGACGAGGCCGCGTATCTCGACGTCATCAAGAACGCCAAGAGCGACGCCGATATCGAAGCCTACGTCGCGACGTTCGCCTCGAAGAAGACTGCGGCCGAGATCGAGCAGTGGAACGAGCACTTCCTGGCCTACGCGCCGGCCCCGGGCAGCGACGGCGAGAAGTATTTCCTGGACCTTCGCAGCCAAGTCGCGCCCGACCGGACCGACGTGACCGCGTGGGCCGATCTGCTCGATCTCGACGAAAAGCGCGAGGTCCCGCGCAAGACCGCCGCTTAGTGGAGGCAGGCTCCGGCGAGGCGACGTATCGCGTCGTCGTCGAGTACGACGGCACGGAGTTCAAAGGTTTCCAATTCCAGCCCGAGGTGCGGACGGTCGCGGGAGTGCTGGAGACGGCGCTCTCGCGGCTCTTCGGCCGTCCCGTCAAGGTCACCGGTGCGGGGCGGACGGACGCCGGCGTGCACGCGCTGGGCCAGG
Source organism: Vulcanimicrobiota bacterium (assembly GCA_963834485.1). Lineage (GTDB taxonomy): Bacteria > Vulcanimicrobiota > Vulcanimicrobiia > Vulcanimicrobiales > Vulcanimicrobiaceae > CAWICD01. Next base: position 470,614 of record CAWICD010000004.1, read on the forward strand.
TCGTCTCGTTCGTCTCGCACGACGCCTTCCCGGTCGAGAAGCTCGGGCTCGCGCTCAACAGCGCGCTGCCGCGCGACCTGACCGCGCGCGACGCGGCGCGCGTCGAGGACGGCTTTTCCGCGCGCCTGCACGCGCTCGAGCGCTCCTACACGTACGTCGTGCACAACCGGCGCGAACCCTCGGCGGTCCTGCGCCGCTTCGCCCATCACGAGTACCGCGCGCTCGACGTCGAGCGGATGAGCGAAGCGGCGCAGGCACTCGTCGGCACGCACGATTTCGTGACGTTCTGCGGCGTGCTGCCGGAGCGGGGCGGGACGGTGCGCACGCTTCGCGCGCTGGGGCTCGAGCACGAGGGCGAACTGCTCCGGCTGCACTTTCGCGCCAACGGCTTTCTGCACCGCATGGTGCGGGTGATGACCGGCACGCTGCTCGACATCGGAGCGGGAAAACGCGAGCCGGCCGAGGCCGCCGCGATGCTGGCCGCGCGCGACCGCCGCGCGGCCGGGCCGACGGCGCCGCCCCAAGGGCTCTTCCTCGTCGACGTCCGCTATCCGGACTTCCGTTCGCAACGCGCCGGCGCGGCGCTCCCTCCGCTCGCGGCGGCTGCGGCGAGCCCTCAGTCGTCGTAGCGGTTGACGAGGATCTTGACCTGCTTGCTCTTCCCGTTGCGCAGGAAGGTGATGTTGACGTGCTGCCGCCCGAACGCGAAGGGGAAGACGAAGTCGAACGACTCGGCGCCGTCGCCTTCTTCTTGGACGAAGCGCTCGAAGCGGCCCTGGAACGCTTGGACCGCCGTGCACGGGGCGACGTCGCGAAAGAAGTTCAGCCCGATCACGCGTTCCTTGGGCAGGCGCGAGAGACGGGACTCGTAACTGTTATATTGTTCGATGTTGCCGGCGCGATCGACGGAGATCAGGCCGAACGGCAAGTCGTCGATTTCGTCTTGCGAAAGCTCGAAGACGCCGCGTTCGTCGAACATGAGAGCCCGCTTTCCTTAACCTCGCAGCGAAGGTTCCCTCTTTGGCGAACGATTGGTTGCCCCTCGGGCTCGGAGCCGACGACATCGAACGGCTGGCCGGCGACGGCCGCCTCGAGCACGTCGTGCGCCGGCACGTCGTCCCGCTCGACGGTGCGGCGCCGGTCGTCGTGGTCGGCGGCTATTTCCGCATCTTCCGCAGCGCGGCGTTCGTGCGCGACGTCACCTTGGGGCTCGCGGCGCGCGGGGACGTCTTGGCGCCGGGGGCGGCCTTCGGCGACCGCTCGGCCGAAACGGGAGCCGAAGCGCTCTCCGAGGGCAGCGTCCTGTTCCTTCCGGCCGAAGCCTGGCAGCGCCGCGCCCTGGCCGAGCCCGATCTGCATCTCAAGATGGCGGCTTCGACCGGGCGGCGGCTCGTGCGGCTGCAGCAGCGTCTGGAGAAGCTGAGCCGGGCCGGCGTCGAGAGCCGCGTCGCGGCGAGCCTGGTCGAGCTCGCCGACGACTTCGGGACGCCGGCCGCCGGCGGCGTCCGGCTCGATCTGCCCCTCTCCCAGGAAGATCTGGCGCGGCTGGCGGGCACGACCCGCGAGACCTGCTCCTCGACGGTCGCCTCCTTCGCCCGCCGGGGCCTGGTGCAAGGCGGCCGCTTGCGCGGCATGGTCGTCGCCGACCGCGCCGCGCTCCTGCAACTGGCCGAAGGCGGCTTCTGAGCTCGACGCCGCAGGGATCCCCGCCGGTGCCCGCGCGCGTTGACAGGGGGGCGCCGCTCCGGTAGAATTCGAGGGTTGTCGGCCCCGGGGCCGGCCGTCCTTTGCTTGCATTTCCCACCGTAAGGCACCCGATGCGCACCTATCAACAGAAAACGGCAGAGACCCAGCATGACTGGTACGTCGTCGACGCGGCCGGCCAGCGCTTGGGCACCCTCGCCGTGCGCATCGCTCGCGCGCTCTCGGGGAAGCACAAGCCGACCTGGACCCCGCACATCGACGACGGCGACCACGTCGTCGTGATCAACGCCGGGAAGGTCGAGCTCGGCGGCAACAAGTGGACGCAGAAGGTCTATTATCGCCACAGCGGCTTCCCCGGCGGGCTGCGCAGCGAGACCGCGCTCGAAGTCCAAAAGAAGCATCCGGAGCGGCTGATCGAGCGCGCGGTGCGCGGGATGCTCCCGACCAACCGGATGCGCGACGTCCAACTGCGCCGGCTCAAAGTGTACGCCGGAAGCGAGCATCAGCACGCGGCCCAGCAGCCGAAGGAGCTCTTCTAGTACGTGGAAGCCACCGAACAGTTCGCCGGAACCGGACGCCGCAAGCGCGCCGTCGCGCGCGTGAAACTCACCCTCGGTCAGGGCGTCATCACCATCAACGGAAAACCGGTCGACGACTACTTCGGGCGCTCCAGTCTGCTGCAGGTCGTGCGCCAGCCGCTCGAGGTCACGCAGACGGGCTCGCGCTTCGACGCCGTGGTGAAGACTCAGGGCGGCGGGATCGCCGGCCAGGCGGGCGCCGTCCGCCACGGGATCGCCCGCGCGCTGCTCGACATGGACGAGACGCTGCGCGAGCCGCTGCGCAAGAACGGTTTGCTGACGCGCGATCCGCGCGAAAAAGAGTCGAAGAAGTACGGGCGCAAGCGCGCTCGCAAGCGCTTCCAGTTCTCGAAGCGCTAGATCCGAGGCCGCACGAGCTCGTTGGGAAGGATCGCGTAGGCGGGGATCAGCTCGTCGCGCCCTTTGATGCGCGCGCCTAGACGGTGCACGGGCAGCGCGATCGGACTGGCCCGCGCGATCGTCTCCTCGTCGCAATAGATCGAGCCCGGCGGCGCGGCGCTTTGCAATCCGTTGGCGAGGTTGACGGCGTCGCCGATGACGGTATAGTCCATCCGCATCGTGCTGCCGATGTGCCCGGCGACGACTTCGCCGGTTGCGAGTCCCACCGAGATCGCCAGGGGTTCGCCCAGCAGCGGCGTCATCCGGGCGACGGCTTCGTGCAGGCGCACGGCGGTCGCGACCGCGCGCGCGGCGTCGTCGTCGCGCACGAGCGGCGGCCCGAAGACCGCCATCAGACCGTCGCCGTAAAACTTGTCGAGCAGACCGTCGTGTTCGAAGACGATGCGCACGGCTTCCTCGAAATAGGTGTTGAGGATCTCGACGACCTTCTCGGCGGGCAGTCGCGCGGAGAGCGACGTGAAGCGGCAGATGTCGGCGAAGAGCATGGTCGCGCGCTGGCGCTGTCCGCCGAGCTCGACCGAGGCGGGATCGTTCATCAGCGACTTCACGACGTGCGGCGCGAGATAGCGCGAGAAGGTCTCGCCGATGCGGCGGCTGCGGGCGAGTTCGGCTTCGTGGGCCTGCTCGAGCCGGCGCTGCTTGGTGACGTCGGTGACGACCATGGCCACGCCCGTCCCTTCGTCGCTGGCCAGCGGGGAGAGCCGCATCTCCAGGACCAGCTCCGTGCCGTCGCTCCGCCGCGCCTCGACTTCGGCGCGCAATTGCACGGCACCGGACGCGAAGAACGTTTCGAAAAGCTCGGGGAAGTCCGGTATCGCTTTGGCCAGAGCCGCAGCCGTCTTGCCGGCGATCTTCTCCGCCTTGATGCCGAACGTCGCCTCGGCGGCGCGGTTGAAGGTCGTGATGCGGCGGCGCGGCGAGAAGGTGATCACGCCGTTGGCGATCGCTTCGAGGATGCGCGTCTGGAAGGCTTGCAGCGCCGTGATCCGCGCCAGGCGCTCGCGTTCTTCTTTGAACAGGCGCGCGTTCTCGATGGCGAGCGCCGCCTGCGAGGTCAAGGCGATCAGCAGCTCACGGTCGTGCTGTCCGAAAAGCATCAGCTCGCTGCGTGAATCGAGGTAGACCGCGCCGATCACCTCTTCGCGCACGCGCAGCGGGACGCACGCGAGCGAGCGCGCGCCGCGCAGCTCCTTGCTGCAGCGCGGATCGCGCTGCGCGTCCGACGAGAAGACCGGTTCGCCTGTCTCCAAGACCAAAGCGACGATCGGCGGCGGCGCTGCCGCCGGTTCGCCGGCGGCGTGCATCGGATGAAACCCGTGCGCGGCGGCGAGGCGCTGCCCATCGGCAAGGACGAGCATGCCGCGCTCGGCGTCCGTCACGTCGACCGCGAGTTCGAGGGCGGTTTTCAGCACCGCCGCGAGATCGAGCGAGGCACCCAGGAGCTGGACGGCACGCGCCAAGCGTAGCGACTTGCCCGGGGCCGCCAGGCCCGCCTGCCGTCTCACGGCTGGGCGGGCTCGAATCGTCTTTGGGTCGCTGTTTCCTGTGCCGGGACGGTCGCGTCGAAGAGGAAAAGCATCACGCTCTCACACCTTCTGATTCGGCCGCCGGGAGGGGCCGCCTTAGGCGTGCGGTCACGCGGCGGCAAAGGGCCGGCGAGGGCGCGTTCACAGCCTGCGGCTACGCTCGCAGCCATGGACGTGATACCCGGGAATCTGGCCGCCGCCGCCGCCGCCGCGCGCGAGCGCCTGAGCAGCCTCGCCGAGAAAACGGCCGCGGCCGGCGCCGCGCCGGCCGGAGGAGCCGGCGCGCAAGCCGCGATGGCCGGCGCGGCGAGCGCGGCGATCTTCGCCGACGCCCTGCTCGGCGCGATGCGCGCCCGCCTCGCGGAGCTCAAAGGGGTGAGCAAGTGAGCGAGTTCGACGTGCTGCGAGCCGCGGCCGCCGGGATGGACGCGCAGCGCGCGGCGCTGGACGTGGCGGCGCGCAACGTCGCAGCCGCCGAAGCCGCCCCCGATGGAGGCGCTTTCGCCCGGCTGGTCCCGCGCTTCAGCGTCGCTGCGGCGCCGGAGACGGCGGACGACGGCTTCGCCTTCGACGACGCCGCCGGCGGCTTGGCGGAGCCCGAAGAGCCTGACGCGCTGCCCGTCCGCTTCGCGGGGACGGCGCTGGAGCGCGGCAGCGACGTCGACGCCGTCACCGAGATGGTGGCGGTCCTCAACGCGCAGCGCGCCTACGAGGCCGACGCTTCGGCCTTCGATCCAAGTCGGCAAGTCCGACGATCCCGCCGACATGGGTACTGACTCCAGCATGAGCCTTGAGCCGAACGCCGACCGAATCCGTGAGCGCCTCTACCGAGCCCACGTCCTCCACCGGGATGATCCCGACTTCAGCGAGGCAAGGATCGTCCTTGGGCTCTTCGTCGACGAGGCCGAGGCGCTTCTGGCCGCTGCTCGAGGGACGGCCGCCGAGCGCATTGTCGCGACGTTCCGCGCCGATCTCGCCCGCGCCCACAAAGATGCCGTGCTCGAGATCGCAGGGCGTTTGAGCTGAATTCGGCTTCAGGGGCCCTTTATCAATCTAGGCCTAGGTGTAACACCTTCACCGGTCGAGACGGCCCTCCTGAAGCCAAACTTGGCTTTATACGGCCGGGCCCGAGCATCGGTGCGAGCCTCGCCCGTCGACATTGGTGCTTGCCTTTCCTTCAGGGCGAGCTTGACAGACCTACGATTGCGTGCTATGTTATCCGTAGAGGGGCGCGCGAAGCGCCTTCTCTATTTCCCGACAAAAGTCGTAGCTCCGGTGTACATTGGAGCGCGATCAGCCCCACGAGAGCGGTGTGCGTTTAGCACGGGCGCTCTCTTCGTTTCCAGCGATCCCGCCGCCGAGGGCCCTGCGCTACCTCGGACGATTCGGCACCGAGCGCAGTCCCGGAAGGAGCCTTACGTGAACCACAACGGCATGGCCGACCTCGAGCTGTCTCATGCAGCGAGGTGAGCGCCTAGACCTATCCCCTACCCGGCGTCTGATCGTAGACGCCCTGCGATCCCGCCCCTCGATCTCCGTCGACGAGCTGATGGCCGCGACCGGAGTCTGCCGGTCAACCCTCCGGCGCCACCTGCTTGTGATCAAGCAGCACGCTGCAACGTACGGGCTGGCCCGCTAAGATGGGCAGCTCGAGGCACGCTCAAGAGCGCGTGCAACAGTCGAAAGGCGCCGTCACCAAGCCCAGCGCGAAGCGCGATCCTTACGCAATCGTCCCGCATCATCTCGCGCGGGATGCGCAACTTAATACGACCGTGCGAATGCTGGCCGTGATTCTGCTCGGCTATGCAGGCGAGAACGATACGTGCTGGCCGAAGCGCGAGACGCTCGCGCAGGCGCTAGGCGTTACTCCCCGCTCTGTCGACCGCGCGCTCGACGAGCTGCAAAAGAAGCGCGGTCTTCGCATCGAGCATCACCGCTACGGCAATCACTACCTCGTCGACGCCCTCCGGCTCGCGCCAGAGTCGACACTGGTGTCCTCCAGAGTAGACACTGGTGTCCAGTCTGGACCCCACCGGAATGGCCGAGAGTCGACGCTGGTGTCTTCCAGAGTAGACATAGATGTCGACTCCAGAGTAGACACTGGTGTCCACCAGAGTAGACGTGAATGTCCAGTACATGAGAAGAGCATCAGGAAGACGATCACGGAAGAACAACAGCAAGAGCAACAGCATGCTGCGGCTCCCGCCGATGGAACTCAGGCCAACGATGCTGCCGGAGCCGGAGCCTCTGCCGAGCCGGTTTCAATCGATGGGCACCAGGCACAGGGGGACGCGGCCCTCCTCGATTCTCTGCTCGAGATCGGCGTCGAGCGCGCGGCGGCCGTAACCATCCTCAAAGAGCATAGCGCGGCCGATGTCGCGCGGCAGCTCGAATGGTTACCGTATCGCAAGGCGGCCAACCCAGCTGGGATGTTCGTCCGCGCGATTCGCGGTGGCTGGGGCGTGCCGAAGGGCCTCGCCCAGCAGAAGCAGCGCGAAGCCGACGAGCGCGAGGAACTCGAAGACGCCGCGCGTCGGCGCGCAAACACGCAGCTCGCGAAAGACCGTAAGAACTTGATCGAACGATGGCCCACGCTCGAAGAGGCGATACTCTACTTCCGTGAGCTGCCCCCCGAAGAGCAGCAGCACTGCGCCTTCTATCTGTACAACCGCGCAATGTTCGCCGGGAAGACGCTGCCCTGCCGATTCGCAAACGACGACATCATCGAATACTGCAGAACCTACGGCTCGCCTTCGCAAAGCGATGATGAGCTGGATCACTTCCCGTTCTGACGTGCGCGCTTGGCGCGCCGATCACCGCCACGAAAGGAGGCCACCATATGCCCAAGTCCCAGCCCGCCGTCGACGACGATCTCGACCTCGGCCTCGTCGGCATGACCACCGCATACTCGACATCGCGGGACATCCGCAACACGCTCGAGCTGAAGTCGACGGACCCGGAAGTCAGCGCCTTCGAACTATTGATCCGGCCGAACCGCCCTCACCTCCGGCTCGACGAGGCCCGGCGCCGCCTCCTCGGTAGAATCGCGCTTGAGAGGTTCTGCGCAACCAGCAGCACCTGCGCGGCCGACTTCGCCGATCTGCTCGAACACGTCACGGATGATCTCACGTTCGAATGGCGTCCCGGCGAGCCGTTCGCACCCGTTCCGGTTGGCAAACGAAGCTGACCATCACAACACGTTCAAGGCAAAGGAGAACACCAAATGAATACCCTCAACACGTCGTCGTGGCCGAAAGCCGCAACCCGGGTCCGAAATGCCACGACCCAGGGTTAAGCATCACTTCAAGCCGTGCGAACGGTGCGGCCACTCGTTCCGTCCTAAGCGCGCCGACGCGCGATATTGCCCAGACTGCCGGAACCCACTCCTTCGAAAACGTCGCTCACGTAACGCGCGGTTAGAGAAAAGCGCGTGTTCACTGTGCGGTGCCACCGCCGATGTTGTGCTCCTGCGCGAGCAGCCCATTTGCACCGACTGCAAGGACCGGCGCGCTGTCAACCGCCGGGCATCGAAACGGCGCACGCGATCCGCGAAGAAGGCCCAGCCTACGCCGACCCAGGCCGATCTCGAGGCCTACTGGGCAACACTCCAGCGCGACATACTGCGGCGCGCGACCAGTAACAAGGAACAAGCCGCGCCAAGCCCGGCTGCGCGCAAAGCCTCGAAGCGCCTCGAGGACTTCGCCGACGAACTACTCCTCGCCGCGCGCCCCAACCGTGAACAGCCCGTCAACGAAGTCGAAACGGCGGCGACCGAGACCCTGCGAGCCCTCACCCAACGCGGTAGGCGCTGGCGTGCGATCAACGACCTGGACATCGAAACCATCCCCGAGACGAACGAAGACTTCGCCCTGGACGATCACTACTGTCTTGCCGATCCCGGCGCGTGGGTCGTCGAGCAGGAGCGCGCGGCCGAAAACCCCGCCGACGACGGTGTCACGATCTTCGAACGCGTCGAACGGTGCTTAATGCCTCGGTGCATTATGTGTGACACCGAAACGGTAACTGTAGAAGCACCAGGTCCCCAGGCTCTTCGCCTAGCGGCATAGGCTCCGCAAACCGACCTCGGTGCTTCGTCAGATGTCCGTTCCTCGCGCGTGGCCCGGGTTGTGAACGGGCCGTACATCACGCGTGCGGGACGGCTCGGCGTCGCATCGAACACGGCGCCCCCGCTCTGCTACGATGACGGTAGCAGGGCGTCAATTTCCGGCCGAATAGGTCGGTCAAGAACACCGTCGCAGTCCCTAACTCGCTCGGGCAATGCGACGGTCAGGCAGGGTCGATGCATCACCGGGCACGGTGGTGTCACTGCGCTCAAGCCAGTGATGGCGAGTTCATCGAGCAAAGCAGCCCGCGCGGCTTCAGACACGCGCGACTGAGCGATCAGAAGCGCCTCTCCTCGCTTCGTGGATCGCAGCAGGTCGAGTCTGGAGACCCGACCTGCAAAAGCGCCAGAACCCCGGCGCAAACGGGCGGATGGCCCTGCTCCTTCACAAATCGAGGGTAAGCGTGGAGTCGCAGCGGGGCCATCCTCACCGCTTAAAAGTTTCGACGGTAAAACCGTCGAGAGGCACGCTGGCCATCGTCGGCGTGCCAGGCCAGCAGCCAGCGCCCAGGCGTCGACTGCGGAGGCCAGCGCGGGAACTGCACAACGCAGTCTGACCCACGTACAAGAGCAGCTCCGAGCTGCATGTCAGTGATCGGAGCTGCTCATTCATTTTGCACTCATGTCTTAAGAGAAAGGGATTATTTAATGAGTAAGAAGACCCAACCCACCAAGACCCCGGCGAAGCGCAGGCGGGTCCGCTCGCTGCGCGCCGATCTCCTCAGTAAGCGAACGTACCTCGCAGTGTACGTGTTCGCCAGCGGGCTCAAGCTCGAGGTTATCGCCCGCGCTGCAGGCATCAGCACCAGCTTCCTCAGCGGCATCATCAGCGGCAAGCATGTGCCCAGCGCTGAAGCGCTCGAACGCATTGCTTTCTTCTTGTGCATTGCCAACCCGGCACGATTGCTCGAAACGATCAGCTCGGACGATCTCACTGCATCGGTGCGCGCGCTGCTCAACCTCGAGGACCTCTATCCGTACCCCGGCACGTTCGACGATCCAGAGGTCGACATCACCGGCAGGCCGGACGACGCCGCAGAAGCCGCCGCTTAATTCATCCGAAGGGACCAAAGCATGTCACGTACGAAGAAACCCGCTGTCGCAGCAGATAGCAGCGCGGCCACGCCCACCGAACTCACTGCCACCGCACCCGCGAAGAAACGCACGCCCACGAAGAAGGCCGCAGCGCCGGTCGAAGCGCCTGTCGTCGCAAAGCCCACCAGCGCACCGAAGCAGAACGTGATTCGCTTCCGATTGACGCGTAACCACTTGGTCGCCGCGCTCGCGCCATACCTCACGAACGGCCTCGCACCGTCGCCGCCTGCGTCTATGAAAAACGACGGCGAAGCCTGGGTGCGTGACCTTACGAATCCGCACGGCGGCAAGGTACTGAAGCGCCAAACAAACCAGTTCGACTTGTCGCACGTCTTCACCATCGTACTGCCCGCGACTGAACCGCGCGAGGTGAAGAACAAGCCCGGCATGCCGGAAGCATTCCGACTCGCTCTCCAACAAAAAGAGTATGAGCGCGCTCTCGCTGCTCAAGACAAGAGCGAGCGCCTTCGCTCGATCCTAAAGCACTTCGCCAGCCCGCGCGGATTGGCTGCGATTGAGATCGTCGACGATCCCAGCGACTTTCTCGAGCAAGACGCATTTTATAGCGAAGCCGAACTCAAGGACAAGCTCGCAGAAGACAACCGCGCAACCGCCGCACGATTGTCTGAAAAAGCAGAACGCGATCATCGTGCACTCGCAGCGCTAAAGGTTTCGAAGTAAATGGCCCAGCAAGAGCAACGCGCAAACGGCGGCATCGGCGTGCATACCGATCAGACCCTCGAGCAGCTCAGACTTGAGAAGGCGCGGGAGGCGGGCCGCACTACCAAGCCCGCAGCTCGCGATGGCCGCGAGGATCATCACCACTATGAGGGAGGCTGCTACAGGCACGATGCATTGGGCCGCCGCGTCCTCATCACTGCCGAAGAGCACGCGGATGGTCAAGTGCGGTCGAGGCAGCAGAAGCATGTCGACGCGAAGCAGCCGAATGATGAGCAGCGCTGACCTTCGCAAGCTCGACGCAGCACTCGAGCGGTTGGAGCTGCATGTCGCGGACCTGCGACTGTCCGTCAGCGCGAGCGGAACGTATGGCGCGGGCGTCACCCTCAGCAGCAAGAGCAGCACGGCGCCGGTGGGAGCGACACGATGAGCACCGATTCACAAACGAACGAATCGATAAGGCAGGCCGTTGTGCGGCGCCGCCACGCCGCGAAGTTGCTCGGCCGGGAGCCGCGCAGCTTCCTGGAGGTGCAGGAAGTGCTCGCAGATGAGCAGGCGCGCATTTTTCAGCAGACGACGACGGAGCACGATCTCGCGCATGAGGCTGAAGCTGCGGGTGCGATGTCATCGTATGCGTTCAAGCCGAAGCGGAGGAAGACGAATGCCTCCTGATCGCAGTTACCCTGACGAAGCGAACTATGCGTCGGACAGGCTCTTCGCACAGGAGAGCCGAGAGCTACAGCCCCTCGGCGTTATCGCCCGACTCGAGGCAGCTATCGAGCGCGAGTACGCGAAACCCTATCCGCAGCAAAGGCAAAACCTCATCAAAAAGTGGCGCCTTGAAATGGTGCACTACGGCGGCTTCCGTTCAGATCGCGAAAGGACGAAACGATGAGCGAGGGTCGGACATGTCGCGACTGCGGGCGCGCGGGGCTGCTCAAACCCCGTGCTCGCCTATGCTCCGAATGCCGTGACCGCTCGAAGAGGAAACAGAACCGATGATCGTTCACTATCGCGATACCCCTCAATTCATCGCTAGCGAGCTGGGCAAACTGCGCGCCTACGTCGACCAGGTGGAAGCCGGGCTCGTCGCGGGTCTCACCGGTAAGAAGACCGCACCGCCCAAGCGCTCCAGTGTCGTCGACGAGCTGTTAGACCTGGATGCCGTCAGCCTGAAAACATACCTCATCATGCTGGCCGCTCAAAACGCAACAGCTGCGCCGGTCACGGCCACGCGCAAGGAGCTGGCCGCCGTCCTCCACCGCGCACCCCGCACGATCAGCAGCGCACTCCACACCTTACGCCAGAAAGAGCTGATATACAGGCTCGGGATGAGCCGCTATTCGGTGCGGACGACGGGCAAGGACGCAGCGGCATAGGTGATGGGCAGGGCGGTGCGGGGCCATGCCCGCCCTACCTCGCCACCGTGCAGAAACCTACCCTCACACAGACCCTCAGCGGACCCTCGTCTCGACCGATCTGTCAGACTCGAATCAGCAGGCAGGGGACACCCATCATGATAGAGCTGCGGTCGCCGAGAAGCATGAGCATGACGGCGCGGACAAAGCTCGTAGCGCTCAAGCGCGGCCTATTAATGCTAAGTGGGAGTGGATACAGGGCTCACCTGACACCGAGCACGATCAGCGCTCGAGCACCGGCAGCAGCGCGGAGCACAGAAGCAGCAGAAGCAAGAACCCCCTCGACTCGATCAGTCTGAGGGGCTCTCCCGGTGTACACCGGAGGCGGTGGGCTACAGGCCGATGCCCGCGCCTGCGTGATCCTCCCAGCGCGTGCCCTGGCGGATGTACCGGCGCGCGACCGTCACGCTCTTGTGCCTCGTCTGGCGCATGATCGCTGCTTCGCTCTTACCGGCTCGAGCAGCAGAGGTGGCAAACCCTGCGCGCAGCGAGTGCCCGGCGAGATCGCCATCGATCCCAGCAGCCTTCGCCAGACGACGAACGATGATCGCCACCATGTCGTCGCTCAGTGCGCGGTCGCCGATGAAGCCGCTCTTCTTGTGGACCTCGCGGAAGACCGGACCCGACGTGATCGCAGAGGCCTCGAGCCAGGCCTGCAGCGTGCGCACAGGGCACGTCTGGGGATCGGAGCCATACAGCACGGCAACGGTCTCGTGCGCACCCTCCTGGTTCGTCTTCGAGCGGCGCAGCGTCAGCACGACGCCCTCGCGCTCGAAGCGCAGGTCCTCGACGGCCAGCCCCACGATCTCGGAGCGGCGCATCGCGGAAGCGAAGCCCAGCAGGACGAGGGCCCGATCCCGCAGGCCTAGCAGGCTGTCCGGCGCAGCTGCCACCATCCGGCGCACCTGCTCGACCGACAGCGCGTCCTTCTGCTGCTGCGCAACGCCCAGCGAGCGACGGATGCCCTTCAGCACCGCGCGCACGACGCCGTGCGAGGTCGGCGTCTCATACCCCGCTGCCTGGTGGTAGGCGCTGATCGCAGCGATGCGGCGCGAGATCGTCGCAGGCTTCGCCACCTTGGCCAGATCGGCGATGTACAGGCTGACGGTCTCGGGGCTCGCAGGCAGGCAGGTGAGGCCGCGCGCACGCGCCCAGGCGCAGAAGCTCTTCAAGTCCGAGGCGTAGGCCTTGGTCGTGTTCGCAGCGCGAGCGGCCTCGGCATACTCTCGCGCCTGATCGGCGAGGGTGGCCAGGACGGTCTCTTGGGTGGTCAGAGCGAGTGCAGAATCGTTCGTCATAATCGAATGTTATCACGAACGATAGAAGGCTGACAAGCCCTCGCCACCCAGCTCGATCCACCCGCCGACCCTCGGGATCGTCACCGGCCCTAGGCCCTGGGTCCGATCCGCAACTCGAGCCCCGCGATCCCGCCACCGCCACCGGCTGCTCCGTTAAACAGGGCAGCGGCCCCTTGCCAATGCCTCTAGCAAGCCACCGTTGGCTTTGTACGCGCGTTTAGCAGTGCATCCCGACACAGAGTAAGGGTCGACCCTCAAAACGCGTCCTAGGCCTTATTTCGCACGAATCGTGCCTTAAGGCCCGCAAGCAGCCCCGCAGCGCAAGCAGCCCCGCAGCGCAAGCAGCTCGAGCCCGGCTCGCAGACTGGAGGGCGCGGGCCGGACCCTCCGCATCGATCCCGCAGCTCGAGGACGATCAGCCGGACGATCTCCGCACCATCCTCGAGGCAGACTCCCCAAGGGATGGTCAGGCGATCCCCGATCCTGGAAACGGGGTTCACCCAGAAAGCTCCTAAGGGCATACGCACGCGTTGCCCTTCATAGTCGATCAGAACGGCCTGGGCCGCCCTGCGCTACGTGACGGCGGCGAGGTCTGAGGCGATCCTAGGACCCCGGCTAGGCTTGCAGCACGGTCATCCGCGGGTCAGCCTCAGCAACTACATGCCAAGTACTATGGTTGTGAGCAAAACAGCATACTTTAGTACTGAACGATCCGGCACGGTACCGGGGGATAGGTTCTGGTGGAAAGGTGGTCACATGGTACCTGCCCGCAAGCTGGGATTGTCAACGAAGTCCAGGTAGCCCTCGCCGGTTCTCAATACTCCGGTTCGCCCTCACGGCAGCACGCCAGACCGCCATAACGGCATTCCATAGGCTAGCCATGTCTATTCTGTCACGGAGCATGATCAGTTGTCTGGTGTCTGGATTAAAACGGTTAAATCTATCCTGCTCTTCGACATATGTTAAATCATGGGAAAGAGCGTGCATAAGTGCGGTCTTCCCTTTCGTCTCAGTGGCCCACTTGTCCAACCTCGTGTCAATATGCTCGAAGCTGTTCCTAACCACACTTGCGCGGCTCAAAGTACGTATAATGCGGTCTCGCTTCTTGATGCCTAGCAATCTCCGAAGCCTTCGTGCTCTAGTCAGGGCAGGCCCCCGCTCACCCGCCCTGAAGAACGTTGGATTTAGCATCCTCGAGACGTTAGCTGCAAACGCTAACGCGCTTTCAAAGTCACTAAATGCGCGCTGCGTTGCAAAGAAGCTAGGCACTCCTCCTACATCCTTCGCCCGACGTGCCTCCGTATGCTCAATGTAAGCCCGGTCGGATGCAACTATAAACGCTTCGCAGTGCCATAGGAGAAACACCAGATAAAGCCGATCTACAAAATCTTGCCTTTTGGATCGCGCCATCTTCCTACTTCGCGACGGGCGGCGCCGCGTCCTTGCGGATGCATCCTTGGGCGTCGACCCAGCGCAAAATCCACCGCCGCAGGAACGCGCGATCAGCGTCGGAGCACGCAAGGAGTGCGCGCCGGACGGCCTGGAACTGGGACGACGTGACCATCGAACGTACGTTCGACGCCGGGCCCCTGCTCCCTGTATCCGTAATACCGCCAACCGGCTCAAGCGAGCTGTCTAGGCATGGCCGCCGGGGGCTCAAAGGCTCCGCATGGCGAAGCGAGGTAGTAGGCGATCAGGCCCCTGTATGGTGCTTCCGATGTGCTATGTATGATCGATCAACTAGATGACGCACTAATCATGCGCACTGCTGAGGCGCTGCGAGCGCATGGAAATGACTAAGTCCCTTCGACTTGATGCAATCGCCGCGACGCTGGTGCTTGCGTGCATCTTTCCATGTGCGGCACACGCGCAGTCTCCAGCCGCCGCTTCACCAGCGCCGGATAGCATCATTCCGCCAATCGTGCTTCAAGGCTGCGCGGCGAAAGTGAAGGCGAAGCACGCGTACATTTACGCAAACGGCTCGTTCCTGAGTGGCGCTAGTAGAGGCGAGCAGGTCGTGGGATTCGATGTCTCGTTCGTCAACACGACGACGAAGGTGGCGAAGCTCGTCATGATCCGAATCGGTGAAACCGACTTCGTAAAGATTGGAACCTTCGCGCCTGGAGCGGTGATTGCTTGGCGCATCGCTGCGCATGAAGGCGACTGCTCGGTGCGTGCGGCCCGCTTTGACGATGGCAGCGAGTGGACGGCCCCAGCGCAATCTGCTCCGAGCCCGACTCCCTGAATGCCATCGGCTTGTTAGCCGTCGTGCCCTTCGGTGAGGAACCTTAAGGCTGGAGAATGAGAATGATTCGAACGGAGTGCGTTAAGTACAAGTACGATGTGAGGTGCGAAAAGTGCGGCAGGCTCCTCGCTCGGCGCGGCACCATGTCCGTTGCGTACGATGCATTCGGCGAGGAGATCATCGCGAGCAACGCGGGCGCAAGCATGGATGAACTCGTGGCCATTTATGAATTGCCGTGCCCAAACTGCGGCACTGTTCTGGAGCTTGATTGTCCTCGTAACGTTTTGCCTTGGACGACTTATGAACCGAACCTTGAGACGGGACCTCGTGTCCTGAAGAGACGTTAGCTTGTATTATCGCGCTGTTGTCTGCCGACACGGGCACCGCAAGGACGCCAACTTGCAACCTGGTGAGGAATACGACAGGTTCTGCGAGGACTGTGGTGAGCCGACCATCGTCGCGTGTGACAAGTGTGAAGTGCCGTTGCGAGGTCTACCGCTCCGTGTGAGAGGTAGCTGGACGCCACCAAACTATTGCAGGACCTGTGCGGCTCCCTACCCGTGGACCCTTTGGAAGGCCGAGCAACTGAAGGCCGCCATCGCCACGTACGCGGAGGGGAACCTGTCCGCTGAGGAAACGGCGGACCTGCAACAGTTCGCAGATGAGGCTGTGTCCGGTAACGTCTCGGAACCTCGCATAAAGTCGCGTGTCGCCTTCATCATCGAACGTCTAGGGCCAGCGGCGAAGGCGCTGCTCGACGGGGTGTCCGACATGGGCACGAGTGTAGTAGCTAAGATCACGGTTGAGGCGATGAAGGCACACGGCCTCATGTAGTGAGAGCCGCCCAGCGCGGAATGAACCGGACCATCGTCTCCTTGTCGGCCCTAGGCGGAGATCGCGCCGATGCGCTCGAGTGCGCGCTTGCCGATGCGCTCGACGTTCGAGAGGTCCCACTTCATGACGAAGCGGAGCGGTGCTTCGGTTGTGAAGTCGACGCCGGGCGACACGGCCCCGGACGGTGCGGGCATCTCGAGCCTCTCCTCGCTGCCGTCAGGATGGACGCGCACCGCGAAGCTGGGTATGTCGAACTTGGGCGCCTCGCCCTCGGACTGCGGGATGTCTGGCATCGCGATGTCCTGACGGTAGGAGAAGGTGATGGCCCGGTTCTTGCGCTTCGTGTAGTCGACTTCGATGCGGTCGACCAGCTCCGCGAGTAGGCTCTTAATCGCCTCGCGGTCGTTCCGAAGGCGAGCCTTCTTGAGTGCAGTCGCGACCGAGACGATGCGCTCCGCGTCGAGCGTCTCGACCTGTCCAAGCGCCGCCTCGAGTGCTGCGCGCTGCTCGTTTGCCTGCGCGAGATCGGCCTCGACGATGAGCAGACGTTCCGTGAGGGCTGGACTGCCGGTCTTCTCGACTTGGCTGACAAGGTTCGTCACGCTCTTCGTGAGTGACTTGATTCGGGCGTCGAGCAGCTCGATCTCACTGACGCCACGAAACTCCTTCGCGGCGCGGTTGTAGGCCTCGACGGCCTCGCGGAGCGTATTTGCGAAGCCAGGGTAGGACAAGAGCCGGTCGAGGAAGCGGAACACAACTGCGTCGACGTAGGTGGTCGGAATCGTTCCTGCGCAATTCTCATGCGCTTCGCTCGCGAGCAGTCGCTTATGGTTGCACGCCAGATACCAGACGCCGTTGCGCTGCAGCGGGCCGAGCGACCATCCACACTGCGCGCACCGGCCGATGCCCTGCAAGAGATTGTTCGGATTGCCCACACCCTTCTTGACGAACTTCTTGCGATCAGGGTCCGCGAGAATTGCCTGCACCGTATTGAACAATTCACGATCCACGAGCGGAGGGTAGCCGCCTTCGAATCGCACAGGTTCGACGCCGCTCGGGATGTAGCGGACCTCCTCGGTGTCGGGATCGATAACTGTCTTCAGGCGACCGTAGATGATGTCCCCGGTGACGGTCTCGTTCTGCAAGATGCGTCGAACCGTTGCGGGATACCATGTCTCACCGCGCGGCGCTTTGACACCGTTTGCGTTGAGCCAGGCGGTCACGTTGCGGAGTGAATCACCTCCGGCGATGCGTTCGAACATCCCCCGCACCAGCGGACCCTTGACGGGATCGATCTCCGTCGTTCGCTTGGGCTTGGGGCCGTCGCCGATGTAGACGCTCCGGTAGCCGAATACCGTGCCGGTCGAGCCTGGGTTCCGGCCCTCTCGTACCGCGCGGCGCTGCGAGGCGATGACCAGTTCAGGGACACCCTCCCGCTGATAGATGCCCGCTGCGCCCAGCGTACGCTCCGCGAACCGTCCGGCGGCGGAGATGCCCTCGGCACGGTCGAGGTCCTCGGTGTTGTCGAGGGTCGCAACCCTGACGCCGTTGGCGCGGAGCTTGGCCCGGTTCGGTGCGTCCTCGTCACCCCGCCCGAACCGGGCGAGGTCGCGCGTCAGCACCACGTCGAACGCGGCTGGCCTCTTGAGGCCCTCGCGCAGCATGGCCTGGAAGCCCTTGCGGGCCGCCTGCTTCCCGCCCGAGATGCCTTCGTCCGTGAACTCGCGGACGACTCGGTAGCCGCGATTCCGGCAGAAGTCGCGGAGCCGCTCGAGCTGTTCAGGCACCGACAGGTCTCGGTCGGCCTGGGCCGAGGTGCTCACTCTCGCGTACAGGGCTACCGTATATATGCGATCCATGCGGTTGAGGTTGGCTACTTGCCGAATTGTATCCTTTTGATCGGTCTTCGACGTCGGGAAGCGGCTCGCCGAACGCACGATCGATCTCGGCCGGCTATGACGGTCGAGCCGCTCGTCCCCGCCGCGCCGCTCGCGCCCGCGCCGGAACCCGATGCTCCGCTCGCGCCGGTTCCCGATGCTCCGCTCGCGCCGGGCGGCGACGCTTCGTCCTTTGCGGGCGCGCTGGAACGCGCGCTCGACGATGCCGGCGGGGCGCTCGAGCGGGCCGAGCGCGCCGAGCGCTCCTTCACGCAGGGCCGCGGCGGGCTGCAGGAGATGGTGCTCGAGCGCGCCCAGGCCGACGTGGCGCTCTCGCTGGCGACGGCCGCCGCCTCACGCGGCGTCCAGGCGCTCACGGCGATCATGAGCATGCAGGTGTAGCCGGTGGCCGCGCTGCTGGAACGCTGGCGCCGGCTGGGCAAGCCGCAGCGGCTCGCGCTCTGCCTGGTCGCGCTCGCAGCCGGGCTGGCTTTGGCCGCGGCCGCCGCCCTCGAACGGGACACGCGCGTCGCCCTCTTCGCCGCGCCGCTGCGGCCCGAGCAGGTCACGGAGGTCGTCGAGCTGCTGGCGGAGTGGAACGTCCCCTTCGTCGCCGTACCCGACAACGTTCGCGTCGACCTCAAGCGCCGCAACGAGCTGCTGCTGCGGCTCTCGCTCGCCGGCGTGCCGCACCCGCACCTCGAGAGTTCGAGCGAGGTGCTCGCCAAGGCCGGGCCGCTGACGCCGCAGTCGGTGCTCGACGCGCAGGAGCGCGAAGGTTTGGCCGCCGATCTCGCGGCCGGATTGCGCGGCCTGCAGGGGGTTGCCGACGCCCGCGTCATCGTCGCGCCGGCGCGCGACGCCGCGTATGCCGACGAGCCGGCGCACGACGCGAGCGCGTCCGTCCGCATCAGCCTGCAGCCCGGGGCGGCGCTCGCACGCCGCACGGTCGAAGGGATACGGCAGTTCGTCGCGGCCGGCGTCCCGGGGCTCGATCCCAAGCGGGTCGCGGTCGTCGACGACCGCGGGCTCGCGCTGAGCGACGAGGCGTCCGTGCCGGCCGCCGACGAGTCGCAAGCTCTGCAGCAGTCGCTGCAGTCGGCGCTCGACCAGGCGCTGGGCGAGGGCGCGACGATCGTCCGCGTGCGCGCCGCCTACGACACGCGCACCCGCGAAGTTCGCGAGATCGTGCGCAAGCCGCTGGGGAGCCGGGCGATCGGGACGACGACACTGCAAGAGCATTATCAGAGCGCGGGCAAGCAATACGCGCGGCTGCACGCCAGCGAGGACCGCGGCAGCGACGTTCAGGACGAGCGCATCGACGTTCCGGCGGGGCGGCTCGAGCGGATCTCGGTCGCCGTTTTCGTGGATGCCGCGCGCCGTCTCGATCTCGCCGCGATCCGCTCGCTCGCGGTCGCGACGCTCGGCGTCGATCCCGGCCGGGGCGACACGCTCTCGGTCGAGGAGGTCGCCTTCGCCAAAGCGCCGGCGCTCGCGTTCGCGCCGCGTTACGCCGTCGCGCTCGGAGCGTTCGCCGAGCTGCTGCCGACGCTGCTGCTCGCCGGCGCGCTGCTCGCCGCCGGACGCTGGGGCGCCGGGCCGCTCGCCGCCGTGCTCGAGGCGTTCGCGCGGCGGAGCTCGATCCGCAAGGTGACGCACGCCGTCGCCGGCTTCGCACCTGCGCAAGTGCGCGGCGCGCTCGAAAAGGAACCGCCGCACACGGCCGCCGCGATCATCAGCGCGCTTCCGGCGGCGACGGCGACGGCGGTGCTCGAACTCTACCCGCCCGAAGAGCGCGCGGCGATCGTCGAGCGGATGGCCCGCGCGGCGGCGCCCGTCGTCCCCGACTGCGAGACGCTGCTGCGCCGTGGATGAGCGCTTCATCCCGCTCGCCGCGTTCGTGCGCGCGGCGTCCCGTCCCGCCGAGCCGCGCACGTCTGCGGCTCCCGCCGCCGCCGCGCCTGCCCCGGCCGCCGCCGCCGCGCGCGAGTTCGAGCCGCGCCGTGCCGAGCCGCCGCACGCCGAAACCGTGCAAGAGCTCGCCTTGATGCGGCTCGCCGCGCTCGAGGCCTACGAGCGCGCCTGGCGGCGGCTCCTCGACTCGCTGGCGCACGAGGTGCTGGCGCGCGAGCTGAGGCTGGCGCCGCCCGACATCGCCGCGCTCGCGAGCCGCGCGCTGCAAGCGTTTGCGGAGCAGGAGCCGCTGGCGCTCGTGCTCGCGCCGCAGGACGCGCAGCGCGTCGCGCTCGACCTGCCGGTTCGCGCCGATCCCGCGCTCGAGCCCGGCGATCTCGTCGTCGAAGTTCGCGACGGCGAGCTCGAATCGCGCTTCGCTTTTCGGGTGCGGCGCGCGCTCGAGGAAGCCGCGGGCGCGGCGTGATCGCGCGCGGCGCCGGCTGCGTCGTGCGCACGCTCGGCGAGACGGTCCTCGCCGCGCTGCCGCGCGCGCGCGTCGGCGACGGCGTTTTCGTGCGGGCGTCCTCCGGTGCGCTGGTCGCCGGTCGGGTCGCCGCGGTCGAACGGGCCCGCGTCTCGATCGCGCCGTTCGGGCCGCTGCTCGGGATCGCGGTCGGCGACCGCGTCGAGATCGCCGCCGAAGCTTTAGACTGCGTCCTCGGCTACGGCGCCCTCGGCCGCGCGCTCGACGCGGCGGGCGGCGCGCTCGACGAGCGCGGGGCGGTGCGCGGAACGCGCCTGCCCGTGACGCGCTGCGCCGCGCCGGCCCCGCACGAGCGCCGCGCGATCGACACGCCGTTCTGGACGGGGATCCGCGCGATCGACGGACTCCTGACGCTGGGTCGCGGCGCGCGCGTCGGCATCTTCGGCGCGCCCGGCGCCGGCAAGACGACCCTGCTCGAGACGATCGCCGCCGGCGCCCGGGGCGATGCGGTCGTGCTGGGACTCGTCGGCGAGCGCGGCCGCGAAGCGCAGGCTTGGCTCGAACGCGTCGACCGCCGCACGACCGTGGTCTGCGCCACGAGCGACCGCAGCGCGGCCGAGCGCGTGCGCGCCGCCGACGTCGCGCTGGCGCAGGCGATCGCGCTGCGCCGGCGCGGCCTGCACGTGGTGCTCGTCCTCGACAGTCTGGCGCGCTACGCCGCCGCGTTGCGGGAAGCGCGCGTCGCGCTCGGCGAGCCGGTCGGACGCGGAGGCTATCCGCCCGGCGTCTGGGCCGAGCTGGCGCGCTATCTCGAAGGGGCCGGAAACGCGGCGGCCGGCTCGATCACGCTGCTGGCCACGGTCCTCTCCGACGGCGGCGACGAGCGCGAGCCGCTCTCCGACGCCGCGCGCTCGCTCCTCGACGGTCACCTCGTGCTGGCGAGCGACTTGGCGCGCGCGGGCCACCATCCCGCGATCGACGTGCTGGCGAGCGCGAGCCGCACGATGAACGCCGTGGCCGGTCCGCGCCATCGGCTCGACGCGCAGGCCTTCCGGGCGGCGCTGGCGCGGCTGCACGAAAGCAAGGAGCTGCGCGCCCTGGGCTTTGCCGGCGAAGAGGGTGAACTCGGCCGAGCCGTCGCCGCCGAGCCCGCCATGCAGGCTTTTCTGCGCCAGCGCGAGCCGTCGACGCCGGAGGAGACGCTGCGCTCGCTGCGCTCGGTGGCCGCGCTCTTGGAGCCGCGCTGAGCGGCGTCGGCGCGGCACTCGTCGAAGCGATCGTCGCGAACGAATCCGGGTTCGACCCGAGGGCGACCTCGCCGGCCGGGGCGCAGGGGCTGATGCAGCTCGTGCCTTCGACCGCGGCGGCGCTCGGCGTTGGAGATGCTTACGATCCGGCACAGAATGTCCGCGGCGGTCATCCTTAGCTTCACGCTGGCGGCGGCGTTCGCGCCGGCGGCGGCTGCGCCGAGGGCGGCCGCGCCGCCGCTGGACCTGCGAGCGGTCTTGCAGAACGCGGCCCGCGCCCTCGCCGATCCGGGCAGCCCGCGCGCCGATCAGCTCGAGGCGAGCGGGACGCTGTCGGGCGCGGGGATGAGCGGCACTTTCCACACTTGGCTCGACGGCGAACGCGAACGCGACGACCAGAGCTTGGGACCGCGCGCGGAGACGACGCTCCGCCTCGGGCCGCGCGTCTGGTTCGCGAGCGACGGTGCGGCGCGCGAGCTGACCGGCATCCTGCTGCGGCGCGCGCGGACGCAGCGCTTCATCGATTCCGGCGACTTCGCCGCAGCACCCGAACGCTGCGCGGCGCGGGGACGCACCGTGCTGGAGGGCCGGCCTGTTTACGCGCTCGACGTCACGGCCGAAGGCGGCGAGACGGAGACCCTCTATCTCGACGCGCGAACGTGGCTGCCCGCGCGCGTCGCCTACGACGACGACGACGGACGCACGACGATCGATCTCTCCGACTGGCGGACGGCCGGCGGTCACCGCTTTCCGTTCCGGGCCGTCGTCTCCGACGGCGACCGCGCCTTCGACGTCGTGCAGCGCACCGCGTCGCTGACCCTCGGCCGCCCGGTCGACGCGGCGGTCTTCGCGCCGCTCGCCGGACGGCGCATCGAGATGGGCGCGCCCGAGAGCGTGCGCTTGTCCTACGTCGACGGCCACGTCTACGCGCCGGTCACGATCGCCGGCCGTAAGTTCAACTTCTTGCTCGACTCGGGATCGGAGAACATCGTCATCGACCGCCGCGTCGCGAAAACGCTCGGGCTCGTGCAGCAGGGCGCGCTCGAAGCCAGCGGCGCCGCGCGCACCGGCGGCCTGCAAGTCGCGCGTCTGCCCGAGCTCGACGTCGGCGGCGGCAAGCTGCGCGACCTCGTCGTGACGACGCTCGATCTCGGTTCGTCGACGGAAGGCGCCTTCCGCATCGACGGGATCCTGGGCTATCCGTTCTTCGCGGCGGCCGCGGTCCGCATCGATCAGCCCGGCGGCAGCATGACGTTCGGGCCGCCCGGCAGCCTGACGTCGAGCGGCGAACGGCTCGCGCTCGAGACCGATCGCGCGCTTCCCGAAACGCGCCTGCGCGTCAACGGCTCCGTCGAGGCGCGTTTCATCCTGGACACGGGGAACGCTGCGGAACTGCTGCTCTACCGGCCGTTCGTCGAGGCGCACCCCGGCGTGGTCGCCTACAGCGCCACGAACCGGCGCAGCTACGGCATCGGCGGCGCCACCTCGTCCTACCGCACGGTGCTCGACGAGCTCGACTTCGGCAGCATCCAGATCTATCACAGCGAGACCGACGTGATGCTCGCCACGCGCGGCGCCTTCGCCGACCGCTTCGACGCGGGGAACGTCGGCCTCGGCCTGCTCAAGAACTTCGTGGTGACGCTCGACGAAGCGCAGAACGCGCTCTATCTCGAACGCAGCGCGGCCTTCGACGACGGAAGCAATCGGGACTAGGCCGCAGAGAGAGTGCCGCGGCGCGGTTCACGAAGGGATAACGGTGCCGTTATCTCGCGGCATGAAGCGCGCGCTATAGTCGCCTCACCATGAGTGAGGATAGCGTGAACGCGACGCGCAACATCGGCGTCATCCGGCTGCGGCTGCCGTATATCGACAGCCGTTCGCTCTCGCAGGCGTGGTTCTCCGCGCTGCATCTCGCCTCCGACGCGAAGGCTCCGGGGGCGAAACGCCGCCGCGCGAAGACGAACGATGCGCGTGCGGGCGCGGCCCCCGTCAAGCCGCCCGCCTCGGCCCCGCGCGCGGCGGCGGGCCCGCGCGCGCAGGGGCCTGCCGCCGCCGGCGCACGCGGCGCGGCGCCGCCCGGCGCAGCGCAGGCGAACCGTCCGGCGCGCGAGCGGGTGCGCGCCGCCGCGGTCGCCGAGCGCGCCGTGGCCTGCAGCTATCCGCCGGTCCGCGCCTCCTTCGCCTTCGGGCTCGACGGCGCGCGCGTGCAGGTCCTGGTGCGCCGCGACGGCCCGACGCTGCACGTGCTCGCGCTGTGCGCGCCGCGCCACGTCGATCTGGTGCGGCGCGCGCTCGCCTGCGCCGACGTGCACCTGCGCTCGCGTGGCGAATCGGTCCGCTCGTCGGTCCGCGCGCTCGGCGTCGAGGACGGCTGCGCATGATCGATCCGGCCATCGCCGCCGCGTTCGCGCGCATCGGCGCGCGCGAGCAGGATCTGCTCGAGGCCTTCCGGCCGGGTTTCGAGCCGCGCGCCGACGACGCGGCGGCGCGCGCTCCGCAGCGCACGCCGAGCCTCGATCCACTCTCCGTCGTCGCACCCGAGGGTGCGTATTTCGTCAGCGCCGGTTCCGGCGCGAGCGCACGCCTGAGCCGCGACGGCTCGTTCCGCTTAACCGGCGGCGAACTGCGCGCGGCCGACGGCAGTGCGGCGCTCGGGTTCACGCTGGGCGAACGGCGCGGCCCGCCGGCGCCGCTGCGCGTCGACCCGGTCGACGCGGCTCTCGGACGGGTCGCCGATCCGCGCATCGGCGCCGACGGAACGGTCTCATACCTGCGGACGACGGTCGATCCGCGCGGCGGCGAACGCCGCAGCGAGCGCGTCGCGCTCGGCCGTCTGGCGCTCGCGAGGCTCCCCGCGGGCACGCAGCCGGTGCGTCTCGACGCGACGCACGTCGCGGCTCCCGCGGGCGTCCCGGTGTTCGTCGGCGTCCCGGCCGACGGAACGTTCGCGCCGCTGACGACGAACGCGCGCGACCGCGGGCGCATCGATCCGGCCGCCGGCCTGCAGCGCTTGCAGGAAGCGTACCTCGCGTTCGAAGCCTTGCAGGCGGAGCACATGGCGCGGCTGGGGACCGAGAAGACGACGCTGGATCTGCTCAAATGATCGCCGCGCTCGCCTTCGGCCCGCCGCTCGCGCTCGCGGACGGACGCAGCTTGCGGCAGGCGCGCTTCGCATGCCGCTCGACGCTGCCGCTCTCGGCAGCCTGTCTCGTCGCCAACGGCGTGCGCGAGCAGCTCGGGCGCCTGCTCGCCGCGGAGCTCGAGGTCGAGCTCCTCGAGCCGGCGATCCCGGGGCCCGGCGAGCGGCGCGTGCTGCTCGAGAACGCGTTCGTCCGGCGCGTCCGGGGACGCCTCTGCGACGGCTTCGTCATCGTTCGCCCGGCCGACGCGCGCCGTTTGGCGGCGCTCGCTTTCAAGGAGCCGCAGCGCCCCGAGAGCGCGTCGCTCTCGGAGATCGAGCAGGCGACGCTCGAGCGCATCGTCGGCGCCCTCGTCCCGCTTTGCGCGAGCCTGTGCGGGACGCTCGGGCCGGTGACGCGCGAGTCGAGCGAACGCGCCGCCTGCGACCTCACGACCTATTTCGAAGTGCGCACGACCGGAGCGCAGCGGGCGGCGATCGGTTTCGCGCTGACGTGCGATCCGCTCGAGCAGGTCGGCGAGCGTCTGGGCCTCGAGGATCTCGCCGACGTCGAGCTCGAAGGCGCCGTCGAGTTCGCCTGCGGCACGCTCGGCGTTCGCGGCTTCTCGCGGCTCGCCGAGGGCTCGACGCTCAAGCTCGAGACGCCGCTCGGTGCCGCGGGCCTGCTGCGCTTCGGCGAAGTCGTCTTCGGACGGGGTGCCTGCGGCCTGCGTGACGGACGCAGCGCGCTCGTCTTCGAAGCCGACGGCGGGAAGCCGGCGGCATGAGCGACGGCCGGAACCTCGACCTCTTGATGAACGTGTCGCTCGGCGTCACCGTCGAGCTGGGCCGCTGCACGATGCGCGTCGGCGACGTGCTCAAGCTGGGGAAAGGCTCGATCGTCGAACTCGACCGCGCCGCCGGCGAGCCCGTCGACGTGCTGGTCAACCGGCGGCTGGTCGCGCGCGGCGAAGTCGTGGCGATCGACGAGCGCTTCGGCGTTCGCCTGACCGAAGTGCTCGCGCGCAGGACGCCGCGCCCCTAGTGGAGAGCCTGGTCTCGCTCGCGCACCAGAGCCGTCCCGGGCTGCCGCTCGACGTTTTGACCGGCCTGACGCTGCTCGGAATCGTTCCCTTCCTCGTCGTGACGACGACCTCGTTCGTGCGCATCGTCGTCGTGCTTTCGCTCGTGCGCTCGGCGATCGGCGCCTCGTCCCTGCCGCCGAACGCCGTGCTCACCGGGCTCGCGCTCGTTCTGACCTTCGTCGTGATGACGCCGACGCTGCAGCGCATCTCGCACGAAGCGTTCGAGCCGTACGCGCGCGGCGCGCTCTCGCAGAGCGCGATGCTCGAGCGCGGCTTCGCGCCGCTGCGAAGCTTCATGCTGCGTCAAACGCAGGTCAAGGATCTCGCGCTGTTCGAGCGGCTGGCCCGCGTGGGGCGGCGCGATCCCGCGCGCGCTCCGGCCGACGTGCTGCTCCCCGCGTTCGTCGTCGGCGAGCTGCGCAGCGCCTTCGCGATCGGGTTCGCGCTGTATCTGCCCTTTGTCGCAATCGATCTGGCGGTCGCCTCGATCTTGATGGGGCTGGGCATGTTCATGCTCAGTCCGCCGATCGTCTCGCTGCCGTGCAAGCTCTTGCTCTTCGTCATGGTCGACGGCTGGGCGCTCGTGTGCGGCGGCGTCCTGTCAAGTTTCCGTTAACGGCCAGGCGCGCTTCGCGAAGCCGATGCAAGCGGCGCCGCTCGCAGCCGATAACTGGAAAAGCGGCCGGACGGACGGTCGGGCTGCTGAGAGGGACCTTCACGAGGATGCCCTACCGGGACAACATCGCCTACTCGGAAGCGGACGCCGGGCAGATACGGATCGCCTGGAGCGTCGCTATCGCCGTCCTCGCGCTCAGCCTGGTCGCCGTTCCGTTCGGGAGCTACCGCGTCGGCGAGTTCGAAGCATTCGCTCCGGCGATCGGCGCGATCGCGGTGTGCGCCGAACTGTTGACCGTCGTGCTGTTGCTCAGCCAGTATCGCGCGTCGCTCCACGCACCGCTCGGCGCTCTGACGCTCGCCTATGCCGTGCTGACCCTGCTCGATGCCGCGCACTTGCTGGCGATGCCGCATTTCTTGAACGAGCAGGGGCTCGCCGGGGAGCAGACCGCGCCGTGGCTCTACTTCAACGCGCGGGGCGCCTTCCTCGTGATGGTCCTGGCCTTCGCCCTGGCGGAGCGCTCCGCGTCGAGCGCCCGCACCTCGCTCCAGCAGCGGGTCGTCGCCGTTCCCGCGATCCTGGTCGCGCTGTATGCGGTCGGCGCCGTTCTGATCGGAGCTCGCTACCCCGGCGTGCTGCCCGCGGCCATGACGGCGGGGCACTTCTTGTCGCCGTGGCAGGAGCTCGTCGCCGCCTGCATCCTGCTGCTGAACCTCGCCACGCTGATCGTGCTGGGCAGCTTGGCGCGCCAGCGGCGGATCGTTCACCTCTGGCTCGCGGTGGGCGTGCTGGCGATGATGTGCGAGACGTTCTTGACGAACTTGAGCGCCGATACGAGGTATTCGCTCGGCTGGTTCTTTTCGCGGATCGATTGGTTCGTCGCCACGAGCGCGCTTCTGCTGGTCCTCCTCTATAACACCGACCGGGTGCTGCGCCGGCTCACCGCTCGCAACGAGCTCAGCTACGAGGCGTCGGTCGCCGACGCCCTGACGGGGCTGCTCAACCGCGACGGCTTCATGCTTGCGCTCGACGACGACCTGCGGCGCGCGCAACGGGCCGGCGAGCAGCTCTCGCTGCTGATGATCGACGTCGACGACTTCAAGCGCTACAACGACGAACTCGGTGAGAAATCCGGCGACTCGGCACTCGTCAGCGTCGCCGACGTGATTCGATCGATGCTGGGGCGCCCCGGCGACAGCGCCTCGCGGGTCGGCGGCGAGGAGTTCGCGGTCCTCCTTCCCGAGACCGACGAGCCCGGGGCGATCGCGGTCGCCGAACGGATCCGGCGCGGAGTCGAACGCCGGAGCATCGTCCACGGCAAGGGAGCGCGCCTGCCCGTCGTGACCGTGAGCATCGGGGTCGCTTCGACCGACGACTATCCCACGAGCGAAAGCAGCGAGCTCTGCCTGCGCGCCGAGGCCGCGCTCTACGGCGCGAAGGCCGCAGGGCGGAACTGCGTGCGCGTTCAGGGGGCATTCCGGGGTGCGAGCGCCGAAACCCGATTCGCAGGATGAGAATCAGCGAGCTGCTCCCGCTCCGCCGCGTCAACTTTTCCTTCGAGTTCTTTCCCCCCAAGACGGACGACGGCGTGGAAAGCTTGCTGCGCACGGTCGCGGCGCTGCGCGTGCTCGAGCCGACGTTCGTCTCGGTGACGCACGGGGCGCTCGGCTCCAACCGGGCGCGTGCGATCGAAGTCGCCAAGCGCATCAAAGCGGAGCTCGAGGTCGAAGTGATGGCGCACCTCACCTGCGTCGGGCGCACTCGGGACGAGCTGCGCGACGTCCTGCGCGAGCTGCAGGCGGCGGGGATCGAGAACGTGCTGGCGCTGCGCGGCGATCCGCCCAAAGGCGAGGAGCGCTTCGTCCCGACGCCCGGCGGTCTCCGCTACGCCTCCGAGCTGACCGCGCTGATCGCGGCGGAGTTCCCCTTCACCGTCGCCGGCGCCGCCTACCCCGAAAAGCACCCGGAGGCGCCCAGCCCCGAGGCCGATCTGGCCGCGCTCGGCGAGAAGGTGCGGGCAGGCGCGGAGTTCCTGGTGACGCAGCTCTTCTTCGACAACGAGGCGTACTTCGCGTTCGTGCGGGCGGCGCGCGCGGCGGGGATCGGCGTTCCCATCGTCCCCGGCATCATGCCGATCACCAACTACGAGCAGATCGCGCGCATGACCAAGATGTGCGGCGCGCGGATCCCCGAGCGTCTGCTGGCGGAGCTCGAAGCGAGGCGCGACGAACCCGAGGCCGTGGTGCAGCTCGGCGTCGCCTACACGGCGCTGCAGTGCGCCGATCTGCTGGCGCGCGGCGCGCCGGGGATCCACTTCTACACGCTCAACCAATCGCCGGCGACGCGCGCGGTCGTCTCCGCCCTGCTGGCCTCGCGCTCGTTCCAAGAACTCGCCAGCGCGTAACCTCCGCGTCGCAACGGCGCAACGGACGTGTCGTAGCATCGGCCCATGGCCGCGCTCGCTTCGATCGTCCGCGAAGCCCTCGTCGTCGCCGCGATCCTCTGCTTTCCGGTGTTGATCGCGGCGACCGCGGTCGGCACGCTGGTCGCCGTCGTCCAAGCGGCGACGCAAGTGCAGGAGCAGACCTTGACGCTCCTGCCCAAGATGCTCGTCGTCGGGTTGATGGTCGCGCTGTTCGGCGCTTTCGGCTTGGGGCTGTGCGCCGCGCTGCTGCGCGACGCGGCCGGCGCGCTGCCGGCGATCGCCCAC
Source organism: Vulcanimicrobiota bacterium (assembly GCA_963834485.1). Taxonomy (GTDB): domain Bacteria; phylum Vulcanimicrobiota; class Vulcanimicrobiia; order Vulcanimicrobiales; family Vulcanimicrobiaceae; genus CAWICD01. Next base: position 499,566 of record CAWICD010000004.1, read on the forward strand.
GCCGCGTGAGGTGCCGCACGACGCCTTCTGGCTGATCTTCGCGCGCTGCGCGGGCTTCGTTTTTCGCGCGCCGGGGTTTTCGCATCCCGACGTGCCGGCGCCGGTGCGCGCCGCGTTCGCTCTCGCGCTCGCGGCGGCGCTCGCACCCGCGGGCGGCGCGGTCGCGCCCGGGCGCTTCCTCCCGGCCGTGGTGACCGAGCTGGCCTTGGGCGCGGCGATCGGGACGGCGGCGGCGATGCTCTACGACGGCGCGTATGCCGGAGGGCGCGCGCTCGACGACTACGTGGGGATCCGGGCGAGCGTGCCAAGCGCGAACGTGGCCGCCGGCGCCGGCTTCGGCCGCCTCTGGTCGCTCGCGCTGGCCGCGGGCTTCTTCGTGACGGGCGGCTACCGCGTGGCGCTCTCCGCGTTCGCGCAGACCTTCGCGGCGCTGCCGCCGGGCGCGCTGCTGCGCGGCGCCGCCCTGCAGACGTTCGCGCTGACGCTGCCGGCGACGCTGCTGCGCGCGGCGCTCTTCGTGGCGGGCCCGGCGCTGGCGGTCGCGTTCGTCGCGCAGCTCGCGCTGGCCGCGATCGCGCGCGTCGTGCCGCGCTTCTCGACCTTCACGCTGGCCTTTCCGGTCGTCTTCGCCTGCGTGCTGCTGGCCACGCTCGCCGCGCTGCCCTCCGTGCTCCCGGCGGCCGCGCAGCCGTGGATGGACCTCTCGGCGCTGCGCGGCCGGTAGCGGTCCGGCTCGCGCCGCGGCAACACTCCGGACGCGCGGGCATAACGCGTTCGCGCTAGCGTCGCAGCATGGCCGAGGCCGAGAAGCCCTTCGAAGCGACGCCGAACCGTCTCGAACGCGCGCGGCGCGAAGGCGACGCGGCCCGCTCGCAAGAGCTCGGCGCCGTCGCCGCGCTGACCTGCTCGAGCCTGGCGCTCGGCGCCGCGCTCTCTCCGCTGGCAGGCGCGGCGCGGGCCGCCTTGTTCGCTGCGGCGCGGCCCGAGCGGTTCTCGCCGCTGCCCTACGCCGTGCTCGCGGCCGGCGCGCTCGGCACGATGCTCGCGGGGCTGGGCGGCGCGGCCCTCGCCGCCTGCGCGCAAGCCGGCAGAATCACTTTCAAGCTGCCGTCCCCGGCCTGGAAGAAGCTCGATCCGAGCGAGGGCTTGAAGCGGATGTTCTCGCGCGACGCCGCGCTCGCCGGCGCCAAGGCGATCGTGGTCGCGGCCTGCGTGTCGGGCGCGCTCGTGCCGGCCGTGCGCGCGACGCTCGGCGCGAACGCGGCTTCGCCCGATGCGCTCGCCGCCCTTGGGTGCAGCGGCGCGCGCGGGGTCCTAGCCGGTGCGCTCGCCGTCGGCGCCGCGTTCGCGGCGCTCGACGTCGTGCTGGAACGCGCCAAGTGGCGGCGCCGCCTGCGCATGACCTTCGACGAGCTCCGGCGGGACCACAAGCAGAGCGAAGGCGATCCGCTGCTGCGCGGCCGGCGCCGCCAGCGGCATCGCTCGCTCGTGCGCGGCTCGGCGGTGAAGCTCGCGCAGGCCGCGTTCGTGGTCGCCAATCCGGCGCACGTCGCGATCGCCCTGGAGTACCGTCCGCCCGAAGTCGCCGTGCCGCGCGTGCTCGTCCGCGCGATCGGCGAGGGAGCGCAGGCGGTCAAACGGCGAGCCCGCGAACTGCGCATCCCCGTCGTCGAGAATGTCGCGCTGGCGCGTTCGCTGCTGGCCACGGCCGGCGTCGGCGAGTTCATCCCGCCTGCGGCCTACGCCGCCGTCGCCGCGATCGTCGCCTCGCTGCTGCGCGCGGGCGCGCTGCGATGAACCCGAAAGCCGCGACCTACGGCTTCGCCGCGATCGTGCTCTCGATCGTCGCGATCCTGCTCGTCCCGCTCCCGCCGGCGCTGCTCGACGCGCTGCTCGCGGTCAACATCCTCGGTTCGGGCGTCGTGCTGCTCGTCAGCATCACGGTCTCCGACCCGCTCGAGTTCGCCGCGTTCGCCCCGGCGCTGCTGATCGCGACGCTCTTCCGCCTCGCGCTCGACGTCTCGGCGACGCGGCTGATCCTCACGCAGGGCCACCTCGAAGGCGGCGTCGGCGCGCTCATCCCCGCCTTCGGAGCGTTCGTCGTGGGCGGCAACCTCGTGGTCGGGCTGATCGTCTTCGCGATCCTGGTGACGATCCAGTTCATCGTGATCGCCTCGGGCTCGCAGCGCGTCGCGGAAGTGGCCGCGCGCTTCACGCTCGACGCGATGCCCGGCAAGCAGATGGCCATCGATGCCGAGGTCCACGCCGGCATGCTCGACGCCGAGGCGGCGCGCCGCAAGCGCGCGCTCGTGCAGAAGGAAGCAGACTTTTTCGGCGCGATGGACGGCGCGGGCAAGTTCGTCAAAGGCGACGCGATCGCGGCGCTGGTGATCGTCGTCCTCAACCTGCTCGGCGGCGTCGTGGTCGGGATCGCCTACCACGAGATGAGTCCGCTCGACGCGCTCCAGACCTTCGCGATCCTCTCCGTCGGCAACGCGCTGCTGACGACCCTGCCGGCGTTCCTGCTCTCGGTCTCGATGGGCTTGATGGTCACCCGCGTCGCCGCCGACGGCTCGCTCGGCGTCGACTTGGCGGCGCAGCTCCTCGAACGTCCCGAGGTGCTGCGCGCGGCGGGCGTGTTCGCGCTCGTGCTGGCGCTCGTCCCGGCGCTTCCGCGCCCGCTCTTCGGGCTGCTGGGCGCGGGGCTGTTCGCGCTCTCAGGGTTTGCCCGCCGGCGCCTGACGGCCCGCGCCGAGGCCGCCAAGGCGGCCCACGCGGCGGCGCGCCGGGCCGCGATCCGCCGCCCGGAGATGGCGCTCGGCTTGGTCGGCGTCGACGCGCTGGCGATCGAGGTCGGGGCCGAGCTCGGCGCGCTCCTCCTGCCGCCGGTCGCCGAGCAGCTCCTCGACCGCATCGGCGAAGTGCGGCGGGCGCTCGCGAGCGACATCGGGATCGTCCTGCCGGGGGTGCGGCTGCGCGACGACCTGGCCCGCGATCCGCACACTTACGCGATCCGCGTCCGCGACGCGCTAGCCGGCGAGGGGCGGCTGCGCCTCGACGCGGTCCTGGCCGTCGCCGACGAGGCGGTCCTCGAGCGGCTCGGCGGCGAGCGCGTGCGCGAACCCGTCTACGGGATGCCGGCCTGCTGGCTCGCCCCGGCGGCGCGCGCGCAGGCGGCCGGGGCCGGGGCGCTCGTCTTCGACCCGGTCTCGGTCATCGGCTCGCACTTGGCCGAGGCGGCGCGGACGCACGCCGCGGCGCTGCTGGGGCGGCAGGAGCTGCACACGCTGCTCGAGCACCTGCGGGCCGCCGTCCCTTCGCTGGTCAAGGAGATCGGCACGGAGGGGCTGCCGCTGGGCTGCGTGCAGCGGACCTTCGAGCTGCTGCTGCGCGAGCGGGTCTGGCCGCGCGACGCGGTCGCGACCCTCGAGGCGCTGGTCGACGCCGCGGCGGCGACGCGCGACCCGCGCGAGCTGGCCGAAGCCGTCCGGCGCAGGATCGTGCCCCTCCAGCTCCGCCGCCGCGGCCTGGCGCGGCTCGAGCCGCTGGTCGTGGCGCCCGAGTTCGAGGCGGACCTCCAGTCCTGGCTGAGCGAGGGGAACCTCACGCCGCGGCCCGAGATCGCGCTCCACCTGCGCGCGGTCGCCGCCGAGTACGTGACCCGTCTGCCGCGCGAACGCGCTTCGCTCGTCTGCACGGCGGCGCTGCGGCCCGCGCTTGCCGAGTTCCTGGCGCGCTTCGGCCTGCGGCTCGACGTCTTCGCCTACGGCGAACTGCCGCCCGAGCTCGAGCTGCGGCCCGCGCTCGTGCTCGACCGTCCCCCGCCGGCCGCGGCGCTGGCGAGTTAGCTCGGCAGCCCTACAGCGCGCCGGCCTCCGCGCAGGCGGCGCAGAGCCCGAAGATCGTCAGCGCGTAGTCGGCGTCGCGAAAACCCGCGCGGCCCGCGAGCTCGCCGGCGATCTCTGCGACGCCGTCGGCGTGAACGTTGGTCAGCTCCCGGCACTTGGTGCAGAGGAGATGATGGTGCTTTTCGATCGTCGCCTCGTAGCGCGCCGCGCTGCCCCCGAACGAAAAGACCTGAACCAACCCGATCTCGCGCAGGATGTCGAGGCTGCGGTAGATCGTGCCCAGACTCACCCCGGGAAGCTCGCTGCGGACCCTCTCGAGGACCGTCTCCGCGGAGAGATGCGCGCCGTCGCCGAGCGCGCGCAACACGGCAGCGCGCTGTCTGGTGAGCCGATAGCGCGACTGCAGCAACCCAGCGTCCACGGTCTTAGCGTCCATAGAAGCCGGCCTCCCTGTGGCGCAGCGAATACTTGGATAGAGACGCCGCCAAGCGGTTTGACGGGGTGGAACGACCCTGCTACAATACGCGGGTTCTCCCCTCCCGCGGGCGTGGCATTTTCTCTATGTGGTTGCGACTCAAACCCTGGTTCAAGGGTGCGTCGGTGCTCGGCACGGTCGCCCTGTGCTTGTACCTGATCCTGCCGATCCAGAACAAGATCAAGCTCGGTCTGGATCTCCAGGGCGGAGTGCGAGTGCTTCTTCAGCTCAACTCCTCGCCCGAGATCCCGCAGATCACCTCGCAGATCCAGAATCAGGTCGAGCTGGTCATTCAGAACCGAATCAACGGCCTGGGCGTCGCCGAGCCGGTGATCACTCCGGTCGGGAACGACCGGATCCTGGTCGAGCTGCCCAATGTGAAGAACCCGGACGAAGCGGTCCGGACGCTCAAGGACGTCGCCAAGCTCGATTTCAAGATCGTTCCGCAGGCGGTCGCCCAGCGCGCCGAGAGCGACAAAGCCTACGCCGACGACCCGAACGGGGCGTACAAGGATTCGGGGCCCGTCGTCTACTCGGGCGCCGACCTCAAGGGGGCGCAGCCCGCATTCGATCAGGCCGGCGCGCCGAAGATCGACTTCCAAACCAAAGACCCGGCCAAGTTCGGTCAGCTCACCCAGGCGAGCATGGGAAAGCCGCTCGGCATCTTCCTGGATAAGAAGTTCATCTCCGCGCCGACGATTCAGGGCGTCATCACCAGCGACGGCGAGATCACCGGCAACTTCACCGAACAGGAGACGACCCGCATCGCCAACGAGCTCAACGCGGGCGCGCTGCCGGTCGCGGTGACCGTGATCGAGAACGACACCGTCGGCCCGATCTTGGGCAAGCTCGACCTCGAAAAGTCGCTGTGGGCCTCCATGGTCGGGCTCGGCCTGGTCCTGGTCTTCATGCTGGTCGTCTACCGGCTGCCCGGCCTCATGGCCGACGTTGCGCTGATCGTCTACGTGCTGATGCTGCTCGGGCTGCTCGCCGGCGTGAAGGCCGTGCTGACGCTCCCCGGCATCGCGGGCTTCGTCCTCTCGGTCGGCATGGCGGTCGACGCCAACGTCCTGATCTTCGAGCGCCTCAAGGAGGAGCTCTGGGCGGGGAAGACGCTGCGCGCCGCGGTGCAGACCGGCTTCAAGCGCGCCTTCACGGCGGTCTTCGACTCGCACTTCACGACGATCGTCGGCGCCGGCGTCCTGTTCTTGCTCGGGACGGGGACGGTGAAGGGCTTCGCCTACACGCTCTTTTGGGGGACGGCCTTCTCGCTGGTCACCGCGGTCTTCGTGACGCGCTATTTCATGGACTTGCTCGTCGACAACGACGTCTCGACCAACCCGAAGATCTACGGAGCCTGACGCGATGTTTTTCAGGCGTCTGAATTGGAACGTCGTCTCCTGGTTCAAGACCGTCTCGACGATCTCGTACGCGGTCATCTTCTGCGGTTTCGCCGCGCTCGTCTGGCACGCGACGCACGCGCCGGGCGGCGGCTTCCAGCCTTCGCACGCGCTGCGCCTGGGCCTCTCGTTCACCGGCGGTACCGACGTCACGGTCAAGTATCAGCAGCCGGCCACGGTCCCGGCGGTGCAGAAGGCGCTGGCCGAGATCGGCGTCAGCGACGCCAACGTCAACACGATCGCCAAGACGACCGACGCGCAGCCCGACGAGCGCTTCACGATCTCGACCCAGACCGATTTCGGCGACAACACGGGCAAGCTGTGGAGCGCGCTCGGCACGGTCGGTGCGATCGACCGCGGCGAGTCGCAGATCGAAGCCGTGGGGCCGTCGCTGGGCAAAGAGTATCTGATCAAGGCGCTCGAGGCGCTGGTCATCGCGATCGGCATCCAGTTCGTCTACATCGCCTTCCGCTTCGGCTGGAATTACATCTTCGGCTTGGTCGTGGTGATCGCGCTGGTCCGCGACGCGGCGATGATGATCGGCATCTACGCGATCGCCGACAAGCGCGCCGACGACGCGTTTTTGGCCGCCGTCCTGACGGTCATCGGCTACTCGGTCATGGACACGATCGTCATCCTCGACCGGATACGCGAGAACGTGAAGGTCATGGCGGGCGAGCCCTACGCCAAGATCGTCAACGCCTCGATCCTGCAGACGATGACGCGTTCGTTCAACACGCTGGCGACCGTGGTCATCACGCTGGTCGCGCTGCTCGCCTTCGGCGGCGCGAGCTTGCAGAACTTCGCCTTCGCGCTGCTGGTCGGCATCTGCTCGGGCGGCTACCACTCGATCTTCTACTCCGCGCCGCTGGTCGACGTGCTGCGCGAGCGCCAGCTCGCCGCCGCCGCCAAGCATCGCGAGGAGCTGCGCAACGCGCCCCCCGAGCGTCCGCGCACGGTCGCCGAGGCCCGTGCCCAAGCGGCGGCGGCGAAGTCGCGCGAAGCGGTCGTGGCCGCGCGCAAGGAGCGCCGCCAGAAGGAGAAGGCCGGCTCGCGCAAGAGCGGCACCGGTCCGGCCCGCTACCGCCGCAAGCGTTCCGACGGCAGCGCTGCCGAACCGCTCCCCGAGCGCGACTACGACACGGGCGCGGCCGCGCCGCAGCCTTTCCACGAGACGATCGATCCGCTCGACGCGCAGGAGTCCGGGCTGCACGATGAGGAGCTCGCGCTCGGCCACGAGGAGATCCACCTCAACCTCGACGTCGACGGTCAAGGCGGCGAGCACCCGGCGATCGTCAAGCACGAGCAGTAAGCCCAAGCGCTCCGGCGCGCTGCCCGTGCCGACCGCCTCGGAGGCCGCCTTCGAAGCGCTGCTCGCCCGTTTCGAGGACGAGCCCGGAGCCGGCCCGCCTGCACCGTCCGCCGACGACGCGGAAAAGCTCGAGGCGCTGTTCGCGCAGAAGGACCGCTTTCTCGAACGCGACCGCTACGCCACGATCGGCGAAGCCGGCGAGTTCTTCACGAAAGTCGCCGGCGTCTCGTTCGAAGGCCGCCAAAACGCGATCGCGGGGCTGAGCCCCGGCGAACCGCTCGAGCTGGTGCGGGCGCGCGAGAATCCGCACGACCCCAACGCCGTCGAAGTGCGCTACGGGCGCTTGCACGTCGGCTTCCTGCGGCGCGAGATCGCGCGCCGGATCGCGCCCAACATCGACCGCGGCGAACGCTACACCGCGACCGTCGGCGGCGTCACCGGCGGCGGCGAGAAAAACGTCGGCCTCAACATCCACGTACGCCGTCATCGCGCGGCGCGCGAGCGGCCGCGCCTCGCCGCGGCGCGCGCCTCCGGCGACGCCGATGCGCTGCGCGTCGCACTGATCGGCGAGCGCCCGATCCGGCCGTCGCAGGCGGCGGTGCTGGAACGCGTCGAGGCCGGGCGGAACACGCTGGCGGTGCTCGGGACCGGTCGCGGGAAATCGTTCTGCTTTCAGTTGCCGGCCGCCGAGCGCGCGCTGCACGAAGGGCGCAAGACGCTCGTGTTCTATCCGCTGCGCGCGCTCGCCAACGATCAGTACGAGGCGCTTTCGCGCCGGCTCGACGCCTTCGGGCTGCGCATTCTCCGCGCCAACGGCGCGATCGACGGCGAGGAGCGCGCCGAGCTCGAAGCGGCCTTGGCCGAAGGCGCGTGGGACGTGATCCTGGCGACGCCGGAGTTCGCGACCTATCACCGCGAGACGTTCGTGCGCGCCTGCAACCGGCCCGATCTGGTCGTCGTCGACGAGGCGCACCACGTCCACGAGTCGCGCCACCGCGCGGCCTACGCGGAGCTGGGAAGGCTGATCGAAGAGCTCGGCTCGCCGCAAGTGCTCGCGCTGACGGCGACCGCTCGCGACGAAGCGTTCGCGGCGATCCGGCGAACGCTCGGAGTCGACGCCTGGGTGATCGATCCGACCGTCCGCGAGAATCTGCACCTGGTCGACGCGCGCAACACCAAGGACAAGTTCGCCTATCTCGCGCGCGAGCTAGCCGGTTCCGGCAAGGCGATCGTCTATTGCAATTCGCGCGCGGAAGTCACGAAGCTCGCCGACCGGCTGCGCGCGGCGCTGGGCGGCGAGGTCGCGTTCTATCACGCCGGCGTCCCCTCCGGCGAGCGCGCGGTCGTCGAAGACCTCTTCCGGCGCGGGGCCGCGCGAGTGGTGGTCGCGACCTCGGCGTTCGGCGAGGGGATCGACCTGCCAGACGTGCGCGACGTCGTGCTCTATCACCTCAACTTCGACCTCACCGAGTTCAATCAGATGGCGGGCCGCGCCGGGCGCGACGGCCTCGACGCGCGCATCCACCTGCTCTACGGCGAGCCGGACCGGCGCATCAACGACTTCATCATCGCGCGCGGCGCGCCGTCGCTGGCGGTGCTGCGCGAGCTCTATCGCGGCATGCGCGAGCTCGCCTCGGAGCAGGCGCTGCGCATGAGCTACGAGGACGTGGCGCGCACGCTCGAGATCGAGATGGCGGACGGCTCGACCGTCGCCGCGGCGGTGCGCATCTTCGAAGAAGGCGAGCTCGTCTCGGCGGGGATCGACGACGACGGGCGCTTCGTCCGCTTCCGCGAGGTCACCGGCAAGGTCGATCTGAGCAAGACGGCGCGCTTCGCCGAAGGCCAGGCCGAACGCGAGAGCTTCGAACGCTTTTGCGCGCTCGCCCTCGCCGCCGACGTCGCGTCGTTGGAATCGATCGTGAACCGCCCGATCTATCCCGATCGCGTTCCGCTCACCGGCTGAAGCCTGACGGGCTCTCGCTTGCGGTGCGTTTTTGATCGTTCGCACCGCTTGCTCGCGCCGGGTTGTTCGTTTCTGTTCGTTTTCGCGCAGAATTGACAACTCTCTCGCGGTCGGCTACGTTTTGCATCACATGTGTCGTCGGATGGCAGAAAGTTGTCGGGCGTCGTGCGCTGCAAAGGGGTAGCCGTCGTTCCCGGGATCGCTTGCGGGCCGCTCTGGTCGCCTGCGGCGGCGCTCGCGTCGGACGGAACGTTCGACGACTTCGAGCGGGCCCGCGAGCGTTTCATCAGGGGCGCGTCGTCGCTGCCGGAGGAACTGCGGGTCGTCTACGAGGGGCTCGCGGCGGACCCGCTCTGGGAAGAAGGAATCCGGGCCCGTCTCGCTCGGGGCCGCTCGCTCGCCGACGCGATTCGCGAGACCGGCCGGGAGGCGGGGGCGCAGCTCGCCGACCTCGCCGATCCCTACCTGCGGGCGCGCGCCGCCGATCTCGAGCAGACCGCGGCGAATCTGGTCCGGCTGCTGGCCGCTTCGTCCGAGCCTCCCGAGGGAACGATCGTCGTCGCCCGCGACGTGTCGGCGATCGAGCTGCAGCGCTGGGCGCCGCAGCTCGCCGGGATCGTGCTGCTCGACGTCTCGCCGACCGCGCATATCGCGATCGTCGCGCGCGGGCTCGGCTTGCCGGCGATCGCGCTCGCTGGTGCGAAGGCCGCCGCCCTCGCCGCGCTTCCCCCCTCGGAGGATGAGCTGGCGCTGCTCAACGGCTTCGAGGGCTGGCTCGAGGCGGCGGCCGACCCCGCGTTGGTCCGCGCCTATCCGGTGCGGCGCGTCGTGGCCGAGCCCGATCCGGCGCCGGTCGAATTGCGCGGACGGCGTATCGGCGTGTTCGCGAACCTCAACGCTCCCGACGACGCGCCGCTCGCCGCGCAGCTCGGTGCGGACGGCGTCGGCTTGGTTCGAACCGAGTTCCTCTACGTCGATCGCAGCTTGCCGCCGAGCTTCGAAGAAGAGTCGGCCGCTTACCGGCGCATCGCCGCGGCGTTTGCGGGGAAGCCGCTGGTCGTGCGCACGCTCGACCTCGGCGGCGACAAGATCGTCGCGCGCTTTCGCGGCGACGGCGTCGACCACGGCATGCTCGGCGTGCGCGGCATCCGGCTCTGCCTGCGCGAGCCCGAATTCTTCGCGCAGCACCTGCGCGCCGTGCTCGTCGGCTTCGCCGGGAGCGACCTGCACCTGATGTTCCCGATGGTCTCCGACGCCGACGAGTTCGCCGCCGCGCGCAACGTGGTGCGCGACGTCGCGCGGGAGCTGCACGTCGCCGTTCCGCCGCTCGGCATCATGCTCGAGATCCCTTCGGCCGCGTACGCGCTCGACGCGTTCGCGCGCGAAGGCGCCTCGTTCGTGAGCCTCGGCACGAACGATCTGGAGCAATACTTTTTCGCCGAGAGCCGGCTGCTGGCGGGTGCCTCGCACGAAGGCGCGCGCACGGTCGCCTGGCGCCGCTTTCTCGCCGAGATCGTCGCGAAGGCGAAGCTGCAGCGGCTCGAGGTCGGCGTGTGCGGCGAAGCCGCGGGCGATCCGGCGCTGGCGGAGCTTTGGCTGGCTTGGGGTGTCGGCGAGCTCTCCGTCGCGCCCGCACTCGTGCCCTGGACCAAGTCGCGCTTGCGGACCGTGTTCGCAAACGTGCGCGAGACCGTTTCGTAAACGCTCATTTCGGGAGGACGCATGAAGAAGCTCATCAATAGCGTCGAGTCCGTCGTCGACGAAGCTTGCGAGGGACTCGAGCTGGCACACCCCGACCTCGTGCGCTACTCGCGCGACCCGCGGTTCATCGTGCGCGCCGGAGCACCGGCGAAGGGAAAGGTCGCGCTGGTCTCCGGCGGCGGTTCGGGTCACGAGCCGATGCACGGCGGCTTCGTCGGGCTCGGCATGCTCGATGCCGCCTGCCCGGGCGAGGTGTTCACCAGTCCCGTCCCCGATCAGATGGCCGGCGCCGCGCAGGCGAGCGACGGCGGGGCGGGCGCGCTCTTCATCGTCAAGAATTACACGGGCGACGTGATGAATTTCGAGCTCGCCGCGGAGCTCGTCGCCGCGGAGGGGATCGAGGTGCGCACGGTGCTCGTCGCCGACGACGTCGCCGTCGAGAACTCGACGTGGACGGCCGGACGGCGCGGCGTCGGAACGACGGTGCTCGTCGAGAAGCTGGCGGGCGCGGCCGCCGAGAAGAAGGCGCCGCTTGCGGAAGTGGAGCGCATCGGGAAGAAAGCCGCGGATGCGGGGCGCTCGATGGGCATGGCGCTGACCTCGTGTACGGTCCCGGCCAAGGGTTCGCCCACCTTCGACTTGGGCGAGGCCGAAATAGAGATCGGCATCGGCATTCACGGCGAGCCGGGCCGCCAACGCATCGCGCTCAAGAGCGCCGACGAGATCGTCGAGCTGCTGACCAAGCCCGTCGTCGAGGACCTCGGCCTGCGGCGCGGCGAACGGGTCATCGCGATGACCAACGGAATGGGCGGGACACCGCTGCTCGAGCTCTACATCGTGCATCGCAAGCTCGCGCTCGTGCTCAAGGATCTCGGCGTCACGATCGCTCGGGCGCTGGTCGGCAACTACATCACGAGCCTCGACATGCAGGGCTGCTCGATCACGCTGCTGCGTGCCGACGACGAACTGCTCGGATTGTGGGACGCGCCGGTGCACGCCCCGGGCCTGCGCTGGGGCGTTTAGGCGGCGATGAACGACACGGCCGTCGACGGCGCGGCGCTGCGGCGCTTCGTCGAGCGCTACGCGAAATTGATCGACGAGCGCAAGGACGAGCTCACCGAGCTCGACGCCGCGATCGGCGACGCCGATCACGGCACCAACATGCAGCGCGGGATGCAGGCGGCGTGCGAACGCCTGCCGGCCGACGGTTCGCCGGAGGCCGTGCTCAAAGCCGTCGCCGCGGCGCTCATCTCGAAGGTCGGCGGAGCCTCGGGCCCGCTCTACGGCACGGCGTTCCTGCGCGCCGGCGCGGCGGTCGCCGGCAAGGCGGCGCTCGCGCCGAGGGACGTCGAAGGGCTCTTCCGCGCGGCGCTGGAGGGCGTCGTCGCGCGCGGTCACGCCGAGCTCGGCGACAAGACGATGGTCGACGCGTTCGCGCCGGCCGTCGACGCGCTCGGTGCGTCGCTCGACGGCGGCAGCTCGCTTGCGGCCGCGCTCGCGCAGGCGTACGAGGCTGCAGCTCGGGGTTCCGAGGCGACGATCCCGTGGATCGCGCGCAAGGGGCGCGCGAGCTATCTCGGCGAGCGGGCTCGCGGCCACCGCGACCCCGGCAGTCTGAGCACGACGCTGCTCTTCCAGGCCGCGGCGCAGTCGTTCGACCCCGCATCGGAAGCGCGAGATGGCTGAGAACGTCGCGGTGCTGGTCGTCTCGCACAGCGCCAAGCTCGCGCAAGGCGTCCGCGAGTTGGCGCTGCAGATGGCGCGCGGCTCCGACTTGGTGTGGGCCGTCGGCGGGGCCGACGACGGCCAAATCGGGACCAGCGCGCCGGCGATCAAGCGCGCCCTCGAAGAGGCGCTCGGCAGCGCCCCGGCGGTCGTCGTTCTGCTCGACCTCGGGAGCGCGCACCTCAACACGGTGATGGCGATCGAGATGCTCGCGCCCGATCTGCAGCCGAGGGTCACGATGGCCGATGCGCCGCTGGTCGAGGGCGCGATCCTCGCGGTCGTGGCCGCCGCCTCCGGTTTTCCGGCCGACGAGGTCCGCGCTCGCGCCGAAGAAGCTTCGGCGATGCACAAGCTGCTCTGAGCGGCCGCCGCTCTCAGGCCACCGCCCTCACCAGGTCGGCTGCGCCGACCGATTTGTAGAAGGCGTTGTCCGTCTCGCTGACTTGGGGCGCCCAGGCGTCGATCTGTTTGCGGTTGACCGGGAAATGGACCGTCGGACCGTACGCATTCGAATAGTCCGCGTCGTCGAAGGGGGTGAAATCGTCGCTTTCGCGGTGCGCGAGGACGGTCGAGGCGATCGCGTCGGCGGCCTTGGCGGCCGCACCGCGCACGGCGCGGTCGAGCCGGCCGTCCTGCGCGAAGGTGCGGTAGAGCTCGATCGCCGGCCGGTCGGCGCGCCACGGCAAGCCCTTGCCTTCGGGAAAGCGGACCATCCCGTCGATGGCCCGTGCGTCTTGGCGGATCGCGCTGCGCTCGGCGCGATCCTTGGCGGCCGCCGTCAGCGCGGAGTTGAGCGTGCGAACCGCCGCTTCGACCGCGGCGATCTTGCGCGGAGCGCAGTCGATGACGGCGAAGGCCGCGGCCGGCGAGTACGTGCCCGCCTCGCCCGGGCCGTAGGTCGTCTCCATGGTGTCGGTCACGACGGCCTTCGCCATCCGGCGCGGGTCGCCGAGGTGCGCGGCGATGTCGTGCGCGACGCCGCTCGGCACGCCGGGCGCGAGCATCGTCTCGGGACTGGCCGCCAAGAAACGCACGCCGGCGTGCGAGAGCTCGGAGGCGAAGGCGACGGTCGCCATCAGGCATTGATTCGCCACCACGCCGTCGACGCGGCGTCCGCCGTCTTCGGGGTGTTCCTTCGCGTGCAGCGCGACGCCGTCGGAGATCGCCCCCGCCATGTCGTCGAGCGTCATCACGCCGGCTCCGTGATCGGCCTCGAGGCCGCCGCCGTCGCCGCCGCCGTGGTCGATGAGGTCGAGCCACGTCTCCCGCGCTTGCGATTTCTGCGCGTTGTCGAGCAGACGGGCGACGAACTTCGCGAGGTTCTCGCGTGCCGCCATGTCGTGCGGCGGCCCGATCTCGACCTCGTGCGAAAGCGCGCCGTCGGCGATCGTGTAGGACTCCGTCCGCAGCACGTGCGCCGGCTTGAGCCCGCGGCGCGCGGTCGTGTCCTCGACCGTGAATTCGATGCTGCCGTCGTTGCCGCTCGTCTCGAGCGCCTGCGCGATCGTCAGGGCTTGGGCTTCGTCGAGGTTGTTGTCGCCGTCGCGATAAAGTCCGAATTCGAGCGCGCGCGAAGCGCGCTCCGTGTTGACCGTGCCGACCATGTGACCTCCGAAAAATGAATTTCGAAGTCACTATTGCGACGGGCCCGAGAACGGCAAGGGCGGGCGGCGTGCGCTTTATCCGCGCGGCTGCGAGCGCGGCTAACGCTCGTTCAGCGCTGTTCCGGACACTCGGGGAGGTTCGTGTACCCCTCGGCGTCGGTGTGCTGCAGCGCGAACTGGGTGGCGGGCTTCTGCGCGCTCAGATCGGTCCCCGGCGGCGGCTGCTGCATCAGGACCTCGGCGTCGGGGTGCGCCGGCGTGAACGGATTGGACGCCTCGTCCTTGTAGACGAAGAACCAGTGCAGCTCGTCGGAGAGCGTCGAGCCGTCGCGCAGCGTCACCAGCAGGCGCACGTGCTCGTATTGCGTGCCGTCGGGGGCGGCGTGATCGAGTTTGCCGTAAAAGGTCACGAAGCCGCACGGTGCGGTCGCCGCGTCGGCGCCGTTGCCGCTTCCGGCGGCGCCGCTGCCGCTGCCGGTGCCGTTCTGCCCGCCCTCGCCCGCGCCCGCGCCCGCGCCGGTCCCCGTGCCGCCGCTCTGCTCGCCGCTCTGCGCGCCGCTTGCGAGCGAAAGCGGCGGCGCGGGCGAGGCCGTCGGGTTCGGCGTGGCGTAGGCGATGCGGCGCGGCGCGGCGGCACCGCCGAGCTGCGGACGGGGCGTCGCGGCGGCGCGCGCCGCCGGCGCCCGGAGCGCCACCTGCGGCGCGAGCGTGTACCGCGGCGCGGGGGTCGCCGGCGGCGGCGTCGGCCGCGGCGTCGGCTTGGGGGCGGGAGGCCGCGTCTGTACGGTCACGACTTGCGCGACGATGCGTTCCTCCGGCTTGGCTTGCTCGTGGCGCGGAAAGAGGCCCGCGGCGATCTCGTGCAGCGCGACGGCCGCCGCAAAGGCGATCGCCAAGCGCCGCGGATAGTCGCGGTCTTTGAATTCGGCGATCGAAGAAGAGAGCCACCCGCGCTCGGCGGATGGCTCTGCGGGCTTTAACGCGATGGGTTCGGCCCCCGCGCTCTCAACGGACCTCTACGTGGGTTCCGATCCATAGGTCTTGAGATACCAGTCGTGGACCTCTTGCGTCGTCGGGTAGTAGCCGTTCTGGTGGTAGAAATACGCCTTGTACGCGGCCTGGCGGCGCGTCGATTCCTGCTGCTCCTGGGCTTTGGCGTGCTTCTTGTGGTTGTAGTTGGTCAAACCGATCGCGGCCGCCGCACCCGCCCCCAGAATGAGGATGTTATGCGTGCTCGCGCCGCCGTCCGCCAGCGCCGGGCCCGCAAGGGGACCCGCGGCGATCGCCGCCGCGAGGGCGGGCGCCAGGATGATCTTCTTCATGTCGGCACCTTTCTTCCCCGACAACCAGCCCTCGCTGCGGGCGCGTGCCGGGCGAGACTCATTGCCCGAACAATTCCCCTTCGGCAGGGCGCGCCCCCGTTTTGAAGGCGCGGCACGCTGCGGCGCGGCCCCCCGGCGGCGCAGGGTCGGGTGGGAAGGGGCAGGAAGCGCAACGGCGGGGTCACCCCGGAGGCGTGCGCTGCAGATTCAGTCGCTGATCAGGACCATTCCGGATTTTCCGATTCCTGGTATTTTGTTTCGTGATATTACGCCGGTACTGAAGGATCCAAGCGGATTCAAGGCGGCGGTCGACTTGTTCGTCGACCGCTACAAAGGCAAGGGGATCGACGTCGTGGTCGCGATGGAGGCGCGCGGGTACATGCTCGGCGCTCCGCTGGCGTACGAAATCGGCGCCGGGTTCGTCCCCGTGCGCAAGCCTGGGAAGCTGCCGGGCAGCAAGCTGCGCGAGGAATACGCTCTGGAATACGGGACGAACTCGCTGGAGATCCACGACGATGCCGTCGGCGACGGCCACCGCGTCCTCGTCGTGGACGACTTGCTGGCGACGGGCGGGACGGCGGCCGCGACTGCTCGCCTACTGGAGAAGCTCGGCGCGCACATAGCAGGATTCGCCTTCCTGGTCGAACTCGAGGCGCTGGGCGGGCGCGCGCTGCTGGGCGGCTACGAGGTAACCAGCTTCATCACGTACTGACGGGCGGCGGGCCGTTGCCGTGAATCCGATAGACACTTGCGGCGGGTCTATGGCATGATAGGCCACATCCATGCCAACTCCGCTCATCGACGACCTGATCGCGAAGGTTCGGTCATACGACCCGACCGTGGAAGCGTCATGGCTGCGCGGCGTCTACGAATTGGCGGACGCGGCGCACGACGGGCAGCACCGTGCTTCGGGCGAAGACTATATCGAGCATCCGATCGCCGTCGCGAGGGTGCTAGCCGACATGGAGATGGACAAGGCGACGATCGCGGCGGCCATCCTCCACGACGTCGTCGAAGACACGGTCGTCACCGCCGAGCAGGTGGCGGCGAAGTTCGGGCCTGAGATCGCGCAGCTGGTCGAGGGCGTCACCAAACTGACGCGGATCCCGTACCAGTCCAAGGAAGATGCGCAGGTCGAAAACCTGCGCAAAATGTTCATGGCGATGGCCAAGGACATCCGGGTCATCATCATCAAGCTCGCCGATCGCCTGCACAACATGCGGACGCTCTCGAGCCTGCCGCCCGAGAAGCAGCAGGCCATCGCGCGCGAGACGATCGAGATCTACGCGCCGATCGCGCACCGCCTGGGGATCTGGAAAATCAAGTGGGATCTCGAGGACCTCTGCCTGCGCTATCTCGACCCCGACGCCTATCGCGATATCGCCGAGCGCGTCGCCAAGAAGCGCGCCGAGCGCGAAGCGGCCGTCAGCAGCGTCGTCAGCGTGCTGCGCGGTCAGTTTCAGAAGCTGGGGATTCGCGCCGAGATCACCGGCCGGCCGAAGCACTTCTATTCGATCTACTCGAAGATGAAGAAGGGCCGCGACTTCTCGACGATCTACGACCTCACGGCCGTGCGCGTGATCGTCGACAACGTCAAGGACTGCTACGGCGCGCTCGGGATCGTGCATTCGATGTGGAAGCCGATCCCCGGACGCTTCAAAGACTACATCGCCATGCCCAAGCCGAACATGTACCAGTCGTTGCACACGACGGTCGTCGGGCCGGCGGGCGAACCCCTCGAGGTGCAGATTCGCACCCTCGAGATGCATCGCACGAGCGAATTCGGCATCGCGGCGCATTGGCGCTACAAGGAAGGCACGAAGCCGGACGCCTACGAGAACAAGCTCACCTGGCTGCGTTCGCTGCTCGAGTGGCAGAACGACATGCGCGACTCGCGCGCGTTCATGGAGAATCTCAAGCTCGATCTGTTCGATACCCAAGTCTTCGTGTTCTCGCCCAAGGGCGACGTCTACGCGCTGCCGTCGGCGGCCTCGCCGCTCGATTTCGCGTACCAAGTCCACACCGACATCGGCAACCATTGCGTCGGCACGAAAGTCAACGGCAAGATCGTCCCGCTCGATTACCAGCTCCGCAACGGCGACATCTGCGAGGTCCTGGTCAACAAGAGCTCGCGGCCCTCGCTCGACTGGCTGGCGATCGTGCGGACGTCCAGCGCCAAGCACAAGATCAAGCAGTGGTTCCGCAAAGAGCGCAAGGACGAAAACGTCATGCTCGGGCAGGAGGCCGTCGAGCGCGAGCTCGCCCGCGAGCACATGCGGCCCGACCTCGCCCGCGGCGAGATGATCGAGAAGATCGCCAAGCGGATGAACTTCGGCAAGGCGACCGATCTCTTCGCCGCGATCGGATTCGGCGACGCGTCAGCCGCCTCGGTCGTCAGCAAGCTCAAGGAAGATGCCAAGGCCCACAACGTCGTCGACATCTCGACCGTCCAGCGCGTGGTTCCGTCGCCCTCGCGGCGTCTCGCGCGCAACGCCAGCGGAGTGCGCATCGCCGGCGTCGATGACGTGCTCGTCCGCCTTTCGAAGTGTTGCAGTCCGGTGCCGGGTGACCCGATCATGGGCTACGTCACGATCGGGAGAGGCGTCTCCGTGCACCGGGCGGACTGTCCGAACGTGGCCTACATGGCGACGATGCCGGAGCGGATCCTGCAAGCCTCGTGGGCGGAGAGCGAATCGCTGACGCACTCGGTCGACGTCGAAGTCGAAGCCGGCGACCGCGCCGGCCTGCTGCAGGACGTCATGGGCGTCTGCGCCGAGTTCAAGACCTCGGCCTCGTCGGTGACGGCGCGCGTGAAGCGCGACATCGCGATGATCAGCCTCACGCTGCAGATCTCCAACCTCGACCACTTGCACAAAGTGCTCAACAAGCTGCGTACCCTCAAGGACGTTCGTAATGTTTACCGGGTCACCAAACGCGAGGTGCGGGCCAGCGGCTAGCGTGCGGAGCGCCGCGCCGCGTCTCGGCGAGATCGCCTTCATCGGCGACTCGCTCACGGAAGGCTGGGAAGCGGCCGGCATCGAGGTTTGGGAATCGCGCTTCGCGCAACGCGGCGCCGTGAACTTCGGCGTCGGCGGCGACCTCACCGGCGACGTGCTGTGGCGCGTCGAGCACGGCGAGCTCGACGGCCTTGCGCTGCGTCTCATCGTGCTGCTCGTCGGAACCAACGATTTAGGGAGCGGCCTTTCACCGGCGGCGACCTTCAGGGGGATCGCCGCCACGGTGCGCGCGCTCGCGGCGCGCTTCCCGGAAGCGCACGTGCTGCTGCTCGGCATACTGCCGCGCGGCTCCGGCGGGCCGCTGTCGCCGATGCGCCGTTCCGTTGCCGCGGTCAACGCTTCCCTGACCTGCCTGGACGACGGAAAGCGCGTGCACTTCCTGGACATCGGCGGCGCCTTCCTGGAGCCCGGCGGGGCGGTGCGCCCGGAGATGTTCGAAGCCGACAAGGTTCACCTGGCCGCGCCCGGCTACCGCGCTTGGGCGGATGCCATGGGGGACGCCTTCAACGCCTTGCTCTGAGGAGCGCCGCCGGCCCTTGCCGCTCAGATGTTCGGTGTGATAGAGTAGGTGAGTTTTCCGGCGACCTAGGGTCCCGGACGATTCGTGCGGGGCGACCCGTGCACGGCCCACTGCTCCGAAGCGAGATTCGGAGCCGTTCGCCTCGTCTGAGGCGACGTCCATAGAGGGATTGATCCATGCCGACGACCGACTACGAAGTCACCTACATCCTGCGCCCGAACCTGGAGGAGGCCGAGGTCGAGACCCGCCTCACCGCGATCGCCGACGCGCTCAAAGCGAACGGCGGCGAGATCGTCGGGGAGATCGAGAAGCTGGGCAAGCGCCGTCTGGCTTACGAGATCAACGACGTTCGGGAGGGCTTTTACGTCGTCATGAAGTTCAAGAGTGAGGCCGCCCAAGCCAAGGAGCTCGAACGCCAGCTGCGCCTCAACGAAGACGTTCTGCGCCAGCTGCTGATCAATTTGAACGATTAATCCGGAGGCGGCATAATGGCTGGAAGCTACAATCGGATCGTCCTCGTCGGCAACCTCACGCGCGATCCCGAGATCCGCTACGTCGACGGCGGGGGCAAGGCGGTCACCAAGTTTTCGCTCGCGGTCAACCGTCGCACCAAGCAGGGCGACGAGACGATGTTCATCGACATCGTCGCGTGGGACCGCCTGGGCGAGATCTGCAATCAATATCTGAAGAAGGGCATGAGCGCGCTCGTCGAGGGCCGTCTCGCCATCCGCAACTACGAGACCAAGGAAGGCGAGAAGCGCAAGGCCGTCGAGGTCGTCGCGAGCGACATGCAGATGCTCGACTCGAAGGGTGGCCGCGCGCCCAACGGCGAGGGCGGCAGCTCCTACGGCGGCGCAAGCCGTTCGTCCTCGGCACCCGCCTCCGGCAGCGGCATCCACGAAGAAGGCGAACTCGAGGACGAGATCCCGTTCTAGCGTTTCGCCGCTCTGGCGGTCCGGCCGTTGCGACGTTCTGAGGCGTTCGTACCCGCTTCAAGTTGCAGAGTCATCGTGCAGGGAGGGTTTGTGGCCGACGAGACTCAGACGAAAATACTGGCTCTGCTCGATTTGCTCTCCGTTGAGGTAGCAGAGGGCCGCAAAGAGCTCGCCGAATTTCGGACTGAAATTCGGCAGGAGCTGCACAGCGAAGTCGGGTCGCTGCACAGCGAAGTCGGGTCGCTGCACAGCGAAGTCGGGTCGCTGCGCAGCGAAGTCGGGTCGCTGCACAGCGAAGTCGGGTCGCTGCGCAGCGAAGTCGGGTCGCTGCGCAGCGAAATGCGCTCGGGCTTCGAGCGTGTTGAGAGCCGGCTCGGGCGAGTGGAGACTCGCGTCGCGAACCTGGAGAGCGAACACCGTTCCTTCCGTCGCGAATTCGAAAGACGGATCGC
The DNA here is from genome assembly GCA_963834485.1 of Vulcanimicrobiota bacterium. GTDB lineage: Bacteria > Vulcanimicrobiota > Vulcanimicrobiia > Vulcanimicrobiales > Vulcanimicrobiaceae > CAWICD01. The sequence continues at coordinate 519,840 of CAWICD010000004.1, forward strand.
GCCGCTCGAAAGGTAGTGCATGCTTCGCTGCACGGTGGTGTTCTGACGCTCGGCCGGCCCGCGTTCCTCGCGGGGGCCGCGAGCTTGCTGGTCGCACGGCCGGCCCAGGCGGATTCGCAGTCGGCCCGGCGCGCCGTCGAACGCATCGCGGATGCGATTCCGGGGCAAGTCGCCGTCTTCGCGCGCCAAGTGAGCGGGCTTGAAGAGACGGTCGCGCTCAACGCCGACGAGATTTTCCCGGCGGCCTCGATCATCAAGCTGGCGATCATGGTGACGGCCTATCGCGCGATCGAACGCGGCCGGCTCTCGCTCGCGACGCCGATCGCCTTCGAGGCGCGCGACGTCGTCGGCGGCTCCGAGACGTTCGGCTCGGCGCGGGCGGGCGAGACCGCATCGCTCGGCGCGCTGCTGCGAGCGATGATCCGGCAGAGCGACAACTCCGCCGCCAACGCGCTCGTCGACCGCTTCGGCTTCGCGGCGATCAACGACGCCGTCGCGCAGGCCGGCTTGCGCCGCACGCGCCTGCGCCGCTACTTCATGTACTTCTCCACGGTGCACGAGAACGTGACGACCGCCCGTGACATCGGCAGCTTGCTCTTGCAGATCGAACGCGGCGCTCGCGGCGAGGACGTGCCGCTCGCCTCGCGGGGCTCGTGCCGGGCGATGATCGACACGCTGCTGGGCCAGGAAGATCGCGAGAAGATCGCGCCGGGACTCCCGCCCGGCGTGCCGCTGGCGAACAAGACCGGCGAGCTGCCGGGGGCGCGTCACGACGCGGGGATCGTCGATCCGTACGGCACCCGCCCCTACGTCCTCGTCGTCCTCGAGAAGAACCTCGACGATCAGGAGCTGGGCGTCGCCGGCATCAACCGCATCTCGCGCGAGATCTATCGCAGCTTCGCCTAGGCGCCCGGCCGCCGCCGCTTCCCCATGACGTCGAGAAACAATGATCGCCGTCACAATGCGCTCTCGGCTTCACACCCCGGCGAGTGCGCGCCCGATATGTATGACAGCCATCGAAAAGCGCGCCGCCGTGAGATATGTGTGCTGCTGATATGTACAGACCGTTTACGCCCGACCTTGCCGTCGAACAAGCTCGTTCGATCGTCTACCGCGCAGCCGCCAAGGCGAGTGTTCCCAGCAGGAACGACGCGCCGCTAACGGCCGGCGAACTGGTCGGTACCAAAGGGAACTGCCTGTGCTGCGTCCGCGACCCGCTCAGCGGCCGAACCGCCGTGTACGCCGTCTCGCTGCGAGCTTTCAACGCGCTGAAACTGGCGCGCGGGCGCGTCACGGTCTTCATCCAGGACGACGTGATCGTCGGCTTCGTCATGTAGCTCGTCGCTCGCCCGACGTGCGGTGCCGGCGCCGCTGGGAGGCTCGCTATCGGAAGGGGTCTCCTTTTTTGTTTGCCGGCGCCGGTGACGTTCGAGCTTGCGGCGGAGCCCGGTTTGGGGTAGACTTGGGCGGTTGTCCCCGAGAAATCCGGCTTCGTCCGGTCGTGGCGGCTTTGCCGTCACGTGTGTAGGGCTGCGGGCGCGCGAGCGGCCACGCAGCCGAATCCACCTACATGAAAGAGATCGCACATGGCAGGGCCTCCCAAGAAGCGCACCAGCGGTGCCGCCAAAAAAGAACGGCGCCCCAAGCGGAAAGTCTGCAGCTTCTGCGCCGACAAGCTCCCCGACATCAACTACAAAGACGTCCCGCGCCTGCGCAAGTATATCTCCGAGCGCGGTAAGATTCTGCCCCGCCGCATCAGCGGCAACTGCGCGAAGCATCAGCGCCTGCTGACGACCGCGGTCAAGCGGGCACGCGTCATCGCTTTCCTTCCCTTCGTCGCCGAGTAATCGATGAAAGTCATTTTGTTGAGCGACGTGAAGTCGCTGGGCTCGACCGGAACCATCGTCGACGTGGCCGACGGCTACGCGCGCAACTTCCTCCTCCCGCGCGGCGTCGCGGCCGAAGCCTCGAAGGGCTCGGTCGCGCTGCTCGAGCAGCAGCGCCGCGCCAAGGCGCGCCGCGACGCCGAGGCGCTGGCCGACGCGCAGGCGCTGGCCACGCAGCTCGAGGCGACGCAGGTCGTCGTTCCGGCGCGCAGCGGCGGCAACGGCAAGCTCTTCGGCGCCGTCACCAATGCCAACGTCTCCGACGCGATCCACCGGGACTTGGGCGTCGAAGTCGACCGCCACAAGATCCACGTCCCCGACAACATCAAGTCGCTCGGCAGCTACCCGGTCGAGATCCGGCTCGGGAAAAACATCGTCGCCAAGACCACGGTCAAAGTCGTCGCCGCGTCGAACTGAGCCGCCATGGCGCAAAGGGCGGACCAAGCCTACGTAGCCCGTTTCCGTCGCAAGTACGGCGGCGACGACGGGATGCGGCGGTACGTCGCGGCTCTGTACGAGGTGCTCTCGGCGGCGCTCGGTCCCGATAAGATGGTGCTGCGCGCCGGCAAGCTCGACGCGCTCAAGATGATGCGCTCGAGCCAGCTTCCCGAGCGCATCTTGGCGCTGCAGCGGCTCGTTTTCGAGGATCCGACGCTCGACCGGCTTCCCGTTCCAGGCAAGTATCGCGAGGCGATCGCCGAGATCGAAGACGGCCTCGCCGATCTCGTCGCGCAGCGCAGCGTCGAAGACAAGATCGAGACGAAGGTCAACGTCAAGATGGCCGAGCGCCATCAGGAGTATCTCAAGGACCTGCGGCTCGAGGCGATCCGCGAAGACGGCGGTCCCGAGACGCCCGCGACGCAGAAGAAGCTCGAGGATCTCGTCCAGCTCGACAAGCGCAAGCTCTCGGCCTCGGCGCTGCAGCTGGTGCGGCCGGGCACGCTCGACGAAGTCGTGGGCCAGCGCGCCGCGATCGTCTCGCTGCTGGCTAAGATCTCGTCGCCGTTCCCGCAGCACGTCATCCTCTACGGGCCGCCGGGCGTCGGCAAGACGACCGTCGCGCGGCTCGCGCTCGACGTCGCGAAGCGGCGCAGCTACACGCCCTTCGCCGAGGATGCGCCGTTCGTCGAAGCGAGCGGCTCGACGCTGCGCTGGGATCCGCGCGAGACGACCAATCCGCTTCTGGGCAGCGTGCACGACCCGATCTATCAAGGGAGCCGGCGCGAATTCGCCGAGAGCGGGATCCCCGAGCCGAAGGTGGGGCTGGTCACGAAAGCGCACGGTGGGGTACTGTTCATCGATGAGATCGGCGAGATGGACCCGACGCTGCAAACCAAGCTGCTCAAGGTGCTCGAGGACAAGCGCTTCAATTTCGAGTCTTCGTACTACGACGAGAACGACGCGAGCGTGCCCGCCTACGTGCGCAAGCTCTTCCGCGAGGGCGCCCCGGCCGATTTCGTGCTGATCGGCGCGACGACGCGCGATCCGAGCGAGATCGACCCGGCGATCCGCTCGCGCTGCGCCGAGGTTTTCTTCGATCCGCTCACCGAGCCGCAGATTCGCGAGATCGTCACCGGCGCCGCCAAGCGCCTGGGCACGAAGCTCGCGCGGCGCGTCCCCGACGAGATCGCCTCGTACACGATCGAGGGCCGCAAGGCGGTGCAGATCCTGGCGGACGCGCACGGCCACGCGCTCTGGCGGGCGCACCAAAAAGACCCGGCGGGCCAGCCCAAAGCGGCGGCGAACGGGCTCGTCACGGTGAGCGAGGAGGACGTCGCGGTCGTCGTGCAGGCGGGCCGGCTCGTCCAGCACACGCCGGTCCGCGCCAAGCGCGGCAAGGAGCTCGGCAAGACCTTCGGGCTCGGCGTCGCGCACCACGTCGGCAGCTTGATCGAGATCGAGGCGGTCGCGTTTCCCGCCCGCGAGCCCGGCCGCGGCACGGTGCGCTTCAACGAGACCGCCGGCACGATGGCCAAGGACAGCGTCTTCAACGCGGGCTCCGTCGTGCGTTCGCTGGCGGGCGTCGATCCGCTCGACTTCGACCTGCACGTCAACGTCGTGGGGGGCGGCAACATCGACGGCCCGTCCGCCGGCCTCGCGATCTTCCTCGCCCTCTATTCCGCCGTGACGAAGACGCCGCTGCCGCAGGACGTCGCGATGACGGGCGAGCTTTCGATCGGGGGCAAAGTGCGCGCGGTCGGCGGGATCGTCGAGAAGCTCTACGCCGCGCGCCAGGCCGGGATGCGTCTGACCCTCGTCCCGCGCGAGAACGCACGCGAAGTCACGCGCGGGCTCGGCGGCCTCGAGGTCGTGACGGTCGCGAGCGTGGCCGACGCGCTGGCCGCGCTCGGCTTGCTGCAGAAGGCCCCGCGCCGCAAGCGTACCGCACGCGGGGCGTCGCGCTGATGGCGACGGTCGCACGCGGGGATCTCGGCGGCATCGACCGCATTCCGCCGCACAATCTCGAGGCGGAGATGGCGGTGCTCGGCTCGATCCTGGTCGACCGCGAGATGATGGCGACGGTTTGCGAGATCCTGCAGCCGAACGACTTCTACGCGCACGTCCACGAGTCGATCTATCTGGCGCTCGTGCAGCTTTTCGACCGCGGCGAGCCGCTCGACAAGATCACCCTCTCCGAAGAGCTGCGCCGGCGCGACCTGCTCGACAAGGTCGGAGGCTTGCCGTATCTGAGCTCGCTGATGGAAGCGGTGCCGACCGCGGCTTCGGCCGAGTATTACGCCAACATCGTGCGCGAGAAGTCCGTGCTGCGCGGGTTGATCCACGCCGGGACCGTCATCACGCGGATCGGCTTCGAAGACGAGGAAGACGTCGAGGGCGCCGTCGACCGCAGCGAGCAGATCGTCTACGAAGTCGGGCGCCGGCAGATGCGCGGCGAGTTCGAGCCGATGGCGCCGCTGCTCAAGGAGTTCTTCGAGCGGCTCGACCAGCAGTATCACCGTCACGGCGACCGCACCGGCATCACCTCCGGCTTCCGCGACATCGACGAGTACACCGCCGGTTTCCAGCCCGGCAACTTCATCATCGTGGCCGCGCGCCCGGCGATGGGCAAGACGTCGATGGCGCTGACGATGGCCGTCGCGGCCGCGCGCGAGGAGCAGAAGCCGATCGCGATCTTCTCGCTCGAGATGACGAGCGAAGAGCTCGTCTCGCGCCTGCTCGCGGCCGAGGCGCGCATCGATTCGCAGAGCTTGCGCCGCGCGAAGATCCGCGACCACGAGTGGGACAAGATCTCCGAAGGGATGAGCAAGCTCTCGCAGATTCCCATCTTCATCGACGACTCGGGCTCGCTCAGCGTCACCGAGATCCGCAGCCGCTGCCGCCGCCTGCAGTCGGGCGAGGGCCTCGGCGCGGTCTTCATCGACTACTTGCAGCTCCTGCGGCCCTCGTCCAACGCGCGCAATCAAAACCGCAACGACGAACTGAGCGAGATCTGCCGCACGCTCAAGGCGACCGCCAAAGACCTGCAGATCCCGATCATCGCGCTGGCCCAGCTCAACCGCGGCGTCGAGACGCGCAACGACAAGCGCCCGATGCTCTCGGATCTGCGCGACAGCGGCGCGATCGAGCAGGAGGCCGACATGGTCTCGTTCCTCTATCGCGACGCCTACTACAACCCCGAGAGCGCGGTCGAGCCGGATCTCACGGAGTTCATCATCGCCAAGCAGCGCAACGGCCCGACCGGCATGGTCAAGCTGCGCTTCCTCAAGGAGCACACGCTGTTCGTCCCCTACGGCGACAGCTCGCACTATTCGCCGAAGTGACGCCCCTGCCCGACGACCGATTGCGGTCGCGCGTTACGGAGGTCTAGGCGCCGGCGACTTCCTGGAACTCGGGGGCGCCGATCCCTTGGCGGCGGTAGGAACGCGAGATCTTGACGTACTCGGGGCCGCCGTGGTCGACCCAGGCGGCGGCCGGGCCGTCGAGCGGTTTCTTCACCTTGGCGGGGGAGCCGGCGGCGACGACCTCGGGCGGAATCTCCACGCCCGCACCCACGACGCTGCCCGCCGCGATGAGCGAGCGATGGCCGACCCGCGCGCCGTTGAGCACGACGGCGTTGGTGCCGATCAGGGCGCCGTCCTCGATGACGCAGTCTTCCATCGCGGCGCAATGCCCGATCGTCACGTCGTCGCCGATGATCGTGCTCGAGCCTTCGCTGACGTGGATGACCGCGTTGTCCTGCACGCTCGAGCGGGCGCCGATGCGGATCGGCCCGTTGTCGCCGCGGATGACCGTGCCGAACCAGACGCTCGAGTTCTCGCCGATCTCGACGTCGCCGATCAGCACCGCCGTCGGCGCCACGAACGCCGAAGGATGGACCTTCGGCAGCTTCCCCTCGTACTCGATGATCATGCGGCTCCTCCGGCGAAAGTAGCAGTTGCGCAGGCCTGTGCGAATTCTCAGCCCGCCCGGAGGTCCCTCGTGAGCGTCCACCGTCACCAAAGCCCCTTGCGCGGCGCGAAAGCGATCCCGCGCCCGAAGGCTGGGAACTCCGACTACTCCGCGGTCAATTACGCCTACGAGGGACGCGTCGGCCGCGTCCACGAGGTCGTGACGATCGGCGAGCGCCAGCTTGTTAAGGTCGGCTTCGACGACCGCAAGATCGTCTATTACCTGCTCGAGGATCTCGAACTCGACCGCGAGGCCCCGCGCGGCACCTTTCACGACAGCGAGTGACGGCGCCGGCAATTTCTTCCGCCGCAGTTCACATATTTTGCACGCGATTGTCGTACACTTAGGATGTTGATCCTAGGGAGGGTGTGCGGTGAGCGCGGGCATGTTTCGGCGGATTCTGGTCCCGGTCGACGGTTCGGGTCCGTCCCGCGAGGCGGTCGAACTCGCGATCGCGACGGCGGTCGCCGTCGGCGGGTCGCTCCTGTTCTGCAGCGTCGTCGATAGCGACCGCATCGTGATGGAGTGCGCCGCGATGCCGTTCGTCGATCCGACGCCGTCGATCGACGCCCTGAAGGCGCGCGCCAACGAGGCGCTGGCGGCCGCGGTCGCCCGCGCCGAGAGCCAAGGCCTGCGGGCCGAGAGCATGCTCAAGGAAGGCGAGCCCGTCAAGACGCTGCTGCACGTGGCGCACCAGTATGCGGCCAACCTCATCGTGATGGGCAGCCACGGGCGGCGCGGCTTGCAGCGGCTGCTCCTGGGAAGCACGACGGAAGGGGTCCTGCGCGGCTCGAACGTCCCGGTGCTCGTCATGCGCGGCGGCTGCCTGCCGAGTGCCGAGCGGCTCGCAACCCTCACCGGCGCGGCCGCCAACTCGTAGGCCCGCGCGCGCTCGGCGGTCGGCGCGCGCTCAGCGTCCGGCGCGGGCGTCGCGCACGATCGTCTCGTCGACGAGCCGGTTCGGATCGGGCAGTTCCGTGCGCCCCGTCGCGCGCAGCGTCTTGTAGATCGGGCCGGCGACTTCGTCCTTCGAGATCCAGAGCAGCCCGTGGCGCTCGACCTCGGGGCTTTCGAGGAAGGAAAGCTGCGCTTTGTTCTGCGCGATCTGTTGCCGCAGGTCGAGCCCGAGCGCCGCGCCGTAGGTGTTGACGGCGAGCGTCGCCGCGCGCGCGACGTCGCGGCGGTTCGCCTGCCAGCCTTGCGCGAGCGCGCGCGTGTAGCGCACGAGCGTGTCGCGGTTCTTCTCGAGGTACGCGCGCGTGCAGAAGAGCGTGCCGCCGTAGGCCGAGTAGCCGAGGCGTTCGAAGCCCGTCAGCACGTAAGGGACCTTGCGCAGGTCGAGCGTGAGCGGCTGGCTGGTGACGTAGCAGAGATAACCGTCGCACGCGCCTTCCACGAGCGGGTCGGGGTCGAAGCCGACGGGGACCTCGGTGTAGCGCGGCGGCAGGCCGTTGACGCGCAGGATCCCGTCGATGAAGATCTTGGCGCCCTGCTGCAGGCCGATCCGCTTGTCGAGGATGTCGGCCGGCTTGCGGATCGGATTCTTCGGGAGCGAGAGCAGACCGGCGACGCTGCGCTGATAGATCGCGCCGAACGCGACGAAGTCCGCTCCGTGCGCGACCGCGTCGACGACCTTCTCGAACTCGTCGACGCCGACGTCGGCCCGTCCGCCGGCCACGATCGCCTCGACGTTCGCCAGATTCGGACCGCCCGCCAGAAAGTTCGGCGCGATCCCTTCGCGGCGGAAGAGCCCGCCGTCGTCGGCCAGGTAAAACCCCGCGTACTCGACGTTCTTCACCCACAAGAACTGCGTCGTCACCTCGGTCGCGGCGCGCGCCGGCGCGCCGTTCCAGGCCAGCGCCGCTCCGGCCGAGACCGCCCCAAGCGTAAACTGCTGCCGGTTCATTCGAGAAAGCGTTTCCTTCCGAGCGTTTCGAGATGCTGGGTGGCGAGGTAGCTGAGGACCGAGAGGACGGTGGCGACGAGGCACGCGGCCCAGGCCCGCGGGAGCTCGAAGCTGCTTGCGGAGACGGCGAAGAGCCGTCCGAGGCCCGTCGTCCCCATGAGGAATTCGGCGACTAGCGCCGCCAGGATACAGTTCGCCGACGAGATGCGCAGCGCCGTCAGCAGGTTGGGGACGGCGGCGGGGAGCGCGAGCAGGCGCAGGCGCGCCAAGCGGCTCGCGCCCAAGACGGAGAACACGTCGGCGGCGCCGGGCGGCAGGGCGCGCAGGCCCGAGACGGCCAGCACGAAGGTCGGGAAGAACGCGATCAGCGCGGCCGCGGCGACAACGGTGCGCTGGTCGTAGCCCAGCACGCGCGCCAGGACCGGCATGAGCGCGACCAGCGGCGTCGCCTGCACGAGCAGCGCGGGAAACGAGATTGCGCCGGTCGCGAGCGGCGAGAACCAGGCCAGCACCGCGAGCGCGAGGCTGAGCAGCGCCCCGAGCGCGAGGCCGGCGAGCGCGACCAGCAGCGTCGCGCCGCCCTCGCGCACGAAGTCGGCGGGATGGGCCGCGAGCTCGCCCGCGACGGCGAGCGGCGCCGGCGCGACGATCGAGGCGACGTGGCCGAAACTCACCCAGAGCTGCCACGCAAGCAGCAAGAGCAGCAAGGGCCACCAGCGCGAGAGAAGGGTCACGCGCGATAGCGCTCGGCGGCGAGGCGCTGCGCGATGCTGAGCGCCGCGTAGGCGACGCCCGAGACGAGCGCGCCGAGGACGGCCGCCGACCATAAGAGCGGGATCTGATAGTTCTGCATGGCGTTGAGCAGCAGCGGCCCGAGGCCGCGTTCGCTCGCGAACCACTCGCCGATGATCGCGCCGACGACGGCGACGGGCGCGCTCAAGCGCAGCCCGTCGACGAGCGCCGGGACCGCGGCGGGAAGGCGCAGCCGCCAAAAGGTCGTCGCCGGCGAGGCGCCGAGGACGGCGAAGAGTTCGCGATGCGCGCCGCTCGCCGCGGCCAGGCCGGCGTTCGAGGCGACGAACATCATGAAGAAGACGGCGAGCGCCGCGACGATGACGGGGTTCGCGTCGGGCGGGAAGATCACGGCGCAGACCGAGCCGACCGCGATGACGGGGATCCCGTTGACGATCGCGGCGAGCCGCTCGAGCCCCGGCGCGCTCGGCGGGAAGAGCAGCGAGAGCACGGCCAGTCCCAGGCCGGCCGCGCTGCCGATCAGATAGCCGGCGAACGCTTCGCCCGCGGTCTGCGTCGCCGCGGCCAGCAGCAGCGGCCGGTGCTCCGGCGCGAGCAGATAGGCGACGACCGCGGAGAACGGCGGGAAGAACGTGCCGAGCACGTGCAGCCGTCCCAGCGCTTCCCACGCGCCGAAGGTGAGGGCGAGCCCGAGCGCGCCGGCGAGCGCGCCCTGCGCCGCGCTGCGCGTCATGCCGTCGCTGCGGCGCGGTCGAGCGCCGCCGCCAACTCGTCGACGACCGCGTGGAAGGCGCCGCTCGTCAGCAGCTCGCGGCCGCGCGGGCGGGCGAAGGGAACGGGGACGACCTGCAAGATCCGCCCCGGCCGCGCCGACATGACGGCGACGCGGTCGGCGAGGAAGACGGCTTCCTCGACGGAGTGCGTGACGAGCAGCGTCGTGATCGCCTGCTCCTGCCAGATGCGCTGCACCTCGAGGTTCAGTGCCCGGCGCGTGACCGCGTCGAGCGCGCCGAAGGGCTCGTCGAGCAGCAGGACCTCCGGGTCGAGGGCGAGCGCGCGAGCGATCGCGACCCGCTGCCGCATGCCGCCCGAGAGCTCGCGCGGCCGTGCGCCGGCGAATTCGCGCATCCCGACCAGCGCCAGGAGCTGGCCGACCCGCGCCGCGTCGACGGGTCGGCCCGTCGCGCGAAAGGCCAGCGCGACGTTCTCGCGCGCCGAGAGCCACGGCAGGAGGGCGTGATCCTGGAAGGCGACGCCGAGGCGGTGCTCCCGCGCGATCTCAGCGGGTGCGCGTCCGCCGATCGAGACGGTGCCCGCGGCCGGCTCGAACAGGCCCCCCAGGAGCCGCAGGACCGTCGATTTGCCGCAGCCCGAGGGCCCGACGATCGCCGCGAACGTGCCGCCGGGAACGTCGAAATCGATTCCGTCCAAGGCGAGGACCGAGCTCTTACGATTCGCGCGGTACTCGACGCGCACGCCGCGCAGCGAAATCGCGGAACCTGTCCTCCCCACGCGGGCATGATAGCAGAGATGGACTTCCGCAGCGAAGCGGAAGGGTCACACCAGCCCCGGGGCAGGGGGGCGAGCCGGGCCCGCGAAGCCCGTCAAGCCCGTCTAGCCGCGCCGACGTAGCTCAGTTGGTAGAGCAGCTGATTCGTAATCAGCAGGTCATCGGTTCAAGTCCGATCGTCGGCTCCAGAGAGGCCCTTACAGAATAAGGGTTTTCGCGTTTTAGAGAGGCGCCCTCTTTCGCCGTTGTACCGCCTTTGTACCGCCAATCGACGCCCCGGCGTGCGGCACAAGCACCTCGTCAAGCCGGTCGGCCGCCGCTCTCGTGAGCCCCGGTAGGACGTGGCTGTAGACCTGCATCGTCACCGCCGGATTGGCGTGGCCGAGGACCTCCTGAACGACCTTGGGGGAGGCCCCTTGGAGCAGCATGAGCGAGGCCGTCGTGTGGCGCAGGTGGTGAAACTTCAGCGTCGTCGGAAGACCGGCCGCCTCGCGCAGCGGGAAGAAGACGCGCCGCAGAAAGTTGCTCTTTCGCAGCGGCCCGCCGGTCGGCGAGGGGAAGACGAGTTCTGAGTCGTGCTCTTCGCGCACGGCGAGCTTCCGTCGGCTCCGCAGCGCATCGACGGCGACCTGCGCGAGTTCGATCCGGCGGCGGCTCGTGGCGGTCTTCGGCTCGACGAACGTGACCTCGCCGCTAATCTCTTGGGCCGAGCGCGTCACCGAGACGGTGCGGGCTGTGAGGTCGAGATCCTGCCAGCGCAGCGCGAAGAGTTCGCCCTGACGCATTCCCGTCGTCGCCGCCAGCGTGAAGAGTGCGCCGAGCCGGTCGCCCTCCGCCGCCGCAAGCAGCGCTTTCACTTGATCGAGCGTGAGCGACGTGACCGGCGCGTTCTTGAAACGCGGGGCCTCGACGCTTTCGAGCGGGCTAGTTTGGATCAGACCCCGGCGCTTGGCGACGTTGGCGCGACTCTATGGGCCGCAGTCTGAGGCGCTATCCCTCGCGGCGCTCGTGCCGGTCGCGGCCGCTCCCCCGGTCGATCCCGCGCTTTTTGCCCTCGACGAAGTCTTGTTCGTCCTCGCCGGCGGCGGGGTCGGGCGAGGCCTTCTCACGCCGCTACTCGTGGGCTGGGGGAACGCGCCTTTACTACGCGAGGCCTGGGAGACGTGGCTCGATCGCAAGCGCTCTCAGCGCGGGTTCTCGCCCGGAGTGCAGAACGCACTCGAATATGCCCGACTTGCTACGGTCGCGAGCGTCGGCGTGGCCCCGCTCTTGCACCGATCTGCCTGGACCGCGCTCGAGGAAGACCTGCTTGAGCAATTCGGCCCGGTCGGCTTGTATTATGAGCGCAACCCGCCGGGGCCCCTAGGGCTCCGCCAACAGCATCAGTATGCGCTCGACGCGCTAAGACACAAGGCACTCAAACGTGAACGGTCAAAGGGGGAGGCCCCAGGATGAGCCGCCGCCCCGCATCCCCGTCATCGCTGCTCGATCTCGAGGACATTCGTCGCCGAGCCGCCGCAAATGCCGCGGCCGCCAGGAGCGCGAACCGGGGTGCCCTCAAGAAAAGGAAATTATTGTACGTTAGCGGGCCAGGAGGTGGCTTCGGGAGGTTCGGCTGAGCTCGGAGACCCGCCGAAGGCGTGCTCGCTATGGGGCCGATAAGCCCGACTTGACGAAAAACCCGAACTTCTGATACCCGCGCGGCCACTTCGAAGTCATTGGGATGCCTTCAAGAAACGGACATTTCTGTACGGTTACAGGGGGTTCCAAAGCACCCGTTGCACGCCGAGTCTAGTCGCTGCGTCGAGAACCATGTTCCGGAACGTCGCATCGGCGAACTTGCCCTCGGCCTCGAACAACACCGCCGCGAACGGCTTTCCACGCGCGGTCGTGTACGCGCGTTCATAGACGGCGAACAGGGTCGTCTTCCAGTTTTTCGCCTCGTGCCATGCGACGATCCGGCGGTCTTTCAGCGTCACGCCTGGAGGCTTCTCCCACGTCTTAATGGTAGGAATGTCACCGATCCCAAGCAGTGTGAGCGCAGTGGCGGGATCGGAGAGTTTTCGCTGGGCGTACGTCTTGACCAGCGTGTCCTTCAGGTACCGGTGCACCTGCTACCGCTGCATGACTTTCCTGTCGGCGGCGCGAGGGCTCAATTGCGGACTCGGGTCCGCAGAGAAGGTGCTGGAGAAGAAGTGTAGCGGGCCAGTAACCGGCTTCACTCGGACATGGTAAGCACCTTGTACGCACCTCGCGTGAGCTTGACTCGGACCGACGACGATCACCGCTTCGTGTGGTTCGCGCGCAGCAAGGTCTCGCGCAAGCGCGGCTCGAACCGCCTCGGTCCACCGCGCAAAGGATCCCTCGCGTTGCGCGGTGTCGATGTAACGCGCCCGGTCGAGCTCGGCGAGCCGTTCTTCCCGCCGCTCGCGCCGCCCCTAGTTCTCGCACGCAGAACGAACGCGTCGGGCCGGTTGGCACACTAGAGCTTCGGTGTCTCATTGTCGCCTATATCATTTCGACGAAGATAAATGATAGATGGCTATTGTCGTCAGTGTGCCGACTTCGTGGAATCCCAAATAATTTGTGCGAACTCCCTCAGAGAAGGTGGCAATCTTTCTCCGAGAAGTTCATTTGCGAGTTCATGTGCTTTTTCCCGGTAGCCTTCTTCTTCATCGGCCCAAGGGGAATTGTCTGAACCTGCGGCAATTGCCAGATCCCAGTAATCATCAGCTTCAAACACCCGGTTCCATTGGTTGGCGACGCCCGTTGTACTGTCTGCGCAATCTGCGCGGTATTCTGCCGCAGATTGAGCGTCCGCATACATCGAGCCGAAGTCATTCGCCTCCATCTCATTGTATGCTCGATTTTCAGCGCGCGTGTGTGAGTCGAGCATCTGGCTACAGGAAGCATCAAGATACTGCGCGTGGACGACTGAAGGAGAACTAATTGCTATAGTTATCGCGATGGCGACGGCGAAACACTTCATTCTTAGAAAGCTCCTTCCATATTGTGTCAATTGCAGGGAAAGAATTAGCGACTAGTCTTTCTTGACTCCAATTCAATCGGCATTTTGCCCTTACGTCTTAGGGCATCGGAGAGTGGTTGCCTTATTGCGTCCGAAGGTCGACAGTGATGGAAGTCTCTCTTATCAGCTGTAGGGATGATATCTCGGCGATTGGAGTGCTTGCCGGGACCGTTTGCTTGCGTTTCAGTGTGCGACGTTTGCGAATTCCGTGTGCATCAATATGCTTCGGACGCATAAAGTGTGCCACGGATCACAGGCGGGGGTGCAACATAGAGGCATGCGATGTGGGGTACGAGCACGGAAACCGGGCCATTGTTGTGGAGTCAATTCTTTCGGGCGCCCGAGTAGCATGGGAACAAGAGCACCTTTTCCGTATTGTGCAAGCCATGCTCCAAGAGCGTTGAAGAGTAGGTTCCAGGGATCGTCACCCTGGCCACTGCTTTCTGCCAGTACGACAAAAGCGTTAACTGCAACCACTCCAAGATCTCCAGTACTCCTGCCACTGACGCCACGCGCAAGGGGCTATCGAGTGCCGGGAGCGACGCTCACACCCAACCCAAGCCCCTATCAGGAGTAACGTTAAGCGGCTCGTCCCGTGGCCGCAGCCGAGGTTCGCTCATCAGTCAGGTTTGCACAGCCGAGGCGTCGTCGCCGGCATGGGCGACGAAAGAGCGCGTCGAGCCGGACGTCCGTTTTGGGACAGGTTTTTGGGACACGCAAGCCGACCTCAGTAACGATAATCGGGACTCCCGGCACTTGGCCAGCTTACGAACGCACAGTTGGCGGCGGGGTTGCTAAACGCGTGGCCGACGTTGGCCCTCCTGGCCTCCGCACGCAAGAAGCGGGACGCGCTGCACGACCACCGGCGCCGAGGTCGCCCAGATCTGCTTTCCGAACACGAACCTATGTGCTAGATTGAGAGGAGTGACCTTTCGCTTTCTCGCCCTGGATCACCAGCCACCATGCCGGAGCCGCCCATGACCACCCCGCCCGACCAGATCCTCTGCATCTACTGCCTCAAGCTCAAGCCGCGCCGCATCAACGGGGACCACGTGCTGCCGCTGGCGATGGGTGGCTCGCTGCTGATCGACCGGGTGTGCACCGACTGCGATAACGGCCACGGCACCGGTGCCGATGCGTCCTTTCTTAAGCACGCGAAAATCGAGCGCCGGCGGGCCGACCTCCAACTCGCGGGCCACAGCGGCGCCATCCCGGATCCCGACGTGGCCGCCTATCGCCAGCCCCTCGCGAGCACGACGGACCCGAACGTCCGCGTGAAGATCACCAAGACCAAGGACGGGCGACTCGTCGGTAAGGTGCTGCCGTATGTCGAGTTCGAGGTCAAAGACATCGGCGACCGAAAAGCGGTGCGACCGACCGCTATTATTATCGACCCGACCGACTTCGACAAATTCGAAAAAATCGCACTGCGCGCGCTCGCGAAACATGGTGTAACCGGCGACGACGCGCTGGAAGCCATCCGCTTCTTCGCGTCGACCCTCACTCCGACGGTCGCCCCGCACGAGTTCGCGGTCACGATCGAACAGCGGTTGGGTGGCCACTACGACGGCATTCTCAAGATGGCGTACGAGCTCGCCTGGCACTGGCTCGGCGATGCCTGGCTCAACGATCCGATCGCGGTCGCGATGCGCGAGACACTGCGGGGCGAGCAGCCCAGCACGCCGCTGCGCGGCAAGGTGTACGACGATCCGGACCTCATCGTTATGCCCGTCGGCGGCGACCCGCGCGTTCTGCATGTCGCGTTTATTGCTGAGTTCAACGGTCAGCTGGCCGTCATGATGCGGATCTTCGACGTCTTTACCGTAGGAATCGTCGTGAGCGCCGATGCCACGCGCTATCCAGTGCCAGCGAAGAACGGAATCATCATGCATACGACGCAGCACAAGTACGAGGAGATTTCGTTCGTCCCGGAACCGAGCGCGGTCGCCTGGCACCACGATCCCGCAACATCCGTGATCGCATAGCTGCCGTCTGCAGGTCCCGCTCTTCGAGGTCGTGGTTTTCGGTAGAGCGCGACCTTGTTATCCCGCACCACGAATCCAGCAAAGCCACCCGCCTTCCAAACGTGGACGTGCGGGGACAGATAGTCGCGGGGTGCTTTACTTCGAAGCCTGCTCCTCGACGACGGTCGGCACGCCTGCCTTCGGTTGTTTCAAGACGGGCGTCCCGCAGAGCGCCGGCGGGCATACCTTCGCGCCCCTTCTTCATGGCAAAGTAACGATAATTCTAGTTTCCGTAACTTGGCGCAGAGGCCCGTGGTTACAGGCGTTCTCGACTGTTTTGACCGGCTCCGAGGCCCAGGAACCTCCCGGGCGACGAGCTGTGAGATAGGCCGACCAAACCAGCGAGCGTCTCAGGCTTGGTCTCGGATGCGGCGGGAACTGTCGGCGCCGCCTCTGCAAATTTATCTTGGCCGGCTGAGGGCGCAAAGGTCCAACGGGTAGCGTGCAGTCGGCACGGGGTCGAAGGCACGTGGCATGCCTGGCAAAAGGGAGACCGGGAGAAATGAAACCGAGGGCTAGACCTTCGAACGTGCGCGAACTCCTCATGCCCGAGTCAAGACCGCGTGGACCCACCCGAACAGGGAGCGCTTCGGGACCATGCAGCACGCATAAGGGCTTCGAAGTACCCCTAGTCAAGCCATCTCGTAAACTGCCACGCATACTTAACGCCCTCGAGGGCCGCCTGAGCCGAGGCCGAAGCACCCCGTCTCCCTCGCAAGCATGTGCCGCCGGTTAAGCACGGGCAACGCCGCGGCAACATTAGCCGTGTATGTATCATAATGTATGGATCATACGTCCTCCAAAGTGGTGGTTATGAAACAGACGAGGCAGGCCGCGCCCGGCAAAGCGCACGATAAAGCGAGCGTGCAGTTAAGTGCACTCGAAAAACGCCGACAGGTCATCGAAAAAGGACTGATGCGGGTCCGCGCTGTGCGCGATATGACCGGCATGTCCCGCGCAGAGATTTACCGCCTGTGTCACGCTGGGACGTTCCGCTTTAGGCGGATGCCCGGAGGACGCGGGATGCTCGTTTACAGAGAGTCGGTGGAACAGTTCATCGCTGCTGGCCTGGATGGCTGCGCGTAACCGCGTTTCAGAAAGCGATTTCGCGTTCTCGTCGGCAAGATCGTCAACCAACGACGAGGCCGCCCCGCTTACGCACCTTCGCCTTCGGAGAACGTCAAGAGATGTCGGCGGCCGTCATGGTTGGCCGTTGGCTGGGTGACGGGCTGATCGACATCAGCGAAGCGGGGCGATGAACGTCGAGCGACCTCGGCCGCACGGCGTCGGCGTCGCGGCGGCCCCGGTGCAGGTAACTTGTTGTGGCTCGGGATATCGAGCGCGTCGCCGGAGTGCTCTACTCCTACCACTCGAGGATACGTTTTCTGGGAAGAGTCGGGGCAGGTTCGCGATTGCCCGTGTTGAGCTCAAGCAAGCGCTCGGTGTCGCGAAGGTCGACTGCACGACGGTCGAGCGGTTCCAGGACCAAGCGCTGGACCTCGCGCCTTGGAGCGGGCGACACGCCACTCCCCTCCTTACGGCCGGGGTCACGAACGAGGTCGGCGGTTTGACCCTATTCAAAGCTTCGTCCTGTAAGGGTTTTCGGCTATTGCCAGCGCGAAGGGGTCAGCGCGTCGGCCCCATCGTCGCCAGGGAAGCCGCAGAGCGTCTTCCGGCCGACCTTGCCGACGGATTTGATTTGACCGGATCGCGACAGCACGTCGTAAGCGCGCTTGGCGTTACACTTCGAGCCCCCATCGCCTGAAGGGTAAGTGGCCCCTCCGCTTCGATGCGAACAAGTAGATCCTCAGTTGCGTTCGCGACGGCCTCGTCGATGGCCGCGTTCATTGGCTCTCCGGCGAGGATGATCGAAACTCGGCAACAACACCCCTGAGACGCGTGAGACTCTTGTACCGCCTTTGTACCGCCTATGAGCGAGAAAGGCGGTACATGAGAGACGAATCGAGCCCGAGGTCACGAATAAAAGAGAGGTTTGAGGCGCATGAGATGACCGTGAAAGTAATTCGTAATCAGCAGGTCATCGGTTCGAGTCCGATCGTCGGCTCCACGACGAAAGCCCGTTAGAGTGGGTGTTTTCTCCGGCTCCTTTCCGACGCACTTTGTGCGTTGCGACTTTGCGGCTACGGGACGCGGAACGACGTTTCGCCGGCATGCACCATCGCGGGTGTGAGCATCGCAATCCCGGAGTGCCGATGCTCGTTATTATACCAGTCGAAGAAGCCGCGAAAGAATGCCCTTGCATCTTCCAGAGAACCGAATAGTTCGCTGCGAAAGCAACGCGATCGAAGGCTCTAGCGCAACGTCGATTGCGACGTCCGGGTATTCCGCGGGCGAGATCGTGTGGCGGCGCGGCGGTCAGCCGATGACGTAGCCTAGGCCTACGGCCGTCTCTAGGGTGGCGCTTGCCGCGTGCAGCGAGACGGCCCAGGTATTGTCGCCGACGATGCCGTCGACGGCGACGCCGCCCCAAGCCTGGAAGGCCTCGACGGAGGCCTTCGTATCCGGCCCGAAGTCGCCGTCGATCCCCAGGGGAGTCGTGACCCACTGTCCGGGCGCGCCGTTCGTGAGGATGTTCTGCAAGCTCGACACCACCGGGCCGCTGCATCCCTCTTGGAGCGTCGGCATCGGGCCGCCGTCCGGCAGCGCGGCCCAGGTCAGCGGCCCGACGATCCCGTCGACCGTCAGGCCCGCGCCTTGCTGGAATTCCTTGACCGCGGCCTCGACCTGCGGGCCGAAGATGCCGTCGACCGCCAGCCCTTCGTCGGGCGTGCGGCGCAGCGCGCGTTCCAAACGCTTGACGACATCGCCCGTCGCGCCCAAAGCGATCGTCGGCTGTCCTGGATTTGCCATGATCTCCCTCCAAACTTCGTTGCGGAATGTTTGCGACGAACGTTCGCTCGCGCCGCGCTCCGTCCGCAGAGCGCCCGACGAGCGAGGGCCCGCGCTATTTGAGAAGCGGCTCCCGTTTCCTGGGCTTCGGCCGAGCGCCAGACTGCGTAGCAGCACGAGCGGCGGCTCGTCCGGGAATGCGGCAAGCTATCATCGAACTCGAGCGTTCGAGTGAGATCGGCACACAAGGCTTTGCTCGCCGCGATGCGCCTTCGAGGCAAAACGTTTCTCGCGCTCCTCGCTGCAGCGATCGCCCTGAGCGCTTCGCCCGCTCGTGCGTCCGCGGCGACGGCGGCACCGTGGCTGTTCGTCAGCGACGTGCATCTGAATCCGCTCTCGAAGAGCACGCGGCCGTCGCGGCGCGGGTTCGACACGAACGAGGCGCTGCTGCGCTCGGCGCTGGCGGAGATGAAGCGGGTCGATCCCGCACCGCCCGTCGTCGTGATCCCGGGTGATTTCCTCGGGCACCATTTCGTCGACCGTTACGCGAAGTCGACGATGGAGCACGTCGCGCAGTCGTTCGGAGCGGCCTTCCCCAAGGCGCAGTTCGTCATCGCGCTGGGCAACGAGGACTCCGCCTGCGGCGACTACGCCATCGCGGCGGAAGCGCCGTTCCTTCGCGATGCGGCGGCCGCGTGGGGGCCGCTCGTGAATCGGCACGGCGAGGCGCCCGACTTCATGAAGACGTTTCCGCGCGACGGCTTTTACACGGCGAAGCTGCCGGTGCCGGGGCTTCGCGCGGTCGTGCTCGACGATACGTTCTGGTCGCCGTTCTCTCGCGCCGGCTGCGGATCGACCCACGCCGAAGGCGCCGCCGAAGAGCTCGACGATCTCGATCGGGCGCTGCCGCCGGGCAGTCGCAGCAAGGCGTGGGTCCTGCTGCACATTCCGCCCGGCGTCGACGCCTTCAGCACGGTCCACCTGATGCATCACCTGGCCGTCGTGCCGTTCCTCGAGAGCGATCCGCGGAATCGGCTGCTCGCGATTCTCGGCGACAAGCGCCGTCAAGTCGTGCTCGCGATCGCCGGGCACACGCACAAGTTCGCGTTCCGGCTGCTCGACGCCGATAGCGCCGAGCCGATCCCCGTGCTGCTGGCGCCGGCGCTCTCGCCGATCCTGCGCAACAATCCGATGTTCCTGACGGTCGACGTCGGGCCCGACGGGACGATCCGCGAGATCGAGGAGCACGCCTTCGAGCATCGAGTCTGGCGCGACCTCGGCGGCTCGCGGGACCTCGGCCTGCCGGCGTTCGCCGGGCCCGCGCTGGCCGCGCTCCGCGACCGCCTCGCGGGCAGTGCCGAACTGCGCGCGGTGTTCGCGCGGCTCTACGACGGCGGCGCGCCGCCGGAGATCACCGAGCAGAACTGGCGCGGCTATTGGTGCGCCATCGACGCCATGACCAATACCGACTACAACCGCTGCGAAGGCCAGCAAGGCTTCGGCTTCCTGACGGAGCGCGGCCTCCTCGCCGGCGTCGTCATCGCGATCCCCCTGCTGCTGGCCGCGATCGTCGGCGCAACGCTGCTGGGGCGCAGGCTCTAAGCCGGCCCTCGGCGGCCGCCGGGCGATCGCGCCGAGCAGGAGGCGGTGGCACGCCGCTTAAGGCGGGCTATCGTGAAAAGCGTTCGCATCACGATCGATCCTTCCGATCTCGCACTGGAGATCATCTCGATCGTCGTCGCGATTCTCTTGGCGCTGAGCGTCAATTATCTGGGCGGCCAAGTCAAGACGTATCTCGACGTGCGGAACGCGCTGGCCGCGATCTCGGCGGAGATGGCCGGCAACCAGGCGACGATCGGCCGCATGCACCCGCACCACCTCACGAAGTGCGCCGTGCTGCAGACGCTGGCGCGGCGCGGCCGCGGGCACAAGATCACCTATACCGCCTACCAGAACACGCTCGACCAGGTCCTGCCCTTCACGCCGCCGCCGCTCGAATCGACGGCCTGGAACCTCGCCGAGACGAGCAACGTCTCCGCGAATTTCAATTACGCGACGCGCGCCGACATCGCCCGCGTCTACGTCCAGCAAGAAGCCTTCAACCGCCTCGCCGACGAGCTTGCCGTCGACTTCCGCCCGCTCGTCTTCACGCGGGACGCGGATTTTTTCTTGGTGGCTCGCAACGCCTCGCTCGACTGCACCTACGTGACGAGCGGTGAGGATCGGCTCGTCGCGGTGTATACGAAAGAGATCGCGAACCTGCGCTGACGGCCGCGGAGCAGCCGGCCCGCTAGGCCGGGCGGCGGGTGCGGATCTTCTGGCCGAAGCGGCGGGCGAAGGCGATGCCGAACTGCAGCGTGCGCTGCACGTCGGGCTCCTTGAGCACCGAGAAGAGGCCGAAGAAACCGGTGGTGTGCCGCGAGGAGGCCGCGTCGGCCGTCGCTTCCAGCGCCGAGGTCGCCGCTTCGTCGACGAGCGCGACCGACCGGTCGAGGAAGACGCTCGACCGGAGCAGGGCGCGCGTCTGCGGCGATTCGACGACGGCGAAGAGATCGTTGAGGAGCTGCACGAGTTGACGCGGATCGATGCTGCCGAGTTGCCTGGCCGCTTCGAAGGCGCGCCCGGTGTTCTGGTCGCGGAGCTGGCGCACGAGCGTGTTGAGATTGTCGGCGAACTGGGGCGCGCGCACCAGCAGACGTTCGATGGACTCGAGCATCGCGGTGATGCGGTCGAGGCGGCCCATGAGATCGTCGAGCGAGCTCGCGGTCCCGGGGTCCTGCAGGCGGTCGACGAGCACTTGGAAGCTCGGCGATTCGCTGAGGCGCTCGAGCTTCTCGACGGTCTGCGCCAAGCGGTCGAACCCGCCCGTCTCGCCGCCGACGCGACCGCGCACGTCGCCGATGGCGCGGTTCAGGTTGTCCGCGATATCGGGACCGCGCTTGAGCATCTGCCCGAACGTGTCGAGCAGATACTCGATCTCCGGCCCGCGCTCGAGAAGCGCCGTCAGCCGTTCCCGCGACTCGGCGTCGAGCGACACCGCACCGTCGCCGAGCGCCGCCGAACCATTCGAACCTCCTTGCGGGACCGCATTCATATGTAAATCACCTTTACAAGTGGTGGCCCTGCGGAGGCAGGAATGCCTTTACTACATTTGTAGTACCACTCGGCAAGCGGTACTACCTTCGTCACCTATCGCAACCAGTGACCGCGCGTTCAGCCCTCGGAGGAAAGCATGGCAACGGTAGTTTGGCTCCATGGCGGGGCTTGTAACGGCAACACCCAGTCGTTCCTCAACGCCGAGGAGCCGACCGTCGTCGACCTCGTGACCGATTTCGGGATCGACATCATCTACCATCACTCGTGCATACCGCTGATGGGCGAGCAGGCGAAATCGACGCTGCTCAAAGTCCTCGCGGACGGCGGCCCGGACATCTTCGTGATGGAGGGGACCGTCATCCAAGGTCCCAACGGCTCCGGCCGCTACGACATGTTCTTGGGCCGCCCGATGACGGAATGGGTGCGCGATTACGCCGCGGCCGCGAAGTTCACCGTCGCGATCGGCGACTGCGCCTGTTGGGGCGGCATCCCCGCGACCAAACCCAACCCGACGGATTCCGTCGGGTTGCAGTATTTAAAAGGCCAGCACGGCGGTTTTCTCGGGAAGAACTACCGCAGCAAAGCCGGCTTGCCCGTGATCAACATTCCCGGCTGCCCGGCGCATCCCGATTGGGTCACGCAAGTGCTCGTCGCGGTCGCCAGCGGCCGGCTCGGCGATATCGCGCTCGACAATTTGCAGCGCCCGCAGACGTTCTTCAAGACGTTCACGCAGACGGGCTGCACGCGCCACCAGTATTTCGAGTTCAAGCAGTCCGTCACCGAGTTCGGCCAGGGGACGCGCAAGGGCTGTCTCTTCTACGAACAAGGCTGCCGCGGCTCGTTCACGCATTCGCCCTGCAACCGGATCCTGTGGAACCGCCAGTCGAGCAAGACGCGCGCCGGCATGCCGTGCATCGGCTGCACCGAGCCGCAATTCCCGCACCACGATCTGGCCGTCGGCACGGTGTTCAAGACGCCGCTCGCCTTCGACGTCGTCCCCAAGGAGCTTCCGGAAGGGACCGATCCGATCAGTTATTCGGCGCAGGCCGCGCTGGCGCGCGCCGTCGCACCGAAGTGGGCCCAAGAAGACCTGTTCGTCGTCTAGCCGAGGAGAAAACACCACATGGGGCAAGTCGTTCAACTCGACGTCGGCGCGGTCGGCCGGGTCGAAGGTGATCTCGACGTTCGCGTCACGCTCGACGACGGGGTCGTCGTCGACGCGTGGACCGAAGCGAGCATGTTTCGCGGCTTCGAGATCATCCTCAAAGGGAAGGATCCGCAAGCCGGTTTGATCGTGACGCCGCGCATCTGCGGCATCTGCGGCGGCAGCCACCTCTACAAGGCCTGCTACGCGCTCGACGTCGCCTGGGCGACGGAGCTCCCGCCGAACGCGACGCTGGTGCGCAACATCGCGCAGGCCTGCGAGACGCTGCAGAGCATCCCGCGCGTCTATTACGCGCTCTTCGCGATCGACTTCGTGAACAAAGCCTACGCCAAGACGAGCATGTTCGACGAGATCGTGCGCCGCCACGCGCCGTTCGTCGGCACGAGCTACGAGCCGGCGGTGCAGGTCTCGGCCAAGCCGGTCGAAGTCTACGCGCTGCTCGGCGGGCAGTGGCCGCACTCGAGCTTCATGGTCCCCGGCGGCGTGATGTGCGCCCCGACGCTCAGCGACGTGACCCGCTCGATCAGCCTGCTCGAATACTGGCGCACGAACTGGCTCGAGCCGCTGTGGCTGGGCTGCAGCGTCGAGCGCTGGCTGGAGAACAAGAGCTGGGCCGACGTCCTCGCCTGGCTCGACGAAAACGAGAGCCACCGCAACAGCGACTGCGGCCTCTTCATCCGCTTCGCGCAGGAAGCGGGGCTCGACAAGATCGGCGCAGGGCCGGGCAAGTACATCTCGTCCGGGACGTATTACGACCCGTGGCACTACGCCAATCCGACGATCGAGGGCCGCAACGCCGCGGTCATCCAGCAGAGCGGCATCTTCGACGGAACGAACTTCCACCCGTTCGATCAGGCGCGCATCCGCGAGGACCATACCAACAGCTTCTTCCGCGGCAGCGCGCAACTGCATCCCTTCGACGGGGTCACCGATCCGATCGATCCGCAGGAGGGCGCGCGCGACAAGAAATACTCGTGGGCGAAGTCGCCGCGCTACGACGTCCCCGGGCTCGGCTACGTTCCGCTCGAGACAGGCCCGCTGGCGCGCCAGATCAACGCCGCGCAGACCGGCGGCGGAGCCTGGCAGGATGTCGATCCGCTCTTCCTCGACGTCTACAAGAACATCGGGCCGAGCGTCTTCACCCGCCTGCTGGCCCGCATGCACGAAGCGCCGAAATACTATCTGCGCGTCAAGCAGTGGCTCTCGCAGCTCGATCTCAAAGAGAAATTCTACATCAAGCCGCAGGAGCTCCCCGATGCGAAGGGCTTCGGCTCGACGGAATCGGCGCGCGGCGCGCTCTGCGACTGGATCACGATCGAAAACGGCAAGATCGCCAACTATCAGGTGATCACGCCGACCGCTTGGAACATCGGCCCGCGCGACGCGAACGGGAACCGCGGCCCGATCGAACAGGCGCTGATCGGAACGCCCGTCAAGGACAACGACGATCCGATCGAGCTCGGCGTGATTGCGCGCAGCTACGATTCGTGCCTGGTCTGCACCGTGCACGCCTACGACGCGAAGACGCACAAGGAGATCGCGCGCTATCGAACCGGCGCCCTCGTCTGAACCGGGCGACGTCGTCGTCGTCGGCTGCGGCAACCTCGTGCGCAGCGACGACGGCGTCGGCCCCATGCTCGTGCGGCGGCTGTGGGAGCTCGGCGTCCCGCCCGGCGTGCGGCTCGCCGACGGCGGGACCGCCGGGATGGACGTCGCCTTTCAGATCGCCGGGGCGCGCGAGGTGGCGATCGTCGACGCGTGCCGCAGCGGCGCGGAAGCGGGCACGATCTTCGAGATCCCGGGCGAGGAGGTGGAGACGCCGCCGCTCGCCGGGATGAACCTGCACGCGTTTCGCTGGGACAACGCGCTGGCGTTCGGGCGCTGGCTGCTCAAGGAGCGCTTCCCCGCGCGCGTGACGGTGTTCCTGATCGAGGCGCAGAGCGTGGAGCCCGGCCTGGGGCTCAGCGCGCCGGTCGAGCGGGCGATGCGCCAGGTCGCGGACGAGCTGCTCCGCCGCTACGGCGCGGGCCTCGCCGGCGTCGAGCGTGGGTGGCTTCGATCGTAACGCGATCCGCGCGTACTCGCGGATCGAACGGGAGTCGGGGATGTGGGTGGTCTATCTCGACGTGCTCTTCGTCGACGGCGTCATCCGGCGCCGCATCGCCGCCTACGCTTCGCGCGAGAAAGCCGAGATGTCGGCCAAGTGGATGGAGCGCGTCGCCGACCGCGACCTCGACGGTCCGCCGAGCGGGTACTGAAGGATGACGATGCCGCAATCGCCGGAGATCGGTCCCGGCCAAGCCGGAGGGCCGTGCGCGGCGGCCGCAGGCGCCCCCGCTCCCGAGGAGCTGCTGCAGACGCTGCGCCGGGAGCGCGAGCTCGCGCGCCAAGGCGCATCGGAAGAGACGAAGGCGGAGCTGGCGCTGCAATACGGGATGCTCTGCCAGGCCTCGGCCGGCGAGCGCAAATCGATGCTGCTGGAAGCGGTCGGGGCGTATCAGGAGGCGCTCTCCGTGTTCCGCCGCGAGGGCCCGTTCGCCGAACGCTGGGCGCTGGCGCACATGAACCTCGCGGTGGCCTACCTCGCGATGCCGGGCGAAGGCGATGCGGCGCACTTGCGTCCCGCGATCGCGATTCAATCGCTGCGCGAGGCGCTGAAGGTCTTCACGCGCGAGACGAATCCCTATTGGTGGGCGACCGCGACGGTGAACCTGGCGACGGCGCTGCAGGAGGCGCCGACGGCGCGCCCGGAGGAGCACCTGCGCGAAGCCGTCGCGCTCTACGACGACGTGCTCGACATCCGGCGCGTCGAAGGCGACGCGATCGCGATCGCGCGCGTGCAGGCGAACGCGGGCAACGCGCTGGTCAGCCTGGGCGAACACGCGCGCGCGGTCCCGCGACTCGAGGAAGCGGCGCAGCTCTTCGAGGCCGAGGGCGACGCCGAAGCGGCCGCGGCCGTGCGCCTGCTCCTCAAAGAAGCGATGACGCGCAGTCACGAGCCGAAGCGGGAGGACGACGTGGATTTCGAAGCCGTGGCGCGCCGCGCGGACGAGGCGCTGGCCGCCGTCCGCGCGCTCGAAGACGAAACCGCGCGCGAGAAGGCGCTGGCGCTCAAGGACGCGCTCGAAGCGCTGACGCGGACCGGGCTCGTCGCGCTCGTGCGCGCGGTGCGGGAAGACCCGCGCGGCCGCGAGCTGCTGCGCGGGGCGCTCGGCGAGCCGGAAGTCTACGCGCTGCTGCTCATGCACGGCATCATCCGTCCGAGCGCCGAGCACCGCGCGCACGAGCTTGCGGAGGCACGACTCGCGCGTACCGAGCCTGTCGGGGTAGCGGGCGACGGGCTGCCGGTCGGCTTCGCGGTGCTCGGCACGAGCGGGGCGTGATCGCGGCGGCGCGCGCGCCTTTCGCTCCGCAGTGCCGGCTCGGCGCCGCCTCGGCCGGCGGGCTCGCGCTCCCCGACGCCCACCCGACGCCCGCGCAGCTCTACGCGCCGCGGGCCGTGTGGTTCGACGACGAGCGGCTCGTGGTCGCCGACACGGGAAACCATCGCGTCCTGATCTGGAATCCGCTGCCGGAAGAAGACGGCGCGCCCGCGCAGGTCGTGCTCGGCCAGCCCGATTTCTACTCGGAAGGTCCGAAGCTGTTCCATCTGCCGACCGGCGTCGGAATCTTCGGCGGTAAACTGTTCGTCGCCGACGCGTGGCATCACCGCATCCTGGTGTGGAACGAAGTACCCGCGCAGAGCGGCGCGCCGCCGGACTACGCGCTCGGCCAAAGCGATCTCGCCGCGCTCGAACCCAATCGCGGCGGGAATGCGAGCGCGGATTCGCTGTACTGGCCGTTCGGCGTCGGCTTCGTGCACGGCCGTTTCTACGTGGCCGATACGGGGAACCGCCGCGTGCTCTATTGGGACGGCCTGCCGGAACGCGGCCGGCCGGCCGACGGCGCGCTCGGCCAGCCAGATCTGCAGCAGAATGCCGAGAACCGCGGCGAGGGCGTCGGCCCGCGCAGCTTCCGCTGGGCGCACGCGATCGCCGGAGACGAGCGGCGCCTGTTCGTCGCCGATGCGGGCAACCATCGCGTGCTCGGCTGGTCGCCGCCGCCGCAGGGTGACGCCTGCGCGAACATCCTGCTCGGGCAGCCGGATTTCGCCGGCGACCTCGAGCTGAGCTACCGCGCGCAAAGCGCGGCGAAGCTGCGCTTTCCCTACGGCGCGTCGTACGAGGACGGCGTGCTCGCCGTCGCCGACACGGCGAACAATCGCGTCCTGCTGTACGAGCGGCCGCTCGAAAGCGGGAGCGCCGAGGCCGACGCCGTGCTCGGGCAAACGGACTTCGCCGCGTTCGGCGAGAACCGTTGGAAAGCGATAACGCCGTCGACCATGTGCTGGCCGTACGGCCTGCACCTTCACCGCCGCCGCCTGGCGATCGCAGATTCGGGCAACAACCGCGTGATGCTCTGGTCGCGCGAAGCCTGAACGGCGAGGAGAGACGCGATGTGCTTGGCCATCCCCGCGAAGATCGTTGAGTTTCCCGAGAGCGACAAAGCCGTCGCGGTCGCTGAAGTCGGCGGCGTGCGCCGCCGGGTGAACGTCGATCTGCTGCGCGACACGGAGCTCGCCGTCGGCGACTGGGTGCTGCTGCACGTCGGTTTCGCGATGAGCCGCATCAGCGAGGAGCAGGCTCAGGAGCAGATGGAGATCCTGCTGATGCTCGGCGAGAGCGAGCCGGCGCTGGACGAGGTACGCGGCTACACCTTCGCGGAGTCGTAACGTGAAATACGTCGACGAGTATCGCGACCCGAAGCTCATCGCCGCGCTCGCGCACGAGATCGAGCGGACGGTCGATCCGGCGCGCCGCTACCGCATCATGGAAGTCTGCGGCGGGCACACGCACGCGATCTATCGCTACGGCCTGGCGGACATTCTGCCGAAGAACATCGAGTTCGTGCACGGTCCGGGCTGCCCGGTCTGCGTGCTGCCGACGGGGCGGGTCGACGACGGCCTGACGATCGCCGAGCAGCCCAACGTCATCTTGGCCTGCTTCGGCGACATGATGCGCGTGCCGGGGACGAAGGGGACGCCGCTGGAGTACAAGGCGCGCGGGACCGACATCCGCATGGTCTATTCGCCGCTCGACGCGCTGCGGCTGGCCAAGGAGAACCCGCAGAAGCACGTCTGCTTCTTCGCGATCGGCTTCGAGACGACGGCGCCTTCGACGGCGCTCACGATCCTGCACGCCAAGGCCGGCAACGTGCGCAACTTCTCGGTCTTCTGCAATCACGTCGTCGTCGTCCCGCCGATGCGCGCGATCGTCGACGCGCCGGAGATGCAGATCGACGCCTTCATCGGGCCCGGGCACGTCTCGGCCGTGATCGGCAGCAAGCCCTACGAGTTCATCGCGGCCGAATACGGCAAGCCGGTCGTCATCTCGGGCTTCGAGCCGCTCGACCTGATGGAATCAGTGCTGATGGTGCTGCGTCAGCTCGCGGCCGGCGAAGCGAAGGTGGAGAATCAGTACCGCCGCATCGTCACGGCCGACGGAAACTCCGCCGCGCTGCGCGCGATGCAAGAGACGATGGAGCTGCGCCCCCACTTCGAATGGCGCGGCCTCGGCTCGATCCCTTACTCCGCGCTCGGCATCAAGCCGGCCTACGCGGCCTGGGACGCGGAGGTGCAGTTCGAGGTCCCCGGCGTCCGCGTGACCGATCCGCGCGCCGCCCAATGCGGCGACGTCCTCAAAGGCGCGCTCAAACCGCCGCAGTGCAAGCTGTTCGGCAAGCAATGCACGCCCGAAACTCCGGTCGGCGCATTAATGGTCTCTAGCGAAGGCGCCTGCGCCGCCCACTACCGCTACGCCCACGCCTAGCCGATCGTTCGCGACGGCGCCGCTATGTGCCGATCATCGGCTCACCAGCGCTCGGTTGATGCGCTTCGCCGTGGCGACGACGTCTGCATGGTCGAGGCTGAGGGAGGCCGGGTCGCCGTCGAGGGCCAGACTGGAGATGTCCCACAGGCCGAACGAGTGAATGTCGGGATCGTAGTACGACCACCAGCCGATGCCGATTCCTCGCCCGCTCAGATAGATCTGCCGCGCCCACAGTTGAACCTTTGGGACTCATCTCGAGGACCAGGCCGTCGATGAGCTCGACGCCGCGCTCCGGCAGGAAGCCGTTCGCGGCCATGCGCTCGTAGACATCGGCGGTGATGCGGTGGAGCCGCTCGGCGGCGATAGCCATGACGGGACCATTCCTCGCTTGCCGCAGGATTGCATCTCGGGACCTCGGTGCGTCGAGGCCTCTCGAGCTGGCGCTTTCCACGTGCCCGGGCTGGCCGGTTAACGAGGGGCCTGAACCTTCTTCACGACTGAAGGCGGGCTCAGAAAGGATCGCCTCGCTGGCCGGTGTGCGGTCGAGTGCCCTTGACCGCGGTCTCGACCTGCGCGCCGAAGATCCCGTCGACCGTCAGTCCCTCGTTCGGCGTGCGGCGCAGCGCGCGCTCCAAGCGCTTGACGACATCGCCCGTTGCACCCAAGCTGATCGTTGGCTGTCCTGGATTCGCCATTGCTCTCCTCCAAACGTTCGTCCGCGAGAGTTGGGCGATTTTGCCACCACGCGTTGAGGGCCTTCACGGGGGACACCTCCGGGCAGGGGGCCGGTGCGGGCCCGCGAACGCCGTCACGCTTTCTTGCTCGTTTTGGGGGAGTCGATGCC
Source organism: Vulcanimicrobiota bacterium (assembly GCA_963834485.1). Taxonomy (GTDB): domain Bacteria; phylum Vulcanimicrobiota; class Vulcanimicrobiia; order Vulcanimicrobiales; family Vulcanimicrobiaceae; genus CAWICD01. Next base: position 549,179 of record CAWICD010000004.1, read on the forward strand.
GATCGTTGTGCCGTTCTCCGATGCCCAGCCGATCGTCGGCGTGCTCGAACCGGAAGACCGCGAGATCAAAGGCCTCGTAGCGCCGCCGCCGAGCCCTCCCGGCACGTACGTCGCACTCGGCGCGATCACGACGACGCCGCTGACGGCGCAAACCGCGGGCTTGGATCCGCAACTCGCGCAAGAGATGGCGGCGGACGCCGTGAACCGCTATTATCACGTGCGCTTTTCGTGCACGTTTCATCCCAGCGGCAACGCGACGTTCGAGAAGGCGTGGGTGCTCGGGAACCTGTCGGCCGACGGCGACGAGGCGGCGCCGATCGCCCTTTCGCTCGACCCGTTGCGCTCGGATCACGCCGTCGAGATCACCCAGGGGTTCGAGCTCGGCGTCGATTTCAAGTTTCTCAGCGCGAAAGGCAGCGACGAGGTGAAGATGCCGACTTCGCTGATCTTCGTCGAAGCGCTCAACGAGGGGCTCTCGGACCCGTCGTGGGAATTCACGCAAACCGCAGCGCAACGGCTCAGCGGGTTGCAACGCCTGCAGCTGATCGTGCGAACCGGGAAGAAGGGCGGACACGGCGCGATCACGCTGCTGGCGAACGTCGCGCGCAAAGAAGGCCTGCTCGGCGGGACGTATCGCGCGCGGTTCGGGCAACAGCCCTCGGTCACGTTCGACCTGACGTGACCGCTGCCGAAAACGCCGTTGCGCTGTTCGCGGAATACGCACGGCAAAGCGGCGACGGCAAACCGGCCTTCATCCTCGCGCACCCGGCAATCCTCGCGAACGCGGCGCTGGCGGCGATTCGCGCGACGCTGAGCGACGGCGACACCTCGCCCGCACTGCAGGAGCTCGTCTCGTTCAGGGCCCAGCTCGACGCGGGCCGGCCCTATCCGCTCGGCGTCAGTCCGATCGAAGCCGCCTGGCAGGCGCTGCTGCGCGGCGAGATTTCGCTCGAGGAGGCGCTGCGCCGGGCGACGGCGGCCGACGTGGTCGATCCGATCGCGTACCCGTACGTCCGTCCCCTCTCGGCCTATGCGCTGAGCCTCCTCGCGCAGAAGCCGCGCGAGGCGTTGAGCCTCCAGACGCTGCTGCTCGCCGCGACCGAAGCCGCGGAAGAGAACCCCGAGGCGCTGCGAGCACGGACGCGGGCGAGCATGGACTACATCACCGCGGCGACGCCGGCCCTCATCGACGTCCCGGACGGCCGCATCTATCGGCGCGCGACCGAGGCCGGCGCCTGGCTCGAAACGCGGCCGGAGCGGCTCGAGCTGTGGCCCCCGGGCGAACTCGCCTTCCGGCTGGGCGTGCTCCACCTCGACCCGTATTTTTTCGGCGGCGACGTCGCCAACTACGGGCGGTCGCTCAACGCTTGGAGGAGCCGATTGCTCGCGCAGTTGGGGCCGGCCGCCGCGTCCATTCCCTCCGACGAACTCGCGATGCCCGCTCCCGAACGAGCGCTCGCAACGGCGATCGCGCACCTCAACGAGGCGGTCGCGAAGCAGACCGGCGATTCGCTGCCGAGGGCGCAGAAAGCGCTGGCGCAGGCCCTCGCGCTGCAAGCCGCGCTCGGCTTCAGCGCGGCGGCGAACGGGCGCGACGTCGCCGCCGTGCTGCCCTCGGTGCAGGTTCCGGCCGACGGCGACCCGGCGATCACGCTGATGGCGCTTTCGATCGCAATCGAAAAGGGCGAGATCGAGCCGGCGCAAGCGGAGCACCGGATTCTGGCATTGCCGGCGCCCGAGGAGTTACTCGAACGCGCCGGGCCGGAGCGCGCGGTGCAGGCCGTCCTCGATTCGTTGCTGCTGCTGACCCGGCTCGATTCCACGGACGGGCTCGCCTTCGTGGAGAAATATCGCGGGCTCGTCGCCGCGCACGGCAGCTCGGAAGCGCAGCGCCAATTCTGGAACCGCGAACTCGAGCTCTTCGCGACGTATTCGAGCGCGACGGGAGCGGACTCGCCGGCGGCACTGGTGCAGCTCGTCGCGCAAGCGCAGGGCGAACGGCCGCGAGGGCGACGCGCTCGCCGCACTCGATCGCCTCGTCGCCGCCCGTCCCGACTTCGCGTCCGGGCACGCCGACGCATTGGAATACTTGCGTTACCTCCTCGTCGCAGGGCTCGCAAGCAACGCCGTGGCGGCCGAACGATGGGCGGAGGCGATCGAGAACGACGGACTCGCGCTCTCCTACTGTCTCGAACGCGGCTTTAGCGACGAGGCGCTGACGTACGCGACGCGGATCGACGACCTCGCCTCGCGGGCGGGGCCGGGCGTCGACGCGGCGCTCGCCGTCGTCGTGCTGGCCTGCGCGCTGCGCTTCGAGGCCGCGCTCGGCGAAACGGCGCTGCGGCTCGTACGCTCGATGAGCACGAAGGCCCTCGCCGGCATGATGCGCAGCGGTGAGGTCAACGCGCGCGCTTACGGCTCGCTGATGCTCGCCGGCACCGGGACGCGCCTCGGTGCGGCGCTTCGCGCAGGCGTGCAGGTTCGCCCCGAAGACGACGACCAAGCCCATGCGCTGCTCGCGCGAATTGCCGAGATCGAACGCTCGATCGGGCCCCAACTGGAAGCGCTCGACGGCGAGGAGATCCTCCTCGCCTCGTTCGTGGAAGTCGAAGAACGCGAGGACGGGGCGCGGCCCGAGGAGCGCCTGCGCAACCTGCAGCGCGCCTTCGATGCGCGGATCGAAGGCCTTTTGGCCGCGAGCGCGGCGGAACGCCGGCGGGGAGCGTTCACCCTCGAGGAGCTTCGCGGCGCGCTCGACGAGCAGACGATCGTCCTCCAATATTCTCTCGGCGCTTCGCCCGACGGGCGGATCGCGACGACGGTCATGCTCGTGACGAAGGAGGAGGTCGCGGTCACCTCCGTCGTGGAGCCGTTTCCTGCGGGGCTCGTCAGCGTCGATTTGGGGAGCGGCCTCAAGGCGCAGACGATCGTCGCGACCCTGTGGCCCGTCGAAGGCTCTGCCGCGGCGACGTTCTTCCCGGCCTTCTACGCAGCGATCGAAGGCGGCGCCTCGCAGCGCGACGCCTTCGCAGCCGCGCAAGCCAAGACTCGCAGCGCCTTTCCGCAATTTCGCGCCTGGGGTGCTTTCTACTTGATGGGTCGCCCGACTTGCGTGCCTGTCAGATATTGCCAGCGTCCGGAGCATCGGAAACGCGCCCCTAGCGCGGTTGACGTCGCCGCCTCGGCTACGTCGACTCGGTCGTATTCTCCACAGCGGTCCAAATGCGTCCGTTGTGCTTCTCGACTACTTCCCTCAGCGTCTTCCACTCCTCGCGAGTGTGCCGGCGAAATGCGGCAGCGGGGCACGGGCAATCGCCGTCCTTCAAGCCGTTGTGGAGGACCAGGAGCCAGGAGCGCTCGCCGACCCCCGTCTGACCGTAGTGCGCGAAGAAACCAGCGGCAGTGAGCTCGTGCGCGGCAGCTCTGCCTTCCTCCTCGCGCTCGAAGTCAACCCAAACGTCTCTGTCGGTAGCAGCGTCTGCGTCGGCCAGGGGGTCCGGTGTCTCGTCGAGCGCTGTCTCGCTGTCTGGGTAGCCGCTCTGCAGGCTCGTATCGGCACGACCGTCTTGCCCTTGCACCTCAGCGGCACTGCGAGTTCGCCCGAGGCCCCGACCGCGCCCGAACTTCTGCATCAGCGTCCGAGCGGTGATCGTGAGCTCTTCGACGCCGAGCGCGCGTGCAGCACCGAGGAACACAGTCGCCCCGATGACGAGGAGACCCCCCAAGTACCACGTGCGTGACGCGAGCGTGGCAGTGGGAACGAATCCGAGCGAGTTGATCCAATAGAGGACGCCAACCATTGCGAGCGACGCGAGCGCGATGCGCAAGAGCGACGAAAGCAACAGCCTCCACTCAAACCCACCGATCAAGCGCCAGAGCAGCGCAGTCAGAAACGTCAACAAGAAGAGTCCGGCGATGCCGTTGGCGAGCAGCAAGCCGCGCGCTCCGAGAGTAGGCAACAATGTGGCCGACAGGGCGATGTTGATGGCGACTGCAGAGATGGAGGCGGCGACAGCCAAACGTACTTCCTTGCAAGCGTAGCAGGCCCGCCCTAGCACCGTATTGTAGGAGATCGCGATCAACGGTACGCACGCGAACGGGATTAGGCTCGCGCAGAGCGCCGTCGAGGCGGGACCGAACGCGCCGCGTTCGAAGAGCGTCTGCACGATCGGGTACGCGAGCACGCTCACACCGGCCGCGCACGGGATTACGATGAAGCTGACCATGCGCAACGCAAGCGAGATACTGCGGCGGATACCGGCTCGATTCGAACTCGCGAACTGGCCTGCGATCAGCGGAAAGGTCACGGTCGCAATCGCCCCGGCGACGATTGGGATCGGCAAGAACGCGAGCTTGGTCGTGTAGCCTAAACCGGCCGTCGAGCCCGCGCTCAACGTGGAAGCGAAGTAGCGGTCGAAGGCGAGATTGATCTGCCCGGCGCCGGAGCCGACGGCGACGGGCACGAGCAACGCCCAGGTCTTCGCGAGTCCGGGATGGCGCAAATCGAGCGCGAACCGGTAAAGGCGATTCTGCAGCATCGAGGGGACCTGCACGAGCAATTGCGCGAAGAGGCCAAGCACGGATCCGAGGACGAGGGCGAAGATGCCGAGTTCGCGATGCAACGCGACGACGAGTCCGATCGTTACGAGGTTTGCAGCGACCCATACCAGCGCCGTCGCTAGAAAACGATGGTTCACGTTGAGCAGCGCGGCGCATACGCCGCCAAGGCTCGTCGCGACGATCCCCGGCATCAGCCAACGCACCATCTCCACCGCGAGGCTTTGCTCGGCGGAAGGAAAGCCGTGCGCGACCACCGGTGCAAAATAGGGAGCGAGTAGCCAGCCCAGCGCTGCGAGCCCGGTCGTCACAAAGAAGAGCGCGTTGATGACGGTGCTGCCGAGCCTTCTGACCTCGTCGGGCCGGCCTAAACTCATATACTCGCTGAACGTCGGGACAAGCGCGGCGACGAGAGCCCCGTTGAAGATGCCAAAGAGGACCGTCGGAATCGTCGACGCGTTGAGGAACGCGTCCATTTCCGAGCGCGTTCCGAAATAGTGCGCCGTGATGATCTCGCGGGCGAATCCGAGCAACGCTGAGAGCGCCGAAGCGGCCATAACGACAAACGTGGAGCCGGCCACCGACCGCCGGGCCGGTGACGAAGGGATTGCGAGAAGAGCCGGCTTAATGCGCCCTATCCTCGCGGATCAGTGCTAGCATGGTGCGCACTACGATCGCTGGGTTGTTCGGCGTCAGCCATCCGGAAACGGCTCTCCTTCCTTCGGCTCTCCGTTTGAACCACGCCGCAATCACACTATCCGACAGACGGCTCAGGACTCTCAACGTGCGAGGTAAACGCTGCATTACCGCAGTTGACCGACGACCAACGCTGGCGGGAAACTGAATCCACTGACGTTTGGATGACCCCTGTGGCCAACCGGAGAAGCAGTATTTTCCTACCTTCCGTCGATGATGGTGATCGAGCGGAGCGCCGCGCAAAGGCACATCCCCGCTACTGTGAAGACTGAGTACGACCGTCGTTGTGCCAACCATGACGAGTGCAAGGTCGCTAGACGTCACCAGCTGCGGCCTGCGGGCGGGAGGAGGCTGCAGTTGCGGGACCTACGGTTGCCTGCGCGACGCGCTGTGTGCAGCGGGGCCGGTCTCTTAAGCTTAGCCCGTGGCGCGTCATAAGTGGGCGTGTGTAAGATGATGACCATATGAGCCTGGACCCGCTGCGGCGGCTCGCCCTCCAAGGGCTTATTCTCCGCGTTCGGCTCTCCGCGACTGGGCACTGCGGGCAACTGAGTCTCACTCAGTCATCCTTCGCTGTGCCCGTTCATATATGCGCCTCAAACTATTTACCCCCGTTTCGACCGAGTGCCGCTCCAGAAATCTCGCGCGTGCTTGAGTCCCTAGAGTCTTGGCACGGCTAGGGGACTGAAGAAGTTCGTTTAGTGCGCGCTGCCAAGCGGCTTCGTCATTGGGCGGTAGAAGGAGCCCCGTTTCTCCATGCAGGACGATCTCTGCAACTGCACCGATGCGAGAGGCCAAGACGGGGGTCCCGGTTGCCATTGCCTCCAAAGCTACCAACGAAAAAGTCTCATACCAGCGCGAGGGTATTGCAAGCGCCGTCGCCGATTTGATGCGTTCCAGGACCTGCGACGAAGCTAGGTAACCCCGGAACGCGACATTGCTCGGAGCAAGTGCCTCTAATCGCGCGCGCTCCGGGCCGTCGCCGATGATCTCGATAATGCCATCCAAATCGCGCGCACTGCGCAGTAGTGCATCAACGCCTTTTTCTGGGCTCAGCCGCCCAACATAGACAATCCGCCGTTCGCGTTCGGCAAGGCCAGGCCCGGGATCGGCGATAAAATTGCCACGGACGCTGATGCTATCTGCAGGAAGACCGTCCGCAACAAAACGTGACTTGCCGAACTCGGTTAACGCGATCAAGGTCAAAGCGCGGGGATGTGTTTTCAGAAGCCCCCTAAAATACCACTCCATCGCCGCGACTGCGGCCGACCCGATCTTTGAACCGCGATAACATCCGTGCATAACGCCGGGTAGTTTGGTGCGTCCGATGCAATCTTCGCAAGGTCTGCCGTCACGCATCAACAGCGCCCCGGGACAGATGAGGCGATAATTATGCAGTGTCAAAACGACGGGAATCCCGCGACGCGCTACAGCGTCTATCGCGGCTGGCGAGAGAGTCGGGAAAAAGTTGTGAAAATGGACAACATCGGGTGCAAACTCAGCCACTTCGGTGCACAACGCCGCGACAGACGCCCTGTTCGAAATCACCGAGCGAGCCGCCGAAATTTTTCCCAGCAAGCCATGGATATGATCGTTGCGCACGCTGAATTGCCGCAGATGGAAGCCCGCATCGGCCAACATCCTACTCTCCCGCTCAAACACTATATCCTCGCCGCCGGGCTGCTGGTAAGCGTTATGCGCGATTAGGACCTTCACTGAACGTCTTGTCTTATCTACCGGACTTTAAAGCTCCTACTATACCAGCAAAGCACAGGCCCACTGCCTCGACGAACTTTGCGGCCTTTTTGTCCGAAAGAACCTTCGGGGCGCCGCGTCAGGCGCATCCTGCTACATCTGTCGAAGCTGCGTTCTTTAGATCGGCGCCGAGTTGGAATAACATATAGTCCGCCCGATTTGAGTTCGGCGATGGGTATCTCCGCATCGAGAGCGCCATTCGCCATGTCCGAGAAAATCGCTCGCGAGGAATCGTCTCTTAGGCATCAGCGTCTTTGTCATATTCCAATCGCCATGCGCCCTGCTCCTCGAACTGGTCAACCGCCGTTACGAGCGCAAGAGCACGCTGGTGACGACGAACAAGCCGTTTGCCTCCTGGCCCGAAGTCTTCCCCAACGCCTCCTGCGTGGTCTCCATGGTCGACCGGCTCATGCACCGCGCCGAGGTGATCGCCATCGAAGGCGACTCCTATCGGCCCAAAAAGGCAAAGGAACGAGCCGAACAGCGCTCACGGCAGCGGCGCACGACGAAGACCACGCCTCGATGACGCTGAGATCCCGCCAGGCTGCCATCACTTCGCCGCTACCGCCAGCCTCAAGCGAGGCGCTGCGCCAAGTATGCGCGCTTTCTGACAGCCGGCAACAAAGGGCAAGAGGGACTCGTAGCGGTTGCCGATCTGGTGTTTGATCAGGGTCGTCTGGATCGTCGGGGAGCTCAGGCTCACCGCGGGCAGCCGCAGCTCGTCGCTAAGCCTTGAGCAGTCCCACATGGGGCTGCTCAAGGCAACTCGATGACGCGGGCCACCGTCTCCGGCGCCGCCGTCACCGGGTTATCGCGCGGGATCGGCGGCAGGTCCTGAGGCCTTCGAGGCCGTGGGTCTGGAAGCGCCGCTTCCACTCGTAGAATCTCGTGCGGTCGAGGCCGCCTCGCCGGCAGGCCTTGGCGACGTTCCCGAGGTGCTCTGCGAGCTGCAGCACAGTCAGTCGTTTGCGCTCGAGCTCCTCGGCGGGGTTCTTGGCCGTCACCCCGGTGACTTTCCCAATCATGGCGTTCATCGTCTTTCTCCTCGGCCGCTCAGGCGGGATTTGAGGTGCCAGAAGGGACGGCTAGTAGCACAAGTTACTTCATGTTGAATGATGAGCTTCGTCCTTTGTAGAAGGCTCCAATACTGCTGGCTTCGCGCTATGTTCTGATTCCAGAACCTAACAGCTTGCGGAATTACATGGAAGATACGGCGGGCATTCCTTGCCTGGCAAGCCTCTTGAACTCCGGTCCTGGCGCGGATCGGAGGGGTTCGTGTCGTTTTCGACGTTCTTGCTCATTTCAAGAGACACTGATCCCGTCTTCATGCGCCTACTGCGATGAGCTTGCGCATGCGTACGAGGTTGAACGCCGCGAGCCCAAAAGTGAAGACGGCACCGACGCGATCCAATCCGCGCACTTTGACCTTACGAATTCCAGCTACGACTTTCTCCCAGCCGAAGATCTCCTCGACGCGCTTGCGCTGACTCTGTTCGTACCCTTCGTGACGAGTCGTCCTCGCATCAATAGCGCTGCGCCGATTAGTATTGTTCTGAGCAACGTGCGGCTTCACACCGCGAGCGCGCAGTTCCGCTACAAACTCCGCGGTGTCGTAGCCCTTATCGGCACCGAGGGTGATGTGAAGGGATCCAGCGGCGATCCCGTCGATCATGCCCAAAGCCGCTTCCCGCTCCGCCTTGCCCGTTGCCAACGTCAGGCGCCCATCCACGACGAGACCGTTTCGGTTCTCCATCAGTGCATGCCCGAGGTAGCCCAACTGCGCACCGGTGTTCGCACTCTTACGGTAGAGTCGGGCATCGGAGTCGGTGGTCGAACGATGCGTCTCGTTGCTACGCTTGGTTCCGTTGAAATCGATGGTCGGATTGCTCACCGTGCCACCGCTAGGCGGCTCTTGATCGCCCTTCGGCTTGAAGCTCTTGTGGCTAGCCCAGGCTTCGATCAACGCGCCATCGACGGTGAAGTGCTCGTCGCTGAGCAAGCCTTCGGCACGAGCTTGCGCAAGCACCGCCTCGAAAACGCGGTCAGCAATTTCGCCCTGCAGGAACCGCTCGCGGTTTTTGGTGAATACCGTGACGTCCCAAACCGGTTCCTCAATGCTCAGGCCGACAAACCAGCGAAAGAGCATGTTGTACCGCAGCTGCTCCATCAGCATCCGCTCGCTGCGGACGGTGTAGAGCATTTGCAGCAAAATCGCCCGAAGCTGTTTCTCCGGCGGTATCGATGGACGCCCGATCGGAGAGTAGAGCTTCGCAAAGGCGGGCGAGAGATCCGTAAGGGCTGCATTGACCATGACTCTGATGGCTCGCAGCGGGTGATCGAGAGGAACCATATCTTCCGTCGAGACCGTCGTCCACATCGCCGTTCGCTGTACATCTTTTGACCGCATCGGGCGCAACCTCAACAATGTATCGAGGAGACTTGCCTCTATGATAGCTCCAAACGGCCGTAAAATCGATCCCCTACCCGCGCCTTTTTCCGCAAGCTGCTAAGTCCCCGACAATGATCTTACGAAATATCATAACGTGATACGACGCACCGGAACTCAAGAGCTCGGTTTGAGTAAGCCTGTCCGTCTATGTGTCTGCGTGCTCACCTTCAAACGGCCCTCAAGTCTTAGGGAAGCCCTTCAATCCGTGCTCGCCCAGACACTACTGACCGACAGGAGCTTTGAAGTCACTGTCCTGGTGGTTGACAATGACGGTCAACGCTCTGCCGAGGCAACTGTGCAGGAGTTCTCAAATGCCGCGGTCCCGTTCCGTTACGTGGTCGAGAGGGAGCAGGGCATCGTCCGGGGCCGTAATCGGGTGCTGCAGGAAGCGCAGGACTGGGATTTTCTGGCGCTGTTGGACGATGATGAGACCGCTAATAGCGATTGGCTTGAGCATCTGATGCGCGCTCAGCGAAAGTACTCGGCCGACGTTGTTACGGGTCCGGTTGACGCGATTTTACAAACGGCGCCGACCTGGATTGCCGAAGGCGGGTTTTTTAAACGTCGAAGCTTTCCGACCGGTATCCATCCCGTGTTTGTCGAAACAAATAATGTACTGATCTCTGGATCAGTCGCTAAGCACAATCGCTTTGACACGCGTTTCGATAAGACGTCAGGAGAGGATACGTACTTTTTCGGCCAGATCATCCGGGATGGCGGGAACGTTATATGGTGCGAGGAAGCACGAGTCAGGGAGACCATAGGGCCCATCCGTACGACCGCCTCCTGGCTTATCGACCGCGAGCGTAGCAGTGCAAATCGATACACGCGCTGCTGCCTCTATTTGAAACCCGGTATCGCAACGATTTGCGCGCGCCTTTCGAAGGCACTAGCGAGCCTCGGAATCGGTGTCTATCTGCTCCTGACGAGTTCTGGATCCTTGGCTCGGCAAGTGAGAGCACAGCAGCGCATTGGACGCTTCTTGGGAACGATATCGGCACTCCGAGGAAAAAATCACATATACTACAAAGAGGGCGAGCAGCTCACTTAAACGAGAATGCGCCGCCATGAACGAGCTGAGCGTGACCGAACGAGAGACAATTTTACGCCTCCGGCGCTTGGGCTGGGAGACGTGGCCCCGGTTTCTTGGACACGGAATCGCGTCCGTTATGTGATGCTCTCGTTAGTTAGGCTGCAGCAGCCAGTTGTTGATTGAAGTATACCTCATCCGGAGTGCGTCCGTCTAGAGATGAATGCGGACGTTCCGCATTGTAAAATGCGATGTAGCGTTCGATGAAATGCTTTGCCTCCGACGCGCTCTCGTAAGCGCGTAGATAGACCTCTTCGTATTTGATCGACCGCCAGAAACGTTCCAAGAAAACATTATCGCGCCAAGCGCCCTTACCGTCCATGCTGATTGCGATGCCGTTGGCTTTGAGCATTCCGGTAAAGCTCGAGTCGGTGAACTGCGAGCCTTGGTCCGTGTTGAAGATCGAAGGGCAACCGTAGTCCGCGATCGCGGCTTCAATGCCGTCGATGCAGAAGTCGGTCGTCATGCTGTTCGATAGTCGCCAGGCCATGATCCGCCGCGACGACCAATCCATGATGGCGAAGAGGTACAGGAAACCCTCGCGCATCGGGATGTAGCTGATGTCGGCGGCCCATACCTGGTTCGGCGAATCGATCGTCATACTCCGCAGCAGATACGGATATACCTGATGCTCCGAGTTGCGCTTTGTTCCGCGCTTCTTGCGGTACAGCGCCTCTACGCCCATGAGTGCCATCAGGCGGCCGATATGCCGGCGCCCCACGCGGTAGCCCAGCCGATTGAGCATATCGCGCAGCATGCGAGCGCCGGCAAACGGGTACTCGAGGTGGAGCCGATCGATCTCCCTCATCAACGCCAGGTCTTCGGCCGAAATCGGCTCCGGCTCGTAGTAATACGAACTCTTCGGGATCTCGAGTAGCGCAAGTTGATGAGTTACCGTCAGAGGATGGTCGCGGTCGATCATCGCTTTGCGCTCGACCCGTCGATACGTCCGAGCGCGCGCTCTAAAAACTCGTTCTCCAGCGTAAGCTGACCGATCTTCGCATGCAGATCCTTGACATCGGGGCCGCTGCTCTTTGCGGCCTCGGCGCCAAACGCTTCACCAGCTCGTTCAAGCAGCTGGGCCTTCCACTGCACGATCGAATTGGGGTGAACGTCGAAGCGCTTCGCAAGCTCGGCGATGGTCTGATCGCCCTTGATCGCTGCGACCGCCACCTTCGCTTTGAAGCCCGGCGTGTGGTTTCGGCGGGAACGGCTCACGATGACTTGCTCCTCTCGCGGGGCTTCTTCGCCCCGCAGCAGGGAAAGTCATCACATAACGGTCAGTCCAGTTTCCCGGGGCCACCTCTGGGGTCACGAGAGAACTCGGATCATCGTGCTTTATTGTCCGAATTCTCTCGTGACACCCGTTGTGGGACGCGCGCTTACCGGGACGTTGATCGGTAGAGCACGCAGCGTTGGAGCGACGTGCCGAGAGCGTGTGGAAACGGCGGTTCAGAACTGACCCTTTTTCGGCGGTTTCGATTTGACCCCCGACTTTTGTCCTTTACCCCTTCGGCGGGAGGTCGTGCCGATTTCCGGGGGTAGCATAAAAGCGGCGTTAGCTCGCTGACTTTCCTTATATCATGCAGCTTTCTGCAATGCAACCGGTTTGCCGGTCAACGTGCGGTGCACTTGATCGAGAAGCGCGTAGCCGTTAAAGCGACGCCAGTGAGCCTTGCGACGGACCAAGAGCGCCCACACCAGATACGTCGCCGAGTTGGCGGTTCGCAGCCGCTTGCAGACGTTCGTCCGTGAGCGGACCGGGTCGAAGTTCGACTCGATGATGTTGGTTGTACGCAGGTGCTTCCAGTGCGCCTTTGGGAAGTCGTAATACACAGTTACGCGCGCGACATCCTCACGCAGACATCTGGCCGCCTTGGGATACTGCCGATTCAACTCCCGAGCCAGCTTCTCGATCAGGCGCTCGGCCTGTGGCCGGCTGGGGGCATTCATGATCTCAAGCAGGCGTGGATGGATCGCCTTGCGGTGTTTCTCCGGCAGTTTGTCTTCGACGTTGCGCATCTTGTGAAGCCAGCACCGCTGTTGCTTCGCGCGCGGGTACGCGGCTGAGAAGGCCTTCCAGATTCCCTGGGCGCCGTCAGCGACCAACATGGCAACGTTCTTGAGCCCACGCTCACGCAGGCCCTCGAAGAGGGTCGTCCAACTCTCCGTGCTTTCCCCGAAGGCGTCCTCGAGCGCAAGTAACTCCTTGACACCTTCGGTGCGCACGCCGATAACCGCGAGCATCACGCGGCGCTCGTCTTCGGCGCCGGCGTCGAGATAGACGCCGTCGGCCCAGATATACACGTACTCATCGGGGATCGGCCGCTGCGACCAAGCTCGATAGTCGTCGAGGAACTGCTTGTTCACCCGCGAGATCGTCGAGGGCGACAGCGGCGTCGTCTCGCCGAGAAGGGCGCGCAGCGAAGGCTCGAAATCGCGAGTCGACAAGCCCTGGATCCACAGCTCGTGCATCGTCTTGTCGAGTTCGGGGAAGCGCCGCTTGTAGGCCGGCAAGAGTTCAGATGCAAAGGGCACCTCGCTCGCGCGGATTCTCGGCCGCCGCACTCTCACCGGTGTGCTCCCGAAGGCGATCGTGCGCGGCTCTTCGTAGCCGTCACGATACCCGGTCGCGCTGCGCGCCGGAAACCCCGCGATGCGACCAAGGAACTCGTCGGCTTCGGCGACGAGGGCGGCTTGGATGATCTCAGCCACCTTCTGGCGGCAGATCTCGTCGAGGGTCGTCATGCGGGAAGCCCGATCGGGGACAGCAGGCGTCGATACCGCTCGTAGGCGAACATTCTTCATGGCGTAGGCTCCTGGGTGTGTAGTGACTTCTTGGAGCTACGCCGCTTCTTTAGCCCTCACCCCCGGAGATCGGGACGCCCTCCTTCGGCGGGTTGCCGCCCTTCTTTCGAGACCGTAGGCGATAGCTGTCGCCCGTGAGTTCGAAGATTACGGCATGGTGAACGAGTCGATCGACGACGGCGCTGGCGGCAGTGTCGTCTGGGAAGACTTGCGTCCAGTCGGGGAAGGCAAGATTGGTCGTGATGCCGACACTGCCGCGTTCGTATCGACTCGAGATTACCTGGTACAGTAGGTTCGTGGCCTCGCGCTCAAATGGAATGTAGCCGAGTTCATCGATTATGACGAATGCGTACCGGTCAATCGCCGCCAATCGTTGCTTTAGTCGATCTTCGCGCTTCGCGGTGATCAATGACATCAGGAGTTCCGCTGCTGTCGTGAAGAGAACGCGATGCCCGTTCGTGCATGCCGCAACACCGATTACGGACAACAGATGCGTTTTACCGACGCCGGTCGGTCCCCCAACATAGTGCTCACAAAACGAGCGTTACGATCGCGTATCGCTGGCATCCGCTGCACGGTCAGACGCTGTGTGTTCAGAAACGGGACCGGCGTCACGGAAACGCGTACGTGGTGGTGCAACTGCCAGATGATACCTTATGTGCGCTACCAGTATGGATGACCGATCCCGCGGCGTGCGCCGGCATGACCCTTGGACCTGCGGTCGTATCGTGCGACGCGCTTCTCGAGCTATGCCGATTCATCGCTGGACAACTTGCCGAGGGTGGCGCACGTTCCTCGAAGGGAGCCGCGCTTGCAAACTCAACCTCAACTGGGTCTGCCGTTTCAAGATCCAGCGCCGGTAATCCTGAACGAAGAGGAGCGCGCGCAACTCGTCAGCGCGATAGCAGCAATGCTGCTGTCCGCATTACAGGCAGGCGCAAATGAGTGAACAAGTATCGAGCAAAGTACTGCCCTCGCATTTATCACGGCGTGCCGTTGTCTATATCCGCCAGTCGTCGCAATATCAGGTACAGCACAACACTGAGAGCCAGCGTCGTCAATACGATCTGGTCGCTCATGCACGATCACTCGGCTTTTCGGAGGTTGAAACAATCGACGAGGACCTCGGACGATCCGGTGGAGGTCAGGTCGATCGCCCCGGTTTCGCGCGGCTCGTGGCGATGGTCTGTGTCGGAGAAGTCGGAGCCGTCCTCGCGCTCGAAGCGTCACGCTTAGCACGTAACGGCCGCGACTGGCACCAACTGATTGAGCTCTGTGGCTTTACTGGCGCTCTGGTCATAGATATCGAAGGCGTCTACGATCCGCGGTTCAGCAATGACCGTCTACTGCTTGGACTCAAAGGCACAATGAGCGAATTCGAGCTAAGTCTGTTTCGACAGAGATCAGAGCAAGCGATTCGTCAGAAGGCGCAACGCGGTGAGCTACAGTTCTGTCTGCCAATCGGCTATCTATGGACATCAACGGGCGAGATCGAACGCGATCCCGACCGACGTATTGCCTCGGCCGTTGCTTCCGTCTTTGCGAACTTCGATGAGTTAGGTAGTGCGCGCCAGGTATTGCTCTGGTTCGTCTCAACCCGCACACTGCTTCCAGCCATGCAAAAGGGCAGTGGCGTTCTCCGGGTGCAGTGGCGAACGCCCTGCTATCACGCAATCTTAGCGATCCTAACGAACCCGCTGTATGCGGGCACGTACGCATATGGAAAGACCGAGGTTCGGCTGGCAATGAACGGGACGCGCGCTGAGCGCAGCGACGGTCATCGCAAACCGCGCGATCGGTGGACGGCTCTCCTGCACGATCACCACGAAGGATACATCAGTTGGGAACAGTACGAGCGTAACGAAGCAATTATCGCACGCAACACGCATATGCGTGGTAAGATGGGTCCAACAGGCGGACGCGGAGGGCGCAGTTTGCTAGCTGGAATGCTTCGGTGCCGGCGGTGTGGCCGGATGCTTCACATCACTTACTCAAGAGTGGCGAGTTCTCGACCCTTTCCGAGGCGCCTTTGCTTGCCGCTTATGGTCCTCAACCCACGTCTGGGTGAGTCGATCTAGCTCGTCGAACTGCTCCGGCGTGTACGTTGGCGGAGCGAACTCCGACAGTAGCCACTCGATGATATGCTCCTCGATGAGGTTGAGCGGATAGTCCGGGTGCTCCGCCCGGATGCGCTGCGCTGATGCCGTAATCGATAGCCGTTCGCCGTCCTTCCAGATGATCTGACGCTCCTTGGCGTCGACACCTGCTCGTTCAAGCACGTCCGATACGGTGTCGGTCACTTCGGAGTAAAGTAGGCCCTCTGGCGAGTTCGCATACTCGAGGACATCGTCGACGAACGACGGGTCTTCCTCGATTTCCTCAATTGATGGCAATCGGTACTCGATGCTCCAGCCCTTGCTCACGCGCAAAGTATACCATAGCGTTCTCAGGTTTTGCTAGCTGTTTTGATCTTGAGGCGGCTCTGCTCGATGCTCAGGTCAATCCATTCAGCCGTCAGTGCTTTAAACCGCTTGTAGTTGCCGATTTGGCGGTGCACGTCGCGTAGAAAAGCAGGCGCTACATATTCAGTTCGACTTCTCCCGCCCTGTGAGTAGTTGAGCTGGTAGTACGCGCCGCGCTCGATATCGGGTTCTTTGAATTGCTTGCTCACGGATCCCGGTCGCATCTCATCGATCGCGGCCAACTCGGTCTTGATCCGCTCGATGCGGTTGGAGATTTGCTCGATTCGTGTCTTTGCCATGGTTACAGTATAGCCTATATATGCTATACTGTAAACAATTACACGGCAGCTACAGATCGGGGTTCCGATGCCGTTGTGGGTCTCGTGGTGGAACGCGCTGCAAATGTTGCGGCCGGCGTTCTCCCGATTACAGACTTTCCTTTGGTTTGCGACGACGGTGGCCGGGTTTACGGTGCGTACGGAACACTTGGGCGTTACGAGCATCGTTCGGGCGCTCAAACTCAAACCCGGATGCTATGGCAACTTGATCAAACACATGCACAGTTCAGCCGTGCGAATCAATGACCTCAATGCATTGTGGACACGTGTCGTCTTGAAGCTATTCCCGAGCCCCATACGCGTCAACGGCCGACGCGTTCTCGTCGGAGACGGCATCAAGGCGCCCAAGCGTGGAAAGAAAATGCCCGGTGTCAAACTGCTTCACCAGCAGTCTGAGTCCAACAATAAATCCGAATACATCATGGGCCATTCCATTCAAGCCGTGAGCGTGCTCTTCAAGGCGGCCAACAGCGTCTTGGCCGTGCCGTTGGCAATGCGAATTCACGAAGGGCTCATCTGGAGCAACCGCGACCGCCGGACGCTGCTGGACAAAATGCTCTCGCTCATCAACACCCTCGCACTCTCCGAACCGTTCTACTTTGTCGGCGATGCATACTACGCCGCCGGAAAGATGGCCGACGGATTACTTGAGCACGGCAATCACCTGATCACGCGAGTGAAGTCCAACGCCGTTGCCTACGAGCCTTACGTCGCCCATGGACCAAAAGCACGTGGCCGACCTCGGCTCTATGGGCAGAAGATCGCACTCAAAGCACTGCTCGACGACACCACCGGAGTTCAACAGGCGCCGAGTCCCGTTTACGGCGAGAACGACGTCATACTCAGCTACCACGTTCGTGATCTCATGTGGCGCCCGACAGGACGACTCGCACGATTTGTCGCGGTCACTCATCCGTCACGAGGATCGTGCCTGTTAATGTCCACCGACATTTCCCTTAGCGCGGTCGACATCATCAGACTCTACGGGCTCCGCTTCAAGATAGAGCATACCTTCAAACAGGCGGTGCGTTCGATCGGCACGTTCGCGTATCACTTCTGGATGAAAGACATGACACCGCTACGCCGCGGCAGCGGCAACCAGCATCTTCATCATAAGTCCGAAAAGTATCGTGATGGCGTCAAACGCAAGACGCATGCCTATCACGTATTTATGCAGGCCGGTGTCGTCTCGCAAGGACTACTTCAATATTTAGCAGCCGTCGCTCCCACCCAGGTCTGGAACTCTTTCGGCTCCTGGCTGAGGACCATCCGACCCGGAGTTGCACCATCGGAGTTCGTCGTTGCCGGCGCCCTACGACACACGCTGCCGGATTTTCTCCTGAATAACCGCGAACAGGCTTCCATAGCGAAATTCATCATTGAGAATCAAAACCTTGACACCATGGAGATGTTCGGCGTCGCAGCATGACAGAACTTGCCACTCATGAGATCACTTACAGTGGGCCGAAAGGCAACGTTCCGCGTTACGGTTGCCAAGGCGGGAACATCAATCACGGCACACCGCGTTGTATTAGCTTCGGCGGACTACGCATCGACGACGTTATTGGCCGGGAACTACTCAACGCAATTGCACCTGAAGGCATCGCAGCGGCCGTCCGCGCAGCGGAGATGACCATTCAAGGCGATCAGACCCGTAAGGAAGCGCTTATGCTTGAACTCCAGGCGGCACGGTACCAGGCTCAGCTGGCGGAGCGCCGATACGATGCCAGTGATCCCGAAAATCGCTTGGTAACAGCCGAACTCGAATCGCGCTGGCACGCGACGCTTACAAGGGTAGCTGAGGCGCAGCAGAGCGTAGATGCGCTGTCACAAGTAAATACGGACAAGCCGGTCGATCGCGAAGCGCTCATGAAGCTTGCAGCAGATCTTCCGCAACTATGGAACGCGCCCACGACACCGATGCGCCTCAAACAGCGTATCGCGCAACTGCTGCTGGTCGAGATCGTGGTCGATCTTGATACAAGTCGCAATGAAGTCGTTGCCTTCCTGCACTGGCGTGGTGGCCGTCATTCAGAGCTGCATATTCCGCGTAACAAACGGGGCGAACGTGCGCGGATGCCGGCGCATGATGCGACCGCCGTCATAGAGAAGCTTGCAGGCCGATTTCCCGACGAAACCATCGCTTCGATCCTCAACCGCTTGCGCCTAAAGCCCGGCGCCGATAATACGTGGACGGAGGGCCGTGTCAAGAGCGTGCGGCACCGCAAACAGCTACCGACGTACGATCCGGACTCGCGGGATCTATCGTTGCTAACCCTCGAGCAGGCCGCAAAACATCTATCGCTGAGCCCTCCGTCGGTGAGAAAGCTGATAGGGCGCAAGATAATTGCTGCGGAACAACTGGTTCCGTGTGCGCCGTGGTTAGTTCCCGCAGAACAATTGCACACGGATGCTGTAATACACGCCGCCGAGGCAATTCGTGAGCGCCGAAAGCTCCCGCGAAACGATAATGCCAGTCAAACAAACTTGATTTAACAAGCAATTCATCAGGAGGTGCATAATGTCGCAGGGTCGGGCGGTCCGATGAAGATGACGTTCTGTCGTTGCTCGATAAAATGCGAATCGAGCAAGTCTGAGAATTGACGCCTCGGTAGCGCGGGTTGCTGAGAGAAGTCGAACGATTCGAGCGTCTTGATGACCGGGACTTTGGCTGTCACGATCCGCTTGCGCACGCCGTTCTCGTGACGCTTCTCCATTTCAAGCGCGGCGAGGTCCCCAAGGTAAGTAATGCGTTCCTCCATTCCCTGCGCTAGTCGTTTGTACTGGTTGAGCATGGTCGGAAGCCGGAGGGCGCGGAGGTGCTCTTCGATGAATGGCGCGCTCATGATTATTGCTCCTTGATCTCGTTGGTAGCATAGGACTGAAGATTGGCGGCTGGGCGAACGGAGCCGCGAGTGCCTGGCGGCAAGCGTAATGGTGGCGCAGCGTGATAGGGGTGTTCGTCCTGACGCAACGCAAGCGCAATTGCGGCAGGATCATCGGTTCCGCGTTGAAGGGTGGCTTCAACCGCGTCGACTAAGGCCCTCATCGGATGTTTTTCAAGAAGGGAAATGACGTGCATGAAGCGTCTGCCAGCGGTCGTTGGATTGTTTTCGACATAGCCGTTGAGAAGCTTACGCAACGCGGCGTTGAACGAGCGCTGTCGGAAGACCTCAGCACGCACGACGGCCCGATGCTTGAACGATAGCAGATCGATGAAATGCACCGGATCGAGAATAGCTTCGTTACGGCCGAACGCCCTTTCGTGTTCGGCTACTTCAATGGTATCGACGATGACCCGAACGCGATCGTGGAAGATCTCGATGTTGGCATCGCGATGCGCGTAGACCGTAGGCACCGAATAGCGGTTGGTTTTGTAGGTAACCTCTGCGAACTTGTTGATTCGTGCTGTATCTCGTATGCACGTTGATGGCAGGGGTTGAGGCAATGTACCGAGGGCGATGCAATCGCGCAAGAATCGGTCTTTAATGAGCTCGCTGCCGACGCGCCGCTCGAGATATTGGTCGGAGAGATTCACGAGCGCCGCGTTGAGTTCGGGAAGCGATCCGAAATCGGGCATCGGCCGGAAGAACGCGTCCTCGATCCAGCCGTGTAGCCCCTCGACGCCACCCTTCTCGTTGCCCTTCGCCGGCGCCGCGAACTGCATCTTCAAGGCGAGGCCCCCGCACAGGGCGGCGTAATCGTTTGCCACAAGTCGATCGCGACCGCGCAAGATTCGTTTGACGGCCGTTGTCGCGTTGTCGAAGACTCCCTCGCTAGGCACACCGCCGAAATGCACGCATGAAGACACCAATCCGTCAAATAGCGAAGGCCGATCTTCGGATTGATAACAGCAGGCGAAAAAAGCCGTGCTGTAACTGAGGCGAGCAACGAACATATGGAGCTCCGTCTCAACGCCGGCTATCCGAGCGACCACATCCTTGAAGTCGTACTGGACTTGGTCGCCCGGTAAATACACGAGGCGAACGAAAGCCTCTTTCGGAACAAGCTTCGCCCGACGCGAGGCGATATACTGACGCACGGAACGTTCGCTGAGGCAAAACGTCGGCTCGATCGTTTGCCGAATGACTTGTGCGATCCGCGCTGCCGTGATCTTCGGCGTTTCACGGAGTAACTGATCGACCTGCGCCTCATAGCGAGCCATCGATGCCGTCCGCCCGGAAGGCGACGACAGTTGGGGCGGCTCGTTCGAGAGCGCGTACTTCTTAACGGTGTTCTTCGAGATGCCAAGATCGCGGGCAACCCGCTTGTACGGTTCCTTGTCCCGCACGCACCGGATCCGGATGGTTTCCCAAATATCCAATGAAATCAACCCCTCAGCTCCGCTCGGCAGGCCAGTTTGCAACAACCAACCTGTTCGAGCGGGGCGCCTCACACTATGCTGAGGGGGTCAAGTCCTTCTCGCCGCTAAGGGGTCAAATCTGCGCCGCCGTTTCCAAGCGTGAGGATGATCGACGTCATCGTGCGGATCGTGCGCCATGCTGAGGCGTTGCATCACGCGTTGTGATGGAAGGTTGCTTGCGGCCGTGAGCGCGACGACTTCGTCCAGTTTCATGCTGGTGAAGGCGTAATCGAGCGCGGCGCGCCCGCCTTCAGTGGCGTAACAAGGAACGTTCTTAAACGTATTTAAAGCGTCATTCGCTGTATGAAAAGCCCTTTCATCGGCTTTCGCCCCGCTACGGGCGGGCCCGTCGTGTGCTAGCTTTTCACCGCTACGCCGAAGAGCGCGTCTCCGTCGGCAAACTTCATGACCACCGAAGTTCGCACGTCCGGCAAAGCGGAGTGCTCGAGGAATGCGGCGTTGCCTTGGATATCGTCGGCGATAAGCATTCCGCCGGGCCGCAGCGCCGCCCAGGCAGTCTCGAACTCCATCTTCATGTGCTGGTACGTGTGCAGGCTGTCGTGAAGGAAGAGATCGATCTCACCCAGCTTCTTCAGCTTCTTCACCAGCGGCGGCAGCAGACGTTGCGAGCTTCCGCGATGCAGCGTCCCGCGGCTGCGCAGCCGGTCCGGAACAAGAATTCCGACGTAGCGCTTCGCGTCCTTCGCGAGGGGCGGGAGATCGATGCTGTGCAGACGCCCCGCGCCGTTTGCTTGCAGCGCCTGCAACATGAATGCGGAGGTAACTCCGTAACAGACCCCGGTTTCGATCACGGTCTTCGGTTGCAGCGCGGACACGATCGAATAACAGGTGCGCGCGAGAAACTCGTCGGCGTTATGCGTGTGGAGGAACGATCTGTTGCCTTCGAGCTTCGTCCATGCCAGCTTCACCGCCGAATCGATGTCGGATAACGGCGCCTCATCGAGATGCGAGCGGATCTCCAGGCCCGTGGCGTCTTCCAAACTCTTCAGCGCGCCGTGCATGTCCGTCGCGGAGTATTTCGCGACCCCTCCGGCAATCTTCGTCACCTGCACTACGGCGTTGACGCGATCGTAGAATTCGGCCGGCCGAGTTACGGCAATCGGCACGAGACGCAGCATCTTCGAGATATTAAGTTTCAGCACGGGCTTGCTTCTGCCTCTCTATACATTGCTTTCTGTATGATCCGAGATTCCCCATATGAGCCTCCTCTTCGAGTCGGCGCCGGGCGATTCCGGCGGCTTTCCGAGCCGTCGGCCGGCCAAAGCGCCAGTCCGGCCCGAGGTGTGACGCCCGCGCCCAACAGGCGGGCGCGAAAAGGCCTCGCTGCATCGCCATAGGAACGCAAATCTTCCGTCGTTTCAGCCCGCGCGGTCGCGCGATAAGCGCGTCCACTTGATCGCTGCCTTGCCCTCCTTGATCCATTGTTCGCACGTCCCGCGCTTGTTGTAGAAGCCAACGACGTTCTTCGATTCAAGCCGCAGGTTCGTGACGGCTTGGCGACGCACCCGATTTCGTGTTGTGGCTTTGGCGCCTATGATCCAGCGCATCGCCGGGTCGTGCCTTAGGCGCAGCGCGTCGTTCACGTCTTCGTATCCGGCAAGCCTGCCGAAGATTGACTGGCGGATCATGCCGACGAGGGCGTGGCGTCCGTTCTGCTCAGTGCGCACGTCGGCGAGGAGGTCATCAGCGCGCGTTCTTAGTGCCGGAACCGTCAGTTGGCCCCCTCGAACGCTCGCTAGGTCCGCTAACCGTAAAGACAAACCGTTCGGGAGAGCAGGGCTCCTGCAACACTCTTGCAATGACCCCCCTTTTACTATTACACTGCTTGTCGCGGTGGTATACAAACGGCCTAACCAACCACGGCGAAGGAGTGACGTGCTTCACACAACGGCCCGTAATCGTGATGACCTTGTAACGCCAGCGAGACTCGATGCCGATTCCTCGATTGGGCACCGATTGACCGATGGATGTGGACTGTGGTCGGGATTGCGCAACGGATGGGTTCGCTAGTGTTATGTGCAGCATTAACGGCGTGTGGCTACACTGGAGGAGCAGCTCCAAGCGTTGCGGCTCCGCTCACTAAAGCTGTCCAACATCAAGGTTACGGCCCTCGCGTGCCCGTGGGCACGCAGGCTTCGATCACTTGCCCGTCCGGTTCGGTGTCGCTGTCCGCGGGAGCGAACATACAAACCGCCGTCTATGCGAATCCGGCTGGTACGGCATTTTGCTTGCATCCTGGCTCGTATTATCCAGCAAGTCTGAACCTCCTAGCCGGGGACTCGTTGATTGGACTACAGGGCGCGATACTCGACGGGCAGGGAACGAATCGTTATTTACTCGGTTCGGTTCCTACGGGCGTCACGATCGAAAACTTGATCGTGCAAAACTACGATACGCCGGTCGGAAGTGGAGCCGCCATATATGAGGGCAACCTCTCCTACCACGGGGGCCCGGCAACGAATTGGGTGGTTAAAAATAATGAAGTACGAAACAACGGAGCCGCAGGCATTGGCTCTGGCGGAGGCGATCAAATCACCGCTAACTACATCCATAACAATGGTCAGGAGGGCTACAAGGCGTTTGGGGTAGGTGCAACTTGGACTGATAATGAGATCGCGTATAACAATCCTCTCGGCCTAGCAGATCCAGGGGTGGAGGCAGGAGGTGGAAAGGGTTGGCAGACGACAAACCTGACGATGGCGTACAACTCCATTCACGACAATTACGGCCAGGGTATATCGAACGATACCGATAATGTAGGAACTGTCATCGAGTACAATGACGTAGAGCGTAATGCACAGTCGGGTATCAGCCACGAGGTTTCGTGGAATGCGGTAATCGACGACAACTATCTTGCCTACAATGGGAGCAGCGCGCGTTGCTATGCTGGGAGTCCGTGGTGCGCCGACATACTGATTCCGAACTCAGGCGGGGTTAACGGAAATACAGTTGATATTTCTGGCAACGTGATAGTGGCCGGCCCTTATGAGGGCGCGATTCTGCTACAAAATTACAATCGTGGCACCTCAACAATGTACCCTTCTAACGGTCCTTGGTTGTGCCAAAACGTCAAGGTGCACAATAACTTTGTGAACCTAACGAGCGTCGGTTCTAGCGGCAACGGCGCTATAGACGCCGACGGCAGCGACGCGAATATGTTCACTAGCCAGGGTAATAGCTTCGATTACGACAGCTACACTGGCTCCGGCGCTAGGTCATTCACCTGGGGTCCTGGGAAAAGCGCTACTCACGGCGACTTCGCATTCTTTCAAGGACAAGGCCTTGAGGCTCATGGCAGTGACCTGAAATAGAATAGTTAGGATTTGATAACTTAACCCGGTTATCGTCCTCTTGCCCCGCTCACCAGAGATGCCGAAGCGCTATATATCTTGGGCGGTCGCTATCTCCATTGCACGCTCATAGATTGTGATCAGCCTTTCGTAGTTCACGTTGTCTGTATAAGACGTAAGATATGCGTGACGTGCCCTTTCGCTGAGGCCTTTACGCAAATCAGCATCAAGTGATATCCGGTCAATGGCCGCGATGAGTGCATCTGCACTTCCCGGCTCGAATAGCAGGCCCGTTACGTTATGCTCCACAAGTTCACGAAGTGCACCGACTGAAGAGCATATGACGGGCGTGCCGAGAGCGAACGCCTCAATAACAACACGGCCAAATGGCTCTGCCCACAATGCCGGCAATATTAACGCCTTTGCGCCTGCGATAAGTCTGTAAGTCTCATCAATCGGCTTCTCCCCCAGAACTTGGACACCTTCGGGGACTAGTAGGCCATCAGGCAGTGCGCCGCCCCCGACCAGGAACAAACGCGTGTCTGCGTTCCGTCGAGTCCAGGCATCCAACAACACGGTCAAACCCTTTTCTCTGGTAAGTCGACCGACATAGATGAAATAGTCTTGCAAGTCCGAGTCCATTCTGGTCAGCTGTGGATCGTATATGAAGTTCGGTTTAATCGATATGCGACTC
This sequence comes from Vulcanimicrobiota bacterium, assembly GCA_963834485.1. Lineage (GTDB taxonomy): Bacteria > Vulcanimicrobiota > Vulcanimicrobiia > Vulcanimicrobiales > Vulcanimicrobiaceae > CAWICD01. Next base: position 573,702 of record CAWICD010000004.1, read on the forward strand.
GCAGGGAACTGGCCAGCAATCAATTGGTCGCGCACATAGGCCGTGAGAGCAATATACTGATGAACGGCTGTTTTCCATGTACCTAGCGCCCAATGGGTAGCTATCATTGCTGCAACTGCACCACTCGCAAAACGGCTTGCGTGATAGCACCCATGAAGAACAGCAGGCCACGGAACCCTTCTGCCGACACAGAGAGAGCAATCGTGATCGTCTCGATATAACGTCGCGGCTGGACAAAGCAATCTGTAATTACGAACGGCTTGAACGACCGCAGTCCCAAAGCTTGCTGCTGCATAGTATACGGAAGGAGACCAAAGCGGGAAGAAATTCTGGACATGTAGTATGTCAAAATGCTTCCTGGACAGGTGCATCTGAACTTCACGGTAGGCGTCTCGCGACCAAACTGCGCTGAAGCCCGTCTTCAGGTTTCCATTAGCAGGGATTGCGTCATTGTTAAGCTCAAGCATGTCAACCTGGTGTCCGCCATTGCGAAGCAGCGCTAACTCGGAAAGCGCGGACTGATCTTCACCGCCTCTCAGCTTGTAGCGGTTGTGCAGCATTAAAATACGCATGAAGAGCGGTAGTGGCGGTCACGGGACAGGGGGTTCAGCGACCAGCGGATGCTGAGCAAGATAGGTTGGCTGACCATATTTGAAGTGCTCCTGTGGCCCATGGGGATGGCTTCGGACCGGCTTTGGATTGACGTCGCGCCTTTGTGTAGCTGGCCTGTAATGGTGCTACTGGCGGCGCTCGTTGTCCTGCGATGCGTAGGGCGTGGCTCGGCCCCCGATAAGCGGTTGACTGTAGCAGTGCGTTTTACCTTCGGAGTCAAGGAGTGAGCCTTGGCGTCCAGTCGGTCTGACTTACCAGGCCGACTGGAGTTTGCGATGCCGCTTTGTAAAGGGGCCGGACACTTCAAGTACAAGGCAGCCAATGCTCGCGAGAAATTCCGCGAAGCAACGGCCATCCGAACCGGTGCCCTCAACTCCCCAAATGACCTCCTCGAACTCGGAGGTTGCTTCCACAGCTCGGGCATAGCCGGCCGGCGTTGCGGGGATCTTCAGCTCAAGTTGCTTTTCCCCACAGTATTGATGACTGCAATGGTGTGCGAGTCTGCGTGACAGGCCACGCCGGCGATCACTCTCAAAACGTCTCTCCCTCCGAGACCACATAGCAGCGCACGGGCTATCCTCTATCGGGTGCAAAGCACACGGGTTACTGGCCAACATGTACTGCCACCAAGAGTCTTCGCCGGCAGTTTCCGCCAAGGTCAGCCTAACCGGGCGCGCTAGAGCGGAGGCCGTCCCCAGAGTATCAGTAAAGAGGCGCGGAGCCCGGGGGCGTTTCCGTTACACCCGGCGGTCCTGCTGGCGCATGCTCCACGTTGCAAATTTTTCCAAAGCTGCTTGTTCACGCGGGTGATCTTGGCAGGCGCAAGCGGCGCGTCCGCGCCGAGAAACGCACGCAGCGCGCCCTGAAAAATCGCGGGTCGACAAGCCATCGAGCCGGAGCTCCGTCACGCTCGCGTCGACATCCCGCAGTCGGCGCTTGTGTTTCGGTAGAACGGATGACGAAAAGGCCGCGCCGCGAACTCTCGGGCGCTTCACGTCGATCGGGTCCGGTTCGATGTGGACCGTTCGGTGTCGTGCCCGTCTCGGTAGCCCGCCTCTCTCGAGCCGCGCGGGCGCTCGTAGCGCGGACGCTCAAGGGTCTCGTCAACTTCAACCTCCAGGATCGTTTGCAGGAGCTCGCTGATCCTCGTTTGGCAGGCCTCCTCAAGACTTCCCTGAAAGTCCGCCGCGTCGGGCTTGGCAGCGGCCTGCCCTCTGGGTATGATCGTCTCACGGTTGGTGTACCTCACAGATGTTGCAATCCAGGAGCTACGCCGCCGTCTTTTCCTTCCCGGAGCCCTCGGCTCCGACTTCCCCCTCAGATTGAAACGAGCTCCATCTGTTGTTGTGCGCACGTTAGTGAAGATGTCGTGTTGAACGCGACCGCCTATGAATAGGACGCAAATCAGAGAAGCCGTGCGGCGCCTTTGGACGTTGATCGCGCCTCCGCTCCGGAAAGCACTTATTGCTAATTTCCTAGGTATGATAAGCGATCGAGAGAAGCTCATCTCTGGCATTCCTTCCGCACTGGGCTTTCTGGAAAATGTGCGGCGAGCCGGCTGGTTGCCGAATACGATCATCGATGTCGGCGCAAATGTCGGCAGCTGGAGCAGCATGGCCACGCAGATTTTTCCAGACGCGAACGTTTGTATGTTTGACGCCAATCCCGACTATGAGCCCCATCTGCGCCGGTTACAGTCACTTCTCGGCAAGAAGGCGAAATACGCGATCGCACTGCTGGGAGCGCGCGATCGAGAGGCTGTGACATTCTATAAGCTAGGTACCGGCTCGTCTATCTTGCCTGAATTAACGACATTTGAGCGGACGACGGTCACACTGCCGATGTCTACGCTCGATGGCGTTATGAGTGATCATCTTACGGCTATTCTGGCTATTCCGCCTTTGCTGCTGAAGCTTGATGTGCAGGGGTCTGAGCTTGAGGTTCTTCGGGGTGCACAACAAATACTGAGCATGGCCGACGTCGTTATTTTGGAAACGTCGCTTATTGCGTACAATGTCGGTAGCCCATTATTCGCTGAAGTAGTCGCTTTTATGAGAAACGAGGGGTTTGTCGTTTTTGACTTCTGCGGACATGCTCGGAGGGAAGAGGACCTTGCATTATACCAAACCGACGTCGCATTTGTCAGGCCCGAAAGCGGGCTGCGCGCCCCTCGGAAATTTTGGCTTCATGAACCATAGATGGAGTGCAGACGGGGTTAATTGAACGGGGATCGAACTGGCTGGCTATGTTTGGTTCTCTCAATAGTTATTCGCCATTGCTTGAGTTGACGTCCTGGCAGTGCCGGAGATGGCCCGCCAGCAGCATCCGTGCGAAAAATTACTCTAAGGACGCGGTTTTCGACCCACCGTAGCGCGTAATCGGGACCTTTAGACTACGAATTTCCCGATTAAGCCCAAAACATTGCGTACAATCATTGCGTACAATGTCATTTGTACGCAAGGTAGGCCGCCCACACGCCGTATTGTACGCAAAGATTCGGCCTTTATCGCGGGGGTTGACGTTGCGTACAATACAACGCGGCGCCGGCAGGCGGGGGGAGCACCCTTGGCTGCGCGCGTTCCGCAACGCGCTCGCCCGCGAGGACCTCGCGGCGCTGACCCGGCGCGGCTACGCAAGCGACGTCGCCGATTTCCTGCGCTGGTACGGAGCCGACGCTCTCGAGCGCCTGAGCGTCGTCGACCTCTTGCACTACCGGCAACACCTCGCCAAAGAGCGGGACGCTAAGCCGGCGACGATCAATCGCAAGCTCGAAGCCCTGCGCCGTTTCACCCGCTGGGCCCACGCCCACGGCAAACTCTCTGCTCCGCTCGCGGCCAAGGTGCGCTTGAGCCGAGCGACGCGGGGTCGGTGCCCCAAGGGTCTTTCCGCTGCGGAAGTGCAGGCGCTGCTGCGCACCGCCGGACGGTGCGGTCGCAATCTTGCGCGCCGCAACTACGGGCTCGCGCAAGTCATGTTGCAAGCCGGCTTGCGGGTCGGGGAGGTCGCTGCCCTGACGATCGCCGACCTCGAGCTGCACGACCGCAGCGGCCAAGTCCGCATCCATGGCAAGGGCGCCAAGGAAAGCGTGGTCCCGCTCAACACGACCGTCCGCCGGGCGCTGCAAGCCTATCTCGAGGGACGAGAGGCACCCTCCGGCAAAACGCCGGTGTTCCAGAGCGAAAGCGGCGCCGCCCTTTCGGTGCGTTCGATCCAGGCGGTGATCGCGACCCTGGCGCGGCGGGCCAAAATCACGCATGGCGTCTCGGCTCACACCTGCCGCCACACCTTCGCGCTGAACTTTCTGCGCGAGCATCCCGGCAAACTCGTCGAGCTCTCCGCCCTTTTGGGACACGACTCGGTCGAGACCACCGCCGTCTACACCCAGCCGAGCACCGAAGAGATGGCTGAAGATCTCGAACGCAGCCCGCTCAATGTCGAGCGATGAGGGCAGTCCGCGTTCCGGCCGCGCAGTGCGACGGCCGGACTTGGTTTTACCCGAAGATCCGAGCGAAGAGGAATTAGCTCGCAACTGGTCGCTCTCAGAGGCCGACCACGGACAAGTGGCCCGCTGCCGCGGCGACGACAAGCGCCGCCGTTTTGCCCTCCAACTCTGCGCCCTGCGGCAGTACGGCCGGTTCATCGAGGATTACGCTACTGTCCCCGTACGCATCCTCAACCACATCAATCGCCAGCTGCAACTACCTCCCACGCTGTCTTTGCAAGCTCCGGAGCGCAACGCCACCGAGATCGAGCACCGCGAGCGTGTTCGCGAACATTTGAGGTATCAACCCTTCGAGACCTCGGCCCAAAGTTTGCTTGAAGAACTGCTGCGTTCGAGAGTAGCTGCAGGCGCCCTCTCAGGCGATTTGATCGAAGCGGCGCAGGATGCCTTACGTCTCTGGCGGATCGTCGCACCGGCTCGCTCCACGCTTGAGCGACTGGCGGCCTCGATCGCGGCCACCGGCCGTCAGGAGATCCTCGAGCGTATCGCAGCCCGGATTCCAGAGTCATCGCGCCAATCGCTCGATGCTCTGCTCGAGGTTGCCGAAGGGGAGCGGCAATCGGGTCTGCAGGCTTTCAAAGAGTATCCGCCCGAGGCCTCGCCGAGTGCCATCTTGGATTACATCGAGCGTTACTATCGGCTACAAGCGGCCGGAGTGAGCGCGATCGATTTGGCTGCTATACCACCGCCGGTCGTCGACCATCTGGGGCAACTCGCCCGCAAATACGATGCGCAGGCCCTCAGACGCTTCGGGGCGGTTACGCGTCACGCCATGCTGGCCTGTCTTTTGGTGGAAGCGCAGAAGTCGCTCTTGGACCACCTGGCCACCATGCACGATCAGTACGTGACGGGGATGGCCCGCCGCAGCCGCAATGCCTATGAGGAGCGGCAGCGCGAGTTCCGCCGGCGCGCTAAACGCGGCGTCGCAACCTTACTGAGCGCCTTCGAGATCCTGCTCGACCGCTCGCAACCGGATGCGTACTTGCGGTTCCAGCAGATCGACGAGTCCACGTTACGGGCGGCTTTCGACGATTGCCGTGAGTTCGAGCGTCTGGAAGATCACGGCTATCAGGAGCAATTGCGCCTGCGGCACAGCCACCTCCGCCGCTACCTTCCGGCCTTCTTGAAGCTGCCGTTTCAGGCCGAACCCGGGACCCAGCCCCTGTTACGAGCGATCGAGATCGCCCGCCAGCTAGACGAAGCCGGTGAAAGGGCGCTACCGATGGAGGCGCCCACCGATTTCATGTCCGTCGCATGGCAGAACTCGTATAAACAGCCCGACGGACGCGTCGACAAGCGGCTTTGGGACATCGCTCTGGCGCTCTGCGTGCGCGATGCGCTTCGGTCGGGCGACCTGTTTCTCCCCGAGAGCCGACATCATGTCTCCTTCGCCAACCTGATTTATCACGAGCAACGTTGGCGTCAGGAGCGCACTGCGGCTTACGAACAGCTCTCCCTGTTCCAAGAATCCGATGAAGTGGTCGCGCATCTCTGCCGAGAGTTCGATCACACAGCCCGCAGTGCCGAGCAAGGGATGAGCCAGAATCCCTTCGCGGAAGTGCGCAACGGGCGGTTGAAGCTGCATGGTCGCGATGCACTCGAGGTGACCCCGCAGGTAGCGGCTTTGCGCCGGTTGATCGAGGCCAGCCTGGCTCGCGTTCGCATCGAGGATCTCCTGCGCGACGTCGATTCCTATTGCCGCTTCACGCGGGAGTTCCGACCCCTCGGTGGCTATGAAGCGCGCGCCGAAAATGTCTACCCCTCGCTGCTGGCTGCTTTGATCGCCCATGGCACCAACCTCGGCATCGCGGCCATGGGCCAGAGCGCGCAAGGCATCACCGTCGACATGTTGCAGCATGTTACGCAATGGTTTCTGCGCGAGGACACGTTGAAGGCGGCCAATGCCGCCCTCGTCAACTACCACCATGCGCTGCCTATCAGCGCGGTCTGGGGACCCGGGATGGCATCCTCTTCCGACGGGCAACGCTTTGGAATTCAGCAGAGCTCACTGCTCGCTTCCTTCTACCCGCGCTACTTCGGATATTACGAGCGGGCCGTCTCGGTCTATACGCACACTTCGGACCAGTACTCCGTCTTCGGCACCCGGGTGATCTCTTGCTCGCCGCGCGAAGCTTTGTACGTCCTCGACGGGCTGCTGGAAAACAACACCGTTCTGCGTCTGCGCGAGCATTACACGGACACCCACGGCTTCACGGAGCACATCTTCGCGCTGTCCTATCTGCTGGGGTATTCGTTCATGCCGCGGCTGCGGGACCTGGCCGATCAGCAACTCTATCGGCTGGACCGCGACGCCAGGTACGTCTGCCTCGATCCACTGTTCCGGGCGACGGTGGACACAGAGCTCATCCGCGAGCAATGGGACCAACTCGTTCGCGTCGCCGCCTCGCTCAAGCATCGGACGGCTCCGGCGAACGTGATCGTGCAACGCCTGGCCAACAGCGCTCCGTCGGACCGCTTGGCCAAGGCACTCACCGCCCTCGGCCGGGCGGTGAAGACCATTTACATACTTCGCTACCTCAACGATCCCGAACTGCGCCACCGTATCCACCTGCAACTCAACCGCGGCGAAGCCCGCCACGACCTGGTGTTAGCGGCTGCGTAAAACGGCGCGTATTCGGCGAAGTTAGTTGGCTGTAAAGAACGGCGGCGCGGCGTGCTGATGGCGAGGACGAAGACTGGCTGGCGGGCCGCCTAGGGGCGCAGGGCGGCCCGCCGTTGCCGGCGACGTCTATTTTGGCGCTTTGGGCGTACGCCGCCGGCGCTGGTTCCGTTCCGAACGCTCTTCGGCTTCTTTGAGGCGGTACGACTTGCCCTCGATAGCAATGACTTCGGAGCGATGGACGAGTCGATCGACGAGCGATACGACGCATCCTGCGCTTGGAAAGACCTCTTGCCATTGAGCGAACGGTTTGTTGGTGGTAATTATGGTGCTCTTTTTTTCGTAGCGCCGGTTGAGCAGTTCGAAGAGCAAGTCCGCGTGGCGATTGGAGTAAGAAAGGTATCCGATTTCATCGACGACGAGCACGTCTGGCGCGCTATACTGACGCAACCGCCGTCGTACTGCGGCATCGCTTTCGCTTGCCGTCAGATCACCCAGGAGCTGTCCGGCGACGGTGCAGAGCACGGTATGGCCGGCGATCAGCGCTTGATGCGCGATGTTCTTTGCCAGCATCGTTTTGCCGACACCGTTGGGGCCGATGAGGATGACGTTAGCCGCCTCTTGAATGAACTCGAGCGTCAAGATCGCTTCGATGGCTCCACGATCGCATCGCGTTGGCCAGTTCCAATCGAATTGGTCGAGGGCCTTGAACCGCCCGAGTCGTGCGCCCTTGATTCGTCGTTCGAGACTGCGGCGAATCTGTTCCTCTTCCTCCCACTGTACGAGCGTGGGCAGCCAAGATGTTTCGTCGATCTCCGTCCAATGCGCGAGTAAGCCATACAGCTTCAAGGCCTTTGCGCGTTGGCGTAAAGGATCAATCGTCATTGCGATGCTCCGTTAACGTGTCATAGGTTGCGAGTCGATGGGGCTGCACGAAGGTGTCCTTCGCGCGTACGTGTTCGGGGAGCTCAACAGCGACCGGCGGTGGTGCCTGACGTGCTTCTCGCCGACGTTCGAGCGCGATGCGTACTGAATGCGGATGCGGCGCTCCATGCGCGAGAGCGTCCTCGATGGCCGCCTGCAGGTCCCTCGCACCGAACCGGTCGAGCAGGCGCAGGAGTCCCAGGGTGATCGAACCGAGATTGCTGCCGCGTGCCGCCGCGCGCACGAGCAGTTCCTTGCTCGCCGGCACTGCGTTGGTGAGCCGATTGGCGCCGCGATGCTCTCGCGCTCGATGCTTCCGGGCGATGAGGGCAGCGACATGGCTGGGATCTTCGATCTGTGCTGCTCGATCGTAGCTGCGTGGATGGTCGGCGATCACCGCTAGGCCGTCGAGGATGCGCACGCGGTCGGGCGTGGCACGAACGGTCACCGTTCGCTGCACGTGGGTGTGTGGAAGGCTATAATCGTTGAGATCGAAGCGCGCGTAGGGCGTCTTTCCCACGTGCACGGCAGCAACCTCATCGGCGACGAACGGATTGTCGGGCAGCGGGAGAAGTTGCAACTGCTCTTGCGCGAAAGCTTGTCGAACGCGCAGATCGCGATCAGCTGGGCAGATACGATCGGCGGCCTGGCCGTTGCACCATAACGATGCTTGCACGTTGAGATCGGCGAGATCGGCGAATGCGCGAGCGGCGAAGAAACTTTCGCGCACGTACCGAATGGCACGTTCGACGCGGCCTTTCTCATTGCCGCGTGCCGGTGCGACGGGACGGGGTTCGTACCGGTAATGCCCAGCGAACTCGAGCAAGGTGGGATGAAAGCGAATCGCGTCACCTTGGCGCTCCAAGACGGCGCTCTTGAGATTATCGTAAAGCAGAATGCGCGGGAGACCGTTCCACGCCCGGAATGCCGCCATGTGCCCGCGTAAAAAGCTCTCCATGCGCGCGTCGAGGAAGAACTGCAAGAAGATCTGCCGCGACCAGGACAGGACCAGCACGAAGGCCATGAGTGGCCGGCGGGCGTGCCCAATTTGCAAATGGCCGAAGTGCCCCCAATCGACCTGCCCCATCTCTCCAGGCATCGTCGTGAGGCGCAGGTAGGCCTGTGCTGCCGGGCGCGGTCGATGCATGGCGATGATATGGCGGAAATGATCGGGACTACCGCGGTAGCCGCGCTCGCGCACCATCGCGTAGACGCGGCTCGCGGTCAACGTTGGAAAGCGCTCCAATGTTTGGCGGATAAACGGCAGGTACGGGTCGGCTTTGGATGCTCGCGCAGCGTGTTGCGGCGTCGGCACGCCCGCGCGGCGGAGCACTCGTTGCACTGTCCCATGATGAACCTGCAATTGGCGCGCGATCGTGCCGACGCGCCACTTCTCTACGTGATAGTAGCGCAAAATCTTCGCTTCGAGTTCCGGCTGTATACTCATAACAGTCGCTCCCTTCGGATGTAACCAGGACGAGGCCGGCGACGACGTTGCGGAGCATGCCGAATCCACGGGCGGCACCAACACTCACAGAACGAGCATTGCACTGCGCCGCCAACCGCTACGCCCGAGTCCGACAAGGCGATCGGCGACGACGTACCGTCCGATGGAGTCTTCGCTAAAGCGCTCGTCGCGCTCGCATCGAGTACACCACAGGGACGGCCTGAAAGTGAACCGTGATCCGTGACGCGTTGGCGATCGCGATACCGCTGCGATCGCGCAGCACTCTTGAGCCGACCGTTGGCCGTGCACCCATACCGACGGTTGGCCTCACACCGAGAGCGCCGGCGAGCAGTACGTGCGCAATCACCGGGGCAGTAACGCTGGCCTCGGTCGCAGGCAGTACAGATGAAAACCTCCGTGCCGCAACCGGCACAGAGAAAGCGGCGGGCGGATTCTCGCATCGTCGGTCAAGCAACAACCGACGAGCCCATCGACAGAGCGAGAAGTACCGTGCTATTCTAACGATACGCTCGTACTCGTAACGGTGAGCGGGGCACGGTATCGGTTCGACTTGCAACGTTTACGCCGATGCCGTGCCGGTCTTTCTCCGGTCGTTCTTGGCGCTTTGCGCGGGCCGCTTCAAGCAACCCTCGCCCGCAAGCATTGAAACGTTGCAACCTCTAGTCGCTGCGACAAAAGTCGCGCGCCTATCGCTCGCCGCCGAATTTGCGCCCTTTTAGGCCGCCATCAACACCTGGCCGCGCGCTGCCTCTTTTTCGCCAATCGAGGAGAGTTTCGCACGGGGGATGTGGATGAAATCATGAACAAGGCGAGCTGCCTGAGCCTGCTCTCCAATGCCGTGCTGGTCTGGAACAGCAAGCGGATCGAGGGAATCGTGGGACGACTCCGCGCCGATCAGAACGACGTTCGCGATTCCGATCTCGCTCGCGTATCGCCTCTCATGTACAGTCACGTGATTCCGAATGGGACCTATCGCTTCGATGGCGCCTTGGATCACGCTGAGTCGGATGAGCGCCTTGCGCTCTATTAGCGTCCTACCGCGTCGTCAGCGGGTGTGCCCGCCTAACTGGCACCCGGTCGCTAGTACGTCTTAGAACTGCCTTATCAGTCGCCCAAAGCAAGGGCGGGGTAAACATTGCGTACAATACGCTAGCGTACATTTTCGCGCGGATGCTGCTGGAGCCCCGAGATGGAACGGCGCGGCCTTTTACGACGAGGAAGAATCGCGTGAGGGTGAGCTTCGTCCCGGCGGTCGCATCTGCTGGAATTCAGCTTCGCCTCGAAGTGCGACGCGACTAGGTCGCGGATGAAGTCTCCGCGATAACTGCGGTCGTCCGACCGGTCCTTGAGGGTCTCTATTACGGCATACGCGAGGAATTGGTCACAACGGTGGACGGCGGCCGGGCGGCGATGCCGCTAAAAAACGATGGCGCGGCTCCATCGGGCTGGTGATGGTGACATTGGCATTGGCATTGGCTTAGAGTACGCAGTTTACGATGCGATGAATAAAAACGATGAGCGCGTCGTATTCACCATCCGTAATATGCGATAATACTTTTTGTCAGACCTAGACATCGTTCCTCGTAGAAGCTGGCGCTTGGAAAGAGCGAGCGCAACTCGGTGAGACTTAGCAGACGAATCGACTCCAAAAGCTCCCGTGCTCGCGCAGGGTCCGGCTCACGCTCTAGCCATCCCAGACGAAACTTCGTAAGCAAGTATGTACGCAACGCGAGTGGCATGAACTGAAATCCTGGAATAAGAGAGTGCGCTTCAATGGGGAAAAGAACGTTCGGGGTCTGCACGAAGTATCGCTGTCCGACGCGCCGGATCTCTTCAGCCATGCGCCGTTGGTCAGCGAGAGTGCCGACATGCTCAATTACCGAGTTAGAGTAAACGACGTCGATACTTTTGTCGCGAAAATCGCGCAGATTACGAGCGTCACCAACGATGCTCTTAAACCGTGAGGTATCGACGAACTCTGCGCGAAGGTTCAGTAAGACAATTGTTATGCCTGCTTCGTTGAAGCCAAGTATGTTCCAAGAGCGGGCGTCCCCACCGACGTCTAAAATCGTGATCGGTCGCGGTATCGAGCGAAGCAGTCGTACAAAGAATTCAAGTCGCCGCCTCCTGAAGTGCGAAGCGATTGAATTGTTCTGGCGGTTGCTAGCGATGTATCTGACCGGCCACCGTAGCATATTGTTTCGCGCTCCTCCAGAGAACGTTGAGCAGTGCCTCAAGGAAGATTATGCAGATGTCGGCTTCCGATCGGCGTCGACGCCTGTCTTTGCAGCGGCCGGGCGTGCGCCTGAGCTGGTTTGTAGCCGGCTTACTCGCAGGAGCATGTCGACGTACGGCGGCGCCAGCATATGCCAACTAAAGCGCTCGTAGGCTGCGCGGTGTCGCTCGACACGCTCGCGGTGCGAATCCGGGCGACGAACTTCGGCCTGAATCAGACTTGAAAGTGCTCCAGTTCGCTCAAGGTTCCCGAAAGTCCCATGCGGTCCCAAGACATAGCGCGCGGTTAAGTGATCATGCGTTACGGACCGTAGCCCTTGCGCCATGGCCTCGACGAATACTCTGCCGAACCCCTCTCGCAAGGAGGCGAGGACAAAAAGGTCGGCTGATTTGTAGAAGTCGTCGACGGCACGCCGGGGCACAGTACGTATAGTGAAGCCCTCCGCCCCGAGGCAATGCACAGCCCTGCGCTCAATCTCGTCAGCGCCCTGCTGCTTTTCTCCCAAGATGACAAGAAAAGGCCGAGGCTCGGGGATCCGCGCAATTTCCTCAATCAGATACTCGCTTCGTTTGTGGCCACCGCGCTCGATTGCGCCAACGGAGAGTACGATTTTGTTAGATGACGGCAGCCCGAGGCTCCTCCGGAGCGGTGCTATCACGTCCGGGCTCAGAGGTTTTATCGTTTGTGTGATGTCATGGCCATATGGGAGCAGTGTTTGACAGGACGAAGGTACTCCCGCAGCAAGAGCTTGCTCGAAATACTGCGGGCTTACTTGCTGTATGTGATCCCAGCGGAAACGCTCTGGCGGGCAGGGTCCGCCATTTGAGAACAGTAGTTTGAAGGACAGATGAAACGAGCTGCGCCAGATACGGAGCACCCTCCCGACAGCCCTGTCGCTGAAAAGCACGACATTCGGTCGATCCTTCAGCAAGTGGGGCAGGAGGCTGGTTCCAAAAGAAAGCGCCTCACCAGCACCGGGGGCGTTCCTTCTGTTCCTCAGCAGCAGTGCGCCAAGAATTGCCGCCGCTGGAGAGGTTCTGCGAAAGGTAACGATTGCGCGTTCCCCCGGCGCCGCCTCTCCCGCTCCCTTGAATAGCTGTAGATCCAGCTCAGGGCTCGACTTGAGCGCATTGAAACATTCCCGCGTGAAGGTCTCGAAGCCACGGTTTATATGGCCAACGCCCGGGCAGACAATATAGGCCCTAACAGGCGACATAGAACCTCCTCACTCGTGCGAACTGAAAGCCGGGTTGTGCCCGGAGGCCCTGGTCTTGGGCACCCTTCTCAACGAGCTCCGCAGGTGCCACAGTAGCTTTGGTCAATCGTGGTGTGAGCCATGACAATCTCACGCGAAAAGCCAACAATTGCCGAAAGCGCGGAGGCCGCCGTTATAACGAAAATGGTCGAATTGGCTGGGGACCTCCGGCTCAGCGGCATGTCTATCACTCAGAGTCCGAGGCCATTAGCGCCGCTGCCTCAGACCGAAGCAGGGGCCCCGCTTCGGTCTTGGCTTCGCTAATATACATCATAAGTTCAATTGGCGAGACCATTAACCGCACGACCAGATCGCGTACCCGAAAGGCAACGAGTTGCCTGAGATTGCTCAGGCCGCGGACATCGCCAAGCGGCGTGGCTGGCAAAAAGGAATGCCGCGACGAACAGAAACCAAAGGACGCTAGCCTGTTGGAAGTGGTCCTCAGTAAAGTCGGCCAATATTGTATAGAGAATAACGAGAAAAGGCCAGATGGCAAGTCGATCATGGTTATACCAGAACAGTCTCCAAGCGTGCGCGAGACCTGTGGCAAGTGCTAAAGCGAGGGCAATCAAGCCAACGACCCCTAGACCTAATGCAATACCAAGGTAGCCATTATGCGCATGCGGCGCGTCCACCATGGCAACGTACCTAGCCATGCCCGCATTTGGAGTGAAAAACGCTTGATATCCATAGCCGAGCAATGGTCGCTCACCGACCGCATCAATTAGGCCAGCCCAGAGGTCCGTTCTTCCAGTGAGAGTCGCGTCCTTCCCTAGAAGAGCTAGTGCGTCGTCGACGCTAAAGCCGGACATAATGGCAATCAAGCTGGCGGCACTGACGGCTAGTAAAGTGAATACGGCTGGTTTTAGCGAGCGTGCAGCACGGCTCCATAAGGCTACAGCGGCAACAATAGCGAGGACGACGGAGATTATCTCGGAACTTGAGCTGCGTGATCCAATAAGGAGGACTAGAAACAGTAAAAATGCGAAAGTACGAAACGAGTTGCGCGGGCCTCGCGAGGTATCCCTGACGCACGCAAGCGTGAGGAGTGCCACGCAAGCAAACTGGCCAAGGCCATTCTTGTGAATGAACAGTCCGCGCCAGGCGCCGTCGTCTGGCATAACACCGATGATTGGATAAAAGATAATAAGTATAACACTTAAAAATGCAATTAGTGTGGCCGTGTTAGCAAAGGTGTGGGCGAAGCCCTTTATCCCGAGGCGGCGCACAAAATACAGAGCGAGAGCGCTTGAGCCAAGGAGAGAAAGCGATCTACGAACGGTCGGCCATGGGTCTTCCGACCAGAGGCTGGACAGGACGGCTACTAGCAGCAACAGCATCAGCGGGAGTGCCGTACGCATGAGCTTTAGCGAAAGCTTCCTCTCGACGAAAATGCCAAGAAACGCACCTACATAGAGCAGGCCGAACGTAAGTTGTGCGAGAGGAGAGCCCGCTTCGGGATCAGCCTGCGCCTCGGCATCGGGCACTAGAGCCCAAAGACCGACGGTTATAAGAATTACCAGCGCGAACAATAGCCGGTCGCGCAAACGTGGCACGATAACTAGATCTACCGTGCACTCTGGAGTGGGGCCGATTTGACCAACAGGCGCGCCAAGGGGAATATCGCGGGGGAGATCTGGCCCTTCTGGCGCGCTACGCCCGGCCACAAAGCACCTGTGCAGTGTGCCATTGGCTGTACGCATTTGTGCGCGTCAACAAGGCTGCGAAAAGTGCAGAACATTTGACGATCAAGGAAGCGTTGCTGAGATCCCGTAGAGACAACATTATGTGGTTGCACCGGAGTTCTTAGGAGGCGCGCAATGGGAGGCCCGATCATAACGAAGGCGGCGGAATAGTCTTCGTGATCGGCCATCAGGTGAATCGTCGAAAACGTAGCGGTTTCTGTGGTCTGAGCTGAGATTTCGAAGAATGGCGGTGGGCATTTGTCATAATTGCATTGGCAATACGTGACGATTATAGCGTCAAAAGAAAGGAGCAGGAACAGGTATTTAGAAGACCGCCGCTTCGTGCGGTACTGCGGGAATATGCATGGCGTCATAGGTAGCAGTGGCGTGTGCTGCCACGCGGCCGTTAATCCACGCGAAGGTTTTCTCGAGGCCGGCTCGGAGAGGCTCAGAGGGAGCCCAGCCGAGGCAGGCAAGAGCCAGGCGATTATCGGAACGCCGCCCACGCACGCCAGTCGGCCCCTCGATATTGACGATTCGCAGAGGCTTGCCGGCAATGTCCATGATTAGTTTTGCCAGATCATTTATGGAGATCATTTCCGCCGAGCCAATATTTACGGGCCCGGCAAAGCTGGAGCGCATGAGGCGGACTACACCTTCAAGGCACTCATCAATGCATAAAAAAGAGCGAGTCTGGCGACCGTCGCCCCAGATCTCAATGGTTCGGTGCTCAGCCGCTTCAGAAACCTTGCGGCAGATAGCGGCCGGGGCCTTCTCCTTGCCACCCTGCCAGGCACCCTCGGGCCCGAAGATGTTGTGAAAGCGTGCGATCCTGACTTCAACGCCGTTGTTGCGCATGTATGAGAGGTAGAGGCGCTCGCTAAAGAGCTTCTCCCAGCCGTACTCACTGTCTGGTGCTGCTGGGTAGGCCGAATCCTCGGAGCAATCGGGATTGTCGGGGTCAAGCTGATTGCGCTCGGGATAGATACAGGCGGAGGAGGAGTAAAAAACGCGTCTCACGCCGGCCTTCGTGCCGTGCTCGAGTACATTTAGGTTGATCAGCGCAGAATTGTGTAACACTTCCGCATCGTGCTCTCCGGTAAAAATGTAGCCCGCACCGCCCATATCTGCCGCAAGTTGATAGACGTGTTCCATCCCCGCCACTACCTGCCTAGCGACGAGAGGGTCGCGGAGATCACCGAGGATGAATTCGTCGGCGAGTGTGGACGAGTACTCGGGCAACTTGAGATCAACGCCTCTAACCCACATACCCTCAGCTTTTAGACGGCGCACCAGATGGCTTCCGATGAAGCCGCCTGCGCCACATACTAGAACGTTCTTGCTGGACATGCCTCCAACCCCCTCTTCTGACGCTGAAAACTCTGACTCGCGGCCGGTGGCTACAAAGGCGCTGCGCGCTTAGTACTTCATTAGCCGAAGATATTGCATTGCTAAACAGATGAGAAAACGTGGGTTATTTATCAGATAGCGCCTCCAGAGGCGTTTAGGCTCCATGAGTAAGCGAAATACCCACTCGAGGCATAGCGGCTGCATCCACTTGGGTGCCTGTCGGACCGCGCCGGAGTGAAACGAAAAGGCCGCGCCAACGCCGATCAAAACGGGAGCCTGAAGGTATCGGCGGTACTCCGCCATCCAGCGTTCCTGTTTTGGAGTTCCTAATCCAACCCAGACGATGTGCGGCGAGGATTCATTGATGCGATTGATGGTGGCGTGCCGTTCTGGTTCGGTCAAGGGCCGAAACGGAGGTGCGTAGGCACCTGCTACCTGAAGGCCCGGGAATTCTCGGCGGAGCCGATCGGTCAGACGGCTCAAAGTCTCTGAAGTGCTGCCGAAGAAGAAGTGCCGGTAGCCCCGCGGCACAGACTCACGGCAAACTTCCAGCATTAGGTCCGGCCCGTAGACTCTGCCGCAATTTGGGTAGCCGGACGCCCGGCTGATATAGACTAGCGGCATTCCATCCGCAGTCACCATTCCAGCGGAATTATGGATGACCTTAAGGTCCGCTTGGCGCTGCGACTCCATTATGCCGTGCACGCCGGTCACGCACACATACGTTTGTGTTCCCTCCGAGATCCAGCGCATGATTTGCGCTGTGCCGTCCCTCAAGCTTGTCGCGTCGACCAATACCCCCAGGATGTTCACCTTTCTCTTATGCGAGCGTTGAACGTCATCGGTCGCAACCGGCCGAGGCCGCGTGTGGTTCCCAAAGCGGTCTGTGACCGTGTCGCCAGCTCCGAGTACGTCGGCTAACTCGGCCATTCCGCCACCTCCCGACGCTGAGGCTCCTTATCCATCTGCGCCGTTTGGCGAGGGCGCCAATCGGATACGGTGGTCGGCGCGGATGTGGCCGCCAGGCTGTCCTCTATTACTGAGGGGGCTAGCGCTACAACGCCTAAAAAGCGTGAACCAAACTGCTCAAGCGCTGCAGAAAGACGGACGTCGTCGTCCTTCTCGCGACGTCCTATTTTGACGGTAACGAGAACTGAGTCTGCGGCGGCGACAATTGCTATTGCGAATGAGCTAGAGAGGCCGCATTCCGTGTTGACGACGACATAATCAAATTTACTGCGAAGTATCTCGAAGGCTGAAGTTATGTTGCGCTGGCTGGTAGTCCTTTGGAGAGTTGGGTCACCTAAGGTGAGCGCAGCGAAGCTCCCGTGTCCCTGCGAGGGGCTTAACTGATGAGCAAGCTCATCCAGTCTAAGTCGCCGTGTCGGTTCCGTTATGCTGGGCCCCGCAAGAGATGTATCGACGAAAAGGGTCGGGTAGCCACTCGTGGCAAGCGAATACGCAAGGGCCCACGCGGCGACTTCCTTGCCGTCTTCGGCCGTTGAGGACGTAATAGCTATAACCGCGGGCCGTTGCAGCTGAACCTCGAGTTGGGCGCGTAGAAGATCAAAAGTGGCGTTCGCGCGTTCCAAAGGCGCATCTGTCTGGCCGAGCTTCATGACTGCCCCCCAACGTTGATAAGGACTGGACGTCCGTAGGCATTTTCGATTTCGCGGGCGCCCCAGAGACGCCGATCCACCGATTCGAATGCGTAGGCACCACCAATCGCAAGCGCCACAATGACGACGATGAACTCGAAAAGCCATAGCCATAGTTGTGATGGCCCGGGGATCGCGCGACTTACGACAACGAGCGTGCCCAGCGATGCAGCCTGCGCTGCATCTCCCTGAGCAGCACTCAAGCGTTGAGTAAGAGCTACATATTGCCCAAGCGTCGCATCGCGCTCGGCCCGCAGCGTTCCCACTGCTGCACCGGCTCCCGCGACTTGCTGAAGGTGCTTTTGTTCCGCCGAAAGCTCAGAGTCGATAGCGCTGAGCCGCTCTTGGTCAGCTGCTACCAGGCCGGCGGCATGCTCAACGTCAAGGACAGTTTGAGTAAACGAAGGGCTCGAGCCTGCGCCGTTTGCTATTGCAGAAGCCTCAATTGACCTAAGCTGATCACGCTCGCGATTTACCCTTTCTACTAGCGCGTGTAGTCCTGGAAACGAATCGCGAAACGAAGAGCGCTCTGAGATGAGGTCGGCATCGTCTTTTGCGAGTTCCGTTTGCACCTGTTGGTAGACGACATCCTTCTGCAAAATCTCGCCGCGGACAATCGGGTTGATGTCGCGAAGTTGCTTTCGCAACGCTAACGCTGTAGCTCGGTCCGCAGCGAGCGACGCTTCAACCTGCCCGTGCTGCACCCGCAAATCATCGATCTGTGTCGTCAAGTCATCGAGGGCTTTGTCGGAGCTCGCGAAGGCATTGTTCGCGGAAGCGCGCTGAAGAAGTCTATCGGCAGCGGCAATTTTCGCCCGGCTATCTGCGATTCGAGCATTAAGTGCCTTCAGCACGTCCGTATAGCCCCGCGTAGCGATCTCGTGGAAGTATGACGTCGCTTCGTCGGCGATGGCGTTGGTGACGGTAGCTGCCCTGACGCCGTCCGTATCCTTATAGCTTATTTCGAGAATACTGGATTTAGGGGGAAGTTTGGTCTTGATTTTCTTTGACAGCGCCGTAGGGTTCGTGTTGAGTGTGAGTCGATCTATAACCCGACTCAGAACTTCCGTGCTCGTGACAATCGACGGTAGATCCGGATCAGACAGCGTAGTGTCCTTTAGGGCCTCACTGACGATCAGTAATTGTGCCTTGGCTGTGTAAGCCGGAACGAATGCAGCCACGATTGGCAGCAACCCAAAGCCTATTGCGCAGATGACCAAGACTACGAGCCAACGTCGCCGCAGCACATTCAGGAATCGACGTATTTCTGTGTTTCTCAATTCGTCTCCAAGACCGCTTCTGGTTGGATTAAAGCGAATATGTGCACGACATGACCAGCGCCAGCGTCGTTAGCTTGACACTTTGAAGTTCTTTGAGTGTCGTCTGGCGTTCATTGTGCAGCGAAGCGTGGATGTGAGAATGCGGAACTTCCGTAGTAGCCAATCCGGCAAGTCCAAGCGCGAAGTGTCGGATCGCATTAGGAACGCCCTAAAAGTGCGTCGCATCGTACACGCCTCCAAGTGCCCCTAGGAGACCTTGAAAGAAAGCCGTCGCATCGATTCGGTGCCCCTCAGGTACGTAAACTACGTCGCCATCGACGAGAGGGACGTTTGGTGAAAGATCACCGTGCTGCAGACCCGATAAATCGAAAGTTTGGCGAGCGCCGTTATAGACAACTTCAACGTCACGAACGTTCGCCCACTTCGTTGGCCCGCCGGCTATGTATAGCGCGCTAAGAAGAGTCGACCCATTCTTGAGTTCGAACTCGCCGGGGTTTGGAACCTGTCCGAGCACAGTCACGTGCGGAGCGGCGCGGACGATGATCGTATCGCCGTTGTGAGGCGCCTGACGGATTGCCACGCTTCCGAGCGAAAGCGGAACCTCTGCCCCGTCTCGGAGTAGGGATGCGTCGGCGGTCGAGGCGTTTGAAAGCGGGCCGCCCGCTGCCAAGAGCGCTTGCTCGAGCGTGTCGGTCTCATATAGATATATGGCACCAGGTGCTGCAACTTGGCCGCGTACGTCCACTCGCACGGGTTTGCTGGCAAAAAGTATCGTATCTCCGGGCGTAAGGGAAGGTCCCGGCAGGCCTGATCGAAGCAGCTGCTCGCCATCAATGGGCGGACCGGCATGGCCATCTCGCTCAACGACGATCTTCCGGAGGTCGATCGCGGAACGCGATAACGTGCCCCCGTTCTTATCGCTGGGAGTTAGGGCTCCGGCTACGTCCTTCTCGAACTGCTCGCGCAATTGACCCAATGCGGACGATAACGTCTCGCCGGGAAGGAAGGGTAGGGTTCCTATTGTGGCCCCGGTCAAAAATATAAGCTGGCTCTGCTGTAGGAGCCGCACCGTCACCGTGGGTTCTCGGACGTATTCGGAAAGCTGGCTTTCGATGAGTTTCGCGACCTGGCGCGTGCTCTTGCCGGCGACGTTTACGGTGCCGACGACAGGAATGGATATCGATCCATCAGCCGCGACGACGACGTTGTCTGCGTTGAGCGCTTTCAGGCGACCCTGAGAATCGTCGATAACAGCAGCGTAATTGAGGACGTCGATTCCGAGCGTATCGCCGGGATGAACGATAGGTGCCGCATTTGACGGGCTGATCATGAGAAGGGACAGTGCAGCAACGGCCGCAAGACACCGTATAATACTCATACGATCGGAAGAGCCTCGGTATAGGAGAAATGGCAAGAATAACATCAAGATATTGCGCGCTGTCGTCCTCGCGCGGGGGGGTGAAAGCAGCTCGCAGGAGGGGTGACATTCTCCGAGTTGTAATGCTGGTTTGTTGCACGGTTGTGCCAATTGCTGTCTCCTTACCTGGCGCCGCATTTGAAACGACCTCGGCAAATCTCGCACCCGGCCAGACCACTCAAGATGGCGAACTGACTCTTGTTGTTGTGCGCACGGTGACGGGAGCAATTCGCGTGTCGCTTCGGAACAACGATTTCCGGACGGTCGTCGTCGATGCTTATACGATAAGTCGCGGCTCCTCGTACAGCTGTGGCGGCAGAGATCTCCGTATAGCTGGCAATGGAAATCATGATATTTGTACGGTGCCGGGCACGAGCGACGCAAATCTGGGGCACGGGTCGCTTCAGCTGTCCGTCACTTGGCACGCGATGCCCCTGAGGTCTCGAAGCTCGCCTCCCTCCCCTTCGCCGTCGCCATTGTGGTCGTCGCCTCCCTTGCGGTGAGGGGCTGGCCTGTTCAAATATCGGTAACACGGGCACCTCGAAACCACCTCTCTAGGAGATCGCAGGTGTGAACGAGGCCGCCGAGCGTGAGCTCTGCGATCGCGGCGCCTCGTCGCTCCAGATGATGGCTGGGGACGGCGCCCGGGAGTTCGAAGGGCTGGGCGCGCTCAAGGGCAGGATGCTCCGCCGTGTCGCCGTCGACGCGGACGATCGCACGAAGGCGGCTGCCGTCGGACCAGGGCTCCCTGCGGGCGAGGCCGGGGTCGATCGCGTGAAACGCGATGTCGCGGCGGGTGACGTACCAGGGCGAGGCTTCCACGGCGCGGCGATAGGCGAGTGGGAGCGACTGCAGCATCGACGAGTTCGCATGGAGCAGCTTCCGCAGGCCGAAGACCCGCTGCTGCTCGAGGTGAACGAGCGCGTAGTCGGCGCCGACGTAGGACCAGCCGCGCACGTGCAGGTGAGCGGCCAACACGAGGCACGACTCCCAGTCGTCGCCGACGAGCGCGAGCGCGTCGCCGTCGCGTGCCACGACGCTGGCCCGCCAGACGTGCAGCTCTGCGTGGTAGGCGGCCTCTGCAACGATCGCAGCGATGACCGCGCCGCAGATCTCGGGGAGGACGCTCAGCTGGCTTAGGGTCTTGTTCGCCCGCGGCGCGGTCCCGGAGATCAGCCAGACGTCTTTCTCGAAGCGCAGGTCGACCCGGCCACGGAATGCCGCCGGGCCTCGAGGCTGCGCTCCTTCGAGGAGCGTGCGCTGCACGAGCGTCAGCACCGCCGTTGGGCCGGACAGCTCGACCTCGACTCCGGCGATGCGGAACGTGCACGCCGTCGGGGCTTCGGTGATTCCTGCAAGCGCAATCATTTTAGGCAAACGCGAGCCGTTCTTCGGTGAACCAGCGGTAGGTGATGCGCAGTCCTTCGTCTAGCGGGGTCGACGGCGACCAGCCGAGGCTTTTGGCTCGGCTCAAGTCGGGGCGCCGGCGTTGGGGATCGCCCTCGCGCGCAGGGAGGTGCTTCGCGCGAAACTCGACGCCGGCGACTCGTGCCAGGGCTCGCGCGATCTCCTCGACGGTTCGTTCGTCGTCGCTGCCGATGTTGACCGGCAGCAACTGCCGCATCGGATGCTCCATGACGATCCGCAATAGCGAAAGTGCGTCGTCGACGAAAGTCATCGATCGGGTCTGCGAACCGTCGCCGTGTATCGGCATCGGGCGCTCGTTGCGAATCGCATCGATGAGCTCCGGAATCAGACGGCCGTCCGCTACATCCATACATGGCCCGTAGCAGTTGAAGAAGCGGACCACGCGGGCATCCAAGCCGCGAACTCGCGCCGCCGCGGCAGTCGCGGCCTCTCCGAAGCGCTTGCCCTCGTCGTAGCAGCTCCGCGGTCCGATCGGATCGACGTTGCCGAAGTAGTCCTCGCGCTGCGGGTGCACCAGCGGGTCGCCGTAGATCTCGGAAGTCGAGGCGAAGAGGAACCGAGCTTTGTGCTCGAGCGCGAGATCGATCAATGCCATCGTCCCGATGCTGTTGACGGTCAGCGTGCCCCATGGATCGCGCCCATAGGCTTCCGGGCTCGCCGGCGAGGCGAGATGGTAGATGCGCGAAAGTTTCCTGTTCGCCGCCTTCCGCAGCAGCGTTTCGAGCTGGCTCGCGGTCACGACGACGTCAGCGTAGACGAACGTGGCCCGCCCGGACGAGAGGCAGCGCTCGAGGTTGCGGATGTGGCCCGTGGAGAGGTTGTCGACGATGATGACCTCTTCGCCGTCATCGACGAGGGCGTTCGCGAGCTGGCTCCCAAGGAATCCGGCGCCGCCGGTGATGAGGTGCAGCATCGTCTCTTAGCCCTTCACCGCGAAAGCGCCGGAGCGGGCGAATAGGTGCGAGGCCGTTCTTCCAGTCCGCGTCCGACGCCGCGATAGGTCAGCCCGGCGGCGCTGACGCGCTCGCGGTCGAGAATGTTGCGGCCGTCGATGACGACGCGGCTTGTGATGAGCTGAGCGTACGAGGCTGGATCGATCGCGCCGAACTCCGGCCACTCCGTCAGAACGACGAGCGCGTCGGCCTCGGCGGCTTCGAGCGCGGAGGTCGTGAGCCGGGCGCCGGCCGGAAGCGGGGCGATCCGGACGGCGGGATCGTAGATGGTCAACGTCGCGCCCCGCCGCCCCAGCTCCTCGACGATGCGCAGCGCGAGCGAGTCCCGGATGTCGTCGGTCCCGGCCTTGAACGCGAGCCCCCAGACGCCGACGTGCAGGCCTTCGAGATCCCCGCACTCCTCCTCGAGCCTATCGATGAGGCGCAGCGGCTGGGCATTGTTGACGCGCAGGGTCGCGGAGAACAGCTCGCAGGTCGAGCCCGTCTGGGCCGCGACGTGATTGATGCTCTTGACGTCCTTCTCGAAGCAGGGGCCTCCGAAGCCGATCCCGGGGCGCAGGAAGTCCGGGCCGATGCGCGGGTCGTAGCCGATCCCGCGAAGCACGTCGTCGGCCGATCCGCCGAGCGCATCGCATAGGTTCGCCACCTCGTTCGCGTAGCTGATCTTCAGCGCCAGGTAGGCGTTGGAGCAGCACTTGATCAGCTCGGCATCGCAGCGGGAGGTGAAAACGATCGGCTTCTGCAGGGCGGCGAACAGGCTGACGTAACGGACGCCGAGCGGCGGCGCGGTGGCGCCGACGACGATCCGGCTCGGGTTGAGGAAGTCGAACAGGGCGGCACCTTCGCGCAGGAACTCCGGCGCATAGATCAGCTCGCCCCACGGTTCGACGCTGCCGGCGAGGGTGTCCGAGGTGCCCGGCGGGACGGTCGAACGGATGACCACGGTCGGCCGCGTTGCAAAACGCACGGTCGACAATTCCAGCAGGGCGGCTTCCAATGCGGAGATGTCGGCCGAGCCGTCGTCGCGCGAGGGCGTCCCCACCGCGATGATGACGATCTCGCAGGCTTCGGCCGCCGCCTTGAGGGAGTCGAAGAAGGCGATCCGCCCGCTCGCGACGTTCCGCTTGAGGGGCTCGAGGATCCCGTCTTCCCGGTAGGGCGGGATCCCGCGCCGGAGCCGGTCGATGCGCTCCGCGGCAACGTCGTAGCCGTTGACGCGCCAGCCGAGCTCCGCGAGTCCGACGAGGCACGCCATCCCGACGTAGCCCGTCCCGACGATGCAGATGGGGCGCTCCATGAGCTTAGATCGCCCCCTTCTGTAGAACGACGGAGACGATGGTCTTGAGAAGGACTTCCCCGTCGAGCGCGGGTGAAGCGCGCTCGATGTAGCCGACGTCGAGGGCCGTCGCCTCCGGCCGATCGAGCGGCACGGTCGAACGGCACGTGGCCTGCCAGACGCCCGTGACCCCGGGCTGGACGAGATGACGCAGGTGCTGCCAGCGTTCGTAGCGTTCGTTGATGATCGCCGGCATCTCGGGGCG
>CAWICD010000005.1:0-267758 GCA_963834485.1 Vulcanimicrobiota bacterium
AGTCCGCACTGCGCTCTTCGTGGGCAAGTCCCATTGGCGCCTCCTTCTCCCCGTATGCCGAGAAGACGTTACAATGCAGGCATTTCCGTTTCGGAGGCACAGTGTTACTGAATCGCGGCGTGCGACACGTGCATGCGCCGTTCGGTGCCATCGCCGTAGCCGCCCCGTCGCCCGCCCCCGTCACGCTGAGCTTGTCGAAGCGGGCTCGTCGAGCGATCTCGTCGAAAATTAGGCGCCGGCAGCGAGAGCCTTTCCGAACAGCGCCTTTCCGAGCGGCCCGGCTTGCCGGCGTCTTCTTTAAGGGCTAAGAGGGGGCTCATGAGTGACAGCGTTAAGGCGCGCCTGAGGGCTTGGCAAGCAATTGTCGATGTCGCAAGTCGGGCGCGTGGCGAAGGCGAGGCCGAACTGGGCTCGCCGACGGACGGCGGCACCTACGAGAACTACACGTTCTCGCCGACTCGCGACCAACTTTCGCGTATTGAGGAGCTGAGAGAGGAAGCCCGGAGCCTGCTCGAGGCGCAAAGAAGGCCTGCTCGGAGGGACGTACCGCGCGCGGTTCGGGCAACAGCCTTAATCCTGGCGCATCCGGCAATCCTCGCGAACGCCGCGCGCTGAGCCAGCTCGCGCAGAAGCCGCGCGACGCGTTGAGCCTCCAGACGCTGCCGCTCGCCGCGACCGAAGCCGGCGCGCGACCGAGGCCGGCGCCTGGCTCGAAACGCGGCCGGAGCGGCTCGAGCTGTGGCCGGGCGAGCTCGCCTTCCGGCTGGGCGTGCTCAATCTCGACCCGTATCTTCTCGGCGGTGACGTCGCCAACTACGGGCGGCGCTGGTGCAGCTCGTCGCGCAAGCGCAACGCGAACGCCGCGAGGGCGACGCGCTCGCCGCACTCGATCGCCTCGTCGCCGCCCGTCCCGACTTCGCGTCCGGGCACGCCGACGCGTTGGAATACCTGCGTTTCATCCTCATCGCAGGGCTCGCAAGCAACGCCGTGGCGGACTCGCGCTCTCCTACTGCCTCGACCGCGGCTTTCGCGACGAAGCGCTGACGTTCGCGACGCGCGCGGCGAAACGGCGCTGCGGCTCGTGCGCTCGATTAGCACGAAGGCGCTCGCCGGCATGATGCGCAGCGGCGAAGTCAACGCGCGCGCCTACGGCTCGCTGATGCTCGCCGGCACCGGGACGCGCCTCGGTGCGGCGCTTCGCGCAGGCGTGCAGGTTCGCCCCGAAGACGACGGCCGCTGCCGCCGATACAGAGCTCCGCGAGCGAGGCGGCGGCGGTCGCAGCAACGCTGGGCGTCGCGCCGATTCTCGACGACGCGGCGACGAAATCCGCCGTGCTCGCCGCGCTCGGGCGTTCGCGTTACGCGCACATTTCCACCCATGGGCGCCACGCGGTCGTCGCGCCGGGCTTTCAAACGATCTTCTGCGCCGACGACGGAGCGGGCGACGACGGCAGGCTTCACGCTTACGAGATCCTCGCGCAGGACTTACGGGGGCTCGAGCTGCTGACGCTCAGCGCGTGCGAGACCGCGCTCGGACGCTACGACCTGGGCGACAACCTACGCGGTTTGCCCGCGGCCTTCTTTCTCGCGGGCGTGCAGACGATCGTCGCGACCCTCTGGCCCGTCGAAGGCCCTGCCGCGGCGACGTTCTTCCCGGCCTTCTACGCAGCCATCGAAGGCGGAGCCTCACAGCGCAACGCCTTCGCAGCCGCGCAAGCCAAGACTCGCAGCGCGTTGCCGCAATTTCGAGCCTGGGGAGCTTTCTACTTGATGGGTCGCCCGACTTGAGTGCCACGCCGCGGCCGACCGCGCCTTGCAGGCCGCGACATCGGGATCAGCGAGCTCGAGTCGACCGCCGCTCAACGCTTCCCGTACGCGGAATCGTGATCGGGATAGAGTCCTAAGACTCGCAGCCACACCCCATCGCGAAATGCGATCGCGCGGAATCCTTTTCCGACGCGCAGGCTGTAGCGCTTCTCGCTCTTCGGACCGGTGTACGAGTGGATCAACTCCCAATTTAGTCCGCGATCGGCGTAAATCTGAGACCACGTCATGCGGCCGAGCTTGCGCAGGGTTCCCACGACACTCGTGATCTGGTCTTTCTCGAGCGCGAAGAAGGCACGCTGAAACTCAGGATTATTGAGGTCCAAGCGGACCGCATCGTTATCCGCCGGCGACACCGCGGCTCGAGTGCGGCAAACGAGCTTCCTGCTCCAGCGCATCGAGGTCGGAGGTTTGGGCAGGATGAGCAGATGCGTATGCCTCGGCCCGCTCGAGGGAGCCTTGAACGTCATTCTGCCGGAGCCAGCGTTCACTATCTGGGACGAACTGACCGAGTTTGACGACCCACACGCCTTGCTCTACTTCTTCGACCACGGCCGTGCGGCCAGCGAATTCCTTACCCAGTGCGATCTGGCCGCTAGGACCGATGCGTTTCAGTTGCGACTTTGAACGTTCTCTCGCTTTTGGCATTGAGTTCAGTATAGCACCACGGCACAAGCGCACCAAGGGGACGTGAAGTCCGGCGTCTACGCCGCGTGCTAAGGAGGAGGAAGGAACGCGCCGGCTTCGAGCTCGACGTCCGGGATCGCGGCCAGCCGAAACCGGTCGCCGTGCCCGAGCACGGCGGGCTCGCCGTACGAGCCGGAACTGCGCGGCGCGTAGCGCAGGAGCCGGGCGCCGCCGACGTCGGCGACGAGATAGTCCCGAATTTCGAAGCGTTCGTACAGCGCGCGTTTCGGGCCGGTATCCTTCAACAACGAACTGTCCGCGATCTCGACCACGGCCCAGATCTCGTCCGGGCGCGGCTCCGGCGCGTCGAGCCGCTCCTGCTCGGGCGGCACGATGAGGATGTCGGGTTGCGGCTCGTTGAACTCGCCGAGAGCGACCGAGGCCTGCCCGGCGACGAAGGCGCGACCGCCGAGCCGCCGCACCAGGTATTCCACGATTCGCCCGTGGAGCCGCCAGTGCGGCGTACCGATCGGGCTCATCTCGACGATGACGCCGTCGAGCAACTCGAGCCGTTCGTCCGAATCGAGGATGCCGACCTCGGCCATTCGGCGGTATTCAGCGACGCTGATCTTGCGCGGTTTAAGCTCGGCTGCCATCTCACGTGCCATCAAACGCCACTCCCCTCATGCGATCATTTCGTGAGCGACACGTTGCCGCCCATCTGCACGACGTGCGCCGAGGTCATTCTTACGAAGGAGGGCGTTAGGGTCGGTAGATGACCTGCCGAGCAAGGGCCAATCTGAGCTGGCTGGCGACTTCAAATGACTTGCCGCGAACACCGTTAGCGTGCCGCCGGAGTCGGTGGCCCCTCGGCGCTAGCTCGCGAAATTCTCGAACCGGTGGGCCGCCGCCGCCACGGCCGCCAGCGTTCGCTCTGACGAGGCCGGCGCCTGGCTCGAAACGCGGCCGGAGCGGCTCGAGCTGTGGCCCCCGGGCGAGCTCGCCTTCCGGCTCGAACGCGCCGGGTCGGAGCGCGCGGTGCAGGCCGTCCTCGATTCGTTGCTGCTGCTGACCCGGCTCGATTCCGCGGACGGGCTCGCCTTCGTGGAGAAATATCGCGGGCTCGTCGCCGCGCACGGCAGTTCGGAGGCGCAGCGCCAATTCTGGAACCGCGAACTCGAGCTCTTCGCGACGGATTCGAGCGCGACGGGAGCGGGCTCGCCGGCGGCGCTAGTACAGCTCGTCGCGCAAGCGCAGGGCGAACGCCGCGAGGGCGACGCGCTCGCCGGACTCGGTCGCTTCGTCGCCGCCCGTCCCGACTTTGCGTCCGGGCACGCCGACGCGTTGGAATACTTGCGTTACATCCTCGTCGCAGGGCTCGCAAGCAACGCCGTGGCGGCCGAACGATGGGCGGAGGCGATCGAGAACGACGGACTCGCGCTTTCCTACTGCCTCGATCGCGGCTTTAGCGACGAAGCGCTGACGTACGCGACGCGGATCGACGACCTCGCCTCGCGCGCGGGGCCGGGCGTCGACGCGGCGCTCGCCGTCGTGGTGCTGGCCTGCGCGCTGCGCTTCGAGGCCGCGCTCGGCGAAACGGCGCTGCGGCTCGTGCGCTCGATGAGCACGAAGGCGATGGCCGGCATGATGCGCAGCGGCGAGGTCAACGCGCGCGCCTACGGCTCGCTGATGCTCGCCGGCACCGGGACGCGCCTCGGTGCGGCGCTTCGCGCAGGCGTGCAGGTTCGCCCCGAAGACGACGACCAGGCCCATGCGCTGCTCGCGCGAATCGCCGAGATCGAGCGCTCGATCGGGCCCCAACTCGAGGCTCTCAACGGCGAGGAGATGCTCCTCGCCTCGTTCGTGGAAGTCGAAGAACGCGAGGACGGGGCGCGGCCCGAGGAGCGCCTGCGCAACCTGCAGCGCGCGTTCGATGCGCGGATCGAAGGCCTTTTGGCCGCGAGCGCGGCGGAACGCCGGCGGGGAGCGTTCACCCTCGAGGAACTTCGCGGCGCGCTCGACGAGCAGACGATCGTCCTCCAGTATTTTCTCGGCGCTTCGCCCGACGGGCAGATCGCGACGACGGTCATGCTCGTGACGAAGGAGGAGGTCGCCGTCACCTCCATCGTGGAGCCGTTTCCCGCGGGGCTCGTCAGCGTCGATCTGGGCGGCGGTCTCAAAGCGCTGATGCCGCCGCTCGCATTCGTCATCCAAGAGCGGCGCTCGCAAGTCTGCGCGGAACCCGGGCCACGTGTCGTCGATCGTGCGGCAGGCGAAGGCTTGGCTTCGGACGTGCGGCGCTTCCTCGGCCCGTTCGTCGAGCGTCTGAGCGAATTGCGCGCGGGAAGCGGCACTGACGATCGTTCGAGGGACGCTGCACTTCTATCCTTGGCCGCTGTTGGGTGGTCCGGCGCATCCGCTGGCCGACGACTGGACGATCGACGTCGCGCCGTCGCTCGGTTTTCTCCTCGCGCCGAGCGCGGCTGCAAGTTCACCGTCGAAGACCGGCCGGGCCGTCATCGGCTTGACGTTCGCGGAGCCGAATCGCTTCGGGCTGCCGCCGATACAGAGCTCCGCGAGCGAAGCGGCGGCGGTCGCAGCAACGCTGGGCGCCGCGCCGATTCTCGACGACGCGGCGACGAAATCCGCCGTGCTCTCTGCGCTCGGGCGTTCACGTTACGCGCACATTTCCACCCACGGACGGCACGCGGTCGTCGCGCCGGGCTTTCAAACGATCTTCTGCGCCGACGACGGAGCGGGCGAGGACGGCAGGCTTCACGCTTACGAGATCCTCGCGCAGGACTTACGGGGGCTCGAGCTGCTGACGCTCAGCGCGTGCGAGACCGCGCTGGGGCGCTACGACCTTGGCGACAACCTGCGCGGCTTGCCCGCGGCCTTCTTCCTTGCGGGAGTGCGGGCGATCGTCGCGACCCTCTGGCCCGTCGAAGGCCCTGCCGCAGCGACGTTCTTCCCGGCCTTCTACGCAGCCATCGAAGGCGGCGCCTCGCAGCGCAACGCCTTCGCAGCCGCGCAGTCCAAGACTCGCAGCGCGTTTCCGCAATTTCGCGTCTGGGGAGCCTTCTACTTGATGGGGCGTCCGACTTGAGTGCCGCCAGATAATGGCCGGGGCCCGGAGCGTGGGAAACGCGCCCTTAGCGCGGTTGCTGCCGCCGCCTCGGCTATGTCGACTCGGTCGTACTCTCCACAGCGGTCCAG
This sequence comes from Vulcanimicrobiota bacterium, assembly GCA_963834485.1. Lineage (GTDB taxonomy): Bacteria > Vulcanimicrobiota > Vulcanimicrobiia > Vulcanimicrobiales > Vulcanimicrobiaceae > CAWICD01. Next base: position 5,668 of record CAWICD010000005.1, read on the forward strand.
ATGCGTCCTCGGTGTTTCTGGACCACTTCCCTCAGCGTTTTCCACTCCTCGCGCGTGTGCCGGCAAAACGCTGCTGCGGGGCACGAGCAATCGCCTTCCTTCGAACCGTTGTGCAGGACCAGGAGCCAGGAGCGCCCGCCGCCCCCCGTCTGACCGTAGTGCGCGAAGAAACCAGCGGTAGTGAGCTGGTGCGCTGCAGCTCTGCCTTCATCGTCGTGCTCGAAATCGATCCAAACGTCTCCGTCGGTCGCAGCGTCTGCGAAGGCCAGGGGGTCCAGTGCCTCGCCGAGCACTGTCTCGCCGTCTAGGTAGCTGCTCTGTAGGATCGTATCGGCACGCCCATTTTGCCCGTTCACGTCAACTACACTGCGAGCACGCCCGAGGCCCGCACCACGCCCGAACTTCTGTGTCAGCGTCCGAACGGTAATCGTGAGCTCTTCGACGCCGAGCGCGCGCGCGGCAGCGAGGTACACAGTCGCCCCGATGACGAGGAGGCCCCCCAAGTACCACGCGCGTGACGCGAGTGTCGCCGCGGGCACGAATCCGAGCGAAGAGATCCAATACAGAACGCCAACCATTGCGAGCGACGCGAGCGCGATGCGCAAAAGCGACGAAAGCAGCAGCTTCCACTCAAACCCGCCGATCAAGTGCCAGAAAAGCCCGGTCAAGAACGTCAACAAGAAAAGTGCGGAGATGCCGTTGGCTAACAACAAGCCGCGCGCACCGAGAATCGGCGACAATGCGGCCGACAGTGCGATGTTGATGACGACCGCGGTGCTGGAGCCGGCGACCGCCAAACGGACTTCCTTGCAAGCGTAGCAGGCCCGCCCGAGCACCGTATTATAAGAGACGGCGACCAACGGTATGCAAGCGAACGGGACTAGGCTCGCGCAGAGCGCCGTCGAGGCGGGCCCGAACGCGCCGCGTTCGAAGAGCGTCTGCACGATCGAATACGCGAGCACGCTCAAGCCGGCCGCGCACGGGATCACGATGAAGCTGACCATGCGCAACGCAAGCGAGATGCTACGCCGGATACCGGATCGATTCGAACTCGCGAACTGGCCGGCGATCAGCGGAAAGGTCACGGTCGCAATCGCCGAGGCGACGATCGTGATCGGCAAGTACGCGAGCCTCGTCGTATATCCTAAACCCGCCGTCGAGCCCGCGCTCAGCGCGGAAGCGAAGTACCGGTCGAAGGCGATATTGATCTGCCCAGCGCCGGAGCCGACGGCGACCGGTACGAGCAGCGCCCAGGTCTTCGCCAGTCCAGGATGGCGCAAATCGAGCGCGAACCAGTAGAGGCGGTGCTGCAAGATCGAGGGGACCTGTACGAGCAACTGCGCAAAGAGGCCAAGAACGGATCCGAGAACGAGGGCAAAGATGCCGAGTTCGCGATGTACCGCGACGACGACTCCGATTGTGACGAGATTCGCCGCAACCCATACGAGTGACGACGCCAGAAAGCGATGGTTCGCGTTGAGCAACGCGGCGCATACGCCGCCAAGGCTCGTCGCGACGATCCCTGGCATCAGCCAACGCACCATCTCCACCACGAGGCTTTGCTCGGCGGGAGGGAAGCCGTGCGCGACGACCGGAACGAAGTAGGGAGCGAAGAGCCAGCCCAGCGCTGCGAGCCCGCTCGTCACAAAGAAGAGCGCGTTGAGGACGGTGCTGCCGAGCCTTCGGACTTCGTCGGGACGGCCTAAACTCATATACTCGCTGAACGTCGGGACAAGCGCGGCGACGAGGGCTCCGTTGAAGATGCCAAAAAGGACCGTTGGGATCGTCGACGCGTTGAGGAACGCGTCCATTTCCGAGCGCGTGCCGAAATAGTGCGCCGTGACGATCTCGCGGCCGAATCCAAGCACCGATGAGAGCGCCGTAGCGGCCATAACGAGGAACGTTGAGCCGGCTACCGACCGCCGGATCGGTGACGAAGGGATTGCGTGAAGAGCCGGCTTAATGCGCGCTATCCCCGCCGACCGGTGGCGACCATCCGGAAACGGCTCTCATTCTATTGCTCTCCGTAACTTGGCGGGAAACTGAATCCACTGACGTTTGGTCGGCCCTTTTGATCCAGGCGGGCAAGCATCGATTTTCCTTTTTGTTCCCAAGAGTTGTGGTGGGCGGGGAAACGGATTCCAGGGCCACGCCCCAAACAGCGTCCCCGCCGGCTCAAAGGGCCCGCGTTTTCCGTTCGTTTCTTGACGTGACTTTTCCGGCAAGCCGGCATCCAGACCGTCGTGTATCGGTACGCTGTTGCAATTCCGACGGGTTTATCTTGCGACGCGCGGACAGAGTGTGTTCGGCGACCTCCCGCCGGAATCGCCGTGTTCGACGGCCTCTGGGCGGCCTGGAAATCTCGCAACTGGGCGTCGCGCCGATTCCCGAAGACTCGGCGACGAAATCAAGTGCCGAGGTAGGCTCCAGGCTCGCACCAGAGGTCCTTTGAGGAGCTGAGTCGGAATAGCAGCGCGGTGGCCAGCGGCTCAACCGCAGGGGCCGTCGCAGCGTTTGCGGCGCACCGAGCCCGAATCTCCTCGAGATCGACCCGCGATGGCGGGGCTACAGCTCGGCGGCTCATCCTTGGGATGTCCACGTTAGGCGCAGCAACGTCGGAGCCCCCTTTCGTATCGCGCAGGCGGTCCCAAAACACGTCGCCGCCGCGAGGGCAGAGAATCAACGCATCGTTCTTTAGAGCCGCCTACCGATCCCGCTCGGCGCGCGCCATGCCGCCCGAGGTTCCGGCCCAGATAAAGATCGCTATGCAAGGGGGACTCGCACTGCCAAGACGAGCCACAAGGCCACAGACCCAACGAGCAAGACAAGCAGATTACTCCGCCCAGAGTGGTCTTCAAAATACTGCGGATCCGCGCTTTCAGACGGCCAGTCTACCGCATCTCAGAGCAGCGCGACGACCTCGTGGGGATCGCAGCAGCCGGCCTGAACCCTTTTATGCAGCAGAGTGCATAAATATGCGCGTTCTTGGTTCCTTCAGTCGTGACCGGGGTCTCGAGCGTTTCTGTACGATGCATGATCATGCAGCGCGGTCATTCCGTGCTCAAGTAACGGAAACGGGGGAATGATGCCCCAGCCCGGCGTCAGCGCGGTGCTAAACGCTCACGCGATGAAGTTGTCGCTGAGTCGAGCGAAACAACCATCACAATGAGATGCCCACCATGAACGCGATCACCCAAAAGGTTTTCCCCCTTTTGATCGTCGCGCCGAGTGCCGCATGATCTTCGTGCCTATGGCGATGCACTGAGTCTTCTTCGCGATAGCCGGGGACGGGCGTCGCACCTGGGCCCGGACTGGCGATTTGGCCGGCCGAGGGCTCGGAAAGCCGCCGGAATCGCCGGGCAGCGACTCGAAGAGGAAGCTCATATGGGGAATTCTGGATAAAGTATGCCGACTTTTAACTCGCACCTCATTCAAGTTAACCAGAACCAGACCGGGTCAACGACAGACGGTTTCACTGAGAGCCGCTATCGAATGTTTTCGCGATATCTGCCGCGGCAAGCCGGAACTGTCCTCGACGTTGGGTGTAACACCGGGCGTGGGGGCGCAGTCCTAAAGCGAATAAACCCCGAGTGGGAACTCATTGGCCTAGATTGTGTCCCAGAACGCGTCGCATTGCTGCCGGAGAATATCTATCGGAGGAGGATATGCGGATTTACCGTGGACATTCCGATTCCCGATCGATCGGTTGACGCTGTCGTTGCAGGTGAGTTTATAGAGCATCTACCGCCTGAACAAGTGACCTCAACTCTGATCGAGTTCTTTCGAGTCCTAAGACTTCACGGGATCCTGATTTTAACTACTCCTAACCCGAACTACATCAAGAATAAAGCATATGGTCTGAGCGTTCTAATGGACCCTTCACATGTTTCGCAGCACCACCCAGAAATTCTGCGTCGTCGACTCATGGAAATCGGCTTTTCGTCGATAAAATCATGGGGAACTGGTAGGGTCAGCGAAAAGGTCGGCACGCGACTTCCTCTTTTCTGCTACGGGAGTTATATGATGTCGGCGAGGAAGTGGTAACTTCAGCGGTCTAATACATGTTAAAACCTTCGCCAAACTCAGCCACGGGCATCGTATCGCACCTCGCGATGAGCGATATTATCACGTGCTGCAGCATTACTGCGTTTATGGAGACCTCTTCATAAGCGCAAGAATTATCTGTTCGCCGGCAGTGCGCGCGCTGCGGATCTGACTTGGTCGGGAGTTGGACACCCAGTAAGCGAATATCTCGCTAGGAGGGTGACCAATGCCGACCCCCAAGCCAGAGACCTGAACCAAAGATCGAGCGAAGGACGGCTCAGCGCAAGGCCGCGATCATAATCGATGTCCTCAAAGGGAAAGAACTCCGTGCCCGAAGCCTGCCGGAAGTACGGCTTCACGCAGGGTGAGTACCGTGAATGGGCCGACGAGTTCATGCGCGGCGGCATCGAAGCGTGCGCTCAAGGTCAACAAGAAGGGCCTCGAGGCCGAGTTTCGCTCCGAGATCAAGCGTCTCCAAGCCAAGATCGGCGAGTTCGTGATGGAGAACGAGATCCGAAAGGAGGCGATGCTCCCTTTCGGTTCGGTCGAGCAGACGTTACCCGGATCGCTTCTCGGCGAGGATGGCCAAAAGCCGTGATTTGCTGGTGTTGAACGTAGCGCGGAGTACGGCATACTACCAGGAACTCGCCTGAGCTCCAAGCGCGACGTGGCTGCCCCCAAAACTTCTTTTCGCGAAGCCTACAAGTCGCAGGGACGGGTGCCGCGCACGATCACGCTTAACGGATATCAGGCCTCCCATCGGGCCGTTCGTGAGCCTCGGGCCGAAGGTCAAAGACTGAAAATTGTCACGGTGCGCTCGTGCCAATATTTCAAAAACATCGTCAAGCAAGGCCACCGCGGGGTGAAACGGCGTCTCCGGCCGATGCTGGGAAGAACTTCGGACATGCGGCGATCACGATTGCCGGCGTCGAGTTGCTGCATGAGATTCGTAGGTGACAATTCACTCTCGGTCGGCTGCGCACGTCCGGCAAAAACCGCTCCTGAGATCAAAAACGCAGTGCTCGTCGCCTGAGTGCCGCTCCTGAGCGATCGATTCAATGCGTCCCCACCGATCCATCACCATTCTTCAAACTCTGAAAAGGAACCATCGCGACAGGCTCAGTACTGAAGGGCGCGAAAAAGGTAGACATGCGAGAGCGGATACCCCTCATTTATGCGCTGTCCAGCGGCCGGCTCTACGGGATGCAGCAAATGGCGTATGCCACAGCATGGGGCTTGCGTGACGAGTTCGAGCCGGTCATCTTCGCGCCTTCTGGCCCGGCGGTGGGCGAAGCCCGAAAGATGGGTTTCGAAGTGGTTGAGACGCTCAGCCTTGGCAGCGGCGAAGTTGGGGGTATTACCAGCGGTCAGTTCTGGGCCTTCAGTGCGCAGTTGAGGCCGTATCTTTCGCGGCATAAGCGACTCGCGTTTTTCGGGACGCGCTGCATGCATTCGTTGACTTTCGCGGCCATGAATCTGCGTTACCAGCGGCATGCAGCGAACATCCACATCGTGCATGGCGTCGAAGTTGATGCCGCCTACGGCCAGAAACGTATACTGGACCGCTTCCCCTTCTCTATGACGATCGTCGCCGTTTCCGAGTTTTCTCGGGAACGAATGCAGGCGCACGGTTTGAGACGGCCCATCCGTGTTATCGAGAACTATCTAACCGACGAGCGCGTCGCAGCGGCACCTCGCAGGAGGCCGTTTAGTCAGCCGGGCGTGCGCCGTGCCGCCGTCGTTTCCCGCCTTGATCCAGTTAAGCGAATTGACGTGTTACTGACCTGTCTGGAGAATTGGCCCGAGCTGAACTCCATCGCTTTTCATGTTTACGGGGATGGCCCCGAGAGCGCAGCCTTGAAAGCGCGTGCCGCGAAGAGCGGTCTCAACATCGTCTTCGAGGGCTTTTGTCCCGATGTGGCCGAGCAATTGGTGAAAGCCGACCTTCTCGTTCACCTTTGTCCGCTGGAAGCGTTACCGCTAGCACTCCTCGAAGCGATGGCGGCGGATGTGCCGGTAGTCGCACCTAATCGCGGGGGAGCTGCGTGCGTCATTGACGACGGGGTAAATGGGCTCCACTTTGCCGCCAACGATGCGGCGAGTTTGGGCGCGTGCCTCGCTGGGTTGCGTCAGGCTGAGTCGAACCGGCTCAACGCGCTGGTGGCCGGCGGGCGCGCTGCGCTCGCGACGCGGTTCTCGGAACGAGAGCGTCTGGCCGACTACCGCTCTTTGATCTCGGCCAGCCTAGGGTCAATTAAATAGGAGGTCTTTTGGAGTCGAACTAATGCACTGGCGCTCGCGCGGGCACACTGCCTGCCGCGTAGACAGCCACTCGCGAGGTGGTTTCAATTTACAGAGCGACCCGGCAAGCGTATCGTCCTCTCGTGTTGATTTATCACATGCACTTCGCATTGAAGCGTTATAGCACCTTAGTCCTCAATATTCGGGCCCAAGGCTCACATTCAGCACATGAGCTGAGGCATTTGCATGGAATGAGTTCGGTTGCCTTGGTTGCTCTGAGCGCGGGTGTTCGAGGTCGATAAGGCGCTCGGTTTCGGCTTCCGATTCCTGTAGGCGCGCTTTGACCTTTCGGTAGTTGGCGATGGCGTGCCGCAAGGCGGCAGCCTGTTGTGGCGAGATCATCCGGCTGACGCGTTTGCCGCCCTCGATGTGCCCCCACTCGTAGTATGGCCCATGGCGCGCGCTCGGATCGGTGGCGCATTGCATTGCGCACTTCGGGCTGCCGCACAATTTCGTGCGCAGGACAAGCGTGCCGGAGCACAGGGAATCGAAGGACCCGATGGCGGCGCGAATGCTGGCGATTCGATCGCAGATGCGCCTGATGCTGTCTGCCGGTCGGCGTGGACCTGATGGCATAAGCTAGGGGCTTGACTCCTTCAATGTCTGTCTGCCATAACACAGACAGAATGCTCGGCGCGCAAGCCCCTCATGGCGACGACTCGCGGTTCACCTTAAAAAGTGAACGGCTAGGGCCCATCCCCCTGATCAACCACTTCCTGCGGTGGGCAGGGCTGGAGGAGCCCCTCGACAAGCACGTGCCGACCACCGATGCACGCTGCGCTTTGTCGCATGCCAAGGCGCTTGGCGTTCTGCTGCGTTCGGTCGTTGTCGAACGGGAGCCCATCTATCGCCAAGCGGAGATGGTGCAGGGATTTGCCGGCTGGCTCTTCGGGCTCAAAGAGAATGAGCTCGAGCACCTCAGCGACGATCGCATCGGCCGAGCCCTCGACCGGCTCTTCGACACCGATCGCGCCGCCTTGCTGACCGACCTCGTGGTGGCCGTCGGGCAGCGCTGCGGCGTGCGCTTCGAGAGTTCCATAACGACTCCACGTTGATCCCCTTCTGCGGGCAATGCCGTGCGGCCTCACGGCGCACGATTCGAGGGCGAAGGGCGCCGGCGATCACTTACTGTTAGCGGCTGCGTAAAACGGCGCGTATTCGGCGAAGTTAGTTGGCTGTAAAGAACGGCGGCGCGGCGTGCTGATGGCGAGGACGAAGACTGGCTGGCGGGCCGCCTAGGGGCGCAGGGCGGCCCGCCGTTGCCGGCGACGTCTATTTTGGCGCTTTGGGCGTACGCCGCCGGCGCTGGTTCCGTTCCGAACGCTCTTCGGCTTCTTTGAGGCGGTACGACTTGCCCTCGATAGCAATGACTTCGGAGCGATGGACGAGTCGATCGACGAGCGATACGACGCATCCTGCGCTTGGAAAGACCTCTTGCCATTGAGCGAACGGTTTGTTGGTGGTAATTATGGTGCTCTTTTTTTCGTAGCGCCGGTTGAGCAGTTCGAAGAGCAAGTCCGCGTGGCGATTGGAGTAAGAAAGGTATCCGATTTCATCGACGACGAGCACGTCTGGCGCGCTATACTGACGCAACCGCCGTCGTACTGCGGCATCGCTTTCGCTTGCCGTCAGATCACCCAGGAGCTGTCCGGCGACGGTGCAGAGCACGGTATGGCCGGCGATCAGCGCTTGATGCGCGATGTTCTTTGCCAGCATCGTTTTGCCGACACCGTTGGGGCCGATGAGGATGACGTTAGCCGCCTCTTGAATGAACTCGAGCGTCAAGATCGCTTCGATGGCTCCACGATCGCATCGCGTTGGCCAGTTCCAATCGAATTGGTCGAGGGCCTTGAACCGCCCGAGTCGTGCGCCCTTGATTCGTCGTTCGAGACTGCGGCGAATCTGTTCCTCTTCCTCCCACTGTACGAGCGTGGGCAGCCAAGATGTTTCGTCGATCTCCGTCCAATGCGCGAGTAAGCCATACAGCTTCAAGGCCTTTGCGCGTTGGCGTAAAGGATCAATCGTCATTGCGATGCTCCGTTAACGTGTCATAGGTTGCGAGTCGATGGGGCTGCACGAAGGTGTCCTTCGCGCGTACGTGTTCGGGGAGCTCAACAGCGACCGGCGGTGGTGCCTGACGTGCTTCTCGCCGACGTTCGAGCGCGATGCGTACTGAATGCGGATGCGGCGCTCCATGCGCGAGAGCGTCCTCGATGGCCGCCTGCAGGTCCCTCGCACCGAACCGGTCGAGCAGGCGCAGGAGTCCCAGGGTGATCGAACCGAGATTGCTGCCGCGTGCCGCCGCGCGCACGAGCAGTTCCTTGCTCGCCGGCACTGCGTTGGTGAGCCGATTGGCGCCGCGATGCTCTCGCGCTCGATGCTTCCGGGCGATGAGGGCAGCGACATGGCTGGGATCTTCGATCTGTGCTGCTCGATCGTAGCTGCGTGGATGGTCGGCGATCACCGCTAGGCCGTCGAGGATGCGCACGCGGTCGGGCGTGGCACGAACGGTCACCGTTCGCTGCACGTGGGTGTGTGGAAGGCTATAATCGTTGAGATCGAAGCGCGCGTAGGGCGTCTTTCCCACGTGCACGGCAGCAACCTCATCGGCGACGAACGGATTGTCGGGCAGCGGGAGAAGTTGCAACTGCTCTTGCGCGAAAGCTTGTCGAACGCGCAGATCGCGATCAGCTGGGCAGATACGATCGGCGGCCTGGCCGTTGCACCATAACGATGCTTGCACGTTGAGATCGGCGAGATCGGCGAATGCGCGAGCGGCGAAGAAACTTTCGCGCACGTACCGAATGGCACGTTCGACGCGGCCTTTCTCATTGCCGCGTGCCGGTGCGACGGGACGGGGTTCGTACCGGTAATGCCCAGCGAACTCGAGCAAGGTGGGATGAAAGCGAATCGCGTCACCTTGGCGCTCCAAGACGGCGCTCTTGAGATTATCGTAAAGCAGAATGCGCGGGAGACCGTTCCACGCCCGGAATGCCGCCATGTGCCCGCGTAAAAAGCTCTCCATGCGCGCGTCGAGGAAGAACTGCAAGAAGATCTGCCGCGACCAGGACAGGACCAGCACGAAGGCCATGAGTGGCCGGCGGGCGTGCCCAATTTGCAAATGGCCGAAGTGCCCCCAATCGACCTGCCCCATCTCTCCAGGCATCGTCGTGAGGCGCAGGTAGGCCTGTGCTGCCGGGCGCGGTCGATGCATGGCGATGATATGGCGGAAATGATCGGGACTACCGCGGTAGCCGCGCTCGCGCACCATCGCGTAGACGCGGCTCGCGGTCAACGTTGGAAAGCGCTCCAATGTTTGGCGGATAAACGGCAGGTACGGGTCGGCTTTGGATGCTCGCGCAGCGTGTTGCGGCGTCGGCACGCCCGCGCGGCGGAGCACTCGTTGCACTGTCCCATGATGAACCTGCAATTGGCGCGCGATCGTGCCGACGCGCCACTTCTCTACGTGATAGTAGCGCAAAATCTTCGCTTCGAGTTCCGGCTGTATACTCATAACAGTCGCTCCCTTCGGATGTAACCAGGACGAGGCCGGCGACGACGTTGCGGAGCATGCCGAATCCACGGGCGGCACCAACACTCACAGAACGAGCATTGCACTGCGCCGCCAACCGCTACGCCCGAGTCCGACAAGGCGATCGGCGACGACGTACCGTCCGATGGAGTCTTCGCTAAAGCGCTCGTCGCGCTCGCATCGAGTACACCACAGGGACGGCCTGAAAGTGAACCGTGATCCGTGACGCGTTGGCGATCGCGATACCGCTGCGATCGCGCAGCACTCTTGAGCCGACCGTTGGCCGTGCACCCATACCGACGGTTGGCCTCACACCGAGAGCGCCGGCGAGCAGTACGTGCGCAATCACCGGGGCAGTAACGCTGGCCTCGGTCGCAGGCAGTACAGATGAAAACCTCCGTGCCGCAACCGGCACAGAGAAAGCGGCGGGCGGATTCTCGCATCGTCGGTCAAGCAACAACCGACGAGCCCATCGACAGAGCGAGAAGTACCGTGCTATTCTAACGATACGCTCGTACTCGTAACGGTGAGCGGGGCACGGTATCGGTTCGACTTGCAACGTTTACGCCGATGCCGTGCCGGTCTTTCTCCGGTCGTTCTTGGCGCTTTGCGCGGGCCGCTTCAAGCAACCCTCGCCCGCAAGCATTGAAACGTTGCAACCTCTAGTCGCTGCGACAAAAGTCGCGCGCCTATCGCTCGCCGCCGAATTTGCGCCCTTTTAGGCCGCCATCAACACTTACGGCTACTCGAAGGACCAACGCCCCCACTCAAGCAGCTGCTCTTCATTCTGACCATGGACGCCGACGGCTACGTCCCGGTGCACTTCCGCTGCGCCGACGGCAACGCCAGCGACTCGCGAACCCATATCGAGACTTGGGAGGCGCTGCGGGCCGTCGTCGGCAAGGGGATTTCCTCTATGTCGCCGATTCGAAGCTATGCTCGCACGAGAACATGGGTAACATCGATCGCGCGGGCGGCCGCTTCGTCATGGTGCTGCCGCGCACTCGGCTCGAAGACGCCGAATTCCGCAAGTGGTTTCAACCAAGACGCCGTCCTGGGAATGCCTGCGGGATCGACCCAATCCATTACAGAGCGAGATTCTGACCCTGCTCGGCGTCCCTCGCCAGGCATGACCGGCCCCTCCCGCGTGACCGGAAATTCGCGTCAACTTGCGCGGTCGATGTGCGGAATGTAAGTCGAGGCGCGCGAACGGCCCGATGGCAGGCGCAATATCCGTCGAGCGTGATCCTGCGTAGCACCCATCCCTGAGACCACGTCTCTATCGTACCGAGGACCATGCCACGCTGGGTGCGGAACTATATGGAGAAACGCTGGAATCGCTTCACGCGCCCGGTCAGCAGGTCGTAGCGTGGCCGACGACAATTATCTTGGCCGAGCGGTCAGGATAGTTGTCGCCGGCCACGTAGCGCGTGGATGAGACCTACGTAAAGATACGCGGCCGCTGGACTTACGTCTATCGCGCCGCAGACGTCCGAAGTAAGGCGGTCGACTTTCGCCTGAGCTCCAAGCGCGACGTGGCTACCACCAGAGACTTCCTTCGCAGAGCCCAATATCTTGAGAATTCATCGAGCAAGATTACCGAGGAGGAAACGGCGTCTCGGGCCGATGGTGCGACTAAAGAGCCTCGTTCCCGCGGCGATCACGATTGCCGGCGGCAAGTTGCTGAATCGGATTCGCAAGGGACAATTCACTCTCGTCGGCTGCGCATCATGGCCGGCAAAGCCGCTCTGAAGATCTGGAGCTCGGTGCTCGCGGACTGGGGCCTGCTCGTGCGCGATCGCTTCGGCGCGTCCTTACCAATCCATCAGCTATCGGCGCTCAAACCTTGCTGCAGAACCCCTTGTGCTACGTATTGGTGAGTCTATAAACATTGGCGGAGCGCAGCGCGCAATTGATAGAGGCGATCAACATGCGCGAGGGGATCGCCCGTCCTGCGCCGAACCTTCCATTAGCGAAACGATGCTACTGCAGATGCAAACAGGGCTACAGTAACAGCGGCACTGTTTCCAATTCGCCGTTGGCTTACTCATTACCACGGGTGCGTGATGTGCGAGACGGTCAGGACTCGCTGCTGTGATCGCTGCGACAGCGAGCTGATCCTCGCGCCGCAGGTCTCGAAGTCGACTCACCGTCGTTACCTATGGGGTCGTTCACGATGGACTATTGCGATATATCTTCTGCGGCCAGTCGAGGCACGTCCGAAGAAGTGGATCTCCGTAACCTACTCCGGTCCGCGAACGTGGTCCCAGGCCTCGTATCAGTGATTATCCCTGTCTATCAGGGCGAGAGGTTTATCCTGGGTGCTGTCCGGTCCGCGCTTCAACAGACCTACACGAATTTGGAGGTATTAGTTGTCGACGATGGGTCGACCGATAGCACAGCGGCTCAGCTCGCTGGAGTCGTCGACTCACGAGTAAGTATTTTGCGCCAAGAAAACAGAGGCTTATCGACGGCTCGTAACCTGGCGCTAGCGCACGCGTCTGGTGAGTATATAGCCTTCCTAGACGCAGACGACCGTTGGTTCCCCGAAAAACTTGAGATTGACCTCTATACGCTGAAGGCATCGGCGAACCCCGTCGCGATAGCATACAGTTGGTATTACGCCGTTGACGACCAGGGGAGACTACTTCATCGATCCCGACCGTATAAGTTCTCGGGCAGCGTGTTCCAGACCATGCTCCGCATGGATGACTTGATACTGCCAAGTGCATCGATCTTCCACCGCCGAGTCTTCGAACAGCTGGGCGGCTTCGACGTTCACTCGTATCATGAGGACCGCGTTCTGTTTCTGAGGGCTGCTAAGGTCTTCCCAATCTGGCCCACGCGACGCTACTTAGCAGTTTATCGACAGTCGCTCGAGGGCAAAGGAAGGCGCATTTTGATGGAGTTTATGCAAGCACGGCTCGAAACTCTCTCGATAGTGGACCGTTTGGAGGGCATTCTCTCACGCGACGAGTCCGCGGTATTGCGCAGTCACCAATTGCGCTCGCTATATTGTCGCTTCCTGATGTACGGCTTTAACAGCTGCGCAGCTCGGATACTTCCGGAGGTAGACGTACAGTCACTTCGGCACGGCGCTAAGGGGTGGCTTGCATGGCTGCATGCAAAGACCGGAGTAAACCTCATGTGCCCGGTGCGCCTGCTTGTTCAAAGAACAAATCGCACCTGCGGCCAACGTCGCTGGCGCAAGATGCTGCTGGTGAGAGGCTTAGATCTCAAGTACGGCGCTGACTAAGCGTTATTGGTACCCGCTCGCATGCGGTGCCAGACCGAGCAAATCAGACACACACTGGGGTAGCGGTTAGGCGCCTTGGCCATCGTGGTATCCTTCTCGTGGAAGTCGCTGCGCACACACAACCGCCGGCTAACGGCGCGGTGGCCGCCAACTAGCTACGGGGATCGGGCTGTGCTACCGTGTAACGTGGATCCGATAGCGCACGAACAAGAGCGACACGAACTGAGTGATTCACCGGTGAATGTAACATGAGAGCGCTCGCCGTAGCAAGAGTCTCTGGAGTTTGGCGTGGTCGTAGAGCCGAGCATACGGAGAAGATACGCATTCTCAAAGGACGATCTGCGTCGCAAGATGCACGATCAAGTCAAGTCTCATGAGCGCGGCTAGGATCTGCCGTTACGGGCTATTCCGTCTATTATGCCGTCCAACCAATAGCAGCGATTCCGAAGCATTCGCGGTATCAGGTTCTAGTGCTCTGGCATCGCAGGGTTCGGTCCCACAGCGATTAAAGGTCGAAATAGCCAGGCTAACGTTGAGCGCCTTGCGGAAGGCTCGATGCCGAGGCCTCGAATCCTAAACACGTGGGTCAACTATTTATTCGCCGTAAAGCACCCACAAGTTGCGGTGGGAGGCTTGTGCGCAAATTGCGCCAGCGGGGATCTGAGCGGGGGCGCCCTAGCAGCGGAGTCCCTACCGCAGCACCAAGAGCCGCTCGAGCACCATGCCTCGAAGGCGGACCCATGGATTCATGAACCTTGGTTCTGGATGTTCGAACAGCCGACCGTCTACGCACTAATCTTCACTAAATAGAAAACGAGGAGGCCTAGGCACGTGTCAGCGACTCCTAGAGTTACGGTATTGATGTCAGTATATAACGGTGACAAGTACTTACACGAAGCTATAGACAGCATACTAACTCAAACGTTCACTAATTTCGCCTTTCTGATAATCAATGACGGTTCAACTGATAGAAGCCGCGACATCATTAGATCCTATAACGATTCCCGAATCACATTGATTGACAATGGCCGAAATATCGGGTTAATAGCATCCCTAAATAAGGGCCTAGACATGGCTCAAGGCGAATATGTCGCGAGAATGGATGCCGATGATATTTCGCTTCCTCATAGACTTGAAAAGCAAGTCACGTTTATGGATGCGAACCCTGACATTGCTGTTTGCGGAAGCTCTGCTCGACTAATTGGAGCTAACATAGATATACGGACGAAACTACCTCGCGCGCTTCGGAACGTCGTCTCGAGGGAAGGAGCGGTTCCAGCTAATTCGGACGCCGTTGCTTGTATGCTGCTATTTGCAAATAGCATGGTGCACCCATCTGTTATTATTAGGCGATGCGTCATCGATACTTTGGGTCTTAGATACCCTGATTGCAAATATGCTGAAGACTATGCACTTTGGGTTGCAGTCTCTAAATACTATCGTCTGAGCAATATCGCCGAGATTCTATTACTATACCGCCGCCATTCAGAGCAGACGACTGTTGCTAGAGCTAACTTTGAGGACCTCGTGCAAAATGATGTGAAGATTAAATTGGATTTGTATAAGCATATTGGCATGGAAGTGTCCGAGAGAGAGAAAGCGCTCGTGAAGTTCATGATGTCAATGCCAAGGAGCCGCCACGTTAATAAGCAATGCCTTTATGCCACTGAGGGGTTGCTCAAGAAGATCGTGGCTCATAATCAAATCAAGAGGTTTTACAACCATGTAGCATTGTTACCGATCGTAGCAGACACATGGTACACGCTCTGTTTAAAGGCGGCAGCGAAAGGTGTATGGACGTGGTCTATTTGCTTTAAGTCGCCTTTAAGCGAGTCGCTCACGCGTCCGTTCGCCAAACGGGTTACCATGTTATTCTTTTTAAGTATAGGTAGAGCGAGGGTGCTGCGTCATGCGCTTCGGAGAACTGGTTAGCCTATCGGCAGGTAGCCCTTCCGGCGTCGTGGCTGAAGTGCGCCTGCAGCTTCTAGACAGACCAGGTAAAATACACGCGCCTCCTGCCCGTAGCGCCAAATCGTCTTAATCGACGACCTGTTTGTCGAGCGGCGCGCCGCTCGCTTCCATCCCGTGCGCAGAAGAGTTAGAATCCTCTCTCGGCCCCTCACGCTATAGCGTTCATGACGAGGCATTCGCGCCGGCAGCCTTGACATCCGGAGCCAGCGTTTTCTTGCGGCTGGATCGCTTCTCAAGCCGACTCTGCAGCTTTGAAAGTGCTTATCGATTTGTCGGCAGCTTTGAACCACCCGCAAGTGTGCTGTTTGACTGCCGCCCGAGCGTCGGTATATCCCAAAGGTGGGCATATCCCAAAGGTGGGTATATCCCGAAGGTGGTGCCGCATCGCAGGCGTTCCGCTAATAGTAGTGACAGAGGCCTAAAGTCCTCGGCGGTTATGCCGATCTATAAGTTGAAAACGATTCGCTCGTCGTCTTCGAAAGAGCATAGTTCTCCGGCATTCAAATAGAACAAGGTCGTCAGCACGAAATAGAGATGATAGCGTGGATGCGCGAAATCTGCTTTCTCGCGTGTGCCCGCCCGTGCGTCTCATCTCTATCTAAAAAGGAGCAATGTCGCTCTTACGCGGAACCGAAACTGTGATATGCTACGAGACGTCAGAGACCTCTCCAATGGTGACGACGCGAAAGGCGGCGGTCGATTACGTTTCCATTTGGGCGTGTGAAGAGCTGCAAAGAGCGTCGTTCCCCTTCACCGACAATCGTGCGTGTGTTTGGTTGTGACGACTTCGCGCGGAGTCGGTGGCGTTAGCCCAAGCATTTGGGCGTCGCCCTCTCCGTAAAGGCCCAGAACAGTCGGGTTAGCCCGCATCTCTATTTAACGCTCGACGACGTTCCGCAACTTGGAAACGAGATAGTGCAGTTGCCAACTCAGCGCGCAATACTGTCGATAAAGCGGCGACCTGGTCACGGCGAAGCGCTGCGCGAATTGTCCCGCCGTCCGGTGTGTAGCATTAGTGAGGCTGGCTTGCGTCGTCGCACTACTGAGGTTGGCGGCCGCTGCGTCGCGCTATATTTACCTAGGCCGCCGTTGGCCGAGAGCATCGCGATCACGGTCTCGACGCCATGCCATTTGGCGACTCGCAATAAGCAGCTCACGAGCACCTTCCCGCGATCGCGAGGTCCTTGCGTGTGAGATGCTGTTCGCCGCATCGGCTCGAACCAGCGCGCGGCTAACCGTGCGTTGCGCGACAGTGGGTCTTGTGATTAGGTCTGTCAGATAACTCCGACCCGCAATATCTATATCAAGCGATGGATACCGAGGAGATAGTGTGTTTGATGATAACGAGCTGGCACATACTGGTTATGCTACCTGAGAGGGGCTACAGTAGATATGCATAGGTTCCATTTGGCGCTATCTTTGCTGCTACTGTTAAGTGCTTCTGTAAGTGCCTGCGAGGCCAGCGGCGGAAGCCTTGCTTCCGAAGACAATGTGCCGTCCTCTGGTATTGCAGTTATCCGAGCGTCCGCATCCCCGACGCCTACGCGAACCGCGACGTCGACTCCCATGTATCAATACAGGTCACCGCCGCCTAGTGGCTATCAGTTCCCGTTTAAGCCGAGCCCATTTACTGTGCCGGCGTGTTCGAACGATCCATGCCCAACGCCCTCTGACTTCCTTGATCCGAACGATACAGCAGAAGTTACCGCATTGATGAATAGTGCCAACGGCGGCAGACTCGATCTAGGAGACATTTACGAAGGGTACACTGGCGACAATACGTTTCCCATTTACTATGTGGCTCCAGGTGATCCTACATATACGGTAACGTGTTTCGGGGGCTGTGGCTTTGATACGCCGGTTAGCGTGCAAATTCCAGATGGTGCATACGCTTCGAATGGTGCGGACCACCACCTAACGGTCGTAAACCTTACCACGCTCAGAGAGACAGACATCTTCGAGTTCAATGAGGCGACGTTGGGTGGTCCAGGTACAGCTAACCCTGTCCATGGCGGTGGCAGTCTCTACGCCTATAGCGTTGGTGAGTGCGTTATTTCGTCGTTTACCGGTAATATGAATAGGTGTGGTAATAGTTCGAATGGCGCTGGGCTTCCGATTCAGCCAATGGAACTTGACCCTCGTGAGATTATGTCGGGTGCAATCAATCACGTACTCTATGTTGCCGTGGGCTGCGCGCAACACTCGGCGGTATTTCCGGCCATATACTCGGACGGTTCGTGTGGGACCAGTGGTCCCAAGTACGGTCAGCGTCTTTGGCTTGACCTTACGGATGCACAAATCAACGCCCTTGGCGATCCGCCATGGGCAACGACGATGCTGAAAGCAATGCACCATTATGGCTGGATGATTTCAGATAACACCGGCGGCGGAAAGATCGGGTTCGCGATTATGGACCCGGCCTCTTTTACGGTATGGGGCGTTACTGATCCGTGGTTAGCATTTTGGACAGCAGCGAGTCCTGGTAACAATTACATAACGCTGCCAGCGGCTGGCATTACGCAAAGGCACGTCCATGTTCTCAATGCGTGCGTTAACGCAAAACGTTGTTAGCTCGCGATCTCGGTTCTCGTCCAAGACCGATGTGATCTGAGGGAGGCTGGCCTGGCCGGCGATCGTCGCGTGCATTGCAGGAAGCGACTGACAGTCGTAAGCGTAAGCGGCGTGGCAGGGACGGGTTGGAGGTGTGCGACGCAGTCATTGGTGCACATAACGCCAGCGTCGTCGGCGAGGCCGCGGGACACGCGCGACCGCCATTGAGCCAGAAGACGCGCCTAGAAGCGTCCGGCTGGGCCGCTTCCTTCACTCTTAGACAGCGACAGAAGAATGCTTGGCATGCGTGTCGTACCATCCTGGAATAATTGGTCTATGTAAAAGCACAGACAGCCCTTTTTTAAGAAGTTTACCGACAAACATGTGATTCATTGCTCCAGAGTCGCCGAACAGCTTGTATTGCAGAAAAATGAGCTTGTATTCATTGAGGATCTCGTTATAAGTCTTCCATTTGTAAGGAAGGTCTGCTCCAAAGCGACCACTTGAACCTTCAATAAAGTGATGATTAACAAGACGATTACCGCCGCCTGGCTGCTGAGCCGCTATCTGGCCCACACCAGCTTGTTGAATTGCCTTGAAGCCCGTATAACCCAGTTGCCGGAAGAGATTCAGCTCGTCAACTAGATTTCTGAAGGATACTTTCTCTGATTCTATGGAAACATACGCGGGCTTTTGCTCAAGCGGTCTCAATGATCGTAAACATACGGTATCCATTCCCTCTATATCAATTTTCAAGTAGTGCGGGACCCCGTACTGTAATAAGCATTTTGAAAAATCGACGGCTGCGACCTCGATCGTTTCGCTCGGGGCTCCAAGTAATTCATTTCGACCGGCCCAGCTGGGAAGAGCAGTACCCCAGGCACTGTTATCCCTATTCCTGAAAAACGTTACTGTAGCGCCTTCAGACGGCGACTGGACAATGGCCCCTTCGACCAATATTAGCCTGCCATTTTGCAACTCGGTTGAGAACCGAGTCTTGCAATGGTCGACCAAAGCGGGATCCGCTTCAAATCCAATTACGTTGAAGCCCTTCTTAAGGTAGTAATCCGTATCTTCTCCCTTATGCATACCGACATCATAGACTAGATTATTATGTCTTGCGGTATTCGTCACTTCACTCATCTGTATTGCGTCTCGAGGTGCTTTGAGGTTGACCAGGGCGCGAGGTTTTGGAGTTTTGAAAATGGCAGTCCTCCTCGGGTGCTACAGTTATCGCTTCTCGAGCCTTCGATGGACGCTCCACAGCGACGATAGTATCGCTCTCACGGAGAACGAAAAGGCTTATCTCTGTGTCGACGAAAAAGAAGGCATACCCGGGTTCCGCGAGAACGGCGGTTCAAGAGGGCTTGGCAAGAACGCGCATCAACTTAAGATGCGAAAAGTCTATCGGGGTCTCTACGCTTAGCACACAAACTAACGCGAGAGTTGCAATGACTCTGCTTGACTCGACACCGAAACTATGTCTCCCGAAAGCAGCCACATCGGTTTTGAGGAACGGAAGTACTTGCACTAGCGTCACCTCAACAGGTCCGCGCTCGTCGCGGGGCGGCTTCTCTGCTCAGCAGCAAGCAGCGTCACAACTGCGCCCGTTGTGGATTCTTCGAAAGACTGTCCTCACGCGGCAGCCCACAACCTTTGCCTCCACTCTTATTCCTCTCCATAACTTCCTTATAGATCGCCAGAGCATTCATCGCCTTTACGTCAAAGGTGTAACATCGCGCAACCGCAATTGCCGCTTCACCCATTTCGCGCATTAAATCACGATCCGCGGCTAGCATCTCGATAGCACGGGCGATGCGTTTAGTGGTCTCCTTCGGGGTAGAGACTGGCACCTTGATTCCAGCGGAATCGGGCACTAGACTCGCTGCGCCATGGTGATCGAGCGTCAAGATCGGCAGTCCTCGGCCCATCGCTTCCAGAAGTTGAACTCCCGTCGTGTCGCGGAGCGACGTAGACAAGAACAGGTCAGCATGGTCGTAGCTCGCGTGCACTTCTGCCCATGGAAGCGCGCCACGCCATTCTACCTTGCCATCCAACCCTAATGCGTTAACCCAAGTGGGAACCATACTGCCCTGCGGACCGTCACCTATAATTGTTAGCCTCCATGAAGTATGTATGTCGATCAGCGATAAGGCTTCAAGCGCCAAGAGCAAACCTTTACGCGGCCGAAGCATTGCCACCCACAAGATTTGGATCGGCTGCTCGCGAGGCTTCGCGACCGGCGAATGGCTGCTAATCTTGTCGGCTCGTAGGCCGACGTCCACCATGACTCTAACGTCGCGCGCACCAAGATAGCGAGCGGCCACCTCGGTGTCTCGGTTCGCGACAAGCACCACGGTTGCCCTCCTAACCGTCGACCGTGCGTTCAGGATGCAGGCGGAGAAATATCGCACAACGATCGTCCTGACAACCTCGGTAACCCACGCTCCACGAAAATGCCGCCGAAATCCGGCGGGGGCGGTCTGCCCTCCCCCTACCGGCCCAAAAATGAGCGGACACTTTAATCGCCATAACCGCGAGCCGACATGGAGTGACCCCCATGAAACGTGATGGATGACATCAAAACCAACCTGTAATTCTAATGCGTTCGCGACCTTGTAAGCCCTCTCTTGCCACGCGAGTGCGATCCAATACTCACCCCACGGTAGACGTCGTAAGAGCCGCCATAGTTTGGAATGCTCAACGTAGACAAATTTCAAATTAGCTCGTAGCTCTTCTGTAAGGTCCCTTTCAATCGCCGCCTTGCCATCCGGAGCCGTCAGGACCCAGACGTCTGCCCCCGCCTTTGCTAGCGCACAGGCCCAGTTCCAACCTTTGCCCGGCTCCGAGCCGAGCCCGGGTTGGCAGGCATAGGCCGAAAGTAGGACACGAAGCCTCATTGGCGGTCCCTCAGCATTCCAAAGCCTAAATATTTGCAACCGCTCTAAAAAGTTCACTCGACCCGACTCCAGTTCCGACTACCGCGGCGTTACGATAGCTAAACGACATCATTCAAAAAATCATTATTTATGGAATAAACGTTTTCGCCGAGAAACACGAAGTCGCGATCCAAAGCGCTGACGCACCTAAGAAACGGAAGCGAGCTGCCCTTGCCTGGCAGCATCCAATCGTGCAATTCAACAATGACAAGCAACGTATCTTTGACCCAAGCAGTATTCTGCTTAAAAACGTCTTCCTCTCCGCCCTCGATATCGATCTTCACGAGAAATGGAAAAAGAGAACGATCGGTAAGTGCGGCAAAAAGCGAATCGATTGTTGTGCAAGGAACACTCTCGCCACCCTCTGCCCTCTCGGTACGGAAACCCCAGTTTCCCTCACCCGGGTCGAGTACCCTTACTTTGCCGAGATCTGAAGAAAGCGCGGCCTTAATGCACGTAACATTAAGCCCGCGTGTATTTTTCAAAAGTAGACCAAAATTACTGGTTTCTGGCTCAAGAGCGATAACTGTGGCGGTTGGAAAGGTAATAGCGAAAAAAACGCTGCTGACACCTATATTTGCGCCAGCGTCGATTATTAAGGGTCGTCGTCCCCGGCAATGTAATCTCAAAAGAAACTCTCGAAGTGATGACCAGCGGCTCAATCGCTCCAGACTGTACTCGCCGTCGCAGAAAATCTGACGGATGACGCGCTCGTCTGAGGTTCCCGACCGAAAATAGAGCGCTCGAGCACCTTCGGGAGTCTGCACAGTCACGCGATCTAGACCGTCATTAGGCCGCTGCGCCCCGTTAGAAAAGCGGCACACGGCTTTAAGAAGCGTAGATGAAGGATCACGCTGTCGAAACAAACTCCCTCGAATACGAGCCTCAACGCGGTACCAAAAGTCGAACCCGTATTCCTTGATAACTACAGCGCGCCGATCTAAAAAGGGTCGACCTGGTCGTCCTTCAGTAATAACCGTTGGCATACGCAATCCTTAGATCTCGCTGCATGTTACCGTCATAAAAAAAGAATATGGCAAAATCAATGGCACGGCGCTTTTGCAGAGAACAACGTTAGGTAAACCGCAGGCGCGAGGTAATGGCGACCGACTGACAGTGCGCGACATCAAGAAGCTATCACTTGCCTTAGTACACCGTCTTAGCCGACATTCCCCATATGACCGTCCTTTTCGAGCCGCCGCCGGATGATTCCGGCCGTTTTCCCGGGCCTGGGCCAGTCGAGCCGTTTGTTCGGCGCGAAATGACGCCTGCGTCGGCCCGCCGGGCAGCAAAAGTGCCGGCCGCAGGGACAAAAGGAGACAAATCGCCCGTCGATTTCCCCGTGCGCCCGGCCGGGACGTTCATGTTGCCGTCGCGGGAATCGGCGGCGCGCGTGGCGTCGCGATCAGCCGCAGGATGTCCGCGAACAGACGGCGCGGGATGGCAACTTCGGCCATTTGGAATACGATGTACCGGCCGTGGCTGACGACCTTCGCGCCGATCTTGATGAGATTCTCGCGCAGGCTCGTGAGCGACCAGTCCTGGATCGGCACAGGCGTTGCAAGGGTGCGAAGGAAGTTTCCAAGATTGTAAGCCAGCGCATGCAGTTGAAGCCGAGCCGCATTTGCGTCGAAGGAGCGACACGAAAGGCGCGTCCACTTGATCGCACCTTTGCCCTCTTTGATTCATTGCTCGCACGTGCCCCGTTGGTTGTAGAGGCCGACGACATTCTTCGATGCGTAACGAAGATTCGTAACGATAAAGCCGACGCGAGGGAACAACTCTCCGGGATGCCATTCAACTTTGGCGACGACTCGGCGAAGATGAGTCCAACTCGCGGCTCGGTAACGAAAGCTCTTATAGAAGCGCTGAACGTAGTGCGCCGGTCGCCCGACGGGCCGCTTGAGCAACGGTGCGATCTCCGCTTGAAGAATCTGATTGGCGGGAAGGCGGATGGCGTATTCGATGCCCTCTGATTCGAGGTACTCGTACATACCAGGCTGAGCGAAAGCAGCGTCGCCGCGAAAGGCGATCCGTTCGACCGTTCCCCGATAGCGCCCAACCACCGGCTTGAGCACTTGCTCCCAACCGTCGGCGCTGTGGACGTTGCCCGGTCGAAGCGCGCATCGCTCCAGATCGCCGAACTGGTTGAAAACGAATAGTGGATGATAACACGTGCAAGCGAAGTGGCCGTTCCAGATGCTGCCTTCCTGATCGCCATGAGTCGGGCTGACCGACGAGTCCATGTCCAGGATGACTTCGTCGCCCGACCGGCATCTACGGGCGGCGTCGATCCAGTGGCCGGAGAGACCGCCAAGCGCGCGAAGATTGTCGGGATCCGCAAGCCACCGCGTTTCGAATCGGCCCATCTGGCTCGGCGATGCTGCGCGACCCTTCGCCGCTTTGCCGCCGATAATCCAGCGTAGCGCCGGATCGTGACGAAGGCGCTCGGCGTCGTTGACATCTTCATATCCGGCGAGGCGGCCGAAGACCGATTGGCGCAACATGCCGACCAACGCATGACGGCCGTTCTTGCCGGTTCGCGCGTCGGCCAGTGCTTCGCCCGCCTTCGCGCTCAAACCAAGTGCGTCATCGAGTCCGCGATAGGCGAGTAGACCTGCGTCCGATGTTACGACGGAGCCGCGAAACTGCATCGTAACGCGGCGGTCAAACTCCACGCGAAGAACGTCTGTTTTGGTTTCACCCGTCGGGTTCGTCAATCCAGCCTCACATCAGGAGCGCGATTCCTCATATGTAGTATAGCAAATCCACCGCCGTTGAGCAGGGAATATGCGAACCTATCTGGTGATTCCGGGCTCATATGCCTCCCTCTTCAAAACCCATCCGTTGACAGGCCCGACGGCAGTTTACCACATAAGGGCCCCTGATAGGTTCGCGCTTTCCGTGGCCCGTGTCTCAAGAGAGTGTTTCATCTTGGTTCCACCCAAAACTGAGCAATTCCGTTTTCGAAAACGGCGGTTCAAGAGGGCTTGGCAATAACGCGCATCAACTTAAGATGCGAAGAGTCTATCGGGGTCTCTACGCTTAGCACACAAACTAACGCGAGAGTTGCAATGACTCTGCTTGACTCGACACCGAAACTATGTCTCCCGAAAGCAGCCACATCGGTTTTGAGGAACGGAAGTACTTGCACTAGCGTCACCTCAACAGGTCCGCGCTCGTCGCGGGGCGGCTTCTCCGCTCAGCAGCAAGCAGCGTCACAACTGCGCCCGTTGTGGATTCTTCGAAAGACTGTCCTCACGCGGCAGCCCACAACCTTTGCCTCCACTCTTATTCCTCTCCATAACTTCCTTATAGATCGCCAGAGCATTCATCGCCTTTACGTCAAAGGTGTAACATCGCGCAACCGCAATTGCCGCTTCACCCATTTCGCGCATTAAATCACGATCCGCGGCTAGCATCTCGATAGCACGGGCGATGCGTTTAGTGGTCTCCTTCGGGGTAGAGACTGGCACCTTGATTCCAGCGGAATCGGGCACTAGACTCGCTGCGCCATGATGATCGAGCGTCAAGATCGGCAGTCCTCGGCCCATCGCTTCCAGAAGTTGAACTCCCGTCGTGTCGCGGAGCGACGTAGACAAGAACAGGTCAGCATGGTCGTAGCTCGCGTGCACTTCTGCCCATGGAAGCGCGCCACGCCATTCTACCTTGCCATCCAACCCTAATGCGTTAACCCAAGTGGGAACCATACTGCCCTGCGGACCGTCACCTATAATTGTTAGCCTCCATGAAGTATGTATGTCGATCAGCGATAAGGCTTCAAGCGCCAAGAGCAAACCTTTACGCGGCCGAAGCATTGCCACCCACAAGATTTGGATCGGCTGCTCGCGAGGCTTCGCGACCGGCGAATGGCTGCTAATCTTGTCGGCTCGTAGGCCGACGTCCACCATGACTCTAACGTCGCGCGCACCAAGATAGCGAGCGGCCACCTCGGTGTCTCGGTTCGCGACAAGCACCACGGTTGCCCTCCTAACCGTCGACCGTGCGTTCAGGATGCAGGCGGAGAAATATCGCACAACGATCGTCCTGACAACCTCGGTAACCCACGCTCCACGAAAATGCCGCCGAAATCCGGCGGGGGCGGTCTGCCCTCCCCCTACCGGCCCAAAAATGAGCGGACACTTTAATCGCCATAACCGCGAGCCGACATGGAGTGACCCCCATGAAACGTGATGGATGACATCAAAACCAACCTGTAATTCTAATGCGTTCGCGACCTTGTAAGCCCTCTCTTGCCACGCGAGTGCGATCCAATACTCACCCCACGGTAGACGTCGTAAGAGCCGCCATAGTTTGGAATGCTCAACGTAGACAAATTTCAAATTAGCTCGTAGCTCTTCTGTAAGGTCCCTTTCAATCGCCGCCTTGCCATCCGGAGCCGTCAGGACCCAGACGTCTGCCCCCGCCTTTGCTAGCGCACAGGCCCAGTTCCAACCGACGCCCGGCTCCGAGCCGAGCCCGGGTTGGCAGGCATAGGCCGAAAGTAGGACACGAAGCCTCATATGCCTCCCTCTCCGAAACCTACATTGGTTACCCAGTAAATTGGTAGCCGCTGGTGCCAGTTGCATCGCGTGCCATGGAGGGCCGACCATTCTCTGGACGTAGCGACGAAATCCGCATCGGAATGGTCTTGAGTGTGTGACGGCAAACCGAGCCGGAGCTGCTAGAGCTCAGTTTTAACGTGCAGGACATTCTTCGTCCCGTACTCGGACCAGTTCTGCTGGAAAGTGTGAGCGTGATACGTGATTGATCGATGAGGACGGGTTGAAGGCGAGCGGCCTGAAGCGGCACTTACGAGGAACTGTGGTCAAACGCACCAACCGTGCCAGCTGGCGTCGGCGCGATCGTCCTTGCGGTCGCTCTGATAGATGTTGCGGATCTACCATCGCGATTGGTCCTCTAGTCGCGTCATGAGGGGTACTCATCGACCATCGTGACCTTATTACGCGACGCATTGACGGAAGTAAAGCGCCCATTTGTGAATGGGAGAGTGCGAGAAGGACCCAAGAACCGAGTTAATGCTTCAGGAACGGCCGGGTTGGCCACCGAGTTCTTCACGACTAGCATACGGTTCTCGTGCCAATCTCCTGCTTATTCTGCAAGAGTGCGGGCCCGCGCTGACAGGCATCCGTTGCAAACCAGAAGGCTGAAAGAAAAACGATCCAAAAAATGCTTTGTTGCGTCGCAAAGCTGCGGTCCGTAAGATTTTGGAGTACTACGTCTAACATCGCGAAAAGCGGCCACGCACTCAGTCGATCGTGCCCTCGCCAGAACGACGCCAACGCCCGCGCTGCTGCGACAGCGAGGAATAGAACGAGGGCACCTTCACCCACGATGCCGATGTCGAGTGCGACTTCGATGAAGCCATTATGCGCCATATTGGGCTGCCACCCCTCGCTGTTCGGCGATACGAAATACTGCGCATCTCCGTTTGGATCCCAAAACTCTCTGTAACCATAGCCGAGGACTGGCCGTTCGCTGACTGCATTGAGGGAGGCTTGCCAAATGTCCGTTCGGCCCGTAAAAGTCGCATCTCTGCCAAGGACGCCAAACGCCTCGTCCGCATCGAAGCCTGAAATCCACGCGGCGAGGGTTATCGTTGAGATTACCAGCGCGCTCAGCAACGCTAGTCTACTTGACCGCGTACGGCGGATCCAAAGGCTGAGGGGGAGGACCAGCGCGAAGATTATGGTGCTAGCTAACGCGCCTGCAGACTGAGACCCGACCAAGAGTACGAAAAACAAGAGCAGAAACGCAATCAGGACTGCACGGCGAACGCCGCGCGTGCCATCCGTCAACATAGTGGTCGTAACAATTCCCAGCGCCATGGCCTGCCCCAGCTGGTTCTTTTCGAAGAAGCAGCCCTGCCACGCCTCGTTAGCGCCGTGTTGCAAGCCGTAACTTGGGAGAAAGGCGATGAGCGGCACGCTCGCGACGGCCGCGATCGCGATTGTGATCGCGAGCGACTCGACAAACCCTCTTAAGCCTAGCCGATTCACGAAGTGGAGCGCAATCACCGCCGTGCCAAGCAAAGCAAGTGATCTTCGGGCCGTTGTCGCAGGATCATTTGACCAGAGCGTTGACAACCCGACTAGTAGCAAAATGGGTACGAGCGGCAGTGACGCTCGCACATGCCTGAGCACGGTCTTCCGTTCGACAACAACGCCTGCAAATGCGATGAGGTACGCTACGCTCCACACTGCGTCTGCGGGAAGCCATACCTGCGAAAAATCCATGCCTTCAGGCGGTTTGAAACCAAGCGGCAACAAAACCAACGCGATTACTTGGAGGCGGTCTAGCAGACGTGTTGGCCGCCGCGTAGCTGCTGTTAGTTCTTGGGTGCGAGCGTCGCGGTTGCTTAGCTGGTTCCGCGAAAAGGGCGCCTGATCGCGCGCAGTTGCGCCGTCAGAAGACACTATTCGGCACCACATCGATCGACTGGTCGTTAGAATCCCGCGGGCGTCGGGCGGCCGGTGACCGCTCGCGCATGCGGATTAATGGGCATTCAGTCTGGCTCGGGTCAGGTAAGCGAAATCGAGGGCGTGGTGGTCCACCGATCAACGTTAAGTTCATAAATCTCCGTAAGCAGCTTTTGAACGTTGTAGCGCTGCGACCACCGTGGGTAATGCTTCTTGAACTTGGTAACGTTTGAGATATACCAGATGTGGTCCCCGATCCGGCCCTGCTCGGTGTAAGTCCAATCTAGCTTGCGGCACGCGATGGCTTCGCACATGTTGATCGCTTCGAGCATCGAGCAATTACTGTAACGCGTTCCACCAATGTTATAAACCTCACCGACGCGTGGCGCACGAAATACTTCTTCAAACGCCGCTACCAGGTCAGAGCTGTGGATGTTGTCACGAACCTGCTTGCCCTTGTAGCCAAGAACCGTGTATCTGTTTCCGGTTGCGACGCATTTCATTAGATACGCGAGGAAACCGTGTAGCTTCGTCGGAGAATGCTTCGGTCCGGTCAGGCAGCCGCCACGGAAGACCGCGGTTGGCATCGAGAAATAGCGGCCGTATTCCTGGACGAGAATGTCAGCGGCGACTTTGGATGCTCCGAAAAGCGAATGCTTAGATTGATCGATGCTCATTGTCTCGTCGATGCCGGCGAAGAGGGGATGATCCTCGGGGAGTTCCCAACGAGACTCGGTTTCACGCAGCGGCAGCAAATTGGGCGTATCGCCGTAAACTTTGTTGGTCGACGTGAAAATAAAAGGCGCCGTCGGCGCGCACGTACGCGTCGCTTCAAGCAGGCACAACGTGCCATTTGCGTTAATGCTGAAATCCATTTCAGGTTCGCTAGCTGCCCAATCGTGCGACGGCTGAGCTGCGGCATGAATGATCAAGATAATGCTCTTACCGTATCGCTTAAAAATGTTGTTGATTGCGTCCGTGTCGCGAATATCTTCGTCATAATGCGTGTACTGACCAGGAAAGCGTGCCTCGAGCGAACGGCGATTCCAATTCGTCGACGCGTCTGGTCCAAAGAAGTAGCTTCTGAGGTCGTTGTCTATGCCTACAATGTCGCATCCGAGATGGGCAAAATGCGCCACGGATGCTGACCCGACGAGTCCAGCGGATCCGGTGATGATGACCACAGACATCCGAGAGGTGTTCTCCTAAGGAACGGCGATCAGCATGATTGCTGGTCGGGTTACGAAAGTCTTGAGGGGTATCCATACGCCTGTCATTGTGATGTGTTGGGGAGCGAAAATGGTTATTTGTCTAAATAGGACATTAAGATCGAGTGTGAAAAAGAACCATCGATATGACGGGTCGTTGTGTTGTTAGATGTCATGCGTAGCCTTGGTACGTTGCGATCGAGCCGCTTTCGACACTTTCCGGTGTGCGCAGTCCTAGAAATTGCAGCGCCAGCAGGCTTAAGAACAGCGGATTGAGTAGCACGTAGCGGCGCCAGAGGCGATGGGGCTCATGGAAAAGTCGGAACAGCCATTCAAGTCCGCGGTCCTGCATCCAGCGAGGTGCTTGGGGTAGCCGCCTGGCGTGGAAGTCGAAGGCGGCTCCGACGGCGATGAGTGGCATGTTGAGGCGGGCACGATTCTCGTAGAGCCAGACCTCCTGACGCGGGCACCCGAGACTAACGAAGAGGACATCGGCGCCAGTAGATGCGATGCGCCGCGCCAGTTCGGCTTGTTCGTCGGGAGTGACTCTAGCGAAGCGTGAGGGAATCGCTATGGCAACGCGGAGCCGCGGAAAGCGGGTAAGCAACTCAAGACGGAGATCGTCCAGGACCTCCGGTCGGTTTCCATAGAGGCCGACTGAGAGGCCCGATATCTCGGCCCGCTCGCAGACGTGCAGCATGAGGCTGGGGCCGTACACGCGGTCACGTAGGTGGGTCTTGAACAGCAGGTTCAGCGCCCAGCGTACGGGCTGACCGTCCGGCAGCACCATGTCTAAGGCATTCAGCCGATAGCGATGTTGGCGGCTAAGGGCACCTGTCATAACCCCGTGTACAGCTAGAGCGGTCACAGTAAGGGGTCGCTTGGCCACTGCGGCTGCCATAATTACGTCGCAGGCTCCGGCATAGTCCGTTGCGGAGACGCAAACGCCGATGACGTTATGCCTGCTCAACCTTCTCTCGTCGTTTCGGGTCGGTTGAGCTGCCGGCTCGTGACGAGGACTTTCTCCGAGGGAGGCGACATCTTTAACGACGTCCGCTAGGTCGGCCATTCAGCGACCTCGCGGCGTTGAGGCTCCCTGTCCACCTGCGCACTTTGCCGAATTCGCCGGTCTGGGATACTCGCCGGCGCGGAAGCCATTGTGGGAGCACTTTCTATTACTGACGGATCCATGGCTATGATGCCTAGAAAGTGTGCACCGAGTTGCCCGAGCGCAGCGGATAGTCGAAGATCGTGGCCTCCCTCACGACGACCTATTTTGACCGCTACGAGAACAGAGTCGGCCGCCGTGATAACTGCGGTTGCAAAGGAGCTTGAAAGCGCGGACCCTGCGTTTATTACGACATAATCAAATTTGCCGCGAAGTATTTGGAAGGCCGACACTATGCTGCGCTGACTGGTCCTCTTTTGCAGGGTGGGGTCCCCTAGCGTCAACACCGCAAAGCCTGCCGATCCTTGAGAGGGATTCAACTGACTCGCGATTTCGTCAAACCGTAGACGCTGTGCCGGCTCCGTGATGGCAGGGGCGGAAAGAGACGTGTCGATGAAGATGGCCGGATAGCCGGTTGCAGCAAGCGAGCACGCCAGACCCCAGGCGGCCACTTCGTTGCCGTCCTCGGCCGTGGAGGAGGTAATAGCGATGACCGCGGGTCGCTCGAGTTCAGCTTCAAGTCGGGCCCGGAGTAAGTCGAATTTGGAGGTGTCCATTTCTAATGGCGAAGGCACCTCTGCGTGTTTCACGATTGCCCTCCAACCTTCGCAAGAACTGGACGCCCATAAAGACTTTCGATCTCTCGAGCGCCCCATAGACGGCGGTCCATCGAGTCGAATGCGTATGCGGCCCCGATCGCTAGTAGCAAAATCAGGAAACCGAGGCCCAAGAGCCATGCCGACAGCTGTGATTGCCCAGGGATCGCGCGGCTTACAACGACGAGCGTTCCTAATGACGCTGCCTGCGCTGCATCTCCCTCGGCAGCGCTCAAGCGCTGAGTGAGGGCCTGGTATTGGCCAAGCGTAGCATCGCGCTGCGCGCGCAGGGTTCCGACTACTGCTCCGGCTCCTGCCAGTTGCTGAAGGTGATTTTGTTCTGCTAAGAGCTGAGAGTCGATAGCGCGGAGGCGCTCTTGGTCGGCGGCCACGAGACCGTCGGCATGGTCAGCATCGAGGACGGTTTGAGTGAACGAGGGGCTCGAGCCCGCACCGTTAGCTACTGCGGCCGCCTCAACCGAGGTAAGCTGCTCGCGCTCGCGATATACTCGCTGTGCAAGCGCGTGTAGCCCGGGAAACGAGTTACGAAACGAGGCGCGCTCGGAGATAAGGTCTGCATCATCCTTTGCAATTTCGGTTTGAACCTGCTGGTAGACTGGGTCCCTCTGCAAGATCTCACCGCGTACGATAGGAGTGATGTCGCGAAGTTGTTTCCTCAGCGCTGACGCAGTGGCTCGGTCGGCAGCGAGGGACGCCTCAACTTGCCCGTGCTCGACACGCAGGCCAGCGATCTGCGACGTCAAGTCATCGAGCGCCTTGTCTGAGCTCGCGAAGGCGTTGTTTGCAGAAGCGCGTTGAAGTCGTCTGTCAGCGGCGGCGATTCTCGCCCTGCTTTCTGCGATTCGAGCATTGAGAGCCTTCAGCACGTCCGTGTAGCCACGCATAGCGATCTCGTGGAAATACGACGTCGCTTCGTCGGCAATCGCGTTAGTGACAGTAGCTGCGCGAACACCGTTGGTGTCCTTGTAACTGATTTCAAGGATGCTTGACTTCGAGGGCAGTTTCGTCTTAACAGCTTTTGCCAGTGCGGTCGGGTTCGTGTTGAGCCCGAGCCGAGTTATTACGCGGCTCAGGACCTCGGTGCTCGTGACAATCGACGGCAGATCCGGGTCAGACAGGGTCGTGTCCTTGAGGGCTTCACTTACAATGAGTAATTGTGCCTTGGCTGTATACGCAGGGACGAGCGCGGCGGCGATTGGCAGCAACCCGAAGCCTATTGCACAAATAACTAGGACTACGAGCCAGCGTCGCCGCAGCACATTCAGGAATTGCCTCAGTTCGGTGTTTCTCAATGTGTCTCCAAGACTGTGTTTAGCTGAATTAGGGCGAACATGAGTGCGTTAGCGAGCAGCGAATGTTATATGCATTATATGTGGGTCACATAATACGCGCCATTGAGGGCGCCTAGGAGTCCTTGAAAGAAGGCGGCGGCGTCAATGCGATGACCCTCTGGCACGTAAACTACGTCCCCGTCGGTAAGGGGAACATTGGTAGAAAGGTCACCGTGCTGTAGGCCTGATAAATCAAAGGACTGGCGGGCGCTGTTATGGACAACCTGGACGTCATGCACGTTCGCCCATTTCGTTGGCCCACCGGCCACGTATAACGCGCTAAGAAGAGTCGACCCATTCTTTAGCGTGAACTCTCCGGGGTTTGGAACCTGCCCGAGCACGGTGACGTGCGGTGCAGCCCGGACTATGATGGTGTCATCGTTCCGGGGCGGCTGACGGAGTGCCGCGCCTCCAAGCGGAAGCGGAACTTCGGTTCCGTCTCGGACTAGCGATGCGTCAGCGGTCGAGGCGGTTGAAAGTGGCCCGCCCGCTGCCAAGAGCGCCTGCTCGAGCGTATCGGTCTCATATAGGTAGATCGGACCGGGGGCAGCAACTTGGCCGCTTACATTTACGCGAACGGGCTTGCTGGCGAAGAGCAACGTATCGCCGGGCGCGAGGGTCGGTCCTGGTAGACCGGATCGAAGTAACTGTTCCCCATCGATGGAGTCGCCGGAGTGGTCGTCTCGCTCGATGACGATCTTCCGGAGGTCGATCGCAGATCGAGACAGAGTGCCCCCATTCTTATCGCTGGGAGTTAGAGCTCCGGCAACGTTTTTTTCGAACTGCTCCCGCAATTGACCGAGTGCCGACGAGAGCGTCTCGCCGGGAAGGAAGGGAAGCGTTCCGATCGTCGCGCCGGTCAGAAAAATGAGCTGGCTTTGCTGCAATAGTCGTACTGTTACCGTGGGCTCTCGGACGTATGCGGAAAGTGCGCTTTCGATGAGTTTCGCGATCTGGTGCGTACTCTTGCCGGCGATGTGTATGGTGCCGATGACGGGAATCGATATCGATCCGTCAGCTGCGACGACGATGCTGCCCGGATTGAGCGCGTCCAGGCGACCCGGAGCGCCGTCGTGTCGCGAGTCGTCGATGACTGCGGCGTAATTGAGCACGTCTACCCCGATGGTGTCCCCAGGATGAATAATGGGTGTGGCATTGCACGGCCCAAGCATAAGAAGGGACATTACCGCGATAACTGCAAGAAACTTTATAACACTCATGCGATCGGAAAAACCTCGGGATACGAGAAATGAGAAGGGAGTGGACACGAGTAGTGCGCAGGCGAGGTGAGATGCTCCGAGTTGTGTTCTTGCTGTGCTGTACGGTTGTGGCAATGTCAATCTCCTTACCTGGCTCCGCATCTGAGACGAGGTCGGCAAATCTCGCATCCGGCGAGACGACTCAGGATGGGCGACTGACCTTTGTTTCTGCGCCGACCGTGACGGGAGCGGTTCGCGTGTCGCTTAGGAATAACGATTTCCGCACTGTCGTCGTCGATGCTTATACGATAAGTCGCGGGTCCTCGTACAGCTGTGGCGGCAGAGATCTGCAAATAGCCGGCAACGGGAGCCAGGCCATATGCACCGTGGCGGACACGGGTGCCGCGAATCTGGGGTACGGGTCGCTTCAGCTGTCTCTGACGTGGCACGAGACGCCCGTGCGGCCTCGAAGTGCGTCGTCCTCCCCTTCGCCGTCGCCATTGTGGTCGTTGGCTCCGCAACGATGAGCGGGCGCCCTGTTCAAATATTGCTAGCACAGGCACCTCGAAACCAGGCTTCCAGGAGATCGCAGGTGTGGATGTAGCCGCCGAGTTTCAGGTCCGCTAGCGTGACGCCGCGCAGCTGGAGGTGCTCGCTCTGTACTCCGCCGCCGAGTTCGAATGGCTGCGGACGTTCGAGGGCAGGATGCTCTGCTGCGTCTCCGTCAACGCGGACGATCGCACGAAGGAAACCTCCGTCGGACCAGGGTTCCCTCCGGGCGAGGCCCGGGTCGATCGCATGGAACGCGATATCGCGGCGGGTTACGTACCACGGGGAGGCTTCCACGGCGCGGCGATAGGCTAGTGGAAGCGATTGCAGCATCGATGAGTTTGCATAGAGCAGCTTCCGCAGGCCGAAGACGCGCTGCCGCTCGAGTTGAACGAGCGCATAGTCGGCGCTGACGTAGGACCATCCGCGCATATGCAGGTGAGCCGCCAACACGAGGCCGGACTCCCAGTCGTCGCCGACAAGTGCGAGGGCGTCGCCGTCGCGATCTACGACGCTGGCGCGCCAGACATACAGCCCGGCGTGGTGGGCGACCTCAGCCAGGACCGCCGAGATTACCGCGCCGCATATTTCGGGCAGCACGCTCAACTGGCTCAGGGTCTTGTTCGCCCGCGGTGCGGTTCCGGAAATCACCCACACGTCTTTGTCGAATCGCAGGTCGATTCGGCCACGGAGTGCCGCCGGGCCTCGAGGCTGCGTTCCGCCCAGGAGCGTCCGTCGTACGAGCGCCAAGACCGCCGTTGGACCGGACAGTTCGACCTCGACTCCGGCGATTCGAAACGTGCACGCCATCGGTGCGCCGGCGATTTCAGCAAAGGCGATCATCTTAGGCAAACGCGAGCCGTTCTTCGGTGAACCAGCGGTAGGTGATGCGTAGTCCTTCGTCGAGCGGCGTCGATGGCGACCAGCCAAGGCTTCTGGCTCGACTCAAATCGGGGCGGCGGCGTTGGGGATCGCCTTCGCGTGGAGGAAGGTGCCTTGCGCGAAACTCAACGCCAGCGACGCGTGCCAGCGCGCGCGCGATCTCTTCGACGCTTCGCTCGTCATCGCTGCCGATGTTGACCGGCAGCAACTGCTTCATCGGATGCTCCATGACGATGCGCAATAAGGTAAGTGCGTCGTCGACGAAGGTCATCGATCGGGTCTGCGAACCGTCTCCGTGTATCGGCATCGGGCGCTCGTTTTGAATCGCATCGATGAGCTCGGGGATCAGACGCCCGTCCGCAACATCCATACATGGCCCGTAACAGTTGAAGAAGCGGACCACGCGGGCATCCAAGCCGCGAACTCGCACCGCCGCCGCAGTCGCGGCCTCTCCGAAGCGCTTTCCCTCGTCGTAGCAGCTCCGCGGTCCGATCGGATCGACGTTGCCGAAGTAGTCTTCGCGCTGCGGGTGCACCAGCGGGTCGCCGTAGATCTCGGAGGTCGAGGCGAAGAGGAACCGAGCTCCGTGCGCGAGCGCGAGCTCGATCAGCGCCATGGTTCCGATACTGTTGACGGTCAGCGTCCCCCACGGGTCGCGTCCATAGGCTTCCGGGCTCGCTGGCGAGGCCAGATGGTAGATCCGCGAAAGCTTTCTGTTCGTGGCCTTCCGCACGAGTGTTTCGAGCTGGCTCGCGGTCACGGCAACGTCGGCATAGACGAACGTGGCGTGTCCGGACGAGAGGGAACGCTCCAGATTGCGGACGTGGCCCGTCGATAGGTTGTCGACAATGATGACGTCTTCGCCCTCATCGACCAGAGCGTTCGCGAGGTGGCTCCCAAGGAATCCGGCACCGCCGACTACGAGGTGGAGCATCGCCTCTCAGCCCTTCACCGGGAAAGCGCCGGAGCTGGCGAGTAAGTGCGGGGCCGCTCTTCCAGTCCGCGCCCGACTCCGCGATAGGTCAGTCCGGCAGCGGTGACGCGCGCGGAGTCGAGAATGTTGCGGCCGTCGATGACGACGCGACTCGTGAGGAGCTGAGCGTACGAGGATGGAGCGATCTCGCCGAACTCCGGCCATTCCGTCAGCACGACGAGGGCGTCGGCGTCGGCGGCTTCGAGCGCTGATGTCGTGAGCCGGCTGCTGGCCGGAAGCGGAGCGATCCGGACGGCGGGGTCGTAGATCGTCAACGTCGCGCCCCTTCGCCCCAACTCCTCGACGATGCGAAGGGCAAGCGAGTCGCGAATGTCGTCGGTGCCGGCTTTGAAAGCGAGCCCCCAGACTCCGATGCGCATGCCTTGGAGGTTCCCGCACTCCGCCTCGAGCGTATCGATGAGGCGCATCGGCTGAGCGTTGTTGACGCGCAGAATGGCGGAGAACAGTTCGTGCGTGGAGCCCGTCTTTACCGCGACGTGGTCGATGCTCTTGACGTCCTTTTCGAAGCAGGGCCCTCCGAAGCCGATGCCCGGGCGTAGAAAGTCGGGCCCAATGCGCGGGTCGTAGCCGATTCCGCGGAGCACGTCGTCGGAGGTTCCGCCGAGTGCGTCGCAGAGATTCGCCACCTCGTTCGCGTAGCTGATCTTCAGCGCCAAGAAGGCGTTGGAGCAGCACTTGATCAGTTCGGCGTTGCAGCGCGAAGTGAAGACGACCGGTTTCTGCAGGGCTGCGAACAGGCCGACGTAGCGAACCACGAGCGACGGCGCGGTAGCGCCGACGACGATCCGGCTCGGGTTGAGGAAGTCGAATAGGGCTGTGCCTTCGCGCAGGAACTCCGGCGCGTAGATCAGCTCGCCCCACGGCTCGACGGTGCAGGCGAGTAGATCAGACGTGCCGGGCGGGACGGTCGAACGGATGACCACGGTCGGCCGCGTTGCAAACCGCACGGTCGACAATTCCAGCAGAGCCGCTTCCAAGGCGGAGATGTCGGCCGAGCCGTCGTCGTGTGACGGCGTACCGACCGCGATGATGATGATCTCGGAACCTTCGGCCGCCGACTTGAGGCAGTCGAAGAAGGCGATCCGTCCGCTCGCCACGTTCCGCTTAAGCGGCTCGACGATCCCGTCTTCGCGGTAGGGCGGAATGCCGTGACGCAGCCGGTCGATGCGCTCGGCGGCGACGTCGTAGCCGTTGACGCGCCAGCCGAGTTCCGCGAGGCCGATCAGGCAGGCCATCCCGACGTAGCCCGTGCCGACGATGCAGATGGGGCGCTCCATGAGCTTAGATCGCCCCCTTCTGAAGAACGACCGATACGATGGTCTTGAGGAGCAGTTCACCGTCGAGCGCCGGCGAAGCGCGCTTGATATAGTCGACGTCGAGCGCTGTCGCTTCGGGCCGGTCGAGCGGCACTGTCGAGCGGCACGTGGCCTGCCAGATGCCCGTGATCCCGGGCCGGACGAGATGACGCAGGTGTTGCCAACGCTCGTAGCGCTCGTTGATGATCGCCGGCATCTCGGGGCGGGGCCCGATCAGCGACATTTCTCCACGCAGGACGTTGAAGAGCTGCGGAAGCTCGTCGATCGACGTCTTCCGAAGGAAACGGCCGACGCGCGTGATCCGGTCGTCGCTGCTGCTGCTGGGCGACTCGTGGTCGCCGCAGCGCTCCTTGCGCATGGTCCGCAGCTTATAGATGGTGAAGGTGCGCTCGAAACGGCCGGCGCGCCGCTGTTTGAAGAGGACCGGAGGTCCGTCTTCGGCATAGACGGCGATGACGCCCAGGAGCAGGAAGGGGGCCGAGAGCACGAGGAGCGCGCTCGCGAGCGCGATATCGGCGATTCTTCGCAACCGGCGGCGGAACGGTCTCTCCCGATAAACGAACGTCGCCGCTTGTTGCGCGTAGGGAAGCTCTTGCATGGGGGCGGCCACGAGATCCATCAGACTGAGGCACTCGAGAGTGTCGCGAACAACGAGCAGTCTCCCCTTATCAGGACCAAACGATCGACGCACGCCGCATTAAAGGCGCCGCCATGCACTGCCGAAGATCGATGCAAGGGTAAGGACGGATCTTGTGTAACGCACGATCCGTTCCGGCGATGCAGAACTAAGGTTGCCGTGGTAACCGTAGCGCATTTGGGCATTCTTTGCAATTGCCCGAAGTAGTACATATCGGCCCGGTGTCCTTAGAGGCTATCGGGCCTTTTGACCTACGCGGCCTGAAGGTTCAGCGAAAGCCGTTTGACAGTGAAGATCGAGACACGGTACGATTGCATCCTCGTGTGACCTCACGCTTACACCGCAGTTGAATGTTCGCCAGGACTAATTCAGCAGTTATCCTCGCCGATGAACGGTACGAAATAAAGTTCGTTTCATCGAGCTTTGCTGCGGATAGCGAACTGCGCCGCCTCGTTTGCGAGGGCGCGCTTCTCACGACGTCCTTACGAGAACGGCTTCGCGGTCTCAATATCCAGCGGCTCGATCCCGGGAGTCCTCACGTCATTCCCCTGGACGAACGGCGAGTCGTGCATTGCTCGCGCCTGATCGGCAGCGAGGGCGATCTCTACATGCTGGTCGTTGAAGCGAAGCAGAACATCGATGCGCTGGCCCTCGCCTCAGCGAGATTCAGCTTGACGCGGCGCGAGACCGCGGTGCTCGAGCTCGTCCTCGAGGGCGCGAACGCGCGGGCGATCGCCGAGACGTTGGAGATCTCGGAGCACACCGTCCACGCCTACGTGAAAAGGTTAGTCGCGAAGACGGACGCGCGCAATCGGTCGTCGATGATAGCGGCCATCCTCGACTGGGATGGGTCCGCTGCACCGCGCAGACATTCTGGGAAGGAACAGCGCGCGAATAGGCCCCCGAGCACGGACTCACTGCCCGGCGCTTCTTAAAAGGAGATTCGGAGCAGCTCCTTCTCGCTTAGGCCGGCGGGGTGTCGGAATGGCTGCTCGAGGGGCGCAACGCGTCGCCGAACTGCCGCGACGTCAGCTCGTAGCACTCGCACGTCGTCGCTTCGAGACCGGCGCGATCGAGCACGGTGATGCGGCCGCGATGGTAGCGGATGAAGCCCGCCTTTTGGAGGATGGCGGCCGCGATCGTGACGCCGGAGCGCCGCGAGCCGAGCATCGTCGCCAGGAACTCGTGCGTCAGCGGGAACGTGTCGCTGCCGACGCGGTCTTGCGTCATCAGGATCCAGCGAGCCGCCCGTTCGTAGACGCTGTGCAGGCGGTTGCAGGCCGTGAACTGCCCGAGCATGTTGAGGTAGGCTTGCAAGTGGCGATTCACGAGATCGCGAAAGTGCCCGCTCTCGGCGAGAAGCTGACGGAACGTCGCCGCGCTCATCCTCCACGCACCGCCTTGGACTTGGCAGAAGGCGTGATTCGCCGTCGTGTCGCCTCCCATGATCAGCGGAATGCCGGTCGTGCCTTCGTGACCGATCGTCCCGATCTCGATCATCGCCCCGTCCCGCATGAGCGTCACGACCGAGAGCACGCAGTCGAGCGGGAAATAGACCTCCTCGATGAGCTGCTGCGCCTCGTAGACGGTCTCGCGCAACTCGAAATGCCGGATGCTGCCGTCTTTGACGACCTTCGCCCGGTCATCGTCCTTGAGTTCCCTCAGGATCGCGTTCTGCGCCACAATATCCGTACCCATGGCTGGTCCTACTCTGCCCTTTCTACTCCTGCGAGGGAGAATTCGACCTCGCAAGCAGGAGAACCCGGTCCGCGCGGATTCGTACAGACAAAGGCAACCGACCGGGAGCATGATTTGGGTGACACTACGGCATTTCCGGAAGAAGGTCTTTCATGGACCAGTTCTCGCCTATGGAAACGAACGCGGCTTCCACGGCAGCGTTTGAGGCCGGTGTCAGCGAGCCGCGGCCGCTGAGGGAACTCGCCCGGTTCAAGCTGGAGCGCCGCGGTACGGTCTGCATTCTCCACGTGAGCGGCGACGTCGACCTCTCCAACAGCGCGGCGCTCGAGGCCGCGATCACGCGCGCCGCGCGGGCGCATCGAGGGGCTCTGCTGGTCTCGTTCGCCGACTGTGATTTCGTGGACTGCTCGTGCTTGAGCGTCTTGATCCGGCAGTTTCGCATGCTTCCGGTGCGTCTTTCGATCGTCGCTCCGCCGGCGAGCCGGCTCCGGCGCCTCCTCGACGTCACCTGCCTCGCCGGTGCGCTCCCGGTCCACGACGGGCTGCGCGAAGCGCAGCTCGCGATCGGCTCCTCGGAAGGCCAGCGCGCCCGTCTGGACGAGATGACGTTCATGCTGCGGAGTTCCCCTCGCTTTCGCACGGAGGGACCGCGCAAGGTGTCCCTGCTGCCGACGTTCCGCAACGTTGAAGGCGAGCCGCTTCCGGCGCCCGGCCGGCGGGAGCCCGCCGGCCCGCAGTAGACCGGTTGGGCGGGCAGGGGCTTCCTGATCCGCGCCGTAGCGGTTCATTTCGGCGCGCGTTTTGCCGATGAAGCAACCGAGGAGGAGCTCTTTGGACGACCCCGCGTTCGGACTGTCGCAGGTTGCGCGCCGCGGCGCGCTTCTGCCCGACGATTACGTTCTCGCCGCCGACGACGGCGAGCTCGTCAGCTTCGTCCTGGGAGGACAGAACTTCGGGTCCTCATCCGACCCCGAAGGGCACGTGACGTGGGGTGCCTTCGGGACGGCCTTCGCCACGCTCGGCGAGCTGCGCGCGATCGCGCGGGCTCACCCCGTCGCAGAAGGCGAGCCCGTGGCCGAACCGGATGCCGAGACCGTCGGCCTCGAGCTTTTCGGCAACATGCTCGACACGATCGCCTTCCTTCGCGTCCGCCTGCGCGCGCTGGCCGACGCCTGCATCGAAAAGGGGATCGTCTCGGGTCCCGATCTGCTCACCAAGTATCATGAGTACCACGAGCGCAGCTTCGAGGCGTTCCGCGACCTCATGCTGCTGCGTCCGGAGATCTTCGAGAAGCGCTTCGCCGGCTGGCTCGAAACCGAACGCGACTACCGGGAACGGCTCGCCGCCGCCCTGCCGAACTCGGTCGAACCGTAACCCGGGCGAAGCCGGGCGTGCCGGATAGAGGTTCCCAGCCCCGCACGCGCCAATACCCGCCCCGGCGATAGTCTTCCGCACGGGCGTTTCGACGCCCAAGGGCGAGAGACCGGCGGCATCTCCTGGTCCGCCGCGAACGCATGGCCGGCTAGTGAAAACTCATAGCGTTCCGCGCGATGCCTTCAATGCGCGGGCGCGTCGGTTTGTGAGCTTCGCCCCAAACCTCCGAGAACACGACAGGGTCACACCTTGAACTTCAGTACCCTCCGCCTGCGCCCGTATCAGCTTGAGGCGCAGCAGGCGATTGTCGAGGCGCTTAAGCGCGGCTTCCGCGCGCAGCTCGTTTCGCTTGCGACCGGTCTGGGCAAGACGGTCGTCATCGCGACGCTGCCCGAGCTTCTCGAGCTCCGCCCGACCGACGTCACGCTGGTCGTGGCCCATCGCGACGAGTTGATCCAACAGCTCGTCGAGCGCATGAAAATGCAGAACCCCGACGCGATCGTCGGCGTCGAAAAAGCCGACGAATACGCGGCCGAGGAATGTACGATCGTCGTGGCAACGGTCCAGACGCTGACCGGCCCGCGACTGAACCGTTTCGCCGCCAAGTTCGGCAGGCGGATCGCCCTTTTCGTGATCGACGAAGCGCACCACGCGGCAGCCCCGACGTATCGCGCGATTCTTGACAAAATCCTTACAAAGCGGCCCGACGCAACCATCATCGGCTTCACCGCGACGCCGCACCGCGGCGACGGCATTCGCCTCACCGAGATCTTTCCGGACATCGTCTATACGATGGACGCGCGCGCCGCGATCGACGCGGGCTATCTCGTGCCGGTCCGCTCCTACGCGGTGAACACCGAAACGAATCTCGACGAGGTCGGCTCGCGCGCCGGCGATTTCATCCTCGGTCAGCTCGCCGAAGCCGTCGACACCGAGGAACGGAATCTGCGGGTCCTCGAGGCCTACCAAACGCTGACCCCGGGAAAGAAGACCTTGGTCTTCACCGCGTCGGTCGAGCACGCCAAGAACGTCGCCGCGCTCTTCAAAGAAGCCAAGATCAAAGCGGCGTTCGCCAGCGGCGACACGCCGCAGGCCGAGCGCGAGGCGATCGTCGCCGGCTTCCGCGGCTCGAAGATCGACGTGCTGGTCAACTGCGGCCTCTATCTCGAAGGCTTCGACGTCCCCTCGATCGAGGTCATCATCAACGCCCGGCCGACGAAATCGACGACGCTCTACACGCAGGTCACGGGACGCGGCATGCGTCCGCTCGACGAGTATGCCTACGTGCTCTCCGAGCTGCCGAGCGCGGAGGCGCGCCGCGAGGTGATCGCGCAGAGCGGCAAGCCCTACGAGATCATCATCGACATCGTCGATCAAGCGCGCCGCCATCAGCTCGTCACGCTGCCGACGCTGTGGGGTCTGCCGGCGCAGATCGATGCGCAGGGCCGGCCCATCTCGGGGGTCGCCGAGCGTTACGAAGAGCTCTTCCGCCGCGCGCCGCGCGAAGCGGCTCGCGTCCGCACCGCCGAGCAGATCGAGAACGCGCTCATCGAGCTCGACGAAGCCGCCAAGCCGAAGAAGGCGCAGTCCGCGGCCTGGCAGCCGGTCGGGCCCGACCACTGGCGCCTCGAACGGCCGCCGACGCGCGCCGCGCGCGACCGCAAGGGCCGTCCGGTCGCGCACTTCAGCGAGCAGTTCGAGCGCCTCGTCGGCATGGCGAAGAAGATCGCGCCGCACGAGGACGCCGAGGGCTTCGCCTTGCGCTTGCTCGACGTCGACCGCCGCTCGATCACCGAGGAAGCGATGCAGATCGACGTCACGCGGCGCGGCGACGCCTGGATCGCGACGCTGCGCAGCGGCAAAGGGCCGGCGCGCGACCTGTTGAGCGCGCCGACGCTCCCCGACGCGATCGCCGGCGCCAGCGCCCGGATCGAGGCCGGCGACGCGCTCGCGCCCGCGCGCAGCAACGGCGCGCCCAAGCGCCGCCCGCCCCGCCGCTGGCGCGGCCGGCGCAAACGCCCGGGTGCCGCAGCTTCGGAAGCGATGCAGGCTGTCTAGCGGCGGCGCACGGCGCGACCGCGTGACCGCTCGCCGGGCTCTCGCCGCGGCCGCGCTCGCCGTCGGCCTGCTCTCGGGCGCCGCGCCCGCAGCGTCGCGCCCTGCGCCCGGCCCCTCGCCCGCGCCGGTGGCGGCACCAGTTCGGACGGCCGCGCCCGCGGCGGCGCCTTCGGCCTCGCCCGCGCCGCAGCAATACGCCAACTTCGTCAAAGGTGCGACGCGGCAGAGCGGCCTGATCGACGTGCTGCAGAAGGACGACGACGTCTTCCTCGACCTCGGACCCGCGCAGCTCGGCCATCCCCTCATCGTCGCGCCGGTCCTGGCGGCGGGCGTCGGCGCGGAGGCTTTCGCCGGCCGCACCTTCCCGGCGTTCCTGCTCGAGTTCGTGCGGGTCGGCAAGCGCGTGCTGTGGATTCAGAAGAATACCGACTACAGCGCCCCGCCCGACTCGTCGGCGGCGAACGCGCTCGCCATCTCGGTCGCCGACAGCGTCATCAACAGCACGCCGGTCGTCGCCGAGGACGCCGACCGCGGGCGCGTCGTGATCCCGGCGAGTTTCTTTTTGAGCGACTTCGAGAACGTGGGGCGCGATCTGGGCGGCTCGCAAGGGCCGGTCATCCCGTTCGGCGCGGTCGCGCGGCCGACGTTCTCGGTCGATGCGACGCGCTCGTATTTCGAGCGCATCAAAGCGTTTCCCAAGAACGACGAGCTGCTGGCGAGCCTGGCCTTCGTCGGACCGGCCGGAACGAGCGTTTCGGGCGCGCCCGACGCCCGCGGCGTGCGCCTGCGCATGCACTACTCGATCGTCGAGCCGCCGGCGGCGAGCAGTTACGTCCCGCGCCTCGCCGACGACCGCATCGGCTACTTCACGACCGACCACAAGCGCTTCAACGACGACTCGCTGCGCTCGCCCGTGGTGCGCTACATCGACCGCTGGAATTTCAACGACGGACCGATCGTTTACTACTTGACCGATGAGATTCCGCCGCAGTACAAGCCGACGATTCGCGCCGCGCTGCTGACGTGGAATCCGGTTTTCGCCAAGGCCGGGATCCCGAACGCGATCGAGGTCCGCGACGCGCCGGCCGACCCTTCCTTCGATCCCGACGACGTCCGCTACAACGTGGTGCGCTGGCTGACGAGCGATCGTCCGGCGTTCGCGGGCTACGGGCCGCACATCGCCGATCCCAGGACCGGTGAGGTGCTCAAGGCCGAGATCGTGATCGACGGCGAGGCCCTGCGCTCGATCAAGCGCGGCTACACCGATGCCGTCGCGCCGCTGCGCGCGACGGCGGGCGCGCAAGCGCCGGGCTTGCGGCCGGCGGCGCTGCAGCCTGCCTGTCCGGATCTCGATGAGTGCGAGACGTTCGAGCGAGATTCCGCTGCGCTCGCGGCGACCGGCACGCTCGCGCTGCAGATGGGGAG
Organism: Vulcanimicrobiota bacterium; assembly: GCA_963834485.1. Lineage (GTDB taxonomy): Bacteria > Vulcanimicrobiota > Vulcanimicrobiia > Vulcanimicrobiales > Vulcanimicrobiaceae > CAWICD01. The sequence continues at coordinate 49,157 of CAWICD010000005.1, forward strand.
CGCGTCCTTCGAGCAGACGCAGCACTACGCCCTCGACTGGCTGCGCATGGTCGTCGTCCACGAAGCGGGCCACGACTTCGGGCTGCGCCACAATTTTCAGGGCTCGGCCTTGTATCCGCTGGCCCGGTTGCACGACCGCAGCTTCACGCGCGTCCACGACGTGTCGTCGTCCGTCATGGACTATCTGCCCGTCAACCTCTCGCCGCCCGGCGCGCCCCAGGGCGACTTCTTCCAGCGCGCGCCCGGGCTCTACGACGCCTGGGCGATCCGCTACGGCTACCAGCGCTTCAACGGCGTCGTCAAGCCCTCCGACGAGACGAGCGCGCTGGCCAAGATCGCCGCCGAGAGCACGCGGCCCGAGTATGCCTATGCGACCGACGAGGACGCGAGCGGCCCGTATGCGATCGATCCGCGCGTCTCCCTCTTCGATCTCTCGAGCGACCCGCTCGCCTTCGACGCCAACCAGTTCGCGGTCGTCGACGCGCTGATCGGGAAGCTCGACCGCGTCTATCCCAGCGACGGCCGCTCGTATTCCGAGGAGCGCGCCGCCTTTTTGACGATCATGCGGACCTACGAGTCGGCCGCGCTGCTGAGCGCGAAATACGTCGGCGGCGTCTACACGTCGCGCGCGCACCGCGGCCAGAGCGGCGGGCGTCCGCCGTTGAGCGCGGTGCCGCGCTCCCGTTCGCGCCAAGCCTTCCGGATGATCGCGGATCATCTCTTCTCGAGCCGGGCGCTGCGCTTCTCGCCGCGGCTGCTCTCGGATCTCGGCGCGAATCATTTCACCGACGAGAGCGAAGCGCTCGACCGTCCGGATTTCCCGATCGGCGGCTTCGTCGCGCAACTCCAGGACGACGTGACCTACACGCTCTTCTCGCCCGAGGTGATGAGCCGGCTCGCCGACCAGCCGCTGCGCACGGAGCGCGCCGGCGACACGATGTCGCTCGAGGACCTCTTCGAATGGATGCAAGCCGCGGTCTGGGACGGGATCGGGCCGGGCATGGATCCGATCGATTCGCTGCACCGCGCCTTCCAGCGCCGCTACGCTTCCTTGCTCGTCGCCTTCTCGCTGGCCCCGAGCTCCACGATCGCCGCCTTCGGCTACCCGAGCGACTCGCCCGCGCTCGCCCGCTACGAGCTCGAAGCCCTAGCCAAGCGCCTCGACGCCGGCCTCACCTCGCCGCGCCTCGACATCGTGACGCGCGCCCACCTCGAAGACCTGCGCAGCCGAGTCCGCCACGCCCTAGACCCAAGCGCCATCCGCGGCGTCTAACCCCTCGCCCTTCGCCCTTCGACGAGCTCAGGGTGACAGTACCCCCCGTCACGCTGAGCCTGTCGAAGCGTGAGAGCTGGCTTACGGTGCGAGCGGAGCGGGTTAGCGTAGGATTGGGGGATGGCGGATGTCAACTCGCTCGTCGCTGCATACGGTGAACTCGGGGCTCGTGCCGAAGGGAACGGGCGAGGCGGGGATGGCATGATCGAAAACAAGGTCTGGTATCTCAAGCAGAACCGGCTTTTCGCCCAAGCGAGCGACGAGTCGATCGAGAACTGCGAGCACATCTTCAAGACGACGGTCTTCCCGAAGCGCTCGCTGGTCTTCGATCAGGGCGACCCGACGCGGCTGGTCTACCTCATCAAGCGCGGCAAGGTGAAGATCGCGCGGCTCACCCCGGACGGCAAAGAGGTGACGGTCGCCGTGCTGGGCGCGGGCGACATCTTCGGCGAGGAGACGCTCTTCGAACAGGCGACGCGCATGACCGTCGCCGTCTGCATCGAGGAGTGTCTGCTCTGCACGGCCAAGGCCGACGACCTCTTCGCGCTGCTCTCGCGCAATCCGCAGCTCGCCCTCAACGTCGCCAAGATCCTCAGCGAGCGTCTCGACGACGCCTCGGCGACGATGGAAGACCTCGCCTACGCCAAGGTTCCCGACAGGCTCATGCACCTCTTCAAGCGGCTCGCCGGCGAGCACGGCAAGACGACCCCCGAGGGCGTGACGCTCGAGCTGCGGCTGACCCACGCCGACATCGCCTCGCTGATCGGCAGCACGCGCGAAACCGTCTCCCTCGAGCTCTCGAACCTGGCGAAAGCCGGCCGCATCGCGACCGACGGCCGCTTCATCACGATCCCCAAAGCGGAGTTGGTTTTAGAATGAAACCCAGCCGCAGTGGTTACGCCGTGCAAGCGGCCCGCAATGGTTTTGCGGTGCAGGCCACGCAACTGATCTTCGACCGGCGCGGTCATCTGCGCAAGACGGTGGTCGGCGATTCCCAGGACGCCCTGGTCGACCGCACCGTCAAGGAACTCGCCGCCGAAAGATGAGCCTGCCTGAACGCTCGTAGACTGACCTTCGAAGCGGGAACCGACCCCGCCGCCCGCCTCGCGGAATATCTGCCGCACGACGCGGCGGCGGCCGCGGGCGATGCGGCCGGCGTGCCGGTTCTGGTTCTCGACGACCCGCCGGAAGGCGCGCGCGAGCTGGTCGCGGCGCTCGGCGCGGCCGGAGCGTTCGCGCATCTCGACGAGCGGCGGCTCGTCGTCGTCGCGCGGCGCAGCGTGCTGGCGAACGCAGCCGAGAGCGTGGGCGAGGCGGCGCGCGCGGTGGCCGCCGAGCTGCTGCGCGCGCTCGATGCCGACCGCACGCGCCCGGCCGCGCTGCGCCTGCGCGGCTACCGGCTCGACCTCGCAGAACGCGCGCGCGTGATGGCGATCCTCAACGTGACGCCGGACTCGTTCTACGACCGCGGGCGCTATAGCGGCGTCGAGCGGGCCCGCGAGCGCGCGCACGGGCTGGTCGCGCTCGGCGCCGACGTCATCGACATCGGCGGCCAATCCTACGCGCATTGGAATCCGCGCGTCGCCGAGGAAGAAGAGCGGGCGCGCGTCGTCCCGGTCGTCGAGGCGCTCGTGCGCGACGGCATCGGCGTTCCGCTCTCGATCGACACCTTCAAGAGCGGCGTCGCGGAAGCGGCGCTTGCAGCGGGCGCCGATCTCATCAACGATTGCAGCGGGCTCGCCGACGACCGGCTCGCCGGCGTCGTCGCGCGCTACGACGCCGCGCTCGTCGTCATGCACCTCAAGGGCGAGCTCAACGTGCGCGCGCCCGACTATCCCTACGAGGACGCGCTCGCCGAGATCCTCGCCTTCCTGCGCGAGCGCTGCGAGCGCGCGCTGGCCGCCGGCGTCGCGCGCGATTCGCTCGCGGTCGATCCGGGCCTCGAGTTCGGCAAGGAACCGCGCACCGATCTCGAGATCCTCGAGCGCTTCGGCGACCTGCGTTCGCTCGGCTATCCGATCCTCTTCGCCGCCAGTCGCAAGAGCTTCATCGGCCGCGTTTTCAACCGCCCCGCCAAAGAGCTGCTCGTCCCGTCGCTCGCGACCGCCGCGCTCGGCATCGCCGCCGGCGCCGCTCTCGTGCGCGTCCACGACGTCGCCGAAACCGTCGAGCTCGCGACGATGCTCGCCGCCGTCAGCAAAAGCAACCGCGAGCGCATCCCCCTCGCCCCCGCAATGCCGAGCACGCCGACAGCCGGCGCGCAATAGCTCGGGCTCCAGATACCTGTGCTATACAGCACCCAGGGCGCGGAATGACGGCGCTGCGGCGGAACCAATCGGAGCGGTTCGTCGGTCTACGAGGGGACATGCACAGCGTATATCTGGGGATCGGGTCGAATCTGGGGGACCGGCAGGGGAACATCTTGCAGGCGCTTCAGAAGCTGCGCGGGCTCGGGCGGGTCGAGGCGGTCTCGGCCTACTACGAGACGCAGCCGCAGGCGGGCGTCGACGGGCCGGCGTTCCTCAACGTCGCCGTCAAGCTGGCGACGCCGCTCGAGCCGCTCGCCCTCGAAGCGGCGCTGCGCCGGGTCCAGACGGCCGTCGGGCGGCAGCGGGCCACGCCGCTGGCGGCCCGGCCGATCGATATCGACATCCTTTATATCGACGATCTCGTGCGCGACTTCGGCCGCTTCGAAGTGCCGCATCCCTATCTGGCGCGGCGCTCGTTCAACCTGGTCCCGCTCGCCGAGATCGCGGCGGACTTCGTCGACCCGGCGGCGCACCTGACCGTCGGCGCGCTGGCCGCGGCGGCCGGCACGAGCGGGATCGTGAAGAAGACGCGCTCGCTCCACTTTTTCGCCAACCGCCAGGAAGAAGAGCCCGAGGTCAAGCTCTCGATCAACCGGGCCGGCGTCTCGAGCGTCAAGCGCATCGTGCACCTCAACGTCGACGGGCGCGAGACCGTCTTCAACGGCGTCTTCTCGATGGTCGCCGACCTCGCGCCGGATAAGGCGGGCGTGCACATGTCGCGCTTCTCCGAGCTGCTCGAAGAAGCGACGCTCGACGTGCTGGGGCGGCGCGAGCAGCCGGGCCGCATCGAAGACGTCGTCACGCTGATCGCGCGCGAGATCGTCGATTCGCAGAAGGCGCTGCGCGCCGACGTGCGTTTGCGCGCCGAATTCGGCCTCGAGCGCTGGACGCCGGTCAGCGGCAAGCGCGGCGAGGAGACCTACGCGCTCGTCGGCATCGCCCACGCGGATCGCGAGGGCGTGCGCCGCGTCGTCGGCATCGAAGCCGAAGGCATGACGGCCTGCCCCTGCGCGCAGCTCATGGTGCGCGAGCACAGCCTCGGCGAGCTGCTCGAAGCCGGCTTCAGCGAGGCGGAGGCGAACCGCGCGCTCGACGCGCTGCCGGTCGCGACCCACAACCAGCGCGGGCGCGGCGCGATCCTGCTCGGCACGACCGGCGGCCGCGACCTCGAGATCAAAGCCGAAGACCTCGTCGAGATCGTCGAGAACTCGATGTCGAGCGAAACGTACGACTTGCTCAAGCGCCCCGACGAATTCTTCATCGTCAACAAGGCGCATCACAATCCCAAATTCGTCGAGGACGTGGTGCGCGGGATCATGGGCCGGGCGCTCGACGTCTACGGGGATTTCTCCGACCAGACGTTCGTGCTCGCTTCGCAAGTCAACTTCGAGTCGATCCACAAGCACGACGCGTTCGCCGAGGCGTTCGGCACCTTCGGCGAGCTGCGCCGCGAGCTGCGCACGGGCCTCTACGACGGGAACAAGACGGATCTGGCGAGCTGGCTAGGCACGCGGCCGTCGCCCGTCGTAAGCTGAGCGCACCATGGTCGGCGCCCACGCCCTCATCCTCTTCATTCCGGCGATGCTCGCGATCACGTTCGCGCCCGGGCCGGACATGCTCTTCGTGCTGGCGCAGAGCGCCCGCGGCGGAGCGCGCCGCGGGCTGATCGCCGTCGCCGGGATCATCTCGGGCGGGACGGTCCACATCGGCGCGGCCGCGATCGGACTCTCGGCCTTGCTCGTGCGCTCGGCGCTGCTCTTCTCGATCGTGAAATACGCCGGCGCCGCCTACCTCGTCTATCTCGGCCTGCATACCTTGCTGGCTCGCGAGCGGACGGCCGCCGCGGCCTCACCGCAAGCGCCCGGCGCGGCCCGGCACAGCGCGTCGGGTCCGTTCGTGCAAGGCTTCATCACCAACGTGCTCAACCCGAAGGTCGCGCTCTTCGTGCTCGCCTTTCTGCCGCAGTTCGTCGAGCCCGCGCGCGGCCACGTCGGCCTGCAGATCGCCGAGCTCGGGTCGATCTGGTACGCGACCGCCGCCGTCGCGTTCAGCTTCGTCGCGCTGGCCGGCGGCGCGTTCGACGCGTGGCGGCGGCGCAATCCGCTCGCGCAGCGGGTCGAGCGTTACGTGACCGGCACGATCTTCGTCGCGCTCGGCGCGCGGGTCGCACTGCCGTAGGCGTTCGCGCAGCCGTCGTTCCCTTCGAGATCTGGGCGTCGCCGGAACCGACCGTCGCGCGCATCGACGCTTCGACCTATCGCGATCAGCTCGCCGAGACCGGGCACGAAGCGCGCGAAGGCGACATCGCGCGGCTCGCTTCGCTCGGCGTCGCCGCGACGCGCTATCCGGTGCTGTGGGAGAAGACCGCGCCGCTCGACCCGGCGCGGCCCGCGCTCGAGTGGGCGCGGCGGAGGCTCGAAGCGCTGCGCGCCGCGGGCGTCGAGCCGGTCGTCACGCTCCTGCATCACGGCAGCGGACCGCCCGCGACGAGCCTGGTCGATCCGGACTTCCCCGAGAAGCTCGCGGCCTACGCCGGTGCGGTCGCCGCCGCCTTTCCCTGGGTGCGGCGCTGGACGCCGATCAACGAGCCGCTGACCACGGCGCGCTTCTCGACCCTCTACGGCCACTGGTATCCGAATCTGGTCGACGACGACGCCGCCTTCGGCCAGGCCATCGTCAACGAAGCGCTCGGGATGCTGCTCGCGATGGAGGCGATCCGCGCGCACGCTCCGGCCGCCGAGTTCGTCATCACCGAGGACCTGCAGAGCTTCACGGCGGCCGATCCGCGCACCGAGGCCTTCGTCGCGCACAAGCGCGAGCGGATGTATCTTTCGGTCGAGCTGGCGATGGGCCGGGTCGTCCCCGGACACGCGCTCTACGGCTATCTGGTCGACACGTGCCGCGTCTCCGCGGAGCGGCTGGCGCGCGTCGCCGCGCACGCGAGCGCGCCGGACGTCGTCGGCTGGAATTATTACCCGAACTCCGAGCGCGTGCTCTCGGTCGACGCCGAGGGCCGTACGCTCAACCGTGCGCGCGTCGAGGTCGCGCCCGGGACGCTCTCGCCGCGGCCCTTGCTGCGCGCGGCCGCGCAGCGCCTCGCTCTGCCGTTCGGCATCAGCGAGGTGCACGTCAACGCGGACGAGCGCGCTCGCGTGCGCTGGCTGCTGCAGCGCTACGCCGACGCGGCTGCGCTGGCGGAGGAGGGCTTGCCGGTGCGCATGCTCGGCGCGTGGGCCGCGTTCGGCATGGTCGACTGGGATTCGCTGCTGCGCCGGCGCGAGGGCTACGGGGAGGACGGGATCTTCACCTTCGCCGGCCCCGCCGGGGAACCGCGCGAGACCGCCGTCGCGCACGCGGTGCGGGCGCTGGCGCGGGGCGAGGACGTATCGCTCCCGGAGGAACCCGGCTGGTGGGAGACGCAGGGCAGCCCTCGATGAATTTCGAGTGCGTCGTCGTCGGCTCGCACCTGCGCTTCGGCGGGATCTGGCAGCGTCCGCAGCAACTGCTGACGCGGCTCGCGCGCCGCGTCCCCGTCCTCTTCATCGAGGAGCCGTTCTCGGGCGCGGCCGACCGCGACGACTTCGAGCGGCACGGAACGTTGACGGTCCTGCGCCCGGTGCGGCGCACGCTCGGCGCCGAGCGCATCGATGCGCGGACGCTCGAAGCCGCTCGCGTCTGGGCCGCCGGGCGCCGCGCCCTCGTGTGGCTCTACACGCCGATGATGCTCGCGCTCGCCGGCGAATTCGGCGACGCGCCGCTGGTCTACGACTGCATGGACGAGCTGGCGGCGTTCGCCTTCGCGCCGCCCGAGATGCACGCGCGCGAGCAGGCGCTGCTGGCCCGCGCGGACCTCGTCTTCACGGGCGGCCGCTCGCTCTACGAGCGGCGCCGCGGCCTGGGCGAGAAGGTCAAGCTCTATCCGAGCGGCGTGGAGTTTCAGCACTTCGCGCGCGCGGCGACGCTGCCGCCGCATCCGCTCTTCGCGCATTTGACCGGACCCGTCTGGGGTTACTTCGGAGCGATCGACGAACGCCTCGATCTGGACGTGCTGGCCGCGCTGGCCGAGCTCGAGGGCCACCTCGTGCTCGTCGGCCCGGTCGTCAAGATCTCGCCGGCGCTCTTGCCGCGCCGCGCGAACGTGCACTTCACGGGGCTGCTCGACTACGAGCTGCTGCCCGCGTTTCTCGCCGGCTTCGACGTCGCGATCATGCCCTTCGCGCGCAACGAGGCGACCGCGAACATCTCGCCGACGAAGACGCCCGAGTATCTCGCCGGCGGCAAGCCCGTCGTCAGCACGCCGATCGCCGACGTCGTCGCCGACTACGCCGACGTCGTCGCGATCGCGGCGACGCCCGAGGCGTTCGCGCGGGCCTGCCGCGAAGCGCTGCCGCCCGATCCGCGCCGCATCGCGCGCGGCGTCGAACGGGCGCGTTCCGCCGGCTGGGACGCGATCGTCGCCGCGATGTGGTCCGACCTCGCCGCGATCGACGTAGCGTCCCCGACGTAGCGTGAGGCGCAGCGGCCCGGCGTACGTCGCGCTCTTCGCGCTCGCGACGATTTGGGGTTACAACTGGGTCGTCATCAAGCTCGCCACGCACGACGCCGATGCGTTCTCGCTTTCCGCGATCCGCACGAGCGTCGCGGTCGTCTGCTTGTTCGGCGCGCTGGCCGCGACCCGCCGCTCGCTGCGGCCGACGCCGTTCGTGCCGACGCTGATCTTGGGCTTGCTGCAGACGACGATCTTCATGCTGCTCTCGGTCGGCGCGACCGCGACCGGCGGAGCGGGCAAGACGGCGATTCTCGTCTATACCATGCCGTTCTGGATCGTGCTGATGGCCTGGCCGCTGCTGCACGAGCGCGTTTCGCGCAGCGCCTGGATCGCGCTGGCGCTGGCCGCCGCCGGGCTCGCGCTCGTGCTGGCGCCGCTCGACCTCGCCGCCGGACTCACGAGCAAAGCGCTCGCCGTCGGCAGCGCGATCGTGTGGGCCGCGAGCGCCGTCTACGGCAAGCTGCTGCGCGCCAAGCACACGGTGGATCTGCTCGCTTTGGTGGCGTGGCAGATGCTGTACGGAACCGTGCCGCTGCTCGCGGCCCTCGCCTTCGTTCACGGCCACGTCAATCCGACGCCGGGCTTCTTGCTCGCGGTCGCCTACATCGCGATCCCCGGAACCGCTCTGGCCTGGCTGCTGTGGATGTTCATCCTGAGCCGTTTGCCCGCCGGCGTCGCCGGCGTCGCCTCGCTGCTGACGCCCGTGATCGGCGTCCTCTCCGCCTGGCTGCAGCTCGGCGAGCGCCCCGGCGCGCTCGAACTCGTCGGCATCGCCTGCATCGTCGCGGCGCTCCTCGTCAACGTGCTCCCCGGCCTCCTGGACGCGCTGAACCGTTCCTGACTGTACCTATCCGCGTGTCGCGGCGGCGCGGTCACCCTGCATGCTGCAGTTCGGCGATGCGGCTTTTCAGCGAGGGGTGCGAGGAGAAGAGGACTTCCATCCAGCGCGGCTGCTCGTCTTCGGCGAGATTGCGTTGCCGCAAGCGGGTGAAGGCGTCGACGCCCGCCTGCGCGTCGCCCGTGGCCGTCGCGGCGAAGCGGTCGGCCGCGCGCTCGCGCGAACGCGAGAAGGCTGCGAGCAGCGGGCCCGCCAGCAGCGTGATCAGCGAGCCGTTGAAGAAGAGACGCCCCACGCCCGCCGCGGTCGCGAGCGAACGGCCGCGCTGCGCGGCCAGCGCGTTGCCGCCGAAGAAGACGGCCCCGGCGGCGAGCGTGCCGAGCGCGACCCCGCGCCAGACATCCTTGTAAACGTAGTGTCCGAGCTCGTGCGCGACGACGAAGAGCGTCTCGCGTTCCGCGAAGTTGTCGAGCAGCGTGTCGCCGATGACGATCCGGCGAGTCCCGAGAACGCCGGTGACGTACGCGTTCGCTTTCTCCGTCTGACGGCTCATGTCGACGCGCAGGATCGTCGCGTCGCCCGCGCCGTAGCGGGCCGCGAGCGCGCGGATGTTCTCTTCGAGCGCGCCGCGGAGCGGCGCGAACGTGTTGAAGAGCGGCGCGATGAAGGTCGGCGCGATCACGTTGGCCAGGACCAGCAGCGGCACGCTGCCGGCGGTCGCGAACGCGGGCCACGCGGCCGGTGCGGCTTCGATGAGCGAGGCCAGCCCCTCGATCAGCGGGAACGCGATGAGCGCCGCGACGGCCGTGCTCTTGAGCTGCTCGCCCGCCCAGGCGCGGCCGCTTTGCCGGCTCAGGCCGTAGCGGCGTTCGAGAACGTGACCCTCGACGTACTCGACCGGGAGATCGAGCAGCGTCGAGGCGGTGAAGGCCGCGGCGACGAGCGCGACGCGCCGCGGGCGTTGCTCGGGCGCGCCGCCGGCCGGCTCGAGCAGCGGGCCGAGGCCGTACGCCGCCGCCCCGAGGGTGGCGAGCGAACGGGCGATGCCGGCGAGCATGAAGGCCCGGCGCTGCCGGCCGTACTCGGCCGGATCGGGCTCGAGCGCGGGCGCCGGCCGGCGCACGTCGCTCAGCGCCTCGACCGCGCGCTGAAGCGTGTAGCCGGCCACGGCTCCGCCTGCGAGTCCGATGAGAAATCGTCGCATGCGAGAAGCAGTTTGCCGTGAAAGTGTTGCTCAACTGCCGCGCCTACGATTTCGATCCGGCGCGGCGCGCGTATGCGGTGCGCGATGCGCTCCTGGTCGAGGGCGCGCGCGTCGCCGGCTTCGATGCCGCGCTCGCGGGCGCAGGCGTCGAGCGCGTCGACCTGGAGGGCGCAACGGTCGTTCCGGCGTTCGCCGACTGCCACGTGCACCTCACCGACACCGGCTACACGCTGGGCGAGCGAGATTTCTCCGACGTGCGCGGGGCCGATGCGTTCGCCGCGAAGGTCGCGGCGCTGCCGCGCGGCGAGGAGTTCTTGCTGGCCGGGAAATACGACGAGTCCGCCTGGCACGACGGCGCCGAGGCGAGCGCCGCGCCGCTCGAACGCTTCCTCGCCGAGCGTTACGCGATGCTGGTGCGCGTCGACTGTCACTCGTGCTTGGTCAACCGCAAGACCCTCGCCTGGCTCGAGCTCGATCCGGCGCTCGAGGGGTTCGAGCGCGACGCTTCCGGCGAGCCGACCGGGCGGCTCTTCCTGGCGGCCAACTGGGCGGCGCAGACGCGCTTCCTCGAACGGATCCCGCCGGCCGCCCGGCGCGCCGCCGAGGCCCGGGCCACGGCGCTGGCCCTCTCTGAAGGCGCGCTGCACCTCCACGTGCAGCTCATCGGCCTCGGCTCGCGGGAGGCCTACGCGGCCGAGATCGAAGCGCTGCCGGCGCTCGGGCCGGCCCGCTGGCACCCCAAGATCTGCGAGCGGGAGCCGGAGCTGGCGGCCTCGCTCGGACTGCCCTACGTCGGCGGCGACGTCTTTCTGGACGGCTCGCTCGGAAGCGGGACCGCGGCGCTCGGGGCGCCCTACCGCGACCGCCCCGGCAGCGGCGTCCTGGCCCTCGACGACGCGACCGTCTTCGACTACTTCTCGCGGGCCGAGGCGGCCGGCGTCTCGGCCGGCGTCCACGCGATCGGCGACCGGGCGATCGAGCAGTGCCTCGCGACCTGGGAGCGGGTCCTAGGCGGGCGGCCGAGTCCGCGCAACCGCCACTTCATCGAGCACTTCGAGCTGGCGACCCCCGCGCAGATCGAGCGCGCCGCTCGCCTGGGACTCTTCCTTTCGATGCAGCCGCAGTTCGATGCCGACTGGGGCGGCGAGGGCGGGATGTACGCCAAGCGGCTCGGCTCCCAGCGGGCGCTGGGCATGAACGCGCTCGGCTCGGCGCTGCGCGCCGGCGCCGTCCTCTGCGGCGGCGACGACAGCCCGGTCTGCCGGCTCTCGCCGCTCGCGGGGATGGCCGCGGCCTGCGCGCACCACAATCCGGCCGAGCGCCTCACGCCGCTCCAGGCCCTCACGATGTACACCTGCGACGCCGCCCGCTTCGGCCACGCCGAGGGCCACACCGGCCGCCTCGCCCCCGGCTACGACGCCGACCTGGCCGTCCTCGACCGCGACCCCTTCGCCGGCGCCCCGTTCGCCGCAACGCACGTCCTCGAAACCTGGCGCGCCGGCGAGCCCGTCTATCGCCGGCATTAGCGGGGGCCCGCGCCGCGAAGCCGCCGCGCCTATATGATCGAGATGGTCGGGCGGGGCTTGGGGTGGCGGGCCAGGGCCTCGAGCAGGGCGCGGGCGAGCTCGTCGCAGAGAGGGTCGTCGATCTCCTCGGCCCGGCCGGCGTCGGCGAGCGCGCTCAAGCCGGGCGCGAGCGGCAGGCGGGCCAGGACGGGCGCCTGGGCGAGCTCGGCGACCTCGTCCGCATGCGAAGGTCCGAAGATGTCGTAGCGTTTCCCCGTGTCGGGTGCGACAAAATACGACATGTTCTCGATGACGCCGAGGATCGGTTTCCTCAGTTGACGGACGAAGTTGGCAGCTTTGCGGACGACCATCGTGGCCAGCGCCTGGGGCATCGTCACCAGGACCACGCCGTCGATCTCCAGCGACTGAACGACGGTCAGCGGCGCGTCCGAGGTCCCCGGCGGGAGGTCGACCAGCAGCACGTCGAGGTCGCTCCACAGCGCCTGCTCGTAGAACTGGCGGATCACGCCGGCCACGATCGGGCCGCGCCAGATCATGGCCGCGTCCTCCTGGGCGGCGAGCAGGTTGGCGCTGACGATCTCGATCGCCGCGCGCGACTTCGCCGGGACGAAGCGAGGGCGGGCCTGGGGGTTGGGGTCGGCCGGATCGCTCTGGATCGCGAGCGGGTCCCTCAGGCCGAAGAGCCGCGGGATCGAGGGCCCGGTGATATCGGCGTCGAGAATGCCGACCCGCTTGTTCGCCCGGCGCAGGCCCATCGCCAGCAGGGCGGTCGTCAGCGACTTGCCGACGCCGCCCTTTCCCGAAAGGATCGGGACGACGTGGGCGAAGGCGGGCCGGCGGTTGAAAGCGTCCGGTCCCCGGCCGGCGGGCCGCCGGTCCTCGTTCATGATCGTCGGCATCCGCCGCGAGAGCCGGGCCTGGACCAGGGCGGCGACGATCGGCTCGGTCCGCAGGCCGTGTGCTGCCGCGCCCTGTTCGATCGTCTCATATGTGCTCACGCCGCACCCGGCGCAGCGGAGACCGAACGCTTCCAGGACGTCTTGGGCCAGCGGGAGGGCCTCGACGAGCGCCCGGATGTTGGTCGAAGGGGCGATCTGAATTGTCGGCATGACGCGCAGGCTACAACCTTCGAAGTGAGTCACTGTATAGAATGGATCCTGGAGGCATAGGAGGTTCCTCGGTGACGCTTCTATGCCCGCAACCGGACTCGGTGCGAATTGTCACTGATCCAGGCAGGCGGGCAACCTACGCTTGACGCACCTGGGGTGCAAGGAAGGAGAACGATGGGGCCTTCGGCTGCGACGGACGCGAAGCGTTACATCTCTTCGCCGACGGGGTTTGTCAACTGATAGCCATCGAAGAGCCGGACGTCCTCGTCATAGGGGCCGGACCGGCTGGGCTCGCCGCTGCCAAGTACCTCGCTGACGCGGGGCGGTCGGCGCTCGTCCTCGAGCGGCGCAACATCGCCGGCGGGAAGCTCTCGTCGTGGCGGGACCGGGAGGGCGACTGGCTGGAGAGCGGGCTCCACGCCTTCTTCGGGGGCTACGAGGAGGTCCACCGGCTCTTCTGCGACGTCGGGGTCGAGCACAACGTCCTCTGGCAGCCGCACACCCTGACCTGGGCCTTCCCGCCGGGCTTCAGCCCGCGCTGGCCCTCGGCCGACCCGATCTTCGAGGAATTCCACTTCGTCGATCTGCCCGCGCCCTTCAACGGCGTCGGGGCGGTGCTGGCCGGCAAGTACGTCTTCAACAACTTCGAGAAGCTGCTCTTCGCGCGCGGGACCCTGCCCGTGCTGCTCGGCGACCACAACTACGCCGAGCGTCAGGACGACCTCACGTACGCGCAGTGGCATCGCTCGCGCGGGATGAGCGAGCACATGCTGCGCGGCTTCTTCGCACCGATGTCGCTGGCGCTCAACTTCACCCCGGTCGATCAGATCTCGGCCGAAGCGATGCTGCGCGTCATGGCCTACTTCGCCTCGAGCAAGAACGCCAGCCGCTCGGGATTCCTCGACGGTCCGCCTTCGGAGCGCCTCATCGAGCCGTTCGTCGACTACCTGCGCCGGCGCGGCCAGGGCGTCGAGATGGGCTCCGGCGCGGCCGAGCTGATCTTCGAGGGCGACCGGGTCGCCGGCGTGCGCACCTTCGACGGGCGCGAGTACCGCGCGCAGGTGACGATCCTCGCCGTCCCCGTCCACAACGCGGCGCGGCTGCTGCCCGCCGAGATGCTGCGCGATCCGCTCGTGTACGGCGTCGGGAAGCTGACCTCGAGCCCGGTCATCAACGCGCACCTGTGGTTCGACCGGAAGATCTCGCGCTTCTCGAACCTGATGTTCGCGCCGGGGACGCTGCTGCCGGTCCACGCGGACCTGGGGCAAGCCTCGCCGGGCTACGATTGGCCCGACCGGTCGTTCGTCGAAGTGTGCGTCGCGCCGGCCGACGATCTGATGAAGCTCGACGACCAGTCGATCGTGCGGCGAGTGATGGCGGATCTGCGCAAGCTCTATCCGTTAGCCACGCACGAGCATCTCGTGAAGGCGAAGCTCGTGCGCATCCCCAAGAGCGTCTATCGTGCGAGTCCGGGAGCGGAGCGGCTGCGACCGGGAGCTCGCACGCCGGTTGCGAACCTGTTCTTAGCTGGTTGCTATACGAACCATCGCTTCCCCGCGAGTATCGAGGGAGCAGTTCGAAGCGCGAAGGCCGCCGTCGAGAAAGCTTTGGAGCAGATCGGTGTTCGAGCGTAAGGCCGATTTCACGATTGTCGCGTCGGACGTGCCGCTGCTCGCGGCGCCCGATCTGCGCGCGGCGTATGCGACGTGCCGCGAGATCACTCGCGTCGCGTCCAAGACGTTCTACCTCGCATCGTTGTTCTTGTCGCCGGAGAAGCGCCGCGTCATCTGGGCGGTTTACGCCTTCTGCCGCACGGCCGACGACGTCGTCGACCGCACGGCGCCGGCGGCCGAGCGCCTCTCCGCGATCGACGAGCTCGAGCGCAAGCTGCTCGCGGCGGTGGCGGGACGGGCCTCCGAGCCGATCTTCGTCGCTTACGCGGATGCGGTGCGGCGTTTCGACATCCCCCTCGGCCCCGCGCTGGCGCTGCTGCGCGGGGCGCGCATGGACGTGACCGTACGGCGCTATGCGACCTACGACGAGCTCTGCGACTACTGCTATCTGGTCGCGTCGACCGTCGGTCTGCTGGTCGCGCCGATCTTGGGATATCAGTCACCCGAGGCGCTCGAATACGGTGTCATGCTGGGGCGGGCCATGCAGCTCACCAACATCCTGCGCGACGTCGGCGAAGACGCGATGATGGGCCGCATCTATCTCCCGAAGGAAGATCTCGACCGCTTCGGCTACAGCGAGTCGAACGTCTTCGAGGGCGTCGTGGACGAGACGTTCGTGGCGCTGATGCAGTTCCAGATTAAACGGGTCCGCGAGCTGTACGCGCAGGCCGAGCCCGGCATCGCGATGCTCAACCCCGAGTCGCGCTACACGGTGCGGCTGGCGCTCTCGCTCTACCGGCGGATCCTGCGCGCGATCGAGCTGAATGACTACGACGTCTACGGCCGGCGCGCATACGTGCCGCTGCGCTCCAAGATCGTCACCGCGCTCTCCGTCGCGCTGGCGCGCTAGTTCACGGCTCGGCGGGCGGGACCGAACGGCGCTTTCTGCGGGAACGTAGCGGCTGCTACCGCGCCCGTACGCTCGGCAGGCTACTATAAAAGTCAAGTAGTCCTACAAAACACGCTTCGTCGCGTGCGATTGTTGTCGGCGTTCGTGCCCAAAAGGGGCGAAAGTGGCTCCTGCCGAACCCGTGAGCCGTCGCGTGCTACACGAGCTGCTGCGTCAATATGCGGCCGGCCGCCGTCGTCAAGAAGGGCTTGGCGAGACTCCGGTCCAAGCGATTGCCGTACGCCCGCCGTTTCTGTGGAAACCGGGTTCACATCTGTATCGGGGGCTACTCGATAGTTGGACCTCTTTTGGAGCCTTCCAAGCGCATCGATCATCACTGGGGGCGGCATCGAATCCGTCTTCGCTGACGCGTCTGCGCGGCGGTACGAGCACGGAGCCGTCATCTCCGATCCTGATTCGAAACCTGAGCGCACCTTCTATTGCGTTTCGGGGACGCTAAAAGTCACCAAACTGCTCGCCAGCGGGCGTGAAATCCTCATCACGATCCTGCAAGGCGGCTCGCTCTGGAGCGATCGCGCAGTCCTCAACGGATATTGGCGCGAGATCTTCATCGAAGCGATGGAGCCGAGCGAAGTGCTGGCGGTCGAGAACGCCGTCTTCGAGCGTTTTCTGAGCGCCCGGCCCGAGCGGCTGACGGCCTTCATGCAGCGCATCTCCGAACAGGTTAGCGACGCCCTGACGCTGCTCGACGATTTCCGGGGGCACGACGTGGCGTCTCGGCTGGCGCGCGTGCTGGTCAAGTTCTCGCAGCAGTACGGCGTGGCGACCGACAGCGGAGTGCGCATCGACTTGCCGGTGACGCATCAGGATCTCGCCAACATGATCGGAACGGCTCGCGAGACGGTCTCGCGAAACATGGCGCGCTTCCGGCAGAAGGGCTACGTGCGCGACGCGAGCAGCGGGCAAGCGCTCGAGATCCTGGAAATGGATTCGCTCGAGGCTTTGATCATTTAGCCCTAAAGCCGTCGTCGCTGTTAGCACTAAAGCCCTAAAGGATCGGCCGCGCGTTCGGCCGCGCCGTGGGAGTGACCCCTATCACCGAGGCCGGCGGCACGCCGACCTAGGATAGCCTAGGAGGAATTCCATGCCCAAGCGCCCCCCTGTTCGTGCCACGCTCGAACGGATGAACGAGGACACCGGTGCCGGCGACGCAGCCGCACGCTAGCTCCCAGGGGCAAGGTTACAATTCGGGCGCGGTGCTCTCGCCCAGCGGCGAGCGCGCGCACGCGATCGTGTTTTCCGAAGCGGGCGTCGTCACGACGCAGGAAGCCTCGCTGCGCGAAGCGGCCGCCGACGAAGTCCTCGTCGACACGCACTATTCGTCGATCTCGGCCGGCACGGAGCGCCTGCTCTTCGCGGGCAAGCTGCCCGGCTTCCCGCAGCTCCGCTTTCCGCTCGTGCCGGGGTACGAAGCCGCCGGGGTCGTGACTCGGGTCGGCGCCGACGTCGCGGACGTGAGCGTCGGCGACGAAGTCTTCGTGGGCGGGAGCATGTGCTTCACCGACGTGGCCGGCGTGTTCGGCGGCCAGTCGGCGCGGCTGATCAAGAAGGCGTCGCAGGTCGTGCCGCTGCACGGCATCCCGCTGCAGCAAGCACCGCTGCTCGCCCTGGCCGCCACTTCGCTGCACGGGGTGAACCGGCTCGGCGACGTCGCCGGCCGGCGCGTCTGCGTGCTCGGCATGGGCGCGATCGGGCAGTTCGCGGCGCGCTTTCTCGCCGCGGCGGGGGCGCAGGTCGTGTGCGCCGACGTCAACCCGCAAAGGCTCGACGCCGGCATTCCCTGCGAGCCGGTCGACCTTTCGCAGACGAGCCTCGAAGAGGCCGTGCGCGGCGCCGACGCGGTCGTCGAAGCGACCGGCCGTTCCGAAGAGCTGGCGCGCTGCGCGCGCGTGCTGCGGCCGGGCGGCTCGATCGTGCTCCTCTCGTATTACGACGAGCTGCGGACGCCGTACGTCGACCTCTTCGTCAAGGAGGTCTCGCTGCTCGTCGCACGAGAATGGGCCCACCCCGACCTGCTGGCGGCACGGGACGCGCTCGCCGCCGGCCGGATCGACGTGGGGCCGCTCGCCGACTACGTGATTCCGGTCGGCGACTACGAGCGCGCCTACCAGACCGCGTTCGAAGATCCATCCGTTCCAAAGGTGATCCTGAAATGGGCGTAAGCAAGAACACGACCGTCGCGTTCTACGGCAAAGGCGGAGCCGGGAAGTCGTTCCTCACGAGCATGGTCGCGAAAACCCTCACGGACCGCGGCTTGAGCGTGCTGCAGATGGGCTGCGACCCCAAGCACGACAGCGTCGTGACCCACTTCGGCGGCGCGTTCATCCCGACGGTGCTCGGCACGTGGGCCCAGTTCCAAAAGGACGGCCGCGACGAAGAGCTTTCGCCCGAGCACATCATCTTCAAGGGCGACGGCGTCTATTGCATCGAGCTCGGCGGGCCCGAGTCGGCGCGCGGCTGCGGCGGCCGCGGCATCACCTTCGGTTTCCAGCTCCTCGAGAAGTGGGGCCTCTCGGAGTGGAACTTCAGCTACATGCTGCTCGACTTTCTCGGCGACGTCGTCTGCGGCGGCTTCGGCACGCCGATCGCGCGCTCGATGGCCGACAAGCTGATCATCGTCTGCAGCAACGAAGGCCAGTCGATGTACGCGGCCAACAACATCGCTTCGGCCGTCCGCTATTTCGCCGAGCAAGGCGGGAAGACGCGCTGCCTCGGGCTCTTCGTCAACAAGGACGACGGCAGCGGCCGCGCCGCCAAGATGGCCGAATGGCTCGGCGTCCCGGTCCTCGCCTCGCTTCCGACGATCCCGCAGGCGGAGATCGCCAAGAACGGCTGGCTTCACCCGACGGTCGCCGCGGCGGTCGAGAAAGTCATCGTCGCGATCGATCGCCTCGATGCGTCGGTGCCGAACAAAGTCGATTTCCACGAGTTCATGTGCGCGCTCTCGGGGAACGCGGCCAAGATGGAAGGCACGGCGGTCAGCACCGACGAGCTGTGGTCGCTGCCGGACGTCGAGCCGGTCCTGCGCGCGATCCCGAACAACGGGCATTTCGATCACCGCTACGTCGAGACGGAAGACGACGCGGAAGCGGAGCTCGTCCCGACCGTCGTCAGCGCCGGCGGCTTCGCGGTTCCAGCCGCGGACTGGTAGGCGCTGGGGTTACGGCGCGTGGCTGGGGGGCCGCGGGCCGGGGGGCGCGGGGGTGTGGCCCGGGACCGCTGGCGATTTTTCCCTCCAGGAAAAATCGCCGCTGCTCGGCTCGTCGCTCCCGCCCATCCATGGGCTCCGCTCCTCGTCCGGAGCTCCCGGGCCACACCCCCGCGCCCCCCGGCCCGCTTCCGAGGTGACGCGCGGCCTACCCGCGCGTTTTCGTAGGCGGCTCTCTTGCGCGACCTGCGGTCGCGCAAGAATCGCGGGTCTTGAGTGGGCGGCGCTCCTTGCTCGCGAAAGGGGGGGTGTGGGTTCGGGGGCGGAGCTGGTCTTATTGGCGGGGGCGGTGTTGCGGGTGCCGGCTCGGCGGCTGCGGGCGCTGGCGCGGGGGGATGATGGGGCGCTGAGGGATTGGATTGCGAACGAGTCGGCGCAGCGGCTGGCGGAGGCGCGGCGGGATGCTCGGGCGGCGCTGGAACGGGTGCTGGCGGCGGGGGGAAGGGTTGTGACGCTGGCGGATCCGGAGTATCCGGCGGGGGTGCGGGAGTTGGCGGATCCGCCGGCGTTCTTGATCGTGCGGGGGAGGCTCGGGCGGAGCCCTTGGCGCGAGGGCGTGGCGATCGTGGGGACGCGGGAGGCGGATGAAGAGGCGACAGCGATGGCGCGGGCGCTGGCGGGGCGTTCGGCGGGACCGGTCGTGAGCGGGTTGGCGTGCGGGGTCGATGCGGCGGCGCACGAGGGGGCGCTGGCGGCGGGCGTGGCGACGATCGCGTACGTGGGGAACGGGCTGGGGGCGACCTATCCGGCGGAACATCGCGAGTTGGAGGAGCGCATCGTCGAGGCGGGCGGGGCGGTTGCCTCGGAGATGCTGCCGGGGGAGAAGGCGACGCGCTGGTCGCTCGTGCGGCGGGACCGGCTGCAGGCGGCGCATGCGGCGGCGGTCGTGCTCGTGCAGAGCGAGCTCGGGGGCGGGGCGATGCATACGATGGGCTTCGCGCGTGAGTTGGGGCGGCCGCGCTTCGCGCTGGAGCCGAGAGCCGGCGGGCGCTACGACGGGAACGCGCGGGCGATCGACGAGGGGGCGGTCGCGCTCCCGTGGGAACTCGAGGTTGCGATGGAAAACGTGCGGTCGGGTTTCGTGAGAGGCGCCCTTCGACAGGCTCCCCTTCGACAGGCTCGGGGTGACGATGGGTAAGCCTACCGAAGTCCCGTCGAGACCGTCGAACCCCCGTCACGCTGAGCTTGTCGAAGCGTGAGCGTGCGGTTGGCTTCGCTTTCCACGGGCGGGCTGGCGGGCGGGGCGAGTTCGCCGGTGCGGGCTGGGGCGGCGGTCGGGGGCGCGCCGTTCCGGCAAGCGTACGGGTGCGGGGCGTATGCGTACGACGACGAGGGGCGCGGCTACGTCGACTATCTGATGGCGTATGGGCCGCTGCTGTTCGGGCACGCGCATCCGGCGCTGGTGCGGGGGCTCGACGAGCTCGCGGCGGGCGGGAGCGTCTTCGGGTCGACGCACGACGAGGAAGAACGGCTGGCGGAGCGGATCGCCGGCCATCTTCCGTCGATGGAGCGGCTGCGCTTCGTGAGCACGGGGACCGAGGCGATGATGAGCGCGGTCCGGGTCGCGCGCGCGTTCACGGGGCGTTCGCTCGTGCTGCGCTTCGCGGGGAATTACCACGGCCACTTCGATGCGGCGCTGCACGACGCGGGCGCGTCGGCGCACACGCACGACGCGGGCTCGACGGCGTTCAGGCGCGACGCGGCGCGCAGCGGGATTCCGGCGGGCGTGCGCGCCGATTCGCTGGTGGCGCGCTACAACGACTTGAACGACGTCGACGCGAAGCTTGCGGGGCGCGAGGGCGAGCTGGCGGCGATCGCGGTCGAGCCGGTCGTGGGCAACATGGGGCTCGTTCTGCCGCAGCCTGGTTTCATCGACGGGCTCTTCGCGCGGGCGCGGCGGGCGGGAGCGCTCGTGATCTTCGACGAGGTCATCACCTGGCTGCGGCTGGGGACGGGCGGCGCGCAGGTGCCGGCGGGGCACGTTCCCGATCTGACGGCGCTCGGCAAGGTGATGGGCGGCGGCTTTCCGCTCGCGGCCTTCGGCGGACGGCGCGAGGTGATGGCGGCGCTCTCGCCCGAGGGCGCGAGCTTCACCGGCGGCACGTTCTCCGGCAACCCGTTCTGCGTGGCGCTCGGCCATCGCGTGCTCGACCTGATCGAAGACGACCCGCAGCTCTATGCGAGGCTCGAGTCGCGCGCGGGCCGGCTCGCCGCCGGGCTGCGCGCGATCTTCGCCGCGCGCGGGCTGCCCTACGAGGTCTCGCAGCTCGCCAGCATGGTCGATTTCAAGTTTCGCGCCGGCCCGCCGCCGCGCGACTACGACGAGGCGTGCCAAGCCGATAAAAAGGCGTTTGCGGGGTACTATCACGCCATGCGCGAGCGAGGCGTCCTGCTCGCGCCCTCCCAGAACGAGCTGATGTTTCTTTCCACCGAGCACGGCGACGCGGAGATCGAGCGGACGCTCGAGGCCGCCGACGCGTCGCTGGCTCAGCTACGACGGAGCGGATTGTTATGACCGTGCACGGCCACGAGCAGATCGAGGCGCGGCTCGCCAAGCTGCCCGGCTGGCGCCACCTGCCGAACTCGATCGAGAAAGTGTTCGATCGGGGCGACTTCGACGGGTCGCTGCGTTTCGTGAACGAGGTCGCGCGCCTGGCGAACGAGCAGAACCATCATCCCGACATCGCCGTCTCGTGGAATCGCGTGACCCTGACCTTGAGCTCGCACGACGCCGGCGGCCTCACCGAGCGCGATTTCAAGCTGGCGGAAGCCATCGAAGCGCTCGGCGCTTGAACGAAGGGCGCGCCGAAACGACGACCGCCGGCGGCCGCGTTCGTTCGTGAGGAACGAAACGATCGCGCTAGCGCTCGCTGGTGACGCCGGAGGCGATCGCGTCGCGCTCGACCAGGCTCAACAGCCGCACTAAGCCGAGCGTGACGCCGAAGACGAAGGTCAGGAGGCCGCCGGCTCCGATGAGCCCGGCGAGCCGTGCGAGGGTCATGTCTGCACGTACGCTTTCTGGTCGACGCCGACTCCGTCGCTGATCGCCATCCGCGTCAAGGCGAGCGCTTCCTTCGCGGTGATCTTGGGAGGCGCGTCGCTCAGCGGCGAGCGCGGGCGCATCCACTCGCGCAGGGCCGCCTTCACGCCGTTCATCCCCATGCGCACGTGACCGAAAGGCGAGACGTGTGCCATCTGCTTGAAGAGGTAACTGTCGAAGGTCAGTTCTTGGACTTCGCGAGTGTCGCACATGTCGACGAAGATCTCGCGGTTGTGGTTGGTCCTGTACGACCACTTCTCGAGCGCCTCGAGGAAGTCGAACATCGCCCCGTACTTCTTTTGCCAGAGCTTTTCGTAACGATCGAGCTTGACGCGCGGATCGACCCAGGCCGCGAGCAGCGTCTGCGCGGCCATGCGCCCCGCGGCCATCGCGAAATAGATGCCCTCGCCCGACGTGTGCGCGACCATCCCGCCCGCATCGCCGACCAGCAGCGTCCGCCCGTAGACGAGCTTCTTGTAGCGCGCCATCGGCAGGGGATGGCCCTCGAGCAGGATGCGCTTCGCGCCGCGCAGCTTGTCGCCGGCGCGCCGCTTCACGCCCTCGAGAAAAGCGTAGGACTGATTCGCGTGCTCGGGGCGGCACCCCGTGCCGACCGCGACGTGGTCGCTCTTGGGGAAGATCCAGCCGTAGAAATCCGGCGAGACGTCGTCGCCCAAGTACAGCTCCGCGCGGTTGAGATAGTACTCCATCGCGTCGTCGGGCAGCCAGAGCCGCTCTTGGATCGCGGAAGCGTGCTTCACCGGCGCGCGTCCGCACGATTTCGCGACCGCCGAACCGGCGCCGTCCGCGCCGATGAGGGCGTCGGCAGATAAAAATTCTTCCTGGCCTCCGCGGTAACGAATCCGCACGCGAACCTTGCCGTGCTCGTCTTCCTCGTGCGAGAGGAAGGTCGCTTCGCGCAACTCGGCGCCGGCCTGCTGCGCCTTGTCGCGCATCGCCCGGTCGAGGACTTCGCGCGTGACCATCGCGATGTAGTCGACGTTGGGCCGGGCTTTCGTTCCGCGCACGTCCATCTCGACGCGGCTGCCGCTCGGCCCGATGACGACGGCGCGGCGCGTCTTGCGCTCCACGATGTGCGCGGGGATCCCGAACTCTTCGAGCGCCCGCGGCGGGATCGCGCCGCCGCACGGCTTCTTGCGCTTGAGGTCGCGCTCGAGCAGAAGCACGTCCGCGCCCGTTGCGGCGAGGTCGCCGGCGGCGATGCTTCCGCCGACGTTCGCACCGACGACGATCACTCGCATGCTGCAGCGCCTCCCCGGTCGCAGGCGCGGCGCGCCTCCAAGATGATGTTGCGCATAGATCAGAAGCCTCCTGAGCGGATGGCGAGTGCCGAGACGAGCATGCCCCAGACGAACGGCGGGATGGCGCTGACGCAGTACCAGGGCGCGAGGCCGGCCGGGTCGTGCGCGAGCTTGCGCTGCATCGGGAGCTGGATCAAAAACAACACGGCCATGACGCCGGCCGCCAAGTACATGCGATGCGCCGCAACGTAGACGATCGCAGCGATCTGAAAGACGTCGATGAAGGCGAAGGCGGCGCGCAAGGCGCCGGGGAGGCCGAGCATGACCGGGAGCGAGCGAAGCCCCAAGCGCTTGTCACCCTCGTAGCTCTTGAAGTCGTTGAGCGTCATCAGGCCGTGCGAGCCGAGCGAATAGAGCGAGGCGAGCACGAGCGTCCCGGTCGTCACGTGACCGAAGATCGCCGCGCCGGCGATCCAGGCGAAGCCCTCGTAGGCGAAGGCGCAGGCGCCGTTGGCCAGCCAGCCGTTGCGCGCCTTGAGGCGCAGCGGCGGCGCGCTGTAGGCGAGCGCCAGCAGCAGTCCGCCGAGCGACAGCCACAGAACGGAGAGCGAGGGCGGCCTCGCGAGCGTGCCGAGATACGCGGCCAGACCGAGCGCGGCGGCGCCGAGCGCGAGCGCGACGATCAGGACCGTCGCCGGCGCCAGCGCGTTGGCCGCCGTCGGGCGGTTGGGCTCGTTGATGCGATCGACCTCGCGGTCGAACCAGTCGTTGACGACCTGCGAGAACGCGCAGAGCAGCGGCCCGGCGAGGATCATCCCGAGCAGGATCTTGCCGATCGAGCCGAGGTCCCAATGCGCGTTGCCCGAGGCGACGCAGCCGACCAGCATGGCCCACATCGGCGCGAACCACGTTCCCGGCTTGGCGAACGTGCGCAGCGACGCGTTGATGCGCGCGGCGCCGTTCTGCCGGTTGGCGAAGGGGAGCATCATCACGGCCAAGTGGCCGACCGTCTCGACCGTCGAGCGCGCCGAATCTTGCAGGACCGTCCCCTTCGGCTCTGCCTTCATTTGCCCGCGTGCTCCCGTGCGCGCACGACTACGCTCTCATCGATCGCAACAATGTCGTGATCGCGCGCATACTTCTCGACGAGTTCCCGCGCCTTCTTGCGCACGAAGAAGGGGACGCGTCCGAGCAGCTTCTCGGCGCTGCGGTCCCAGTGCAGCGGCGCGTCGCCGGCCTTGGGGGCGGTGAGATCCAGGAGCTGGGCCGCGGCCGGAACGGGAAGCGTCTCCGGCGGGGTGCGGCGCTCCGGTTCGGGTGCGGCCTCGGCGAAGCGCCCCTGGCCGCGCGGTCCGAACATCTCGATGAGATGGTGCTCGAGCCCGAGGACCTGCGTCTGGTTGACCAGGTCGCCGATGTGGTTCGCGCCGTCGTAGCCGGCGAAGGGCGCGTAGCCGAGCGGGAAGTTGAGGATGTGGGCCGGAGGCGAGATGACGGCGCAGGGCAGCCCGAGGGCGCTTGCCGAGTGGCGCTCCATCTGCGAGCCGAACATGATGTCCGGCCGCGTCTCGTCGATCGCGCGGGCGACCTCGCGGTAGTCGTCGGTGATCAGCACGTTCGAGGTGATGTCCGCGACCCGCGCGCGCAGCCAGCCGGCCCAGTCGAGGACGTACGTCCCGACAAACTCGACCTGCATGTCGAGCTCGTCATGCAAGACGCGAGCGATCCCGGCCGCCGTCGTAGGCGTGCCGAAAACCGCAACGCGTTTCGACGAAAGCGCGTGCGCGTCGACCGTTCGCGAGTACCATGAGAGCTTGGCTTCTTGAGCGGCCTCCGCGATCCGCTCGGCGGGGATCTCGCAAAGCGCGCAGAGCCGGCGCAGGAAACGCGTCGTCCCCGCCTCGCCGAACGGCAGCTCGTCGACGTACGGCGTTCCGAAGCGTTCCTTGAGGTAGTCGAGCGTCGGCTGGGCGAGCTCGTGGCCGAGCGGCACGTTCACCCAGGCCCGGCCGATCCCGCGGATATCTTCCGGCGAGGCGCCGAGCGGCACGACCGCATTGACTTCTATGCCGAGCTTGGCGAGGTCGCGGCGCAGCGACGCGACGTTCGAGTGATCGTGAAAACCGAGCAGCGAGGGTCCGATGATGTTCACCGAAGGTCCCGCGCTGCGCGGCGCGTCTTGGGCGAAGTGCGCGACCAGCTCGCGCGTCGTCAGCGCGAAGGCGCTCGTCTCGGTGTCGCGGACCGGGTGAGCCGAGGCGAAGAAAATCTCGGCGTTCAACTCGCCGGGCCGCATGACCGAGACCTCGCCTTCGAGCGGCTCTTGGAGGACGCTCGCCGTCGCACTGCGCGTCACGACGATCGTCTCGGGCTTGTGCCGGGCGTCGACTTCGCGCAACAGCACCGGCAGATCCGCGGACGCGCCGGCCAGGGTCGCCTCGGACATCGCGCAGACCGAGAGCGGCGCGACGACGCCCAGGCGCTCGAACATCGCCAGCATGATCGTTCCGTAGCCGTCGCCCTTGGGGGCGCGCAGCACGCAGTGCACCTTCGCGAACGAAGCCGCCGCCTTGGAGACGCCGACGTGCGCCGGCGCCTCGTAACTCCAAATCGCGAGTTTCATTTTGAAAGCCACCCACTTCGCGTGTGGCTTGGCACTCCGCGCCGCTTTCGGCACGTTGCGCCGAAAACGGCGCTGCGCGCCCCCGCGCGACGCTGCGCGCGGGACCCCGGCCCGCTCATCGGTGGGCCCCATGGGGGAGACGGAAGTAGTCGAGGTCGATCGGGGGGGAGGCGGGGCCGCCTTCGGCCTCGCGGCGGCGAGCCAAGGTTTCGTGACGGCGCAGCGTGCCGGCGAACATTCCGAAGAGCGTGGAGGCGCCGCCGAAGCCGTGGATCGGCTGGAAGGTCAGCTCGGTCGACCACTTGACCGCGAACCCCATCCCTTCCAACGGGTTCGCAACGTTCAGATTGGCGACGACGAGATCGGGCTTGGCGGCGGCGAAGCGGGCGAAGAGTTCGAAGCGGTCGGGCCGCTCGAGGATCTCGACGCCCTCGAGCGCGGCCCGTTCTGCGGCGTGGAACTTCTTGTAGAGATTAGGCGTGCCTATGAGAGCGATGCGCGCGCCGGCCGCGCGCAGCGTGCGGGCCAGCGGCAGCTCGAGCATCGCGTCCGAACAGAAGGCGATGCTGCGGCCGCGCAGCGCTTCGGTTTGCGAGCCGAGCGCTTCCCAGGCCTGACGCTCGCGCTCCGCGTAGGAAACCGTCTTTCCGAACGCCTTGGCGAGCGACTCGTAGAACGCGCGCGCGCCGTCGGGTCCGTAAGGGAAGAGCGAAGCGTGCAGGGCGCAGCCGCGCTCGCGCTGCGCGTACGAGACGGCCCCGTAGAGATAGGGATAGACCGCGGCCAGGACCGTGTTCGGCCCGACGGCGGGAAGTTCGAGGGCGCTCTCGGCAGGCAGGAACTCGGGCGCGGGGAGACCCATCGCGGCGCACTCGACGCGGACCTCGGCCTCCTCGAGCGCCGAGAGGCAGCCCAGGATCACCAGGTTCTTCCGTTCGGTCCGCGGCGCGCGCTCGAGCATCGAGATCAGCACGTGGTCCTCGCCCATCGTGTAGGCCGGGTCGAAACCGTCCAGCCGACAGGGGTAGACGCGCACGCCGAGCCGCTCTTCCAGCGGGGCGGCGCAGCCGCCGACGTTCATCTTCAAGATCTCGGGAGAACAGGTCGAGGCCAGGAAGATCGCCCGGGGATGGTGCTCGGCGACGACCGCCTCGGCGATCGGGAGCAGCTCGGTGAACGTATCGGCGCCTCCGAGGTCGTCCTCATCGAGGACGGCCGTCGCAAAGCGAGGCTTGGCGAAGAGCATGACGCCCAGGGCCGTCTGCAGGAAGCCCTGGCACGAACCCGTTCCCACGACGAGGAAAAAGCTGTCCTGCATCTTGTGGTGCAGCCAGCCGATCGGGGCGAGCGAACAGAAATCATCACGCTCGACGACGGATTCGAACAACGCTACCTCAGGCTCTGCGGTTACCTCTCCATTCTGTCTCGCCGGGGCCGCGAGCACCGGTGATAGGGGTCACGGCCCTAGGCGACCCCCCGCCCTCGGGACGAGCCGGAAGCGGCCTTGCTGAGGTAGCGGCCGAGGACGACTGCCGTGCCGCGACCCGGCAGGCTGCGAATCGCGAAAATGTCCGTACATCGACGCATGATCGGAAGGCCGCGGCCGCGCTCGGCGCTGGGTTCCGGCAGGTCCGGCAGGTCCGGCGGCGGGCTCATGAGCTCGCTCGGGAACCCGACGCCGCTATCCTGGACGGTCACCACGATCCGGTCGCTGCCGACCCGGACCTGCAGATCGATCGGCTCCTCGCCCCCGGCGTGCTCGATCGCGTTCGCGAGGGCTTCGCCCAAGGCGGTGAGGATATGCGTCAGGTCCTCGTCAGCAACTCCGTGGGCCCGCGCAAAATCTGCGACGCCTTGCCGCACGACGGCACACAGGTGAGGTTGCGGCAAAACCCGGAATTCGAGCACCGCGTCCTTGTCGAGCATTGCTTCGCATAGCTGTTTCCCCTTCGAGGGCACCTCGAAACGCACGTCTCCTCATCAAGTGACGCGGTCACTCAAATGCACCAGCCGCCCATGCACTTCGTTTACGTCTTAACTTGCCGCGACGGCTCGCTCTACACCGGTTGGACCGGCGATCTGGCGGGGCGGCTTGCCGCGCACCAGCGCGGCGAAGGGTCCCGCTACGTCCGCTCGCGGCTGCCGTTCTGCCTGCGAGCCTGGTGGGAGGTCCCGGACCGTTCAGCGGCCTTGCGCGAGGAAGCGCGTTTCAAAAAACTGACGCGAAGAGGGAAATTGGCGGCACTCGCGAGCGGACAGGTGTTGGGCCGCGCCGTGACCAAAGCCCCGGAGCTCATCGACCCCACCCCCTCAAGCTGCACCGGAGAAATCATGGCGACGCACACCAAACCCAGCGGGGCCGAGCTCGACGCCCTCGCTCGTGAGGCCGAGAACGTCCAGGCGCGAATTCAAACCAAAAAGGGAGATATCGTCTTCCGTTTCTATCCGCGCGAGGCGCGCCAACATTCCGCCGCCTTCATCAAGCTGGCGCGCGCGGGATTCTACGACGGGCTGACGTTTCACCGCGTCGAGCCCGGCTTCGTCATCCAAGGCGGTTGCCCGAAGGGCAACGGCACGGGCGGCCCCGGCTACAACCTCGATGCCGAGTTCAACGCGCATCCCCACAAGAAGGGCACGGTCGCGATGGCGCGCGCCCAAAACCCGAACTCGGCCGGCTCGCAGTTCTACATCTGTCTGGACGACGCGCGCTTTCTCGACAAGCAGTACACGGTCTTCGGGCAGACTGTCGAAGGGCAGGACGTCGTCGACGCGATCCGCGTCGGGGACGCGATCGAGCAAGTCACGATCGAACCGGTCGCGCCTCGGTCCTGAGCCCTGCCTGCAACCGCCGGCGGTCTCGTGATGTCGGAAAAGGTACTATGGCGAATACGACCTCTCCAACGGCTTTCGCGGGCGCGCCGGCGCTGGTCGCGGCGCTCCACCGCCAGCAGGCGAACGCGCTCGTGATGTACCTCAATTACAAGAAGTACCACTGGAACACATACGGCCCGCATTTCCGCGATTTGCATCTGCTCTTCGACGAGCACGCGACCGCGACGCTCGCCGAGCTCGACGAGTTCGCGGAGCGCACGCTGATGATCGAGGGCAAGCCGCTCTCCGATCCGAGCGCGTATCTGCCGCAGGCGACCGTCCCGCTTTCGAGCGGCGAGAAGTCGGCGCGCGCTGCGGTCGAGGAGGCCGTCGAGGGCGAGACGCGCGTCATCGCCGAGATGCACGCCGACGCCGAGGAGGCTACGCGGCTGGGTGACATCGGCACGGCCGACCTCTACACCCGTCTCGTGCAGGTCCACCAGAAGCAGCGCTGGTTCCTGAGCGAGATCCTCAAGCGGAACGACGGGCTCGGCGTCTGAGGCGCCCGCTCGCGCGCTCTACGTGGAACCGGCGTAGAGCGCGCGGTGCACGGCTTTCGCGATCTGGCGGATCGCGATGTTCCCCTCCGAAAAATCGGCGAGGTCCTTCGTGAGCACGGCGATCACGTAGGGCGAGGCGCCGTAGGGATCGACGATCGCAACGTCGTTGCGCACGCCGTCGACCTCGCCGCTCTTGTTCGCGACCGGAACGCCGTGCGGCAGCCCGCGGGCGATCTTGTCACGGTCCTCTTGGCGCAGCAGGATGTCGATCATCGCTCGGCACGACTGCGGCATGGCGACGGTCGGCAGCCCCTCGCGCGCGCCGCGCTCGATCTGGTAGAGCAGCGTCGCCATGTCGTGGGCTGTCGTCGTGTTGCGGTTCTGGACGACGGCCGTGTAGTCCACGAAGTGGTGCCGCAGCTGCGTGCGGGACATGCCGGCGTCGCGCGCGGTCTTGTTGATGCGCTCGAAGCCGAGGAACGTGATCAGCGCGTTCGAAGCCGTGTTGTCGCTCTGTTCGATCATCGCGCGGGCCAGGGTCGAGAGGCGCACGCGGTCGCCGGGATTGTAAGCGTCCATCACCTCGGAGCCGCCGACGAAATCCTCCGCGCGCACGGAGAGCGAGCGGTCGAGCAATCCCGGCTCGCGCTCGGCCGCTTGAAAAAGCGACGTCAGGATGACTAGCTTGATCGTGGAGGCAGACGGAAAGCGCTCGTCGGCATCGTAGCTGATCGGATCGCCCGGCCCCATGCGGCGCGCGTAGACGCCCACGACGCCGGTCGAAGCGGCGGCGGCACGCTCGATCGTGCCCTCCAGCGAGCTCGCAGCAGCGAAGCGCGGGGCGAGGACGGCGGAGGCTCCCGAGATGAGAAACGCTGTCCGATTCACGCAGAAGTCACATACGAACGAGGATTTAGTGATTCCTCGCAAGGAAGCGTCCCGGTCATGCAGCTTAAGGCCCTTTTAACGCTCGCCGCCTTGTCATGTGCGCTCTTGCTGGGCGAGAGAGCGCCCGCCGCAGCCCAAACCTCGCTCCGCGGAACGCTCTTCGTGCTGGATCCCGGACATGCGACCCGCTACCCGGACGGGCGCCCGCTCAACGTCGGCGCGGTCGGGCCGGACGGCGTCCAGGAGGCCGTCGTCGTGCTCGCCGTCGGCGAGGATCTGGCGCGACGTCTGCGCGGCGCCGGCGCCAAGGTCGTGCTGACGCGCTCGTACGCGCAGCCGTACCGCGTCGCGACCGACAAGCGTTTGGACAATCGCGCTCGCGCGGCCCTCGCGAACCGCCTCGGCGCGACGGCGTTCGTCGCGCTCCACGCCGATTCGTCGCTCGATCCGAATGCGCGCGGGACGAGCGTCTTCTGGCTGCGGCCCAACTCCGTGCCGCTGGCGAACGCGGTGCGCGCGCACTTGGCGACGCTGCACTTGGGCGAGTCGCAGTTCCGCGCGCGCGACCTGGCGGTGACGAACGAGGCGCGCGTGCCGGCGGTTCTGGTCGAGCTCGGCTTCGTCTCGAACCCGACGCAAGAACGGCTCCTCGCCAGCGCTTCCTTCCAGCAGCGCGAAGCGCAAGTGCTCTTCGACGCGCTCGCGCAGACGTTCGGAAAGTGAGCGAACGCAAAGCGCTGGTCCCGGCGGATCTGTACCGGCTCGCCATTCCGACCGAGCCGCAGCGCGCTCCCGACGGACGGATCTTCTACACGCTCGCGACCTATCACGAAGACGGGAACGAGACGCGCACCGCGATCTGGTCCGTGCGCGCCGGCCCTGCCGCTGCGTTCACGACGGGGCCGCGCGACCGCATGCCGCGCGTCTCGCCCGACGGCACGCGCCTCGCCTTCGTCGGCGAGCGCGGAGGAGGGAAGCGCGTCTTCGTGATCCCGACGGGAGGCGGCGAAGCGCAGCCCGTGACGCCGGCGTACGATGCGATAACGGCGCTGGCCTGGCGCGGCGACAGTGCGGCGCTGGCGTTCACCGCGGTGACGCCGCTCGATCCGGCGACCGCCCGCATCGCGCTCGACGTTCCCAGCGGCGCGCGGCACATCCGCGGCCTGCCGTTCAAGAACGACGAGGAAGGCCTGCTCGACGGACGCCGCAAGCACCTCTTCGTGCACGAGCTCGAGTCGCGCGAGGAGCCGCACCGCATCACCTTCGGCGACTTCGACGTGCACGGGCCGGCCTGGTCGCCCGACGGAATGCGGCTCGCGTTCTCCGCCCAAATCGGCGCCCCCCAGACGGCGCTCTACGAAGACCTCTACGTCGTCGACGCGGCCGGCGGCGCGCCGCGCAAACTGACGTCGTCGCGCGGCCCGAGCACGTTTCCCGCCTTCTCGCACGACGGCCGCGAGATCGCCTTCCTGGGTCACGAGCGCGGCGACGATCTCGGCTTCCGTTACTCGCTCGAGCTGCTGGTGATGCCGGCCGAAGGCGGCGCGCCGCGTTCGCTCTCGGCGGCGCTCGACCGGCCCGCGGCGGATTACGTGCTCAACGACGTGCTCGGCGGCGGCGGCCGGCAGGCGCCGCTCTGGTCGGCGGACGACCGCGAGCTGTACGTGCTGCTGGCGAGCGAAGGCGCCTGTTCGATCGCGGCCTTCGCGCGCGACGGAGCGCGGCACCGCATCGTCGCCGGAGGCGAACGCAACGTCCTGGCTTTCTCGCTCGCCGGCGACGATGCGCTCGCGTTCGCTTTCTCGACGCCGCTCCGTCCGAGCGAGCTTGCGACCGTCGATCGCTTCGGTAGTGAAGCGATCGTGACCGACTGCAATCCCTGGCTGGAGGAGCGCGCGCTGCGCGCGCCGCGGCGGCTGCGGCCGCCGGCCAAGGACGGAACGCCGCTCGACCTGTTCGTGCTGGATCCCGACCAGACGGCGGGCGCGCCCTACGTCTTGCAGGTCCACGGCGGGCCGCACTTCGCCTACGGGTTCGCGTTCTTCTTCGAGTTTCAAATGCTCGCGTCGCACGGGATCGGCGTCGGCTACGGCAACCCGCGCGGCAGCCAAACGTACGGCCAGGCGTTTTCGGATGCGAACGTGGGGGATTGGGGCGGCATCGACGCGTCGGACGTGCTCGACCTGTGTGACGCGCTGGTCGCCAACGCCCCGGTCGACCGCTCGCGTCTCGCGTTAGCCGGCGGATCGTACGGCGGCTTCATGACCACCTGGCTGCTCGCGCGCAGCAAGCGCTTTGCGTGCGGCGTCTCGATGCGCGCCGTCAACGACTTCGTCAGCGAAGTCGGCGCCTCGGATTTCGGCTGGTTCCTCGAAGGTGAGGTGGGCTCGTCCTTGGCCGACGGCGGGCGGAAGCTGTTCGAGAACTCTCCGCTGCGCAGCGCCGCCGCGATCCAGGTCCCGCTCCTGATCGAGCATTCGGAGCGCGACTATCGCTGCCCGATCGATCAGGGCGAGCAGCTCTTCACGCTCTTGCGGCGCTTCGGCCGCGGCAAGGTCGAGTTCGTGCGTTTCAGCGGCGACGGTCACGGCCTCGCGCGCGGCGGCCGCCCGCGCAACCGCGTGCTGCGCCTGCGCGCGATCGCGCACTGGTTGATCCGCCACCTCCGCCCGGCCGGCGTCGAGCCCGTTCCCGAATCGGCCGGGGCGCTGTTCGCGCCCTTGCCGAGCGAAGCGTCGCCGTAGGCGGCAGAGGACGCGCCGCGCCCAGGAAACCGGCCGCCGCCGGGGTAGCAGCACAGTAAGCCGCAGTCCAACGGAGAACCAGCATCTTGAGGCCCCTCATCGCCGCGCTCGTCAGCGCGTCCCTTTTAGCTCTTTCGTTTACCGGCTGCAATCGGGCGAGCGTGGCACCCAGCGGGCCGCTCATTGGGCTCGTGACCGACATGGGCGGTTTGGGCGACAAGTCGTTCAACGACGGCGCGTACACGGGCTTGAAGGAAGCGCAGAGCCGCTTGGGCGTGCGGATCAACGTGCTGGATTCGCGGACCGAAGGCAACTATTTCTCGAACCTGATGCTGCTGGCGACAGAGAACACCGACGAGTCGATCGCGATCGGGATCGACATGGCGCACGACCTCGTCGGCGTGGCGCGCCGCTGGCCGAAGCGCTCCTTCGCGCTGATCGATGCCGTCGCCGACGTCCCCAACATCACCTCGGTGATCTTCCGGGAGCAGGACGGCGCCTTTCTCGCCGGAGCGCTGGCGGCGCTGGTGACCAAGACCAAGACGATCGGGTTCCTGGGCGGCGAGGACATCCCGCAATCGAGGAAGTTCGAGAGCGCCTACCGGGCGGGCGCGCTCGAGGCGGATCCTGCGGTGAAGGTTCTCGTCAAGTACGCCGGCTCGTTCACGAACCAATTCAAAGGGCGTCAGATCGCGCGGGAGCTGTTCGACGATCGTGCCGACGTCGTCGTCGCTGCGGCAGGACTGGCCGCGCTCGGCGCCTTCGAGGAAGTGAAGTCGCGCCCCGGGGATTACGTCATCGGCGTGAACTACGATCAGGAGAGTTTGGCCCCCGGGAAGGTCTTGACCAGCGTGGTCAAGCGGATCGACGTCGCGGTCTACCGGATCTGCGTGGAGACCGTTGCGCAGAAAGACTTCAGCGGCACGATCGAAATGGGTCTGCGCGACGGTGCGATCGGCCTGACCGATTCACCGGCGATGCGCGGCGTGATCGGCCCGACGCGCGCGCGCATGACGGCGATCTATCGGGCGATCTACGACGGCCGGATCGAGATTCCGACCACTCGCGCGGCGCTCGCTCAGTTCAAGCCGGTCGCGCTGATTTAGGGCGCGACGCTCGCGAGCGCCTTTCGCTCGAAGTCGAGCAGCTTCTGGTCGGAGGCGGCGCTCGCTTCGTGCTGCTGCGCTTCGTGCAGCCAGTCGTCCTGACAGCCCTTGATCGCTTCGGGCGCGCTGATGCCGCGATAGCCGGCCGCGGACCCGCTCGCGCAGAGCGCGATTTGGGCCTTCGCTCCGGCGGCTTGGGACCGCGCGGCGGCGATGCGCGCGGCATACGCCGAAGGTGCGAGCAGATATGCCGGGAGCGGCTCGTAGACCGGATAGCCCTGAGCTTGGCGGTGCGCCTTGGCCCAGTCGACGAGCCGGCGGAGGTGCTGCAGGTAGGGCGCGGGCTCGCCGCCCACGGGATATTGCGGGTAGACCTGCTCGTTGTCTTTGACGGCGCGGGCGTAGACGAGATCGGCCTGCGCCGATTTGATCTCCGAACGATCGACGGCGATCGACCAGCGTTGATCCTCGGTGTAACCGGAAGGCGCGCGCCCCTTGGCGATCCGCTCGATGTCGGCCTGGGCGCGATCGATCTGCCGCTGCGCCGTCACCGTGCGCGGCGCGCCCAGGGCGAAGGTGCCCGACTCGTAGAGCGGCTCGGCGATCAGCGAGGCGAGCGCGAAATAGACGAGCGAAGCGAACAGCAGCCACGTCCAAGCCCTGGCGTGCTCCGGGCTCAAGTTGGGGACGGACCGTATCGTCAGCAGCGCCGCGAGCGTGCCCCCCGCGACGAGCAGGACGGTGCCGAGCGTGCCGAGCGAGCCGCCCAGCCCGTGCCGGAAGATCGTCAGCTCGAACGCCGCCGCCGCCCCGGCGATCGCGACCGCGACCGCGACGATCGCGATCTGCAGCGGAAAGGAGTCGCCCCTGCCCTTGACCGTGCTCATGGCGCCGTCAACATACCACGCCGCCGCCGCGACGGCGTACGACCGTTCAGGTGGAGGGACTTTGGCAAGGCTGCTTCACGCCTGGGTCGTGATCCAGCCCGGCGCGTCGAGGGTGACGTTTTGCCCGATGGTCGAACGCGAGACGGTGCGCATCGACTTGGAGAGCCAGACGAAGAGGTCGCGGAAGCGCAGGCCGTCGAGCTTGACCGGCGGGCGGTTGGGCGGTGCGATCTCGGCGAGCTTCTGCATGTTGGCGTCGCTGACGCCGACGGCGTAGAAGGAGAAGGCCCCGCGCGCCTCGCCGGCCCGGACTTCCTTGGCGGCGCTCTGATAGTCGTCGCTGGGCTCGCCGTCGGTGATGAGAAAGACCCAAGGGCGATAGTAGGCGATCCCGTTGCTGCGGTACATGTCTTTGCGGGCGGAGAGCCGTCCGAGGGCGTCCCAGATCCCGGCTCCCATGGGGGTCAGGCCCGCGGCGGAGAGCTGGGGCGGATCGAAGCTGGCGGCATCGGTGAAATCACTCACCAGGCGCGGGTCGCCGCCGAAGGTGAGGATGGCGATCTCGACGCGCTTGGCGGCGAGGGCGTCGGACTGCAGCTCGTCCTTGAAGGATTGGAGCCCGCTGTTGAGCTGGGCGATGGGGGCGCCTTGCATCGAGCCCGAGGTGTCGAGCAGCAGGAAGCAGGCGCAGCGCGGCTCGGGGTTTTCGGCGAATTCGACGCTGGCGAATCCTCCGGGGGTGGTCACCGGCGCTTCGGTGTACGGGGTCTGGGTGTTCTGAGTCATGCCGTCCTCAACGCTGGAAAAAGAAACCGCGGCGGTCTGCGGACGAGTGCCCTCACCCTCGTTATCCCGCTTGCACGCGTTCCGGGTCCAGGATGCAAGTCACCGACGCGCGGGTTCGGGGGACTCTTCGGTCCTCCTTAGACTGCTCACGGCTCGAAAAGAGCCATCCTCGATCGTGGCGGCCGCCCGCCGCTGCGGAGCGGCGAAGACCTGCGCGGCTCTCGTTCAATGCCCGCGGTAGGGCTGTCCGAAATCGACCGGTCCGTAGGCGATCACCCAGGTCATCAGGCAGACGATGACCAGGATGGAGCCGAGGAGGCGCAGGCTGAACGCGTTGGCGTCGCGGATCGGGGAATGCCCCTCCGAGCCCCACTGGAAGCGTTCCACCTTCCAGGAGACGGCGAAAAGGCCGCACCCCACCAGGATGACCGCGACACGAATCCAGTTGAGAATCGTCAATGTTTCAGTGCCTGTCGAGTTCTCGGTTTCTCGCGTTTCGTTGGTCGGACGGCGGCGTCTATCCTTGCCGGCCGTGCTGCCGGGAGCTCGCCGCTCGGCGGCGCGGTGATCCCGCGGTGATCCCGCGCGTTGACGGGGCTCTGGGAGTGTGCGACAAAGGGATGGTGCGCGTGGATCCGGAGATTGCAAGGTGAGCAAACAGCCGTCCTCGATGTGTCCCGCCTTCGGGGCGATCCGCAACGTCTTGCGGATGGAAGACGCGATGCCGATCGTGATCTCCAGCGGTGACGGGTGCCTCTACGGTCACACCTTCGTAGCCCATTTCTACGTGGCGAACCGCCCGATCTTTTCGCCCGGCGTCAGCTCGGAGATCTGGGCGAAGGGGTCGCTGTTCGACGAGTTGCGCGCGATGGTCACGGAGATGGCGGAGAAGCACTCGCCCGCGATCATTCCGATCCTCTCGCTGTGCGTCTCCGACACGGTGGGTCTGCCCTTCGAGCTCCTGCCCAAGCAGATCGGGAACACGGAGATCATCTACGTTCCGCTGCCGGCCTACAGCGTTCACACCCACGCCAAGGCGAAGGACATCGTGGTGGACGCGCTGACCTGGCGCCTGCCTCCGCAGCGCAAGGCGCGGGCCGGGGTGAATCTGATCGGCGAAGTGTTTCCGAGCGATCCGATCAAGATCGACGAAGTGCTGCGCAAGATCGGGACGCACGTGAACACGCACGTTCCCGGTCCGCGCTGGTCGGACTACGTCGCCATGGTCGACGGGGCGCTCAACGCGCCGCTGCATCCGTTTTACAGCGAGAGCGTGCAGCGGATGAAGATGAAGCAGGGGCTGCCCTTCGTCGACGGCGCTCCGGTCGGGATCGACGGGACGTACAAGTGGATCCGCGCGGTCGGGGAGGCGCTCTCGCTCGACCCGGCGACCGTCGAGCGGGTGGCGAGCGAGGAGCGCGACGCAGTTCGCGCGGCGCTGGCGGATTATCCCTTGAGCGGTCTGACGATGCTCGTCGCCGGCTACGACGGCCACGAGTTCATGCTGGTCCGCCTGCTGATCGAGGCCGGCGCGCGCGTTCCCTACCTGGCGACGGCGGTGAACACCAACCCGCTGGCGCGCGAAGAAGAAGGATGGCTGCGCGAGCACGGCTGCTCGGTGCTCTACAAGGCGAATTTCGACGCGGAGATCTCGGCGCTCTCGGAGCATTCGTACGACTTGATCGTCGGAACGACGACGACGATCTGCGCCTATGCCAAGAAGCTCGGGATTCCGGCGATCTACGACACCAACGCGCTGGCGACGCGCTCGCTGATGCTGGCGGAGGGCGCCTCGAACATCTTGCAGCTGGTCGTGCAGACGTACCGTCGCAAGGAGCGTTACGAGAGGATCGCCCGTTTCTTCAGCGAGGAGCCCGCGCCCCGAGAAGAGACCGTGCCGCCGGGTGCGATCGATCTGACCGAAGTAGTCGCCTCCCAGGGAGCGTTTGA
This sequence comes from Vulcanimicrobiota bacterium, assembly GCA_963834485.1. Classification (GTDB taxonomy): domain Bacteria; phylum Vulcanimicrobiota; class Vulcanimicrobiia; order Vulcanimicrobiales; family Vulcanimicrobiaceae; genus CAWICD01. Next base: position 86,413 of record CAWICD010000005.1, read on the forward strand.
GTAGCGATGTCTCGGATCCGCGCCAACTTCCAGAACAAAGAGCTGCCTTCGGACGTCGTCAACTCGCCGATCGGCAGGCGGGTGACGGACTTGGACCACGCCGGCGGGGACACCGGTGCGATGCAGGTCTTCGCGGCCTTGCGCGACGGCCACGTGGTGCTCGACGGCCCGGTCGGCTGCCACGTGATGCCGGCAGTGGCGGTGATCAACTATACCGACTGCATCCCGTATCTGGAGAACGTGACCTGCTCGGAGCTCTCCGAGCACGAGGTGGCGATCGCCGGGACGCTGGAAGCGGTCAAGGAGAAGGTCGAGCGCGCCGCCGCCGGCGGGCGCCAGGTGTTCATCGTCAGCACGCCGGTCTCCGAGCTCATCGGCGCGAGCTGGACCACGGCCGACCAGGAAATCAAGGGCTCGGCGCTGTTCTTCGACTCGCACTCGCTCGACGACGACGATTGGAAGGCGCGCGATCGGGCGCTGCTGTTCCTGTGGGAGCATCGCGCGCATTTCGTGCGTCCCGCGGCCGCGCCGCCGCGAGCCAAGGCGCCGGGTCCGTCGGTGAACGTCATCGGGCCGACCTACGGGAACTTCAACTCGTACAGCGACCTGGCGGAGATCAAGCGGCTGCTGGCGGGGATCGGGGCGAACGTGAACCTGGTCTATCCGTTCGAGTCGAACAGCTACGACACGCCGCACCTGACCGACGCCGACGCGACGATCGTCATGTATCAGGAGTACGGCAAGTCGCTGGCGCGCGAGATCGGGCTGCCGACGTTCTTCGCGCCCTTCGGTCTGGAGCGCACGACGACGTTCTTGCGCGAGCTGGGCGCGGCCCTCGGGCTCGAGGCGCAGGCTGAGGCGTTCATCAAGCAAGAGAAGAAGACGACGCTTGCGGCGTGGCAAGACATCTGGCGTTCGACGCACAGCGATTTCTTCGCCGACATGCCGATCGCCATCGTGGCGCCTCCGACGTATAAGGACGGCCTGGAGAGCTACCTGGGCGGCGAACTGGGGCTGCCGGTGAGCTTCAGCGCCTATCGGGCAGGTCCCCAAGCGACGCCCAGCCCGGAAGTCCGGGCGGCGCTGCTCGCGGCGAGCCCCAGCCCGATGATGGTCTTCGGCTCGATCAACGAGCGGATGATCATCGCCCAGGAGAAGCTGCCGTCGCTCTTCGTCCAGGTCTCGTTTCCGGGGGCGGTGGTGCGGCGTTCGACCGGGACCCCGTACATGGGCTATGCCGGAGCGGTGTGGCTCCTGCAGACGGTCTGCCAAGCGCTCTTCGACATGCTCTTCGCGAACCTGCCGACCTCGGCGGTCCCGCCCCAGCGCTCGGACTCGACGACCAAGGCGATGCTGGCGACGGCTTCGGAGATCGTCACGGAGAGCGGCAAGGGCCGCAACAGCATGCTCGCCTGGAGCGACGAGGCGAAAGCCTTGGCCGAGCTGGCGCTCAAGCGGGTCCCCTTCTTCGTGCGCGTCTCGGTGAACAAGAAACTCCGCGCCGAGGCTGAAGCCCTGGCGCGGGAGCGTGGGACCGGCGTCACCGGCGCGATCGTCGAGGAGCTCGTGGCCCGCTACGGCGCGGGCCGCTGAAAGAGACGGCTAGCGGGCGTCCTCGGGATCGATCCACGGCCACGGGATGAGGGCCAGGATCGGCGAGAAAACGATCGTTGAGACCATGATGAACATCGCGACGAATACGGTGCCGAAAGTGGCTTCCATCGAGTCTCCCCCTGTGTCCCTCTGAGCATAGCACAGGGGGAATGTAGCTACGGCTACCAGGCTGCGGCTCCCGCGGGCGGGGAGACCCGGCCGGCGCCTCGCTCGGGCCGGCCTCAGTAGCGCAGGCTACACCCGCCCAGCCCGCCGCCGTGCTAGCCTGCAGTAGGAGTGGTCTTGGAAAGCTCGTCGGTTTCCGCAAGATGAAATGCTCGTTGCGCCGACGGCTCCTCTTCTTGAGAAAGGAAAGTTGCGCAGAATGTTGTCCCAGGTTCAAAGGGCGATCTTGCGCGTTCTAGGCGTGATGGGTGCGGCAGCGTTCGGGTTGCTTGTGGCTGCTCACCAAGCCGGGATCGCGCTCGCCGAGTATGATCCGCAAAAGGGCGGTAATCCCTACTATTACAGCGGCTACCCTGGCCCGCCGACTTGGTTCTGGATCCTCGTGTTCAGCAGCGTCGTCGCCGCCGTCGTGGTCTTCGTCGCCGACGGAAGCGTCAAGAACTCCGGCCGTCGCTAATCGTTGGCGTTCGCGCCGATCGCCCAAGTAAGGAAGGGTTGGGAGGCATGAGTCCGTCATCCAAAGGTATGAAGGCGATCTTGCGTGGTCTCGGTCCGGTCGGGATCGGCATCCCGGCTCTGATCGCGCTCGTACAGCAAGTTGCTTTAGCGGCGTATGACGTTCAAAAAGGCGGTCATCCGTACTACTACAGCAGCTATCCTGGTCCGCCGGCATGGTTTTGGATCCTCGTGTTCCCCGGCTTTGTGGCAGCACTGGTCATGCCAGTGGCCAACGGTTGGCTGAACAACGCATATCGGGAAGCAAACGCCAAGCTGCGCAATCGTTAGGGCAAAGGCTTCAACGCGCACGAGGGGTGGCCCAGCGGCCATCCCTCGCTGCGTTGTGCCGGCGGCCCGACCGATCTGGAAGCGACCCTGAACGCGCCCGGCGCGGGGTGGTTTGCTCGCTTGGCCGCTCTCTGCGGGGAAAACAAGGAAAGCACGCGACACCGGCTATAATGGCAACGGGATGCACGACCTGAGGCTGATTGGCAGCCTGGCTGCGCTGTGGCGTCTGGCACCGGAACAGCGCTTGCGTTTCACCTTTGCAGCGGTGCTCGGAACGGTCAGCGCGTTCTGCGCTCTCGCGCCGGCGGCCATCGTCTACTTCATCGGCTTGAACGTGCTCGAGCCGGGCGCCCAAGGGCTGATGATCCGGCCGTGGGTGCTGTGGGCCGTCGTAGCGGTCGAAGTGCGCTTCGCCCTGCTCTTCGCCAGCCGCATTCTGGCTCGGGTCGGCGCCGTCAGCGCCAGTTACAGCCTTCGCGTTCGCCTGGCGAGCGCTCTGGGCAGCGTGCCGCTGGGCTTCTTCAACGTGCACCAGAGCGGAGAGCTCAAGCACACCGTCATCGAGGACGTCGACGGCGTCCAGGCGTTCTTCGCGGAGGACTTCATCGAGGTCGTCTCCGCGGTCGTCATCCCGATCGCGATCGTCGTCGGATTCTTCGTCGTCGACTGGCGTCTCGCGCTCGCCTCGATCGTCTCCTACCCGCTCCTGGCCTGGGTCCAGCGCCGGCTCGTGCTGGGAGCCCAGCAGCAGCGCATCGAGTTCGAGCGGGCGCGCGACCGCGTCAACGCCGCGACCGCCGAGTTCACGCGCGGGATCGTGCTGCAGAAATCGTTCGGCCAGTCGCACGAGTCCGTGCGGGTCCTGGAAACGGCGATCGAACGGTACCGCAGCGCCTACCGCGCGCAGGTCGACGCGACCGCGCTGCCGGCCAGCCTGATGCGGACGCTGACCAGCAGCAATCTGTTCGTCGTGATTCCGCTGGGCTTGTACCTCAACGGGATGGGGGCCGTCGGCCTGGCGACGCTCGTCTTCTTCGGACTCTTCAACCTGCGGCTTTCGGGGGCGCTGCTGCGGCTGGCGAAGCTGACCTCGACGGTCGTCGCCGCGGGCGTCAACGCGCGGCGCATCGAGGAGATCCTCGCCGAGCCGGCGCTCCCCGACGCCGGGACGCGCGAGGAGATCGCCGACGCGTCGATCCGCTTCCAGGACGTCACCTTCCATTACTCGAGCGACGCCTCCGGGCGCGCCGCCTTACGCGACATCGCGCTCTCGGTCCCGGCGGGCGGCGTGACGGCCGTCGTCGGCCTGTCGGGGGCCGGCAAGACGACGCTGGCCCGCCTGGCCGCGAGGTTCTGGGACGTCGACCGCGGCGCCGTCCAGATCGGCGGCAGCGACGTGCGGGAGTACCGGCTCGAGCGCTTGATGGACCGGATCGCCTTCGTCTTTCAGGAGGCCTACCTGCTCGACGACACCGTGGTTCAGAACATCCGGCTGGGGCGCCGCGACCTGAGCGACGAGCAGGTCATCGCCGCGGCGAAGGCGGCGCGCGCCCACGACTTCATCGTCGCCATGCCGGAGGGCTACCGCACCGTCGTCGGCCGTAACGGCCTGCGGCTCTCGCAGGGCGAGCGGCAGCGGATCCAAGTCGCCCGGGCCCTGTTGAAGAACGCGCCGATCCTGATCCTCGACGAAGCGACGGCTTCGACCGATCCCGAGAACGAGGCGATGATCCAGGACGCCTTGGCCACGCTGGCGCGGGACAAGACGGTCCTCGTGATCGCGCACCGCCTCTCGACGGTGGTCGAGGCGGACAAGATCGTCGTCCTCGACGCCGGGAAGGTCGTGGCCGAGGGAACGCACCCCGAGCTGCTCGCCACGAGCGAGCACTACCGCCGCCTGTGGCACGACTACAACAAGTCCTTCGAGTGGACGCTCTCGAGCCCGGAGCGGGCGGCCAGATGAGCGAGCTGGAGGCGACCCTGGCGCCGGCGCCGGAGGCGCTCGCGAAGCGGCCGGCGAGCGCGCCGGAAGTGCCGGGCAGGACGATCGACTGGGGCGACCGGCAGTTCCGCGTGGGGCTGGCCTTCACCGTGGCCGAGGCGTTCTGCGCCGCGCTGCAGATCCCGATCATCTACGTCGGCTTCCTGGCCGCGCTGCGGCACCGCCTGACGCCGACGGCGGCCCTGCTCGCCGGGCTCGAGCTCGGGCTGGTCCTGCTGGCGCAAGCCTTTCTCGCCGACCGGGCCTCTCGCGCCACGCGCCTTTCGATCGTGCGCATGACCTGCGACCTGCGCACGCAGGTCGCGCGCCACCTGCGCACGCTGCCGCTGGATTTCTTCACGCGCAGCGACCCGGACGAGGCGGTCGCCCGAACCACGCAGGACCTGACGCTGGTCGAAGACGTCCTCATCCAGGCGGTCGACGACCTGGCCGGCGGCCTGGCCTTGGTCTTGTTCGCGGTCCTGTTCCTGTTCGCGTTCAACTGGCACTTGGCGGTCGCCGCGGTGGCCTTCTTGCCGTTCGCCGTCCCGGTGCTGTTCCTGGCCCAGGGCGCCGCCTCGGTCTACGCCCCGCGCCTGCTCGACACGCGCATGGAAGCGATGCTGCGCATCCTGGAATACGTGGAAGCGATGCCGCTCCTGCGCGCCTTCAACCTGGCGGGCCAGCGTTTCGGGCGCTTGACGGAGGCGCTCACGCTCTTGAAGCAGCGCTCGTTCGCCACGGTGGCGGCCCCGGCTCCGACCGTGGCGATCGCCTGGTTCTTCTTCGAGCTGAGCTTCCCGACGGTGCTGCTGATCGGCGCGGTGATGGCGGCGGAAGGCTCGCTCCGGGTCTCGGTCGAGTTCGCCTTTCTGGTCGTGAGCATCCGGCTCTACCAGCCTCTGATCGAGGCGACCGACGCCTACCTCCGGCTGAAGGCGGTGCGGCCGGCCCTCGAGCGCATCTCGGCGATTCTCGAGACGCCGACGCTCCCCGAGCCCGCCGCCGGCGCGTTTCCCGAGCGCTTCGATATCGAGCTGCGCGACGTCAGCTTCGGGTACGACGGGCACCCGGTGCTGCAAGGAGTTTCCTGCAAGATCCCGGAGCGCAGCGTGACGGCCCTGGTCGGGCCCTCCGGAGCCGGGAAGACGACGATCGCCGGCCTGATCGCCCGCTTCTGGGATCCGACGAGCGGCACGGTCGCGATCGGCGGGGTCGACGTCAAGGCCATGCGCGCCGAAGACGTGCAGCGCTGCGTCGCGGTCGTCTTCCAGGACGCGTACCTCTTCCGCGACAGCGTGCGCAACAACATCCTGGTCGGCAAGCCCGACGCCACGCTCGAGGAGATCCGCGCCGCAGCTCGCGCCGCCCGGTGCGACGAGTTCATCCTGAGCCTCCCGCAGGGGTACGAGACGGTGATCGGGGAGGGCGGTGCGACGCTCTCGGTCGGCGAGCGCCAGCGGATCGCCATCGCCCGGGCGATCCTCAAGGACGCCCCGATCGTGATTCTCGACGAAGCGACGGCGAGCGTCGACCCGATCACCGAGGCGCAGATCCACGGGGCCGTGGAGACGCTGGTCGCCCGCAAGACGGTCATCGTGATCACGCACCGCCTCTCGACGATCCGCCACGCCCACCGGATCCTGGTCCTGGAGCGCGGCAGGCTGGTCGAGAGCGGGGTCCACGACGGCCTGATCGCTGCCGGCGGCGCGTACGCGCGGCTGTGGCGTGAACGGGAGCGGGCTCGTCACTGGCGATTGGCCTCGGCTTAGGGGGCTGCGGCCTGCGGGGTCCTCCGGCCTAGGGGCATCCTTCCGCGGGCTCCTGCGGCCTAGGAGGCTCGTGGCCGAGGGGGCGCCGTTCCGGCCCGGCCGTGCCTCGGCGCGGGGGGTTTCGTTTGGTTGTAAGGTGAGCCTGAGAGCGAGGGGTTGACGAGCTGTTTTTGGGGTCCTCAGGCGTTTGTAACAGTTACTACAGCCTGGTGGGAGCCTGGGTTGGTACGGTTTGCTGGAGCCGCCATGCGGCCAGTCTAGGAGCATTGGGGGAGTCTATCGTGGCAAGTTTGGAAGATCCGATCGTCTACGAAGAGCGTAACGATCTCGTACCCGAAGTGTATCGGGACCTGTTCAACAACGCGGACTGGATCGTGCATCGTTTCACGGTTTACGGCGTGTGGGTGTACGTGCTTACCTTCATCGCGTGCCATACCAGTCTTTGGGTGTCGCGTCCCTGGTAAGAACTCGGGCGTTGGTTTTTACGCTGTTGGGCGCCGGCGAGAAGCTCGAGCGTCGATCCGTTAGCTAGGAGGAAAGGTCTATGTCCAGTCCGGTTTATGTACGTCGGCCGTACAATCCGTATAATTTGCGCGCCACGATTGGTGCGTCGTTGGTTGGCGCGACGTTCGTCGCGTTTGTGATTCACTTTGTGTGCCTGGCGTCGCCGCGTCTCAATCAGTGGCAGCCGGTCAACGCGGACGGTTCGTCGCCGACCCAGGCCGAACTGCAGCCCGCACCCGTCGCACCGGCACCGGGCGCGAAGTAACTTTCTCGTCCTTTCGTAGCCAGCGCGGGTCGAGTCGTCAACGCCAACGCTCGCCCTCGGTCGGTCGCGCCCGAGGGCGTTGCTTGATAGGGATTCGCAGATATGACATTAGCTGAGTTCGAGAATATCGAGAGCTATTATCGCAAGCCTGGGAAGACGATCTTGGATCGGACGATCTTCGGCGGCGACGGCTTCGACATGTGGGTTGGTCGTTTTTACGTTGGGTTGTGGGGATGGATCTGCATGGCCGCGGTGCTTGCCGCGCTGTCGGCGGTGCTGCTCTCGGCCCACGGGAACGGCGACTTCCGTTCGTGGCAGTCAGGCGATTACGACCTTCTTCGTGGAGCGGTGAACACGCCGCCCCGGCAGTACGGCCTGGGCGTCGCGCCGTTTTATCAGGGCGGTGCCTGGCAGCTGACGGTGATCTTCGCGACGATCGCCTTCAGCACGTGGGCGCTGCGCGAGGTGGACATCTGCCGCAAGCTGGAGATGGGCTACCACATTCCGGTCATGTTCGCGACCGCGATCTCGGCCTGGGCCTCGGTACAGATCGTCCGTCCGTTTTTGATGGGCTGCTGGTGCGAGGGGATGGATCTGGGATTCACGGCGCACTTGACGTGGACGTCCAACTACGGTTGGCGGTTTTTCAATTGGTACATGAATCCGTGGCACGATCTAGCGCTGACGGGTTTCTTCCTCGGGGCGATGTTCCTGATGATGCACGGGAGTGCGATTTTGGGGACGTTCAACACGGATAAGAACCCGAAAGTGGAGATGCTGCGGGAGGACAATTTCTGGCGTGATTACGTGGGTTACTCGATCGGCGAGTACGGGATCCACCGGTTGTTGTACTACTGGGGTATTTTCACGCTGATCAACTGCGACTTCATGGACATCACGGCGGGCCCGTTCGTCAAGGACTACATCGCGTTGTGGCAGTGGCACTGGCCCTGGATCCACAATCTTCCGTGGTTGCAATAGGTCCGAAGGGTTAGCATATGGCAACTTATATCGATCCCTACGGCATCCGAGTCGGCGGTCCGCAGCCTCTGCCGCCCAAGCCTCTTGAGTATGCTGAGCCCAACCCGATCGACGGCAGCGACCCGCTGGGCGTTCGGATCGGCAAACCGTTCCGCATCCCGTTTTTGCAAGACAATCTGCTGATCGATGCGCAGTTCGGGACGTTTTGGCTCGGGACGTTCGGCGTACTGTCGATAGGGTTTTTCTTCGCCGGGCTCATCATGTGGGCCGGCGCGTGCCTGGAGCAGGTCCACGGTCACCTGGAGTTGTTCTTCCAGTATTTTGCCAACGTGCAGATCCTGCCGCCCGACGGCGGTTTAGGGTATGCGCCGACGCTGGAGAGCGGCGGCTGGTGGCAGTGGTGCGTGGGATTGTTTGCCTTGTCGGTGCTGTGCTGGCTGGGTCGTTGCTTCGAGCACTGCCGGCGTCACAAGTGGCGTCCGTGGCTGCCCTTCGGGTTCATCGTTCCGATCATGTGGATGGGTGCGGTGTACTTCTTCCATCCGGTGCTGATGGGGACGTGGGCGGAAGCTCCGCAGCTGGGGTGGTACGGCGACTTGGACTGGGCGAACAACTTCAGCATTCGCTGGGGGAACTTCTACTACAATCCGTTCCATCAATGGGCGATCGCGAGTCTGTTCGGGAGTTCGCTGCTGATCGGTGCGCACGCTGGGACGATTCTGGCGACGGCGGCGGAAGGCAGCCATCACGAAGTGGCCGAGATCAAAGAGCTGCATTCGGGTTCGATCAAGGCGATGTTGTTCTGGAAGTGGACGATGGGGTTCAACGCGACTCCGAAGTCGATCCACGTGTGGCTGTGGGCGTTTCCTGCGGCGCTCGGGACGGCGTGCTTCTGCGGCATCATGGCCAACGGGATTTTCACTGACAACTGGTATGTTTGGGGCGTCGATCACGGCACCGTCAAGCAGTACGGCCCGATTTCACGCGACGCGATCTTGCATCGTCCGCTCGCTGTGCCGATCGAGGTCGATCAACCTGGCCTGCCTCGTCCATAGCGGTAGAACTTAGGGGATATCATGAGTCTTCGTCGGCTATTGGGTCCGCTGGTCATCGTCGCGGTGCTGGTCTTCGCCGGCGCGCTGCAGCCGCTGCTGGATAAAGCGCGAGCCGACACGATCAACATCAGCGGCGGCCAGGACCCCGGACCAACTGCGATCCAGACGCGGGTTCAGACCGTCATCGGTCAGGGCAAGCGGACCTGGGTGCCCAACCAGCAGAGCGTCACGGCGTTGACGCCGTTCCTCGGGACGCCGTACGGCGGGCCGATTCCACCCGATCAAGCCAAGGGCGTTGGCCCGGTCGATCAGAATGCGGCGCTGGATTTCAGCACGCAGCCGAAGTCGGTTCCGCACAGCTACGCTCCTGGTCGCGTGTACAACGTTCAGGTGCTCAAGAAGTACGACTACGCCGGGCTGGTGGGTCAGATGGCGTACTTCACGCAAGCGCTGGGCGTGCAGTGCACGTACTGCCACAACGTGAAGAACTACGCCTACGACACGCCGACCAAGCTGCTGGCTCGCAACATGCTGCAGGCGACGGTGGCGATCAACGACTCGTGGGTGACGCCGGACAAGTCGGTGGTTCCGACGCAGGCGGTGACGGGCGCAGTTGGCTGCGCGACGTGCCATCGGGGCAGTCCGCGGATCGACGTGCACTTCAACATCGTGCCGGTGCAGTACGTTCAGTACCATTACAAGACGACCAAGCAGCTGGGATACGTGTACAACGCGATGTACGGCGTAGCCCGTTCGCTGGGCGTGAACTGCCTGTTCTGCCACAACACGGCCGACTTCATCACGCTGCGCTACTATCCGACGAACAAGCTGGCGCTGCGGATGTTCTACATGGTGGATCAGATCAATCACCACTACTTCCCGCCGTCGGTGAAGGCGGTCACGTGCTACACGTGCCACCAGGGCGAGAAGTGGCCTTCGGCGCTGGTGAAGGCCGGCGACGATCAGACTCCGGTGCAGTCGTTCGCTCTGCAGCCCGACAAGCACTACAATCCTGGCGATCCGGTGGCGATGAACGGGAACGCGCGCAACCACGAGCCGCTCAACGGCTGGGATACGCTCTACCCCGATCGGTTCTGGGGCTCGCCGGGCGTTCCGTAAACGCTCGAGGACGTAGGACGTCCTGACCTCCCTCGCTCGACAAGGACCGGTCCCCCGCGGATCCGGTCCTTGCTACGTCCCTCACCCTGAGCCTGTCGAAGGGCGACAGCTTGGAGAACAGCGTGCCGCGTAACAAGCAACTGGTCATCTTTGCGATCGTCACGGTGGTGGCGGTGGTCGCCGGCCTCTTCACCGGGGTCATCACGGTCTATCTGCGGGCGGCGCTCAAGCACGCCGGCTTTTCGGTCTAGGGCCTCCGCCTGGGGCGATGAGGGATATTGAAGCCGAGGCTACAAAACTTGGGCCGGTGCTCCGGTAGAATCGAAAGGGAGCATCGGGTTTGGGGCCGTCTTCCAGCGGGGGAAGGTGCGCCTCGTGCCGCTCGTTGACTGTTTGTAAGGAGAATCCATGGCCGCAGTTTTCGCCTCGCTCACGATCCCGATCTTAGCGGTCCCTCAACCCGAAACACGCTGGCTGGCCGTGGTGAAGCAGATCGCCGAGGACACCGCGGGCTCGGCCGAGGTCTCGCTCGAGAACAAGGAACTCAAGCTCAAGCTGATCTTCCCTGGGAACCTGACGTCTTTGGTTGCCAAGCTGGCCGACCGCAACGTGCAGGTGGGCAACGTGCGGGTGGTGATCTCGGACCTGACGTACCTGGGCGGCGACGTCGACCCGGCCAGCGTCATCGCGGAATTCAACGGCTATCCGGGGATCTACGACGTCGCCTTCGACGGCCAGGTTCTGGAAGCGACCGTCGCTCCGACGACCGGGAAGCTGCACGCGATCTACCGCCTGCTCATCGAGAACGGGATCATCGTCAAGACCCCCGTCAAGGAGCCCACCGTCGTCTATCGCGCCTAGGAGCCGCTGAGCCCCACGGGGGCGAGCGTGCAGGCGATGAAGAGAGCGACCTTGCTGCGCAGCGAGTCCGCTCTCTTTTTTTAGGTCGCCCCGCTTCTGCGCGGCCGGGCCGCTCTGCTAGCCGAAGACTCCCTCGAGGCGGTCCTCGATGTCGGCGTACATCGAGCGCAGCTGCTCGAGGGTTTCTTCGTCGGTCTGCCAGAGCCCGCGGCCGTTAGCTTCGAGCAGGCGGGCGGTCATGTTGCGCACCGCCTGCGGGTTGAGTTTCGCCAGGCGCTCTCGCATCGCCGGATCGAGGACGAACGTCTTGGCGGCCTCCGAGTAGACCCAGTTGTCGACTCCGCCGCCGACCGCGCTCCAGCCGAGCATGTAGGTGAAGCGGTTGGAAATCTCGGCGGCGCCCGAATGGCCGTGCTCGAGCATTCCCTCGTACCAGCGCGGGTTGAGGAGCTTGGTGCGGTACTCCATGCGCAGCACCTCGCTCACGTCGCGCACCTGCGTCTCGGCGGTGAACGATTCGACGTAGTCGAGCGAGATCGAGCGCTTCTCGCCGACCGCGCGCCGGGCGGCGAGCATCAAGCCGCCCGACGAGCCGAAATAGTGGTCGATGTCGGTCACGCCGAACTCGACCGAGTCGATCTCCTGCGAGACGCGGCTGACCGTGCCGAGCAGTCCGCGCAGCACCTCGCCGGTCGCGGCGCCGTTGCGATCGCCGCCGTAGGCGAAGGCGTTGCGCCGCAGGAACATGTCGGCGAGATCGTCTTGCGTCTTCCACGACGAGTCGTCGACCATGTCGTCGACGTAGGTGCCGTAGTCGCCGGGCTTCTGCGTGAAGAGCCGGGCCGTCGCGCGCGCGAACGTCTCGCCCGCCGCGACCGCCTCGTCGACGTGCTTGCGGATGTAGTTCATCTCGTGGGGTTCGTCGGCTGCGGCCGCGCGCCGCACGAGATCGTCGAGCAGGTCCATCACGATCCCGAAGGTGTCGCGGAAGACCGGGCTGAGGTTCATGATGACGTCGATGCGCGGCCGGCCGAGCACGTCGAGCGGGATCAGCTCGTAGTGGCTGACCTTCCCCTGCCCGTCGTGCGCGGGCTCGGCGCCGATCATGCGCAGGACCGTGCCGATCGATTCGCCCTTGGTCTTGATCGCGTCGAGCCCCCAGATCACTTGCGCGATCGTCTCCGGATAGGCGCCGCCGTTCTGTTCGCGATGGCGCTCGATGATCGACTCGGCGATCTGGCCGCCGCGCTTGAAGGCAAACTCCGAGGGGACGCGCCAGGGATCCATCGCGTGGATGTTGCGTCCGGTCGGCAGCGCCCGCATCCCGTCGCGGATGATGTCCCCGCCGGGTCCCGGCGTGATGTAGTGGCCGGAGAGTCCGCGCACCACGGCCTCGATCTCGCCGCGGTTGTCGCCGAGCGCGGCGACCAGGGCGCGCCCGTCGCGAACCAGCGCTTCGGCCCAGCGTTCGATCTCCGGCGCCGGCGCGGCGCCGCCCGCCTGTGAGGGAAGCCCGGCCGCGAGCGGCTTGCGCTCGAAGACGCAGGCGCGCACGAACGCTACGCACGCTTCGTCGATGCGCCGGCGCGCTTCGAAGGCGTCGGCCTCGCCGGCGCGGGCGCGCCGGCCGAGCTGGGCGTAGTCCGCACCGCCGGCGACGAGCTTGGACATCAAGCCCGTGAGGCTCGAGGCAGGCTCGCGCCCCTTGAGCGTCTCGACGACGATCGTCAATTGCGTTTCGGTCGGCTGCGCGGTGCCGAGCACGTGGAGCGAGCCCGTGATCAGGCGCTCCTCGATATCGCGCAGGCAGGCGTAGAGCCGGCTGACGTACCGGGGAAACGGTTCGCCGGCGAGCCGCGGACAGTCGCTGGAGAGGTTCGTCGTCTCGACCTTGTGCAGGATCAGCTCTTCGGCGCCGACGAGCGAAGCGATCGCGACCGGATCGTTCGGATTGGCGCGCTCGCGATACTCGGTCAAGAGATCCTTGAGCCTGGCGAGCTCGGCGTAGACGCCGGCGCGCGAGAGCGGAGGGACCGCGTGCGAGATCATCGTCGCGTAGCCGCGGCGCTTCGCCAAGTTCGATTCGCTGGGGTTGTTGGCGGCGTAGAGGTAGAGGTGCGGGACCTCGCCCAAAAGCGCGTCGGGCCAGCATTCGCTGCGAATGCCCAACTGCAGACCCGGCATCCACTCGACCGAGCCGTGCATCCCGACGTGGATCATCGCGTCGGCTTTGAAGACGCGGCTGATGTAGCGATAGAAGGCGAGATACTGGTGATGCGGCGTGTTGGCCTTATCGAAGAGCAGGCGCATCGGATCGCCGCCCAGCACGAAGCGCGGCTGCACGCCGAGGTAGACCTTGCCGAAGTGCACGCCGCCGACGAAGACGGCCTCGCGGCCGACCGGCGCGACTTCGCCGGGGAAGTTGCCCCAGCGCTCTTCGAGACGGATGCGCTCGGAGTCGCTGGTGATCGCGCGGTAGGAATCGCGCGAAACGCTGATCCCGCCGCCGTTGGGATCGAGCGAGGCCTCGAGCCGTTCGAGCAGCGCGCGAGGCGATTCGGGCAGCTCGCCGACGTCGTAGCCTTCGGCTTTGAGCCGCTGCAGCATCGCGAACACGCTGGAGGGAACGTCGAGCAAGGCCGCGGTCGCGAGTTTGCCCGCTCCCGGCGGAAAATCGTAGACGACGATCGCGACCTTCTTCTCCGCGTTGCGCTTCTGCCGCAGCTCGATCCAACGCCTGCCCAGCCCCGTCAGCCGCTGGAGGCGGTCCGGGACGGTCTTGAAGCGCCCCTCGTCGACGGCGCCGATCACCGTCGGCACGGTCGCGCCGTCCATCTCCGGTAGCGCGAAGAGCACCGCCGACTGCATCGGCGCGACGCCGTGTTCCTTCCAATCCGCTTCGTCTTGGGTGTAAAGCGGTTGCGCGACGATGTAGGGCGCGTCGATGTGCGAGAGCATCTCGATGGCGACTTCGACCGCGTGCCCCGGCTTGGTCGAACCGGCCGGTCCGCCGACGAGCGCGAAGCCGATCATGTTGATCAGCAAGTCGATGCGCTCTTTGGCGAGCCACTCGCGAACCACGACGTGACCTTCGATCCCCAGCACGAAGACCGGGATCGGCTCGAGGCCTTCGGCTTCGAGCGCGCGGATCGAGTCGTCGATATACGACGGCTCCTGCAAGAGATGCTTGCGGAAGAAGACGATGCCGACGCGCCCTTTCGGCGCGGGCGCGTTGCGTTTGGCCGTTTTCTTGCGCCAATGCGTGTAAGACGCGACGTCCTTGAAGAGGCCCGGCGCATCGGGGTGGTAGACGCCCATGTTGGGGATCTCCACGACCGGATCGGGCTCGATCTTGCCCGCGAACAAGTCGCGCAGGATCAAGCGGAACATGCTCGTCAGATTTTTCTCCGACGGCTGGTTCCAATACATGTTGACCTGCATCCAGGTCTTGAAATCGTGCTGGCTCTTGGGCATGACGCGCGTGAACACGCGCATGAATCCCATCAGCTTGATGAAGCCGTAGAGCGTGTCTTCCTCGCGGCCGCCGACCAGCAGGCGCGCGATCTTCTTCATCGGCTCAGGCATGCCGCTCTTGCCGGCCAGCGAGTAACTGCCGACCCGCGTGAGCTGCATCAATTCCGGCATCGACTCGAAGACGAAGACGGCCTTCGCTTTCGAGGCGCTGACGTGCTCGCGCAAGAACACGGCTTCATTGTGGAAGTTGAGCATCGTGAGGAACACGACGTCGGCCTCGCGGAGCGCTTGGGCGGTGCCCGATTCCGCTTTTAGGTCGTATTCCGTCAGGGCGAGGATTTCGGCTTCGCGGGCGAGCTTGGCCGAGACATCGTCCCAAATACGGCGGTTGAAATGCTCCAGGCCGCAAACGCAAACGATCTTGGGACGCGTGCTCATATGTTCCTCACGATTTGGTCGGCGGTGGCGTTGGGCAGCGAGAGATAGCGCGCTCCGAGATGGCCCGCCAGTTCGCTCGCTTCTCCGCGGGAGAGGTGGTTGCTTTGCGTGTCGATGACCAGCGAGTCGACGCCGTCGGCGCGCAGCAGCTGGGCGAGCCGCATCTGCTCCTGATCGAGCGCCTCACGCAGCTCCGTGGCGCTGCGGGCGACGACCTCGCCCTCGAGGTTCACGTTGCCGCGGCCGTCGCCCATCAGCACGAGCATGACGTTCTTGACGCCGCGCGCGCGCACGCGGCGCGCGATGCGGAACACTTCGAGCAGCGCCGAGGAGAGCGGCGTCGTCCCGCCGGTCGGAAGCACGTCGAGCTCGCGCTTCGCGCGGTCGACGCTCTGGCACGGTTCGAGCAGCACTTTCGCGGACGTTCCGCGGAAGGAGATGAGGCCGACTTGATCCCGATGCACGTAGGCGCTGGCGAGCAGCGAGGAGATCGCGCCTTTGGCTTCCCGCATGCGGTTGACGGCCATCGAGCCCGAAGCGTCGACCGCGAAGATGAACGCGGTCCCGGCCTTGTCGCGGAAGCGCTTGACGCGCACGTCGTCGGGCTCGATGGCGACGGGCGTGCCGGCGTTGCGGCCGGGAACGCGCAGCGCCTGCCAGGGCGCGGCGGCGAAGAGCGTCTGCGCGAGCGCCAGGCGGCCCTCGCGGATCGAGCCGGGCTTCGAGCCGACGAAGCGGCCGCGCCGCGAGTTTTCCTGCACGCCGCGGCTCCCGCCGCGCGATTTCGCGCGCGCCGTGCGGAAGGCGGGATCGAGCAGCTCGGGCGGCAGTTCGCAGGCGACCGCTGCGAGCACGGTCTCGTCGAACGAGCCCGACCCGTCGCCGGGGTCTTCCGGGGTCGCCTCGCCTTCGTTCTCAGCTGGAGCCTCGGCTCGGGACTCGTCGCCGCCGTCGTCGCCATCGGGCGGCGCCTGAGGTTGCGCCTCCTCCGGTTCCTCCGGGAGCTGCGGGGCGCGCGTCGCGCGGGGGAGCAGCACGAGACGCGCCGCTTCGAGGACGTCGTCGCGCATCACGCTGTCGCGGCCGCCGAGCGCCGCCGCGGCCAGCGCCGCCTTGACGGCAAAGACGTCGGCCCGGTTCCCTTCGACCCCGAGCTCGAGCGCGGTCCGGCTGAGCGTCTCCATCGCGTCGTCGTCGATCGTGACGCCGGGGAGCCGCTCGCGCGCGTCTTCGACCAGCCCGCGGTACATCGCGATCTCCAGCGGGTCGCCGGCCTGGCCTGCGGCGCGCATCACTTCGGCCCGCGGTCCGGCCTCGGCGCAGCTCGGACAGGCGACGGCGAACGCAACCCGGTCGAGGAGCGTGCCCGGGGCCTCGCCGTCGCTCGGGTCGTAGGTTCCGAGCAGCGTGAAGCGGGCCTCGTGGCGAGCGCTCGCGCCCTCGCGCTCGAGGCGGACGCTTCCGGTCGAGAGGGCCTCCGCCAGGATCGTGATGACGTGCCGGTCCTGCAGGTTGAGCCCGTCGACGTAGACGACGCCGCCGTCGGCGCGGGCCAAGAGGCCGCGCTCGATGCGGCGCACTCCGGCCGCGAGTGCGGCTTCCAGATCGAGGCCGCCGATGAGGCGGTCGTCGGTGATGCCGACCGGCAGGTCGACGAAGGGGGCGCCGTCGGGCAAGAGCGCGGCGAAGGCACGCGCGAGCGTCGTCTTGCCGCAGCCGGGTCCGCCCGAGAAGATCGCGCCGCCGAGCGTGGGATCGACCGCCAGAAGCAGCAGGGCGCGCTTCGCCGGCGCCATGCCGACGATCGAGGCGAAGTCCTGGGCTGAGTGGGGTCGTGTCGCTATCGGAATGCCGTGACCTCGGGTCTCGGGCGGCGTGGCGCGGATTTCCTTGAGAAATCCTACCAGCTCGCACGAGCCGACGTTGTGACTTGAATCCTTACGCCAGGTTCAGCGTTTGGACGCCCGCCTGCGCTCCTCGGCGCCGTGCCGCACCCGCCGCATGTGAGCCAATTCGCCTTCGAACGTGGCTCTGTTCTCGGGCGTTTCGCGCCGCCGCAGCTCTCGCCACGCCGCGGCAGTCCCTCGGCTGAGGCCGGCGAACCAGTCGGCGATTTTCCGAAGTGGTGGAACCATCGCTCTACTCGACCAAGGCTTCGCTGGGGAGCAACGCAAACCTATCCCGACGATGCCCGCCTCCGTCCCGAGTCCGTAACCGATGTCTTTGGCCCTAGCGGCGATGTTGCGCCGCAGCGAGCGGGCGTACCGCGAGCTGGCGATCACGAGTTCGCTCGGCCGTCGCGTGACGCCGCGGCCCGAGGTTCTGGCCCGTTCGCTGGCGACGTGGTACGCGCTGATCGAAGCGGTGGAGACCTCCAACGACCGGATGCTGACCGAGATCGCGAGCGAAGTCGGGCGCTTCCAATCGGGGCAGCACATCCCCTACTCCGATGCGGTGAGCCGGGCCCTCGACGCGACGAATCAAATCGAGCTGGCGGTGGTGCAATCGCTCGAAGGGCGGGTCTCGCCCGAGCTGATGGCGGAGCTGGGCGACCTGCGCACCCGGGTCCTCACGGCGATCATCGACGGCTACTTCAGCGGACCCCCGGCCAACGGCGTGCCGTCGTCGGCGCCCGACGACGGTCTGGCGGGTTCGGTCGCCGGCTCGGGCGTGCGCTACGACGAGCTCAATCTGGCGCGCGGGGAGCCGGTCCCGGCCGAAGGGGCGGTCCAATGCGTCTACTTCATCGTGGCGGGGATGATCCGGCTCTTCTCGGGGACGGCCTCGGGCCGCTCGATCACGGTCTCGCTCCTGGGCGCCGGCGAAGCCTTTCTGCTCGATTCCGCGCGGCGGGTCGGCGTGCGGGCCGATGCGCTGAGGCCGGCGCGGCTGGTGCGGGTCCCGGTTTCGGAGATCCCGACGATGCTCAAGGGTGCGCCGATCGCCGGGACGGCGATGCTCACCCACCTTGCCAAGCGCCTGGAAGACTCGCAGGCCGTGATCGCCGGGCTGCTGTACGACGCCGCCGACTTGCGGGTCGCCCGCTCGCTGCTCACGCTGGCCCGCGGCTGCGGGGTGCGGCTGGCGCCCCAGGGCGGCGAGCGCGGCCCGATCGAGGTCGAGATCTCGCACCGCGAACTGGCCGATCTGGCGGGCGTCAACCGCGTCACGGTGACCCGCAAGATGCGCGAATTGGCCAACCTCGGGATTCTGCGGCTGGTTCGGCAGTACCGCAAGGTCGTGATCCTCGACGAAGAGCGTCTGCAGCGGCTGGCGGGCGAGTGAAGTGAGCGCGGATTTTGGTAAGCGCCGCTACCTTGGGCCGGGTGAGGCGGCCGATACGATCGCTTCAGGATGACCCAACCAGCTCCCGAGGGGTATTTAGCGCGCCGCCAAGCCAGCGTGTGGACCAGGATCCACCCGTTTTTCGCGTTCGGGCAGCTGCTGACGTTCCTGGTGAGCGTCGGGCTGCTGGTCGCGTACCTGTTCGGGAAGGTCTCGTTCTCGATCGTTGCCATCTCGGTCTTGATCAAGATCGGGCTGATGGCGGGCGCGATGCTCACCGGCGCGTTTTGGGAGCAGGACGTCTTCGGTCAGTTCTGGTTTGCGCCGGAGTTCTTCGTCGAAGACGTGATCACGGTCATCGTCTTCGCTTTGCACCTGGCGTACCTTTATGCAGTGTATGCAGCTCCTTTCGGCGGAAAACTGGCTTTGCCGACCTTGGCCATCGCGTATACCGCGTACGCGATCAACGTCGGGCAATACGTGATCCGGCACAACAAGGTACGTCAGGACGAGCGCGAGCTGTCCGCCTCGAAGCGCTTGAGGAAATCCGCGTGAGCGCGCCGACGAAGCTCAACGGCCGGGCCGCGGCCGAGGCCGCGAAGAACGGCTCGCCGCTGGACGCATCGAAGGCGGGCGCCCCTCCGGCGAGCTATCCCTTCACCGCGATCGTCGGTCAGGACGAGATGAAGCAGAGCCTTCTGCTCTGCGTGGTCGACCCGCGCATCAGCGGGGTGATGGTGATGGGCCACCGCGGCACGGGGAAGAGCACGACGGTCCGGGCGCTGGCCGACGTGCTGCCCGAGATCACGGTCGTCGAGAACGATCCGTACAACCGGAGCAAGGACGAACTGGACGATCCAAGCGCCAAAGTACGCTCGCATCGGATCCCCGTTCCCGTCGTCGACCTTCCGCTCGGCGCGACCGAGGACCGGGTCTGCGGCACGATCGATCTGGAAGCGGCGCTGCGTCACGGTCAGAAGCGCTTCGAGCCCGGCCTGATCGCCCGTGCCAACCGCGGCTTTCTCTATATCGACGAAGTCAATCTGCTCGACGACCATCTGGTCGACGTGCTGCTCGACGTGGCCGCCAGCGGCTCCAACGTGGTGGAGCGGGAAGGGATCAGCGTCCGCCATCCCGCGCGGTTCGTGCTGGTCGGCTCGGGGAATCCGGAAGAAGGGGACCTGCGGCCGCAATTGCTGGACCGCTTCGGTCTCTCCGTGCGGATCAGGACGATCGTGGAAGTGCCGCAGCGGATCGAGATCGTCAAGCGGCGGCGCGCCTTCGACCTCGATCCGGTCGCCTTCGCGGCGCAGTGGGAGCCGCAGCAGAAAGCCCTGCGGGCCCGCGTCGCGCGCGCCCGCAGGCTCCTTCCGCGCGTGGAGCTCCCCGATCCGGTGCTGGAGCGGATCGCCGTGCTGTGCGCGAGCTTGCAGATCGACGGTCACCGCGGGGAACTGACGCTCGCCCGCGCCGCCTGCGCCGCCGCGGCCCTCGCCGGACGCAAAGCCGCGACGCTCGACGACGTGCGCGCGGTCGCGCTGATGTCGCTGCGCCATCGCCAACGCCGCGATCCGCTGGCGACGGTCGATTCCGACGAGCGGGTCGAACGCGAGCTCGCGACGCTCTGAGCGCCGCGGCCGCTAGGGTGCGACCGTCGCGATCGCTTTGCGCTCGTAGTCGAGCAGCTGCTGGTTGTAGTCGACGGTGTCCTGATGCCGCTGCGCCTCGCGCAGCCAGTCTTCCTGGCAGTTCTGGACCGCCTGGGCCGTGTTGATCCCGCGGTAGCCGGCGGCGGTCCCGAGCTCGCAGAGCGGGACCTGGGCTTTCGCTCCGGCGGTCTGGGCCTTGCCGAGCGCGATGCGCTTGGCATACGCCGAAGGCAGGAGCAGGTACTGCGGCAGCGGCTCGTAGACCGGATAGCCCTGGGCTTGCCGGCGCGCGACGGCCCAATCGACGAGCTGATTGAGATGTTTGAGGTACGGCCCGGGCTCGCCGCCCGTCGGATACTGCGGGTAGACCTGATCGCTGTCCTTGACGGCGTGGGCATACACGAGATCGGCCTGCGCCGCTTTGATCGCCGAACGGTCGACGGCGATCAGCCAGCGCTGATCTTCCGTGTAGCCGTTCGGACCGCGCTGTGCTCGAATCCGCTCGATGTCGGCCTCGGCGCGATCGATCTGCCGCTGCGCCGTCACCGTGCGCGGCGCGCCCAGCGCGAAGATCCCCGATTGGTAGAGCGGCTCGGCGATCAGGGAGGCGAGGAAGAAATACACGAGCGCGCCGTACAGCAGCCGCGTCCAAGCCTTGGCGTGCCCCGCGTCCATTTTTCGGGAGGAGCGTATCGTCAGCAGCGCCGCGATCGCGCCTCCGGCGACGAGCAGGACGGTCCCGATCGTGCCGAGCGTCCCTCCCGGCCCGTGCCGAAAGATCGTCAGCTCGAAAGCCGCCGCCGCTCCGGCGATCGCGACCGCGACGGCGACGACCGCGACTTGCAGCGGGAAGGAGTCGCCCGGATCCTTCGCTGTGCTCATTGCATCCTCACCATACACCAACCGAAGCGAGTACGCGGGACGTTTCGCCGATTCCTCGAACCTCGCGTCTCTTGGAATCCGTTGAGTTGCTCCCTTCGGGCGGCGCCCTGCATATCCACGACCCTGGTACTTCGCCGCACCCGCCGTTGCTGTTCCTGCACGGCGTCGGTGGAGCGGCGTGGTCGTGGGGCCCGCAGGTCCGCGCGCTGCGCGGAGAGTTCGCGTGCTTCGTTTGGGAAGGGCGCGGCCACGGCTCCGCCAAGGCGACGACCGACGCGGGCCTCGGCGACTTCTACGTCGACGCGAGGGAGGCACTCGCTTACGTTTTCGAGTCGACCCGTCAACCTGCCGTCGTCGTCGGTCACTCGATGGGCGGTCTGATCGCGCTCGCGCTCACTTGCGAAGCACCAGCCGAAGTGTGCGCGACGTTTCTGGTCGATCCGGTCTACTCCGACGGAAACGGGGATCGCCACGTGACCATCCCCAAGCCGCTGCTTTCGCTCGTGCGACTGGCGCTCACCCCCATCGTGCGCTCGTATCAGCGCGACGGAGCGCTTTCCCGCGCGATCTCGCGCCGCATCTTCAAGTTGGCCTTCGAGGACAGCGCAGCGATGGAACGCGCCTGGACGCTGCAGCGCACGCAAATTCCCGTCGAGTATCCGCAGATGATTTACGAGGCCTTCGAAGGCGTCGCCAACTTCCCGTTCCGGCCCTTCGCCGACGAAGTCGGCGTGCCGACGTATCTGATCGAAGTCTCGTCCAAGAGCTGGGCGAAGAAGCAGCGCTTCAGCCAGCTGGCCGCGCGGCTGCGCAAGCGGCTGGGAGAAAAGGTCACCTACGATATCGTCGAGGGCGGGCACTACTTGCAGCTCGATCGGCCGCAAGAGGTCACCGCGCGGCTAACCGCTTTCGCGCGGCGGCTCGCTCGCACGTAGAGCCGCCGCTTTGGCAGCCTCGTGCGCGAGGATCTTCTGTTCGAGATCGCTCTCGAAGAGGGCGCGCTCGTAGGCACGTTTGCGTTCGCGAGCCCGCTCCCACGACATCACCACGAAGATCAAGGGGATCAGGCCCAGCACCCACACCACCGGCACGACCAGTCCGCCGAGGATCGTGAGGCCCAAGCCGAGCACCCAGAGCCACTGCTTGCGAACCGCCTCGCGCCATTCCGAACGGATGTCCTCGACGGTCTTGTAGACGTCGTTGAAGACCTCGTTCCGGTCGGCCTCGCGCCGGCGCTCGAACCGGGCCCGAGCGGCCTCGGCCTGGGCGGCACTCCACTCGAGGGCAGCGGTCGCGGGATCGCTCGCCTCGCTATCAACGGGCCGGTCGTCGTCGCTCATAGGGGCTCCTTTCCCGGCACCGGGCAGTTCGTTCCCGCGGCGACGGTCCCCGGCGTGCGGCGCTCCAGGAGAGAATCCACGCCCGGCGCGAACACCGGCCCATGGACGACAGCCCGGGAGCGATCGCCGCACGGCGCGCGGCGACGATCTGGACGAAGATTCATCCGCCGTTCGCCTTCGCGCAACTGGCGGCGTGGATCGTCAGCCTCATCCTGCTGGGCTTCTTCTTTGCGGGGCGCGTGCCGTTCGGCGTCGTTCAGATCTCCGTGCTGGTCAAGATCGCGCTGATGGCGGGCGCGGTCGTGACGGGCTCGTTCTGGGAGCGCGCGGTCTACGGATACTGGTGGTTCGCCCCCCAATTCTTCTTCGAAGACCTCTTCACGTACACGGTCGCGCTCTTCCAGATCGGATACCTGATCGTCTACTACAGCGCGCCCGACAATCTCTCGGCCAACGTCGCCGTGCTGCTGGTCACGTATTTTGCCTACGGCGTGAACGTGACGCAGTACATCATCAAAGCGGCCAACAGGCGCAACGTCCTGGTTCCCGTCCCCGAGGAAGCGCGCCGCAACGACGGCCGCTCGTCCCACCGCTGACGTTCAGACCGCGCTCGGCGCGGCCGCTTCGCTCAAGAGCCGCGCGTAGTGCGAGAAGGTGCGAGCGAGGACGGTGTCGCGGTCGAACTCTGCGGCGACTTCCGCCCGCTGCGCCGCCGCTCCGCGCCAAGCTTCGTCGACTCGCTGCCACAGATCTTTGATGCCGGCCGCAAGCCCGCTCGAATCGGGCTCGGCCAGCCAGCCCGTCTCGCGTTCGCCGACGATGTCGGCCAGCGCCCCGCGATTGGCCGCGACCACGGGCACGCCGGCGGCGAGCGCGTCGAGCAGCGCGACCGGCAAAGGATCGCGCGCGAGGGGCACGAGCAGCATGTCGATCTGGCCGAACAGCTCGCGCACGTCGACGTCGCCGATCAAGTGCACGTCGTCGCGAACCTTGAGCTCTTCGGCTCGGGCACGCACGCGAGAGACCAGCGTCCCGCCGCCGGCGATCCAAAGCTGCGTGTGCGGAAGGTCGACGCGGGCCTTCGCGAGCGCGCGCAGAGCGATCTCCCAGGCGTTGTCGGGACCGAGTTGCCCCCAAAAGCCGACGCGGGGCCCGACGCGTCCCGGCACGCGCACGATCTGCGCCATGCGCGCGGGCGGCAAGCCGGGCGGGATCGTGTCCATGCGCGCCTGCTCGACGCCGAACTGGGTGAGAAGGCTCTCGGCCAGCGAGCGGTACGCGCAGATGAAAAACCCCGCGTGCGCCAGCAGCGAAGGCATGCGCTTCTCGACGAACTTCTTGGGGATCGTCCCGCCGCCTTCGGGGATCGGATCGTGCAGGCTGACCAGCGTTCTCGCGGCCATCATCCGCGAGACGGAGCCCAGGGCCGCGATCGTGGCGGGGAACCCGAACGCGTGGATCAGATCCGGATCGAAGCGCTTGACCTCTTTGCGCAACGTGTCGACGGCGCGCAGCATGAAATAGGCGCCGGCCGGCTTCCAGGATCGCATCGGCGCGCCGAGCGGCCGCGCGGCCTTCTCTTCACGGTCCCCGGCGAGGATCTCGATCTCGTAGTGCTCGCCCGCGGCGGCGACGACTTGCAGCGCGCTGTGCCGCATCGAGTCGCTGCAAGACGACAAGAGCATCAATACGCGGGCGCGGGCCATCAGGGATTGTGAACTTCCAAACTCGGGTTGAGCTTGACGGCTTCGTAGTAATCGGACTTCGCGCCGTCCTTGTCGCCCGTGATGTGACGCGTGACGGCGCGATTGTAATACGCTCGCGCGTACGTCGGCTTCAATTGAATCGCCCGGCTGAAGTCGCTGATCGCCTGAGCTTCGTTGGCTTTGCGATGGTAGGCCGTGCCGCGATTGTTATACGCTTCTGCGTAATCGGGCCGCAGCGCGATCGCCTTGCTGAAATCGGCGATCGCACGATCGTAATCGCCTTCGTCGTCGTAGGCGATGCCCCGGTCGTTGTAGAGCGGCGCCAGATCCGGCTTCAGTTTGATCGCGTGGTCGTAGTCCTCGATCGCGCGGGCGGGGTGCCCCGCGTCGTCGTAGGTGTTGCCGCGGCGGTCGTAGGCGATCACGAGGTTTTCCCTCGAGAGCTGGTCGGAGCCGATCGCCAAGTCGAAGAGTTTGAGCGCTTGATCGAGAGCCCCGCGTTCTGAAGCGGAGGTCGCCGACTGCAGATTCTCGAGCGCCGTCGGAGGCCTTTCGTCGTGGGCGCATCCCGCGATCACCAGTATCAGCACGACGGGCAGGAACCTGCGGATCACGATCTCCCTCTCCGACAAACGCCGGTCTTCCGGCTCGGCGCGAACCTTTGGGGGTTCTCGCCGAGCGTGAGGGCTCCTTGTCTCTTTGCGGCGCGCTCAGGTCGATTCAAGGGCAGCCGCAATCTCGGGCGCTCCCTTCGCCGCTTCGCGCGGACGCAGGTACAAGAAGACCGAACCGATGACGACGTTGATGACCGTCAAAGCGCAGAGCTGTGGAAGCGAGATCGTTTGCAGGTAAAACGTGCCGTAGAATCCGATCGCGATGCCGATCGCCTGCTCGGCGACGGCGACCCAGACGAAGACGCGGTAGCGCACCGGGTCGCTCGCGACCAGCAGATACACGAACCCCAGCAAGAACATCCCCATGCCGTACTGCGCGCTCATCGCAAAGATGTCCGAGCTCCAGCCGAACTTCGGATTCCAGCCGACCATGCTCGCGCCCCATTGGGGCAGGAACGTCGCCAAGATCGCGTTGAGCAGCTCCCACACTCCCCAGAGGATCAGTGCGGCGCGCAGCAGCCGGGTCGACCGCATCAGTATCTCACCCCCGAGGAAGACGGCTCCGCCCCCGGCGCGACGCCTCGCCGCCGGGTCTTGCGGACGGAACGGAGTAGGCGCTGCTTTCTCGCAGGTTCGGCGATTGCCCCGTCGTGACTGCCGAGCCCGTCGAGGCCGCTCCGCTCCCTGATGCCGGCTTCGATGCGTTCGACCATCGATGCGATCGCCCGCATCTGCGGTCCGCTCTTGCGAGCGTAAGCCCGGCCGGTATAGCCCCACCAGTCCCAGCACCCCGCCGGATTCTCGAGGTTCATCGCTGCGTTGGGATACAGGACGATGATGCCGTTCGTGTCGGCCCACTGGTCGAGGCCTGCCTCGCGAGCGAAGGTGGTGCCGATGAGACTCTGGTTTTGCAGGCAGCCGTGCAGGGCCACGACCAGGGCGCACGTCTTGCCGTCCGCGCAGTCCGCAGGGACGAAGATCCAGCCGCGGCGATCCATCGAAGCTGCGGCCGAAGTGAACTCGCTTTGGTCGAAAGGGACGAGCCGGCCGCGTAAGGTCCCCGCGTTCTTCGGACGGAGCGGCCCGAGGAACCGCTCGAGCCAGGTCCGCTCGGAATCGTAGGTATCGCAATCGAGTACGAAGGGGATGCGCGTCGACCCGCACGCCGCTTCGCCGTAGGGAGACTCCCAGCCGTGTCCGGCGGGGAACGACCTCTCGTAGGCCGTCGCGACCCCGTAGTGCCGGTAAAACGACTGCAGCTGGTTCATGACCCGCTGCTCGACCATGCGGTCGCGACTGCCCGACCAGAGGTACGCCGACTCCCCCTTGAGGTTGCTCACGGGGTCGATCGCGGCCTCGGCGGACCAGCGGTCCGTCGTCGCTTCGAGCTGCGCGAGGTTCGCGCCCCGGACCGCGCACGCCATCGCCCCGTCGAACGTGCCGCGCGCGCAGTCGAACGGGCCGCCCGCATAGACGGCGGCGGCGTGGAACGTCTTCGAATAGGCGACGTGGAGTTGGACCGCCATGAAAGCGCCCGACGACACTCCCGCGACGACCGTCTTGGCGGGATCGACGTTGTAGCTGCCGAGCCGCTCGTCGTGCGGCCCGCAGGCGCACAGGACTAGGCACGCCGCGGCCAGCACGGCGCCTCGCAGGTCCCTGACCCGCCTTCCCTTGCGCCGTCGCTCGCTGTGGGCGCCCGGCGGACGGATCGGCGTCGATGATCTCGGCAAGATCCTGCTTCTCGTTCCACGATCGCGGCGTCCGAACACTTGGACTTTTTCTTCGCTCCTCACCTCTGCCTCCGTCGGTTGCGGCCGGCGGAAGTCCGCTAGAAGGAAGTGGTCCAGTACAGCAGCGGCGATATGCCGTCGGCGTCGGCCTCAGCTTGCCAAAGGGCTTCGGCGCAGGCCTGGGCGTGTTGTTTGAGGCCGGCGCGCTGGCACTGGATCTCGGTGGCGATCCGCCGCAGCGAGGCCGCGCCGCCCAGCAGAAGCTTCTGGTTCTGGGCTCGCTCGCGCAGATGGGCCGCCCGCAGTTCGCGCACGAGCTCGGCGTCGAGTCCCATTCTGGGATTGAGCCGGATCCTGCGTTCGATCGTCATGCGCCAGGCCAGCAGGTAGTATTTCGCGGGACGCCAGAGCCCGGGGAAACCCTCGAGCCGTTCAAACGACAGGTCGGCCGCGGTTTCGACCCCCGCGTTGCGCAGCATCTCCTGGATCTGCCAAGTGATCTCCGGAATGTTGCAAGCCGCGATGCGGTGACGGCGCAAGATCGCGTCGCGCTCCTTGCGCTCGCGATTCGCGCGCAGCCCGGCCAGCTCGGACTCGTAGCGCGAGCGCTGGTCCAGGAGCGCTCTCCGCGCGCGGGCCAAGCGCTCGCGCTCTTCGAAGAAGGGGGTGGCCTTGGCTGCCCGAGCCCAGGATTGCTCGGCCGCGCGGAACGCTCGTCGGGCGTTGCTGTGGCGCTGCCAGCGCTGCGTCGCGACCGCGCGCGCGTCGGGCCGGAAGACGACGCCGAGAACCAGCGCCGCCAAAGCTGCGTACACCGCGATCGCCGGCATGTTGAAATGCGCCAGCGCGGCGACCGCGGCGACGGTCGCGACGGCGCCGGCGACGTACGCGCCCTTGCGCCGCTTCGACCAGAGCGAGAGCCGCGCCGGCCGGCAGCGGCGCGCCGGCGCGATGACCGGATCGAGCGCAGGCGGCGGCTTGACGGCGTCGATCTCGGACCAGGTCCGCTCCACGTCGGCGTTGCTGAAACTCTGCCAGATCGATTCGTCGATCCCGCTGACCGAGCCCAGCCCGCTGAAGTAATAGAGGCCCCCGCGCTCGAGGGCGCACCACGGACAGGCGGCGTTGCGCAGGTAGTGATGGAGCGGGTTCGCGCGGCAGACGACCGTCTTGCTCTTGAGATCGGCGAGCGCGCCGCGCCAGGCCGCAGCGCTCGGCCGAGACGACGTGTCGCCGAGGAAGGCGTTGCGGAAGAGCGTCGAGAGTTGCGGGGTGATCGCCGTCAGGGTCAGACTCCCCGGCGGCGGCCGCAGCCCCTGACGCCGCCCTTCTTGCCCGTAGAAGAAGCGTCTGGCGGCGACGTTGGCGCCGATCGGCGCGGCCCCGCCGGTTTCCGCCGGCAGCACGCCGGCGAAGGGATGCTTCCCCACGAACAGGAGCTGGAAGATCATGACGGCGAGTCCGAACAGATCGTGCTGCGGGAGCCGCTCGATGCGCGAGAAATCGCGGCCTTGCAGTTCCGGCGGCTGGTATTCGGCCACGCCGACGTTGCAGCGGAAAAGCTTACCCTTGCCTTGGATTTGGAAGCTGTCGCAGTCGATCAAGCGCGCGGTCGAGTCGGGATAGACCACGACGTTGTTGGAATTGACGTCGCCGACGACGATGTTGCGGTCGTGCAAGACTTCGAACGCGCGCGAGAGATTGATCCCGGTGTGGACGAGGAAGCTCCAGTGCGCGTTGGGGAACAGCGCTTGACGCCGCTTGGGGCCGAAGAGATCGTGCAGCGGATGCTGCGAGGTGAGCATCGGCATGGTGAAGCCGACGGCCCTGGCGTCTTTGTAGAGCATCGACGTGGGCCAGGCGGCGACCGATCCGAGCGTGTCGTCGGCGGCGTGGACCATCTCTTCGAGCTTGGCGATCTGGATTTTCGAAAGCGGGTGCGAATAGATCTTGGCGACGACGTCCTTTTTTTCGTTGGTGGTAAAGACGACGCCCTCGCCGCCCTCTCCGAGCTTCTTCGCGATGGTGAGCGTCGCGCCGGAGGAGTCGCGGAATTTCACGGCGCGCCCGCCATGCGGCAGCCGATGATCAAGGCCTTGTCGTCGTCGGTGCGGCAGTTGATCGCCTCGGAGTTGAGGTAGGCGATGAGCTCGTCACGGAATTCACGCGGGGCGCGGCCGTTGGCGCGCACCGTGTTGACGAGCGGCTCGAAGAAGGGGCCGAAAGCGCTGCGCGTGGCCCGTTCGAGCGCGAGGTTCTGCAAGCCGTCGGAGAAGGCGATGAGATCGTAGGCGCCGTCGTAGCGGCGAATGGTCAGATGCTCGGCGGCCGTCTCGTCGGTGATGAAGAACGTTTGGTTGACGTATTCGCCGCTCTCCGGCCAGACGGCGATCTCGAAGGGCGCGTCCGGCGAGCGGCGCAGCACGATCGCGCCGTCTCCGATCTGCGCGCACAGCGCCTGACGTTCGCTGACGACGGCGAGGAGGGCGGTGGCGGCATACTCGCGGACGTCGACCTGGCTTTGCGCGGCGATGGCTCGCAGCGTTTCGCGCACGTCGAGAAACCACGAGACGACGCGCTCCTCGGAGATTTCCTCGAGGTTCTCGCAGGCGCCGACCTCGGCGGCGACGCGTTCGATCAACGCCGAGCAGACCTCTTGGGCACCCCGTTCGGAGTGGGTGGCGCTGCCCGCTCCGTCGGAGATGACCGAGATGAGGATCTCGCTGCCGTCGCGACTGCGAGAGAGCGTGGAGGCGCAGCGATCCTGACAGGGCATGCACCGGTCGATGTGCGATGTGCCGACGGCGAATCCGTCAACGTACCGCCAGCTCATGTCTGGGTCGTGATCCAGCCCGGCGCGTCGAGGGTGACGTTTTGCCCGATGGTCGAACGCGAGACGGTGCGCATCGACTTGGAGAGCCAGACGAAGAGGTCGCGGAAGCGCAGGCCGTCGAGCTTGACCGGCGGGCGGTTGGGCGGTGCGATCTCGGCGAGCTTCTGCATGTTGGCGTCGCTGACGCCGACGGCGTAGAAGGAGAAGGCCCCGCGCGCCTCGCCGGCCCGGACTTCCTTGGCGGCGCTCTGATAGTCGTCGCTGGGCTCGCCGTCGGTGATGAGAAAGACCCAAGGGCGATAGTAGGCGATCCCGTTGCTGCGGTACATGTCTTTGCGGGCGGAGAGCCGTCCGAGGGCGTCCCAGATCCCGGCTCCCATGGGGGTCAGGCCCGCGGCGGAGAGCTGGGGCGGATCGAAGCTGGCGGCATCGGTGAAATCACTCACCAGGCGCGGGTCGCCGCCGAAGGTGAGGATGGCGATCTCGACGCGCTTGGCGGCGAGGGCGTCGGACTGCAGCTCGTCCTTGAAGGATTGGAGCCCGCTGTTGAGCTGGGCGATGGGGGCGCCTTGCATCGAGCCCGAGGTGTCGAGCAGCAGGAAGCAGGCGCAGCGCGGCTCGGGGTTTTCGGCGAATTCGACGCTGGCGAATCCTCCGGGGGTGGTCACCGGCGCTTCGGTGTACGGGGTCTGGGTGTTCTGAGTCATGCCGTCCTCAACGCTGGAAAAAGAAACCGCGGCGGTCTGCGGACGAGTGCCCTCACCCTCGTTATCCCGCTTGCACGCGTTCCGGGTCCAGGATGCAAGTCACCGACGCCGCAGCCTTTTCGGTTTTTCGTTAATCCTTAGACGGCTCGTAAGGTGAAACGTATCATCTGGGCATAAAGGTAGGCCCACTCGCTGAGAGAGTAATCGTCCCGATCGCGCTGGATGAGTGCGGCGAAGCGCGCGTTGCCGGCGATTTGCGCGAAGAGCGCGTCGAAGCGCCGCGGCTTGCGTTCGAGGAAAGCCATGAGCCGGTTGCGGTCGCGCAGGCGCCCGTAAAAGCCGGCTTTGACGGCCCGCTCGTAGACCCGGCCGGGCGCGGAAGTTCGCCCGCGGGCCGCCTGGGCAACGGCGGCCGCGGCGATGCGTCCGCTCGCCGCCGCCTCGTAGATGCCTTCGCCCGTGGTCGCATCGACCATCCCCGCGGCGGTCCCGCCGACCATGACGCGGTCGGCGGCGATCCGCGGCCGCGGCGGGCCGCCGTAGAGCAGGTTCCCCTCGATCCGGAGGCGGTAGGGTACGTTCGGGAAGAGCCGTTCTCGGACCGCGGCGACGAGACTGTCGAGCTCGCGGCGCAGCTCTGCGCCCGAGATCTTCGCGCCGATGCCCAAGCCGATCGTGAGGTGATCGCGCTTGGGAAACATCCAGCCCATGACCGGGCGGCCGCACAGGCCGCGATAGTAGTGCATCTCGAGGGTCTGATAGGCTTGCGCGACGGCGGGCTGCTCGAGGTAGAGGCGGTATTGAAGGCAGGTGACGAGTCCCGCTTCCCATCGCCCGTAGGCGAAGCGCGGATCGCCTTCGAGGCGCGCGACCGATCCGGGGGCGAGAAAGACGTAGTCGGCCCGCACTTCGCGCCGGCGGCCTTCGCTCGCGTCGGCGTATTCGACGATCGTCGCCTTGCCGTCGCTGCGCAGCCCTCGAAAGAGGGCATTGGTGCGGATCTGCGCGCCTTCGGAACGGGCGAGCTCGGCGATCGTTCCGTCGAGCTCTTCGCGCGTGGTCGTGTGCATCGGCCCGAAGGTGAGGTCGTGACGGCGCGTCGGCGAGTGCATCGCGATCGTCATCGGGTCGCAGTGGACGATCGAGCGCGGCAGATCGAATTCGTCGAGGAACGCCGGACGCAGTCCGGCGGCGCAGACGCGGCGCGCGCCGACGACCGGATCCTTCTCGAGCACGAGCGTCTCGACTCCGGCCCGCGAAGCCTCACGTGCAGCGACGCCACCCGCCGGTCCGCACCCGACGACGACGAACTGCACGGATTCCAGGTCAGTGTCCCCGGTACGGCTGCCCGAAATCAACGGGTCCGTAGGCGATCACCCAGGTCATCAGACTGACGATGACCAGGATGGAGCCGAAGAGACGCAGGCTGAACGCGTTGGCGTCGCGGATCGGGGAATGTCCCTCCGAGCCCCACTTGAAGCGTTCCACCCTCCACGAAGCGGCGAAGAGGGCGCACCCCACGAGGATGACCGCGACGCGGATCCAGTTCAGAATCGTCAATATTCAGGTGCCTGTCGAGTCCCGTTGCATCGCGGTTCGTTGGTCGGACGGAGGCGGCTATCCTTGCCGGACGAAAAACTCCGCGCCGAGGCCGAAGCCCCGGCGCGGGAGCACGGAAGCGACGTCACCGGCGCGATCGTCGTGGAACTCGTGGCCCGCTGCGGCGCCGGCCGCTGAAAGAAAACGGGCTAGCGAGCGTCCTCGGGATCGATCCACGGCCACGGGATGAGGGCCAGGATCGGCGAGAAAACGATCGTTGAGACCATGATGAACATCGCGACGAATACGGTGCCGAAAGTGGCTTCCATCGAGTCTCCCCCTGTGTCCCTCTAGGATAGCACAGGGGGAATGTAGTCACGGCTACCAGGCTGGGGCGCCGCGGGAGGCGAGGCGGCGGCCGGTGTCTGGCTCCGTCCGGCTCGAGGGCGGCGGTTCGCGCGGGGAACGCGCTTGGGAGCGGCCGGCCTCAGTAGCACAGGCTACACCGCCCGGCCTGCCGCCGTGCTAGCCTGCAGTAGGAGTGGTCTTGTAAAGCTCGTCGGTTTCCGCAAGACGAAAAGCTCGTTGCGCCGACGGCTCCTCTTCTCGAGAAAGGAAGGTTGCGCAGAATGTTGTCCCAGATTCAAAGGGCGATCTTGCGCGTTCTAGGCGTGATGGGTGCGGCAGCGTTCGGGTTGCTTGTGGCTGCTCACCAAGCCGGGATCGCGCTCGCGGAATATGATCCGCAAAAGGGCGGTAATCCCTACTATTACAGCGGCTACCCTGGCCCGCCGACCTGGTTCTGGATCCTCGTGTTCAGCAGCGTCGTCGCCGCCGTCGTGGTCTTCGTCGCCGACGGAAGCGTCAAGAACTCCGGCCGTCGCTAATCGTTGGCGTCCGCGCCGATCGCCGAAGTGAAGGAAGGGTTGCGAGGCATGAGTCCGTCATCCAAAGGTATGAAGGCGATCTTGCGTGGTCTCGGTCCGGTCGGGATCGGCATCCCGGCTCTGATCGCGATCGTACAGCAAGCTGCTTTAGCGGCGTATGACGTTCAAAAAGGCGGTCATCCGTACTACTACAGCAGCTATCCTGGTCCGCCGGCATGGTTTTGGATCCTCGTGTTCCCCGGCTTTGTGGCAGCACTGGTTATGCCAGTGGCCAACGGTTGGCTGAACAACGCATATCGGGAAGCAAACGCCAAGCTGCGCAATCGTTAGGGCAAAGGCTTCAACGCGCACGAGGGATGGCCCGGCGGCCATCCCTCGCTGCGTTGCGCCGGCGGCCCCCGTCGCTCTGAAGGCACGAGTCCATTCGGCCCCGCACGCGCTTGCGCTCGTGCGGGGCCGGCGCTTACCCGGCTCTCGACGATCCGCCGCGCCCACCGGATCCTGGTCTTGGAAGGCGGCAGGCTGGTCGAGAGCGGGGTCCACGACGGCCTGATCGCTGCCGGCGGCGCTCGTGGCCGAGGGGGCGCCGTTCCGGCCCGGCCGTGCCTCGGCGCGGGGGTTTTCGTTTGGTTGTAAGGTGATCCTGAGAGCGAGGGGTTGAGGAGCTGTTTTTGGGGTCCTCAGGCGTTTGTAACAGTTACTACAGCCTGGTGGGAGCCTGGGTTGGTACGGTTTGCTGGAGCCGCCATGCGGCCAGTCTAGGAGCATTGGGGGAGTCTATCGTGGCAAGTTTGGAAGATCCGATCGTCTACGAAGAGCGTAACGATCTCGTACCCGAAGTGTATCGGGACCTGTTCAACAACGCGGACTGGATCGTGCATCGTTTCACGGTTTACGGCGTGTGGGTGTACGTGCTTACCTTCATCGCGTGCCATACCAGTCTTTGGGTGTCGCGTCCCTGGTAAGAACTCGGGCGTTGGTTTTTACGCTGTTGGGCGCCGGCGAGAAGCTCGAGCGTCGATCCGTTAGCTAGGAGGAAAGGTCTATGTCCAGTCCGGTTTATGTACGTCGGCCGTACAATCCGTATAATTTGCGCGCCACGATTGGTGCGTCGTTGGTTGGCGCGACGTTCGTCGCGTTTGTGATTCACTTTGTGTGCCTGGCGTCGCCGCGTCTCAATCAGTGGCAGCCGGTCAACGCGGACGGTTCGTCGCCGACCCAGGCCGAACTGCAGCCCGCACCCGTCGCACCGGCACCGGGCGCGAAGTAACTTTCTCGTCCTTTCGTAGCCAGCGCGGGTCGAGTCGTCAACGCCAACGCTCGCCCTCGGTCGGTCGCGCCCGAGGGCGTTGCTTGATAGGGATTCGCAGATATGACATTAGCTGAGTTCGAGAATATCGAGAGCTATTATCGCAAGCCTGGGAAGACGATCTTAGATCGGACGATCTTCGGCGGCGACGGCTTCGACATGTGGGTTGGTCGTTTTTACGTTGGGTTGTGGGGATGGATCTGCATGGCCGCGGTGCTTGCCGCGCTGTCGGCGGTGCTGCTCTCGGCCCACGGGAACGGCGACTTCCGTTCGTGGCAATCAGGCGATTACGACCTTCTTCGTGGAGCGGTGAACACGCCGCCCCGGCAGTACGGCCTGGGCGTCGCGCCGTTTTATCAGGGCGGTGCCTGGCAGCTGACGGTGATCTTCGCGACGATCGCCTTCAGCACGTGGGCGCTGCGCGAGGTGGACATCTGCCGCAAGCTGGAGATGGGCTACCACATTCCGGTCATGTTCGCGACCGCGATCTCGGCCTGGGCCTCGGTACAGATCGTCCGTCCGTTTTTGATGGGCTGCTGGTGCGAGGGGATGGATCTGGGATTCACGGCGCACTTGACGTGGACGTCCAACTACGGTTGGCGGTTTTTCAATTGGTACATGAATCCGTGGCACGATCTAGCGCTGACGGGTTTCTTCCTCGGGGCGATGTTCCTGATGATGCACGGGAGTGCGATTTTGGGGACGTTCAACACGGATAAGAACCCGAAAGTGGAGATGCTGCGGGAGGACAATTTCTGGCGTGATTACGTGGGTTACTCGATCGGCGAGTACGGGATCCACCGGTTGTTGTACTACTGGGGTATTTTCACGCTGATCAACTGCGACTTCATGGACATCACGGCGGGCCCGTTCGTCAAGGACTACATCGCGTTGTGGCAGTGGCACTGGCCCTGGATCCACAATCTTCCGTGGTTGCAATAGGTCCGAAGGGTTAGCATATGGCAACTTATATCGATCCCTACGGCATCCGAGTCGGCGGTCCGCAGCCTCTGCCGCCCAAGCCTCTTGAGTATGCTGAGCCCAACCCGATCGACGGCAGCGACCCGCTGGGCGTTCGGATCGGCAAACCGTTCCGCATCCCGTTTTTGCAAGACAATCTGCTGATCGATGCGCAGTTCGGGACGTTTTGGCTCGGGACGTTCGGCGTACTGTCGATAGGGTTTTTCTTCGCCGGGCTCATCATGTGGGCCGGCGCGTGCCTGGAGCAGGTCCACGGTCACCTGGAGTTGTTCTTCCAGTATTTTGCCAACGTGCAGATCCTGCCGCCCGACGGCGGTTTAGGGTATGCGCCGACGCTGGAGAGCGGCGGCTGGTGGCAGTGGTGCGTGGGATTGTTTGCCTTGTCGGTGCTGTGCTGGCTGGGTCGTTGCTTCGAGCACTGCCGGCGTCACAAGTGGCGTCCGTGGCTGCCCTTCGGGTTCATCGTTCCGATCATGTGGATGGGTGCGGTGTACTTCTTCCATCCGGTGCTGATGGGGACGTGGGCGGAAGCTCCGCAGCTGGGGTGGTACGGCGACTTGGACTGGGCGAACAACTTCAGCATTCGCTGGGGGAACTTCTACTACAATCCGTTCCATCAATGGGCGATCGCGAGTCTGTTCGGGAGTTCGCTGCTGATCGGTGCGCACGCTGGGACGATTCTGGCGACGGCGGCGGAAGGCAGCCATCACGAAGTGGCCGAGATCAAAGAGCTGCATTCGGGTTCGATCAAGGCGATGTTGTTCTGGAAGTGGACGATGGGGTTCAACGCGACTCCGAAGTCGATCCACGTGTGGCTGTGGGCGTTTCCTGCGGCGCTCGGGACGGCGTGCTTCTGCGGCATCATGGCCAACGGGATTTTCACTGACAACTGGTATGTTTGGGGCGTCGATCACGGCACCGTCAAGCAGTACGGCCCGATTTCACGCGACGCGATCTTGCATCGTCCGCTCGCTGTGCCGATCGAGGTCGATCAACCTGGCCTGCCTCGTCCATAGCGGTAGAACTTAGGGGATATCATGAGTCTTCGTCGGCTATTGGGTCCGCTGGTCATCGTCGCGGTGCTGGTCTTCGCCGGCGCGCTGCAGCCGCTGCTGGATAAAGCGCGAGCCGACACGATCAACATCAGCGGCGGCCAGGACCCCGGACCAACTGCGATCCAGACGCGGGTTCAGACCGTCATCGGTCAGGGCAAGCGGACCTGGGTGCCCAACCAGCAGAGCGTCACGGCGTTGACGCCGTTCCTCGGGACGCCGTACGGCGGGCCGATTCCACCCGATCAAGCCAAGGGCGTTGGCCCGGTCGATCAGAATGCGGCGCTGGATTTCAGCACGCAGCCGAAGTCGGTTCCGCACAGCTACGCTCCTGGTCGCGTGTACAACGTTCAGGTGCTCAAGAAGTACGACTACGCCGGGCTGGTGGGTCAGATGGCGTACTTCACGCAAGCGCTGGGCGTGCAGTGCACGTACTGCCACAACGTGAAGAACTACGCCTACGACACGCCGACCAAGCTGCTGGCTCGCAACATGCTGCAGGCGACGGTGGCGATCAACGACTCGTGGGTGACGCCGGACAAGTCGGTGGTTCCGACGCAGGCGGTGACGGGCGCAGTTGGCTGCGCGACGTGCCATCGGGGCAGTCCGCGGATCGACGTGCACTTCAACATCGTGCCGGTGCAGTACGTTCAGTACCATTACAAGACGACCAAGCAGCTGGGATACGTGTACAACGCGATGTACGGCGTAGCCCGTTCGCTGGGCGTGAACTGCCTGTTCTGCCACAACACGGCCGACTTCATCACGCTGCGCTACTATCCGACGAACAAGCTGGCGCTGCGGATGTTCTACATGGTGGATCAGATCAATCACCACTACTTCCCGCCGTCGGTGAAGGCGGTCACGTGCTACACGTGCCACCAGGGCGAGAAGTGGCCCTCGGCGCTGGTGAAGGCCGGCGACGATCAGACTCCGGTGCAGTCGTTCGCTCTGCAGCCCGACAAGCACTACAATCCTGGCGATCCGGTGGCGATGAACGGGAACGCGCGCAACCACGAGCCGCTCAACGGCTGGGATACGCTCTACCCCGATCGGTTCTGGGGCTCGCCGGGCGTTCCGTAAACGCTCGAGGACGTAGGACGTCCTGACCTCCCTCGCTCGACAAGGACCGGTCCCCCGCGGATCCGGTCCTTGCTACGTCCCTCACCCTGAGCCCGTCGAAGGGCGACGGGCCTTCGACGGGCTCAGGCTTCGGGGAGGTGGGCGTTCAGGAGGCTTCTTTGATCGGCAGGCGCAGGCGCTTCTGAATCGCGCGGATCGCTCCGGAGGGCGGGAAGCCGACCGCGAGGGGTTGCTCTCTGCCGACGTACAGGCGCAGGATCTCGAAGAAGGGCAGCATCTTGATCTCGGCGGAGACGATCTCCGCTCCGGGAAGCTGCACCGGGCGGAAGAAGAGGCGGAAAGGGAGGACCGGACGCAGGGTGATCCCTTCCGGACCGACGTCGACTGAAGCGGGCGGAGTGTAAAGGCCGAGCTCGCCGAGGACCAGCGTATCCACGTGGTAGGGGCCCGGCGGAATGGGGCCGCGGAGCTCGTAGCGCTGCGCCAGGCGGCGCCAGCCGCTCGCCCAGGAATAGAGAAAGAGGATTCCCAGCGGGAGGATCAGCGCCGCGCAGAGCGGCCAAAGGACGAGCTGCAGCTCCATGCGTCCACCTCGAAGTCGCTGAGGCCAGCTTTCGACGGTCGGGGAGGAACCCTTGCGCGACATGAGAGGCGCGGTGCGGCACAGAAATCGTTCGAGCAGCCGAGAGCCTGGAGAACAGCGTGCCGCGTAACAAGCAATTGGTCATCTTTGCGATCGTCACGGTGGTGGCGGTGGTCGCCGGCCTCTTCACCGGGGTCATCACGGTCTATCTGCGGGCGGCGCTCAAGCACGCCGGCTTTTCGGTCTAGGGCCGCCGCCTGGGGCGATGAGGGATATTGAAGCCGAGGCTACAAAACTTGGGCCGGTGCTCCGGTAGAATCGAAAGGGAGCATTGGGTTTGGGGCCGTCTTCCATCCATCGCTCGTTGACTGTTTGAAGGAGAATCCATGGCCGCAGTTTTCGCCTCGCTCACGATCCCGATCTTAGCGGTCCCTCAACCCGAAACACGCTGGCTGGCCGTGGTGAAGCAGATCGCCGAGGACACCGCGGGCTCGGCCGAGGTCTCGCTCGAGAACAAGGAACTCAAGCTCAAGCTGATCTTCCCTGGGAACCTGACGTCTTTGGTTGCCAAGCTGGCCGACCGCAACGTGCAGGTGGGCAACGTGCGGGTGGTGATCTCGGACCTGACGTACCTGGGCGGCGACGTCGACCCGGCCAGCGTCATCGCGGAATTCAACGGCTATCCGGGGATCTACGACGTCGCCTTCGACGGCCAGGTTCTGGAAGCGACCGTCGCTCCGACGACCGGGAAGCTGCACGCGATCTACCGCCTGCTCATCGAGAACGGGATCATCGTCAAGACCCCCGTCAAGGAGCCCACCGTCGTCTATCGCGCCTAGGAGCCGCTGAGCCCCACGGGGCGAGCGAGTACCGCAAGAGGCACGCGCCGGTTAGGCGCGCGCCTCTTCGTCGTTCGGCGGCCGGCAAACGGCTCGCTTTCTTCCCGCGCGACGATCAGCTGCCCGTCCCTTGGTAATGGTTGAGGCCGGCGCTCCAAAACGCGTAGGCGACCCCGAAGCAGAGCAGACCGACCAGCGGCGTCAGCAGGCCGACCTGCGGCGCCAGCGAGAGCGCGCCTTCGCTCTTGTGCAAGAGGTACGTCGCCGGGAAATAGTTCATGAACGCGAACGGGAAGACGAAGGCGAGGAAGAAGCGCACCGCGCGCGTGTAGATGCTGATCGGATAGCGGGTGAAGTCCTGTTCGAGCGACATGACGACCCAGCGCAGCGTGTCGATGCGGATGACCCAGAAGGCCAGCGTCGCGATCGCCAACTGGATGCCGAAGTCGATCAGCGCCCCGCCGATCGCGACCAGCGGCACGTACGCGACGAAGGCGAGGTCGACGCGCACTCCCACGAAGTGCGTCGCGATCGTGAAGAAACCGATCGCCAGGAACAGCTCGTCGGGCCAGATCTGCTGCGGCGTCGTTAGGGCCCCAAAGAGCGGGTCGAGCGGACGGACCAGGAAACGGTCGAAGCGTCCCTCGCGGATCATGTTGGGCACGTCCCCGACCGTGAAGAAGAGCGTGTTGTGCAGCGCGTGTCCGAGCATCCAGAGCCCGTAGAGAAAGGCCATCTCCTTGAAGCTCCAGCCGTTCATCGAGGGAAACTGGTTGAGGGTGACCCATAGCGCGGCCAGCGCCGTGGCGTGGTAGATGACCGTGAAGCCGAACCACATGAAGAAGTTCGCGCGATACTCGATCATCGTCAGCAGATTGATGCGCCAGTATTGCGCGTAGACCCCGAGCAGGACGGCGGCGCGATTCATCTCAGGAGCGCGGGCGCGCGGGCGCGCTGAAACCTCATCCGCGCAAGCTTCGCGCCCGGGTCATCGCGCCCTCGCCTGGAGCGCCGGTCCGCGGCGCTGCGGTCGCGCCTTTCGCTTCCGCGGAAGGAGCGCCGGCGAGGTCCGCGAGAGAGGTGCATTGATGGCGTTTGGGGACGAGATCGCGCTTCCGGTGGTCGCTCCGTACCGGCTCGATCTGACCGTCGCCGTTCTGCGCCGCTTCTCGACCAGCGTTGTCGACGTCGTCACCGGGGACGGCACCTACTACCGCGCCCTGGAGGGGATGGCCGCTCCGAGTGTGGTGCGGGCGCGCCAGCGGCGGCCGGACGCGCTCGAGATCGCCGTCGATGCGCCGCCCGGCGAAGCCGAACGCGCCTTCGCGCTGGCTCGCCGCATGCTCGGCGCCGACCGCGACGTGGCGGGCTTCACGCGCCGCGCCGCGCGCGTCGCCTGGCTGCGCGCGCTCGCGCGGCGCATGCGCGGGGTGAAGCCGCCGCGCTATCCGACGCTGTGGGAGGCGTGCGTCAACGCGGTCGTCTTCCAGCAGATCAGCCTGCTCGCGGCCAGCGCGATCCTGCGGCGCGTCATCGAGGCGCTCGGGACGCCGCTCGAGGCCGACGGCGCGCGGCTCTACGCCTTTCCGGGGATCGCGTCGTTCTTAGACGCCGCGGAGGGAACGCTGCGTGCCGCGGGCTTGTCGTCGGGCAAGGTCGCGACGCTGCGCCGCGTCGGCGAAGCGCTGGCCGGCGGGAAACTCGACGAGGCGATGCTCGAGGAGCGTTCGAGTCCGGCCGCCTCCGAGCTCCTCTGTGCCCTGAAGGGGGTCGGGCGCTGGACGGCCGCGGTCGTTCTCTTGCGCGGCCTCGGCCGGCTCGACGTGTTTCCCGCCGACGATTCGGGCGCGGCGCGCGGTTTGGCCGCGCTGGGCGGCGACGGCGTCGACCTGCCCGCGGCCTTGGCCACGCTCGGCGACCAGCGCGGCATGCTCTACTATCACCTGCTGCTGGCGCGCTTGGAAGCGAGCGGCGACCTGGCCCCTTAGCATGCCGCTTTCGCGCTACGACGCGCGCGACTCGATCAGGAGCGGGTGCGCGCCTGCGCCCACGAAGCCGCGCTGGTCCGCGAGCATCGCTTCGGTGAAGCCGAGGCCGTCGTCGCTGATCGTCGTGATCGCGCGCATGAAGATCCACTCGTCCGACGGATAACGGTGGAGCGTGACCGTCAGCGAGGGCGGCACGAACAGCCACTCGTGGAACGCGAGCCGCGAGCTGACGCCGTTGGCGGAGTCGGCGCAGATCAGCAGCCGCTCGAGCCCGCCGAGCGGTTCGCCCGCGATCAACGGCACTCGCGGCCGCATCCAGACTCGAGCGGCTTCGTCGCTTTCGCGCACTTCGGAGATGAAGCGCCATTCGATCGCGTCGCCATAGCCGAAGTCGTGCGCGGGCATGAAGCGGCGTTCGGTCGCGGTCGCCAGAGGAGGGACCGGCGGATGCGGTGCCGTGTGTCCCTCGGGGAGGATGCGATGGATTTCGGGGTTCGTCGCGATCCGCCAAGCGCGGGCGACCACCACTTCGCGTCCGTCGCTCGCGAGCGCGGCTTCGACCAGTTCGACGCGCCGTCCGGGCCTGACGATGCGCGTGCGCACGTCGATCTCGCCGAGCGGGATCGCGCCGAGAAAGTCCAGCGAGATGCGCCCGATCCGCATCTCCGGGCGCGGATGCGACCGCTCGATGACGGCGGCCGCGAGCGCCGCCGGCGGTCCGCCATGCTGCATGTGCGGATCCCACGGGCTCTGCGTTGCCTTCGTCGCTCGGAAGCGGCCGTTTCCGAGCGGCTCGTAAAAGGCGCGAACGTTTTCCACGGCGTTTCCTTAAAGCTCGCAAGCCGATAGCCTCTCACCGAGCGTTCGATTGTTCGCTCCTTCGACTCGCGGCGCGCGCAGCTGCGCTCGAAACGTCGCGGCCGCGTTCCGGTTCCAAGGCAATGATGAGTACGACCACAGGCGGCATGAAGGTCCAGCGCGGCGCGGAGCGGGCGGCGTTCGATCACGGTTGGCTGCAAACCAGACATTCGTTCAGCTTCGCCGGCTACTACGATCCCGCGAACGTGAACTGGGGCGCGCTGCGTGTTTTCAACGACGACGTCGTGCAGCCCGGTCGAGGCTTCGGCACCCACCCGCACCGCGACATGGAGATCGTCACGTACGTTTGCAGGGCGGCGACGCGGCGCGGATCGCCGGCCCGCTCGAGATCGAAGTGAAGGGCTCCGCAGAGCTCGTGCTGTGGGATCTTCCGCCCGCCGAAGCGTGAATCTCGAAGCTGCGGTGGCGTACGCCGAGCGTCACGCGCTCCACGCGCTGTTCGTGCAGCAAGGTCGTCACGTGCTGCTGATCCGCTACGGTGGAGGTTACGATGCGCGCCGCGCACACGCGCTCTACAGCGGGACGAAGAGCTTCTGGGGGCCGCTCGCGGTCGCCGCGCAGGACGACGGGCTGCTCGAAATCGACGAGCCGGTTGCGCGGACCGTCCCTGCGTGGGCGGAGGATCCGCTGAAGGCTCGGGTCACGCTGCGCGAGCTGCTGCAGCTCACCAGCGGCATCGGCTTCGGCGGACTGGGTGCCCTCGTCCCCACGTTCGAACGGGCGCTCGCGACACGGCTGAAGGACGAGCCCGGAACGCGCTTCACGTACGGCGGCATTCCGCTGCAAGTCTTCGGCGCGGTGCTCTCGCGCAAGCTCGCGGAGCGCGGCGTCTCGCCGCAGGCTTATCTGCGCGAACGCATTCTCGATCCGATCGGCTTACAAGTCGATTCCTGGCGCACGCTCGAGGACGGCACGCAGCCGCTGCCGACCGGCGCGTTCGTGACGGCGCGCGAGTGGATGAAGTTCGGCCGGTTCATCTGCGACGGCGGCATGTGGCAGGGAGCGAGCGTCGTCGCGGCAAGCTCGCTGGCGCGCTGCTTTCAAGGCTCGCTTCCCAACCCGCGCTACGGCCTAGGCTGGTGGCTGAGCCCGCTGCCCGACGTGCCCGACCTCGTCTACGCGAGCGGCTCGGGCGGGCAGGCGCTCTACGTCGTCCCCTCGCTCGACACCGTGATCGTCAAATTCGGCAAATCCGCGTCGTACAAGCACGAGACATTCTTGCGTCACCTGCTCTTGCCCAAGCGAGCCGAGCCCGGCGCAAAGCGCTCGAAGCCGGCCTGAGTCTTCCACTTCGCAGGGAAGCGAGGAGGGCACGTCAGGCTTCGAACAGCCTCGCCAGGCTCGGCAGACCTTCGCCGAAGGTCGGGTGGATGCCGACGAAGCGGTCGAGATCGCGCCAAGTCGCGCCTTGCTCGATCAGCGCGCCGACGACTTGGATCAGCTCGCCCGCTTCGTAGCCGACGAACGTCGCGCCGGCGATCCTATCGGTGGCGCGATCGACGACCAGGCGATAGAAGCCGAGCTCGAGGTCCCATTCGACGGCGCGAGCCACGTGCGAGAGCGGCAGCGTCACGGAGGCTGCGTCGATCCCCTTGGCGCGCGCTTCGGCCTTCGTGAGGCCCGTCCGCGCGAGCTGCGGCTCGGTGAAGGTCGAGTACGAGAGCACGCGGTCGTCGCGCGTGCGCGGCCAGCCGCCCAGCGTCGACTCGAGCCGGCGGTAATCTTCCCACGAGACGTGGGTGAAAGCCGGCTGGCCCGCGACGTCGCCGATCGCGTAGACGCCGGGACAGGCCGTCTGCAAGTGCTCGTCGACCTCGACGTAGCCGCGTGCGTCGCAGGCGATCCCCGTGCGGCCGAGCGCGAGCTCGGCGGTGTTCGGCGTGCGTCCCACCGCGATCAGCAGTGCCTCGCCCTCGAGCGTCTCGCCGCTCGAAAGCGTCAGCCGGACCGTGCCGTCGCGATAGGCGACGGCGGCCGGATGCGCGCCGAGACGAAAGCTGACGCCGTCGCGTTCGAGCCCCGCGTGAACGGCGGCAGCGGCGTCGGCTTCCTCGCGGTCCATGATGCGCGCGCCGCGGTGGACGACGGTCACCGCGCAGCCCAGGCGCTGCGCGCCCTGTCCGAGCTCCAGGCCGATGTAGCCGCCGCCGAGGACCAGCAGCCGCGGCGGCAGCTCGCGCTGATCGAAGAACGTCGCATTGGTGAGAAACGGGACGCGCTCGATGCCGTCGAGCGGCGGGACCGCTGCGCTGGTCCCCGTGTCGACGACGACGAGCGGCGCCTGCCATTCGCGTTCGCCGCCGCGTACCGTGCGTTCGCCGCTGAACGAAGCGGAGGCGCGGACGAGTTCGACGCCGGCCGCGCTCAAGCGCGCTCCGACCCCAGCGCTCCACTCGCTGCGAATGCGCCGGACCCGCTCGAAGACGGCG
Source organism: Vulcanimicrobiota bacterium (assembly GCA_963834485.1). GTDB lineage: Bacteria > Vulcanimicrobiota > Vulcanimicrobiia > Vulcanimicrobiales > Vulcanimicrobiaceae > CAWICD01. Next base: position 129,746 of record CAWICD010000005.1, read on the forward strand.
CGCTGGTCGACGCGGACTTCGGCGTGAACGCCGAGCCCGGCGGCGAGGCGCGCGCGGCCGGCGTTGTGCGCGGCCGCGAGCAGCGCCTTGGACGGCGTGCAGCCGAAGTTGATGCACGATCCGCCGAGCGCGCCGCGCTCGAAGAGCACGACGCGCTTCCCGGCCTTCGCGCTCGCGACGGCGAAAGGCACGCCGCCCTGCCCGCTTCCGATAACGATGACGTCCGTCTTTTCCGCCATGCCCTTCCCTCCTGAGATCAGCCGCCTTGGACGACGACGCGGCGTTCGGCGAAGCGCCAGATCGCGAATGCCGACGCGCTGAAGAGCGCCAGCCAGAGAAGCTGCGCGCCGAAGGCCTCGAGCCAGCCGGAGGGCGGCAACTCGCCGATGTAGATGCGCAGCGGCGTCGAGTAGATCGCGGCGAACGGCAGGTCCGACACGACTCGCCCCAAGAGGCCCGGAAAGAATGCCAGGGGCAGGAGCTGCCCGCTGAGGAGGTCCGAGGCCCAACGGATCATGAGCTGGATCGCGAACGTCTCGAGCGTCCAGAAGGCGACCACGTTCATCAAGAAGTTGAGGAAAAAATTGACCAAGTAGCCGAGCGCGAAGGCCAGCGCGAAGGCGGCGAGCGCGGCCGGCGAGGGGACGTCGATGTGCACCAGCAGCAGCGAGAGCAGCAGCGCCGGCAGGATCATCAGCGCGTGGAAGACCGTCTGGCCGAAGCCGTCGCTGAAGAAGTAGAGCGGCAGGCTGATCGGCTTCATCAGGTCGGTCGCGATCGTCCCCTCGCGCACCTTGTCGCGAATCGCGCGCGTCCCGTCGACTTCGAGGATCAGCGACATCAGCAGCGCGACCGTGGCGTAGGTCAGCATCGCATGCAGCGGTATCCCGGAGGGGGCTGCGTTCTGGGCGTAGAGCGCGGTCCACAGCGAGCGGAAGAGGTAGACGCGCAGAACGACGGAGCCGACGTTGGAGAAGACTTCGACCCGGTAGGTCGACTCGCGCGCGAACGCCTTGAGCGCAAACTCGCGGTACGGCAGGAACGCCGCCGCCGCGGCGCTCACGCGGGCGCGGCGCCGGCCGGCACGGCGGCGACGCGCGCGTCGGGATCCTGATAGCCCTCGACGTAGATGCGCCGGATGATCGATTCGAGCTCGGGCTCCTCGATCGAGACGTCCTCGACGGCATAGCGGTCGGCGACCCGTCGGATGAGCTGGTCGGCGCTGATCTCGTGGCGGTCGAAGCGGAAGCGCGCGGTGTTGCCCTCGCGCGATTCGAACTCGGCGCCCTCGACGGCGAGCTCGCCGCAGGGCTCGCAGAGTTCGACGACCAGCGTGCGGTGCGTCCCGTACTGTTCCTTCAGGCGTTCGATCTCGCCGTCGTAGATGAGCCGGCCCGTATCGATGAGGACGATGCGGCGGCAGAGGCGCTCGACGTCGGCGAGGTCGTGCGTCGTCAGGATGAAGGTCGTGCCGCGCTCGGAGTTGACGCGCGCGATGAAGTTGCGGATCGACTCTTTGGCGACCACGTCGAGGCCGATCGTCGGCTCGTCGAGGAAGACGATGCGCGGATCGTGCAGCATCGCCGCGGCGAAGTCGCCGCGCATGCGCTGTCCGAGCGAGAGCTGGCGGACCGGCGTGCTCAAGAACGCTTCCATCTCGAGCAGCGAGGTGAATTCGGCCAGATTCTGCTTGTAGCGGGCCGGCGGGATGGCGTAGATCGCGCGCAGCAGCTCGAAGGATTCGATCAGCGGCAGATCCCAGTAGAGCTGGCTGCGCTGGCCGAAGACGACGCCGATGTTGCGCGCGTTGCGCATGCGCTGCTCGTGGGGAACGAGTCCGGCCACGCTGACGTAGCCCGAGGTCGGCACGAGAATCCCGGTCAGCATCTTGAGCGTGGTCGATTTCCCGGCGCCGTTGGGGCCGATGTAGCCGACCAGCTCGCCCGCTTCGAGCGACATCGTCACGTCCTCGACCGCCACGCGATCGACGTATTCGCGCGTGAAGAGCGTTCGCAGCGCACCGAGCGCTCCAGGCGTACGCTTGACCGAACGGAAGACCTTGCGCAGGTCGCGCGTCTCGATGATGCTCATGCGTCGTCCGCCAGGTCGTTCCGCATTCCGGCCCGCAACCCCCACCGGACGAGGCCGGCGCCGCACGCTCGTTCGCCGCGCGCGCGCCAGGCAGGCGGTCGCTCTCAGCGCCGGGCCCATCCCGCCGCCCGGCGGTGCCCCAGCCAGGATAGTTTATCCCTGAACTTCTTTTGCGCGGCGCCGCGCTTCGCGTCGCTAGACGGCGACCGCGGGCGCGGGAATGTCCGGCGGGCGGACGTAGTCGGCGCCGAGCTGACGGAAGAGCTCGCGTTCGGGGATCGGGGTAGGCACGGTCAGCGGAACGCCCGCGAGCAGCCGGTCGGCCAGCTCCGTCCAGGGCACGCCGAGCGCGCCGCTGGGATCGATCTCAAAGACGGTCTGGGCGGTCAGCCGCGACTTGCGAACGTCGGGCGAATCGGGGATGCACGTCAGGCAGACCGTGCCGATCCGCTGCGCGAACGGTTCGATCAGCTCGGCGTCGGAGGCGCGGTTGGCGACGATGCCGGCGAGGGTCCCGCCGCCGGTCTTTTGCTTGATCGTGATCGCGGTCGCGATCCGGTTCGCAGCGAAGATCGAGTCGAAGTCGTTGGTCGCGACGATGATGACCTGCTCCGAATGCTGGAGCGGCGCGGAGAACCCGCCGCACACGACGTCGCCCAGGACGTCGAAGACCATCACCTCGTAGTCCTTGTAGACGCCGAACTTCTCGAGCAGCTTGACGGTCTCGCCCACGACGTACCCGCCGCAGCCGGCGCCGGCCGGCGGTCCGCCCGCCTCGACGCAATCGACCCCGAACTTGCCGTTGAAGACGATCTCTTCGCGTTCGATCTCGTCGGTCTTGAACTTGTAGGAGGAGAGCACTTCGACGACGGTCGGGATCAAGGAACCCGTCAGGGTGAACGTCGAGTCGTGCTTGGGGTCGCAGCCCACCTGGATCGTCTTTTTGCCGAGACGCCCGAACGCGGCCGACAAGTTCGATGAGAACGTGCTCTTCCCGATACCGCCCTTGCCGTACACCGCGATTTTAAGCATTCCTAACTCCCCCGGAGACTGCTTCCCCAACCCTAGCCGCCGGCCCCCCGCGGCACGGTGACAACCGTCACCTCCGCTCGGTCCGGCGTGCTTGTAACCGGCGGCCATGCTCCTGCGAGCGCGCCGGGCCAACGCCCGGGCAAGAACGAATGAGCGGAGCGTGATCGTCACGATTTCGCGCGAGTACGGGGCTGCGGGGCTGGGCGTCGCGGACGGGGTCGCGCGGGCGCTCGAGTACGAACTGCTCGCCGACGAGCTGCCCAAGGCGGTCGCCGCGCGCCTGGGAACGACGCCGGAAGAAGTTGCGGCGCGGGCCATCAGCCGGGCGCCGTTTCCGGAGCGGATGCTGGGCGGGCTGGGCGCGGGGACCGCGGAGATCCTCTCGGGCCCGGCGTCGCCGGCCCCCGACGAGTTCGACGAGTCCGTGCGGCGCGAGATCGAGCGGGCGATTCGCGAAACGGCGGCGCGCGGCGACGTCGTCATCCTGGGGCGGAACGCGGCCGCCGTGCTCGGGCCGCGGCCCGACCTCGTGCGCGTCTTCCTGACGGCGGAGCGCGCTTGGCGGATCGAGCGGATCGTCGAGACGTTCGGGATCCCGCGGGCGCGCGCCGGGGCCGAGGTGGACCGCGTCGACGCCAAGCGCCGCAGCTTCACGCGGGAGCGCTACAAAGCCGTCTGGGGCGATCCGCATTTCTACGATCTGATCGTCGACACGTCGCGCTTCGGCGTGGAAGGCGCGGTCGAGATCGTGACCGCCGCCGTGCGCGTCGCGTCGGCCGGGAGAACGTGAGCGCGACGCGGGCGAAGGTTCCGCTCGAGCAGCAGATCCCCGAACGGCGCTCGACGATTCTCGCGCCGTTTCGTTTCAAGGACTTCCGCCTGTTGTGGTTCGGGCTCGCGATCTCGAATCTGGGGACCTGGATGCAGATCACGACGCTCGGCTACCTCGTCGTGAAGCTCGCGCCGACCGCCCGCTCCGGCTCGCTCGACTTGGGAATCCTGGGAGCGTCGGCGGCCGTCCCGGTCCTCTTGCTCTCGCCGCTCGCCGGGGTCGTCGCCGACCGCTTTCCGCGGCGCCGCGTGCTGTTCGTCACCAACGTCCTGCAGTCGCTGCTCGCCCTCGGACTCGCGCTGCTCGCGAGCTTCCATTTGCTGACGCTATGGGAGATCTACGTCCTGGCCGGGATGCGCTCGGCGACGCAATCGTTCGACTCTCCGGCGCGCCAGAGCTGGGTCCCGCTGCTGGTGCCGCGTGAGTTCGTCGGCAACGCCATCGGGCTCAACTCGATCGCTTTCAACGGTCCGAGCGTGATCGGGCCGCCGCTCGCCGGCGCGCTGATTCTCTCGACCGGCGTGGCCGTTTCGTTCTACGCGAACGCGTTCGCGACGCTGGCGGTCGTGGTCGCGCTCGTCTTCATGCGCCCGGCGCCGCCGAGTTCGACCTCGCGCGAGCACATCTTCGCCTCGATGTCCGCCGGCGTTCGCTTCTTGTGGGGCGACCGCGTCCTGCATTCGGTCGTCCTGCTGCTGGTCGTGACCTGTTTGCTCGTGCGTCCGTACGCCCAACTCTTGCCGGCCTACGCCGCTCACGTCGTTCACGTCGATGCCGGGGGGCTGGGCATGCTGCTCGCGGCGAGCGGCGTCGGCGCCATCTTCGGTTCCCTCGTGACCGCGCTCGTCGGCAGCCACAAACGGGGCGCGGTCTGGTTCGCGAGCGCCGTGCTGATGTCGGCGAGCGCCGTCGTCCTGGGGACCGTGCACGTTTTCGCCGTGGCCCTGGCGGTGCTGGTCGTGATGGGATTGTCCGTGCTCAGCTTCGCCGGAAGTTCCAACGTGCTGCTGCAGACGCTCGCCCCGGACGAGATGCGCGGCCGCGCGATCTCGGTCTTCTCGATGGTGATCCTCGGGCTCGTTCCGACCGGCTCGCTGCTGCTCGGCACCTTCGCGAGCCTCGTCGGCCTCTCGACCGCGCTCGTCACGGGTGGAGCGGCGTCGCTCGCGCTGGCCGTCTGGATTTACGCCGGCAACCGCGCCCTGCGCGACGTGTGAACGGGTCTGCACTCTGCAAATGACCCGCCCCGCGGAAAGAGTGACGAACATCACTCGTCCGGGTGCCAAAAGAGTGTGATGCGACACACTACGGCAGCTAAACTATCGGCTCGAAAAGCCGTTCTGTCGGGTATGGCTAGACTTGGCAAGTTGACCTAGCGGCCAACCGATCGTGACGCTGATTATAGCAAGACGTCGCTCGACCGCGATCTCATAAGCCGAAGCCTCACACTTTAATGTCAGGAAGACATGCTTCTTACGAAAGGATAGCTTTTTGCTGCGCGTCAAGTCGGCCGCCTTCCTGACGATAGCGCTTCTCGCGTCACTCGTCTCGGTCGCTCAAGCGAAGCCCGTCGTTGCACTCAAGCTGAGCGCACAGATGATCCAACACCAGGCGAACGGCGCGGAGCACTTCGTACCGATCGACACCGCGGCGCTCAAGCCGGGCGACGAAATCCGCTACGTCATCGTCGCTACCAACACCGGCACCAACGCCGCCAAAAACCTCGTCCCGGTCGGCCGGATCCCTGCGGGAACCGCCTACGTCGCCGGCTCCGCCTCGTCTCCAACGGCAAATCCCGAATTCTCGCTCGACGGCGGCAAAACATGGGCAGCCATGCCGACGGTCAAGGTCCATACACGAAGCGGCGACGTCGTGCAAAAAGCCGACCCGGCAACCTATACGACGATCCGTTGGCACGAAAGCGCCGCTCTCGAACCCAAAGCGTCACAAACCTTCGTCTATGCAGTGACGATCAAATAAATGGGCGCCCGTAAGACGAAGAAACCGATCCTGCGCTTACGAGCCGCTGCGGTCTTCGCAGCCGCGCTCGCGTTCGTGAGCCCCTCGCTTCTGCATCCGGGCCCGGCCGGCGCTACCGCGACGGTCGCGGGAACCGTCATCTCCAATACCGCGACAGCAACCTTTTCCGACGCCAACAGCGTCGGCTACGCTTCTCAATCGAACACCGTTTCGCTGACGGTCTGGAACGCCCCGGCGCTCACCAACCTCAACTCGACCGCACAAAACGTCGCGCCGACCGACTTCGTCGTCACCGGCCCGTTCACGCTCACCAATACCGGCAACGGCACGGGCTACTTCGCACTCACCCAGGACGCGCAATTCACCGGCACCGTCGGCGCGTCAAACGTCACCCTCAAGGGTTACGTCATCGTCGGCGGCAGCACTTGCACGACCGGGGCTCTCTGCACCGAAGCGCAGCTCAACTCCGCACTCGACTCAGGCTCGTACGCCACCACCGCACCAAACGGAACCGTTCAAATCGAAGCCGAGTATCAAGTCGCTTCCGCGCCGAGCGTGACCAGCGGCACGATCGTCACGACGCTCACGGCCACCGTGACCTATCCGGCAACCGGCGCGGCCACTCAGGAAACCTCGGTCGCGTCATCCGCGGCCGAAACCGACACGCTGGCCCCGGACGCTCGCCTCGACCTTCAGAAGTCGGTCGTGGCTCCAGCCTCAAGCAGCTCCAATCTCGTCTGGACCATCAAAGTCAACGACGGCGGCGGCTTCCCGGCCCGCGACCTCACCACGGTCAAGACGCTCCTCGGAGCATCGGCCGCGGGTATCTTCATCACGGACAAGGTGCCGACGTTCTCGGGCAGCGCGCTCGCACTCGTCTCCGCACCAAGCGTCTCGTGCTACTCCGGCGATACCTGCACCGTCTACTACTCGACGAACGGTACATCGTGGAGCGCGACGCAAAACCTCAGCGCCAGCTACATCGGCGTCTTCGTCTACGGTGACGGACCGGGCAGCAACGTCGAACTGCCATCGGCTCCTAGCGGCTCGACCGGCGCAGGTAACGTCACGACGCCCCAAATTACCATCACGCTGACGACCGTTCAACCCGCCGGCAACCTCTCGGCGAATTCCAATAGCGTCAGCAACATCGCCAACAGCGTCATCGGCGGCAACAAAGACGCGAACTTAAACGTCCCCGTTATCGGTCCGACGATCACCGTCGGCACTTATGACTCGAGCAGCCCAACGCTGACCGGCGTCTTCAACAACACGACGGCAAGCAGCGGAACGACGCCTCCAGGCGGCGCCTCGAACATCGTCTACACGCAAGCCTACCCAATTTACTCGGTTCTCAATGGACCCCACGGCGTTCCCGGCGCAACGGGCAACTACACCGGCGGCACTCCAGTCGACAACATGCACGACTTCACCGAGTACGGGTTCCTCTGCTCACAAACGCCGACGTCGACCGGAACTTGCTCCGCAACGGGATCGATCGTCATCCCGATGTCGATCCAAAATACGGGCAACATCGACGACACCTTCTACCCCATCAACGATACGGGCTCCGTTAGCGGCTGGACGGTCAACTACTACGTCGCCACTGCCTGCTCGGGCGGCGGATCGACCTTCCCGACCAACTGCACGCAAGGTGCAGCGATCACCTCGTCAACGCCCGTCTCCATCCTATCCGGCGCGACCGTGAACTACGAAGCCGTCTATACGGCGACCGCAGTCTCGGCTTTCGTGCCGCAAACCTGGCAAATCACGGTCAAAGGCGTCAGCGGAAGCGAAACCAACGATACCTACGACGTGCTCTATCCGGGCGGCGCCCTGAAGATCTCGAAGTCGGTAGCAGCCACGGCCACCAACTGCCCATCCGTGTCAAGCGGAACGGAGCCGGCGAACGGTAGTACGAGTGGCGTCTGCCCCGGCGGCGTCATGACCTACACGCTCTCATACCAGAACTTGGCTCCAGCTGGACTGGCACCGAGCGGTGCGGCTCTGGGCACGGAACCCGCCTTCGCAACGAACGCCGTCCTCATCTCGAGCGCCTTACTCACCGAGGACGGTGGAGCCTCCTGCTCGAGCGGATGCACCACCTACACGAACAACTGGGCGACCAATACCTTCGGACTCAACGCTGCCCCGGTCGACTCGAACTACGGAACGTACACGACCTTCACATACTCCAACGGCAGCGCCTTCGCGATAGGAACGTACCCGGGCATAACCGCTGGATACACGAAGTTCACGGCCGCGCTCAACGCCACGGGAACCACGAATACAGGAAAAGTGGTAGCCGGCCAAAGCGGCAACATCACTTTCACGGTAACCGTCAGGTAAACCGCATCGACCACAGCAGATTTCTGCCGGGCGTTATGACCAGGCTGGGCCTCTCATTTCCAGCGATCAACGCAACCTCGTATCGATTGCGCAATAGCGGCTTGCAAACCTCGCCCCATTCGGGCAACTAACAAATCGTTTGATGACCACACAAAGATCGGCGATGCCAAGCAGCGCAGTCGATCGACCCAACCCACTTTTGAACCATCCGGAATACGGGCAAGTCGTCGTCATTTCAGAAAGGGCACTCTTTTGCTACGCGCTAAGCTCACCGCCTTGCCAGCGGCGGTCCTGCTTCTCGCGTCGCTAGGCTCGGTCGCTCGGGCAAAACCCATCGTTGCTCTCAAATTGTGGAAACGGGATCGAGCTTTTGACCGAAAACGGGATTGAGGTTTTGAACCCCTGAGCACAGAAGCAGGGCGCTCCTCTCGAAGGGACCGGTAACCAACCTCCCTGACCGAGAGGAGCGCTCACAGGGGTGATTCGCTTGAAAACCTGGGAGTCCATCCGCGTACGCTGTCTGCGAGACGGCGAGCCGATCAAGACCGTCGCGCGCGAAGAGGGTCTCGCGCCGAATACCGTCCGTAAGTACCTTCGCACCGATAAGCCGCCAGAGCACAAGAAATTCAGACGCACACATCTGCTCGACGCGTATAAAGCCCACGTCGACGAACTTTTGCGCCGCTCGCCGCGCATCACCGCAGTACGCATCGGCCGCTATCTGCGCGAGAACGTTGACCCGTCCTTGCGATGCGAAGAAAGCACTCTGCGCAAATTTGTCGCTCGCCGTCGTGAGATCCTCATTCCGAAGGAAGCATTCATCCGCGCTTGTTATTCACCGGGAGATGAGGCGCAGTTTGACTTCTCGCCCGTCAAGGTCTATTTGGCCGGCGTACTGACGATTATCCAGCTCTTTGCAATCCGCTTGAGCTATAGCGGTCGCTATTTTGCTCGTGCGTCGATGCACAGCGATCAGATCGCGTTGTTCACGGGCCTGCTGGCTGGTTTCGAGGCGTTTGGCGGTCTCCCGTCGCGCGCCATTTTCGACAATGCCAAGACAGCCGTCATCCGAATCCTGCGAGGGCGAAATCGGCTGGAGAATACGAGGTTCGCGGAATTCTGTGGAACCTTGGCGCTAGAAATCAATTTTGCAGCTCCTGCTCGCGGCAACGAAAAAGGTGGCGTCGAAGGGATCATCCATTACGTACAAGACAACTTCTTTGACCCAACTCCATCGTTCGACTCGTTCGCTGAGCTCAACGATGCCCTCGCAGTCTTTTGCGAGCAGGACGCAAAACGACTGCACTCCACGCATCACGAGACCATCGCAGCGCGTTTTGAACGAGAGCAGGCCGTCCTGCGGCCACTGCCGGGCGTGCTGCCACGTCCGTGCGTACGCCGCAACGCTCGCGTCAACAAGTTCGCGGAGGTGCAATTCGAGGGCGACGTCTACTCGGTGCCTAGCGCCTATGCCCATCGCCACGTGGTCGTCGAATGCTACGAAGGCCACCTGGCCATTTTGTTGGCTGACGAGCCGATCGCCCAGCATCCACGAGGGTCTGGACGAAGCGAGTACTTCCTCGATCCGCGGCACTACCTCGAGCTGCTGGCCCACAAGCATCGTGCGGCCGAACACGCCTTGGTACTCGCCGACGGTCGCATCCCCGCCTCGCTGCATGAACTCTTCTCCCGGTACAAAGCAGCTGAACCCTCGACGGCGACAAGGCGCTGGACGCAGGTGCTAATGCACCTCGCTGACCATCCGGCCGAGCTCGTTGGCCAGACCGTCGTTCATGCGCTGGCGCGCGGCACTGACGACCCCGAGGCGATCGCGCTGCTGCTGCGCCAACGGACTGCGCCACCCCCGCCGGCATTGCTCGATCCCGCACGCTTACCCGAAGCGGCGCGCGTCACGGTGCTGACAGTTGACCTTGCTGGCTACGCGTTGGCTGAGATGGCGGAGGTGATGGCATGACTGAGGAACCGCTGTTGGAGCTGCACCTTCGTTCGCTGCATCTCTCGGCGATTCTGACCAACTACCGCCGTCTGCTCAGCGATCACCGCGAGCCACTGCCCTACTTGAGCGATTTAATTGCCTTAGAGGTGAGTAAGCGTCACGAGAACGGTGTGCGCGCACGCATCGCTGCCGCGCATTTCCCGACAACGAAGACCATCGAATCCTTCGATTTCGGTTTGCAGCCTCAATTACCTAAAGCCAAGTTGCTGGAACATTTCAATGGCGAATTCGTCAAAGAACGGCGTAATCTAATTTTGTCTGGCACACCCGGCACAGGAAAGTCACACTGCCTCAGCGCACTCGGACTTTCCATGTGCATGCGCGGGCATCGCGTGCTGTTTATCACAGCTGCCGCGCTCCTCATGCGCCTCATCGACGCTAAACGCGCGGGCACTTTAGAACGACAAATGCGATCACTCGACCGCATCGACGTGCTATTGATCGACGAGCTCGGATACATTCCCTTCGAACGCGAGGCTACCGATCTGCTCTTTCAACTGATTTCGACGCGCTATGAACGCCGTAGCATCGCCCTCACCACGAATCTGCCTTTCGAGCGATGGACGGAGATCTTCCCCGATGCCATGACGGCCACTGCCGTTATCGATCGCCTCGTCCATCACGGCTCCGTCTTCGTCTTTGCCGGCGAGAGCTTCCGGCTCAGAAATCGAGCCAGGGGAAAGCCGCCCAAGAGCGCCTAACCCTGCCAAGGGTTCAAATCCAAAATCCCGCTAGGGGTTCAAATCTAGCGTCCCGTTACCAAATTGAGCGCGATGCTCGTCGAGCATCAAGCAAACGGCGCAGAACGGCTCGTTCCGGTCGAAAAGACTGCACTCAGACCGGGCGACGTAATCCGCTACATCATCGTCGCCAGCAACACCGGCAGCAACGCCGCCAAAGACCTCGTCCCGGCCGGCCGAGTCCCCGCGGGAACCGTCTACGTCGTCGGCTCGGCCTCGTCTCCGACGGCAACCGCCGAGTTCTCGCTCGACGGCGGCAAGACGTGGTCCGCTGTCCCAACTGTCAAAATCCGGACCCAAGCGGGCGACGTCGTGAAACGGGCCGTCCCTTCGGCTTATACGGCCGTCCGCTGGGTGGGCGCAAAAGCGCTTGCCCCAAACGCGGCTGACGCCTTCGCCTACGAGGTGACGGTAAAATGACCGGCCGCCCGATGACTAAAGCCACCTCGCGACTGCGAACCGCTTCACTGCTGGCGCTAGCGCTCGCCTTCATGGCCGCGCCGCCGCTCATGCACCCGGCCGCAGCCCGGGCGGAAACGGCCGCCGGAACGGTCATCTCCAACACCGCGACGGCAACCTTCTCGGAACCCAACAGCAGCAACAGCTACGCGATCCAATCGAACACGGTCAGCGTCACCGTTTGGGACGCGCCGACCGTCACGGTCAGCAACCCCGCATCGCGAACGGTCGCCCCGAGCGACTACGTCATCACTAATTCCTTTGTGCTCACCAACACGGGTAACGCGAGCGGCGACTTCCAACTTACCCAAGACGCACAGTTCAACGACTCGAACGCGAGCCTCGCCGGATACATCCTCTCCGGCAGCAGCGCATGCGCGCAGACTGCCGCACCCTGCAACCTCTCAGCACTCAACTCCGCACTCGACTCCGGCTCATACGCTGCCACCGCACCAGGCGGGACCGTGCAAATCGAAGTTGAGTACAAAGTTGCTAATTCCCCGAATCCCGTAACCGATACGATCACGACAACCTTGACGGCCGCCGTGACCTATCCTCCGGTCGGCGCGATTCCGAACTCGGTGACCTCGGCCTCGGCCTCCGGCCAAGAAAATGACAGCCTGAAAGTCGACGCTCGTCTGGATCTCCAGAAGTCCGCAACCCAACCGACGGCCAGTAACCCCAACATAGCCTGGACGATCGACGCCAGCGACGACGGAAGCTTCCCGGCGCACGACACGACCACCGTCCAAAAATTCCTGGGCGGCTCGGCTCCGGCCGGCGTGCTCATCGTCGACAAGATTCCCTCGTATGGCACGCCGCTACCCGTCGTCTCGGTAAACGTCCCGACGTATCCGAGCGCCGACACCGCAACCGTGTACTACTACAACGGATCCTCTTGGAGCACCACGTTCAACGCCTCAGCCACTTACGTCGCGGTACTTCTCAGCGGCGCTCCGAACGGCAACGAACTCGCACCAAACGTCAGCGGAAGCAGCAACATTGCCGGTAATGTGGGCAACCCGCAAGTCATCATCAACGTCGTCACCGGACCACCGAGCGGCAGCGGCTCGGCCGATCCGAACTCCGTCAGCAACATCGCCAACAGCGTCATCGGCGGCAACCCCGACGTTCTCGGCGATATCCCGGTCATCGCTCCAACGATCAATCCAGGCACCTATGACTTGACCAATTCGTCGCTGACGAGCGTCATCAACAACACGACGCCCAGCACCGGAACCACGGCTCCGGGCGGTGCTTCAAACGTCGCTTCGGCGCAAGCCTACGCATCGTGGATCGTCTACAACGGCCCGTACGGCGCGCCGCAGGCAACCGGCAACTACGCCGGCAGCACTCCGGTCGACAATATGCACGACTTCACCGCGTATGACTTCGCCTGCACCCAAACCCCGGCGCTCGCCGGAACGTGCTCGAACGCGTCCGCCATCGCCATCCCGATGACGCTGCTCAACGCCTCGAACAGGCTGGAACCGTTCGTCAACATCACGACGCCGACGCCGCCTACCGGCTGGAACGTCACCTTCTACGCCGCCACGAGCTGCTCGACGAGCGGCCCGGGCGGATTCCCGGTCTGCACCTACGGCTCGACCCCAATCACGAACTTCGCAAACGTTCCATCGGGTCAATCGGAGAATTACGTTGCCGTCTACACCGCCAGCGGCGTCCCGGCGTTCACAGCGGCGAACTTCGACATCACCGCAACCGGCACCGGCGGCGCCGGCACCGGCACCGAAACGAACGACACGTACGACGTGCTCTATCCGGGCGGACCGCTGACGATCACGAAGTCCGTGGTGGTCACTTCGACCAACTGCCCGTCCGGTACCAATCCCGCGGGACCCGCCAACGGCAACGCCACGGCGGTCTGTCCAGGGGGCGTCCTCACCTACTCCCTCGCCTACCAAAACGTCGCTTCGGCAAACCTGGAAGCGGGTGGAACGGGCCTGGGTACGTCACCGAATGCCGAACCGGCCTTCGCAACGAACGCCCTCAACCCGACGAACGTGCTCGTCACCGAAGACGGCGCAGCTTCCAACTCGAGCGGCACAACCTATGCCAACAACTGGGCTGCCGACACCTTCGGACTCAACGCAGCCGCCAGCGACTCGGGATATGCTTCGGCAACTAGCTTCACGTACTACCCGGCAAATCTTTCCTTCGCATCGTCGGGACCGTACCCCAACATCACCGCCGGATACAACAAGTTCACGGCACTTCTCAACGGAGGCTCGGCCGTGAAACCGGGCACGACTGGTACCATCACGTTCAACGTGACGGTGAAGTAACGTCATGATCCGTAAGTGCTGCGGCGTCCTCGTCGCCGTGCTCGCGATCATCCTGGGGATAGCCATAGCGGCCGGGGTTGCAAGCCCCGGCGGGACCCTGATCTCAAACGTAGCAACCGCGACGTTTACGGACGTCAACAACGGCGTCCACGCCATCGAATCCAACGAAGTCACGGTCACAACGGCCTCGGTCGGCGCCCTGCTGGTCACTCCAAACGATTCGAGCTGCTCGAACACCATCGCCGTCGGCTCGATCCTCAAGGAAACCTTCAGCATCGCCAACACCGGCAACATTGACGATGCGTACACCATCGCTTCGGCCTCGACGACGGCCGTCACGACCGGCTCCGTCAACTTCATCACAACGAGCGGAACGACTCCCGTCACCGTCGGCTCCACCGTCTCCCCCACGATCGCACCAGGGCAAAACATCGAAGTCCAAGTCTCGGTCGCCACATCTGGCGTCGCAGTGGGAACGCACATCATCGTCTCAGTTACCGCCCGAACGACGGCGACCGGAACGGTCAACGGCCTTCAAAGCGCGAGCGCCTCGCAATGCGCTCTTGCTACATCGAACACCGCTTTCTCGGGCCCCGGCGATCCCAAAAGCCTCGTCTCAAAACTCGTCAACGACGCACATACGCTACAAACTCCCACCGGCGCGACCGTTACCTACTCGATCTCCGTACAAAATTCGGGAACCGCTCCAGCGCTCAACGCAAAGTTCGTCGATGCCATTCCGACCGGGGTAACACCCGATACGACCAGCGTCACGATCAACGGAACCGCCGTTCCAAGCAATGCGGTCACCTTCGCCGCCCAAACGCTTACCGTACCGCTCGGCACCTTGGCAAACGGAGCCATCGATTCGGTTGCCTTCAACGCTACTGTCGAGAACGGATTTTCGAACGGAACGACCTTCGTCAATACCGCTGCGATCACCGCAGATAACGCGCCGACTGCCAGCACCATCCCGGCCACCGTCCTGATCGGCACCGCGGACATCGTTTACAACGGACTGATCGGAGGCAGCGCGCCGGTCGGCTCGGCAAGCCTCGAACTGATCGACCATGCGACCGGAACCCCCATCACTATCAGCTCAACGAGCAGATCATCACAAAGCACATCGGCAAGCCAAGTCAATACTTCTTCGAATCCCTTCGTCACAGGACCGGACGGAACGTACAGCTTTTCGCTCACATCCGCCCAACTCGGCACAGCTAGCTCCCCGGCCGTCTACGATCTCCTCATCACGGCACCAGGATACCTCAATCGCCACATCCTGATCACCCTGACGCCCGACGCGACGGAGACCGTCGCCACGGTCGCGATGCAAGCGCTCGACAACCAGCAGCTCGCTGCGGCAGGCGGTTTCAGCCTCGTCATCGGGCCTGTCTCAATCGTCGATATCGCCGGTTTTTTCGGAAACATTCCGCTTTCCCCACAAGGGGCGCTTCAAGTCACGAAATCTGCCGACAGAACGACGGTTTCCGGCGGCGATCGCGTCGTGTTCACCCTCCAATGTGGCGACACGGCCACAACGCCGCTCGGCACGACCGAAGTCGTCGATACGCTGCCCCCGGGACTGCTCTACGCTCCCGGAAGCGCACTCGTCGACAACGACCACCTCGAACCGACGCAAATCGGGAACGTCCTGACCTGGACCTTCCCGTCGCTATCCGGTACCCACACGATCGTCTACGCCACCGTGTTATCGCCGGGCATCGAGGACGCCGTTACCCTCACCAACCGCGTCACGATCACGGCGGCCGCGGCAAACGGCGGAACGCCGCTGTCGGCCAGCGCCTCCGCCGATGTCAAAACCGTCGCTGGCATCTTCAGTAACCGCATCATCATCACCGGCCGAGTCTACGCCGATATTGCCGGCCGCGGACGCTTCGTCCCGGGAGACAAAGGCATCCCGAACGTTCGGCTCTATCTCGAGGACGGCGAATCGGCCGTCACCGATCAATACGGCCGATTCTCGTTCCCAGCAGCTCGCGCCGCGATGCACGTGCTGCGACTCGACGAAACCACCCTGCCTTTTGGAATTGCGGCCTATCCAACTCACGTTTATGACGACGAACACAGCACGCGCCGTCTCGTTCATGGCGTCTTTGATTCAGGGACGATCGACGACATAAACTTCGCAGTTAAACCTCTGTGACCAGAAACACGCAGCGTCGCCGATTCCTATCGGCTCTGCTGGCCGCGGCGCTTACCGCTGCGGTCGTGCTTGCGTCTACCCCGATCAGTCTGGCCGCACCCTCCCCTGCTCCCTCCGCCTCGCCTTCACCGGGCGCAAGCGCTCCCGCCGCGATGACCGATCCGCCCCCCGCAGCATCCCCGGACGCTCGCGGGGCAGCCCAATCGCCCGCGCCGAAATACGAGGACCTTTCGCACCTCGTCTTCACCGCCACAAGCGAGCTGCATGCCGAGCTAACGTCTCCAAAACCAAACGAGATCGCCGACGAGCAAGCCGTTCCGATGGAAGTGACCGTCGGCCTCGGAGAGGGCGTGGAGTTGCGGGTCAACGGGAGCGTCGTTCCAAGCACGCAGATCGGCAAGCGTGCCGTCAGCCAAGCAAATAGCACGACCGCTTACACCTTTTACGGCGTCCTGCTGGATCCGGGCATCAACCGCGTCACGCTGACCCCGCTCGGCGCTCATGGCCTGCGCGGACCGCAGACTGCGGCCATTGTCTACGGTCCCGGAAAGCCGGCCTCGCTGAGGGTTACGGTGCAGGGCCGCCCGGTGGCCGACGGCAGGACCCCCGTCGGCCTCGTCATCACAGGAATCGACGCCTGGGGACATCCGGCCGTACCGGGCTCCACGATCAAGCTCACGATCACTTCCGGCGATGGTCGGCTTTCCGTGCCTCCCCAAGCACAATCCCTCTCGACCGATACGCTCGCATCGCTCGCAAACCCGACCCCTGCCTCACAGCCAACTGCCGCAGCTTCAAGCTCGCCGGTCCAAAGCGGCATGACCACCGCCTCCGTCCCGCTCGTCTCAGGCGGCACGGCCGAAGTTCTGCTGCTCCCCGGAATGCATCCCGGCGACGTCAGCCTCTCACTCGACTGCGAAGGGGTCTCCCTTACTCAGCGCATCTTCCTTGCCCCCTACGTGCGGTCGCCGATGGTCGTCGGACTGCTCACTGGAGGCATCGGTCCCGTACCGGGCATCCCCGGCGAACCCGATGATTCCGTCGACGGATTCGACTCGCGCCTCGGCCGCGCCGCGTTCTACGCAACCGGAGCCGTCAGCGCGAAAGCCTCCCTCACCCTCGCCTACGATACCGCCTCGGCCCTGGCACAAACGACCAGCAACGGAGCCTTCGTCGACGACCCGAACGCTCGCCCCTACTCGACGTACGGCGATGCAAGCACGCGCGGCGACGACGCCATTTCGCAAGACCACCTCTACGCACGTTACGACGAAGGCCACTCGCAAGCACTGTGGGGACAATTCTCAGCCCACACCGGCATGCAAAACGGCCTGGGATCTACCGATATCCTGCTCAACGGCGCCGATCTCACGCTCGGGAGCTTCGCTACGCAACTGTCGCTCTTCCATGCCCGAAACGAAACGGCGTACGCACGTCAGATCCTCAGCCCAACCGGCCTCGCCGTCATCGGAACGCTCGCCCACGACGATATCGTCGTCGGCTCCGATATCGTCATGCTCGTCTCGCTCGACCGGAAAACAGGAGCCTTCGTCTCGCAAACCGCCCTCAATCGAAACGTCGACTACACGCTCGACTACGATACGGGCGCGATCCGATTCATCAACGTGCCGATGCCGTACGACGCCAATTTCAATCCGCAGCAAGTGCTCATCGGGTACGAATACCAGGGCAGCGGCATCGGCGCACAGACCAACGGTGGCCGGTTCGAAACGAACGTCAAAAACGTTCGGTTCGGACTTGGATACCTCAACGATACGTACGGAACCGGCAACCAAACGGTCTTCAGCCAATACGTGCGCGGCGATCTCCGCGGCGGCGCTTGGTCCCTCGAACACGTCTCAAGCAGCGGCAGCATGCAGACCAGCGTCGGCTCGCAAGCGATGGACCTGCCGGCCTACGGAAATTTCGGAGAAGCCTTCGCCGCAAGCTACCACAAAGCGGACCCGAGCGGACACTTCACCTTCGACTTCTCGTCCACGTCGCCGGGATACAACAACCCCTTCGGAGGACTCTCCGCCGCCGGTCTCACGCAGTATGCCGCCGACTTCATGCGGAAGCTCGATCAGCGCGGAAGCCAATTCGAACTCAACGTCGACCACGAACAAAACGATATCGCAGGCTCGCTCGGCAGTTCCACCGACGCCTCGGCCAAACTGCACGAAGTCGTCAGTAAACGCCTCAACCTCACTGCCGCCGTTACCACCCACTCCCAAACGGTCGAACCCCAACCCGCTCCTTCGCCGGAAGCATCGGCCTCGACAACCCCGGCTTCTACCTGGCAACTCGCCAGCGGAACGACCTTGGAAGGCGAAGTCGGAGCCGAATACAAAGTCGCACCACACGTCAACCTCACCATCGACCACAGCCAAAACATCTCTGGCTCGGACGACGTTACCCCCGATCAGACGAACGCTCAACTCAACTTCGACTCGAAAACAGGACGATTGTTCGTACGAGAGCTATGGACGTCCACGCCAGTCGGAACCTTCGCTACTTCGACGCAACCGCTCGCTAGCGGCGCGCAATCCACCCACACGACCGAATTCGGCTACCAACAAACCGTCGGCCAAACCACCTTCTCGTCCGACTATTCAGTCGCGCAAACCGGCAACAGTATCGATATAACGTCTGCGCTCGGAGCCGATCAGCACTTCAGCTTCGGAAAGACGTTACGCGGCGACATCTTCTTTCAACACGGCGACGAAAGCAACGCAGCCGATACCGATAGTACCTCAGGCGTTTTCAACGACTATCGCACGACGCTTTCGTACGCTCCAACGAACGGACGACTGCGCGCTACCGGCTCGTTCGAAACGCGAACCGGCGAATCACCCGGCTCGACCCTCCAATTCGGAGCGGCAGGCGCCATCTCCCCAACGCTCTCACTGCTGGGCGACGTCATTTCGGACCACACCGAATCGAGCGATACCAACATCGGAAAACTCGGTCTCGCCTACCGGCCCGCACTCAGCGACGATGGCGCGACGCTCCTCCAATACGAACGCAACGACGGAGAATCGACGACGGGCTCGGTGACCGACACGCTCTCGCTCGATCACCTCATACGCCCGACGTCCCGCCTCGAGTTCGCCCTGCGATATGCCTACAAGCTCGACGGCGACAATTATTATGCCGCGCACTCATCGCTGCTCGGCATGCGGATCACGCAACGCATCGGTTCGCGCTTCGATATTGCAGGAGAAGTCGATGCCTTCGGCATTCGAGAGATCGCCGCCTCGACCGACACGGCCGAAGCCGTTGAAGCGGGCCTGCGCCTCGGAGACTCGATTCGCTTCGGCTTCGGCTACAACCTCACGTCCTCGCCGGATCCCGAACTCGCTGCTGCCCCAGCACACCGCGGACCCTACCTCACGCTCACCTCGATCGTCGACAACGTCTTCGGCTGGGGAACAACCCGCTGAGAAGCGCGAACGATTCTCTTGGAATCTACGCTCAAAAGCAGAAGAATGCGCACGTCCAAACCAGCCGTCGCGCCTCCCAAATCGAGGTCCCGATCTGCTATAATCCAACGTGGAAAACTGCTGATGGAAAGCCCAAGAATACCCGGAACGCCACCGCCATCTCAACCGTGACGCCACTTTCTCCCGACGCTGATCGATGCTCCCAAGGACGATAACGAAAGGAATCGCGGCCACCACGCTCCGGCGCACCGTCGCCTTCGTACTAGCGCTCGCCCAAATGCTCGTCCTCTTCTTTGGAGCGATCAGTCCAGAACCGGCTTTGGCTGATACCGCCAGCTACTGCGCCACCGGCACCACGAGTAGCGGAACCATCTCGGGCGTCCTCAACACCTACTACCCCCCGAAATCCTCGGGGACCCTTGCGTCAGGAAGCACGACCGTCAATATCGGAACGATCAACGCCAGCGGAGCATCCACGACCTTCTCCCCCGGCGACCTCGCGCTGATCATCCAGATGCAAGACGGCAGCTCGATGAACGACGCCAACAGCACGTCGTACGGAACCGGCAACACCACCGCCGGTACCTACGAATACACCGTTATTAAAACGGTTAGCGGGTCGACGCTTACGCTCTCCCAAGGACTCGTCCACTCCTACTACCAGAACACTTCCGAAGGACAAAGCTACGAAATCGTTCGCGTCCCCCGATACAGCACTGCAACGTTCTCGTCAAGCACTCCACCGGCACCGGCCGCGTGGAACGGATCGAGCGGAGGCATCCTCGCCCTCGACGTCGCCGGAACCCTCAACCTCAACGGTGCTACGATCGCCGCAAGCGCCCTCGGCTTCCGAGGCGGCCTCGGCATTTCAATGAGCGGCAGCAGCAGCGGAGCCAACACGGACTACCTCACCTCCGATACCAATCAAGCCAACGGCGAAAAGGGCGAAGGCATCGGCGGCACCCCGGCCAACCTCTACAACTCGACATCCGGAATTGCAAACACCGGGCTTACCGACACGCTGCCCGGCGGCAAGTCGTTCGCCAAAGGAGCAGCGCTCAACGCGGGCGGCGGCGGCAGCGACAACGACCCGCCAGGAAACGACGAAAACACGGGCGGCGGCGGCGGTGGTAACGGCGGCGCCGGCGGCCAAGGCGGCTGGAACTGGTCGCCGATCTATCCGACGCTCTACAGCACATCGACGCCGACCGGCGTCAACGAAACGGTCAACGCCGACGGCACGACCGGGACCGGAGGCGTCGGCGGTCACGCCTTCTCGCCCGCTATCAACAGCATCGTTATGGGCGGCGGCGGCGGCGCAGGCGTGCGTAACAACAGCACGGCCTACGATTCGAGCGGCGGTTCGGGCGGTGCGATCGTCCTCATCCAAGCCGGGACAATCTCGGGATCGGGAACCATCAACGACAACGGAGGCTCCGGCGTTACGCCGCAAAACGACGGCGGCGGCGGCGGCGGCGCAGGCGGAACCGTCGTCGTGCTCGCCAACAGCGGCATAAGCGGCCTTACCATCAATGCCAACGGCGCAGCCGGAACCCCCGCTAACCTGGGCAGCACAAGCGGCGCTCACGGCCCAGGCGGAGGCGGCGGCGGCGGCGTCATCATCACCTCGTCGTCACCCGCCAGCGCCAACATCACCGGCGGCATAAATGGCACCACGGAAACGACTTCCGGCAGCACCATATCCTACGGCGCCGCCTCAGGATCTGCCGGCGCCTCACTGTCCGGTTCGGTCGGCGGTCCCGACGGAGCCGCACCCGGCGCACTATGCACCTACGGAACGCTCCTCGGCCCCTACGGCGTCCCCGGCGCAACCGGCAATTACACCGGCGGTACGGCAGACACCATGCACGACTTCACGCTCGCCTCCGTGGCCTGCACCAACGGACCGGCGACCAGCAGCTCGAGCTTTCTCTGTACCATGCCGGCGACCGGCGTTGCCTTCGTCAACTCCGTCGAAAACACCGGAACGGCCAGCGATACCTACAATCTCACCGCGTCAGGCACTTCGACGGGATGGACTGTCACCTTCTATGCGGCGTCGGGCTGCAGCGGCGGCGGATCGACCTACCCCACCTGCACGAAAGGTTCAGCCATCACGACGATCGCCGTCGCGGCCGGATCAACGGCGAATTTCTATACCATCCTCACTACTTCGACCCAACAGTCGCCGTACACACTCGTCGGCACAACCATTACTGCGACAAGCCAAGCCTCGGGCGACTACAACGCCACCTTCGACGGACTCTACCCCGGAGGAGCGCTGATCCTCGGCAAAGGCAGCAGCGGCCTCGTCACCAACTGCCCGTCAGTCTCGAGCGGAACCGAACCAGCCAACGGCGGCACAAGCGGCATCTGCCCCGGCGGCACGCTCCTGTACGTCATCACCTATCAGAACGTCGCCCCAAGCTGGTTTGCTGCGGGATCCTCCGCACTCGGCACGGAACCCGCCTTCGCCGCTAACGCCGTCAACCTCTCGAATGTCGCCATCACCGAAGACGGAGCAGCTACCTGCTCGAGCGGCTGCCCAACCTACACGAACAACTGGGCAACGACGACCTTCGGACTCAACGCCGCGCCGGTCGATTCGACCTTCGGAACCAGCACGACCTACACTTATTACAACGGCACCGCCTTCGCTAGCGGAACCTATCCCAACATGACGGCCGGCTACACGAAATTCAAAGCCACTCTCAACGCCGCTTCAAACCCTTCAGTCAAACCGGGTGTCAGTGGAGCGATCACCTTTAACGTCACGGTCAAATAAATTCGAAAAATCCGCCGCCACCACCCCGTCAATCTCCCACCCTTATCACTTTTTCCGGCTCGGAATCTAAAAGAAAAGGGAGAGACGACCCCTCACGTCTCGGCGGCAGACGGCTCGCGCAAGGACGAATACGCGGGAACTTTTGATGGCAAGCCGCAATCGAAGCGGAGATGCGGGTATTGGTGACGGGGGCGACGGGCTACATCGGCGGCCGCTTGGTGACGCGGCTGCTCGAAGCCGGCTATGCGGTGCGCTGCTTCGCGCGCGAGCCGGCGCGGCTGAGCGGCCGCTTCAAAGGCGTCGAGATCACCGAAGGAGACGTGTTCGATCGCGTTAGCGTGCGGCGCGCCCTTGAAGGTATCGACGTTGCCTTCTATCTGGTCCATTCGATGAATCGCTCGGACCGCGACTTCGCGCAAAGCGACCGCGTCGCTGCCGCGCTTTTCCGCGAGGCGGCGGGTGAGGCGGGCGTCAAGCGCATCGTTTACCTCGGCGGGTTGGGCGACGGGGCCAAGTCGCTTTCCGCGCATTTGCGCAGCCGCCAAGAGGTGGGCGACGTGCTGCGAGCGGGCGGCGTGGCGGTGACCGAGTTCCGAGCGGCGATGATCGTGGGCTCGGGCAGCGCCTCGTTCGAGATGATGCGTTACCTCACCGATCGATTGCCGGTGATGATCGCGCCGAAGTGGGTGCGCACGCGCTGCCAGCCGATCGACGTCGGTGACGTGCTTTCGTATCTGAGCGGCGAACTCGCCGCGCAGCGGTCGGGCGACGCGATCTTCGAGATCGGCGGAGCCGACGTGCTCACCTACGCGGAGACGATGCTGCGCTACGCGCGCATCCGCGGCCTGCGCCGCGCGATCGTCGTCGTTCCGTTCTTCACGCCGCGCCTCTCGTCGGCGTGGGTCCACCTGGTCACCCCGATTCCGGCCTCGCTCGCGCGGCCCCTGATCGACGGCCTGCGTAACGAGGTCATCGTCCGCGATCCCGCGGCGCTGGCCGCCTTCCCGCAGATAGAACCGCTCGGCTACGACGCGGCCGTGCGCCGCGCGCTCGACCGCTACGCCTCGAGCGGTCCCGAGACGACGTGGTTCGACGCCTACGACGTGCGCACGCTCCCCGGCGAGTTCGCCGGCACGACCCAAGGCATGCTCGTCGACCGCCGCCAAGCCCGCGCGAACGCGCCGGCCGCGGCATTGTTCCGCACGTTCACGAGCTTGGGCGGAAAACGAGGCTGGCTCTTTGCCGACGCGCTTTGGGAACTGCGCGGCTTGCTCGACCTTCTCGCCGGCGGCGTCGGCACGCGGCGCGGCCGCCGCTCCGCCACCGAACTTCGCATCGGCGACGCCGTCGACTTCTGGCGCGTCGAAGCCTACGAGCCCGACCGTCTCCTTCGTCTCCGTGCCGAGATGCGTCTCCCCGGCAGCGGCTGGCTCCAGTTCGAAGCGCTCCCGAACCCCGACGGCACCTCAACCCTCCGCCAAACCGCGTTCTTCGACCCCCACGGCGTTCTCGGCTATCTCTACTGGTTCGCCGTGCTCCCGTTTCACGAGTTCGTCTTCGGCAACATGTCCCGCCGCATCGCCCGCGAAGCCGAAAGCTCGACGAAGCAATCCGCCAGTAGCGTGCCGCGGGCCGATGCGGCCGTGCTCCGGGGGCTGTGAGGCGCCGGCGGAGCCAGGATGGCGAGAGCCCGCGCGAGCGCGGCAGCGTTTTCGCACGGAGGCGAAAACGCGGGCGTCCCCGGGGCATGGCTGCGTCGGCCCGCGGCGCGCGGCCCCCAGCCGCGCGCCACCGACCCCGCACGCGAGACTAGCCGTCGACCGCAGTCGCCGCAGCGGCGAGCTGCTGCCGGTAGGTCGCGAGCTCCACGTCGCTGTCGAGCTCGTTGATCCTCGCCTTGAGCTGCTGCTCGAGATCCTGATCCCGCCACATGCCGCGCCGGCTCGTGTCGAGCAGCGTCTCGCCGAGCTCGCGCGTCTTGTGCGGGTTCGCCTCGGCGATGCGCTGCCAATCTTCGAGCGTGACCTCGGCCGTGCGCTTCCACAGCTCGGGCGAGATCGTGTCGCCGAGCGCCGCCTCGGTCGAGCGCATCGCCTTGAAGATGTCGCCGAACTCGATGACCCCGGAATAGCCGTGGGAGAGCATGCGCTCGCGCCACGCCTTCGAGTGGAAGCGCGTGAGCACGCCGTTGACGACCACGTTGCGGAAGTTGCGGACGGACGGCTCGCGCTTGGTCAAGTCGCTGACGACGATCATCGTGTCTTCCTGCCCGATGACCCGCTTGGCCGCGCCGAAGGCAGAGGTGAACGAGGCGAACATGTCTTCCTTGACCGGCCCGCCGGCGGCCATCTGCACGAGCGGCTGCTGGATGACTTCGACCCGCTCCAGCAGATAGCGCTGCACCTCGCCCGCGGGACGGACGAGAATTGCTTGGAACTGCGGGATGTAGGCGTTGCTGTTGTCGCTCATCCAGGCCTCGCCGATGTCGCGGTAGTCTTCGAATTTTCCGGTGTCGAGAATCTGTCCGACTTTGCCCATGAAGGCGTCCTCGCCCATGCCGAAGACGCGCGAGTACGCGAGCTCGGGCTCGATCCCCGCGGCGAGCAGCTCGTCCGAATGCTTCTTGACGTAGTTCCACTCGTAGGGCTCGTCGGCTTGGGAGGCGAGCCGCGCGGCCTCCGCGATCAGCCTGACGGCGCCGGGGAAGGTGTTCTTGAAGACGACCGAGCTGTTGCCCAGGATGTCGATGCGCGGCCGCCCGAGCTGATCGAGCGAGATCAGCTCGACGCGCTCGGCCCGGTTGAAGCGATCCTTCGCGACGCGCGCGCCCATCAGATCGAGCGCTTGCGCGATCCCCACGCCGTCGCTCTCGAGCACTTCGCTGCCCCACAGCACGACGCCGACCGCTTCCGGGTAGCAGCCTCGTTCCGCGACCGCGGCCGCGAGAATCTGCTCGACGGTGCGCTTCCCCTTGCGCTGCGCCGCTTCGCGCGGCAGCATGCGCACGTCGGTTGAGGCCATGTTGCGCCCGGTCGGCAGCAGCGTCCAATCCCCCGCGGGCTCGCCGCCGAGCGACGGCTCGAGATAGCGGCCGTCCAGGCACGCGAGCAGACCCTCGCGCTCGCCGTCGCCGACCCGTCCGAGTTCCCTGAAGAGCGTGCGCGCCCGTTCGACGAACGTGCCGAGCACGTCGAGTTCGTAGGGGCTGCGCCGCAGCTCGTGGCCGCCGACGGTACGCGACTGAAGGATGCCCAGGATCGCGTGGCGGCGGACTTTCGCGGCGACGTCGTACGCGGGGTTGGCCGGGCGGAGCACTTCGGCCGCGAGCAACGCGCGCCCGGCGGCGCGCAGCTCGTCGAGGACGTGGTGATGGTACTCGCCGTGCGCATCCCGCTCGTGCGGCGCGCGGCTGAGCGCGTCGTAGTCGAGGCCGTAGCAGTTCGCGATCAACCGGTAGAAATCGACGTCGGCGTATTCGAGGCAGGCGTGAAAGGTGTCGATCCGGTCCTCTTCGCCGAGGTTGCGGCCGAAGACGTGCTGGCCGCTCGGGCCGAACTCGCCTTCGAGCGAGACGAGCTCGTCGTGCACTTTGGCGACGAGGTCCCTTTCGCGCGCGCCCGGCGCGTCGACGCGCAAGCCCGTGCGCTCGACGATCGCGCGGATCTCGTCGGCCAGATCCTGCCGCTTCTCGAGGTTGTCCGCCTGGGTGTTGTAGTAGTCGTGGACGAGCTGGTGCAGGCTGCGCAGATCGTCGGAACCCTCGACTTGCTTGAGCGGCGGACAGAGATGCGAGAGGATCGTCGCATACGAGCGGCGCCGCGCGATCGAGGCCTCGACCGGATCGATGACGTTGAAGATGTAGGCGTGGGGGCAGCCGTCGATCAGGTACTCCGGGTAGTCGCCCTGGGCCGGGGACCACTCCTTGCCGCGGCTCCATTCGACCAGACCGTGCGTTCCCACGTGCACCATCGCGTCGGCGTTGAAGCGGCGCGTCGCGTAGCGATACGAGGCCAGCAGCCAAGGCGAAGGCGGGGCCTGCTTGTCGTGGATCGCGCTGAGGTCTTCCATGCCGCGCATGTCCTGCAGCAGCACGAGCACGTTGCCGTAGCGCAGGCCTTTGATCGGGATCGTGGCCGGCGGCTGACCCCAGGTGTCGTAGAAGAGCGCCTCGTAGGCGGTCGGCAGGTCGTGGACCCAGTCGCGAATCTCGCCGGCCGAGACGGTGCCGACCGTCAGGTAGCCGGCGTACATCTCCTGCAGTTTCTTGGAGACCGCCTCGTCGCTTTCGTCCAGCTCGCCGACGTCGTAGCCTGCGGACGCGAGCGTCTCGAGGATCGAGCGCAGGCTGGCGGCGACGTCGAGGAAGAAGGCGACGCCGACGTTGCCGGGGCCGGGTGGGAAGTTGTAGACGAAAAAGGCCAGTTTCTTCTCGGCGTTGCTCAATCGCCGTAGTTTCAGCCAGCGCGAGGTCGTCTCGCCGAGCAGCTGGATGCGGTCGGGGATCGGCTCGAGCGCGGAGATCTCGGGACCGGCCTCGCGCGAGCAGATCGGCGGCAGCGGCTGGATGCCTTCGGTCTCGGGCGTGACGACGTTGCCGATGTACTCGAGCGAGGCGACGCCGAACCTCGAACGCTGCAGGTCTTCGCGCGACATCGCGGCGTTGATCGGCGAAGTGTAGACGCGCGGGTTGCCGAGGTCGCGGATCAGCTCGATAGAGGCCTCCGGCGAACCGGCGAACATCGAGCCTGCCAGATACAAGGGAACGTTGTGATAGACCGCGCCGACGAGCGGCTTGCCGCGCTTGTCGATCAGGTGACCGCGCGAGACGACGTGCGCGTTGAAGATCGCGGTCATCGAGCAGATGACGCCGAGGCCGCGCCGCTCCCACTCCCCGATCGCCGCGTCGAGGACCGGGTGGTTCCACTCGACCAGGAAGAGGTCGTGGGTGATGAAGCCGACGCGTTCCCAGGGCTTCTTGCGGTACGTCTTCTCGAACCAGGGCTCGTACCACGCGAGATAGGCTTCGGGTGTCGCAAAGAGTCCCTCGTGCGCGGGATGATAGATGCCTTCGTTCTCGACCTTCTCGGGCAGCGGGACGTCGCCCGAGTACGCGCCGTTCATGAAGTGCTTCATCAAGTACAGGAACATGTTCTCGATGTTGCGCACCGAGCGGTTGTTCCAGTAGCCGATCATCACCAGCGACTTGAAGACCGGTTTCTTCATGAGCGAGGCCATGAGCGGGGCCGCACCGACCATCTTTTGCATCCCGAGGTAGCCTTGGCGCGCTTCCCAGTATTCGTCGATCGTTTCGCCCTTGGCGCGCGCTTGGAAGCGCTTCATCCCCAGCGAGAGGTCTTTCATCGCGTTGGGCTTGTTCGGATCGAAGGCGAAGCCCAGGGACTTGAACATCAGATTCTGGAGCCGCGGGTCGGGGATGTCGTACCAGAGGAACTTGAGGCGCGCGAGCTCGCCTTTGGCGTCCATGTCGGCGAGCAGCGAGGCCATCCGCTCGACGACGTCGACGCTCATCGACTGCCAGCCGATCAGGATGTCGGCTTCCTTTATCTCGGCGCGAAAACGAGCGAGCGTTCCAGGGTCGTTGAAGTCGGCGGCGCCGTAGTGGGCCAGGCTCCATTCGCGTCCGGTTTTCGCCCGCAGGTTCGGAAACGCCAGCCGGATCGCATTGGCGCGCTCGTCAGGCGCCCAGGATGAGTAGCCCACAATTTTCATGTAGTCCACCCTAACGGTTCGGGCGCGAGCGACACGGTGATAGCAGTCACCCTGCCCGTTCCGCGGCGCGCCCGCCTAGGGGACGGAGCAGGCGCAGAACCGGTCGCTGGGGGAACGGGCGACGGGGCGGGAAAAGGCGCTCGCATGCGAGGGATGCAACTGCGCGCGGCCTGCGCGCTCGCCTGCTTCACGTCGTGGTGCTCTCTCGGAGGGCCGGCTTCGGCTGCGGCGGTGCCGCGGCCGGCGCACGCCGTCGTGATCGTCGAGGAGAATCACACGTTCGCCCAGATCGTGGGCAACCCCGATGCGCCTTTTCTGAACTCGCTGGCGCGCCAGGGGGCCGTTTTCAGCGACGCGCACGGCGTCACGCATCCCAGCCTGCCCAACTATTTCGCGCTCTTCGCGGGACGGACCAACGACAACGGCGACGGCTGTCCGGCGACCGGCATTTCCGCGAACGCTCCCAATCTGGCCAGCGAGCTGCTCGCCGCGCACCTCACCTTCAACGGCTATGCGGAGTCGTTGCCCGAGCGCGGCTGGACGGGGTGCTGGGCGGGTAAGTACGCGCGCAAGCACGTCCCGTGGGTCCACTTCAGCAACGTGCCGCGCGAGCTGAGCCTGCCGTTCAGCGATTTTCCGCAGTACGACCGCTTGCCCACGGTCTCGTTCGTCATCCCGGACGTCGACGACGACATGCACGACGGAACGGTCAAAGAGGCCGACGAGTGGCTGGCGAAAAGGCTCGGCCCGCTGTTCGCTTGGGCCCGGCGCAACGACACGCTGGTCGTGCTGACTTGGGACGAGGGCTACGACGATCCCAACGACATCCCCACCATCTTCGTCGGGCCGATGGTCAAGCCCGGACGCTACAGCGAACGGATCGATCACTACCGCGTGCTGCGCACGCTGGAGGACGCCTACCATCTCGCGCCGACGGGCAAGGCGGCGCGAGTCGCCCCGATCGCCGACTGCTGGCGATGAAACGCTGCTAGTGAGCCGCGAGGTCCCGGAGCCCTTGAGCGAAGCGCGTCAGCACGGAATAGCGGTGGATCTCGAGCAGTGAGGACGAGTCGCCGGCGTTGCCCCAGTCCTCGGTGAAGCCGAGCGCGTAGCCGTTGGCCGCCGCCAGCCGGGCGAGGCGGTCGTCGTAGTTGTCCTCGGGATAGACGAGCGCGTACACGGGCTTTCCGAGCCGGCGCTCCAGCGAGAATTTCGAGAGGCGCAGCTCGTGCACGACGTCCGCGTCGGAGAGCGCGCGCAGGTCGGGCGGGTGGTTGGCCGTCAAGCTCTGCACCGAGATCAGCCCGCTGCGGACCATCGTTCGGAGCTGTGCCCAGGTGTTGTGGCGCTTGGCGGTCGTCGTCCCCACGAAGTTCGTGTGCACGAAGAGCGTTGCGGGGAAACGCTTGCGGAGAAGCCTCGGGAAGGCGTTCTCGTAGATCCCGTGACCGTTGTCGTCGAAGGTGAGCACGAGCGATTTGGCCGGGAGCGGCGCGCCCTCCGCGAGGTGCGCGCGCAGCCGCTCGAGCGGAATCACGTGGAAGCCGCCGCGTTCGATCGCGGTCAGCTGCGACTCGAAGGTGGCGACCGTCGTGTCGAACCAGACTTCCTTGGCAGGCACGACGTCGTGCCAGACGAGCACGACGACGTAGGGCGTGCGTCCTCCTGCCGCGACCTGCGGCAGCGCTTGCTGCGCGCCGGCGTCCGGCGCGCAGCAGAGGAGCGCGGCACCGAGGGCGGCGAGCAGAAAACCGGTTCGCCCGAGCATTGCGAAAAGGTGTTGCTACGGGGAATGCGGAGAATCCCTCGTGCGCTCTGCCCGCTTGCCCTCGGCGTGAAGACCTTTTCGGAGTTCTTCGTGGACGGCTATAACGAGACGGTCGAGCGCTTCGGCCGTTTGCGGGCGAGCCGCTCGCGCCGCCTTTCGCTTCCGCTGCTCGGGCTGACGCTCGCGTGCCTTTTCGTGCTGGCGCTCGTCGCCGGCTTCGTGCTGCGCGAGCGGATCGCGCGGAGGATGATGCTCGGGGGGCTCGATGCGGCGACGGGGCTTGCGCTCGGCGTCGACTCGGTGGCCCGTGAAGGCGGCGGCTGGGTGCTGCGGGGCGTCACGCTGCACTCGCGCGGCGGAGCCGCGATGCTCGCTGCGCCGCGGGCCGAGGTTGCGGTGCGGGGCGACGTTTACGACGTCACGCTCGAGCAGCCGCAGTTCGCCTTCCTGCCCGATCGCTATCGCGGTGACGAGCTGCGCCACGCAGCGGGCAGCGCGACGGTGAACCTGCGCGTGCGCGACGGAACGCTCGTGGCCGCCTCGGGCGAGGTCCCCTCGCCGGCACTGCTCTTCCACGACGTCGACGGTACGCTGCGCTTCGGCGCCGCCGGCCTGGCCTACGACGTCACGCTGCATCTCGAGACGGACGGCGGGGACGTCGCCTTCGGAGGGCATTCGGAGCTCGATGCAGCGGGAAACGTGGTCCACCGCTGGAGCGCGCCGGCCTTGCCCCTGGTCACGGCGGGGGCGCTGCTGCCGCTCGACGCGAGCCTGCACGCGACCGGCGGCTGGCTGCGCGATCTCACGGTCGTCGACGGCGGTTCCCTCGACGCGCGCGCGCGTCTCGAAGACGCGAGCTTCACGCTCGGGCCGCGCCACGCCGTCAGCGGGCTGCACGGCGCGCTTCACCTGACGAGTGCCGGTCTCGCGACGCCGCTGCTCGAGGGCACGCTCGACGGCGGCGTTCCGCTCTCGTTCGTGGGAGAAGTGCACGACCTCCGCTCGCGCTTCCGCTGGCTGTTGGAAGGCTCCAACGGCCTGCGCTCGATCGAACGCCTTCTGCTCGAAATCGCGAACGAGCCGAACCTGCAGTGGGCTCATCTCGACACGGCGGCCGACGGGATCGTCTTCGGGCAATACGGCATGAGCACCGACCACGGTCCGCTCGCCGTCTCGATCCTCGCGATCGATCCGCACGAGCCGACGCTGCATTTGGAAACGGCGCTCGCCGGCGACAGCATCGTCTCGAACGGCGAGCGCACTTCGGCCATGGGCGTCCGCACGGGCGCCGTCGCAGGCGTCAACGGCGATTATTTCGACATCGGGCGCAGCTATCAGCCCGACGGGATGGTCATGCACGCGGGCGTGCTGCTGCGCGGCCCGACCGACCGTGCTTCGCTCATCGTCGATCGCGACAACAAGGTGACTTTCGCCGAGTTCAAGCTGCGCGGCGTCGTTCGAGCCGAGCAGTCGACCTTTGCCGTGACGCAGCTCAACAATTGGCCCGCCGGGGACGTCACGGTGATCACGCCGGCGTTCGGGAAAACGCTGCCGCCGGCCGCGGGCGTCACCTTCGCCGCGCTGGCGCCGCTGCCGGACGGGCGCTATGGCGTCGTGCGCCTCGAGCCGGCGAACGCTCCGATACCGGTGACCTTCGGCCTCGCGTTCGGGCCGCTGGCGCACGCCAAGCTCCACGTCGGCGAGACGCTCGAGCTGCAGTACGGACTCGACCCGCCCGTCGACGGGGCCGTGGCGGGATTGAGCGGCGGACCGTTGTTGCTGCGCGACGGGGCGTGGTACGAGGATCCGCACGCGCCCGCGCCGGCCGAGCGCGACGTGCGCTGGCCGGTCGTCGCGCTGGCGCGGCAAAGCGACGACACCCTCTTGATGGTGGCGGTCGACGGACGCCACCCCGAACGCTCGGTCGGCATGACGCGTCCGGAGTTCGGCACGCTCCTGCAGCGCTTCGGTGCGGTCGATGCGATGGCACTCGACTCGGGCGGCTCGGTGACGATGGTCTCGCGGGCTCCCGGCAACACGACCGTCACGGTGCGCAACGTGCCTTCGGATTTCAGCGCCGAGCGCTGGGTCTCCGACGGGCTGTTCGTTTACAGCTCGGCTCCTTTGCCCGCGCTGCTCACGCCTCGCTTCGCACCGACGCCGATCCCTGAAGCGCGGCCGACGCCGTGATCGCACCTCCCGTGCCGGCCAGTCTCACGCCGCCGGCGCCTTTCCCGCCGGTCGTGGCGCAGAGCATGACGCAGGAAGCGATCGCTCCGGGCGTGCGGCGCGCCCTCTACCGGCTCCAGACTTCGGACGGTCCGCTGACGATCGAGGTCGTCGCCGTCGACCCGCGCGAGCCGACGCTGCGCTTCGACGCCGTCCTCGCATCCGACCGTTTGATCTCGGAGGGGGAGACGCTCTCCTCGATGGCGCGGCGCAGCGGTGCGGTCGCGGGCGTGAACGCGGATTACTTCGACATCGGCCAAACAAACCAACCGCTCGGCATCGTGGTGCGCGGCGGCGGCCTCGTGCGCACGCCTTCCAAACGCGTCGCCCTGGACGTGCGCCGCGACCGATCGGTTCACTTCGAAAGCTTCTCGTTCGCGGGGGCCGTGCGCTACGGCGCGACGAGCATCCCGCTGACCGCAGTCGACGAATGGCCGCCGCAGGGCGGCGCGACGTTCCTCGAGCCCGCGTACGGCGCGCTGCAAAACGCACCGGGCGTGATGCTGGCCTCGCTCGCACCGCTCGCAACGGGGGGCGCGTCGATCGCAGGCACGTATCGCGTCGAGGCGCTCGGCGCCGCGACGGCGGGAATCGTGCGCGGGCCGGCGCTCGGCTTCGGGCCGGCGGCGCAGTCGCTCGCGCCGGCGCCGGCCGTAGGCGAGACCGTCACGATCGAGGCCGCGACCGATCCGCCGCTCGACGACGTCGTGACGGCCGTAGGCGGCGGACCGCTGCTCGTCGCGAACGGAGTTCCGGTCGACGACGCGAACGCGCCCGCGCCGGAAGAGCGCAACCGGCGGCTCCCCGTCTCCGGCGCCGCGCTGCTTCCCGGCGGCGAGCTCTTGCTCGTCGCCGTCGACGGACGGAGTCCGGCGCTCTCGCGCGGAGTCACGCGCCCCGAGTTCGCCGCGCTGCTGCTCGGCTTCGGTGCGAACGAGGGGATGGCGTTCGATTCCGGCGGATCGGCCGAACTCGTCGGCCGCGTCCTGGGCGATGCTTCGGCCGGCGTGCTCAGCACGCCGAGCGACGGTGAAGAGCGGCGCATCGCCGACGGCTTTTTCGTGTATAGCGACGCACCGCAGGGGCCGCCGCAGACGCTCGTCGTGCGGCCCTCGCCGGTCGTCGCGCTGGCGGGAAGCGTCGTTCCGATCCGCCTCGCCGTCGTCGATGCCGCCGGCCACGCGCTGGGCGCCGCGCATGCCGCGGGCGGCGACGCGGTACGCGCCGGTCCCGTTTCAGGCGGCGTCACCGTTCGCGCGAACGGCTTGTCGGCGAACGTCGAAGTGCGCGTCGTCGAGCGTCTCGCCAAACTGGTCATCGAGCCGGAGCGTCCCAATCCCGAACCGGGCGAGACGGTCCCCTTGCGCGCGCTCGGGTACGACGCCGGCGGCACGCCGGTCGAGCTCGGCGGCGCCGTCGCCTGGAGCGCCGACGGCGGAAGCTTCACGAGCGCGGGACTCTACCGCGCAAGCGATCGGGATGCCGTCGTCTCCGCGCGCGCCGGCGGCGCGAGCGCGAGTCTGAAGATTCGCGTCGGGCGCCACGAGGCCGCGCTGCCCTCTTTCGACCCCCAGCCTGCGCTCGCGTTCGACTTCACGGACGGCACGCGCTTCGCATATGCAAACGGTCGCTATCCGTTGCCGGGCGAGCCGCTCTCGTTCTCGCTCGACGTCGACGGCGACGGCAGCGGAGTCGGCGTGCGCGCAGCCTTCGTCAACCGTTTCGGCGAGCGGCGCGCGCTCACGCTCGTCAAGCGCGTCGACTGGAACGGCTGGCAGCGGCGCACCGTCGCGCTGCCGCCCGATCTCAACCCACCCATCGTCCTCGTCTCGCTTTACGCCGTCGACGGCTTGAGCGGGGCGCCGACGCACGCGGCCGGCACGCTGTCGTTCCGTCGTGCGTCGGTCTTGCTTGCCGGGAGTCCCTGATGCGATCGTTCTCTTCACTGCTGCTTTGCGCCGCGGTCCTGTTCTGGAGCCGCGGGGCGCACGCCGCGGACTGGCCGGGCGTGCCCGTCCTCATGTATCACAAGGTCGACGCGCGCGTTCCGAGCGACCCGGTCGGACGGGATCTCACGGTCGAGCCGGGCCCCTTTGCGGCCCAGCTGCAATACTTGCGCGACCATCACATCCGCACGCTCACCGCGGCGGAACTGGCCGACGCGCTGGCGCGAGGCGAACGTCCGCGGGCCGCCGTCGTCCTGACCTTCGACGACGGCTACGACGACGCGGAGACGACGGCACTGCCGCTCCTACGGAAATACGGTGCGCGGGGGACGTTCTATATCTCGGCGGGGTTCGTCGGCACGCCGCGTCACCTGACGTGGCGACAGATCAGGACGATGCGCGCGGCCGGGATGGAGATCGCCTGTCATGGGACCGAGCATCTCGATCTCTCGACCCTCGACCGTGCCGGACAGATGCAGGAGGCCGGCCATTGCGTCGCCAGCTTCGCTCGTTACCTCGGCGGATTCCGGCCCTCGACCTACGCTTACCCGGCCGGCAAATACGATGCGACGACGCTCTCGATCATGCGAGAGCTGGGGTTTCGCGCCGCGTTCACCGAGGAGCCGGGGACCGTGAAAAGCCTCGCGCGGCCTTGGGAACTGCCGCGCCGGCGCATCCGAAACAGCGACGGGGTCGCCGCTTTCGCGGCCCTTGCGACGCCGTAAACGGAGCGGGAAAAGCACGCAGGCAAACCGCGCCGAGCGCGGTTTGCCTGCGTGCTTTACGAGAGGTCGAGGCCTTACGGCGCCTTCTTGGCGACCTTTCGGCGAGTCGTCTTGCGGACGGCCTTCTTGCGGGTTCCGGCGGCCTTGCGAACGGCCTTCTTGCGGACGACCGCTTTGCGGACGGCCTTCTTTGCTGTGGTCTTCTTCGCGGTTGCCTTCTTGCGGGTCGTCTTCTTTGCGGTCGACGCCTTGCGGGTCGTCTTCTTCGCGGCGGCCTTCTTGCGGGGGGCTGCCTTCCTTACCGCGGTCTTCTTTGCGGCTTTCTTGCGGGTCGCTTTCTTTTTGACTGCCATATCCTCTGGTAGTCATCCTTTCCGCGAACCGTCCGTCTGACGACGGTCGGTTCGACATCGTCAGGGTAGTTGCTCCTGTTATACAGCCTTTATTGGATTTTGGCAACAACTGCCGAGAGCGGGTAGTAGCGGCCGCGAGCGAGTTCCGCAATCTCGCGCATCAGCGGACACGCTTCGTATTCGTCGAGGTTGACGCAGACGAGTTGCGTTCGGCCCGCGAGTTGGCCCGCGATTTGCCGGCACTGCTCGGCGGCGAGCTCGGCCAGCTCCTTCGCGCCGTCGCCGGCGAGCGCGCCGTTCAAGAGTGCTGCGCCGCCGAGCGGCACGTTCGCGCGGCCGTCGCTGAAAACCGCGACGTCGATTTCGGCTCCGCCGTGGGCGCGGCGGAAGCGCTCGGCGATCTTGCGCGCGTGTTCGAGCGCTTCGGGCAACGGCGTGAGCGCGCGCACCGTGCCGGGTTCGAGCTCGTCCAGGCGCGCGGCGACCAAGTCGATGTTTCGTCCCGTGTGCTCGTCGACCACGACCTCGGCGCGGGGGCCCCAACAGGAGATCAGCGCGGCGCGCTCGCGCTCGGTGTAAACCGGGCGCAAGAGCTCGCGCCCGGCGGCGCGCACGAGCTCGGAGCTCTTTTGCGTCGAGAGCGACGCGTCGACCACGAGGATCGTCAAGCGGGGCGGGGCCGCGGCGTCGACCGTCTCTTTAGGCTCCGGCGCAACGCCGGCGCGCGTCGCGGCCGCACGATCGAGCAGCGTCGCGGCGACGTCGAGCCGGCCGTTGGGGCGCAGCGGCTGCGTTGCGATCGGTTGGCCTTCGGTCTCGCGCTGCGGCCGCTCCGGCAGCGGATTCTTTTTCGTGAGCTCGGGGGAAACGACGATCTGCGCGCCCTCGCGCGTGCTTTCGTCCTCGGATTGCCGAGCCGTGGAATCGCCCAGCGCCGCCTCGAGCGCGGCGGCGATCGCGGCGTCTTCGGCGAGGTGTTCGGACTGCGCCTCGACCCTGAGGCGGCTGCGCCGCAAGCGTGCGGCGAGAGGCAAGACCCGCGCGACGTCGTGCGGAGTCGCTTCGCTGCGGCCCTCCCAGGCGGCCAGCGCCGCGGCCGACTCGAGCGCGACGAACTCGGTGCGGTGGCTGTCGATGCCCAGACGCGCGACCGCTTCGATCGCGACGGCCTCGGCCTGCGGCGAAACGCGTACTGCGTCGATATACTTGAGGGCCGAAGCGAGCTTCGCGCGCAGCCTGCGGGTCGCGCTCGCGTAGGATCCGGCGAATGCCTGCGGATCGCGAGCGAAAGCGGCGTTGCGCCGGTAGATCTCGAGCCGCTCGTCGAGCGAGGGAGCCGAGCGGACGAAGACGCGCAAGCCGATGCGGTCGGTGATCTGCGGGCGCAGCTCGCCCTCTTCCGGATTCATCGTGCCGATCAGCGTGAAGCGCGAAGGATAGTCGATCGCCTGCTGCCCGCGTTTGACGCGGACGACGCCTTGGGCCGCGGCGTCGAGCAGCACGTCGACGACGAGGTCGCCGAGCAAGTTGACCTCGTCGACGTAGAGCACGTTGCGGTTTGCCCGCGCGAGCAGTCCGGGCCGGAAGCCGATCGAGTTGCGCTCGAGCGCGGCCTTGAGGTCGATCGCGCCGACGACGTCGTCGATCTGCGCGTTGTTCGGCAGCTCGACGATCTCGCCGCGCACCTTCTTGGCCTTGATGGGTTCGTCGCGCTCGCGCGTCGCCGCGCAGTCGGCGCATAGGCTGTTCCCGTGCGGATCGCAGCCGTAAGGGCAGGCCGCGCGCTCGAGCACTGGCAGCAATTCGCCCGCCGCGCGAACGAGCGTCGTCTTGCCGGTGCCCTTGGGACCCGAGAGCAAGACGCCGCCGACACGCGGGTTGATCGCGGCCAGCAGCAAGGCGAGCTTCGCCTCGTCCTGAGCGACGATCGCAGCGAACGGAAACGGCGTCGAGACGGCGCGAGCGGCCTTGCTCATGGGCGGGGAGTTCGTCCGATCGGAACTGAACCTTCCCGGCCATGCAGCTCGATATCGACGGCGCGCGCTTCGACGTGCTCGATGAAGGTCATGGTCCCGCGCTCGTGCTTCTGCACGGCTTCCCGCTGGCGAAGGAGACGTGGGACGCGCAGGCCAGGTCGCTCGCCGCGGTCGCGCGGGTGATCCGTTTCGACCTCCGCGGCCTGGGGACGACCGCGCCGACGCCGGGACCCTATCTCATGGAGCAGCTGGCGAGCGACGTCGCGGCGGTGCTCGACGCGCTCGACATCGAGCGCGCGGTCGTGGCCGGACACTCGCTGGGCGGATACGTGACCTTCGCTTTCTACCGCATGTTCGCCGAACGCTGTTCCGGGCTGGGCTTGATCTGCAGTCGCGCGAACGCCGACGACCGAGCGGCCGCTGCAGGCCGTTTTGCCTTGGCGGACCGCATCGAGCGCGAAGGGAGCGAACCGCTCGTCGAGGCCTTCGTCCCGCGCTATTTCGCGCCGCCCATTTATCGCGACCGGCCCGATCTCGTCGAGCGGGCCCGCGCGGTCGTGCGCAGGACCGATCCGCGCGGCGCGGCTGCGATGCTGCGCGGGATGGCGCTGCGCGATTCGGCGGAGGATCTTTTCGAGGAGATCGACGTGCCGCTGCGCGCGGTCGCGGGGAGCGAGGATACGCTTGCCCCGTCCGAGCGCGCCAACGAGATCGTCACTGCGGTTCGCGGCGCGCAGCTCGATCTGCTCGACTGCGGTCACTTCCCGCTCTACGAAGCGCCCGACGCGCTCGCCTCCTCGCTCGAACGTCTGCTCGCGGACGCGAACCGGCGTTAGCGATTACGCGGGCCGCGCGAGCGTGGCTGGCGAGCCTTGCACCACGCGCAGGACGGTCGGCTTCGCGCCGGCCAGCGCGAGCCCGCCGACGTCGCCGGGCTCGCTGCAGGTTTGGGTCCAGGCGCTGCGCGGGAGCGGCTCGACCCAGTCGTGCGGCGCAGCGAGCAGTTTGGCGAACTGGACGAGCTGATCGGCCCAGCGCAGGTAGCGCATCGCGACCGCGCCGGCTTTCGCGAGACCCTTGGCCGAGCGGCCGCGTTTGTTGCGCCGGTTGTTCTCGGCCATCTTGCGCAGGCAGGCGAGAAACTCGTCGCGCTCGGTGCGGATCGCGAGGCCCCAAACGCCGCGGGCCGCGACTTCGGTTTCCTCGATGACCTTGCGGTCGTAGCGCTCCCAGTCGATGCCGAGCTTGGCGTAGATCCCGGATTGCGCGTCGCGCAGGTACATCGTGGCGTAGACCGCGAGCGTGAAGAACTTGAGACCGAGCTTGTCGAGCCGGCCGCGGTAGTAGTGCGGCTGGCTGCGCATCATCAGGGCGAAGAAGCGGCTATGGCGGCGCTCGTCCTTGCACCAGTTGTCGAAGTAGCTGAAGATCGGGTGCAGCTTGAACTCGGGATGCGCTTTGAGATGATCGGAGATGTTCTGGTAGCGATAGTAGCCGACGACCTCCGAGAGGTACGTCGTCACGAAGATCCACTTGGGATGCATGTACTGCATCCGCTGAAGCTTCGGCAGATTGGCGAGATCGAAGGGCCGCCCCATCTGGCGCATCACCCAGTTGAGGAACGAGGAGTGCCGCCCCTCGTCGCGCGACATGCAGCGGTAGATCGCACGCAGCGTCGGATCGTTCAGCTTCTTCTGGACGTCCGCGTAGAGCAGGCAGCCGGAGAACTCGCCGAACGAGCTGCGGTGCAGGAACTCGTAGAACTCTTCCCAGACCGGCTGGTAGTCGAGCCCGAGGGCGTCGGGGCCCCAGCGGAAGTGCGCCTTGTTGTAGTCGAGCTCGAAGTCGCGGCGCAATTCCTCGAATTCCTCGCGACACCAATCGATCGACAGCGCGTTGAGCAGGCCGATGTCGGTGCGGTAGAGCCGGGGAGCGAGGAGCGTCTGATTCGGGAGGGGGGCCTCCGTCACGCGCTCCGGACCGCCTCGAAGACGAAGGAGTCGTAGAAGAAGAACTTGATCCGCTTGCGCCGCGTCATGCGGTAGCCGGCGCGGTAGAGGATCTGCTCGACCTCGTCGTAGCTGAGCATGAACAGCCTGGTCATCCGGTTCCTGGAGTGGAAGCGGTAGCCGACTTTCATCCAAAAGTCGTTCATCGGCGTGCGGATGGCGAACGAGCCGACGAGCTTGTACGTCGAGAGCGCCGCGAGCTTGCGCAGCATTTCCGCCACCTCTTCGTAGGGGTAGTGGAAGAGCACGTCGAGGCAGCAGACGACGTCGTAGCGCTGCTCGCGCTCGGCGAGCGTGGCGATGTCGCCGACGATGAAGCGCGGCGGGATCCCCTTGGTCCGGCCGTGGTTGATGTACTTCGCGAAGTGGATCATCGGCGGCGAGATGTCGAAGGCGTCGACCTCGAAGCCGTGGTTCGCCAGCGCGACCGCCAGATTGCCCGTGCCGCAGCCGGCGTCGAGCGCCGTGTGCCCCTTGCCGGTCGCCACCCAGGAGACGACCGTCTCCAGCGCCTGATGGTGACCGTCGCGGATGACCTTCCAGATCGGCGGGATGTCGCCGGTTCCGTAGATCGCGGTCCAGCGCGAGAACCCCGAGGTCTCGAAGTACTTCCTAACGCGCTTGCTCGTATCGGTCTCGCGCGCACCCTCGAAGAGCCCGGGGGCGGGAGCGACGTACGGGAGGGGGCGTTGGGCGGTGCTCTCGGTCATGCAGCGTCCTCTCTCTGACCAGTCAACTGTATAGGGCCCGTGCGGGACCCTCCGTGACGGTCATCACCCCCGAACTTCCCGCCGCGGCGGGCCCGGTCGAGGCGGACCTCACACCGCTCGGCGCGCGCTGGTACCGGCCTCGCGGACGGTCCCCCGCGGCCGTCTATTCCGCGGCGCCGGAGTCGGCCAGCTTCACCAAGGCGTTGGGGTCGCGCAGGACGATCGTGGCGTTCTTGCGGGTCTCGATGATGCCGCGCTCCTGCAGCTCGTGAAGCTTGCGGGTCACGGTGACGCGGTTCGAGCCGATCATGTCGGCGAGCCGCTGGTGCGTCAACGGGTAGTCGATCACGCTGAGAACTCCCTCGGGCTTGCCGAACTGCTTCGAGAGCTCGAGCAGCGTGCGATAGAGCCGCAGGTTGACGCTGTTGTTCATCAGGTCCTCGATGAGGACTTGCGACTCGGTGAGGCGCCGCGCGAACGAGGTGATCACGTCGATCGCAGCGGCGGGCTGGATGGCGACGAAATCGGCCATGTCCTGTTCGCTCGCGCTGATGACGCGCGAGGGCTGCATGGCCTCGGCGCACAGGCACGAGAGGCTTTGCGACTCGGTGCGCCACTGCAAGAAGATGTCGCCGGGACCGAGGATCGAGATCGTGATGCAGCGGCCGTTGGGCAGCAGATTGTAAAGCCGCAGCTTGCCGTAGTCGACGAAGTGGAAGCGCATGCCGCCTTCGTAGAGGGGTGGAATCTCGTCGCCGCTGCTCAGGACCGTCGTCTGCAGCGACGACGCCCTGCGCACCATGACGCCGCGCAGTTGTTCTTTCGAGGCGTCCTCGTGCGAAACGACGTGGCTGCGCTCTTCCCGGTCGAACTTGTATCCTTCGGCGACGGCCATCGCGATCATCGAGCGGAGCTCGGCGATCTCGTTGATGATCTCGACCGGCGGGACCAGGCCGTCGTTGGCCTCGAGCAGCGCCAGCTCGATCAGGTTCGTGGCTTCCATCGTGCGGCCGATCGCGTTCGAGAGATCGGAGCCTTTGCTCGACTGAAAGCGCCCCGCGTCGCGCGCGAACGACATCAGCTCGTCGAATTCCGAGGTCTCCACGGCTCGAACGATCGCTTCCCAATAGCGCTGGTGCTGCTCGGCGTCCTCGGGCTGCGGCGCCGACTCGAACTCGTCCTTCGTCTGCGCGACGAAGCGCTCGTTGTAGATGCGAGTGCTCTTCTTGAGCATTTCGGCCAGCAATGTCGACACGGATTGCTCCTTTGAGGCGCTCTGGCGCGGCCCCTGTGGGATGGTCACGCTCGCTCTGCACGACCGGAAGCATTCGCCCGGCGGAGAGTCGGGTGACGAATCGCCGGCGAAGTCGCTGTCCGTGGACGAAGCATTCGCGCGGCTCCACCCGGCGGTCGCCCGATGGTGTGACGAGTCGCTCGGCGTCGCAACGCCCCCGCAACGCGACTCCATCCCGCTTGGCTTACGGGGCAGGAACCTCCTGGTCTGCTCGCCGACCGGGACCGGGAAGACGCTCGCGGCCTTTCTGCCGGTCATGAGCCGGCTCGCCGAGCGCCGCGACCGCGACGAGCTCTTTCCCCGGCCTTACGCGCTCTACGTCTCGCCGCTGCGGGCGCTCGGCTACGACGTCGAGCACAACGTCCGTCGCCCGCTGCGAGGGATGGGGCTGCTCGAGCGCCCCGATTCCGAGCGTGCCGCACGGCGGCGCGGACGCATTCGCGAACGTTTCGTGCGTACCGGCGTCCGCAGCGGGGACACGCCGCTGCGGGAGCGGCGGCTCATGCTCTCCCGGCCGCCTCACATCCTTTTGACGACGCCCGAGTCGCTCGCTCTGATGCTGGCGATGGAATCGTATCGCAAGCACTTGCGCTTCGTCGAGACGGTCATCGTCGACGAAGTGCACGCGCTGGCCGGGAACAAACGCGGCTCGTATCTCGCGCTCTGTCTCGAGTCGCTCGAAGAACTGACGCTCGGGCCGCTCGCACGCGTCGGTCTCTCGGCGACCGTCGCGCCTCTGGCACGCATCGCGCGCTTCTTGGCCGGCGCCGAGCGCGAGTGCGAGATCGTCGACAACCGGAGGCTGCGCTCGATCAGGCTGACGGTCGACGCGCCCTTCGGCGGCGCGATGGCTCCGCTGGCGACGGTCGCGCAGCGCTGCGTCGAGCTGGGCCGCGACGTTCGCAGCCAGCTCGTCTTCACCAACGTGCGCAGTCAAGCGGAACGCCTCGCGCACGAGATGATGCAGGCCGGCGAGCGGGTCGAGGCGATCGCTCCCGACGCGACGCCGCGCCCGCGCAGCGACGCGAAGATCGGCGTCCATCACAGCGCCCTCGAACGCAGCGTGCGGCACCGCGTCGAGGAGGAACTCCGCGCCGGCAGACTGCACGCGGTCGTCTGCAGCTCGAGTCTCGAACTCGGCGTCGACATCGGCTGCATCGACCGGGTCTGCATCGTGGGCGGAGCGCGCGGCGTGACGCCGACGCTGCAGCGCGTCGGCCGGGCCGGGCACCGGCCGGGGGCGACCGCCGACGGCGTCGTCGTCGCGCAGGACCGCGACGACGTGCTCGAGGCGGCGGCGACCAGACGCTGCGCCGCCGACGGCGTCCTCGAGGAGATCGTCATCCCCCAAGCGCCGCTCGACGTGCTGGCACAGTGGCTCGTGATGAGCGTCTGCTCCGACCGCCGGCTCCCGCTGGCCGAGGCGCTCGCGCTGGCGCGGCGCAGCGCACCCTATCAGGGGCTCTCGGAGGGCGACCTGCGCCGGGTCGTCGCGTATCTTTCGGGCGGCGGCGCCGGTCCTCACGAAGCGCACGTGCGCCGGCTCGGCGCAGACGAAGCCGCCGTCTACGGCTTGGGGCGCGAAGCGTGCGCGGCCTTCTTCGAGAACGTCGGCACGATCCCCGACGAGGCGCAGGTCTCGGTCGTCGCGCGCGGCGGAGGGCCGGTCGGAAAACTCGAGGAGAGCTTCGTGGCCGGGCTTTCGGCCGGCGACGTGCTGCTCTTGGGAGGACGGACGTATCGCGTGCGCGAGCTGCGCGCCGCCAGCGTCGAGGTGGAGCCGTTCGCCGCGCGGCCCAACGTGCCGGTCTGGAGCTCGCACGTCAAGGGCGTGCCGAGCGTGCTGGCGCGCGAGATCGCCTTCCTGCGCGCCGGCATCGCGCTGCGTTTGCGCGACGGCGGTGCGGCCTCGGCGCTCGACTGGCTGGCGCGACGCTACGCCCTGCAGGGCACGGCGGCCGCGCATGCGGTGCGCTACATCGCACAGCAAAGCGCCGTTTCGGCGGTGCCGCGCGCCGGCGAAGCGCTGATCGAAATCTATCGCATGGACCGCAAGCAGTGCGCCGTCTTCCACACCTGTGCCGGACGCCGCGCGAACGAGGCGCTGGCGCGCGTCGTCGCGGCACGCCTCTTCCGCGAAGCACGCGCCAACGTCCAGATCGCGACCGACGACAACGGCTTCATGGTGACGCTTCCCGAGCGGCGCACGCTGCCCGATGCCGTCTGGGCTGCGTTCTTGCACGCGCGCGACTTCGAGCGCGACTTGCTCGCGGGCCTGCGCGGCTCGCATCTGCTGCGAGTGCACTTCCGGCACGTGGCGACGACCGGGCTGCTCGTGCTGCGCCGCGCCGGGGGGCGAACGCTGCGCCGCAGCGGGCTGCGCTGGAACGCCGAGAAGATCT
The DNA here is from genome assembly GCA_963834485.1 of Vulcanimicrobiota bacterium. Taxonomy (GTDB): domain Bacteria; phylum Vulcanimicrobiota; class Vulcanimicrobiia; order Vulcanimicrobiales; family Vulcanimicrobiaceae; genus CAWICD01. The sequence continues at coordinate 173,089 of CAWICD010000005.1, forward strand.
TCGAGCGGCTCCTCGAGGCCGACCCGAACTTTCCGCTCCTGCGGGAGACGATCCGCTTCGTGACGACCGATCTGCTCGACGCGGCCGCGGCGCGCGTCTTTCTCGAAGGCTTGCCCTCCGAGCCGCGCGTGCTCCATCCGCGCGCCGCTTCGCCTTTCACCTTCGGCATCATCACCTCGAGCTTCGGCGACTCGGTCGAGATCGACGACCGCGCCGGCATGGTCGAAGCGCTGCACGAGCGGGTCCTGGAGGTTCTCGGCGATGCGCCGGCGCCTCGCTCCGCCGCGGGCCCGCTCTTCGAGCCGAACGCGACGTGAAGCTGCCCGCCGCCGCGGCGGAGTCGTGCGAGCTCGCCGCCGGCGTGGTCGCGCTCGCGCCCGGGCTGGCGTGGCTCCCTGCGGCGCGCGCGCTCGTCGCGGCCGACGCGCACTTCGCCTACGAAGACGTCATCGGCGGGGCTCTTCCTCTGTGGAGCACGGCGGAGCTGGTGGCGACGCTGCTGCAGGCCGCGCGGCGCCGCGCCGTCCGCGAGATCGTCCTCCTCGGCGACGTCGTGCACGGCGCGCGGATGAGCGAAGGCGCGATGCGGACCGTCGCCGCCGCGCTCGACGCGCTGCGGGCCGAAGCGGCGGTGACGCTGGTCGCGGGCAATCACGAGGGCCGTTCCCGCGCCTTCGCGGTGCTGGGCGCGACCGCCGAGGCGATCGAGCGCGACGGCTGGCTGCTGCTGCACGGCGACCGTCCGGCGCTGCGCGCGGCGGGCGCGGACGCTCCGGGCCGCGCGCTCATCGGCCACCTCCATCCCAGCTTGCGCGTGGGCGGACGCAAGAGCGTGCCGGCCTTCGTCGCCGGGGAGCGGCTCGTCGTGCTGCCCGCCCTCACGCCGTATTCGAGCGGCCTCGACGTGCTCTCGGCCGAGTTCGCGGCCGCCCTCGGCGGCTGGCCCGCGCAGCGCGGCGAGCTGCACGTGGTGGCCGCCGCGAACGAACGCCTCTACCCCTTCGGGAACCTGGCGGCGCTGAGCGGTTTGCTGCGCGCCGCGGCCCCGCGCGCGAAGCCGCAGCGCTTCCCGCGCTCGCGGCTGCGGCGCTACGACTAGGGCGGGCTCAGAGCTTGCCGAGCCGGTCGAGGACGTAGTAGATGACGGCGACGTGCGCGCTGACGGAGATCGTTCCGTCGCGGACGTAGCCGCGCACCTGCTCGAGCGTGGCCAGCTCGACCTCGATCGCTTCGGTCGGATCGAAGCTCTGCGCGACGACCGCCCGCGCGCCCCGCACGAGGTAGACGTGAAAGTACGTGTTCGAGCTGGTCGGATCGTAGATGAAGGTGGCCAGGTACTCGGGTTCCGGAGGACGGCCCTCGTAGCCGGTCTCCTCGCCGAGCTCGCGGCGCGCGCAGTCGGCCGGCGACTCGTCGGGATCGATCGCGCCGGCAGGCAGCTCGAGCACGCTGCGGGCGATGCCGTGCTTGTACTGCCGGACCAGCACGACCCGCTCGTCGTCGGTCAGGGCGAAAACCACGCTGAAACCGCGCGATTCGCGCACGAAATAGTTCTCGACGATCCGACCGTCGGGGAGCTCGATGTTGTCGCGCCGCAGCCGCAGGTACGGCGTCTCGATCACGATCTCCGAATCGACGATCCGCCAGCCCTCGTCCGCACCCTTCGTCACGGGTACGAGAGTACTACGCCCGGCTGCAAAGACTCAAGGTGCCGGGCGGCAAAGCTTCGCCGAAAGGAGCTCGGGAACGATCGGCGCGCTGCGAATCGGGGATTTTTACCAGACGACCTACGGCACGCTCTGGAAAGACGGCACGTATTTCCCGCGGGGGACGCGCGTCATGATCGCCGGGCTGCATCTCGAGCAGGGCTTCTGCGTCCGCTTTCCGGCGGAGGTCGACGGCGAACCGCTGGAGACGTGGGAAGACTGGGGTGAGGCGGACTTTCTGGCCGGCGACGGCACGGTCGCCGGCAGCGCGGAGCTCTCGGCGGCCGTCCTGGCCGAGGCCCGCGAGGTTCTCGACGAGGCCGAGGACGGCACCCACCTGCACCTGCACGAAGCCGAAGACTGAGGCCGCCGCTCGTCACGAGAGCGCGCTCGACGCGAACGCATTCGTCGCATCGAGCTGCACTTATGTGCGCGCCGCTGGTACGGCGGCATAGCGAAGGGATAGCGGGTGCCCGCTCGGAAGCCGACGAACGGGCCGCAACGCCAACGCGCCGCGCAGCGGCACTCGCCGGAAGGATGCGAAACGTGCAGACCACCAACACGCCGCTCGATACGAGCACCGCGATCGACGGGACGATGATGGACGTCCAGTTGACGATCCGCTGGGTCTTCGAGCATGCGGTTCGCAACTACCCGACGCGCGAGATCGTCTCGCGCAGCGACGAAGGCGAGCTCTTCCGCTACGATTACGCCGGATTCGCCCGGCGCGTGGCGCAGCTGGCGAACGCGCTTATAGAACTCGGCGTCAAGCCCGGCGACCGCGTGGCCAGCTTCGCCTGGAACACGCATCGCCATCTCGAGCTGTACTATGCGGTGCCGATGATCGGCGCGGTGCTCCACACCACGAACATCCGGCTCTTCCCCGACCAAGTGGCGTGGATGTTCGAGCATGCGGACGACAAGCTGGTCTTCGTCGACGGTTCGCTCGCGCCGGCGGTCGTGCGCGCCTTGGCCACGGGCGACCGCAAGATCCCGCTCGTCATCATGGGGACGGCCCAGATCGATATCCCGGGCGAGCACTACGACTACGACGCGCTCTTGGAGCGGCAGCCCGCGACGTTCGCCTGGCCGGACCTCGACGAGCGCAGCGGCGCGATCCTGTGCTACACGTCGGCCACGACGGGCGATCCCAAGGGCGTCATGTTCACGCACCGCTCCAGCGTGCTGCACGCGCTCGCCTCGAGTCTCGGCGACACCCTGGCCATCCGCCAGAGCGACGCGCTGATGCCGGTCGTCCCGATGTTTCACGTCAATGCTTGGGGGACGCCGTTCTCCGGGCCGATGGTCGGCGCGAAGCTCGTGCTGCCCGGCGGGAAGCTCGACCCGGCCAGCCTCATCGAGATCGTCGACGGCGAGCAGGTGACCATTTCGCTCGGCGTTCCGACGGTCTGGCTCGCATTGCGCGACGAGCTGGAGAAGCGCGACGCCTTCCTGCCTTCGCTCAAGACCTTGGTCATCGGCGGCTCGGCCTGCCCGCCCTCGCTTTTCGACGATTTCGCCAAGCGCCGCATCGAGGTGGTGCACGCCTGGGGCATGACGGAGATGAGCCCGATCGGGACCGTCTCGCGCCTGGTGCACGAGCTCGCCGGCGCGCCGCCGGAGCGGCAGCACGAGGTGCTCGTCAAGCAGGGGCGGTTCACGCCGATCGTCGCCTGGAAGCTGCTCGACGACGGCTTCAACGAGGTGCCGCACGACGGCAGGAGCCCTGGGAACCTCTGGGTGCGCGGGCCCGCGGTCACCGCCTCGTACTACCGCGTCGGCGCCGACGCGGCGGCGTTCCGCGACGGCTATTTTCACACCGGCGACGTCTGCACGGTCGACGAGTACGGCTACATGCACATCGTGGATCGTTCCAAGGACATGGTGAAGTCCGGGGGCGAGTGGATCTCGAGCGTCGAGCTCGAGAACACGCTGATGGGCCATCACGCCGTGCGCGAAGCGGCGGTCATCGGCGTGCCGCACGCCAAGTGGGGCGAGCGTCCGGTCGCCGTGGTCGTCGCGCGGGAAGGCGAGGCGATCGACGAGGAGACGCTGCAGGCCTGGCTCGGCGAGCGGGTCGCCAAGTGGATGATCCCGGACCGGATCGTGTTCGCCGACGCGATTCCGCGCACCGGGGTGGGGAAATTCCTCAAGCGCGACCTGCGGCAGCGATACCGGGAACTGCTCGCCGACTAACTCCCCTGGCCGCCGCGGCGAAATATTTCGTTAGGCGATACGAAAAGCGGCGGGAAACCTACGCTACATGCGGAATGCACTCAGCCTGCCCTTTGCGGCGGCTGGTCGCCCCGTCTTTCTGCGCTTTTGCCCGTCTCCGTTTCTGCGAAAGAAGTCTCTACCTCCCCTTCATCCAGCTTGAGAGGAACCGAATCGTCGTGCCCGATTTCAGCGATGCCAAGCAAATCGAACTCATGTGGGCCTCGGACCCCCGCTGGGCGGGGATCAAGCGGCCCTACACCGGCGCCGACGTCGTCCGTCTGCGCGGCTCGGTTCACATTGAATATACGCTCGCTCGCCTAGGAGCAGAACGGCTCTGGAAGCTTCTCGCCGACAAGCCGTACGTGGCCGCGCTCGGCACGCTGACCGGCATGCAGGCGGTTCAAGCCGTCAAAGCCGGGCTCGAGGCGATCTACCTTTCCGGCTGGCAGGTGGCGGGCGACAACAATCTCGCCGCCCAGACCTACCCCGACCAGAGCCTCTATCCGGCGAACTCCGCCCCGGCGCTCGTCAAGCGCATCAACAACGCGCTGCAGCGGGCGGACCAGATCCAGACCAAGGAAGGCAACGGGAACCTCAACTTTTACGCTCCGATCGTGGCCGACGGCGAGGCCGGCTTCGGCGGCGCGCTCAACGTGCACGAGATCATGAAGGCCTTCATCGAGGCCGGCGCCGCGGGCGTCCACTTCGAAGACCAGCTCGCCGCGGAGAAGAAGTGCGGCCACCTCGGCGGCAAGGTCCTCATCCCGACGAAGCAGGCGGTGCGCAACCTCGTCTCGGCGCGCCTTGCAGCCGACCTGCTGGGCGTTCCCACGATCCTCGTGGCGCGGACGGACGCCGAAGCGGCGCAGCTTCTCACGACCGACGTCGACCCGGCCGACCTGCCCTTCCTCACCGGCGAGCGGACCGACGAAGGCTTCTTCCGCGTCAGGAACGGGGTCGAGGCGGCGATCGCGCGCGGCTTGGCCTACGCCCCTTACGCCGACTTGATCTGGTGCGAGACCTCGCATCCCGACCTCGCCGAAGCGAAGCGCTTCGCCGACGGCATCCGCGCCAAATACCCCAACAAGCTGCTCGCCTACAATTGCTCGCCGTCGTTCAACTGGAAGCTCAACCTCTCGCAGCGCGACATCGAGACGTTCCAGCAGCAGCTCGCCGCGATGGGCTACCGCTTCCAGTTCATCACGCTGGCCGGCTTCCACTCGCTCAACTTCTCGTTCTTCGAGCTGGCGCGCGGCTACAAGGACCGCGGAATGGCGGCTTACTCCGAACTGCAGCAGGCGGAATTCGCCTCCGAAGAGTTCGGCTACACCTGCACCCGGCACCAGCACGAGGTCGGCGCCGGCTACTTCGACGACGTCACGACGGTCGTTTCCGAGGGGAAGGCCTCGACGACGGCGCTGCACGGCTCGACCGAAGAGGAGCAGTTCCAGACCGCCGTTCACTGACGGCCGGGCGACCCGGCCCAGGAGCGCAGAGCACGGGCGAGCCTAACCGCCCGTGCTCTGCCTTTTCCTGACTACGAGCGCAGCGTGAACCAGACGGCGTTGCGGTCGACGGCGATGTGCACGTCGTGCAGGCCGATGCCGTTGTGGTCGGCCGGCGTGAAGCGGATCGTCGCGGTCGCGCCGGCGTAGGGCTTCATGTGCTCCAGCGCCGCGATCAGCGCCGGACCGTCGGTCTTGCCGCCCGCGTCGCGGACCGCTCCCGCGAGAATGAAAGCCGCGTCCCAAGCGAACGCGCCGAAGTTCGCCGGACGGACGTGGTAGGCGGCATGGTAGGCTTCGAGAAAAGCGCTCTGAGCGGGGCTGGGATACGTGAAATTGATGTCGCTGTCGGAATAGACGCCCTCGCCGTCCTTGCCCGCGACGCGCAGGAAGTTATCCGAGAGCAGCCCGGTCGTCCCGAAGACGTTGACCCGCAGGCCGAGCTGGCGGATCTGCCGGACGATCAGCGGACAGGCCGTCGAGGCGCCCCAGATGGCGATCGAATCGGCGCCGCTATCGCGCACTTTGAGGAGCTGCGCGGTCACGTCGGTCGCCGTGGTCGGATAGTCTTCGTTCGCCACGACGTCGATGCCGCGCTTGCGCGCCTCGTCGACCAGCACGACGCTGCCGATCGCTCCGTAAGCGTTCTCGTCGTGGAGCACGGCGAGCTTCTTGGTTCCGAGCTTGGCTTTGGCGAACTCGAGCAGGGCCGCGCCTTCGGTCTCGTTGCGCGGAGTCGTCTCGAACAGGTTCTTGACGACGCCGTTCTTCGAGTCCCAGATCTGCGCCGTCGGGTTCATGAAGATCTGCGGGATGCCGGCGGCCTGCGTCACGCGCAGGATCGCCGCGGTGGGCGCCGTCAAGGTCCCGCCGATGATCGCGATCGCGTGCTCGCCGACGAGCGAGGTGGCGAGCTGCGCGGCGACGTCGGGCTTGCCCTCGTCGTCGACGATCTCGATCTTCAGCGGCCGCCCCGCGACGCCGCCGCCGGCGTTGATGCGCTGTTCCGCGATCAGCAGCGCGTTGCGCTCCGGCTCGCCGAGCGGCGCGAACGCGCCCGTCGTCGAGAGGATCGCGCCGATCAGCACCGGCTCGCCTTTCGGCGCGGCGGCCGCCGCGCCGATCGATGAAAGCGTGAAAAAGCCTGTCAGCACTAAAGCTGCGGTTCGCGAGTTCATGTCTACCTCCGCGCCACAGATGCGTCGGCGGTGCGGGGCGTACCTTCGCGTCCGCGTAAAACGGCGCTCGCTCGCTACGCCGCCCGGGCGTGGAAGTCGAGTGCGACGCCGTTCATGCAGTAGCGCAGGCCCGTCGGCTTGGGGCCGTCGTCGAAGACGTGTCCGAGGTGGCCGCCGCAGCGGCGGCAGTGGACCTCGGTGCGGACCATGAAGAGCGAGGTGTCGCTCGTGGTCGCGACCGCGCCGGGGAGCGGCGCGTAGAAGCTCGGCCAACCGGTCCCGCTGTCGAACTTCGTTTTCGAATCGAACAAGGCCAGGGCGCAGCCGGCGCAGGCGTAGGTTCCGGGGCGCTTCTCGTGGTCGAGCGGGCTCGAGAACGGCGGCTCGGTGCCGTGGCGGCGCAGGACCTCGTACTGCTGCGGCTGCAGGATGGCTCGCCACTGCGCGTCCGAGCGGACGACCTCGAAGCTGCCGTCGGCCGCGGCCTCCGAGCGCTTCGCGAGTCCGAGTGCGGCAATCAAGGCGCCGAAGGCGCCGAAGAGCGAACGTCGCGTCAATTCCTTCATGGCTTCAGTGTACCCAGGCCGCGCCGTGCCGCCGGTGAGCCCGCTTACGCATGCTTCGGCCGCGCGACCGCCGAACCGTTCGACGATGAGCGAGTCAGTCTTATTGCGGTCCCAGCACGCCGGCGTATTGACGCTGACCTTCAACCGGCCCGAGAAACTCAACGCCTTGAACGTCGAGATGACGGCGGCCCTGCTCGAGGCGCTCGAGTTCGCCGAGCGTGAGAGAGCCGTGCGGGTCGTCGTGCTGCGGGGAAGCGGGCGCGGCTTCTCGGCGGGGCAAGATCTCGAGGAGTTCTTCGCTCTGCGGGCAAGCTCGAGCCGCTTCTCGGTCGCCGAACACTTGCGCGGCGGATACAACCTGGCCGTTCTGAAGATCCGCTCGCTCGAGAAGCCGGTGATCGCCGCGCTCAACGGCGTCGCGGCGGGCGTCGGGCTCTCGCTCGCCCTCGCCTGCGACCTGCGCATCGCCGGCGACGACGCCGCGATCACGCTGGGGTTCTCGAAGATCGGCCTGATCCCCGACGGCGGGGCCAGCCTCTTCCTGCCGCTGCTGGCGGGGTTCGGGCGCGGGCTGGAGCTGGCCTGGACGAGCGACCGGATCGACGCGCACGAAGCGCACCGGCTCGGCCTCGTCAACCGGGTCGTGACCGCGCCGACGCTGCCCGACGAGGCCGCCGCCTACGCGCAGAGCTTCACCGGCGTCTCGGCGGCGGCGCTGTCGCTGACCAAGCGCGCTTTCAACCGCGCGATGCTCCCGCATCTGGCAGCCTGGCTCGACGAGGAAGCGCGGATCCAGGAGGAAGCGGCGGCCGGGCCGGACCTGGCCGAAGGCATTCGCGCGTTCGCCGAAAAGCGCAAGCCCGCGTTCGCGCGGTGAGCCTGCCCGCCGCCGGCGCGGCCGAGCGCGGCCTCTTCGATCTGGACGGCAAGGTCGCGCTCGTCACCGGATCGACGCGCGGCATCGGCTTCGCGATCGCGCGCGAGTTCGTCCGGCACGGCGCGCGCGTCGTGGTCTCGAGCCGCAAGCACGAGGCCTGCGAAGCCGCGCGAGCCGCCCTCGTCGAAGCCGGCGGCGAAGCGCTCGCCGTCCCCTGCAACGTCAGCAGCAAGGACGAGCTGCAGTCGCTCGCCGGCGCGACCCTGGCGCAGTGGGGCAGGATCGACGTGCTCGTCTGCAACGCCGCGGTCAATCCGTACTACGGGCCGCTGGCCGGGCTCCCCGACGACGCCTACGAGAAGGTCATGGGGGCCAACGTGCGCTCGAACGTGTGGCTCTGCAACATGCTGCTGCCGGCGATGGCCGCCGGCGGCGGGGGCGCGGTGATCCTCATGTCGAGCATCGCCGGCTTGAAGGGTTCGCGCATGCTGGGCGTTTACGCGCTCTCCAAGGCCGCCGACGCGCAGCTGGCCCGCAACCTCGCGGTCGAGTGGGGCCCCAAGAACGTGCGCGCCAACTGTTTGGCGCCCGGCATCGTCCGGACCGACTTCGCTAAAGCGCTGTACGAGAATCCGGCCGTTTACGAGCAGACCCTGCGCCATTATCCCCTCGGCCGCTTGGGCGAAGTGGAGGACGTCGCCGGCGCCGCAGTGTTTTTGGCTTCGCGGGCCGGCGCCTTCGTCACCGGGCAGACCCTGGTGATCGACGGCGGTACGACGATCAGCGGGTTCGATTGAGCGCGGCGGCACCGTCGCCTGGAACGGCGCCCGGCCGCCCGGCCGGGCCGCGCCCCGGGCGCTCGCTCGCGGGGCCGGAGATTGGGACCGAGCGGGCGAATTCTATCTCACTGTCAGCACCAAGAACCAAGGGGTTTCCAGATATATGAGCGCCTATCAAGCACCACTGCGCGACTTCCAGTTCCTGCTCAAAGAGCTCGTCGACTTCGACAGTCTCGTCAAACTGCCGGGCTACGAGGAAGTCGCCGATATCGCCGACGCCGTCCTCGAGGAAGCCGGAAACTTTGCGAGCTCGCTGCTCGATCCGCTGAACGTCGTCGGCGATCGCGAGGGCTGCAAGTTTATCGACGGTGAAGTCAAGACTCCCAAAGGCTTCAAGGAAGCCTATCACACGTTCGCGGACGCGGGTTGGGTCGGGCTGGCCACCGAGCCGGAGTTCGGCGGCCAAGGGCTGCCGCAGCTCCTCTCGACCGCGACGCTCGAGATATGGAACGCGTCGAACATGGGCTTCGCCCTCGGGCCGCTCCTCAACCAGGGCGCGATCGAAGCGATCCTGCTGTGCGGCACCGAAGAGCAGAAGAAGCTCTACGTTCCCAACCTCGTTTCGGGCAAGTGGGCCGGAACGATGGACCTCACCGAGCCGAATGCCGGCTCCGATCTCGCCGCCGTCAGCACCAAGGCGGTCCCGAACGGCGACCACTACCTGCTCACCGGGCAGAAGATCTTCATCACCTACGGCGACCACGACATCACCGAGAACATCATCCACCTGACGCTGGCCCGCACGCCGACGGCGCCGCCCGGCATCAAGGGGATCTCGCTGTTCATCACGCCCAAGTTCCTGGTCAATCCCGACGGGTCGCTCGGCGCGCGCAACGACATCTGGTGCAGCGGCATCGAGCACAAGCTCGGCATCAACGCTTCGCCGACGTGTTCGCTCAACTACGGCGAGAAATCCGGCGGCGCGGTCGGCTACCTCGTCGGCGAAGAGAACGAGGGGCTCAAGTACATGTTCGTCATGATGAACTTGGCCCGCTTCTCCGTCGGCGTGCAGGGCTACGCGGCCGCGGACCGCGCCTTCCAAGCGGCCTTGCAGTATTCCAAGGAGCGCGTGCAGTCGAAGGACGTCGGCGTCAAGGATCCGGCGCCGGTGGCGATTCTCGCGCATCCCGACATCCGGCGCCTGCTGCTGGACGTCAAGTCGCAGGTCGAGGCGGCGCGCGCGCTCGCCTTCTACACGGCCGAAGCGATGGATCACTCGCACCTCAACCCCGATCCGGATAAGAAGGCGGAGGCTGCGGCGATCGTCGAGTTCTTCACGCCGATCGTCAAGGGCTGGTCGACGGAGATCGGGCCGCAGCTCACCTCCGAAGCGCTGCAGGTCTTCGGCGGAAGCGGGTACGTCGAAGAGACGGGTGCCGCGCAGTACTATCGCGACGTGCGCATCTGCTCGATCTACGAAGGCACGACGGCGATCCAGGCCAACGACCTGCTGGGGCGCAAGTTCTTGCGCGACTCCGGCAAGGTTGCGATCAAGGTCATCGGCCTCATCGGGGCGACGGCCAAGCAGCTCGAGGCCAGCTCCAACCCCGACGTCAAGGCGATCGGCGTCGAGCTGGGCAAAGGCGTCGCGGCGCTGACGCAAGCGTCGATGTGGCTGGGCGCCAACGCGCGCGCCGATCTGCGTCAGACATTCGCGGCCGCAGCCCCCTTCCTGATGCTCTGGGGTTACGTGGCGGGCGCCTGGCAACTGGGGCGCTCGGCGCTCATCGCCGAGAAGAAGCTCGACGATCCGTTCTACGCGGCCAAGCTCGTGACGGCGCGCTACTACGCCGACCACGTGCTGCCCAAGGGGCTGGGCTATGCCCACGAAGTCACCGCGGGCGGTCCGACGACGATGGGCCTCAAGGACGAGCAGTTCGACCTCGACCGCAAGAGCCTGGCGCTGGCTTAGAGCGCCTCGCGGGAATCAAAGAGAGATCCGGCCGTGCGCGACGCACGGCCGGATCTTTTTTGGTGCACGATGCTTGCGGGCGCGCAAACGGCGCTGCCGCAGAGGATGCGGGTCAGGAAACGGAGGCGAGCTCCGGATAGCCGCCGCGGCGCTTGCGCAGCAGCTCGGTATTGAAGAAGAGCGGCGAGGAGATCAGGAAGTCCGCCGTCGAGCGGTTGCAGGCGGTCGGCACGTTGTAGAGCACGGCCAGGCGCAAGAGCGCTTTGACGTCGACGTCGTGCGGCTGCGAAGTGAGCGGGTCCCAGAAGAAGATGACGTAGTCGAGGCGCTTTTCGGCGAGCATGGCGCCGACCTGCGCGTCGCCGCCGGCCGGCCCCGAGAGCAAGCGCTCGATGGGCAGATCCGTCGCTTCGAACACGCGCTGGCCGGTCGTTCCGGTCGCGCACAGCTCGCAGCGAGAGAGCGTGTCCCGATTGAATTTCGCCCAGGCGGTGAGATCGGCCTTGCACGTATCGTGGGCGATGAGCGCCACGCGCGGCGCCGTCGATGCATGCCGGGGCCTCGTAGTATCCATGACAGGTGCATTGTACACTTATCTCGGGCAAATGCCAGCGCACGCCGGGGGCCGGCGCGCAGAAGAACGTTTGCTCGTGCGAATTTTGAGCGCCTCTGCGCCGATTTAATCCTACTCTCACGAATGAGATCGTGAGAGAGCGCACAAAAGTCGTCGACTTTTTCCTATCGTGCCCTGTCGAGCGCTTCGAGCGCGGCGGGATTGTCAAGGGCTGAAAGATCTCCCGGATCGAGCCCCAGATAACGCGCCCGGCCGACGCGGCGCATGATCTTCATGCTGCGCGTCTTGGGCAAGTCGTCGACGAACAGAATTTTCTTCGGGCGCAGCGATTTGCCGAGCATGCGGTCGGAGATGGCGAAGAGCTCGCCGCGCAGCGCCTCGGATTCGTCGGAACGTTTGCGCGCGACGACTAGAAGGATGACGACGTCGCCCTTGACGGCGTCGGGAACGGCGATCGCGGCGGCCTCCTTGACCGCGGGATGCGACTGGACCGCGTCCTCGAACTCGGCCGGCCCGACGCGCTTTCCGGCGACGTTGATCGTGTCGTCGCTGCGCCCGCGGATGAACCAGTAATCGAAATCGTCGATCCGCTCGACGCTGCACCAGTCGCCGTGCACCCACGTATCGGGAAAGCGCTCCCAATAGGTGGCGTGATAGCGCGCGTCGTCGGTCGCGTGCGCGTCGCCGCCCCAAAAACTCTGCGTCATGCCGACCCACGGCTCGCGCACGACCAGCTCTCCGACTTCGCCGCGCACCGGGTTGCCGGCGGGGTCGGTGACGTCGGCGACCATCCCGGGGACGGGTCCGTGGAACGAGTTGGGGACCAGCGGCAGCGTGGGGAAACAGCCGAGGATCCCGCCGCCCACTTCGGTTCCGCCCGAATAGTTGATGATCGGCGCGATGCCGCGGCCGACGTGGGTCGCATACCATTCCCAAGCCTCGGTGTTCCACGGCTCGCCCGAACTGCCCAAGATGCGCAGCGCCGAGAGGTCGTGCCGGTAGGGCGGCTCGTCGCCGTGCGCCATGAGCGCGCGGATCGCCGTCGGGGCGATGCCGAGGTGCGTCACCGCGTGCTGCGCGCAGACCGACCAGAGCCGGTCCGCCGCGGGATAGTCGGGCGTCCCCTCGTAGAGCATGCACGACGCGCCCAAGCCGAGCGCACCGAAGATCATGAAGGGGCCCATCATCCAGCCGAGGTCCGTGAACCACAGCATCTTGTCGCCGGGCTTCACGTCGAAGAGCAGGTGCTGGTCGATCATGTTCTTGAGCGGGAAGCCCGCGTGCACGTGGCGCGCGCCCTTGGGCTTGCCGGTGCTGCCCGAGGTGTAGAGCAGCAGATAGGGGTCGTTGGCGAGGGTGCGCTCGTAAGTCGGGAGCGGCGTCGCGGCGGCGACGGCTTCGGCCCATTCGCGGTCGCGGCCGGGCTGCATCGGCACGTCGAGTCCGGTCCGCCGGAAGACGAGGACCGACGTGACGGAGGGCGCGGCGCGCAGGGCCTCGTCGGCGACGTGCTTCATCGCCACGGGCTTGCCGCGCCGGTTCACGCCGTCGGCGGTGAGCAGCACCTTCGCGTTCGCGTCGTGCAGCCGCATGGCGAGCGCGTCGGGGCCGTAGCCGGAGAAGGCCGGGACGGCGACGGCGCCCGCGTAGCCGATCGCGAGCAGCGCGATCGCCGCTTCGGGGACCATCGGCATGAAGATTCCGACCGCGTCGCCCGGCCCGACGCCGCACGCGCGCAGCGCGCCCGCGAGCTTGCGCACTTCGTCGCGCAGCTCGCTGAAGGTCAGGCTGCGGACCTCTCCGTCTTCGCCTTCCCAGTCGAGGGCCGTGCTCGCGCCCCGGCCGGCGTCGACGTGACGGTCCAGACAGTTGGCCGGAACGCTGAAGCGCGCGCCAACGAAAAATCGCGCGAAGGCCTTGCCGCGGGAAAGGTCGAGTAACTGCCTGTACGGCTCGTCCCAGCGCAGGCCGAGCTCGCTCAGCAGCACTTCGTAGAAGCCCGGCAAATCGGCGGCGACCTTGGCCAGCGCCGAGGGATAATCCGGCACGCCGAAACGCGCGAAAAAGCGCGTGACGTTCGCTTCCGCGACGAGTTGCGGCGAGGGCAGCCAGCGATCGACGATCGGGATCGTGCTCATGTGAAGGGCGCAGCTCCGTTCTAGCCTGGGACGAGCGTCGTTCGTGCTCGCTTGGCTAGAAACTCGTGTTCCCCCCTGCTGCCCGGGGGCGAGCTCGCGCGGGCCGCGAGCCCGAGGGTCACACGGTCTGCACGGCCGGCTGCGGGCAACGGGGCGCGGGCGCGCCCGAAGCGGCCCGCAGGGCTTTGGCGCGCGCCCGCGCTCGGAGCGGCTGGGGACGTTCGACGATCCAGCCGAGCCGTTCTGTTTCGCGGCTGTCCGCGCCGAAGCGGATTGCCAGGACCGCTAGGAGAGCCAAACTCCCCGTCAGCACCATCACGACCATCGTTCGTTCCCTCCCGCAAGTCCTGGAAGGATCGTAGCACCGCGGAAGTATTATGGCTTACGATTGTTTCGATGAGTTCGATCGTTCCAACCGATAGGAGGACGAGGTGGAGCTGCGGCAATTGACGATCTTCCAGGCGGTTGCGAAGACGCTCAGCTTCACCCGCGCGGCCGAGCATCTCTCGTACTCCCAATCCAACGTCACCTCGCAGGTCCAGGCGCTCGAGCACGAGTTCGGGACGCCGCTCTTCGAACGGCTGGGGCGGCGCGTCGTGCTGACCGAAGCGGGGACGCGCTTCCTGCCCTACGCCGAGCGCCTCATCCAGCTCGCCGCCGAGGCGCGCAGCGCGATGACCGAAGGGGCCGAGCCGGGCGGGTCGCTGATGATCGGCGCCTGCGAAGTGCTCTGCACCTACCGGCTGCCCGCCGTGCTGCAATCTTTCCGCAAGCGCTTTCCGAACGTCAAGCTGGCCATCGACTCGACGCACTGCAGCGACCTTCCGGCGAAGCTCTCGCGCGGCGCCATCGACATGGCCTTCATCTTCGACCGCTACGAGCTGACCGACGAGTTCGAGCACGAGGAGCTGGCGACGGAGCCCCTGACGCTGGTCGTCCCGGCCGACCACCGGCTGAGCTCGCAAGGCAGCATCCCGCTGCGGGCGCTCGACGGCGAGCGCTTGCTGGTCAATCAGCCCGGCTGCGGCCACCGCGAGTTCTTGGAAGACGCGCTGGCGCGCAGCGGGACGCGCGTCGACCTGCCGCTCGAGTTCAACAGCGACGAGGCGATCAAGCAGTGCGTGCGCTCGGGGATCGGCGTGGCCTTCTTGCCTCTGCTGACGGTGCGCGACGAGCTCGAGGCGGGGACGCTCGTCGCCCTCGACGTGATCGGCCTGGAAGTGTCGATGCCGCTGCGCGTCGCCTGGCACAAGCACAAGTGGCACTCGCCCGCCTTCGACGCGTTCGTCGCGCTGGCGAAGGAGCGGCTGCGGCGCCCGGCCGATACTTCGCCCGACGCGCTCGCGAGCTGAGCGCCGAAAGGAACGACATGTCCGTCGCGACCTCGTGGGTCGAGATCCCGGTCGATGGTTCCATCATGCCGAGCTTCCTCGCCGTCCCCGAAGGCGGCGGCAAGCGCGGGGCCGTCATCGTCATCCAAGAGATCTTCGGCGTGAACGCCGACATCCGCAAGCTCGCCGAAGTCGCCGCCTCGGCCGGCTACGACGCACTCGCTCCGGCCGTCTTCCATCGCACCGATCCCTATTTCGATGCGTCGCACGACGAGGAAGGCTTCGCCAAGGGCCGGGCCGCCGCCGCCGCGACGACGCCCGAGACGCTGAGGCACGATCTGGACGCGGCGCTCGGATGGCTGCGCGGGCGGGCCGACCACAACGGCAAGATCGCGACCTGGGGTTTCTGCTTCGGCGGCTCGGCGGCGTTCTTCTCGGCGACGCTTCCCGGCATCGACGCCGCGGTCTCGTTCTACGGTGCGCAGACCGTGCGCGCCAGGGACGGCGGTCCGGGCTTCATCACCCTCGCGCCGCAGCTTCGAGCGCCGCTCTTCTTCGCATTCGGCGGCAAAGACCCGCACATCACGCGCGAGGACCGCGAAGCGATCCGCCGCGCGCTCGACGAGAACGGAAAGCCGTACGTCATGCGCGTCTACGAGGACGAGGACCACGGTTTCTTCCGGGAAGGTCCGGACGGCAACGCGGGCTCGCGCAGCGTCTGGCCCGAGGTCCAGGCGTTCCTGGCCGAGCGCCTCGCCGGCTGAGCGGCCGGCGAGGCGCGGCGCCGGGAGCTAGTGCTGCCAGCGAATGACGCGGGCCTCGAGCGGGACGACGGCTTGGGGATGCTCGGGGATGGCGCGCACGGTAAAGTCCGCGAGCGGGCGCTTCGTCTCGATCGTGGCGGCGTACTCGAGAAAGCCGTCGCCGAGCGGACGGCCCGTCGGCTGCAGCACGCAGCGCTCGGGCCGGTCGTAATCGGGACCGTCGGCGTAGAGCTCGACGCGGATGTCGCTTGCGTCGAGCATGCCGACGTGGACCGGTATCTCGAAGGTGAACGCGCCTTCCTCACCCAGGGTCACGCGCTCGTGGCCGAACGAGACTTGCGGCCAAAGCGTGTCGAGCGAATGGTTCCAGGCGGTCAGCTCCTTGGCGAGCCGGCAATGCTGATCGGTGCGCGCTTTGAACGCCGCCGCCGCGGGCAGATAGAACTCGTTCACGTATTGGCGGACCATGCGATTGGCCGAGTAGCGCGGCGTCAGCGTCGCCATGCTGCGCCGCATCTTCGCGACCCAGGCGAGAGGGATGCCGCGCGCGTCGCGATCGTAGAATTCGGAGACGATCTCGTTTTCGAGACACGAATAGTACGCTTGGGTGTCGGCCCAATCGCCGGTGTCGCGGCCCGTCGGGTCGCCGATCGCCCAGCCGGCTTCCGGTGAATAGCCTTCGACCCACCAGCCGTCGAGCTGCGAGAGGTTCAGCCCGCCGTTGACGAGCACTTTCATGCCGCTCGTCCCGCTCGCTTCCCACGGCGGGCGCGGATTGTTCAGCCACAGATCGACGCCTTGGACGAGCTCCTTGGCCAGCGAGATGTCGTAGTCGGCCAAGAAGACGACCCGGCCGCGCACTTCGGGGCGCCGGGCGAAATCGACCCAGGCCTTGATGAGGGCCTTGCCGTCGCCGTCGAGCGGGTGAGCTTTGCCCGCGACGATCAACTGCACGGGGCGCTTGTGATCGGTCAGGATGCGGATCAGCCGCGCGGTGTCCGAGAGGAGCAGCGTCGCGCGCTTGTACGGCGCGAAGCGGCGCGCGAAGCCGATGGTGAGCACGTCCGGATCGAGCGCGATGCGTGCGGCGTGGATGCTCTCGGGCGACGCCGCCATGCCGCGCAGCTGCTGGGCGAGCTTCCTGCGCACGAACTCGACCAGCTTGGCGCGCCCGGCGGTCCGCATGGCCCAGAGCTGCGCGTCGTCGATGCCGGCGAATTGCGCTTCGCTCGGGTCGACCCCGTCGCGCCAGCGCTCGCCCCCGGCGGCTTGGGTCCAGACACGGTCGGCCTCGTCGGAATCCCACGACGGCGTGTGGACCCCGTTGGTGACGTAGCCGATCGGAACCTCGGCCTGCGGCCAGCGGGGGAAGAGCCCTTGAAAGATCGCGCGGCTCACCTCGCCGTGACGCATGCTCACGCCGTTGACCGCTCCGCTCCCGCGGATCGCCAGATACGGCATCGTGAAGGGCTCGTCGGGCGCCGAACCGGTGCGGCCCAAGGCGAGCAGGCCGTTGAGGCCGATTCCGAGCTCTTCGGCGTACGAGCCCAGATACTGGGCGACCAGCGAGGGGACGAAGCGGTCGAGCCCGGCTTGCACCGCCGTGTGCGTCGTGAAGACGTTGCCGCCGCGCGTCGCGGTCAGGGCCGCCTCGAAGGGGATGCGTTCGGCGGTCATCAGATCGCGGGCCCGCTCGAGGACGACGAGCCCGGCGTGGCCCTCGTTGAGATGGCAGACGTCGACCGGGATGTCGAGCGCGCGCAGCAGCCGCCAGCCGCCGATGCCCAGCACGATCTCCTGCTCGAGACGGACCTCGGGGCCGCCGCCGTAGAGTTCGGCGGTGATGCCGTGATCGGCGGGGGTGTTCTCGGGGACGTTGGTGTCGAGCAGCAGCAGCGAGACGCGTCCGACGTTGGCGCGCCAGGCGCGCAGGTAGACGGTGCGCCCGGGCATCTCGATCGCGATCCGCAAGCGCGAGCCGTCGCGCCCGTAGACCTGCGTGATCGGGATCTCGGCCGGGTTGGTCGAGGGGTAGAGCTCGAGCTGGCGTCCCTGGGCGTCGAGCGTTTGGCGGAAGTAGCCGCGCTGGTAGAGCAGCCCGACGCCGACCAGCGGCACGCCGAGATCGCTCGAGGACTTGAGGTGGTCGCCGGCCAGGACGCCCAAACCTCCGGCGTAGATCGGCAGCGCCTCGGTCAGGCCGAACTCCATGCTGAAATAGGCGATCGTCCGTATCCCGCTCGCGGCGTGCGCTTGGTCGTACCAGCTCGGGGTCGAGAGCGCGGCTGCGCGGTCGACCAAGCATTGCTGCAGGAGTTCGTTGAACTCGACGTCCTCGGCCAGGACGTCGAGGGTCCGGCGGTCGACGGATTGGAGGACCAGCCAAGCGTTCCCGGTCGCCTCCCACAGCACGTAGTTGAGCCGGCGCCAGAGCTTGGCGGCGTTGCGGTTCCACGACCAGCGCAGATCGAGCGCGAGTTCGGAGAGCCCTTCGAGGCTCGCTGGTAACGTCACGTGGCGAATCCTACCGTTCTAGTAACTGCAGCTGCAAGGAAAGGTGCCGGCCGCCGCGCGCGATTCGAGCAGGCGGGCGCACCGTGTCGGTAATCGGCGGCCGGCCGGGCGATTCCCTCATCCCAAAGCCGCTAGCCGCCGTTTCCAGGCGCACGCGACCGAGGAACGCGATTGCCGGCAAGCCGAAGGCTCGTGGAATTCGCTTGCCGGACTCCCGCCTGAGGCTTTTCGCCATGCCGACCGAACTCCGTTCCGACGCCGCTGAGCTCCACGAGCGGCTCAAGGCCTTCATGCGCGAGGTGGTCGAGCCGGGCGAGCGCCTCTACCGCGAGCAGCACGCGGCGGCGCCCGATCGCTGGTCGATCCCGCCGGTGATGGAGGAGATGAAGGCGCGCGCCCGGGCCGCGGGCCTTTGGAACCTGTTCCTGCCGGAGAGCGAGTACGGCGCGGGCCTGCGGAACCGCGAGTACGCGCCGCTGTGCGAGACGATGGGGCGTTCGCTCATCGCGCCCGAGGTCTTCAATTGCAACGCTCCGGACACCGGGAACATGGAAGTTCTGGTGCGCTACGGGACGCCCGCGCAGAAGGAACGCTGGCTGCGTCCGCTGCTCGCGGGTGAGATCCGCTCGGCGTTCGCGATGACGGAGCCCGGCGTCGCCTCGTCCGACGCGACCAACATCGAGGCGGCGATCGAGCGCGACGGCGACCACTACGCGGTCAACGGGCGCAAGTGGTGGACGACCGGAGCGATGGACCCGCGCTGCAAGATCCTCATCGTCATGGGCAAGACCGATCCGGGCGCGCCCCGCCACTTGCAGCAGTCGATGATCCTGGTGCCGGCCGACACGCCCGGCGTGCGCATCGTCCGCGCGCTCGACGTGTTCGGTTACGACAGCGCGCCGCACGGCCACGCCGAGGTCCTCTTCGAAAACGTGCGCGTCCCGCGGGAGAACCTCTTGCTGGGCGAAGGCCGCGGGTTCGAGATCGCGCAGGGGCGGCTGGGACCCGGCCGCATCCACCATTGCATGCGTTCGATCGGCGCCGCCGAGCGGGCGCTCGAGGCGATGTGCGAGCGCGTGGCGCGCCGTACCGCCTTCGGCAAGCCGCTCGCCGCGCAAGGCGTCGTCCGCGAGTGGATCGCCGATTCACGCATCGAGATCGATCAGGCGCGGCTCCTGGTGCTGCACGCGGCGGCGACGATGGACGAGCTGGGAAACAAGGCGGCGCGAGCCGAGATCGCGATGATCAAGGTCGTCGCACCCAACGTCGCGCTGCGGGTGATCGACCGTGCCGTTCAGGCGCACGGCGGGGCGGGCGTCTGCGGAGATTTCGGCCTGGCCCACCTTTGGGCCGAGCAGCGCACGCTGCGCATCGCCGACGGTCCCGACGAAGTGCACCGCGAGTCGATCGCCAAACTCGAGCTGCGCAAAGCTGCCGCGCGCCTCTCCAACGGAAGTGCCGAACCTCCCGGCGGCGGGAAACGTTATGGTTCGTAGTAAGGTCCGTTTTCGTTGGAAGTATTCTCGTAAGTGTTAAGGAGATTCTCAGAATGAACGCTTTCCGCTCTCGCCGCCGGCGCAGCGTCCGCGAAGGAACGTTCGCGTTCGCGCTGGTGCTCGCCGCGGCGGTCGGCCTGGCATCTGCCCCGGTGATGGCGGCTTCGGCGATCCCGGCCGGAACGAACGTCTTCGGCCTCCTCTCGACCACGCTGGACACGGCCAAGGTCAACATCGGCGACGGCTTCTCGCTGCAAGTGATCCGTCCGTATCCCGACGACGACGCCTCGTACGCCGGCGCCTACGTGCGCGGTCACGTGGCGAACGTCGTGCGCGCGGGGCAAAATCGCAAGCCCGAGCTCGACCTCGCCTTCGACAGCATCGTGCTCCCGAGCGGCGCCTCGGCGCCGCTCACGGGGCACGTCGTCAAGCTCGTACAGAAGCAGAAGAGCGCCGTCGGCCAGCAGGCCGCCGGGGCAGGCGTCGGCATGATCGTCGGCAACATCCTCGGCAAGTCGGTCTTCCACACGGGTCTGGGCGGCTTGGCCGGCGCGGCCGGCGGCTTCGCCTATGCCAACAACCTGAGGACGAACTTCACCGTGCCCGAGGGATCCACGGTGACGCTCCAAGTCGATCAAGAGGTGCCGCGTCCGCAGGCGCGCCGTTGACCGCCGACCCCGCGCCGGGTCGAGAGACGAGCTCGCCGCTCGACGCCGTCCGTGACGGCGTCGAGCGGTTCGTTTCCGAGCGGCTCGGCCGCGCGGTCCGCGTCGAACGCTTGGAGCTGCTCGCCGGCGGGGCCTCGCGGGAAGCGTGGGCCGTCGACCTCGCGCTCGGCGGCGGCGCGAGTGCCGGCGAGCGTCTGGAACTCGTCCTGCGCCGCGATCTGGGCGGCGTGCTCACGCTGGTGACGCTCGACCGCCCCACCGAATTCTCCGTGATCTCGGCCGCCTACGATTCCGGCGTCCCGGTGCCGCGCCCGTATTTCGAGCCGGTCGCGGTCGCGGGGAAACCGGCCTTTTTCATGCAGCGCGTGGCGGGTGAGGCGGTCGGCCGGCGCGTAGCGAGCGACCCGGCGCTGGCGCGGGCGCGCGAGCTGCTCCCCGCTCAGTTGGCGGAGGCGCTGGCCGCGATCCATCGCGTCGACTACCGTGCGCGCGGACTCGAGCCGCGGCTGCAGCATCCGCAGCCGGACCAGAGCGCCGTCGCGGTCGAAATCGAGCGGCTCTACCGCGAGCTCGACGCGGTCGACGAGCCGCACCCGGCGCTGGAACTCGCCTTGCGCCGCCTGGTCTGCGACGAGCCCGCTCCGCAAGCGCGCACGACGCTCGTCCACGGCGACTTCCGCATCGGCAACGTGCTGGTCGGGGAGGACGGTCTGCGCGCCGTGCTCGATTGGGAGTTCGCCCACGCCGGCGATCCTTACGAGGATTTGGCATGGTTCTGCGTGCGCGCTTGGCGTTTCGGCAACGACGCGCTCGAGGCCGGCGGGATCGCCGCGCGCGAGACGTGGCTTCGCGCGTACGAGCGGGCGAGCGGCGAACGCGTCGACCGGGCGCGCGTCGCCTACATGGAGCTGCTGGGCAACGTGAAGTGGGCGATCGGCACGCTGATGCAGGCGCGCCGTCACCTCAGCGGCGTCGAGCCGAGCATCGAGTTCGCGAGCTTGGGGCGCCTCTGCGCGGAGATGGAGTACGAGGCGCTCCGCCTGCTCGAAGCCCGCGGCGGGTCGCCGCTCTGAGCCTGCACGACCGTCCCACGCTGCGGGAGCTGCTCGAGGCGGTGTGCGGTTACATCGAAGCCGAAGTCGTCCCCGCCGCTTCCGGCCGGCGCGCGCGCTTTCGCGCCCTCATCGCGGCCAACGTCTTGCGGATCGCCCTGCGCGAACTGGCGGCGGGAGCGGCCGACGACGCGGCAGAGGAAGCGCTCTTCGAGGCGCTCGGGCTGCGCGAGGGGACGCTCGGCGAGCGGCGCCGCGAGCTGTCGCGCCGCATCCGCGCGGGAGAGTGCGACGAGGGGCCGGCGCGCGACGGTGCGCTCGCCTACGCGCGCGAGAGCGTGCGCCGCAAGC
Source organism: Vulcanimicrobiota bacterium (assembly GCA_963834485.1). Classification (GTDB taxonomy): domain Bacteria; phylum Vulcanimicrobiota; class Vulcanimicrobiia; order Vulcanimicrobiales; family Vulcanimicrobiaceae; genus CAWICD01. The sequence goes on from CAWICD010000005.1 coordinate 194,777, forward strand.
TCGCCGTGGCCAACCCGCGCTTCATCGTGCGGGTGGAAGGAGCGTAGCCTCGCCGTCGCTCGCCAATTTGGCGTAGAGCGCGAGGTCGCGGTACGCGCCGTGCAAGAGGTACGCGTCGCGCAGGATCCCTTCGAAGAGGTAGCCGGAACGCTCCGCGACGGCGCGGCTGGGCAGGTTCTGGGCGACGGCGCGGATCTCCAAACGGTGGATGTCGAGCCGCGTGAAGGCGTGGCTGCCCAGCCGCGCGACGGCGCGCGTGACGACGCCGCGCCCGCGCGCTTGGGGCGCGAGCCAATACCCGACGTGAGCGCTGCGCACGAGCCACTCGAGATGGTGCAGCCCGATCGAACCGGCGAGCGCGCCGTTGATGGAGATCGAATAATCGAAAGCGGCGTGCTGCTCGAATTGCGCCGCGGCGAACTGGATGTAGCGGCGCATGTCGCTCCGCGAGCGCGTCGCGTCGACCCAGCCGAGCCATCGCCGCAGCTCCGAGCGATTGCGCTCGACCAGCGCGAAGAGCTCGTCGGCGTCTCCGGCGTGCCGGGGGATGAGGGTGATCTCGTCGTCGACCACGAGCGTCGCGTCGCCCAGTTTCATCCGGCGGCTCCCGCGCGCTCGCGCCGGGGCATCGCGGGGGAGATCCGCTCGCCCTGGCCCGCGGCCAAGGCGCCGCTCCCGCTCGCGTGCGCCGTCCCTCTGAAGGCCAGGAAAGTCACGCTATTCCGCGATAGAGTGAGGCCCTGATGAAAAGCGTAGCCGGATTCGGCCTGCGGCTCGGGGCCGCGTTGGCGCTGGGGCTGTCGCCGCTGTGCGCGGCCGCGGCGGAGAACGCGCCGACGCCTGCCTTTGATGCCTTCCAGAAAGCGTGGAGTTCGATCGACAACTACCACGAGACGATCGTCGTTCACGAGATCTATCAGAACAAGACGCAAGACAGAACCTACGATTACAGCTTCAAGAAGCCGAGTTTCGCGCACATCGAGGTGACGGCGGGTCCCGGCCGGGGAAGCGGTGCCGTCTGGCGCGGCGGGGATACGGTGAAGGGCCACCAGGGCGGTTTTCTGTCGATGGTGCGACTGAACGTTTCGATCAACGACGGGCGGGCGACCTCCCTGCGCGGCGACACGATCGACGTCGCCTCCTTCGCATACGAACTCAGACACTTTCTCGAGACGCCGGGAACCCTGAGCGAGGACCCCGGTCCGACGATCGAAGGCGTCGTGACGACCGCGGTGACCCTCGCGGTCGCCGATCCGAGCAAGAACAAAGACGTCTCCAAGGACGTGCTCGACATCTCGAACGAGACCCACCTGCCCGTGCGGCGCGAGCAATACGCGGGGGAAACGCTCGTCAAGACGGAGACGTTTCGCAACGTGCAGCTCAACCCGGGGCTCAAGTCCTCGGATTTCTGAAAGAGTCGCCTCGTGATCACCGCCTTCATCCTGCTGACGGCCCAACCGGGTCGCGTCCAGCCGCTCGCCGACGGCTTGCTCGAAGTGCCGGGCATCGCCGAAGTCTACAGCGTCGCCGGTCCCTTCGACCTCGTCGCGATCGCGCGCGTGCGCCGTCACGAGGACCTGGCCGCGCTCGTGACCGAGCACGTCGCCGGCCTCGAAGGGATCGTGAGGACCGAGAGCTTGATCGCGTTTCGGGCGTACTCGAAACGCGATCTCGGCCTCATGTGGGATCTCGGCGAATAAGCGAATGACCGGTCAGCCCGGGACGAGAACGACCTTCCCGGGCCTGCCCTCCTCGACGCGCTGGTACGCGCTGACCGCGTCCGCGAAGGCGTAGCTCGCGTCGATGTGCGGCGGCCGCAGCGAGCCGTTCTCGAAGAGCGGGGCGAGCCGGCGCAGCACTTCGGCGCCTCTGAGAACGTCGATCGCGCCCGTGTTCAGACCCAACAGCGCGAGGCGCCGGCGGTAGAGCGAGAACAGGTCGAGCGTCACCTCGCTCCCGCCGAAGCTGACGCTGTACACGACCGAACGTCCTCCGTCGGCCAGCGACTGCAGGAGCGGCTGCACGATCGCGGCGCCGACGCCGTTGAGCGCGAGCGCCGCCCGTTTGCCGCCGGTCGCTTCGTTGACCACGTCGACGAGATCGTTGCGGTCGGACTGCGCGATCGCGGCGACCTTGTACCGATCGATGTGCTCGCGTTCCCCGGCGTCTTTCACGAGTGCGATCACGCGCGCGCCGCGCGCCGTCGCGAGCCCGATCGCCGCGTCGCCGACCGCGCCGGCCGCGCCCGAGACGATGACCCACTCGCCGGCTTCCAAGTGCCCCAACTCGACGATCGCGTACCACGCGGTGAGAAACGGCGTGCCCACCGCCGCGGCTTCTTCGGCGCTGAGATTGTTCGGACGCAGCGCCACGGCGGCCGCCGGGATGACGATGTACTCGGCGTGGGCGCCGTCGCGCGTGAAGCCGAGATCGCCGCCCGTTCCCCACACCTTCGCACCGACCAGATCGCTCGGCCCTTCGCAGACCGTGCCGGCGAAATCGCGGCCGACGATGCGCGGAAGCGAGGTCGACGGGAAGCGTCCGCGCACGTTGAAGACGTCGCTCGGGTTGATGCCGGCGGCTTCGATCTTCACGCGAACCTGGGCCGGGCCTAACTCCGCCGGCGCAACCTCGCGCAGCTTGAGCGTTTCGGTGAGTGCGCCGAAATCATATATCTGTAAAGCCCGCAACGCTCGTGCGCCTTTCTTTACGAGTGTGGATGTTCCGCGTCCAGTTCTCCGGCGCCGCGAAGCGACCCCCCGGCGAGGCGCGGGGCGCGGCGCAGACCGGCTGCGCCCGTCAAGAGAACAGAGCGAGTTGCGCGTCGTTCTCGAGATACTCGGCGTCGATCCCGAGCTTGCGCAGGCGCAGCGTGAAGTCGCGCCAGCCGTGGTTGAGCAGCACCTTGTGCGGCTGCGCGAGCTCGACGTAACGCAGCAACGAAGGGAAGTCGGCGTGATCTGAGAGCGGGAAAGCGGTATCGGTTCGGAAGGAGTGCCGGGCGCCGCGGGCGATCGCCCAACCGGTCAGGGCGGCGGTTCTGATCGGCCGGCCGCGGACGGCCTTGGGCAGAGCGCGGCCCGAAGGCGGCCAGAGCAGCACGCGCGCGCCGTCGAAGGCGTCGGCATCGTAGCGTTCGTACGCCGGCAACGCGACGCCCGCTCGTTCGTAAAGGCACGCCATCTCCGCGATCGCGCCGTGCGCTGCGAGCGGCAAGCCGGCTCGTCCGAGGATCGCCAGCGCCTCCTGCGCCTTGCCCAGCGAGTAGGCGTAGAAGATCGGAACGGCGCCGTCCTCGAGGGCCCGCCGCGCCCAGCCGACCATCGCCCCCGCGACCTCGGCGCGCGGCGGAAAGACGTATTGCGGCCGGCCGTACGTGCACTCCATCAAGACGAGATCGCAGCGCTTCACCTCGGCCGCTTCGGCCGTATACGACGGCTCGAGGTTGAAATCGCCGGTGTAGACGAAGCGTCCGGCCTCGCCTTCGATGAGGAGCTGCGAGCTGCCGAGCACGTGGCCGGCCGCGAAGAGCGAGAGCCGGTAGGCGCCGATCTCCCAGGGCTCGTTGAAGGCGTGGGTCTCGTAGACCGTCGCTTCGCCGCGCCGCCCGAAGCGCAGGGCGCACACGCGGGCATTGTTCGGCGAGGTGATGACGAGGTCGTGGACGCGCGCGTGATCCGCGTGACCGTGCGACACGTAGCAGCGGCGTCGCGCGCTCGTCGAGTCGATCCAGAGGTCGAGCGCTGCGACGTAGAGGGATTTTCCGGCGAGGGAGAACATCGAGTGAGAACGTACGTTCGATCGGGGCGCGTCCCCGGCCTCCGGCGCGCAAGCGCAACGTGAGGAACGAGTGCACGGTTGTATCCGTCACAGAGCTGCACGGGGAGCACGAATGGCACGCATCTATGAAAATCTGGCCGACACGGTCGGCAACACGCCGCTGGTCAAGGTTCCGCGCCTCAACAAGGGGATCGCCGGCACGGTCCTGGTCAAGCTCGAGTCCTTCAACCCCGCCGGGAGCGTCAAGGACCGTATCGGGGTGGCGATGATCGAAGCCGCCGAGCGCGACGGCCGGCTGCGCCCCGACACGGTGATCATCGAACCGACCAGCGGCAACACCGGCATCGCGCTGGCCTTCGTGGCGGCGGCCAAAGGCTATCCGCTCATCCTCACCATGCCCGAGACGATGACCCTCGAGCGGCGCAATCTGCTCAAGGCCTACGGCGCGCAGCTCGTGCTCACGCCGGGCGCCGAGGGGATGCCCGGGGCGATCCGTAAGGCCGAAGAGATCCGCGCGAGCAACCCGGCCAAGTACTTCCAGCCGCAGCAGTTCAACAATCCGGCCAACCCCGAGATCCACCGCAAGACGACCGCCGAGGAGATCTGGCGCGACACCGACGGCAACGTCGATGCCATCGTCTCGGCGGTCGGGACGGGCGGCACGATCACCGGCGTCGGCGAGGTGATCAAGTCGCGCAAGCCCGGCTTCTACGTCGTCGCGGTCGAGCCCGACGCCTCGCCGGTCCTCTCGGGCGGCAAGCCGGGCCCGCACAAGATCCAGGGGACGGGCGCGGGCTTCGTGCCGGCGATCCTCAACACGAAGATCTACGACGAGATCGTCCGCGTGACCAACGAGGACGCGATCGCGACGGCGCGGCGCGCGGCCCGCGAGGAAGGCCTGCTGGTCGGCATCTCGGCCGGCGCGAACATCTTCGCGGCGCTGCAGCTGGCGGCGCGCCCCGAGTTCGCCGGCAAGACGATCGTGACGATCGGCTGCGATACGGGCGAACGCTATCTCTCCAACCCGGTCTTCTCCGAACAGGAAGCCCAGATCGTCGAGCCGACGCTCGCCTGAGATCTTGCGGAACGATGGGGCCGGCGCGACTGCACGAGGAATGTCAGGCCGCATGAATCGATCGTCGTCGTTCCGCCGTCTCGCCGCCGCGCTGGTTCTGACTGGCGCGCTCGGGCCGTTCGGAGCATCCGCCGCGACCGCTGCGCCCGCGCCGACCGCCGCGCCCCCGGTCGCGACGGGCCTCTTGCGGGCGACGCTCGGCAACGGCTTGCGCGTGATCGTCGTGCGCGATCCGCTGGCGCCGGTCGCGACCGAGGTCGTCAACTATCTCGTCGGCGGGCAAGACACGCCGCCCGGCTTTCCCGGCATGGCGCACGCCGAGGAGCACATGACGGCCGGCCGCAGCACCAAGGATCTCAGCGAAGATCAGATCGCGACGATGACGGCGCTCCTCGGCGGGGACGACGACGCGGAGACGCAGCAGTCGATCACGCAGTACTACACCTCGACGCCGGCGCGGTATCTCGACGTGGCGCTGCGCATCGAGGCCTCGCGCATGCGCGGCGTCCTGAACGCGCAGGCCGAGTGGTCGCAGGAGCGCGGCGCGATCGAACAGGAGGTCTCGCGAGACCTCTCGGACGCCTTCTACCGTTATTACGACAAAGCGGTTCAAGCGATGTTCGCCGGGACGCCCTACGCGCACACGCCGCTGGGGACCCGGTCGTCGTTCGACCGGACGACCGCGGCGATGCTCGCCGGCTTCAACAAGACGTGGTACGCGCCCAACAACGCGATCCTCGTCATCGCAGGCGACGTCGACCCGCAGGCGACGCTGGCGCAAGTGCGTTCGCTCTTCGGCTCGATCCCGCGGCGAGCCGTGCCGGCCCACCGGCCGGTCGTGCTCCGACCCCTCCGCGGCCAAACGATCACGGACGAGAGCGACTTCCCGGTCCCGCTCGCGCTGTTGGGCTATCGCATGCCCGGTTACGACAGTCCCGACTACGCCGCCGCCGAGATTGCGCTCGACGTGCTGGGAAGTCAGCGCGCCGACCTCTACGCCTTGCAGGCGGAAGGCAAGGTGCTCGGCGCCGGCGTCGATTACGAGCCCTATCCTCAGGCCGGGCTCGCCTACGTGTACGTCGCGACGCCGCCGGGCGGCGACACGTCGGCGGCGCTGGCGCTGGCGAGCGACACGATCGCGAACTATCAGAAGAACGGCGTGCCACTCGACCTGATCGAAGCGGCCAAGCGGCGCGAGGTCGCGCAGGCGCTCTATTCGCGCAACTCGATCTCCGGGCTCGCGATGGATTGGTCGGACGCCGTCGCGGTGCAAGGCCTCGCTTCGCCCGACGACGTCGTCGCGCAACTGCAGAAAGTCACGCCCGACGACGTGAACCGCGTGCTGCGCACGTATCTCGTGCGCGATCGGGCGATCGTGGGGATTCTGACGCCGAAGCCGGGCGCGGTCCCTGCCGAGGGCGGTTCGCTTTCCATTCACGACGTGTTCGCGCCGAGCAACGCGAAGGCGGTCGAGCTTCCGCCATGGGCCGCCGCGCTCGCGGCCGTGCCGCCGGTCCCCAAATCCAACGTCGCTCCGAGCGACGAGCGTCTGCCCAACGGCATCCGTCTGATCGTGCAGCGCGAGACGGTCAGTCCTACGGTCAGCGTGCGCGGCGAAGTCCGCAGCAACGCCGACTTGCAGACGGCCCCTGGCCGGGAGGGCGTCGCCGACGTGTTGGGCGGCCTCTTCTCGTACGGCACGACGACCTACGACCGCCTCGCGTTTCAAAAGGAGCTCGACGAGATCGCGGCCGACGTGACCGCCGGGACGTCGTTTTCGCTGCAGGTCCCGGTCCAAGGCTTCGAGCGCGGGATCGAGCTGCTCGCCGACAACGAGCTGCACCCGGCGCTGCCCGCGCCGGCGTTTGCGATCGTGCAGCAGCAGACGGCGCAGACGCTGACGGGCGAGCTGAAGTCACCGGACTATCTCGCCGCGCGCGCGATGGAGCGGGCGCTCCTGCCCGAGGGCGACGCCGGCCTGCGCGAGGCGACGCCGCAGACGGTCGGCGCGCTGAATCTGGACGACGTGAAGGCGTACGAGGCGTCCGTCATCCGCCCCGACATGATGACGATCGTCGTGGCCGGCGACGTGACGCGCGAGCAAGCCCGCGCCGCGGTCGAGAAGTGGTTCGGCGCCTGGAGCGCGAGCGGGCCCGCGCCGCAGACGGATCTGCGGCCGGTCCCGCCCAACCGGCCGGCCCACCGCCTGGTGAGCGCGCCGGGACGCACGCAGACGAGCGTCTCGCTGCGCGAAGAGATCGGCCTGCGGCGCGACGATCCCGACTACTACGCCGTGCAGCTGGGCGACACGATTCTGGGCGGTGCCTTCTACGCGTCCCGCTTCTCGCGCGACCTGCGGCAGAAGAACGGGCTCGTGTACGACATAGGGGCGAGCTTGAACGCTTCGAAGTACCGCACGACGTATGCCGCGAACTTCGGCAGCGATCCGCAGAACGTCGCGCGAGCGCGTGCGATCATCGTGCGCGACCTGCGCGAGCTGGCGCGGACGGCGCCGTCGCCGGCTGAGCTTAGCCAGGCGAAAACGCAGCTCTTGCGCGACCTCGACCTCTCCGAGTCGAGCGTCGACTCGATCGCGGGCGGGCTCGCCTCGCGCGCCGACGCGGATCTGCCGCTTGACGAACCGACGCGGCGCGCGCGCGCGATCGTGAGCTTGGACGGCGAGCGGGTTCGCGCGGCTTTCGCGAGGTGGATCGACCCGTCGCGCTTCGTCGAGGTCGACCTCGGGCCGGCGCCGTCAGCGAAGTAGTGCGCGTCCCGAGCGGGGTTCCGCTGGTCGGGGTCACGCGCGGGCCGCTCGTCGAGTCGGTGCACGCCGTCGCTGCCTGCGCCGTCGACGCCCAAGGCCGCGCCGTGCTCGAGCTCGGCGACGTCGACGCGCCCGTATTCCTGCGCTCGTCGTGGAAACCGTTCATCGCCGCAACGGTCGTCGCGTCGGGGGCCGCCGCGCGATTCGGCTTCGAGGCGCGCGAGCTCGCGGTCATGGCGGCTTCGCACGCGGGTGAAGGGTTCCACGTGGCGGCGGTGCGCTCGATGCTGGAGAAAATCGGGCTCGGCGAGGCGGCGCTGCGCTGCGGCGGCTCGCCGCCGGTCGAGCACAACTGCTCGGGGAAGCACGCCGGCATCCTCGCGCTGTGCGTGCACTCGGGCTACGATCCCGCGACGTACCTGGAGTTCGCGCATCCCGCGCAGGCGCTCGTCCGCGCCTTCTGCGCGCGGCTGACGGACGAGGATCCGCAGACGTTCGCAAGCGGCGTCGACGGCTGCGGCATTCCCGTCTACGCAACCTCGTTGCGGCGCGGGGCGCTGGCGTTCGCGCGCTTGGCGACGCTCGAGGGACGCGAGTCAGCGGATGCCGAGGCGCTTGCGACGGTGCGCGCGGCGATGGCGGCGCATCCCGACTACGTCGGTGGAACGGGCCGTTTCGACAGCGCCTTGATCGCCGCGACCGGCGGCCGCATCATCGGAAAGATCGGCGCCGAGGGCGTGCACGGCGACGCGCTGCTGCGGCAAGGTCTGGGCCTCGCGCTCAAGGTCGTCGACGGCGAGCGCCGCGCGGTCGCGCCTGCGACGCTGGCGCTCTTGCTCGAGCTGGGGGCGCTCGAGAGGCACGAGCGGGCCGCGCTGGCGGCCTTCGCGAGCGCGGACGTGCGGAACGCGGCAGGGCGTTCGGTCGGCCGTATCGAGCCGCTGGAGCGCCGAACTGACACCTTCGCCGCCCATCGCGCGTCGTAGGTGCATCCGATGGACTCTCCAGATTGATCGACTTCTTCCTGCGACGGCCGATCTTCGCCGCCGTTTGCTCGATGATCATCCTGCTCGCGGGGCTCGTCTCGATCCCCACGCTGCCGATCGCCCAATTCCCCAAGGTCGCGCCGCCCGTGGTCACGGTGCAAGCGACCTATACCGGGGCGAGCGCACAAGCGGTCGAGTCGTCCGTCACGACGATCCTCGAGGAGGCGATCAACGGCGTTCAGGGGCTGCGCTACATGTCGTCGCAGTCGAGCAACGACGGCACGAGCACGATCACGTGCACGTTCGACCTCGACCGCGACCTCGACGCGGCGACGAACGACGTCCAGAACGCGATCCAATCGGCCCAGGCTCGCCTGCCGAACGAAGTCAAGCAGACCGGCGTCACGGTGGAGAAGAACTCCGGAAACTTCGTGATGGGCATCGGCTTCTCGTCGCGCGATCCCAGCACGACGGCGCTCTACCTCTCGAACTACGCCGACCTGTACATCAAGAACCGGCTCAAGCGGCTGCGAGGCGTCAGCGACGTCCTCATCTTCGGCGAGCGCAAGTACGCGATGCGGCTCTGGCTCGATCCCAAGAGGCTCGCCGACAACGGGCTGGCCGCCTCGGACGTCGTCAACGCCCTCGAGGACCAGAACGTCCAGGTTGCCGCGGGCGCGATCGGCCAGCCGCCGACCAACGGTCACCAGCCTTATCAGTTCAGCGTTCGGGCGCTCGGCCGTCTGAGCTCGCCGGATCAGTTCGCGCAGCTCATCCTCAAGAACGACCCCGACGGCGGGCACGTCTACCTGCGCGACGTCGGCCACGTGGAGCTCGGCGCCGAGGACTACTCGTCCGACTTGCATTTCAACGGACGCTCCGCGGTCGGCTTCGGCATCTTGGCGCTGCCGACCGCCAACGCGCTCGACGTCTCCAAGAGCGTCCGCGCCGAATTGCAGGCTCTCTCGGCGAAGTTCCCCAAGGGCGCGTACTACGAGGTCGCGTTCGACTCGACCGAGTTCGTCAACGAGTCGATCCGCGAAGTCGTCATCACGCTGTTCTTCGCCATCCTGCTGGTCGTCGCCGTCATCTTCCTCTTCTTGCAAGACTGGCGCACGACGCTGATTCCGGCGATCACGATCCCCGTCTCGCTGATCGGGACCTTCGCGCTGATGAAGGTGCTGGGCTTCTCGATCAACACGCTGACGCTCTTCGGACTGACGCTGGCGACCGGGCTGGTCGTCGACGACGCGATCGTGGTCATCGAGAACATCTCCCGCTTCGTTCAAGAAAAGAAGATGACGACGATGGCCGCCGCCTCGGCGGCGATGGCGGAGATCACCAGCGCCGTGGTCGCGACGTCGCTCGTGCTCCTGGCCGTCTTCATTCCGGTCGCGTTCTTTCCGGGGACGACGGGAGCGCTCTACAAGCAGTTCGCGCTGACGATCGCGTGCTCGATCACGATCTCGCTCTTCAACGCGCTGACGCTCACGCCGACCCTCTCGGCGCTCCTGGTGGGCCGCGCCGGGCCGCCCCGCGGCAAGTTCTTCCGCGCGATCAACCGCGGCATCGTCTGGCTGCGCGTCAGCTACCACGACACGCTCGGCCGGCTCTTCCGCTTTCGCTACTTGATCATCGGGCTGTTCATCGGGGCGCTCGTGCTCACGGCCTTCCTCTTCAGGATCACGCCGACCAGCTTCACGCCCGACGAAGACCAAGGCTTTTTCATCGTCACGTTGCAGGCGCCGGAGGGTTCGTCGATCGACTCCACCGAGCGCGTGACGCGCCAGGTCGAAGGGATCCTCAAGCAGCGCTCCGAGGTGCTCGACGTCTTCGACGTCATCGGCTTCGGCTTCAGCGGCAACGGGCCGAACAAAGCGACGATGTTCATCCGCCTGAAGAACTGGAAGGACCGTCCCGGCTTCCAGCAGTCGCTGACGTTCATCCTGTACGGCCTCTATCCGGCCTTCGGCAAGATCACCGGCGCGCAGGTGTTCGCCTTCAATCCGCCTTCGATCCAAGGCGTGGGGAACTTCGGCGGCTTCCAGTACGAGCTGCAGGATACGGGCGACGTCGGCCTCGAGGCGCTCGGCAACGTCGCGTACGGCTACATGGGCCTCGGCAACCGCGATCCCCGTCTGCAGTCCGTCTTCACGACCTTCCGCGACGACAGCCCGCAGCTCGTCGTCGACGTCGACCGCAGGAAGGCGGAGTCGCTCGACATCCCGCTCGCCAACATCTTCTCGACGATGCAAGTCTATCTCGGGTCGCTGTACGTCAACGACTTCGACTATCTCAATCGCTCGTACCGGGTCTACGTGCAGGCCGACACGCCGTTCCGCTCGAGCGTCGAAAGCCTGCAGAACATCTACGTCCGTTCGAACGCCGGCGCGATCGTTCCGCTCTCGGATCTCATCAGCACGCGGCTCGCCAAGAGCGCGCCGGTGATCACGCACTACAACCTGTTCCGCTCGATCGAGCTCAACGGCCAGCCGGGCAAAGGCTACGGCTCGGGCGACGCGATCTCCGAGATGGAGAAGCTCTCGAAGCAGCTCGAACCGGCCGGCGTCAGCCACGAGTGGTCGGGCCTCTCGCTCGACGAGATCGAGTCGGGGAGCCAGTCGCTGCTGATCTTCGGACTGGGCATCGTCGTCGTGTTCCTCGTCCTCGCGGCGCAGTACGAGAGCTGGACGGATCCGTTCATCATCCTGATGTCGGTGCCGCTGGCGATCCTCGGAGCGCTGATCGCGATGTTCTTGCGCACGACCGCCGCGTCGGTCTTTCCGCCGATCGGGGTCGTCTACTCCGACGTCTACGCTCAGGTCGGCTACGTCATGCTGATCGGCCTGGCCAGCAAGAACGCGATCCTGATCGTCGAGTTCGCCAATCAGCTCCGCGAGCAGGGTCTCGACGTCGTCTCGGCGGCGCGCAAGGCCGCCGAGACGCGGCTGCGGCCGATCCTGATGACCTCGTTTGCCTTCATTCTGGGCATCGCGCCGCTCGTCTTCGCGGGCGGCGCGGGCAGCGCGAGCCGCCACTCGCTGGGTACGCCGGTCATGGGCGGCATGATCCTCTCGACGTTCCTCAACCTGTTCGTCGTGCCGGCGTTCTACGTGGTCGTGGTCCGTTTTCGCGAAGGCCTGCACAAGCACGACCCGCCCGGCGGGGACGGCCGCGCCGCTCTGGCCGAGCCGTCCTCCGAGCTGACGGCGACCGGGGCGTAGGCGTCCGCAGCTCCCGAGGGGCGGCGCGTGCCTGCCGTTCCGCGTTCGATTAACATAGATGGAATTATCCCTTAGGCTGACGGCCCTGTTCGCGTCGAGACTTTGCCGCGGGAATCTGCGCGCACTCGATGAATCGTGCTGCGTCCGCCAGCAGTAGATACCCGTCCGCAGCGTAGCGAGGACGGCATACTGTCTCGACCCGAGAGCGGACTATGTTCTCGAAAGGGAGGCCGTGAAGTATTTGCGACTACCGGCGGCACTCGCCGTCGTGGCAGCCATCATCTTTTCGCTGGCCGCGCCGCTGCGCGGTGAAGCACAAAACACCGGGCCCATCAAGATTGCCGTCATCAACGACCAGTCCGGCGTCTATGCGGCCGTCGCGGGCCAAAACGCCGTCGAAGCGACCAAGATGGCCGTCGAGGATTTCGGCGGCAAGGTGCTCGGCCGCACGATCGAGGTCGACGGGATCGATCATCGTAACAACGGTCCCGAAGCGGCCGCCAAAGCTCGCGAGGCGTTCGACGGCGGCGCGGAGCTCGCGCTCGACCTGACCAACTCGGCGACGGCGCTGGCCGTCTCGGCGGTCGGCAAGGAGAAGCACAAGCTCGTCATCGTCACGGGCGGCGCGAGCTCGGCCTTGACCGGGGCCGCGTGCGACAAGTACACCTACCACTACGCGTACGACACCTACGCGCTCGCGCACGGCACCGGCCGTTCGGTCGCCAACCAGAAGAACGGCAAGACGTGGTACGGCATCGTCCCCAACTACGCGTTCGGCCAGGCGATGCTGGCCGACTTCACCGCCGCGATCGAGCCCGAGGGCGCCAAATTCGTCCACTCCGACCTGATTCCGCTGGGCAACACCGACTTCTCGTCGTACCTGCTGGCCGCCAAGCAATCGGGCGCTCAGGTGCTCGGCGTGCTCAACGCCGGCGCCGACACGGTCAACACGATGAAGGGCGTCAAGCAGTTCGGCCTCGACAAGACGATGAAGCCGGCGGTCGGCCTGCTTTTCCTCTCGGACGTGGACGCGCTTCCCGACGTCTTCTCCGGCGTCTCGATCACGACGTCGTGGTATTGGGATTACGACAAGCAGACCCGCGCCTGGGCGGACAGGTACACCAAGCGCGTCGGCAACGGCCTGCGGCCGACCGACATCGATGCGGCGGATTACTCGGCCGCCTGGCAGTGGCTGAACGCGGTCAAGGCGGTCGGCTCGACCGACGCCGACAAGGTCGTGGCGTACCTCGACGGCCGGAAGTTCAACGACTTCTACGCGCGCAACGCCGTCTGGCGGGCTCGCGACCATCGGGTGATCCACGACATGTACTTCGTCGACGTGCTTCCCAAGGAGCAAGTGACGGAGCCGCACGCCTGGTACAAGGTCCTGCGGGTCATCCCGGGCGAGCAGGCCTTCCGGCCCGAGGCCGACTCGGTATGCAAGAAGGATTGGTAAGACCGTAACCGCCGCGCGTTGAACCGCTCGAGACCGGCGCACGGCGTGCGCCGGTCTCGAGCTCGATTCCAGGAGACTGCCAGGTTGTTGAAATGACGGCGCCGCTCTTGCTCGCTCAGGCCGCGCTCTCGCCCGATTACCTCGTCACCCAAATCTTCAACGGTTTGGTCAACGGGGGCTTCTACGCGCTGCTCGCGCTCGGCCTCAGCATCATCTTCGGAATGCTGCGGATCGTCAACTTCGCGCACGGCGTGATGTACATGCTCGGCGCGTTCGTGGCCTATTACGGCGCGCTGCTCCTGCACTTGCCGTTCTTCGCGGCGCTGCTGGTCGCTCCGGTCGTGGTGGGCGCGTTCGGGCTGCTCATCGAGACGCTGCTGCTGCGGCGGCTCTACGGGATCGACCCGCTCTACAACCTGCTCTTCACCTTCGCGCTGGTGCTCATCATCGAGGACGTGATGCGCTTGGCGGCCGGAGCACTCGGCTCGCCCTACGAGACGCCGGCGCTGCTCTCGGGCGCGACGAACCTCGGCTTCACGCTGTACCCGACCTACCGCCTCTTCGTGATCGTCGTTTGCCTCGTGGTCTGCGCGGCCGTCTACTACGTGGTCGAGCGCTCGCCGCTGGGCGCGCGGATCCGGGCCGCCACCGAGAAGCCCGAGCTGACGCGCGCGTTCGGCATCAACACGAGCCGGCTGGTCAGCGGCGTCTTCACGTTCGGCGTCGCGCTCGCCGCTTTCGCGGGCGTGCTGGCCGCGCCCAACACGAACGTGACGCCGACGATGGGTGACTCGATCATCATCAACACCTTCGCGATCGTGGTCATCGGCGGCCTCGGCTCGATCCTCGGCTCGGTGATCGCGGGCTTTGCCCTCGGCATCATCGCGGCGCTCGGCGCGGTCTTCTATCCGCCGGTCGCCAACACGCTGATCTTCTTCGTGATGGTGCTGGTCATCATGTTTCGGCCGACCGGTCTCTTCGGCTCGGCGGAGCGCGCCGCGTGACGCTGGCGCTGATCCAGGGGCGGCGCGGCCTGCTGGCCGGCGCCGTGCTGCTGGCGCTGGGGCTCGCGCTGCCCTTCATTCCCGGCGTCTACGTCGTCTTCGCGACCGATCTGGTCTGCTTCGCGCTAGTCGCGGTCGCGTTCGACATGCTGCTCGGCTTCACCGGATTGCTTTCGTTCGGCCACGCGCTCTTCTGGGGCGGCGGCGCGTACGTGGCGGCGATCCTGATCACGCGCGGCGTCACGTCGTTTCCGCTGGCGGTGCTGGGCGGCGTGCTTTACAGCCTCGTCGCGGCGACGCTGGTGGGCGCGGTCGCCGTCCGCCGCAGCGGGATCTTCTTCGCGATGATCACGCTGGCGATCGCCGAGATCCAATACTTCTTCGCGTTCCAGCTCGTCGACTTGACCGGCGGCGAGAACGGCTTGAACCTCACGACCCGCGGAACGCTCTTCGGGCTCTCGCTGGAGAACGACTACGTCTACTATTACCTGGCGCTGGCCGTCGCGGCGCTGGGCACGGCGCTGGCCGTCCGGATCGTGACCTCGCCGTTCGGCGCGGTGCTGGCGGCGATGCGCGAGAACGAGGTGCGCGCGCGCAGCATCGGCTACGACACGAACCTCTTCAAGCTGGCGGCCTTCGTCATGTCGGGGACGCTGGCGGGGCTGGCGGGGGCGCTCTACGCGCTGGGCAACCGGCTGGCCGGGCTCGACGGCGTCGACTGGCACACCTCGGGCGCGATCGTCATGATGACGATCTTGGGCGGGATCGGGACGATCTACGGCCCGATCGTCGGCGCGGCGATCTTCCAATCCCTGGAGTTCTTCGTCTCCAAGACGCCGATCGGCGACAAGACGAACATCGTCATGGGCCTGGTCTTCGCGATCGTCATCTTGGTGGCGCGGCGCGGCATCGTCGGCGAGATCCTCACCCGGGCATTCGCGCCGCGCAAGCGGCTGGTCGAGGACGAGGACGCACCCGACCGCCTGATCGTCGAGACCGAGCCGGAGCCGGTGTAGCGCCGGACGGTCGGGGCGCGCGCGCTAAACGCCCAAGTGGGCGAGGAGGTCGGACTCGCGTTCGATGACTTCGGCGTTCGACATCGACTCGACGATCTTGCCGTGCACCATGAGATAGTGGCGATCGGCGACGCGCGTCGCGAAGCGCAGGTTCTGCTCGACCAAGAGGATCGTCACGCCGTGCTTCTTGATCTCCAGAATCAGGTCGCCGATCGCGTTGACGATGACCGGCGCGAGCCCTTCCGTCGGCTCGTCGAGCAGGATGAGCCGGGCGCCGCTGCGCAAGACGCGGGCGATGGCGAGCATCTGCTGCTCGCCGCCCGAGAGCATGGTGCCCATCGCCGTGCCGCGGTCGCGCAGGATCGGAAAGAGCGCGTAGATGCGTTCGAGCGGCCAGGCGTCCTTGCCGACGACGGGCGGCAAAGTGAGGTTCTCGGTGACGGTCAGCGTCGCGTAGATGCCGCGCTCTTCGGGGACGAAGCCGATCCCGCGGCGCGCCACCTTGTCGGAGCTCAGCGACATGATTGGCTCGCCGTCGAAGAGGATCTCGCCCGAGCGCTTGCGCACGATCCCCATGATCGATTTTAGCGTCGTGGTCTTGCCGGCGCCGTTGCGCCCGACCAGCGTGACGACTTCTCCGGCCTCGACGCGCAAGTCGACCCCGCGCAGGACGTGGCTCTCGTCGTAGTAGGCGTTGAGTCCGCGGGTTTCAAGCATCGTGAGCGCCGCCGCCGAGATAGGCGTCGATGACGCGCTGATCGGCGCGGACCTCGCGGTAGGCGCCCTCGACCAGCACCTTTCCCCGCTGCAGAACCGTGATGCGGTCGGAGAGATCGGCGACGACGCTGAGATTGTGCTCGACCAGCACGACGGTGCGCCCCTTCGCGACGCGTCCGATCAGCTGCGAGATGCGTCCGACGTCTTCGGTCCCCATCCCGGCCGTCGGTTCGTCCAGCAGCAAGATCTCGGGATCCTGCGCGAGCGAGATCGCGAGCTCGAGCGCGCGCTTGCGGCCGTACGAGAGCTGGACGGCGAGCAGATCCTTCTCGCGCTCGAGCCCCACGTCGGCGAGCAGCTCCGTGGCGCGCGCGTCGAGCCGGTTCGTGGCCTTGCCGGAGAGCCAGAATCGCGACGGGAGCGCGGTCTTCGACTCGAGCGAGACCTTCACGTTGTCGAGGACCGTGAGATGCGTGAAGATGCTGTTGATCTGGAAGCTGCGCACCATGCCGAGCCGCGCGATGCGCGGCGGGTCCATGCCGGTGACGTTCCTGCCCCGCAGCGCGATCGTCCCCGCCGTCGGTTTCACGAAACCGGAGAGCAGGTTGAAGAACGTCGTCTTGCCGGCGCCGTTGGGGCCGATGATGGCGTGGATCGCCCCCTCCTCGATCGAGAGCGAGACGCCGTCGATCGCGCGATAGCCGGCGAACGACTTGGTGAGCCCCTGTGTCTCGACGATGGCCGCCATAAGGCGGGCCACGTTCGTCGCTTCGGGAGCGCAAGCCTACGATGCGAGCGGCCCTTCGCTGCGCGACGGGCGCAACGCGGGGACCTGACGCGCGCGCCGCGAGGCGCGGTATTCGGCGATCCAGACGGCGGTCGTGAGAAGCACGCCGTTGCGCCGCACGGTGCGCAGCCGTCCGCGTTGAGCGGCCTTGTACAGTGCGGCCCTCTCGGGGTCTTCGGCGAGCGAGGCGAGGGCGCGCAGTTCGGCGTTCTTCTCGGCCGCGCTGGCCAGGCGGGTCAGGCCGGCCAGGAGCGCCCGCGCGAGGATCAGGGCGAGCGCCGTGAGGTCGGGCGAGCCGGCTTCGTTCAGGGCGGCCAGATAGCGCCGGGCAGCGCGGCTGCGAAGCGCGAGCGGGGGCAAGTCGAGGCGGTGGAGCAGCAGGTTCACGACGAGCCTGCCGGTCCGCCCGCTTCCGCGGAGGAAGGGATGGATCCGCGTGAAGCGGCGGTGCGCTTCGGCGACCCACAGCAGCGTCGACCGGCCGGGGGGCGGCCCCACCCCGAAGCGGTCGACCAGCGCGAGCATTTGACTCGGAACGAGCGCAGGGCCCGGCGGCATCATACCGCCGGGGAGCGGACCGACGTTGAGCGTTCGCCACGTCCCCGGCTCGCCCGTCTCCGCGCGGCGCAGCGCGCGGGCGTGAAGCCCGACGATCTCTCCGACCCGCAGGTATGGCCGCCGCCCCGCATGGAGCGTCGCTTCGCGCAGGAAGCGCACCGCGTCGGCGTAGTCGGAGACCGCGATGCAGGCCTCGAGCGGGTGCTGCCCGATGACGACGCCGCGCTGCACGAGGGCTTCGACCTCCGAGAGGCTGAGATGCGCTCCGGCGAGGGCCGTCGAGGCGGCGATCTCCTCGAGGTAGAGGCGGTCGAGCTCTCGCCGCGGCGCGCCGCCCAGCACACCCAGCCGGCTGCGCTCGAGGGCGACGGCTTCCTCGAACTTCGCCAGCGTTCGCCGAGCGTCCACCCGTCCACTGTACACGGATGGTCGCGCAATGTCCAATTCAATGCAAATTCATAAATTTGGACCTATATAAGGAGCCTCACGCAGGGCTGCTCCGAAACGACGGACTCATGGACCCTTATTTACGAGCCCTCTCCGAGCGCGTGCTGGTCTTCGACGGGGCGATGGGGACCGAGCTGATGGCGCTGCACCTCGTCGACGCGGACTTCGGGGGAGCGCGGTACTACGGCTGCAACGAGGCGCTCGTGCTGAGCCGGCCGGACGCGGTGGGCGCGATCCACCAGCGCTATCTGGAGGCCGGGGCCGACGTGCTGGAGACGGACTCGTTCACCGCCTCGCGCCTCAAGCTCGACGAGTACGGGCTCGGCGAGCGCACGGCCGAGGTCAACCGGCGAGCGGCCGAGATCGCCCGGGAAGCCGCAGACCGCTTCTCGACGCTCGAGAAACCGCGTTTCGTGGCCGGGTCGCTCGGGCCGACGGGCATGCTGATCTCCTCCTCCGACCCGAGCCTCTCGAAGATCACCTTCGACGAGCTGGCCGCCCTCTACGGCGAGCAGGCCCGACACCTGGTCGAAGGCGGCGTCGACCTGCTGCTCATCGAGACGGCGCAGGACCTCCTCGAGATGAAGGCGGCGATCGCCGGGATCGTGCGCGAGTTCGAGCGCGGCCTGCGGCGCGTCCCCATCCAAGCGCAGGCGACCCTGGACGTCACCGGACGCATGCTGCTGGGGACCGACGTCCGGGCCGTCTGCGCGACCCTCGACGCCTTGCCGATCGACGTCATCGGGCTGAACTGCTCGACCGGCCCCTCGCACATGCGCGACGCGGTCCGCTATCTCGCCGACAACTCGCGCTGCTTCGTGAGCGTCATCCCCAACGCCGGCCTGCCCCTGATGGGCCCCAAGGGCGAGACGATCTACCCCGAGACGCCCGAGCAGATGGCGCGCGAGCTCGGCGCCTTCGTTCGGGAGCTGGGCGTCAACGCGATCGGCGGATGCTGCGGCACGACGCCCGCGCACGTGCGGGCCTTCGTCGCGGCGGCGCGCGGTTTGGTGGGACGCCGCCCCGAGCCCAAGCCGCTGCAGTTCGCGGCTTCGTCGATGACGGCGACCGCGCTCAAACAGGACGGCAGTCCGCTGCTCGTCGGCGAGCGCATCAACGCGCAGGGCTCGCGCAAGCTCAAGCGCCTGCTGCTGGCGGAGGACTACGACGAGATCGTGCTGATCGGCCGCGAGCAGGTCGAGGGCGGAGCGCACGTGCTCGACGTCTGCACGGCGCTGACCGAACGGACCGACGAAGACCGCCAGATGGCGACGATCGTCAAGCGTTTGGCGCAATCGGTCGAGGCGCCGCTGATGATCGACTCGACGGAGGTGAAGGTCATCGAAGCCGCGCTCAAGATCTACGCGGGTCGCGCGATCGTCAACTCGGTCAACCTCGAGAACGGGCGAAACAAGCTCGACCAGATCCTGCCGCTAGTAAAAGAGAGCGGCTCGGCCGTCGTCGCGCTCACGATCGACGAAAACGGAATGGCGAAGACCGCCGGGCGCAAGCTCGAGGTCGCCCGGCGCATCTACGACATCGTCGTCGGCGAATACGGCATACCGCCGGGCGCGCTGATCTTCGACGCGCTCACCTTCACGCTGGCGACCGGCGACCAGGAATTCGTCGACTCCGCCCTCGAGACGATCGAGGGCGTACGCCTGATCGTCGAGGCGCTGCCCGGCGTGCTCACCTCCCTCGGCGTCTCCAACGTCAGCTTCGGGCTGCGGCCCGCAGCCCGTGCCGCGCTCAATTCGGTCATGCTGCACCATTGCGTGGCGGCCGGTCTCCACATGGCGATCGTCAACGCCAAGGAGATCACGCCTTACGGCGAGCTCGACGCGCTCGAGCGCGAGCTGTGCGACGACCTCGTCCTCAACCGGCGCCCGGACGCGCTGCAGCGCGTCATCGAGCACTGGGACGCCAAAGCACCCGTCGCCAAGGGCGCGGCCGCCGCACCCGACGACGATGCGGAGGCGCCCGTGGAGAGGCGCATCCACGACGCGATCCTGCGCCGGCGCAAGGACGGCATCGAGGCCAAGATCGACGAGGTCCTCGCGCGGCGCGATCCGGTCGACGTCCTCAACAACGTTTTATTGCCCGCGATGAAGGAGGTCGGCGACAAGTTCGGTTCCGGCGAGCTGATCCTGCCCTTCGTGCTGCAGTCGGCCGAGGTGATGAAGAAGGCCGTCGCGCACCTCGAGCAGTTCCTCGAAAAGAAAGACGGCCTCACCAAAGGGAAGGTCGTTCTCGCGACCGTCTTCGGCGACGTGCACGACATCGGCAAGAACTTGGTCGACACGATCCTGACCAACAACGGCTACACCGTGTACGACCTGGGCAAGCAGGTCCCGATGAGCACGATCCTCGACAAGGCCGTCGAAGTCGAAGCGGACGCGATCGGGCTCTCGGCGCTGCTGGTCTCGACCTCGAAGCAGATGCCGGTCTGCCTCGCCGAACAGGATTCGCGCAAGCTCGCGTTCCCGGTCCTCATCGGGGGCGCGGCGATCAATCGCGAGTTCGGGCGTCGCATCGCGTTCTTGCCCGCGCCGCAGGACGACGCGCCGGCGCGCTACTTCGAGCCGGGCGTCTACTACGCCAAGGACGCCTTCGAGGGGCTCGAGATCATGGACGCGCTGACCGCCGCTCCCGAGCGGCGCGGCGCGTTCGTGCAGCGCGTTCGGGTCGAGGCCGAGCGCGCCCGGGAGAACGCGAGCCGGGTTGTCGCCTCCGGCCCCGCCAGCGGCCGGAACGCCCGCGCGAGCCTGATCGTCGCGGACGTGCCGCGCGCGCCGTTTCTCGGGGCGCGCACGCTGAAGACGTTCGAGCTGGGCGAGCTGTGGCCGTGCTTCGACCGCAAGAGTCTGTTCCGCTTATCGTGGGGCGGCGCGAACGTGAAGGGCGCCGAGTGGGAGCGGCTGCTGCGCGAGGAGTTCGAGCCGCGCTTGCAGCGCTACCAGTCGCTCGCGGAGCGCGAGCCCGTGCTCGAGCCGCGCGCCGTCTACGGCTACTTCCCGGCTGCCGGTCTGGGCGACGACGTCATCGTCTACGACCCGGCCGCGCCGTCGCGCGAGCTCGGCCGCTTCACCTTCGCGCGGCAGGCGGGCGGCGAGCACCTCTGCCTGGCCGACTATCTGCGCGAGCCGGCCGGTGGCGCCGCGAGCGACGTGATCGCGCTGCAGGTGGTGACCGTCGGCCGAATCGCCTCGCAGCGGATCGAAGCGGCGCAGCAGGCCGGCGACTACAGCGAGAGCTACTTTCTTCACGGCTTCTCGGTGCAGGCCGCCGAGGCGCTGGCGCAACTCACCCACCAGCGCATTCGTGCCGAGCTCGGCCTTCCGGCGGAGCGCGGCAAGCGCTACTCCTGGGGTTACGGAGCTTGCCCCGACCTCTCGCAGCACGAGCTCGTCTGGCGGCTGCTCGACGCGCAACGTGCGATCGGCGTCGAACTGACCGAGGCCTACCAGATCGTCCCCGAACAGTCGACCGCGGCGCTCGTCATCCACCATCCGCAAGCCGCGTACTTCAATGCGGCCGCGGTCCGCGAATTGGTCGAGGCGTAGATTCGGGCCCCGAGCGGCTAGCCCCGGCGGATGCTCTTAGGGCGCAGGTCCGTCCAGTGCTGCTCGATCCAGGCCAGGCACGCGGCCTTGTCGGCAACGGGACCGACCCGCGTCCAGCCGGCCGGTACGTCCTTGAACTCCGGCCACAGCGAGTATTGCTCTTCCTCGTTGACCAGGACCGTATAGTCCCACTCTTCGGTGTTCTGATCCATCAAGCGCCTCCGTCGAGAAACGGTTCGATCTGCGCCGCTACGCGGGCGGCCATGGCCTGGGACATGAGGTCGGCGTGCGTGCAGGTCAGATCGACGAAGCTCCAGCCGGGCCCCGCGTACGCCGACCAATCCGGCGGTTCGTCGCCGCTGCGGTCGCGCACGAGCGCACGCAAGAACAACAGTGGGCCCGGCCAGGCCTGGGGACGGTACGCCGCGCAGAGACGCACCGTGTTGCGGTAGACGGCCGCGATTCGCTCGACCGTCGCCGCGTCCACTTCGCGCGGCAGCCGCCCCGCCTCCCAGGCGCGCTCCAACAGCTCGCCGACGCTCGCCGGACCGGCCCGCTCGGCGAACAGATCGGCGGCTCCGAATTCCGCCGCCAGCCCGCGCATCAGCTGGGGTTCCCCGAAGTGCTCGTTTTGGCCGGCCGGATTCGAGGTGTCGAGCAGCGCGAGAAAGGCGACGCGTTCGCCGCACTCGCGCGAGCGGCGCGCCATCTCGTAGGCGACGAGTCCGCCTGAGGACATGCCGAGCAGCCGGTAGGGGCCGGCCGGCTGGATCGAGCGGACCGCCTCGAGATAATCGGCCGCCATCTCCTCGATCGAGGCCGCGAGCGGCCGGTCCGCTTCGAGCGCGCGGGCCTGCAATCCGTAGACGGGCTGGCCGGCGGGCAGCGCAGCAGCCAGCGGAGCGTAGCAAAAGACGTGTCCCCCGGCGGGATGGATGCAGAAGAGCGGCGGCCTTTCGCCTGCGGCGCGCAGCGGCACCAGGGCGGGGTGCAGCGAGGCTTCGCCCGGCGCCGCGAGCTCCCGGCAGAGCTGCGCGACCGTCGGATGCTCGAAGAGCGCCCGCAGCGGCAGGCGCGCGTCGAAGTGCGCGTTGACCGCCGTGACGAGCCGGATCGCGGCGAGCGAATTGCCGCCGAGCGCGAAGAACGCATCGTGCCGTCCGACCGCCTCGACGCCGAGCACGCGCTGCCAGATCCGTGCCATCGCGATCTCGTACGGCGACTGGGGCGGCTCGAACGCGGCGCCCCCGGCACGCTCTGCTCCGAGGTCAGGCAAGGCTTTGTGGTCGAGCTTGCCGTTGAGCGTCAACGGCAGTGCGGGCAGCACGCGGAAGGCCGAGGGGATCATGTACTCGGGCAGCCGGGCCGCGAGGTGCGCGCGCAACTCGCCGTCGCCCGGCGGGGGTGCCGCGGGATCGCTCACCAAATACGCGCCGAGCCGGGCCGGCCCGCGCCGCTGGGCTCTCGCCAGCACGGCCGCCGCGCTGACCGCCGGGTGTTCGAGCAAGGCCGCTTCGATTTCGCCGAGCTCGATGCGGTGACCGTGAATCTTGACCTGCGTGTCGGCGCGGCCGAGGAATTCGAGGCTGCCGTCGGCGCGCCGGCGCGCGCGGTCGCCCGTCTTGTAGAGCCGTTCTCCCGGCGGACCGAAGGGATCGGCGACGAAGCGCTCCGCGGTCAGCGCGGGCGCGTTGAGATAGGCATGGGCCAGGCCTGCGCCGCCGAGGTAGAGGTCGCCGGCGACGCCGATGCCGGCCGGCTCGAGCCGTGCGTCGAGCACGTAGGCGCGATAGTTGGGGAGCGGTTTGCCGATCGGCAGAACCGCTTCGGTCTCCGAGCCGGTCGCCTCGTAGCAGGTCGCGTCGATGCAGGCTTCGGTCGGGCCGTACATGTTGAAGATCTGCGTGCGGGGCAGCGCTTCGCGCAGGCGGCGCACCAGCGCCGAGGCGAGCGGCTCGCCGCCGAGCATGAGGCGGACGAGCGAGGTCGAAGGCGGCGCGGCGCTCAGGATCGATTCGAAGAACGACGGCACCGAATTGGCGTGCGTGACGCGCTCCGTCTCGACGAACTCCCAAAAGCGGCGGCCGTCCATCGCGCGCAGCTCGCCCGCGATGACGACCGTCGCGCCGCTGAGCAGCGGCAGCAGCAGCTGGCCGATCGAGACGTCGAAACCGACCGAGACGGCGGCCAGGACGCGGTCGCCGCTCGCGATGGGGTCGTGCGCCAGACGCGCGAACGCGAGGTTGACCGCGGCGCGGTGCGGCACGGCGACGCCCTTCGGCTTCCCGGTCGAGCCCGAGGTGTAGATGACGTAGGCGACGTCGCCGGGGCCGTGCTCCGGGCGCTTGCGTGCGACCGGTGGCGCGGCCGATGCGACGTCGACGAACGCCAGCCCCGCGGGCACGAGTGCGGCTCCCGCACCGTCCGTCACGACGTGGCTCGCACCGGAATCTCCGAGCATGAAACGCAAACGCTCGGGCGGGTACGCGGGATCGAGCGGCAGATACGCCGCGCCGAGCTTCAAGACGGCCAGCAGCGAGACGACGGTCGAGACGGAGCGCGGAAGCGCGACGCCGACGACGCTCTGCCGGCCCGCGCCGCGCGACGCGAGCGCGCCGGCCAAGGCTTCGGCGCGCGCATCGAGCTCGGCGTAGGTCAGCGAAAGACCGTCGCCGGTGACGGCGATCGCTTGCGGCGTGCGCGCAGCTTGCGCCGCCACGAGTCCGTCGAGCGTGCCGCTCGCGTACGCGATTTGCGGGCCGCCGCAATCCGCCGTCACCTGCCGGTATTCCGCAGGCGGCAGAACGCTGCACGATTGCAGCGCGGCCTGCGGCTGCGTTTCGAGGGCCGCGACGAGGTTGATGACGGCCGTTTCCATGTAAGCGCAGACGCGGACCGGATCGACCGGGGCGTCGGCTTGGGCCGTGATCAGGAAATCCGTCGAGCGGTCGTCGACGGCCAGCGCGAGCGGATAGTCCGTTCGCTCCTGCGCGAACAGCAGCTCGACGCCCGGCCACGCCCCGCCGCCCTCACCGGTCATCTCGCCGGGCTCGCTGTGACGAAAGTTGAAGAGCGCGGAAAAGAGCGGCGCAGGAGCGGGGACGCCGCTGCAGCGCTGGGCCAGGGCGAGCGAAGCGTGCTCGTGCCGCAGCAGTTGCGCGAGCAGCAGGTGCATCCCGAGCACCGCGGCTTCGACGCTCGTGCCGGCGAGCCTGACGCGCACCGGCAGCGTGTTGATGAACATGCCGAGCGTTCGTTGCGCGCCGTCGCCGCCGCGCATTCGGCCGAAGAGCAGCGTGCCGAAGACGACGTCGCTGCGGCCGGCGGCGTGCGCCAGCACGAGCGCCCAGGCCAGGTGAAAGAGCGTCGCGGGGCTCACGCCGAGCGCACGCGCGCGTTCGCGCAGGCGCCGCGTCAAGGCGCCGCCGAGAGCGCGGCGCGACTCCCGGATCCCGCTCCCGTCGCCGCTCACCTGCGTCAGGCCGAAGGGCAGCGTCGGCTCGTCGACCTCGCCGAGCAGCACGCCGAAGAACGCCTCGTGTTCCTCCGGCGGAACGGCGAGCCGCGTCCGAGCGATGAAGTTCCGAAAGGGGGTCGCCGCGGGCAGCGCGTCGCGCCGCCCGCGCGCGATCAGCCCGATCTCTTTCAGGATCACCTCGAGACTCGTGTGGTCGAGGATCAAGTGATGGCTGACGACCATCAGCAGCCAGCGTTTCTTGGTCGCGTCTTCGGCGGCGAAGGCGTGCAGCATCGGGGCGCGGCGGATGTCGATGCGGTAGCGGCGCGGATCGAAGCGCGCGCGCAGCCGGTCCGCGGCGTCGTCCTCGGGATCGCCTTCGAGCGTGACTTCCTCGACCGGCAGATCCGCTTCGCGCAGGACCACTTGCACCGGCTCGCTCAGCTTCTCCCAAACGATCGCCGTGCGCAGGATGTCGTGACGCGCGATCATCTCGCGCAGCGCGGCCAGAAACGCGTCGAGCTGCGCGCGGCGTTCGAACGCCACCAGGAACGGCGTCAGGTAGGCGTCGCCCTCGTCGGACATCAGGTGCCGGAAGAGGATGCCTTCCTGCAGCGGCGCGAGCGGGTAGATGTCCGCGACGTTGGCGGCTCCGCCGGGGACGCCGGCGACCGCGGCATCGATCTCGGCTTGCTGCAAGTCCAGCAGCGAAAGCATCTCGGGCGTGATCCTCTGCGCGCCCGGCGGGATCCGGTTGGGCGGAACCGCCACGGATTCGGCCGCGTCGAAGGCGGCTGACGCCAAGCCGGCCACGGTCGGTGCGGAGAACAGCGTCCGCACGTCGACGGCCAGGCCGGCCGCGCGCATGCGCTCGATGAGGCTCATCGCCAGCAGCGAGTGTCCGCCGAGCTCGAAGAAGTTGTCGTGGCGGCCCACGCTTGCGGCGTGCAGGACCTCGGCGAAGAGCGCGGCGAGCCGCTCCTCGAGCGGCCCTGCCGGCGGCTCGAACCGGCGCGTGGCATATGCGGCGGCATCCGGCGCGGGCAGCGCTTTGCGGTCGAGCTTGCCGTTGGGCGAGAGCGGCAGAGAGGCGAGGCGCACGCAGGCGGCCGGGAGCATGTACTCGGGCAGCGCGCTCGCCAAGGACGCCCGCAGCGCGTCCGCCGCCAACGGCTCGCCGGCCGTGTAATATGCGACCAGACGCCGTTCGCCGGGAACGTCCTCGCGCACGACCGCGACGGCCTCGCGGACGCCGGCGAACGCCGTCAGCTGCGCTTCGATCTCGCCCAGTTCGATGCGGTGCCCGCGGATCTTGACCTGCTGGTCGGCGCGCCCCAAGAATTCGATGTTGCCGTCGGAGCGGCGGCGCGCGCGGTCCCCGGTCTTGTACATGCGCGTCCCGGGAGCGCCGAAGGGGTCGGCCGTGAAGCGCTCCGCGGTCAACGCGGGCTGGCCCGCGTAGGCGTGGGCGAGGCCCGCGCCCGCGAGATAGAGATCGCCCTCGACGCCGGTCCCGGCCGGCTCGAGCAGCGCGTCGAGGATGTAGGCGCGATAGTTCGGCAGCGGCTTGCCGATCGGCAGAGCCGCCGCATCGTCCGGCGCGGCGGCCGGCCAGCAGGTCGCGTCGATGCAGGCCTCGGTCGGCCCGTACATGTTGAAGACCTGCGTGCCCGGCAGGGCCGCGCGCAGACGGCACAGCAGCGCGCCGGAGAGCGCTTCGCCGCCGAGCATCAGCCGCACGAGCGGCGACGAGGCCGGCACGGCCTCGAGGACCGATTCGAAGAACGACGGCACCGAGTTGACGTGCGTGACGCGCTGCGTCTGCAGGAAATCCCAGAACTCGCGCGCCGAGAGCGAGCGCAGGTCGCCGGCGATGACGACCGTGCTGCCGGCGAGCAGCGGCAGCAGCAGCTGGCCGATCGAGACGTCGAAGCCGACGGAGATCGCGGCCAGGATCCGGTCGCCGGGACCGATCGGGTCGTGTGCCCGGCGCGCGAAGGCGAGGTTGACGGCGGCGGAGTGCGGCACCGCGACGCCCTTCGGTTTGCCCGTCGAGCCCGACGTGTAGATGACGTACGCGACGTCGCCCGGCACGGCGCCGGCCGGCCGGCGCTCGGGGGCGGCCTGCGGCGCATCGACGCGCAGGCAGGTGACGGCCGGCGCGACGAGCGCTTCCGTCTCGCCGTTCACGACGGCGAGCCCCGCGTGCGAGTCGGCCAGCGCGTAGCGCAAGCGCTCGGGCGGATAGGCGGGATCGAGCGGGAGGTAGACGCCGCCCGCCTTGAGGATCGCGAGCAGCGCGACGACCGTCTCGAGCGAACGCGGAAGCGCGACGCCGACGACCGAGTGGCGCTCGCAGCCGCTCGCGGCCAAGAGATCTGCCAGCCGTTCCGCGCGAACGTCGAGCTCGGCGTAGGTCAGCGAGTTCGTTCCGTCGGTGACGGCGACGGCCTCGGGCGTGCGTGCCGCCTGCTCTTCGAAGAGTCCGTGCAGCGTGCCCGCCGGAAAGAGCGCTTCCGTTCGGTTGCAGCCGTGGACCGCCTTCGCGTACTCCTCGCGGGGCAGGACGCTTACGCTTCGAAGCGGCGCGAGCGGAGCGCTTTCCAAAGCGCCGACGAGATTGTCGAGCGCCGTCTCGAGATAACGGCAGAGGTCGGCCGGTTCGACGGGGGCATCGGCTTGTGCGGTCAGCAGAAAATCGTTCGTGCGGTCGTCGACGGCGAGGGCGACGGGATAGTCGGTCCGCTCCTGCGCGAAGAGCAGCTCGACGCCCGGCCAAGCTCTCGCCGAGCCGTCCGCGGCGGCCGGACTGTGACGGAAATTGAACAGCGCGGAGAAGAGCGGCGCGGGCGCGGGCACGCCGCTGCAGCGCTGGGCCAGGGCGAGCGAGGCGCGTTCGTGGCGCAGCAGCCCGGCGAGCTGCTCGTGCGTGCGCAGCACCGCCCGCTCGACGCCGCAACCGTCGAGCTTGATGCGCATCGGCAGCGTGTTGATGAACATCCCGAGCGTCCGGGCGGCGTTCGCGCCCGAGTGCATTCGCCCGAAGAGCAGCGTGCCGAAGACGACGTCGCGCCGGCCGGAGACGTGTCCGAGCACCAGCGCCCAAGCCAGATGGAAGATCGTCGCCGGCCCGACGCCCAGAGCGCGGGCGCGTTCGCGCAGGCGCCGCGCGAGCGATGCTTCGAGCCCGAGACTCGACTCGCGAATGCCGCTGCCGTCGCCTTCCACGTGCCGCAGGCCGTAGGGCGCGGTCGGCTCGTCCACGTCGCCGAGCATCCGGCGAAAGAACGCCTCGTGCTCCTGGGGCGGCGTGCCGAGGCGGGCTTGCGCGACGAAGTCGCGGAAGGGCTGCGGCTCGGGCAGTTCGCTGCGCCGTCCGCTCGAGATCAGCTCGACCTCGTGCAAGATCGTTTCGAGGCTGCTGTG
This sequence comes from Vulcanimicrobiota bacterium, assembly GCA_963834485.1. GTDB lineage: Bacteria > Vulcanimicrobiota > Vulcanimicrobiia > Vulcanimicrobiales > Vulcanimicrobiaceae > CAWICD01. Next base: position 223,040 of record CAWICD010000005.1, read on the forward strand.
GTCGAGGATCAAGTGATGGCTCAGCAGCAGCAGCAGCCAGCGGTCCGCAGCGGGGTCGCGCGCCACGAAGGCGTGCAGCAGCGGGGCCCGGCGCACGTCGATGCGATGGTGCCGCGGATCGTAGCGCTCGCGCAGTTGCTCGACGGCGCCGGCCGGCGACGCGCCGTCGAGCGTCACTTCCTCGACGCCCAGCCGTGCTTCGCGCAAGACGACTTGGACCGGCTCGCTCAGCCCTTCCCAGAGAATCGCCGTGCGCAGGATGTCGTGCCGGGCGACGATCTCGCGCAGCGCGTCGAGGAAGCGCTCGAGCCGGCCGCGCCGGTCGAACCCGAGCACGAACGGCGTGAGATAGGCGTCGCCCTGCCGCGAGGTCACGTGGTGAAAGAGAATGCCCTCTTGCAGCGGCGCGAGCGGGTAGATGTCGGCGACGTTGGCCAGGCCGCCAGGGACGCGCGCCAGGATGGCGTCGATCTCCGCTTGGGTGAGCTGCACGAGCGGCAGCATCTCGGGGCTCAACTGCGTCGCGTCGCGTCCGATCCGGTTCGGCGGAACGGCGACGCCGCCGCTCGCATCGCGGGCGGCGGCGGCCAGCCCCGCGACCGTGGGTGCGGCGAAGAGCGCGCGCACGTCGACGCGCCGCCCGGCCTGCGCCAGGCGCTCGATCACGCTCATGACGAGCAGCGAATGGCCGCCGAGCTCGAAGAAATTGTCGCGGCGTCCGACTCGCTCGAGCCCCAGGGCCTCCGCGAAGATGCCGGCGATCAGCTCTTCGCTCTCGCCTTGCGGCGGCTCGAAGGCGCGCGGTCCGTAGGCGCCGGCGCCGGGCGCGGGCAGGGCTTCACGATTCAGCTTGCCGTTCGTCGTGAGCGGCAGAGCTTCGAGACGAACGTATGCGGCGGGGATCATGTGGGCCGGCAGAGCGGCCCCGAGCGCCTCGCGCAGCGCCGCGGCTTGCAGCGGCTGCGCCGCGGTGTAATACGCGACCAGACGCCGGTCGCCGGGCACGTCCTCGCGCACCGTTACCGCGACTTCGCGCACGCCGCTTTGCCGGGCGAGCTGCGCTTCGATCTCGCCCAGCTCGACGCGCTGGCCGCGAATCTTGACCTGCGTGTCGGCGCGCCCCAGGAATTCGATCTGGCCGTCGGGCCGCACCCGCGCGCGGTCGCCCGTCTCATACATGCGGCTGCCCGGAGCGCCGAAAGGATCGGCGACGAAGCGCTCGGCGGTCAAGGCCGGGGCGCCCACGTACGCCTGCGCCAGACCAGGGCCGGCCAGATAGAGCTCGCCCGCAATCCCGATGCCCGCCGGCTCGAGCAGCGCGTTGAGAACGTAGGCGCGATAGTTGGGCAGCGGCCGGCCGATGGGCAGCAGGGCCTCGGTCTCGAGTCCGCTGACCGCGTAGCACGTCGCGTCGATGCAGGCCTCCGTGGGGCCGTACATGTTGAACAGCTGCGCGTGCGGCAGCGCGCGGCGCAGGCGCGCGGCGAGGGCGGAACCGAGCGCTTCGCCGCCGAGCATGAGGCGGACGAGCGAGGACTGCGCCGGCGCGGCCGGCAGGACGGATTCGAAGAACGAGGGCACGGAGTTGACGTGCGTGACGCGCTGCGCTTCCAGGAAATCCCAGAACTCGCTTGCCGAGAGCGAGCGCAGATCGCCCGCGACGACGATCGCGGCGCCGCTGAGCAACGGCAGCAGCAATTGGCCGATCGAGACGTCGAAGCCGACCGAGACCGCGGCGAGAATCCGGTCGCCGGCGGAGATCGGATCGTGTTCGAGGCGTGCGAAGGCGAGGTTGACGGCCGCGGCATGCGGGACGGCGACGCCTTTGGGCGTGCCGCTCGAGCCTGAGGTGTAGACGATGTAGGCGAGGTCGTCGGGACCGTGCCGGCGCGGCGGCGCCGCAGCGGCGACGTCATCGTCTCCCTGCGGGACGTCGAGCAGCAGCCGTGCGACGCCGGCGGGCAGGGCCGCGGCGAGACTCGTGTCGCTGACCGCCAGCTTCGCGCCGGAGTCGGAGAGCATGTGCGCGAGCCGTCCGGGCGGGTACGCCGGGTCGAGCGGCAGATAGACGTGGCCCGCTTTGAGGATCGCCAGGAGCGAGACGACGCTCGCGACGGAGCGTTCGAGCGCGACGCCGACGACCGACTGCGCCGGCAGCCCGTGCGCCGCGAGCCGTCGCGCCAGCCGGCCGGCGCGCGCGTCGAGCTCTGCGTAGCTCAGCGATTCGGCGGCGCCGGTGACGGCGAGAGCGCCGGGGTTCTCTCTCGCGCGCTGCTCGAAGAGCTCGTCGGCCGTGCCGCGCGGGAACGCCCTCTCCACGCCGCGGCTCGCCGCGCCGAGCACCGCGCGCTCGCCGCGGTCGAACAGCCCGGCGCGCAGCGGAACGGTCTGCGGGTCGGCGGCGACGGCGCGCAGCAGACGGACGAATTGCCCGGAGAACCGTTCGATCGTCGCCGCGTCGTACCGTCCCGCGTCGTATTCGAAGGCGCCGCTCAGCCCGGCGCCCGACGGCGGCGCCGCGAGATTGAGGGTGAGGTTGAACTTCGCCGGCCCCGGCTCGAGCGCCAGCGGCTCGACCTTCAGTCCGGCGAAATCGCTTGCGCGCGGGGCCTCGTTCTGCAAGACGAGCATCGCTTGAAAAAGCGGTGTCTGGTCGAGCGCGCGTTCGGGCTGGAGCACTTCCACCAGCCGCTCGAACGGTACGGCTTGGTGTTCGAAGGCGGCCAAATCGTCCTCGCGCGTGGCGGCCAAGAGCTGCGCGAAGGTCGCCAGCGGCGGGACGCGCGTGCGCAGCGCCAGCGTGTTGACGAAGCAGCCGATGACCGGTTCGAATTCCGCGTAAGGCCGGTTCGCCGTGACCGTGCCGACGACCAGATCGGTTTGCCCGCTCCAGCGCGCGAGCATGCTCGCGAAGGCCGCGTGCAGCAGCATGAACAGGCTCGCTCCGGCGGCGTTCGCCACCTCGAGCAGGGCGGCCCCGAGCGCCTCGTCGAGCGCGATCGGGACGACGCCCGCGGGAAGCCGCCGGCCGCCGGCCGGCGGACGGTCGGCCGGGAATTCCAAGACGGGCGGCGCGCCGGCGAGCCGCTCCCGCCAGAAAGCGATCTCACGCGAGAAGTCCGCTTCGCGCTGCCACAGCGCGAAGTCGGCGAAGTGGAGGGCGAGCGGCTGCACGGCGCGCGGCTCGGCACCCGCGGCGTAGAGCCGCGCGAACTCCTCGAAAAACACCTTGGCCGACCAGCCGTCGAACGAGGCGTGGTGGGCGACCCCCGCCAGGACGTGGCTGCCGGGCCCCAGTGCGATCAGCTCGATCTTTACCGGCAGATCGGCGGAGAGATCGAAGCGCGCCTGGGCCAGCGCATTGAGACGCTCGGCGAGCGCGCCGGCCTGCTGCGCGCCGCTCGCCCCGCTCAAATCGAGCGTGCGGACCGCGAACGAAGCCGGCGGGCGGATCTCCTGCCCGGGCCGGCCTTCGTGCATGACGATGCAGGTACGCAGCGCTTCGTGCCGCGCGACGATCTGCTCGAGGACGCGGACGGCCCGGGCGCTCTCGAGCGCTCCGCCGATCCGCACGGCGAACGGCACGTTGTAGGTGGCGTCCCCGAGCAGCGCCGAGAGAAACCAGAGCCGCTCTTGCGTGAACGAGAGCGGGAGACGCTCGGGACGGGGCAGCGCGACGAACGCGCGCGTTGCGCCGCCGGCGGCTCCGTCCAGGTAGCGGGCTAAAGCCGCGACGGTCGGCGCTTCGAAGACGGCGCGCAGCGGAACGGCGACGCCGAAGCGGCTGCGCAGCGCGGAGACGAGCCGGGTCGCCAGCAGCGAGTGTCCGCCCAGCTCGAAGAAGTGGTCGCTCGCCCCGGCGCGCTCGATTTCCAGCAGCTCGGCGAAGAGCGCGGCGACGCGCAGCTCGCTTTCGCCGCGCGGCGCGACGTGCGCGCGCGCCGCCTGCCAGTCGACGGCCGGCAGCGCTTGCTGATCGAGCTTTCCGTTGGGCGTCAGCGGCAGCGCCGCGATGGTGACGAACGCGGCCGGCAGCATGTATTCGGGCAGACGGCCGGCGAGGTGCGCGCGCAGGCTCGCGCCGTCGAGCGAACTGCCGGCGGCGCGCGGCACGCAGTAGGCGACGAGGCGAGCGGGACCGGCCGGGCTCTCGCCCGCGACGACGGCGGCCGCGGCGATGAATGGATGAGCGCGCAGCGCGGCCTCGATCTCGCCGAGCTCGACGCGATGTCCGCGAATCTTGACCTGCATGTCCGCGCGCCCGAGGAACTCGAGGCTGCCGTCGGCGCGCCGCCGGGCGCGGTCGCCGGTTCGGTACAGGCGCTCCCCGGGCGCCCCGAACGGATCGGCGATGAAGCGTTCCGCAGTGAGGGCCGGAGCGTTCACATAGGCCTGCGCGAGCCCGGCTCCGGCGAGAAACAAGTCGCCCGCGACGCCGATGCCGGCGGGCTCGAGCCGCGCGTCGAGGACGTAGGCGCGATAGTTGGGCAGCGGCCGGCCGATCGGCAGAACCGCCTCGCCCTCGAGGCCGGTGACGCGATAGCACGTCGCGTCGATGCAGGCCTCCGTCGGGCCGTACATGTTGTAGACGTCGGTGTGCGGCAGCGCCTCGCGCAGACGGCGCGCGAGCGCGGAGGCGAGCGGCTCGCCGCCGAGCATCAGGCGGACGAGCGAGGGCGAGGCGGGCGCGGCGTCGAGCACCGACTCGAAGAATGACGGCACGGAGTTGACGTGCGTGACGCGCTGCGCGCCGAGAAAGTCCCAAAATTCGCGCGCGCCGAGCGAGCGCAGGTCGCCGGCGACGACGACGGTCGCGCCGCTCAAGAGCGGTAAGAGCAGCTGGCCGATCGAGACGTCGAAGCCGACCGAGATCGCAGCGAGGATCCGGTCCCCCGCGCCGATCGGATCGTGCGCCAGACGCGCGAACGCGAGGTTGACGGCGGCCGCGTGCGGGACGGCGACGCCTTTGGGCTTGCCGGTCGAGCCCGACGTGTAGATGATGTAGGCCGGATCGGCCGGCGTGTGGGAGCGTCCGGGAAGCGCCCCCGATTCGACTGCGAACGTCTCGGGCGCGTCGATGAGAATGCGTTCGAGTTGCGCCGGCAGGCGGGCCGCCGTCGCGGCGTCCGCGATCGCCAGCGCGGCTCCGGAGTCGGCGAGCATATAGGCCAAGCGCTCCGGCGGATAGGCGACGTCGAGCGGCAGATAGACGCAGCCGGCTTTGAGGATCGCGAGCAGCGAGACGACCGTGGAGACGGAGCGTTCCAGTGCGACGCCGACGACCGTCTGCGGAGCGAGGCCCCGTGCCAGCAGCCGCCGCGCCAACTGGTTCGAGCGCGCGTCGAGCTCCGCGTAGCCGAGTGCTTCCGTTTCGCTGACGACGGCGGGCGCGCCCGGTGCGGCCTGCGCGCTGCGGTCGAAGAAATGGTCGGCCGTGCCTTGCGGAAAAGCGGCGGCGGTCGCGTTGCGGGTCGTGACGACCTCGAGCCGTTCGGCTTCGGTCGTCCCGGCGAAGCGCTCGAGCTCGGCGTCAGGCTCTTCGACGAAGCGCACGAGCGCTGCTTGCAGCAGGCTCGCGATCCGTCGCGCTTCGGCCTCGTCGATGAACCCCGGGTGCGCAGCCACGTCGAGCAAAAGGCCTCGTCCGCTTTCGAGCTCGTAGGCGTGCAGCGTGAGCGGGCTCGCCTCGGACGACGGCAGGTGCTCGACCTCGAACGTGAGGTCGTCGAGCGCGATGTCGAGCGCGCCGACGAAGGGCAGGTAGGAGAACGCAACCTGGAACAGGCCCGCGAGGCCGCTCTGCGAGATGCCGAGCTCACGCGCGAGCGCGTCGACCGGGAGGCGCTGATGGCGCAGGTCGCGATCGATCTGCGCGCTCAGCTCGCGCGCCGTCTCGCGAAAGGTGGCGATGCCGGAGAGCCGGCAGCGCACCGCGATCGCTCCCGCCAGCATCCCGACGACGTGCGCGTTCGATGCGGTGCGCCGGTGCAGCGCCAAGCCGAGCGTGACGTCGGCCGGACCGTACCTGCGGCTGAGCACGATCGCGAGCGATGCGATGAGGGCGCGCTGCGGCGTCACCCCGGCCTTCTTGGCCGCGGCGCTGAAGCGCTCGAAGAGCGCGCCTTCCACGGTCCACTTCACGACGTGCGGCGCGCGTGAGGGGGCCGTCGCGCTCGCGCCCTGCGGCTGCAAGAGCTGCGGCGAGAGCGATTTGAAACGGCCCGTCCAATAGTCGAGATCCGCGCGATAGCGCTCGGACTCGGCGTACGCGACGTCGGCGGCGATCTCGGCGACGTAGGACGACGGCGGCGCGAGCTCGGCCGGACCGTCGGAGGTGAGCGCGCGATACGCCGAGAGCCAGTGGTGCAGGATCATCGAGAGCCCGGCCTCGTCGGCGAGCAGATGATGGCAGCGGATGACGGCGCGCCATTCGCGCGGAGCGAGCGCGAGCAGCTCCAACGCAAAGAGCGAACGGTCTCCCAACGGCAGCGGGGTCGCCAGCGTCCGCGCGATGCGCGCGCGCGCGGCGCGCTCCGGATCGGGCTCGGCCGACAGATCGACGAGCGTGAAGGCCGCTTCCGAGGAGCCGTGCAGCCATTGCCGCGGCAGTTCGCTATCCGCGCGCAAGCGCAGCGCGTCGTGCCGGGCGGTCACCAGCGTCAAAGCTTGACGGGCTGCTTCCGGATCGAACGCGCCCTTCATCCGCACGACGCGCACGAGCGTGTACGCGGTGGGGTCGTCGGAGAGGCTCGCGTCGAGCCACACGGCGCGCTGCGCTAAGCTCAGCTCGAGCCATTGCCGTTCGGTCTGCGTCTCAAGCGCCGACATGCTGCACCGTGCTCACGTGGAGCTCGCGACGCGCGGCCGGGCGGTGCCGGGGAGCGGCTTGGTCAGCCACAGGAAACGCCAGACCAGCAGCGCGGCGCGGGCCGTCGCCGAAGCGATCGCCGCCAGGATGAGGCCGCGCACGCCCTCCGAGCGGCTGAACGCGAGCCACGCCGCCAGCGGCACGAGTGCGGCCATCGTTCCCAGCTCGATGCCCGTGGGCCAAACCACATCGCGCAGCGCGCGCAGCGCCGAGACGACGATGAAGCAGATCCCGTCGAGCACGAGCAGGCAGCCCGCCAGCGGGATCAGCACGGCCAAGCCTTCGCGCATCGCCGGGTCGCGGGTGAAGATCGAGGCCAGCGGCTGCGGCGCGCAGGCCCAGAGCGCGGCGAACGCAAGCAGCACCGCCAAGGTCGCCAACACGCTCGTCTGGACGATGGCGCGCGCCGGCCGTCCCCCTTCGCGGTTCGCCGAGCGCGCTGCTCCGTCGGCCGAGGCGACGCGGATCGCGGTCGCGTCGGCGACGCCGAGAGCGATCAGCATCACCGGCGCGTTCAACGTGAACGTGGCCGCGAGCAAGGCCAGGGCGAGCGGCCCCAGCCAGCCCGCGAACACCGTCAGCGAGGCCGTCAGCAACAGCATGACTGCCGCGACGGCGGCGCTCGCGAGGCTCAGTTTGCGTTGCAGCTGCGGCGCCGATTCGCCACCGCCGGCTTCCAAGGGCCGGCTCGCGGCGGCGAGTTTCCAAGCGTAGACGCCGAGCGCGGCCGCCAGCGCGAACCGGACGAGCGTCGTCGAGATCGCCGAACCGCGCGCGCCGAGCGCGGGCAGCCCGCCGTATCCGTAGATCAAGAGCCAGTTCAGCCCGAAGTTGAGCAGGTTCGCGGCGATCACGCTCGCGGCTACGATCGTGGGTCGCTTCACGCCCTCGAGGAAGACCGCGGCACCGAGTGCGAGCAGCGCCGCGGCCGAGCCCAGACCGAAGATCGCCGTCAACGTGCCTGCGCCCGACGCGAGCGAGGCACGCTGGCCGAGCAGCCCGAAGAGCGGCGCTCCGGTCAGACCGAGCAGCGCGCCTGCCAGACCCAGCCCGAGCGCCGGCGGCAGCGAGCGCCGCCAGATGTTGGCGCACTCGAAGAGGTTGCCGGCGCCGAAGGCGCGGGGCACGAGGACGAGCCCGCCCATGACGAAGGCGCCGAACACGTCGCTGAGGCGCCCCAGCGTTCCGTCTGCCAGACCGAGCATCGCGAACTGGTTGGAGCTGTACCGCGAGACCATCACGGCGTCGACGATCGCCATCGCGGCCAAGCCCGCGCGCGAGACGATCATCGGCACCGCGAGCCGCAGCAGCGCACCGACATTCGAGAGGAACACGGATCAGGGACTCGCGTGCACGAACTCTTTTTGCGCGCCGCCGGCGTGGGCCGGGCCGCTCCCGTTGCGCTCGGCGGCAGCCGCCTTCGCTGCGGGTGCGCTCGCAGCGCGGGATTCGCCCTCCGCCTCGAGTCCGAGCGTCTTGAGAACGAGGTCGGCGATCGCCCCGATCGAGCCGGCTCCGAGCAGCTGCATGACCGAGATCGGCTGCTTCACGTCGCGTTCGACGGCTTCGGCGAGCTCGACGGCCATCAGCGAGTCGAGACCCATCTCCGAGAGCGGCCGGTCGACGGCCATTTGGCTCGCGCCCGTACCGAGCACGCGGCCCGCATGCTCGCAGACGCGTGCGACGATCAAGCCGCGGCGCTCGCCGGGGGCCGCACTCTTCAAACGGTCGGCGAGCGACTCGGTCGCTTCACCTTTGACGTCGAGCCCGCGCGGGATGATCGGCGCGAAGCGCGGGACGCGCGCTCCGGCGAGCATCTGGCCCAAGCGCTGGAGGTTGTAGCGCGCGATGCAGACGCGCTCCGCGCCGGCCGCGCTGAGCCGGCCCAGTTCGGCCAGCGCTTCGGCGGCGGGCGTCGCATCGAGACCCGAGCGATGCTTGAGCATGTCGGCGACCGCGGCGTTGCGAGTCAAGAAGCCCGCGTCTTTGATCGCTCCCCAGCCGACGGCCATGCCCGGCAGGCCCAGCGCGCGGCGATACTGCACCAGCGACTCGAGGTAGATGTTGGCGGCGACGTACGCCGCCTGGCCCGGATTGCCGACGAGCACGCTGACCGACGAATAGAGCACGAACATCTCGAGCGGGTCGCGCAAGGTCGCCGCGTGGAGGTTCCAGGCGCCGCGCGCCTTGGGTTCAAAGACGCGCTCGAGCAGCTCGCCCGTGATGTTGACGACCGGCGCGTCTTCGATGACTGCCGCCGAGTGGATGACGCCGCGCAGCGGCAGCATCTCGCCGCGAACCGTTCGGACCACGCGCTCGACCGCGCTCGGATCCGAGACGTCCGCGGCGAAGGTCCGGACGGCCGCCCCGGCACGTTCGAGCGCCGCGACCGCGTCACGCGCCTCGTCGGTCGCCGCGCCGCGCCGGCCGACGAGCGCCAGCGAACGGGCGCCCTGAGCGACGAGCCAGCGCGCCGTCGTCAGCCCGAAGCCGCCCAAACCGCCGGTAACGAGGTAGGTGCCGTCCGCGCGCACGGGGACCTCGGTGCGCAGCACGGCGAGCGCTTGCGGCGCGTCGCTGCGCAGCGAGATCACGATCTTGCCGATGTGCTTGGACTGCTGCATCGTGCGGAAGGCCTCGGCCGCCCGCGAGACCGGGACCGCTTGGAACGGGATCGGCCGCAGCTCGCCCGTCTCGAACAGACCCGCGACCGTGCGGAAGAGCTGCCGCGCGAGTTCGGCCCGTTCGATCAAGAGCGTGTCGGCGTCGATGCCGAAGTAGCTGAGGTTCTGGCGGAACGGACGCAGGCCGATGCGGCTGTTGGCGTAGAGATCGCGCTTGCCGATCTCGAGGAAGCGTCCGAAGGGCCGCAAGATCTGCAGACCTTTGGCGATCGCTTCGCCCGCGAGCGAGTTGAGGACGACGTCGACGCCGGTGCCGCCGCTCAAGCGCATGACGTCGTCGGCGAATTCGAGCGAACGCGAGTCGAGCACGTGGTCGGCGCCGAGCATCTCGACCACGCGGCGCTTGGCCGGCGAGCCGGCGGTTCCGATGACGCGCGCGCCCTTGAGCTTGGCGATTTGCAGCGCCGCCAAGCCGACGCCCCCGGCGGCGCCGTGGATCAGGACCGTCTCGCCCGGAGCGAGCCGCGCGAGGTGCTCGAGCGCGTAGTAGGCGGTCAGGAAGGCGATCGGGATCGTCGCGGCTTCCTCGAAGTCGAGCGCCTCGGGGATGCGCGCGACCGAACCCGCGTCGGTGGTGACGTAGCTGGCGAAGCAGGACGAAGCGAATGCGATGACGCGGTCGCCGGCGCGCAGATCGCGCACCTCGGAGCCGGCGCGCACGACTTCGCCGGCGCACTCCATGCCGATCGTCGGACCGGAGAAGCCCTTCTCGACCGCCTCTTCGGGCAGCATGCCCATCGCCCAGAGCACGTCGCGGAAGTTGAGGCCCGCCGCGCAGACGCGGATCTCGACCTCGTGCGGCGCGGGCTCGCGGCGCTCGAGCGCGCGCAAGTGCAGCGAGTCGAGGCCGCCTTGGGGCACGAAATCCAAGCGGAAGGCCTCGGTCTTTGGCTGCGACGGGCGCTCCGCTTGGCCGAGCTGGTCGAGGGTGGTGAGCCGCTCGCGGTTGACGTAGCGCGTTCCGCCGCAGAGCGCAACTTCGGTCTCCGCGTCGCGGCGCAGCAGCTCCGCGGCGAGCCACGCGCCCGCCTCGGCGTCGGCGAGCTCCGCGTGCAGGTCGATCAGACGGCAGCCCAGGGAGGGATGCTCGTTGCCGATCACGCGCACCAGGCCCCACAGCGGAGCGTGACCGGGATTGAGGGGTCCTTCGAACGGCGACGCGAGCGCGCCGCGCGTCACGAAGGTCAACTGCGGCGGATCGTCGTGCCGCAGCGCCTCGACGGCTTGGACGAGCCGCAGCGCGGAGAGGCAGCGCGCTTCGCGTTGCGCTGCGGGCAATTCGAATGCGGGCCGCGCCGCGGCACCGGCGAAATGCACGATCGAATCCGCGTCCGACTCTGCAATCAAGGTGCGCGCGGCGTCGTCGTCGAGCCCGGCGCCGTCCGGCAAGACGTGCACGCTGACCGAGCCTCCGGTCGCCGCGAGCCGCCGGCGCAGCATCTCGAGCGCGGCGCTCGCGTGCTCCGCCGGTCCGGCGAGGATCAGCCAGTTGCGCGCCTCTGCCTGCGCACCGGCCTGGGCCGGTGCCGGCGCGGCGAGCGATTTGCGCGCGAGGAATACGGTCTGCTGCGCGATTGCGTTGGGGGTCGCGCCCGAATCCGACAGTGCTGCGGTTCCTTCGAATCCCGTTCGAGCGAACAGATCCGGCCACGCCTCCGCGGCGGCGAGCCGCGAAGCGTCGCGGAACTCGGTGTCGTCGACCTGCCACCACGCGGGGTCTCGTCCGAATACGAGCGTGCAAAAACGCTGCGGGTGACTCTCGAGGGCGAGCAGCGCGCCGCCGGGCACCAGCAGCGAGGCGAGGCCGGCCAGGGCCGCGGCGGCATCGTTGGCCGCGTGCAAAGCGTTGCCCGCGATCGCGACGTCGAAGGAACCGGTCGCCAGGCCTTGACTTCCGGGATTGCGCTCCAGGTCGAGACGTGCGAAGCGCACGAACTCGTAGCGGCCGAAGCGATGTTCGGCCCGTGCCAGCGCCGCTTCCGAGACGTCGGTGAAGAGGTAATCCGTGCGCAGCGGCGGCAGCATCGGCAAGAGTGCCGCGGTGAGGCCGCCGCCTGCGCCGCCGGCCTCGACGATGCGCAGCGGCCGGCCGGCCGGCCAGGTCTCGACCAGCTTGCGCACGAGCGCGCGCGCGAGCCGGTTGTAGACCGCTTGGAAGGGGGCGCTGTCGAAGAGCTGCTCGAGCGGCCCGCTGCCCTCGTGCGGTTCGGCGGGCGCGTCGCTGCGCAGCGTCGCGGCCAGCTCGTCGCCGGCGCGCGCGAGCAGCAGCAGCTCCGTGAGGTAGCGCGGATGCGCTTGCAACAGCTCGCGCCAGAGACGCGCGGGCTCTTCCGGATCCCGGCTCGCGTTCCAAACCCAGCCGTTCTCTTCGACGCCGAGCTGCCCGTCGGCCGCCGCCATCTCGACGACGCTCGCGAGCAGACGCGCGTGCTGCTGCTTGACGCGCCCGCGCCGCATCAGGCGGGCCAGGTCGAAGGGCCCGCCGGCGGCCCCGAGCTCGGCCAAGGCTTTGACCGCATAAGCGCCGGCGAGCCGGTCGAGGGCAGGCTGCACGTCGCGATAGAACGTGCGGCGGTCGAACTCGTCGAGCGCCTCGCCCACATCGCCGCCCAGGGCGGCGGCCACGTGCCCCGGTTCGGGGAGCTGCAGCGGCTGCGCGAAGAGGTCCGGCGCGGCCGGGTCGGGCCGCCACCACTCGGCGATCAGCGACGAGGCCGAGCCGCTGCTGAAGCCGACCTTCTGGCAACGCGTTCCGAGCAGGCCGAGCACGAGCTTTCCGTCGGCGTCGAGCATCTGGAAATCGGCGACGGCGGAGCGCTCGCTTTCGCTCGCGATCGTGACGCGGCAGAAGAAGTGGTTCGGCACGGGAGCGTAGCTGCGCACGCGCTCGATCGAGACGGGAATGACCGAGCAGAGCCGTCGCTCCGTCTGGCCGATGAGGCTGAGGATGACTTGAACGCCGGAATCGGTCAACGAGGGGTGAGCCAAGTAGGGCGAGAGCGCGCCCTCCGCGAGCGACTCGAGCTCGATCTCCGCGAGCGCTTCGCGCGGCCCCTCGCCGGGGGAGCTCATCCAGATGTTGGTGATCCCCTGGAATGCCGGCCCGTAACGCAGCCCGCGGTTCGCCGCGGCGGCGTAATGTTCGGAAGCGGTGATGCGGCAGGGCAGCTTCTCGCGCAGCGCGCCAAGGTCGAGTGTTTCGGGGGGATGCGAAACGTCGGCGCGGCTCAGCCGCCCGCGCACGTTCTGCGTCCAGTTGCCGAAGTGCTTGTCCGCGCGCGAGGAGATCGCGAACGTGCCGTCCTTGGCGTCGGCCGCGAGCTGCACGAGCGGATCGGTGTGTTCGGGGATCGTCAGCGGACGGAGGATCTCGAACGACTCGAGATCGAGCGTGCCTTCGCCCAGAAGGAGGCGGGCGGCCGCGAGCCCGGACTCGACGTACGCCGCCGCGGGGAAGACGACGGAGCCCTGCACTTCGTGGTCGCGCAGATACCGCAGCTGGTTGACGTCGAGCGTGTTTTCCCAGAGTCCGTCGCCGGCGGAGATGCGGTATCCGAGCAGCGGGTGCTCGCGCTCCACCGGATGGTGCTGGTCGGGGAGCGCGGTCCACCCGCGCCAGTGCCGCGAGCGCTGCCAGGGATACATGGGGAGCGCCGGCACGGGCTGGGGACGGGTGAAGATCGTCTCGGGAGCGCCGGCGCCGCTGGCGAAGCACGCGCAAACGGCCGTCCACAGGTTGTCGAGCTCGGGCTCCGGCCGGTTCGCGGCGGGACGGCGCAGCGTCGCGAGCGCGGTCACGTTGGCCTCTCTGGCCTTGGCGCACTGCACGATGTAATCGCGCAGCACCGGGTGCGGACCGATCTCGACGAAAACGCCGGTCCCCTCGGCGATGAGACGGTCGACGGCTTCGTAGAATCGCACCGGCTCGCGCACGTTGCGCCACCAGTACTGGGCGCCGAGGGCCGGTCCCGCTTTCGTTTCGACGTCGACCGTGGAGAGGAAGGGAATCGTCCCGGCTCCCGGCGTCAGCGCTTGCAGCGCTTCGAGCAGATCGTCCTTGACGGCGTCCATCGCGGTGGAGTGGAACGCGTATTGCAGCGGCAGGATGCGCGCGAACTTACCGGCCTCCGTGACCGCGGCCCGCAAGGCTTCGAGGGCGGCGGGATCGCCCGCGACGGTGACCGCTTTGGGCGCGTTCGAGGCCGCCAGCTCGAGCCAGCCGGGGATCTCGCGCATCGCTTGCAGCGCTTCGTCGGAGCTCATGCCGATGGCGGCCATGGTCCCCATGCCGGCCGTCTTGGCCTGCTGCAGGCTGCGGTTGTAGATGACCAGCACGGCTTGCTCGAGCGAGAGCGCTCCCGCCTCGTAGGCGGCCGCGACTTCACCGACGCTGTGTCCCAGCGTCACGGCGGGCGCGATCCCCGACGAGCGCAGGAGCGCGCCGAGCGCGACCTGCTGCGCGAAGAGGAGCGGCTGCGCGTATTCGGTGAGCGCCGTGCGCGACTCGCTTTCGGGCCGGCGCATCTCTTCCACGAGCGACCAGCCCGCCAGCGGCTGGAAGATCGCGTCGATCCTTTCGATCTCGTGGCGGAACTGCGCGACCGATGCCATGAGCTCGCGTCCCATGCCCCACCATTGCGGACCGTTGCCGGAATAGACGAACGCGACGCGCGCGCGCCGTTCGCCGGCGCTTCCGGTCGCCAGGCGCGTCACGGGCTCGCCCGCGGCCCAGCGTTCGAGCTTCTGAGCAGCTTCCGCAGGCGACTCGGCCGCGAGCGCGAGCCGGTGACGGTGCTCCGACCGGCAGAGCGCAGCCGCCGCGCAGATCTCCGTCCAGGCCGCCTCGGGCTGCGTTTTCAAGAACCCGGCGTAGTCTTCCGCAACCGCGCGCAGCGCCTCGGGCGTGTGACCCGAGAGCAGCAAGAGGTTTTGCCGCCGGGTTGCGTGTCCGTTGCGATGCTCGAGCGCGGGCGGCCGGTATTCCGCAATCGCGAGGTGCGCGTTCGTTCCGCCGAAGCCGAACGAATTGACGCCGACGACGACCGGCTTGCCGCGCTCGGGCAGCGGCCTGGTCGTGGAGACGACCTCGAGCTTCCACTCGTCGAACTTGATCTTCGGATTCGGCGTCTTGAAGTGCAGGTTCGCGGGGATCTCGCGATGGCGCAGCACGAGCAGGGCCTTCGTCAAGCCCGCCATGCCCGAAGCGGCCTCCAAGTGACCGATGTTGGACTTGACGGATCCGACCAGGCACGTGCTGCCGTCGGCCCGCGGAACTCCGAGCACGCGGCCCAGCGACTCGCACTCGATCGGGTCCCCGACCGAGGTGCCCGTCCCGTGCGCTTCCACGTAGACGACGTCTTCCGGCGGAACGCCGCAGGCCGCGTAGACCTTGCGCAGCAGGCGCTCTTGCGCGTCGACGTTGGGCATCGAGAGGCCCAGGGTGTGGCCGTCGGAGTTCACGCCGCTGGCCAGAATCACTCCGTAGATCGCGTCGCCGTCGCGTTCGGCTGCTTCGAGCGTCTTGAGGACGGCGATTCCGCCGCCCTCGGAGCGCACGTATCCGTCGCCGCTGGCGTCGAAGCTCTTGCAGCGTCCGGTCGGCGAGAGCATCGACGCCTTGGCGAATCCGAGCCACGGCCGGATGTGGACGAGGAGACTGATGCCGCCCGCTAAGGCGATCGAGCAGTCCCCCGCCAAGAGGCTGGTGCACGCCTGGTGCACGCCGACGATCGTCGAGGAGCAGGCCGTGTCGATCGCCATGCTCGGGCCGTGCAGATCGAGGAAGTACGAGATCCTGTTCGCTGCGATGCTGAACGAGCTGCCGGTGTTCGAGTAGGCGTCGGGTCCTTGCGGGCCGACGAGGGAGGCGTAGTCGTTGCTCGAGATTCCGACGAACACGCCGGCGTCGGTGCCCGCGATCCGGCTGCGCGGGATCGAGGCGTCTTCGAGGGCCTCCCAGGCGAGCTCGAGCAGCAGGCGCTGTTGCGGGTCGACCTGGCGCGCTTCGCGCGGCGAGAGACCGAAGAACTCGTGATCGAAGGCGTCGATGCGCTCGAGCAAGCCGCAGGCGCGCGTGTAGACGCGCTCCGGGCGCGCCGGATCGGGATGGTGATGACCGAGGTCCCAGCGGTCGCCGCGGGCCTCGCCGACCGCGTCGATCCCGGCTTTGAGATTTTCCCAGAGCTTAGCCGGCGTTTCCGCGCCGCCGGGATATCGTCCGCTGAGGCCGACGATCGCTACGCCGCGCCGTGCTGTTTCTGCTTGGAAAGCGTTCATGCGTGAATGCTGTTCGTCTCTTCGCGTGGCGCCGGTGAATCGTGACCTTGTTCGAAAACCCTCATGCGGAGTTTCTTGAAGTGCTCGATCTGCTCGGCGCCGGATGCATTGTTGTCGCTGCTGGACATCATGAGGCTCGGCGACTTGCCGACCAGGCGGTCGCATACGAACTTGTGACTGTCGTACACGCCGGCAACGGCCTGCGCGATGCTCGCGTGATGTTCCGGTCTCTGCGCACGCAGCGAGTCGAGCGCCGGTTTCATCTCTCGCAGCACCCGGAGAAACCAGCGGTGATCGCTCGAGAGAACGCCGCTGAACGTCTCCGGGACGAGCGGCGGAGCCATGCTCGGGCGAATGATGTTGAGATAGTCGTCGGAAGGCATGTCGCCGGTGAATCGTAAGGAGGCTCCGGCGCCGCGCAGGAGCACGACGATCAGATCGACGGCGACATCGGCGGAAGGGCCGTCGCCGCGCGAGAGGGCGCCCCGCAATTCGCCGAGCGCAGCCAGCAGGCCCTGAGTGAGGGCGGAAAATATCTGATGGCCGCGTATCCAGCGCCGCATCGAACGATAGGGACCGCCCGCGCTCTTCCAGATTGCTACCCGTCTTGCCGGAGCGTGCGTTACGCCGAGAGTCCAGGCTTGGATGGCGGCGAGCGCGCGATCCACGAGGTCCAACTGATCCGTGCAGATTTGGAAAGGACTTTCCTCGATATCGAGGAGCAGCAGCCTGTTCGTCCAGACGAGACTGCGCAGAAAAATGGCCGAGCGAACGCCGTCTACGCGCTTTATATAAAAGAAACCATCGTGGACGCCGTCGTCGCTCGCCGCGTGAGGCCGTACGTCGCGAGCCTCCTCGAGCGGCAGACCGTCCAGGAAGTCGCGAAGTTCGAGCGCGCCGGTCCGATTGGAATCCCAGGCTTCACCGCTTAAACGCAGTGCTTGCGAGCGATCCCGAACTTCGCGGCTGAAAGCGAATCGAAGCGCCTCTGCACTCGGAACGTTCTGAGGTGGCAGTGTATGCAAGAACTCGTACACGAAGACTCACCGATGCTGATGAACGTCGCCTGGGGACGTGACGGCGGGGATTCGGCGCTTGGTCGCGTACGGAGCACGCATCCGCCGCGTGCGTGAAGCGGACCGCAGTTGCAATCCGTTTCGGCCGTGAGTACGCGTTCGGACCGGTCCCGATCCTATGAGAAGGGACGGCTGCTTGAGCTCGTGCAAAAAAGAAATCCAGAAATAAAAAGGGCGACAAGGGAACGCCCAATAGCTTTACAGCGTGCAGTGAGCATACGGTAAGACGCATTCCCGTGTCTTGAGCCTTACGCCCTAATTTCAGTTTGAGAAATCGATAAGTGCGCATCACTAACGTGCGAGCTTGCGGCGTTCGCCGCTCGAGCGCAAGCAAACGGCGTCGGCGATTGGTGGTGTCGTACTGTCGTTCGCTTGCCAGGTCAGAAGAGAGTCAAGGGACTCCTCGACGCGCGGCGCGCGCGATCGGCGTCGAGCTGACCTTCAACGGCGCGGTTCGCGAGCTGTCCGTTCCTAGCCGTCTCCAGGCGTTCGATGCACTCGGCGAGGAACGCTCAAGACATGCGCGAGCCTGGTTTTCTTCCGCCTCTGCCCGACTACGGCGCGGAGGTCCACGTATGGTCCGTTCGCTTGGACGAGGACGCGGCCGCTCTGGCCGAGTTCGCGCAGCTGCTCGCGGAAGACGAGCGGGAGCGGGCCGCGCGTCTGCGTTTCGAGCGGGACCGCCGCGCCTTCGTCCTGGCTCGCGGCGCGCTGCGGATATTGCTCGGCGCCTACGCCGGGGAGCCGCCCGCCGAGATCGCGTTCGCCTACGGGGCCGCAGGCAAACCCCGGCTTGCGAGCGGGGCGCCGCTCGATTTCAACGTGTCGCACTCCGGCGGCTTCGCGCTCTTCGCCTTCGCGCGCGACTGCGAGCTGGGCCTCGACGTCGAGGCCGTGCGTCCCGTCGAGCGTCTGGACGAGATCGCCGAGCGGTTCTTTTGCACGGAAGAGCGCCAGGAGTTGAGGGCGCTCTCCGCTGCCGAGCGCGAGCTCGCGTTCTTCCGCTGCTGGACGCGCAAGGAAGCCTTCATCAAAGCGACCGGCGAGGGTCTCTCCGCGCCGCTGGACCGGTTCCGAGTCACCCTGCGGCCGGGAGAGGCCGCCCGCCTGCTTCACGTCGGCGGCGATCGCGGCCAAGCCCGGGCCTGGACGATGCACGACCTCGCCCTCGGGACGGCCTACGCCGGCGCCCTCGCCTATCGAAAGCCGCCGCTGACGCTGCGGATGATGCCGGGACGATCGGCCGCCGCTCTGCTTCAGCGACTCAGCTGATCGCGGGTGCTCTTGCGCCGCAGGCCGCTCCAGCCTCCCTCGATCCAGCCCGGGCCTGGGAACGGTCCGGCGATCCGCGCGTTTTTTAACAGAAGGTTTACGTCTTCACGAGCGGCTCGCGCTTCGGGCGCCGGGCCAGCAGCCGGTCGGCGACGGCGATGAGGCCGCCGAGAGCGCCGCAGGCCACGTCGAAGGCGTTCCAAGCCAAGCCTTCGCGGCTGCCTGCAAGGAATTGCCCCGCTTCGATCAGCGCGCTGTAGAGCGCCACCCCGGCGACGCAGGGCAGGACGACCCTCGAGCGGCCGTGTTCCGCGAGGGAGCGCCGCAGCAGGTAGCCGACGGTCGCGAACGCGGCGACGCTGTAGGCTTTTCGCAGGAGGACGTGCCACGAAAGGTACGACGGCGACGTCAATTCATAGAACGACTGGCTCAGAGCGGCCGCATAGAGGAGCCCGCCGGCCAGCACCGCGGCTGCGGTCCAAGGTTTCACGATTTGGCCGGCCGGGTCGACGGTTGAGCCGTATGGACGAACGGTTGAGTCATATGGTCGAAGGGATGCCGCCTCGTTCGGCCGTAGAGGGGTTTTCTTGCATTGCGGAACGGCAGTATCGTCCCGCTACGTTATGATTTCATAGTTTCTCCCTTTCCCATCTCATGACTTTGGAGGTCAGGATGCGTCATCTTAGCGCTGGCGTTCGACTTGCGACCGCCGCGCTGATCACAGCGATGGTCAGCACGGCGTTTCCCATGGCAACGCTCGCGGACGATAAGGTCATCAAGCTCGGGGTCGACCTTCCCCTCTCGGGCGGCGACGCCTCGAACGGAATCCCCACCCGCAACGGCTTCGTGCTCGCGATCGAGCAGGCCAACGCCAAGGGCGTTCCCGGCGGTTTCAAGTTCCAGGTCTACGATCTGGACGACGCCGTCCAGGGCG
This sequence comes from Vulcanimicrobiota bacterium, assembly GCA_963834485.1. Taxonomy (GTDB): domain Bacteria; phylum Vulcanimicrobiota; class Vulcanimicrobiia; order Vulcanimicrobiales; family Vulcanimicrobiaceae; genus CAWICD01. The sequence goes on from CAWICD010000005.1 coordinate 242,150, forward strand.
CGCACGATCCGGCTCAGGGAGCCCAAAACATCAAGGCGTTCGTATCGGATCCGGCCGTGCTCGCGGTCCTCGGGCCGTTCAACTCGAACGTCGCCAAGGCCGAGATCCCCATCACCAACGATGCGGGTTTGGCGCAGATCTCGCCTTCCAACACGAACCCCGGCCTGACGAAGGGCCCCGACGCGCTCAAGCTGCGCACGTCCCATCCGGACACCGTCGCGTACTTCCGCGTCTGCACGACCGACGACCGCCAGGGCGCCGCGGGTGCCGAGTTCGCGCGCAAGTACGGATATAAGAAGGCCTTCGTCATCGACGACGACGAGACGTACGGCAAGGGTCTGGCCGACGTGTTCGAAGCCGACTTCAAGAAGGACGGCGGAACGGTCCTCGGCCACGAGCACCTCACCAAGGGCCAGACCGACTTCAAGGCGTTGCTGACCAAGGCCGGCAGCCTCAAGCCCGACGTGATCTTCTACGGCGGCACGACCGTCACGGGCGGCGGACTCCTGCGCAAGCAGATGGCTGACGTCGGCCTCGGAAGCGTCGGCTTCTTCGGCGGCGACGGCATCAGCGACGACACGTTCCTCTCGACGGCCGGCACCCAGGCGAACGGCGCCTACTACACGGTGGCCGCGCCCGACGTGACCAAGCTCCCGAGCGCTCAGTCCTTCATCGCTCAGTATAAGAAGCGCTGGGGCAGCGACGTCGGCCCGTACAGTGCCAACGCCTACGCGATCGGACTGATCGAGGTCGCGGCGGTCGAGAAGGCGATCCAGGCCGGCGGCGGCAAGCTGCCGACGCGCGCTGCGGTTCTCAAGTACATCGCGGCCACCAAGGGTGCCTCGACTCCGATCGGCGTCGTCGGCTTCGACAAGAACGGCGACACGACGGCCGGTATCCTCAGCGTCTACAAGATCGTAGACGGCAAGGCCAAGTTCCTCGACCAGATCTCCGAGAGCTCGGAATAGCTCTCTCGCGATAAGGCCTCTGGAGCGTTTCCGGCGCGGTCGCGCCGGAAACGTTCCGGAGGCACGAGCCGCGGCTCTTTACAAAAAAAGGATCCCGTAGATTTGGATGTTCTTCTCCAGCAGCTCATCAACGGGTTGTCACTCGGCGGCATCTATGCGCTGATTGCGCTCGGATACACGATGGTCTACGGGATCATCGAACTGATCAACTTCGCGCACGGCGACGTCTACACGCTCGGCACATTCTTCTCGCTCGCGATCCTGACCGGAATCGGGGTTACGGGCGAGCTTCACGGATTCACGCTGCTGGGCGTCATCGTGCTCGTCGTCGTCGCTTCGATGCTGCTCTGCGGCATCACGGGCGTGCTCATCGAGCGGCTGGCCTACCGGCGTCTGCGCAACGCACCGCGGCTCGCTCCGCTGATCACCGCCATCGGCGTCTCGTTCATCCTCGAGAACGTGATGCAGCTCTGGAAAGGTCCCTCGCCGATCCCGCTGCCGGAGTTCTTTCCGAATCCCTCGCTGCAGCTCGGCAACGTCGCCATCTCGGCCAAATCGGTCCTGGTCATCGCGGTCGCGATCGGTATGATGGTCGCCTTGCAGCTCTTCATCTACAACACGAAGATGGGCAAGGCGATGCGCGCCACGGCGCAGGACCGGGACGCCGCCCAGCTGATGGGCATCAACATCAACACCACGATCGCCGTCACGTTCCTGATCGGCAGCGCGCTGGCCGGCGCCGCGGGCTTCGTGAGCGGCATCTACTACGGCACGACGTGGTTTTTCAACGGTTTCGAAGCGGGGCTCAAGGCCTTCACCGCCGCTGTGCTGGGCGGGATCGGCAACGTCGCGGGCGCCATGCTCGGCGGGTTCCTCATCGGGCTGATCGAGGCGATCGCGACGCAGTACATCCCCTCCGGGGCGCAATGGAGCAACGTCGTCGTCTTCTCGGTCCTCGTCCTCGTGCTCGTCTTCCGGCCTTCCGGGCTGCTCGGGGAGTCGCTCCCCGAGAAGGTCTAAGCCTTGGACAAACGGATGCTCAAGGGTCTGGGGATCGCCGCCCTCGGCCTCCTGGTGCTCGTCTATCCGCTGCTCGACCACAACAACGCGCACGTCGACTTCCTGACGAACGCCGGGGCGTTCATCCTGCTGGCGCTGGGGCTCAACATCGTCGTCGGCTTCGCCGGGCTCCTCGACCTCGGTTACGCCGCCTTCTTTGCGATCGGCTCCTACAGTTTCGCGCTGCTTTCGAGCCAGCAGTTCGAGATCCACATCCCCTTCTGGGTGATGCTCTTCCTAGCGTCGGCGATCGCCGCGATCTTCGGCATCCTGCTCGGCGCGCCGACGCTGCGGCTGCGCGGCGACTATCTGGCGATCGTGACGCTCGGGTTCGGTGAGATCGTTCCGCAGACGTTCCTCAACCTCTCGCAGTGGACGAACGGCCCCAACGGCATCAGCTCGCTCGACCAGCCCTCGTTCTTCGGACGCGCCTTCGGTTTCAGCGCGACGCCGTATTACTACGTGATCATCGCCCTGATCGCGATCGCCATCCTGCTCGCGAGCAACTTGCAGAACAGCCGTCTGGGGCGCGCCTGGATGGCGATCCGCGAGGACGAACTGGCGGCGCGGCACATGGGCGTCAACACGACGACGACCAAGCTCGCCGCCTTCGCGCTCGGCGCCTCGTTCAGCGGCATGGCCGGCTGCGTCTACGCCGCCAAGCTCGACCTCGTCTCGCCCGACCAGTTCCAGTTCAACGTCAGCGTGCTGGTGCTCTCGATGCTCGTGCTCGGAGGCATGGGCAACATCGTGGGCGTGATCGTCGGCAGCTTCATCCTCTCGTTCATCAACAGCTTCCTGTTGCCCCAATCGACGGCGCTCGCGCAGTCCGTCGGCTTGCACCTCGACTTCACGAACTATCGCTTCATGCTCTACGGCTTCATCCTGGTCGCGATGATGCTGTTCCGCCCCGAGGGTCTCATCCCGAGCCGCCAGCGCAAGGCCGAGTTCAAGGAGGCCATGAAGGATCCGCATCTGGCGTCGCAAGAGCAGGAGGAGTACGAAGAGCGCCCGGGGTTGACCGTATAATGACCTTTTTCAAGCTGACCGACGTGCGCAAGGCCTTCGGCGGCCTGGTCGCCGTCAACGACCTCTCCTTCGAGATCGTACCCGGCAGCATCGTCGCGATGATCGGCCCCAACGGGGCTGGCAAGTCGACCGTCTTCAACCTGATCACGGGCATCTATACGCCGACCAACGGGCGGATCGAGCTCGAAGGGCAGACGATCAACGGGCTGCGCACCGACAAGGTGACGGCCCTGGGGATCGCGCGGACCTTTCAGAACATCCGCCTCTTCGCCTTCATGTCGGCGCTCGACAACGTGATGACCGGCCGTCACTCGCGCATGCACTGCCAGCTTTTCGAATCGCTGCTCCACACGCCGCGCCAGCGCAAAGAAGAGAAGATCGTGCGCGAACGCGCCCGCGAGCTGCTGCGTTTCGTCGATCTCGAGCGCGACGCGGACAACTACGCGCGAAACTTGCCTTACGGCCACCAGCGCCGTCTGGAGATCGCGCGCGCGCTCGCCAGCGATCCCAAGCTGCTGCTGCTCGACGAGCCGGCCGCCGGCATGAACCCGAAGGAGAAGGAAGATCTCATCAAGCTCATCCGGCGGATCCGCGACACCGGCGTCACCGTCTTCCTGATCGAGCACGACATGAACTTGGTCATGAACGTCAGCGAGCGGGTGACCGTCCTCGACCACGGCGAGAAGATCTGCGAGGGTCTCCCCGTGGAAGTTCGCAACGACGAGCGCGTGATCGAAGCCTATCTCGGCCGGGCCGAAGGAGCGGCCTGAGCGTGGCGCTCCTCGAGGTCGACAAGATCGAGTGTTCCTACGGCCGCATCCGCGCGCTGGAAGGGATCAGCCTGAAGGTCGAAGAGGGCGAGATCGTCACGCTCATCGGAGCGAACGGAGCCGGCAAGACGACGACGCTGCGGGCGATCAGCGGCTTGGTGCGGCCCGGGAGAGGTTCGATCCGCTTCGACGGCCAGGATCTGCTGCGCGTGTCGCCCGATCAAATCGTCAAGTTGGGTCTGGGACACTCGCCCGAAGGCCGGCGAGTTTTCTCGCGAATGACCGTGCGCGAGAATCTCGAGCTCGGCGCCTTCATCCGCAAGTCGGCGACCGAGATCAAGAGCGATCTCGAACGCGTGCTGACGATCTTTCCGCGCCTGCAGGAGCGTCTGGGACAGAAGGCCGGGACGCTCTCGGGCGGCGAGCAGCAGATGCTGGCCATGGCGCGCGCGCTGATGTCGAAGCCGCGGCTGTTGATGCTCGACGAGCCGTCGCTCGGCCTCTCGCCGATCCTCGTGCAGACGATCTTCGGCGTGATCCGCGAGATCAACGCGGCCGGCACGACGATCCTGCTGATCGAACAGAACGCGCGCCAGGCGCTGAGCATCGCCTCCCGTGGCTACGTGCTCGAGGTCGGGAAGATCGCGTTTCAGGACTCGGCCGCGAACCTGATGGCGAGCGAAGCCGTTCGCGCCGCGTATCTGGGCGGCGCAGCGTAGCGAACGCGCTAGCGCGGGATCGTCGCCTCGGGGCTGGTGAAATGCTGGGCTCCGTGGACGGGCTCTCCGCCCACGATCGTGGCGAGAATCTCGTACTGGTCGCTCCAGATCGAAAGGTCGGCTCGCTTGCCGCGTGCGATCGTGCCGCACTCGCCTTCGAGCCCCAGCAGACGCGCGGGGGCCGAGGTCGCGCTCACGATCGCCCGCTCGAACGGGATCGAGGCGTAGAGCATCAAGTTGCGAACCGCGCGGTCGGCGTGCAGCGCGCTGCCAGCCCCTGGTTGATACGCCGAACCCGTATCCGAATTCTTGAAATCCGCGAAGAAGAAGACGTCGATCGGCATCGAAACGCCAACCTTGACCGCGTTGCCCATCGCCGTCGCCAGTGCCCGGTAGTCCCCGATCTGGCGGATCGCATCGAGCGCGGCCGCAAGAGGCTTCGCGCCCTCGCGCTCAACCGCGCGCTCATCCATGAAGGAACTGTAGTAGTCGCCGATCTTGCGCAGCTTGCTGCCGGGCGGTGCCGGGCTTTTTGTCGCTGCCTCGAGGATGTCCCGGACCTGGACCCAGGCCCGCTCGCGGAGTATGTCCCAGTCGCCCCAGTAGGAACGGTCCGGGGGGATCACGACCTCCTTGATCCAGGTGCCGTTCGCATAACGGTTGAAGTCCTCGCCCGGGGCGTACCGACTGATCCATGCCGGCTTCATCGGACCCGTAGCTGCCGTACTGCGGCTTGCCGGGTTCACCGGCAAGCGCTGCGGCCGCGAGCGCCAGTCCAAGACCGAAAAGAACCATCCTGCGCAAAGCAAAAATCATGAAGCCCCCGATTGGCGGCTGGACACCGCTGACTGCCAAAACCTCAGGTCGCCGGCCGACTCGTCGCGCGGATGAATGCACTGACGTTGTCGTGCAGGCTCCTAAGCGATGTCTCCTTGGCGTAGACCATGTCCTCCCTAATCGTAGAACCGGTACTCGATGTTCGCCTGCAGGCTTTGTGGAATCGGCAGGTGATGCATCTCGTAGACGCCCTCGTAGAAAGGGGTCGCGAGATCAAAGTACCCGGCGTGCAGCTGGATTTTCAGATTCGGGTTCGTCTTCATCGCATTGGCGAGGTCGGCATCACGTTAAAGCCAAGCGCGGTGGTGCCCGATTGCGCCTGGCCGGGCTGCTGGTGCTGCCAGTTCCAGGTCCGAAAGGTAGTCAGGCGCGGCCTGAACGTCTTGTCCTCGCCGTAGCCGAGTGTCTTTCGCACATACTCGTTGAACGCCGCGACGTAGGCAGAGCTGATCGCCGAGGCCTGCGGGTCATAGTCGGCGCGCTGCGCGAGCGGCTCGAGCACAGGCCCCGAGAAGCGCGAGTCCAGGCGTCCGACCGCAACGGCCGTGTCGCCCGAAGCGTCTGGCGAAACTCGCCGCCGTCGATGCGAAGATCGGCCTTCAGTATGTAGTCAACCGGCAGGCCCGTGTACTCATCTTCTTCGCGCCCACGGCGCGGCGCGCCTCACCGGAAAGCTCCGATCCCTGCGCCAGGGCGCGCCCGTAGTCGCCCATCGCAAACTGCTCGACCTCCGAAAGCAGCGCCTCGAGATTCGCATGCTCGCCGGGCAGCCGATGGTGGTACCAGGCGGTGGCGGCGTAGGTCGGCAGCACCGTCTGGTACGCCGTATCGATGCCAGGATTGGCGGTCGGCCGGTCGGCGCTCAGGTCAAAGGCAAGGATCTGCGACAGGAGGATTACGCCGTTGAAGTTGATCGAGCGGTCGCTTTGCAGCTGGTTGATCAGCACGGCCGCCCGCGGCGTGCCATACGACTCGCCGAACAGGTATTTTGGCGAATTCCACCGCCCGTAGCGGCTCAAGAACTGCTGGATGAACTCGCCGAACGCATAGGCATCGCCATCGACACCGAAGAAGGCCTTCTCGGCGTCCTTGCCGGCAATCCGGCTAAAACCGGTGCCGGGCGCATCGATGAACACCAGATCCGTCACGTCAAGCAGGCTCGAATCATTGTTGAGGAGCGAATACGGCGCGGCCGGAGTGTGCGCGTCGGTTGAGGTCACGATCCGTCGGGGTCCGAAGGCCCCCATGTGCAACGATAACGAGGCGGAGCCCGGTCCGCCATTGAACACAAAGGTCAGCGGCCGCACACCGGGGCCGCTCTTGAAATAAAGCGACGTAGAACATCGACGCCTCGGCGCTCGGGTTGCGACCCTCCCCGCGTCGCTCGCCGGCGCTGCGTCCTTCTCGGCCTTCGGATCTTTCGGCACATCGTCCCAGCCCTTCGGGTGCACGATCAGCGTGCCGGCCACCGCCTGGTAGGCAAGCGCGCTGCCCGCAATGGTCACCGATCCCGTGCTCGTCCTTGCCTCGACCCGAAACGGCTCAAAGCGCAAGCGCTCATTGCGCGCGGCATCGCCCTGGCTGGCACCCGGCGCGGAACTTCCCTGGGCGACCGAGACACGGGCCGGCGCCGCGATCATCATCGCAGCCACGAGCAATCCGGCAAACCCGCTGCACGCGCCTCGCATCATCGGAGTCCCCCCAAACGATCATGCTCTGGCGGCATTTTAACGCAGGCAAACCGCGTGCCGCGGCAAATCATGCGAGACCTTGCACCAAGCGCACCGGCGCGCGGCGAATTACCCTTTTGCCTCGCGCCGGCACGAGCTCGCATCCCGCGCACCGCCCGTCGCAACGGTTCCAGCGATGACCGCGCGCGGCCTTCAGTGGCGAAACGTCGCGGTGATTCCGACGGTGAGTGGGCGGAACGAGTAGTAGTTGTACTGCGGCAGCGGCACCGCACCGGGCGGGGTGTTGAACTGCACCGGATTGTAGGAGTCGGTGAACGAGCGCGCATAGTTCGTTATCGTGTGCGAGTTGGTCAGGTTGTCGACGAACAGCGCGAGCTGCCAGTCGCCGAGGCTGAGCCCGGAGCGAAACTGCAGGTACCCCGTTGCAGGCAGCGTCGGTGAGATCTGCGTCAGCGTGTTGCCCGTATACTGCGCCGAATGCGGATCCTGCACCGGCGCGAGCCACGGATTGCGGCTCGAGTATTCCCAGTCGGCCCGCACGAACGCATCGTGCTCCTTGATCGTAAAATCATATTGGGGTCCGATCGCGATGGTCCAGGGCGGATTCGTGCCGGGGCTGTAATTGATTGCCGCTTCGCCGGAGATCGCGTCGCCGTCGACGGCTAAATTGCCGGCGGAGTTCTTGGTGAAGCGCGCACTGGTATAGCCGAACGAAGCCTCGATTGAGCGGCCGCCGCCGATTTGCGCATCGGCCTGCAAATCAAAGCCCTTGGCCACCGCGGTCCCCAAATTGCCGGTGAACTGCAGACCGCAGTTCCCCGCGACATAAACATTTTGCTGAATGTCGTTCCACTTGATGTAGTAGACGCTGGACGCAATGCGCACTGGTTCGAAGATTGTTCTTGGCACCGAGTTCGAAGCTTTGCGTGGTGTCCGACTTGTAGGTGCCGGGCGCGCCGTTCGGATAGCCTTCGGCGGCGAGGCCCGCGGTGCAGAACGATGGAAGCGGTGCGTTCGCGCCGCCGGCACGATAGCCGTTGGCATAGGTCGCGTAGTACAGATTCTGCGGGTCGACCTGCCAGGAAAGCCCCGCCTTGGGCGTGAACTTGTTCTCCTTCGCGCTCGGGCTCGCCGAGGACGGATTGTAGTTTTCCGGACCATCGGCGAAATGGTTCAGGCTGAACGAGCTGATCGAATAGCGCCCGCCGAGCGACAGCTTCAACGCATCGGTCAGCTTGTAGCCGACTTCGCCGAATCCGGCGAGCTGGCGATCGTGGGCGGTATTCGAGTTGTAATACGCATCGCCGTTGGCAAGCGTGTTGAGGCCGAAGATCTGGCAGGTCGGTGTCGGCACCGCCATCGTCGCGCAGTCGCCGCCCAGTGCCTGCGAACCGAGCGGCAGGCCGAACAGGTCAGCGAGGAACGCATTGCCCATCGGGTCGTGGATCTCCTCGAGGCTGTACTCGCGCGACAGCTGCCAGAACGCACCGATCGTGTACGTATAGCGGCTCTCGGGGTCGGTCGACTCCAGGCGAAACTCCTGCGTCACGCTTTCCTGCTGGTTCTCGATCGTCGCCGGCGAGCGGTAGTTCGTAAACCCGGCCGGCAGGTGCACCCCGTTCTGATCGAGCAGCGGGTAGTCGGCAGGGTTCGTGAACGTCAGCGGAATGTAGGTCGTACCGGCATTGTAGGCGGCCGGCCACCCGAGGCTCTGGTAGAAGCTCAGATTGTAGACGGTGCCCTCGTAGCCCGTCTCCTCCTTGCGATGGTAGTAGGAGGTGTTGGAAATGAAGCGCGATTTGGCAAAATCAGCTTCAATCTTCAGCGCCGGCAGATAGAACTCGTCGGGTATCGGCGTGCGATCGGGATTGGCGTTGTTGTACTGGCCATCGGCCGGATTGCCGGAACTCAGCCAATAGGTCGATACGTCGTGCTTGCGGTTGTTCTGGTAGAAGATGCTCGGCGAGATCGTCACAGAATCACTCGGCGCATACAGAAATGCGAGCCGCGCGGTAATCGCATCGGACCTATTGGCGTTGGAATCGACAACCTGGCCCGTGGTTGGATCCACACGGTCGATCCAGCCACCGTCGTGGCGATACCAGAGGCTCGCGCGATAGCCGAGCACGCCGTCGATGATCGGCGCGCCATGAGCGAGGCCCGCCTCCTCGCTCGGCTCGCCGTATTTCGTGTAGGAGAGCTCGCTGCGCGCGTAAGTCGACTCCCTGGTCAGGCTCGGCTGGGTCAGGATGTAGCGCACCGTGCCGCCTTCGGAACCTGAGCCGAACAGCGTGCCCTGCGGCCCGCGCAGTACCTCGACCCGGTCAAGATCAAAGGTCTTCGGCAGCGTGTCGTCCGGGTTGAAGCCGAGCGAGCGCATCTGGATCGGCGTGTCGTCGAGGTAGATGCCGGTCGTGCCGGCCCCGCCAGAGGAGGAGATGCCGCGAATCGAGATGTCGTTGGTGCCGGACTGGTCGATCGTGAGTCCCGGCGTGAAGCGCACGATGTCGGTGAAATCCTTGATGCCCTTCTGGTCCATCGTGTCTTGCGTGAACGCCGAGACGCTGACCGGAACCTTGCTCAGTTGTTCCTCGTGCCGCGTCGCGGTGACGACGACCTCTTGCAGTGAGCCGGTTTGCGCGGAGGCCGATTGCGCCCGAAGACTTGCTGGATGACTGATCAGTGCGGCTGCGACGGCACAGGCGAGTACGGCGGAACGTCCCGGGTTCTTCCCGGTCGTCGATTGCACTTTGGACATCAGGCCCCCCTCGTGACACAGGTATCAGGCCACCAGCGGGTGGCGATGTTCGACCAACAGGACTTCGCAGTTAGCTTATCGCAACGCTGGCGAGCCGTCGCCCGGACCCAAATGCGACCTTCTGTTGCGTGTCGCCGACAATGCGCGAGTCCGCTGCGACAAACGCATGCCGAACCTTGGGCAGAGCCGATCGCGAATCCAGTACCGCAACCGGCGCGATCATCCTGCGCTGCCCGCGTCGCTTGCCGCGGCAAAGCCCGATGCCTCCCCGACCGTCGCTCAAAGCCAGCCTGGTGCGCGCGGCGGCCAAACTTGAAAGCCGCTGCGCCTTGAGCGTCGCGCACTTTGCGTCGCGCGGGTCATTGGCGATCGGCGCTTTCGCCGCGCCGCGACCAGTACAGATAGAACGGCAGCCCGACGAGCAGCATCACAACACTTTCCAAAGCCTGATGCGGCGTTGCAACAAAGGTATTCAGGAGGATCGCAACCGTGACGAGTACGAAAACCGCGGGCAGCAATGGATAACCGAAGGCGCGGTAGGGTCGCAAAGCGTCGGGCTCACGGCGCCTGAGCACAAAAAGAGCCGCACCGGTCAGGCCGTAGAAGATCCAGGCTGCGAACATCGCCGCATCGGTCAGTGTGTCGTAGCTGCCGGCGAGGACCAGCAGCGCCGAAAAGCCGCCCTGCAGCAGCACGGCGCGCACCGGTACGTGGCGCGCGCTGAGCCTCTGAAAGGAACGAAAGAACAACCCATCGCGGGCCATTGCGAAGGAGACGCGCGTGCCCGAAAGCATGCTCGCGTGCTGGGCGCCGAACGAGGAAATCATCAGCGCAACGGCCATTAGGGTCACCGCGAGCGGGCCAAAGAATCGGGCGAGCACGACCGTTGCAACCGACGAGGTCAAAGGGACGCTTGCGACCTCAAGCGGTGTGAGCACGTAGAAATAGCCGACGTTCGCCAGCAGATACAACGAACCCACCACGAGCGTGCCGCCGATGAACGCGCGTGGCGCGTTTTTCTGCGGGTCCTTTAGCTCACCGACCAATGGCGCGACGTTGTTCCAGCCGTCGTAGGCCCACAGCGCGCCCAACATCGCCGCCCCGAACCCGGCCAGGCCGCCGCGCGCGCTTGGCTCCACTCCCTCGCAGGCACCGCCAAGACCCGACTGCGCAAGATGGGCGAAATCGCCTCCTGAGGCGAACGCAACGATCGAAACCAGCAGCACGAGGCCAACCTTGGCCACGGTGAGCGCGAGCGCGGTGCCGCCGCTGCTCGCAACCGAGGCGCAGTTCAAAAGTGTCACGCAGCTTATCGTCACTAGCGCGACGAGCGTCAGGCCCGTAAACACGTGGCTGCCGGCAAAGACGAAATAATGCTGTCGTTCGAGCGCGCCGGTGAGCGCAACGTTCATGAAGATCGCAAGCCCCGCAGCGAGCGCTGCTTGTGAGGCGGCGCGCATGAACTGGTTGGTCCAGCCATTGAGAAACCCGGCCAGGCGCCCGTAGGCGCGCCTGACGTAGACGTAGTCACCGCCGGCGGCCGGCATCATCGCCGCAAGTTCCGAGTAGACGAAGGTGCCGGCAAGGGCGAGCAGGCCCGCCGCGAGCCATACCACGAGTACCGTCGAGGCGCTGCCGACGTTGCAGGTCATGACCCGGCTTTTCAGGAACACGCCGGTGCCGATCATGTTGGCAACGTTGACGGCGATCGCGCCGTAAAGTCCCAGTCCGCGCCTGAGCTCGGGCTGCTCGGCCATCGCTTAAACTCCCGGCACGACTCAGCGGGGTGCCGAGCGTCGATGCGCGTCAGTGTAGCCGCGCGGCGCGCAGCTTAGATAGCCGCTAGTGCGCCGGACCGCGCAGCCTCGCCTCGAGCAGGCGCGCGAGCAGGTTGGCGAAGGGTTCACCGAGGGTTGGGTGCTTGAGCGCGTATTCGACGGTGGCCTCCAGATAGCCGAGCTTGCTGCCGCAGTCGTAGCGCTTGCCCTCGAAGGCATAGGCGTACACCGCCTCGTCGGCAAGCAGCGCCGCGATCCCGTCGGTGAGCTGGATCTCGCCCCCGGCGCCACGGCCAATCGTCGCGAGCTTGTCGAAGATTGCAGGTGTGAGGATGTAGCGGCCGACCACGGCGAGAGTCGATGGCGCCTTGTCCGGCCGTGGCTTCTCGACGATCTGGCTGACCCTGGACAGACGCGCGGTGACTGGTGTCGAGGCGACGATGCCGTACTTGTCGGTCTCGTTGGCGGCGACCGTCTGCACCCCGAGTATGCTCGCATGGCGCTCCTCGTACTGCTCGGCCATCTGCGCGAGGCAGGCAACCTTCGCGTCGATCAGGTCGTCGGCCAGATGGACGAAAAAAGGCTGATCGCCGACCACGGGCTGAGCGCAAAGCACGGCGTGGCCGAGCCCGAGCGGCGCCGGCTGGCGGATATAGATGCAGGTCGCCGAACCCGGCAGGATGCCGCGCAGCGATTTGACGAGTTCGTGCTTGCCCTGGGCCTCGAGCGCGGCCTCAAGCTCGGGGTCGGAATCGAAATGGTCCTCGATCGCGCGTTTGGAACTGCCGGTAACGAATACGAGGTGGGTCGCACCGGCCGAAAGCGCCTCCTCGACCGCGTACTGGATCAGCGGCTTGTCGACAATGGGGAGCATTTCCTTCGGCGAGGCCTTGGTCGCCGGCAAGAATCGCGTGCCGCGCCCGGCCACCGGAAATACCGCGGTACGAATCTTCTGTTTGGGCTGCATGAGAACCACCGGAATTTACAGGTGGCTCATGATAACCGACGCGCCGTTGCGCCGCGCGAGGCCGGTCACGGTTTGCGCGCCTGAAGTCTACAACCAGGTCACGGGCCGATGCGGGCACATCGAGCCCTCCGCGGCGCTCGTTGAGCCGCCATCACTCGCGGATCGGCTGATCCTGCCCGTCGTTGACCCGCTCGCGCAGGTCCTTGCCGGGCTTGAAGTGCGGCACGTGCTTACCCTGCAGCGCTACGGCCTCGCCGGTCTTGGGGTTTCGTCCCTGGCGCGGCGGGCGAAAGTGCAGCGAAAAACTGCCAAACCCGCGGATCTCGATGCGCTCGCCGGTAGCGAGTGCGTCGCTCATGATCTCGAGGATCTGCTTGACCGCAAGTTCCACGTCCTTGGCGGGCAAGTGCTTCTGCTTGGCGCTGATAATGTCGATCAGTTCGGACTTGGTCATGCGGCCGTCCGGGATTGTTTGTTGTTGACGCTACCCTTGATTCGCAATACCGCCATCAGGGTACTGCACGCGACCCGCTGGCGCTGGAGCCGTCTCCAGCGCCGCCGGGCGCGATTTCCTACTCGACGTCGTCGCGATCGGTCATCTGTTCCTTCAACAGGTCGCCCAGGCTCGTCCCGAGGCGGACGGTGCATCGGTGCGGTAGGCCTGCATGGCTTCCTGCTCCTCGTGCATGTCCTTGGCCTTGATCGACAGCGCGATCGTGCGCGCCTTGCGGTCCACCCCGGTGAACTTCGCCTCGACCTCCTCGCCTTCCTTGAGCACCGTGCGTGCGTCCTCGACGCGATCGCGGGTGAGCTCCGAGGCGCGAAGATACCCCTCCACGCCGCCGCCCAGATCAATGATGGCACCCTTGGCGTCGACCTCGCGGACCGTGCCGCGCACGATCGTGCCCTTCGGATGCTCGGCGATGTAACCGGAGAACGGATCCTTCGCCAGCTGCTTGATGCCGAGCGAAATGCGCTCCCGCTCGGGATCGATCGCCAGCACCATCGCCTCCAGGTTCTGGCCCTTCTGGTAGCTGCGTACCGCTTCCTCGCCCGGGATGTCCCAGGAGATGTCCGACAGGTGCACGAGGCCGTCGATGCCGCCCGACAGGCCGATGAAGATGCCAAAATCGGTGATCGACTTGATCTGCCCCGCAACCTTGTCGCCGCGGTTGTAGTTCTCGCCGAACTCCTTCCATGGGTTCGGCTGGCACTGCTTCAAGCCAAGGCTGATGCGACGCCGATCCTCGTCGATGTCGATGACCATGACCTCGACTTCCTGGCCGACGTGCACCACCTTGGCCGGGTTGACGTTCTTGTTGGTCCAGTCCATCTCCGAGACGTGCACGAGACCCTCGACGCCCTCCTCGATCTCGACGAAGCAGCCGTAGTCGGCGATGTTGGTGACCTTGCCCCACAGGCGCGTGTTCGGCGGGTAGCGCCGCGCAATGTTCTGCCAGGGATCGGTGCCGAGCTGCTTGATGCCGAGCGATACACGCTGGCGCTCGCGATCGAATTTGAGAATTCGCACATCGATCTCATCGCCGACCTTGACCACCTCGGAGGGATGCTTGACGCGCTTCCAGGCCATGTCAGTGATGTGCAGCAGGCCATCGATGCCACCGAGGTCGACGAACGCGCCGTAGTCGGTGAGGTTTTTGACCGTGCCCTTGACGACCGCGCCTTCCTGCAGGTTGTCCAGCAGCGCCGAGCGCTCGGCCGAGTACTCCTGCTCGACGACGGCGCGCCGCGACACGACGACGTTGTTGCGCTTCTGGTCGAGCTTGATGACCTTGAACTCGAGGACCTTGCCCTCGAGGTAGGACGGATCGCGCACGGGACGCACATCGACGAGCGAGCCGGGCAGGAACGCGCGGATGTTGTCGATCTCGACCGTGAAGCCGCCCTTGACGCGGCCGTTGATGATGCCGGTGACGACCTGGGCCTCGGTGAACGCAGTCTCCAGACGCGTCCAGGTGCGCGCACGCTTGGCCTTCTCACGCGACAGGCGGGTCTCGCCCGAACCGTCTTCCACGGAGTCGAGTGCGACCTCGACGTCATCGCCGACCGTCACCTCCATCTCGCCGCGTTCATTCTTGAACTGATCGGCGGGGATCACGGCCTCGGACTTCAAGCCCGCGCTGACGATTACATAATCCTGTCCGACTTCGACCACGCGGCCGGTGAGGATCTGGCCGGGGCGAAAACGCTGGCTGGCCAGGCTCTGTTCGAACAGTTGGGCAAAACTTTCAGTCATTTTAGGTTGCTCATTCCCGAGCCCTGCGGCCCGGCGTAAGTTGCTCCGCATCGGCTCGCAAGCGAGCCACGACGGGGTTAGGTTCATGTTCGGGCCACGCTTCAACGCGCGACCCACCCTTTTTGCCGCCAACCTGGCGGCGCTCGACAAAAAATCCGGTCAACAAAAGGCCTGCAGGCGCTCCTCAGCGCGTGACCAAGCCACGCTCGGCCGCGTATCCGAGTACCTCGGAGGCGACCTCATCAATGCCGCGGCCGGTCGAATCAACGACGATCGCGTCTTCGGCGCGCGCGAGCGGCGAAGCCGCCCGCTGCGTGTCTCGCCGGTCGCGTTCCTCAATGTCCCGCGAAAGGTCGGCAAGGCTAACATCTAGCCCCTTATCTTTCAACTGCTTATAGCGACGCTCCGCCCGCTCCGCGGCGCTCGCGCAGAGAAAGATCTTCAGCCTCGCCCCGGGGAAGATCACCGAGCCCATGTCCCGCCCGTCGGCGACCAGTCCCGGTGGCCGGCAGAAGGCCCGCTGCGTCTCGGTCAGGGCCTCTCGCACGCTCGGCCAGGCCGCGACCTTGGAGGCGAGCGCCCCGACGTGCTCGCCTCTGAGCAGCGGGGCGAGGTTCTGCCCGTCGGTCCAGACCTCATCCTCGCCGTTCCCGGCCACCGCAAAACGCACCGACAGGTCCCTGGCAAGCCGGGCATGGCCCGCCTCGTCGTCGACACCAAGGCGGGCCCGCTCGCCCTTAAGACCGACGATCCGATAGAGCGCGCCCGAATCGAGCCAGCTCCAGCCGAGCGCGGTGGCGACCCTTTTTGCGATCGTGCCCTTGCCCGAGCCGCTCGGGCCGTCGATCGCGATCACGGGGGCCGGGGTGTGCAAGTCGTCGGCGCCCGAACTCAAACCCAGGGCTCCACGCAAAGGCCGATCTGGCGTGCGGCGCCGGGAAAGTCCGGAAACGAGGTCGCGACGTTGGCGACATCGCGGATCAGGAGGTCGCCCGCGGCGCGAAGCGAGGCGATGCAAAACGCCATCGCGATCCTATGATCGCCGTGGCTGTCGACCTGTCCGCCCGAGAGTCTCCCCCCGACCACGCGCAGGCCATCGGCATAGGTCTCGACCTCGACGCCAAGCCGGGTCAGACCCTCGGCCATCACCGCGATCCGATCGCTCTCCTTGAGCCGAAGCTCCCCCGCGCCACGCACCACCGTCTCGCCCTCGGCGCACGCGGCGGCGATAAGCAGGACCGGAAACTCATCGATTGAAAGCGGCACCAGATCCGGCGCGATCTCTATGCCTTGAAGCCTGCTCTGGCGCACGGTGAGGTCCGCGACGGGCTCGGTGCCGGTATGACCCGCGGGCAGGATCTCAATGTCCGCGCCCATTGCCTTTAGGATGTCGATGACGCCGGTGCGGGTCGGGTTGACGCCAACCCCGCGAAGCGTCAGCCCGTCACGGGCCGCGAGCGCACCGGCGACCAGGAAGAACGCCGCCGAGGAAATATCCCCGGGGACCCTGATCGCACAGCCCGAAAGCCTCGCACCACCGGCAAGCCAGACGCGTCCCGGGCTGCGGCCGATCGCAACGCCAAACGCCTGAAGCATCCGCTCGGTGTGGTCCCGGGTCGGGGCGTGCTCGATGACCGTCGTCGTGCCGCTCGCATAGAGGCCGGCCAGCAGCAGCGCCGATTTGACCTGCGCGCTCGGCACGAGAAGATCGTGCTCGATACCGCTCAGGGGCCTGCCGCCGACGATGCGCACCGGCGCGTGCCCGTCGGTCGTTGCAATGGACGCGCCCATCGCGCGCAACGGCACCGCAGCGCGCTCCATCGGCCGCCTGGACAGCGACTCATCGCCGATCAGCACGCTGTCAAAAGCCTGCCCCGCCAGGAGTCCCATCGACAGGCGCATCGCGGTACCCGCGTTGCCCATGTCGAGGGCTGAGGCGGGTTCATTCAGGCCATTAAGCCCAGCGCCGCGGATGCGAAGCTCGGTCGCGCTCAAACGCTCGATCGCAACACCCATCGCGCGCATGGCGCCGAGCGTCGACAGGCAGTCCTCGCTCGCCAGAAAGCCCTGCACCTCGGTCACACCGTCGGCGAGGCTCCCGAGCACGATCGAGCGGTGCGAAATCGACTTGTCGCCGGGCACCGCGAGCTCACCATGAACGGCCGACTGCGGGCGGACTCGGTAGCCCGCCGCCCCCGCCGTCACAACACGGCCCGTGGATAGGAGCCGAGCACGCGAAACAGCGACGCCCGGCTCTTGAGCGCGGCGAGCGCCGCACCGAGCAGCCGATCCTCGGCGTGACCGTCCACGTCGAGAAAGAACACGTAGTCCCACTTCTTGCGCTGCGAGGGACGCGACTCGAGGCGGGTCAGGTTGATGCCGTGGGTCGCCAGCGGCTCGAGCAGGCGCAGCAGCGCCCCGGGGCCACCGACATCGGAGGCCGAGACGAGCAGCGTCGTGCGATCACGCCCGCTCGGTGCCAAGAGCTTGCGCCCGATGACCAGGAATCGCGTCGTGTTGTCGGGGCGGTCCTCGATCTCCTCGGCCAGCACCTTCAGTCCATACACATCCGCGGCGGCCTGTCCGGCGATCGCCGCCGTGCCGCTCTCATCGCGCGCGCGGCGCGCCGCTTCGGCATTGGAGGACACCGCGATCAGTTCCACCCGCGGCAGGTGCGCATCGAGCCAGGCGCGGCACTGGGCAAGCGACTGCTGATGCGAGCAGACGCGCTTGATCGACTTCAGACCGAATACGCGCGCGAGCAGATGCTGGTGCACGCGAAGCTCGACCTCACCGCAGATCTTGAGTGTCGAGGCGAGAAACATGTCGACGGTGTGGTTGACCGTGCCTTCGGTCGAGTTCTCGATCGGCACCACACCGAAATCGGCGGCGCCGGATTCGACCTCGGCGAACACCTCGCGGATCGAGGCAAGCGGCAGCGCGCGCACCGAATGGCCAAAATGCTTGAGCACCGCGGCCTGTGTGAAGGTCCCCTCCGGACCAAGATAGCCGACCTTGAGCGGCTCCTGCTGCGCGAGGCACGCCGACATGATCTCGCGAAACAGCCGCACCATCTCCTCGTCGGAGAGCGGCCCGTCGTTGCGCTCGATCACGCCCTTGAGTACTTCGGCCTCGCGCTCAGGGCGGTAGAACTCGGCGGTCTTGCCGGCGGCGCGCTTGGAGTCGCCAACGCTGTGGGCAAGGCGTGCGCGTTCGCTGATCAGCTCCCCGATGCGTGCATCGATCGAATCGATCCGCTCACGAATCGCCCCGAGTGCCTTTGGGCGACCTGCCGTGGCCTTGCGCCTGGCCGGCGCCGGTCGCGACGCGGCGCCCCGCTTGGCTCGAGGCATCCCCTAGCCCACCGGATCCGCCGGCGGCATGGCGGGATCAGCAGGCGTGTCGCTGCCGATTTCGCTGTCCTCGCCGTCCACCTCGCCCTCGCCTTCGCCATCGACGAACGGCACGCGTGCGAGCCCGACGAGACTGTCGCCGTCCTCGATTCGCATCAGACGCACGCCCTGGGTGTTGCGCCCGAGGACCGAGATCTGGCTTGCCTGGGTGCGCACCAGCGTTCCGCCCTGGCTGATCAGCATCACATCGTCCTCGGGGCCAAGCTGCAGTGCTGCAACCATCCGTCCGTTGCGCTCCGACATCTGCAGCGCGATCACGCCCTGTCCGCCGCGCCCGTGCTGGGGGAACTCGGCGACCTCGGTGAGCTTGCCGTAGCCATTGGCCGACGCGGTCAAAACCAGACCCTCGCGCACGACGATCAGCGAGTTCACCTCCTGGTCGAGCGGCAGCGTGATGCCGCGCACGCCGGCCGCCTCACGGCCCATCGCCCGCACGTCGTGCTCGGCAAAGCGAATCGCCTTGCCGGCGCTGGTGCACAGGATCACATCGCTCGTGCCCTCGGTCAGGTCGACGCCGACCAGGCTGTCGTCGTCCTCGAGCGAGATCGCGATGATGCCGGCAGCGCGCGGCCGCGAGAACGCTTCGAGCGGGGTCTTTTTCACCGTGCCGCGGCGCGTGGCCATGAACACGCACTGCTCGGCGGTGAAGTCGCGCACGGACAGAAGCGCCGTGATCCGCTCACCCTCCTCGAGAGTCAGCAGGTTCACGATCGGCTTGCCTCTGGAACCGCGCCCGGCGAGTGGCAGCTGAAACACCCGCAGCCAGTAGACCCGGCCACGATTGGAAAAGCACAAGAGCGTATCGTGCGTGCGCGCGACGAACATACGCTCGATGAAGTCCTCTTCCTTCATCGCGGTGGCGTTCTTGCCGCGGCCGCCCCGGTTCTGTCGCCGGTATTCGCTCGTCGGCTGGGATTTGGCGTAGCCGTCGCGCGACAGCGTCACGACCACCGGCTGATCTTCGATCAGATCTTCGGTCGTCAGGTCCGAATGATCGAAGTTGATCTCGGTGCGCCGCGCATCGCCGAACTGCTCGCGGATTTCCGTAAGCTCGCCGCGGATCACGCTCAGCAGGCGCTCCGGGCGGGCAAGGATGTCGCTTAGGTCGGCGATCTGGGTCAAGGATCTCGCCGTACTCGTTGACTATCTTGTCGCGCTCGAGCCCGGTCAGGCGCTGCAGGCGCAGGTCGAGAATCGCCTGGGCCTGGATCTCGCTCAGGCGATACTGCGCCTGACCGCCTGCGGCGTTGGCCAGACCAAACTCGGGCGCCAGCCCCTCGGGGCGTGCGCTGACCTCGCCGGCACGGGCAAGCATCTCCGGCACCGCGCCCGCAGCCCAGCTGCGGCCCATCAGTGCGACCTTGGCATCATTGGGCGTCTGCGCTGCCTTGATCACCGCAATCACATCGTCGATGTTGCCAAGCGCAACCGCCTGTCCCTCGAGCACGTGGGCCCGGTCACGGGCGCGCTTGAGTTCAAACACGGTGCGCCGGGTCACGACTTCGCGGCGGTGGCGGATGAAGCAGTCGAGCAGTTCCTTGAGCCCAAGGAGCTTGGGCTGGCCGTCGACGAGCGCGACCATATTGATGCCGAACACCGTCTCCAGCGGCGTGTGCTTGTAGAGATTGTTCAGCACGATCTCCGGCATCTCAGCGCGCCGAAGCTCGATCACGACCCGCATGCCGTCCTTGTCGGACTCGTCGCGCAGCTCGCTGATGCCCTCGATTTCCTTGTTGCGCACCAGATCTGCGATGCGCTCCAGGAGGCGGGCCTTGTTCACCTGATAGGGAAGCTCGGTGATGATGATCGACTGACGGCCCTTGTCCATCTCCTCGATCGAGGTCCGGCCGCGCACGTAGAGCCGGCCGCGCCCGGTGGCGTAGGCGGCACCGATTTCCGCCGCGCCATTGATGATGCCGGCGGTCGGAAAGTCCGGCCCGGGGACGATCTTCATCAGCTCGCCGAGGGTGATCATTGGTGCGTCGATCAGCGCGATGCAGGCATCGATGATCTCGCGCAGGTTGTGCGGCGGGATGTTGGTCGCCATGCCGACCGCGATGCCGGCCGAGCCGTTGATCAGAAGGTTCGGCACGCGCGAGGGCAGTACCGCCGGCTCGTGCTCGGACTCGTCGTAGTTGGGCGTGAAATCGACCGTGTCTTTGTCGATGTCGGCAAGGAGCTCGTGCGCGATGCGCGACATGCGCACCTCGGTGTAGCGCATCGCCGCCGCCGGATCGCCATCGACCGAGCCGAAGTTGCCCTGGCCATCGACCAACAGGTAGCGCATCGAGAACTGCTGCGCCATGCGCACGATCGAGTCATAGACCGCCGAGTCGCCGTGCGGGTGGTACTTGCCGATCACATCGCCGACGATGCGGGCCGATTTCTTGTAGGCCTTGTTCCAGTCGTTGGACAGCTCGTGCATCGCATACAGCACGCGCCGGTGCACCGGCTTTAAGCCGTCGCGCACGTCGGGCAGCGCGCGCCCAACGATGACGCTCATCGCGTAGTCGAGATACGACTGGCGCATCTCGTCTTCGAGGTTGATGTGGAGGATTTCGCGGGCGATATCGGCCATTCGGTTCGCGTCGGTCTGCCAGGATTAAGCCCGAAATGCTACCACATCCGGCCCCCTTTCCGCCGCTTCAAGTGCAAGCGCTCGCCCCTGCCGGGCGGCGGTCGTGGCTATACTTGGCGCTCGTCAGGAGAAGCTAATGGAGTCCGTCGACTGCGTCGTCCACGCCCGCTGGATCGCGCCCGTGGAGCCGCCCGGCCTGCTCGAACACCACGCGCTCGTGGTGGACGGCGGGCGCATCGTCGACTGCCTGCCATCGGCGCTGGCCGATACCCGCTACCAGGCACGAGAGCGCCTGACGCGCCCTTCGCACCTCCTGACGCCAGGCCTTGTCAACGCCGAAGTCGACCTTGGCGCGTCGCTGTGGCGCTCATCCGCACTCGCCGAGCCGCGCCGCTTTGCCGCAGCCCCGGACAGTGCGTCGGCCGAGGCGCTTTCCGATTCGATCACGCTCGGACTCGCGGAATCCCTGTGCGCGGGCATCACGACTTCGGCCGACCTCGGCCATTCCCCGCACCTCCTCGCCCCGCTCGCAGCCGCGCTCGGCCTGCGCGTGGTTCTGGGACTGCCGATCAGCGCGCTGAGGTCTTCGTTTGCCAGCGGCGTTGACGAGCATTTCGACCGGGCGCTGATCCTGCACGATGAGTATCGCGACCATCCGCTGGTGCGCACCGCGTTTGCGCCGCGCACGCTCTCTGATCTGCCCGATGCGACGCTGACCCGGCTGCGGGTGCTCGCCGATCAGCTCGAGCGGACGGTATTTCTGGCACCGACCGAGGCCGAGGTCGGGCGGCTGCGCCGGCTCGGGCTGTGGAACGCGGGCACGACGGCGCTGCACTTTCACGGCACCGCAGAGGAAGCCGCGGCACCGGGTGGCGTCTCGGTCGTGCACTGCCCGGGGGCGGATCTGGCGCGCGGTGACCGACCTGCCCCGGCCGCACGGCTCGTAGCCGCGGGCCTCAACGTGGCTTTGGGCAGCGGCACCTTCCCGGCGGCGCGGGATCTGTGCGATGTCATGCGCCTCACGTCCCGGCTCGCCGGCCTCGAGGCCGGTGCACCTCGATTGCGCCCGGAGCAGCTGCTGCGCATGGCGACCTGGTCTGGCGCGGTTGCTCTTGGCATGGAGGATGCGATCGGTTCACTTGGCATCGGCAAGCGCGCCGATTTCGTCTGCTTTGATTTGAGCGGGGTTGGCGCTGCACCGGTAATCGACCCGCTGGCGTGCCTGTGCGCGACGGTCGGGCGTGAGGCGGTGAGCGATGTGTTCGTGGCCGGTCGGGCGCTTCTTGCCCAGGGACGGGCGCGCGTGCTCGACGTGCCTGATCTGATTGCACGCATCAACGAGCACCACGGAAGTTCGCTGGCAACTTGCCCGCCGCTCGCGCAACAATAGCGCGATGCCCGAACCAAGAAGCAATGTCCCAGAGCCCGGCCCGTCGGCCAACGTCGATCCGGCCGAGGTCGCCAAATTCGACGCGCTCGCGCAGCGCTGGTGGGACCCGGCCGGCGAATTCGGCCCGCTGCACCGGCTCAATCCCCTGCGCACGGCCTACGTCGCCGAGCGCGCGAGACTTTCAGGCCGTGCGGTGCTCGACGTCGGCTGCGGCGGCGGCCCGCTCCGCCGAGTCGCTGACCCGCGCCGGCGCCAGGGTCACGGCGATCGATCTGAGTGCGCAGGCGCTGCAAGTCGCCGAACTGCACGCCCTCGAGCAGGGCCTGTCGGTCGACTATCGGGAGTGTGCGGTTGAATCGCTCCTGCCGGCACGCAGCGCGGCCTTTGACGTCGTCACCTG
Source organism: Vulcanimicrobiota bacterium (assembly GCA_963834485.1). Classification (GTDB taxonomy): domain Bacteria; phylum Vulcanimicrobiota; class Vulcanimicrobiia; order Vulcanimicrobiales; family Vulcanimicrobiaceae; genus CAWICD01. The sequence goes on from CAWICD010000005.1 coordinate 264,764, forward strand.
CATGGAGATGCTCGAGCACGTGCCCGACCCGCAGGCGGTGATGGCGGCGATCGCCTCGCTGGTGCGGCCCGGAGGTGACGTATTTGTCTCGACCTTGAGCCGCAACCTGCGCTCCTTTGCACTTGCCATTGTCGCGGCCGAGTATGTGTTTCGCCTGCTGCCGCGCGGCACGCATGAATACGCCCGCTTCATCAACCCCTCCGAGCTCGCCCGCGCGGCGCGCGAGGCGGGGCTCGAACTTGTCGACCTCACCGGGATCGAGCCCGTGCCCGGCACGCGCGACTTTCGCCTCGGGCGCGACGTGCGCGTGAACTACCTTGCCCACCTTCGCCGACCGGACCCGACGGGCCCGTGAGCGAGCACAGGCGCTCGAGCGCGCTGCTCATGGATCTGGACGGCACGCTGCTCGATACCGCGCCCGACATGGTAGGCGCGCTGAACCGGCTGCGTATCGAGGAGGGCCTCCTGCCGCTGCCGTTCACAGATGTTCGACCGCACGTCTCGCACGGCGCGGCGGCGCTCGTGCGCGTGGGCTTTGGCGCGCCGGAGCCGGCGACGTTCGACCGCCTGCGGCTGCGATTTCTCGAGCTCTACCGGATGCACCTTAGCGCCGGCACGACACTGTTTCCGGGTTTTGCCGAGGTGCTCGATCGGCTCGACGAGGTGGGACTGCCATGGGGTATCGTCACCAACAAGCCGACCTACCTGACCGAGCCGTTGCTGCGGGCGTTTAAGCTGCAGGCGCGTGCCGCGGCGGTCGTCTGCGGGGAACGTTTGCGGAACGCAAGCCTCACCCAAGGCCGATGCTGCACGCGGCGGCAGCGCTCGGTGAGGCGCCGGGTTCGATCATCTATGTCGGCGATGCTCGCCGCGACATCGAGGCCGGCCAGGCAGCCGGCATGCGCACGCTCGCCGCCGCGTTTGGCTACCTGGGCGCCGACGAGGATCCCTTGAGCTGGAACGCCGACGGGGTCATCGAGCAGCCGGCCGAGGTGCTTTCCTGGCTCGCCCTGCCGCACTGAGCGGGCATAGGGCGCTTGCCCGCGCGTTCGCGGCGCAGGACACGCGTGCGCTCCTCGCCACCGCCGATGCGCTCGATGACGAGCTTGGCTCGATCGCCGATCCCTCGCTCGATCACAGTGTGGCGCACGCCAAGCTCCTGTGGTGGCAGCAGGAGGTGGCGCGCCTTCCAAGCGATCGAGCGCTGCACCCGCTGACGATTGCCCTGACACGACAGGGCGCAAGCCGAACCATCGCGCACGCGGCACTCCTCGCGCGGCTCGATGCAGCGCGCTCGCTCGCCGGTTACACACCAACCACCGTTGCCGAGCTCGAGAAGGAACTCGCCGCAACCCATGGGCTCCAGGCGTCGTTGGTCGCCGCAGTCTTTGCCCCCGATGCGCTCACACGCGGTCTTACGCTCGCGACGGTTATCGGCCTTGCCCACACGATCCTCAATGCGGGCGATGAAACCGACGGTGACCCGGCCAAGGAACCGCGCCAGAGGCGCGCCCCCGTTCCAGTCGTGGCGAGCACAACCGGGACTGGGCCAAAGCCCGGTGCGGCGCCGGAGGTTGAGGCGAGCCTCGTCGAACGGGCCCGCACGCTGCAAGAAGCGGCATTGGCGGGCTTGCCCGCGGCACACGGCACGGCGTTGCGTTGGCTGTATGCAGAGGCTGCGCTCGCACTGCGCCGGCTGACGCTTTGCGAGCGCGCCTCGTTCGCGAGCGCGCGCAAGGCCTCCCCCCGCGACGCCTTCGCCGAGCTCGTGCTCGCCGGCGATGCGCCCGGGCGGCGAGCCGCGGCCGCCTCTGAGCGCGCGCGCCACGCCCGGCGTGCCGGGGCACCCAGTGCCTTGACAGGACAACAGACTCCCGCCGGAGGCGACACTCGGTCAGCGCTTGCGACTCAACGCACGGTGCTTTCTCCGCGAGCACCATCGCAATCGACTTCTCAGCGCGGCTCAGACGCGTTTCTGCGCGCTTGGCGGTTGCAACCCATTGCGCGAATTCCTTGCGATGCGAATAGGACAATGCCTTGTAAGCCGCCGCCGCCGCCCTGTTCGTCAATAGCGCGCGCTCAAGCTCGGCGGAACCTCGACCACCCGTTCTGACCGGTCGAGCGCGATCGCGACCGCGACGAATTCGCCGGCGCTCGCCTTGGCGCCTGCCTGCAGCGCCTTGCTGACCATCATCGAGTGCGTACCGTCACCGTTGGGCAGCAGCGAATTCTTAAAGGCAAAGCCGTTGATTGTGCCTGCGACGGCGACACGGGCTCTGGTGCCGAATTCCTTCTCCACGCTGAATGGCACTTCGAGGAACGTCCAGGCGCCGCCCGGTCCATGCGCTGTCAGTCGAGTCTTGAACGTCTTCATGCCCGGCCTCGATCTTGCTGCAACAGTTCGTCTGGCCGTTCGCTTTAAGTGTCGCCGCTACGTTTCCGCCCACGCGAGGCAGCAGCGCCGGCAAATGCACCCGCGATCACCTCGCGCGCCAGCCGGTGGCCAGAATACCGCTGACGAAGCGGCCGCGCAGCCCGCTCAATCGCCAGTAATCCGGTTTTCGGCACCGGCCACTGATCGCAAAGCGCGCGGTGCTTTTCTCCACGCTGCAGAGGATTCAATGCCGGGGAGCGCTGCAAGTTGCTGTTTTATAGGATATGAAACCGCGCCTGGATTGCCTAAACTGCGCCGCCGCAGCGAATTTGTGGGGGACCTGCGCATGACCGCGAGCGATGAACCGAAAAGCCCCGTGCCGGAGCTTCCGACCTATCGGCCGGCGCCCGGGTATCTCGAGGGACGGATCGTGCTCGTGACCGGCGCGGGTTCGGGCCTGGGGCGCGCGCTGTCGCTCGAGCTTGCCGGCTTTGGTGCGACGGTGGTCCTGTGCGGGCGGCGAATCGCGCCGCTCGAGGCCCTCTACGATGCGATCGTTTCCTCGGGTGGCCCGCGCCCGGCACTGCTGCCGTTTGACCTCGAAAACGCGCTCGGAGCGGA
>CAWICD010000006.1:0-328687 GCA_963834485.1 Vulcanimicrobiota bacterium
TAGTCGCGGATGTCCCACTCGCGTACGCGCAACGGAGGAACTCGGCATGCGGCTTCAATGGGGCCGCGACGTTTTAGTCGCGGATGTGAGGCGTGCGCGTTCTCGCGGCGCTTTCCGACGGCACGCTTCAATGGGGCCGCGACGTTTTAGTCGCGGATGTTATTTGAAGTGGCGGGCGGAAGTCACGCCAAGCGAGGCTTCAATGGGGCCGCGACGTTTTAGTCGCGGATGTCCCACCGGGAGCAGTTGCGCGCTCTGGGCTGCAACTGGCTTCAATGGGGCCGCGACGTTTTAGTCGCGGATGTCTGTTGCGCCTGTCCCAACAGGCGCCGTCGGCCGGCTTCAATGGGGCCGCGACGTTTTAGTCGCGGATGTTAGCACCGCCTGTTCCGTCGCTGCCCGGCGTCGGCTGCTTCAATGGGGCCGCGACGTTTTAGTCGCGGATGTCTGGCGCCGCTGGTCGCGGCGCTCCTCCGACAGGGCGAGCTTCAATGGGGCCGCGACGTTTTAGTCGCGGATGTCCGCGGGCGGGATGCGCTACTTCGGGGGCTTGCTCAAGCTTCAATGGGGCCGCGACGTTTTAGTCGCGGATGTCAGTACGCGGCGCAGCAGCGCGCCAACGCCATAGCGCTTCAATGGGGCCGCGACGTTTTAGTCGCGGATGTCGCGAGCGTTTTCTGCGCCTCGATCGGCGCCTAAGGAGCTTCAATGGGGCCGCGACGTTTTAGTCGCGGATGTATTCGGAGGCCCGTCCCGCTCGGACTAATCTCGCTGGCTTCAATGGGGCCGCGACGTTTTAGTCGCGGATGTCTGCGTCTGCAGCCCGGCGAGCGGATTCGGAACGGATTGCTTCAATGGGGCCGCGACGTTTTAGTCGCGGATGTGCCTACGAACGGGCCCTCGAACAGGCCAAGGAACGTGCTTCAATGGGGCCGCGACGTTTTAGTCGCGGATGTTCACCCAGACGGAACGGGCCCTGTTCCGCAACACGGCTTCAATGGGGCCGCGACGTTTTAGTCGCGGATGTCAGGTGCGCGCCCTCGAGCGGCGCGGCGTGCTGGTAGCTTCAATGGGGCCGCGACGTTTTAGTCGCGGATGTTATCTCTAGCTCATTATTAGCGGCCCACCCCGACTAAGCTTCAATGGGGCCGCGACGTTTTAGTCGCGGATGTGTTGTGCGCGATCGCTACGAGTTCGGCCTTAGCCTTACGCTTCAATGGGGCCGCGACGTTTTAGTCGCGGATGTCATGATGACCGCATTGACGTAAACGATGTTGCGGTACGGCTTCAATGGGGCCGCGACGTTTTAGTCGCGGATGTTTCCCCTGCTGCTGAAGTGGCGTAAGAAGTATAAGCTGCTTCAATGGGGCCGCGACGTTTTAGTCGCGGATGTACCGACCTGATATTCGGCAACGTCGGGGGAACGTCGAGGCTTCAATGGGGCCGCGACGTTTTAGTCGCGGATGTGCTGCTCGAGACAACGACGAAGCCGCCGCAACGTTGCTTCAATGGGGCCGCGACGTTTTAGTCGCGGATGTTCCAGCTAACGAACTTACATCGGACGCAGTGCGAAGTGCTTCAATGGGGCCGCGACGTTTTAGTCGCGGATGTGGGGATGGTCTGCAGCGTCTTGGTCGTACGGTCGATGCTTCAATGGGGCCGCGACGTTTTAGTCGCGGATGTCCTACGGCTCGGACAAAATCTGCCAGGCTGTCGAACCTGCTTCAATGGGGCCGCGACGTTTTAGTCGCGGATGTCCCCTTCTTTCCCCCATCGAGCGCTGCAGCGCTCAGGCTTCAATGGGGCCGCGACGTTTTAGTCGCGGATGTTGCTTCGCCGCGACCTGCGCCGCGCGCGTCGGGTTGCTTCAATGGGGCCGCGACGTTTTAGTCGCGGATGTCTTCAACGCTAAGGCCGAGGCGCATTGCAGCGTGGTTGCTTCAATGGGGCCGCGACGTTTTAGTCGCGGATGTCCAGCGCGCCAGCGCGCCTCTCGTGACAAGCCGCACCGCTTCAATGGGGCCGCGACGTTTTAGTCGCGGATGTCACCATGTTCAATAACAGCAGTATCAGTCACTGAGGGGCTTCAATGGGGCCGCGACGTTTTAGTCGCGGATGTATGTTCCGGTCGAGCGCGTGAACGTCCCGCTTCGTGTTGCTTCAATGGGGCCGCGACGTTTTAGTCGCGGATGTTCTAGTTGAACCTCTAAAGCGTAAGCCTGCTCGATGCTTCAATGGGGCCGCGACGTTTTAGTCGCGGATGTTGTCGACCAGCACCGGTCGCGAGCCCGTGCGCGCGACGGCTTCAATGGGGCCGCGACGTTTTAGTCGCGGATGTTTCAACCGAGAAGACAACCTTCAACTCGATTACTACACGCTTCAATGGGGCCGCGACGTTTTAGTCGCGGATGTAACAGCGCGGTCTGGTACGGGGCTTTCAGGGCATGGGGCTTCAATGGGGCCGCGACGTTTTAGTCGCGGATGTTTGGGCGAACTTGTTAGGGGCATACCATACTCGGCCATGGCTTCAATGGGGCCGCGACGTTTTAGTCGCGGATGTGGCTCCCGTGGACAGTCCGAGAAAAGCCAGCGTTGGCTTCAATGGGGCCGCGACGTTTTAGTCGCGGATGTAAGCGGGCGGGTTTGAAGCCCGCCCGATGATCGACGGCTTCAATGGGGCCGCGACGTTTTAGTCGCGGATGTTTTCCGAATAGGTCGAGCATGGGCATCTCCCCTTGTCGCTTCAATGGGGCCGCGACGTTTTAGTCGCGGATGTCAGCGTCGAAACGGTGCTGGTCCACGCCGAGAGTGGCGCTTCAATGGGGCCGCGACGTTTTAGTCGCGGATGTTCCCGTTCGGCGCGCTGAACGTCGGCGCCCCAATGCCCGCTTCAATGGGGCCGCGACGTTTTAGTCGCGGATGTCCGGAGCAAGAAGCAGCCATGCCCGCGCACCGCGAGCTTCAATGGGGCCGCGACGTTTTAGTCGCGGATGTGGTGCTGGTCGGCGCGCTGAACGGCGGCACGAGCGTGCTTCAATGGGGCCGCGACGTTTTAGTCGCGGATGTGGTTCGGTCATGGCTTACTCCTTCGGTCGATGCGCTGCTTCAATGGGGCCGCGACGTTTTAGTCGCGGATGTTGTCCGAGGAGGCGCGCGGGAAGCTCCCTCCGCAGCACGCTTCAATGGGGCCGCGACGTTTTAGTCGCGGATGTGCGGTTCTTATGAACCCGCGTATCGTCGGGTGGGGTGCTTCAATGGGGCCGCGACGTTTTAGTCGCGGATGTTTCCAGGTAACTTGCCAGATCGCGCAGCAACTGAACGCTTCAATGGGGCCGCGACGTTTTAGTCGCGGATGTAGGGCATAGGCCGTCGCGTCGGTTACTGGGTACAGAAGCTTCAATGGGGCCGCGACGTTTTAGTCGCGGATGTCTCGTGATTATGATACCCCGGCTCCGCTCGACATGACGCTTCAATGGGGCCGCGACGTTTTAGTCGCGGATGTCGAAAAAGGGTGGATGGCCTATAGTCCTGATTCTAACGCTTCAATGGGGCCGCGACGTTTTAGTCGCGGATGTAGGTTCAGCTTGTGGGTCAATTGTGTGCTTTGCTCTGCTTCAATGGGGCCGCGACGTTTTAGTCGCGGATGTTCACGTACCGGATGGAACGTCGAGGCATGCGCGTCGCTTCAATGGGGCCGCGACGTTTTAGTCGCGGATGTCTTGATGCCGCGTTTCTCAAGGTGCTCAGAGAAATAGCGCTTCAATGGGGCCGCGACGTTTTAGTCGCGGATGTGCACGGAGCTCGCGGAGCGGGACCGGCCGGTCGGATGCTTCAATGGGGCCGCGACGTTTTAGTCGCGGATGTGGATAATTGATACCACCAATGGCACGAGGGGCCGACAGCTTCAATGGGGCCGCGACGTTTTAGTCGCGGATGTCTGGGTAGCAGAAAAAGGTCCGTACCAACGACCATTGAGGCTTCAATGGGGCCGCGACGTTTTAGTCGCGGATGTTGGTAAGGCTGCTGAAGTTGCAGCCGCACGTCTTAAGGCTTCAATGGGGCCGCGACGTTTTAGTCGCGGATGTTCCACAAGAGGTCGCCAAGGACTTGCGGGGGCTCGCGGGCTTCAATGGGGCCGCGACGTTTTAGTCGCGGATGTGTTCCAGATCGTCCCGGAAGCTGGCCCCTTCTGGCTTGCTTCAATGGGGCCGCGACGTTTTAGTCGCGGATGTCGCATCGCAGGCTGGTATCGTGTCACCGAGCACAACCGGTACGCTTCAATGGGGCCGCGACGTTTTAGTCGCGGATGTGGCCGAAGTCTGGCGCTGACCGGTTCCGCATCAGCGATTGCTTCAATGGGGCCGCGACGTTTTAGTCGCGGATGTGGGTGGCCCCGGTGCTCAACCGCTCGGCCGGGAGCAGCTTCAATGGGGCCGCGACGTTTTAGTCGCGGATGTGACTCACTCTATGGTGACGGAACGGGAGCCACGAGAGGCTTCAATGGGGCCGCGACGTTTTAGTCGCGGATGTGCGGATTGCCCGGACGACCCACGCTGTCTACGAGGCTTCAATGGGGCCGCGACGTTTTAGTCGCGGATGTCGGCAACGTCGCCCAGGCGGCAGATTGCGAACTTGGCAGCTTCAATGGGGCCGCGACGTTTTAGTCGCGGATGTCAGTCTGTCTGTGCCGATACCTTGTCTGGTGTACACCGGCTTCAATGGGGCCGCGACGTTTTAGTCGCGGATGTCTGTCGGCGTCGGAACCGCGCTCGCGAGTACGCTGGCATAGCACGCTTCAATGGGGCCGCGACGTTTTAGTCGCGGATGTGTCGCTGTCATTCTTGGCAGAGCTCGACCTCGTTGGACCGTATAGCTTCAATGGGGCCGCGACGTTTTAGTCGCGGATGTCTTGGACGATTTCCGCTGTCCTGTCGCCGGGACTGCAAGGCTTCAATGGGGCCGCGACGTTTTAGTCGCGGATGTTCTCGTTGGCCCGGTCAGCCTGAGGCGGGGAGGATCCGCTTCAATGGGGCCGCGACGTTTTAGTCGCGGATGTGACGTAGCTCTCGTCGAAGATGAACCAAGGCCATTGGCTTCAATGGGGCCGCGACGTTTTAGTCGCGGATGTATCTGGCTGCCGATATGTCGGCGTTCGAGGTCCAGCTTCAATGGGGCCGCGACGTTTTAGTCGCGGATGTTACTACGAAGGCGAGCGTCACAAGACCGCGTGGATCGCTTCAATGGGGCCGCGACGTTTTAGTCGCGGATGTCTCTACCTCAGTCCCCACCTTACACCAAGGTAGGTGCTTCAATGGGGCCGCGACGTTTTAGTCGGAGGGCGTCCCGATCTCCGGGGGTGAGGGCTAAAGAAGCGGCGTAGCTCCAAGAAGTCACTACACACCCAGGAGCCTACGCCATGAAGAATGTTCGCCTACGAGCGGTATCGACGCCTGCTGTCCCCGATCGGGCTTCCCGCATGACGACCCTCGACGAGATCTGCCGCCAGAAGGTGGCTGAGATCATCCAAGCCGCCCTCGTCGCCGAAGCCGACGAGTTCCTTGGTCGCATCGCGGGGTTTCCGGCGCGCAGCGCGACCGGGTATCGTGACGGCTACGAAGAGCCGCGCACGATCGCCTTCGGGAGCACACCGGTGAGAGTGCGGCGGCCGAGAATCCGCGCGAGCGAGGTGCCCTTTGCATCTGAACTCTTGCCGGCCTACAAGCGGCGCTTCCCCGAACTCGACAAGACGATGCACGAGCTGTGGATCCAGGGCTTGTCGACTCGCGATTTCGAGCCTTCGCTGCGCGCCCTTCTCGGCGAGACGACGCCGCTGTCGCCCTCGACGATCTCGCGGGTGAACAAGCAGTTCCTCGACGACTATCGAGCTTGGTCGCAGCGGCCGATCCCCGATGAGTACGTGTATATCTGGGCCGACGGCGTCTATCTCGACGCCGGCGCCGAAGACGAGCGCCGCGTGATGCTCGCGGTTATCGGCGTGCGCACCGAAGGTGTCAAGGAGTTACTTGCGCTCGAGGACGCCTTCGGGGAAAGCACGGAGAGTTGGACGACCCTCTTCGAGGGCCTGCGTGAGCGTGGGCTCAAGAACGTTGCCATGTTGGTCGCTGACGGCGCCCAGGGAATCTGGAAGGCCTTCTCAGCCGCGTACCCGCGCGCGAAGCAACAGCGGTGCTGGCTTCACAAGATGCGCAACGTCGAAGACAAACTGCCGGAGAAACACCGCAAGGCGATCCATCCACGCCTGCTTGAGATCATGAATGCCCCCAGCCGGCCACAGGCCGAGCGCCTGATCGAGAAGCTGGCTCGGGAGTTGAATCGGCAGTATCCCAAGGCGGCCAGATGTCTGCGTGAGGATGTCGCGCGCGTAACTGTGTATTACGACTTCCCAAAGGCGCACTGGAAGCACCTGCGTACAACCAACATCATCGAGTCGAACTTCGACCCGGTCCGCTCACGGACGAACGTCTGCAAGCGGCTGCGAACCGCCAACTCGGCGACGTATCTGGTGTGGGCGCTCTTGGTCCGTCGCAAGGCTCACTGGCGTCGCTTTAACGGCTACGCGCTTCTCGATCAAGTGCACCGCACGTTGACCGGCAAACCGGTTGCATTGCAGAAAGCTGCATGATATAAGGAAAGTCAGCGAGCTAACGCCGCTTTTATGCTACCCCCGGAAATCGGCACGACCTCTTTTAGTCGCGGATGTTCGATCACAACTGTTCGAGGCCGGGCTCGACGAGGCTTCAATGGGGCCGCGACGTTTTAGTCGCGGATGTTGCGCGTCGGAACTGGCCGCGAGTACGCCGTCATAGACGCTTCAATGGGGCCGCGACGTTTTAGTCGCGGATGTTTCGCTGTCGTTCCAGATCCCGCCTCGTTGGAGGTAGCTTCAATGGGGCCGCGACGTTTTAGTCGCGGATGTCAGTGAACGATTTCCGCGACCTAGTACTGGCGACGCAAAGTTGCTTCAATGGGGCCGCGACGTTTTAGTCGCGGATGTTCGCGTCGGCGCGTTCGAGACCCCTCTTCGCCGTGGCTTCAATGGGGCCGCGACGTTTTAGTCGCGGATGTGAAGTAGCCCTCCTCGAAGATGAACCAAGGCAAGAAGCTTCAATGGGGCCGCGACGTTTTAGTCGCGGATGTAAGTGGCAGCGCGATATGACGGCGGTCGAGGTCCGAGCTTCAATGGGGCCGCGACGTTTTAGTCGCGGATGTAAGATTCTCACGGAGCTGCGGCTCGCGTACGACGGGCTTCAATGGGGCCGCGACGTTTTAGTCGCGGATGTCAGCGACTACCAAGGCCCCGATTTACACCAAGGCTACGTTGCTTCAATGGGGCCGCGACGTTTTAGTCGCGGATGTGGCGTGCGTAACTGGCGCTTACTGCGTATGGGCTTTTCGGCGCGCTTTCGAGCACCCCTCCAGGCCGAGGGCGCTATCGGACTCCGGCGGCCTTCCAGGAGATGAAAAGGCTGACCGTTCCTGGGTCGAGCGGCCGTGAGGAGACCACGCATCACCCAGGCGCTCGACGGCCGGATCAGACGATGAGGGCGCTTCGCTCCTGGATGGTTTCCTGGCAACCGAAGATCTGCATTGGGGGAATCCACGACTCGCGATCGGTCACCGTTCCCATGTCGAGGATGATGACACGATCGCTTCTGGAGTCGATTACGCTCTCTATGCGAGCTGCGAGGCGCACGCGGTCTTCGCGTCGCAGGAGGCAGGCGAAGACGCTATACTGTAGTGGTCGCCCGAAGGCCGTGGCGAGCTTGTGCATCTGGCGGAGGCGCTTCGGGTTGGCAATGTCGTAGGATAGCAGGTAGGCGCGCAGCACATTCTATCTCGTGCAAAACGATGGATACGCCGGAATGTCGCCTTGGATCGCCCGCGCGAGCAGCCGCGCCTGCACGTTGAGCGCTCGCCTGTAGGTTACCTCGTAGCCGAACGTGGGATGCCGTATCGTCGAGCGGAGGCGCCGTTCGATCGCCGCAATGAACGTTCGGCGGCCGTCGTCGGTGAGCACGACGGCTTTGCCGCGCCGATTGAAATGCGAGGCTCGCAGCTCGCGGCTGTTGATCGCCGACAGGACGGTCGAGTCGACGATCAGCGGCCGAAACTCCTCCATGAGATCGAGCGCGAGCGACGGTCGTCCCGGACGAGGGCGGTGATAGACACCGAGACCGGGCTCGAACCCGACGGCCACCGCCGCCGCCAGCGCCTCCTTCGTCAGCATCGCGTATCCGAAGGAGAGCGCGGCGTTCACGGGATCGGTGGGTGGGCGCCGGTTGCGGCCCGTCACCTCGAAGCCGGTCCCGACGTTGAGCATGTCGGCGAACGCCTCGAAATAGCGTTGCGCGGACATCCCCTCCAAGCCAAGAAGCTCTCCGGCGTCCTTGGCCCGCTCGATGCGATGCATCAGCAACGACATCGCTTGGAGAATGCCCTTGGCATCGTCCCCGCGCGAGCGCCGCACCATCGTGCGCTGGTTCTTCACCTTCCCCAACACGAAGGCGCGGGCTAGCTCCAGCGAACGCTTCCCATCGCGTGCGATCTCGTGCTGCGCGATGCGGAGATCGAGGCTGTGATCGTTGACGGAACGTGCGTAGCCGCTCAGCCAGCCCCCGTAGCTGAGAAAGAACACGGGCACGTCGCGCTGGAGAACCGAGCGCATGGCCTGCGAGCTGATCTGCACGTTGCCGAAGAGCGAGATGCTCCCGAGCTCGAGAAGGCGCGCCTGCGCGATGACGCCGCCGTCCGTCCGAACCTCGAGGACCTCGCCGTTCAGGCCCAGACGCGCACCGGGCTCCAGCACATAGAGGGGGATCTCGTCGTCGCTCGGCGCCGCGAAGGGCCGAATCGGCTCGGACGGCTCCGCGGCCTTCAGCGCGTTCGTCTCGTCCGGCAGGCAGATCGCGTGCAGCGAGCAGCGGCCACACTTCGGGCTATCGACTAGCGGCGCCGGGATCGTGCCGCGCAGGCGCATTTCTCGCGCCCCCTCGACGGCGAGCACGGTCTGCGTCACGAGCGGCTCATCGATCGGCACGTCGACGTACGTTTTTGAGGCCGAGAAATAGATGCGCGCACGGTCGCACGCATAGCCGTTCTCCCGCAGCAACAGGGCAGCCAGGCAGAGCTGGACTCGCTCGGGGTCGTTCGCGCCGCCCGGGACGGGCGGAACCTTCCCGCGCTTAAAGTCGATCGGAACGGCCTGGCCGCCCTCCGCCTGGACGAGATCGATCCTGGCGACCACGCCGAGGTGCTCCGACGACAACTCGACCGACGACGCACCGGCGCGCATCTCGGCGAGATCGTCGGGAAGCTCGCCGCTCGGCCGGTCGACACGCCGGTGGACGCGCTCGCCGTCGACCGTGTCGAACGACGATGCGAACTCACGTTCGACGTACTCGAGCCAAAATAGACGTGGGCAGTACACGAACTCGTTGACCATCCGTGCGGGGATCAGCTCGGTCGGCTCGGCAACTGCCATCGTATCCTTTAGTATCGGACGAAAGGCTGCCTCCCGTGTGGCGGCGATCGACGGCGCTAATCGGCCGGCGCGAGCGATTTTCTACGCGGAGCCGCGTCGAACAGCCGGGGCCGGTTCATCGGCGTATCGATCGCCCAGCCGCTGGACGAGGCGCCGCGCGGCCGAAATCGCGGCTTCGGGCGCGACGATCACCGCCTCCGCGCCAAGGCCGAGGGACCAGCGCACGACCTCGTCCACATCGCCGACGGTGAAAGTGATCTCCGCCGAGCCGTCGGGACGGGTCACCACGCGCTGCGCGCGTTGCCATCGGCGTGAGACGATCGAAGCGGCGACCGCGGGGCTCAGGCGCACCGTCACCTCCCCCAGCGAACCGCCCCGCACCATGCCGACCGCATCGCACGTGAGAAACGCGGGCGGGATCGGCCGCGGCACGAAGGTTCCGCTGCGCGCCGGCTTGCCCACGATGCGGTCGAGCGCGAAATAGCGCCAGCCCTTGCGCAGCGCGACGTCGTAGCCGATCAGGAAATAGCGGCCAGAGCGGGCAAGCACGCGATAGGGCTCGACGATCCGCGCCGTCTCGTCGCCTCGCGGCCCCAAGTAGCGAAAGCGCACGCGGGCTTTCGCTTCGTACGCCGCCTTGAGCTCGCTGAAGATCGTGGCGGCTTCGGTCCCATCCTCCAGGCGGGGAAACGCGAAGAGCAGGAAGCGCGTCGCGCCGTCATCTCCATCGGCCGGCGGCGCCCCCAACTCGGCGGCGGCCGGGCCGCCTAGGGCGCGTGCGACCGCGCGGAGCGCCTCATCGCGACCACGCGCGTCGTCGCCGAGGCGGTTCCTGCCGTCGAAGCCTTCCAACTCGGCCCGGCCTCCGGCCCGCTTTCCGATGCGAATCCCAAGATCGCCGCAGGTCGTCCGCAGATACCGCAGATCGCGCATGAACTGACGCTCGGACATCTCGAAGTGCCTAGCTGGATTTCCACGGCCGGGGGTTGACCTAACGGCCGCCGCCCCTCAGGCAGCTGCGGGACTCGTTTTCGCTCGTGTGCGTTAGCGCGGTCTGCGCCTACCCTGTCATTTCGCCGCCTTTAGGCGACCAGACCCGGTCGTCGACGTATCGCGCCATTGACGGCTCAGGTCTGCGAAAGTCCAGCATCCATACGGGTCCGCAGCTGCCACAACAGATTGTGGGGGCTTCCGCCATTGACAGCTACAGATTGTATATAGCATCATATATGCATGGGTATCGGCGCACCTAAGGACCTAACAGCCTGTCGCCGCTTCTTCGCGGAACCGTCGCACCCGCGCCAGCGGCAATACGAGGCTCTGCGCGCCTTTTTCTTCGAAGGCCGGCCCTCGCATGAAGTGGCCCGCGACTTCGGCTATAGCGCGGGCTCCTTTCGCGTGCTCTGCCATGCCTTTCGCCGGGATCTCGACCCGCAGTTCTTCACGTCCCCGGCTCCGGGGCCGCGCACGCAGCCGCAGAAATCGAAGGCGCACGATCTGGTCATCGCCTTACGCAAGCAGAACCACTCGGTGTACGAGATCGCCGAGCTGCTCGAGGAACGCAAGATGCCGTTGAGCCCGACCGCCGTGCGCGAGCTCTTGCGCGCCGAGGGTTTCGCGCCGCTGCCCCGGCGCCTCGACGAAGAGCGGCCGGCGCGACTGGCACCCACGGTGGAGCCGGTGGCCGACCTGCGGGCCTTCACGCTGGTACCGGGAACGCAGTTCACCACCAGCTGCGGCGGGCTGTTCTTGTTCGTGCCCGATCTGGTACGCCTGGGGGTCGAGCATCTGGCCGGCGCGGCCAGGCTGCCCGGATCGGCGATGATCCCGGCCGAGCACGCACTGCGCGCGGCGCTGGCGCTCAAGCTGTGGTCGATCGAACGGAAGAGCCATGTGATGGCGCTGGTCACCGACCCGGGCTTGGCGCTGTTCTGCGGGCTCAACGCGATCCCCAAGAAGAGCTACCTCTCGGAGTATTCCTCGCGCCTCGATCATGCCAAGACCACCAGTCTGTTGGCGGCCTGGCACCGCGCGGTTGCGCATGACGAACTCTTCGCCGGCGCGTCCTTCAATCTCGATTTCCACTCGGTGCCCTACTACGGGGAAGACGAGCGGATCGAGCGCCATTACGTCTCGATGCGCAGTCGGGCTCAGCTCCGTGCTCGCCTTTCTGGCACAGGACGCCGACGGACACGCGTTTTGCTACTCGAACGCCGATCTGCGCAAGGGCGAAGAAGCCGAGGAGATCTTCCGCTTCATTACGTTCTGGAAGAGGCACCATGGGGAGAACCCGCGCCATCTGGTGTTCGACTCGCGGCTGACGACGTATGCGCACCTCGCGCGGCTCGATCGCATGGGGATCGCGTTCATCACGCTGCGGCGGCGCTCTGCCGGCCTGCTCGCGGAAATCGAGGACTTGGCGCCTTCGGCTTGGCGCCACGTGAGATTGGACGTGCCGGCGCGCAAATACAAGACGCCGCGCTTCTTCGAGCAGCAGGTCGAACTCGCCGGTGCGACGCTGCGCCAGTTGTTCATCCGTGACCTCGGCCATGACGAACCGACGATCCTGCTCACCAATGATCGGAAAGCGACCCAGGCCAAGTTGATCACGCGCTACGCACAGCGCATGCTCATCGAGAACGCACTCTCCGACGCCGTGCGCTTCTTCCATATGGATGCGCTGTCTTCAGCGGTCGGCCTCAAGGTGGATTTCGACATGGCGCTCTTGGTGATCGCGAGCGGACTCTACCGCTTGCTCGCGCGGCGCATGCGCGGCTATGCGGATGCCCAGGCGCGACACATCTTCCGCGACCTCGTCGATACCCCAGCGGACGTGACCGTCTCGGAGGGCGAGGTGCACGTCCACTTCCATCGCCGCGCCCACCTGCCGATCATCCGGGCTTCCGGGATCCTGGATTCGCCGATCCAGGTCCCTTGGTGGACCGGCTGCACCTTGCGCATGACCGGGTAGGACCCCGCCGAAAACCCCTCAGTGTTAGGCGACTTCCGTCCGGTGGCCAGGCTAGTCCAAAATCCAGAATCCAGGCGCGAGAGCACTAAAGTCTTGTCGTTAACCTTGGGGCCGGGTAGCACTCGCCAACGAGGTCCAAACGACAACTGCCAGCCGATACCAGCCATAGTCGTACCTCTACTTTCTTTGAATTTGTATGGCAGTGGATGTCTCAAAGAAAGCACGATCCAGCCGCGCTGACGTGGAAGAAATGCCTCATCGGCTTCAAGCGAGCCGTACTCGTCGCGTAGGCGCACGCCTCCAACGACGGTCCCGGAACCATCTATATGCGCGACTTGTTGCAGCGGGGCTGAGAATTGCGGTTTGAGCATCGGAACCCATAGAACCGGTTCCACCAAATACTTCGAGCGCAAGTCTGTTGTGGAGTTGGCTACGGCGAGCGTTCCGATCAACAGAAAGAGCACACCGAGTATCGCGATGCGCCGCACTAACGAAACGAACACTGATCGTCCCTCGTAATGATAGCCGAATCAATGTAAAGAAAAAGACGGCTCGGTGCAAAGCATCTTGCGAACCTTTGCGCAAAGTCGTCTCTCAGCGCACGAGAGGCCTTCCGTGACGCCTTTGGACCAATTAAGGCTTTGATGTAGCCCCGGATGCAGGAATTACACCTGTTGCCTGCGTGCCGACGCTTTGCTTATTCTTGCTTGCAAGAATGCGTTGCTCAGTACTACTCACCAACGTGCCAGTTGTTAATGTGTAGATGACATCCCCGGTGGCAGCGTCGGCAACAAACTTTCGAGTGCCGGTCGACCACGTATTCCCGTGACTACTGAAAGGAAGACTGAAAGTTGTTGTTACTTCATAAACCATGCGATCACGAGCTACAGCAAGCGCGTTAAAACGTCCCGCGGCAATCTCCGCAATGGATCCGAATTGCTTGAGCGTCATTTCGTTAAAGTGTAATTGACTGTTAACCGCAAGATTAAGCTTGTCGGTGATGTCAGCTTGTGTCAGGAAGGTTGCAAAACTCCCTGACGCGTTGCCAGGATACTTGATCGGCGCGAGAACCGTTAGAGGGTGCGGGTCTAGCCCGCCTGGAACAACTGGCCCTACCGCAGCGCCCGCCGATTGCGGGAGCAAAGGAAGCTGCCCGGTACCGCTGCTAGCGGCCTGCGATGTTCTCGTCAGCGATGCGGAGTGTGAAACTGTACTAGGTGTCTGGTCGGTGTTTGAGCCGCCGCAGCTAACGAGAAGAAAGCCTGCTGCAGCCGCCAAGACGGTCGTGCGCATTCTACTAGTAGTACCAATAACCATGCGGATGCCCCCCAGAATCGTATCCGTACGTCGCGTATTGACCACTCGGCGAATCATTGTAGTAGTCGGCGGAGGCTGGCCAATACAGCCAAGACGAGCCGCCCGCGTAAATTTGGTAGTAACTGGAATCCATGCCAGATATGAAAGTGTTCTCGAAGTAGGGGTTCTCCTCATTAGACTCCACGCCAACAGTCATGCTCGAGGCGTATGGGGCGCTTGTGGTTACCGTATAATAGGCGACGCCGTCGAAGTTATATTGAACCAGGTACGAGTTGCTGCTGTTCACTGCCAAGCTCGTCGAAGGGGCGGTCGACTCTCCGTTATACGAGCCGAGGGCAAACTCGTAATAGCCGTCACTTTGCATCGCAGCGCCGAAGCCACCCTCCCAGTTGTTGTTATTCAGATTGCCGCTCATAACGCCAACTTCTTCCCAGTAATTAAAGGATTGCGAAGAAGAGTAGTCGGCACGCCACTGTTCGAAGGTGATGAAAGAATCAGGATCTGACGGATAAGTTGACGTCAGCTCATGCGCTCGAAAGTAGGCAAACGTGTCGTAGTAGTTGTAGTCGTATTCGTATTGAATATGATAATCGTAAGAGGCGTTGACTCGTTGAGGAGCCGTCGCCGCCAAAGCGATGGTGATGGCCAGGGCTATGGCCCACCTTGGTGTTAACATGAGCTCTCTCCCAGGATCACGACGGTGCTAGCAATTCGACGCCATAAATCAACACGCCGACTGAGGGCGGCCGTGATGGCCCTGTCGATGTGCCGAAGTGGCTACCGTGTTGCCCGATGCAGATGTGCCGAAGTGGCTACCGTGTTGCCCGATGCAGATGTGCGCTGCGATCCCTTTGCATAGAATCCCAAGGTGTATTAAGGTCACAAGACTGCCGTAATTGCACTCAAGGCCATGATTTGCAACGGGCGCAGACCCGACAGAACTTGGAAGGGGGACACCGATGCATGTCTTGCAAGGGGACAACGAAAGGCGCCGGTCTAAGGTGCTGCTAAACCGAGCCTGCTGGAGGCAACAGAGGATTCAAAGTAAGTCTATCAGGTGGTAGCTTCGTCAAAGATGCGAGTCGGTAATGAGCGAGGGTGGTGCTTGGCTAATAGGGCAAATGCGGGGCTGCCCAGGCGAATTATGAGTCATGTGAGGGCCGCTGTCAAGTAAGCGTCCCTTAAGTGTCGGAGTCAGGGACGTCGTGTCACGGGGCCTGTGACGTGACCCCGCGGTTTCTGGACAGGTCAGGCGCTTATTTCACTCCCGTGCCGGCGGCGCCATTAGACCGGCAGACGATAGCCGCGCCGCGAATGCGGCCGAGATTCGTTGTAGTGCTGGACCGAAACGTTGATCGCACTCTTCGCCTCCTCGTAGGTCTTGAAGCGATGTTGCCAGACGCATTCCAGCTTCAGGGCGCCGATTAACGATTCCGTGACGCCGGCTTGCTCCGGCGTGTGAGGCAAGATGAAGTCTTGGTGGATCCCGTAGGATTTCGCCAGATCGCGATACAGCTCGGAAGCGTATACCAAGGCGTTGTCGGTGCGAAGCGTCACGTTGGCGTTGCCGCGAGGAAGGGCACCGAATCGACGAATTAGGGCGTCCTCGAAAGCCCAGGCCGCTTCGCGAGCGTCGTTGCGCCGGCTCACGTTGAGGCCGATACACTCGCGATCGGCGCAGTCCACAACGGCGTTGACGTAGACGAGCCCATCGAGCCGCACGCCACCTGAAACTGTACCAGGCGCCCTACTACGGGGAAGACGAGCGGGTCGAGCGCCATTACGTCTCGATGCGCAGTCGAGCGCAGCCCTCCGTGCTCGCCTTTCTGGCACAGGACGCCGACGGACACGCGTTTTGCTACTCGAACGCCGATCTGCGCAAGGGCGAAGAGGCCGAGGAGATCGTCCGCTTCATTACGTTCTGGAAGAGGCACCATGGGGAGAACCCGCGCCACCTGGTGTTCGACTCGCGGCTGACGACGTATGCGCACCTCGCGCGGCTCGATCGCATGGGGATCGCGTTCATCACGTTGCGGCGGCGCTCTGCCGGCCTGCTCGCGGAAATCGAGGACTTGGCGCCTTCGGCCTGGCGCCACGTGAGACTGGATGTGCCGGCGCGCAAATACAAGACGCCGCGCTTCTTCGAGCAGCAGGTCGAACTCGCCGGTGCGACGCTGCGCCAGTTGTTCATCCGTGACCTCGGCCATGACGAACCGACGATCCTGCTCACCAATGATCGGAAAGCGACCCAGGCCAAGCTGATCACGCGCTACGCACAGCGCATGCTCATCGAGAACGCGCTCTCCGATGCCGTGCGCTTCTTCCATATGGATGCGCTGTCTTCAGCGGTCGGCCTCAAGGTGGATTTCGACATGGCGCTCTTGGTGATCGCGAGCGGACTCTACCGCTTGCTCGCGCGGCGCATGCGCGGCTATGCGGATGCCCAGGCGCGACACATCTTCCGCGACCTCGTCGATACCCCAGCGGACGTGACCGTCTTGGAGGGCGAGGTGCACGTCCACTTCCATCGCCGCGCCCACCTGCCGATCATCCGGGCTTCCGGGATCCTGGATTCGCCGATCCAGGTCCCTTGGTGGACCGGCTGCACCTTGCGCATGACCGGGTAGGACCCCGCCGAAAACCCCTCAGTGTTAGGCGAATTGCCTCCCGTGGAAATCCAGGCTAGCGTACCACGCGAAGTCGACCGCGCCCGAGCGCAGCAGCCGCACCAGAACGGCGATGGTCCGCGCGAGCGAGCCGCTCGGTTCCCCCTTCTCGCGCGGCACGCCCTCGAAAACGAGCTGGCGCCCCGTCACCGTTTGCCCCTCCTCAACCGCCGTCATCGACCAGGACGTTTCGCGACCATGCTAACGAACGTTCGCGGTCCCGCGGCCGAACGCCCCGGGGACACCGAGGGGCGGTCGCGGAGCCCGCAAACGGCGTCGCGCCGCCGCACTCTACGGTGAGCTGGGAACCAGCACGCGTGCGCGCAGAACCTCGTTGACCTTCTCGACCTCGAAACGATGGGGATCGAAGTGGCGGCGGCCGCGCCGCGACCAGGTTCGAAAATGCTCGTGGTCCTCGTGCCTGGGATTGCGGAGAACGCGCAGGAAATCGGCGTAGCCGCCCACGCCGCCGACGTCCTCCGGAGGGCAGGCGTTCTCGCCTTCGACGCATCGGGGGTACCTGACGCCCGGCTCGGCGTCGAGAACTGCTTCCACCCGCACGCGATGGCGCCATCCGTCGCCGAAATCGTAGTCGTAGAAAAACTTCGAACCCTTGCGGAGACCGAAGTCACCGATGCGGCGGCCGTTCTCGTTGCGCATTTCGCCCGGAAACTCGTTATCGGGTGCGCCGTATTCGATGCCGTCGATCTCGAAACGGTGGAGGTGGTAGCTCTCCCAGCCCATGGCCCGCTCCAAGCTCGCGCTCAAGGACTTGAGCGTCATGGCCTCGGGAACGAGCAACCGGCGCCACACTCGCGGCCGCACTCTTTCCAAGACGATCTCGAGCTGCAAGACCCGCTTCGCTGCCGGCGTCTTCGTCGCCGCTCCGCTGCTGCGGCGC
Source organism: Vulcanimicrobiota bacterium (assembly GCA_963834485.1). Classification (GTDB taxonomy): domain Bacteria; phylum Vulcanimicrobiota; class Vulcanimicrobiia; order Vulcanimicrobiales; family Vulcanimicrobiaceae; genus CAWICD01. The sequence goes on from CAWICD010000006.1 coordinate 17,358, forward strand.
GGCGCACGCGGCGGTCCGAACGTGCTCAACCAACTGTGCAGAATCCAGGGCGTGACGTCCTTGAAGAACGCGGCTTCCGTCGGTTCCCGATGCCGCTCTGCGCGGGCCGCAAAGACCAATCGCAGCGCACGCAGCAGCTCGCTCATCTCAGCGGGCGGGAAGGAAAGCATGCCGTGGAGCTCCGGCTCGCCTCGCGGCCCGTCGATGACGCGGGCGAAGATCGTGCTTCCGGCCACCGCGTAGTACGTCGCGGTCCGCTCGCGAACCGGCGTGACCTGTCCGTTCCAGAGGCTCTGCAACTCCAATCCCACGTCGCGGCGAACCGCGCGAATGCGGTAGGGGTGAAGATGACTTGCACGCATTCGCTCGAGGTAGATTCGCTGACCGCGCGTGAGTTGCAGCGGGCCGCCGTCCGCAAAGACGTCGGCGACGGTGTGACCGTCGTCGGTGACGTGCCGGTCGAACAGGAACCACGTGTGGAAGTTGCTCCGGCAGGCTTCGCTCTCCACTGCCGAGACGAGGTCGCCGCTCAGCCGCTCGAGGTCGCCGAAGATCTCGGCCTTCGCCGCGTGCATCGGTCCGGCGCACTGCGGGCTATGCGCGAAGGCCAACATCGCGTCGGTCAGTGCAACGCTTTCCTCCCGCGTGAACTGCTGCAAAGAGACGACCTTCTGCGCGCCGGGCCCGTCGGACATCGATTTAACCTCTACCTCTTCGTTCGGCTCGCCGCTTCGCCGCCATCTTTACGCGATATCATATCGGTTCCAGACAAAAGCGCGCGAGCCGTCTACGGGGCAGCCGGACGAACCGGTCATGAGAACGGGATCGTCCGGCCGACGAAGGGGTTTGGCTTCGCAGCGCGCTTGACGTCTTCCCGATCTGGCAGTATTCTACCTTAGACAAGGTAGAATGGTGGAACGCCTTTGAGCCTGAATATCAAGAATGACGAAACGCATCGGCTCGCGCGCCAGCTCGCGGACCTGACCGGTGAGAGTCTCACGACGGCGGTGACCGAGGCGGTCCGCGAGCGCCTCGACCGCGTACGTCGCGAACGGAAGACGGACCTCGCGTCGCGTCTCCTCAAGATCGGCGAAGAGTGCGCCGCGCATCTGCAGGAGCCGTTCCGCTCGGCGGATCACGGCGAGCTGCTGTACGACAAGCGTGGACTGCCGCGTTGATCGTCGACACCTCCGCGCTCATCGCGATCCTCCGCTCCGAAAGCGATGCCGCGGCCTACGCCAAGGCTATCGCCGCCGCGCGCGTCCGCCGCATCTCGGCCGTAAACTTCGTCGAAGCGGCCGTCGTCATCGATGGCAGTCGCGACCCGATCGCCAGTCGCCGCTTCGACGATCTGGTGCGCGAGGCCGATCTCATCATCGAGCCGGTCAACGAGACGCACGCGCGTCTCGCCCGGGAAGCGTATCGCGACTTCGGCAAGGGCAGCGGGCACCGAGCCAATCTCAATTTCGGGGACTGCTTCGCCTATGCGTTGGCAAAATCGACCGGCGAGCCTCTGCTCTTCAAAGGTGACGATTTCGCCCACACCGATCTCGCACCGGCATTGTAATTGTATCTCCATCGCTCCGCCGAGGCGATCGCGCGCCTAATCGAACACTAGCGCGAAGGGGCCGCGAAGCGGCTGTCGCTTGACGGCCGGGATATATCAAATATACTCACTTTGTGGCGAAAGTCTTGATTTCGATCGACGATCAGCTTCTGCGCCGCCTCGATCGCGCGGCGAAGGCGAGACGGCTGTCGCGTAGCGCATACCTTTCGCTCAAGGGCGCCTTGGCTCGCCTCGATCGTCTGTTCGAAAAGGCGCCTCCCGGCGACGCGACAGCCGAGATTCGCTCCGAGCGTGATGCGCGGTGAACGCCGTGGTACTCGATGCGTCGAATCGTACGTCGCCTTAGGCGAGGCAGACTCGCTCAAACTCGTCACCGCCGATGAACGCTTACTTTCGATCGCGGAGCATGTGGCCGTTCCTCTCTCAGCGGCCAGTGGCTAGCGACACGTCCGTTCGTCGCAACCTTCGACGTCAAATCGGCCTAGCCCAAAGTGGGCGAGCCGGCCGAGAACGATCGGCCCCTCGACCGGGCGATCGAATCTAATCGTCGCGCCGACGACCGGGGGGATCGGCTGCCGACAGCGCGGCCCACGTCGTTCATCGATGCGCGCGCGCCGGAACGCGTCGAGGCGGGTCTGCCCGCCGAGGCGGTGCGCGATCGTACTGCGCTGATCCCACACATCGACCTGCGCCGGCGGGAAACCGCGGCGCTCGAGCGCGCAAGCGATCTGCTCCTCGGGCGCGTCAACCACGACCGAGCCGCCGGGACCGCGACGCTTGGGGAAGCGGTCGAGCACGATCGGCGTCGCCGTGGTCCACTGCGTGCCGGCCGGCGGCTCGACGCGGCCGAGGTAGGTGATGGCGAAGCGGCCTTCGAGAATGACCGGATCCCAGATGGCTTGGATGCCGGCCAGGGCGCGGAACTCGTCGTGCGTGCACCCGCTCGGCAGCCACACGTCGACGGCGTCGACGACGCCGCGGTCGCGCAGGTCGAGCGGCAAGAAGAACGGGTGGTCATGGCCTTCTCGACGATTACTTCCGTCCTCGTCCTTCCCGGCGAGGCGCTTCGAGGCCGGTGCGCCGTCGCGGCTCGAGCTCCGCTTAATCGCAGCCTGGCGCATCTTCTCCGCGACGGTCACCGCGTCGGTAATCGGCGGAAGGACTCCGTTCTCGGCATCCAGGGCAAAGCGCAGCGTCGTCGCCGGAAAGACCGGCATCTCGAGCTCGCGCTGCAGCGCCTGCTCCGGCGCCCAGCCGAAATCCGGCGGCAGGCGATATTCTACCCAGGCCGTCCCTTCCGGCATTGTCCGGCGCGCCCGCCGCATCTCGCCCGTCATCTCGCTCAGCGCGCGGAGCAGCCCCGCCCCTCGCAGCGACGGCCCCGCCGCCAGGCGCCGGACCACCGCCCCCTCCCCTTCCTCGCGGGAAGCCAGATCGACCCGGTATCGATCAGCCCCCGCCGGCACCTCGCCGGCCAGCGAGACCTCGCACCACGACTCCGCCCGCCCGAGGTACCGAATCCCCGAACAGCACGCGCGCAGAAAGTACCGGGCCTCCGCATCCAGCTCAGCGTTCGGCCAAATCGCGTACGCGCTCGTTCCGTGCTCCCCGCCGCGGTCCAACGCCACGAACGAATCCAGCATCAACGTCCGCTCCGGCTTTCCGCCCTTCAAGCCCCCCAGCGGGACGTAGTGCCGCGTATGGCCCGACGCCGCGACCGGCAAGTCGTAGACCGGCGGCTCCGCCAGCGCGTCCAGAACGCGCAACAGCCTCTCGCGATCCGCCCCTCCGCTGCGATACCACCCGGCGACGACCGCCCGCAGCACCCGCCACGGCGACGGCGGCCACTCGATCTCCCCCTCGTTTGTACCGCGGTCCCACGGATTAGCGTGAAACTGACCGGCGGCGAAGTCGATGCGAAGCGCGATCATGCTGCACGCGCTCTCGAGGCAAGAACGTTGCGATAACCCGCCTGCCAAGGTCGCCTCGATACGATGCAAAATACCCCAGCAATGATCGTCTGGTACACCCCGCACGCGCAGCTCCAAATGCGCCGCCGCAGCGTCAGCCAGGCCGAGGTAGAGGCCGTCCTGCTGGATCCAGAGATCACCCAGATGAAGCGCCACGGCCGCCAAGGCGCCTGGAGGCGCCTCGCCGGCCGGGCGATCATGGTCATCCATGAACCCACGGAGGATGGAACGGCGACCGTTGTCGTAACGGTATACCCGCAGACGAGGAGACCGCAAAGGTGAGAGGCATCGAGGTCGTTACGAGCGAGGGGCCGGCTGGACCGGCATACGTTCAGTTTTCCAGAAATTCGGTCGCACGAACCGAGCCAACGGAGATCGACGATGAAGTCATCGTCGATTATGACGCCGACGGAAGCATCGTCGGCATCGAGTTGGTTTCCATATCGAACGAGACCATCAGCGCGTTGCTTGAAGTCGCGCGCCGGAACGAACTGGACCTGAGCGCCCTGCTTTCGCGATCGTTCGCCGCGCCTTCCGCTGCCTAGAAAGCGCGACCACGACGGCCTAGCGTAACTCACTCACTGTCTGCCGCCGTCTCGGCGGCCTCCGAATCGTCTGCGTCGTCCGGTTCTGCAACAGCTTCGATCGATCGGGCCACCGAAGACTCGAGGGCATCGTCGGCCTTCTTGCGCACCGGATGCAGCAGGCCAAGCCCCAGCCATCGCCCGTCACCGATGAGCAGCGGTCCCCGGCGCGGTTCCTGCAAGACGAGCTCAACGTGCCGGAGGCGGCCAACCGCGAACCGATCGCTTTCGAACGCCTCGGCCCGTTTGCCCCGGCTTACGAACGGTTCCCGCTGAGACCGGACCTCACGCACGCCCACCTCGATTCCGGCGTGGCGAACGGCGTCAGCCACCGAAAGCGCTGCGAGTTCCTCGAATAGACGTCGCTCGGAACCGGATCGCGGGCCGGGCCGCAGGCGCACCGGAAGAACGGCCGGCGTCACCGTTCGCCATCGCTCACAGGCTTTGCCGACGAACCCATACTGCCACAACATGGCTTCATCGCGGCTCTCTACGAGCCGTGCTCCGCCCTCCCGTTCACCGCCTCCCAAGGGCGGGACGCGCTGCCCGACCAAGGCCCAACGCAGATCCGACGCCTCCAACGGGCAGTCAGGCGGAATCTGGACGACGACGCGCCGTATCGAGGGATCCGTGTGCTCCGTCCCGAGCGACGGCAGCGGAATCACCCGCACGCGAATTCGTTGCTGACCATTTCCCGCGCCGCGCCCGAGAATGGCTCGTTCCAGCTCGGCCTCGCGCCCCATGGCGGCCGTAAGCCGCCGAAAGGTCAGGTCGCGGATCGCCGCCGCAAGGGGGGCCGCCAGCTCCAGGCGGTAGGGATAGAGCTGCCCGGTCTCCGCAAGTTCCAGCAGCTCGAAGACCAGAGTCTCCGGCGAGACGTCGTAGGCGACGATTCTCGAGCGCGCCTTCTCCGGTTGGCGAAATCGAACGACCGCTTTTCCGCCGCTTTGCTCCTTGCGCAAACGTTGGCTCGTCTCGCGGAAACGCCGCTTCAGGCTCTCGAGCGAGCCCGGCGATGGGCACGGAAGACGCGTTTCGCTTCCGCCGGGTCCCGCGCTCGGTTCGCAGCGTCGCAGCGGCCCCTCGGACCAAAGCGAATCCGCGTCGCCCGCAGCGACGATCCTAGCCGTTGCATACGCCGCATCGATCCCTCGGCCGAACGTATGCAGCCGCTCGCACATGGAAACCAGACGCCGCGCATGCTCCTCGTCGCCGCCAAACCGCCACAGGTAGGCCACCGTCGCCGGCGCCGCGAGTATGGCCGACTGCAGGACTTTCGGCGTGCGGATCTCGCCGCTTCTGCGAGGGTCGCTGCCGACCGCGTCCAAGTCGTTGTTCGGAACGAAATACTGGACTCGGCTCGATGACAGCTTCGCGGGCCTGGCGACCGCGGGCGGCGCAAGCGACTCCAGCCAAGCGAAGGCCGCATCTTTCGCGGCTGCCACGCCGTCCTCTTCTGCAGACCACCGTCCGCCGTATGCGCCGGCGACCAATGCTTGGAACAAGCGAAACGGGGACGGCGGCCAATCGACGTTGCCGTGCCAGCGATCGGAGAGCAAGTGCACCTCGACGACGAGCGCTCGCCCGGGCGTGCCGCTCATGGCTTCTTCGCTTTCGCTTCCTTCTTCGGGAGGTCGGCCTTTGCGCGCTCCTGTGAGAACGCGACCTTCCGGTCCGCGCCAACGCCGTACGCACGTGCGGCTCTCCGCGCGTAGTTCAAAGCCACGTCGCCGTCCAGCGCGATGGCATCGCGCCTTCCGTTTCTCTGGACCAGCGTCCACGTCTTCAGCGCGTCAGGATCCGGCGTGATCAAGCAACCCTGTCGCAGGAAGCCGTCCTGAGGTTCGGTCGCGGCGACCAACGCTAAGCCGAGCACGTAGCGCCGCAGCTCCGTCCCGTCCTTCGCGGAACCGAGCTGCCGCAGCGCCACCAGGTTCACCGTCACGTCACGGTAAATGCCGCCACGGACAATCACCCCGCCGTGCGTGTCCACGGCCGGCACGTCGACGAACCCTCTCTTAGCTAGCGGGTTTGCGGGATCTCCTTCCGCCCTCTCCTTCTCTTCATCGCTGAAGACCGCAAATTTTGCGTAATTGATCGCCGGGTTGTACTGCGCCGACCGTCGCAGCGGCTCAACGTCCCAGGCCCGAATCACCGATTGAATGAGCCTGGGAAGCTTGGCGCCCTCGCCGCGAGAATCCCAGGCCCCGAAAACCAGCGACGTTGGTGCAAGTCTTGCGATCGGGCCGGCGTCGCCACTGTTCAGGAGTGCGGCAAACGCGGCTTCGGCATCTTCCTTCAACGCCGAAGATCGAACCAGCGCATCCCCGAGACGGTGCCCGACCTCGAGAAGGGAGACTTCGAAGCCCGCCTCGATGGTGAAGTCGATCTGCGGCACGAGTTCGGCAAACGGATTCGGCGACGTGCCGGGCCTCGAGCGCAGGAAAAGCGGCTCTATCCGATTAGCTTGCGAACCGACGGAGTCTATCTGCACGACTTTCTTACCGTCACTCAACTCGTCAATTGCATAGCTCGGCTGGTCACCTTTGTTTTTTGGCGCATACGTTGGCGGAAAGACAACCCCCCCCTCGCCCTCAACCGGCACGAGCTTCTCTCGCAAATGAAGCGCCACCGGCCCGCGCAGGTCATCTGCCCACGCGTCGATCGCCGTATCACTCAACGGTTCCATGGCAAGATTTCCTCTCGAGCATCGATGATGCAGCGCGCCTGGCCTTCTTTACCAGGCCAACCAAGTGTCATTCTGAACGTTCGTGCCGGCACGCCGATATCGACGGCGCCGAGCATAGGGCGAGCAAGGACGTTGGGCAGCAGTCGGCTCCAAACGCCGTAGCGGTAATGCAGCTTGTCAATCCTCTGCGGCCGCGCGTGCCTCAGCCCGATCGCGGCAAGAATCTCGGTGAAAGGAAAACCGACCATCGTGACAGTTTTCTTGTGTTTGTTAGGCGAGAAGCCGGCGTCCAGTGGAATGTAATCGCGTCGCCAATCAAAGCGGAAGCTTCCTGACATGGGCGTCGCGCAGGAAAATGGATCTGAGAGACACTGCTCAGTGTCCGTTTGCTGTATAAGCTTTAACATGTCTTGTGCAAAGGCTGCACCCGGCTTTCCCTGTGAACCGGCCCAGAACTTCACGTTGTCTAGCCCGCAGTGGGCGCCGTCGGCCCACGAGCTTAGAGTGATAGAACGCCCGCCGGACTGCAGCAGCGCGGGAAGCGTTGCAGGAGCGCGCGGCACAGGGCTGGGCGAGACTAGTCCCGAGGCTTTGACCTCTTCAACGTTCCACTCTTTCGTGGACAAGTCGCTCTTTGTAGGAACGACTGCCGCAACTGTGGCGCTGCGCAGAAACTCGATCACCTCGCGGACAGAGTCCGCGCCGTTCCCTGACTCCACGCAGAATTCGGCTTGCGTGGTTCCGGCGTCGCCAAGAAATGCACTTAGCACTTCTCCCCCGAGCAGCGATTCTGCCGCCTCGGCAAGGCCCAACGCGGCCATCACCTGCCCTGGATTGAGAAGATCGACCGGGATCGTCGAGCTACCCATCGGAGTTCACCCTTCGCGACGCTGACCAGTCCGCCGAACGCAGGAGCGCCTCCCACCAGGCGAGTCCCCAGGGCCCCCAGGCGCGCTGGAGCCGAGCGTAGCGCAACAGCGCGTCGCGTGCAAACCCCACGCTGATCGAACGAGGAGCGTCCGGGTCGAGCGCCGGGATGTCCGGCCGGCAGCGGCCGTGGTGGGACGCGATGAGGTGCAGAACGAGGTCTCGATCCCCTGGCGCCAGCGCGGCGACCTCGGCGTCTTTCTGGGCGTCGGCGAGTGAACCGAATTCGTGGCGGTATCCGCCCAGCGCTCCCGGCGTTGCGCCTCCCGTCGTCTTGGCGTACGGCCTTCCGCCGCGTGTAGCGTTCATGGCGTCTTGCCACAGCTCGCGGTTCTTGCCCGTATCGTGAAGCCGCGCCGCGAGTTGGAGCATGAGACGCTTTTCCGGCGGCAGATCGAACGCTTGCGCCGCCCGCGCGGCATCGTCGTGCGTCCAAGTCAAATGCTCGCCAAGGGCCTGCGAACGTCTCGTGACGGCGGCATCGCCCGCGGCAGCGCTGCGGTCGCGGCGCACTTCGACCCAGAGCTGCTGCGACGCAGGGTCATCCGGATGCAGCAGCCAGCGAAAGCCCTCGGACTTCCAGGGATCGCTGAACCGCTCGCTGGGCCGCTCGCGAACTCCAAATCGTATTCTCCGCGTCGGCACGTTGCCCAGTACGCCCCACCAGCGAGCCTCATCCCCGTCGCGCTCGTCGACCGTGATCGGCGCCGTTTCTTCCCTGTCATCGAGCAAACCGCTCTCGGCCAAGCCTGCGATCCGCCCATCGAGAACGACCGTGCGTTCGGCCAGCGCACGCTCCAGGCGTTCCGTCTTCCATTTACGCGCATCTCCTAGGGTAAGCAGGGTTTCGACGTCGTTGGCGGCGTCGAGGACGACGATCACGGGCTCGTGTTCGGGCTCGTCCTGCACCTGCGCGTCCGGCCCGACATCCGCCAGCGCCGCCACCCGTTTCTTGATGAGAGCGACGACGCGGTCGGTCGGCGCCTCCAGCATTTCGCTCACGTCCGGCGGTGCAGCCTCGAAGAAACCCTCCAGGTCGGCGAGGATGGCCCTGGCTTCAGCGCTCATGGCTCGTCGCTGGTCCCAGCGGTGCTCGAACGAACGCTGCCAGCCGCGCCGGAGCGGAAAGTGCGTTCGCCAAACGAGCGTCGTTTGCGGCCGGTTCTCCTCCCAGCCCCGCAGCCACGGGCCTACGATCGGCCTGCCCGGATGCGAATTTAGCGACGTCAAGGCCCAAGCGTCGACCGTAGCGGGCTCCAGCTCCGGATAGTGCGGAGCTTCGGTGGTCGCCGCCTCGAGCAGCGGCCCGATCTTTTCCTTGAGTCTCTGCAGGGCCGCCGGGCTCGCGTCGCGCGAGCCGTCGGGGGCGACGGTCCACTCTGCACTTTCAAAGGGCGCGCGCAGGTTCGCGAGCTGCTCGACGGCGACGGAGTTCTCGGCGTCTTTCTCGCTGAGGCTGGGGACCACGACAATGCGTGCGAGGCCCGGTTCCGGCCGACGGTTGACCCTGCCGAAGCGTTGCACCATTCGCTCCCACGGCACCAGATCGCAGACGATGTCGTCAGCGTCGAGGTCGATGCCCACTTCGCCCGCCGAGGTGGCGACGAGGAAGAAAGGCGCATCCGGCGGCGGTGCTTCCGCGCGATGTGCGAGCGGCAGGAATCGCTGCAAGACGGTCGGCCCTGCGGCCGCATCGCCGGCCGGGACGGACTGCGCCAGGCGTTCGCGAACGCGCCGCTCTCCCACCAGCAGTGCGGTGAGTTCGCGATTGCCGTATTCGCGTTTGCAGCGTGCGCTCAGCAGCGCCTCGACCTCTTGCGCGATCTTCCGGCTGTTCGAGAATACGAGGATCCGCCGGTTCCCAGCCGAGAGCTCCAATGCGCGTTCTGCAAGCGCAGCGGCAAGCTGACCGACCTCGACCTGCGGCAACATGAAGAGGCGCTTCTCGGCGTGAAGGCGCGCCGCCACCGGAGGATCGCTCGCGTCGGCTTCGTCGAGCCTGAACGTGGGGGCATCCGCGGTCGTTCGGCCGGTTGCGGAAAGAGCCGTAAGCGCGAAGCGCGGGACGCACGGCACGGGCGCCGCGTCCCGATCGCGCTCCGTCTTCTCGGCTACCTGCTCGAGCAGCATCTCGAAAGGCGGCACGAGGTGTGCCTCGTCGAGCACGAGATAGGCGTCGCACCCGAGCAGCCCCGCGTGAACGGGGCGCATGCCCCTCGAAACGCCGTATCCGCTGAACAGCAGGCGCGAGCCGATCATGTCGACGGTGCCGACGACGATCGCGCAGCCGTGCGGGCGGTCCATCCAGAGCCGATTATCGACGAACTGACCGCGTAACGTCGAAACGGGTAGGGGCTCGCCCACGGCGAGTCCTAAGTTGCTCCGCCAAGAAGTGCGTTCCGATTCGGGCACGCCAGGGTCTTCGAGAAGCGTCCGGACCGCCTGGACCAACGCATCGGCCTCGGAGGTCGCCTGATCCACGACGGCACGGCGATCGACGACGTATACGAGCCGGCGCGGCAAAGGCGCCCCGAGGGCCCGCGCGACCAGCCATGCGGCCATGACCTTCGTCTTCCCCAGCCCTGTTGGGACGTCGACGGCCCGCGGGACTCTCCCCTGGAGGAACCAGTCGTCCAGCAAGCGTCGCTGCCAGCGATAAAAGCCGCGACCAGACGTAACGGCGCGCTCGAACAGTGCGGGCATTGGCTCGAAGATTTCTACGCGCTTTGGAGCCTTCACTTATCCTGCCTCCCCCAGTAAGCCCGCGCGCACTTCATCCTCCAAAGAGGCGGCGAGGGCCGAGCCTTCGAGCCGTTCGATGGCGCTGCCGGCGGCACGGCGCTCGGCGCTCAGGACCGTGTCGATCTGCTCGGCGACCTTGACGCCAAAAGTTGGCCAGACTACTTTTAGTCCATGCCGACCGTCAACATGCGCGAGGCGAAGACCCACCTTTCTCGCCTCGTCGACCGCGCAGCAGCCGGCGAGGAGATCGTCATCGCCAAAGCCGGCAAGCCCATTGCCAAGCTGGTCCCGCTGACGGAGACCACACGGCGCGTTCGTTTCGGCACCCTCGCCGGAGTCTTGCGCGTACCCGACGACGTCGACGCGCCGCTGCCGCCCGATCTCCTCGAAGGGTTCGAAGCGTAAGTCGTTTAGCAGCATCGCCGCGCTCATAGCGTTTGCGCCTCCTGCAGCAGCCCGCTTCGCACCTCATCCTCCATCAACGCGGCTAACTCCGCGCCTTCCAAGCGACGGATCTCGCTGCCGGTGGCGCGGCGCTCGACGCGCAGGACGGTGTCGATCTGCTCGGCGATGCCGCGGACGTGGGTGACGATGCCGATCAGCTTGCCGCCCTTGGCGCGGCCGGCGAGCTCGCTGAGGGCGTCGTCGAGCGCGGCGGCGTCGAGGCTGCCGAAGCCCTCGTCGAGGAACAGCGCGTCGAGCTTGCCGCCGCTGCGCGAGGCGACCTCGACTAAGGCCAGTGCGAGCGCGAGGCTGGCGAGGAACGTCTCGCCGCCGGAGAGCGTCTTGGCGGAACGCACTTGATCGGCGTGGCGGTCCAAGATCGCGAAACCCTCGGCGAAGGCGTAGCGCTCGCCGGTCATGCCGCGCAGGATTTCCGTTCCCAGGCCGAGCAGCCGGCGCTCGCGGTGGCGCATCACGAACTCTTTGAACGCACGATTCTGCAGATACCTGTTGAGCTGGTCGAGCGCGCTCACGACGGGCTCGAGCTCCAGCAGCTCGCGCTCGAGCGCGGCGGCACGTTTCGCGTTCTCCCGCGCGGCGCGCAGGCGCTCGGCCGCGACGGCGGCCTCCGCCGTTCGCGCGACGAAGCCACGCTCGAAGGCCTCGGCGCTCTCGACCTCATACGCGCGCAGGATCGCCGAGAGCGCCGCTTCGAGCGCGGCGCTTTCCGCCGACGTCTCGGCGGCACGGCCCGCGGCGTCGGCTCGCGTCTGCTCGCACCATGCGAGCAGCGACTCGCACCAGCTCGCAAGCGCTTCGAAGGCCTCGCCGCTGCGCACGGGCGGCGCCGTCAAGCCGCACGTCTGCAGGCTCGCAGCGACGGCGGCGAGGCTGCGCTCGAGCGCGTGCCGCAGGCTGACGCTCGCATCGGCGACGGTGCGCTGATACGTTCCCTCGGCTTTGCGAAGCGCGCCTTCGCTCTCCGCGGCAGACTTCGCGAGCGCCGCCTGTTTCGCGGCGACGGCCGCCGCGTGCGCGCGCGCCATCTCGATCGCGGCGATGATTTGCTCGAACGCTTGCGCCTCGGCCGCCGCTGCGGGGCGATACGGCTCGGGCAAGCCGCGCCGCACCGCCTCCGCCTGCTCGACGCGCTGAGCGTGGGCCTGCAACGCGGACTTGTGCGCCTTATACGCGGCGACTTGCGCTTTGCTTCGCGCCTTCACGTCGGCGTCGGCGGTCACGAACTCGCCCTGCTCCGCTTCGCGCCGCTCCTGGGCCGTATCCACTTCGGCCGAAGCGAGTTTGTACTGCGTTCGCAGCGGCTCGAGCGCCTCATCTTCGCCGGCGGCGGACGGCGTCAGCCCCGCGGCGAGCAACGCTTTCTCCGCCGCTTCCTGGTCGCGTGCTCTCGCGGTCGCCGCCGCCTCGCCGGTGACTCGGCGTCTCTCGAGCGCACCCAGCGTCGCCCGGCCGCGCTCGTACGCCGTGCGGGCGCCGTCGCGCTTACGTTCAGCTTCCTCGCAGCCGCGCTTCGCCGCCACGACGTCCGGCGCAACCTGCGCCGCAAACCCTTCGGGGAGCGTACGCCGGCAGACCGGGCACGCCTCGCCGGCGTGCAGCTCGTGGGCCAGCGCGGCGGCGCGATTCGCACGCTCGGCCGTCTCATACGCGGCCCGCGCCGCGGCATAGACCGCATCCGCCGACGCCAGGGCGGCTTCCAGCGTCTTCCACCGGCCTGTTTCGTCGCGAAGCTCCTCGTCGAGCGTCCGCAGTTCCTCGCGCGCCTTCTCGAGCGCGGCGCTCGCCTGCGTCCAAGCCCGCCACAGATCGCGCGCCTGCGTGCCGCGCTCGCGCACCTCGTCGCGCCGTCGTTCCGCTTCGCGCAGCGCGGCTTGCGCGGCGCCGGCCCGGGCGTGCAGCGCGCCGAGCGCGTCACGGGCGCGCTGCAGCGCCGCTTCTTCCTCTTGCAGCACGCCTTCGCGGCTCGCCAATTCCGCGGCCTCGGCGCGCTGCGAGGCGGCGCCGTCGCGCAGGCGCTTCACATCGCCCGCGAAGCCCGCGAGCGACGCAGTGTCGCGCCGCTGCTTCTCCAGCGCGCGCAGCTCGGCGCTCGCCGCTTCCAGCTCTTCCTTCGACTGCATCGCCTGCTCGGCGAGCGCCATCCGCTCGCCTTGCAGGCGCTCGTGCACCGGGACGAGCGCGCCCACTCCGCCGGCCGCCGAAACGAGCGCGGCCGCTTCTCGTTCGAGCGTCTCGAGCGCCTTCGCGCGTTCGGCGACGCGCGCACGCTCGGCCGTCTTCGCGCGCAAGCCGTCGCGCGCGGCCGTCATCGCGTCGAGCGAGGCGCGCGCCGTGCGTTCGGCTTCCTCGAGACGCGCGGCCTCCGCGGCGGGGTCGGCGCCGAGCTCGCCGCGCTTCGCCAGCGCGTCGCGCTTGCGGCCGGCGGCTTCTTGGCGCGCGGGCTCCAGTTTTTCGCGCAGGCGGTCGATCCCGTCGAGTCCGAGCAGCTCGGTCAGCACTTTCGAACGGTCGGTCTCGCTCATCTCGAGCAGCGCGGCGAAGCGCCCCTGCGGCAGCACGACGGTCTTCTTGAAGGTGTCGTAGTCGAGACCGACGAGGCGGCGGATCTCCGCGTTCACCGGGCGCTCGCCTTGAAAGCGGCATTCCGGATCGTCCGGTGAGGTGAGCGCGTGCTCGGAGGGGCGCGCGTTGCGGAAAACGACGCGTTTGACCCGGTAGCGCTTGCCGTCGACCGAGAAATCGAAGACGACCGACATCGCGTCCGCATCGAGCGAGATCAGCGCGCCGCCGCCTCGCGCATCCCACGTCGAGCCGGCGTAGAGCGCGAACACGATCGCTTCCAGGATCGACGACTTTCCGGCGCCCGTGTCGCCGATGACGGCGAACAAGCTCAAGTCGCTGAAATCGAGGACCTGCTTCGCGCGGTAGCTGCGCAGGCCGGCAATCTCCAGGCGCAACGGCCTCATGCGGCACCGCTCGTAAGCGCGCCGGCAGCCGGGACCTCGCAGAGCTGCGTCACGACGAACGGCGCGTCGTTCTCCGCAGCGAAGAGGAGCTTGCCGAAATAGGCGGCGATGCGCTCGTTGTCGGCCTCGGCGGCGCCGCTTTCGGCGACGTATTCGTGGAACAGCTCGCCGAGCGAAGGCTCGCGCTCGCCGGACACGTCGACCTCGACGGCCGCGACCGAGGCGCTCGCGCAGCGTTCGGCGACGTCGAGAACGATCGTCCGCGGCAGACGCTGCTGGACCTGCTCCGCCAAGCCCAGCGTCGGATTCCGCGTCGTGACGGTGACGAGCGCGAGGGCGCCCGCGGCGGCATCGGCTTGACGCTCGAGCTCGTCGAGCGTTCCCGTCAAGCGGCGCAGCGGGCGTCCGCCGCTGAGGGGAACCGGATCGACGCGCGCGGGCTGCGGCGGACGCGCTTCGACCAGCACGACGCTCTTCCGATCGTCGAGCTCCCCGAAATCGAGCGGGATCGGCGAGCCGGCGTAGCGGGCCCAGGAGCGGCCCGGCAGCGCCTGCGGCTGGTGAATGTGGCCGAAGGCCGCGTAGGTGACGGCGGGAATCGCTTCGGCCCGCGTGCCGTAGTCGTCGACGTGAACCTTGCGCTCGCTCTTACCAAGCACGGCGCCGACGACGAAAAGGTGCGCCGCGAACACGAGCGCTTCGCGCGCGGGATCGTAACCGGCGCGCAACGCCTGGCCGAGCACGTCCTCGACGCGCCCGACGTTATCGGCGTACACGCTCGACCAGTCTTCGGGGGCGGCGAATTCTTCGAGGAAGTTCGTGCTGCGCACGAAGGGAATCGCCGCCAGGCGGATCGCTTGCCCGTCGCGCGCCGGAAACGTGAGGATCCCGCCGTTGCCCGGAGCGCGCGCCCGGTCGATGAAGCGCACGCGCGCTTCCGGGCCGCGCAGCATCGAGAAGACGCGGAACAGCTTGGGCGAGTCGTGGTTGCCGGCGAGCACGACGACCGGCGCTATCTCCGCCAGCTCGTCGAGCATCTCGATGCCCAAGCGCATGTCGTCGAAGGCGGGCGCGGTCGCGTCGAAGAGGTCGCCGGTGTGAACGATGAGATCGGGCCGGAACTCGCGCGCGATCGCGACCGTCTCGGCGTGGACTTTTTCGTGGTCGGGCCGGCGAGGCTCGTTGTAGGTGGTGCGGCCGAGGTGCCAGTCGGAGGCGTGCAGCAGACGCATCAGCGTACGCCCTGCGTCGTGCGGCAGACCGCAACCCTTGACGGCGCGCTGCCCGCAGGTGTAGTCTGACTAGACTGACCTTTTTTGGAGGGGCGAGCGTGGCCGCGCAACGTGAATGGCAAGTTCAAGAAGCGAAGAGCCGGCTCAGTGCGCTCATCGCCGAGGCGCAGCGCCGTGGGCCGCAGTCGATCACCAAGCACGGACACGTCGTCGCCGTCCTCCTCTCCGCCGAAGATTACCAACGGCTCGTGTCGAGGCGGGTGAAGCCCCTCGTCGCCTTCCTCGCATCCGCGCCGCTCGCCGAACTCGAGCTACCCGAGCGTTCCCGTACGGATTTCGCGCGCGACCTGGTCCTATGAGCGGTTTTCTCCTCGACACCAACGTCGTCTGCGAACCGAGCCGACCGCAGCCAAATGCCGCCGCCCTGCACTGGCTCGCTTCGGCCGACGAAAACACCCTGTACCTCAGCGCCGTCACGATCGGCGAGATTCGTGCCGGCATCGAGAAGCTCGGCGCCGTTCGCAGCACGGCGCGGCTGGAGACGTTTCTCTCGGCCTTGCGTGCGCGCTTTCGCGAACGTATTCTACCTTTCGACGCGAACGTCGCGGAACGTTGGGGCAGGCTCGTCGGAGGGCTGGCGTCGCGTGGCGTGCGGCTTCCGGCCATCGATTCGATCGTCGCTGCGACCGCGCTCCAGCACGACCTCACGCTCGTCACGCGAAACCTGAAAGACTTCGAGCGAGCGGGCGTGGCCATCGTGGATCCGTTTTCGTAACTCACAGTCGCTCGAACACCGCGGCGGCCGCTTCGCTCTCGCTCGCGCCGGGGCGCTCGCTCGTGTTCGTGGCGTACGGCGGGAAGGGGAAGCGCAGCGGGATCGGCGCGGGGACGAGCGGCTGGTCGAGGACCATCGTGCCGGGCAGAAAGCGCGCGGCCCGCTCGCGCAGCTCGCTCGTGAGGAACTTGTACTCGTCGGCGGTGCCGGCGTCGAGCCGGCCGACGACCTTGAGCGCGGCGTTGATCGAGATGGCACGGTCGACGTTGGCGAGATTCTGCTGGGCGCCGATGAGGAGCACGCCGAGGCTGCGGCCGCGCGCCGCGATGTCGATCAGCACCTCCTTGATCGGGCTCGTGCCTTCGCGCGGCGCGTACTTGTTGAGCTCGTCGAGCACGATGAAGCGCAGCGGCTCGCGGCCCGTCCCCTGCTTCGCGTCGAAGATCTCGGAGAGCAGCGCGCCGACGACGAAGCGCTGCGCGTCGTCGTGCAGCAAGTGCAGGTCGACGACCGAGAGGCTGCGGCGCAATTCGACCGGCGCGACGCGGGTCGAGATGAGGCGGCCCAGGCGCGGCTGCAGCGCGAAGATGCGGCGCAGGAACGCGCCGATCGTGCCTTCGGTGAAGCGCGAGCTCCAGACGGGATCGGGCGGGTCGGCGGTGAGGCGGTCGCGCAGGAACGAGACGAGGTCTCCGTAGTTCGCGATCACCTCGCCCTCGCCGGGCTCCTTCGGCGGCCTGCGCTCCGTGAGGACGCGATCGATGTTCGACGACGACGCGCTCTGCGGCACGAGCACGATCGAGCCGTCGCCCTTCGTCGAGGGATACGCGTGGCGGGCGAGCTGCAGCCGCACGTGTTCTTCGACGAACGGAACCTGGGTGCGCGCTTCATCACCGAAGCAAAAGCGCAGGAGCTGGCGCTTCACGAACTGCTCGGGCGTCCAGCCGAAGACCGTCACCTCGCTCTGCGGGCGCGAGGTGATGTCGACGGCACGCGAGCCGTCGGACGCGCTCGAGGCGCGCGGGACGAAGAACTCGACGTCGCTGAAGGGCCCCGGCCGCTCGACCCCGAGCGCGTGCCAGCGCGCATCCTCGCGCTCGGCGTCGTAGGCGCTGTTGCGGCGGTCGAGGTGGAGCAGGTCCTCGCCCTTCACGTTGAAGACGAGCGCGTGGGTCTGCGGTCGGGCGGGGCCGAGCAGCGCCGCCCCTTGCGGCGTTTCGAGGAGCTGGTATAGCAGGAAGAGCGCGTAGCTCGTCTTGGTCGCGACGCCGGAGACGCCGGAGATCGAGACGTGTCCGCCGCGCTCGCCGTTCATGAAGCGAAAGTCGGCGTAGATCGGGCGGTCGTGCTGATCGAGCCCCACGGCGAGCCGTTGCGCCATCTGGTCGACGAAGAGGGCTTCGTCGCGCGCGGCGCCGGCGGCAAACTCGACGGGGCTGCCCGGCAGCGGCGGGAGCCACAGCTCGGGGACCGAGCGCAGCATCTGCACCGTCACCGAGCGCGAGACGAGGCCCGGCATGACGTTCTCGCCGATGCGGTGCGTGTCGGAAGGCATCAGCGCGCCTTCGATCGCGCCGAAGGCCTCGACCACGATGCCGTAATGGGCCACCTCGCGGCCGTCGCCGAGCTGCTGGCGCGTGACGACGAGATCGTCGAGCTGGACGACCGCGCCGTCTTGGAGGACGACGTTGAAGCGCCGGGTCGAGGCCTCGACCGAGCCGTCGACGTAACCGATCATGCGAGAGCCTCCGTGGGGCCGGGCATGGGGTGCGCAGCGGCGGCGCGTGCGTGCAGCGCGTGGATCGCGTCGCGGACGGCGCGTTCGGCGAGCGGGGCCGGGCCGAGCAGGTGGCGCAGGCGCCACTCGAGCGCGCCGATCGGCTGCAGATTCTGCGGCGCGCGCGGATCGCGGTGCGGCACGCCGGCAAACCGCGGAAGCTGCGCGGTCAGCTCGTCGAACGCATGCGCGGCGGCGTCGAGGCCGGCGGATGCAGGGAACTCCAGGCGCACGATCCCCGACCACGGGCCGTGCGCCGGTTCGGCGTCGACCAGGCGTGCGTAGCAGGAATAACGCTCGTCTCCTATGCGGAACATCGACGTTCGCTCGCGCGCGCGCAAGCGCGGAACCTGGACGTGCAGCGCGGGCTCGAGGAGCGCGCGCCGGTGCGTCTTCACGTAGCCGACGATCTCGCGGTCGCGGCGCAGCGCGAAATCGAGCGGGCCGTCGGCCACGACGAGGCGCCCGGCGGCGCATAGCGAGGCGGCGAGGCGACCTTCCGCGTTGCGCATGCGCTGCTGCAGCTCGTCGAGCGGCGCCTGCGGATCGTCGCCGGCGACGCTGTGCGATTCCCACGACCAGCCGCCGGCGACCGCAGGCAGATCACCGGTGCGGCCGCAACCCCAGATTACCAGGCGCGAGAGACGCGTTTCCGCGAAGAGCGCCGGACTTGCCGGCGCGGCGATCACGGCGCCGCAGGCGTGCGCGCCGGCGACCCCGCGGACGACGCGGCCGTCGTCGAGGAGCTGATAGAGCGATGCTTCGCCGCGCCGGACTCCGTCGACGAACACCAGCGTACGGGATTGCGGCAGGGCCGGAACGGCGCGGATTTGGAAACGGCCACCGTCTTCGACCAGCTCGACTTCCGCGGCGCCCGCGTCCTCGTTCTTCACGAGATACGGCGAACCGTACGATTGCGCCCAACCCTCGACGTAAACCACTGGTTCGGTCATCTTCACCTCAGCATAGCCCGGCTGGGTGCCATACGCTTGTCACAGCCCTTTCCGATTCCAGCGAATGGGAAAACTAAACGACAGATGAGCCGCACCTCAACAAGCCGGATCGGGAGGCTATGCTCTTCTGCCTACGCCTGCTTACGGAAGGTAGGCCCTTTGAGTCACCGGCGAGCGACTCCTCCACCCCTGGTTTAGCGCATCGGCAGCTCGGCGTGCGCGCTTGAATACAACGGACGACGCTCGGTGATTTCCAGCTCGAGCGGTTCGTTCTTCGGCGTTCGTTACGGCAGCGGTAACAGGGAGGCGGCTGGGGCTAGGGGGACGTCGGCGGCGGGTTCGGGGGCGCCTGACTCGACGAGCTGACGGTAGTTCGTCAGCCGCTGCGTGAGCAGCTTGACTTCGGCGGCGAGCTCGTAGGATTGCTGGATCGCCTTGGTGAGTTGGGCCGCGTCGTAGGTGTAGTCGAAGCGCTGCAGCGTGCCGACGATCGCCGAGCTCTGCGTGCGCAGCTGGGCGTAGGCGCGGCGCAGGCCCAGGCTCGTCTCGCGGTAGGTCGGATAGTTGGAGACGACGATCTCGCGCTTGAGGCGCGCCGACTCGACCTCGCTCTGCAGCTCGGCGAGACGCACGCTGCTCGGATCGTACTTGGCGGCCGCGGCGAGCGCCGCCAGGGCGTCGTCGAACTTCGATTCCGTGTAGAGCTTGGCCGCGATCTTGAGCTGCACCGCGGCGACGCCCGCGCGCGCGTGAACGTCGTCGGGAGCGAGCTGCAGCGCGAGCCGGTAGGCGGTCGCGGCGTCGGTGAAGTTGTCCCGCTCGTAGGCGAGGTCGCCTTGATGGTTGCGCGTCTCGACGATGAACTGCGTGACGTTCGCGGCACAGCCCGAGGTCGCGAAGACGACGGCGGCGAGAAAGGCGACGGCACGAAAGTGGCGCACGGCGAACTCCTATCGCAACTGGTTGACGAGGTGGGCGACGAACGCGATCACGACCGCCGCCGGATAGAGGATGAGCTGTGAGAGCAGCGTCCCGACGATCGCCGTCAACGCGAGGTAGAAGACCATCGACTTCACCTCGCCGAGGGTCCTCTCGCCCTTGACGGCCTGGTCGGTGATGTACGCCGACGTCGGATCGACGATCAGCGTGAAGGCGACGGTCGCGATCCCGTTGATGATTCCCGAGAGCAGCACCGCGGTCCGCGCGTCGGCCCGGTCGATCACGCTGGCGTAGATCGCGGCCACGACGCCGATGGCGTAGATGCCGGTCACGGCGACGTTGGCCACCAGCAGGTTGGTCGGGACGTCGCTGATGCGGAACTGCGCGAACGCGCGCAGCGGCGGCAAGCGGACGGAACGGAGGATCGCCAGCATCACGCGCGGGTCGGCGAGGCGCAGGATCGCCCGCGGCACGGAACCGAGCCGCTCGAAGGCCGCGATCCCCCGCAAGAAGAGATACAGAAAGGCCGGCAGCAAGGCGGCGCCGAGCGCCGTCCCGATGGTCCCGGCGAACACGATCGAGCGGATCTGCCAATCGAGCTGGTGGAGCGCCGCGTCGGCGAGCCCGGGGATGCGCACGCTGCGCGCGGCCCGGTCCGAGATCGTGCCGAGCATCGGCGCGTAGACCAGGTTGGCGAGCCGGCTGGCGGTGACGAAGAGGTTGAAGAGCGAGATCGAGGTCGCGATCCGCCCCGATTTGACGCCCGCCAAACGCGCCGCATATGCGCCGATCTGAATGCCCTGAACGACCGCGTTCAAGACCAGCGCGAGTACTAACTGCGAGGACCAAAAAGGGGTCAACGCACTACACTTAAGCTACAGCTTCGCTCTGCTGCCACCGGATGTCGGTCTCGTCGAGCGGGCCCAGGACGCACAGCCCCAGATTCTGCGGAGCGAACAGCTCTGCCGCCAGGCGCAGCACGTCGTCGCGGGTGACCGCGTCGACCCGCGCCTCGATCTCCTCGATGGAAAACTGCCGGCCCAAGTTGAACTCGCTGCGCCCCAGCCGGATCATGCGGCTCGAACTGCTCTCGAGCGCGAGGGTCATGCTCCCCTTGAGATGCTCCTTGGCGAGCGCGATCTCCGCGTCGCTCGCGCCCCGTTCGGCAAGCTTGGCGAGCTCGCCGAAGACGACGTCGACGCACTCCTGAACGCTCGCCGGCGACGTGCCCGCCGAGATGCCGAAGAGCCCCGCGTCGCGATAGCACTGCTGGAACGAATACACGCTGTAGGCCAAGCCGCGCTTCTCGCGCACCTCTTGGAAGAGCCGGCTCGACATGCCGCCGCCGAGGACCGTGTCGAGAACCGAGAGCGCGTAGCGGCGCTCGTCGCGCACGGAGAGCCCGCGCGTGCCGATCACGACGTAGGCCTGCTCCGTCTCCTTCCGCTTGACGAGGAGCCCCGGCGTCAGGCGCGGACGTTCGGGGACCGGCAGCTCGGCGACGCCGCTGAAGACGGCGAACGCATCTTCCACCAGCCGCACGATCGCGTCGTGCTCGACGTGGCCGGCCGCCGCGAACACGACGGTGTTGGGCGCGTAGCGCGCGCGCAGGTGAGCGCGCAGGTCGTCACGCGTCAGCGACGAGACCGTATGCGAGAAGCCGATCGTGGGGTCGCCGAGGTTCGAGCCGTTCCACATCGTCGAGACGAAGAGGTCGTGGATCATCTCGTCCGGCGAATCGTCGTACATCCTGATCTCTTCGAGCACGACCTTCTGCTCTTTGGCGAGTTCGGCCGGCTCGAAGACGGAGTGCAGGAACATATCGGCCAGCACGTCGACCGCGAGCGGGACGTGGGTATCGACCACCTTGGCGTAGTAGCAGGTCGCCTCTTTGTCGGTGAACGCGTTGAGGTTGCCCCCGACGCCGTCCATCGTCTCGGCGATCTGCCGCGCCGAGCGGCGCTCGGTCCCCTTGAAGAGCATGTGCTCGATCAAGTGCGAGATTCCACGCTGCTCGGGACGCTCGGCAGCACTGCCGACATCCGCCCAAATGCCGAGCGACGCGGAGCGGACGTGGGGCATCGACTCGGTGATGACGCGGACGCCGTTCGGCAGGGTCGACTTACGGTACAATAAGCGGCAAGCTCCAGGCGTTACACGTCGCCCGAATGGGCTGACCTCTCGGGATTGGCCGAGCCCAGTCCCGGTCCTTTGCCGGAGAGCAGCGCCTTCCAGCCCGGGTCCCAAAAAACGTCCTTGCCGCGCAGGATGCGCGCGGCCAGTCCCGACTCTTCGCCGCGCCGCACCGCGACCGCGAAGACCGTCTTCGCCGTCGGCTGGGCGTAGTCGCCGCTGACGACGAGCGCCTTCTCCTTCGCCTTGTCGTACGGCAGCGGCACGATCGCCCAGATGTCGACCTCCTCCACGTCGCTCGAGGAGAAGGCGAGTTCCGCGACCTGGGTCACTTCGGCGGCAAAGCCCTCGGCGTCGAGGCCGTGGTGGAATTTCACCCCCGAGAGGAGCAGGCCGGCGACTTCGTGCGCGCCCAGGCCGTCGACGCGGACTTTGAGGATCTGGGCCGGCCAAACCGTCGCGAAGAGGGCTCGCCCGAGCCGGTAGGCCTCTCCCTTGTGGTTGCCGGAGGCCCGGGCCGCCGCGTCGAGATCGGAGACCGCCGGAACGCCGGGCGCGGCCGCGGGCGTCGCCCGCGCCGGCGCGCAGGGACTCAGCGCGGCGAGCGCGGCGAACGTCAGGAGCGGAGCGCGCAGTCGCCTCGCCATCAGTAGCTCTGCGCGAAGTAGGCGCGAATCGCGGCGGGTTCGCCGCAGGCGAGGCAGGTCGCGGGACCGCCAGCGAGCGGCCGCAGGTTCCGCGTCGCAGCGCTCGTCTCGGCTTTGACCTCGGCTTCGCAGGCGGCGCGGCCGCACCAGGCGATGTCGACCATCCCCGCGCGCTCCTTGAGCAGACGCCGGAACTCGGCCCCGTCGGCCGGTGCGAAGGTGTGCTTCTCCAGGAAGTCGCGCGCCTGCGCGAAGAGGCTGCGCTGGATCTCGTCGAGCACGCCGGGGACGCGGGCCGGGACCTCGCCCAGCGGCACGGCGAACTTCCCGCCCTCCGCGCCCTTGTCTTTGTCGCGCCGCACGAAGGTCGCGACGCCGGCTTCGATATCCTTGGCGCCGAGCTCGATGCGCAGCGGCACGCCGCGCATCTCCCAATCGGCGAACTTGTTGCCCGGGCGCAGGTCGCGCTCGTCGAGCTTGACGCGGAAGCCCGCCGCTTTGAGACGCGCGAACAGCTCGCGCGCGGCGGCGCTCACGTCGTCGCCCCCGGCGCGCACGATCGGCACGATCACGATTTCGAGCGGCGCCATCTTCGGCGGGATGCGCAGCCCGCGGTCGTCGCCGTGGACCATGATCAGGCCGCCGAGCATGCGCCAGGAGAGGCCCCACGAGGTCGTCCAGACGTACTGCACCGTCTGATCCTCGGCCGCGAACTTGATGTCGTAGGCCTTGGCGAAGTTCTGGCCGAGATCGTGCGAGGTCCCGGCCTGCAGCGCGCGCCCGTCGGGCATCAAGGCCTCGATCGAAAAGGTGTGGTTGGCGCCGGCGAAGCGCTCGCTCGCGGATTTCTCGCCCTTGTAGACCGGGACCGCGCAGACGTTCTCGGCGACGTCGGCGTAGACGCCGAGCATCTGCTGGACTTCGGCCGCGGCCTCGGCCTCGGTCGCGTGCGCGGTGTGGCCTTCCTGCCACAAGAACTCGAGCGTGCGCAAAAACGGCCGCGTGCGCTTCTCCCAGCGCAGCACGTTGCACCACTGATTGATCAGGACCGGCAGATCGCGATAGGACTGGATCCACTCCGCGTACATCGGCCCGATGATCACTTCGGAGGTCGGGCGGATCGCCAGCCGCTCGGCCAGCACCTCGTTGCCGCCCTGCGTCACCCAGGCGACTTCGGGCGCGAAGCCCTCGACGTGCTCGGCCTCCCGCAGCAGCAGACTCTCCGGGATCAGTAGGGGGAAGTAGGCGTTCTCGTGTCCGGTCGCCTTGAAGCGCTCGTCGAGCGCCGCGACGAGACGCTCCCACATGCCGTAGCCGTAGGGCCGCAAGACCAGGCAGCCGCGCACCGGCGCGAGCGAGACGAGTTCGGCCTTGTAGCAGACCGCCTGATACCATTCGGAGAGGTCGGCGGCCTTGGGCGGGATCTCTTTGACGAGCGGCGTGTGTTCGCGAGCTTCTTGAACGGACATGACAAGCGCACGATCTTCGGGCGAAGGGTCCCCAGTCCTCGAACGAGGGCGGAGGGGCGGCCGCGGACCGCCTTGGCGCACGGGGCGCGGCCGAGCGGCCGAGGTTCGGGCGGGTTCCGCCCTCGTGCCGCCGCGAATAGCCTGGAGGTGCCGAAACTGACGAGGATCTACACGCGGACCGGGGACGATGGAACGACCGGCTTGGCCGGCGGACAGCGCGTCAAGAAGAATGCCCTGCGCATCGAGGCCTATGGGACCGTCGACGAGCTCTCGAGCGCGATCGGTTTGGCGCGCACGGCGCTGGCGGAGGCGGCGCGCGAGCCGGCGGCGGCGCGCGAGCGGGCCGCCGAACTCGACGCGTGGCTGGCCTGGACGCAGGACGTGCTCTTCAACCTCGGCTCGGATCTGGCGACGCTCCCCGCCGACCGCTGGAAAGACATGCCGCTCGTGACCGCCGAGGACGCGGCCGCGCTCGAGCGCGCCATCGACCGCGCGCAGCGGGACCTGCCGCCGCTGGCCAACTTCATCCATCCCGGCGGCGCGTACGCGGGTGCCTTCCTGCACCAGGCGCGCACGATCGCGCGGCGCGCCGAACGGCTTCTCGTCACGCTCGCGAGCGAGGAGTCCGTCTCCGTCGAAGCGCTGCGCTACGTCAACCGGCTCTCGGACGCGCTTTTCGTGTGGTCGCGCTGGATCAACGACGCCCTCGGCCGGCCCGAGCATCTCTGGAACGCGCGAACGCAACCGCCGCCGTAGGAGCGAGCTTCGAGGCGAAGGCTATTCGGAAGTGTCGTCCTGCGCGCCGGCTTCGATCAGACCCGCGGAGAGGACGTCGATCTTGGCGTGGCCGCCGTCGTAGACGACCTTCGTCTTGAAAGCGCGCTCGATCACGTTGAGCGAGACCATGGCGCGTCCGCGCACGGTGAAGGGCGCCTTCTTCAGCGTGAGCTTGCTGCCGTTGAGCGTGGCGGTCCGCTCGCCGATGCGCAGGCGCAGCGTGTCGTTGTCGTGGACGAGCTCGATGCTCCCCGTCTTCGCGTCGTAGTTCGTATCGGCGCCGAGCGTCTCCGCGATGACGCGCAACGGGACGTAGGCGTCGTGCGGCGTGGTCACCGGCGGGACGTCGGAGATCATGCGCTGGCCGTCGACGAGCAGCGACGCCGGGTGCGCGAGCGAACTCAGCGCCGAGGCGATCGTCGCGGCGACGACGGTGACGAGGATCGAGCGGCGGCTAGGAAGTCGCGGCGAGCGTGCGTCCATGCGCTGTTTCGTGAAGAAAGTCAGGGTACTTGTCCGCGATCACCTTTTCTATTTCGACCCGCAAAGCTCCCAAGAGTTCGTTTTCCGGAAACGTTCCGACGAGCTCGCCTTTCCTGTAAATCGCACCTTTGCCCTTGCCGCCCGCGACGCCGACGTCGGCCATCTTGCTCTCTCCGGGGCCATTGACAACGCAGCCCATCACGGCGACCTTCACCGGCGCCGTATATTCTTTGGCGATCGCCTCGACCGCGCGCGCGAGCTCGACGACTTCGATCTCCGCTCGGCCGCACGAGGGACAAGCGGTGATGTCGAAGCCCTTCTCGCGGATGCCGAGCGCCTTGAGAATTCCCCAGCAGACCGGCACCTCTTCGACGGGGTCGGCTGCAAGCGAGCAGCGCAGCGTGTCGCCGATCCCTTCCCACAGCAGCACGCCGAGCCCGATTGCGGACTTGATCGTGCCCTCGCGGGGGAGACCGGCCTCGGTGATGCCGAGGTGCAGCGCGTAGGGCGTGCCGCGCTCCGCGAGCTTCTTGTCGGCGAGGCGGTACGCATAGATCGTCGTCGGCACGTCGTGCGCCTTGAGCGAGATGACGATGTCGGTGTGGCCGAGATCTTCGAGGATCTCGACGTGGCGCAGCGCCGAGAGCACCATCGCCTCGGGCGTGTGGCCGTACTGCTCCTCGAGATCGCGCGCCAGCGAGCCCATGTTGACTCCGATGCGGATCGGCGTCTGCGACTGCTTGGCGAGCGCGACGACCTCGCGCGTCTTCTTCGGATCGGTGATGTTGCCGGGGTTGAGCCGCAGCTTGGCGACGCCCGCCTCGAGCGCGGCGAGCGCCATGCGGTGGTCGAAGTGGATGTCGGCCACGATCGGGACCGGCGAGCGCTTGACGATGTGCGGCACGCCGGCGGCGTCGGGCGGATCCTTCACCGTGACGCGCACGATCTCGCAGCCCGCCATGGCCAGCCCGTAGATCTGCTCGAGGGTCTTTTCGTAGTCCGCGGTGTCGGTCGTCGTCATCGATTGCACGGCGACCGGGTGGTCGCCGCCGATCCAGACGCCCTTGGCGTCGGATTCGCCGCTCTTGTTCTTCAAGAAGACGGGCTTCGAAGGGCGACGGAGGCGGATCATGACAGACACAAATCCCTACAGCGGAAAACGGGTGGAGAGCCGGCAGAGCTTCGCACTAGAAAACACCCTTGCCGGTGAGGATGTTGGCGATGTCGTGATAAGCGACCACGACCATCAGGACCATCAGCATGGCGAAGCCCGTCACGTGGACGAGCGCTTCCTTCTCGGCCGGGACGGGCCGGCCGCGCAGCATCTCGGCCAGGATGAAGATCCCGCGCCCGCCGTCGAGCGCGGGGAAGGGCAGCAGGTTGAGGATGCACAGCGCGATCGAGATCGCGGCGGCGAGCTGCAGGTACGGCGCCCAGCCCAAATCCTGATAGGCCGAGGCGGCCCGCTCCATGCCGATCACGCCCGAGATGTTGCCCGCGTGCTCGGCCGGGTGGGAGATGAGCTCGGCGTAGCCGACGACCTGCGTCGTCACGTCGTCCTTGAGCTCCACGCCGGCGACCGCGAGCGCCTCGCCGAGCCAGACGCGGCGGAACTCGGGGACGCGCACGAAGCCGATGCGCCCGATCGTCTGGCCGTTCTCTTTGAAGGCTTGCGGGGTGATGGTGACGGCCGAGTCGGCCCCGTGCCGGCGGTAGACGATGCGCAGCGGGACGCCCGCCGAAGCGCGGATCTTCTTCACCATCGCTTCGCCGTCGCTACAGGGCTGACCGTCGATCGAGACGATCTCGTCGCCGACCTGCAGACCGGCCCGCGCGCCGGGCGAACCCGCGTTGACGGGGCCGATCTTGGTGCTGTAGACGGGCGAGGCGATCCCGAAGGAGACCGCCGCGACGACCAGGATCGCGTAGGCCAGGATCAAGTTGGCGACCGGGCCGGCCACGACGATCGAGAGGCGCTGCCAGGTCGTCTTCGCTTGGAAGTTGCCGTCCCCGCCGGGGACCTCGCCCGCCCGGAAGGCGCGCTGCTGTTCGGCCTCGCTCGTCTTGCCGTCCTCGCCTTGCATGGCGCAGTAGCCGCCCAGCGGCAGCAGGTTGAGGCGATAATTCGTGCCGCTGCGCGGCGAGGTCCACTTCAGCAGCGTCGGGCCGAACCCGACCGCGAAATCGTTGACCCGCACGCGATTCAGCCGCGCCAGCAGAAAGTGTCCACCCTCGTGCAGCACGATCAGCACCGAGAGCATGACCAGGAAGACGAGGACCTTGCCGAGCCCGTCGAGCACGGGCGCATAGGCCAGGATCAGGGGCACGCTCATGGATTCATTCTCTCACTTCGCCGGTGCGGCCAAACGAGCCTCGACGGCCGCCCTGGCCTCCTCCCTCGCTCGCGCGTCGGCGAGCCGCACGCTCGCGAGGCTGAGGGGTTCGTCAGGCGCCGAGCCGATCACGTCGGCGACGATCTCCGGGATCGCGCCGAAGCGAATCTTTCCCCTCACAAACGCTTGGACTGCGATTTCGTTTGCGGCGCTCAATGCGGCCGGGACCGTCCCGCCGCGCCGCAAGGCCCGGTAGGCGAGTCCCAAGCAAGGGAAGCGGTCGAGATCGGGCCGGTGGAACTCGAGGCCGAACGAGCCTGCCCCGGCGGCCGACCCGAGTGCGACAAAAGGATCCATGGTCGAGTGATCGGGCAGACGGTCGGGGTACGCGAGCGCGTAGCCGATCGGCAGGCGCATGTCGGGCGGGGCCAACTGCGCCTTCACGTTGCCGTCGCTGAAGACGACGAAGCCGTGCGCGACCGAGGTGCGGTGGACCAGGACCGCGATCCGCTCGGCCGGGACGCCGAAGAGCCGGCTCGCCTCGATCACCTCCAGCCCCTTGTTCATGAGCGACGCCGAGTCGACCGTGTTCTTGGTCCCCATCTGCCAGGTCGGGTGCCGCAGCGCGTCGGCGAGCGAAGCGCCGGCGATCCGCTCGGCCGGGAGCGTCCAGAAGGGGCCCCCGGAGGCGGTCAGGATCAACGTAGCGATCCGCTCGGGCGGCTCGCCGACGAGGCACTGGAAGAGGGCGCTGTGCTCCGAGTCGACCGGAACGATCTCGGCGCCGGTCCGCTTGGCGGCGGCGATGAGGAGCTCGCCGGCCGCGACGATCAGCTCCTTGTTGGCGACCGCGATCCGCGTCCCGCGTTCGACCGCGGCGAAGACGGCGTCGAAGGCGACCGCGCCGTCGGTCGCCGCGACCACGACGTCGGCGCCGCTCTCCGCGGCGACCGCCAGCAGGCCCTCCGCGCCCGACGCGACCCTGACCTCAGGCCCGAGGACCTGGCGCAGCGCGGCCGCGCCGGCCTCGCCGGCACAGGACACGAGCCGCGCTCCGAAGCGGCGAGCCTGTTCGGCGAGCTCTTCGACGCGGCTCCCTGCCGCCAGCGCCGTAACCCGAAAGCGCTCCGGGTGGCGGGCGATCACGTCGAGCGCCTGCGTCCCGATCGAGCCCGTCGATCCGAGGATCGCGACGTTCTTCTGCATCGTGCTCAGATTGTATGGGCGCGCCCGCAAACCCTCAGTGACCGCAGCGGCTACCCGTGGCCCGGAGGGATGTGACCGGTCAGGAAGAGCGCCGCGTAGCAGGCGATGCCGCCGAACGTGTACGAGTCGAAACGGTCCAGGACGCCGCCGTGCTCGCCGAGCAGCGTCCCCGCGTCCTTGACGTGGGCGTCGCGCTTGAGGGCCGACTCGACCAGGTCGCCTGCCTGCGCCCCGAAGCTCGTGACGGCACCGACGATCAGGCCGTGGTACCACGGCATCCCCATCTGCGGAACCACGCCGAACGAGGCTCCGACCGCGCAGGCGACCAGGAAGCCGCCGATCGCGCCCTCCCAAGTCTTCCTGGGCGAGATCGGGGTCAGCGGCGTACGCCCGATCGAGATCCCCGTCAGCATCGCGAAGATGTCGGTCATCGCGATCAGCACGATCGCGCCGACGGTGTAGGCCGTGCCGAATTGCGGCTCGTTGCGCAACGCGAGAAAGTACGAGCCGAGCCAGCCGATGTAGAGCACGCCGAACAGGGTGAAGGCGCTGCGCGCGAGATAGCCCTGGCGCGCGCCGTAGAACGATCCGAGCAGCGAGGCGATCATCGTGCCGGCGAGCAGAGCCTTCTCGTAGCGATGCTGGAGGCCGAGGGCCGCGAGCACGATGTAGATCGCGACCGCGGCCGCGGCGACGGGGAAGACGATCCCCGGCCCTTTGCGGGCCGACAGTCCGGCGAGTTCCCAGAGCGAGGCCAAGGTGATGACCAGCACGACGAGCGTGAAGGTCGGGACGGTCGCGGTCGAGCCGAGCACGACCGCGGCGAGGAGCAGGCCGCTCGCGGTGCGGCGCGCCAGATCGGAGAACCGGTCGGTTCCGGAGGCGGTGGCCGTCACGAACCTCCCGCTTGCCGCAAGCGCTCTTGGTACGCCGCGATCGCCTGCGAAAAGTGCTCGGCGCCGAAATCCGGCCAGAGGACGTCGCACACGTACAGCTCGGTGTGCGCGACCTGGTAGAGCAGAAAGTTCGAGAGCCGCGACTCCCCGCCGGGCCGGATGAGCAGGTCGGGATCGGGCATGGCCGAGGTATAGAGATACGACGCGATACGCGCCTCGTCGATCTCGGCCGGCGCGAGCCGCCCCGCCGAGACGTCTTTGGCGACGTTCGCGATGGCGAGCTGGAGTTCGGCGCGCGCGCTGTAATTCACGGCGAGGTTCAGTTGTAGACCATCGTTGCCGGAGGTCTTCTCCATCAACTGCTCCAGCGCTTCCCGCGAGGCGCGGGGGAGCGCCTGATACTGGCCGATCACCACGACCTTCACGTTGTTGCGCGCGAGCTCGGCTAATTCGCTCTGCGCGAAATAGACGCAGAGGTCGAGCAGCAGCGAGATCTCGGTCTTGTCGCGCTTCCAATTCTCCGTGGAGAAGCCGTAGACGGTCAGCAGCGGAATGCCGAGGTCGCTGGCGGCCCGCGTCACCTCGCGCAAGGCGACGATGCCGCGGCGATGCCCCTCGACGACGGGGAGCCTGCGGGCCTTCGCCCAGCGCCGGTTGCCGTCCATGATGATCGCGACGTGGCGCGGCAGCGCGGAGGGGTCGAGCCCTTCGCGCGGAGCGCGGGCGGAGGCGCTCACCGGCGCGCCTCGCGTCGCGCCTGCGCTTCCAGGCGCTCGTACCGCTCGTAACCGGCGACGACTTCCGCGGCCTCGCCGCGCTCGACGACGCGCAAGGCGCGCAGCGTCCCCACCCCTAGCGCGGGGTACGGCGGAGCGAGCAAGCGGAAGACGAGCGTGCGGCCGGCCAGCGCACGGCGAACCTCGTCCTCGGCGAGCAGCGTGAGCGCGTTCGGCTCGGAGCGGCCGGGCGTCTCGTCCATGGCCGGAGCTTGTTCCGCACGGCGTTCCCGAAACCCGGTCCGGGCCCGGCGCGGCCGGCTGCGAAACGCGCCCGCACGGGGCGGCTGCTCGGCCTGCGAGGGCCGAAGAGGAATTTCCAAGAATCTGTCAACGAAGCGTCGCGGGCGGCCGCGATTCGTACCAAGCGCTCGCTTGGCGCCTTGTCGTTAAAGCCGCATTTGCTCGATCCGCATCCGCGCCCCTATCCGCTCGAAACCCTTCCACTAATTACTCGAAGGGGGTACACTATTCATAAGCGGAGACATTCCATTGCGTCCTGAGAAGCGCGGGTCTCTATGATCGTCAACCTCTACGTCGACCACCTCATGTCCAGCCCGGCCAGTTCGGCTGAAGAAGTCTGGTATGCGACCCACCAGCACGCTCGCGTTTTCACCGAGGCCGCTCGGCAAATCGGGCTGACCGGTTCCGAATACCAGGAGTTTCGCGACGCCCTGCTCGACGGGCGGGCGCTCTACGTCAAGCTTCCGCGCCGGCTCGATGCGATGTCGGTCGACCATCACGGCTACGTCTACTCCATCAGGAACGCGGTCGTCACCGGCACGGCGCTCGGCTGGAAAGTCAGCCTGCGCGACGGGACCGAGGTTTACGTGCCGCAGACCTGCGGCAACATCTCGCTGCTGCACAGGTCTCAGCAGGTCGCCAAGCACCAGAGCCCGGTCTTCCACGAATCGCTCAAGGTGGCGCCGCCGGTGCCCGAGCAGCCGGTCGCGCTCGTCGCGCCGGCCCCTGAGGTCCCCGTCGCCGTACCCGCCACTGCGGCCGAGACGCAGATCGTCCCCGCTGCAGCAGGTCACGGTTTCGGCTTCCTGCCGCTGCTTCCGTTCGTCGGCGGACTCTTCTCCATACCGGGCGGCGGAGCGCCCAACTGCTCCGGCGGGTCGAACGCCGCCGGCGCCTGCAGCAAATAGCCCGCCCGACTACACTTCCATAATCTCCTTTTCTTTGTTGCCGGTCAGGACGTCGATGTCTTTGACGTACTTGTCGGTGAGTTTTTGCACGCGCTCGACGGCACGCTTGTTCTCGTCGTCGGTGACCTTGCCGTCCTTGTGGAGGATTTTGATCTCGTCGACGCCCTTGTGACGGATGTTGCGAACCGCGACCTTGTGCTCTTCGGCTTTCTTGCGCACGACTTTGACGAGGTCTTTGCGACGCTCCTCGTTGAGGGGCGGGATGATGAGCCGGATCGTCGTGCCGTCGATGTTCGGCGTCAGCGCGAGATCGCTCGTCTCGATCGCCTTGCGGATCGCGCCGACCGTCGTGCGGTCGAAGGCTGCGATCTGCAGCGTTCGGGCGTCGGGCACGCTGACCGAGGCGACCTGCTTGAGCGGCACGGAGGCGCCGTACGCTTCGACGTGCAGGCGGTCGAGCAGCGCGGGCGAGGCGCGCCCGGTGCGCACCGAGGCGAAATCGGCGCGAGTGTTCTCGAGCGCCTTCTGCATCTTCGAATCGAGCTGCTTGTAGATGTCGTCGAGGGTGATCGTCATTGCAACGCGTTCTCCACCAGACTCACGCCGGCGCGCAAGCCGCCGACGAGCGTTCCGATCGGCTCGCCGAAGACGACGCGCCGGATGTTGCCGGGCACGTTCATGTCGAAGACGACGATCGGCAAATCGTTATCCATACAGAGCGTCAGCGCGGTGTTGTCCATGACCTCGAGCCCACGCTGCAAGACCTCGAGGTACGCCAGCCGAGAGAAGCGCTCGGCGCTTCTATCCTTGAGCGGATCGGCGCTGTAGATCCCGTCGACCTTGGTCGCCTTGAGGATCGCCTGCGCGCCGATCTCGACCGCGCGCAGCGCGGCCGTCGTGTCGGTCGTGAAATACGGGTTGCCGGTCCCCGCGCCGAAGATGACGACGCGGCCCTTCTCCAAATGGCGGATCGCGCGGCGCCGGATGTAGGGCTCGGCGATCTGCTGCATCTGAATCGCGGTCTGAACGCGCGAGGCGATGCCGATCCGCTCGAGGGCGTCCTGCAGCGCGAGCGCGTTGATGACCGTCGCGAGCATGCCCATGTAATCGGCCGTCGCCCGGTCCATGCCCGCGGATTCGTGCGCTTTCCCGCGCCAGATGTTGCCGCCGCCGCAAACGACCGCGACCGAGACGCCGGCCCGCGCGACCTGCGCGACCTCCTCGGCCATCGCCGCGGTCGTGGCGACGTCGATCGAGCTCTCCTTGCTGGCGAACGCCTCGCCCGAGAGCTTGAGCAGGATGCGCCCGAAGGCGGGCTGGGGTTCGCTCACGTTTCGCTCAGGCTTCACCAAGCGCGAACTTGGCGTAGCGCCGCACCGCGATCTTCTCGCCCAGGACGCCCACGACCGAGGCGATGAGCTCGCCGATCGTCTTCTCGTCGTTCTTGATGAACGGCTGGTCGAGCAGAACGTGCTCCTCGTACCACTTGTTGAGCTTGCCTTCGACGATCCGGTCGATGACGTTGGCCGGCTTGCCCTCGGCGCTCTTGGCGAAATCGGCGCGCAGCTGCGCGACCGTCTCGGCCGGCACCGCGTCGCGGGCGATGTACTGAACCGGCATCGCCGCGATGTGCAGCGCGATGTCGTGCACGAGTTCGACGAAACGCTCGCTGCGGGCGACGAAGTCGGTTTCGCAGTTGACCTCGACCAGCACGCCGATCTTCCCGCCGATATGGATATACGACGAGACCAGCCCTTCCTTGGCGGCGCGTTCCGACTTTTTGGCCGCCTTGCTCGCCCCGGCCTCGGCCAGGTGCTTCTTGGCCGCTTCGTAGTCTCCGGCCGCTTCGACCAGCGCGGCGCGGCAGTCGAGCATTCCGGCGCCGGTGTCCTCGCGGAGGCGTTTGACTTCGTCGGTGGTCGGCTTGTAACTGGTTGCGGAACTCACGGGGACGTATGCCTTTCTGGGTCGTCGTGACATGAAAAGCGCCGCGGGCGCGGCGCTCGGGTCCGGTTCTAGAGCGCGGCCTCTTCGGGGACGGGGACGTCGGGCAATTCGGCGGGCATGGGCTCGGGCGTGAAGGCGGCACTTTCGTACTCGCCTTCCTCGAAGGCGCCGCTCTCCGCTTCGGTCCGCCCCTCGATGATCGCGTCGGCGATCTTCGAGACCATCAGCTTGACCGCGCGGATCGCGTCGTCGTTGCCGGGGATGGGATAGTCGATCTCGTCGGGGTCGCAGTTGGTGTCGATCACGGCGATGATCGGAATCTTCAGCTTGCGCGCTTCGAGGACCGCGATCCGTTCCTTCTTGGGGTCGACGATGAAGACCGCGTCGGGCAGGCGGTGCATGTCCTTGATGCCGCCCAGGAAGCGCTCGAGCTTGTCGAGCTCGTCGGTCAGCTTCGCGACCTCTTTCTTGGGCAGCATGTCGAAGGTGCCTTGCGCCTTGAGGCCCTCGAGCTCGCGCAGCCGTGCGATCCGGCGCTGGATCGTGGCGAAGTTCGTCAGCGTGCCGCCCAGCCAGCGCTCGTTGACGAAGAACGTCCCGGCGCGCTCGGCCTCTTCCTTGACGACGTCCTGGGCCTGCTTCTTGGTGCCGACGAAGAGGACGACCTTGCCGTCGCGCGCCATCTGCCGGACGGCCGCGTAGACCTCGCGCATCATGACGACCGTCTTCTGCAGGTCGATGATGTAGATGCCGTTGCGCTCTTGGAAGATGAACGGCTTCATCTTCGGATTCCAGCGGCGCGTCTGGTGGCCGAAGTGGACGCCCGCCTCGAGGAGCGCCTTCATAGAGATGACCGATGCCATGCTAGGACCTTTCTGACCTCAGACCCGCAGCATCCCTGCCGCTCGGTCTCGCGAGATCATGCCACCCGGCGTCCCTGCCGGGTGAGATGTGGACAACCCCCATATGATAGCACACGGAAAAGCCCCGAACGTGCGTTCGGGCTTTTCCGAAGCGGCACCTCGGGGGGACGCCGGCTAGCTGGCGGGCTTCTCCTCGCCCGGCTCCGCCGCGGCGCGGGCGATCTCGGAGTAAATCTCGGCCCGGTGCACGCTGACCGAGCGGGGCGCCTCGATTCCGATCCGGACCTGGTCGCGGTCGATGGCGACGATGACGATCCTGACGTCGTCGCCGATCATAATCGCTTGGTTGAGCTTCCGGGTCAGGACCAGCATGGTGGTCGCTCATTCCGTGCGCCCGGGAAGCGGCCTTGTGCCTTCACGCAAACCTTACAAGGCAAACTGAGCGGCGTGCAGATGGGCGTAAGCTCCGCCTCGGGCGAGCAGGTCTTCGTGCGTCCCTACCTCGACCACGCGGCCGGCGTCGATGTAGAGGATCTTGTTCGCCCGGCGGATCGTCGAGAGCCGGTGGGCGATGATCAGCGTCGTGCGCCCCGGCAGCAGGCGGTCGAGGGCGGCTTCGATCAGCCGTTCGGAGTGGCTGTCGAGCGCGCTCGTGGCTTCGTCGAGGATCAGGATGCGAGGGTCGCGCAGGACGGCGCGGGCGATCGAGATGCGCTGCCGCTGCCCGCCCGAGAGCCGCACGCCGCGCTCGCCGACCGGCGTGCGGTAGCCCAGCGGCAGATCGAGGATGAACTCCTCGGCATTCGCCTCGCGGGCCGCCGCCAGGATCTCGGCGTCGGTCGCGTCGAGGCGGCCGTAGCGGATGTTCTCGGCGACCGTCCCGGAGAAGAGCAGCGGCTCTTGGGGCACGATCGCGATCGCGCCGCGCAGGGCGCTCAGCTTGAGGTGCGCGAGATCGTTGCCGTCGAGCAAGATGCGGCCCGACTGCGGCTCGTAGAAGCGCGGCACGAGGTTCACGACCGTCGTCTTGCCGGCCCCCGAGGGGCCGACCAGCGCGACGATCTCGCCCTCCGCGATCTCGGCCGAGAGGTCGTGGAGCACCGCCGGCGAGTCCGGCGTGTAGGCGAAGGTCACGTTCTCGAAGCGCAGCGCGCCGGCGATCGCCTCGGGGGCGATCGCGGCGGCGTCGTCGTCCCGCTCGACCGGCAGGTCGAGCACCTCGAAGATCCGCGCCGCGCCGACGATCCCTTTCGAGAGGTCGCCGACGTAGGCCGCGAAGCGGTTGATGGGATTCATCGCGATCACGACCGCCGTCCAGTACTGGAAGACCTCGCCCGCGTCCATGCGCCCGACGACCACTTCGCGCACCGAGAAGAGCAGGATCGCCAGCAGCGCAACCGTGGTGATCATGGCAACCACCGGCGTCTGCGTCTGTCCGAGCTGCGTGAGCTTCATGTTCGCGCCGAAGTAGTTCTCGTTGCTGTCCCGGAAGCGGTCGATCTCGTAGGGCTCGCGGCCGAAGGCTTTGACGATGCGCTCGCCCTGCAAGACCTCGGAGAGGTTGGCGGCGAGGTCGGCGATCCGATCCTGGGCGCGCTTGGTGTTGTTGGAGATGAGGCGGGTGAAGGTCGCGACCGCGTAGTTGACGGCCGGCGCGAACACGAACAGGAAGAGCGTCAGCAGCCAGTCGCGGTACAGCATCACGCCGAGCGCTCCCAAGAACGTGATCAGCGTCTGGAAGAGCTGGGGAAGCGAGATGCTGACCGCATCGGTCATCAGCGCGAGATCGTTGGTGAAGCGCGAGAGGAACTCGCCGGGCCGCCACTTGTCGAACTCGCCGAGCGGCAGATGCAGGACCCGCGCGAACAGGCGAACGCGCAGGTTGGCGATCAGGCGCTGGCCGCTCCACGCCGTCAGGTAGTTCTGCCCGTACGAAGCGGCGTTCGAGACGACGTTGACGACGAAGAGCCCGACGACCACGAACCAGAGGAGCCGCCAGTCGTGCTGCGGTCCGCCGATCACGCGCTGAATGACGATCTTGAAAGCCTCGGTATACGAAAGGGGACCCAAGCCCGCGATCACGCCGAAGAGCAACGCAACGAGCAGGCGCGGGTAGTAGGGCCGCGCTTCGCTCAAGAGGCGGCGGACGACGGCCTTGCGGTCGAAGTCTGCGGGGGTGTCAGCCAGGGTTCGAAACCTTTCGTTCGGGCTGCCGGTAGATCCCGACACGAGTTCGTTCGCCGGGGTAGCCGCCGTGGACTGTTATTTTCACAACGCCGTTCCCTCCGTCGCGGTTTGCCGCGATTGCCAGCGCACCATCTGCGCGACCTGCCGTGACGAGCAGGGGCTCTGCCCGAGCTGCCGGCTCGAGCAGCGGATCAAGGCGGCGCAGTCGGCCAACGCCGGCTTGACGGGCCAGGTCGGCCCCTCGAACCCGCCGCCGCAGTGGACCGGCCCGGCTACTCAGCGCAGCCGCCCGCCGGGAGCGCTCGCCAGCGTCTCCGGCGAGACGCGCGCGCTGCTCGCGCTGGGCTACCCCCTCTGGCCGCTGGCGGCTCTCGCTCTGCTCGATCCCAAGCGCTCGCCGCAGGTGCGCCGTCAGGCGATGCAGGCGCTGGCTCTCAACTTCGGCACGTTCGGGCTGTGGATCGCGCTGGGCGCCGTGGCCCACGTTCCGCTGCTGGGCCTCTCCGCCTGGCCGCTGCTCGCGCTGCTCGTCCCGATCTGGCTCGTGGCCACGATCGTCTACGCGCTGCTGGTGTGGAACGGCGAGGACGTCCGCGTGCCGCTGGTCAGCGACTGGCTCGACGAGCGCGAGGCACGCGGGGCCCAGCCGGTCTAACCCGCCCTGAAGGCAGCGTAGCGGCGCAGGAACTGGCGGGCCGCCGTCTCGTGCTCGACGACCGGCGGCGGATACGCGCTGCCGTCGAAGAGCGGGAGGGCGAGCTGCGCGCGCCGCGAGGCGGCGGGCGGATCGAGCACGTCGGCGTCGGGGAGCGACGCCAGCTCCGGGATCCAGCGGCGCACGTAGGTGCCGCGCGGGTCGAGCGAGCGGGCCTGCTTGCGGGGATTGAAGATGCGCGGGAACTGCGCGAGGTCCGCGCCGACGCCGGCGACCCACTGCCAGTTTCCGTTCGCCAGCGCCGGCTCGTCCTCGACCAGCAGACGGTCCCATTCATCCCGGCCCACGCGCCAGCTCACGCCCAGATCGAAGCAGAGGAACGACGCGGCGACCAGGCGCACGCGGGGGTGCATCCAGCCCGTCGCGCGCAACTGCCGGATCCCCGCGTCGACGAGCGGATAGCCGGTGCGGCCCTCGCGCCAGGCCTCGAGCTGCGGGTGCCGGGCGGCGAACGGGAAGTGCCGCATCCGCTCCTGCAGCGCCTCGTCGCGCGCGTCCTCGAAGAACCAGGCGAGCTGCAAGAAGAAATCGCGCTGCGCCAGCGCGCGCCCGAGGGCGCGCAGCGAGAGGCGTTCTTCGGCGAGCAGGAAACGGTCGCGCAGGCGTTCGTCGAGGCGCGCCAGGACCGTCCGCGCGGCGATCGTCCCGAAGGCGAGGTCCGCCGAGAGGCGCGAGGTCGGCTCGCCGCCGGGGACCCTTCGCGCGCCGCCGTAGCGCAGGGCGGGGCCCGCCAGATAGGCCTCGAGCGCGCGCAGCGCCCGGGCTTCGGAGGGCGCCTCGGCGAGTATTGCCGCGCCGAGCTCGGCGGCGTCCGGAAGGGGCTCGCTCGGCACGTCGGGCGAGGCGAAGCGGATCGGCCCCACGGCCGGAGCGCGCGGCAGCGCTCCCCAGGCGGCGAGGTACGGCGTCAGCGCGCGGTATCCCATGCCGCCCTCGGCGCTGCGGGCCGCGGCGGTCGACTCGGGAGGGACGGCCGGCGCGTCGTGCACGAGGAGCGCGCGAAAGCCCGCCTCTTCGAGCGCGGACTGC
Organism: Vulcanimicrobiota bacterium; assembly: GCA_963834485.1. Taxonomy (GTDB): domain Bacteria; phylum Vulcanimicrobiota; class Vulcanimicrobiia; order Vulcanimicrobiales; family Vulcanimicrobiaceae; genus CAWICD01. Next base: position 55,556 of record CAWICD010000006.1, read on the forward strand.
AGGCGGCGGTCGCGTTCCCGGGCCGCCGCGTCGTAGGCGGCCGACCAGACGACGGTCTCGACGCCGGCGCCGCGCGCCAGCCGCCGCACCGTGCTCGCCAGCGGCCCGCGCCGGCAGATCAGCCGCGCGCCGCGCTCCGCGAGCGCCGCCTCGAGCGAGGCGACCGCGCCGCAATAGCAGGCGGCCCGCCGCGGATTCCGAGCGACCCGCTCGCGGGCGGCAGGGTCGAAGACCAGGGCCGGGACGACTTCGCCGTGGCGCGCCGCTTCGCGCAGGCCCGCGTGGTCCTCCAAGCGGAGGTCCCGCGTGAACAGGAACAGGGCGCGAGCCCCGGCGGCCGGCACGCGAGCCTAGTCGAGCGTCACTAGAGGGTCTCGACGTAGGCGGCTACGTCGTCGACGTCTTTTTCCGTGAGCGACTCCGGGTAGAGCTTGGGCATCGGCGGCTTCGGATTTTCGATCCACGCGACCGCCGCCTTGAAATCCTTGCGAGACTTCTCGTCCTTGAGGGTCGCCCCGATCCCGCCGCCGATCCCCGCCGCCCCGTGGCAGCTCGCGCAGTTCTGGGTGAAGACCGCCGCGCCGTGAGCCGCATCGCCGAGCGGCCCTTGCGAGCTCGTCGCGGACGCGGCCGGGATTGCGGTCGCGGCGGCCGGGGCTTCGGTCGCGGCGGCCGGGGCTTCGGTCGCGGCGGCCGGGGCTTCGGTCGCGGCGCCCGTGCTCTGCTCGGAGCTCGACGGACTCTTCGTGCAACCCGTGACGAGCAGCCCTGCGAGCGCGCAGGCTGACAAGAGCGAAATCCAACGCTTCACGCAAGACTCTCCCGCTATCGATGCTCCTTCGAGCTTCGGCCGCGCGCGCGCGACGTCCCGCGCGGCAGAGGCGGGAGGAGTCACCCGCGCCTGCCAACAGTCTTGCCGAGTATGGCGGAGCGGCCTTCCCTCGAGAACGCACCGGGTATGAAGCGGGCGCTCGGGTCACTGGAGTGGACCGAGCGCGCGATCTTCTTCGCGACCGGGTTGCTGCTGTTCGCCGGAGCGCTCGCGCTCCTCAAGCGCAGCGTCGAGCTGCTCCTTCCGATGTTCGCCGGCGACAGCGGTTCCACGCTGGCGTACGCCTCGCAGTTCCTCGACGTCGTCCTGCTCGTCCTGATGCTCATCGAGCTGGCCTACACCGTGATGCTCTCGCTGCGAGGCTCGGTCTTGCAGGCCGAGCCGTTTTTGATCGTCGGCCTGATCGCGGTGATCCGGCGCATGCTCGTCATCACGGTCGGCGAGCACGTTCCCAACGGCTCGAGCGTGACCGGCAGCGCCAACGAGCTCGCCGTCCTGACCGGCGTCGTGCTGGCGCTCGTCGCCTCGATCTACATCTTGCGGCTGCGCCCGAAGCGCGACCCGAGCGCGCAGCCGCCCAACACGACGACCGCCACCCGCAGCTGAATCCACGCGACGATCGAGGAGCCCTTGCTCAGGTCAGGACGGGTCGTCGACGACGAAAACCGGCGCCTTCAGCGTCAGCCCGGATCCTAAGTCGAATTCGAGGTCGTACTTTCCGCTCGTCGCGATGCTGTCGGCCGGTATCAGAACGCTGACGGACTCGCCGCCCCCGTACACCGAAGACTCCACCACTTTTTTCCCATCGAGGCGTACGATCAGCGACGGAGGGAGTCCGTTCCCCGTGAAAACGATCGCACTGTTCTTCCTCGCCTTGAGGACGGGGGGCTGCTTCGACAGATCGATCGTCGGCGCGGCTTCACCCTGCGCGGATGGGATCGGCACGACCGCGACCGCCTTGTTCGGCTCCCAAACGAAGAGCTTGTCGTGTGCGTCGACGACCTCGCGCCGAAGCTTCAACTTGAGCAGGTCCTTGATCTCCGGGCCGAAGCGCTGCAACGCGCCCTTGTCGTCGATCGCATAGCGCCGGTCTACGATTACGGCCGCGTCATCGCCGAAATCCCTCCCGACGATCAGGATCACGACGTCGTCGCCCGAAGCGTGGCGAATCGCCGAAATCTTGCCCGGCGTTCGATACGTTTCAAAATGCAACGACCAGTCCGAACCGAGGAACGGCCAGCGTAGGGCGATCGATAACGACGAGCCCGAAAGAAAGTCCGGCGCAACGTAGACTATGGCATCGGCATATGACACATCGCCTTGTTTTTCGGGGACGTAGAATTGCAGGGTAGAAGGGATGACGCGCCCGTTGATCGCGAGAACGGGACTGGGCAGATTGGTAACGATGTCCCAGTCAATCGGCTCGGTCGAATTCTTGGCGACCAACCGCAGATAGACGCAGTACGATTCGTCCCCCGGCTTGGGGTCGACCCACACCTGCTGGATTTTCAGCGACGTCAGTTTCTGCAGGCGCTTCAACTCGACCGACTGACCGTAGCGGCCGTTGAGCAGCGCGTCGTTGACCAAGGCGTCGAGCGGCACGATCAGCTGCAGCGTCCGTTCGGACTTGATCGTGAGCCCGTTTTCGGTTCCGAAGACCTTATCGCCCATGATGACCGTCGAGCCCGTAAAGAAGTTCTTGCCGTTGATGAGCACGCACGCGTTAGTCGGGCCGACTCGGAACCACTCGATCGAGCGGATCTGCGGAGCCAACCGCGTGTCGAGCACGTCGGCCGTGAGCACGTTGATCGGCGGATACGAGCCGAACTGGTGCGCGACCGGACGTTTGCTGAAGAGAACGCGCCAGCCGGCTCCGGCGCTGGCGGTCCCGCTTCGCGCGTTCCAGTGACGCCACAGCGACCGTACGTCGACGCGCACCTTAACGCTTCCGCTGCCCCCCTCGTCAACCCGCGGCAAGGCGACAACGGCCAACACCTGCCGTAGGCCGGCCTTCACGCTGTGTTCCCCAGGACTTGGCCTGAACTGCCATGCTACGACGAGTTCCTTCTCGCTGGACTCGCGCTCGACGGCGACGATGTCGGCCTGACGCCGAATGTGGGCGGAACCGCGGCTACCGGCGGCTCTTCCGCCGGCTCCGATCGCCCCCGAGCTCGCGTTGGCACTGACGTCGAGTCCGCGCCGGTTCACGCTCCACGTATTGTACGTCTCCTCCTGAGGGAAGAGGGCTACGAGGGAAGGTCCCCGGCGCTCGAACCCCGCCGGCTGCCCTTCGCCGGATGGAGAGCCATCCAGGGTCAGTCGAACCTCGACGGTCGCCGCACAGCCGACGGCGTAGGGCGGCGGGTCGATCGAGATCGGTAACGCGATGACGGCCTGCACGAGCGGCTTCCCGTCGTCTGTGATTCGGTCGGATATCGCGCGTTCCAACAGCAGGCGCAGGTTGAAAATCTGATACGAGAGGTTGATCTGATCGTCGAGTAGATCGGATGCACGTTCGCTCACCTTCAAAGGAGTGCTGACGGCAGCGGAAGTGCCCTTCTGAGCTGCGCCGTCGGGCGAAGACGGCTTTGCGGCTCCGCCGTCGCCCTTTCCGGCGTCGGTTTGCGTGCCGGCGGTTTTCGTCAAGGGCGCGGAAAAGGTCAAGCCGATGGACGAGTCGCCACTAACCTCGTCCTGACCCTGCTGCGTGCCCACGCTAGCCGTCAAGCTGGCCGCGTCGATGCTCTGCAACGCCTCTAACTGCTTCTGCAGAGCCTCGAGCATCAGCGAGAGAGAGCGGTTGTCGTAGACCTTGGGAGCTCCGACCCGAATGCCGTTGTCGTTCGGTTCCCCCGGCCAGAGCTGCGTGCGCCGTACGATAGACAGCATCACGACCGTAACGGCGCTCGCTGCCACGATCGCCAGCGGAGCCACCAACCACGCCCAACTGAAACTCGCCGGGTTCATCGAAAAGACCTCGCACCGGTACTCGTGCTCCGCTGTCGGCCGGGGGCGGGTCGCAAACGCCGTGCCGCGCGTCCCTGCCGGCGGCCGTCGCCGTCTGGCCTGCCGGCGCTGGGCGCGCCGTTCCTCTCGTCCCTCGCGCCCTTCCCGCCCTGCTCGGCGCACTCAGGCGCCGCCGGAGAGGTGCTCGCCGTTGAACGAGACATCGGTGTCTTCGCCTGTGCTATGAATGAATCATGACATCGTTTGAATTGCCCAAATAAAGAAATCCTGCCCTTGCGCTGCAACGCCGTCGCGTTAGCCGGGTCGCTTTGCAGCACTTCGTCGAGCGTGGAGATGGCCTCGGTATAACGCCCCCGAGCGAGATACTGGCGCCCCTGTTCGTTCAGGGTCTCGAAGCTCTTCATCGCAAGTATGTCCTTCTCAGGCGTCAGATCGAACTGATGTCCGGGGCATGTCGATTCCGAATGTACAGGTCTTGGATTTTAGGGAGAGCTGTCTGTTTCGCTTTTAGGCCGGGATCGCCGCCGCGAAGACCGAGGCGAGCGCGGCTTCGCATTTCGCGCGAGCGCCCGGCGCAAGAGAGTAGTGGCCCCAAGTGCCGCGGCGGACGGAGGTGACCAGCCCTGCTTCCTTGAGAACCTTGAGGTGATGCGAGATCGTCGACTGATTCAGGTTCAGTCCCTCCACGAAGTCGCACACGCACACTTCATGATCGTTACGGGCCAGCGTGGCCAAGATGGCGAGTCGCGCCGGATCTCCTAAGGCTTTGAAGAGAACCGCCTCGGCCTCGAGTTCTCCGCCCACGACGGCCGGTTGCGGGCAGCAGCGTTGGGTCGCCATGCCGCGATGCTATCGTTTAATATTGACGTCTGTCAATGCAAGACTGGCCCGCCAGTTTGGAAGGAGCCCGGCCTCGCTTCCTCGTTGCGCCGCGGCCGCGGCGCATGCTACTTTAGTGGCATCTCGCAGCCGAGCCATGCGTCTTTTCCACGAAGCTCGAGCGGCAGCGACCGCCCCGGCGATCACGCCCGCTCCGCTGCCGCCTGAAGGCCGTCATCCGGGCGGCGCCCGACGCATAGCCGTCACCCTTGCTCAGTGCGGACGCTCGCCGCGAGGGGCGCGTCCGACCATCAGGAGGAGCCATGTCGAGCAAGCACGCCGCCGGCAGTCCCATGCGCTTCGAGCGCACGCTGTTGCCCGAAGTCGAGGCGATGGTCACGATCGAAACGGCCCCGCACGGGGTCTGTCACTTGGGCCACAAGGACGCGAAGGACCGCCGCCTGCGGCTCGATGCCGACGAGCAAGGGACCGTGCGATTCCACGCCCGGCCCACAAAGGACGCGAAGCCGATCGAGTTGACCCTCGATTGCGCGGACGCGCACGGCGCGACGGTGCGGCACACGCTCGTCTTGCGGCCGGGTTTGCCGGCTCCTGGCGCCGAGAAGGCCGCCGCCAATCACGCGCCCGCCGGCACGCTGCGGCGGCCCCTCGCCGGGGATCCGATGGCGCTGTCGGACCAGGAGCTGCTGTCGCGCGGGTATCCGCCGCGTCCGGACCCGGCGAAGCACCCCGCCCGCTACGCGCGCTGGCACAAACGCGTATCGCAACCGTTCACGCAAGTGACGCCGACGAAGGTCGCGCGTCCCGAGGTGCGGTTCTCCAAAACGATGACCGCGACGGCGACGACGCCCCAGTTCTCGCCGACCCTGCCGCTGCCGCCCCCGCTGATGCCGTCGCCCATGATGCGGTCACCGATGATGCGGTCGCAGTTCAATGCCAGCTGGAACACGTGGAGCGGCGCCTACCTGACGCGGCCGGCCTCGCAGTTCTTCTGGATCGAGGCGGACTGGAAGGTCCCCGGCGTGTTCAACTTCGGAAACCAGCCCTACTCCGCCGCGGCGGAATGGATCGGCCTCGATAACAGCGGCACCGACCTGTATCAGTCGGGGACCGATTCCGAGTGCTGGTTCATCCCCTTCTTCGGAGGCTGGACGTTCACGAACTACTGGATGTGGATCGAATCTTTGCCCTTCGCTCCGTGGGCTCTGCCGAACTTCCCGCTTTCGCCGGGCGATTCCGTCAGCGTCGACATCTTCGTCGCCGACGAGAACGGCCAGACTTGGTTCAAGGACGGCTACAACGGCGGCCTGACGCCGGCCGACAACAGCGTGTGGTTCATGATTTACAACTACTCGAAAGGTCTGTCGTACTGGGGCACGCTGCCCACCGGCCGCTATTCGCAGGACGGTTACACCAGCACCGGATACACCGGCAGCACCGCCGAGTTCGTCGTCGAGCGTCCCACCGATACGGACAGCGGCAATCCCTATCCGCTCGCCTTCTTCGGGCTCGCCGACATGAACAGTTGTTATTATGCCGACGCGCTGTACGGCAACGACCCGTTCCGCCTCCTTGCAGACGGATCGACTCCGTTCGACGGCAACCTGACCTACATCAACATGCAGGACTCCGCGACGGGCAACCTGCTGGCGATGCCGCTCAGCGTGCCGGATCCGAACAGTCCCGGCGGATATCAGATCCTTTGGATCTGGGTGAACTCAACCTAGCCGCCGATTCAGCGCGTTCCAGGCTTACGCCATCTTCCGCCATCACGCGCGTTTGACGTTCGTATCGATATCGTGCGCCGGCTCGGTGCCGCCGGAGCGGATATCGACCCTATCCCCGAGGATGGCTTTCAGATAGGCAGCCGCCATCTGGCTGCGGCCGCTGTTCCGCCGGCAAACGAAGACGATCGCCGGCAAAGGTATCCGTGAAAGCGCGCGCCACGGCGACGGCCGGATTCGCGAACGACGTCGAGGGCGTGAACCAATAGGCTCCGACGATGTAGGCCGCCACCGCGAACGGCGCCGCACCGGGCGCGCGCGGGAGGCGCGGGTTTGGCTAGCCGCCGATTTCGGAGAAGGCGCGCATGCGGCTCGAATGTTCGCCGAGGCGGAGGTGGTGGCGCTCGGGCTTGATCAGCATGCCGGCGCGGAAGAGTTCGCTCAAGCCGTCGCGCGAGGCGCCGGCGCGCAACGGCGTGCGCAGGTCGATCTCGTAATCGCCGAAGAGGCAGAGGCGCAGCCGCCCATCGGCCGAGAGGCGGACGCGGTTGCAGCGCTCGCAGTAGTCGTGCGAGAGCGGGCTGATGACGCCGATCGCGCCGCGCGCGCCGGGGAAGGCGAAGTAGCGCGCCGGGCCGTTTCCAGCGGGCCCGTCGACCGGGACGAGCGATTCGATCGAGCCGACCCGCGCCAGCACCTCGTCGCATGAGACGTACGACTCGCGCTGCAGCTCGAGGTTCTCCGCAACGGGCATCAGTTCGATGAAGCGCACGAAGATCGCGCGCTCGCGCGTCAGCGCGGCGAAGTCAGCCAGCTCGTCGTCGTTGCGGCCGCGCATGACCACGCAGTTGAGCTTGATCGGACCGAGGCCCGCGGCGACGGCAGCGTCGATCCCCTGCAGAACGCGCCCGAGGCCCGGCCGCCGGGCGATCGCCGCGAAGCGATCCTCGCGCAGCGTGTCGAGCGAAACGTTGACGCGCTGCAAGCCCGCGGCGGCCAACGCTTCGATCTGCTCGCCGAGCAGGATGCCGTTGCTCGACAGGGAGATGTCGTCGATCCCCGGGATCGCGGCCAGCATGGCGACCAGCTCGGGCAGATCGCGCCGCACCAGCGGCTCGCCGCCGGTCAAGCGAACGCTGCGCAGCCCGGCCGAGGCGCCGGCCTCGACGATCCGCGCGATCTCCTCGAAACTGAGAATCTCGCGCTTGGGGATCCAGGCCAGCCCGGCTTCGGGCATGCAGTACACGCAGCGCAGGTTGCAGCGGTCGGTGACCGAGATCCGCAGGTACGTGATGGCACGCTCGAACTGATCGGCCAGCGGCGCAGCGCCGTGCGGCACCGCAGCGAGCAGGTCGATCGTCTCCACAGCCATCGTGCTCCGTTAGATGCGCCGCCGTCGCATTCCGTTGCACGCGAGTCGCGACATGCGGCGCGCCCGGCCGCATCTGCGCTGCCCGCGGGCGCGAGGTCCGGCGCCGCAGCGCCAGTTCAGTCCGCGAAGACGGAGTCCGCCACGGTGACGTTGAGCTGGTAGTTCGAAAAGGCCGAGGTCACGTCGGCTCGGTACGAGGGAAGCTCGACGTGGCCCGTTTGCTTGTCGACCAAGTAGTTGCCCGCCACGTTCTTATACGTTTGGTCGAAGGTCACGTAGCCGCCGTCCTTGTAGGTCCACATGTAGCTCTTCACCGTCGCCGTCGCGTCGTCGACCTGCACGTCGAGATGCTCGACGCGGCCGTTTTTCTTCGGTACCAAACGAAACGTCGTCGTGCCGGACTGGTCCCCGAGAACCGCGACGTCGTAGAGCTCGAGCCAGCGCCCGGGAGGATCGATCTTGGGATAGACCTTCTTGAACTGGCTGGCCAGCGCCGGAACCGTATCGAAGACGACCGCTTCCTTATCGGGCTGCTTGTAGTAGACCGACCCCTCGATCGAGGGACTGAGGAAGGGGAAGGTCTTGAGCGTCACGTCGAGGTGGACGGCGGCCTTGTACGAGTGCAGGCCGGCATTGAGATCCGTCATGCGCTTGAGGAGCGCGTTGCCGGCCGAGACCGGCGGCGCGGCCTGCGTCTCTTGCGCGAACGCAGGCCGGAGCGCGACGGCCGGCGAGAGCGCCAGCCCGAGGCAAAGGAGTGCGAAGACAAACTTCATGCGGGCAGTGTTCCTCCGGGTTCTCAACGCGTCAGCCGCCGGCGAGGTTTCCCAGAGAGCCGCTCCGGCGGACGCCCGCCGGAGCGCAACCGCGATTTTCAGCCCTTTTTTACAAGCGAAGAATCCATTTTGCCTTCACGAAACAGCCTGGAGCAGACCTCTGCCGCGGCCCGATCGAGCGTGCTGCCCGCTTCAGTCTCGATGTGCGCGAGTGCGACGTCGATGCCGAGAGCCGGCCGATAGGGCCGAAACGAAGCCATCGCTTCGACGACGTCTGCTACGGCCAGGATCTTCGACTCGAGGAGAATCTCCGGCGCTTCGAGCCCTTGCGGATAGCCCGAGCCGTCGATCCGTTCGTGGTGCTGACGTACGATCGTAGCGATCGGCCACGGAAACGGCACGTCTTTCAAAATGTCGTAGCCGATCTCGGGGTGTTCCCTGACGAGCGAGAACTCGGTCTCGGTCAGGCTCTTGGGTTTGGTCAGGATCTCGATGGGAACGCCGATTTTTCCGATGTCGTGCACGAGTGCCGCCATCCTCAACCCGAATAGCGCATCCTCGCTCAGTGAGAGCGACCGTCCGATCGCGTGGGCGATATCGGCCACGCGTATCTGATGCCCGGCCGTATACGGGTCGCGGCGCCGCTGCACGGCCAGGGGCTACCTGTAAGTTCACATGAGTTCTTATTATTTATCAACAAGCAGGCGTCAGGCGTCGTCGTCGTCACAACGCCAGGGCCGCCTGCAGCTCCTCGCGGACGGCGGGGTCGCGTTCGCCCGCGAGTGCCGCTTCCAAGGCCGCGAGGGCGCGGGGGGAAGCGATCCGGCCGAGCGCCCAGGCGGCGTGGCCGCGCACGAGCGGGTGCGGGTCGCCGCGCAGCGACTCTTCGAGCGCCGGCACGGCGGCGCGGTCGAGCGCGTTGCCGAGCGCGACCGCAGCGTTGCGGCGCAGGACGGCGGCGCCGCGCCAGCCCATCGCCGTCGCGCGGTAGCGCCGCTTGTACTCACCGCTGCGCAGCCGCAGCAGCGCGAGCAGAGCGGGGAAGGCCGCCGCCGCGCCGGGCGGCGCGAAGGCGCGGCCGGCGCGCGGCGGCGCGCGCCGCGTCGGCGGGCAGACCTCCTGGCAGAGATCGCAGCCCCAGACCCAGTCGCCGAGCAGCGGGCGCAGTTCGCGCGGAATCGCATCGGTGCGCTGCGTCAAATCGGAGATGCAGCGCGTCGCGTCGATCGTGTAGTCGCCGCGCAAAGCCCCCGTCGGACAGACGGCGATGCAGCGCCTGCAGCTCCCGCAACTCTTCTTCGAAGGCGCGCCGGGCTCGAGTTCTAGCGTGGTGAGGATCTCGCCCAAAAAGACGTGCGAACCCACGCCGGGCACGATCAGGTTCGTGTGTTTGCCGACCCAGCCCAGACCCGCGCGCGCGGCGTAAGCGCGTTCGGCGAACGGCGCGGTGTCGCAGACGACTCGCGTCGCCGGCCCGCCGGCGAGCTCGTCGATTTGCTCGGCGATGCGCTCGAGCAGCGCGCGCATTTGCGCGTGATAGTCGGCCGACCAGGCGTAGTTGGAGACGCGCCCGGTCAGCGGTCCGCGCCCCGCAGGCGGCGCGTGCGCGTAGGCCAGCGCGACGCAGACGACCGAACGCACGCCCGGTAAGAGCGCGCGCGGGTCGCCGGCACGCGCGGCGTAGCCCGCGTCGTAAGGCCACGTTGCGAAGTCGCCCCGCGCGAACGCCTCGTTCATGCGCGCGCGGACCGAATCGTCGCTTGCGGCCGCGGCTATCGCGACGGCGCTCGCACCGGCTTCGAGCGCCGCGCGCACGATGCCGGATCCGTCGAAAGCGCTTGCCATTCGCCGGCCTTCGTCCAAGCGGCGCAACGCCCCCGCGAACGCGCGCCGTTCCGCACGTCAGCCGGAAAAGCGAATGAATGATAGGGCAAATCGACAGGATATCATCGTGGGGCTCGGAAACCGGCGGACCATGAAAAATTTCATCACGACCGGCCTCCTTTCGCTAGCCGTGCTCGGATCGGTAAGCGGCGCTCCTCTGCAAGCTAGCGCTCAGCCCCTGAACGCACCCGTCTACGTGGCTCAGATGCCGTTTCACCACCATTGGTTCCGCGTCCAGTTCCGGCGTCATCGCAACCAGCCATGGCGAACCGACAATGACTTTCGCGATCGTTTCGCTGCCGATAGAGACGCCAGCAGGCTCAGCCGTCAAGGTTTCGAGACGAGAATCCTAACGCTATAGACGTAACTGCTCGCCTTCACTGCGGCCGTGGTCCATCTCTAAAAGACGATTCGCGAGAAGGGCCACGGCCGCATTGACGATCGCCTCGACGAGCGAGGCTAGAACGCCTCGAAATCCGGGGCGAGAAGTGCGTAGGCGAGCAAGCCTCCGCGCAGATGATGGAGGCGCCGGAAGCCCGCGTCGTGCAAACGATGCACGGCCCAGCGCGACTTTGCGCCGACGCGGCAGGCGACGACGTAGGTCCCGGCCGTGTCGAGCTCGTGGAGCCGCGCTTCGAGCTCGCTCGCCGGCAGATGAACGGCGCCCTCGCGCAAGCCGAGGACCGCTTCGTGCGGCTCGCGGACGTCGAGGAGCCGCGCGCCCGGCGTGCGCGCGAGGAACGCGTCGAGCTCCTCGGAGCCCAGCTCCGGCACGAGGGACGGCGGACGCGCCGCGGGCGCGATCTCCGCGACGTCGCGGATCGTCGCCTGGGGGCCGTGCAGCGGACAGCCGGGATCGACGCTGAGCGCCAGCTCGCGCGTGCGCGCGTCGAACGCGTCGATCAGCAGCAGCCGGCCGGCCAGCGTCCGCCCGATGCCGAGCACGAGCTTGAGCGCTTCGTTCGCCTGCCACGTGCCGACGATCCCGGCCAGCACGCCGAGCACGCCGCCCTCGGCGCAGCTCGGCACCGACCCCTCCGGCGGCGGCTCGGGAAAGACGCAGCGATAGCACGGACCGCCCGGCGCGAAGACGCTGACCTGCCCGTCGAAACGGAAGATCGAGCCGTAGACGTCGGGCTTGCCTTCGAGCCGGCAGGCGTCGTTGATGAGGTAGCGCGCGCCGAACGTGTCGGTCGCGTCGACCACGACGTCGTAGAGACGGACGAGCTCGCGCGCGTTGGAAGCGTCCAGGCGCAGCGGGATCGGATCGGCGGCGACGTGCGGGTTGAGCGCGGTCACGCGCTCGGCCGCGGCGACGGCTTTGGGACGCCCCACGTCGGAGGCGGCGTAGATGACCTGCCGCTGCAGGTTCGTCTCGTCGACCTCGTCGTCATCGACGATGCCGATGCGTCCGACGCCCGCGGCCGCGAGATACTGCAGGACGGGCGTCCCGAGCCCGCCCGCGCCGACGCAGAGCACGCGCGCGCGGCCCAGCCGCTCCTGGCCGGCGAGCCCCACCTCCGGGACGAGCAGATGACGGCTGTAACGGCGCAAAGTGCGCCCGGAGCTCACCGCGGATGACGCTCGTTGAGCCACGCGAGCACCGCGGCGCGCGCGTTCTCGGCAGCGTAGGTGTGATCGCTGTCGACCGAGACGAACGTCTTCGGCTCGGGGGCGCGCTCGAAGAGCTCCCGGGCGCTCGCGCGCGAGACCATCATGTCGCGCTCGGCGGCGACGTAGAGGGCCGGCCGCCCCGCGAGCCCGGCGAGCGCGCGGTCGAGGACGGCATGGGTCTGCTCGGCGAGCTCGGGAAGCGTCAGACCGTCGACGTAGCTCGAACGCAGGTCGACGGTCCCCTTCGCCGCCAGGGCGAGGAGCGCGCCCGGGCGCCCGTAGCCGCTCGCGATCGCGATCGCGCCTGCGACGGCCGGATCGGCGGCGCAGGCCCGCAGCGCCGTCGTCGCGCCCATGCTGTGCCCGAGCGCGTAGACGACGCCGCCGTAGCGCTCGCGCGCGTACTGCAGGGCGGCGCCCATCGCTTCGGTCAGGTCGTCGATCGAATCGAGGCGTCCGCCGCTGGCGCCGAGCTTGTGGCCGGGGAAATCGAGGCTGAGCACGCGGAAGCCCTGCGCCGCCAGAAAGGCGCAGAGCATGTCGAGGTTGTGTTTGGAGCTGGAATAGCCGTGCCCGGCGACGAGCGCGACGCGGCGCGAGCGGCGCGGCTCGTAATCGAGGACGGCGACCTTCTTTCCGCGCGCCGTCGCGAGCGCGAGCAGTTCGAGCTTCACGCTCCGGGCGCCGCGTTCTCGCGCCAGCGCGCCTCGCCGCCGGTGTAGTGCTCCTTCTTCCAGATCGGCACGCGCTTCTTGAGCTCGTCGATCGCGAATTCGCAGGCATCGAAGGCGGCGCCGCGGTGCGCCGCGGCGACCGCGACCGCGACGCTCGCCTCGCCGATTCGCAAGCTGCCGGTGCGGTGGGCGATCGCGACGCGCACGCCGCCGAAGGCGCGCTCGGCCTCCGCGCCGATCGCGCGCAGCTCCGCCAACGCCAGCTCCGGATGCGCCTCGTAGCTCAACCCCTCGACGGGCCGCCCGTCGCCGGAGGCGGCCCGCACGACGCCCAGAAAAGCGACGACCGCGCCGCACGCCTCGGTGCGCACGCGCTCGATCAGCGCCGGCAAGTCCAGCGGATCGTCCGCGATCGCGTACAGATCTTCCGAGGCCATAGATCCGTCGCAGCGTTCGCCGCCCGAGCGCGGCCTCCATTGAGGCGAGCGCCGGGGCGGAACGGCCGCCGGCGGCGAAGGAAGCCGGATGACCGCCACGTTGCCGACCGCCGTACCTTCCGATTCCCAGCTCTTCCGCTTCGCCCGGCGCATGGACGGGCTGCAGGCCAGTGCCATCCGCGAACTCCTCAAGCTGACCGAACGGCCCGAGGTGATCTCGTTCGCGGGCGGCCTGCCGGCGCCCGAACTGTTCCCCGTCTCCGGCTTCGCCGAAGCCTGCGCCGAAGTGCTGCACGCCGACGGTCCCGCGGCGCTGCAGTACAGCACGACGGAAGGCTACGCGCCGCTGCGTGCTTGGGTTTGCGAGCACCTGCAGCGGCACAACGGGATCGAGACGGATCCGGACCGCGTGCTGATCGTCAGCGGCTCGCAGCAGGGCCTCGACCTGGCGGCGAAGGTCCTGCTCGATCCGGGCGACCTCGTGGTCGTCGAGAACCCCGCCTACATGGGCGCGATCCAGGCTTTCCAGGCGTACGAAGCCGCGTTCCTCGAGGTCGCGACCGACGGCTTCGGGATGGTTCCCGAGGCGCTGCGTGAGGCGCTGGCCCGCGCCGAGCGCAAGCCGAAGCTGATCTATCTCGTCGCGAACTTCGCCAATCCGACCGGGGTCACGACGTCGCTCGAGCGCCGCCGCGAGCTCGTCGCGATCGCGCGCGAGCACGCCATCCCGATCTTCGAAGACGATCCCTACGGACGGCTGCGCTACTCGGGGGACGAGATCCCCGCGCTCGCGGCGCTGGCCGGCGGCCGGGGCGTCCTCTACGCGGGGACCGCGAGCAAAACGATGGTCCCGGGCATGCGCGTAGCGTGGCTGGTCATCCCCGAGACGCCGATGTACGAGAAGGTCGTGATGGTCAAGCAGGCCGCCGACCTGCACACCTCGACCTTCGCCCAGCGGGCCGTCCACGCGTTCGCCGCGCGGCCTGGCGCGCTCGAAGCGCACGTCGCGAAGCTGATCCCCGTCTACCGCGAGCGGCGCGACGCGATGCTCGAGGCGCTCGCGGAACGCATGCCCGCGGGCTGGTCCTGGACTCGGCCGGCAGGCGGCTTGTTCCTGTGGGTCCGCGCGCCGGAGGGCGTCGACACGACGGTCCTGCTCGGGCGCGCGCTCGAGCGGAACGTCGCTTTCGTACCGGGCGCGCCGTTCTGGGTGAATCGCGACGTCCGCAACACGCTGCGGCTCAACTTCAGCAACGCGGGTGAAGCGCGGATTCGCGAGGGCGTCGCGCGCTTGGCCCAGGCGGCGGCGGCGCTGGACTGAGGCTTCTCAGCCGCCGCCGTAAGGCGGCAGCAGCGCGAGCTCGTCGCCGTCGCGCAGGACCGCGAGCCGGTCGACGAACGCGCCGCCGCGCACGAAGCGGGTCGAGCGCTCGAGCTCGGCGAGTGCCGGGAACTCGCGCGCCAGCCCCGCCCACAGCTCGCCCGCGGTCGCGCCTTCGCGCTCGTCGCGCTGCAGCACCGCCGCGCCGAGGATCTCGCGGATGCGGGCGAACGCGACCACGCGCACCTGCATCAGCGCGCCGAAAGCGGACCGGCCACTAGTATCCGCCCAGGCTCGTCGTATAGCCGCGCGTTTCGAGCCAGGCGCGCGATTCTTCGTGCAGGGCGAGCATGTCGAAGCGGTTGCAGGTCAGCTTGTGCAGCATGACTTCCCAAAAATGCCGGTCGGCGGTGTAGATGTCGTCGGGAACCTTGTTGCGCTCGCGCGAGAATTCGCGCAGGGCTTCCCAATCGCGCGCGGCCAGGATCGTGCGCAAGCGGGCCTCGTATTCGAGCGCCGGATCGCGGTCGACGTTCATGCCGGCCGTTTGCGCGCGAGCGGCACGAAACGCTCGATCACCAGCGCAACGCCGTCCTCGGCGTTGCTGGCGGTGACGTAGCGGACCGACTCCTTGACTTCCTTGGGCGCGTTGCCCATGGCGATGCCGACCCCGGCCCAGCGCAGCATCGGCACGTCGTTGCGCGAGTCGCCGACCGCCAGCACGTGTTCGGGCAGGATCTGAAAATCCGCGCAAAGCCGGGCCAGCGCGTTCTTCTTGCCGGCCTCGCGGCTGAGGACCGCGCACTCGCGGAAATCGCCCCACGTCTCGTAGCGGAAGTTGAGGGGCCAGTCCCCGAACTCGCGCTCCATCGCCCGCACCGATTCCTCGCCCATGAAGCGGATGAAGGTCGGAGCCGCTTCGAGCACGTCGGCGAACGTGGCCGCCTCGCGCCAGTGCGGGCCCTGCATGTCGGGCATGAAGATATGCGAGCCTTCGAGCCGCCAGAACGCCTCTTCGGCGTACAGCGCGACCGAGAGGCCGTGGCGCTCGGAGAACTCGACCATCGGCTTGGCGTATTGCAGCGGGATCGGGATGTGGACCAGCGTGCGGTTCGCGCCGAAATCCTTGGTGAGCGCGCCGTGGCAGCAGATGACCGGCAGGTTGAGATTGAGCTCGCGCGCGATGCGCATCGGCAGATCGACGCCGCGACCGGTCACCAGCACGACGCGCACGCCGCTCTCCAAGGCGCGGCGCACCGCGTCGCGGTTGCGGACCGAGACGTCTTCATCGGGGCCGAGGAGGGTCCCATCCAGGTCGAGGGCGATGAGATCGATGCGCATGGGCGACGGGCGTGTTATGGCTCGCCCGGACGGGCTCCTCCGCCGTTCGAAACGGGAGCTCGCAGACAGGCGTTATAGGGAGCGAGATGAACGCCAGGCCGTTCGGCTGCGTGCTTGCCCTCGCGCTGGCCCCCCTGGCGGCCTGGGCTGCGCCGCCCGGTGCCCCGGCCGGGTGCTCCAGCGACGCTTTCACGGTCGACGCCGCCCCGCTCGCCGTCCAGATCTGCCTCGCCCCCGTCGCGCTCGCGACCGCCGCGCCCGGGAAGCCGAGTTCCGTAGCGCTCGACGAGACCTTCAGCTCGCGCGGCACGGCCTTCTCCCGCCGGATCTCGCTCGAGTTCTTCAGCGGAGGCGACTACTCGCGCAGCATCGACGATGTGCCCCTCGAACGCTTCGGGATCGCCAGGACGCTGCACCTGACGATCGGCTACAAGCCCGGGAGCGTCCGGCTCGAGCACGCGCTGCTCGTCCCCGGCGCGATCCCGCTCAAATAGCGGAGCCGTGAGGCCGCAGACGGGCGTTTTTCGCCAAACGGCCGCAACTCAGGGGACGCGCGCCCGGTTCTTCGGGCTAATATGAGGCACCGCCGCTACATCGCGTTCTCGAGCGCGAAGCTGCCCGACGACTGTCCCGCCCCCGCTTCCGGGGCCGAGCGGAGCGAGCCGCGGCATTGACGCAAGAGGAACATTCGCCGCAGATGGCCGGTACCGCGCTCGACCCGGGCATGACTTCACGAGAGGCGGCTCTCTTTCTCAACGACCACATCCCCGCCGGCCTCTTCGGCGGAGTCGGCGTCGACGAGAGCCGAGTCGCCTGGCGGCTCTCCCCCGAACCCTTCCCGATCTCGCCCCGCACCCTGGAGGCGATCGAGCGGATCGGTCCGGACCTGCTTCTCTTCTACCGGACGCTGGCCGGACTCTACCAGCGCAGCGCGCGAGGGACCGCACCGGCGTTCGTCGCCGGCTACCTCGACCAGGGAAAGCCCGAGGCGATCGTCCGGCTCGGACGCCAAAACCGCTTCAAGGGCGAGATCCCCGGCGTCATCCGGCCCGACCTGATCCTGACCGAGGCGGGCTTCGCCTGCGCCGAGCTCGACAGCGTGCCGGGCGGGATGGGCTTCGTCGGCGCGATGACCGAAGCGTACCAGCTCCTGGGCTACGACACCATCGGCCACGGCAACGGGATGGCGGCCGGGCTCGCCGCGATGCTGGCCGCGGCGACGGGGAAAGAGGCGCCGACGACCGCGCTGGTCGTTTCGAACGAGTCGGGCACCTACCGCCCCGAGATGACCTGGCTCGCCGGCGCGGTCAACGCATTGGGCCGCGGCGAAGCGCACGTCTGCCGGCCCGAGGAGATCGTCTTCACCGAGGAGGCGCTCTTCGTGCGCCTCCCCGACGGCGAAGAGAAAAAGCTCGACGCGATCTACCGCAACTTCGAACTGTACGACCTGCTCAACGTTCCCAAGGGGGAACTGATGCTCTACGCCGCGCGGCACAACCGCGTCAAGATGACGCCGCCGCCGAAAGCGCATCTCGAGGAGAAGCTCGCCTTCGCGCTGCTGCACCATCCGCGGCTCGCCAAGCTGTGGAAGGCCGAGCTCGGCGAGGCCTACGCGCGGCTGCTCGCGATCTTCCCCGAGACTTGGGTCCTCGATCCTCGTCCGCTCCCGCCGCAGGCTTCGATCGACGGGCTCGGCGCCGCCGGCGAGCCCGTCAACGACTGGATGCAGCTCGTGCCGCTGGGCAAGAGCGAACGGAACTTCGTCGTCAAACCGTCCGGCTTCTCGGAGCTCGCTTGGGGCTCGCGCGGCGTGCGCGTCGCCAACGACCTGCCCAAGGACGAGTGGCAGGCGACGCTCGAAACGGCGCTCGCCGCGTACGAGAAGACGCCCTACATCCTGCAGCGCTTCCACAAGGGCAAACGCGTGCGCATCCCCTACTACGAGCGCCAGCGCGACGCGATCGCGCTCTTGGACGGCCGCGTCCGGCTCTGCCCGTACTACTTCGTCAGCGGCGACGCGGTGCGGCTCGGCGGGATCCTGGCGACCGTGGCGCCGGCCGACAAGCGCTTGATCCACGGCATGAGCGACGCGATCATGTCGCCCTGCATCGTGCGCGAGGACGGCTATTAGGCCAGCGCCTCGAGCAGCGCCGCGACGTGCTCGCGCGTGTTGTGGCCGTGCGGCGAGACGCGGATGCCGCTGGGGCGATAGGTCGTCACGATTCCCGCGCACCCGAGCTTGCGGCCGAGCTCGACCGGGTCGCGGCCGGGGACGCGGAAGGTGACGATCCCCGACGAAATGCCTTCGCCCCGCTCGGTCAGCAGCTCGCAGCCGCGCGCGCGCAAACCTTCCGTCAGCTCGTCGGTCAGCGCCAAGACGTGCGCGGCGATCCGCGCGAGGCCCGCCTCTTGGAGTACGCCGAGCGACGTCTCGAGCGCCGCGATCCCGAGGAAGTTCTGCGTTCCGCCTTCGTAGCGCCGCGCGCCGGGCGCGAGCGCCTGCTCGTAATCGAGGAAGTCCCAAATGTCTTCGACGCTGCGCCAGCCCGGCCAGCGCACCGTCAGGCGTTCCTGCAGCGACCGCTCGACGTAGAGCAGGCTGACGCCCGGGAGCGCGAGGAGCCACTTCGCGCCGCCCGCGTACAGCGCGTCGATCCCGGCCGCTTTGACGTCGAGCGGGAAGGCGCCGAGCGCTTGAATCGCGTCGACGCAGAAGAGCGCGCCGCGCGCGTGCGCGACTTCGGCGAGCGCGGCCAAATCGTGGCGGTAGCCGTCCTCGAAGCTGACCCACGAGACCGCCACCAGGCGCGTACGCCCGCTCATCGTGCGCGCCAGGACGCCGGGCGTCATGCGCTCGTGCGGGGCGCGGATGAAGCGCACGGCGACGCCGAGCTCGCGCAGCGCCAGCCAGGGCAGGGCGTTGCTGCCGAACTCGTTGTCGCACAGCACGATCTCGTCGCCGGGCTCCCAGCGCAAACCGCGCGCGATCGCGTTCGCGCCGTCGGAGGTGTTGCGCAAGAAGGCGATCTCGTCGCCGCCGGCCCCGATGAAGGCGCCGACGCGCTCGCGCGAGCGCGCCAGATTGGCCTCGACCGGGACGAAGCCCAGCACGCCGGCGCGGGCCTGTCCCTCGACGACGCGCACGACCGCGTCCCGCGTGGCGACCGGCAAGACTCCGGCGGCGGCGTGATTGAGGTAAACGACGCCTTCGCCGGGTGCGACCGCATCGCGCCCCAGCGGGGGCCCGCTCACGCCTTGCCGAGCATCCGAATCGTGTGCCAGGCGATGTTCTGGGCGCGGTCGCCGACCCGCTCGAGGCTCGCCAGCACGAAGAGCATGATGGTTCCGGCGCGGACGACGCCGGCATCGGCCGCCATCTCGTCCTGCAGCGCCTCGATGCCGCGCGCGTAGAGCGCGTCGACCTCGTCGTCGCGCGCGATGACCGCCTGCGCGATCGCCGCATCCTGCTCGGTGTAGGCGCGCATGACCTCGCGCACCATGTCGAGCGCGATCGAGGCGATGTGGCCGATCTCGACGCGCGCCGGGCGCAGCGGAACGTCGGCCAGTTTGATCGAGTTCTTGGCGATGGCCACCGCATAGTCGCCGATGCGCTCGAGGTCGACGATCGTTTCGAGGATCGCCGCGACCTGGCGCAGCTCGCCCGCCACGGGCTGCTGCTTCCAGATCAGCTCGATGCAGTTCCCCTCGATCTTGACGCGCAGGGCGTCGACGTCATCGTCGCCGGCGATGACGCGGGCGGCGAGCGCGGTATCGCGCTTCTGCAGCGACGTGACGGCCGAATTCAGCGCGTCGCCGACCAAAGCTCCGAGGCGCACGACGTCGAGCCGCGTCTGCTCGAGCGCCTCGTGATACGCGATCCGCATGACGCCCACTTAGCCTTCCCCTCCTCCGCACCTGCGTGCGCCTGCTCCCAGATAGGCGGCCGGGCCGTCCTCCGCGCGCCGTCGGCGGGCGACGCGCGCTCTCGGCCAAAAAGCCCGCCCGCAGTATAGCATAGCGAGGGACCGGCTCGACATACCCGGAAAACAAGTTTTGTGAGCACATACGAAACGATCGCTGTCGAGCGCGACGGCCCCGTCGCCGTCGTCACGCTGAACCGCCCTAAGGTTCTTAATGCACTTAACCTCCAATTGATACGCGAGCTGAAAGACGCCTTCGCGGCGCTCGAGGCCGACTCCGAGGTGCGCGCCGTGGTGCTCACCGGGTCCGGCGAGCGAGCCTTCGCGGCCGGCGCCGACATCGGCGAGCTCAACACGCTCAAGGACTCCGCCGAAGGCGCCGCTTTGGCCCGCGGCGGGCAGGCCCTCACGCTGCAGCTCGAGCGTCTGAGCAAGCCCGTCATCGCCGCCGTCAACGGCTTCGCGCTCGGCGGCGGCTGCGAGCTGGCCATGTCGGCCGACATCCGCATCGCCAGCGAGAACGCCAAGTTCGGGCAGCCCGAGGTGAATCTCGGCCTGATGCCGGGTTACGGCGGCACGCAGCGCCTGGCCCGGCTCGCCGGCCGAGGCTACGCGCTCTATCTCTGCCTCTCGGGCGAGAACATCGACGCCCGCGAAGCTCTGCGCATCGGCCTGGTCGAGAAGGTCGTCCCGCTGCCCGAGCTCCTGACCGAGGCCAAGCGCATCGCCGGCGTCATCGCCTCGAAGGCGCCGCTCGCCGTCGCGGCGACGAAGCGCGCCGTCGACGAGGGGATCGCCCTCTCCACGCAGGACGGCTTGGAGATCGAAGCGCTGAATTTCGGCTCGCTCGTCGGCACCAAGGACTTCACCGAAGGCACCTCGGCCTTCTTGGAAAAGCGCAGGCCGAACTTCACGGGCTCCTGATCTTCCAGGCCCACGCGTTCCAATAGTCGCGACCTAAAACATTCGGCATGAAATTTTCGAACCGCGCGCTGCGGGCGTAGGCGCTCCGTTCGAAGCCGAGCGGCACGATCGGCAGGTCCGCGGCCAAGATCGCGTGGGCGCGCCGGTAGGCGGCGAACCGCCGGCGCGGATCGTAAACGCGCATGCCCGCCGCTTCGGCGGCGTCGAAGGCGCGGCTGCAATATCCGCCGGCGTTCCCGCCGGCCGGCGGAAGCGCGGCGCAGCCGAAGAGATACGAACGGTCGGGGTCGAGGCCGGGCGACCAGCTCGTGAGCGCGAGGTCGAAGCGGCCGAGCGCCAGGACCCCGCCGGCCGTCGCGGGGCCCCAGAACTGCGCGGGCGAGTAGGAATGGATCGTGACCCGCACGCCGGCCTGCGCGAGCTGCGCCGCCAGCTGCACGGCGGCCGCGCTGCTGCTCCGCCACGAGCCTGCGATCGCGAGCTCGAGCTCGAGGTGCCGCGGCGCGAGCTCGGCGCGCGCGGCGAGCGGATCGTAGCGCGGCAGCGAACCGGCGCGCGCCAGCTCGGGCGCGAGCGCGCCCGTATCGGTGGGAGCTTCGAGCCCGCGATAGACGGTCTGCGCCAACCGTGCGCGGTCGAGCGCCTGGGCCAGCGCGCGCCGCACGCGCAGCTCGTTCAAGGGCCTGCGGCGCAGGTTGAACTGGAGATAGTCGACGATGTTCGTGGTCGCGACCGTCACCGGTAAACCCGCATCGCGCGCCTCGTCGAGCTGCAGGCCCGAAAGGTAAGCCGCATCGAGATCGCCCGCGCGCACTTGCAGCAGCCGCGTCTCCGCGTTCGGTGAGACGAGCGCGACCGCTCGCGCGACGCCGGCGGGTCCGCGCCAGTAATACGGATTGCGCTCGAACTCGAGCCGCTCGCCGCGCCGCCACAGCGAAAGGCGGAAAGGACCCAAGCCGACGGGCTCGGTATCGAGCGAGCTCGCGTTGAGGTCGCGATAACGGGCCGCGACGTGGCGCGGCAGGATGGCGTAGGGATCGTTCGCGCCGAGCGTCAGGAAGGCGGAGACGAAGGGCGCCGAAGGCGCGCGCAGGCGCACGACCAGCAGGTCGGGGCGCGGCGCCTCGACGCGTTCTATCTGGTCGACCGTCGAGCGGTCGGGCACGTCGGTCGCCGCATTGCGCAGCGCCTCGACGGTGAACGCGACGTCGCGCGCGTCGAAGGGCGCGCCGTCGGACCAGCGCCCGGTGCGGATGCGGTACGCGATCGTCCGGCCGTCGGCCGAGATGCCGCCGCCGGCGCGGGTCGGAACGGCCAGCGCGCGGTCCGGGACGAGTCTGCCGCGCTCGTCGACCAGGAAGAGATAGCCCTGGGTGAGCGGGCCCAGCAGCCAGCCGTACGGCGTGTTGAGGATCGTGTCGAGGCTCGAGGGATCCTCTTCGACCGCGACCGTCAAGGCACGCGGCTCGGCGGCCGAGAGCGGCGCGAGCGCCTTTCCCGGCGAGGTTTTGGACTGTAGCTTTTCGCGTGCGTTCTCCAGGGCCAGCTCGATCGCCGGATTGTAGCCGCTCCAGCGCCCGCGCTCGTAGCCCGCGGGGTCGATCGCCACGATCGTCGGCAGGAAGACCGCCCCGTACGCGCTGCTGACGCGCTTCCCGGCGTCGAGCGCGACGCGCGACATGCCGTTGGCGTGCGCGAAGGCACGCGCCGCGGCAGCGGGTTCGCCGACGTCGACCGCGATGACCTCGACGTCGGGATGAGCGCGCGCGAAGCGCTCTGCCAGCGGCAGCGAGAGGCGGCACGGGGGGCACCAGGAGGCCCAGAAGTCCAGAAAGACGACGTGTCCCGGGCGCGCGGCCAGCGCGATCTCGCCCCGGTCGAGCGCCGGCAGCGTGAAAGCGGGGGCCCGCACCAGGGGCGGACGCAGCGCGAGCGGCTCCAGGAAGAACTTGTAGCCGACGAGCAGCACGAGGGCGACGGCGAGGAAGTCGAGGAGCAGGGTGGCCGGGTCGACGGCGGGCGCTCGGCAATCCGCACCGGCCGGGCGAAAAAATCGTGGAAAGTTCACGCCACGGGCCGCTTCGGGGGAAGGCTGCAGCCGCCTTGCATCTAATGAGGGGCCCGATGGCGAATACCCGTGTTCCCGCGATTACGCTGGACAGCCGGACGCTCCCGACCACCAACCGCAACTTGATCATCCTCGAGGCCTTTGACAAGTTACAGTTGGGGGGGATCCTCGAATTACCCGAGGAGAGCGATCCGCGCGCTTTGCGCAACGAATTCCTTCAACACCGGCCCGGCCGCTTCTCGTGGGAAGCGCGCAACCTCGGGTCGGGCCACTGGACGATCCGCATCGAGCGGATCGACGAACAAGCCGACGCCGCGACGTTTCTTTCGCACTGCGCGCCCTTCAGCAACGCGAAGGCCGCGACGGTCCGGGAGCTCGCGGCGGTCGCCTCCGAACGCACCTACCGGCAAGGCGAGACGATTTACGACGAAGGCGAACTGTGGCCGTACCTCGCTTTCGTACGAGCCGGCAAGGTCGTCCTGACGCTGCTCTCGCCCGACGGCAAGACGCACGCGCTCGGGGAGCGGCTTCCGCTCGATTCGCTCAACGAGACGGGGACCTTCGACGGCGGCGGCGCGACGACGCGCGCCGAAGCGCTGAACGACTCCGGTCTGATCCTGCTGCCGAGCGAGGCGGTGCTGCATGCGGCTCGCAACGACGCCGAGCTTGCGATCGGTTTTCTGACCCAAGCCTCGCAGGGCCGGCGCCGCTCGATCGACACGATCGCGGACTTGGCGTTCGCCCACGTGCTGCAGCGGGTCGCGAAGTTTCTGCTCTCGTACGCTCCGGCCACGACGGGCATGGCGCGCGGACTCTCGGGCGTGGAGAACCTCTCGCAAGCTCAGATCGCGGCTGCGGCCGGAACCGTGCGCGACATGGCGGCGCGCGCGCTGCTGCGCCTCAAGAACTCCGGCGCCGTCGAGCTCGACCGCGGACGCGTGCGCGCGCTCGACCGCGAGCGGCTCGAAGCCTTCGCGCACAACGTTCAGGCGCCGCCCGTTTAGGGATTCACGTGCGCAGCGCGGCCAGCGCTTCGCGAAAGCTCGCGACCGGGACGACCCGCAGATCGTGCTCGGCGGCGACCTCCAAGAAATTCTCTTTGGGAACGAAGAATAGGCCGGCGCCGGCGCGCTTGGCGGCGATGAGCTTCTGCTCGGTCCCTTCGATCGGCCCGACCGTTCCGTCGTAGCGGAGCGTCCCGGTCCCGGCGATCGCGCGCC
Source organism: Vulcanimicrobiota bacterium (assembly GCA_963834485.1). Classification (GTDB taxonomy): domain Bacteria; phylum Vulcanimicrobiota; class Vulcanimicrobiia; order Vulcanimicrobiales; family Vulcanimicrobiaceae; genus CAWICD01. The sequence continues at coordinate 79,470 of CAWICD010000006.1, forward strand.
GCGCGCCGTGCTCGCCGCCGCGCAGCATCGCGTAGACCTGCAACGCGAACATCAGCCCCCCGGAGCTCCCCTCGATATTGGAAAGCGAGTATCGCACCGGCACCGGAAGGACGGCCCGCAGCGAACGAGTTTCGAGCAGCAGCCCCAGGCGCGCGCCCTTGGGCGTGCGGATCGTGGGCAGGCCGAAGGTCCGCGCGCGGCCGTCGCGCCGCACCACGACCGAGACCGTCCGGCCCGCGCCGAGGCGAGCGAGGATCCGGCCGACGTCGCGCGGCTGGGCGACCGGCGCGCCCTCGACTTTGAGGATGAAATCGCCGACGGCGAGCGTTCCGCGCGCCCGCGACGTGGGAAGGATCGCGGCCACGACGACCTGCAGCGCCGGGTCGGCGACGTGGAATCCCGCGGCGCGCTCGGCCACGACGGCCGCAATCTGCTGGCTCTCCTTCATCGAGTCGGCCAAAAAGCGGTCGTAGCCGAGCGGCGACTCGCCGCTGGGGACGAGCGCATCCTGGCGCACGACGCGCACGCCCGGAAGGAGCCCGGCGGCCAGCAGCAGCGCGCTCGCGCGCAGCACCGTGACGTCGGTCAAGAAGTAGCGGTCGCGCGAGGGGGGACGGCCGGCGACCGCGATGCGGGGCCCCAAGTCGACGGCGCTGCCCGGAGCGATCAGCCAATACGGCGTCGGCGTCAGCGCCAGCAGCGCGAGGAGCACGACGAACGCGAGAGCCAGCGCGAGGAAGCGGCGCCGCCCGAGCACGGCTACCGCCGGCGCACGCCGTCCACGGACGGCACCTGGCCTAGGAGGCTTCGACCGAGGCCAGCTCGGCGGTCTCGCTCTGCGCGTCGAAAGCGCCGCGCTTGCTTCTGGCACCGGCCGGAGGGGCTGCGGCCTGCGTTTGCGGGGCGGGAGCGGAAGCCGCCGGCGCGGGACGCGGCACGAGCGACTCCTGGCCCTTCTTCACCGAGCCGAGTGCCGTCGCCAGCCGCGACTCGAGTTCGACCAGGACCTGCAAGGCGTAGGCGTCGGCGCCGGCCCGGATTTTGCGGGCTTTCTCCTCGGCCTCGCGCAGCACGATGTCGGCGGTCGTGCGCGCCGCCCTCACCACGTCGGTCTGCTCGACCAAGTCGTTCTTCTGACTGACGGCCTCGGTGACGATCTGCTGCGCCTTCTCCTGCGCGTCACGGATCACGCGATCTTTGTTGTTCGCGATGAGCTTCGCGCGGCCGACCTCTTCGGGGAGCGTCGAGCGCAGCTTCTCGATGTACTCGACGAGCCGCTCCTCGCTGACGATGCGAAAGCCGAACGGCAGCCACGTGCCCGTGCGAACGTAGCTCTCGAGCTTATCGATGACGCGATAGATCGACAAATCAGATCCTCCCATGACTGTGACGCTTGACCCGCATCGCTTCGAGGACGACATCGGGTACGTACTTCGTGATGTCGCCACCTTGCAGGAACACTTCTTTGATGAGGCTGGAGCTGACGAACGAGTAACTCGAGTCCGACATCAGAAACATCGTGTCCACGTTCGAGAGCGAACGGTTCATGTGGGCGAACGCCATCTCGTTCTCGAAATCGGAGACGACGCGAAGGCCTTTCACGATGACGTCCGCGGCGATGCGTTTGACGTAGTCGGCCAGAAGCCCGCTGAAATGATCGACGCGAACGTTCGCATACCTGCCGGTACATCGGCGCAGGATCTCTTCGCGCTCGTCGAGCGAGAACATCGGCTCGCGCTTCTGCGGATTGGCGACGACGGCGACCGTGACGATGGGGAAGACCGCAGCCGCACGCGCGATGACGTCGAGGTGGCCGTTGGTCGGCGGATCGAAGGAGCCGGGGTAGACGGCGTGCGCGCGCGGTGCGACCAGACCGTTGTTCATGCGACCTGCAAGAACTGGAGGGTGACTTCGCCGTACCGTGCGTCACGCGTCGTGATAAAGCCTGGCGCGGCGAAGGCCGGGGCGGCGGAGCGGTGCTCGTAGACGAGGATCGCCTCGGGCGAAAGAGCGCCGCGCAGACGCAGCGTGCCGAAGGTGAGGTGCGGCGGGGGCAGCGCGTACGGCGGGTCGGCGTAAACCAGATCGAACGTGCCGGCGAGCCGCGCGACCGCTTTCTCCGAGGGCGCGCAGACGACGTTGGCGCGCCGCCCGAGGCCGAACTGCTCGGCCGTGCGCCGGATCGCCTGCGCCGTCGGCGCGTGCAGCTCGACGAAGGTCACGTGCTCCGCGCCGCGCGAGAGCGCCTCGAAACCGATCGCACCGGTCCCCGCGAAGAGGTCGAGGACGCGGGCACCGGCGACCCGTTCGCCCAGAATCGAGAAGAGCGCTTCCTTCACGCGGCCGGGGGTCGGCCGAACGGCGTCGCCGCCCGGCGCCCGAATCACCCTCGACCGCAACTCACCGCCGCTAACGCGCACGTCGCACCGTCCACGCCGCGGACCGAAGCGTCATCCCTGGGGGTTCGCCGTGCCGCCCGACCGCCCTTGGAGGGACCGGCAGCTCGGCACAGTCCAACCCGCAGCGCCTCAACTGCTGACCAGACGCGAGCGCATTCCGGCGTCCCCGGCGAGCAGCGCGCGCAGGCCGCGGTGCTCGGGCCGCGCCAGCAGCGGGTCGGCCCCGACGAGCGCGTCGGCGTCGGCCTTGGCGCGCATGTAGAGCGCGAAGTCGTTCGTCAAGCTGCCGAGCAGACCGCTGGGCCCGCCGGCCTGGGCCGTCCCGGCGAAGTCGCCCTCGCGCCGCAGCCGCAGATCTTCCTCAGCGATCACGAAGCCGTCGCTCGTCCGGGCGAGGATCTCGAGGCGCTCGACGTCCCCGCGCTCGTCGGGCGCGACGAGGATGCAGTACGAACGCGCCGCGCCGCGCCCGACTCGCCCGCGCAGCTGGTGCAGCTGCGCGAGCCCGTAGCGGTGCGCGTCGAGGACGACCATGAGCGACGCGTTCGCCACGTCGACGCCGACCTCGACGACCGTCGTCGCGAGCAAGACGTCGGCCTCTCCGCGGGCGAAGCGCGCCATCGCCGCATCCTTCTCGCGCGGCGGCATCCGGCCGTGCAGCAGCTCGACGCGCAGATCGGGGAAGACGTCGCGGCGCAACAGCTCGAGCTCGGCCAGGGCGCTGGTGAGGGCCGACTCGGACTCGTCGATCGCGGGGACGACGACATAGGCCTGCCGTCCGCGCGCGACGTTCTTGCGCACGAACTCGTAAGCCAGCGGCTTGCGGCTCTCGCGCAGCACGAAGGTCTCGACCGGGGTGCGGCCGGGAGGGAGTTCGTCGATCACCGAGAGGTCGAGGTCGGCGTACTTCGTCTGCGCGAGCGTGCGCGGGATCGGCGTCGCGGTCATGTGCAGGGTGTGCGGGGCGCGGCTCTTGGAACGGAGCTTGGCGCGCTGGGCGACGCCGAAGCGGTGCTGCTCGTCGATGACGGCCAGGCCCAGGTTGGCGAACTCGACCTCCTCGACGATCAGCGCGTGGGTCCCGACCGCCAGGTCGCACTCGCCGCTCTCGAGCCGTCCGCGCGCGGCGCTGCGCTCGCGCGCCCCGAGGCTGCCGAAGAGCGCGTCGACGCGCACGCCGAAGGGCAGGAGCAGCGGCGCGAGCTTCTGGGCGTGCTGCGAGGCGAGGATCTCGGTCGGCGCCATCAAGGCGCTCTGGACCCCGCTCTTGGCGGCGAGCACGATCGCGGCCGCCGCCACCAGCGTTTTCCCGCTGCCGACGTCGCCCTGCAGGAGCCGGTTCATCGGCGAGCTGGCGCCCATGTCGCGCCAGATCTCGCCGACGACGCGGCGCTGCGCCGCGGTCAGCGGGAAGGGCAGCGAGGCTTCGAAGTGCTCGAGCAGGCCTGGCGGGGCCTGCAGCACGGGGGCTCCGCCCGAAGCGGTGCGCTCCGCACGCTTGAGCGCGGCGGCGAGTGCGATCTCGAAGAACTCCTCGAAGACGAGCCGCTCGCGTGCCGCGGCGGCCGCCTCGGGCGAGGACGGACGGTGCGTCTCGCGCCACGCTTCGCGCAGCGGACCGTAGCCGTGCTTGGCGAGGATGCCGGGCGGGACGACTTCGCGGACGAACGGCTCGAGGACGGCGAGGTTGCGCTCGATCACCTGCGCCAGCATCCGCGACGAGAGCTCCTTGCTCGCACGGTAGACCGGCACGACTTGCCCGCGATAGGGCTCGCCCTCGGCGAGGATCTTGTGGTGCAGCACGTTGAGCTCGACCGTGACCGAGCCGCGCGAACGCTTGAGGGAGGCTCGGCCGTGCACGAAGAGGCGGTCGCCGACGGCGAGCTTCCCGGCGAGCCCGCGGCGGCCGAACCAGGTCGCCTTGATCGTTCCGCTCTCGTCGCTCAGCTCGGCCGAGACGATCGGGATCCGCGCGCGAAACTCGTTGAGGCTCGCGATGCGGCCGAGCGCGATCTCCTCGCTCGAGTCGGGCTCGCCGGCCGGCGCCCGCGCCCGGGCCAGCGCGCCGCGCACGATCTCGGCGATCGGCGTGGGCTTGCGCCAGTCCTTGTAATCGCGCGGATAGGTCGCAGCCAGCTCGGCCGGCGAGCGGATCTCGAGCGCGGCGAGCTTACGCGCGAGTTCCGGGCCGACGCCGCGCAGCGCGCGCAGCGAGTCGAGGGGCGGCTCGGCTACTTCGCGCGTCGCAATAGCTCTCGGCCGACCCGATCGAGCCCGACGCCGCGCTCCTCGAGGAGCACCAGCGTGTGATAGAGCAGGTCGGCGACTTCCCAGGCGATCTCGTCGGGCGCGCCGTTCTTGGCCGCGATGACGACCTCGGTCGCCTCCTCGCCGATCTTCTTCCCGATACGGTCGACGCCGCCGTGCAGCAGCTTCGCCGTGTAGCTCGTCTCCGGCGAAGCGCCGCGCCGCGACGCGATCGCGGCGCGCAGGTGCTCGACGGCACGTTCGAAATCGCCTTCCCGCGCGGCGGCCGGCTCGCCGCCGAGAAGCCGGCCGTCGAAGCAGCTCGCCGCGCCGGTGTGGCAGGCCGGGCCGTTCGGCACGACACGGTAGAGCAGCGCGTCGGCGTCGCAATCGTAGTCGACGCCGACGACGCGCTGGGTGTGGCCGGAGGTCTCCCCCTTGCGCCAAAGCGCCGCGCGCGAGCGGCTATAAAGGTACGTCACGCGCTCGGCCAGGGTACGCTCAAGCGCTTCCCGGTCGGCGTAGGCGAGGGTCAGGACCGCGCCGCCGACCGCGTCCTGAATGACGACCGGCAACAGGCCGTCTTCGCCCCAGGCGAGCTCATCGATGGACATGAGTCGAGTCTACCAGAGGGCGGATCGGGATTCCGCGTGCGGCCAGCTCGGCTTTGAGCGCGCCGATGTCGAGCTCGCCGTAATGGAAGAGCGAAGCCGCCAGGGCCGCGTCGGCGCCGGCGAGCTCGAAGACCTCGGCGAAGTGCGCCGCCGTGCCGGCGCCGCCCGAGGCGATGACCGGGACCTCGACCGCGTCGCGGATCGCGCGGGTCAGCGCCAGATCGAAGCCCGACTTCGTCCCATCGCGATCGATGCTGGTCAGCAGGATCTCGCCGGCCCCCAGCGCCGTCGCCTCGCGGACCCAGGTCACGGCGTCGAGCCCCGTCGGCGTCCGGCCGCCGTCGATCACGACCTCCCAACCGCCGGTCGCCGGCACGTGGCGGGCGTCGACCGCCAGCACCACGCACTGGCTGCCGAACTCGCCGGCCGCCGCGCGGAGCACCGCCGGATCGCGCACGGCCGCGCTGTTGAGCGAGACCTTGTCGCAGCCGGCGCGCAGCAGATCGCGGACGTCGCCGGCGCTCGAGACGCCGCCGCCGACCGCGAAGGGGATCGAGAGCTCGGCGGCGACCGCGCGCACCACGTCGCGCATCGCGCGGCGGCCTTCGATCGTCGCGGTAATGTCGAGGAAGACGAGCTCGTCGGCGCCGCGCTCCTCATAGAGCCGGGCCAGCGCGACCGGATCGCCGGCGTCGGTGAGATCGACGAAGCGCACGCCCTTGACGACGCGCCCGGCCTTGATATCCAGGCATGGGACGATCCTGCGTGCTAGCATCTTCTCCTCATCCGGCCTTACGCCGCCGCTTCGCTGGGGCGGGCGCAGGGTGCGGTCTTGCCGTCGATCGCGATGACCAGCAGCGCCAGGTCGTCGCGGGGCGCGCCCGCACTCATGCGGCGGACCGCGCCGGCCAGTTCGTCCGCGCAGGCCTGCGGATCGGCCGACGTCGCGCGCAGCAAGGCCATCGCGCCCGCGTCGTCGAGTATGTTCCCGCCGGCGTCGCGCGCTTCGGTGAGCCCGTCGGTCGCCAGCACCAGCAGGTCGCCGGCGAGGAGCGGCAGCGTGCGGTTCTCGTAGCCCGGCGACTCGGCGAGCCCGACGATGGGACCCGTCACCTCGAGCTGCACGACCTGGCCGGCGCGGCGCAGGAACGCGCCCGCATGCCCGGCGCTGGCATACCGGAAATCGGCCTGGTCCACGTCGATGATTCCGACGAACGCGACCACGAAGATCGACGGGTCGCGGATCGTCTCGAGGAAGAGGCGGTTGAAGCTGGTCAGGATCGCGGCCGGATCGGCGTCGGTGAAGGCGAGCGTGCGCATCGCATACTTCACGAAGGCGGTGTTGACGGCGGCCTCCAGGCCTTTCCCGCTCACGTCGGCCACGATCACCAGACCGCGCGCGTCGTCGATCCGGCGGACGTCGTAGAGGTCGCCGCCGACGGCCGAATCGGCGTCGGCCGAAAGGTAGGCCGTCCCGATGCGCGAGCCCGGGAGGCGGTCCAGGTCGGTGCGGAACGCGCCCTGCAGCGTCTCCACGATCGAGCGCTCGCGTTCGATCTTCGAGAGCATCTTGGCGCGCGAGGCGACGAACCAGACTCCGCCGGCGGCGAACAGCGCGATCGCCGCGAGGCCGCCGAGCAAGGCTTCGTTGATGCAGCGATTCAGATCGACCTGAGCGCGCTCGAGGCGCTCCTGCAGCAGCTCGTGGACGCGGTTGGCGTCGCCGCGCAACTGGTCGACGAGGACCTTCCCCAGCGTCTCGCGGGTGAGCGCGTCCCGCCGGTGCGGATCGCCGATCAGCGGACGGGCGACCATGCGCTGCCAGGTCTCGTGCAGGCTGCGCATCTCGGCGAGCGAGGAGGCCATCCCGCTGATCCCGAGCGACGCAGTGCCGCGGCGGAAATCCTCGAGGCCGATGCTGAAGCGGTCGGCGTTGGCGAGGTACGGTTCCAAGAAGTACGACTGCCCCGAAGCGAGGTAGCCGCGCAGCCCGTTTTCCTCCTCGAGCTGGACGCGGATGACCTCGTCGATCTGCTGCTGCGCGTCGACCAGCGAGCGCTGCAAGGCGGCGGCGTCGTCGAGCCGGCCGTGCAGCCAGAGCGAGCCGGCGACCGCGACGGCCACGAAGGCGGCCAAGAGCACGATGAGCAGGAACGCGCCTCGCACGCTCGAGCTCAGGTTGGCCGCGCGGTCCGCTGCAGGCATAGTGTGCGAAGTGGCCGGCTCGGGTCTCCTGCGGCCGGCCCGGGGCTTCTCTCCGAAAGCGGGGCTCCCCGCGCTGCTAACGCAGACGTGGGGGAGTTGACGAGGCGACGCCCAGATTCGAACTGGGGAATAGAGCTTTTGCAGAGCTCCGCCTTACCACTTGGCTACGTCGCCGCGCCCATCGCCTGACCGAGCGGGTGGCGGGAATCGAACCCGCGCGTCGACCTTGGGAAGGTCACAGGCTACCATTACATCACACCCGCCGACGCGATGGACTCTCTCCGGTTCTCCCCCTGCTGCGAAGCTCCCGCTACGGCGAGCCCTCGCAAACCTTGCTTCCCCCGGCCCGGCCGCCGGGGCCGTTCAGCTCCGGAACGCGCTGCGGCTGGGCCGCCGCCGCGTTACTTCGGTAGCGTTTCAAATCCGCGCGAGATTTTGGCAAGGAGTTCGACCAACGTCCTCTTTTCGCTCTGCGTGAGCGCTCGCATCGCCGCCTTGTTGCGCGAAAAGTATGCCGGCAGCATCGAGCCGATGATGCGCTTTCCGGCTCGGGAGAGCGACACATACGAAACCCGGCGGTCCTCCGTGCTGGCTTTGCGCTCGATATAGCCGTCGCGCTCCAGCCCGGCGACCAAGCCCGTCACGTTCGCTTGCGTCGTCCCGAGATAGCGGCGCAGGTCCGAGAGCGAGATCGGACGGCCTTCCGCGTGCAGCACGATCAGCACGCCGAACTTCTGCGGCGTCAGCCCGGCGTCGAGGAACCACGAGCCGACGGCGTTCTCCACGCGCTGGGCCGTGGTCCGCAGCGCGAGCAATGCTCGCAGGGCCGGGGCATCGAAGTCGGCGAACCGCTTCCGATGCCCGACGAAGTGATGGTCGGGCCAGCCGACGATATCTTCGGATTCGCTTACGTCGCCGTCTCTCATATCGTTATGCTATCACACGCTGCGGGCAATGATGTTGCGATATTTCCCTTATTTAAGGAGTTTCGTTTGAAGAAATTCTTCTTGACCCTCGCCGCCGCCGGGGCGCTCGTTGCGGCCATCGTCCCCGGACCGACTCTCGCTCAAACCGTCCTCGCCAAGAGGGGCTGGATCGTGGACGGAGTGCTGCAGCAGACGATCAACTCGAAGACCAGCCACAACGGGGACACCTTTACCTTAGCGGAAAAGAACACGTTTTTCCACCACAATCCGCCGTTAGACGGGGCCGTCATCGAAGGCCACTTGGAGAACGTGACCCCGGCGAGCGCGCTGCACAAGGCGACGGTCTCGATCATCCTCGATGACGTCAAGCTGGCCGACGGCTCGACCGTTCCGATCCGCGCCAAAGTCGAGTCGATCAAGGAGTTCGAGCCCAAGACGCACCATCTGCGCGACACGGCGCTCATCATCGGCGGAGCCGTCGCGGGCCATATGGCGGCAGGACAACACCACGGAGGCCTGGCAGGCGCGGCCGCGGGCTTCGCGCTCGCCTCGACCCTCAAGAGCGACATCAACGTCAAGCAGGGAACGCTCGTCGAGCTCAAGCTGCTCGACAATCTCGTCCAGAGCCCGAGCTGAGTTCGAGCCCGCTCCTCCAACCATAGAAGGAAGCCGGCTTCGCCTCTTGGGGCGAGGCCGGTTTCTTTCCAACGGGCCTCGCGCTTTCGGTCTTGCGAGAAAAGCCGTTCGGAGACCCTAGGCGGTGACGATCTTGGCGGCGGCCTCCAAGTGCAACTCGGCCGTCGAGACCTCGCGCATCTTATACTTCTGAATCTTACCCGTGACGGTCATAGGAAGTTCGTTTGTGAACTTCACGTATCGGGGTATCTTAAAGTGCGCGATCTTGCCGCGGCAGAAATCGCGGATCTCATCTTCGCTCGCGCTCGAGCCCTCGCGCAGGATCACCCAGGCGCACAGCTCCTCGCCGTACTTCTCGTCGGGGACGCCGATGACCGAGACGTCCTTGACCGCCGGATGCGAGTAGAGGAACTCCTCGACCTCGCGCGGATAGACGTTCTCGCCGCCGCGGATCACCATGTCCTTGATCCGCCCCGCGATGTTGAGATAGCCGTCCTCGTCCATGGTCGCGATGTCGCCGGTGTGCATGTAGCGCGCCGCGTCGATCGCCTTGGCGGTGTTCGCCTCGTCCTCCCAATAACCGAGCATGACGCTGTAGCCGCGCGTGCAGAGCTCGCCCGGCGTCCCGCGCGGAACGATCGCGCCTTCCGCGTCGACGATCTTGACCTCGATGTGCGGATGCACGCGGCCGACGCTCGAGGTGCGCTTCTCGAGCGGGTCGTCGACCGAAGTCTGAGTCGAGACGGGCGACGTCTCGGTCATGCCGTAGCAGATCGTCACCTCGGGCATGTGCATCTCGCTCTGCACGCGCTTCATCACTTCGACCGGACAAGGCGAACCGGCCATGATCCCGGTGCGCAGCGTCGAGCAGTCGAAATCGCCGAAGTTCGGCAGCGCGAGCTCGGCGATGAACATCGTGGGAACGCCGTAGAGCGACGTGCAGCGCTCCTTCTGCACCGCCTCGAGCGACAGGACGGGATCGAACGTGTAGTTCGGGATCACGATCGTGGCGCCGTGGGTGACGATCGCCAAATTTCCCAGCACCATGCCGAAGCAGTGATAGAAGGGGACCGGCACGCAGACGCGGTCCCGCTCCGTATAGCGGCAGCCTTCACCTATGAAGAAACCGTTGTTGAGGATGTTGTGGTGCGAGAGGGTCGCGCCTTTGGGAAAGCCGGTCGTGCCCGAGGTGTACTGGATGTTGATCGGCTCGTCGAACTGCGTCGCCTCCAGCCGCCCGGCGAGCGTCTCGACGCTCACGGCGGCGGCCGCCGCGTTCACGTCGTCCCAGCGCAGCGCGCCTTCGAGCGGCGCGCTCAACTCGTCGTCGCCGATCAGCACGACGGTCCGCAGCCCGGGGAGCTCGGGCCGGATCTCGCGCAGGATCTCGACGTAGTCGGTGGTCTTGTGCCGGATCTGCACGAGCAAGACGGAAACCCCGCTCTGGCGCAGCGCGTACGACGCCTCCGAGCTGCGATAGGCCGGATTGATGTTGACCAGAATCGCGCCGATCTTGGGCGTGGCGAACTGCGCGATCACCCATTCGAACGTATTGGTGGACCAGATGCCGACGCGGTCGCCGTGGCGCACGCCGAGCGCGATCAGGCCGCGCGCGAAAGCGTCGGTCGCAACCCGCATCTGCGCGTACGTCAGGCGGACGCTCTGATGGACCGATACGACGGCCTCGGTCTGCGGATGGGCCTCCGCCATGCGATCGAAGTTCGCGCCGAGCGTCTCCCCGAGCAACGGGACGGTGCTCGCGCCGTGGGCGTACGACTTGCTCATGCGCGCAGATTCGTGCGTCCGGGCGACCTCCCTCGTGGCGTTCCGCACCGATGCGTTCGGCCCAGGGCCGAGCGCGAGGCCTTATTCCGGGTCGGCGAAGAGGAGCTCGAGATCCTCGCGCGTGAGCGCCTTGGCGAGCGCGCCGTCGGCCTTGATGATGTTGCGCGAGAGCGACGCCTTGCGCTCGGCCAAGGCGCGGATTTTCTCTTCGACCGTCCCGCTGGTCACGAGCCGGTAGGCGGTGACCGCCCGATGCTGACCGATCCGGTGCGTCCGGTCGATCGCCTGCCGTTCGACCGCCGGATTCCACCAGGGGTCGTAGAGGATCACGTAATCGGCCGCAGTCAGCGTCAGCCCGACCCCGCCCGCTTTGAGCGAGCAGAGGAAGAGCGGCGGACCGTCGGGCCGCATGAAGTGCGAGACCTCGCGCTGACGGTCCCGGTCCTTCGTGGCGCCGTCGAGGTAGCCGTAGGCGAGATCGCGCTCGTCGAGCGCGCCGCGCATGATGCGCAGCATCGAGGCGAAGGCGCTGAAGACGAGCAGACGATGGCCGCCCGAGAGCACCTCTTCGACGGTCTCCAGAAACGCTTCGAACTTGGCGCTCGCCTCCGGGTCGCCGCGATGCTCTTCGAACAGCAAGCCGGGGTGCGCGCAGATCTGGCGCAGGCGCGTCAGCGCGGCGAGCACGTGCACGGTCGCGCCCTCGATCCCCTGCTCTTCGACGACGGCGAAGACCTCGCGCCGCGCCGCCTCGGCGACGCCGCGATAGAGGCGCCGCTGCAGCGGCGAGAGGTCGCATTCCAAGACGACTTCGGTGCGGTCCGGCAGTTCGGGGGCGACGTCTTCTTTCGTGCGCCGCAGCAGGAACGGCTCGAGCCGCGAGCGGAGCGTCGCGATCGCGGAGGCGTCGTTCTCGGCGATCGGGACCTCGAAACGGCGGCGGAACGACGTCTCGCTCCCTAAGAGTCCGGGCTCGACGAAAGCGAAGATCGCCCACAAGTCGCGCAGCGAGTTCTCGACAGGCGTTCCGGTCAAGGCCAGGCGGTGCTCGGCTTGCAAACCGCGCAGCACGCGCGCGATCTGCGAGGAGGGATTCTTGGCGTTCTGCGCCTCGTCGAGAATCAGCGAGCGGAAGCGGTATTGCGAGAGCTGCTGCGCGTCGAGCCGGGCGAGCGCATACGAGGTGATGACCACGTCGCTCTCGGGGACGAGGTCGTAGCGCGCCGCCCGTTCGCTGCCCGAGTGCAGGCGCAGCGTCTGCAGCTCCGGCGCGAAGCGCGCGATCTCGTTCTCCCAGGTGTGCGTCACCGAGGTCGGCGCGATGACCAGCGACGGCGCCCGCCCTTCTTCGAGCTGCCGGCGCAAGAGATAGGCGACGACCTGGATCGTCTTGCCGAGGCCCATCTCGTCGGCCAGGATGCCGCCGAAGTTGAACTCGGCGAGATAGGCGAGGAAGTCGAGGCCGCGCTGCTGGTATCCGCGCAGCGTGCCGTTGTGCAGCGTGGGCGGCTCGACGACCGGGATGCCGCTGAAATTGCGCAGCTTCTCGCGGACCTGCTCCACCTCGGGCGGCAGCGAGACGTCGCCGAAATTGTCGTGCAGCTCGTCGCGCAAGGCCAGCAGCGCGGCGAAGCCGCTGCGCCGCCGCTCGGCCAGATCGCTCAGGAGCCCGTTGCGCTCGCGCAGCCGGCCGACGTCGACGAGTTTGCCGCGAACTTCGGCGAAGCGGCCGGCCGTGGAGAGGAGCGCGGCCAGCTCCTTTTGCGTCAGCGCCACGCCGCCGTCGCCGACGAAGACGTCGACCCGCAGCTCGAACCAATCGGCATCGGAGGCGGTACGGTGTGCCGACACGTTGATGTCGAGCCGGCTCTTGCCGTCGGCCAGCTCGGATAAGCCGGGATCGAGCCGCACGCTCAGATCGGACCATTCGGGGAGGACGTCGCGCACGAAGTTCGCCGCGCGGTCGGCGCCGTGCAGCGCGAAGCCGTCGGTCGAGCGCGGGACGAAGCCGGCGCCGAGCAGGCGCGCGCGGAGCTTGGCCGCGTGATCCGAGGTGAAGCGCACGTAGCGCTCGCCGACCTGCGCGATCGCGCCGAGCAAGGTGAACGGCGCGCGCGCTCCGCTCGCGCGGTCGATGAAGGTCAGGCTCGCGACGAGCGCGCCGCCGACCCAGCCCAGCGCGACTTCAGCCGTCGCGTCGGCCGCGTCGGCGATCGCCAGATCGGCGAGGTCCTGGGCGGTGAGGAACGGCGCCACGCGCGCGATCGTCCGCGGCGAAGGGACCCCCGCGGCGGCGACGGTGCCGTTGCTCGCGCGCGCCGCTTCGATCGCTTTCCTCGCGTCGAAGCTGCCGTCGACCAGATAGACGGCGCGGCGCGTGGCGATCCAGGTCGGCGGTCCTTCCAGGATGAACGCCTCGCGCGCGTCGATGCGCGCGCCGTCGAGCGTCTCGAAGAGCGGAACGAAACCTTCGCCGTGCCGCGTGGCGCGCAGCGCCAGCCCGCGCAGGTCGATCGCGAACTGCGGCAGTTCCGAGGGATGGCGGCCGAGCGAAGGTTCGGCGTCGAAGCGCAGCCGCGGGTGGCGGGCGAGCCGGAAGAGCGAGCGCGCCAGGGCTCGCGGCGCGTAGCGGCCCGCGAACGCTTCCTGCACCGCTTCGTCGCGCAGCAGCTCGCGGTCGACGTCGTCCCAATCGTCGACCGGGCTTTGGTCCATCATCGCGGCGATCGCCTGCGCGTCGCGGACCGCGCCGCGCAAGCGCGGCGAGTCGAGGACCAGCGCCGCCGCGAGCACGATGCCGTCCGGCGATGAGAAGACCGGCCAGACGCAGCGCGCCCGCAGGGCCCTCGACTCGACCCGGAACGCCGGGAGCCAGGAGAGATCGACTTCGCTGTGCGGCGAACGTTCGTCGAGCTCGGTCTGCGAGCGGACCGCCTCGAGCGTCGCCACGACGTGCTCGCAGATCCCGCTCCCGCCGCACGTGCAGACCGCGCGCAGGGCGAGCGGACCCGTTCCACCGCCCCACTCGATCGCCACGTCGACGGTTCGCGCGGCACGCGGATCTTTCACCGCCGCTTCGACCTTGAGGTCCTCGACGGCGCGCAGCGTGACGCGCCCGCCCTCTACGAGGACGAGCGCGTTACGGACCAGATCCCGAGCGAACCACGACCCGATCGCGGCGGGGAGGCGCGAACGCCACGTCGCGAACGGCGTCACCGGACTCCGCGTTCTATCTTACGAACCGACCGTCAGCTCCGGCGCCGGAGGTGCCGGCGGCTCGACTGAGGGGATCTTCGAGAAGCGCAGCTTGTCCGGATTGTCGGGGTTGACCTCGGCCAGGATGCGATCCCCGCCGGTGAAGTTGCCCTTGAGCAGCTCCTCGGCGAGCTCGTCCTCGACTTCGCGCTGAATCGCACGGCGCAGCGGGCGGGCGCCGAACTGCGGATCCCATCCCTTGCGAGCGAGAAGCTGCTTCGCGTCTTCGGTCACCTCGAGGTGCATGTCTTGCGCCTTGACCTCGCGGATGACTTTCTCCAGCTCGAGTCCGACGATCTGTTCGATCTGCTCGCGGCTGAGCTGGTGGAAGACCACCACTTCGTCGACGCGGTTGAGGAACTCGGGGCGGAAGGTGTGCTTGACCTCCTCGAGCACCTTGTTGCGCATCTTCTCGTAGGCTTGCTCGTCGGTCTCGCCCGTCGCCTTGCTCGGACGGAAGCCGATCTCGGTCGTCGTCGTCATGCCGGTGGCGCCGACGTTCGAGGTCATGATGATGACCGAGTTCTTGAAGTCGACGACGCGCCCCTGAGAATCGGTCAGGCGGCCGTCCTCGAGGACCTGCAGCAGCAGGTTGAAGACGTCCGGGTGCGCCTTCTCGATCTCGTCGAGCAGGACGACGCAGTAGGGGCGGCGCCGCACCGCTTCGGTCAACTGGCCGCCCTCTTCGTAGCCGACGTATCCGGGCGGAGCGCCGACGAGCCGCGAGACCGCGTACTTCTCCATATACTCCGACATGTCGATGCGGATGATCGACTCGGAGTCGTCGAAGAGATACTCGGCCAAGCTGCGCGCGACTTCCGTCTTCCCGACGCCCGTCGGACCGAGGAAGATGAACGAGCCGATCGGGCGCTTGGGATTCTTGAGGCCGGCGCGCGAACGGCGGATCGCCCGCGTCACGACCTCGATCGCCGGATCCTGGCCGACGACGCGCTTGTGGAGCTGATCCTTCATCGTGAGCAGCTTCTGCGTCTCGGCCTGCGCGAGCTTGCTGACCGGGATGCGCGTCCACGAGGAGACGATGTGAGCGATGTCTTCCTCGGTGACCTTGATCGTCTTGTCGGAGTGGGCCTTGCGCTCTTGCCACTCCTGCTCGAGGCGCTGCTTCTCGAGGCGCAGCTTCTCCTCGCGATCGCGGATCGCGGCGGCCTTCTCGAACTCTTGCGACTTGACGACCTGCTCTTTTTCCGCCTTGACCTTGCGGATCTGGTTCTCGACTTCGCGGATCTCGGGCGGCGGGAGCGTCGCCTGCAAGCGCACGCGCGAGCTGGCTTCATCGACGAGGTCGACGGCTTTGTCGGGCAGGAAGCGATCGGAGATGTAACGGTCGCTGAGCTTCGCCGCGGCGGTCAGCGCTTCGTCGGTGATCGTGACCTTGTGGTGCGCCTCGTAGCGGTCGCGCAGCCCCTTGAGGATCTCGATCGTCTCCTCGACGCTGGGCTCGCCGACCATCACCGGCTGGAAGCGGCGCTCGAGCGCGCTGTCCTTCTCGATGTGCTTGCGGAACTCGTTGAGCGTGGTCGCGCCGATGCACTGCAGCTCGCCGCGCGCGAGCGCCGGCTTGATGATGTTGGAGGCGTCGATCGCGCCCTCGGCGGCGCCGGCGCCGACCAGCGTGTGCAGCTCGTCGATGAAGAGGATGATCTCGCCCGAAGCGGCGCGGATCTCGTCCATGACGCGCTTCATGCGCTCTTCGAACTCGCCGCGGTACTTCGTGCCCGCGACCAGCCCGGCCAGATCGAGCGTGATGACGCGCCGGTCGCGCAGCGGCTCGGGGACTTCGCCCTTGACGACGCGCTGCGCGAGGCCCTCGGCGATCGCCGTCTTGCCGACGCCGGGCTCGCCGATGAGGGCCGGGTTGTTCTTCGTGCGCCGGGCCAAGATCTGGATGACGCGCTCGATCTCGTTGGCGCGCCCGATGACCGGATCGAGCTTGTTGTCGCGGGCGAGCGTGGTGAGATCGCGGCCGTATGCATCGAGCGTCGGCGTCTTCGACTTGCCCTTGGGCGCGACCGGCTGGCCTTCCGCGCCGAGCAGCGAGGTCGTCTGCACGCGCACCTTGGCCGGATCGACGCCCAGGTTCGTCAGCACGCGCGCCGCGACGCCTTCGCCTTCGCGGATCAAGCCCAGCAGCAGGTGCTCCGTCCCGATATAGTTGTGATTGAGCTGGCGAGCTTCTTCGAAGGCAAGTTCGATCACGCGCTTGGCCCGCGGCGTGAAAACCATTTCCTGCTGGACCGTCTGCCCGCCGCGGCCGACGATTGCCTCGACTTCCTGCCGAACCTTCGCGAGGTTGACTCCCAGGGTCTCGAGGACTTTGGCGGCCAGGCTCTCTCCCTCGGAGATGATCCCGAGCAGGATGTGCTCGGTTCCGATGTAGTTGTTCCCGAGCCGCTGGGCTTCTTCTTGAGCGAGGACGATGCTTCGCCGCGCGCGCTCGGTAAACGGTTCCCACATTGACATACTGGTTAGACTCCCTGTCCGCCGGCTGCGATGCTTTCCCGACGCACCTCCGGTGCGACTTGCGGGCTGCTCGGCACATCACCTCTGTCGGCATACCGGGCCGGCCGCCGTATGTGACAATAACCGGGGCAGGAAGCATTCCGGTTTCGGCCGCGGGAAAGGTTGAGGGCGAGCGTCGGACGGTAGGCGCCGGCCCTCAGGTCCTGCGGCGCAGCGCCGCGCCGGCGTCGCGCAAGCGGCGGCCGAGCGCGGCATCCTCGCCGCTCTTGAAAAACTCCCGCAGCGCGTACTCGATCACCGCGCTCTCGCTGACCCGCTCGTGGAAGGCGAAGTGGCGCAGGCGCTCCGCGACGGCCGTATCGAGCGTGTGGGAGACCGTCGAGATCTTGGATGCTTTGCGAGGCGGGGCGGAGGTCTCGGGTGCGAGCGCGGGCGCGGGCTTGAGATCGGCCGCCGCAGACGGCTTGACCTCCGGCTGGGAGGCCGTCTTTCGCGCCGGACGCGCTGCCGCGGCCTTGCCGGCCCGCTTCTTAATCACCACTCGGCTTCATGCTCACGACGCACACTCTAATCCTTCGCGCTTCAGCTTCCACCTCACCCGAGCGAGCGGATTTTGTGACGACTGACCGGGGCAGGGACGCCCTTTCTGCCTCGGGCCGGCCACGGGCCGGCCGAGGCCCGGGCCGGCGCCGGGCGAACGACCCCGCTGTGAACCTCACCGTCGGCGACCGCTTCGAAAAACGCTTCACCTTCGCGCGCGACGACATCGTCGATTTCGCGCGGCTCGTCGAGGATTGGAATCCGATCCATCACGACGCGGAGTTTGCGAGCGCCACGCGCTTCGGCGGCCTGATCGCCTCCGGCGCGCACACGGTCGCCTATTTGATGGCGTTCTGCGCGGCCGAGACGACGCGAAGCGGACCCGGAGTCGGACTCGAATTCACCTTCCGGCTGGTCGGCCCGGCGAAGCCCGACGAGGAGCTGACGTTTTGCTGGGAGGTGACGGGGATCGAGCCGAGCGAGCGGCCATTGGGCCGCTTGGTCGCGCTGCGCGGAGCGGTGACCGCGCCCGGCGGGCGCACGGTCGTCGAAGCCTCGGCCACGGTCCTCTCGGTCGACCGGCTCTAGCGCGGAGAACGGCGTGCTCATCGAAAACCGCATCCACGTCGACGCGCCGCTGCACAGGACGTGGCCCGTGCTCAACGACATCCCGCGGGTCGCGACGTGCATCCCCCACGCGGAGATCGTCGAGATCGTCGACGAGCGCACCTACCGCGCCAAAGTTTCGCTGAAGATCGGCCCGCTCGCGCTCAGCTATCATGCGACGGTCGTGGTCGAGAAGATCGACCAGGCGACGCACAGCGCGACCTTCCACATCCACGGCCACGAGCTCACGGGGCGCGGCGGCGTGCGCGCGAAGGTCTCGACGCGCGCCGAAGCCGACGGGCACAGGACGCGCATCGTCCTGCAGACGCACGCGCACGTCAGCGGCGTCGTGGCGAAGCTCGGCGGACCGCTGATCGAAGGCGTCGCCAAGAAGATCGCCGTGCAGTTCGCGAAACGCCTCGCCGCGATCGCGTGAGGCCGGGCGCTTCTGCGCGCTGCGTCAGCCGAACCTCGGCAGCGGGCCGCCGCAGGCGGTCCACACCAGCAGCGCGTTCAGCGCGAGGATCGCCGCGCTCGCGAGCACGGCCAGCAGCTTGACGTGCGCCGCGTTCGCCAGCGCGCCCATCGTCTGCGGGCGGCTGGTGAAATAGAGCAGGGCCAGGATCGGAATGGGGAGCACGAAGCTGAGCACGACTTGGCTGATCACCAGCGCCTCGATGACGTTGACGCCGAGGGCGACGACGGCGACGGCCGGGATCATCGTCACGAGACGCCGCACCCACATCGGGACCGTGAAGCCCACGAAGCCCTGCATGATGACTTGGCCGGCCATCGTTCCGACGACCGAGCTCGAGACGCCCGAGGCCAAGAGTGAGATCAGGAAGACGGCCGCGGCGGCGCTGCCCAGCAGCGGCGTCAGGGTGCGATACGCCGTCGAGATGTCGGCCACGTCGGCGCGGCCGTGCGCGTTGAAGACGGCCGCCGACATGAACATCATGGCGAGGTTGACCAAGCCCGCCAGGCCCAGCGCGACCGCGACCTCGACGTTGGAATAGCGGGCGATGCGGCGCGCGTCCGCGACCGAGCCGGGACGGATGCGGTCCTGGGTCAAGCCCGAGTGAAGGTAGATCGCGTGCGGCATGACGGTCGCGCCGACGATGCCGACCGCGAGCAGCACGCTCGATTGTCCGCCGAGCCAGGGCACGAGGGAATGGTACGCGACCTGCCCCCAATCGGGTTTGGCGAGCACCGTTTCGACGACGTAGGCGACCGCGATCACGCCGACCAGCGAGCCGACGAGCACCTCGATCGGGCGAAAGCCGTAGCGGTCGAGCAGCAGCAGCGCGTAGGTGAGCAGCCCCGTCAGGACGACGGCGACTCCCATCGGAATGCCGAAGAGCAGGTTGAGCGCGATCGTCGCGCCGAGGAACTCGGCGACGTCGGTCGCCATCGCGCCGATCTCGCTGACGACCCACATCGAGAGCGCGGCCGGCCGCGGCAGACCCTCGCGGCAGAGTTCGGCGAGGTTCTTGCCGGTCACGACCCCGAGCTTGGCCGAGAGTCCTTGGAAGAGCATCGCCATCACGTTGGCGAGCACCACGACCCAGAGCAGACGGTAGCCGAAATTGGCCCCGCCCTGCACGTTGGTGGCGAAGTTGCCCGGATCGACGTAGGCGACCGACGCCACGAAGGCCGGGCCCGCAAACGGCAGGATCGCGCGCCAGCCGCGCGAGCCGCCGTCGAGCACGGCTCGCGCGGCGGCGCGCGTGCGCTCGGAGGCGGCCCCGGCGCCGGCGCGCAGCCCCTGGACGCGGATCACGCGCGCCGTCCCCGCGCCGATTCGACGACGCGCACCAAGGCCGCTTGCTGCGCCGGGAGCACGATCTCGCGCTTCCCGCAGCGCAGCCGGACCTGCTGGCCGTCGCCGGCTAGGACCGCCGCGCGAACGCCGGGCAGAATGCCGGCCCCGGCGAGCGCGCGGAGCGCGCGCGCGTCGCGGTCGTCGAGGCTCGAGATCAGCACGCGCGTGCCGGCGGGAACGGCGCTGAGCCGCTGGTCCCCGGCCTGGCGCGCCGCCGCCGAAGTGTAGGGAATCGCGTGGCCGTGCGGATCGCGCGCGGGGTTCCCCATGAGGCGCGCGAGCCGCTGCGCGACGTCTTCCGAGATCGCGTGCTCGATCCGCTCCGCTTCGGCGTGGACGCGCTCGAGCGGAACGCCGAGAAGCCGGTGCATGAACGTCTCGAGCAGGCGGTGCCGGCGCACCATCGCGACGGCGAGCTCGCGGCCGGCGCGGGTCAAGCGCAGGACGCTGGACGCGGCCGCGTCGGGCTCGAGCAGGCCGTCGCGCTGCAGCGCGCGCTTCGCCTTGCTGACCGCGACCGGGCTCACGCCCAGGTGGCGAGCCACGTCGGCCGCTTTCACCGGACCGTCGTCTCCGAGCTGGAAGACCGCCTTCACGTAGTCCTCGCGGGCTCGCGTCGCGGAGCGGTCGGACCCGGCCTCCAGCACCGGCCCGCGCTCGCCGCGCGTCCGCCTGACGGTTCCCGAGCCTTGCGAACGATTGTTATCCATGGTTAACGATAACCAAGGTTAACATTTCCAGGACGAAGAGTAAAGAGCCGCCACTGAAAAGCCTGCCCTCGGGCCCCGCTCGGGGCAATCCATTCGCGTGCGACGACTTGCGTTTTCTCTGATATAGTTTTATAATACATCTATGTCGGTGGTAAAGAACGGGAAAGCGCGATCGGCTTCTTCTTCCGCGGAGCCGGCTCTGGAAAGGGCCCTTCAGGCACTGGCGGTCACGGCACGGCTGCTGCGCGCCGACGCCGAGCGCGCCATCGCTCGGACGGGGCTGTCGCTGCCGATGGCCTCGGCCCTCACCCGCTTGAGCGAGCTCTCGGAGCAAACGACCGTGAGCGAGCTGGCTCGCTCCCTGAACTGCAACATCGGGAATCTCTCGGGCACCCTCGATCGCCTCGAAGAGGCCGCTTACCTCGAGCGGATCGTCGGCGAAGCGGATCGCCGCGCGCGCTTCCTGCGGCTGACGGCCAAAGGCCGGCGCATGGCAACTCAGCTCAACGAGAACCTCCGCGGCGGGACGGTCTGTGCGGCGCTGAAGCAGCTGGACGCGCAGCAGCTCGAGGCCATGGCCGAAATGATCGCCCGCCTCAACGGTGCGGTCAGGACGAAGACGCCGGGCTGAGCGCGGCACATCCTGTAAAGCGAATTATCACTTCTGTTGCCTTGATATTTTTGCTTCAAAATTATATTATAACAATACTTAGAACCTGCTATTAAGGAAGGAGAAAGACATGAAAGTGCTCGTTGCGGACGTCGCGGATTCACTGGATCGGGCCCACGAGATGTGGGGCTGGTACCTGGCGCTCGGGGTCGCGATGATCGCGCTCGGCGCGTACGCGATCACCTATGGAATGGCTGCCACGCTCGCCTCGATCGTCGTACTGGGCGCCGTTTGCCTCGCCGCGGGAATCTTACGAGTCGCGGCCGCGTTTCAATCACACGGTGCGGGGCATTTCGCCCTGTTTCTCATGCTCGGCATCCTCGACATCATCGTCGGCTGGATGCTGATGCAGCACGCGGTCGCCGGTGCGCTCGTGGTGACGCTGCTGCTCGCCCTCCTCTTCGTGTTCGAGGGAATCTACGGATTGGTGGGCGCCTTGTGGCTGCAATTTCCCTATTACGGCTGGGTCGCGTTCAGCGGAATCGTTTCGCTCGTCCTGGGCATCCTGCTCTGGGCGGAGTGGCCGATCTCGGCGACTTGGTTCATCGGCTTCGCAGTCGGCCTGAACTTCATCATGTCCGGCGTCGCCTGGTCGGCACTGGCCCTGAAGCTCAAAGCCGCATAGAATCGCCAAGACACGTTTCGAGGAGAGAGCAGATGTCGAACCAAACGCAAACTTCACCGGCGTGCGTGCCCTTCTTCTGGCCGTGGGCCGTCGGCGCGGAGATCGCCGAAGGTGAGTTGAAACTGGCCGCGCGAAATCTCAAGTTTTTGGCGGAAAGCGAGAAGATCGACTTCGGTCTGCATCCGCAATTCGCGACGGAGAATCGGATCCTGCTCGACCTGCGCACGATGAGGGTGCGCGACTTTTCGTCACCCGGCGCGGGTGGAGTTCCGACCCTCGTCGACGCGCCGTACGCCGGCCACACCGCGACCGCCGTCGACTTCGATACGGATCAGAGCCTGATGGCGACGTTGCGGGCGAACGGCTGCCGCCGGATCGTGCTGACGGACTGGAAGGCGGCGACGCACGATATGAAAGACTTCGACGTCGACACGTATCTTGCCGAAATCAACGTCGTGGTCGACGACCTGGGCGGGCGCGTCAATCTCGTCGGGCTCTGTCAGGGCGGCTGGATGTCCGCGATTTACGCGGCGCGCTTCCCGGAGAAGGTCAACACCCTCGTCCTGGCCGGCTCGCCGATCGACACCGCCGCCGGCCTCGACTCGCTGCGCAAGCTCATGATGAAGCTTCCGATGGCATATTTCGAGGAACTCGTCGCCCTCGGGGGCGGACTGATGCCGGGCCGCTTCATGCTCGCCGGCTACAAGAACATGGATCCGGCGCAGCACTATCTCAAGAAGTACGTCGACCTCTACAAGAACATCGACGACCCGGACTACCTGCGCCGGCAGGAGCGCTTCGCGAGCTGGTACGAGAGCCCGATCGATTTACCGGGCCGCGTCTACCTTCAGGTCGTCGACCAGCTGTTCAAGCAGAATCAGCTCGTGCACGGAGACTACGTCGCGCTCGGGAAGAAGCTTTTGCTGAAGGACGTGCGGTGCCCGGCTTATCTGCTCGCCGGCAGCGAGGACGATATCACGCCTTGGCAACAAGTCTTCAATGCGGAAGAGTACCTCGGGACGCCGAAGGATCAGATCGTGAAGACGCTCGCCCCCGGGGGACACATCGGGCTTTTCATGGGTCGCCAGGCGCTCGCCGAGGATTGGCCGGTGATCGGCGCTTGGATCGCAGCGCCGACGGCCGACGAACGGGCCGCGATCGCCAAGAAGGCCGCAGACCTGGGCGTTGCGGCGAAGCCATCGACGAACTAGGGTCGCGCTCGTGAACGCGGGCGAGGGGCTAGGTCTCCAGGTTGCCGCGGAGGACCAGGGCCGGCGACGGCTTCGGCAGGTCCTCCGCGAGCGAATCCACGGCTCCCAGCTCCTCGCCTAGCTGCGCGGCGCGATTCGCTAGGTCGTCAACCTGCCGGCGGGCTTCCGGCGGGATGGGATAGCGATGCACGGGCGTCCCGTCCGCGGCATTGATGAGCGCGTCGTAAGCGACGTCCGAAGCCTCCGGATGACGGAACGTCTTTGCCAAATCGGCGAGGTAGGATTTGGCCGCACCCATGGCCGTGCGGAAGCGCAGCCAGCGGTGGTTCTCCCAATCCATCGCACCCTTGCCCGGCGCCAGAACGCTCGGCGTCTTGAAGCGGCCGGCGATCAAAGCACCTGCCGCCGCGCCTCGCGCGCGCAAACGCTCGAGCACCTGCGGCGGCATGTCGAGATTGAGGCCGCCCTCGTCGTCGGCCAGGAACACGGTCACGATGCGGTCGCGGTATCCGGGAAGACGGCTTTGCGTATTGTCGTTCCAGTTCTGCATTGCGTCGAAGATCGCGGACAGAAAACCCGGCAGCGGGCCGAAACGGTTGAAGACCGGCAGCAGCCCCGCCGCGTTATCGCGTGCCATGTACACGTTCTTGGACTCGTCAGCCTGTCGCGAGTGCGTTTTTGGAAACTGCGCGAGATTGATGGCAAACGTCGGCCAGCGCGGCAGCGGCGAGTCGAACAGCGTCACGGGAAAGTTGCTCGAGATCCCGCCGTCCGCGAACCAGCAGCGTTCGAGCTCCGGGATCTTATTGGCGGGCATCGGTAACGAGAAGTCGGCCGCATACAACGGAACGGCGCTCAGCAGGATCGGAAACGCCAGGCTCATGCGCGTGGCCACGATCACCGGAAGATCGCTTGCGAGGGGGAGCGGCAGCTTACCGGGCGCGTGGGCCGCAAACCTGGCGGCCTCCACTTCGTCCTTCGCTTTCCGCGGCCGTTCCTTCATCCATTTGATCACGTGGTCGGGGAAGAAGCGCCGCAGCTCCTCGGGGTCGTAGTAGAACGTAACGTCGGACGGAAACTGGTAGGGGCGGCCCCAGGTAACATTCGTCGCGATCATTTCGAGGTTCACGTCGGGATCCGCAGGCTTCTTCTCCAGCCCTTCCGCCGCGGCGTCGCGCTTCGCATCCCATAGCATTCCGAACGTCAGCGGCGTTTTGCCCGCTTCGAGGCCCGCGGTGAGCTCCAGCTCCCTCGCAAGCCAAGTGCTGAGCGCGCACTCGTTCGAGCGGTCCGCATCGTCGACGCCCGTGACCATGCCGTACGCGTTACGCGGCAGCTCGGTGAGGAGATCGCGCAGGAGCGCGAGCAGGAACGCAACCGTGATCCCGGCCAGCGTCGTCCCGACGGCCAGGACGATCTCCGCAGCGAACGCTAAGGCCGGTTCCCGCCGCGTCAGCACTGCGATGAAGAAGACGCTTCCCGGAATTGCACCGAGCAGCGATGCGAACGGAAAAGCCCAGACCAGGCCGCACCACTTCGCCACCGCAGCCGGTTGGAACCGCGGCCGGCCGGCCAGTCCGGCGATCGTGCGAAACAGCGAGCGCGTGCGCGCGTTCGGCACGAAGAGCCGGAACAAGTGGTTCTCCTTCGCGAGGTACACCGGAACCGCAGCCACGCGATCGAAGCCGTCCGTTGCGCCGTCGCGGGAACGCCGGCGCTCCGCAGCCGCCGTGAGCGCCGCCGCGATCGCACCGGCGGACGTGCCTCCCACGTTCTTGAACGTGAAATCCTTGGCGATTTCGAAGACGGCAGCGGGGTACACGATCCCGCTCGTGATGCCGCCTTTCATGACGATGTCGCATTGACGAGGCACCTGCGAAGCCTCCCCTCCGGACGGCGGGCATCGGGCGCGACGTGTTAGCTCGCCCGAGAATAGATAAGCATGGCCGGACGGCTCGCGCAAGACCTCTGCCTCGCTTCCGGCGAGCTCCGTACGCCGGGTCAGTTCGAGGTGACGTCGATCGGGCGGTCGCGTTCGCGGCCGGGATCTTGGCGCGGAGTGCGGAAAGCGTCATCTGGGGAGCCGGCGTCGCCCAAGCCTCGAACGAAGGCGACGGTCGCGGCGTCAATATCAACATGAAGAAAAGCTATGTATGGCCGGTGATCGCAGGGGCGGCCGCGGCCGTGCTCGGCGCGGCGTTTCTGGGGTCGGCTGCGAGCGGCGTCGAAGAGCCTCGATACCGGGTCGTGGAGAAGCACGGCGACATCGAGATTCGCGACTACGCCCCGACGATCGTGGCGCAAGCGCAGGTCTCGGGCGAGCAGTACGAGGCGCTCGGCGAAGGGTTCCGCCTCGTCGCGGATTACATCTTCGGCAACAATACGTCCGCGCAGAAGGTGGCGATGACCGCGCCCGTCACCCAGCAGCCGGGTCGAAAAATCGCGATGACCGCGCCGGTGACGCAGCAGGGCGGTGGCGGCACCTGGGAGGTGAGCTTCATCATGCCTGCCGGCTACACGTTGGAAACGCTGCCGAAGCCGAACAATCCCGCCGTCGTGCTGAAAGAGATCGGGACCAAGCGCTTTGCCGTCATCCGCTTCTCGGGCTGGGCCCGCGAAGGCAGTCTGAGCCGCCGCACCGCAGAACTCGATGCGTTCCTGGGCGGGAGGAAACTCGAAATCCTATCGGCGCCCACCTATGCCTTTTACGATCCGCCGTGGACGCTGCCTTTCTTTCGCCGCAACGAAGTAATGGTCGAGATCGCCGGCGAGAAGTGACTCAATAGTCTCGACGAAAGCCGCCCGTTCGTCCGTATCGTCGTGACGCGTCGACGAGGGAGGCGGACTTCGTGGGAAAGCGGCGAAGCGCTTTCGGAGTTCGACTTTCTTCATGAAGACGTGGGAGAGCTCATGTACCGGTCCTTCGCGTTTTCCGTTTCGTTTTTGTTCCTCGCCACGTTGCCGGTCTACGCCCAATCTTCTGCGCAAAAGGCCGCGGTTGCAGCTCTCGTTGCGGCCGAACGGTCGCACTACGGGAACAGCGACGTCGAGCAGCCGTCGTGCTACATCGTGCAATCTTACGCGCAGTGCGATTTCGGCACGGGCGGGGGCAACGCCGAAGCGACGGCCTGGCTGCATCTGAAAAACGGTACGTGGGGATTCTTGGGGCAGGACGGCGGCGTCACGTACGCATCGATGATGGAGCAGCGCTACGGCATTCCGGCGCCTGTCGCGAAGCAATTCCAAGCCAAGCTCTGCCCCAGCCCTTGCCCAGGCTCGTAGCGCATCCGTGGGGATGACGTGGCGGGAGCAGTCACCCTGAGCCTGTCGAAGGGCGAGTTCCTCCGATGGCCGCTTTCGAGATCGCTGCCGCCACGCTAAGCTATACCTGAGTCGCGGCTTCCACCAGGCCCTTGTCCCCTGCGATCTGCCGAGGGGGGCGGATCGTTTCGGAGGCGAAGCAGAGGAACCGCAGCGAAGCAGACCTTGTGAAGGGGGCCTCGATTGCGGTACCGAGCCTTTATCTGGGGCGCATTAGCCGTTTTCTCGCTTCAGTTGGTCCTGCCGCCCGCGGTGGCCGGTCAAGCAGCGCGGTATCTCCCCTATCCGCCGCTCACCATCTCGCCTCTGCAACTGAGGCTCGGTTTCGGCGACGCCGTCACTCCCGTCGCGTCCGCCGCGGCAGACGCCAAGGGAAATGCCTGCGCGGGCAACGGGGAAGTGCCGCTCACGCCCTTTCTGACCGGTCAGAACAACGATCGTTTCTGCGTCTCGGCTTCGGCCGACGGGATCAACGTCCACTTCTACGCACCGGTTCCCTTCGTCACCGCCGGCAAACTGCTCTGCGTGCAGCTCAGCGGTCCGGCCGGCGCACCTGCGGGCAGCCTGATCACCGTCATCGCGCGTGCCGGCCGCAAGGTGGCGGGCAACGTCGTCTACGACGGCGGTCGAGCTGAATGCAGCGCGGGCACGGGCTTCGCCTACGCGCTTTCCGCGGAGACCCAAAGCGTGTCGAACCTCGTGCCGGCGGGACTCGGCGGCGCCGGCAAGATCCGAACCGTGACCGTCCCCTGGAAGCTGCTGCGCGTGGGAGCGCACACCAGCAAGATCATGGTGGCCGTCAACGTGTGTCAGCCGATGCTCAGCTGCAGGAGCGATATGACGGAGGTCGAGATCCCCGTCGCCATCGTCGACTCGAGCTTTTCCTTGAGCGCGCAATACGCCCCCTACGGCGTCATCCACACCCCCGCGCCGGCTCCCGCCGCAACGCCGGTCAGGCTTCACCAGATCGGCGTGGACGGAACCTACAGCTGGGACCGGCACGACGTGATCATGGCCTCGTTCGCTCAGGACCAGAGCGCCGTCGGCACTCAAAAGGCGCTTTCGCAAGCGCTGGCGCTCACCCCGCTCGCGATACCGTCGGTCGCTCCTCAGATGGCGACCTCGCAGACGCTGCAAACTCGCAGCCAATCGCTCTTCTCCTTCCAGAAAGCCAGCGGGTCGCTGAGCGATCAGAGCCTGAAGTCGTTTTTCGACATGCAGCCGTACTCCGTCAACAAGCTCGGCAGCCTGTCTTCCGGTTACGTCTACGGCTACGATTCGGAACGGATCAAGGTTTCTGCAGTATACGGCAATCAAGCGCGGGGATGGTATTCAGGCGCGGAATCGGTCACGTTCGTCCTTCCGACGCCGCTGCCGAGCCCGGAGCCCTCGCCACAGCAGCGGCCGCCGGCCATCAAGACCGGCGCGCAGCAACCGCTGCCGCTGCAGCCGCCCCCCGTTCCCGTTCCCTTCGTCGAGGCCAACACGGCGAACGACCCGCCGCTGCAATTGGGGTTCCTCAACTCGTACGTCGGCAGCAAGGGGGCGCGCGACGCGGTGAACGCTTTTTCCGCGCGAGGCCATATCTTCTCCAACCAGACTGCCGACTACGAAGGGTACCACGCCGTCACGGCCGACCTTTTCGGAGAGATTCAAGAGAGCCTGACCAGTGGCACCGGCGCCACTTCCGCCGAGAGCACCAGTAACTTCCTCGGGGAATCCGCGACGCTCACGTCGTCTTCCGCCAGCGACAAGCATCAATCGTTTCTGCAAGTGCGCGAGACCGTCGGCGAGCAACTCGACGATTCCAACTTTGCGCCCAGTGCCGGCGCGGTGACGTGGCTGGCGCCGCTGAGCGGTCCGGTCGTTCACGTTGCAGCCTCGACGGCGCAGGGCCAAAGCGGACGTTTTTATTCGCTCGATCTCTTCGGCTTCAGGCTGGCGAACGGCTACTCGGATTTCGCCAGCGAGGAGGGCATCCAGGGCACGATACCCGTCCCTCGTCTGACGGGTTGGCTCGTGACCGGCGGCACGCAGACGCAAGTCGTCTCAGATCGAATCGCGGCGCTCGAACAGGGGCTCGCGAGCAACTATTCGGCAGCGATTCCGCAGGTGCTCCCGACGGCCCCCGCAGGGAAGATCGCGTTCTCGACCAGACGTACGCAGCTGCTCGGCAACGTCTCACTGCAGTCACCTTGGCAGAATCTCATCTTTTCCGCGCTCAAATTTCAGGCGGTGGTCGGCTTCAACTCGGGCAGAGTGACGGGCTGCAACACTGCTCCCAATTCGACCTCGGCGATGCCGCTGTATCAGTGCGGGCTGGAACAGACGAATCACGTCGTCGGCGGGGCGTTCTTTCAGGTCGGCAAGGAGCTGAATTTCGGCGTCACCGACACGCCGGCGCTATCGAGCAACGTCGGAAACAGCGGCAGCGCATCGCATAACGTCGGCTCGACCGGCGGGCTCCCCGGCTCCGTCACGGCCTACTTTACGTACACGGGCTGTCCGCAGATCGCTCTCTCGTACGCGAACGCGGCGTTTCCCAGCGGCATTCCCCTACCGCAGCAAGGCTCCACGATTTCGAGCGAGCTCGACTATCCCGTGCACCTTCACGCCGAGCAAATCGACTTCGCGCTCGGCTATTACAACGAACACACGGTTTCCAGCACCGCCCCTGGGTCCTCCGGTGCGTTCGCCGCCATACGCTTCGGCGTCCAGAACCCGGCGCCGGCGCAGCGATGCGGGCCCGGCTGAACGCCCGTTCAGCGGGTAACGCTCTGATCGAGTAGCTGCTGAACTCGCTGCACGCCTGTTTTGGCAGCGGCATTCCCTTGGGCGGCGGCCAGTTGGTACCAGTGCAGCGCCTGCGCGTAATCCTGCGGCACGCCCTGACCCTCGTAGTATAGGTTGCCGAGATAATCCTCGCCGATGGCGTTGCCCTGCTTGGCGGAGAGTTGAATCCAGTGCAGCGCCTGCGCGTAGTCCTGCTGAATGCCCTGGCCCTGAACGTAGCAGTAACCCAGGTCGTTCTCACCGTCGGCGTAGCCTTGCGCGGCGGAGAGCTGGTACCAGTGCACCGCCTGAGCGTAATCTTGCGCCACGCCGTGGCCGTAGTAGTACAGGTCGCCGAGGTTGTCCTCGGCCGTGGCGTTGCCTTGCGCAGCGGCGAGCTGATACCAGTGCAGCGCCTGCGCGTAGTCCTGCGTCACGCCGCGGCCATGGGAGTAGCAAAATCCCAGGTCGTTTTCGCCGCCGACTTGGCCTTGCGCGGCGGCGAGCTGGTACCAGTGCACCGCCTGACCGTAATCCTGCGCCACGCCGTGGCCGTAGTAGTACATGTCGCCGAGGTTGTCCTCGGCCGTGGCGTTGCCTTGCGCGGCGGCGAGCTGGTACCAGTGCACCGCCTGCGCGTAGTCCTGTGCTACGCCCAGACCGTGATCGTACATGGTTCCGAGGTTGCTCTCGCCGGTGGCGTTGCCTTGCGCGGCGGAGAGCTGGTACCAGTGCAGCGCCTGCGCGTAGTCCTGCGGAACACCGTAGCCGTTTTCGTACATGAAGCCGAGGTTGGTCTCCCCGAGAGCATCGCCTTGCGCGGCGGAGAGCTGGTACCAGTGCGCCGCCTGTGCGACGTCCTTCGGCACGCCGCGGCCTTCGGAGTACATGCTGCCAAGGTTGCTTTCGCCGGTGGCGTTGCCTTGTGCGGCGGAGAGCTGGTACCAGTGCAGCGCCTGCGCGTAGTCCCGCGCAACGCCGTAACCGTGATAGTACATGGCCCCGAGGTTGCTCTCGCCGAGAGCGTTGCCTTGTGCGGCGGAGAGCTGGTACCAGTGCAGCGCCTGCGCGTAGTCCTGCGGGACGCCTTGACCGTGCTCGTACATGGCTCCCAGGTTGCTCTCACCGAGGGCGTCGCCTTGGACCGCGGCGAGCCGGTACCAGTACACCGCTTGCACGTAGTCTCGCGCGACGCCTTGCCCCTCATCGTAGAGCGTTCCCAGATTGTTTTCGCCGTAGGCGTTGCCTTGCGCGGCGGAAAGCTGGTACCAGTGCAGCGCCTGTGCGTAGTCCTGCGAAACGCCGTGACCGTGATCGTACATCGACCCCAGGTTGCTCTCGCCAAGGGCATCGCCTTGCGCGGCGGAAAGCTGGTACCAGTGCACCGCCTGCGCGTAATCCTGCGGGACGCCTTGACCGTGGTCGTACATGGTTCCGAGGTTGCTCTCACCGATGGCGTTGCCTTGCGCGGCGGAGAGCTGGTACCAGTGCAGCGCCTGCGCGGAATCCTGCGGCACACCGTAGCCCTTGTCGTACATGAAGCCGAGGTTGGTCTCTCCGTAGGCGTTGCCTTTCTTGGCGGAGAGTTGGAACCAGTGCACCGCCTGTGCGTAGTCCTTCGGCACGCCGCGGCCCTCGTAATACATGCTGCCGAGGTTGCTTTCACCGGTGGCGTTGCCCTGAACGGCGGAGTGCTGGTACCAGTAGAACGCCTGGGCGTAATCCCGCGGCACGCCCTTGCCGTCGTAATACAGGTTGCCGAGATTGCTCTCACCGGCGGCGTTGCCTTGCGCGGCGGAGAGCTGAAACCAGTGCAGCGCCTGCGCGTAGTCCTGCGGCAAGCCGTTGCTGCCGTCCTGGTACATCAATCCAAGCCGGTTTTGCGAATCGGAGTTCCCCTGTACGGCCGCAAGCTGGAAGACCGCCAGCGAACCGTTGGTAGCGCTCGCCTTGATCAAGCCGATGGCCTGGGCGTTGGCGGCCACGTTCGGTGCGGCCGGCGAGTTATTCAGGAACGCGACCACCACTTGCCGCGACATCGCCAGATTCGTAGACGCCGAGGACATGGTGGCAGCACCGTTGGACTGCTCGATTTCGTGCGGGGGAACGTACCCTTCCAAGACTCCGTACACCGCGCCCGTGTTCACATCGAATAACGGGCCGCCGCTGTTCCCTACGTCGACGCTGCCGCCCTCGAGATCGAACGCGATGAAAGGCTCGTGGAGCGAGCTCACCGTTCCCATGTGGACCGCCGGGGACAGCTTCGTTTTCGTGACTCCCTGGATCACTTGGCTGAGGCCCATGGCGCCGCCTAAGTTCACGGCTTCGGAGTAGGGGAAGCCTCCAAGCGCTATGAGCTGGGTCTCCTCCGGCACGTTCGAGCTCAGCGTCAAGGCGGGAATGTTGCCGACGCGGACGGAGACGATCGCCAGGTCGTTGTCCGGCGACTGCTGGACGACCGTCGCCGGCAGCGCCTTCGAAGATCCCGGCACGAACACGACCAACTCGACCGGATCCGGCGAACCTGCCGGCGCCACGATGACGTGCTGGTCCGTCAGGAATTCCGACGACGTTGCATCCGACTTGATACAGAAACCCGTGCCGTACTCGAGGAACGAACCATCGGCCTTCTGGTAGCCGACGACCACGACGCTGTTCCTGACGGTCTTCCAGGAAGGAGCCTCGACCTGCGCACCGGCACGAGCCGCCGTCACCCATAATATGAAGACGGCCAGCAAGAGAAGCACGGTCGGACGCCGCATCTGGGACACCTCGCATTGAAGCGCCCTTGCATCGCTGCGGGGCGCATCGGCTCGCCGACGCGCTCTCGTTTGACGCGGCTCACCTGCTGTCCTCGGCGGCGCCGACCGCGAGCCGCAGGTGGAGAGGCCCATGCGCGGCCGCCTTGGGACTTCGGGGCGCCGAGCCGGCCGCCCGGCGCGGACGCTTGCTGCATTCCCACCATCGCGGGAGTTGCAGCAGGGCCGGCAGAAGCGGAGCGGCGGATGATCCTGCTGCCGCTGTCCGACGCGTCGCGACGCCCAGCGACGTTTCCCGTCATCACGCTTTCGCTGATCATCGTCAACGCGATCGTTTTCGTTTTCGAGCTGATGAACGGCGAGGCATTCGTGGCCAACTGGTCGATGGTCCCAGCCGACATTTCTTCAGGCCATCACCTGATCACGATTCTGACGTCGACGTTCATGCACGCCAGCTGGTCGCACATCATCGGCAACATGGTGTTCCTATGGGCCTTCGGCCCGGAGATCGAGGACGCCATGGGTCCGTGGCGCTATTTGATATTCTACCTCCTCGGCGGGGTAGCCGCCGTGCTCGGCCAAGTCGCGCTGGATCCGCACTCGACCGTTCACAGCCTCGGCGCCAGCGGCGCGATCGCCGCCGTGATGGGCGGGTTCTTGATCACTTACCCGCGCGATCAGATTCGGACGCTTCTGGTCGTCCTCGTCTTCGTGAACATTACGTACGTCGCGTCCGCACTGCTGATCGGCGCATGGTTCCTCCTGCAACTTTGGAGCGTCGGCCAAGTGACGACGGCACAGGCCGGAGGCGTCGCCTACGCGGCTCACGTCAGCGGGTTCATTTTTGGAGCCGTCGTGGCGCGGCTGCTGGAGGATCCCGAGCGCATTGCCCGGCGCTACGCGACGAATCAGCCGCCTGGGTGATACCACGCTCTCAGTTCGCCCGCGCGCTCGCCCGATCTGCCGGGCCACCGGCTGACCGACCGACACGCAAGAGTTCGCGCAGCTCAACCAAGGGCCGTACCTGGCGGGCATCGTCAACTCGATCGCCCGCGCGGAAGCCGCAGCGAGCGTTCAGGCCGGCGACTTCGAGGTCAGCGTCCTCCCGGTCAGCGTCGCGAGACGATCCTCAACGTCTCCTTAATCGGTCATCAGTCACCGTCGTAGTTCGTAGGTGGGAGCTGCCTGATCTTTTCGAGCGGGACGTAGCCGCTCGGGGGGCCGGGCAGCGCCGGACTCGGCGTCAGGCCGAGCGTCGCGCAGGTCATCGCCGGCGGCACCGACGGGCCTGGGATCGTCGCCAGCGAGGCTGGATTGAGCGGCGTGAAGCCGTCCAGCTTGCCGATGTCCAAAGCGCCCGTGAGGTCGCCGATCTGGCTGTTGACGTCACGCGGACCCTCGGGTTCGTACGGTGCCTCATCGGGCAGCGAGCCGAGCGCCGGCAGGTTGAAGACCACTTCGATGAATTTGGCGATAGAAGCACCGTCGTTGTAGTCGTGTATGACTTGTCCCGTCTTCGAGTACGGCGAGATGACCAGCATCGGCAGCCGCGGACCGTCTCCGCACGGCTCGCCGCCGTTGGTCGGGCAGGACTCGAACGTCGCCGGCGGGACGTGATCGAAGAAGCCGCCCATGTCGTCCCAGGTCACGATGATCACCGAATCTTGCCAGTACTGGCTCTTCGCGATCGCGTTGATGAGCGTCGCGACGTAGGCTTCGGCGACCTGATGGTCCGAATTTCCCGAACCCGGATGGTCGTCGTCACCGAGGAAGTGCGAGTCGCCGTTCGCCGGAGAGAAACCGAACTGGTCGACCTTCGCGCCCTTCACCCAGAACACGCCGCTCGGCGGCAGCGTCCCGTTGGTGATCGCCGGCAGCAGTCCGCTCGACGGCGTGTTGTCGTACAAATTCTGGTAGAACGACGCGTTGTGCTGGATGTAGTCGAAGTAGAGCGGCGACGCGTGTTTCGGCGCGGCGCCGATACCCGTCGTCAGGCCTTCTTCGTACCAGCCCCAGCCTACCGCCGGGCGCGCGGATTTCGCTTCCAGACTGAGATCGTCCGGGATGTAGCCCGTATAGGTCGCCGCGGCATCGGCCGAGGGATTCAGCAAGACCGGAATCGTGGCATAGCTTTGCCAGGTGTTGTTGTCTCCGGCATACGAAGCGACGCCCGGAACGATGCTGTTGGGCGGATTGTCGTCCGCGACGAGCGGAACGCCGTCGACGCCGGCCGAGCCCGACGGGGTGCCCTTGCCGCTCGCCGCTTCCGATTGCCCGATCTGGGCGGCGAAGACCTGAACGTTCCCGGAGCTCGACGGGCCGGTGTCAGCTTGAAAGTAGTGGTCGAAGAGCGTGAAGTTCTTGGCGTAGTACCACAAGTAGGGGATCGTGTTGCAATCGTAGACCGCCATCATGTCGATGGCTTCCTCGTGCGTGGCAGTCGAGACGGTCGTCGGCGTCAGCGTCGGCCCATACTCCTCCTCGCGCAGCCAGTTGTCCATCTTGCCGCCGTCGATTTTCGCGGTCGTTCCGACCGTCGACTGATCGCCGCTCAGGATGTGCGGGTCGGTGACCGTGAACGGCCCAACCGTCTGTCCCGTCGCCGGATCGAACTGCCGGTCGTCCGAAGCAGCGAGCGACGTGCCGAGGTTTTCGACCGTCTGTCCCGGCGTGCCCGGATACGTTCCGAAGTAGTTGTCGAACGAGTGGTTCTCTTGGACGATGACGAAGACGTGTTTGATCTTCTGCTGGATCAGCTGTTGTTCGCTGATCGAAGCCTGCGGCGAAGAACTGCTTCCGCCGCACGACGCGAGCGCGAAAGCGGACAAACACAGCGCGGCGGCATTGCGGGACGTGCGGAGCGTCGGCCTCTTCAATTAAAGATACCCCCCCCATATGAGAAAGCGAGCAACCCCTGGCGCCTCAAACATAGTCAGCGCAAATTAACCCGAGCTTATGTGTCGTTAAGCGACTCATAAAAGACTGACGTTTGCGGGCAGCCCCCAAATGCCCTGATGCCGGTCTTCGTCGATAGCGAAGCCGTAACGCGCCGGCAAAGCGTCGCCATCGTCGTGCCCGACGCCGCGAGTGCGGCAACGTCGACGTTCAGGAGCATGTCGAAGGCCGCTAAGACCTTGCCGGGAGGCGGCGTCGGCCGGTTGGAATTTCGCGACTGCAGCGCGACGGGAGAAGCGTCCCCGTCGGTTCGCTATTCGCGGCGGCTTCCGTCGCCGAAGATGACGCTCGGGCCCCAGGCGTACGGATGCCGGAAACGGGCCTCGGGCGATTTGAGCATCGCGAGCTTTGCTTGGCGCAGCGCCTCCGATGCCGTCAGCTTTCCGGCGTGCATCCCGGCGAAAAACGAAGGCGTGATTCGCGGCGCGGCCTCGTCGTAGACTTCCCAGAGCGTCACCGATATCGCCGGCGTGCCCGCGTAGAGAAAGGCGCGCGTCAGCCCGCTGATACCCTCGCCGCTCGCTTCACCCTCCGCGACGCCCGTGCTGCAGGCCGAGAGCGTCACGAAGTCGGCGTCGAGAGCAAGATCGAAGACGTCGGCCATCGTTAATAGGCCGTCGCCGCGTTCCGGGTGGGCCAAGACGATCGCCGGTTGCGTGAGACCCCTGATCTGGTTCGGCAGAACCGCGTGCGTCGCGAAGAGGACGTACCGGTACGTTTTGAGCGAATCGGCTGCGTTGAGCTCGAGGACGTGCCGGCGCGTCGCGGCATCGCCGGTGACGAGGCTCGCCTCCGGCGCGCCGAGCGCGTCACGCACCGCGGCCGCTTCCGTCTCGGTTCCCGGAAGTGGCGGGAAGTCGGCCTCCCCGATCGTCGCGGCGCCCGGTCCGCCGCGGAAAGCGGAGCGCGCCACGTCCAATTCGAGGCTTGCATACCGGGAGAGCCCGCGCGCCGCTGCGGGGTCGTCGGCACCGAAGGCGGGGTTCGCGAATGCCAGCAACGGGTTGCGAGCGGCGTCCCTCTGCGCGTACGACGTGCGCACGACCGAGAGGAGCGACGCCGAAGGAACGTACGAAATCGGCAGGTCCTCGATCAGATAGTGCGGCTGCGGGGCGGCCGACGGGTCTCGGCTGACGAGCGTCTCGAAGGCCAAACCGTAGAGCGCCCTCGTGGGCACGACGATCAGACTCTTCGCGCGCGCGATCGCCGCGGCCGCAGCATCGGGGACGAGCAGCCGGTACAACGCGTAGCTGTCCGAGGTGAACCCCGGCAGGTCGGCTGCGGCACCGCGCTCGAGCCGCGCCGGGCCGGCCTGACCGAGCAGCGCCAGCATGCCGGCAACGTGCGCTCCGAGCCGCGTTACGGCCCGAGCGATCTCCGCGCTTCCGGACAGCGGGACCAACTGGACCCGATCCCGATCGATCAACCACAGCGCACTTTGCTTCTCGAGCAGGTCGTAGACCAGCGTCAGTTCGCCGGGTCGGAGCACGGACTGCTGAAAGTCCACGATCGTCGGGCACGGCGACTGTCGACACTGCGCCGCCAGCGGCTGGGGATGACGCAGTTCGTAGTAAGCGGGATACTGCGCCTTGATGCTCGCCGCGAGCGTCGCGACCCGCATCCTCGCCTCGGCGAGACTTTGCTCGGCAGACGCTATCGCGGTCTGATCCGATCCGGCCGTCGAAAGCAGCTGTGTGAGCGTGCTCTGCGCGCGATCGGCCGCGACGCCGGCTTCATGTTCTGCCGCGACGACGCCGGCCGGGACGCCGCGGAAATGCCGGGCGGCGCTCGCGCCGACCTGCTCCAGGACCGCCCGCGCGCTCTTGCGTTCGAAGATGTCGAGGGCCTTGCGATCGTAGCCTTGCCCCGGAAAGCGCCGATCGAGCTCGAGCAAATACGCGACGTACTCATCGTACACGAAGAGCTTGTTTTCGAAAAACGAACGCCGTTCCGAGACGGCCTCGAGCGACGTACGGAGCGCTTCGATATGCTGGATCGCCGCGTCGTAGTCCGTAATGGCGCCGTCCCGAAGATCGAGCACCGCCTCCGCGCGAGCCGCGACGCGCAGCGCACGCCAAAGCGCCTCCGGCGCACCGATGCCGGCCTGAAGGCGCAGCGCTTCGCGGGCGGAGGCAAGCGCAGCGGCGCTGTCGCCGAGCAGGTTCTGCTCGTTGCCGATGTTGCACAGATCCTCAACCTCGCCGAGGCGATTGTTCGCGTGGTCCAGCGCGAGCGCACGTTCGTGTTCCCGGAGAGCGTTTTCGATTTGACCGGCGCGCTCTTCCAGATTTCCGATGTTGTTGAGGTCGGCCGCTTCTCCCGCGGGATTGTCGAGCGTGCGATCGAGCTCGAAGGCCTTCTCTTCCTCGCCGACGGCGTCGCTGAGGTTTCCCAGGTCGCCGAGCGCGATGCCGACGTCGCCCAGATCGCTCGCTTGACCGCGCAGATTGCCGATCGCGCGATGGATCGCAAGCGCGGCCCGAAACTCGTCGAGCGCGTCCCGGTAACGGCCCAGGTCCTCGTATACGACGCCGACGCTTCCGAGCGCGTTCGCTTCACCGAGCCGATTGCCGATCTCACGCTCGAGCACGAGGCTGCGGTCGAGCGCGCTCAGCGATTCGTCGTAACGGCCGAGATCGTCATCGACGATCGCCGTGTTGCCGAGGTTTTCCGCCTGACCGAGACGGTTGCCCAACTCTTGGAAGAGCGTGAAAGCCGCCTGGTGGGCGGCAAGCGCGGGGACATAGCGCCCGAGGTCCTCGTCGACGATGCCGATGTTTTCGAGGTCGTCCGCCTCGCCGAGCCGGTTCCCGATCGCCCGGAAGAGCGGAAGCGCCGCTTCGTGCGAGCGCAACGCCGCGGTGTAGCGCTCGAGATGCTCGTCCACGATGCCGATGTTGTTGAGAGTTTTGGCTTCGCCGCGCCGATTGTGGATCGCGCGGTGAACGGCGAGCGCCTCACCGAGTTCGCGCAGCGCCTCATCGTAGCGTCCCAACTGTTCGTCGGCGATGCCGATTCGGCCGAGTTCGTCGCCTTCGCCGAGCCGGTTGCCGATGCTGCGGTCGATGGCGAGCGATGCCTCGTGCGCGCGCATCGCTTGGTCGTAGCGAGCCAGGCGCATCTGAACGATCCCGATGTTGCCGAGCGCGTTCGCCGCATCGAGCCGGTCGTGCGAGTCCTGGGCCTGACGGAGCGCGCGCTGCTGGTCGTTCAAGGCGGCCGCATAGAGGCCCAGGTCTTCCTCAGCGACCCCCGCGTCCACCAGATCGGAGACCTGGTGCAAGCGGTCGCCGAGCGTGCGGTGAAGTTCGAGCGCCGTCCGCGCAGAGTGCAGCGCATCTTCGAAGAGGCCGAAGACTTCTTGGGCTTCGCCCATGCGAGCGATCGTGTCCGCCTGGCCGCGGCGGTCGCCCGCGGCGCCGTAGAGCGCCGCCGCTTTCGCGAAGTCCACGATGGCGCTGGAGCGCCCCGCTGCGGCCTCCGAGCGGGCCAACTCGACGAGGGCCGGCGCGCCGCGCGCGCGATCCTGCAGACCTGGCGCTGCGGCTGCCGCCGAACACGCGGCGGCGAACGCGAGCACGGCGAGCGAAGCCTTGCGCAGCGTCACCTACAAGGGCAGCCCGTTGCCCGGCGGCGGAGTGCTCGACCACCGTCCGAACGTCGCCGGATGAGCTTTGAAGTAGGCTTCGATGTGCGCGATGCGGTCGCTCATCGAGGGATGGTGCTGCACGTACGCTTCGTAGCCGGCGTCGCCTTCCAGGCGTTGGACCTCGCGATCGAACCATATCATGCCCCAGGGGTCGTACCCGGCTCTCGCCGCCAGCGTCGAGCCCAACTGGTCGGCCTCGAACTCTTGCTGCCGCGTGAAGTTCAGAAACGTGTAGTTGCCGGCGGCCTTCACGACGTCGAAGGTGTTCTGCGAACCTTTCGAGCTCCCGAAGATCTTCCCGACGCCGGCGAAGATATTCTGACGTGCCTTTGCCTGCTTCGCTTGGGCGTTGACATGGCCGAGGACGATGTGCGCGGTTTCGTGTCCGAGCACGCCGGCGAGCTCCGCCACGTTGTCGACCGAACGCAGCAGGCCCTCGTTCACGAAAACATAGCCGCCCGGCGCGGAGAAGGCGTTCATCTGATTGCCGCGGACCACGTAGAACCGTTCGGTGAACCAGTGCGGAGCGGCGGCGCGCGATATGCGGGCGCCGGTCTGCTGCAGGATGGCATCGTACGGAGAGTCGGTGACGATCTGGTTCTTGGTTTGCAAGTCCTCGTACACGGAGCGCCCGAGTTTGAGATCGTCCGCTTGGTCGGCCGGCGCGCGCGCACCCAGCAACAACACGAGGGTCACGACGGCCGCTGCCGACCGCACCCAAGAGACGCGCAACCGAGCGGAATGCTTCAGCAACGGATCATACCCGTACGAACGACTTATAGGCGCGAATCAAGGGGTCGGGTTCGCGCATGCTGCAGCCCTGGACCGTGAAATGCGCATTTGTGATCAGCGCCTTGCTCGAGTCGGCCGAGCCCTTGAGGCAGCCGCCGTCGTTTGCGAAGTGGATCGGGCCCGTCAGCACCGAATCGGACTCGACCGAAGTCAACTCCTGCTCCTGCTCCGGCGTCACTTGTTCGCTGGAGGTCGAGCGCAACGAACTCGACGTGGTCGACGCGGAGTGCGTGACGTTCGCGAACGTCGAGCCGATTCCGGCGAAGAAACCGCGGTGCTTCTTGGGCGCAGTCTGGGCTTGCGCGCTGCCCGAGAAGAGCATCGTCGCGCCGTCGCGCGGCCGCACGTACTCGATGCTGTATTTCTGGCCCTCGGTGTCCACGCGAACGTCTTTGATGCGAAAGCCGGGAGGCAGCGGGTCCGGAACGACGGCGAATCCTAGCTCGTGGAGCTTCGCAAGCTGGGCTCTGGTCAGACCGCTCTCCGAGTTCTCGCCGGCGAATACCGCAACCGTCAGCAGGAAGGCCGCGAGAACGGCTGCGGCAGCGGCACGGGCGGCGACCGAGGCGATCCCTTTGGCGCGCATCATGAGGTCTGAAACCTCCGCAGTGACAGCCGGGTGAGACCTGCTCGGCGTGTCAACTTTCGAGTGTCGTATGAGCACAATGCCTGAGACGCCGAAAACGGGCGGCAAGGCATTGGAACGCCAGCCGCAACCGATTCCGGTAGGCGCGGCAGGTTCCACAAGCCGGCTCACATCGCCTCTGCGCCGGCTTGTCAGTGCGCGGCCCGTGCCTCCCCGGATCGCGTCCCGGCTTAGGTGTGCCAAGCGGGTTCGGTCCCCCTCGCGGCGTCGTCCGGGAGAGAGCGGAACGGAAGGACTTCTCTTGTCACCAAGGACAGCCAGACCGAGTCAGCTCGCTGTGAGGGCGCTCTCTGGTTGCCTAAAGTCGCATTCAACCGTTACGTCGCGGACGCCGGCCACGTTGAGCCGGTCGAGCGATGCTGATCGTGATGGCGGGGCTTCCGGCGACTGGAAAGACGACGGTCGCCGGAGTCTTGGCGAAACGTATCGGCGCGGCGACCGTGAACAAGGACGATCTGCGTCGTGCGGTGTTTCCGCCTTGCGTGCTCGACTACTCGGCCGCGCAGAACGACCTCTGCATGGAGATGGTCTACATTGCCGTCGAGTACATCGTTCGCCAGCGGCCCGAGAAGAACGTCATCATCGACGGAAGGACGTATTCGCGAAGGGCTCAAGTCGAGAGGCTTTTCGAGTTCGCCGGCGCTCTTGCAGTCACGCCGTACGTCATCGAGTGCACGTGCAGCGATGACGTCGCGCGCCGTCGTCTCGAGGGCGCCGCTTCCGTCCACGCTGCCGCCGATCGCAATTTCTCGCGGTATCTGGCCCTGAAAGAACGCTCGGATCCTTTGACCGTTCCCAGGCTGACCTTGGACACGGGAAGCGTCGGCGTGCAAGAAGCCGTGAGGCTTTGCGTCGCCTACGTCAGGTCGATGACGCCATGATGAAGCCCGCCCTTCGACAAGCTCGGGGTGACGAAACCACCCCCTTCACGCTGAGCCTGTCGAAGCGTGAGCCTGTCGAAGCGTGGAAAGGTACGCTGCTGAAGCTGCGGAACTTCCCGCACCTGCCTGCTGACACATCGGAGGTGAGGATGATCCGCCGCGGTCGCTTTCTCGTTGCCGGAGCCGCCGCCGTCTTGGCCTGCGGCTTCGAGGCCGAAGCCCAGCAGAGGCGGCACGCCTCGCGGCTGGTCGCTTCTTCGCTCGCGAATCAGCCGCTCGATCCCGGCTCTGACGTCAACGTCGCCGAGTTCGAAGCGTCGCCGGCCGCGATCTCGCCGGATCTGCTCGCGGGATTGCCCGGATGGAATGCCCCCAAGACGCAGCGCCCGCACCACACGCTGCCCGATCTGTTGCCGGTCACGCAACAGGGCACCGTTCCGAAGCCGCTCGGCTCGCCGGGCAGCTGCGAAGCGCAGAGCTTCGGCCACGGACTCTGCGGCTATACCGCCTCGCGCACCTGGAACGGCGCGAAGCGCTGGGACCAAACCGACCCGGCCAACACGCCGAGCGCGGCGTGGCTGTACTCCTACGCGCACAGCCAGGAGCACCGCAGCTGTCCGACGGGCTCGGGGGCGGTCGTCTACCTGCAGCAGATGATCCGCGACGGCGCGCCCTCGCAGAAGAGCGTCCCGTACACGACCGTTTGCGCGACGCTCGACAGCGACTACGAGAAACCGCTTTCGCTATTTCCAGAGGCCAAGGGGCTGCGCATCGGCAGCTTCGCAACGTTCGAACTTGCGAAGGTCGACGTCGACTTCCTCAAGGCGTATCTCGCCGCAGGCCACGCCATCGCGTTTTCTGGCCCCGTCGCCAGCGGCTACGCGGCGCCGAAGCTGACGAACGGCGTCTTCACGGCCGCGGGCTGCACCTGGAAAGGCGGTCACGGTCAGGTGATCGTCGGCTACGACGATGCAAAAGGCGGCGGCGCGTTCCTGGTTCAGAACAGCTTCGGAACGCAGTGGGGCGCGGGCGGCCGCCTGTGGTGGGCGTACGACACGCTGATGCAACACCAGAAGCTCGCCGCGATCGCCTTTCCGCGCGCGACGGCGCTGACGGGGACCGCGCTGCACGCGGCGGCCTCGGGCGCTCCGCGCGGCACGGTCGCCGGCGCAAAACGCGTCGCAGGCCACGCGTTGCTGGCGCTGCAGTTCGCCGATACGGTCGAGATCGCATCGATCTCAGCCTCCGTCGCAAACGGCCCGAAAGGCACGCTGACGTACAACGCGCCGTTCGCCGCCGGCATCGTCCAGATTCCTCTCTCCGGCAGCGCCGGCGGCTCCTGTTCGGTCACGGTCGCCGCGACCACGCTCTCCGGCACGTCCGCCGCCTA
Source organism: Vulcanimicrobiota bacterium (assembly GCA_963834485.1). GTDB lineage: Bacteria > Vulcanimicrobiota > Vulcanimicrobiia > Vulcanimicrobiales > Vulcanimicrobiaceae > CAWICD01. The sequence continues at coordinate 121,367 of CAWICD010000006.1, forward strand.
CACGGGAACGATCCAGCTCTCATAAACCGCGCTCATGCTTCGACAAGCTCAGCATGACGGGGACGCAGTCACCCTGAGCCTGTCGAAGAGTGAGCCTGTCGAAGGGTGCATGACGGGATGGGGCATGAAAAATCGCATCGGGCTGGATGCGATTTTCCTTTGCTGCCGGCGCCGACGTCGTGCGGCGCGGGGAAGGCTCTTCAGATTCTTTCGCTGGGATCAGGCAAGGTCGTAGCGATCGAGGTTCATCACTTTGTTCCAAGCGGCCACGAAGTCAGCCACGAACTTCTGCTGCGCGTCGCTGGACGCATAGACCTCCGCAAGCGCTCGCAGCTGGGAGTTCGAACCGAAGACGAGATCGACGACGGTCCCCGTCCACTTGAGCTCGCCCGTCGCCCGATCGCGGCCCTCCAACACGCCCGGAGACGTGGCGGACTGCTGCCACTTCGTGCTCATGTCGAGGAGATTCACGAAGAAATCATTGGTCAAGGTTTCGGGCCGCTTGGTGAACACGCCGTGTTCGGACTGCCCGAAGTTTGCCTTCAGCGCGCGCAAGCCGCCGACCAGAACGGTCATTTCGGGAGCGGTCAGCGTCAGCAGGTTCGCCTTGTCCACCAGGAGCTCGGCGGCCGATTCCTCGTATCCGCTCCGAACGTAGTTGCGGAACCCGTCGGCGGCCGGCTCGAGCACGGCGAACGTCTCCACGTCGGTCTGCTCCTGCGACGCGTCCGTGCGCCCCGGCGCGAAGGGAACCTTCACGTCGTGGCCGGCCTTCTTCGCCGCTTCCTCGACGGCTGCAGCGCCGCCCAGAACGATGAGATCGGCCAGCGAGACTTTCTTGCCGCCGGACTGCGCGGCGTTGAACGTTTGCTGGATCCCCTGCAGCGTCTCGAGGACCTTCGCCAGTTCGGCCGGCTGGTTGACCTCCCAATTCTTTTGCGGCGCGAGGCGAATGCGCCCCCCGTTCGCTCCGCCGCGCTTGTCGCTGCCGCGGAACGACGCCGCCGCCGCCCAGGCGGTCGTGACCAGTTGCGAAACGGTAAGCCCTGACTTGAGGACGGCGGCTTTGAGGGCCGCGATCTCCTGATCCCCGATCAAGGGATGATCCACTGCGGGAACCGGGTCTTGCCAGAGCAGCGTCTCCGCGGGAACGAGCGGTCCGAGGTAGCGCGACACGGGCCCCATGTCGCGGTGCGTCAGCTTGAACCACGCTCTGGCGAAGGCGTCCGCGAACTCTTGCGGATTCTCGTAGTAGCGCCTGGCGATCTTCGCGTAGCTCGGGTCGACTTTGAGCGAGAGATCCGTGGTGTGCATCATGGGCGCGTGCCGCTTCGAGGGATCTTGAGCGTCCGGCACGGTTCCCGCTGCCGATGCGTCCTTGGGCGTCCACTGGTAGGCACCGGCGGGACTCTTCGTGAGCTCCCACTCGTAGTTGAAGAGATTTTCGAGATAATTGTTGTCCCACTTCACGGGATTCGTGGTCCAGGCGCCTTCCAATCCGCTCGAAATCGTGTCGTCGCCGTTGCCTTTGCCGAAGGTGCTCTTCCAGCCGAAGCCTTGCTCGGCGATGGGCGCACCCTCGGGTTCCGGACCGACGTACGTATCCGGAGCGGCGCCGTGGGATTTGCCGAACGTGTGCCCGCCGGCGACGAGCGCGACGGTTTCTTCGTCGTTCATCGCCATGCGAGCGAACGTTTCCCGAATGTCCTTTGCCGCGGCGGCCGGATCCGGTTTTCCGTTGGGACCTTGAGGATTGACGTAGATGAGGCCCATCTGAACGGCACCGAAAGGCTTGGCGAGGTCACGATCGCCGCTGTAGCGCTCGTCACCGAGCCACGTGCTCTCAGGCCCATAGTCAACGACTTCGTCCGGCTCCCAGACGTCCGCGCGCCCGCCGCCGAAACCGAAGGTTCGCAGTCCCATCGAATCCAGAGCGACGTTACCGGCGAGAATCATCAGGTCGGCCCAGGAGAGTTTCCGGCCATACTTCTGCTTGATCGGCCAGAGCAGCCGGCGCGCCTTGTCGAGGTTCACGTTGTCCGGCCAACTGTTGAGGGGCGCGAAGCGCTGCTGTCCGGACCCCGCACCGCCGCGACCGTCGGCGATCCGGTACGTGCCCGCGCTATGCCACGCCATGCGGATGAAGAGCGGCCCATAGTGGCCGTAGTCCGCAGGCCACCAGTCTTGCGACGCCGTCATCAACGCATGGAGGTCCGCGACGACGGCATGGAGGTCGAGGGTCTTGAACTCCTTCGCGTAGTCGAACGCCTGGCCCATGGGATCGAACAGCGGCGAGTTTTGGTTCAGGATCTTCAGATTAAGTTGATTGGGCCACCAGTCTGCGTTCGTTCGGGCCCCAGCACGGGTGTGGGCGCGAGCGTTGGAGTGGCCGTTCGAGACCGGGCACGAGACGTCAGTTGACAAGACACTTCCCTTCCCATCGTTACGGTTGTTGGCTATTCCCGACTCGGATTCAGTGCAAGGTCGCCTCGATGGCACTTCATTGGCTCGTTGCCTGCCGCGGAGAGGCGACGACAAGTGAAAATGACTTTCACTCTCACTAGATGACGTTAGCACCGCCGCGGCCGGCCGTCAAGGAGGCTGCTCGCGATGAAGATCGCGCAGCACGCGATCGGGACGACGCCGGTTAAGGCGGGCCGGCTCCGCGCTGCGGCGGCCACCGCCGGTTGACCGCGATGATGAGAGCGGTCAGACCGCCGGCGATCAGGACGACGCCGCAGACAACGCCGAGGGTGGGGTGCCCGAGCGCGGATCCGGCCGCCATGGCGCCGGTTGCGAGAAGCGTGATCAGCACGCAGCCTGCGACGGTCGTGAACGTCTTGGACGGATCGGTCTTGATGCCGCGACGACGGTTTTCGCGCAGTTGGCCTATCGCGCCGATCATGGCGAGGCATACCACGGCGGTGACCGGAAGCCAACTCATCCTTGCGCGTGCGTTCTCAATAATCGACGCCGCGCAGAAGCTCGCTCGCGGGGACCTTCTGATACTCTGAGTCGCTCTGGACGAGGGCGTCGGCCAGGCCGCTGCCGACCGTGGAATGTTGACCGGTCGTCGTGTTCGCGACGGTCGTGCGGCCGAGGGTGAAGTTCTCGACCGCGACCGCCTGCCGGTGCATTCCCTCCTGCGCCTCACGATCGGTCGCCAGCGCCTGATCGGTTTGCGCTTGACGCGCCGCATCGGCAGCCTGAGCGCTCGCGATCATGGCGTCGAAGCGCTGCTTGAAGGCGCTGCGGATCGCCGCGGCCTGCGCCGCCACCGCTCCGAAGTTGATGCGGACGCTCTCCAGAACCGCCGCCGCCGTCCGCAACTCGCGGCCCAGCTCGCGCTCGGGCACGTAGACGAACGTCGCGTACATGGTCCATTGACCCATCGTGTTGGGCGGGGTGACCTGTACCAAGGCGAGGTAATCGCCGGGCTCGTCGTCGGCTTTTCCCGCGATGCCCGGAATCGTTCCCGTCCCGCTGATCTCGCTCTCGCGAATGCCTGAGCCGAACGACATCGCCTGCGACTTCTGGACCGTAAAAGAAGGACCGTTCCGTCCGTTCTGACGCGCGAGCTGTGCGATCACGGTGGTCCAAGCATGGACGGGGTCGCCATCGTAGCCGAGCATGGCCGTGCGGCTCAGCTCGAACTGCCGGGATTGCGGCGGCAATCCGCGCAGATAGTTTGCCGCCATACGGTTGGACGGATCCATCGCGCTGACGGCGAGATCGTAGCTGACGATCTCGCCGGTCGGGCCCACGGCGCTCGCACTGCCGCCGCTCGCGTTACTGATTTTCCAATCCGCGGGCACGTCGATGCTGCCCGTGCCGTCGCTAAAGGGATGGTGCACCAAAGCTTCGGCGGGCGCGTACGTCACGGCCGCCGAACCGGATCCCGCAGGTTGCGGCGCGGTGAGCGTTTGCAGCCGGCGCAGCATCGCGCCGACCGTCGAGCCGAAGCGTTCGGTCGTGTCGTAGAGCACGGCCGCGCTCGCCTGCGCTCCCGGCGCGGCGCTGACGAACGACATCCCCGTGTAGGACGTGCCGCCGCGGCTGTCGGTGAAGAACAACGCGACCGAATGGTCGCGCGCGTCCTCGGCACCCTGCGTGACGGTGGGGCGCCCGCCGAACTCCGTCTCGATCCGGCGCAGCACGGCCTGCGTCGCCGACTGCAGCGAAAGCTGCTTGCCGAGCACGCCGGTGAGGATCCGGCCTCCCCCGGATACGTCGAACGCTTGAAACGTGACACTCGACTGCGTGGCGGAACGCGCCGGTGAAACGGCCGCAAGCAGCAACGCAACGGAAAGGAGCAGGTTCGAAACGGACTGGGCACGCATGCGCAGCGCTCCTTCTTAAGGGCGAACGTTCATTCCGGGGGATGGATCGCGCTGATACTTCCCTTGCGCCGCCTCGCGATCCCTTGGCAACGAGGCGGACCGGCCCGTCCTGGAACCGTCACAATTGCAGATAATGATGACCGCCCGTTACGTAGGCGAGCTCCCCATCAGAAGAGGTCGGAGACGGGGATCGCGACACCGAGAACTTCGAAGCTTTCGCCTTCGCGGTAGTCGCGGCGTTCGGGGCCGTACGGCTCGACTCTGCGCTCAGGGATATTGACGATCCAGGCTGGGATTCCAGCTGCGATGTAGAGCGGAATCTTCACGTTGCGGTCGTCGAGGTAGCTCGCGTCAGCGACTTCGATCGCGGCAAGCGTGTCAATCGCTTCGGTTGTCGTTTCGTAGCGCCTGTTGCGAACGACGGCGACGTCGACTTCAGGGGCGTGGGGGCCTTCCATCCTGCGACGGCGATGGGGTCCTGGACCTGCACCGCGTAGACTTGCGGATCGAGTTCGCGATTGAGATAACGCGCGAAGACCCGCATGGCGCTGGGTCAAAGACGATATGATGCCCGTTCCCTGGCGGCAAACGCCCAGCGGAACGATCCTCGTCGACGCGCCGGCGGACGGCCTTCCGGCGGCTGTCGCCCTCTACGCTCGCGTGAGCAGCCGCGATCACCGTCGCGATCTCGACCGGCAATTGGCCCGACTTTCCCACTACGCCGCCGAACACCAACTGCACGTCAGCGAAACGGCCGCCGAGGTCGGCTCGGACAAAAGCCTGCTGCCGATCGGAGCCGATCCACTCCCGAGGCTTGCCGCCGCCCGCCTTAGTGGAACCGAACGGCGGGTCTGGGAGGTCTGGTAAGCGACGGAGGTTGTTATGCCCACGCAGGAACAGGTCCGGGAGGCGCTCACCGAGGTCGTCGACCCGGAGCTCAATATCGGGATCGTCGACCTGGGGCTGGTCTACGGCGTCGAGATCGAGGGGGCCAAGAACGAGAACGTCACCGTGACCATGACCCTGACCTCGCCCATGTGCCCGATCGGCCCTATGTTCAAGGAAGCGGTCGCCTCCCGGGTACGCTCGCTTGAGGGAGTAGAGCAAGCGTCCGTCGAGATCACCTTCACCCCGCCGTGGGACCCCCGCACCATGGCCAGCGACGACGCGAAGGTCCAGCTCGGCATCTGGTAGGGGCGCGCCTCCGGCGCGGCTGCAGCGGAAGAAAGTTTACTCCAGGGCAGTTCGCATCTGTTTTCGAACACGCCCCGGATGACGGTCTCCGACGACTCCGCACACCGCGCCAAGATTCGTCTGCTCGAAGAGAAGCGCGCTCAGGCGCTCGTGCCGGCCGGCGAGAGCGCCAATCAACGGCAGCACGCACGCGGGAAGCGGACGGCACGCGAACGGATCGACACGCTGGTCGATCCGGGCTCGTTCGTCGAGTTCGACATGTTCGCGGTGCACCGCTCGAACGCGTTCGGCCTGGAGGATCGCGAGTTTCTCGGCGACGGCGTGGTCACCGGCCGGGCCACGATCGACGGCCGTCAGGTCTTCCTCTTCTCGCAGGATTTCACGGTGCTGGGCGGTTCGCTCGGTGAAGTCTTCGCCGAGAAGATCTGCAAGGTGATGGACCTGGCGGTCAAGACCGGCTCGCCGATGATCGGCATCAACGACTCGGGCGGCGCGCGCATCCAAGAAGGCGTCGTCAGCCTGGGCGGCTACGCCGAGATCTTCTGGCGCAACGTGCAGTCCAGCGGCGTGATCCCGCAGATCAGCTTGGTAGCGGGACCCTGCGCCGGCGGTGCGGTCTACTCGCCGGCGATCACCGACTTCACGATGATGGTCGAAGGCATCTCGCAGATGTTCATCACCGGCCCGGAAGTCATCAAGACGGTCACCGGCGAGGACGTCACCTTCGAAGAACTCGGCGGCGCGATGACGCACGCGACCAAGAGCGGCGTCACCGACTTCGTCGCCGAGGACGAAGACCACATGAACGCGCTCACGCGGCGGCTCCTCTCCTTCATCCCGCAGAACAACCTCGACGACCCGCCCCGCTTCCCCAGCGACGACGACCCCGAGCGGCTCTGCCCCGAGCTCGACGACCTCATCCCCGATTCGCCGAACAAGCCCTACGACATCAAGGCCGCGATCCGGCCCGTCCTCGACGACGAGGACTTCTTCGAGATCGCGGAATTCTACGCGCGCAACATCGTGATCGGCTTCGGCCGCGTCGACGGCGCGAGCGTCGGCGTAGTCGCGAACCAGCCGATGGTGCAGGCCGGCGTGCTCGACATCGCCTCCTCGATCAAGGCGGCCCGCTTCGTGCGCTTCTGCGACGCCTTCAACATCCCGCTGCTCACCTTCGTCGACGTCCCCGGCTTCCTGCCGGGCACGGCGCAAGAGTACGGCGGGATCATCAAGCACGGCGCGAAGCTGCTCTACGCCTTCGCCGAAGCGACCGTTCCCAAGATCACGATCATCACCCGCAAGGCCTACGGCGGCGCGTACGACGTCATGTCGTCCAAGCACATCCGGGCCGACTACAACGTCGCCTGGCCGACGGCCGAGATCGCGGTGATGGGCGCGGCCGGCGCGGTGCGCACGATCTTCCGCCGCGAGATCGCGGAATCGCCCGAACCGGAAGCGCGCGCCGCCGAGCTGATCGCCGACTACGAGGCGCGCTTCGCCAACCCGTTCATCGCCGCGCAGCGCGGCTACATCGACGACGTGATCGAAGCGAGCCGCACGCGCCAAGTCGTCTCGCGCGCGCTCGCGATGCTGGCCAACAAGCGCGTCGAGCGTCCCACGCGCAAGCACGGGAACATCCCGCTGTGAGCGCGGCAGCGATCGCCGTCCCCGACGCGTCGGCCGAGGAGATCGCGGCGATCTCGGTGGCGCTGGAAGCACTCCTCGCCGGCGACGACGAAGGACCGCTCGAGCGAGCGCCGGCGTCGCGCTGGCGCGTCGCGGCGCGCAGAGTCGGCAACGAGTACGACGCCGCGCGGAACTACCGTCCTTGAGGCTGGGAAACTGAAAAAGCTCCTGATCGCCAACCGAGGTGAGATCGCGCTGCGCGTCATGCGCTCGGCGCGCGAATTCGGTCTCACCTGCGTCGCCGTCTATTCCGAACCCGACCGCGACGGCGCGCACGTCCGCTACGCGGACGAGGCGTATCTGCTGGGCCCCGCCGCCGCCGCGCAGAGCTATCTGAACGTCGAGAAGATCCTCGACATCGCGCGGCGCGCCGGCGCCGATGCGATCCACCCGGGCTACGGCTTCCTGGCGGAGAACTCGGGGTTCGCCCGCGCCGTCATCAAGGCCGGCCTGACCTGGGTCGGGCCGCACCCCGGCGCGATCGACGCGATGGGCGACAAGCTGCGCTCGCGCCAGGCGATGATCGCGGCGGGGATCCCCGTCGTGCCCGGCGGGACGGAGCCGCTCCACTCGATCGAGCAGGCGATCGAAGCGGCCGATCTCTATGGCCTGCCGCTCGCGCTCAAAGCCTCGGGCGGCGGCGGCGGCAAGGGCCTCAAGATCGCGCGGACCGTCGACGAGATCGCCTCGGCGTTCGTGACGGCGCGGCGCGAAGCCGAAGCCTACTTCAAGAATCCGATCGTCTACGCCGAGCGCTATCTCGACAATCCCAAGCACGTCGAGCTGCAGATCCTGGCCGACAAGCACGGCAACGTCGTGCACGTCGGCGAGCGCGACTGCTCGCTGCAGCGGCGCCATCAAAAACTCTTCGAAGAGACGCCGGCCGACATCAGCGAGAGCGTGCGCTCGCGCCTGCGCGAAGCGGGGATCCGCGCCGCCCGGACGATCGGCTACGACAGCGTCGGCACGATCGAGACGCTCGTCTCGGGCGACGACTTCTTCTTCCTCGAGATGAACACGCGCATCCAGGTCGAGCACACGATCACCGAGATGACCAGCGGCCTCGACCTGATCCGCGAGCAACTGCGCGTCGCCGCCGGCGAGCCGCTCGGCTACGGCCAGGACGACATCCACTTCCACGGGCACGCGATCGAAGTGCGCGTCAACGCCGAGGACCCGCTGCAGAATTTCCAGCCGGTCCCCGGCACGATCAACAACTACCGCGAACCCAACGGCTTCGGCGTGCGGGTCGATTCGGCGATGCACGCCGGCTCCGCGATCAGCCCCGACTACGACTCGATGATCGCCAAGCTCATCGTCTGGGCGCCGACGCGCGAGCAGACGCTGGCGCGGCTGCGGCGCGCGATCGACGACTACGTCATCGGCGGCGTCCCGACGACGCTGCCCTTCCTCAAGGCCCTCAGCGCCTACGGGCCGGTCCTCGAAGGCCACTTCGGGACGACGACGCTCGAGACGTTCGCGGCGAGCTACGGGGGCCCCAACGGGCTCGTCGTGCCCAAGCCCGAGCTCGCGACGGGCAATGACGAAGGCCTGGTGCGAGTCGAGGTCAACGACAAGCTCTTCTTCGTGCGCCTGCTGGACCGGCCCAAAGCCGCGCCGGCCGTGGCGGCCAAACGCAGCGCGCCCAAGGGCGGCGCCGAGCGCTCCCGCAACGGCCGGGCCAAGGCGGGCAACGAGATCGTCACGCCGATGCACGGGCTCGTCGTCGAGCTGACCGTCGGGGAGGGCGACGAGGTGACCGAAGGTCAGGTCGTCGGCATCGTCGAGGCGATGAAGATGATGAACGAGATCCGCTCGCACCGCGCCGGGGTCGTCGCCAAAGTCCACGCCAAAGCCGGCGCGACCGTCGAAGCGCAGAGCGTCCTGATCACGCTCGCCTAGCGAGCGGGGCCGCTAGAAGGCGTTCGCCGGCTCCGAACCGTCGAGCCGCATCTCGAGGCGGACGGCCGTCCCGCCGCGCGTGCTCTCGATCGAGACCCGGTCGGCGAGCGCGCGCATGATCCCCAGCCCCCGGCCGCGCTCGGGATCGCCGTGGCCGCGCCAGGAGCCGACGTCGCGCACTTCGATGAACAGGCTCGGGCCGTTCACGAAGGCGCACAGCCGCACCGTCCCGGCGCGGTCCCGGTAGGCGTGCTCGATCGCGTTCCCGGCGGCTTCGCCCGCGGCGAGCAGGACGTCGTCGACCCGCCACACCTCCAGCGCCAGCCGCTCGAGGTACGCGCGCAACGCATGCCGCAGCCGCGGAGCGCTCTCCGGGCGGGCGGGAAGCACGATGTCGATTCGGTCGGCATGCGGCACGGGGAAATTCACCACCGTTGCGCCAGGGCGAGCGTCAAGCGACTTTGCCACCTTACTATAGCAACTCAAGGCGCACGCTCCTCCGTCCCGGGGGGTAGCGGACCTCCTTTTCGTCAAAGCAAGCGGCATGAAGAACGGACGGCGAGCTTCGCACGCGCGAGACGCGAACGCGAGCGGGATCGCGCTCAAACCCGCCTACTTCCCGGCGGACGCCACGGCGGCCGAGGCGAGCCTGCCGAGCGGCGAGCCCGGGCGCTTCCCCTTCCTGCGCGGACTGCGCGGCGACGGCTACCGCGGCCGGCTCTGGACCATGCGCCAGTACGCCGGCTTCGCCACGGCCGCCGAGTCCAACGCGCGCTACCGGTACCTGCTTACCCGGGGAACGACGGGACTCTCGGTCGCCTTCGACTTGCCCACGCAATTGGGTTACGACTCCGACGCGCCGCAAGCGCGCGGTGAAGTCGGCAAAGTCGGCGTCGCGATCGACCACGTCCGCGACATGGAGACGCTCTTCGACGCGATCCCGCTCGACGAAGTGACCGTCTCGATGACGATCAACGCGCCGGCCTCGATCCTGCTCGCCATGCTGCTGGCGGTCGCGCGGCGGCGCGGCATCCCCTTCGCCAAACTCGGCGGCACGATCCAGAACGACGTGCTCAAAGAGTACGTGGCGCGCGGCACGTACATCTACCCGCCCAATCCCTCGATGCGTCTGGTGACCGACGTGATGGCCTACTGCGCGGCCGAAGTCCCGCAGTGGAACACGATCTCGATCTCGGGCTATCACATCCGCGAGGCGGGCTCGACCGCGGTCGAAGAGATCGCCTTCACGCTCTCCAACGCCAAAGCGTACCTGCGCGCGGCGAGCGCGGCGGGGCTCGACATCGACGCGATCGCGCCGCGCATCTCGTTCTTCTGGAACGCGCACAACGACTTCTTCGAAGAGGTCGCCAAGTTCCGGGCGGCGCGCTCGCTATGGGCGCACATCACGCGCGACGAGTTCGGCGCCAAGGACCCCAAATCGCAGATGCTGCGCTTCCACACCCAGACGGCCGGCTCGACGCTCACCGCGCAGGAGCCCGACAACAACGTCGTGCGGGTCACGCTGCAAGTGCTGGCGGCCGTCCTCGGCGGCACCCAGTCGCTGCACGCCAACGGCAAGGACGAAGCGCTCGCGCTGCCGACCGCGGAATCGGCGCGCCTCGCGCTGCGCACGCAGCAGATCGTCGGCTACGAGAGCGGTGCCGCCGACGTGGCTGATCCGCTGGCCGGATCGTATTACGTCGAATCGCTGACGGCCTCGCTGGCCGAGCGCGCGCGGGCGCTGATCGCCGAGATCGACGCGCTGGGCGGGAGCGTCGAAGCGATCGCCGGCGGCTGGATGCAGGCGCGGATCGCCGAGTCGGCCTACCGCGCGCAGCAGAGCATCGAGCGCGGCGAGACGACGGTCGTCGGCGTCAACCGCTTCGCCGAGACCGACGCCGGCGGACCGGAGATGGCCTTGCAGCGCATCGACGAGGCGGTCGAGCGCGAGCAGACCGCGCGGCTGGCACGCTATCGCGCCGAGCGCGACGCGGCCCAGACCGAGGCGCGCCTGGACGAGGTACGCGCGGCCGCGGCGAGCGGCGAGAACCTCATGCCGCGCTTCGTCGAGGCGGTCGACGCGGGCGCGACGCTCGGCGAGATCTGCAACGTGCTGCGCGCGGTCTTCGGCGTGCACCACGCGAGCGAGGTCGTGGCGTGACCGCGGGGCCCTTCGAGGAGCTCGGGGTGACAATAGCCTCGTCACGCCGAGCCCGTAGACCCCCCGCCACGCCGAGCCCGTCGAACCTCCGTCACGCTGAGCCTGTCGAAGCGTGAGCGAGGGGAACGCGGTGTCGAACGGCTACACGATCGACCACGTCGCGATCGTCGTCAAGGATCTCGAGGCGACGATCGCGCTCTACGTCGCGACGCTCGGCTTCCGGCAGATCTACCGCGAGACGGTCGCGGATCAAGGGATCGAGGCCGTCGGCTTGGAGGCGGGCGACTCGGTCATCGAGCTGCTGCGCCCGCTCGACGAGAACTCGCCGATCGCGAAGTTCCGCGGCGAGGCGGCGACCAAACTGCACCACACCGCCTACCGCGTCAAGGACATCGCCGCCGAGCTGGCGCGGCTGCGCGCGGCCGGCGTGCGGCTCATCGACGAGACGCCGCGCCACGGCGCGCACGGCAACACCATCGCCTTCCTCCACCCGAAGAGCACGGGCGGCGTGCTGATCGAGCTCTGCCAGCCGCCGCACTAGGCCTAGTCCCGGACGAGCCCCTCGCAATGACGGCGCGCTTGCGCGTCGGGAAGACGACCGTGGAGACGGCGCTCTCGTCGACGAGCGGCCCGCTCGTTACGACGGTGCTTGCTATCTCGGCGGAAGGTTCGCTAGCGGGCGAAAAATTCGCTCACGTGGAGTCAAATAGGCGTTATGGAAAAGAAGTCGCCAGGGTCGGGCAAGAACTCAGCATCGGACCCCAACATCCGCAAACGGCGCGTCGCCATCGCTTATGCCGCCGTCGCCATCGTGCTGTTTGTCGCCTTTCAGGCGTTCTGGACCCGGGGCACGCGGAACGAGGTGATTCCTTACAGCCGGTTCGAGCGGCTCTTGGCCGAGGGAGCGATCTCTGAAGTCTCCGTAGGCCCCGGAACTATTGAGGGAACGTTGAAAGCGCCGCTAGCGGACGGACGTCGCCGCTTCGTTACGACGAGAGTCGATCCTCAGCTCGCCGACAAACTGGCCAAGCAAGGCGTCGCGTACGGCGGCGAAGCCCCGAACGGCTTCGTCGGATACGTTCTGTCTTGGATCGTGCCGCTGGGCATATTCTATTTGATCTGGGCCTTCGGCATTCGCCGCATGGCCGATCAGCAGCAACAGCGGCTCGGCAGCGCGATGTCGATCGGCAAGTCCCGCGCGAAAGCTTTCGTCGAGACAGACACCAAGACCACGTTCAAAGACGTTGCCGGCGTTGACGAAGCGAAGGCTGAGCTCGAGGAGGTCGTCGCTTTCCTGCGTGACGCGAAGAGCTACGGGCGTCTCGGAGCGCGCGTCCCGAAGGGCGTGCTGCTCGTCGGACCTCCCGGCACCGGCAAGACGCTCCTCGCGCGAGCCGTCGCCGGAGAAGCGAAGGTGCCGTTTTTCTCGATCTCCGGCTCCGAGTTCGTGGAAATGTTCGTCGGCGTCGGTGCGGCGCGCGTGCGCGACTTGTTCGAGCAGGCGCGGAAAGCGGCGCCCTGCATCGTCTTCATCGATGAGATGGATGCACTGGGCCGCAGCCGGACGCCGAGCTCGCTCGGCGGCGGCTTCGACGAAAAGGATCAGACTTTGAACCAGCTTCTCACCGAGCTCGACGGCTTCGACCCGAGCGTCGCGGTGATGCTGCTGGCTTCCACGAATCGGCCCGAGGTTCTCGATCCGGCGTTACTGCGCGCCGGCCGCTTCGACCGCCAGGTACTCGTCGATCGTCCCGATCGCAAGGGCAGAGCCGAGATTCTCAAGGTCCATGCCGCGAAGATCGTCACCGCGCCGGGTCTCGATTTGAATGCGGTGGCCGGTTTCACGACAGGCTTCACCGGGGCCGATCTCGCCAATCTCGTGAACGAGGCTGCGCTCTTGGCGACTCGGCGGAAGGCTGAAGCCGTCACGCGCGAAGATTTCACGATGGCGATCGAGCGCATCGTAGCCGGACTCGAAAAGAAGAGTCGGCTGCTCAACGACTCCGAGCGACGCCGGGTGGCCTTCCACGAAATGGGCCATGCGCTCGTCGCCGCAAGCTTGCCAGGCGTCGATCCCGTCGTCAAGGTATCGATCGTGCCGCGAGGGGTCGGCGCCCTCGGTTACACGATCCAGAGTCCGACGGAAGATCGCTTTCTGTTGGCCGCGGGTGATCTCCAGGACCGGGTGGCGGTGCTCATGGGCGGCCGTGCCTCGGAGATGCTGATCTATAATGGGGAGGTATCGACCGGCGCCTCGGACGATCTGCAAAAGGCAACAGAGATCGCGCTCGAGATGGTCACCCGTTACGGGATGAGCGCCGAACTCGGCCAACGCACTTATGCGCCCGCGCAGCAGAACTTTTTGGGTCAGCGGCCAGCCGAGCGTAGCGGCGTCGCCGAGGCCACCGCACGCGAAATCGACGTCGCGGTGCGCGCGATCGTCGACGGAGCCCTGCAGCGCGCACTACAGATCCTGCGTACGCGCCGGATCGACCTCGAGGAAGGAACGCGCCTGCTGCTCGCAACGGAGACATTGACGGCGGAGGACTTTCCGGCGCTGCGCTCACGGATGGAGCCGTTGCCGCTCAGTGCTTAACGACTGCCCCCAAGTGGGTTCGTTCGGCGGCCGTCGCGGCGCGTTTCATAGTGTTCTCCGCCGCTTGGGAACATTGGCCGGCCTGACGGGTCCAGCGGCGGTGGTCACCGAACGCCGCGCAACACGCGGTCGGCCTTCTGATCCGCCCGCCGCTCCGAAGAGCGATTAAGATAACTTAGGGCGAGGCCGCGCGTTTCGCCTCGACGTTCTCCCAGAAACGCGGCGCGTGAAAAGGAGATCGGCATCGCCGATCTCCTTGGCCTCGAAAGTGCGGCCCCCTCGGGGTTCACAACGAGCAGCTTAAACGCCGCCGCCGTGCTGGAAAAACCTACTTGGGCAGCAGAACCTTGTTGATGACATGGATGATGCCGTTCGAAGCAAGGATGTCGGCCTTGATGACGGTTGCGTCGTTCACTTGAACGCTTCCGCCCGAGATGTGGATGGTCAGCGTCTGGCCGGCGGCCGTCTCGAACGTCTCGCCGTCCTTGAGATCGGTCGATTTCACGATACCGGGAACGACGTGGTAGAGCAGGATCGCCCGCAGTTGTTGCTTGTTCTCGGGCTTGAGCAGCGAATCCAACGTGCCCGGCGGGAGTGCTGCGAACGCGTCGTCGGTTGGCGCGAAGACCGTGAACGGGCCTTTGCCGGAGAGGGTGTCCGCGAGATCCGCGGCCTTCACCGCCGCGACGAGGGTCTTGAACGTTCCAGCGCCGGCCGCGACTTCGACGATCGTTCCGGGCGCGTCGGCCCGAGCCGGAAGGGCGATCATGAGCGCCGCCGCAGCGACGAGGCCCGCCGCGAGAATGCGCAGTCTGGTGAGCATGAGATACCTCCAAAGAGTCGTAGGAGACGATGACGCTTCATATTGACGTCACCAGCCCTTAGACGCCGTGGACCGCACTTCTCGCCACCGCCGCCCACCGCCCAAGCCGTCGTGGCGCGTTTTCAAGCGCCGATTCGACGAAAAGACATCACGAGAAGCAGTTGCTTAGCTGCTCTGGCACGCAGCGTTTCATACGACTGCCCGCGCGCGACCGCTTTTGCGCTTACGCGCGAGGACTATATGCCCTCACGGCGGAGCACCGTTCCTGCCGCTCCCGGATCGCAGGCTGACGAATCGCGCACGATGCGCAGATCCTCCTCGGCCATGAGCGTTCACCACGTCGGCTCCTCCGCAACATCGTGACCTCTCGCTCTCGGGGCGTCACTTTCCACGCGCTTTCTCTCATGAGCTCCTTCAGTTGCCCAACACGCGCGACGACATTCTTGAACTCGTTATAAAATAGTAACGAAAGAACCAGCGAGCGGAGGAACCACCCCCGTCTCCGCTTGACGTCATCGTCAGCGAGAAAATAGGCGACGATCTGTTGCAACGGGCCGGTAAGCGTCGTGAGGATCGTCGTAAGAACGAACGTTGGAACGAAATAGTCTAAATGATCGTGCCGCACAAAGAACCAAAACGCGAGAAGCGGAAAGACCTGTAATACAATCCATACGTACCACTCACGCCACAACAGAAGGTGCAGCATTCCAGCCTTCTGACGAACGGTCAGATTCTGCGATCGGAGCGCGGGCAACAGGTGCCCGATGCTCACTTGAAACCATCCCTGTGACCAGCGTAGCCGCTGGTGCCATAAGGCGCTCAGGGTAACGGGTGCAAGCTCGCGCGAGATGAGCTTTCGATCGTTAGCTATGCGGTATCCCGCCTCGACGACCCGCAATGACGCATCGATATCCTCCGTCAGCATGGAGCGGCGCATGCGCGTCTGCCGGATGAGCTCGGTCTTCCAGTACCCGTTGCTGCCGCCAAAAATTCCGAAGCCGTGAAGCTTAGCACGGCCAGGATGGCTGACTGCGTAGATGGCTTCAAACTCAACGGCCACGAGCTGCGCGACGACTGATGCATCGCCATTACGGATGACGCAGTGACCCTGCACCACGTCATAGCCGTATGCGAGCCAATTCCAGGCGCGTGTGAAGCTATCAGGATCCGGCTTGTGGTCGGCATCGAAAATCCCTACGAATGCGCCGCGCACGATGCTCAGGGCGGCGTTCACATTCTGAGCCTTCGAAGTGCTGCCATCAATCCGAAGCGCGACAAAGCGCCGATCTCGCCTGGCAATCGCGAGCAGTTCCTCTTCGATCGGAAGCGGACGGGGCGTGTTGTAGGCGAGAATGATCTGCAGCTCGCCCGCGTACGCGATGTTCAGGAACGATTCTATTGTTTCGATCACGGTCGCCGCTTCATTGGGGAGATAAGCGGCGATGATCGCACTCGCGGCGGGATATTGGTCCGCCGGCGGCGGATCCGCAGCGTGAAACGTCAGGAACGATTCGCACCAGATACTCATCGCAGTCAGAAACAGCATCACGACGTAGACCACGTAAATTACGTTTGTTACGTCCAAACCTTTTGCCGCAAGAATGCAATACATGACAAACGGGATGGCGAGCCCTCCGACGAGCATCGCCACGATCCGAAAAGGAGCTCGCAGGCCGTCGAGCATCGTGCGCATGCGAGAAAGGGACGGGCAGCGGCCAAATAGGGACGCCTCCGCTTCTAAACGTGCGGTATAGCAGACAGCTTGCAGGTCGAGGTTCGAAACAGCAACACCGAGCGCGACGCTTGCTCGACGACGCAACTCGTCAAGGGATCCCGCGCCGATTCGAGTCGCGTAGCCTACGGCCGGCGTGAGCCGAATAGACTGCGATCCGACGCGGAAGCTGTGCGCCACGATCGTCCGCGCGATGTCGTTCAGTTCATTTCGCGTGACTGCCTCTGTCATCTGAATTACTAGCATGAAACGGCCTCCGCCGTCCCTTCCCACCCGAGCGAACGTTGCGAAGCGTTCGCTGAGAAGCGTCGCCATCTCGCGCGAAATCCGCGCTTCGCCGCGCTCGCCGATCCGCACGCGATTTTGCGCTAATTCAGCGAGCTCGAGGTAGGCGAAGAACAGGGAAAATCCTTCGCGCCGTGCACGCTCGAACAGCAGCTCTGCCTCCGCGACGAAGGCCCGGTCGCCCAGAAAACCGTCGCGCCGGTACTGCGGCCCTTGTTCGAGGGGAACCGCCGCGCTCATCAGCTTAGCCCGAACGCGAGCGGAGTGATCGCATGGCGAGACGATACGAAATGATGGTCCGCACCCGCCTCGAATGTTTTAATGCTTTCCCGAGACTTCCGAACGATAAAGCGAGGCGCGCATTTTCTCGCGTCGCCCCATCTATCGACCGTAATGCCTATTGCGTCTACCATTTCGTTTGAAGGCCAAGACCAAGCGTCGTGCGCGCGAAGCCGCTTTGGCTTTCCCGCGTGTCGAAAGAGTTGTAAAACGCTGAGACGGAGACAGGTCGAGAGACAAAATACGCGAGAGAGGCGCTAACTGCGTGCGTGGGCCGGGTACCGCCGTCCAGTACCCATTCACGCCCATACGCGCCGGAGACGTCATACCATAGCCGTCCTTGCACGTTCCCCCAGAGGTGTGTCGTGAGTTGAGCCGATCTATAGCGGGGCGGCGCGAAATAGCCATCGTTCAGCGACTGACTGAACGAGAAACCCGTAGTGCGGGCTCCAAATGAAAGGCGAGGTTGTCTTAGCACGACTCGCTCGAACTCTGCCTGTTCCCAGCCGCGACGATTGCCGTCGCTATAGGCCCCTTGATTTGCACGTACGCTGAAATGGTCGTTTTCGTCCGGCGTAACGTCCATCGAGAGTGTCTCGAAGACGGCCGTCACGCCTAGTTGCAGGGATAATACGTTGTCGAACGTCTCCCGGCGCGATCCGACATCGAAGCGCAGCGTGTCGTCCGGCCAAAGCGTGAGCCAAGTATCGTAGAGGAGCAAGTTCTTACTTTCAGTACCGGTCGCAGTCACTTCGTCATTTGAAACCGTTCCGTTAATCTCGCTGCAATCGTTGAGCCGGCTTCGCGCGAAAAAGCCAAGCCTGGCCTCGGAGGCGGAGCCGACCGAAGGCTGGCCGACATAGACGATCGGCTGATAGCGAGCGCCTAGCGACGTCGAACCCTGCGCGAAGCGGGTTTCTGTCTCGACGGTGCTGCTGTGGATAGTGAGCTTGTCGGATGATGCAGCAGTGCTGCCTGTCATTTGCGCCCGGGCTTCCGATGCTTCCGCAAGATCGGCAGTGAGGTTGCGAACTTCCGAGTCATCGCGGTGTGTGCTAAGGAGCGCCCAACCGTCCCGCCCGGCCTGATCCGGGCGGCCCATCCACAATTCGGAATTAGCGAGGGTGATGGCTGCCTGCGCGTCCGCCGCATTATTCGCGAGGATCTTGCGCGCCCGGCGCTGCGCATCTCGCTGACGGCCGCGCCAGCTCTGCACGCGCGCGATGCCGTCGAGCGCCTCCTGATTGCGGGGATCGAACGCAAGCACCCGTTCGTACTCGTGCAGCGACGCCGTGAGCCGATCTTGCCAGGAAAGAACGCGTGCGTAGCCGAGGAGCGCGTTGATATCCCGTGGGTTGCGTACGAGAAGGGCATCGTATGTCGCCAGCGACTGCGACAGCTGGTTGTTCCAAGACAGTGCGAGAGCAAGGCCGAGCACGGCGTGCCGCTCCGCATCCGATGCGAGCGCCCTCGAAGCCAGGGCCTCTCGATAGAGAGGAATCGCCTTTGAGGCTTGTCCCGAATACGTGAGCTGATCCGCCAGCTCGGGAAGCAAGCTGATCCGCAGTTCGGGCGCAGCGGCTGCGGCTTGTTGGAAAAGGCGTGCCGCGTCCGCGTTGCGGTTTTCGTGCGCGGCGCGACGAGCCGCTGCGATCGTTGCCTCGACATCCTCCACGGCGCGGGCTGCGCGTGGCATCGGGCCGGTCAGAATCGCGCCGAACACGACAGCAAGAACGAACCTGCCAACAGTCTTCACAGACCGTTCGAGCAATAGGCTTTCGCGCGTACAAGCACCGCGCGAAGATCGAGGACGCGGGCGCGGCCGGGTCCATTAGCTAAAGCCGCCTCGCTAAAGGGGACGAGTCGTGATTTTAGTTTGGCCACCTGGTTCCGCACAAAACTAATCCTCGGGCCGATATTTGAATCTCGGCCACTGATGCTATCGGTTATGAGTTATCGGCAGGCTGTTAACCAGGCTACTGTTCCAGCCGAGCACCTGGCGGCGCTAACTTGTAGAGTGACTTGGCGCACAGGAGTGACCTGAATCACACCACCGGATCGTCGACGGCCGCATTGGTTTTGAGCCGGCTGCGGCAGCAGTACTTTCGAGTGCGACTTCGTCAGCGAGGACGCAGGCGGCGCCGAAGACTTGACGAGCCCAGCATTTATACGCGATGCGGATGGAACACTACGGCTTTTTTTTACCCGTACATCACCGCACGGCCCACGACATCAATCGAGGCGATTGGTGCCCCGAGCGCTCGTACCAACCGCACGCGACGGTAGGAGCCGGCTAACCGTCGCAGGCCCGGACGGGGCTAGCGTTCGGCCCAGCGCGAGCGGCCCATCACCTCGCGCATCAGCCGCGTCGCGAAGCGGTGCAGAAGCGGATTGCGATGCCGCACGTAAGCCCGCACCGGGACGAGATCGTGCCCAGTGTCGACCTTGAAGCGATAGGACGTCGGGCCGCTATGCACTTCCGTGGCACCGGCCGAGATCATGAAGCGCAGCGCCGTTTCCCACAGCCGGAAGTGCAGGTTCCAGGGGCGCACGAACGCGTAATCGAGTCCCGTTCCCTCCACGGCTTCCCCGCGCACTGCGGCGAGATGAAGAAAAGAGAAATTTCCGCCACTTTCTACGGCATAAAACGGCTGCCGATTGCGCCCTTGTGACCTACGCCACCGTCACGCTCTGGACGGCGTGTCAGAAACCCATCGTCACCCTGACATCGGTAGGCTCACCCATCGTCATCCTGACATCGGTAGGCTCACCCATTGTCACCCTGAGCCTGTCGAAGGGGCGGGCGGGGGAGGTTCGTTTTCGAGGAGGGGGCGGAGAAAATCGTGGCTTTGCGTTAGGAGCGCGCGGGCTTCGCCGGCGCTGACGGCGCGGCGCGCCATGACGACGGCGATCTTTACGCTGCCGCCGGCCTCTTCGAGCAGGCTGCGCGCGCGTTCTTCGTCGGCGGGGGCGAGCAGGGCGACGAGTCGCAGGGCGCGGCGGCGCAGCTTGTCGTTGGTTGCGACGAGGTCGACCATCAGGTTGTCGTAGACGCGGCCCAAACGGACCATGACCGCCGTCGAGAGCGTGTTGAGGACGAGCTTTTGCGCCGTGCCGGCGACGAGACGCGTCGAGCCGGCGAGCGGTTCGGCGCCGGTCGCGACGACGACCGGGAACTCGGCGGCCGAGGCGAGCTCGGAATGCGCGTCGCTCGTGACGGCGACGGTCAGCGCGCCGAGCGCGCGCGCGGCGCGCAGAGCAGCGACGACGTAGCGCGCGCCGCCCCCGGCCGAGAGGCCGACGACCGCGTCACCGGGCGCGAATGCGGCGCGCGCTTCGGCTTCGCCGGCCGCGGCGTCGTCCTCGGCGCCTTCGATCGCGCGCACCAGCGCGGCCTCGCCGCCGGCGACGTGCGCCTCGACGAGCGAGGCGGGCGTTCCGAACGTCGGCGGGCACTCGGCGGCGTCGAGCATCGCGAGCCTTCCGCTCGTTCCCGCGCCGACGTAGTGCAGGCGCCCGCCGGCACGCAGGCGCGCGGCGACTGCGTCGACCGCGCGGGCGAGCGCGGGCGCGACCGCGTCGACCGCCTCGAAAGCGCGCGCCTGCGCGCGCACGAGGACCGCGACGAGCTCGTCGACGGGGAGCGCGTCGAGCCCGTGCGTTTCCTCGGCGATCGCTTCGGTTGCGGCAAGCCGCCCGTCGCTTTCCATCGCGCTCACGATAGCAGCGCTTCGGCGAAACGCAGGGCGGCGCGGACCGGCTCCTCGCGCAGGCGCACGATCGAGGCGCCGGGGATCTCGCCCTGCACGCGCGTTTCAAGCAAGAACGAGAGCATGCTGTTTTCGCGCAGCAGGCCGCCGGAAAAGGCGAGCGCGGGCGAACTCTGCGCGAGTCCGGCGCGGCGCACGGCGGCTTCGAGCAGCTCGGCGAGATCGCGCGCGGCGCCCTGCACGAGCTTGGCCGCGGCGCGGTTCCCCTCGTCCGCCAAGGCGACGACGCCGGGCGCGAGCGAGGCGATCCGCGCGACGTCGAGCGGCGGGCGGTAGAGCGCGGCGAGCAGCGCGGGCCGGTCCGGCGCGGCGAAGGCTTGGGCGGCGAGCGCGGTCGTCGCTTCGGCTTCGATGCGCCCGTCGTAGACGCGGGCCAGGAGCTTGAGCGCGGCGAGTCCGATGGCGAAGGCCGAGCCCTCGTCGCCGAGCAGGTGCCCGGCGCCGCCGACGCGCACGCGCGTCGCGCCGTTCTCGGCGTAGGCGACGGAGCCCGTCCCGGCGATCAGCACGGCCCCCGGCCCGGACGGGATCGCGGCGCGCAGCGCGCAGCGCGTGTCATCCTCGACGGCGAGCCTGGTCCCCGGGAACGCCGCGCGCAGCGCGGCTTCGAGCGCGGCGGCCGTCGGCGCGCTGCCGGCGCCGGCGGCGGCGACGTAGAGCGCTGCCGGGCGCTCGGCGCCGATGAGCTCGCGGAGCGTCTCGAGGATCGTCTGCGCGGCCGCGGCTGGGCCGCGCGACGTCGCGTTGGCGGGGCCGCCGCGCGCGAGCCGCTCGAAGGAGCCGCCGCGCGAGACCGCGGCGACGGTCGAGGTTCCCCCGGCGTCGACGCCGGCGGCGAGCGCATCGGTCATCCGGCGACGTTCGCCGCGAGCTCGGCTTCGATCTTGGCGAGCAAGGGGTCGAGCTCGTAGGGGACGATCGCGCCGAGCAGCGCGGAGGCGGCGGCGCCGGTGACGCGGGGCAGGCCGGCGCTGCGGCCGCGCAGCGTCTCGTAGCCGAGCAGCGCGAAGGCAAGCGCTTCCTTCGCGTCGGGATCGACGCCGAGCGCGGCGGAGGTCACCAGCTCGCGGCCTTCGCCGAGCGCGGCGCGCAGCAGCGCGAGCAACGCCGGGTTGCGCGCGCCGCCGCCGCTGACGACGACGCGCGCGCCGGGCGGCGCGTGGGCCGCGATCGCAGCCGCAACCGAGCGCGCGGTCAGCGCGGCGAGGGTCGCCGCGCCGTCCTCGAGCGAGAGGAGATCGAGGGTTGCAGCGTGCGCCCGCAGATAGGCCGCGTTGAAACGCTCGCGGCCGGTCGATTTGGGCGGCTCGCGGCGGTAATACGGATCGGCGAGCAGCTCGTCGAGCAGCGCGGGATCGGCGCGGCCGCGCGCGGCGAGCTCGCCGTCGCGATCGAAAGCCTGCGCGCCGCCGCTGCGTTCGCGCACGAAGGCGTCGAGCAGGATGTTGCCGGGCCCGGTGTCCCAAGCGCGCACGGCCGCGGGCGCGGCGCCGCGCGGCACGAGCGTCAGGTTCGCGATCCCGCCCAAGTTCAACGCGACCGTGTCGCGCGCCGCGTCGGCGAAGAGCAACGCGTCGGCGAACGGGACGAGCGGCGCGCCCTCGCCGCCGGCGGCGCAGTCGGCGCGGCGGAAATCGCAGACGACGGTCGCGCGCGCGCGGTCGCGAATGCGGTAGGGGTCGCCGATCTGCAAGGTGCGCCGCGCCGCACCGTCGTGGAAGAGCGTCAGTCCGTGCGAGGCGACGAAGTCGAGCGGGGCGTCGCCCGCTATGGCGCGGGCCGCGGCGCCGAACGCTTCGCCGAGCAAGGCGTCGAGCGCCGCGACTTCGGCCGGCGGCGGCGCGTGCGGCGGAAGCGCCGCCAGCAGCCGCTCGACGAGCGGACGCGCGAACGGAGCCGTCGCGAAGCGCAGCAGCTCGTACGAATAGCCTTCGCCGCGCGGGTGCAGCGAGACGAGCGCGGCGTCGATTCCGTCGAGCGAGGTTCCGGACATCAGCCCGACCGCGAGCATCTTATTCGTACGCGGCGACGGCCGCGTCGCAGATGGCCGCGCGCACGTCGCGCAGATCGCTGCGCCCGTAGTAGACGGCGTTGCTGAGCAGCACGACGGAGAGGTCGCGCGCCGGATCGGCCCACACGCTCGTGCCGACGAAGCCGGTGTGGCCGAAGGCGTCGCGCGACATGCGCGTGCCGCACGAGTTTTCCTGCGTCGTCTTCAGCGCCCAGCCCAAGCCGCGGCGCAAGACCGGGTCGTAGGCCGCCTCGACGACGGCTTCCCGCGCCAGGGCCGCGTCGAGCACGGTCTGCTTGCGCCCGTTGCAGGCGGCCAGAAAAACCTCGGCGAGCGCGGCGACGTCGCGCGCGGTGCCGAACAGGCCCGCGTGGCCGGCGACGCCGCCCATCAAGTAGGCCTTCTCGTCGTGGACGAAGCCGCGCACGCGCCCGCGCCAGGCGTCGCGCTCGGTCGGCGGGATCGCGGCCGCCTCGCTCGGGCGGGGGCGATATCCCGTCGCCTCGGCGCCGAGGGCGGCGAGCGTTCGGCCCACGACGCTCGCGAGCGAACGGCCCGCGCTGCGCTCGAGCAGCGCGCCGAGCGCGATGAAGCCGAGGTCGCTGTAGACGACGCGTTCGCCGGGCGGCGCGACGAGCGGCTGCGTCAGCGCGAACGTCGTCACGTTCGAGCCGAGCAGCGTGCGGTAATCGGCGCCCGAAGCCATTCCCGAGACGTGCGCGAGCAGCATGCGCAAGGTGATCTTCGCGCGCTCGGCGTCCGCCCATTCGGGGAAGTGCGCGACGAGAGGGGCGTCGAGCTGCAGCGCTCCCGCTTCCACGGCTTGCAGCGCGGCGGCGGTGACGAACGGCTTCGTCAGCGAGGCGAGGTCGAAGCGCGTCGTGGGCTCGAGCGGCGGCGCGCCGGGTACGTCGTCGAGCGTTCCGTAGGCGCGTTCGAAGACGGCGCGGCCGCCGCGTTCGACGCGCAGGACCGCGCCGGTGAAGCGCGTCCCGCAGGCGTCGCGCACGATTTCGTCGAGGGTTCGCGCGCGCGCGTACGCGTTCACGAGAGGCGCACGGGGACGCTTCCCGGGGCCGGCTCGCGGCCGGTCAAGACGTCGGCGAGCGCTTCGAGCGCGAGCTCGCCGTCGCCGAAGCTGCACAGCACCTCGCGCGCCTGCGGGAGGACGGCGGCGTCGAAGGGCTCGAGCGCGCAGACCACGATCGCGCCGGGGGCGAGCGCGAGGACCGCCTCGGCGGCGGCGCGCTGCAGCGGATAAAGATGCGTGCGGCGGGTGACGACGACGAGCGCGCGGCCGGGCTGCGCGGCCACGAGCGCGAGCAGCTGCTCGCGCAGCTCCGGGGCGGGGTCGAGCGGAGCGCGCAGCAGCTCGCTGCGCACGCGGCGGCGGCGCAAGGCGAGGTTCAGCGACGGTGCCTCGCGCGCCGCCGCGGCTTCGAACGAGAGCAGCGTGACCGGCGCGCCGGGGGCGAGCACGGCGGAGCCGCGCAGGCGCGCGATCGCACCGCGCGCGATCCGGCGCGCGAGCGCTTCCCCTTCCTCGTAGGAGTACGGCGCGGCGGTCCGGGAGGCGAGGCTCGCGCGCAGGCGCGCGACGCGCGCGGCCGCTTCCTCGAGACGCGCCAGCGGCAGCTCGCCGCGCCGCACCGCCTCGACGATCGCGTCGCGCGCGGCCTCGGCGAGCGGCAGGCGATGGCTGATGACGGCGCAGTCGGCCCCCGCGGCGAGCGCGAGCGCGGCCGCGCGCGGCGTGCCGACGGTCGCGGCGATCGCGTCCATCTCGAGACAATCGGTGAAGCAGACGCCGGTGAACCCGAGCTCCGCGCGCAGCAGATCCGTCAAGGCGCGGCGCGAGAGCGTCGCCGGCAGCGCGGGCTCGAGCGCGGGGACGACGACGTGCGCGCTCATCACGCACTCGACGCCCGCGGCGATCGCGGCGCGAAAGGGAACGAGCTCGCGCGCGCGCAGCGTCACCGCGTCGGTCGCGACGACGGGGAGTTCGCGGTGCGAATCGAGCGGCGTGTCGCCGTGCCCGGGAAAATGCTTGGCGGTCGCGGCGACGCCGCCGGCGCGCAGCCCGCGGACGAGCGCGCTTCCGAGATCCGCGACGCGCTGCGGATCGTCGCCGAACGAACGCGACCCGACGGCGGCGCAGCGCGGATCGAGCGCGAGATCGAGGACCGGCGCGAAATCGAGGTTGGCGCCGAAGCGGCGGACGTCGGCCGCCAGCGCGCGCCCGGCCTCCTCGGCGAGCGCGGCGTCGCCGCAGGCGCCGAGGGCCATCATCGCGGGCAGCGCGGCCGCGCCCTCGCGCAGCCGCGCGACGCGTCCGCCTTCCTGATCGACGGCGAACAGCGGCGGCAGGGCGCCGCCGCAGGCCGCGGCGATCGTCTCGAGGCCGGCGCGCGTCCGCGCGGGCGTCGAGACGTTGCGATCGAAGAGAATGATCCCGCCGGGGCCCAAGCGCGCCAGCGCGTCGAGCGCGGCGGCATCGGGCGCGGCCGGGACGCCGACGCACAGGACCGCGCCCGCCAAGCGTTCGAGTCCGTCCACCGGCCTCAGCGCAGGTGGATGATCTGCGCGACGAACAGCGGCCCCTTCCGGCTCACGAACACTTCGACGCGCTCGCCGCGCTCGATGTCGGCGATCGTATGGAACTTGTTCTTCGAATCCTGAATGTTCGTGCTGGGCAGCACGATCACGTCGATCCGTCCGCGATCGCGCGTCTGCACCGCGAACGTGCCGGCGCGATGGTCGACCGCGACGACCTCCCCGTCGATCACGCCGCCGTCGCGCGAGGGCTCGCGCGCAGCCGAATCGGGGCTTCCCTCGGCGCTGACGGCCCGCAGCGCGGGCCACGCCGGGCGGCCGCTCTGGTCGGCCCGCGCCGCAGCCGGCACGAGCGCGAACGCGAACGCGACCGTCAAAACGGCGAGTGCGGCGAGGGGCGAAGCGAACATGACACCGGCGTAACGTAACCCGGATTGCGGACCGTTCCCCTGCACGTCGACCTTCCTGCGAGTGTGCGAATGTGCGCCGTAGCGAGCGCACGCTCCGAGCCTTACGCTCGGCGGAGCGGAGTTTCCCTTAGCCAGGTGTGGCGGCGAGAGCGGCGGCGTAGGCCGCGCGGGCGGCCGTTCCCAGCTTCGCGAGGTCCTCGCTCGCGGCGGCGGTGCGCAGCGCGCTCAGCGAGGCGGCGTCGCGCTCGAAGAGGCGCGCGACGCCGGCGCCGTCCTGCGTCGCGCAGGCGCGAGCGAGCGCCGCCAGCGCGCGCAAGTGCCGGACGGCGGCGTCGCTCGGGGCTTGGCCGGCGAGGACCAGGCGCAGCGCGACGAGCGCTTCGTCGGCCGCGCGCGGGCCGACCGCTTCGAGCGCGCGATAGAACGGCGCCGCCGCCGGTTCGGAGGAACGGTCGGCGAGGGTCGCGGCTATCGCCGCCGGTTTCGAGACGGGCTCGCCGAGAAGATAGCGATCGATTTGCTCGCAGGCCATCAGTCGTGCGGCGGCAGCGGCTTCGCGCTGAAATCCCAGAGCCGGCCGTGGCGATACGTGCCGCCGACGATCGCGCCGTCGCGATAGCGGCCCGTGATGCGCTCGCGGCCGCCGCTGCCGAAATCGAGCCAGATGCGGTCGCCGTCGAGCCCGCCGCTGACCTGCACGAACGGGCCGACGCCGTTGGGCCGGTAGATGCCGGAGACGATGCCGTCGCTGCCGATCTGCACTTTCAGGATCCCGTCGTAGCCGCCGGCGCCGGCCGGGCTGTCGGCGACGAAGTGCGTGGCAAACGTCAGCGGCGGAGGATTCGCCGCGGGCGCGGCGAGCGGAGAGGCGGGCGTCAGTCCCAGGACGATCCCGGCGGCGAGCGCGTGCGTGAGTCCGTTCATGGTGCTCTCCACTTTTCGCCGCCGCGCGTGGTTTCGCATGCGCGCGCTTCGGTTCGATAGTGTAGAATCGATGCAGGCGCGCTTCCGCGGCGCGCGAAGCAAACGCTCGGTTAAATCTTCAGCACGCGCGCGCAGGGCTCGCCGACTTGCAGGACGCGTAAAAAAGCGGATAGCTGCAAATTGCCTAAGGTAAGACACTTCCAACGCTAGAAAGGCCGGGCATGGATACGAAGGTTCTCACCACCGACCCCGACCCGAAGTCCCCGAAGCCGCTGCTGGGGCGCGTCGCCCTCGTCACGGGCGGTTCGCGCGGCTTAGGCGCCGCCATCGCAAGAGAGCTCGCCGACAGCGGCGCGACCGTCGTCGTCAATTACCATCACGGCGGCGAACTGGCGGCCGGCGTCGTCGCGGAGATCGAAGCGGCCGGCGGCAGCGCTTTCACCGAGCAGTGCAACGTCGCGGACTACGACGAGGTCGGCGCGATGTTCGAGCGCATCAAAGCGCGCACGGGGCGCTTCGACATCCTCGTCAACAACGCGGCGATCGTGCGCGACCACAGCTTCAAGAAGATGACCGTGAAGGAATGGCGCGACGTCATCGACACCGACCTCACGGCGCTGATGTACACCTGCCATTTCGCCGTCCCGCTGCTGCTCGAAAACGGCTGGGGACGCATCATCAACATCTCGTCGACGACGGGCCAGCTCGTCATCACCTTCGGGCAAGCGAACTACGCCGCGGCGAAGGCCGGCATCATCGGTTTCAGCAAGGCGCTCGCGATCGAACTGGCGCGCAACAACATCACGGTGAACGTCGTCGCGCCGGGCGCGATGGCGACCGAGATGTGGGATACGATCCCCGACGCGGTCAAAGAGAAGATCTACGAGAAGATCCCGCTGCACCGCGCCGTCACGCCGGAAGAAGTCGCGCGCGGCGTACGCTTCCTGGCCGTCGACGGCGCGTACATCACCGGCTTCTCGCTCAACATGAACGGCGGCCTCTACCAAGGCTGAGGAAGGCGGCGGCGCCGCTCCAAGGGGCAGACCGAAGCGAACTCCGGGGCCGGCGGCTCCGGAGTTTCTGCTTGGGGGCGTTCCTGCCGGGCCGCATTTCGGTTACAGTCATCCTATGGGCGAACGCGCTTTCGTCGAACGGCGCTATCCGCGCGCCGACGTCTCTCTTTCAGCGACGTACCAATGGGTGCAGGCGGGCGAACGCCATACCGGCTGGGTCGTCAACATCGGCGCGGGCGGCCTGCGCTTCATCGGCGAGAACGACGGCAGCGGCGCGGACGGCACGCAGGTCGTCGTGTCGCTTCCGCTGCCGCGCCTGGGCCGCGAGATGCTGCTGCGCGGGACGGTCGTCTCGCACGCCCCGGCCGACGACGGGACGTGCGGCTTCAGCGTCGCGTTCCAACGGCTCGACCCGGGCGACCGCGAGGCGATCGGCTTTCTCGTCGCGGCGAACGGCGAGCGGAGTTAGCTTCGGCCGGCGGGGACGGGGCGGCGCGCTAGCGCCAGCCGCCGCGGAATCCGAATCCGAACGAGTAGGCCGGGCCCCAATAGGGGTAGGGGCCCCAGTAGGGATAGGGGTAGGGCGGGCAACAGTAGGGATAGGGCGGGCCGTAGGCGACGTCGACCACGTCGATCTCGTTGGCGGCGAAGGTTCGGCCTTTGTTTTCACCGACGATCGTCACGCGCATTCCCGGCGCGAGCTGGATGCCGGTCGGATCGATCACGGTGCCCTGGCGGAGTGCGATGCGGTCGACGAAGCCGCGGTCGTCGCGCACTTCGAGGTCGTACTTTCCGCCGATCGAGGCGATGCGGCCGGCGATCGTCTCCTCGCCGCTCGGCCGCGCGTACGACGGAGTCTGGGGCGGAGACGCGGGCGCTTGCGCGAAGGCCGCGCCCGAGGCCAGCAGCGCAGCCAGGGCCGCCGTCGCAATTCCACTCGTTCGCACGCTGAAGTCCATCACCGACCCTCGATCCGTCTCCCACACGAAGAACACCCCATAGAATACACCGAAAGCCGCGCCGGCTTCAAGGACCGCGCGGCGCCCGGGCGGCGACGGCTCCGTCTCTCGACCCGACCGAGCGAGGCGGTTTTCCCAGAATTCGCGGTTCCACGTTTCACGGTATGCTCGCCCGCGGCGGAAATGCTAAACTGATGATGGAGTCGGCGATCGCACCGGCTGCGGAAGCCGCGCGCGAAACGACCACGGAGGCGATTCGGGCGAGCGATGAACGAGCGGACGGGTCACGAACTCTTGATTCGCAACAGCCGGCAGGATTCGTGGATCGCGGTCGTGCCGGCGCGCGAGTTCGTCCGGCTCCCGGTCGACGAGCGCAGGGCCCACGGCGTGGCGCCGGCGAGCGCGCCCGAGTGCGCCGAGCGGCGCGAGGGATTCGACTGGATCGGGACGCTCTTGCTCCTGTGGTGCGGGCTGGTCTTCTGGGCGATGTGGTATTTCATCACGCGCGGCTGAGGCGCGCCGCCGCTCGATCGCGGCCGAAGCTGGGAAACAAAGGGCCACGCCGCGCCGAAAGGCAAGGCTAGAAACGACCACAACGGCACCTGTGAGGAAACCATGCTGCGCCGCTTCGCCTTTGCCGGATTCACGCTCGCCTTCGCGCTCTCCGTCCTCTTAGTCGCGTGCGGCCACCAGGTGACGCCTTCGCCGAACACCAGCAACCTCGCGGGACACATGGTCATCCGCTTCCGGACGGCGCAGGCCATGGATTTCAACAACTACAATTACGTCATCGTTTTCAACACCTGCGGCACCGGCGGAGAGCCGTACCCGAACGCGTACGCGACGACTTTCCTGAACTACTCGTACGCCTTCGTCCTCGGGGCGAGCACCGGCGGCGCTTCCGCGTATCCGCTGCTCTACCAATACGTGGCGACGCCCGGCACGTCGAACCCGCCCAATCCGATCACCGTCCCGCTGGGCGCTTCGACGACGCAGCTCGTCCTCAACGACAACGGCCAGGGGAACGAGTTCCAACTGACGTTCACTCGCAGTCAGCTCAACAACCCCTTGCAGATTTCCAACCCCTGCCCCAGCACGACGCCCTCGCCGGGGACGTCTGCTTCGCCCTCGGCCTCTGCGTCGCCCAGCGCCTCGCCCTCCGCTTCGCCGAGCGCCTCGCCTTCCGCGTCGCCGACTCCGGCCGGGATACCGTCCGGGATCACCGAGTACTGGTATGTCAACTTCTTCACGATCAGCAAGACGGGGCAGGTGCAGGATTCGCTCGGCGTCGGCGGCGCGACGGACAACTCCTACGTCTTGCAAATCGACACGTACGCCTCGGTCACGGACCCGCTCACGCGCCCGGCCGGCGCGATTCTTCCCTCGAGTGCGAGCGCTGCGATCGCCGGAGGCGAGATCGACAACTATCCCTGACGAGCGCGCTTCGCGCGCACGCGAAGCAGCGGCAGGCGGGCGGGAAGGGGCCTAGTTCTTCACGATCCCTTCGGCTTCGATCGTCAGCGTCACGTCGTTCGAGACGACGAGCGCGCCGCCCGGCGTCGTCGCGCCGAAGTTCAAGCCGAAGTCGCGGCGGTCGATCGTCGCCGTCGCGCTGAAGCCCGCGCGCTTGTTTCCGTAACCGTCGACGGCGCTCCCTTCGAAGGTTCCGTCGAGCGTCTCGGCTTTCGTGATGCCGTTGATGGTGAGGCCGCCGGTGGCCTTGAACGTGTTGTTCGGGCCGGCGACGATCTTCGTGCTCTTGAAGGCGATCGTCGGGTACTTGTCCACGTTGAACCAGGAGCTTCCGCGCAAGTCCTTGTCGCGGTCGGGGTTCTTCGTGTCGATGTTCTTGGCGTCGAGCGTGGCGACGATCGCATCGGGGATCAGCGCCGCATTCGCCGTCGCGCTCCACGAGAGCACCGGTATCGTTCCTGTAACCGTCGTGATGGCGAGGTGCTTCACGCTGAATTGCGCCGACGAGTGGCCGGGGTCGCCCACGATCGTGGAGGCCGCCGCCGTTGCCGTCAGCGCTGCGGCGAGAACGGGGGCGAATAAGGATCGAGTTGCAAGAGGCAAATTCTTCATAGCGCCGGTTCATACGGTGAACGCGCGCGCTTCCCTGCCCGCGGCGTGTTACTGCTAATCTTTTCGCGTTGCGATTAGCGTATCATATCGGTGCTGTAGTTTCTATTTGGTAACCGGCTGCGAACGGGGTTACGTGCGGGTCGCGGAGGCGACCGGGGCGGCGCTCGCAACGCCGTTGACGAGGAAGTCGAGGACGGCCATGCGGACGTACACGCCGTGCTGGACCTGCTGGGCGTAGCGCCAGCCGTGGAAGCGGAAGACGTCCTCGGTCAGCTCGACGCCGCGGTTGTAAGGGCCGGGGTGCATCACGATCGCGCGCGGCGGGAGCAGCGCCATGCGGCGCGCGTCGAGCCGGTAATTGCGGGCGTAGTCGTCGAGCGAAGGGAGGACCGCCGCGGCGATGCGCTCGCGCTGGATGCGCAGCAGCATCACGGCGTCGACTTCGGGGAGGACCGCGTCGAGGTCGCGCTCGATGCGCACGCCTTCGCGCGCCATCGCTTCGGGGAGCAGCGTCGGCGGGCCGACGAGGACGACCTCGGCGCCGAGGGCGCGCAAGCCGAGGATGTTCGAGCGGGCGACGCGGCTGTGCAGGATGTCGCCGACCAGCGCCAGGCGCAAGCCTTCCACCTTCCCGAATTCGGTCTGCAGCGTGAGGAGGTCGAGCAGCGCCTGCGTGGGATGCGCGTGCCGGCCGTCGCCGGCGTTGACGACGTGGCCCTCGAACGATTCGGCCAGGCGATACGGAAAACCGGATTCGGGATGGCGCGTCACGATGACGCGCACGCCCATGGCCGAGAGCGTGATCGCGGTGTCGGCGATCGTCTCGCCTTTCCCCAAGCTCGACGAGCCCGGGGGAAGGGTGACGACGTCCGCGCCGACGCGCTGCTCGGCGATCGCGAATGAGGTGTACGTGCGCGTGCTCGCTTCAAAGAACAGGTTGACGACGCAGACGTCGCGCAGCAAGTCGCGCGGCGGCGCCTGCACGTGGAAACGGCGAGCGCGCTCGAGGACGTCGTAGATCTCCTCGCGCGTGAAGTCGTCGAGATCGAGCAGGCTACGCGCCGGCATCGGCTTCGTTGCGGATCACGACGCGGTCGTCTTCCGAGTACGATTTGCCGAGATAGACTTGGATGTGCTCGCGGCGGCTGGTCGGGATCACGCGGCCGACGTAGTCGCCCTGGATCGGAAGTTCGCGCAGGCCCCGATCGACGAGCACGGCGAGCCGGATCACGCGCGGGCGGCCGAGGTCGGTGACGGCGTCGAGCGCGGAGCGCACGGTGCGGCCGGTGTAGAGCACGTCGTCGACGACGATCACGACCTTCCCGTTGAGATCCTCGTGAATCTCGGACTCGGGGAGGGCGCGGGCGACGTCGTCGTCGCGGTACAGGTTGATGTTCAGGAAGCCGATGCCGGGCCGCTGGCCGCTGATTTCCTCGATCTTGGCGGCCAGGCGCCGCGCGAGCTGCTCGCCGCCGCGGCGGATCGCGATCAGCGAGACGCCGTCCTGGGCGTCGTCGGGCTCGAGGATCTGGTGGGCGAGGCGCGCGATGATGCGGTCGATCTGCTGCGCCGACATCAGCGTTCGCTCGCGCAGCACGTCGAGCGCGCTCTTCATGCCAACTCCTCCGCCTCAAGGGCCGCGAGCCGGCCGCGCACCCGAGCGCGTTCCGCCTCGTAACCTGCCAACTTCTCGCGCTCTTTCGCAACCACGTCGGGCGACGCCTTGCCTACGAACTGCTCGTTGCCGAGCTTCTTCTCCAGGCGCGCCACCTCTCCGTCGAGCCGGTCGAGCTCCTTGCCGTAGCGCTCCCGCAAGACGGCGGCCGGGGCGCGGACGGTCGCGGCCAGCAGCGAGTCGGTCGTGACGAGGCTCTCGTGGAGATTCGCTTCCAGGCGCACGTTCGCGCGCGGGCTCGCCAGGGTCGCATTGGCGTGCAGCGCGAGGAGCGCGCGGGCCCCTTCGTCGAGGGTCGCCGGGACCTCGATCGTCAGCTTCTCGCGCGGCGGCAGGCCGAGCTGGGCGCGCATGTCGCGAGCCTTGCCGACGACGGCCTGCAGCGTCGCGTAGCGGGCCGCGGCTGCGCGGTCGACGGGGATCTCGGCGGGGTCGGGCCAGGAGGCGGTCACGATCGTCCGGCCGTCGTGCGGCAGCGCCTGCCAGATCTCCTCGGTCACGAAGGGGGCGATCGGGTGCAGCAGCCGCACGGCGGCGTTCAGCACGTACGACAGCACGCTCGCGCGCGTCGGCGTCGGCACTTTCGTCGCCTCGACGTACCAGTCGCAGAAGCTGTACCAGACGAAGTCGAGCAGCGCGTCGGCCGCGACGCCGAAGGCGAAGCCGTCGAGCGCGGCGGTCACCTTGGCGACGGTGTCGTGCAGCGTCGTCAGGATCCAGCGGTCGGCGAGCGAGAGGTCTGCGAGCTCGGGCAGCGTGCCGGCCGGCGGGAGGCCTTCGGGCAGGCTCTTCACATAGCGCAGCGCGTTCCACATCTTGTTGTTGAATTCGCGCGCCTTCTCGCAGAAGCGCTCGTCGAAGCGCAGCTCCTGCGATTCGAGCCGCATCTGGCGCACGACGCCGAAGCGGGTTGCATCGGCACCGTACTTTTCGACGAGGTCCATCGGATCGATCGCGTTGCCGAGGCTCTTCGACATCTTGCGGCCGTGCATGTCGAAGACCAGCGGCGCGATGAAGACCTCGCGAAACGGGATGTCGCCGGCGAAGCGCATGCCGAGCATCACCATGCGCGCGACCCACAGGAAGATGATGTCGCGCCCGGTGATCATGACTTGGTTGGGATACCAGTGCTCGAGCTCGAGCGTTCGCTCCGGCCAGCCGAGGATCGAGAACGGCCACAAGCCGCTCGAAAACCAGGTGTCGAGCGTGTCGGGGTCGCGCCGCAGTTCGACGACGCCGAAATCGCGTTGGGCGATCGCGTAGGCTTCCGCTTCCGTCTCGGCGACGACGACCTCGTCGTCGGGGCCGTACCAGACGGGGAGCTGATGACCCCACCAGACCTGGCGCGAGATGTTCCAGTCCTTTATATTCTCGAGCCAGTGTTCGTAGGTTCTTCCGAAGCGTTCGGGGACGAAGCGGATGCGGCCGTCGAGATACGCCTGCAGCGCCGGCTTGGCCAGCGTTTCCATCTTGCAGAACCACTGCAGCGAGAGCAGCGGCTCGACGACGGCGCCGGAACGCGAGCTGACCGGGACGACGTGGCGGCGCGGCTCGACGTCGATCAGGTAGCCTTCCGCTTTCAGATCCGCGACGACGGCGCGGCGCGCCTCGGCGACGCTCAGCCCGCGGTATTTCTCCGGCGCTTCGTCCGTCATCTTCCCGTCGAAGCCGATGACGCTCGGCATCGCGAGCTCGTGCCGTTCGCCGATCTCGTTGTCGAGCGCGTCGTGCGCGGGCGTGACCTTCACCGCACCGGTCCCGAAGTCGCGTTCGACGGCGGCGTCGGCCACGATGGGGATGTGCTTTCCGACGAGGGGCAGGAGGACGTGACGGCCGACGAGGTGGGTGTAGCGCTCGTCGTCGGGATGGACCGCGACGGCGGTGTCGCCGAGCATCGTCTCGGGCCGCGTCGTCGCCACGTCGACGGCGAACGTGCCGTCGACGGCGGGGTAGCGGATATGCCAGAGGAAGCCGTCGCGCTCCTCGTCTTCCACTTCGGCGTCGGAGAGGGTCGAACGCGAGACCGGATCCCAGTTCACCAGTCGCGTGCCGCGGTAGATCAGGCCGTCGCGGTACAGCTCGACGAAAACCTTGATGACGGCGGCCGAGAGGCCGGGATCCATCGTGAAGCGCTCGCGCGCCCAATCCGGTCCGAAGCCGAGCGTGCGAAACGACTCGTTGATGGCGCCGCCGTATTGCTCGCGCCACTGCCAAGCCCTTGCTAGGAACGCCTCACGGCCCAACCCGTCACGCGTCAAGCCTTCCTTGGCGAGCTCGCGCACGAGGACCGCTTCCGTGGCGATCGCGGCGTGGTCTTGGCCGGGAACCCAATCCGCGTTCTCGCCGAGCATGCGATGGTAGCGCGTCAGGATATCCATCGGCGTGTAAGTCGAGCCATGCCCCAGATGGGCGCGCCCGGTGATGTTGGGCGGCGGCATCGAGATGACGAACGGCGGCCGGGCCGGGTCCGGCTCTTCGTGGAAGACGCCGCTCTCGAGCCAGAAGCGGTAGCGGCGAGCCTCGACGGCGGCGGGATCGTAGGTCTTCGGAAGTTCGGCCCGGGCCTCAGTCTGCACGATTGCCCAGAGTTAGGGCCTCGCGCGGAGAGGCCCTGCGACCCTTTTTCGAAGGCCGCGGGCGGTTCTTCGTGAAATCGCCCACTCGTGAGAAAGAAAACACGTCTTCTTCCGGCGTGCCTCGCCGCGGCCGCGGCGGCGCTCCTGTTCGCGAACGCGACGCTCGCGCCGGCCTCGGCTGCCGACACGCAGCTCTCCACGCAGATCATCCCGCAGAGCGACGCGCCGATCGCCATCGACAGATGCCAGGCGTACCTTCACAACGACGGCAACTTCGTCGACGAGGACGCGGATTTCACGGTCCACGCCACCCAGGCGGTGACCGCGGTGCGGCTGCTGTTCGATTACTTCAGTCCTTTTGGGAATCACCTCGGCGCGCAGTACGGGACGATCACCGGCTCGTGGAAGCCGGGCGCGAGCGTCAAAGGCAACGGCTGGCAGAGTGCCAACCAGTGGGCCGCGGTCTACGCGGTGCGTTGCTCGGTCGACGCGATCAAATACGAGGACGGCTCGACGTGGATGGCGCAGCCCGGCGGCAGCGCGTCTTCCGCTTCGAGCGGCGGCTCCAGCGACGCCTCGCATCCCGCGACCTGCAACGTCACGCTCATCGACAATACGCAGATCGACATTCCGTGGGATAACGCCGGCTGCGCCAAGGCCCGCGCGGCGTGGGCGAAGACGCACTCGCCCGCCGCTTCGAAGTAGCGAGAAGCACCTCCCAGAGGAGGTGCTTCTCGAGCGTGGTCGGGCAGACAGGATTTGAACCTGCGACCCCCAGTCCCCCAGACTGGTGCGCTACCAAGCTGCGCCACTGCCCGTTCGGTCCTCGTCTTCGCAGTCGACCGCCGCAGTCCATTGTGGCCCGGCCGTTTTCGCGAGAAACGGCCGGAGCGCGATCCTCAGCGCTTCTTCGCGGCGGCGCGTTTCTTGGTGCCCGCGACTGCATCGCGCAGGCCCTTGCCGGCGCTGAACGCGGGAACCTTGCGGGCCGGAATCGTGAGCTTGGCACCCGTCTTGGGGTTGCGCCCTTCTCGCTTGTTGCGGTCGCGCACGACGAAGCTGCCGAAGGGAATCAGCTGCACGCGATCGCCCTTTGCAAGCGCGTTCTTGATTTGATCGAGGACTTGATCGACCAGCTCGCCGACCTGGCGCTTTGAGAACTCGGTTTCCTCGGCGATGGCATCGACTAGCTCGGCTTTTGTCAACCTTGAATCTCCAGAATTAAGACGAGTGGCCGCCTGGGTTCCTATATGACCCAACACGGTGGTGAGAAGAAGGCGTCACACCCCGCGTCGCCAGGCTAATTGGCATCCGCTTCGGTCGCTCCTGCCCCGCATCATGTGACGATGCAAACACACGAGGTGTATTTCGCTCATTCCCCCCTAGAGGCGGCGAGGGCTCGAAGCCCGAGAAGATACGACGCCCATCCGAAGCCGGAGATCGTTCCGCGGCAAACTCCCGCGATGACGCTGTGACCGCGAAACGCCTCCCGGGCATGGACGTTCGACATATGAACTTCGACAGTAGGAATTCCGACTGCCGCGATCGCGTCACGGATGGCGTAGGCGTAGTGCGTGAAGGCGCCGGCGTTGATCACGATCCCCGTGTACTTGTCGCGGGCGTCGTGGAGCGCTTCGATGATCCCGCCCTCGGTGTTGTGCTGAACGCAGGTGACGCGCACGCGCAGGCGTTCCGCCTCGTGCGCGATGTGCTTGTCGATCTCGGCGAGCGTCGTGTCTCCGTAGATCTCCGGCTCGCGGGTCCCGAGCAAATTCAAGTTCGGCCCGTGGATGACCAGGATGTTCATAGCGCTGCGAGGTTCGTGGAGGAAATGGGTGCGACCTCGGAAAGTGGCGACCGATGCCGGACCGGATCGTCACCGCCACCGCCGCCGACGGCAGCTTCTCGATCGTCGCCGGCATAACGACGGATCTCGTGGGCGAGATGCAGCGCCGCCAGCAGCTCGCGCCGACCGCGAGCGCAGCGCTCGGACGCTTGCTCACCGGCGCGACACTGCTCGGCGCGAGCCTGAAAGGCCGCGAGCGCCTGACGCTGCAGATCGCCGGCGACGGCCCGCTGCGCGGGCTCGTGGCCGACGCGCACCTCAACGGACCGGCACAGATCGGCGCCCGCGGCTATGCCCGGCATCCCTACGTCGACATCCCGCTCAACGAGCGCGGCAAGTTCGACGTCGGCGGGGCGGTCGGCCGCGGGTACCTGCAGGTGACGCGCTCGTTCGAGGTCGGGCAGCCGTACGTGGGAATCGTCGAGCTCGTCAGCGGAGAGATCGGCGACGACATCAGCTCCTATCTCGCGACCTCGGAGCAAATCCCCAGCGTCGTGGCGCTCGGAGTGCTGGCGAACCCCGCGGGGATCAAGGCGAGCGGCGGAATCGTCGCCCAGGTCCTGCCCGGCGCCGACGAGCGCGCGATCGCGATGCTGGAAGAACGGGCCGGCGCCATGCCGCCCGTCACGACCCAGATCGACCGCGGCGCGAGCGCTGAAGACCTCGCGCGCGCGCTCTCGGGCGAGCTTCCGATGCGCTTCACGCGTGCCTACGACGCCCGCTTCACCTGCACGTGTTCGCGCGAGCGCGTCGAAAGCGCGCTGCTCGGCCTGGGGCGCGACGAGCTGCGGAAAATCGCCGCCGAGCAGCCGCAGACGGAAGTCGTCTGCGAGTTCTGCAAGGAAGGCTACGACTTCTCGCGCGAGGCGGTCGAAGCGCTCGCCGCGCGGCTCGAGGCGCGGGAGTCGTCGGGCCCGGGTTAAGACGCTAGCCGAAGCGGGGGCGGAACGCTTCGAGAATCCGCCCTTCGACGTTGCTGTAGTGCCAGCCGCACTCGCAGAAGACCGAGTGCCCGCCCGGCCTGGGAAAACGATAGATCCGCCCGCAGCGCGTGCAGGTCAGCGTCGAGCCGCTGATGAGCGGCTGAGCGCCGTAGGTGCGAGGCTGCGGTGAAGGGGCGTCGTGCCCGTCGCTCATGCTCGGGGCGCGCCCTCCTCGGCGGGGACGACGCGCACGAAGCGGCGCGCGCCGACCGAGAGCACGGCCTGGCCCGGCCAGGGCCCGCGGGCGTCGTGCGCGACGACGCCGTCGACTTTCACGCCTCCCCCGGAGACGAGCCGCTCGGCCTCGCGCTTGCTCTGCGCCAGACCGGTCCCGACCAGCGCCTCGGCGAGCGTCCGCCACGGACCCGAGCGAATCTGTGGCATGTCGCCGGGGAGCTCGCCGCGCTGCACGGTCGCCTCGAAGCGCTCGCGCGCGGCCCGCGCTTCGGCCAGGCCGTGGTAGCGCGCGACGATCGTCTCGGCCAAGGCTTTCTTGGCGACCATCGGGTGGAGCGAACCGTTCCCGAGCGCGTTCGCCAGCGCTTCGACCTCGGAGGCCGGCCTGAACGCGGCGAGCTGCATGTAGCGCGGTATGAGGTCGTCGGGAACGCTCATCAGCTTGCCGAACTGCTCGCTCGACGATTCCGTCAAGCCGATGTAGTTGCCGCGCGATTTGCCCATCCGGATGACGCCGTCGGTCCCCTCGAGGATCTGCGTGGTCATGCAGATCTGCTTGCGCTGACCCGCCCGATGCTGATACTCGCGGCCCATCAGCAAGTTGAAGAGCTGGTCCGAGCCGCCCAACTCGACGTCGGCCTCGATGGCGACGCTGTCGTACGCCTGCGCGATCGGATAGAGCAGCTCGTGCAGCGAGATCGGCACCGACGTCTGGTAGCGCGCGGCGAAGTCGTTGCGCGAAAGCAACTGCGCGACCGTGACGTGCGAGAGCAGGCCGATGAGGTCGCCGAAGCCGAGCTTCGCCAGCCAGGTCGAATTCTGCGCGATCTCGACGCGCTCGAGGTCGAGCACCTTGCCGGCTTGCTCGCGGTAGTCGCGCATGTTCGCCGCGATCTGCTCGTCGGTCAGCGGCGGACGGGTGTCGTTGCGGCCGGTCGGATCCCCGATCCGCCCGGTGAAATCGCCGATGATGAGCACGACGCGATGGCCCAGCTCGACGAACTGCTGCATCTTGTGCAGCACGACGGCGTGGCCGAGGTGCAGGAACGAGCCGGTCGGGTCGATCCCGAGCTTGACCGTCAGCCGTCCCTTCCCCGCGATGCGCTCTTCGAGCTCGGCGTGCGTCTCGACGTGCTCGCAGCCGTCGACTAGAATCTGCGCCTGCTCGCGCGGCGTGAGGCGCCTCGTCGTTTCCATCGGAGGCTACTCGAGTTCCAGGATCGTGACGCCGCTCCCGCCTTCGTCGGCGTTGCCGTAGCGGAGGGAGCGAATGCCGGCGCGCTCGCGCAAGATCTGCTGCAGCCCGCGCCCGAGCAAGCCCGTTCCCTTACCGTGAATCAAGCGCAGCGGCGAAAGCGAGACGAGCTGCGCTTCGCCGAGCCATTTGTCGACGAGCGGCTCCGCCTCGACCAGGCGTTTGCCCCGCACGTCGAGCTCGGGACGCACGGAGCTGGCCGCGTCGAGCGTCGCCTCGCCGCTCTTGGCCTTCACGCGCGGCCGCGCGGCGGCCGCTTCGGCCGTCCGCACGACGCGCACCTGCGTCTTGGCAACGACCGTCTTCATCGCACCCATCGCGACGAGCAGCGTGTCGCCGTAGTCGTCGATGACCGTCCCCTCGCCGCCGAGCGTTTCGAGGGCGACCGTGTCGCCGACGGCGATCGCCGGCTTCGCAACCTTCGCCCCTCTCGCCCCTGCCGGAGTCGCCGGCGCGGGGGCCGGTGCGGGCGTGAGGCCGAGGTCGCGATGCACGTCTTCGAGCACGCGGCCGAGCAGCGCGGACTGCCCCGCCGTCACGCGCTGGCGAGCCGGAGCCCGCTCGAAACCGCGCCGCTGCAGTTCGGCCGTGAACTCGCGCAGCGCGTGCGTCAGGCGCTGCTCCGCTTCGCGCGCGAGCTTGCGCCGCTCGCGCTCGAGCGACTCGGAACGGCCCCGCGCGGTCTGCTCGATCGCGGCCAGCTGCGCGCGTTCGCGCGAGAGCGCGTCGCGCTCGACGGCGGCGGCCGCGCGAATCTCGGCCAGCTCCGCCAGCGCCCGATCGTAGTCGCGCTCGCTCTCCGAGAGAAGGCCCTCGGCGCGGGCCACGACCGACGGGTCGAGTCCGAGCGATCGGGCCAACGGAAGGGCCAGCGATTGCCCCGGCGAGCCGAGATCGAGATGGTAAGTCGGCGCGTAGCTGTGCGGATCGAAGCGCACGCTGGCGTTGCGGACGCCCGCCGTGGAATGCGCGAACAGCTTGAGCTCGGTGCTGTGCGTGGTCACGACCCCGCGCGCC
Organism: Vulcanimicrobiota bacterium; assembly: GCA_963834485.1. Lineage (GTDB taxonomy): Bacteria > Vulcanimicrobiota > Vulcanimicrobiia > Vulcanimicrobiales > Vulcanimicrobiaceae > CAWICD01. The sequence continues at coordinate 161,619 of CAWICD010000006.1, forward strand.
CCGCGCGCCAGCAGGTGCTCGAGCAGCGCGATCGCCAGCGCCGCCCCGGCCGCGGGCTCGGTGCCGCCGGCGATCTCGTCGACGAGGACCAGCGAGCGCGGACCGGCCGCCTCGACGAGCGTGCGCAGCCGCTGCAGGTGCGCCGAGAAGGTCGACGTGTTCTCGGCGATCGACTGCTCGTCGCCGATGTCGCAGCCGATGAAGTCGAAGCTCCCGATCGTCGTCCCGTCGGCGGCGGGAAGCTGCAGCCCGCAATAGGCCATGGCGACGTAGAGCCCGAGCATCTTGAGCGCGACCGTCTTGCCGCCCATGTTCGGCCCGCTGATGACGATGAAACGCACGTCGTCGCCCAGCGCGAGCGACTGCGGAACGGCGCGCTCGCCGAGCAGAGGATGGCGCCCTTCGAAGATCGCGACGCGCGGCTCGTCGACGACGACCGGCGCGACCGCGCGCATCGCCTGCGCGACGCGCGCGCGTGCCAGCACGAGATCGAGCGTGGCGAGAACCTCGAGGTTCGTCTCGGCCTGGACGGCGTTGCGCCCGACCAGTCCGGAAAGTTCGACCAGAATCCGCGCGACCTCGCGCTCCTCCTCGAGACGCAGCGTGCGCACGCGGTTGTTGACGTCGAGCGCGTCGAGCGGCTCGACGAAGAGCGTATGACCGCTGGCCGACGTGTCGTGCACGACGCCCGGCAGCAAGCCGCTGAACTCGGCCTTGACGGGAACGACGAAGCGTCCGTCGCGCACCGTGACGACCGAGTCTTGAATCGCGCGGGAATACTTGGGCGAACGCAGGATCGATTGACAGCGCTCGCGCGCTTCGTCCTGCGCGAGGATCGCGTTGCGCCGCAAGCGCGCGAGCGCGGGCGAAGCGCGGTCGAGAACCTCGCCGCGCTCGCCGATCGCACGATCGATCGCCGCCGCGACTTCGGGAAGCGGCCGCGCCCGCTCGCAGCGAAGGCGCAGGACCGGCGCTTCGCTGCCGCGGACGCGCCGCACGGCCGCATCGCTCGCCGCCAGCGCGATCCCCACGTCGCGCAATTCCTGCGGGCCGAGCGATCCGCTGCGCGCCGCGCGTTCGACCGCTTCGCCGACCTCGACGATGCGCGGCAGCCCGAACGAACCGTCGTTCGCGATCGCGCGCATCTCGCGCGTCGCGGCCTGCTCTTCGCGGACCGTCACCAGCGCCGTCTCGGGAACGAGAGAGCGCGCGCGCGCCGTGGCGCGGTCGGTCATCGTGTGCCGTGCGACGAGCGCGCGCACCGCCTCGAAATCGAGCGCCTCCAGGCTCCGCGCGTCGGCGAGCGCAGGCGGCGGCGCTGCAACCTCCGCCGCTGCGGGAAGCGCGGCAACCTCGGGCACGGCGAACTCGAGCTCAGGCATCGCGCGCCGTCAGCCCGCGCCTTCGCCCAGGCGGGCGCGCAACCGCTCCTCGGCCAGCGACGGGTTCGCCTTGCCGCGGCTTTGCTTCATGACTTGACCGACGAGGAAGCCCATCACCTTACTTTTGCCCGCGCGGAAATCCGCGACCGTCTTGGGATTGGCCTCGAGCACGGCGGCGACGATCGCGTCGATCGCGCCGGCGTCGCTGACTTGGCCCAGGCCCTCGGCCTCGACGATCGCGCCGGGCGAACCGCCCTCGCTCCACAGACGGACGAGCAGCTCTTTGGCGGTCTTCGAGTTGATCGTCCCGGCATCGGTGAGCGCCACGAGCTCGGCCAGCGCTTGCGGCGAGACGCCGGAGGCGGCGACCGCGACGCCCGTCTCGTTGGCCAAGCGCGAAAGGTCGCCGAGCACGAAGTTGACCGTCGCCTGGGGCTTGCCGCTGTGCGCGGCGGCCTCTTCGTAATAGGCGGCGAGGCCGCCGTCGACGAGCTGGTGGGCGGCGGCGACGGAGAGCCGGTCGCGCAGGATCAGCCGGTCGAGCCGCGCCTGCGGCAGCGGGCCGAGCGCGGCGCGCAGGCGCGCGACGTCGCGCGCGGCGTATTCGACCGGGACGAGATCCGGGTCGGGGAAGTAACGGTAGTCGTGCGCCTGCTCCTTGCTGCGCATCGGATGCGTGGCGCCTTCGGCTTCGTCCCAGCCGCGCGTCTCCTGCACGATGCGTCCGCCGCTCGCGAGGATCTCGACTTGACGCGCGAGCTCGCTCTCGATCGCGCGCTCGACGCTGCGGAACGAGTTCATGTTCTTGATTTCGGTCTTGGTGCCGAGCGCGCTCGTACCGGCCGGGCGGATCGAAACGTTGGCGTCGCAGCGCAGCGAGCCTTCTTCCATCTTCACGTCGCTGACGCCGAGCGCGACGAAGGTGCGCTTGAGCGCGCCGAGATACGCGACCGCTTCGGCGGCGCTGCGGATGTCGGGCTCCGAGACGCACTCCATCAGCGGCACGCCCGCGCGGTTGAAATCGACCAGCGAGTGCGTGCTCCCCGCGATGCGTCCGTCGCTCGAGCCCGCGTGCAGCGACTTGCCCGTATCCTCTTCGAGATGGATGCGCGTCAGGCGCACCTGGCGCTGCGTGCCGTCGGGGAGCCAGAACGAGACGAGTCCGCCCAGCGTGAAGGGCACGTCGTACTGCGAGATCTGGTAATTCTTGGGCATGTCCGGATAGAAGTAATTCTTCCGGTCGAATTTCGAGAAGGCCGGGATCTCGGCGCCGAAGGCCAAGCCGGCCTTGACGACCAGCTCGATCGCCAGCCGGTTGGGGACCGGCAGCGCGCCCGGCAGCCCCAGGCAGACCGGACAGACGTTCGTGTTCGGCTCGGCGCCGAAGACGTTGCGGCAGCCGCAAAACATCTTCGTCTCGGTGCGCAGCTCGACGTGGCACTCGATGCCGATGACCGCTTCGTAGGCGACGCCGCCGACCTCGAGCGCCGGCGCGGAGGCGGTGGCGGTCACGCCCGGCCTCCCGGAACGGCCGCGGGCAGCGGCGGCGGCGCGTGCTCGCGGGCCCGCTGCGTGCCGCGTTCGTAGGCGTGCGCGGCCGCCAGCAGGCCGCGCTCGGCGAAGAGCGGCGCGGTCAGCTCCAGACCGAGCGGCAGCGGCCCCGCGGCCTCGGCGGGCTGCACGTAGCCGCAGGGAACCGACAGCGAGGGCAGGCCCGCCAGCGACATCGGAATCGTATAGTAGTCCATCAGATACATGCTGACCGGATCGGCTTTCGCGTTGAAGGCGAAGGCCGGCGACGAGGCGGCCGGGTTGGCGATGAGGTCGCAGCGCTCGAACGCTTTGGCGAAATCCGCCGCGATGAGCGTGCGCGCCTTCTGCGCGCGCACGTAGTAGGCGTCGTAATAGCCGCTCGAAAGGGCGTGCGTGCCGATCAGGATGCGGCGCTTGACTTCGTCGCCGAAGCCCGCGGCGCGCGTCGCCTCGTAGGTCGCGCCGACGTCGGCCGCCTCGACGCGCAGCCCGTAGCGCATCCCGTCGAAGCGCGCCAGGTTCGAGGAACACTCGGCCGGCGCGATCAGGTAATACGTCGCCACGCCGTGCTCGGCGCTGGGCAGCGCGACCTCGACGAGCTCGGCGCCGAGGTGCTCCAAATCGCGGTAAGCACGTTCGTAGACGGCCCGCACGTCCGGCTCGAGCTTCGCCAAGTCGAACTCGCGCACGATCCCGACGCGCACGCCGCGCAGGTCCTCGGGGAGTTCCGCGAGCGCGGACTCGACCGGCCGGTCGACGCTGGTCGAGTCGCGCGGATCCTTGCCCGCCATCAGCTCGTAGAGCAGCGCCGCGTCGGCCACGTTGGTCGCGAAGGGTCCGATCTGGTCGAGGCTCGAGGCGAAGGCGATGAGGCCGTAGCGCGAGACGCGCCCGTAGCTCGGCTTGAAGCCGACGACGCCGCAGAACGCGGCCGGCTCGCGGATCGAGCCGCCGGTATCGCTTCCCAAGCCCACGAGCGTCTGCCCCGAAGCGACCGCGGCGGCGCTGCCGCCGGAGGAGCCGCCGGGGACGCGCCCCAGGTCCCACGGGTTGCGCGTCACGCCGAGCGCGCTGTTCTCGCAGGAGCTGCCCATCGCGAACTCGTCGAGGTTCGTCTTGCCGAGCGGAACGGCGCCCGCGTCGAGCAGCCGCTGCACCGCCGTCGCGGTGTAGGGCGCGACCCAGCCGGCGAGGATCTTCGAGGCGCAGGTCGTCGGCGTGCCGCTCAGGCACATGTTGTCCTTGACGGCGAGCGGGACGCCCGCCAGCGGCAGGCTCTCGCCCGCGGCGACGCGCGCGTCGACGCGCCGCGCGTGCTCGCGCACGTTCTCGGGCGAACTCCACAGGAACGCGCCGACGGCGCCGTCGCGCTCGGCGACGCGCGCCAGCGCCTCCTCGGCGAGCTCGCCCGCCGAACGCTCGCGCACGTTGACGGCGCGCGCCAGCTCGCGGGCGCTCGGGGCGGCCATCAGGCCTCCTCCGCGATGATGCGGGGCACGCGGAAATACGCCCCTTCCCGCTGCGGCGCGGCGGCCAGCACGGCGTCGCGCGGCAGCGACGGCTCCGCGACGTCGTCGCGCATCACGTTGGTCGAGGGAATGACCTGCGCGGTCGCCGCGACGTCGGCGACGGGCAAGGCTTCGAGCGCCTTGACGTATTCGAGCAGCGCGCCGAGCTGAGCGCCGAAGCGCTCGATCTCGGCCGGCTCGAGCGCGAGCCGCGCCAGCTTTGCGACGTATGCGACGTCGATGTCGCCGGATGCCACGTTACGTTTCTTCTCCTAGGATCTGGAAGCCGAGCGGTGCGAGGCCGGCGCGATGCAGCGAGGCGAGCGCCTCGATGTGCCCCGTCTGCGGGAACATGTCGAACGGCTGCACCGCGTCGAGCGTATATCCGCCGCGCACGAGCTGCGCGAGATCGCGAGCCAGCGTCGCCGGGTTGCACGAGAGGTACCAGACGTGCGGCACGCGCGCCTTCACCAGCAGGTCGAGCGTCGCCTCGTCGCTGCCCTTGCGGGGCGGATCGAGGAAGACGACGTCGGCCGCGCCGAGCGCTTCGACGCCGACCTTCGAGCGCAGCGTCGCGTCGACGCGTCCCGCGATGAAGAGCGTCCGTTCGTCGACATCGTTGAGCGCGGCGTTGGCGCGCGCCTCGCGCACGGCGTTGGGATTTTCCTCGATGCCGACGACCCGCGCGCCGTTCTTGGCGAAGTAGAGCGCGAACGTTCCCGCCCCGCAGTAGAGATCGATGAGGCGGCGCGCGTGGCGGAGCTGCGGGCGCAGATACGTGAAGATCTTGCCGACGATCTCGCTGTTGACTTGGAAGAACGAGGCCGGCGAGACGCGGAAGCGCACGCCCTCGATCGCTTCCTCCATCTCGGCCGAACCGTAAACGACGTTGCTGCGCCGGCCCATCACCGCGTTCTCGCTCGGCGGCTCGTACGAGTTGCCGATCCCGACGATGCCGGGCAGGTGCGCGGCCAGCGCCGCGCCGCACGCGGCGAGCCCCGGCGAAGGACGGTCGGTGGTCACCGACAGGACGCCCTGGCCCGAGGCTTGGCCGGCCCGCGCGATGACGTGCCGCGCCCCCTCGAAGGCCGCTCCGCTCTCGGGGGCGCGCGCGGCGGCCCACAAGCCGCCGATGTATCCGTCGAGCTGGGGCATGACGACGGGACACGTCTCGACGGGGACGACGTCGTGCGTCCGCGCCGCGTAAAATCCGAAAGCCGGCTCGCCGGCTTTCCGATCGACGACCAGCGCCATCTTGTTGCGATAGGCGCGCGGCTCGGCCATGCCGACGGGCAGCCCGACGCGAGCGCCGGCGATCCCGCCGATCCGGCGCAGGGCGTTTTCGACCAGGCGTTTCTTCCACAGGAGCTGCGCGGGGTAGGCGAGGTGCTGCACCTGGCAGCCGCCGCACGTGCCGAATACGCGGCAGAACGGCTCGACCCGGTCGGGCGAGCGATCCAGCAGCGCGATCAAATCGGCCACCGCGTACTTGGCCTTGACGGCGTCGACGCGCACGCGCGCGCGTTCGCCGGGGACCGGGCCCAGCACGTAGACGACCATCCCGTCGGCGCGGCCGACGGCTTGACCCGTCTTGGCGATGAGGTCGGTGCAGTCGATCTCGACGACGTCACCGCTCCGCAAACCGCGTCCGCCCGCGGTCGCGGCGGCTCCGGGAGCCGCGCTCATGACGTCTCCGCTGCGCTAACCCGGCTTCTTCTCATCGAGCTGCTTCAGCAGCCGGTTCGCTTCGTCGATCAGCTGCTGGATGCGCTCGGTCGTCGGATCCGAAGGAGGACGTGCCAGCGTGGCCCGCACGATGGCGAACGCGATGCCCGCCGAAGCCGCGGCGATGCCGACGAAGAGCAACGCGCGCCGCAGGCTCTTATCGCGTACCTGCGAGGCGGCGCCGTCGGAGGCGGCAGGTTGTGAGTTCGCGCCGTTCGCGTAGGTCTCGATGCCTGAGCCCTGTGTCATGCGCTCAACGTTCGCTTCCCCGCACTTCTGTTCTTGCGAGGCCCGCCAGAACGCCGAGAACTTGCGAGGCGAGCAATGGCCGCAGGAGCGTGCCGCGAGCCCCGGCGGCGAGGCCCTCGCGCACGAGCTGCTGTTCCCCGGCCGCCGCGACGAGCACGAGCGCGGCCGCCGGAGCCGCGGCCCGGATCCGGGCCAGCGCCTCCAGGCCGCCCGCGGGCGGGAGCCGCGAATCGATCGCGACCACGTCCGGCGCGAGCCGCGCCGCCAGCGCGGCCGCCTGGGAGGCCTCGCCGGCCCAGCCCACGAGCTCGTATCCGGCGGGCGCCACGATGCGCGCGAACACCTCGCGCACGACCGCCGCGTCGTCGGCCAGCAGGATGCGCACGTCAGCGCTTGCCGTCCTCGGGCAGCTCGCAGAGCAGCGAGACGCTCCCGCCGCCCCGCCCGAGGACGTAGCGGCGGCCGGCGACCTCGACGACGTGCAGGGTCGCGGCGCCGGGAAGCGCGGTCGTCTCCAGGATCCTGACGATCCGCCCCGGCGAGCCCGGCACGAGCGAGCCGCGCAGCGCCGCGCGCAAGACCGCCTGCAATCCCAGCAGCACGGCAGCGATCGCGGCCAGCGCCGCGACGGCCCGCCCCGCCAGCGCGATCTCCATCCTCAGCCTCCCGGCACGGTGCTAACGGAGCGGCGCGGCATCGTGCGGGCGGAGCGGCGCGGCATCGTGCTAGCGGAGCGGGGAGGCGATGCGGCGGCGGAATTCGATGACGGCCTCGCGCACGGCCTCGGGGCTCTCGGTCGCGACGATCGTGTTCCCGCTGGTCAGGGTCACGACGGTCGCGCCGCCGTCCTCCACCTCGACCGTCTCGATGAGGTCGGCGTTGACGACGATCGGGTGGCCGCTCGGACGATGCAGGACGATCACCTCGTCGTCAATTCGCACCCGCGCCGCGCCCGCCTCGCGCCGCAGCCCGCCGGGTCCGCAGACCAGCGCGTTCGCTTCGTCGAGTTCGGCGCTTTCGCGGCGGGCTTGCTCTGCGTTGAAGGCGGCCAGCGCGCGCTCGCGGTGACGTTCGAAGGCGGCGCGGCGCCGGGCCGCCTCCTGATGCTCTGCCCGCGCGCTTTCGACCCGCGCGTCGAGGGCGGCCAGCGTCTGCCGCTGCTCGGCGCGCCGGCACTCGAAGGCGGCGACGGCGCGGTCGAGCTCGGCCGGAAGCCAGGCCTGCGCCGCGAGCGGCCGCGCGCACCGCAGCTCGCCGATGCGCCACTCGAGACGGACCTCGACCTCTTGCGCCGCACGGCGCGCAGCGAGCGCTCGCGCCAAGAGCGCCTCGGCCGCGCGCTCCCGCCCGGCGAACGCATCGAGCAGCGCTTGAAAACGGTATCGAAACTTCGCCATCGCGAATCCCTCCGCCGTTCCATCACGCGTTTTCCCGGCGCGGCAATGCTTCGACCCTTCGATGCTTCGACAAGCATGACGGGGGGACACACTTTTGTCACCCTGAGCTTGTCGAAGGGGGCTAGGCGAGGGCGAGGGAGCGGCGTTCGGGGCCTAGGGAGACGGCGGTGACGGGGGCGGCGAGCGAATCTTCGATCGCGGCGACGTAGGCGCGCGCGGCGCGGGGCAGGTCGGCGATGCGGCGGTAGGGCGAGAGGTCCTCGCTCCAGCCTTCGAACCACTCGAGATCGAGCTCGAGGCCGCTTTCGGCCGAGGCGCCGAACCCGACGGGGCGCCCTTCGAGGCGGTAGCCGCGCACGATCGCGATCCGTTCGAGGCCGGTCAGCACGTCGAGCTTGGTGACGACGGCGCTCGTGAGCCCGTTGAGGCGCGCGGCGTAGCGACCGGCGACGGCATCGTACCAGCCGCAGCGGCGCGGCCGGCCGGTGACCGTCCCGAACTCGGCGCCGCGCTCGCGCAGCTCCGCGCCCGTCGCGTCGTGCAGTTCGGAGGGGAACGGTCCGGCCCCGACCCGCGTGCAGTAGGCTTTCACGATGCCGACGACGCTGCCGATCGCCGTCGGGCCGATCCCCAGGCCAATGCAGGCCCCGCCGGCGATCGTGTGCGAGCTCGTGACGAAGGGGTAGGTGCCGAAGCCGACGTCGAGCAGCGTCCCCTGGGCGCCCTCGACGAGGATCCGCTTGCCGCCCTCGAGCGCCTCGTGGATGTACGCGACGCCGTCGACGACGTGCGGCAGGATGCGCGGCAGCAGCGCGAGCGTCTGCGCGATCACGTCCTCTTCGCGCGGCGAGGCCTGCAGCTGGGCGAACAGCGGCGAGCGGAAGAGCAGACGCTTGCGGATCTTTTCGGCGAACCGCTCGCGCTTGCGCAGGTCGCCGAAGGTGATGCCCAGCCGCGCGGCCTTGTCGGTATAGGCCGGGCCGATCCCGCGCCCCGTCGTGCCGAGCGCGTCGGCGCCGCGCGCGGCTTCGTTGGCCTTGTCGAGCGCGGCGTGGTAGGGCAGCACGAGATGGGCGCGGTCGGAGATCTTGACGCGGGAGATGTCGACGCCGATCCCCGCCAGCATCTCGAGCTCGGCGGCGATCCCTTCGAGGCTGACCACCGTCCCGCCGCCGATGAAGAGCTCGGGCCGCGGGTGCAGGATGCCGCTGGGAACGATGCGCAGCGCCACTTTGCGGTCGCCGACGACGAGCGTGTGCCCCGCGTTGTCGCCGCCGCCGAAGCGCGCGACCACGTCGTAGTCGGCCGCGTAGTAGTCGACGACGCGGCCCTTGCCCTCGTCGCCCCACTGCAGGCCGAGGATGACGTCGGCTTTGTTCTGCGAGCTCACTCGCCGCGGAATTCCAAGTCGCTCGTGTTGCCCATCGGGATCTGGGGAGTGCCGCCGAAGTTCGTCATCACGAACTCGGAGAAGAGCGCGTTGGGCCAGCCGAAATCCTTGCGGGAGAAACGGCCGGGGTCGTTGGGATCGAACGACTCGTGCAGCAGGTGGTCGCCGGGATCGCTCGCCAGCAGCTCGTTGAGCACCGCCTGGCGCTCGACCTCGGAGGTCGTCGTGAGGCCTTGCATGATCAGCGCGAGCGGCCAGACGTAGCCGTCGTTGGTGTGCGCGCTGCCGATGCCGCTGGCGACCTTGCCGGAGTAGAAATACGGATCGTCCTTCGAGAGCAGGAAGCGGCGCGTGTTCTTGTAGACCGGGCTATCCGGCTTGACGTAGCCGATGTAGGGCGCGGAGAGGAGGCTCGGCACGTTCGCGTCGTCCATCAGCGTTTCGTGGCCGAGCCCGTCGACTTCGTACGCGTACACGTAGCCGTAGTTCGGCGTGTAGACCTCGCCGTACTCCTGGATGCCGTCCTGCACTTCGGCGCGCAGCGTCTTGGCGCGATTGGACTTGAGCAGATTGCGATAGACCTCGCGCTCGATCTCCTCGAGGTCGCCGAGCGCCACCACTGCCAGCATCTCCGAGGGGATGAGATAGTTGTACTTGCAGGCGTCGTCGGAAGGCCGGAAGCCCGTCCAGATCATTCCGGTGTAGGCGACCGGGTTGGGATTGGGACCGCCGTTGTCGTCGCGCAGTTCCTTGTGCGTATAGTGCGAGTTGTGCGTGTGGTCCTGTTCGCGTTCCATCGTCTCGAGCGCGCGGTCGAAGCCGAGCGACAGATCGGTCGTGAAAACCGACGTGTCGCCCGTCGCCTTCCAATAGCTCCAGGCCAGGACGATCGGGTACGCGAGCGAGTCCAGCTCGAACTTCTCTTCCCAGACGCGATAGTCGATGGTGAAGGCGTTGGCGTACGGATCGACCTGCAGGTACTTCCCTTCCCGCGCGATGATGCCGCGCAGCAGCATCGCGACCTGCATGTCGCTCTTGGCGAAGAACAGGTAGGGCCGGACCTGAGCGCTGGCATCGCGCAGCCACTCGGCCGGGATGTCGCCGGTCTTCACGTAGGCCGTGCCGTCGGGGGCCATGGTCGCCTGCTCGCTCGTGTTCAGGAGCGCGGCGCTGAACATCTCCTGCAAGTGAGCGTTGGGGTTGCGGTAGGCCGAAGCGGCCGCGGCGATCGATTGCAACTCGACGGCGCGCGCCGGCTGAGCGCAACAGAAAAGGCTCGCAGCGAGTATCGCCGCGACGAAAGACCGCATAGCGGCGACTGTACGGGCTCCTCGCGGACGAATCCTCGGCTTCACACGAGGGTTATCGGTCGGAAGGCGCCCCGGCGCAACGAATCCGCTCTCTGAGCAGGCGATAGATCGCGGGCGTGGGAAAGCCGAGACGCTCGAGCGAGCGGGCCGCGCTCGGATACGAAAGCGCCGGACGCGTGCGGAAGAGCTTCTCGGCGGCCGCGAGCAGCCGCTCGTTTTCGCCGCAGGGCGCCCGCTCGACGGCGGCTTGCGCGGCCTCGCGCTCGACGCCGCGGCGCACCAGCTCCGCGACCAGGCGCGCGTCTCCGACGGCCTTGACTTTGCCTTCCACGAAGAGGCGCGCGAACAGATCGTCGTCGAGGTAACCGTCGCTCTTGCACGTTTCGACCGCGCTGCGCACGTCTTCGCCGGCGTGACCTTTGCGCAGCAGCTTCGACCAGAGCTGGGCTTCGGTGAGACGGCGCTGGGCGAGCAGCCGCAGCGCCGCGATGCGGGCGCTACTCGTCTTCGGCGGCGCTCGCGACGAGCGATCCCGCGCCGTTGCTCGAGACGGCGCCGCGCAGCGCTTGGCGGATCTTGTTCGCGATCTCTTCGGCGACGTCGCCGTGCTCTTCGAGATAGGCCTTGGCGTTCTCGCGGCCCTGGCCGATGCGCACGTCGCCGTAGGTATACCACGAGCCGCTCTTGCCCACGATCGTCCGCTCGAGCGCCACGTCGAGGATCGAGCCCATCTTCGAGATCCCCTTGCCGTAGGTGATGTCGAACTCGGCCTGCCGGAAGGGCGGCGCGACCTTGTTCTTGACGACCTTGACGCGCGTGCGCGAGCCGACGACATCCTGCCCGACCTTGATCTGTTCGAGCTTGCGGACGTCGAGCCGGACCGAAGCGTAGAACTTGAGGGCGCGGCCGCCCGAGGTCGTCTCGGGATTGCCGAACATCACGCCGACCTTCTCGCGCAGCTGGTTGATGAAGATCATGACGCACTTGGAGCGCGAGATCGCGGCCGTCAGCTTGCGCAGCGCCTGCGACATGAGGCGCGCTTGGAGACCGACGTGCGTGTCGCCCATGTCGCCTTCGAGCTCGGCTTTGGTGACGAGCGCCGCGACCGAGTCGACGACCACGACGTCGACCGCGTTGCTGCGCACCAGCATCTCGGCGATGTCGAGCGCCTGCTCGCCCGTATCCGGCTGCGAGACCAGAAGGCTGTCGAGATCGATGCCCAGAGCGGCCGCGTACGTCGGGTCGAGCGCGTGCTCGACGTCGACGAAGGCCGCCGTGCCGCCGGCTTTCTGCGCCTCGGCGATCACGTGCAGCGCGAGCGTCGTCTTGCCGCTCGACTCCGGGCCGTAGATCTCGACGACGCGCCCGCGCGGGAGCCCGCCGACCCCGAGGGCCAGGTCGAGGGCGATCGACCCGGTCGAGATTGCTTCGACCGCCATCCTCGCCGAGAAGTCGCCCATCTTCATGATCGAGCCCTTCCCGAATTGGCGCTCGATCTGGGAGAGCGCGTTGTTCAGGGCGACCGTTTTCTCGTCTTGCGCCATCGCCGTTGAGGCTCCTTATCGGAATCGCTTGCTGCTGGAACCGAGCGTACGTCGTGCGTGTGCCAGCGTGCTGGCACACTTCTGAAAGCTAGGCCGCGGGCTCGAAGAGGGCCTTGATGAACGCGGCCGGATCGAAGGGCCGCAGCTCGTCGATCCCCTCGCCGAGGCCGATGAACTTGATCGGGATCGTCAGCGTGTCGACGATCGCGACCAGGACGCCGCCCTTGGCCGTCGAGTCGAGCTTGGTGACGACGACGCCCGTGAGCTTCGTCGCCGCGTTGAAGAGCTTGGCTTGCGAGATCGCGTTCTGGCCGGTCGTTCCGTCGAGGACCAGCAGCGTCTCGTCGGGCGGGGCGCCCGTCTCGCGCTCTATGATCCGGTGCATCTTCTTGAGCTCTTCCATGAGGTTGGCTTTGGTTTGGAGGCGCCCGGCCGTGTCGACGATGACGACGTCGACCCGCCGCGCCTTGGCGGCGGCGAGTCCGTCGTAGACGACCGACGAAGGGTCCGAGCCCTCCCGCCCCCGCACGAACTCGGCTTTGGCCCGTTCGGCCCAGATCGCCAGCTGCTCGGCGGCGGCCGCCCGGAAGGTATCCGCCGCCACGAACATCACGCGTTTGCCCTGGCGCGACAAGAGGCGCCCGAGCTTGCCGATCGTCGTCGTCTTGCCGCTGCCGTTGACGCCGACCACCAGGATCACGGCCGGCCTCGAGCGCAGCGCCAGCGCCTGGTCGGGCAAGGTCAGAAAGTTCTCGACGTCGCTCTTGAAGCGCTTGATCACCTGGTCGCTGCGCCCCCACAGCTCCTCGCCCGCGACCGAGCGCAGCGCCTCGACGATCTTGTCGGTCGTCGGCACGCCGAAATCGGCCGCGATGAGGATTTCCTCGAGCTCGCGCCAGAACTCGCCGTCGAGCGGCCGCCGCGCCTCGGCCAGCGTCTGCACGCCGGCGAGCGACTCGCGCGATCGGCCCAGGGCACCCTTGAGTTTGGCCAGCCAGCTCATCTCGGAGCATCGACGTTCGGCTCCCTCTATCGAACTCCTGTTCGATAAAGAGCGCGATTCCGCGCCGCCCCAGGCCGGCGAGGGCGGCGGTGACATAGCTCACATGTGCCGGAAAACCGCATCCCGGCATACACCAGGCGGTTGCCGGCGGCGATAAGCAACGTATGGCGGAAAACCAACCGGCCAAGTTTGACGCTATCCAGCTGGACGCCGTCCTCGCCGCGCTTCTCGAGCACGATCCGCCGCCGCACGTCGCCGCGATCGACGAGCAAGGTTTTTTCGTACCCCTCCCGCCGTCGGTCCAGATCGGAGAAGGCCGCCTCATCGAAGGCCGGATGTCGGCCGTGCAGCTCGTCATTTCGGCGGACATGCAGAAGACGATCGAGGCGTGGGAGTACGCCCTGCAAAACGGGGCGGCCAGCGAGCAGGTCCATCTCCTCAGCAGCCCGGCGGAGCCGGTCAGCCTGCATTTCGTCGACGCGCGGCACAGCCACGGCGTGATGCTCGGCATCGTCGTCGGCGCCCGCACCCTTCACGATGCGGCCGAGCACGCGCAGACGGTGATCCGCCCGCGCATCTGGACGGCCAAGAAGAACCAGCTCGCCGTCATCACCGAGGTCGATCCGGCGGTCACCGAGATCCTCGGCTGGACGCCCGAAGAGATGCTCGGCCGGCGCTCGCTGGAGTTCATCCACCCCGAAGATCAGCCGCGCGCGATCGCCAACTGGCTCGACATGCTCGCGACGCGGGCCGACGGTCACCGCGCCCGCCTGCGGCACTGCCACCGCGACGGCTCCTGGGTCTGGTTCGAATACACCAACTACAACTTGCTGAACGATCCCGCGCACGGCTGCGTCCGCTCCGAGATGATCAACATCTCCGACGAGATGGCGGCCCTCGAGGCGCTGCGCGCGCGGGAAGAGCTGCTCCGCCTGCTGGCCGAAGCGCTTCCGCTGGGCATCGTGCAGATCGACGCGGCCGGCCGCGTGATCTATCGCAACGGGCGGGTGGGCGCGATCGTGGGCAACGAGCTGGCCGGGACGATCGAAGAGCAGCTCGCCGGCGTCGTCCCGGCCGATCGCGAAGCGCTGGCGCACGCCCTGCACGCCGTCGTCCACGAAGGCCGCGACGGCGAGGTCGAAGTCATACTCTCGCGCGACGGCGAGACCCGCTGCTGCAGCCTGAGCCTGCGCGCTCTCCAATCCGAAAAGGGCGCGCTGACCGGCGCGCTCATCTGCATCGACGACGTCACGGAACGCGCCCTCCTGCGCGAGGAGCTCGAGTACCGCGCCACCTACGACGCGCTCACCGGCTGCCGCAACCGGGCCTCGATCCTCGCCGTGCTCGAACGTGCGATTCGACAAGAGAAAGCCGCGCCGGACTCCGGCACGGCCGTCCTGTTCGTCGACCTCGATCAGTTCAAGAAGGTCAACGACCGCTGGGGACACGCCGTCGGCGACGAAGTCCTGCGCCGGACCAGCCGGCGTTTGATCGAAGGCGCGCGCTGCGGCGACATCGTCGGCAGGTTCGGCGGCGACGAGTTTCTCGTCGTCTGCCCGGGCGTCGCCGGCGCGGAACAAGCGGCGGCGATCGCCGAACGCATCGCCGCAAGACTCGGCGAAGCGATCGAAATCGGCTCCATACGGACCGAGCAGAGGGCGAGCATCGGCGTCGCCTGGATCGACGGCGGCATGGATTCAGAAGCGTTGATCGCGGCCGCCGACGCGGCCATGTACGATTCGAAGCGGGAAGCCCTGGGGCGCCCCGTGCTGATCCACCCGATTCCGCGTTCCTGCGTCGCCTGAGGCCTCAGCCTCTCGCGAGCGGCTCGCTCAGCCCACGACCTCCACGCCCGAGGCCGGCGGCTTGCGCACGTATTTCTGCCGGACCGTCGGGTCGTTCTCGCGGTAGCCCAGATCCTCGCGCAGCACCTTCAGCTTCTGCCGCAGATGGATGACGGCTTGCGCGTGGATCTGCGAGACGCGCGACTCCGAAACGCCGAGGGTCGCCTTGATCTCCTTGAGCGTCTGACCCTCGAAATAGTAGAGCTTGATGACCGTTTTCTCTTGATGCGTGAGCTGCTCGACGGCCGCGAACAGCGCCTCTTTCACCTCGTCCTGCTCGATCGACGCCCCCAGCTCGGCCTGGTCGCCTTTGAGCGTATCCAGCAACGGGATGTCGCTGCCCCGTTCGTTGGGCAGATGCTCCTCGAGCGAAAGGACCGAGCTGCCGCGCACCTTCTGCTGCAGCGCGTCGAGCTCGTGCCGGGTGATCCCCATCTGCTCGGCGATCTCGTCGTCGGTCGCCTGGCGCCCGAACTTCGCTTCGAGCTCGTGCTGCGTGCGTTCGAGCTCGCGGCCGCGCTGCCGCACGGCCCGCGGGACCCAGTCGAGCGCGCGCAGCGCGTCGAGAATCGCACCGTGGATGCGGGTGATCGCGTAGGTCTCGAACTTGACGCCGCGCTCGTCGTCGTATTTCTCGATCGCGTCGATGAGGCCCACTACGCCGTCGTTGATGAGGTCGTTGAGCTCGACGTTGGGAGGCAGATTGACGGAGATCCGTCCGGCGACGTATTTCACCAGATGGATGTAGCGGTGGATGACCTCTTCGCGCGTGTACGCGTTGCCCGCGATGACGTAGCGCGAGCGCCGTTCGACCTTCAACGAGTCCTCTTGAGACGGTCTCCTGCAGGCACGGGGCTGATATTCGCCGTCCCGCCCGGCAAGACTTCCCTCAAACGGCTCAGGACCCGTACCGGATCCTCGGGTTGGCGACCGCGTAGAGCACGTCGACGACCGTGTTGACGACCACGAAGACCGTCGCGAAGAGAATGATGCAGCCGTTGATCAGCGGCATGTCCCGGTTCGAGATGGCGTCGAACGCCAGCCTCCCCACGCCCGGCCAAGCGAAGATGTGCTCGGTCAGCACGGCGCCCCCCAGCAAGAGCCCGGTCTGGAGCCCGACGATCGTGAGAATCGGGATGAGCGCATTGCGCAGCGCGTGCTTGGCTATCACGGCGAACGGAGCGAGGCCTTTGGCGCGCGCGGTCCTGATGTAGTCGCTGCGCAGCACGTCGAGCATCCCGCTGCGGGTGATCTTGGCGACGATCGCCAGCGGGATCGTCCCCAGCGTCACCGCCGGCAGGACCAGGTGCCAGAGCCCGTCGAGCGCGGCCCGCCCGTTGCCGGCCAGCAGCGCGTCGAGGATCACCAGGCGGGTTCGCGGCGGGATCGCGTAGGAGAGCGAGATCCGCCCGGAGATCGGGAAGAGGTTCAGGCCGACCTGCGAGGGGATGACGGCCAGCACATAGACGAGCATCCAGCCGAGCCAGAAGACCGGGATCGAGACGCCCAGCAGCATGACGCTCATCGTCACGACGTCGACGGCGCTGCGCCGGCGCAGCGCCGCGAGGATCCCGGCCGGCACGCCCACGGCGACCGCGAACAGCAGCGCCCCGAACGTCAGCTCGACCGTCGCCGGAAAATACTGCGCGAGCTTGAGCGCGACCGGCTGCGAGTCGACGACCGAGCGGCCCAAATCGCCGCGCGCCACCGCCTCCAGGTAGAGCGCGAGCTGCACGTACCACGGCCTGTCCAAGCCGAGCGCCGCCCGCAGCGCGCTCACTTCTTCCGGCGTCGCGTGGTCGCCCAGGCGGAGCACGGCCGGATCGCCCGGGATCAGGTGCATGAAGGCGAAGCTGACCACCGTGATCGCGAGCAGGACCGCGAGCAGACGGACCAGCCGCCGCACCAGGAAGACGATCATCCGCCCTGTTCGGCGAGCTCGGCGCGGCCCACGGCGCGGCGTGGGACGGCCAGCGCCCGCAGCGTGAAAAACGCCGCCTGCGCGTAGAGATAGACCCACTCGCCGAGCGAGAAGTCGTCGCGGTCGCGCTGGATCAAGCCGGCCAGCTTAGGCGCCTGCTCGAACTGCTGGAAGAGCAGGTCGAAGCGGACGGGATGGCGCTCCAGGAAGGTCATGAGCTGATGGCGGTGGTGCAGGCGCCCGTAGAGCGCCGCCTTCAGCCGGCGCTCGTAGCGCGGGCCCGGCGCAGCCGCCCCGCGCCGCGCGCCGGCGACGGCCTGCGCCGCCAGGCGCCCGGAGAGCGCCGCTTCGTGGATCCCCTCGCCGGTCGTCGCGTCGACCAGGCCCGCCGCGGTCCCCGCGATCATGACGTCGCCGTCGTGCACGGTCGGGCGCGGCGCGCCCCCGTAGAGCAGGTTGCCTTCCTCGCGCACCGTGAAGCCGATCCCGGGGAAGAGCCGGTTCTGCACCGCCGGCAAGAAGGCGTCGAGTTCGGAGCGCAGCTCGCGCCCGGAGAGCCTGGCCTGGATCCCCAAGCCGATCGCGAGGTGATCGCGCTTGGGAAACATCCAGGCGATCACGTTGCGGCCTTTGCTCGTGAGGTAATAGTGCATCTCGAGCATCTGGTAGGTCTCGGGGATCGCGGGACGCTCCAGATAGACGCGGTATTGATAGCACGTGATCAAGCCGGACGGCCAGGCCGGGTAGGCGAGCGGCGAACGCTCGTCGATGCGCGCGGTCGAGCCCTGCGCCAGCAGGACGCTGCGGGCCCGCACTTTCTTGCGCTCGCCGCTCCGCGTGTCGGCGTATTCGACGATCGTGCGCGCGCCGTCGCGGACGTAGCCGCGGTAGAGCGCGTTGGTCCGGATCTCGGCGCCTTCGCGGCGCGCCAGGGCGGCGATCGTCCCGTCGAGCTCCTCGCGCGTGGTCGTGTGCGCCTTGCCGATCGGAAAGAGAAACGGCCGCCCGGAGGGGCCGCGCAGCGAGATCGTCGGCGGGTTGCAGTGGATGATCGAGGGCGGCAGGTCGAAGCTTTCGCAGAAGCCGGGGCGCAGGCCGGCCGCGCAGACGCGCTTCGCTCCGACGACCGGGTCGCGCTCGAGCACGAGCGTCTCGACCCCCGAGCGCGCCGCCTCCCGCGCCGCGATGCCGCCCGCCGGGCCGCATCCGACGATGAGAAACTCGACCTCCTGCATGCGTGCGCTTTCTAGCGCCGGCTTCGCATCTCCGCGCGGGCCGGGCCCCGGCGCACGGCCGCTCCCGCGCCGCCCGCCGCGCCGCCCGGTGCGACTAATTCGACACATAAAGGCGAAAAGGACTGCCGGGGACCTACGCCAAACGCGCCTACCTAGCTTTGCCCCGGCTGCCTGCGAGAGGGGTCTTTCTTTGTGTGTGCGCGCCCGTGTGCTTGAGGTAGGCAACTTTTGGATTCTTCGATAGTTTTCGGATTGATCGCCGGACTGATCGCCATCGCTTACGGCGTCGCGCTGATCAATTGGGTTCTGCGCCAGCCGGCCGGCAACGAGCGCATGCAAGCGATCGCCGCGGCGATCCAGGAAGGCGCGATGGCCTTCCTCAAGCGCCAGTACACCACGGTCGGCATCGTCGCCGTCGTGCTCGCCATCGTCATCGCCATCGCCCCGCCGCTGGGCTGGGAAGCCGCGCTCGGCTTCGTCATCGGCGCGGTCCTCTCGGGCTCCGCCGGCTTCATCGGCATGATCGTCTCGGTGCGGGCCAACGTCCGCACGGCCGAAGCCGCCCGCGGCGGCCTCGCCCCGGCGCTCTCGCTCGCCTTCCGGGGCGGCGCGATCACCGGCCTGCTGGTCGTCGGCCTGGGCATCCTCGCCATCAGCGGCTACTACGCGCTGGTGCTCGCGATCAACGGCGGCGACGTCGCCAAATCGCTCGACGCGATGATCGGCCTCGCCTTCGGCTGCTCGCTGATCTCGGTCTTCGCCCGTCTGGGCGGCGGCATCTTCACCAAGGCGGCCGACGTCGGCGCCGACCTCGTCGGTAAGGTCGAGGCGGGGATCCCCGAGGACGACCCGCGCAACCCGGCCGTCATCGCGGACAACGTCGGCGACAACGTCGGCGACTGCGCCGGCATGGCCGCCGACCTCTTCGAGACCTACGTCGTCACGACGGTCGCGGCGATGCTGCTCGGCCACCTCGTGCTCGGCACGGTCTTGCCCAGCGCCGTCACCTTCCCGATCACCCTGGGCGCGGTCTCGATCATCGCCTCGATCCTGGGCACGTTCGCGGTGCGGATGGGCAGCAACCCCAACGCCTCGATCATGAACGCGCTCTACGGCGGCCTCATCGCCGCCGGCGTCCTCTCGGCGATCGCCTTCTTCTTCGTCGCGAAGGCTGAGTTCGGCGACGGCGTCACCCTACCCGACGGGCGCCTGATCACCTCGACCGAGGTCTTCATCTGCGCGCTGGTCGGCCTGGCGGTCACCGGCCTGATCACCTACATCACCGAAGTCTTCACCGGCACGACCTTCCCGCCGGTCCAGAACATCGCCAAGGCCTCGATCACCGGCCACGCCACCAACATCATCAGCGGCCTCGCCGTTTCGATGCAGGCGACCGTTCTGCCGGCGATCACGATCGTCTTCGGCATCCTCGTCTCCTACGGTCTGGCGGGCCTCTACGGCGTCGCCATCGCGGTCATGTCGATGCTCTCGATGGCCGGCATCATCGTCGCCATCGACTCGTTCGGCCCGATCACCGACAACGCGGGCGGCATCGCCGAGATGGCCGAGATGCCCGAATCCGTGCGCAACGTGACCGACCCGCTCGACGCCGTCGGCAACACGACCAAGGCCGTCACCAAGGGCTACGCGATCGGCTCGGCCGGCCTCGCGGCGGTCGTGCTCTTCGCCTCGTTCCTGCAAGAGCTCTCGGACAAGTGCAAAGCGGCGCTCACGGCGGCCTGCGCGACGACGCCGATCACCTTCAACATCGGCGATCCCTACGTGCTGACCGGCCTCTTCGTCGGCGGCCTCTGCCCCTATCTGTTCGCTTCGCTCTCGATGGAGTCGGTCGGCCGCGCGGGCGGCGCGGTCGTCGAGGAAGTGCGCCGCCAGTTCCGCGAGATGCCCGGCATCATGGCCGGGACGCAGAAGCCCGACTACGGCACGACGGTCGACATCGTGACCCGCGCGGCGCTCAAAGAGATGATCCTGCCCGCCCTCATCCCGATCGGCGTCCCGATCCTCATCGTGGCGCTCTCCTTCGTGCTGCCCAACAACGGCGGGGCCAAGATGATGGGCGGCGCGCTCGTCGGCTCGATCGTCACCGGCCTCTTCCTGGCGCTCGCCATGACCAGCGGCGGCGGCGCTTGGGACAACGCCAAGAAGTACATCGAAGACGGCCACTACGGCGGCAAGGGTTCGCTCGCGCACGCCGCCGCCGTCACCGGCGACACGGTCGGCGACCCCTACAAAGACACGGCCGGCCCGGCCATCAACCCGATGATCAAGGTCTTCAACATCGTCGCCCTGCTGCTCGTCGGCTTCCTGGTCCACTAACCGGCGTTCCGCTGCGCCGGCGCCGCCGCAGCGGCGGTCCCCGAAAAAACGAAGAGGCTCGTGCGCTGCACGAGCCTCTCGCTTTCGGGCGCGGGCCCGCGAGCCCGGCGCGCTTCTTACTTGATCTCGACCTTCGCCCCGACTTCGGCGAGCTTGGCGCGGATCTGCTCGGCCTCGTCCTTGGGGATGCCGGTCTTGATCGCCTTGGGCGCGCTCTCGACGAACGCCTTGGCCTCGGTCAGGCCGAGGCTGGTGAGCTCGCGGACCGCCTTGATGACCTTGATCTTCTCGGGCCCGATCTCGGTGAGGACGGCGTCGAACTCGGTCTTCTCGGGTTCCGGAGCCGCTGCGGCGGCCGGTGCCGCCGCGACCGCGGCCGGCGCGGCCGCGCTGACGCCCCACTTCTCCTCGAGAGCCTTGACGAGCTCGTTGAGCTCGAGGACGGTGAGCTTTTCGACTTGCTCGATGATGTCGGCAACTGCCATGATCTGCTAATCTCCTGATGGTGAAGCTGACTCGGCGAGTTGCTTCTCGCGAGCGCTGAGAACGCGGACGAATCCGCTGGGGTTTGCGGCCAACAGGCCCACGAAATTGCGGAGCGGGCTCGCGAAGAGACCGACCACCTTGGCTTGCAATTCCGCCTTGGGCGGAAGCGAGGCGAGCGCCCCGATCTCCTTGACGCCCAGGATCTTGCCGTCGACGTAGGCGGCTTTGACGTCGAGCGGGCGGACCGTGTCGGAGAAGTGCTTGAGGGCCTTGGCCGGCGCGACCGGCTCGGCTTTGGCGAAGATGACGCCCGTCGGACCCTTGAGGAACGGCTCGAACCGGCCGGCGAGCTCCTCGCCGGCGGCGATCGAGAAGAGCGTGTTCTTGACGACGGCGTAGGTGCTGCCGTCCTTGCGCAGCTCGTCCCGCAGCTTGCCGATCTCCTCGACCGTCAAGCCCGCGTAGTTCGTGAAGAACAGATACTTCGCCGCGGCGAGCCGCTTGCGCAGCGCGTCTATCGTCTGTTCCTTTTTTGCGGTAGGCATGTCGTGCTTTCTTGAAAAGAAAGGGCGCTCCAATCGCGTCGATGAGCGCCACCTGCCGCATCGTCCGCCCGCGCGGACGCTCGAATCGGTTCGGTCGCCGTCATCCTCGGTAGGCGCTTGCGCATTACCCGCACGGGGCGGACCTACGGTCACTGGAGCCGTCCGCTATGATACCCGAGCCCGGGCTCCGGGGTCAAGCAAGAAGGCCCGCGGCGGCGGCGGCGCCCCGCGAGTTTCGGGCCGGTAACCATCCCACAATTGAGAACCTACTTTTCTCGCATGGCTTGCACGTGCTTGAATGCAAGCGTAGACTCACACCGCCAGCGAGGAGCAGCCGCATGTCCACCGCCGTCCAAACGAAGACCTATGTGATCGACCCGAAGCACTCCAGCGTCGGGTTCACCGTCCGCCATCTCGTCATCTCGAAGGTCCGCGGCCAGTTCCGCGTCCTCTCCGGGAAGATCGAGCTCGCCGCTTCGGAGATCCCGGTCGCCGCCTTCGCCGAGATCGAGGCCGCCTCGATCGACACCTGCGAAGAGCAGCGCGACGCTCACCTGCGCTCGGCCGACTTCCTCGACACCGAGAAGTACCCCAAGCTCACCTTCTCGAGCACGCAGATCGTGCCCAAGAGCGCGACCGAGTTCACGCTCACCGGCGACCTGACGCTGCGCGGCGTCACGCGGTCCGTCTCGCTCGAAGGCGAGGTCGAAGGCCGCACGACCGACCCCTGGGGCTTCGACCGCCTCGGCTACAGCGCCAAGGGCCGGATCAGCCGCAAGGACTTCGGCCTCGAGTGGAACCAGCTGCTCGAAACCGGCGGCGCGGTTGTCGGCGACACCGTCGAGATCGCGCTCGATCTCGAGGTCGTCCCCGCGGCCTAGCGCGGGGAGAGCGGCGGCTTTACGGCGAGCGGAGGCTTTCGCGCGGCGCCTCACCCGTTTCGGGGGTGGGGGGCCGCGCGATCAGCTCGCGCAGTTGCGCCGGTTCGCACGGCTCGCCGTAGTAATAGCCCTGGGCGAAGGAGCAGCCCATCTTTTCGAGCAGGCGCGCCGCTTCGGCCCGCTCGACGCCTTTGGCCACGACCCGCATCCCCAGGCCGCGCGCCAGTTGGAGGACCGAGCTGACCCGCGTGCGATGCGCCGCGTCGAGGTCCATGTCGCGCACGTAGCGGGCGTCGATCTTCAGCTCGGAGACGCCGGGAAGGCGCTGCAGCTCGGAAAAGCTGACCTGCGAGAGCCCGGGCCCGAAGTTGTCGATGCTGAAGCGAACGCCGAGCGCCGCGAGCCGCTTCATCGGCTCGAGCATGCTGTCGTCCCACGACTGCACGTCTTCCCCGATCTCGAACCAGAGGAGGCTCGGCGTGAAACCGGCTCGCTTCAAGGCCGCGGCGACGCGCTCGGGAAGGTCGGGCTCTTCGAGATTCTTGAGGGAGAGGTTCAGCGAAAGGCCGGGCGGAGCCAGCCGTCCCAGCGTTTTCCAATCGTCGAGGGCGTGCTGGAGCACGCGATCGGTCAGACCGCGGATCAGCCCGTTCTCTTCGGCGTACGGGATGAACTCGGCTGGATTCTGCGGATTCGCGGGCGTGCCGAGGCGGCAAAGCGCCTCGACCTTGACGACGTCTCGCGAGCGAATGTCGACGATGGGCTGGTAGAGGATCAGCATCCATGGCTCCGGGGGGACCGGTTGTATCCGGTCACCATTCTCCGCAAGCGGGCCCTCACCCCGTAGGCGGTTTTAGGAAGCTCCGCTCAGCTTGATGCGGTTCGGATCGACTTTGACGCCCGGTCCCATCGTGCTCGCCAGCGTGATGCTCTTGACGTAGGTCCCCTTCGCCGCCGACGGCTTGGCGCGCACGAGCGCGTCGAGCAGGGTCGCCGCGTTCTCGGCCAGCTGCGCCTCGCCGAAGCTTGCCTTGCCCACGATCGTGTGGACGATCCCGGTCTTGTCGAGCCGGTATTCGACCTTGCCGGCCTTGATGTCGCGGATCGCCGCGCCGATGTTCGGCGAGACCGTCCCCGACTTGGGGTTGGGCATCTTCTGGGCGAGGATGCGCCCCAGGTTCGAGCCGACCGCGCCCATCATGTCCGGGGTCGCGACCGCGACGTCGAAATCGGCGAACCCGGCTTTGACCTTGTCGATGAGGTCCTGATCGCCGACGAGGTCGGCGCCGGCCGCTTGCGCGTCCTTGGCCTTGTCGCCCTTGGCGAAAGCGATGACGCGCACGACGCGCCCCGTGCCGTGCGGCAGGATGACGGTGCCGCGGACGTTCTGATCGCTCTTCTTGGGATCGACGCCGAGCCGCACGTGGATCTCGATCGTCTCGTCGAACTTGGCGCGCGCCGTCTTCTTCACCGTCGCGGCGGCCTCGCCGAGGTCGAGGAGCTTGGAGCGGTCGAGCGACTTGGCGATCTCGCGGTATTTCTTGCCGTGTGCCTGAGCCATCACGCACCCACCTCGACGCCCATCGAGCGCGCCGTCCCGGCGATGATGCGCATCGCCATCTCGACGTCGTTCGCGTTGAGATCGGCCATCTTGGCCTCGGCGATCTCGCGGAGCTGCTTTTGGGTCAGCTTGCCGACCTTGTTCCGGTTGGGGATCGCCGAGCCCGATTCGAGGCCCAGCGCCCGCTTGATGAGGAAACTCGCGGGCGGTGTTTTAGTGACGAACGAAAAGGTACGGTCATCGAAGACCGTGATCTCGACCGGGATGACCATCCCCGCCTGCGACTGCGTCTGGGCGTTGTATTCCTTGCAGAACGCCATGATGTTGAGCGAGTACGGGCCGAGGGCGGGCCCGACCGGCGGGGCCGGAGTCGCTTTGCCGGCCTGAAGCTGAAGGCCGACCTTCGCGATGACTTTCTTGGCCATGGTTCCTTTCGAACCGGTTCGGACCGGCTCTCCCCCGGATTTGATAAAGGTCGTGGCCGCCGGGGTGCGCGACCGGACACAATCACGAAGTCTATCACGCTTGCACGCCGAAGGCAAACCGCGACGGAATGACCGATCGATTCCTCTCAGCCACGCCCCTGCCGAAGACCCGCGAATCCGCCGGCCTCTCTTCGGCGGCGCTCGGCGCCTGGGCGGCGGCCGCCCTGGCCGTGGCCGTCTTCGCCCTCCACGCCGCGGTCAGCAACAATTACGACTTCTATCGCGACGAGCTCTACTTCATCGTCTGCGGGCAGCACCCGGCCTTGGGCTACGTCGACCAGCCGCCGCTGATCCCGCTCCTGGCGGCCGCCAGCCAGCTCTTCGGCGAGTCGCGGATCGCGATCCACCTCATCGCGGCGCTCGGCGGGGCGGCGACCGTCCTGGTGGCCTGCGCCACCGTGCGGCTTTTGCGCGGGGGGGTTTGGGCGCAGGTCCTCGCGGGAATGGCCGCCGGCTTCGCGCCGATCTACCTGGCCCTGGCGAGCACGCTCTCGACCTCGACCTTCGAACCGCTCGCCTGGGGGCTGACGGCGTACTTCCTGCTGCGGGCCGTCCTCGAGAGGGACCGCCGCGCGCTCCTCTTCGCGGGCCTCGTCGTCGGGGTCGCGCTCGAGACGAAGTACGGCATCCCCTTCTACGTCGCGGCCCTGCTGCTCGGCCTCGCCCTGACGCCCGAGCGCAAGCTCCTGCGCACCCGCGAGTTCGCCTTGGCGGTCGCGATCGCCGCGGCGCTCTTCGCCCCGAACTTCGTCTGGCAGCTCCGGCACGGCTTCCCGATGCTCCCCGTCCTGCTGGCCAACGTCGATCACAAAGACCTCGTCCTCTCGCCGCCGGAGTTTCTCGCCAACCAGGCGCTGATGATGAACCCGCTGCTCGCGCCCGTTTGGCTCGCCGGGCTCGTCGCGCCGTTCGCCGGCGAGCGCTGGCGGCGCTTGCGCTTCCTCTCGATCGCGTTCGCGGCGGTCTTCCTGGTGATGCTGGCGCTGCACGCCAAGAACTACTACCTCTCGCCGGCGTACGTCGCGGCTTTCGCCGTCGGCGCGGTCGCGCTCGAGCGCTCTCTCCTCTCGCTGCGCCTGCGCAACGCCTACCTCGGGCTCGCCTTCGCCTCGACGGCGGTCCTCGCGCCGCTTCCGATCCCGATGCTCGCGCCGGAGCAGTATCTCATCTACGAGCACGCCCTCGGCTTCCACGACGCGCCGGTCGAGACGCGCGCCCAGAGCCGCATCCCGCAGCTCTTCGCGGACATGACGGGCTGGCACGACCTGGCGCGCAGCGTCGCCGTCGCCTACGACCGGCTCGCCCCGGAAGACCGCGCGCACGCTGCGATCTTCACCTACAACTACGGCGAAGCGAGCGCCATCGATCTCTTCGGCGGCGCGCTCGGCCTGCCCAAGGCGTTGAGCGGACACAACAATTTCTATCTGTGGGGCCCCGGAAAAGCCGACGGGCACGTCGTTCTGCTGGTGGGAGCGAAGCTGGCGCGCCTCTCCAGCCAGTGCCGTGAGGCCAGCGTGGTCGGCAGCTTCGGCGCGCCTTTCGCGCTCCCCGAGGAGCACGGCGACATCGTGCTCTGCCGGGACCTGGGGCAAGGCTTTCACGCCGCCTGGACGCACCTGCGCCACTACGACTGAGCGCCTCGCAGGAGCCTCGTGCCCTCCCGGCGACAGTCCCACGGCGAGCGTCAGGCTATCGACGGCGCCCAGCTTGCCATTCTTCTTGGAGGACCGTTTGTGAGGAATCGCCTTGCCTTGGTCGTGGTGGCCGCTCTCGTGGGCGGCACCCAGTTCGCACCCGCGGGAGCCGCTTCGAGCGGACTCGCTTACGACTCCGTCAGCAAATTCTCGCCGGGCGGCGATGCGTCGTCGTTCCAGCCGGGCTCGTTCCAAAGCGACTTCCAGAAAGCCTCGCAGCCGGTTTCCAGCGAGGGCCAGGGCGGCGCGTTCGGCGGCCTGGCCGCAATGGCCGGCGGGCAGATGGCCGGCATGCAGTCGATGATGCGCATGATGCAGAGCGGCACGGCGGAGCGGCACTACGTCGCTGGCTCGAAAGAGCGCACCGACGAAGTCGCCGCGCAAACCGCGAGGATCGTCGACTGCGCCGCCCGGACGCTGACGACGCTCGACCTCGCCAAGCGGACCTACCGCGTCACCTCGCTCGACGCGCCCCAGCAGCCCACGCACGGTTACGCCCCCGGTCCCGTTCCGACCGACGACGGTTCCAAAGTATCGGTCACGCTGACCAACAAGAGCCTCGGCTCGCGGACGATCGAAGGCCTGCCGACCAACGGCTACAACTCGAACGTCCAGATGACCGTCTCCAAGCCGGGCGGCGAGTCGCACACGATGGACATGAACATGCTCGCGTACTACTCGGCGTACGCGCAGCCCACGCCGTCCTGTCCCCGTCCGACCTACACCTCGTTCGGCTCGGCCGGCATGCCGATGATGTCGGGCTACAACTTCCTGGAGCGCGCCCTGCGCGCTTCCAACGGCGACTCGCGCTTCAGCGTGAACGCGAGCGGGCCTTCGCTGCCGGGCGGAAGGCTCTCGCTCTTCGACGTCGTGGCGATGGGGGGCGGCGGAGGCCGCGGCGGCATGGTGATCGTCTCGGAGCGCGGCGACGTGCACCCGGTGAGCGACAACGACCCGATCTTCTCCGTCCCGCCCGGCTTCACGAGGCTGCCGTAATCGTTCAGCCCGGCGAGCTGCCGTACATCGTTGAGAGCTCGGCGCCTGCGCCGAGCTCTCTCACGTTGAAGCGCGCGGATCAGACCTTTTCGATCTGGTAGAACTCGAGCTCGACGGGCGTCTCGCGGCCGAAGATCGAGATCAGCGCCCGGACCTTCTCCTTCTCCGGCTGGATCTCGTCGACGATGCCGGTGAAATCGAAGAACGGGCCGCTGGTGACCTTGACGCGGTCGCCCTTGGCGAAATCGATCTTGAGCTTGGGCGTCTCGATGCCCATCTGCTTGAGGATCGTCTTGACTTCTTTATCCTGCAGAGGGACCGGCTTCTCGCCCGCGCCCGGCGAGCCGACGAAGCCCGTCACGCCCGAGGTGTTGCGCACGACGTACCAGGACTGGTCGTCCATGTCCATCTCGACCAGCACGTAGCCCGGGAAGACCTTCTTGGGCGTGATCTTGCGCTTGCCGTCCTTGAACTCGACTTCGTCTTCCATCGGCACGAGCACGCGGAAGATCTTCTCCTGCATGTTCATGGAGTGGATGCGCCGCTCGAGGTTCGCCTTCACCTTGTTCTCGTAGCCCGAGTAGGTGTGGATGACGTACCAGCGGCGGCGCTCGTCCTTTTTGGCCGCGCCGGACGCCGGCGCGGTCGCCGTGCTCGACGTCAGCGGCGTTGCTTCTTCCATGATGTCCCTTCTAGTGGTGCACGAGCCCGATGACGAACCCGAAGAACTCGTCGAGCACGTACGTATAGAGCCCGATGACGGCGACCAGCGCGACGGTCAGGACCGTCGCGGAGACCCATTCCTGGCGGCTCGGCCAGGTGACCCGGCGCATCTCGGAGGCGAGGTCGCGAACGAAGCGTTCGGCGTCCGCCGCCCGGGCGGCGCGCTCGGCGGCTCCGGTCTTGGCTGGCGGACGCGACGGCGTGCCCGGCCGCACGGTCGTCCCTCCACCACCCGTTGACCTGTTCATTGCTCTGGTACTCCTCCGGCTGTGAATCTGGCAGGGCGGACAGGACTCGAACCTGCAACCGACGGTTTTGGAGACCGCAACTCTACCAATTGAGCTACCGCCCTATCCTTTTTTCCGCCGCTTTCGGCCGGCGGACTGCGTCGCTACGGCGCTTACGTACCCTACGGGTACACTGCGCGCCTAGGCTCCTTGCCGCCGACCGAAATCGACGGAAAAAAGGCCTGCGCGTGCGTGGGTGCGTGGGTGATTGACTTCGGCGCCTTGCGGGCGGCCGAAGTCTTGGGCTGACTGGGTCGTGCACGGGACGGCCATGGGGGATATTCTACTACTTTGTCTCGCGGTGGGGGCGGTGGCAGCGGCAAAAGCGGCAGTACTTTTTGAGCTCCAGGCGCCCGCTGGTCTTCTGCCGGTTCTTCTGGGAGTTGTAGTTGCGGCGCTTGCACTCTTGACACGCCAGCACGATCATGACCCGGTTCTCTTTTTTCGCCATCTTCCAGCCCTGCGACTCGCGATCCGACACAAAGAAAACGGACGCGCAGCCCGTTCGAGAATCGATTGTAGCACGACCCGCCGCCTATGGCAACGCTCCCCCAGCTCGGCGGACCCGGCCTCTGGAACGCCTGCCGGGGGCGGGCTCGGTTGGAGGAGTTGGGGCAAAGGAAGGCACTTTCGGCGGTCGCGAAGGGCTCGGTGTGAAAGCGGAGTCGACGGGGAAGCTCTTGCGGATTTTCGTCGGGGAGCGGGATCGCTGGAAGGGGCAACCTCTTTATACGGCGATCGTCGAGGTGCTGCGCAAGCGCGGCTTCGCGGGGGCGACCGTCTTCAAAGGGATCGAGGGCTTCGGAGGGCACTCCGTCATCCACGCGGCGCGGGTCATCGACATGGCGACCGAGCTGCCGGTCCTCATCGAGGTCGTCGACAGCGAGGAGAAGATCCGCGCCGTCCTGCCGACCCTCGACGAGATGATCCGCGAGGGATTGGTCACGCTCGAGGCGGTCGAAGTCATCCGCTATTGGACCGGCGGCTCCCGCCCGGCGCAGCCCGAACCGCCCCCGGGGGAACGCCGCTGATCGATTGGCGTTCGGCCCTCGCAGTCGCCGTCGGCGGTGCCTTCGGATCGGTCTTGCGCTTCGTCGTGGCGACCCTCGTCGCACAGCGCTTCGGCCCAGGCTTCCCGATCGGGACCTTCGCGATCAACCTTGCGGGGAGTTTTGCGATCGGGCTGATCGCCGAGCTCGCCGTCACGCGCGCCGGCTTCGACCCGGCCGTGCGGACCTTTCTCGCGGTCGGCGTCTGCGGCGGGTTCACGACCTTCTCGAGCTTCGCGCTCGAGACGCTGAACCTGATCCGCGACGGATCGCCGGGCTTGGCCGCCGGCTACGCCCTGGGCAGCGTGACCCTCGGCGTCGCTGCGACGATCGCCGGGATCGCCGCCGCCCGGCTGGCCGCTCCCTAGAGAAAGATGGCGCGCCCGAGACGATTCGAACGTCCAACCTGAGGCTTAGGAGTCCCCCGCTCTATCCTTTGAGCTACGGGCGCACGCGCGATCCGCTCCTTCTTTCCTCGCCGCGGCCCCTTTCTTCTTCTCGGCCGAGGCTGAGGCGCGCCTCCGTTGAATGAGAGCCCGCAATGTCGCAAGCGGTCGCCGATGCCTACGAGGTCGCCGTCCGCGCCGATCTTTCGGGCGTGCGGCGCGCCTTGGCGTCTTTGCAGCGCGACGACCGCATTCCGAAACTGCTCCTCGAAGCGATCGCCGCCCAGTACCAGGGCGAGGTCGCGCGCACCATCGGCTTGCTGAAGCGCGCGTTTGTGCGCGCCGAGGACGCGGACAAGCCGTACGTCGCCGACCTGCTCGCCCCGCTGCTGATCTTGCGCAGCGCGTTCTCCGCCTACGAGGAAATCGTCGCGGCGCTGACGCCGGAGGAGCGCGCCAAGGCGCCGCCGCGCGCGCTCGAGGCGATGCGCGCGGCGCTGCAGGGCGATTTCGCCGAAAGCCGGCGCGCCGCTTCCCTCTCGCGCGAGCGCCTCGACGAGTGCGAGCCGCTGGCGCGGGCGCGAACGCTCCAGCGCTTGGCCCGCGCCGCCTACTACTGCGGCGATTTCGCCGAAGCGCTCGAGAGCGCGAACGAGAGCGCCGCCATCTTCGAGCGTCTCGAAGCTTATCGCTCCGCCGCCGCCGCGTATTCGATCGTCTACACCGTTCGCTATTCGGCGACCGGTGAATTCGCCGAAGCGCTGCGCGTCGCCGGCCTCATGACGGCCCTGTCGCGGCGCTCCGGCGACGCTTCGTACGAGATGGTCTTCCTCGTCGCCGAATACGAGCTCGCCGCCGAGCTCGCGGACGAAGCGCGCTTCTACGAGCTGCAGCGGGCGATCCGCGCGCGGCCGCTCCCCGAGCAGTGCGCCGAGCGTTTCGCGCGCGGCATCGCCGACGCGCTCGCCTTCGGCTGGGCCGGCGACTTCGACGCGCTGCGCGCGAACGCGGCGATCTTGCGCGACCAAGTCGCGAGCTCGCGCCGCGAACGCGCGCTCTGCCATGCGCTCCGCGCGCTCGCCGAGGCGGCGGCCGGCGAACGCGACGAGGCGATGCGCAGCTCGCGCAAGGCGCTCGAATTAGCGAGCTTGCCGAGCGTCCGCGAACCTGCTTACGAAGGCCGCTACCGGCGCCTTGCGCGCGGTCTCGCGGCGGCGGCCTGCCTGCTCATCGGGGACACGTTCCGCGGCCGCCGCGCGCTCGCGGCGCGCGGGCTGCGCGACGCGAGCGACGCTCGTTCCCTGCTGGCCGTCGCCGAAGGGACGGACTGGCGCGAGGCTCACGTTTCGGTCCGGGGCTACGCGCGCGTCGTCGCGCTCGCCCGCGAGCGCGTTCTCTCCGAGCGGCGCGAAGGCAACCTCACGCCGGCGGAACTGGCCGTCCTCTCGCTGCTCGCCGATGGCATGAGCGCGCCGCAAATCGCCAGCGCGACGAGCCGCAGCGTGCACACGATCCACGCGCACACGCGCGGCATCATCGCCAAGCTGGGCGTGAGCGGGCGCGTCGCGGCGATCGGCCGGGCGCGCAGCATCGGGCTGATTCCCTAATCTTTTCGCGCCTTTGCGGAGCGCCTAGTCAGGTCTGACGCCGCGCCTTCGCGCGGCAAAACCTAGCATCGCGGCACGTCACTTCTTCGCGATCGGAGAGATACGTGCTCGAGTCGTTCGTTCAGGCAGTCGCTGCCATCGTCTCGGCGATCGCCGCGATCGTGCCGCCCGTCCTGCTGTGATGCCGCGGGATCTGCAAAGGAGCCTTGCCCTTGACACGCTCTGCGACTTCGTCGGCGGCGCCTCGCTCGCCGAGATCGCCCGCCGCTATCGCCTCTCACCGGAGGCCGCAGAAGAACAGCTTCGCCGCGGCCTCTTCGACCACGGCTTCTCCGCTCCGGCGCGCACGATCGAGCCGGAGCGTATCCGCCGCACCGAGATCGTGCGAGCGAGCGCCTGACGTGACCGATGAGGGCGCGAACGGCGGCGGACCGCTCGTCACCGCATAACGCAGCAAGAGGCTAGTCGTCACGATGAGCCCGTCGACCGCGCTGCCTTGACGATCGCGATGCAATTTGCGACAAAAGTCGCAGACTGCATCGCTGGCCGCCAAGCTTACTTCAGAAGTCCTCGGCGCGCAAGCGCCCCTTGCAACCGGCGACGCAGTCATCGAGACGCATCAGAGACATCAAGCGACAGTCCCTTATCAACGCAGCGTTGCACGGCGAGGCGCCGAACTCAGACGCCCTAGCACGGCACGCAGCGAGGAAAGGCGACCGATCCTGCGGTACACGAGCAGGTCTTGAGCGACTTGACGCGGGTCCACGAAGTACTCGACGCCGTGCGGGCGGACGCCTTGCTGAAACATGGGGATACCGCGGCCGGTTTCCTGTGGCCGAACGAGCTCGATTGGCTCACGCGCTTCGAAGTCATGCTCGACGTGGTCGAAACGGCGCCCGGCGCACCGTTCACGCTCTGCGATTTCGCCTGCGGCTCCGGCGAGCTTTTGGGATACCTCCGGCGCAGCGGGAGATCGCATGTCGACTACATCGGCGTCGACCGCTCGGAATCGGCGATCGCCCTCGCGCGAGAGAAGTTCCCCGACGCTCGCTTCTTCGCCGCCGACGTCAGCGACGCTCGTTTCGACACGGCGTCGCTCGCGTGCGATTACCTCGTCATCAACGGCCTGTTCACCGTAAAAGCGTCGCTCTCGTACGACGAGATGTGGGCGTTCTTCACGCAAACGATCGCGCGCGTTTGGCCGCAAGTGCGGCGCGGCATGGCTTTCAACGTCATGTCCAAATGCGTCGATTGGGAGCGCGACGACCTCTTTCACGTGCCGCTGGACGACGTCGCCCGAGTCCTGCACGCACTGGCTGGGAGAAACGTCCGCTTCCGCGCCGATTACGGGCTCTACGAATATACGGCGTACGCTCGCAAGCAGCCCGCGCCTTCGGCCCACCCCCGGGCGGAGCCCGCGCAAAACGCCTCGGTTCCGGTGCTTCGCCCGCAATTGCCGACGGTGGAAAAACTCGTGCCGTATCTACGCGGAATCGATGACCGCCGAACCTATTCCAACCACGGTCCGCTCGTGCTCGAATTCGAGCGGCGCATCGCACGCGAACTCACGTTGGAGCCCGGTCGATTCACTTCCGCGGCGAGCGGCACCGCGGCGATCGTAGGCGCCGTTCTGGCGGCGGCCGGTCGCGCCCGGCCCGACAAGCCGTATGCGTTCATCGCAGCGTTTACCTTCGTCGGAACGGCGGTTGCCGTCGAGCAATGCGGCTATCGGCCGTATCTCACCGACTGTGACGCGGCGACGTGGACCATCACGCCCGAGCTGGTGACGGCGGCCCCGGACTTCGAGCGCTGCGGCCTCGTCGTCGTGACGTCGCCGCTGGGCCGCCCCGTCGCGCAAGCGCCGTGGTCGGCCTTCAGCGAGCGCTACGGCATTCCCGTGGTGATCGACGGTGCTGCGTGCTTCGATCTCATTCGCAGGCGGCCCGCGGATTTCGTCGGTTCGATACCGGTCGCTTTCAGTTTCCACGCAACGAAGGCGTTCGGAATCGGCGAGGGCGGCGGGGTGGCAACGACCGATGCGCGCCTCGCAGCGCGGATCACGCAGGCACTCAACTTCGGCTTTCACGGTCGCCGCGACTGTTCGTCGGCCAGCATCAATGGCAAACTCAGCGAGTACCACGCAGCTATCGGTCTAGCCGAACTCGAAGGCTGGAACGAAAAAGAGCGGCGCCTATATTCGATCGCGGCGGCATACCGCGAATCCTTCGACGCAACGGAGCACGCCAAAAGCCTGCATACGGCGCCCGACATCGGCTGCAGCTACGTGATTTACGAGGCAGAAACCGTCGCGGAGTCCGAGTCGGTCGCCGCGCGCCTCGAGCTCGCCGGCATCGGCTCGCGTTTCTGGTACGGCAACGGGATTCACCGCAATACGTACTACAGAGACGCCGCTGCCGCCACACTCGACGTCACGACCTGTCTCGCGCCGCGGCTGATCGGCCTTCCCTTAGCTCCCGATTTGGAGCGCGCGGTGATTCAGCGCATCGTCGAGACCATTTGTTTGGAGTCCCCGTGACCTTCGACGTCTACACCGCGATGCTTCTCAAGCAGAGGTTGTGCCGGCTCCTTCCCGTAGGCCACGCCTTCGCGCAATACAAAACGATATTACAGGTCTCGCCGTACGACGTTCTCGTTCACAAACGCGCCGGCTTCCTCGCCGAGGGCCGGCCGTCCGAATACGCCAGCTTTCGCGAGATCGAACCCAGCGGCGTCGAATTCGAAATAGAGCCGCCGCAACACCTCGGCCCAGGCTCACTGCTTCCGATAAAGTCAAAGACTCGTGCGTTTTACGTTGCCTCCCTCGACAACGCCGAGCTGCGTGCACAGTCGAGCGTCATCGTCGTCGGCGATACGGCCTTCCTCGACATGGAATCGCCAGAAGCCGACATGATCGACGATCAGTTCGAGCTCGACCCGGCGATCTTCGCTCGCGATACCGAAGGTGGCGTCCTCTATATCGAGAACGGCCGCGACGTTGTTGAATTCGAGGAGGCGTTCGTTTCGCTTGTCGGCCTCCACGCACCGGCGTTCGGCCATTGGCTATGGGAGTATCTTCCAAAGCTCCTTTCGGCAATATCCGCGGACGCGCTCCCTGCCATGCGCGTCCTGGTCGACGCCGACCAGCCGAAGGCCCATTTCGATGCTCTTCGCATGGTCCTGCCCCCCGGTTTCGAGATGACGCCCGTGCCCGCGGGCGCAACGATTCGCCTGGAGCGGGCTTGGTGCGCACCCTCGCTCATGTACATGCCGTTGCTCGAAATTACCAACGACCGTTGGCATCGGAACTACCCGCGATATCTTGCGACCCTGCCGCAACGATTCGACGGTGTTTTGACGATGCTCCGCGGCGCATCGACCGCATCGCGTGCCGAGACCGCATTGCGGCGTCGCGTGTATCTTGCGCGGGGCGACCGCTTACGTCGCAAGCTCGTGAACAGCGAAGAAATCGAAGCCATCGCACGCCGACGGGAGTTCGAGGTCGTGTATCCGGAGCAACGCGAATTCTCCGAGCAAGTTCAACTCATCAGAGAGGCCCGCTTTATCGTAGGCCCGGAAGGCTCCGCATTTTCTCTCTGTGCGTTTGCCGAACCCGGAACGAAAGTTTGCATTCTGAACCATACGCATGCGGAAGGATTGGTTGCCCTCTCGGGCATCTGGTGCCAAGCGGGACTCGACGTCACGATCGTGACCGGTCGAATCGTTCGAGCGAATGACGAGCCGGGTTACCCGAACTTCGGTGGCACGCATTTCGCCGACTATGAAATCGACCCCGTGCTGTTCACCGATTTTCTCGAGACGTGGCTCTGCTAACGCAGGCCCGGCGCTTTCAGCAGAGTTCTCCGGCGCGATACGCGGGGAAATAGCCTGACGCCGTCGCGGCCTTCGCGGCGGCAATACGGGCGTAGCGTTCGGCGTCGAAGATTCGGCCGCAAAAATATGCTGGCCGAGTGCCCGTCGACCATCCGCGTTTGAAGGCGCTAAGCGTTCCGTCTTTGGCGAGTCCCGCATCGCCGCCCCAATCGATCCATCTCACCTTTCCTGCAAAATAGTTGATGCCAGAGGAGTACATTGCGTACGCGGCGCCGGTTTGATGAGCCGCCTCGTTGGCGGTAGCAGCCAAGTGAGCGTGGGCAACTTCGCCGCTGACCATGTACAGATGCGCGGCCACGATTTCTCCTTGGTGCCGCGCGACCGCCATGACGCATCCGGGCAGCGCGAGTTGCCGCGCAAAAGAGGCGATCGAGAACGCTCGGATACCGCCAAGGCGGAACTTACGGACAGTGACTTCGAAGAGGGCCATCCATCGATCGAGCAGGGCGACGGGTTCCGTATGGAACTCGACGTCCACCAGCTGGCGGGCCTTGCTGGCATACCGTCGGTGATGCCTCGAGACGATCTTCGCAAGCGGCTGCGTCAAATCGGCGACGTAATGTTCCTTGAAGTGTATCAGCCTGTCAGGAAACGCCCGTTGCAAATCGGCAGTGGTATACCGGCCGAACGGATCGGGGGCGGCAGAAAAAGCGACCAAGTCGTGGCCGAGCGCATCCAAGTCGGAGCGAAGTTTCGACCAGTCTTCACAGACAAAG
Organism: Vulcanimicrobiota bacterium; assembly: GCA_963834485.1. Classification (GTDB taxonomy): domain Bacteria; phylum Vulcanimicrobiota; class Vulcanimicrobiia; order Vulcanimicrobiales; family Vulcanimicrobiaceae; genus CAWICD01. Next base: position 197,304 of record CAWICD010000006.1, read on the forward strand.
TACGGATAGCACCCCATGCCGTCGGCATCCGGCGTTCCGGGGATGGAGCGCCTGAGAAACCATCCCTTGCAGTGCGGCAATTCGACCGGAGTCCCGAATTCCGAAAGCGCCTCGGCATATCCGGGATGGAAGTATCCCGTAGCGACGGCGTTCCTCACCGCCTCCGGCAAAGCACCACCTGCTTCTCCGAGTCCGCTTCGAACGGCGACCGGTCGAACGCGCCGAACCGTTCGCAAATAATGAGCCCGGCTTCTTCTAAGAGCCGCTCGACGAGCGCTGCGGAAAACTGGTAGAAGAGGACGTCGATGCGCGCAAGCGGCGCCGTTTCGCGGCCACGTTCTCGCAGCCGGTAGCTCAGCGCGCACACGTTCGACGCCTCGTCGTAGATGGCGTCCTTCCGAATTTCGAGTTCTTCTCCGGCGGCGGTCGTAATGCACCGAGTCAATCGATCGTGCTGCGGAATTCTCAGGAATTCGACGTTCGGTTGAAAAATGTCGAAAGCGAAGATACCGCGAGGCGCTAGAAGCCGGCGGACCGAACGAAATGTCCGCAACAGGTCCGTCTCGGGGCCGCACAGCTGCAGCGTGTTGTACGGGCAGAGTATGAAATCGAACGAGCCTTCGACCGGCGGCGACCGCAAGTCACCTTGCACGAATTCGCAGGCAGCGTTTTGGCTTCGCGCGATGTCGAGCATCTTGCGCGACTTGTCGATCCCGACGATGCGAACGCCGCGGGTGGAGCCCCGCTCCTCGGAGACCTGCTCCGCGAGCGCGGCGAGAATCGTACCGGTCCCGCAGCCGAGCTCCAAGATCGAGCCGACCGAACGCGGCATCGCGTTTTGGTAAAACGAGACGATCTGCGACCGGTCGCCTTCGACGAGGTCGTAAAACTCTGCCCAGTCGTCCATGTCGGACACCTCGCGGCCAGTCGTCAACGCCGGGATTTCGCTAGGCACGCGGTACGGTCCAGCGCCGCGACCTCGAGGTCCGGCGCCACGGGCAGCCCGATCGAAGAGGGCGTCAGCTGCGTACCGACCCCGCCCCCTCTCCGATCCCGAGGGACCTGCTGGCGTGAAAGCTCAGCGCCACCGGAACGACGAATTCGGCCGGGCGCTCCGCGATGAGATCGCAAGCGGCCGATCGTGCCCCGCGCGCCCCGCCGAAGCGAGGATCGCAACGGCCTGCGGTAACCGCGGGCACAGGACGGCGCGGGCGCGTGGCTGGTTTCAGACATACGCCGAACGAATCGTGATCGCAAGTAGGGTCCAAATTCTTCGCGGAGCAGTAGGGTCCTGCGCTACCTATGACACAACTATCGACGGTATCACGCTGGAGTATTTCGAGCCGTACGAAGGACCGCACATTCATATGTTGTTCGTCTTGATGACGCCCGATCCGGTCGATATTGTGAGATCGATTGCCAACGGCGCATCGTGATGGCAACTGCCCCGCTTCGCCTCGCCGCCCTGACCTGGACCAGAATCGACGGCGACGTCCTCGAAGAATTCATACGCCATACCGCTCGCTTCGTCGATCACCACTTTATCGTCGACCTCGAGTCACCGGACGCGACGTCTTCGATATTGCAGGCACTTATTGTCGAAGGTTTTCCGATCACAATCTGGCGACTCAGCGGGAGTTCCGTAGTTGACGGCGACTTCGTCACGATAAACCAACACGCCAGGACCGTTCTAAAGCAAGAAGCGTTCGATTACGTTTTGCTCCTGGACGCCGACGAATTCATCGTTGCGAGGGACCGGGAACAGATCGACGAAACGCTCCGGGGTCTGCCGGAGGGAGCCCATGCGAGACTTCGCTGGCTCACATACGTCCCGGCAGAGGATGACGACCCGAACGAGCGTCGGATTCTTGCCCGAATCCGTTTCCGCCGCGCTCTCGAAAACATACAGTTTTTCAAGGTTTTCCTGCACAGATCGTTCGCGGAGCATTTCGATTGGTGGATCGAGGCAGGCAACCACGACGTCACGGGCCCCGACTGCACCGTGCTCGACATCGATATCGCCCTCGCCCATTTTCCCGTTCGCGACGTCCGACAGATTCAGGCGAAGGCTCTGCTCGGTTGGACAGCGCTTCTCGCCGCCGGATACGACGAAAAAAAGGGGCTTGCTTTCCACTGGCGCGACCTCTACCTCCGGCTCGTCTCTGGAGAAAAATGGACGCGCGATGATCTGCCTCGAATCGCTCGCGATTACCTTGGCAAGCCGGCCACGGATACGGAGAGCGGCGCGCAGCAACTCGTATTCGACCCGCTTCCGGTCGTCCCACAGAGGTGCACGGGCGACCCTCCCGAGCTAATCGAAGTGGCTTTCAGCCTTACGCGGCAGCTCGCGACAGCTTATTCCGAGGCACGCCGTGCTACCGCTGCGGCGTCATCGATCCTGTGGCCAACAGCGTCTGAGGCAATCGGCTCGATCGATCTGCTCGATTTTGTCGACGTCACGCGACGGAACGCGAAGGCCGGCGATGTGCCTATCGTGCCGTCAGGGTCGCGCCTGATCGTGAAAGGCTGGATCGCAATCCCCGATCCCCTGGAGGCGCCTCACCGCATTTATGCGATGTTTCCCGGCCGCACGATTGAGTTGCCCTGCCTTTCGCGACCGGACGTTGCCGAAGCCTTTGAGTGCGAAGCACTCGACGCTTCCGGCTTTTATGGAGAGATATCTTTGGACGGCTTCGAGGAGGGAGCGTACCAGCTTCATATGGCTGCTCAAAATGCCGCCGGATGTTGGTACGTTTTGCGCTCCGGCGCAGCCTTCGATGTGGTACCGTCGAGCCTCGCATTTGCCGGAACGCGTCTGGAGCCGGACGCTGTCGAAATCTCCGTCGACAGGTTTCAATCTCTTGCCGACGTGGCGCTCCTGGAAGAACCGCCGGCGCTGCAAAAGGGCGACATGTTAACCGTCCGCGGAAAGGCCGTCGACCGAATGGAGGACGGGTCTGCGCGTGAAGTCTTTGCGGTGGTCGATGGAACCCATTACGTCATGGGACTGTGCGGCCTGAAGACGCGAGATGATGAGCGCAGCGCAGGGTTCGTCGTTGAGATCAGAACGGAATCCCTATCGATCGGCTCTCACACGCTCGCGATCGCCGCATTGGCCGCAGACGAAACCGCTTTCTCCCTTTTTGAATGCGGAACATTCGAGCTCAGAACACGGTCAATTCCGCCGCTGTTCAACTGAGGAATCACGCCCGAAGAGCGGCACTCGGCGAGGAGAAAGTGTGCCCTGCGGCCCTTTGGCCCGGCCCCCGGTAGGCGGTTGACAGCGGAGGTTGTCGACCCCCCCCGATGGGGATTCGAAGTGAATCAGCGTAACGACCCGAGCGGCAACCAGGACGGCGACGTACGCCGGGGGCGCCCTGGCAGGCGCAGTGCGAATGAGCGCATGGAGGCGGTCTTGGCCCTGATCGGGGGCAAGAAGAGCGTCGACTCACTAGCCAAGCAGTTTGGGGTGAGCCCGGCGACGATCGAGTCCTGGCGCGACACAGCCTTGGAGGGGATCAGCCAGGCACTGCGCGCCGGCAACGAGCCCTCACAGCGCGAGCGCAGTCTGTAGGTCTGGAGCGTGAAAACGCCTCGCTCAAGGAAGCGCTCACGGACACGAGCATCCAGCTGGCGCTCATCAAGCAGGCTATCAAGAGTCGAGGAGCCCAATCGACGCTTATGCACGGACATGACGACCGTCTGGACATCCAAGGAAGGCTGGATCGCGCTAATGCCGGTGGTGGACAGCGGCTGCCGCAGCGCGCTTGCGATCGGCGTCTCCAAAGCCCAAGATGCCCCGGCGATCCTGGAGCCACTGGAGGCAGCCCTTCGGCTCGCGTTTGGCGATCCACATGCTGTGCCCGAGGAGCTGGAGCTCCGCACCGATCACGGCTCCGTCTACACGGGCTCCGACTGCGAGGAGTTGTGCAGCCACCGGAATCTGCTGCACACGTTTGCGCCGATAGGGCGGCCGACCGGCAACGCCGTCGCAGAACGCTTCATTCAGACTCTGAAGCTCGAGATGATCTGGCTACGCGACTGGGAGGACATCGAGGAGATGCGCGTAGCCGTAGAGGCTTGGCGCCGCTACTACAACGAGGACCGCCCACACGAATCGCTTGACTGGCAGACGCCTTCTGAGCGTCGGGCCGAGCGCCTAACAGGATACCGATCGCTGCCGGTAGCAGCATAGCACCGGGATTTCACGACCCGAGCGTGCCAACTCCGGCGCGAGCCGGCGCACAGGGCGCTCAAGCGAAGCCCTGCGCCAAATATGCGCGCTTTCTCAACGCCGCCCGTACGTCTTCGGAACGCTAGCGCCTCATATAAGCATTTAGAAATAAGCGTGTCGCTCCCAGCCGTCCGGCCGCAGGATTAATACCTGAATGGACGGAAAGCAGCACGCCGTTGACGCCCAAGACGAGCATTAATAACCGCGACCCTTGCTGCTGATTCTAGAGACAATTCGATGCACTTCGCGTTCACGGGTTCTGGCTTTTACAGGGCTTACTGCAGCGGGGCGCCCTCTGAAAGCTCGTCCCCGCGCGACCTTGAGCGCGGCGAATGCGCCCCCCGTAAAGCAGACTTTCGCCCGAATTAGCCAACCTTGACTATACCATCTAAGCGCGCAGTCCCATTGATGAAGGCAAGCTACTGGTTCCTCCTTGCCTTCCTCCTGGCCGGCATCGCGCTCGTGTTTTTTGTTCGGCACTACGCCGCATATCCGCAGATCGACTTCGATGAAGCCTACAACCTACAGATCTCGCGTTCCATCGCCGACTCGTTCTGCTATTGCACTGCCTACGAGCCGACTAGAGTCTTCCCAACCGAAGAAAGCGTGAACGGGCCGCCGCAATATGCTGCCGCCCTATTCTTTGCAACGACGCACAGCCCCGACGCGGCAAAGGTCGGAGCCGCAACGCTGGGCATGGCCCTTTTGGTCGCCTCCCTGCTCTTACTCGAGCCATGGCTCGTCCTGCTGACCTGCACTCTCTTCTTCACGTGGTTCTTCTTTTTTCTAACATCGATAACGTTTGGCGGCGAGATCTGGGCTCTGGCCTTTGCAATATTTGGGATCGCCGCTCTGCGACATTTACGACGACAGAACGCGCAACAGGTCGTCCGCGACCCAATGTTTGTCGCTGCGGCACTGCTTTTCGGTCTCGCGATCGAATGCAAGCTGCTGGTCAGCTTAGCGATATTCCCTATCGCTCTCGCAATTTTTTACGAACGCAGCGCTAGCTCATCACGATTCGCACGAATCGCCAATGCCGCCGTCGCGACGTTCGCCCTGTTATTTGCCGGTCTAGCCGTCCTCGCCATTCTCGTGGCCTTCTCGGTCGCGCACAGCAGCGGCCATCTTTTCGACTTTCCCAGCATGGCTTCCGCGTTCGTTGGTTTCATAACCAACATGATAGGTCAAGGGTCCGGGCAAGCCAACGGACTCGCTGACGGGCTCGCGCAAGTCTCTCACTTTAGCGCTCCTGTCGTGCTCGCCCTCGCCGTCACCGCCTCCGCCGTTCTGCTTTACGCGAATTTCGTCTATCTTCCGTTCGTCGCAATTACATTTGCTTGGTGCTTTTTCTTCGGTCACGCGGAGCGGCACACCGTCATGTCGCTCTATCTGGCGATTCTTCTCGGAACACTCGCGGCTCAGGACTTGATGCGACGTTACCTCCCGCAGCGGGCAAGACTTGCCGTTTCCTCGGCGACCGTTGCCGTTCTCATGATCGCAGCCTTCGTGGGCACTAGGAGTTTCTATGGAACGGTTTTGACCAACGAGGCTTCAAATGGTTTTGATCGCAAGCATATCGTACAGACAAGCACCGGTCTGTACCACTATTCGCCCGCGCTAGTCGCCGCGATTCGTCGCCAGCCGTACGTAGTCACCAGCGGATGGTGGCAGTTTCCCGAAATCTCAATGCGCGAGGGGCTACGGTTTCACGACCGAATGCGTCCGGAAACTGCTGCCTTGCCCAGAGATAAGACGGCGCTTCTGTTTGACGCGGGAAATGCTAATTGGCCACCCACTTCGCGGGCGCACAATTGTCGCAGCGTCATTTACCGAGACGGGCCGCTGCTGCTCTGCGCCGTACGCACAGACGTCCCGCTCAATTACGACGGCAGCCCGCCTCTTAGGCCCTTTACCCCGGCGCCAAGCCCGCGAATGCCAAGCATCTAAGCCACGGGCACCGAACTGCTCGCCGTCGAGACGGCCTTCAGACCACGCTTACGCATAATCGACCGCATCGCCGTTTATACGGTACACCATCGCACGTCATTACTACGCCTCGGCGGTCACTCAGAACGTACCGGCCTCGGTCACGTGAAAGCGTACCAGGGGTCGGTGGACACTTGAAAACGTACCAGTCCGCCTGACCCAACCCGGGCATGCCTAGGCCGGCGTCGCAAGTCCGACGCTGTGAACAAGCTGAGCATGACCGATGAGAAGGGGATTTTGAGCCTGTTGCGCCGCGGATGGAGCGAGCGTCGCATCGCACGTGAGACGGGGCATCACCGATCGGCGATCCGGCGCGTTCGCCGGGAAGCCGGGTTGGGGCCAAAACGTACCACCGCGACCGAAGTGACCACCGACCCAGCGCCCTCGGCGGAAGGCTTGACGGACCGGACGGTTTCAGCCAAAGTGTCCACCGAGTCGTCTCCGACGCGCAGCACCGCCGAGCCGCACCGCAGCTTCATCGCCGCCGAACTCGACAAGCGGCGCAACGCTACGGCGATCTACCAAGACCTCGTCGAGCACCACGGCTACACCGGCTCCTACCAAGCCGTCAAGCGGCTTGCCCGAAAGCTGCGCAAGGACACGCCGAAGGTCAGTTGCCGGTACGAGACCGCCCCCGGTCAGGAGATGCAGGTGGACTACGGCGACGGCGCGCTGACGCGCGACCCGCGCACCGGCAAGTATCGGCGGCCACACTTGTTCGTCCTGTCGCTGGGCAATAGCCGTCACGCGTTCCGCAAAGCGGTTTGGAAATCATCATCCGAGACATGGTGCCGCTTACATGAAGAGGCCTTTGCCTACTTTGGCGGCGTCGCGCAAACCATCCGCTTCGACTGCCTGAAAGAAGGCGTGCTCAAAGCTGACATTTACGATCCCGAGCTCAATCCGCTCTACGCCAAGCTCTTGGCGCACTACGGCGTTGTGCCCCTTCCCTGCCGCCCCTATGCCCCCGACCTCAAGGGCAAGGTTGAATCGGGCGTCGGTTACACGCAAGACACTGGGCTGAGCGGTAAGCGCTTCGAAAGCATCGAAGAGCAAAACACTCACCTGGCTCATTGGAACGAGCGCTGGGCGGCAACGCGCATTCACGGCACGACCAAGCGGCAAGTTCGGGCGATGTTCGAAGAAGAGCGCCCGTTTTTGCTGCCGCTACCGACGACGCGGTTCGAATACTACCGCATCGTGCAACGTACCGTCCACTTCGACGGCCACATCGAAGTTGATGGCGCCTATTACTCCGCTCCACCAATCTATGCCGGGCAGAAGGTTGCCGCCCACGTCGGGCGGCTCTGGCTGCGCATCGTCGATCCTCAAACGCAGAAGTGCATCCGCGAGCACGAGATCGCTTTGCACAAAGGGCAGCGGCGCACCGCCGATGTCGACCGCCCTCACCAGACGCCAGTCCAGGTCGACAAGCTCGTTGCTCGGCTTGCCGGTGCGGGCTGCGGCTGCAAGGCCTTCGCTGAAAAACTCGTCGCCGATCGCGGTCCACTGGCGCTGCGAGCGTTGTACGGGACGCTCGATCTGCTGCGGCGCTACGATCCCGCCGACGTCGACCGCGCTTGCACTTTCGCGGTCTCGGCAACGCTCGCGAGCCTCCGGTTCGTGCGCACCTATCTCGCACATCACGCCAAACCCATCAGGCTCAAGAGCGAGCATCGCATCATTCCCGGCATCGAGTCATACACTGCACATTTCGCCGCCTTCACGAAGGGAGATCATCAATGACCGCCGACGAACTCAATCGATCCCTACGACAGCTGCGCCTGAGCGGTATGGCCGACACGCTCCCAGTTCGCGCACAGCAGGCACGCGCGGAAAGCCTGGGACCGCTGGATTTCGTCGGGCTGCTCGTTCACGACGAGTTGCAACGCCGGCGCGACCGCCTAATCGCCCGCCGGGTCAAGGAGGCCGGATTCCGCGATCAACGAACGCTCGACACGTTCGACTGGAAGTTTAACACCGTCGACCGTGCAGTCGTCTTCGAGCTCGCTACCGGCCGCTTTATTGAAGCGCATGACGACGTTCTACTCCTGGGCAACGCCGGCGTCGGCAAGAGCCACATCGCACAAGCCATTGGGATGGCCGCCATCCTTGCCGGCTTCCGCGTCTTCTACCGTGAGGCCCACGTGCTGTTTGATGAACTCCTGCTCGCCGGCGCGACAGGAGAGCGCGGCGCGGTCATCACCGCCTATAGCGAGATCCCGCTACTGATCATCGACGATCTTGGCATGCGAAAGCTACCGGCGAACGCCGCGGAAGACTTGCTCGAAATCGTGATGCGCCGCTACGAGCGTTCGTCCACAATCCTCACGTCAAATCGCCCACTCGAGGACTGGCCGAAACTCTTTGGCGACACGCCGGCGGTTGCTGCATTTCTCGACCGCCTAATGCACCACAGCCATCTCATTGAGATCCGCGGCAAGAGTTACCGTCTGCACGAGCACAGTCTGTCAGCGCGGGGACGCAGGGCCAAGACGTCGGCCTAGCCAACCGACAATCATCACACCGCTCGGGCTGGTACGTTTTCAACCGACCGCAGATGGTACGTTTTCAACTGTCCGCTGAGGTACTACGCGAAAGAACTTCTATTGCTTGCCGCCCTGCTTTTCCGTGTCGTAAATGCCCGCATTCGCAAAACTTACCCATGTTCCAATGGCGTTTCCCTGGACGACATCCGCACCGAACGTTAGGGCGACCAATTTGCCCGCGTATCGGTCGAGCGACACGCGCACCGCGTGCCAGTGAAGCCCGTCACTGTCAGCTGGTTGAAGCTCCGCAGCGAAAAGTCGCACTGACTTGCCGTTGACTGCTGCATCCACGAATCCCAAAGCAGAAATGCCGACAGAAAGCGGCTTAGCGGCCGAAAATTCCAGTGTAGCGCCGCGCGTGATGGGCACCACGTACGTGTAGCGATACGTTCCGAGAACGGTCAAAGCGTTAACCTTCGATGCCCCAACGACAACGGGAAGAACGAAGGCGCCGCGGTGATTCGGCGTACCCACAGGTGCCTCGGAGTTGATCCGACCGTCGGCGTAATGATCCGCGAACGAATACCGCGCAGGACCGACCGAGCTCCTCGGAATCTCTCGGCCAACGGCGACAGACGGGACCGGGGCCGGGCTCGACGCGCTAACGTCGGTCGCGTCCGTACCGGTTCCGTGATAGCAGGCACTCAGCGCGAGCACCACTAGCGCGACGAGAAGCCACGACGCCGATTTTGAAGCCAATTTTCTAACTTGCATCTCCGGCATTGGTTAGGCTCCCTTCCGTTCGATAACAGCATTGTATATCAAAACAGCCAAGCACAGGGCCACTCCTAGAGGTGGAACTACGAACACCACCAGTGTAAAAGCAAGCGCCACGAACCCCGCCAGCGATGGTTGCAATGTCGCTCACCGTCTCCCTGGAGTCACGATAGCTCCAAACCTGGTGCCACAAAAATACTATAAATACTATTCGGCATAACGAGGCGACGAAACCCGTGCCGTTCGAGTTGAACGAAGAGCTTGCGCTGTTGCTCGATTGGAATCGCCGTCGAGTCTGCAGGCACGAGAATCGCCCCTACGTCGAACCTACGTAAGTGCTGCACGGCCTCATCGCGCTCTATCGCCGCTTCGAGATCAGAAAAACGTTCCGGCCCAAACCAATCACCGATAGCTGTGATATCGTGTTCCGCAAAGAAAAAGTCTAAAGGCTGAGACTGGACCAAGTACACTCGGCGCGACCAGTGGCTACTTTTAGCAAGTGTACGGATGAGGTATTCCGCCTCGGCATAGCCTTCCTCGTTACTTTCTAGGTATGCATCACGATCAAGAGCCGCCACCGGCGCGGATATGAACCTCTCCTGCCAAAATGACTGAAGGCTAGACCATGCCGTTGACGACGCCGGGAGAGCACCAATGGCAACGATCGCAACCAAGCCACCCAGCGGCAACCGCCCGAGCCGAGCGGCGTAAAGGCCGAGTACCGGGACCGAAGCTGCCAATGCTGCATAAAACAGCAAAGTATACCGTCCTAAATGTGAGGACGTCAGCCAGTACGCAATAGCAAACGCCAGAAGCGCGGAAGCGATGAACGTCGCTCTTCCGAAATCGTCGCGTTTGTCACGGCGGCGGAATGTCATGTAGAAGACGGCGAACACCGGCACTGCAACGAGGCCCAAAACCAACGTCGCCCCGTACTCGCGGAATGAGACGTTCTCAGTATCCTCAAGAATACTGAAAGGCAGGAGCAGGCGCGTCGAAATACTCTCCTTTTGCTGAAGATCGGCAAGCTGGCCGGCCATGTCGCGTCTACTCCACTTGCTGTCGACGCCGTTGATCGCCAAATTAAGAACCGGCGCTATAGGATCGCCCGCTTGCACGAAATTCTTCACGTACCAGGGCGCGCCCAAAACGGTGATTAGCGCCACCGTAGCGAATGCGGCGCGCGGTTTCGCCCACAGCTTGGCCGCAATCAGGAAACCGGCGATCGAAAGCGGCAGGAAGAGAACAATGAACGACGTTTTCATTCCGATGAGAAATGAGGAGGCGAGGGCGTAATGCACCGCCCACGGCCTCCACGTCGACGTGTATGCTGCGGCGGCAGTTGCGACGGCCACGAGAAAGAACAGGCCCTCGGCGATGTCGACCATGCCAGTGTCCAGATAGCGCAGGAAGATTGGAGAAAGCGCCAGTGACAGCGTCCCCGCCAGTGCTATCGCGCCTAGGATCCAGCGGCTCGATGAGATTCGAGCCGCGACGCACATCGTGGCGATGAAGGCATAGACCCCGAGCAATGAAAGGCAGGAACAAAGCCAGGAGATAAAGTTGACGTAGTGGTCGGCGCCGAATTCGAAAACCCATGTGTCGATCAGTTGCCAGTTGTACGGATAATACGGATAACGCGTCCAGATATCAGTGAAAATCGCGTGACGGTGCGCCCATTCGACCGCGAGAACATAGTACGTGAAGAGCACGTCGTATTGAGTTTCGGGCAGCAGCGCGGGCACCGATAAGATCAGCGCGAGAATGTAAACCACGAGCGCCCCCGGGGAGAATCCAGCCCGTACCACGCTTGCGCGGTTTATCCAAAACTTTGCTCGAAGGGGTGAGTCTCCGAGCAGTATGAAGATGACGACCAGGACCGCGACCCAGGCTGCAAGCGCAAGCGGATATATCAGTCCCGCGAGCCCGAGAGCAAAGGTGACGAACCCCGTGATAGCAATACCGCTCGCCGTCGAAACAACTATGCGGAGCAGCGACGTCGCTTGGGACTTGGTCTCCAAGGTCCCGGCGTCGCTGGCTATTCGCGGCGTCTCCACGATCGTGCCACAAACATAGAAATAAATCCACGCCGCGTGTGCGAGCAGTAGTCCAGACGCAAGTTGCAGCGCCGCAGTCATTGCGGCGACATCAATCTAGATACGAAATCAAGACGAGCGCACAAGCCGTTGGACTCACTACTGAGACGTTATCGTATTCGTGCACGCTTCGCGCGCATACGTGGCAGCTGTCGGGGTAAGACCTTTCGGAGTACCGAGAGGTTCTTTGCTTTCCGAAAGCGGCGGCGTCCCTCGGTTCGTTCCTACGCGGCACTTCTGACTTGGCTTCTCAGCGTGGCTCGCCTTTCCTGCGGTTGCTTCTTCCAGTCGTACTCATTCGATCGGCTGGAAGGGGCGACGCCCGGGGTTCCGTGGGGCTTGTTCTTTAGTAAGCTTCCCGTCGACGGGCCATTCTAAGGCAAGGCGAAGAGCGGGGCAGTCATTTCGTACTTGCCCGCTTCATCGACGGGCTTATGTTGGACAGCATCCGCTATCGCAGGTTTTCACGATGTGCCTCGTCGAAGGGAACCAGGACGTTGTAGTCGATGGTGACGCTGATTCTTAAGGTATCGGTAAGGTATCTGTTTTGTCGTTTTTAGCTCGCGACGTCGAGGCTGTGCTTTTCGTCTGCGCGCATCAAGACGACGAGGTCTTCGCCGCGCCGGTGATCGCGTCTGAGGTTGATTCGAGATCCCGCGTCCTCGTGGCGTACCTGACCGACGGCGCCGGGAAGGTGCCGGCCAGCGCCCGTAATGCCGAGAGCCTTCGTGCGCTTCGGAGTCTGGGTGTGCCGGCCGAATCTTGTGCCTTCCTCGGGACGCGTATCCCTGACCTCCATCTTGCCGACAACCTGTTAGAGGCCGAACGATTGCTTGCTGGCGCCGTTCGGCGCTGGTCCTGCACGCAGCTCACGCGCGTCTACTGTCCGGCCTGGGAAGGCGGGCATCCGGATCACGACGCGGCCCAACTCATCGCATTAGAGATTGCAGCCCGCTTCGGCGCGCGGGACGCATGCTGGGAGTACTCCCTCTACAACGGTTACGGCGCTCCGAGGGGTCTTTTTCGCGTGATCAGTCCATTGCCCCGGCCCTCCGAACAGAAACGATGGCGATTGCCGCGGGCGCAAGCATTTCGCCTAACAATTCTCATCCGGCACTATCCGTCGCAGTGGCGGACGTGGCTGGGTTTAGCCCCCGAGCTCGTTGCACGACGGCTTCTCCTGCGCCGCGCATCTATCCAGAAAGCTCATGCCAGTGCCGTATTCGACCGCCCCCACCCAGGCAGGCTTCTCTATGAGAACATGGGCCGCGGCACGTTCGAGGATTTTATGCAGAAGACTCAAGGCTTTCGCGATCGGCTTGCCGTGAATGAGAGCGATCGCTAATAGTCTGCGACGCGGGTCCGTTTACCGTAGGTTTCACTGCTCAACCTCTCGAAGGCCTGGCACGTGATCATCGCCGGCCCATGCATCGAAGACGTTACCGAAGCTCATATCGAGCCGTACGTCTCTCTTTCGAAGGCTGGCTACGGCGACCCCGCTATCTCCGATCCCCGTCACCTTCGCTGGAAGTTCTTGCACAATCCTCAAGGAACATCCAAGGCCGTCCATATTTTCCACGAGGAACAGCTCGTAGCCCGGGTAGTGGCTATGCCACGTCTATTCGATTATGCAGGCCGCTCGTGGCGTGCGGCATATATCGTCGACCTGCTCCTTCATCCTGATTTTCGCGGGATCGCCACTCTCGCCAAACTAATGAAGGGGTTCCGCAGCCTGCTTGACGATTTCGATGCCTTCCTCATCACTCCGAACCCACAGGGTATTGCCGTGTGGGAGAGTCTGATGAAGCTGCAGCCCCGCTTCGATCTCGGCGTCAATGTTGCACCGCTTCGGCCCGCGACTCTGCTTGGAAAGACATTCTGGCGCCCCGCAAAGCGCCTTTCCTACGTCGCCGATTCTGCCTGGCAACTGGCGGCTCGGGGCGCCGCCTCCTTAGCATGCCGTGCCGAGTTCGTCGTCGACCGCGCGTGGCCGGAGCAAGCTGAACTCGATGAACTGCTGACCGGCCAAGATACAACCCTAGCGGCAGGAAGGCGCGATCGCGCCTTCCTCGAGTGGCGTTTTCGCGACTCCCCAGTCTTTTCTTATGAAAGCTCTTTCATTCGCAAGAGCGGCAGGCTCGTGGCATGCATCGTGACGAGGCAGACGACGTACGCCGGCTATAACGTCCGGTTCGTCATCGACGCCTTTGGCCGGAGCGAGTTTTCGCAGGCAGAATGGTCCTCCTGCGCTTGGGAGCTCGTCCGGCATGCGGCGACGCAAGGCGGGCCCGAGTTGCTGATGATCCTCGGCAATACGCGATGCGGCCCGCTCGAGAAGCTTTCGGGCCTCCCTTTCGTACGCGTTCCGCCGCGCCTATTGCCGCAGCGAGTTCCGCTTTTCGCCGGCTGGTGTGGCCCTGCCGCCCAGTTCGATTTCTCGGCGCAGACCCTACAATTCTCGCTCGCCGACTGCGATATGTTCTGATGCTTGGCCTCTGCCTTCATCACGTCGGCATCGCCTGCGCAGACATCGACCACGCTTCCGAATTCGTTAAGCGCGCCTTTCGCGTGCACTCCGATTCCGGCACCGTGTTTGATCCGCTTCAAAACGCCTTCGTGCGTATTTTTAACGAAGGCCAACCCGGCGCCATCGAACTCGTTTCCGGGCCGATCGTTCAGGCCTTCGTCGCAAAAAAGACGACTTACTACCACTTATGCTACGGGACTCCCGACATCGTATCCACCGTTGCTGCGGCAAAGGCCGGAGGCTCGATCATCGTCTCGCGTCCGAAGCCAGCAGTGCTCTTCGCGGGGCGCCTTGTCGCTTTCGTTCACACTCCGTTGGGTCTTATCGAGTTTCTGGAGGAACGATGAAGGCTCATCTCATCAGCAACGTAACGATGCAGCCCCTGGTCGCCGCACTCGAGCCCATCGAGGTAACGCTCGGCCAGTACGACAGCCTGCTCCTGGAGCTCGCCGATGCGCGCTCGGTCTCCGCCGATTGCGCGACGACGTACCTGTTCTGTCTCTTCGACACCGATACGCTGCTCGGCGAGTCTCTCTATTCGGCGTCGCCGCCGGACAGGGCCCTAGCGTTTCTCGACCTTCTCGACCGCTTCTGCGAGGCTCATCCCGCCAAGGCGGTGCTCGTCAACACCTTTTGCGCCGGTAGCGCCCGGGCCAGATCGTTTCTCGACCTCCTGTCCGATAGTTCGCCCCGCGCCTGGGAGAGCCGGCTCAACGCGCGGCTGATCGCCATGGCGCACTCGCGCAGCAATCTGATCCTCGTCGATATCGAGATGCTTTATCGAAGGTTCGGCGAGGATAAGCTTCACAGCGCCGCGTTCTGGTATGCCGGTCGCATTCGCTACACCGCTAAGATGTTCGCCGAGCTCGCAAAGCTCGTACGGCAGGCGCTCTCAGCTTACTCAAGCCAAGCACGCAAGGTTCTCGTTCTCGACCTCGATAATACGTTGTGGGGCGGCATCGTCGGCGAGCTAGGCGCGACGGGCGTCGCCTTGGGGCACGATGGCCTCGGACGCGCGTATCAGGATTTCCAGCGATCGCTGAAGGCGCTGAAGGAGACCGGCGTACTTCTCGCCATCTGCAGCAAAAATAACGCGGCCGACGTCGATGAAGTCTTCGAGCAGAACTCGCAGATGATTTTGTCGCGCGACGATTTCGTAGCGCTTCGGGTCAACTGGAATCCGAAGCCAGAGAACCTCCTCGATATCGCGCGGTCGCTCAATCTCGGCCTCCAGAGCTTCGTTTTCCTGGACGACAGCCCGGTCGAGCGCCGCCTCGTAGTGGAATCGCTTCCCGAAGTCGCCGTGCCCATTTTTCCCTCAAAACCGGAGGCGTTGCCGCGCTGGTTCGTCGACGAAGTCGTGTTTCCATATTTTCCCCGATATCGCCTGACGAACGAGGACCTGCGCAAAACGGAGCAATACAAGGCAAACGAATTGCGGTCCGAGTTCGCGCGAACCCTTTACCTGGATGCCTTCTTGCGAGGGCTCAACATCAACTGCACGCTGCGCGTCGACGAGGCGGCAACGATTCAGCGCGCGGCCCAAATGACTCAGAAGACCAATCAGTTTAACCTGACGACGCTGCGTTGCGAGCCGCGTGAGGTCGAGCAGTACGTGAACGATCCGGATCGCGCGCTCGTCGTCCTTGATTATGCAGACCGCTTTGGTACTGAAGGACTCGTCGCGCTCGCGCTCTTGGACTTTTCTGAGGCTCGAATAGCGAATCTGCTGATGAGCTGCCGCGTCGTTGGCAGGAAGGTCGAGGACCGATTATTCGCGAAAGTAATGGAGTTGTTTAGCGAGCGCGGCGTGACAAGGATCGTAGGTGAGTTCATTCCAAGCCGGAAGAATCAAATGGTAGCAACTTTTTACGACGAGCGCGGCTTTTCGCTCGTTTTCGAGGACGCGGATGGACGGAAGCTGTACGAACGGATCGCCTCATGAGCGATCGCACCGCTAGCGTCATCGAGATCGTGTCGAGCGTCCTCAAGCTCGCGCCTGGAGCCGTCGGGCCGGACGATTCGGTCGAGACGTTACCGCAGTGGGATTCGCTCGCGCATCTCAATATCTGCTTGAGGATCGAGGAACGCTTCGGCATCGACATGGATATGGACGTCATCTCCGAGGCCACGAGCGTCGCCAAACTGGCGGCCCTGTTGCCCCCAGGCGCGGCCTGAGCGTCTCGAAGGCCGGGCGCGGCGAGCGGCGCTACGAGCTGAGGAAAACCTCTCCCGGGGCGCTTGCCACCTCGACGTCGACGGCCGCCTCGGGGTCGCATCGCACCTTCAGCGTCCGAGTCGCGGTCTGAACGTCGTAGGAGAGTGCCTGCAGCGTGAGTTGGAAGCCGAGGATGAACAACAGGAGCGCGAGGATGACGGTCCCGGTTGGACGAGGCTGACCCGAGACGTAAGAGAGGTTCCATTGGTACAGGCCGAACACGGTGCCCGCGATCAGCAGTGGGATCCCGGCGAGTGCACAAATCGAGCCGAAATTGATTTCAACGAGTAGATAGTTGACGGCGATCCGTCGCAAGAAGCGCACGATGAGGTGGGCGGGAAACGTCATGAGCACTTGACCCACCGAGAGCGAGCTCTTGCCCGTCCCGTAGATCGGTGGCATTTCCATCTCAGCGATTGCGCGGCGGCGTAACCCGAGTGCGCACAATAAGTCGATCTCGAAGAAGTAGCGGTCGGCGAGCACGTCGAGATCGAGTCCCCGGATAGCGGCAGCCCGTAGCGCCAGGAACCCGTTGGTAGGATCCACGAGGGCCCAATACCCGCTGCAGAACTTGACCATGAAGGTAAGACAGGCGTTGCCGACGAGCCGTGCACGGGGCATCGTGCTGACTGTGCTGGGATCCATGAAGCGATTGCCCTTGACGAGATCAACCCCGGGCTGCTTGCGGAGTAGTGCGATCATGTGCGGCACGTATCGCGTATCCATCTGACCGTCGGCGTCGATCTTCACGATCACGTCCGCGCCACGTCGCAGGGCCTCTGCGATTCCGGTCTTGGTCGCAGCTCCAACCCCGCCGTTCGCAGCACGCCGGATTACCTCGACCCGCCCCGTAGACCGGTAGAAATCCAGGGTCTCACCGCAGTTTTCCGGGCACGCATCGTCGACGACGATAACCGAATCGACGACGCGCAGTGCATTTTCGACGACGCGTGCTAGAGTATCCGCGGCACGATAAGCGGGTATAACGGCTATCGCGTTACGAAACGATGACATAACCGAACGTATCGCTTAGCCTACGCAATCGACAAATCCTCTGCGCTACAACGTAACCCGCCTCCATGCTTTCGCCAGAATTGGACCGCACTGGAATGGCCGAACCGATCAGCACCAGAAGCACTTGCAAACAATTCGCCCCGAATTGCGCCGTGACCATCGTTATCACCTAAACCTCTCGCTCAAAGTAACGCCTTGAGCTTCTCGTAGGCAACTGCGATCCTATCATAGTAGAGCGCCTCTCTGGGCACGTCCTCATAGCGCTCATATGAGGAATGCACGAAGCTCCCAAGCTCGACGCTCCGGCCGGCTTCGTTCCCTCTCGCAGCGCGGCGAAAGCCTGGGCCGGGAGCCATGCCCAGCCTTTTGGATATCTCCGGGTAGACCGCCCAAGCGACGTTCTCTTCGAGCGGGTCAACCAGATTCCGTGGCGTGCAAACCTCCGCCTCTATGATCCCCGCGCTCTGCGCCCCCAGTGTCGCAAGGGTAGCGAGCACGTTTACCTTCGGGTGATTGATCGTGTGCATGAAACAGCCGTCGCTGAGCCAGTTGTCGATATGCAGCGATAGATCGAAGCCGTAGTTGGAAAAGAAGGCCACTAGATGGCGCCGTGAGATCTCGAAATCTGCGAAATATCCTAGCTCCTCATAGATGTAAGCGTTGTATAGCCGTAGCGTCCTCTTCGACGCAAGACCGAGCAAAAACCCCGCGGCAGCGATGGCGGAGTGATAGAACCCGACATCCGATGCCACGGCCTGCCCGTTATTGAAGATATAGCACGAATCCGGATGGAAACCGGTGAAGACAAGCGGAGGGATGAGACTCGCCGCACGTGTCTGCTCGCGGACCCGCTCGAATTCCAATTCGGGATAGCCATGCACGCTGAGCATCTGGCTGATGACGAAGTCGTATGTCGAAAGCCGCGCCGCAATCTCGCCTGCCGTGATTGCGGGATGGACGCCGACATGGTACGCGTCAATGAGCGCTCCCGGCACGAGTGCCTGCAACGCGACGCGCATTCCCACTACCTGGCAAGTGCCAACGATGCCAATTCGCATCTGGCTATGGGTCGAGGGCTTCTTCATCGCAAATGACTGCCTGAAGGTCCAAGGCATATCGACTCAAGGTCGCATTTTCATCTCGCGTGCCGTTAGCATCGCTAGCACCGCTGGTAACTCTTGCCGCGCTCCGGGATGGAGCTTCGCGATCTTCAGCAGGCAACTCGCTCAGAAAGTGCCTTCTAAAGACGCTCATAACGCGAGCGACACCGTACTCGGTAATCTCCCGCGCGTCTTCGGCAAAATATCGACCTCGCGCCTGCGGACCCGTTATGATTTCGTAGGACGGGAAATAAGCGACATCCGCAAACGAGTCGCTGACCATCTGTGCGACGACGCGCAACGCCGACTTACTGTAGACCGTCGACACGAGGACGTGGCGATCTTCGAACGTAGCCACGAGAGGGACGGGCGAAACTGTCAAAATGATCCTGACCCATGGATTTGCCGCTCGAAGCTTTCGAACGAATGTTGAAAGGTCGGCAGCCATCTCGCTAACGCCGAAGTTCCTGAACTCGTACAGCGCCGGATCGTATACGCCGCCCGCGACGCCAGGCGCGAGGGGGAAGGCGGCGCCGTCCGCCCTCGAGATCCAACCCTCGGTCAGACCCAGAGTAAAGATGAACACGCGGCAGTCCGCAAACATCCTCCTGACAGCCGTGAAGTGAGCTTCGCGGTCGGCCTCGAGCGCCTCGGGCGAGGCGAAGCCTGCTTTCTGGATTTGCGGCCGGAAGGGATCGACGAGGGCTCCGTCGCTTCGCTGCCAGAAGCGTTCGCGCGGCTCGAACAAGCCGTGCGCTCGGTCGAAGAGTTGTGACAACTGCGCGACCGTATAGAGATTGCCGAAACGTGCAGGGTAGACACCGTAGTTCTCCGCTGCTGCCCAAGGGGTAAGCGGTGCCGGCTCGGTGACGAAATAGTTGAATCCACCCGAGGTCAGCGTCCTCGCAATGTGTTGGGCGAAGCAGCTTCCCGCGGTCGCGACCGCGTCGGACTTAGCGATCGTGAACGGGACGTGCGTCACCGGATCTACGTCTTCTGCAGGGGCCCGCGTGACGGCTCGGCGCCAAAAACTATAGTCTGGCCTGCCTGCGTATGGGTTGGAACTCACGCCTTCACGTTGCTGAGGCACCGCGCGAAGGCGTCCCGCGGGGCGTTGCACTACGACGCAGCAGAACGGCTCTCCGCTGGGAGCGCGGCACCGCTGGACTTCCTGACGCGAGACACGAGCATTCCCATCACGCGGCTAACGATGGTCTTTGCCAGCCAAAACTTGCTCGCGTACACACTGTCCAAGCGTTCCTGCAACGCATTATGTTCCCGCTGCAAGACCGCGATCGTGCGATGATTCCGATAGACGATTGCACTCTCGATCTGCAAAAGGCTTTCCTTCAGCAGCTGAGTGACCCGTTTCTCCTCCGCGAGCCGCTCTTCTGCCAGCGCGCGTGCAGAGGCTTGCTGCTCCCTCTCGCGTACGAGCGCCTGTTCAAACGTCTCGATAATTGATCGTAGCGCGCTGATTTCGGCGTTAGCGCGATCCAGTTCCGCAACGGCAGATTTCCCCTTGTCAGCATCGTCAAGAGCGTCCGCCAGCCTGCGCTCGGCCGAGACCACGAGTTCTAGGATTTCCTCGGCCCGCCTCCTCGCCGTAGCTAGATCCTCTTCTAGCTGCGCCTTCTCAAGCCGCCATTCGGAAGCGCGCGCTTGCCACGCATTCAGCGTAGCGACGATTTCGCTCTGAAACTCCGTCGACAGGTCAACGTTCCGTCGCTTGTGGGGCGCCGTCACGTTACCATGGCGGCCATTTGCGGAGGTCCGTTGCACGGTCGAGACACCGTCCACAAGCGTCGCGCCATTCTTAACGATCTCGTCGCCCACGTCAGAACCGCGCCACGAAACCCGGCGCATCATAAGATCCCGATGCGCCAGCGGTCGTTTCATGCTTCACAAGCATCTCTGGCATCTCGATGGTAAAGAAACTTTCACGCAACAGAAAAGCGCAGCTGCACGCTCCTGACTCTTCCCCCCGCTACGGGCCCCCTCCTTTCCGTAGCTACCGAGCGTAAAATAAGACAACATCATTTTTCCTGGGGCGGGGGACAGCTTGCCCTGCCGCTTGACAAGCTGGGAACGGGCAAGGTCATCCCGCCGCTGCAAGAGAATCGACTCGCACTGCTTCCCTATTTCTTAATTTAGACGACATTTACGGGTAGATGTTTTTATGAAAGCATCGGGTTCCGATTCGCTCGACGGCACCTTAGCGCTCGTCAAGCAGGTCGATTCTCGAATCTCCGCGTCACTCGACTCGATTGACGCTGCGATAGACCGGCGCATCGAACTTCTCAGCGCGCTGGAGGTCGTCGAGGGCAGCGCGTTCGCGCGCGCCCGGGCTGTCTGGAGGCTTACCGGCTTTTCACGTATCTTCTGCCGAACCCCCTCGAAAGCTGCGACACATGTGCCCAGCGAAGTCGCCAAAATTTCGAAAGAGCCGAATTTGCAATCGGTCCCGCAAGCGCGGCTCTGGCTCATCGACCGGCTTAAGAAGCAAAGAGGCAAAGCAGTCGCTTCCGTGCCGACCGTGTCGGTCATTATTCCAATCTTCAATCAAGTTGAGATGACGTACCGCTGCCTTGCCAGCATCGTGAATTCATCGTCTCCACGATTGGACCTGGAGATCATCATTGCGGACGATGCATCGTCTGACTCGAGTAACGCGCTGTTCTCTAACCTGCCTGGCCTCAAATACGTCCGGGCGCCGGAGAATGGCGGCTTCATTCTAACCTGCAACCTCGGCGCAAGGACGGCTCGAGGGCGCTACCTCTGCTTCCTCAACAATGACACGCTCGTCCGCGATGGCTGGTTAGAATATCTCGTGCAGATCGCGGAGTCCGACTCCAGCATCGGCGCCGTTGGCTCGAAGCTCATCTATCCCGATGGCAAACTGCAAGAAGCGGGAAACATCATATGGCGCGACGGGTCAGGATGGAACTACGGACGGAATGACGATCCGCTCGACCCTGCCTTCAACTTCGCTCGGGAAGTAGATTATTGCTCCGGAGCCTCACTCCTCGTTCGTGCAGACGAGTTTCGAAAGTTAGGAGGCTTTTCGACTGACCTCAAGCCGGCATACTATGAGGACGCGGATCTATGTTTTTCCCTCCGCGCAGCTGGATTCAAGGTCGTGTACCAACCTCGCTCGGTCGTCGTGCACTTTGAAGGAGTGTCATCAGGAACCAGCCTGACGAGTGGAACCAAGCGCTATCAGGAGATCAACCGCCATAAGTTTGAGCGGCGCTGGCGGCGCTCTCTTGCAAGCCATTTCGAACATGACTCGTCATATGTCTACAAAGCTGCTAGACGCTTAGGGCGCGAAAGCGGAACGGTCGTGATCATCGACAGTTACGTGCCCCTGCACGATCGTGAGGCGGGCTCTCTCAGGTTGCTCAACATCATCAAGATCCTTCGTCGCAACGGTTACCATGTTGTGTTCTATCCCGAAAATCGGGCCGCTCTGCAGCCATACACCCAGGAACTGCAGAATTATGGTGTTGAGGTCATTCACTATGTCGAAGGCCTTTTAGAAGACTGCGGTCCCCGTCTCGAGGAAGCTTTGCGGCATGCGGACGTAGCGTGGATCTGCCGGCCTGAACTTTATTCCGAGTATGCTCGTCACGCACGACGCCACAAACATCTCAAGCTGATTTATGACACGATCGATCTGCACTTCCTTCGCCTCATGCGAAGAGCCGAACTAGAGGGAATTTCCACTGATTGGGAGGCCGCCCGCGAACAAGAGCTAGCTTGCGCCCGAGATGCGGACATCACTATCACGGTCACTGAGTACGAGCGTCAGAAACTGTTACAGAGCGGAATTGAAAACATCGGCGTGATCCCGACTATTCACGATCCAGTCCCCGGGCCTCCCTCATCGTTTAGGGCTACCAAGGGTCTTCTTTTCATCGGCGGATACAACCACACTCCAAACGTAGATGCAGCCCAGTGGCTCGTAAGGAGCGTGATGCCGCGCGTGTGGAAGCTGCTTCCTAAGGTCCCTGTCACTTTACTCGGCAATAATCCGCCGGCTACGGTGCTCGCCCTGCGATCGCCGCAGGTCTCCGTGCCCGGCTACATCTCTGACGTCGACCCGTTTTTTAGGTCTCATCGCATCTTCGTCGCTCCCCTACGCTATGGTGCGGGCTTGAAGGGGAAGATCGGCCAAGCACTTTCCTATGGCATTCCCGTCATCACGACCTCAATCGGAGCCGAGGGCTTCGCCTTGGTCGACGGAGAGGACTACCTGCACGCCGATACCGATGAGGACTTCGCAGCTGCTATCGTCAGCCTATATAAGGACGAGGAGCGGTGGACGCGCCTATCGCGCAACGCCCCCCGGGCCCTAGCACCGTATTCCACGAAAAGCGTGGAAGAGGCGCTGTTGGAAGTGCTTCGGCGCGACGTTAGCGTCATGTCGCGCGTCTGATCGGCAGACCCTGCGCCGAACCGCGTGCCGGCAGGTCCAGCGGCAACGGAGTTCGGCTGGCGTCTGTAAGGTTGACGTGGCTCACGCATGGAGTTTGCAAACCGTGTCGAAGCCCGCGGAATCCTTCCCGGCACCGAAGCCAAATGGTTTGACGGCGGGCGGCCTCCTACGGGCGCTAAGCTCCGTCGCTACGTCGAGTTGATGGAAATCATTGCCTCGCGCACGCTGCAGACGCGCTACCGCGGGTCGGTGCTTGGGGTCTTCTGGTCGCTCTCCAATCCCCTTATCATGACCTCGGTATATGCGCTGATCTTCGGCACGGCGTTCGCTTCGTATTACCAAGGTTCGGTCATGCGCTATGTGTTTGCGACTTTCGTCGGACTCGCCGTCCTCACTGTCTTCTCGGGTACGACGTCGCAGGCGCTCACGAGCATCGTCGTAAACGGCGCCCTGCTCAACAAGGTGAGGCTGCCTTTCAGCATCTTCCCCGTATCCAACGTCGCTGCGAACTTTTTTCAGTTTTTTGTCGGCACCCTTCCCCTGCTGTGCATCATCACGGCGCTCGAATCGCGGAATCCCGTAAACCTCCTGGCCTTGTTCGTTCCGGCGCTTGCGCTGATCCTCACATCGATCGGCTTTTCGCTGTTGACCGGTTCGCTCTACGTCTATTTTTGAGACTTGGCGTACCTCTACGAGATGGTCATCTTCGCAGTCTGGATCACCAGCCCGATCTTCTACCCGTTGTCACTCGTTCCGGCGCGCGTGCAGCAGTTTCTGGCATTCAACCCGATCGTCTACAGCGTGAGGGCGTCCCGATCTCCGGGGGTGAGGGCTAAAGAAGCGGCGTAGCTCCAAGAAGTCACTACACACCCAGGAGCCTACGCCATGAAGAATGTTCGCCTACGAGCGGTATCGACGCCTGCTGTCCCCGATCGGGCTTCCCGCATGACGACCCTCGACGAGATCTGCCGCCAGAAGGTGGCTGAGATCATCCAAGCCGCCCTCGTCGCCGAAGCCGACGAGTTCCTTGGTCGCATCGCGGGGTTTCCGGCGCGCAGCGCGACCGGGTATCGTGACGGCTACGAAGAGCCGCGCACGATCGCCTTCGGGAGCACACCGGTGAGAGTGCGGCGGCCGAGAATCCGCGCGAGCGAGGTGCCCTTTGCATCTGAACTCTTGCCGGCCTACAAGCGGCGCTTCCCCGAACTCGACAAGACGATGCACGAGCTGTGGATCCAGGGCTTGTCGACTCGCGATTTCGAGCCTTCGCTGCGCGCCCTTCTCGGCGAGACGACGCCGCTGTCGCCCTCGACGATCTCGCGGGTGAACAAGCAGTTCCTCGACGACTATCGAGCTTGGTCGCAGCGGCCGATCCCCGATGAGTACGTGTATATCTGGGCCGACGGCGTCTATCTCGACGCCGGCGCCGAAGACGAGCGCCGCGTGATGCTCGCGGTTATCGGCGTGCGCACCGAAGGTGTCAAGGAGTTACTTGCGCTCGAGGACGCCTTCGGGGAAAGCACGGAGAGTTGGACGACCCTCTTCGAGGGCCTGCGTGAGCGTGGGCTCAAGAACGTTGCCATGTTGGTCGCTGACGGCGCCCAGGGAATCTGGAAGGCCTTCTCAGCCGCGTACCCGCGCGCGAAGCAACAGCGGTGCTGGCTTCACAAGATGCGCAACGTCGAAGACAAACTGCCGGAGAAACACCGCAAGGCGATCCATCCACGCCTGCTTGAGATCATGAATGCCCCCAGCCGGCCACAGGCCGAGCGCCTGATCGAGAAGCTGGCTCGGGAGTTGAATCGGCAGTATCCCAAGGCGGCCAGATGTCTGCGTGAGGATGTCGCGCGCGTAACTGTGTATTACGACTTCCCAAAGGCGCACTGGAAGCACCTGCGTACAACCAACATCATCGAGTCGAACTTCGACCCGGTCCGCTCACGGACGAACGTCTGCAAGCGGCTGCGAACCGCCAACTCGGCGACGTATCTGGTGTGGGCGCTCTTGGTCCGTCGCAAGGCTCACTGGCGTCGCTTTAACGGCTACGCGCTTCTCGATCAAGTGCACCGCACGTTGACCGGCAAACCGGTTGCATTGCAGAAAGCTGCATGATATAAGGAAAGTCAGCGAGCTAACGCCGCTTTTATGCTACCCCCGGAAATCGGCACGACCTCCTACAGCGTCCTGAGTTTCCGTCAGATAGCGCTTTCGAAAGAGTGGCCCGATCCGCATCTCATGGGAGCGGCACTCCTTTCCGGGGTCGCTTGGTTGTTACTTGGTTGGCTTTCATTCAAGTTCCTCAAGCGCGATTTCATGGATCTCTTGTGATAGCGATCAGCATCGAAGCGGGCACGCTCTACCGGCGTACGCAAGAGGAGATGGCCTACGACCTCAAGCGCTTGATTCTGCACTCACTCACGCGAAAGTACAAGCCGCCAGCGCGCCGGCGCGTCCTCGACTCGATCAGCGTAAAAATCGAGCGCGGCGAAAAGGTCGGCATCATAGGCGAGAACGGCTCAGGCAAGTCGACGCTCTTAAAGGTCGCGAGCGGCATCCTTGGGCTTACAAGTGGATCCGTATCTGTGCATGGCCGGATCGCCCCCCTCATCGAGCTAGGCGCCGGCTTCGATCCCGATCTGTCGCTCAAAGAAAACATCGTTTACTATGGCGTCCTGCTCGGCTTTACGAAAGCGCAAATGCTCGATCGCGTGGCGCAAATTTTGGATTTCGCAGAACTGGCCGACCGGGCCAACGAACCGCTAAAAGCGCTTTCGTCCGGCATGAATGCGCGCCTAGCTTTCGCAGTAGCCACTGACGAGCATCCTGATATTCTACTTCTCGATGAAGTTCTGTCCGTCGGCGACCAGAACTTCAAGAGCAAATCTTCAGCTCGGCTGCAGGCCCTTTGGGACGAACACGCAACGATCGTGCTCGTCTCACATCAGCTCGAGTTCGTCGAAGCGCAATGCAACCGTGTCCTGTGGTTACGGCAGGGCCGTATTGTGGCCGACGGTGGTCCCAAAGAGATCATCCCACTCTACGTGCAATCGGCGGCCGGCCCGCGCCTCCCAGCTCCAGCTTACGCTTAGGCGGGCCCATCAGCCGCACAGGGCGATTTGTCGATCGACCGCCGCAGCTCCGCCAGCGATGCCACCGCAGCCGCATCGCGCTCGCGCGCCAGCTCTTCGGCTTCGGCCAACTGCCTCGACAGCTCATCGCGCGCCGCTTCGCTCTCGCGCTGCGCCGCCCTCAGCGATGCGTTTTCGCGGCGAAGCTCCTCGAGGGCTTCAGCGGCTTTCTCCTCGGCGGTCCGTGCTGAGGCTACGGCTGCGGCATGCTCCTGCGTCAGGCCGGCGAGTGCGCGCGATTTCACGTAGACGCTCGTCGTCAGCTCAATCACCCGCGCGCCGAGCGATCGCCTCAGCTCAGCGAGCGACTCGGCGGCCGCAAGTTCTTGCGCCTGCAGCCGCGCCTCCGCCTCGGCCAACTGCGTCGACAGCCCGTCACGCGCCGCTTCGGCCCCGGTCAAGCGTGCCGAGAGGTCTTCGAGTTGACATTCTAAGCGGGCGATCTTGCCGGCTGCGTCGGCGAATTTGATCTCGACCTTCGCAAGTGCGTCGAGCGTCAAATCGAGATGTTCGTAGTCGCGAACGGGAGTGGCGCGAACGACGAACTGCAGCGTATCGTGCTCGGGATCGCGACGGACGTCGTCGACGACGGCTCGGCCGAAATCACGTTCATCGACCTGCGGCAAGACATCCGTGTCGAAGAACAGCGGCATCTTGACCCGTTCGATCGCGTCAATACGGTAGCCGGCCCGTAAGCAAAGCTCCCGCGCGGTGCGCAGCGTAAAAAAGTGGAGATGTGTGTCATCGAGAATGCCGAGCGGGGAGGAGTCGAAGGCGCCGCGCAACAGCGACAAGCGGACGTTGCCGTGAGCGACATTCGGGACGGATATAACCACGAATCCATCGGGCGATAGGAAAGGCCGCGTATCGCGAAGCACACGCCACGGGTCGCGGAGATGCTCGAGGACGTCGCCGAAAACGGCCACATCGTATTGCTTTCCTTCCAGAAATTCGGCCAGGGGGCGCGAGTCCAGATCGGCGACGATCACCTCTTCGCAATGGAGGCGGGCTTCCTGCGCCGCCTCCTCGTCGATGTCGACGCCGGTAACGCGATTTCCACGCCGGGAAAGGTGCTCGGACATATATCCGGTGGCGCAGCCGACTTCTAGTACGCGCTTGCCATCGCCCACCAGTCGGCCCATGATTCCGTGGCTCGAATTCGGATCGAAATCACCGTCCGGTCCCAGGGCCGCCGGTCTATACTGTTTCTTGATCAAGGGGGCCCTCCGCAGGACAGCGCCTGGGCGACTGTGAACCGGACTTCATCGCACACTAGCAACGGTTTTCGACAGCCGGAGCTGGCTTAGCCTTTCCCGCCGCAGGTGCCTTTACTGGCACTCGCGGCGAGTTACGCGACGTCGGTCTGGGGGCCGGCCGCAGGCGCAGCGGCCTGCGGGCGATCGAACTGCTCGTATGACAGGAATGTGCATGCTGCATTTGCTTGCTCGTAACTCATTGAATGCAGCCCTCCGGCTCGAGCACGAGGTGATCGATAGCGCGCTCGAACCGCCGGAGAGCGGCTCCATTCGCGCCTATCCCAAGGAAAGCGGCGTCGCGCCGGGTGAGACGCTGACTCTCTGCGTCTCGTGCGACGCGCCGACGTTCTGGGTGTCGTTTTACCGGCAGCGGACGACCCTGCGCCGCGAAGGCCTCCCCACGATGTCCTTCGCAGGGCGCTACGCCAGGTTCGCCGGCGACGATGTGGCCTTTCTCAATCTGCGAGAACCCGCGCTCGACCTCCAATGGCCGGAGTACGCCGTTCCCATTCCGCAGGACTGTCCGGGCGGCGTCTATCTCGCCGTCTTTTCCTCCACGGACGCAGCACCGCCGGAAGAACTCCCGACGGAGTCCTATTTCCCCAGCAACGCCGCCCTCTTCGTCGTGCGGCCGCGGCCCGATCGCCTCGCAGGGCGCGCCCAGCGCCCGCTCTACCGCATTCCCATCTTCACCTACCACGCCTACAACGCCGCAGATGCCAGGTACGGCTTCGAAAACGCCACGTTCTACACCGGCGCCTCGACCCTCTCGCTGCGCCGCCCCGGCGGGGGAGCCGGCGCCGTGCCGTGGGACGCGTTCAATGCCGATGTCTACGACACGCGAACGCCGCGTCAGACCTTTGCCCATTGGGATGCGAAATTCATCGCTTGGGCCTGCGCTCGCGGCATCGAACTCGACTTCTGCACCGATCTCGATCTGCATCGCTACGGCATCGCGCTGCTCGAACGCTACGCTCTGGCGATCAGCGCGGGGCACGACGAATACTGGTCCGACGAAATGTACGCCGCCCAGGAGCTCTACCGCTCGCGCGGGGGAAACCTGGCTTATTTCGGGGCCAACACCGCCTGGAGACGCGTGCGCGTGAGCCCCGACGACAGCATCACGCTGGAAGGTCTTTTCGGCGGCGAGGAGCGTCTGACGGGGCTGACCTTCGCGCAGGGCGGAGGGCGCTGGCGCGGCCCGCGGCCCGCGGCGGGATATACCGTACGCCAGACTGCTCACTGGGTTTTCGCCGGCTCGGAGCTGCGCGACGGGCAGACCTTCGCCGGCCATCTGCGCCTCGTCGGCTACGAATCCGACGGACCGTCCGAAGCGAGCCCGCCCGCCTTGACCGTGCTCGCCGACTGCGACCTCGCCGAATGGGAGACCGCCGACCCCGCCGAGGGCGAAGTCTACGGCGCCAAGCGCGCCGCCATGGCCATCTACGAGGCCGGCGGCTGCGTCTTCAACGCCGGCACGACCGATTGGCCCCGCTGCCTCGCACTCGACGCAGCCGTCGAACGCGTGACCGTCAACGTGATCGAGCGTCTCTCGCAGCACCCTCTGCCCAGCTCGCCCTTGATCGCGCTTTCCGCAGAGCAGCGGCTGCGCGACTTCAGCACCTACACGATGCCCCCGGCTCCCGCTCTAGGCACGATCGACGAGGTTCTGCTCGTCAGCGCCCAGGGCTCGCTGCCGCTCTCCCCACAGGCCCCTTTGCGCGTCGCCCCGAGCGACTCGCTCGCGATACGCGGCTGGGCGTTCGACGACTCCCTCCAAGGACACCCCGCACCCTGCTCGGGCGTCGCGGCCCTCCTCGCCGGCGCCATACTCGTCCCGGGCGTCTACGGTAAGCCGCGCAGCGACATCGTCACGGCCTTCGCCGACCCCACGCTGCGCTGCGCGGGATACACCATCCACGTCCCTTCCGCCACCCTCGCCGGCCTGGGAGAGGGAAGCCACCAGCTCGTCATCCTCGCCTTCTCCGCCTCGGGCGCCTCCGTCGCCCGGCTCGCACCGTCCCTCACCGTCGACTTCGCTCCGTCCCACGACGACCGCGCTCCGAAAACGCCTCCCGCGCAGCTCGAGACTCCTCCGCGAACTGATGTTTCCACAGCTCCTCGCGCAACCTGACCGGCACGTTGCTCATCGGCGAATCGCCGGCCGGATCGTCCAACCACAGCACGCGGTCGACGACGAACGGCTCGTCGCGCCGCAGCGGCCCCGAATCGAAAATCAACTCTATGAAACGATGACGCGACCGGATATCGGAAAGCAGCGCGCGATCGATCTCCGCGCCAGTGTACGGGAACGCGAACGGTACGCACTTCTGACCGGTGACCTCGCGAACGACCTCGCAGGATGAGACGATCTCGCGTTCAATCCGATCCCGGCTCATCGTCTGCAGCGAATGATGGCTCAAGGCGTGGGCCCCGATCGTAAACCCCTCAGCCGCAAGCGTCTTCAGTTGCCGGCTGCTCATGAAGACCTGCCGGCGGCGTACGTAATCGACGGCATCGACGCCGAGCAGTTCGCAAAACCGGTCGAGCTCCGGCTCGTGGTCGTGCCACAGCGAGAGCAGGCACAGCAACAGGTCGCGCCGCTCCTCCTCGAGCGGCCCCGCACGTCGCGCTTGTGAGAGGAGCAGGGCGGCACGGTCTTCATGTCCCGCGGCGCGCAGCGGCTCGCGCGCCAGACGTTCCCTCAGCGCGCCGATGCGATCGGCCCCGCACCGCTCGATTTCGGTAAAGCACAAACTGAGCTTCGTCTCGTGAAACAGCAGCCGATCGTCGATGAAGTCGGTCGAAACGAAGAAGACGCCCCCCACGCCATACTTGCGCAGGATCGGCCGAACGTTCTCAAAGCACTCTGTGAACCCGTCATCGAAAGTGAACAGGACCCGATTGCGCGGAAGCGCAGCTCCGTGCAAACGGTGATTGACGATGTCGGCATATTCGACCGTTTGGCCCTGCACGAGCGCCACGTCGTTTTCGAATTGCCGCCGGCTCTTGTACGCGTAGAGCTTGAGATGCGGCAGATCCTCGTCGCTGACCATGTGGTAGCCCAGCGCCAGTACGTCCGTGGGGACGGTCCGCTCGAGCACGCTGTTTGAAAAGCTGTCCGCGCGCGATAGGTTCATCAAGGCCCTCCGAGTCTCGCCGACCCGGCAGTTCGGCGATCGCCTCTCCGTTCCCGGTCTCCGCCGAATGGCTTCGGCCCGTCCTCGTATCCAGTGCGTTCGAGCCTGCCCCGCCTCGAGCGCCGGCCTTCCCCGCGAATTGCAGGATGAGCCATGGCTCGGAAGCAACTCTAGAGGACAAAATCAATTTACACACATTACACAATTTACACAAACGAAACACTTCATAAAGTTGCCGCAAGCTGGTGCGCCATCCGACAAGGATGTCTCGTCCGTCGATCCAGACCTTTGGATCGACCTCTATGCTTCCTCGCCCCAGAACGATCCATGGAACTACGAGCATAGTCGCTTCGAGCTGACGAAGTATGGATTGCAGATCGCGCTGCTCTCCGATCGCCGTTACGCCAGTGCCCTCGAGTTGGCTTGCTCGAACGGCGTGCTCACAGCCATGCTCGCTCCCCTGTGCGATTCGCTGCTCGCCGTCGATCACGTTGCCCTGGCCGTCGAGCGCGCCAGGGAGCGGCTGAGCCACGAGTCCGGAGTGCGCATCGAGCGCGCCACGCTGCCCAATGAGTTCCCCAGCGGCACTTTCGATCTCGTCACCTTCGCCGAAGTCGGGTACTACCTCAACGACGCCGACAACGCCGAGATCCATCGCGCGGTGACGGCCGCCGTGCGGCCCGGCGGGCGCGCGATCCTCACGCACCACGCGATATCCTTCGAGAACACCTACCGGGGCCACGCGATACCGAGCAGCTGCGCTGAAATACACGGCCGCTTCATGCGCGATCCGCGCTGGCGGCTCGTTTCGCGCGCGCTCGGCAACGATGCCGGCGGCGTCAAAGCAGAACTCCGTGGGCCGGAGCTGTACCGCATCGACTTATTCGAGCGAACCGAACGCGAGAGCGTGCCGTGACGGGCTGCGATTATCGTGATATCCCCATCATCATCAACAGTTTCAATAGGCTCGACTCGCTGCGCAGGCTGGTCGCTTGGTGCCATAGCGCCGGCCAACGCCGCATCATCGTCATCGACAATGCGTCGACGTATCCTCCGCTGCTCGAATACCTGCGCGAGATCGAGGCCGCAGGGCGGGCGAGCGTCGTCCATCTGGGCGCCAATGTCGGCCATCTAGCCCTCTGGGAGTGCGGCCTGCTCGAGCGGCTCGGCCTCGAGACGGAATTCGTCTATACCGATCCCGACGTGATCCCCTGCGAATCGTGCCCGCTCGACGCCGTCGAGCGCATGCAGCGGCTCCTCATCGCCGAGCCGGCCGTGCATAAGGCGGGGCTCGGACTGCGCTTGGACGACATCCCGTCGACGTACAAGCAGAGGTCCACCGTTCTGCGCTGGGAGGCGCAGTTCTGGCGGCGCCCGGCGGCGCCTGGGCTCTTCTACGCGCCGATCGATACGACGTTTGCAATGTACAGGCCCAGAGGCCAGTGGGGCATCAAAAACTCTGCGATCCGTTTCGGCTATCCGTATCTAGCGAGGCACGAGAGCTGGTACGTCGATGAATCGCGGCTTACCGACGAGGATCGGTATTACAGAGCGACGGCTCGTGCCGACGTTGCGAATTGGTCGGCAGACGACGTACCGGAATCGTTGCGTTTGAAGCTTTCTTTGATTCCCAGCGTTTCGGAGCTTGCGTTCGTCTCGGCAAACGGGTTTTCCGTACCCGGATTCAGATCTCTAGCTGAAATGGAGCAGTGCGCGGAGCATTCACTCGCGACCGTTTACGCAGAAGGCGATGCGTTGCCCGGCCTGCCCCATGAGAGCATCGTCTATCGCGCTCTGCGGCACGGCGGCAGATTCGTCGTTCGAGCGGGCTCGCAGGCCGAATCGATCGACCAGCTTGCGCGGCGCCTCGCAGACCATTGGCTGCTCGATCGCTGCATCGACCTGCGCTCGAGCGGCGAACGCGTTCTGCACTTGCGTGCCCGTAAGCGCGACACGCTCGACCCGGGGCCGCTCGAGCACGAGGTGATCGACAGCGCGCTCGACTCGATCACCGTCTTATCGCCGGAGAGCGGCTCCATTCGCGCCTATCCCAAGGAAAGCGGCGTCGCGCCGGGTGAGACGCTGACTCTCTGCGTCTCGTGCGACGCGCCGACGTTCTGGGTGTCGTTTTACCGGCAGCGGACGACCCTGCGCCGCGAAGGCCTCCCCACGATGTCCTTCGCAGGGCGCTACGCCAGGTTCGCCGGCGACGATGTGGCCTTTCTCAATCTGCGAGAACCCGCGCTCGACCTCCAATGGCCGGAGTACGCCGTTCCCATTCCGCAGGACTGTCCGGGCGGCGTCTATCTCGCCGTCTTTTCCTCCACGGACGCAGCACCGCCGGAAGAACTCCCGACGGAGTCCTATTTCCCCAGCAACGCCGCCCTCTTCGTCGTGCGGCCGCGGCCCGATCGCCTCGCAGGGCGCGCCCAGCGCCCGCTCTACCGCATTCCCATCTTCACCTACCACGCCTACAACGCCGCAGATGCCAGGTACGGCTTCGAAAACGCCACGTTCTACACCGGCGCCTCGACCCTCTCGCTGCGCCGCCCCGGCGGGGGAGCCGGCGCCGTGCCGTGGGACGCGTTCAATGCCGATGTCTACGACACGCGAACGCCGCGTCAGACCTTTGCCCATTGGGATGCGAAATTCATCGCTTGGGCCTGCGCTCGCGGCATCGAACTCGACTTCTGCACCGATCTCGATCTGCATCGCTACGGCATCGCGCTGCTCGAACGCTACGCTCTGGCGATCAGCGCGGGGCACGACGAATACTGGTCCGACGAAATGTACGCCGCCCAGGAGCTCTACCGCTCGCGCGGGGGAAACCTGGCTTATTTCGGGGCCAACACCGCCTGGAGACGCGTGCGCGTGAGCCCCGACGACAGCATCACGCTGGAAGGTCTTTTCGGCGGCGAGGAGCGTCTGACGGGGCTGACCTTCGCGCAGGGCGGAGGGCGCTGGCGCGGCCCGCGGCCCGCGGCGGGATATACCGTACGCCAGGCTGCTCACTGGGTTTTCGCCGGCTCGGAGCTGCGCGACGGGCAGACCTTCGCCGGCCATCTGCGCCTCGTCGGCTACGAATCCGACGGACCGTCCGAAGCGAGCCCGCCCGCCTTGACCGTGCTCGCCGACTGCGACCTCGCCGAATGGGAGACCGCCGACCCCGCCGAGGGCGAAGTCTACGGCGCCAAGCGCGCCGCCATGGCCATCTACGAGGCCGGCGGCTGCGTCTTCAACGCCGGCACGACCGATTGGCCCCGCTGCCTCGCACTCGACGCAGCCGTCGAACGCGTGACCGTCAACGTGATCGAGCGTCTCTCGCAGCACCCTCTGCCCAGCTCGCCCTTGATCGCGCTTTCCGCAGAGCAGCGGCTGCGCGACTTCAGCACCTACACGATGCCCCCGGCTCCCGCTCTAGGCACGATCGACGAGGTTCTGCTCGTCAGCGCCCAGGGCTCGCTGCCGCTCTCCCCACAGGCCCCTTTGCGCGTCGCCCCGAGCGACTCGCTCGCGATACGCGGCTGGGCGTTCGACGACTCCCTCCAAGGACACCCCGCACCCTGCTCGGGCGTCGCGGCCCTCCTCGCCGGCGCCATACTCGTCCCGGGCGTCTACGGTAAGCCGCGCAGCGACATCGTCAAGGCCTTCGCCGACCCCGCCCTGCTCTACTCGGAATATACCATCCACGTCCCCTCCGCCACCCTCGCCGGCCTGGGAGAGGGAAGCCACCAGCTCGTCATCCTCGCCTTCTCCGCCTCGGGCGCCTCCGTCGCCCGGCTCGCACCGTCCCTCACCGTCGACATCGCTCCGTCCCACCAGGACCGTACTCCGAGCCCGTTCGACCGGCGAAGATGGGCTGCACATTTAGCGCTCACTGCAGGGCGACGATTTGCGAAAGCGCTTCTTCTCGGCGACGACCTCGCCCGGCTCTCCGAGCGCGTGGCTCCTCTTTGCGACCATCTCGTCACGATCGAACGCTCCGACGCTGCTGCCAAAGCAGCGCTGGCTGCAGCCGAGCTCGCAGGACAGTGCGATTTGCTGGTCTACTCCGCGCCCCACGTGCCGGCCGCCGAAGAGGCCGGCTTCTGTCGCTTGCTTCGAAATACGGCCGCGCCGGGCGCCTTGCTCATCCGATCGCGCCGGCTCGCGGGCTGCCCCAGCGCCGCACCTTCCTCCACGTTTCATTCCTTTCACGAGGCTCTGGGAGGCAGCGCTGCCTGGAAGCACCTCACCCGCGTCCTTCTCTACGACCTCGACGGAACGGACCGAGCGGCTGCGACAGACGCTGCCGAGCTCGGCCTATGGCGATTCGACGCCCTTGAACTCGTCAACCCTTGACGCATCGTAGGCAACGCCGAGCTTCGTTTCCAAATACTCCACAAATCGAGCGGGGTCGATTTCGTAATCCGCATACTGCGTGAATCCTTGATACGTATCGTCATGGGCACGAACGGTACGGCCGCAAAGCACCGTCACGTCCAAGCCGCGATACTCGAGAACGCCGCTGTACAGAAAAACATTATCCGTGACGTGGTGATTGAAAATGCCCACCGTCGTCCCCTCGCGAGCAAAGAAGGTCAGGAACATTGCAGACCCCTCCGGCCCTACGATGTGCTGGGCGCCTCGTACGAGTGCGACCTGCGTCATGAAGTCGAATTGCTCCGGATAGACGATTTCGAATCCGAACGAGCGCGCTATCCCTTCGATCTCCCGGTGATTCAAGAGCTTTCGCCAAAGGTCGTGCGGTCTAGCCAAGTAAAGGCGGCTCCCCGCGGGCGATGCTCCCAAAACCGGGTCGTAAGCCGCAAGCAGGATGTCGACCGCGCGCGCTATGCGGCTCGGAGGCGCCGTCAAGTATGCCGGACCCGCCTTACGCCATCGCTCGTTCGTCTTCTCGAGCGCCGGACGGTAACTTATCGAGGGAGCGCACCACAGGCGGGCCGCCCGCACCGTCGCAGTTTCCGGAACCTCGACGATCTCGAAACCCGCCGGAAGAAAGAACCGCAGCGCGTCACGGTTCGCCTGCGACATCTCAGAATCGACGAGAAACGGCATCGCAGGAAGGGCGCCCGACGCGACGGCCGTCGCCACTTTCGGCAAGTATTCCAATATCCAGTGTCCGAAATGGTAGCTCCACGGACCGAGCAGTGAGACGAACGCCTCCGAGAAGTCGAGCGTCTCGCTCTCGTTAGCGACGCACCAGACCCGCCCGTCCGAGTGCCGCGCGAAGATCGCCGGATCGTATTCGATCTGATCGTCGACCAGCGCGACCTCGCGCTCCTCGGCATCGAGCAGGGCCATATCGCCGGCCAGCACGACGCCCGATCGCGCTCGAATCCGAGCATTCGTAAAGGACGCGATATAGAAGGCGCGAGACTGCGATCGAACGCTCCTGCGCTCGGCCGCCCCGATGAGCCGCGGGGACTCGATGACATAATCCTCGCCCGCTGGTTCCAGGATTTCAAAGCTGCGCCTGAAGGCCGAACCGGCCGCCCCGAGGTATCCGAGATTCCTCAATTCGAGCACGTCGTGAACTGCGAGCGGAAGGAGGTATCGGGCCTCTTCGAACGCCCTGCGCGCGTCATCCCGTTCGCAGAGCAACCGCTTGAGAAGCATCTCGCCGTAAAGATCACGCATCGTGCGCAGCGCCCAAGTCCCGGATCGCGATCTCGCCGACATCGATCGCCCCATAGGTGCCCGCCTCGGCACCGATCGCGCAGAGGGCGAGAGAGTGCTCGCCGATGCCGAGGTGACTCGTGCCGATTCTGATGCGATAGCCCGAGCGGCGGCAGCCAGGCATCCCGACTGCCGACGCGACGTCAGGGCGAGAATAGCCGTGGACCCCCATGACGTATTGGGTCCCGTCGACGAGCGCGTAAATGCCGGAGAGCGGAGCACCCGCAGCGAGGTCGACGGCCCAGCCGCGAACGAGCAGCGCGTCGCCGCGGTCGCAGGCGAGGCTCGTCTTGGCCGGTTCCGCCTCGGCAGACGTTTCCGGCGCGACGCAATCCACGACGATCCTCATGGAATCGGGCTCGAGGAGGGTCGTCCCTGGAAACGACTCCGCTGACGGCCGGACGTCGAGTGCGATCTCGCCGGCGAGTGCTTGCCGGTTGCCGTGCTCGTCGACGGCGACGACCCGCAGCGCGTAGCTTCCGCCCGGAACGCCGGCCAGCGAGACGAGGCCGCGGAAGCCTACCGATTTGAGTGCCGGCGACTCGAGCATGTGGGCGACGTCGATCCGCTCGAAGCCCGCGAGGAGACCGAATCGAACCGAGTTCAGTTCCGCAAAAACGTGCGCAGGCGGCCTGAGCGGCTCACTAAGCGCGATCCAGCCGCTCAAGGCGATCTGCGTGCCGGAGGGCACGGAACGTAAGCTTGCCGGATCCGCATCGCGAAGCATCGCGTCGAGAAAGTGGATCTCGTCGAGCGATCCGAGTGCCGCCGGCCCCTGCGGTATCTCCGGCCCACGTGCGGCAAGCTCGATCGTCAGCGGCTTCGCCAGCAAGGATACGCTCGTGCCCGCCAGGCAAAGGCTGATCTGGTGAGGTTTCCCGTCCAGCAGCTCGCTCGGAAGCTGGTGCGCGAAGCCGCACGAACCGTCCCCGTTTCGCAAACTGGCGAGATCGGGCCGCCAGGCGTCGGCGACGAACGTGCAAACTTCGCGGCCGTCCGCTACGACTGCGAACGCCACGCTCTTCTTCGAACCGTCGGTCCGGTGAGCCCAACCGCGAATGAGGCCGGCCGGCTCGACTGCATCGAGATATCCAACGAGAGAATCGCCAAGCAGCAGAATCGGAAACGCCGGCTTCTCGGAAACGGGATTCACTGGTCCTCAGCCCTCGCCGGCAAAGCGAAAGCGCGGACACCTGGTTACGGGAGGCGACCCGAAATCCTGCTTTCACGTAATCGCGAGGAGGTTAGGCCGGGCTCCGCACGCGCCGATAGCTAGAATGTGACGAACGACACCCTCGGCGAGGAGAGAATGCGCCCTGCGGTCGCCTTCGCCGGGGCCGCCCTGGCCGTGCTGGCGCTGCTGGCGGCACTCGCGAGCCCGAGCTTGCGCCCGCCGGCCGTGCTGCGCGATTTCAACGCGTTCTATTGCGCCGGCGCCTCGATCGACCGCGGCGCGGACCCCTATCGCGCCGAACCGCTGGGCTCGTGCGAGCGCGCGCCGCGCCCGCCGGCCTTCGCCCAGGGGACCCCGGGGCTGGCCATCCCCGCCCCGCTGCCGCCCTACGCGCTCGCGCCCTTCGCGCTGCTCGCCCGGCTGCCGTACCTATGGGCCGGCGCGCTCTGGAGCCTCGCGATCCTGCTCTGCACGGGCCTGACGGTCGGCGCCATGCGCCGCCTGACGGCGCTGCCGCTCTCGGGCCTGGTCGCCGCCTTCGCCCTCGGCGGCGCGTATGCGGCCCTCGCCCTCGGTCAGGTCGCGCCGGTCGCGACGGCCGGTGTCGCGCTCGCCGCGCTCTTCCTCTCGCAAGGCCGCGACCGCGCCGCCGCGCTTGCCGCCGCGGCGGCGATGATCGAGCCGCACGTCGGCCTGCCGCTCGCCCTCGCCCTCTTCGCGTGGCGCCCCGCGACCCGGGTGACGCTCCTGCTCGCCGCTGCGGCGTTCGTGTCGCTCTCGCTCGCGCTCGCCGGCGTCCCGGTCGCCCTCGAGTACGTCCGCGCCGTCCTGCCCGCCCACGCGCTCTCCGAAGTCGCCAACGACAAACAACTGAGCCTGACGTACCTGCTGCACCAGGCCGGCGCCTCCGACGCGCTCGCGCTCCATGCCGGCGAGCTCTGCTACGCGGCGATGCTCGCGCTCGGCCTCGCGGTCGCCGGTGCCGTGCGCGGGCGCTCTCCCGCGCTGGTCGCAGCACTGCCCGTCGCCTTCACGCTCTTCGGCGGCGCGTTCGTCCACGTCGTGCAGATCGCAGCCGCGCTCCCCGCGGCGCTGCTCCTGCTGGCCGGCGCGCGCGGCCGGGCGCGCAACGCGCTGCTGCTCGCCGTGCTGGGGCTGGCGATCCCCTGGGTGCAGTTCGCCAGCCTCGGAACCTTGTTTTGCGCGCTCGTCCCGCTGGCCGGCCTGGTGCTGACCGCAAGCTTCGCCGGCACGCGGCCTTGGATGCTCGCCGCCGGCACGCTCGCTCCGCTCGGTGCGATCACCGCGCTCTGGTCGCTGATCGTCACGCGCGTGCCCAGCGCCGTGCCTGCGCTGAAGGCGGCCTACGACCCGCACGCGCTGGCCGAGACGAGCTGGGCGATCTACGTGCAGACCGTCGCCGCGACCGACGTCGCAGTCTTCGACCTCGCCAAGATTCCGACGTGGCTCGCCCTTGCGACCATCGTCGCAAGCGCGTGCGCCGTTGCGTTGCGCGTCGCGAAAAAGAATGTTCCGAGCCTCGCAACCGCGACGTCGCGAGAAGGGTCCGCGGTTTCTCGGCGAATCGCGACGCGTTAGCTTTGCCTCGCGAGAGCGAGCGGCGTTCTTCACGAAGGAGCATCGACCTTGAGCATCACGCAGAGCGCGCTGCAGCCCATGAGCACCGCCCCCGCCGGGTTTGAGATCGAACGCGACCTCCCCGCCGGCTTCGCGGCGTTCTACCGGCCGCTCCACGAGCGCTTCACGGCGCGCCAGCAAGCGCTCGCCCAGACGCGCAAAGCGGTGCTCGCGGCCTCGCTGGCAGGCAAGCCGCCGGACTATCTGCCGCCCTCGCCGGCGACGACCAGCGCTTGGAAGATCGAGCTCCCGGCGTGGGTCCGCGATCAGCGCAACCAGATGACCGGGCCCGCCGACGACGCCGAGCTCTCCGTCAAGATGCTCAATTCCGGCGCGCCCGGCGTCATGCTCGACCTCGAAGATTCGATGGTGAACCAATGGGATCACATGCTGCTCGGCGTGAGCAACGTGATCGCCGCGCTTTACGGCGAGCTGACCTACGAGGATGCCAAGCGCGGCGGCGCGACCGTCGGCATCAAGCCCTCGAACACCGTCACCTGGACGCGCGTGCGCGGCCTGCATCTCAATCAGGCGGGCGTTTATCCCGAGCTCACTTCGGCCTCGCTCTTCGACCTCGCGCTCTTGATCTACCAGCTCGACTTCGCGCGCTTGAAGCATCCGCTGTGCATCTACATCCCGAAGTCCGAGTCGGCCGAGGAGGCGTTGTGGTGGCGCGACGTTTTCCAAACGTTCGCCGAGCTCAAAGGCCAGCCGAAGGACGCCATCAAGTGCATGGCGCTGGTCGAAGCGCATCCGCTCGCCTTCCAGCTCGAGGAGTTCGTCTACAACCTGCGCGAGCATCTGTTCGGGCTCAACCTCGGACGATGGGATTACATGGCCAGCCTCATCCACTACAACCTCAACGATCCCAACTGGGTCTTGCCGGACCGCAACACGATCCCGCACGACGTCGCGTTTTTCCAGCACCTGCGCACGCTGATCCCCTCGATCTGTCACAAGCACGGCATGCTCGCGATCGGCGGCATGACGGCCCTCTATCCCAGCCGCGAGGATTCCGAGCTCAACGAGCGCGCGCTCACCGTGCTCGCCCAAGACAAGAAGAACGAGGCGAATTGCCTGATGGACGGCGCTTGGACGGGCCATCCCGATCAGAACGCGATCGCCGTCGCGCAGTTCCCCGAGCCCAACCAGCTCGATACTTACGAGCCCGGCTTCGATCCGCATCCCGACATGCGGCCTTCGGTCAGGGGCGTCGGCAAGACCACGCCCGAGGGAACGCGCGCCGCGGTGCGCACCGTGATCCGCTATCGCAACGGCTACCTCAACGGCAAGGGCGCGAGCCTGCTCGACGGCTACATGGAGGATCTCGCGACCGACCGCATCTACCGCCTGATGATCGCGCAGCGCCTCAAGCACGGCGTGCAGACGCCCGAGGAAGTCTCGCGCTTCTTCGACGAGGAGCTGCAGAAGCTCGTCGAATCCGGCAAAGACGCGGGCACGCCCGAAACGCTGCGCAGCGCCCGCCGGATCGGCGAAGCGATGGTCCTCAGCGGTCAGTTCGACCCGGTTTGAGCGCGGCCGCCTCGCAATGTTTTTAGGCCCGGTTCCGTTTCCCCTAAGGTCACAGCGCATCTGGGTCGTTTGGCATGGATACGCGGCGCGCAGAGCCGCGCTATCAAAACAGTAAAGAAATATTTATTCGGCCGCGCACTCCTGCCTTCAAACAAGGGGTTTTGAGGGCGACCTCCTCCTGCGGAGGCGCGCATGGGTCGAGCGCCCCCTTGGCGTCTCTATTTTTTAGGGGGAATTCACAGCCACCACGCTCGAAGATAGCGGTTGATAGTTATGATCGAGTCGGCGAACGACGGCCTAGACGTAGACGTCCTTATGGAACGGTTGCGGAAACGCGTCTCGGAGATCCGCAATCGGCCGCACGGTCACGTCCCGATCGACGCGTTCTCGCTGCGCTCCAACGTGTTCGTGAACGCCGTCGAAGCTTTCTCGAACATCGCGGATCAGAAGTCACAGATCCGGACGCAGTGGCCCTCAAACCTCGGCGCGACGTTCCCGTTCAACGTCGCTGCGTTTCGAAAGGCCAGTCTGAAGGCGCTGGCGTTTCTCTTCAAGGACCAGCGGCACGTCAACCAAGCGCTCGTGAAGGCACTGCGCGAGCAAGTGAGCCTGAACCGGCAGTTGATCGAGCAAGTGCAGATGCTGCGCGACGACGTCGAGATGCTGCGCATGGATGCGGGCGGGCCGAATGCCGCCCCCGAGCGGTAGCCGCCCGCCCGCAGCAGCTCGGATCGCGGTCGTCACGCCGTGGTTCGGGCCGGATCTGCGCGGAGGTGCCGAACAGCAGAGCTGGCAGCTCGCCAGTCAGTTGACCGCCCGCGGCCACCCCGTCGACGTGCTCACGACGTGCTGCGCCGGCTTCAACGAAAATTGGGCGAGCAACGGACTGCGCGCCGGAATCGAGCGGCGCGGGCTGCTCACGATCCGCCGCTTCCGCGTTCAGAAACGCGACTGGCGCGCCTTCGAGCGGGTCAACGCGATCCTCATCAGCCTCGGCTCCAGCGATCTCCGCCGGGGCGTCAGCCCGGTGAGCGACGAAGACGCGCGCCTTTTCTACGAAAACAACATCAACAGCCCCGGCCTCTGCGCCTACCTCGAAGCCGAGGGCCGCGCGTATTCCCACATCCTGTTCCTGCCGTATCTTTACGGGACGACGCTCTCCGGGCTGCCGCTCGTCGCCGACCGCGCCTACTTGCAACCCTGCCTGCACGACGAAGCGTACGCTTACCTCCCGTGCGTCGCAGAGGTCGTGCATGCGGCCAAGGGGATCCTGCTCAACAGCGAGGGCGAATACGAGCTCGCGCTGCGGCTCTTCGGCCCCGGAATCGCCAAGAAATCGATCGTGGTGGGGGAGGGCATCGACGTCTTGGGCGAGCCCGCCGCGTTTTCCGGACAGATCGGCTCGTTCGTGCCCTCGCGCGAGCGGTACGTGCTCTATCTCGGGCGTCAGGACCCCGCGAAAAACGTCCCGATGCTCGTAAGGGCATTCGCCGAATTCCGCCGGCGGCAGCCGGCTTCGAACTTGCGCCTGGTGCTGGCGGGCGAACGGCCCGTCTCGTACGGCGACGCGGAGAAAGGCATCGTCGATCTCGGGCCCGTCAACGAATCAGAGAAAGCGACCTTGCTCTTACATGCTCTCTCGCTCGCTCAACCGAGCAGAAGCGAGAGCTTCTCGCGCGTGATCTACGAATCGTGGTTTTTCGGGCGCCCGGTGGTCGTGCACAGCAAATGCATGCCGACGGCGACGGCCGTCGTACGTTGCGGCGGCGGATTGACAGCCGACTCGATGCCGGAATGGGTCGACGCGCTCGAACGCATCGACTTCAGCTCGCGCGAGCGGCTCGACCGGCTGGGACGCCTGGGAAGGGCCTACGCCGAGATCGTGAGTTCGTGGCCGACGGTCATCGGCCGTTATGAATCCCTCTTC
The DNA here is from genome assembly GCA_963834485.1 of Vulcanimicrobiota bacterium. Lineage (GTDB taxonomy): Bacteria > Vulcanimicrobiota > Vulcanimicrobiia > Vulcanimicrobiales > Vulcanimicrobiaceae > CAWICD01. The sequence continues at coordinate 239,661 of CAWICD010000006.1, forward strand.
AAGGCGGATGGTGACCCGCCGCCGGCCGGCAGCGGGCAAGCGGTACGCCGCGCCGTGCAGGCGATCGCCTGGGGCGCGGAAACAACGGCCCGCCCTTACGCGAACGCCCTCGCCCAGGCCCTCAATCGCAGCGGCATCGAGACCATCGAGCTTTCCACCGCCGCGGCCGCGGAGCACGAGGGACCGGTCATCTGGCATCAGACCACGGCCGCCGCCGCGATCCTGCCGCGCGACGCGACGACGGTCATCTATCACGCGGCAAATCCGCTCGCCGCGGCACGCACGATACCGTACCAAAACGGCACGAGGGTGGCGTTCGAACGAAACCTGTTCGCGTCGTCGCCCGCGGCGCTGCTCGAACTCGAGAAAAAGGGAGTCAACGGAGCACGGTTCCTGCCGATCTGCGTCGACCCGCGGCAATGGGACGAAACGCCGGACGTGCCGCTGATCTCCGCGCTGCAGGACGGCAGCCAGAATCTGCTCTACGCCGGCCCGATCGTCTCGCTCGAATGCCTCAACCAACTCCTGATCGTCTTCTTGAATTATCTGACGCTCGAGCGCGAAGCGCGGCTCACGATCCTCGCCAGCGGAACGATCGATGAGGAGGTCTACGCGCAAATCTTCGATCAGCTCCGGCGGCTCGAACTCTTGGACCGCGTGCTCGTGGCGCGGGAGCTCGCCCCGCGGCAGTTCCAAGCGATCTTCCGCGTGGCCGACGCGTTCATCTCGCTCGACGAAAGCGAGAGCCTCGGTCTGGAGATCCTGCAGGCGATGTGGTTCGACATACCGGTGATCGCCTATCCGACGGCGGCCGCGCGCCGGCTCGCCGGCAATTCGGGGCTGCTGGTCTACGACAAGAGCGACTTGCTGGCGATCGCGGCTCTGGCTCAGATCGTGGTGACCGACACAGGCGTGCGCGCGACCGTCATCGCGGCCCAGCGCCGCGCTCGAGAGCGCTTCGACGAGTCGAGGGTCGTCGAAGCCATTTTGAAGTCGTTCGAAGCGCGAAGGGAACCTCCGGAACCGGCCCAAACGGAAGCGGTACGGCGATCGTGACGATCGGCATGCGGCAGGCGGACGCCGCGACCCCGGTCTGGCCCCGGATATAGACCCTCCGGCATGGGAGGAGTCCACCTCGAGATCGGGCACCGCGTGCCCCTCGGCCTCGTTTCGGCGCTCGCGTTCGCCGCGGTCGCTCTGCTCGCGGCACTGCTGACGGCGAAGCGCCCTGCTTTCGGCATCGGCGCGCTTCTCGTGCTCGACCCCGTCGCCTGGGCGCACGACATCGGCCCCACCCAGCTCACGTTTCCGAAGGCGGCGCTCGTGGGCGTGCTGATCGCGCTCCTCGTGCGCCGCGCCCCGCTCGCGGCGCTGCGCGATCCGAGGGTGCGGCCGCTCGTGGGGGGTGCGCTCGCAATCGTGGCCGTGACCGCGCTCTCGGCGATTCCCAGCACCTATATCGACGCGACGGCGCGCGAGACGCTCAAGGCCGTCGAATATCTCCTCGCGTTCGGAGCCGCGGCCGTCGCGATCGCGAGCGGCGACGACGAGGACGTCGTGCAAACGAGCGTGCTCGCCGCCGCCGCTCTCGTCTGCGCGTCGGCGCTCGCCCAATACGTGACCGGCGCACCCTCGGGCGCGTTGATCGGCGGGCGCGTGATACCGCGCATCGCGGGGTTTCTCGAAGGCCCGAATCAGCTCGCCGGCTACCTCGATCTCGCGATCCCGCTCCTGCTCGCGGGCGTGCTCGCCCGCAAGCGGTTTTATACGGCTACGAGCGTCGTCCTCGCGCTGGCGATCGCGACGGACGTGCTGACACTCTCACGCGCTGGACTCCTAGGCCTGGTGGCGGGGGTCGCGGTCGTGCTGACCTTTCGCGCCCGCGGCACGGCGCTTTCCGCCCGCCTCGTTCTCGCGGGCGCCGCCCTGGTCGCCGCCCTCGCCGCCCTCGCCTCCCGGCTGGGATTCTTGCAGCGCTTCTTCTCCGTCGGAGAGGTCGAGCGGGAGAACGGCCTCGGCACGCGCGGCGAACTGTGGCACGCGGCGCTCGTGCTTTGGAAAACGGACCCCGCGCTCGGCGTCGGTGCGGGAAACTTCGAGCTGCTTCTGCCCAGCGCCGGGCTGATCGGCGTGCGGACGCACGCCAACAGCCTGTATCTGCAATCGCTCGCCGAGGGCGGCATCGCGCTGCTCAGCGCCGTGCTCTGGACGATCGTCTCGGCGATAGCGCTCTGTTTGCGCGAAGCGCCGCGCTCCGCGCTGCTGCTGGGCATCGGCGCGGCGACCTTCGGCTTCGCGGTGCATCAGGTCTTCGACGTGCTGACGTTCTTCCCGAAGATCGGCGGCTTCTGGTGGCTGCTGCTCGGCGCCGCGACGGGGCGCATCCACGCGCTCCACGAGCGCACGGCATGAGCGCACGACGTCCGCGCGTCGCGTTCGTGGTGCACCGCTGCGGCGAGGAGGTCGCAGGCGGAGCCGAAGGTCTCTGCTTGCAAACGGCACGGCGCATGGCTGCGGATTGGGACGTCGAGATCCTCACGACGTGCGCGCGCGACGCCCGCACGTGGAGAGACGAGTATCCTGCAGGTCCGACGACGATCGGCGGCGTGCCGGCAATTCGCTTCTCCGTCCCGCAGCCGCGCGATGTCGCCGCCTTCGATCGTCTTTCGCGGCGTCTCACGCTGGACGGCGGGGATCGCGTGGAGCAGGAAGCGTGGATGGCCGCGCAAGGGCCGATGGCGACCGGCCTCTTCGAGCACCTCAAACGGAACGGGACCACCTACGACCGCGTGCTCTTCTATTCGTATCTCTACGCGACGACGTACTTCGGATTGCCGCTCGTCTCCGAGCGTTCGGTGCTCGTGCCGTTGGCGCACGACGAGTGGACGTTCGGCCTCCCGTTGTTCGACGAACTCTTCGCGACCGCGCCGGCGTTCGCGTTCGCTTCTCCCGAGGAGCAGGCGCTCGCCGAGCGCCGGTTTCCGAGCGCGCGGACCGCTCCGCGCCAGATCACCGGCGCCGGCATCGAGCCGCCGCCGGTGCAGCCCGAGCGGTTCCTCGCGCAGTACGGTCTGGCGGGCGAGCTGCTCGTGTGCGTCGGCCGCGTCGAGGAGGCCAAAGGCACCGGCGAGCTGATCTCCCATTTCGCCGCGCTGCAGGCCGCCGATCCGCAAGAACGGACGCTCGTGCTCGTGGGCCCGGTCGCGATGCCGATTCCCAAGCGCGACGACGTCGTCGCGCTCGGCCAGCTCTCGGAGAGCGACAAGTGGGACGCACTCGCCGCCGCCACGATCGTCTGCGTCCCCTCAGCCTACGAAAGCCTCTCCCTGGCAGCCCTCGAAGCCTGGTCGGTCGGTAGGCCGATTCTCGCCAACGGCGCCTCACCCGTCTTGATCGGCCAATGCCGCCGTGCGAACGGCGGGCTCTGGTATGCGAATGAAACCGAATTCATCGAGCTCGCTCGCTCGCGATTGCTCGGCCGCGCAACCGAGCTTGGTGCAAACGGCCGCAGGTACGTGAGCGGGCGCTTCACATGGGAACGCGTGCGTGCCGCCTTGGGCGAATTCGTCGCGTCCTTGCCGGAGCCGGCGTGAAGATCGAAGGCCTCGCTCTGTGCGCGATCGTCGTCGCCCTCATCGGCGCCGAGATCGCTCGCCCGACCACTTTTCACTCGAAACGCGTGAGTCACGCGAGCATGCTCGGGATTACGGCAACTCCGACCCTCGATCAAGCCGCGCTCGACGACTTGCCCCCGATCGTCACGCCGGCGCTCGGGAACATCGACGCCGTCTACGTCATCGAGTCCGGTCGCACCACGAGCCTCGCGCCGGGTGCCTCGGTACCTCGAGACGCGACGCTGCGAATCGTCGGCTGGGGCGCCGATCGGCAAGCGCTGGCACCCGGCTTCATGTTGCTTGCGATCGTCGACGGCAAACGACGGATCGATGTGACCAGCGGCTATCGCATCCCGCGCCCCGACGTCGCGGCCTTTTTCAAGGCCCCCGCGCTGCGCGACACCGGATTTACCTTCGATCTTCCGGCCGCTGCGCTCGGCCCGGGCCCGCGCGACCTACGCATGGCCGTCGTCACCGCGGACGGGCGCGCCGTCAGCGAATTCCCAACGGTCGTACGTTTGTCGACCCGCGGCAATACCGCGCCTAGCTCTGATCCATCAGGGGTCCCTCGTTCGTGAACGCGAACCTCGGAAGACTCTCTGCCCGCCTTCGGACCAACGACCTCGTTCGGCACGGATCGCTCGTGTTTGCCGGCATCATCGCCGCGAATGCCCTCACATACGTTTACTACGCGCTCGTCGGCCGCGTTTTGGGCGTCGCGGGTTACGGGGTCGTCAGTGCACTCTTCTCGGCTACGCTGCTCATTGCGACCGCACCCGCGACGGTGGCAGCGACCGTCGTCACACGCATCGCGGCGGGCCTTTACGCGGCGAAGGATCACCAGAAGCTGCGCCGGCTCGGCGACCTGGTGTCCGCCGCTTCGGCGGGGCTCGGCATCGCCGCGTTCCTAGCCGTCACCGTCGCAGAACCAGCGATAGCATCCTACCTTCACCTCGCGAGCATCGCGCCCGTGCTGGCCGCGGGAGCGGTGCTGGCGCTGGCGTTCGCGTTGCCGCTGCAGCGGTCAGTGCTCCAGGGGACCCAGCACTTCTCGATTTACGCGACATCTATGATCGTGGAAACGGCGCTCAAAGCCGCCACCGGTCCCCTCCTCGCCTTGCGCTTCGGCGTTACCGGCGCTCTCGCCGGCCTCGCGATTGGATCGGCCGTCAGCGCGATCTACAATGCACTGATCCTCCGGCGCCTGTACTCCGGCCGCCCGGCTCGCCTGCGCTTCGACCTGCGCCGAATGTTCGTATCGTCGGCTGGCACAGGGTCCGCAGTCCTGGCCATCAATGCCCTGTTATTCTACGATGTGATCATCGTGCGGCACGCATTCGACCCTATCTCAGCTGGGCTGTATGGCGCCACAGCCCTCGTAGGTCGGGCTCTCTACACGGTCGTCTCCTTCATTCCGACAATCGTTCTGCCCAAGGCCGCCGCGCGGGCCGCAGCCGGAGCCGCCGGGCCTCGCTCGCTCCTGGCACCTGCGCTCACCGCCGCAGCAGCCATCATCGCCGGTGCACTGGTCGTCACCGCGGCCGCCCCGGGAACGCTCGTCGCCATAATCGCCGGCCGTGCCTTCGCTACAGCCGGGCCCTACGTTCTCCCGTACGTGCTCGCACTCAGCTTCCTGGCGCTCGCAAACATCGTCGCCATGTATCAGATCGGCCTAGCGCGTCTTTCCTTCGTCGTACCGCTATGTACCGCCGCGGCAAGCGAGATCGCCACGATAACGATCTGGCATCCAACCATTCCCGCTGTCATCACAGTGCTCGTATGCGGCCACTGCGCTGCATTTCTCACTACGCTCTTCCGCATTCCGCTCTTCACCGCTCCCTCATCTGCAGAATCCGGCGCGCCGCTCCCGAGTGCGCAAAAAAAGCCCCTTTGCGGCGACACCGTCCAAAACCAGAATCGCCCAGCTCCCGTAGCGTAGCGGCCCACACCCCTCTCGCAGCCCATGCCTTCCGTTAGCCCTATGACTTAACAAGGAACCCCCTGGCAACGCTCGAATGGCAAATTCCCACCGCCGCTAACAAAACCCGCAATGAACATACGCGACTTTCCTCTGTTCAGAGGATCGGCAAAGTTTCGATGGCTCGCCGGATCGGCAGTGTTGCTCGCTTTTATGCTAGCGTTCGCCGTATTTTCCGCAACTAAGACGCCACAGATATCGGCTTCAGACACGGGCTGGACCACTTCCGGAAATGCCTGGACAAGAGGAGGCTGGTATCCGACTACCGAGAAAACTAAAGGTACGTTAGCAGAGCGAGGGCCAGTTCCGTGGGCTTCCTGGTCCGGCTCCGACGCCAACACGGGCACGCTAACATCTCCGGTGTTCCCTTGTCCGCGACTGATTGGATTCGCCGTTTCAGGTTACCCAACGAAGGAACACGGCGCAAGTATTAGTCTTCACTCGCTTGAAGATGGCCGCAATCTAACCCTGCGTATACGCAACAATGTCGGCGAGACATGGCAGGACGTCTCCTTTCTTCTGCCGCCGGACCTATGGGGCAAGCGAGTCCAGCTAAAACTCACGGATTCATCGAAGGCCCTTCAGGGTTGGTTCGGCATCACAACTCCATACTCGATGCCGCTCGCGAGTGGACTGACAGGCCTCGTCCCTACGCTTGGCGTGCTTGCAGACACGCTCATTCGAGGGTTATTGCTCCTCCTCATCGGCGTGCCTCTCGCGATCGCTGCATTTCGCCGCTTCATTTTCCCTCCGTGGAGCTTCCCAATTGTCGTCGCTCTCTGCACATCGATCGTTGGGACGATAATCTTTTACGCCTACCTCGCTTCAGCCCAAGCGGGTACGCTGCTCGCCATAGCTGATCTCATTTTTATGTCCGCCCTTGCCTATCGCTATCGCAAGGACAGCCAACTCGTTGACGCTGACACAGCAATCCCTATAGCCATCGCCGCCATTTATGTTTGTGCTGCCATGGCATTTGCGGCAGTGAACGCAACTTCATCGCCGTGGGACACTCTGGCAGAGCACCGCTTCTTCTCAAATAGCTTGCCCCCAGACGATCAGATTCCGCATATGTTTGCCGAGCGCTTATACTCTGGCCTGAGTCCCCGACACCTCATAGGCGACTGGTTGAGCAGCGACCGTCCGCCACTTCAGACCGGGCTTGTCTTATCGCAGTGGTTTTCGACCGTCCCGGCGATGCGCAGCCTCGACTATCAAGCCATCGGCACCTGCGCCCAAGGCTTTGCCATTCTCGGCGTCTGGGCACTCTTCCGAGCTGGAGGGCTCGATATACGACGAGCTGCAGCATGTACCATCTGCACTACCCTCTCCGGCTTTTTCCTGATCAACACGGTCTATGTCTGGCCAAAGCTGCTACCCGCCGGTCTCTTCCTTGGCGGGTTCGCGTTGATTCTGGACCTCGTTCTGCACCGCGATCAAGCTCTCACACGAGAACGCGCTGTTGCAGCCGCGATTTTCGTTTCGGTTGCAGCAACCGCCCACGCCGGAGTTCTATTTGCCTTGCCGGCGTTCGCCATATTATGGCTGATTGCACCGAACCTTCGAAGCGCACACCGCGCCCTCGGCGCCTCCCTGCTTGCCTTCGTTCTAGTGAGTCTGCCATGGTCAGCGTACCAGCGTTTTTATGAGCCCCCAGGTGATCGGCTCGCGAAGTGGCATCTTGCCGGGGTCATAAGTATTGACGATCGCACATTTTCACAAGCTCTTCGCGACTCGTATTCCTCGGCTGGCCTTGAAACCGTCCTTCAAAACAAAATAGCTAACGCACAGGTACTTGCCAACTTCAGCACGCTTCTCTCGCCAGCCCCGTCATCTTTGATAACGGGCGACTTTTTCACCGTCCTTAACGCTCTCGGTTTCTTGAACGTCGGATGGCTCTTTCTTCCGTTCGCAAAGAGATATCGAACCTTTGTAACGGTATGCCTCGCCGGTGCGGGCCTCGCAATATTCTGTTGGACACTCGCGATGTTTGGGCCGGCCACGACGGTTATTCATCAAGGCTCGTATGCCACACAACTCCTCTTGACGGCAGGCCTCGTGGCCGCCTTAGCCGCGTGCGGCACTTCCGTGCTATCACTTTCAATCGCGGTAATGCTCATTAGATTGCTTTGGGTCTATTTTTTCGGCCCGTCGCAAGACGCAGGCGATCACGATATCAGTTCTCTGCCCAATTTGTCGGCCGCAGGCCTTTCGCTGCTCTGCTTCGTCTGCCTAGCGGCCGGAGCGATCTTTTACCAGTCCCGTCGGCAGGCGCTCAAAGCTCCGCCGACTCTCGGCACCTAAAACACACCGTTCCCGTGACCGAAGCCGATCACGTGCGGGGCAATGATAAAGCCACAGCCGACCACTCGCCCCAACCGGGTCCCGCATCTTCAAAGACGGCCGTAAACACCTGGGGCAGGTGGGAATTCGTAAATTCGAGGATGGTCCAGTCGGGAGCGAGCGGTAGGGCGGTGCTGAATCTACCGCGAGGCTGACCCTTTATCGTGATCGTCTGGCGCTTAATCGTAGGGCCCGAACGGAACAGCACGCGGTCTCCACGATGCAGTCGCAGCGACAAGTGACCAGTGTATGCGTCGCCCGTAAGGGGAGAGTACGAGCCGATCACAATAAAGCCGGCGAGTTTACTACCATTAAAGTCCGTCCCGTTCCAATCGTTCTCAAGCACCGATCTGATGCTCGCTATCTGCGACTTCTTATCAGCCCACCACCGCTCTGTCGTGTACGGGCTATTAGCGCTGACGCCGCTGCCCAGCCGGGCGGGCGGAACGTAATGACGAGTCACGATGAAAGAAATAGTTAGCATCGCAATGAGCACGATTCCAATCGCGACGTCGAACGGCCACCGTTTTAGAGCTTCTAGAAGCCTACGCATTGAGTCGCACAATGCGAGCAACCGCAGATCCATTAGCGATAAATATTTTAATTTCGCTCGGAAACCGAAAACGAACACCGTGCGAATCCTGGAGCGTAATCTCGACCTGATGCCACCCGGTACGTAGATTAGAAATCGGTAATGCAAACTCAAAGCCTGGACTGGTTGAGGTGTCTAGCCCAAGTGCGACCACGACGTCGTCTCGGCGAACGTTTTCGTCGATTCTAAGATGCGCGTCTCGATGACCGTCGAGCGTTACCATCAGGTGACGCGGCAACGAGGGTGAAAGTGGACTTACTGCCCATCCACGAGCAGTGAGAAGTTTGCTTCTCTGGTCTATCACAGCATCGTCTACATAGCCCTGAGCAAACCTAGCCTCTGCGATTGGCTCGGCGAGCCCTTCTGGCGGAGGCTGTACTTCCGGAAGTTGCCCGATCCTACTCAGCGCGGCGCTTTCTGTTCGCACGGTATTCGCGTCAACGTACAATGTCAGCAAGTCCGAGTCTTGCGCCCGCCAATAATTTGCAAGCACCTCGTTCCGCTCACGATAAAAAGCTGCGCTCGCAAACAGGTTCTTCGCTCCCTTAGCCCACGTTCCCAAAAGAAAGCACGACAACGCAAGAGCCCCTACAATAAGTAAAGCGCGCGCCGCTCTTGTTGACAGCAACGCTGCGTTCCATGGAGGGCGCACGGCCACGAGCCCGAGCAGTCCAAGCCACAGCATAAGCGAACAGGTGACGTAGCGGCTAGAGAGTGCCGCTTCGGGTCCGAGGTCCGCCCGTCCGTAGCCGATCAAAGCCGACGCGCAGACCCCGTAGACGAGAACAGCAATCCAAGGTGCCGTGCGGGCATTTCGCACGTCATCCAAATCGCGAAGCGACAGCACGACGTATAACGCTGCCAAAATGAAGCCCACCGACCCGATGGCAGCGGACGCTGACAGGCCTCCCGCCATGCCCACCGGCAGCCCCGCGACGACCGCGATCTCCAACGCGCGTGGCCTCAGGCCGCTCAGAAACGAAAACTGAATCGCCCCAGGAATTGGAACCGCATGCCACCCCCACAGATACAGCCCCGCTATAACGAGAGAGACCACGACCCACTGCAGGAACGCGGCGCTACCAATCTCACGCCGCCGGATGAATAGTCCAACAGCGACCGCGGGCAAGATCGCCAGACCGAATCCGCACGAGAAGGCTGCCAGCGCCGAGAGGGCACCCTCGGCTAGAAGCAGGCTGGCACTGAACTCCGCCTGGCTCAGTAGAAGGGCGCCGCCCAGCACGGCTAGGTCGACCAGGAACCATGCCGTCTGAAAGCCCCAGAGCCAGTTTTCTTCCTGCGAAGGGCTGAACAGAACGAGCGAGCCAATCGCAATGACTGTGAAGGCCGCGCGTGGGCGCAGCGTCCGGCGCGCGATCCTCCAAAGCAGCCACAGCGAGCCAGTGACTACGGCGACGCTGAACAGGCACTCTCGCCGCTGACTCCAGTAGCCCAGCGAGTCCAGAAGAAGCATGGCGACTTGAGGAAAGAACATCCGATGTTCGTTGTGTTGAGCCCACAGTGTCGTGAACGTTAACGTTCCGGCGTGATACGAAAGGATCGTATCGCCCCACTCCCACTCGTCCCAGAACGGCACGTCGACGGCCTTCGTCAACACTAAGATGAACGTAACGACCGCAAAGCCGATTGCCGCTGCCGCAAGAAGCGCGTTCAGAATCGCCCCCGACGAACGCTCAAGCGTCGGCAGGCGACTCGTAGCCGTAACTTTTCTCACAATATGGTCAGGACACTCTACGGGCTTTCATCGAGGCCGCAACAAATCTTGCGGTGTCCTCGATGATGTAGTCAATCCCGTATCGCGGCTCCCACCCAATTGCCTTCTTTAACTTGTCGGACATGCCGATTCGGAAGCGAACGTCAGCAGGCGGCACCGGCATCGCCTTTACGGGCGGGAACGGTTGGCCGGGATTTACGTGCGCCCAGATCTTCCGCGCAAGATCGGAAATTCTCTCAGTACCGTGCCCGCAAATGTTAAAATCGTCATTTCTCACATTTTTGTCAAACAGCGAAACGAGAGCCTCCGAGACATCCTTCGCGTGCGTAAACGTGCGAATTTGCTCGCCGTCACCAAAGATCTCGTACGGCGTCTGCCTCACCATCGCTTTATAAACGAAGTCAGGAATCACGTGCGACATGCCGAAATCGACGCTTCCGTCCGCCTTGAAATCAGGAAGTTCGCCGCTGCCAACCGCATTGAATGGGCGAATGATCATGTAATTCAGCCCGAACTCCTCGTGCGCGCCCCGCGTCATGAACTCGCCGAAAAGTTTCTGCATGCCATAATTAGTCACGGGCACCGGCTGCGTGAGCGCATCTTCTTCGGTAACGGGGCGCGTCATCTTCTCATATACCATCGAAGACGAGAAATAGACGAAGAGAGCATCTGGCGCTGCGGCAAGAGTCGAATCGATTGCGTGAGCGAGAAGCTCCGTGTTGTCACGCGAGATGCGGTACGGGATTCTATGGAAATACTTGATTCCGCCGATCAAGGCCGCCAAACACAGAATGATGTCGTAGCCCCTGAATTCGCTCGGATACATGATGCGAACGTCTTTGATCTCGAGCTTAAAATTCGGATGACTATAAAAATCGTGCTCCAGGTAGCCGTATTTCGAGAAGCTGTCGATGACCGTAACGTGATACCCCGCGTTCAGGAGTTCACGCGTAACATACGACCCTATGAACCCCGCACCGCCCAAACACAGAACTTTCTTCAAGACCCACTCCTCAAATGTTTGCTTCCCGGCTTCGGCTTGAGCCTGCCGCGAAATGCATACCAGTACCATCTAAAATATTGCGGCAGCCATTTCCGCAGGTTGAAGCGCGACTCGCCGGCCACGCGGTCGGTCCAGACAGAAGGGACTTCGCCGACGCGGTAGCCCGCAACGTACGCCTTTGCAACTAGCTCGAGACCGATCTCGAAGCCTGCCGTAGATTCGATCTCGGTCGCTGCGAGAAACGAGCCGCGGTACATCTTGAAGTTGTTCGTTGCGTCGTGCGTAGGGACTCCCGCAAGATAGTGCAGCGACAGTCCGGCAGCCCGCGACAGAAACGTTTTGAGACGAGGGCCGCCGATCTGTTTGCCGCCCTTCATGTAGCGCGAGCCGTTCACCACGTCGTACGTGCGATTCTCGATCAACGCGTACATTCGATTCACGACAGAGATGTCGTCGGAAAGATCGGCCATGATGACGCAAACGGCCGTCCGATCGCTACACGCCTGCAAGCCTGTCTTGACGGCATTCATCGCACCGCGTCCATAGGCGTTACGAACGAGACGGATCGGAAGACGGAAGCTGGGAATTCTTTCGCGAACCACCGGCAACGTGTTATCTTCGTCGAAATCGTAGACGATGACGAGTTCCGCCGGGACTTCGACCTTCGCTGCTAACTCGTCTAGCTGACGGCCAATGTTGTCAGCTTCGTTGTAAACGGGACAGACGAATGAAAGCATCTTATTCGCGTTATAGGACGCAGCCGCCGCCCCAGAGATTCCAAATGTCTACTACGATTTTTGAGTCTGGAATCTTTAGGTCGCGATATTCCGCATGCGGCGTACCTAAGATGATTACATCGCATCGGTCGATGAGTTCATCGGCGCTAACGAAGCCCGGTTCGTCTATGTAGACGTCCGAGCGGAGCACAGCTTTGCTTTCGAATGCCAGAATCTTGCAAACTTTATAGGACAGCGATTCGCGCTTATCGTCACTATTCGCTTTGAAAGCCATGCCCAGCACGCCGACGGTCATCTGCGAGAGGTCGTGGTGAAGCTTTAGCCTGTCGATCAGGTAGTTCGGCAAGCCTTCATTCACAAGCATCGCTGCATGACCCAGGTAGAAACGGTTGTTGTTGAAGGCCGCGAGCTGCATCGCATCCTTGAACAAGCATGGGCCTGCGGCGAAGCCAGGCTTCGGCATCGACGCTGCACGCGGATAGTTGTGCGTCATCGCGTGATGGATACGGTAGAAGTCGGCGCCGTGATCGTTTGCGAGCATGTAGAACTGATTGGCCGTGGCAAATAGCGTATAGCGCCACGTATTCGTGAAGAGCTTCGCAAGCTCGGCTTCAAGAGGGGACAACTCGACGACGTCGGCCGTAAGCGGAGCGAACAGTTCGCGGCATCGAGCAAGCACGTCGGGTTTCTCCGAACCGATCAGCTGTGGTAAAGCGACGAGCTCTTCCATTGCCTTTCCCTCGGCGATTCGCTCGGGACAAAAAGCGACGTCCACGTTCTTACCCAGGGCCTTGAGCTCTTTTTGCAGCCGGTCCGTCGTTCCGGGATAGACCGTGCTGCGCAAGACAAGCAGTTGGCCATCCACGAAGTGCGGGGCAAGCGACTTGAGTAGCCCCCACACCGGTTCGAACTCCGGGTTCAGATGGCGATCTACCGGCGTGCCGATGACGACGATCACCACGTCAGCCCTGCCGACCACCTCAATATCGAGGCTCGTGTGAAACGTGTCGGCAGCCAGAGCCGCGCTCAGGACCGCTTCGCATCCGTCCTCTTTGAAGGGAACCTTGCCTTGAAGGATGGTTTCGCGGACCTCGGCATTGATGTCCAACGCGCATACCTGCTTGCCTTGTCCAGCAAGGGAAACGGCGAGCGGCAGGCCGACGTGCCCGAAGCCGCCGACGACGACCACGTCGAAATGGCTTCGGAGCTCGGTCCTTCCGTTAGCAGATGAGAGGCCGTCCGAGGCGTTCTGCTGAGCGATAGTCAAGTGTAAAGATTCTCCTAAACAATAGAAGCTGTTAACGCTCGAATCCGGTACCACGAAACGGCCCCGCCAGGCCACTTGTCACACGGCTGTACGGCATGAAACCTGCCCCGGACACGGGAGTTCGGATTGCCTTCCCGGCAGCCCTCTCGCATGGAGTTCTCGATACGGCGTCGAAACGAAGAAGTCGTGCAAGGCATTTTTCCCGCGGCCCAAGCCAAATGGTTTGACGGCGAGCGGCCTCCCGCTGGCGATATGCTCCGTCGTTACCTCGAATTGATCGAGATCATCGCTTCACGAACGCTTCAGACGCGCTATCGCGGCTCCGTTCTCGGGGTCTTCTGGTCGCTCTCGAACCCGATCCTTATGACCGCCGTATATGCTGCTATCTTCGGAACCGCCTTCGCTTCATATTACCAAGGTTCGATCACGCGCTACGTTTTCGCAACCTTTGTTGGACTCGGCGTACTCACGGTCTTCGCCGGGACGACTTCGCAAGCCCTCACGAGCATCGTCGTCAACGGCGCACTGATGAACAAAGTGCGGCTACCGTACAGCATCTTCCCGGTGTCGAACGTCGCCGCAAACTTCTTTCAGTTTTTCGTCGGCACGCTTCCGGTGCTCTGTCTCGTCACCGCAATCGAAACGCGTAACCCGATCAATGTGCTTGCCCTCTTCGTGCCGGTCCTCGCGCTCATCTTCGCGGCCACCGGGTTTTCCTTGTTGACCAGCTCACTCTACGTCTACTTCCGAGACCTGCCATACCTTTACGAGATCGTGCTGTTCGTCGTCTGGATGACGAGCCCGATCTTTTACCCCGCCTCGCTCGTTCCCGAGCGCGTGCAGCACTTTCTCGTCCTCAACCCGATCATTTTCATCGTCTCGAGCATTCGTCAGATCGCGCTCTCGAAGGACTGGCCCGACCTGCATCTGATGGGAGCGGCGTTGCTCTCCGGCACTGTCAGCTTGCTGATCGGCTGGCTGGCATTTAGGTTCCTCAAGCGCGACTTCATGGACCTCTTGTGATTGCGATCAAAGTTGAAGCGGGCACGCTGTATCGCCGCACGCAAGAGGAGATGGCGTACGATCTCAAGCGACTGATCCTCCACTCCCTGACGCGCAACTACAAGCCTCCCGCCCGCCGGCGCGTGCTCGACTCGGTAACTTTCACGATCGAGCGCGGCGAAAAGGTCGGCATCATCGGTGAAAACGGATCTGGCAAGTCGACGCTCTTGAAGGTCGTGAGCGGCATCCTCGGGCTTACCAGCGGCTCGGTCTCGGTACGCGGCCGAATCGCCCCGCTGATCGAACTTGGCGCCGGCTTCGATCCCGACCTCTCGCTGAAAGAAAACATCATCTACTACGGCGTCTTGCTCGGCTTCACGAAGGCGCAGATGCTCGATCGCGTGACGCGCATCCTGGATTTCGCCGAGCTTTCCGATCGCATCAACGAGCCACTGAAGGCGCTCTCCTCCGGCATGAACGCGCGTCTGGCGTTCGCAGTAGCCACCGATGAGCATCCCGACGTGTTGCTCCTCGATGAAGTTCTCTCTGTTGGCGACTTGTCTTTCCGTGCGAAGTCCGAAGCACGTCTTCGCGATCTCTGGGGCGAGCATTCAACGATCGTGCTCGTATCGCACGCGCTCGATTTCGTCCAGTCGCAGTGCAACCGGGTTCTTTGGTTACGGCAGGGCCGCCTCGTAGCCGACGGCGATCCCGCCGACATCATTGCACAGTATCAGCTATGGTCGGAAACCGCTTCTCAAAGCCGCCACATGAACGGTGTCGCGACATATACGGCGGAGATTCCTCAGTTTGAGAACGAGCAACTATCGGAGGTCCCGTTCGTCAGCACGGAAGCAGGCGGCCACCTCGATGGCGTAAGTTATCAGCTCAACGGCGAACCGTGGCTGCCCGCCGACGATTACGTCAGATTGCCGCCGAACGCCGAAGTATCTCTCCTTGGGTGGGCTTACGATCCCGTTGCCGATGCCGCGGGAGCAGGATTGCTTTTAGAGATTGACGGCGAGCGGGCAATCGAGATTTCTGAATCGTATTCTATCCACCGACCTGATGTCGAGAGCGAGTTTCCGAACCGCGGCCTTTCGCGAACCGGTTTCGCCTATGAATTTGCCGCGCGTGAATTGGGTGCAGGGACGCATCGCCTTCGCGTCGCCGTCGTCGCCCAGAATAAGGAAGACGTATTTTTCTTGTCAAACGCCGTGATGATAGACGTCCACACCGAGCCGCCGCCTGTGTCTCAAACGGAAGCAGGCGGCCATCTCGACGGTGTGATTTATCAGCTCGACGGAGGACCGCTGCTGCACGCCGGCGATTACGCCAGTTTACCGCCGAACGCCAATGTGTCCCTTTTTGGATGGGCCTACGATCCTTTTGCCGATACCGCGGGGTCGGGATTGCTATTAGAGATTGACGGCGAGCAGACATTCGATATTTCTGAATCGTATTTTATCGACCGGCCTGATGTCGAGAGGGAGCTTCCCAACCGCGGCCTCTCGCAAACCGGCTTCGCCTGTGACTTCGCCGCGCAGGAATTGGGCGCGGGTATGCACAGCCTTCGTGTTGCCGTCGTCGCTCAGAATCAGGATGAAGTATTTTTCTTGTCAGGCGCTGTGATGATCGACGTTCACACCGAGCCGTCTGCTACGTCTCCAGACGGATCGCATGATCCTCCGAGCGCCTAGTGAGATTCGGGCTGTAGTAGGGATCCGGTTGAACGTCCGTGCCCCATCGCTTCTTCATGAACGCCTCCTCGCGATAGAGGATCTGCCGCCTTGCGAACGTCGTGTCGTGCCCGCGGCTCTTCGACTCGGCGTGACGAAGCACGACGTGCGGCAGCCACACATTGATAAGACCTGCGGCACGTGCTTTGAGGCAGAAATCCACGTCATTGAAGGCAACGGTCAGCTCCTCTTCGAGCCCTCCGAGACGGTCGTACACTTCCTTTCGCACCATGAGGCACGCTGCCGTGACCGCCGAGTAGTTGTTGACCGCTTTCAGCATCTGAAAATAGCCGCCGGCATCGCGCGGAAAATGCTTGTGGCTGTGACCTGCTACGCCGTTGATTCCGACGATCACACCTGCGTGCTGAATGGTGTCGTCGTCGTATAGCAACATGGCTCCCACGGCACCGATCGAGGGCCGCTGCGCCTGCTCCACCATCGCTTCCAGCCAATCGGCTGTGAGAATCTCGGTATCGTTATTGAGTAATACGAGATAGAAGCCTTCCGCTCGTCTGGCCGCCCAGTTGTTGATCTTCGCAAAGTTGTACGGGATGTCATAACGCAGAAGCCGCACGCGCTTGTCGCGCCTGGTCCAGCTTTCGAGGATCTCGCGCGAGTGAGGCTCGGTGGTCCCGTTGTCGATCAGCAACAC
Source organism: Vulcanimicrobiota bacterium (assembly GCA_963834485.1). Lineage (GTDB taxonomy): Bacteria > Vulcanimicrobiota > Vulcanimicrobiia > Vulcanimicrobiales > Vulcanimicrobiaceae > CAWICD01. The sequence goes on from CAWICD010000006.1 coordinate 256,323, forward strand.
TTCGAAATCCGGGTATGTCGTGAGCGCGGCCAGCGATCCTAGACAGCGGTCTACGTCGACGCCGTGGTCGCGCGTCGGCACGATGATGCTGATTTTCTTCTTTTCCGCGATCTGATAGCGCGGGATGTAGACTCCGGTAGATCCCGAAACTGGTTGGACTTCTCCGGGCTCGCCGCGGCGCGCGAGCGCTTCGCCGAGCGCGCGTACGGCAGCTTGCGTTGCGTATGGCTTTGCTCCAGCCTCGCCGGCCGTAGACTTTTGGTGCGCGCGCCAGTGATAGAGCACGCGTGGAACGTGATGAATGCGATCGGTTCGCTCGGTGAGGCGCAGAACGAGATCGTAGTCTTGGCTGCCCTCGAATCCCGGACGCAGGCCACCGAGCTCGTTTACGAGCGTCCGGCGATAGACGGCGAAGTGGCCCGTGTACATGCGTGACAAAAACGAATCTGGCGCCCAGTCGGGTTTGAAATACGGGTCGCGCAGGATCCCCGACTCGTCGATCTTGTCCTCGTCGGAATAGATCATGTCGGCATCTGGCTGCCGGTTCAGGCATAGGGCGATTTCGAAGCACGCATCCGCGGTGAGCAAGTCATCGTGATCGAGGAAGCCAACGAAATCGCCGGTCGCGAGCTCGAGGGCCGAGTTGCTCGCATGCGATATGTGACCGTTGGTATTACGCACCACGAAGCGGATGCGTTCGTCGCGCGCGGCGTAGGCGGCGAGCGTCTCGGCGACTTGGGCATCCTTCGAGGCGTCGTCTGCAATGCATAATTCCCAATGCGGATAAACCTGCGCGAGGACCGAGTCGAGTGCGGCCCGCAGATGCTCCAGTTGCGTGTCGTACGTAGCCATCAGGATCGAGATCGTCGGCCGGTACGGCAGAATCTCCGTAATCTCGCGCATTCTTGCAAGGTCGCTCTCGCGCGGGGCGTGTTGCTGCAGCCACTGCCCATACGGGCCGCCCGCTGCGATGATGCTGCGCTCCAACGTACCGAGCTTGAACGGCGGCATGGCACCCACGGGCGAGAGGCCGAGCCTTTTGCGCCATGCGAAGATTACATTTCGAATCTTCCAGAAGCTGCTGAGCTCCATCGTCGCAATGCGTTCCGCCATGCGCCCGACGAGCGGTCCGACAGCTGCAACGGAATCAGGTCCCTCAGAGGAGTCGGAAACGTTAGACGCTTGCGCGCCCTCCTGGTATGAGTCGACGCATGCGCATAAGCAACAGCTTGGCGGACCAGACCCAGCTACGCTGGATCTCGCGAATCATCCCATCGACCTGCGCCGTCTCGGCGCGGATCATTGCGACATCGGCCTCAAGGTGGCGCTTGAACGCCTCCACCGTCATCTCGTGCTCGCGGCGAAGGCGCTGCAGCTCGCTATCGAGTTGCGTATCCGACAGGGCGTCGCGTGCAGCTTCGGCCTCGAGCACTTCCGCCTTCAGCGCTGCGTGTTCCAGGCGCAGTTCTTCCAAGGCCTGAGTGGCCTTCTCCCCAGCGAGCCGCACGAAACCGAGCGCAGCGCGATGCTCCTGTGCCAGGCGGACGATGGTGACCGATCTCTCCTCCGCGATGCCCATCAGTTCGCGCTCTCGCCTGCCTGCTCGCTCCTTGAACTCGTCAAGCCGAGTTTCGAGCGCGGCTAATTCCTCCGATAGACGGTCTCGCTCAGCGGCGGTTTTGGAGGCAACGTCAGTCAACCGCTCGGCGGTGCTTTTGAGCTCTTCGAGCTGCCGCTCGAAACGGTCGATCTTCGCCGTTGCGTCGGCGAATTTCGTTTCGACGTTCGAGAGCGCGTCGAGCGCCAAATCGAGGTGCTCGGAATCCGATACGGGGACGGCGCGAACGACGAACTGCAGAGTGTCGTGCTCGGCATCGCGGCGAATCTCGTCGATGAGTTCCCGGCTGAATTCGCGCTCGTCGACCCGCGGGACGTCCTCCGTCTCGAGGAAGAGCGGGACCTTGGTCCGCTCGATCGACTCGATCCGGTAGCCGGCCCTCACGCAGAGTTCGCGCACGCTGCGCAGCGTAAAGAAACGGAGATGCGTTTTGTCGAGCAGTCCGCTTGGGGCGTACTCGAAGGTGCCCCGCAAGAGCGACAAGCGGACGCTACCGTGAGCGACGTTCGGGATGGAGATGACCACGAAGCCGTCCGGCGAGAGGAAGGACCTCGTGTCACGAAGCACGCGCAACGGGTCCCGCAGATGCTCGAGAACGTCGCCGAAGACCGCTACTTCGAAGCGCTTACCTTGCAAAAGCTCGGCCAGGGGGCGCGCGTCCAAATCGGCAACGATCGTTTCTTCACAATAGGCGCGCGCTTCCTCGATCGCCTCCGCGTCGATGTCGATACCGGTGACGCGGTTTCCCCAGTCGGCCAAATGACGGGCCATATACCCACTCGCACAGCCGACCTCGAGGACGTTCTTTCGATGCCCGACCATCCGGACCATCATTCCATGGCTCGAAGCCGGATCGAGCTCGCCGTCCGGCAGCGCGATAGAAGACTTATAGCGCTTAGCGCCCGGACCGATCACAGGGACCCTCCGCAAGATGGCGCGCCGACGGATGTGAACTGCACCTCATTACACCCTGCCTTTCGACAGACGATGCGCGTTTGACTTTCCTGATCCGAGAGCCTTCAGGCGACGCTAGGGACGCACTCGAATCCGAGCGCAGCCTAAGCTCGGGGTGAACGTCTACCCTCGCGCTGTTCGGCATGAAGAACTGCTCGCGTCGAATGATCGCCTCACACGCTCAGGTGCTGGAACAGCCAATTGCGTTTCTCGGACGCTTCGTAGTCAAAAACAGAAACGATATTACTTAGAAATGACCCGATCTCTTTCGCCGAGGATACCCACGAATGCCGCGCCGCATCTGCCCGATCGCGCCCGACACGCCCATTTGCCGGGTCCTGCACGTTTACGCCACGCACCAAGTCCGGCAGAAGGCTAGTGCGCTCGTACAACTCCAACGCTTTCGGCTTGCCAAGCCGAATGTAAAGGTCCTCGTTTATAGGCGTGCGCCTCGCAAAGACCCGCTTACCCTGAGCGAGGCCACGTAGGATCGGGAACCCGAACCCCTCATGATGCGAAGGAAACACAACGCACGAGCAATATTGGTAAAGCGACTCGATCACATTCGGTGAGATAAAGCCCGACTCGAATATTTTCCGATTCCCTAAGTCTAGATCTCGGTCCCAGATCGCGTAGATTGGAGAAGACGTCCCAGACGCCAACACTCTAAAAGTCTTTCCGACGTCCTTATGGTAATACTGATTACCTACAATCAGAACGAAATTGTCGTGCTCGAGCTCCTTCGCCCGCGCTACAGGTCGAAACACGTAATCGTCAAGCGCAAGCGAACAATAGGACACCAACTCGGGGCCCGGAAAATTGCCGAACCTGCGCAAGAATTGCTGTCGCCCGAACGTGGAAATATAGACCAGGAAGTCAGACGTCTCCCAAACTAAGCGCCACAAATTCTCAATGCTGACCGCCTCAGCGTCTGCGATGTAACCACAATCGACTGCGATCGCATCCAACATCATGTATCCAACCTGGCAACAGGCAGCACGAAGTGCCGTGACCTCGGCTTTCGTAAATGGCTGCCACAAACGGAACCCGACCGCATACGGCATCGATTGTTCATCAACCTCAGCCGGCGGATCGATTCGCCTGAATTTCAGAGTCGACAGCCCGTGAAAATCCCACGCATCAAGCGGAGCCCAGACATCAACCTCGAACGCAGCCAGCCATGATTCTTCGGCCGCACGCACCAACGCGCACGCCAATTCAAAAGTGCCATTGAAGTACGCTCCAAGGGCCGATAGGTCCAGTAGGAGCCTCGGCTTGCCGTTCCGCAATATGCGCCCCTGAACCAGCGCCTCGACCTTCCTGCGAGGGCTCTGAAAATACGTCTCGGCCATGCCGGCAAACTCGGGATAACGCGAATGAAACAGCGTAGCGTTCGTCGCCTGGTATTCATCACGGATTGCCGGGCTAAACGAGGCCGAACCGATGTGGAATACGTACGCATGATTTGCCAAGACAGCTTGATAACCACACCGGTTTGCTTTCAAAATGAGGTCGTTTTCCTCGTAGTAGCCCGCACCAAACCCTTCGTCCAGCAGACCAAATTCCGCTAAAATCAAATAGTTAATGAACAAGCAGAAGCCGACGCCGACCGGCACTTCAGTAGTCCTAGGGAGATCACCCCGCACCCCGTTATAGTCGTTCCAGAAGTCCTCCAGCGATTTATCTACGTAGTCCTCGGCGAATGGAAATGTCGCGACGGTAGCATTATTTGAGCGAGGCGTGACGAATCGCGTCATCGGATCCAGCGCAGACACCGCGAGTATCTCCGATAGCGCGCCGGGCGTCATCAGCGCATCGGAATTCAGCAGAATCGCGTTTCGCTTGTCGCTCCTAGCTTTCTCTAGCCCCCTGTTCGACGACTTTACAAACCCGAGATTGGCGAAATTCTCGAGGTAGATGACTTCGACCGCTCCTATCCGCCCAGGCATCGATTTCAGTGCCTTGGTCAACTCATCGTCTTCCGGCGAATCGTTAATTAAAATTATTCTCGCAGCAGCCGCTTCGAGCTCTCTTGCCATCCACTTTAGACTTTGCAGCATCAGCCCGGCAAGATACGCGTTCTTGTAGAATGGGATTACGACGTCGACGCCCCTTGACTGCACGTCCTCGGGCGGCCCACCGGAAGCGACGATCGCCCCGTTGGAAGCCAGCGACTCGAACAATTGCGACGGATGTAAGCCTTCGTAGGCTCCAACTAGAATAAAGTGGGACAGCGCATCACTTTCGGGCGGTATGGAATACCGTCGACGATAGTAGTCCGCGTCAAACCACTGATTTATCCAGCCGGTTCCAATTCTGGTTTCTGCGCGCGTGAAAGCCAGGACGTTCTCGGCCGGCGCGCTGCCGGTATAGTACTTTTGGAACATCCGCGCAGAAAACAGAGGCGAGAAATCTCTATCCTCCTCACAGCCCGACTCGAGGAAATGCAGGAGAGGGTGGATGCCCGATTGTCGGACGTCGGGATTCTGGTTGAGATAGTATTCAGAATCAAAGAGAGGGTGCGGGCTCACGATCGACCAGTCGACATCACTCAAAATCGACTCAAGTGCTGCTCCATTCAGGTCGCTGTTCTGTGCAGCCGAATCCGCGAGCTTCGATCTTTGCGCTGCGATCCAGTCTAATGAATAGAAACCTCGCTCAAGGACGCGGCGAGTGATCTCGCGAGATAGGTCGTCCGCCTCCGTGTCGTCGGCGAAATCGAGAAGGTCAGTGCGCTCTAGTGAAAGGTAGGCCCGAGCACCGCGAAGCCGGACGCTCAAATGGCGTTTGAGCGCCTCTTTCGTGGTCGTTTGAAGGGCCAGAGCTAGTGTGATTGCGAAGCCGCTGTGAGTCGAGAGGCCGAGCGCTCCTTCGACGTCGTTCCGGTGGAATTTCGGCGATCCGGTGCCGATCAGCTTGTTCTTGTAATAGACGTCGATGACGGGCGGCGATTCTTTTCCCGTTTGGATGATCCAGCCGTGCGCTCCATTGTTGTCGATCCGATCCAGCGCGCCGAAGAAAGCCTCCGACCCAGCAGCGAGCGCCGACAAAAACAGCGAGCAGTCGCTCGAAATTGGAGAAAGGACGGTGCTCTCGTCCAATCGGAGCTCTGGAGTCATTTTGAGTCCTTCTGCCGGCGGGTTTGCGGTTGCAAATGACTCGATAGCCAAAAGATAAGGATCGAGTTAGCTATTTTTTCGACCGTACGGTTCGCTCGACCTTGCAAAAGTAAGTGGTCAAGCGCACAGTGCTTCGAAGCTGTCATCGCGCCGCTGTTAACGGTCCGTCCCTCATGCGGCGTGACATCTTCTCTCAAAGGTGACTTCGTAAGACCGGGGACCTTTCCATAAGATGCGCGCAACGCGCGTCAACTCCGCGGCACAGAAAGGCCGGCGACTTCCACCGCGCGACGGGACTTCAGGATTTGACGTCGCTGGATTCAATGTTGGTCGCCCTCGCGGATTTCCCCGGCCGGCTGGTCTCACCCAGTATGGGCACTGAGGGCAACCCGACCGAGCCTTCGCTTATCTACCTGTATCGGGAGCGGCGACACTGCCATAGCGTCCTGATGTGTTAAGTTGCCTTTACGGGAAATGACATCGACGCTCCTTAGGCGCGATGCCGACGCCGCGCCCCAAAAACCGTAGGAACTCCTGAGATCTGCCGCCCGCGAGCCAAGATTTTCGTGCCTTAATCGATGACCACTGTCGGTCTCACTTTTAGAAGTCTGGCTGTGTCCGGAACGCCTGCTGACGACGCCCCGGATGGCTCGCTGCATCGGAGAACGCGCAAACTTTACAAATTTCTTGGCTGGCGCCCGAGCGACCGTAAAATAGGGCGGGCCTGGGCCCGGTCCCGCGTCGTGGCCCCCGAGGCTGCACGCGGGTGAACGGGCCAGGGAGCGTGAAGAGATCGTACCAGTCCGGCAGCAACCGGCGTTGCAACCTACGGGACATTGAGGACGTGATCGAGCCGAAGCATAAATATACCGAGCCCCTACCGCTCGTTCCCGACATCGACGTCAACAGCAGCCATACGAAGCTTCTAGCGCTTGTCGGCGATGGCAAGCGCGTTGTCGAGTTCGGGTGCGCGACAGGCTACGTTTCGCGCGCGATGAGCGCACGAGGCTGTCGCGTGCTGGGCATCGAGAGTGACCCGCAATCCGCGGAGGTTGCGCGCCGTCATTGCGACGACGTGATCGTCGCAGACCTCGACATGCGGCCGCTGGTCGACATCCTGCCTGCAACGACGTTCGACGTAGCCACCTTTGGCGACGTGCTTGAACACCTGCGCGACCCGGAACGCGTGCTCGGCGAGGTGCGGTCGTTTTTACGGCCCGGCGGCTTCGTGGTCATATCAATTCCAAACGTGGCACATGGCGCAAATCGCTTGGCTCTTCTCCAGGGGCGTTGGGATTACGCTAGAACCGGGCTGCTCGACGACACGCATTTGCGTTTTTTCACCGCGAAAACGGTTCGCGAGCTATGCATGCGATCGGGCTTTCGCATCGTCGAGATGCACAGCGTGAAGGCTCCATTGTTTGGGGACGCCATCGTGCCGGCGGTTGATCCGGACTCCGTCGGTCCCGATCTCATTCGTGCGATCGAAGCCGACCCCGAGCACGACACGATCCAGTTCGTCCTCAAGGCGGTGCCGGTGCCCGACGAGGACCGGCTTATCGTTGCCTCCGAATCGCTCGCGCAAGCCGACCAAGCCCTCCGCGACGCCGAGGCGCGACTCGCTCACGAGGCCGAGCGCGCCCGCGGCATCGAGGAGCGACTCGAGGCTAGCGATCGGGCGCGCAGACAACTGGCAGCCGACCTCGAGGAGGCCAGGACCGAGCGGATCGTCGCTAAAGAAAGGGCCGAGGCTGCGCGCGCCGACGCGCTGAATCTTCGAGCGGAACTTGAGACGGCCAGGGCTGCTACGAGGGCTGCGAACGAGGCCCTCGATCGCCTCAGGGGCGCTCTGGAAGATGCACGAGGCAAGCTCGGCGCCGAGCTTCAACTGCGTACGAGGGCCGAGGGCCGGATCAAAGAGTTGGAGGCGGAAAGCGAAGGGCTTGCGTTGCAGCAAACGGCGTTGCTCGAGCAGAAGCAAAGGGAGTTGGACGAGCTAACTCACGCCAGCCAGCGCGCGATCGAAGCCGTTAGAACCTTCGTCACGGGTGAAGTGGCGCGCACTCGCGCGCAGATGGCAGAGGTCGACCAGATGATCGGCGATATTCAGGCGAGCAAATGGTGGTCGATCAAGCTCCTCCTGGCGCGGCTGAGTGGAAGGTAGGAAGGAAGGACGATGGAGTTAGCTGTCCGAGACGTTGTTGAAGAACTTGCCCACCAGTTGGAGGAGCTGCAGAAAGAGCGTCGGCGCCTGGACGAGCTTGTGGTGGCCTACCGCTTCGTCAACCGCAGCTTTTTTGCCAGACTGCGCAACTGGTGGAACGCCTCCAAAGAGTTGTTCTATCCCGGGCGCGAGTGGCAGGAGCTGTTGGTGTTAGGTCAACCCCCGATCGATCAGGCAATTCTTGCGCCTCTGCGCGAGATCGAGTTTAGGGACACCCTGGTGCAGGGGTCGAGGCGGGAGCCGAAGGGGTCATCTCCCTTGGCGCTCTAACTTGGTCGACTGCCGAACGAACCCGTCGGACCGGTCAAAGGGGCCCTCCGCAGGATGGCGTGCCGACGGCTGTGAACTGCACCTTATTACACCCCCGCCGCTTCGACAGACGGTGCGGGTTTAGCTTTCTGATGCGGGTGCCTTGAACCGACCATGGACACAGGGGAACTGCGCGAAGCCCTTCCAGAACTTTCGAATCGACTCGATGAACTCGAGCGCGAGCGAAGGCGCCTCGCAGAGCTCACCGATGCCTATCGCGTGGTCGAGAAGAGCAAATTCGCCCGTCTTCGCTCGCTCCACGCGCACGCCGGCGCCTTGTTGAGGGGCAACCGTCGCGAACAGAAGCCCTTTGGTGCCACGCAGCTGCTGCCGGCCGCGTCGGCCGCGCCGGCCACGAGCAACGTTAACGGCTTCTCGCCCTCCGGAAAGATCACTGACGTTCTCGAACGTTTGATCCACGAGTTAACGCTAGTTCGAGCCGCGTATCTCGACGTTAAGATTGCCCTCGAATCCCAGCGTAGCCGAAGCGCAGTACTCGACCCTTACCGCCAGTGGATGCAAAAGTTCGACCCGCGCGAGACCGACCTCGAGCGTATGCGGGAGCTCGTCCCCTTCTTGCCGCTAAAGCCGACGTTCAGCATCCTCATGCCGGCCTACAATACTCCCGAGCGCTATCTTCGAGCCGCCATCGAATCAGTACGCGCCCAAGTCTATCCGTACTGGGAGCTCTGCGTCGCCGACGACGCATCGCCCGACCCCTCCGTGCGGCGCGTTCTCGAAGAGTATGCGGGACTCGACTCTCGCATAAGAGTAACTTTTCGCGAGAAAAACGGTCATATCTCACGTGCGATGAATTCCGCGCTGGAGATCGCTACTGGGGAATTCGTCGCCTTCCTCGATCACGACGACCAAATCACTCCGGATGCCCTATTCGAGTGCGCGCTCATCGCAAACCGGACACCGGATGTCGATATGATCTATTCAGACGAAGACAAGATCGACGAAGGAGGCGTTCGCTCCAGCCCCTTCTTCAAACCGGACTGGAACCCCGACACATTTCTCTCGCGGATGTACACCTGCCATTTCGGCGTCTACAGACGCTCGCTCGTAGAAGCGTTAGGGGGATTGCGGTCAGGGTTCGACGGAAGCCAGGATTACGATCTCGTTCTGCGCCTAACCGAGCGCACCACGCGAGTGCAGCACATCCCAAGAATTCTTTACCATTGGCGGATTCACTCCGCTTCGACCGCATCCGACGGCGCTGTAAAGCCATATGCAGAGACCGCCGCCATCCGCGCCATCGGGGAGGCGCTCGCACGCCGCGGCGAGCCCGGCAGCGTCTCACCTGCCCCGGACGCTCCGGGTACGTATATCGTACGCTACGCTATTCGCAAGCGAGACAAAGTCAGCATCATCATTCCCACCCGAAACCACGGTGAAGACGTCGACCGCTGCCTTAAATCGATCTTTGCTAAGACCACTTACGACCATTTTGAAATCGTCCTCCTCGACAACGGCTCCGACGACGAAGCGTCGCTGCAGACCTTCGAGAGATGGAAGATACGCGATCGCCGCGTTAAGGTCGTGCGCTATGAAGCTCCATTTAACTTCTCGCGGATCAACAATTATGCCGTCCAGAAAAGCGACGGGTATTACGTCCTTCTTCTCAACAACGACACCGAGGTCATATCAGCCGACTGGATGGAAGCGATGGTCGAGCAGGCCCAAAGGCCTTCGATCGGAGCAGTCGGCGCGTTTCTCCTCTATCCTGACGGTTCCGTCCAACACGCCGGCGTCATAACAGGCATCGGCGGCGTAGCGGGCCATAGCCATAAGTATTTCCCAGGCAACGCACTCGGCTACTTTTCCACCCTACGCGCAATCAATAACTATTCGGCGGTCACAGCCGCTTGCCTCATGGTGCGACGCTCCGTCTTCGACCAGGTCGGCGGCTTCGATGAAGGGCTCGCCGTCGCGTTCAACGACGTCGACTTCTGCCTCAAGATTCGAAAAGCCGGATACCGCAATGTCTGTCTTCCGCACGTAAAGCTCTATCACTTCGAATCGAAGAGCCGTGGTCACGAAGCGACACCCGAACAGATCCGCCGTTTCCAGGGAGAGATCAAAGTGATGGAGCAACGCTGGAGCACGAGGGCGGTGCCCGACGAATGCTATAGCCGGCACTTAACCCTGGAACATGAAAATTTTGCCATTCGGACTCATTAAGGGGTAGCGTGCAGAATCTTCGACGTCAACTCTGGCTCGTCACCGGTGGCTCAGGCTTCATCGGCTCCATGTTCGTGCGCCTGGTCATCGCGGAGCGGCCGGATGTCAGCATCGTCAATCTCGACGCCCTGACCTACGCCGGTAATCCCGCAAACCTCCGCTCGGTGGAGGACCATCCCCGCTACCGCTTCGTCCACGGTAATATCTGTGACGCTGCCGCCGTCGACGGCGCCATCGGCTCCGGAGTCGATGCGATCGTCAATTTCGCGGCCGAGACGCATGTCGATCGCTCGATCCTCGCACCTGAGGAGTTCCTGCACACGGACATTCTGGGCACTCACGTGCTGCTCGAAGCCGTGCGCGAGCGCAAAATCGCTAGGTTCCTGCAGGTCTCGACCGACGAGGTCTACGGCCACGTCGCCCACGGTGAGTCGAAAGAGACCGACGCGATCGCGCCACGCTCACCTTACGCGGCTAGCAAGGCGGGTGGCGACTTGCAGGTCTTTGCTTACCACACGACCTACGGCACGCCCGTCTTAGTTACCCGTGGCTCGAACACATATGGCCCGTACCAATATCCGGAGAAGCTAATCCCGCTCTTCGTCACAAACCTTCTCGACGACCAGACCGTGCCGGTCTACGGCGACGGCTTGCAGATCCGTGACTGGCTTCATGTCGAGGACCACGCGCGTGGCATCCTGCACGTCCTCGAACGCGGCGAGGTCGGAAACGCGTATAACATCGGCGGCGGCAACCCGCGCACGAATCTCGAAATCACGCAACGGTTGCTCCAGGCCTGCGGCCGCTCCTTCGACACGCACGTGCGGCACGTGCTGGACCGGCCCGGCCACGACCGCCGCTACGCCCTCGACTCGTCGAAGGCGAAGGCGCTCGGGTGGGCGCCGCGTCACGACTTCGAGAAAGGCCTGGCCGAAACCGTGGCATGGTACCGCGACAACGAAGCGTGGTGGCGGCCGATCAAGAGCGGAACGTTCACCGATTACTACAAGCGTCAATATACAGAGAGGGGAGCACGATGAAGGGCATCATTCTGGCCGGGGGGCTTGGCTCGAGGTTACGGCCGCTCACCAAGGTCACGAACAAGCACTTGCTCCCGATCTACGATCGGCCGATGATCTACTATCCCCTCGAGACGCTTTGCAAAGCCGGCATCTCGGAGATCATGATCGTTACCGGCGGAAACTCCGCAGGCGACTTCCTGCGGCTGCTCGGCAACGGGCGCGATTTCGGACTCAAGCATATTAATTACACGTACCAGGAAGGCGAGGGCGGCATCGCCGATGCGCTGCGGCTCTGCGAGCACTTTGCCGACGGCGGTCGCATTTGTGTCGTTCTCGGCGATAACATCCTTGAAGAAGACATCACGCCCTACGCGCGAAGGTTTGAGGCGCAGGCGAGCGGCGCGCGCGTACTGCTCAAAGAAGTCCCGGATCCCGAGCGCTTCGGCGTCCCTGAGATAGCCGGCGACCGCATCGTCCGAATCGAGGAAAAGCCGCTCGCCCCAAAGAGCCGCTACGCGGTCACGGGTGTCTATTTCTACGACGACCGGGTGTTCGACTTTATCCGCGGCCTGAAGCCTTCGGCACGCAGCGAATTCGAGATCACCGACGTCAACAACGCATACGTGGCAGCCGGCGATCTGTATTTCGACATTCTTTCAGGGTGGTGGACCGACGCCGGCCAGTTCGAAAGCTTGCATCTGGCGACCAATCTCGTCGCCGCGAAGCGCCAGGCGGAAGGAGTCGAAGCGCCTAAGCTCTCATCGAAGAGCTGAATCGCGCCGGCCCGTCGCGTCGCAGATCTGAAAGGGCTTTGTGTTTCGGTCGCTGTATCCGAAACTGTCGAGCGGGGGATTCGCGATCGTCGACGACTACGGAGCGCTCGAGAACTGCAAGCGCGCGACCGACGACTACCGCGCCGCCAACGGAATCACGGAGCAGCTGATCTCCGTCGACTGGACCTGCGTCTACTGGCGCAAGCGGTGAACGACGCGGCTCGTCGTCCGCCGCCCGCGGACGGCGGCCTCACCGGCGGTTCGTGGAGCCCTCGATCAGGATTGAACTGATGACCTCGTCCTTACCAAGGACGCGCTCTGCCACTGAGCTACGAGGGCGACGCTGGAGCGGGCGGCGAGAATCGAACTCGCAACTCTTGCTTGGAAGGCAAGGGCATTACCATTATGCAACGCCCGCGGGCCTGGTGGGCAGGGCTGGATTCGAACCAGCGTAGCGCTTTCGCGCGCCGAATTTACAGTCCGGTGCCTTTAACCACTCGACCACCTACCCAGGCTCGGTCTCATTGGGTTTTTCGGTGGTTTCCCCTCCCCGGAGAGCTCGTTTTCGAGGCGCCGGCCTCGGATTGGTCGCAGAGCGCCGGCGGGCCGGTCACGGAGCAGCCGCTGCGCGAATCGGACGGCGTTGGCCGCACCGTTTGCGGAGAACCGTGCTATCATTAGCCGCAGGATATGCGGAGAATGTCTTACATTTGGGAAAGAGCCGACTGGCCCAGCTTCAGGTGGGATGCCGAACGGCTGCTCGTTCCCTTGGGAGCGGCACGCCGGACGCAGGGCGAGTTCATCGGCCTTATCGCGCACCTTGGTTGCCGAGACCGGGAACGAGCCGAGCTCGATGCCCGAACCGAGGAGGCCGTGCAGACGGCCGATATCGAGGGCGAGCCGGTGAGCCGGGTCGAGGTCCGCTCCTCGATCGCGCGCCGCCTCAACCTCGAACGTGGCGCGGTCGCGGCTGCCGACGCCGCCGCGGAGGGCCTCGTCGACATGACGCTCGACGCGACGGTCGAGCACGCCGCGCCCTTGACGGTCGAACGCCTGCACCGCTGGCACGCCGGGCTTTTTCCTCTCTCCCTAGGGCGTCGGGAAGCGGCGACCGCGACCGCGCGCTGGCGGGACGACGCGACCGGCCCGATGCAAGTCGTCCCCGGCCGCATCGACAAGCCCACGGTGCACTTCGAGGCGCCTCCCGCCGAGCGCGTCCCGGCTGAGATGGAGACGTTCCTGCGGTGGTTCGAAGCCCCGAGCGGCGAGGACGGCCTCCTGCGCAGCGCGACCGCGCATCTCTGGCTCCTGACGATCCACCCCTACGCCGATGGGAACGGCCGGATCGCCCGCGCCGTCGCCGACATGGCGCTCGCGCGCGATGAAGGGTCGAGCCGGCGCTATTTCAGCATGTCGCGTCAAATCAATGCGGAGAAGCGCGCCTACTATGACGCGCTCGAGCGAGCGCAGAAGGGGAACCTCGACGTCACGGATTGGGCGATCTGGTTTCTCGAGAGCTACGTTCGCGCGATTCACGCGGCGCGCGCGATGACCGGCGACGTCCTGAAGGCGCAGGCCTTCTGGCGATTGCACGAAGGCGTCGCGCTCTCCGACCGGCAAAGGCGCGTGCTCGTCCGGTTCATGCAAGACTTTGAAGGCAAGTTGACCGCGAAGAAATGGAGTGCTCTCGGCAAGACGTCGGCCGACACGGCCCAACGCGACATCGCGGATCTCGTCGGCAAAGGCGTTCTCGTCAAAAACCCCGGCGGCAGCAAAAACACCAGCTACTCGCTCGTCGGATTCGACGCGCAGGTCCTCGTGGAGCCGACGACGGGACTCGAACCCATGACCCTCTGCTTACAAGGCAGATGCTCTACCAACTGAGCTACGCCGGCAAACTGAAACGGGACGCTCTTCGGCGTCCCGCTTCGTTCCTTGGCCGGCCTAATCCTTAGGGCAGCTCGATCTCGGCGAGGTTCTTCTCGATCTTCCGCTTCACGCGCTGCAGCGCGTTGTCGATCGACTTGACGTGCCGGTTGAGGTCGCGGGCCATCTCCTGGTAGCTCTTGCCTTCGAGGTAGGAGAGCAGGACCTGCGACTCGAGGTCCGAGAGGTTCTCCTGGATCCGCTCCTTGATGTCCTCGGAGACCTCCTGGTTGATCACCAGCTCTTCGGGGTCCGAGGTCTTCTGCGAAGCCATCACGTCGAGCAGCGTCCGCTCGCTGTCCTCGTCATAGATCGGCTTGTTCAGCGAGATGTACTGGTTGAGCGGGATGTGCTTCTGCCGCGTCGCCGTCTTGATCGCGGTGATGATCTGCCGGGTGATGCACAGCTCGGCAAAGGCTCGGAAGCTCGAAAGCTTGTCGGCCTTGAAATCTCGAACGGCCTTGTAGAGCCCGATCATCCCTTCCTGGATGATGTCCTCCCGGTCGGCGCCGATGAGAAAATAGCTCTTGGCCTTGATCCGTACGAAGTTCTTGTACTTGTTGAGCAGGAACTCCATTGCCAGATTGTCTCCGGCCTTCGCCGCGGAGACGAGGTCCTCGTCAGCACGCTCGTGATAGTCGAGGCCCTCGGTCGCAGCCTGCGCAACCCCCATAGATTCGTTCTCCCTTGGCTGACTAGCCAAACCGCCGGCCGGAGCAGTCAAGCCGGCACATCCTACTGAGTATAGGAGGGTCCTCCTAGGGCGTCAAGGAGAATGTTGCGGGCTCCGCTGGTCCTTAGGTCGTAGCCGGGAGCCGCTTTTGTCCCGGTCTCACCCGGCCGTCGGGGCGCTCGCCCGCTGCCGGCGGGCCTCGAAGAGCAGGATCCCGGCCGCGACCGAGGCGTTGAGCGACTCGAGCTCGCCGAACATCGGGATCCGCACCAGGAAGTCGCACTCCTTGCGCACCACGGCCGAGATGCCGGCCCCCTCCGCCCCGATCACCAGCACCAGATCCCGTTTGAAATCGGCCGCGGCGTAGTCGGTCGCCTGCTCGCCGAGCGCCGCGCCCGCGACCCACAGCCCGGCTTCCTTCATCGCCCGCAGGGCTGCCGCGACGTTGGCGACCCGGGCGATCGGCAGGTGGGCCGTCGCCCCGGCGGCGGCTTTGCGGACCGTCCCGTTCACCCCGGCGGCCCGCCGCTCGGGGAGCACCACGGCGGTCGCGCCGGCGCACTCCGCCGAGCGGATGATCGCGCCGGCGTTGTGCGGGTCGGTGATGTGGTCGAGCACGACGTAGAGGCCGAGGTCGCCCTTCGGCTTCGCGGCGATCGCCTCTTCGAGCGTGACGTAGTCGAACGGGACGCCGAAGGCGACGACGCTCTGGTGCGCCCGATAGGGGAACTGGGTGAAGAACGAGCGGCTCTCGTAGCGGATCGTCACCCCGAGCGCCTTCGCGTCCTCGAGCAGCTTGCGCAGCGCCGGGTCGCGCTTGCGCTCGTCGCCGACGTAGAGCAGGCGCAGCGGCTCGGCCCCGGCGAGCGCCTCCTCGACGGCGTGGACCCCGTAGATCACGTCGTCCAGGTCGACCCGCACCTTGCGTTTGGGCGACCGGCGCGGGCCTAGGCGACGACGGTCCACGTCGTCCCTGCTTTCGAATCCGTCAAAATCACGCCGGCCTCGGTCAGCGCCCGGCGCAGCCGGTCGGCCCGCGCGAAATCGCGCTCCTGGCGGGCGGCATTGCGCGCCGCCAAGACCGCTTCGATCGCCGCGCCGGCCGCCGCTTCTTCGAGCCGGAGCGCGTCGCCCAAGCTCGCTTGCAGGCGGGCGATGAAATCCGGGGCCAAGGCCTCCAGCGGATCGCCCGGCTCGGGTTCGGCGGGCCGTTCGCTCGGCGAGATCCCCAGCAGCCCCATCGCCTCGTGAAGGAACGCCGCCGCCCGGCTTGCCGCGCCGCCGGCGAGGAGCGCGCTCGTCGTGCCGGCCAGCTCGAAGAGCGCCGCGACCGCGCCGGCCGTGTTCACGTCGTCGTCGAGCGCCTCGTGGAAGCGCGCCGCGTACGGGGCGACCAGCGCATGCTCGCCTTCGTGCGGCTCGCCCCGCCCGTTCGCCGGCGGCGCGGCGCGCAGCGCGTCGTAGGCCGCCCGCAGACGCCGCAGGCCGATCGTCGCGCCGTCGATCGACTCCTCGGTGAAGTTGAGCGGCTTGCGGTAGCCGGCCTGAAGGAACAGCATCCGGATCGCCTGCGGATCGTGCCGGTCGAGCAAGTCCGTCAGCGGTTCGAAGTTGCCGAGCGATTTCGACATCTTCTTCCCGTCGAATTGCAGCAGGCCGCCGTGCATCCAGATATTGGCCATCGGCGGCGCCGGCAGGAGCGACTCGCTCTGCGCGATCTCGTTCTCGTGGTGCGGGAAGATCAGGTCGAAGCCGCCGCCGTGGATGTCGAACGGCTCGCCCAGCAGCACGTGCGACATGGCCGAGCACTCGATGTGCCAGCCGGGACGGCCCGCGCCCCAGGGCGAGGGCCACGACGGCTCGCCGGGCTTGGCGAATTTCCAGAGCGCGAAATCGAGCGGGTCGAGCTTCTGCTCGTCGGGAGCGATCCGCGCGCCGACCAGCAGCTCGTCGATCTCGCGCCCCGAGAGCCGGCCGTAGCGCGGGAACGAGCGGACCGCGAAATAGACGCCGTCGCCGACGGCATAGGCGTGGCCGCGCTCGATCAGGGCGGCGATCATCTCGACGATCTGCGGGATGAACTCGGTCGCGCGCGGCTCGCGGTCGGGCTCGAGCACGTGCAGCCGCGTCATCGAGCGTTTGAACGACTGGTAGAAACCCTCGACGATCTCGTTCCAAGGCTTCCCCGAGGCGATCCCCGCCGCGATGCTGCGGTCGTCGATGTCGGTGACGTTCTGAACGTAGGTCACGCGATAGCCGCGATGGACCAGATAGCGGCGCAGCACGTCGAAGAACATGAAGGAGCGCGCGTGCCCCAGGTGCGCCTCGGCCGAAGGCGTGAGGCCGCAGACGTAGATGCGCACGTGCCCCTCGCGGACCGGCACGAACGGCTCGACCGTCCGCGTGCGGCTGTTGTAGAGGCGCAGCGCCATCAGCGCTCCTCCCCGGCCGGTTTCGCGGCGGCGATCGGCGCGAACGGTTTTCCGTCGGGCCCGTAGGCGATCGGCTCGAGCCCGCGCCCGTGCAGCAGGTGCGAATTGACCGCGCCGATCCGCATCAGGATGCGGTCGTGGCCGAGCAGCGGAAAGAGCAGCTCGAGCGGCGGCCCTTCCGCCTGCGCCGTCAGCGCCATGCGGGTCGCCCAGAGCGCGTCCTCGAGGGCGAGCCCGAACTCGCCGGCGATCGCCGCGAGGTCGTTCGCCAGCGGCAGCCCGCGCAGCTCCGGCTGATCGTCGACGTACTGCCCGACCGTGTCGAGGAAGAACAGCACCTGACGGCTGCGCAGCCGCTCCAACTGCAGCGCCGGGATCGTCACGGCTTCGGCGCGCAGCGCGCGCACGAGCGGCAGCGCGTCGCCGACGGTCGCCAGGCCCGGGCCGTACGCCTCGAGGAAGGTCTCGATCCAGCGCAGCGCGGCCGGCGGCGCCGGCGTCTCGAGCAGCCCCGTGCGCTGCATCGCCTCTCCGAGCAGCTCGCACAGCTCCGCCCGCGGCGTCGTCGCGACGCCGGCGTCGAAAGGCGGTCCGGAGAGGTCGAGCTCGCTCACGTTCGGGTCGATTCGTTTTTACGGTTACGGTTGATTCTCGGTGGAGCGGGTCAACAACGCAACGGCATAAGCGGCGATGCCGGTTCCGTCCCCCGTATAACCCATGCCCTCGCTCGTCTTGGCTTTCACGCTCACCGCTTCCGGCTCCACGTGCAGCGCAGCCGCGACGCTCGAGCGGATCGCGGCCAGGTGGGGCGCGAGCCGCGGGGCTTGCACGACGACCGTCGCGTCGACGTTGCCCAGCTCGTAGCCGGCGGCCCGGACCATGCCGGCGCAGGCCTCGAGCAGCTTCAGCGAGTCCGCGCCCTTCCAGCGCGCGTCGCTGTCCGGGAAGTGCCGGCCGAGGTCGCCGAGCGCCGCCGCGCCGAGGAGGGCGTCGGAGAGGGCGTGGGCCAGCGCGTCGCCGTCCGAGTGGCCGAGCGGGCCGCGCTCGAAGGCGATCGTCACGCCGCCCAAGATGAAGGGCCGGCCCTCGACCAGCCGGTGCGCGTCGAAGCCGTGCCCGATCCGCACGCTCACTTCTCGACCGTCAGGGCGCGCTCGCGCAGGAGCGCCTCGACGAGGTCGCGGTCGCCGCGCAGGGTCACCTTCAGGTTCTCGCCGCTGCTCGGCACGACGCTCACCTCGACGCCGGCGCGTTCGAGCAGCATCGCGTCGTCGGTCGCCTCGATCCCTTCGCGCAGCGCCGTCTCGTGGGCGCGGCGCAGGTCGGCGAGGGTTGCGAACTGCGGCGTCTGCGCGGCCCACAGCTCGCTGCGCTCGAGCGTGCGGGCGACGGTCCGTCCCGGGCGCGGCACGACCTTGATCGTGTCGACGACCGGGGTCGCCAAGAGTGCCCCGGCGCCGGGGCGCACCGCGGCCATCCCGGCGCGCACGTCGTCGGCCCGCACCAGCGGCCGCGCGCCGTCGTGGACCAGGACCGCGTCGCAGCGCTCCGGCACGGCCGCCAGCGCGTTGCGCACGCTCGCCTGGCGCGTCGCGCCGCCGGCCACGACCGCCGTCGTCAGCCGCGCGGCATAGGTTTCAGCGAGCCGGTGCATCGCTTCGAAATACTCGCCTTCGGTCGCGATCACCAGATCGGCGAGCTCGGGCAGCGAACCGAAGAGCGCGATCGACCAGGCGACGAGCGGACGCCCTGCGACCTCGACGAGCTGCTTGGGGCGCCCGAAACGTTCGCCGCGCCCCGCCGCGACGACGATCGCCGCAAACCGGAGGCTCAACCGTTGCCGACCTGTTGCTGGCGCTTGAGCTTGGCGAAGATCATGCGGCCGGCAACCGTCTGCAAGACGCTCGTCACCTGCACCTCCGTATCCTCGCCGATGAGACGGCGGCCGTTCTCCACTACGATCATCGTGCCGTCTTCCAGATAGCCGACGCCTTGGTGCGCTTCCTTCCCGTCGCGCACGATCGTCACGTGCAGTTCTTCGCCCGGCAGCACTACCGGCTTGACCGCGCCGGCCAGCTCGTTGATGTTGAGCACGGTCACGCCTTCGACGTGCGCGACGCGGTTGAGGTTGTAGTCGTTGGTGACGAGCTTGCCCTTGCGCTCGAGCGCGAGCCGCACGAGCTTCGCGTCGACCGCGGCGATCCCGGGATAGTCCTGATCGGCGAGCTCGATCGGGACCGCCTCCTGCAGCTTGGCCAGCACGTCGAGCCCGCGGCGGCCGCGCGAGCGCTTCATCGGATCGATCGAGTCGGCGATGAGCTGCAGCTCGCGCAGCACGAAGCGCGGCACGACCAGCGGCCCTTCGAGGAAGCCGCTCTGCACGATCTCGAGGATGCGCCCGTCGACGACGACCGACGTGTCGATGATCTTCGGGACGCCGCCGGCGGCCGGCGCGCTCGCCCCGGCGCCGACCGCGACCAGCGGATGGCGCGAGCCGACGCGCGCCCCCAAATAGGCGGTGAAGATGCTGAGCATGATGTAGAGGACGGTCGCGACGTAGCCGCCCGCGCGCCCGCCCCCCGCGATGAACTCGAAGAGCACGCTCTTGATGAGGAACGCGACGATCAGGCCGACGATCAAGCCGGCCGAACCGCCCGCGATCTCGCCCGGCGTCAAGCGCTCGACGGCTTCTTCCACGTCGCGCAGCGCCACTTCGAAGAGCTCCTGCGCGACGGGCGCCAGGAACAGGCCGAGGACCGCACCCAGCACCGGGACGACGAGCGTGAGCGCAACCAGCCACACTTGGCTTGCCACGTGCAGCGAGATCAAGTGCGTATAGGCTTCGCGCCCCAGCAAGAAGCCGGCCGTCGCGAAGACCAGCATGAAGATGACGCGCAGGATCGTCGTCGGCATCGTCACGTTCGGAACGTCACGAAGGCGGCGCAAACGTCGTTGGCCACGAATCGGCCGCGTCGCGTGAGCTTCACGCGAACCCCCGTTCTCTCGAGCATCCCCGCAGATGTCATCTCCGCCAGCACCGGCGCGTAATAGGACAGGAAATCGATGCCGTAACGTTCCGCGAAGGCGGCGGCGTCCACTCCCTCGGCGGTCCGCAAAGCCAGCATCACCGCTTCGCCGGCGCGTGCCGGGCCTTCCAAGCGTTCGGAGTCGCTCGGGATCGGCAAGCGGCCGAGCGCTGCCGTGCAGTAGCTTTCCAAGTCGCGCACGTTCACCGAGCGGACGCCCCCGCGGTAGGAGGCGGCCCCCACGCCCAAGCCGAGGTAGTCGCCGTTGGCCCAATAGTTCGCGTTGTGCGCCGAGCGGAATCCGGGCCGCGCGAAGTTGCTGATCTCGTAGTGCTCGTAGCCGGCCGCGCTCAGCGTGTCGATGGCGAGCCCGTAGAGCTCGGCCTCGAGGTCGTTCGAGGCGAACGCGCCGGGCTCGCGCGCGTGCCAAGCGGCGAACCGCGTCCCCGGCTCGATCGTCAAGCCGTAGGTCGAGAGGTGCTCGGGCTCGAGCGCGAGCGCCGCCTGGAGCGTCGCCCGCCAGGAGGCGACGCTCTGCCCGGGCACGCCGAAGATCAGGTCGAGCGCGACGTTGGCGATCCCGGCCGCGCGCGCGCGCCGCACGGCTTCGGCGGCGTCCTCCGCGCTGTGACGGCGCCCCAGCACGGCCAGTTCCGCCGCGGCGAACGACTGCACGCCGAGCGAGACCCGGTTGATTCCGGCTTCTCGATATCGTTCGAAGCCCCCGCACAGCGGCGGATCGGGGTTCATCTCGATCGTCGCCTCGGCCCCCGGCGCGAGCGCGAAGCACCGGCTCAGCACGCCCACCAGACGCGCGATCGTTTCGGGCTCGTAGGTGTTCGGCGTCCCGCCGCCCAGGAACAGCGTCGTCGCGCGGAACGGCGGCGCGCTCTCGAGCTCGCACTGCAGCGCCTCGAGGTAGCGCTGCGCCGAGCTCTTGCGCCGCGGCCACTTCGCGAAGTCGCAATAGGGGCAGAGGTAGGGGCAAAACGGCAAGTGCACGTAGAGGCCGCCGGCCTCGCCTGCGCGCTCGCCCGCCCGCTCGTTCTGCGGCGCCGCCGGCGCGCTCAACCGGCGATCGAGAAGATGCCGACCGAGCCGGAGCCGGTGTGGCACGCGATCGCCGGCCCCGCGTCGAACGACAGCAGGCTCAACGGCTGCGCGCTCAGCCGCGCGCGCAGGCGCTCGATCAGCGCGCGCCCCTGCTCGGGCGCGTTCACGTTCACCACGCCGATCCGCGCCCCGGCGAGGTTCGCGCCGAGGTACGCCAAGGTCGCAGTGACGAGCGTCTCCTGCGCGCGTTCGAAGGTGCGCACGCGCGCCTCGGTCTCGACCTCGCCGTTCCCCAGGCGCAGCACGGGGACGATCTTGAGCAGGCCGCCGATCGCCGCCTGGACGCGGCTGATGCGCCCCGAGCGCACGGCGTTCGTGTAATCCGGAAAGGCGACGTAGCCGCGCTGGCGCAGCTTGGCGGCTTCGATCTCGGCGACGATCTCCGCCGCGCCTGCGCCCGCGCGCGCGAGCTCGGCGGCGCGCAGCACGAGCAGCCCGTGCCCGCCGCTGACGTTCCCGGAATCGATCAAGTGGATCGGCGCGCCGGGGAAGGCCGAGGCGCCGGCCCGGGCCGCGTTGATCGTCCCCGAGAGGCGCAGCATGATGTGGATGCTCACGATCTCGCGGCCGGCCTGCACGTGCGGCGCGAACCTCTGCTCGAACATCGCGGCGGTCGGCTGCGAGGTCGTCGGCAGCGGGCCGCCCGCGGCGAGGCGGCGGAAGAAATCGGAGCGCAGCAGCTCGACCCCGTCGCGGAAGCGCTCGTCGCCGAAGATGACGAACAGCGGCACGACCTCGATGCCGAGGGAGACGGCCAGCTCCGGCGGCAGGTCGGCCGTGCTGTCGGTGACGACGGTGACGCGCTGCGTCACGCGCTCCGTCACGCGCTTCGCGCGATCACGAGACGGGTGCTTCGCGCAGGTTCTGCGGGCGGACCAGCTCGCCGATACGGCCCACGACGTCTTCGCGGACTTCGGCCGCCGCCAGGCGGATCGCGCTGCGCACGGCGAAGCGGTTGGCGCGCCCGTGCGCCACGATGCAGTTGCCGCGCAGCCCCAGCAGCGGCGCGCCGCCGTAGTTGTCGTAATCGATCTTGTGCCGCACGCGGCGCAGCGCCGGCCGCACCAGGAGCGCGCCCAGCTTCGTCAGCGGGCCGCTGCTCGCGATCTCCTCGACGACGATGTCGCCGATCAGCTTGGCCGCGCCTTCCGAGAGCTTGAGCATCACGTTGCCGACGAAGCCGTCGGTCACGATCACGTCGGCGACGTTGAAGAACACGTCCTTGCCTTCGACGTTGCCGATGAAGTCGATCGGAGCGCGCTCGAGGAGCGCCGCCGCTTCCATCGTCTGCGCGTTGCCCTTGACGCGCTCCTCGCCGTTGGAGATGATCGCAACCTTCGGCCGCGCGATCCCCAGCACCGCGCGCGCGTAGGCCGAGCCCATCACGCCGAATTGCACGAGCCATTCCGGCCGGCAGTCGACGTTCGCTCCGCCGTCGAGCACGATGACCGGCCCGCGCTTTCCCGGGAAGACGACCGCGATCGCCGGGCGCGCGATCCCCGCGATCGTGCGCAGGCGCACCAGCGCGATCGCCAGGAACGCGCCGCTGTTGCCGGCCGAGACGGCTGCGTCGGCCTTGCCGTCGCGCACGTAGTCGACCGCGACGCCGAGCGAGCTGCGCACGCTGCCGCGCAGCGCCAGCGCGGGGAGCGCGTCCATCGCGATCGCGTCGGGCGCGTGCACGACTTCCAGGCTGACGCGCTGCTGCACGAGCAACGGCCGGATCCGCGCTTCGTCGCCGACGAGGATCATCTGCCCGAGTCCGTCGCGCTGCGCCAGCACGGCGCCGGCGACGATCTCCGCGGGTGCGTTGTCGCCGCCCATCGCGTCGATCGCGATGCGCGGCGGCCGCCCGTTAACGCTCAAGGGAAATCACGTATTCCGTCGCTCGCTGCCCGCCGTAATAGTATTCCACGTCGAGACCGCCGAAAGCGGCGGCGAGCTTCGCACTTATCTGACGCGCATCGCGTTCCTTCTGCGTGCCGCCGTAGTAGAGCGTGAGCAGTCCGCCTTCTTCCGCGCCGAGCTCGCGCGCGGCCCGCTCGACCGCCTCGCCGATCGTCGCCGCCTCGAGCAGCCGCCCGTCGACGGAAGCGACCGGCGCCGCGTATTTCACGAAGACGCCGCCGAGGTATGAATCTTTTCCCGCGAAGAACGCTTCGGCGACGCGCGTGCGGCCGGCGTTCTCCAGCAGCGTCTCGACCTCGGGCGGCTGGGCCTCGCAGGCGCCCAGCCCCAGCAGCACGGCGAAACCGCTCGGCACGTCGCGCGTCGGCACGACGACGACGTCGCGGTCGGCCAGTTTCGCCGCTTCGTGCGCGGCCAAGGCGACGTTGGGATCGTTGGCGAGCAGGTAGACGCGCTCGGCCAGCCCGGCGTTCACGCCCATGACCAGCTCGCGGACGCTGGGATTGTGCTCGTAGGCGACGATCGTCACCTCGGCCCCGAGCTCGCGCGCGATCTGCGCGAAGCCTTCGCCCGGCACGACCGCCGCGACCGAGAACGCTTTGGGAGGCCGCTCGACGACCAGGAGCTGGTGCTGGCGCGCCATGTCGTCGACCTTCTCGCGCGTGAGCGTGCCGTGCTCGGCCGCGACGGCGAGCACGCCGCCCGGATCGTCGGTGTGGATGTGGACGCGCAGCGTCGGCGCGCTGCCGATGACCAGCAGCGAGTCGCCCTTCGCGCTGATGAGGTCGCGCAGCGCGTGCGGCTCGAGCGCCGTGTCCTCGAGGATGAACTCGGTGCAGAAGTGATAGCTCCCGACCACCTGCTGCGCGTTGAAGGCGCGGCGGCGCGGCGGGCGGCGCGGAAAGGCCGTCGTCCGCGACTGCGCCTCGGGCAGAAAGCGCAGGATCCCTTCGAGGAAGTAGACGAGCCCGGCCCCGCCCGAATCGACGACCCCGGCCTCTTTGAGGACGGGGAGCTGCTCGGGCGTCCGCTCGAGCGCGTCGGCGGCGGCCCGCACCACGCCGGTCGCGACCCGGTAGAGGTCGGTCTCGCGCTGCGAGAGCGTGTAGGCCGCGTCGGCGGCGGCGCTCGCGACCGAGAGGATCGTCCCCTCGACGGGCTTCACCAGCGAGGCCCGCGCCGCCGCGACCCCTTCCCGCATCGCCAGGGCAAGGTCGAGCGTGTCGATCTGCGGCCGGTGCCGGACGTTGTGGGCGAAGCCGCGCAGCATCTGGGAGAGGATGACCCCCGAGTTCCCGCGCGCCCCGAGCAGCGTCCCGTGCGCCACGGCCGCCGCGACCGCCGCCAGCGGCTTGCCGCGCACCTTGCCCAGCTCGGCCAGGCCCGAGCGGGCCGTCAGGTACATGTTCGATCCCGTATCCCCGTCGGGGACCGGAAAGACGTTCAATTCATCGAGAACGCCGCGGTATTTACGTAAAAAATACGTCCCCGCGACAACGAATTTCTCGAATCCCCGCCCGTCCAGGGCCGTAAAATCCACGACCCCCTGCCTTACAACCGCCCCCCCCAGACTCCTGTACCGCGACCGCCCTTCTAGGCCGCGCTCGGAACCGTGCCCCCGATCAAAGGCGAGAGATCGAGGTCGTGCGCTTTGGCGATCTCCGCCAGCGCGGCCAGTTCCTCGAAACCGAGGGAGAGGATCTCGATGCCCACGATCCCGCCAGCCTGGTCGACATCGACATTCACTCGATAGTCGGCATAGCCGACCGTCCTGCCGACCCCCTCCCGCTCCACCTGCCCGTAGCGCACGCAGGCGACGTTATGCTCGGCTTCTCGTTCGACCCCAATAGGCAACCGCGGCATCGTCAGCGCTCCTCGTTCATGACCGTGACCACCAAAAGGTACTCCTCCTCTTCGACGGCGACAACTCGAACCCGTCGCCCGTCGGCGGTCCGCATTGCCTCAATCGCCGGACTCGTGGTAGACTTCGGGGGTTGTCTTCTCGTCTTGAACGGCGGGCGGCGGGCGTTCACCGGTGAAAGGGACTGGATCATGGCAAAGCGATGCGACGTGTGTGGTAAAGGGCCGATGGCGGGCAATAACGTCAGCCATGCCATGAACAAGACCAAGCGCCGCTGGCTGCCCAACCTCCAGCCCGTCAAGGTCGACGAGTCTGGCACGCACAAGACCGTCCGGGTCTGCACCCAGTGCCTGCGCTCCCGCCGAGTCAAACGCGCCGGCTAACTCCCGCTCGGCCCTGCCCCCGGCCCGCGACCCTTCATAGGACGATATAGCCCCGGACGCGCTCCGCGGTGCCCCGCGAGCCTATTTGTTCAAAGAAGTCGGAAACCCGCGAGCCGTGAGGCCTTCCGGTCGAAGGTCAGCGTCCAGGAGCAGCCGGCTTTTTCACCGAGCGCGGCGATGAGTGCGTCGGCGAAGGATCCGCGGCCCTCTTTGAGGACGGCCGCGGCTGTAAAAACCTCCTGCTCGCACTCGACCGAGAGAAAGTCGGCTTGGAGCATCTCCTCGACGGCTGCAGCGATCTGTAGATCGCTCACGCCGTAAGCGCGCTCGAGGACCCACACCGTCTCGGTCATCGCCACGACGCTTACGAACCCGGGATTCGCTTCGGTCAGATCATGCTCGACGATCCGGTTCGCCTTAGCCGATTGTTCCGGATCGTCTTGCGCGAGATAGCGTACGAGGATGTTGGTGTCGAGGCCGATCATCGCCGCCCGCGTCGCGGCATATCCGCGCTCGCGCCGGCAGCGATGGCTTCGTTCATCTCCTCGATCCCGACGGCTTGCCCGGGCGCCTTCACGATCCCCCGCAGAGCCGTGACCGAGATTTTCGGTAGAAGCACGACGCTGCCGTCCGGATGTACGAAGAACTTGACTTGATCGCCGGCTTTCAGTCCGAGATGCTCCCGTATAGCCTTCGGAATAGTGGCTTGACCCTTGGTCGTGATAGTTGACTGCATGGGTCTTGTATTACCTTTGTGAAAATGTAACACCTGCCGGTTAGCTGAGGTGGTCCCAGCCGGCGGCTGTCAGGTCGCGGGCGGTGGCGGCTTCGCGGAGGCGGAGGCCGGGCTGGGGGTCGAGCCGGCCGATGGGGAGCAGCGGGCGGCCGAAGCGGTGGGCGAAGCGGAGCGCCAGGTGCGGGAAGGCTCGGGGCGCGACCGCGGCGATCAGCTCGAAATCTTCGCCGCCGTCGAGGGCGTAGGCGAGCGGATCGTCGCCGGCGGCCCGCGCGACGGCCTCGGCCGCGGGATCGATGGGGACTGAGTCGAGCGTGGCGCCGCAGCCGCTGGCTCGCGCCAGGCGCGTGAGGTCGGTCGAGAGGCCGTCGGAGGAATCCATCAGCGCGTGCACGTTCGCCGAAGCCGCCAGCCAGCGGCCCTCGGCCACGCGCGGCTGCGGCGTCAGGAAGCGCGCGAGCGCCGCGGCTCGGACTTCGGCTGGGACGGAGAGTGGGCGGGCTTCGGCGGGGACGGGGGGGCGGCGGACCAGCTCGAGGCCGGCGCGGCTTCCGCCGAGCGGGCCGGTTGCGGCCAGCACGTCGCCGGGGCGGCCGCCGTCGCGGCGGCGCAGACGCGTCGGCGAGACCTCGCCGACGACCGTCAGCGCGAGCGTGATCGCCTGCGCCCGCACGATGTCGCCGCCCACGATGCGCGTTCCGTGCTCGGCCGCCAGCGCCGTCATGCCGCGGTAACATTCGAGCAGCCAGGCTTCGTCCGCGGGGGGCGCGACGCCGAGCGCGACGGTCGCCAGGACCGGCCGCGCGCCCATCGCCGCCACGTCGCTCAGGTTCGCGGCCATCGCGCGGTGGCCGATCGAGCGCGCGTCCATCAGGGCCGAGAGGAAGTGGACGCCGTCGATCAGCGCGTCGGTCGTGATGACCGAGAGGTGCGAGCGCGAGGGGCGCCAGGCCGCCGCGTCGTCGCCGATCCCCAGCAGAATCGGCCGCGGCCCCGGCCCCCGCTCCGGCGGCGCTTCGACGACCGCCCGAATCGCGGCAACGAGCTCGTCTTCCGTCAACCCGATCGCCGCGCCGTCGCTGTGCGTACCATCACAACTCTACGGGCGCCCGCCGCAGCGTCGCCGTGCGTCGCGTCACTCTAGCGCGCGGCCGCGGCGGGGGTGGGGGCGGCGAGGGCGCGTAGGGCGCGCAGTTCGGAGGCCGGATCTTTGGCGCCGAAGATGCTCGAGCCCATCACCACGACGTCGACGCCGGCGGCGACGACTTCGGCGATGTTCTTGCGGCCGATGCCGCCGTCGATCTCGAGCTCGCAGGCCGGATTGTGCGCGTCGATCAGCGCGCGCGCTTCCTTCACGCGCTTGAGCGAGTTCGGGATGTAGGCCTGCCCGCCGAAGCCGGGATTGACGCTCATGATGAGGATGAGGTCGACGTCCTCGATCACGTCCTGCAGCATCGAGACCGGCGTCGAAGGATTGATCGAGATGCCGGCCTTCGCTCCGAGCGAGCGGACGTAGGTCAGCAGCCGCTGCACGTGATAGGTCGCCTCGTAGTGGAAGGTGATGATGTCGCAGCCGGCCTTGCGGAAGTCGTCGACGTAGCGCTCGGGCTCGACGATCATCAAGTGCGCGTCGAAGGTGAGCGGCGAGAGCTTGCGCAGGTCGCCGATGATCTTCGGACCCCAGGTGATGTTGGGGACGAAGCGCCCGTCCATGATGTCGAGGTGAAGGTAATCGGCGCCGGCCCCTTCGACCGTGGCGACCTGTTCGGCGATGCGCGCGAAATCAGCGGAGAGGAGGGAAGGCGCGATTTTCACGTTGGGACTCCCTTCGGAACGGACGCTTCAGCGGGCCGCGTCGGACGGCTTTTCGTGGGAAGGGGCGGCTCGACCCCGATCGTCGTGGTGTTTTCGAGGTCGCCGTTGATGTAGGTGTCGAGCTCGGCCGTGCCGACCAGCGTCAAATTGAAGTCGAGCTTCTGGCCGGGTTCCACGTAGGCGCTGAACACGTTCCACGTTCCGGTCTGGTCGTGCGCTTCGAGCCGGACGAGGGCCGGCTTGCCGGAGGCGCCGCCGGCGCTGCTGGGAATCGCCGCCGTGGCATGGACCTGCCGCACGAGATAGCCCGTGACGTCGGGCCCGGCGCTGACCTGCAGCGAGACGTCGCCGCCGGCGGCGACCAAGCCGCCGGGATCGGGCCGCTGCCGCACGACCTCGCCGCGCGGCGGCCCCCAGACGCCGAACGGCGTCCAGACGATCTGCCCGAGGCGCACTTGCGCGTCCGTCGCCGCTTGGCGAGCTTCGTCGATCGACATGCCGACGAAGTTGGGGATCTTCACTCCGGGCGCGGGCCCTTTCGAGATTTCGAGGTTGACGGTCGTGCCGGGCCGCACCGAACTCACCGGCGGCGGGTCCTGCAGCGCCACGCGGTTGGCCGGCACGTCCTCGTACGTCGCGTAGCGGACCTTGCCGAGCAGCAGCTTGTAACGCGAGAGGTCGAGTTCGACTTCGCGCATCGATTCGTAACGCAGGTCGGGCATGGGGAAAAGCTGCGCGCCGCTCGAGACGAAGAGCGAGACCTGCCGGCCCAAGCGAACCTGCGTCCCCTCCGCCGGATCCTGGCGCATCACGACGTCCTTCGGATAACGGTCGCTCGGCGCGTGCTGCACCACGACGCCGTGCAGCCGCGCGCGTTCGCTCGTGGCGAGCGCGTCGCCGACCGCATCGCCGACCAGGGCCGGCACGGTGACCGTTTCGGTCGAGGGCGTGAAGAAATCTTGGACCGAGCGACCGAACCAGACGACGACGCCGACGAACAGCGCAAGCGCCAGCGCCAGCAGCCAATCCTGGCGCACGAGCCAGCTTCGCGGAGGCGCGCTCGCGGCCGGCTCGTCGCTCTGCAGCGAACTCACGCCAGCGCTTCGAGTTGGGCGACGTCGAGTTCGGCGTTGGAGAAGACGCGCTGCACGTCCTCGTGCTCTTCGAGCGCGTCGAGGAAGGCGACGACGGCGCGCAGGTCTTCACCCGCCGGCGCGACCGTCTGCTTCGGTTCGACGCCCAGCACGAGCGACTTCACGCGAATCCCCGCAGCGGCGAGGTGCAGGCGCACGGCGCCGAGCGCCGCGGGCTCGGTGACGATCTCCGAAGGCCCGTCGCTCTCGTAGTGAACGTCGACGACGCCGTCGACCAGGGCCGCCTCCGTCAGCGCGTCCTCGCTCAGCGGGCCGTTCTCGACTTCGAGCAAGCCCCGCGGCTCGAACATCCAGGCGACGCTGCCCGTCTCGCCGAGCGTTCCCCCGTGCCGGCTGAAAAGAAAACGCAGCTCGGCCGCGGTCCGGTTGCGGTTGTCGGTCGCGGCGTCGACCACGACCGCGACGCCCGCCGGCCCGTAGCCCTCGTAGCGGATCTCCTCGATCTCGCGCCCGCCTTCACCGCCGCTCGCGCGCCCGATCGCCCGCTTGATGTTGTCGAAGGGCATGTTGTTCTCGCGCGCCTTCTCGACGGCCATCTTCAGCCGGTAGTTCGCTTCGGGATCGGGCGAGCCCGACTTGGCGGCCAGGATCAGCTCTTTGGAGAGCTTGGTGAAGAGCGCGCCGCGCTGCGCGTCGACTTTGCCCTTCTTCAGCTTGATGTTATGCCATTTCGAATGTCCGGACATCGTTACTTCACACCCACTGGTTGCGCATCAGCCAGTGCCACATCCGCGCGTCCCACACGTTCCAGGGAACGTGCGAGCCGGCCAGCACCGGATAGAAATAGACGAACAAGCCGACGACCAGCGCACCGTAACCGCCGACCGCCAGCCGCGGCCAGGAGAACGCGCCGGCCATCCCTTCGGCGCGGCGCCAGACGCGCTGCAGCAGCGCGCCGTTCGCCAGGCAGATGACGGCGAGATTCGGGAAGAAATGGTATTCGAAGGCGACGCGCGGCGAGGCGATCCAGGGCAGCCACTGCAAGAAGTAGGCCGTCACCAAGAGCACGTAGCCTTTGTTGCGCTCGCGCCAGCCCACGAAGGCGATGAACGGGATCGAGATCAGCCCCAGCCACCAGACGGCCGGGTTGGGGAGCGCCAGGATCTCGGCGACGCAGCACGCGGTCGGGTCGCTCGAGGCCGCGCCCGTCCGCCAATCGTGATAGTAGTAGGAGATGGGGCGCAGGATCAGCGGCCACTGCCACCACTTCGAGCCGTATGGATGGGTCGCTTTCAAATCGTAGTGGTAGCCGAACATCTGCTGCTGCAGCCCGACGAGATCGCCGAGGTTGTGCCCCATCAGGAAATACGGGATGTAGCAGAGCAGGTAGATCGTGCCGCCGATGAAGAGCATCGTGGCGACCAGCGTGTCGAGCGAGAAGCCGAAGGGGTTGCCCCACTGCGCCGGCCCTTGCTTCGCGCCCGTCGCGCCGAGGGCGCGCAGGAAAGCGCCGCCGTAGCGCTGCGCGGCGACCAGCGCCGCCAGCAGCCACACCACGCCGAAATCGAAGAGCCCGTTCCACTTCGAGGCGCCCAGACACCCGGCGCTCAGCGCCAGCAGGACGAGCCAGAGCAGCCCGTCGCGGCGGCCGTCGACGGTCGCGTCGCCGGCGCGCATCGTCCCCGCCGGCTCGAAGCGCGCCTCGCCGTCGTCGGTCGCGTAGCGGACGCGCCCGCCGCGCGCGTACTCGACGCGCAGGCCCGCATCGGTGTGGACCAGCATCCCCTTCTCGGCCCGCGTCGACTCGCCGGCCGCGAGCTCGGCTTTCGCCTCGGCGGGGACGACCCCGCCGTCGAGCGTGCGCAGCACGCCGTTCGAGAAACGCGAGCCGTCGGCATACGACGCCGTCTCCACGCCGGAGAGGAAGCGGGGCGCGAGCAGGCGGGTCGCCATGTACGCGCCGCACACCAGATAGGCGAACAGCGCGAGGTGCGCCGCCAGGTCCTGGCCGCGCACGAGCGCGAGCGAGAGTCCGAACGCGACGACGATCCCGGCGCTGAAAACGTAGCTCTCCGCGCGCAGGAGCGGCCGGTCGAAGCGCGCGACCCGCACTTCGCTGGCGATCCAATAGCGGTAGAACGCGTAGAGCGTCAGCGCCGCGAAGAAGGCGACCGTGATCTCGGGCGTGGCGATGCGCGACTGCACGTAGTGGAAGCCGTCGAAGAGCAGCATGCCGGCGACGAGCGTCGCGAAGAGCGTCGAGCCCAACAGCCGCTTGGCGAAGCAGTAGAGCACGAAGACCATCAGCGCGCCGACGATCAGGTTGAGGAAACGCCAGCCCGATGACGTGTCGCCGCCGCCGTTGAGCCCGCCGAAAAGGATCATCGAAAGGGTGATGACGAGCTTGGTCAGCGGCGGATGCGTGAACTCGAAGATCTCTTTGTGCGCCAGATACTCCTCGCCGGCGCGCGCGTAGTAGATCTCGTCGAAGATCTTCTCCGCGGGCCATTGGTAGCTGACGTACGAGAGCACGAACGAGGCGAGCGACATGCCGCTCGCGATCCCGAAATCCAGCCGCGTCATCGCGCTGAGGCCTTCGAGCGGCGAGAACCAGCGGCGCACGGCGGCCGCCGGCCTCCGCAGGAGCCCGCCCAAGTCGAGCCGCTCGAAGGCGTCGGCGCCGCCGCCCAGATACGCATAGCCCAGATAGAAGAACGTCAGCACGTTGAGCGCCGAGCCGGCGCGGCTCATCAGCGGCGAGAGGTCGGCCGGATCGACGCCCGGGACGTGCGCGTCGAGCACGTACAGATACTCGAGCGAATAGAACAGGTTGGCGAATAGCGTGATCGTCAGCAGGATCGCCGCGTAGAGATAGCGGCGCCGCGAGAACATCAGCGGCGCGGCGAGCAGCACCGCGTTGAAGATGTAGCGCTCGTGCATCCGCGTCGAGAGCACGAAGTAGCCGAGCGAGAGCAGCATCGCCGCCTCGAGGAGCGCGAGCGAGTCGCGGCGCTGCACGAAGCGCGAGACGACCAGCAGCACGGCCGCCAGCATCAGCCCGATCCCCCAGGCGTACTGCGGAATGCCGACGACGCGCCCGCCCACCTCGAAGCTCGGCAAGAGTTGCGAATCGGGCTCCCAGAAGCGGTGCACCATCGCGTAGAGGTTGAAGGCGTTGACCGAGCTGTAGGGATAGACGCCGCTGGCGTAGGCGTAGCGGCCGTAGAGCCAGCCGTACTGCGCGAGCGGACTCCAGCCCGGATTGAAGGCGAGCGCGGCCAAATACGCGAGCGCGAACGAACCCGCGATCCCCCACGCCGTCGCGCGCAGGCGCAGCGCGCGGACCGCGCGATCGTCGGTCGCGAACGGATAGGCGAGCAGGAGCGGCACGAGCACGATCGCCGGCGGCTTCACGAGGATCGAGTAGGCGAGCACGAGCCACGCTCCGGTGAGCGAGAGCGAGGCGGCGCGGCCGGTGCTGCGGTCGGCGTGGATCGTCAGCAGCAGCACGCCCAGCGTCAGCGCCCCCGCGACCGAGTCGACCTGCCCCCAATAGGCCGAGATGAAGATGAACGCCGGATTGAACGCGACGAACGCCGCCGAGCCGAAGGCCCAGGCCTGCGACGCGAAGCGGCGCACGAGCGCGAACACGAGGCAGGCGTCGAGCAGGTCGCAGAGGATCGCGGGAAGTTTGATCGCCGCCTTGAGCAGCGCGTAGGTCGGGTCGCTGTGGATCAGGGCGCGGTAGACGTGCCCGACGATCCACAGGATGAAGAAATAGCCCGGCGGATAGTCGGCGAAGCCGGCCTTCGCGAAGAACTCGCGCAGCGGATGGTCGGCGAGCGTCAGCGCCCAGCTCTCGAAGGTCGAGACGTCGTTGCGGAAACCGTCGGCGCCGATCAGCGCCAGCCGCACGAGCAGCGCGAGGAAGAGCATCCCCGCCAGCGCGAGCGACGTCGACGTTCGCGAGGTCTCCGCGCCGGCGAGCGCCGACGCGGAGGAGCGAAGGGCGCTACGCAACCCGGCGGGCGCCTCGAGCCAAGAAGTCGCGGATCGTGCGGTTCACGTCGATCGAGGCCTCGCGCGCGACCGCGTCGGCCTCGTCGAGGGCCCGGTCGTGGGCTTCGTC
Source organism: Vulcanimicrobiota bacterium (assembly GCA_963834485.1). Classification (GTDB taxonomy): domain Bacteria; phylum Vulcanimicrobiota; class Vulcanimicrobiia; order Vulcanimicrobiales; family Vulcanimicrobiaceae; genus CAWICD01. The sequence continues at coordinate 289,625 of CAWICD010000006.1, forward strand.
CGCGGCCGAACGCGCGCCCAGACGCTCGAGCGCGGCGATGACCTCGTGCACGCCCTCGGCTTCGAGCCGCGCTCCACGGCCGTAGGCGCGCGCCACGATCTCGCGGTCGGCCGAAGGCGGCGTGCCGAGCGCCCACACCACCGGGAAGCTCCACTTGCGGCGCGCGATATCCGCACCGCTCGGCTTGCCCGTCACGTCGGGATGGCCCCAAGTCCCCAGCACGTCGTCGCGGATCTGAAACGCGCGGCCGTAGGCGCGGCCGAAGCGCGCGTACTCCTTGGCCCGCGCGGGCTCCGCGCCGGCGGCGAGCGCGCCCAGCTCGCTGGAAGCGGCGAACAGCGCGCCCGTCTTGCCGGCGATCATCTCGAGATACTGTTCCATCGAGACGAGCGAGCTCGTCTCGAAGCGGATGTCGAGGCCTTGGCCCTCGCACATCCGCAGGTTCGCCTCGTGCAGCACGTTGAGCATCTCGACGACCCGGTTGGGCGGCACGACCGCCTCTTCGTGCAGCAGCGTGAGATAGCTGATCGCGCAGAGCGCGTCGCCCGCGTTGATCCCGTGCGGGATGCCGTACTGCGCCCAGATCGTCGTCCGGCCGTGGCGCAGCTCGTCGCCGTCCTCGATGTCGTCGTGGACGAGCGAGTAGTTGTGCAGGATCTCGATGGCCACCGCCGCGTCGAGGGCGCTCTCGACCGTGCCGCCCTCTTCGAGCGCGGTGCGCAGGAGCAGCTGCGGCCGGAGGCGCTTGCCCGACTTCGCTTTCCCCGGCGCGTCATAGCCGAAATGATAGCGGATCATCTCATAGATCGGGGATGATCCGCGATGACGCTCGATGGTGCGCGCGAGATGCGCCTCGATAACGCTAACTAGCTCGACGGCTCGGTGCCTCCCTGTGGTCTCGTCTTCCCGCCTTTCGAATCGTCACCTAGCGCTCCTCGTAGTGCGTGAATGCGGGCCATGATTTCTTCGGTCCACTTCGCCAAGTCTTCACGGCTCGCTTTCTGTGCCGGGTCGAAGCGGATCGGATCGCCGTAAATCACCGCTATCCGGTGGAAGCGGCCGGCTTGCGCCGTCCCGTCGACCCAGGCCGGAACGACGGCCGCGCCGGACTTGGAGGCGAGCAGCGCGGCCCCGACGTGGGGCTTCACGCTCCCGTCGAGGTTGCGCGTCCCTTCCGGGAAGATCCCGATCGCGGCGCCGGTCTGCAGCATCTCGAGAGAGCGCTTGACGGCCGCGCCGGTGTGGCGCGAGCGGTCGACCGGATAGGCCCCGAGCGCCCGAATGAACGGGCCCAGGAGCGGGATCGTGAAGAGCTCCTGCTTCGCCATGTAGCGGACCGGCCGGCGCAGCGCGCAGCCCAGCACGGGCGGGTCGAAGTAGGAGACGTGGTTGCAGGCCAGGATCACGGGGCCCGCGAGCGGCACCTTCTCCGCGTCGACGACGCGGAAGCGCCAGAAGATCTGCAGCAGCACCTTCACGAGCCACGCGACGAAGCGGTAGACCGGCAGGATCACGTCGCCGCGGCGCTCCGTTCGAAGAGCCGGGCGATCGCCTCGACGACTTGCGCGACGCTCATCTCGCTGGTGTCGATCTCGACCGCGTCGGGGGCCGGGCGCAGCGGCGCGACCGCGCGGCTCCCGTCGAGCCGGTCGCGCTCGACGATCTGGCGGCGCAGCTCGGCGCGCTCGACGCCCGCCCCGCGCCCGGCCAGCTCCGTGCGCCGGCGCTCGACCCGCGCTTCGAGCGAAGCGGTGAGGTAGATCTTGACCGGCGCCTGGGGGAGGACGACCGTGCCGATGTCGCGCCCGGCCATCACCACCGGGCCGCCGGCCGCGATCGCCCGCTGCCGCTCGACCAGCAGCGCGCGCACGCGCGGGTGCGCCGCCACGGCCGAGACGGCGCGGCTGACCTCGTTGCCGTAGAGCTCGTCGCCGAGCTCCTCCTCGCCGGCGTAGATGCGGAAACCCTGCGGCGCGGCGGCGTCGAGAACAGCCCGCACCGGGCGCAGCCGGGCGAGCTCGACGACGGCGGCTTCGTCGCCGGGATCGGCTCCGGCGCGCAGCGCCAGCAGGGCGACGGCCCGGTACATCGCTCCGGTATCGAGGTAGAGGATACCGAGCCGGCGCGCCAGCGCTCGCGCGACCGTGGTCTTTCCGCTCCCGGCGGGGCCGTCGATCGCGACGTGCGCGAAGCCACTCATACCGAGGGGGCGTCGTTCTCGCCGCCGCCGCCGGAACCTTGGTCGGCAGACTGCCAGGACGTTGGCACTGCGGCCGCCTAGACTGGAAGCGATGGCCAAGGCGAAGACGCTCTTCTTCTGTTCGGCCTGCGGGCACGAGTCGGCGCGCTGGCTCGGGCGCTGCCCCGCGTGCGACGCCTGGAACAGTCTCGCCGAGGCGCCGGCGCCGGCCAAGATCCGCAACGGCCGGGCCGGGCCGGCCCTGCCGGGTGCGCCGCCTGCCGCCCCGGTCCGGCTCGAGGACGTCTCGAGCGGACGCGTCGCCCGCGTCTCCAGCGGCTTCGCCGAGTTCGACGCGCTCCTCGGCGGCGGGATCGTGCCGGGGAGCCTCGTCCTGCTCGGCGGCCCGCCGGGGGCCGGCAAGTCGACCCTGCTGCTGCAGATCGCGGCGCGGCTCGCCGCGGCCGAGGGTCCGGTCGTTTACGTGTGCGGCGAGGAGTCGGCGCCCCAGACGAAGCTGCGCGCCGAACGGCTCGGCGCCGGCGGCGACCTGCTGCTCTTCGCCGAGACGGACCTGCAGGCGATCCTCGAGGCGCTCGAGCGCATCGCGCCGCGCGCCCTCGTCGTCGACTCGATTCAAACGATGGCCCTGCCCCAGGTCGAGTCGTTCGCCGGGAGCGTCGTGCAGGTGCGCGACTGCGCCGGCGCGCTGATGGCCTTCGCCAAGCGAACGAACTGCGCGACCTTCCTCGTCGGACACGTCACCAAGGACGGCGCGATCGCCGGTCCGCGCCTGCTCGAGCACCTCGTCGACACGGTCCTCTATTTCGAAGGCGACAACGGCGCCGAATACCGCATCGTGCGCGCCCACAAGAACCGCTTCGGAAGCGCCGAGGAGATCTGCGTCTTCGCCATGGACGAGCGCGGGCTGCACGAGGTCCGCAACCCTTCGCAGCTCTTCCTGGGCCGGGCCGGCGCGGCGACGCGGCCGAGCGGCTCGTGCGTCGTGGCCGGCGTCGTCGGCTCGCGCCCGGTCCTGGTCGAGATCCAAGCGCTCGTCGGCGAGACGTCCTACGGCACGCCGCAGCGGCTCGCCGCCAACGTCGACCGCGCCCGCCTGGCGATGATCCTGGCCGTCCTCGAGCGGCGCGCCGGGATGGCGCTCGGCGCCTTCGACGTCTACGCTTCGGTCGCGGGCGGGCTGCGCGTCAGCGAGCCCGCCGCCGACCTCGGCATCGCCTTGGCGGTCGCCTCGGCCTTCCGCGGCGTCGCGCTGCCGCCGGGCACGGCCGCCTTCGGCGAGCTGGGCCTCTCCGGCGAGGTCCGCCCCGTCGCCGCGCGCAGCCGGCGCGTCGGCGAAGCGCGCAAGCTCGGCTTCACCACGATCGTCGCCCCACCCGGCCCGCACGCGCGCGAGGACGGCACGACGGTCGTGCGCGACGTCGCGAGCGCGATCGAGGCGACGCTGGGATGAGCGCGCCCGCCGGCAGGATCTTCGAGTGCGTCCCCAACGTCTCCGAGGGGCGCGACGCCGCGGTCCTCGCGGCCTGCGCCGCCGCGCTCGAAGGGGCGGGCGTGACGCTCGCGCACCGCACCAGCGACCCGGACCACCACCGCAGCGTCTTCACCTTCTTCGGCTCGCGCGAAGCGGTCCTGGCCGCGGCCGTGGCGCTGGCCCGGGTCACGACCGAACGGATCGACCTGCGCCGGCACCGCGGCGCCCACCCGCGCATCGGCGCGCTCGACGTGCTCCCCTTCGTCCCCTTCGGCGAGGCGAGCCTCGACGACGCCGTCGCGCTCGCGCACGAGGCGGCCCGCGCGATCTGGGAGGCGGCCGGCGTCCCTTCGCTCTTCTACGGCGCGGCGGCGGCCGACGAGAAGCGGCGCGCGCTGCCGGACGTGCGCGCGGGCGAGTTCGAAGGGCTCGTCGAGCGCTCGCACCGCGGCGGGCGGCCCGACGTCGGCGACGTCCTGGCGCACCGCTCGGCCGGGGCGATCGCCGTCGGGGCGCGCCGGGTCCTGGTCGCCTTCAACGTCGTCCTGGCCGGCGGCGATCTGAACCTGGCCCGCGAGATCGCGCGGACCTTGCGCGAGCGCAACGGCGGCCTGCGCACGCTGCGGGCGCTGGGCATCCAGCTCGAGAGCGGCCGCGTCCAGGTCTCCTGCAACCTGACCGACGTCGCCGCCACGCCGCTCGACCGCGTCGTCGCGCTGGTGCGCGCGCTCGCGGCGCGGCGCGGAGCCTCGGTCGAGCGCTCGGAGCTGATCGGACTCGTCCCGCGGGCCGCCCTCGAAGAGGTGGCGGCGCAGCGCCTCGGCATCGCGCCCGGCGCGTTGCGCGGCGCGGGATAAGTCCGCTCCGGCAGCGCAGAGTAAGCGGCGAGATGGGCTTTCTTCGACCGTTTGTCCGCGTCGCGCTTTCGCTTGCGCTCGTCGTGCTCGCGTCGTGGCCGCCGGGCTCGAGCCCGGCTCAGGCGCAGCAGGCGCCGCCGCCCTTCGCGCTGCGGACGCTGGCCAACGGCCTGCGGGTCGTCGTCGTCGAGGACCACGCCGTCCCCGTCGTTCAGGTGGCGATGTGGTACCGCTTCGGCGCCGTCGACGAGCGGCCGTCGCACACCGGGCTCGCCCACGCCCTCGAGCACATGATGTACCGCGGCACACCGTCGCTCTCGGGTCTGGGGCTCGACGACACGATCGCGCGGCTCGGCGCGCGGGCGACCGCCGCCACTTCCAACGACTACACCCATTACGACTTCATCGTGCCCGCCGACAAGCTCGAGCTGCTGCTGCGCCTCGAGGCCGAGCGCATGACGCAGCTGCTCATCTCCGAGCCGGACTGGCGCCACGAGAAGAACGTCGTGCTCGCCGAGTACGATCGCGATCTCTCGCAGCCCGTCGCCAAACTCTACGACCGCGTCTGCCGCGCCGCGTCGAGCGCGCGGCTCTGCTCGCTGGCGGCGCTGGGCGACCGCAAGGACATCGCCGCCGCCACGGTGCGCGACCTGCGAGCCGTCTACGACGCGTGGTACGCGCCCAACGACGCGACGCTCGTCATCACCGGCGACGTGCGCCCGAGCGCGGCCTTCACCATGGCCCAGCGCTATTTCGGCCCGATCGCCGCACGCGCGCTCCCCGATCGCAACAACGCTTCGGTGACTTACGAAGTGGACCGCTCGCTGCAGCTCTCCGGCAACTTCCCCTACCAACTCCTCGACATCGCCTACCCCGCCCCGGGGACGCTCGACGAGGGCGCCGCAGCGCTGCACGTCGCCGACGCCGTCATCCGCAACCCGCGCTCGCCCTTCTACAAGGCGCTCGTGAGCAGCGGCCTGACCCTGGGATACTCGACGCAGTACGATCAGAACCGCTACGGCGGGCTCTATCACGTCTTCCTGATCGTCGCGCCGGACCACCTCGCCGCCGACGCGCGCGACGCGTTTTACGAGACGCTGCGGCAGGTCGAAAGCGACGGTTTTCCCGAGGACCTCGTCGCGGCGGCCAAGACGGCGGCTGCGGCGCGCGATCTGTACTCGCGCGATTCGATCGAGGGGCAAGGCGCGCGCGTCGGCTATGCGCTGGGCGTCGAAGGCGTCGCCGATCCGGACCGCGACGACCGAATGATCGCGGCGACGACGGCGAGCCAGGTGGGCGCGACGGCCGCGCGCTTCCTGGCGGTCCCGGCGGTCGTCGGCATCATGCAGCCGAGCGGCGGCGGGGGCGCGGGGGTGTCTGCCCCGCCGAGCGGCGTCACCGACGACTTCTCGCGGCGCGCGCCGGCCAACGGGCCGATCGTCGAAGCGCGCTGGGTGCAGCAAGCGCTGCAGACGCCGCCGGCAGCCGGCAGCAAAGTCTCGCCCTCGTCCTTCGTCCTCTACAACGGCGTGCACGTCTACGTGCAGCGCATCCGCACCAACCGCACCGTCTTCGTCGCAGGGAACGTCGAGACGTCGCCGCGCTTCGACCCGGCTGGAAAGGAAGGCCTCGGCGCGATGGTCTCCTCGCTGCTGGGCTACGGCAGCGCGCGTTACGACTTCGAAGCGCAGCGCAAAGCCGCCGACGACATCGGCGCGACGATCGACTTCGGCTTCACGTTCGGCGCGCACGGCTCGGCCCGCGACCTCACGCGCCTGATCGACGTGCTCTCCGACGCCTTGCAGCATCCGTCGTTCCGGCCTGAGTTCGTGGAGCTCGTGCGCAAGCAGACGCTGGCGGCGATCGCGCAGCGTGACCGGGACCCCGAGTATTTAGCCGGCCGCGCCTTCCAAGAGCTGCTGCTCAAGCCCGAGGATGCGACCTTGCGCGAGCCGGTCGCCGCTTCGATCGGGGCCATCACTCGCGACGACCTCCGCCGCTACGCCGCGGAATACATCAGACCGGACGTCACGACGATCACGATCGTCGGCGACGTCGACCCCGTGGAGACGGCGCACCTGCTCGACCGCGAGCTCGCGTCGTGGCACGACGCCGGTCCGCGGCCGCCGCTCAATCCCGATCCGATCCCCTATCCGCAGGCGGCCAAGCGCTTCATCTTCACCGACATCGCGCTCGACGACGCGCACCTCGGTTTGCCGGCGTGCGCGCGCAACAGCCACGACTATTACGCGCTCTCCTTGATCGACGCGATCCTCGGGGCCAACGGCGACTACGACACGCGCTTGATGACCGAGCTCTACACGCGGCACGGCTTGGTCGAATCGGTTTCGAGCTCGCTCGACACGGACAAGTACCGGGGCACTTGGAACTTCCGGCTCAGCGCCGATCCGGGCAAGCTCAACCAAGCCGTCGACATGCTCAAATACGAGCTCGGCCGCTTCCAGGAGGATCCGGTCGGTCTCTACGAGCTCAACCGTGCGAGGGCCAAGCTCGTGGCCCGGACGCTGGTCGAGGAAGAGTCGACGCAAGCGATCGCACGGCGCATTCAGGAGATCGGGCTCGACGGCCTGCCGCTCGACGAGAGCGTGAAGATGGCGTCCCGCTACGACGACGTCACGCCGGCCGATCTGATACGCGTGGCGAAAGTCTATTTCTTACCGAACAGCTTGATCGAAGTCTACGAGGGACCTCGCCCATGAGCACGACCGTCGCTTCCGACCGCCTGATCCGCACCGTCGACCCCTCCAGCGGAGAGCCGCTGGCCGCCTACGAACCCGACTCGCCCGGGGCGCTCGAACGCAAGCTCGCCGCCGCGGCCGCCGCGTTCAAGAGCTGGCGCACGCGCAGCTTCGCGGAGCGCGGGGCGATCGTGCGCCGCGCCGCGGCGCTGTTGCGCGAGCGCAAGGCGGAGATCGCGGCCCTCGCCTCGCGCGAGATGGGCAAAGCGCTGGTCGAATCCGAAGCGGAAGTCGAAAAGTGCGCCGGCGGGTGCGAGTATTACGCAGAGCACGCCGCGGCCCAGCTCGCCGGCGAGCCGATCGCGGCGAACGCGAGCCGCAGTTACGTCGCGTACCGCCCGCTCGGCGTGCTGCTCGCGATCATGCCCTGGAATTTCCCCTATTGGCAAGTCTTTCGCGCGGCCGCGCCGGCGCTGATGGCCGGCAACACCGTCGTGCTCAAGCACGCGGCCAACGTGAGCGGCGTCGCGCTCGAGATAGAGCGCATCTTCGCCGCCGCGGGGTTGCCGGAAGGCGCATTCACCACGCTCCTGGTGGCGAGCCGCGAGATGGAGGCGGTCGTCGCGGACCGGCGCATCGCCGCGGTCACGCTGACCGGCAGCGAAGGCGCCGGCAGCGCCGTCGCCGCGACCGCGGGCAGGCACCTCAAGAAGACGGTTCTCGAGTTGGGCGGCTCCGACGCCTTCATCGTGCTCTCCGACGCGGATATCGAAGCCGCCGCGCGCACCGCGGTGCGGGCGCGCTTCCAGAATTGCGGGCAGAGCTGCATCGCCGCCAAGCGCTTTCTCGTGGAAGCGCCGGTCCACGACGCGTTCGTCGAAGCGTTCGTCGCTTTCTCGCGCGAGCTCGTGGTCGGCGACCCGCTCGACCGCGCCACGCAGATGGGCCCGCTCGCCCGCGCCGACTTGCGCGACGCGCTCGCCGCGCAAGTCGAGGCTTCGCTGCAGCGCGGCGCGCGCCTCGCGCTCGGCGGCGTCGCGCTCGAGCGGCCCGGTTATTTCTACGCGCCGACGATCCTGACGGGCGTCGACGACACGATGCCGGTCTTCAACGAGGAAACGTTCGGTCCGGCCGCCGCGGTCATCCGCGTGCGCGACGCCGACGAGGCCGTCGACCTCGCCAACGCCTCGGAATACGGCTTAGGCGGCAACGTCTGGACGCGCGACGTCGAGCGCGCCGAGGCGCTCGCCGTGCGCCTCGAGTCGGGAGCCGTCTTCATCAACGGCATGACCGCTTCCGATCCGCGCCTGCCCTTCGGCGGCATCAAGAAGAGCGGCTACGGCCGCGAGCTCTCCGCCCTCGGCATCCGCGAATTCGTCAACATCCAAACCGTGTGGATCGGCCCGCCGCGGTAAGCGGCGGCTGGGATTTCAAACCCAGGATCTCTAGCGAACGACGCGTTCAGTGCCGTCATCCGGCGGTGAGAACCACTCGGCCGGATCGTCGTCATCGAAGGCCGTAGGATGCGCGGCGAGATAGGCGGCAACGCCCTCAGCCTCGGCCTCGATCCGGGCGCGGCGAACTCGAACGAGTTCACCCTCCGCGAGCTGCCGCACGAATGTCGAAACCCCGACGCCTTGCTTGGCCGCCTCGTTCTCGAGCATAAGCCTCGTCCGCTCGTCGAAACGGACGCTCATCACAGCATGATAACTCCATCAATGATAAGTCGGCCAACGAAGTTCCCGCGCCCGAGCCGGCGCCGCCCGCGGAGCTCGCGAGACTTGCGCTGCCTGCGGATCTGCGCGCTGGTCGCGGGGCTGGCATTTGCGGGCGGGGCGGCTTCGTTCGCCTGGGCCGCCCCGGGTGCGCCGGCGACCGTCGGAATCGGGGTCGAACTGCCGCTCGCCGGGGACGACGGGGCCGCGGGCTTGCAGGCCCGCTCGGCGGTCGAGCTCGCGCTCGACGAGCACAATGCGCGCCTGGCACCCGGCGCGCCGCTGGTGCGCGCGATCGTGCGCGACGCCGCCTTGCATCTCGCGAATCCGCACCAAGACGAGGGGACGGACAACGCCGCCGAGCCTGCCCGCGCCGCGGCGCTGCTGCGCGAGTTCGCGGCGGATCCGGGCGTCGTCGCCGCGCTCGGCGGGCTTCGCGCGAACGTCGCGGCGGCCGAGGCGCCGGTCGCGAACGGCCTGCGGCTCCCGCTCGTCGTGCTTGCACCGCTGCCGCTGCCCTGCCCGCCGGCTCCGCCGCCGCAGAACGCGCCGTTCGGCTTCGCGCTCGCCGGCGGCGCGGATATCGAAGCGCTCGCTACGGCCCGCTCGCTCGATGCTCGCGGCCGGCGCTTCGCGGTCCTCGACGACGGCGAGCCGGCGCGGAGCTCGGTCGCGGACTGCTTGGATCGCAGCCTGAGGGCGGAAGGCGCACAGCTCGTCGAGCGCGCGAGCCTATCGCCCGGAGACGACGACGCCCTGACGCGCGCGCGGCTCGCGCAGCGGCAAGATTCCGTCGAAACCGTGGTCTACGTCGCGCCGGCCGAGCGCGGCACGCTCGTCTGCGCAGTGGCCGCGGCGCAATCGCTCGAACGCGCCGCGGCGCTCGCCGAGATGGGCCATCGCGGCTACGATCCCGCAAGCGTTCCGAGCGGCTGCCGCTGGGTCGTCCGCCGCCTCCCCCCGCGCGACGCCGCCTTCGCAGCCTTCGTCCAGCGCTACCGGCACCGCTTTCTCGAAGCCCCTTCGGACGAAGCCGTCATGGCTTACGCCGCAACCCAGGTGCTGACGCAAGCGATCGACTCCGCCGCGACGGCCTCACCCCCCGATCTGCGCGAAGCCGTGCGAGCCGCGCTCGCGAGCAACTCCTTCGAGACGGTCCTAGGCCCGATCCGCTTCGCCCCCGACGGGGGAGCGACGGGTGCATTCGCTGGTGCGGCGCTCGTAGAGCTCGATGCCGTCCGTTGCGCGGATCAGGCGGTATGTCCCCGCGGCGACGAGCGCAGGCAGGTCGTGCTCGTACTGCGCCCACTGCGGGGTCACGTCGTTGTTCGTGCGGTCGATGATGAAGAAACATCCGCCGGGAGCGATGCCCGCGTTGGGATCGAAGCCGAGGTGAGAATAGATGCGGTCCGGGGCGCTGATCGAAGCGTCACGCGGAAGCGAGTCGAGCAGCGCTTGGAGCGTCGCGTCGTGCGCGTTCGGCCACCGGTAGAGCGCGTACCAGCGTGCCAGCGGATCGACCACGACCAGCACGTAGAGCGAGATTGCTGCACACGCGGCGACCGCGAATCCGCTCGCTTTGGGAGCGCGGCGATGGAGCACGGCGACGCCGGCGACGAACGCGAAAAGCATGTAGCCGATCCACACCGCGGCATACTGCGTCTCGAGCGACATCGTAATCGGGTTGCGCGAGGCTAGGATTTCGACGAATCCCGGAATCGCGAGCAGCACGGCCGGCCCCAGCAGCGGAATGAAGCCGAGCGGCAGCAGCATCTCGACGACGTAGCGGGCCCGGTCCCATGCGGCTGCAGGCGTAGTGCTCCCGAGACCCTCACCGGTGTAGTAGCGAAACTGCTGGAAGGGGAACGGCGGGTGGAGCGCTGGGCGCAAGATCGCGAGGTATCCGACGAACGTGAGCGCCGCGCACGCCGCCAGGCCCAAAGCGATCCCTGCTCTCGAGCGATCGCCTCGCCGTGCCAGCCACAATCCGCCGAAGAGGCCGCCGCCGAATATGCCCAGGGCCATGTCTTCCTTGATGCCCAGCGCGAACAGACCGATCGCAAGCGCGATCCAACCCTTCCCCGCGTCGATCGCCCACAGCAGCCAAACGATCGCGGTCGGCGCGATCCCGTTCTCGTGGAAGTCGGCGAACGTGAGGCCGGCCAAGGGAGGGTAGAGCAACGCGACGATGGCGCAACCCGCCGCGAGCGATTCCGGCATGCGCTTCCGTGCGATCAAAAAGAGCGGCGGCGCCACGAGCGCTACGGCGATCGCCTGCACGGCAATCATCGAGATCGTGGAGTGCGTCAGAATGACGAGCGGTGCAACCAGGAACAGATCGGGAGAGAAATGGCTCGCGAGATGATTGAAGTTCCACTCCGGCGTCCCGCGAAAGCCCGAAAACGCCGACGCGAGAATCTGCGTGAAGATCCCATCGTCGAACGAGGAGCGAAAGATATCGTAGCGCCGCACGCCCAGTGCGAACCAGGTTGCGGCATACAAACACGACGCCACCCATACCGCGGACGGCGCGAAGCGGTTCATCGGCGAATTTCCCCTCCTGCCGCCGTTTTCGACCTGCCGCCAGGTCCTTCCGGCAGTGCTCGAGCCGAGCCTCTCGTCCTATAGCAAAGCCGCTGCCAATCGGCAGCGGCTTTGCGGAAGCATCCGGCGAATCCGGGTCTAGGGCTGCGTGGCCAAGGCCGTTTCGTACGCGACGTTATTCTCGATCGAGTCGAGGTCGTAGTACCCCGAGATATCGGCGACCCCGTAGCTTTGGTCGTCTGCCGTGACGATGTCTGTCGGAGAGAGCGGATTGCCCGGCGTGTCGCCGAACTCGGTATACGCAACCGGTAGATTGTACGTCTCGTAGACGGCTCTGGCGTCGTTTCCGAAATTCGAGGGCGAGACGCCGTACGGGTGGACGCCCACCGCGTCGATCGAGCCCGAGGCGATCAACGGAGGGATCGTCGCTGCGAGCCAAGCGGTGTTGTATCCGCTCGTTCCGCCCGACGTGATTTTCACCGCGGGGTTCGCCGCTCGGACCTCCGCTGCCATCGCCTGGGAGTAGGAGACCGCTTGCGCGGGCGTCATCGTGGCCGTCGAGTTCGGGGCCGACACGTCGAGCTCGTTCCCAAGCTCGACCCACTTCACGCCCGGCGCTTGGAACACGGCAGGCGGCGGCGTGCCGTCGTACGTGATCGCGATGATGGTCGTCGCGCCGGCGGCATACCACGCTGCCGCTTCCTGCTCGAAATACGCGTACTGTTGAGCGTTGTCGCCGATCGACAGTCGCACGCACGAGAGATGCGCCGCTTGCAACGCCGCGAGGTTCGTCGCGTTAGGCATCTCGCCTACGCTCGCCGTGATGCAGTACGTCGTCGGCAAGTTCAACTGGAGCGATGCGGTCGGAACGACAGGCGTAGGGCTCGGAGCCGGAATGACAGGCGCAACGCTCGATGAACCGCCCCCTCCGCCTCCTCCGCACCCTGCTAGCAGAACAAGGCATGACAAATAAGCCGCGCGACGCATCGCATTCATATGTGGTTCCCTCCTGCCACATACTGTCGACGCGATTAAATTGTGAGCCGAGCGCGCTACATCACACGTTCAGTTTTTAAGTGAAGTGAGTACCGTGCATCACACGCTAAGTTAGCGGGCGACTGAAATCATCGTGATTCAAGACACGGCGACTGAAAGGCCACGGGCGCTGCAAGTGATTTGGCGCACGATCGCGTCCGCCGGCAAAAGCGGGCGGTCTTTGAGCGAGCGGTCTTTGAGCTAGCGGCTTTCGGCGGCGAGGCTCGCGATGCGCGAGTAACCTTCGAAGAGCACGTCGGGCGGAGCGACGAAGCTCGTGCGCAGCCAACCGGCCAGCGTCGCGCCGAAGATGTCGCCGGGGATTGCCACGACGTCGCGGCTCTCGAGCAGATTCTCCGCGAAGGCGAGCGTGTCGCTCACGCCGGCGCGAATGCAGAGATAGAACGCGCCGTCGGGCTCGAGGAGTTCGAGACCCGCCGCCGCGGCCGCAGCGAGCGCGCCGGCGCGCTGCTCGGCATACCACGTCCGCTGCACGCCGAGCTGGTCCGCCGCGAAGATCTCGAAGGCGACGCGCTGCGCGAACGAGCTGGCGCAGGTCGTCGCCAAGGCGTGCATCTTGGCGATCTGCGCCGCGACGTCGGCCGGCGCGAGCGTCCAGCCCAAACGCAGACCCGTCAGCGCGTTGCTCTTGGAGAGCGAGTTGATCGCGATCGTGTAGGGGTAGACCTCGCCGAACGAGCCCGCGTCGTCGACGTAGAGCAGCTCGCGGTAGATCTCGTCGTGCAGCACGTAGACCGGCGCGCCGCCGCGGGCCAGCAGCCCGCTCGAGAGGCGCGCGGCGTCGCGCCGCGAGAGAACGCGCCCCGTCGGATTGCACGGCGAGCAGATGACGATGAGGCGGGTGCGCGGCCCGACGGCCGCCAGAATCGCGTCCGGGTCGATGCGGAAGCCGGAGGCGGCGCTCGCCGTCACGCGGCGCACGGCGATCCCCTCCACCTCCGCGATCTTGGCGTAGAGCCCGAAGGCCGGCTCGACGACGAGCAGCTCGTCCTGCGCCGGATCGAGCAGCGTCTTGAGCGTGACGTAGAGCGCCTCGGTCGAGCCGGACGTCAGGCAGACGTTGGCCGCGCGGTCGAGGCCGGGATAGGCGTAGTGCCGAGCGATCAGCTCGCGCACGTCGTCGAAGCCGGCGTTGGAGGAATAGCGGCAGCCGTGCTCGGCGACCCACGCGGTCGCGCGCTCGAAGTGCGCGACGTCGGGCAGCAGGCTCGGTTCGCCCAGACCGAGATCGATCGAAGACGGCCGTTTGCGCGCGTTCAGGGCGCGAATCAGCGATTCGACGGAGGCTACGACGGCCGGATTCATACCGCGACCCCGAACTCGCGGATGGCGCGCTCGAGCGAGGTCTTGCGGTCGGTCGAGGCGCTGCGTTCGCCGATGACGAGCGCGCACGAGACGCCGAACGTGCCGGCGGGGAACTCTTTGGGCATCGTCCCCGGGATGACGACCGAGCGCGGCTCGATGCGGCCGCGCGCGATCGCGGGCGTCGCGCCCCGCACGTCGACGATCGGCGTGCTGGCCGTCAGTACGACGCCCGCGCCGAGCACGGCCTCGCGCCCGACGAAGCAGCCTTCGACCACGACGCAGCGCGAGCCGATGAAGGCGCCGTCTTCGACGACGACCGGCTGCGCCTGCGGCGGCTCGAGCACGCCGCCGATCCCGACGCCGCCGGAGAGGTGCACGTTCTTGCCGACCTGCGCGCAGGAGCCGACGGTCGCCCACGTGTCGATCATCGAGCCGTCGTCGACGTAGGCTCCGATGTTGACGTAGCCCGGCATCAGGATCGTGGAGCGCCCCAGGAACGAGCCGTAGCGCGCGACGCCCGGCGGCACGCAGCGCGCGCCGAGCTGCTGGTAGTTCCGTTTCGTCGGCAGCTTGTCGAAGTAGGACGGGGCCAGCTCGCGCGAGGCGAATGCCTCGCCCGCGCCTTCGCCGGCCGCAGCGCCGCTGGGGTGCCGCCCGATCGGAACGATATCGAGGCGTTGGAAATAGAGGAGGATCGCCCGCTTCACCCAGGCGTTGGTGACCCAGCCTCCGTCGACGGGCTCGCAGACGCGCAGCACGCCTTCGTCGAGCAGGGCGATCACCTCGTCGACGACCCTGCCGCCGCTTCCGCGCACGTCGGAAGGATCGGCCGCCAGCGCCTCGACCCGTGCCTGCAACTCATCGCGATCGGTCACCATCCCCCTCGAGTCCCGTGCGGCGAAAGAAAATCCTCCGGCTCGCGTGGAGCGGCGGGCTTCTTGGGGAATGCACGACACGGACGACGAATGTAGCAGCCCCCCAATTGCTCGAGGAGGACCTGGTGCCGAACACCCCCGACGACGAACGACGAATCAACGCCATCCGGATGCTGGCCATCGACGCCGTGCAGAAGGCGAACTCGGGCCACCCCGGGCTTCCGCTCGGCGCCGCCGCAGCGGCCTACGTCCTGTGGTCGCGCCACCTGAAGTTCAACGCCGCCGATACGCACTGGTTCGATCGCGATCGCTTCGTGCTCTCCGCCGGGCACGGCTCGATGCTGATCTACGCCCTCCTCTATCTCACTGGAGCGGGCCTGACGCTCGACGACCTCAAGAATTTCCGGCAGCTCGGCAGCAAGACGCCGGGCCATCCGGAGGTGCACCACACCCCGGGCATCGAGGTGACGACCGGACCGCTCGGCCAAGGCATCTCGAACGCGGTCGGCTTGGCGATCGCCGAAGCGCACCTGGCCGCGACCTACAACCGCGGCCTCAACGTCGTCGACCATCACACCTACGTCCTCGTCGGCGACGGCGACTTAATGGAAGGCGTCTCCGCCGAGGCGTCCTCGCTGGCCGGCCACCTCAAGCTCGGCAAGCTGATCGTGCTCTACGACGACAACAGCATCTCGCTGGCCGGGCCCACGAGCGTGAGCTTCACCGAGAACGTGCTGGGCCGCTACGAGGCGTACGGCTGGCACGCGCAGATCGTCGACCAGGGCGACGGCAACGACGTCGCGGCGATCGACGCCGCCATCAACGCGGCCAAAGCCGATCCGCGCCCCTCGCTGATCGCAGTCCGCTCGATCATCGGCTACGGATCGCCGCGCGAGGGTTCGTCCGCCGCGCACGGCGAGCCGCTCGGCGCCGAGAACGCCAAGAAGACGAAGGAGTTCTTCGGCTGGCCGCTCGAGCCCGCATTCTACGTCCCCGACGACGTGCTCGCGTGGTGGCGCGCGGTCGGCGCGAACGGCGCCGCCGCCCAGCAGCGCTGGAACGAGACGGTCGCGCTCTGGAAGCAGCGGGATCCGGAGAGGGCCGCGCAGTTCGAGCGCGTCCTGGCCGGAACGCTGCCCGAAGCGCTGCCCTGGCCCGAGTTCGACTCCGCCAACGGCAGCGTCGCCACGCGCGAAGCGGGCGGCACGGTGATGAACGCCCTCGCGGCCGCGCTCCCCGAGCTCATGGGCGGCTCGGCCGACCTCGATCCCTCGACCAAGACCTATCTCAAAGGGCAGGGCGATTTCCAGCCGGCCAGCTACGACGGGCGCAACGTGCACTTCGGCGTGCGCGAGCACGCGATGGGCGCGATCGCCAACGGGCTCGCCGCGCACGGCGGCATCCTGCCGTTCACCGCGACCTTCTTCAGCTTCGTCGACTACATGAAGCCCGCCGTGCGCATCGCCGCCCTCAACGGCGACCGCGTCGTCTTCGTCTTCACGCACGACTCGGTCTTCGTCGGCGAGGACGGGCCCACGCACGAGCCGATCGAACAGCTCGCCGGCTTGCGCGCGACGCCGAACCTCATCGTGCTGCGCCCCGCCGACGCGCTCGAGACGCTCGAGTCGTGGAAGTTCGCGATCGCGCACCACGGTCCGACCGCGCTCGTCCTGTCGCGTCAGAAAGTGCCGTTCCTCGGCGCGCGCCAGGCCGACGTCGCGCGCGGCGCCTACGTCATCCACGGCGCCGAGGCGCAGCCCGACGTCGTGCTCCTCGCCACCGGCTCCGAGGTCTCGCTCGCCATCGACGCGGCCAAGCTGCTCGAGGCGCAAGGGACGGCGGCACGCGTCGTCTCCATGCCCTCCGTCGAGCTCTTCGCGCGGCAGAGCGCGGAGTACCGCGACGGCGTCCTGCCGCCCGGCGTCGGCGCGCGCGTCTCGATCGAGGCCGGCTCGACCTTCGGCTGGCAGCGCTGGGTCGGCGAGCGCGGCGTCACGATCGGCATCGACCGCTTCGGCATTTCGGCGCCGGCAGCCGCGATCGCCAAAGAGCTCGGCTTCACCGCCGAACGCGTCGCCGCCGTCGCCGCCGGTCTTCTCGCCAAAGCATAGACGCGAGGCCGCTTGCTTCACGCGCAAGCGGCCTCGCCTTCTCCCCGGCCGACGCCGTTAGGATGAACGAACAGAGTTAGCGGGAACCTAGACTGCCTTCCACCACGCGCACGCGGTTGAGAGGATCTCGATGCAACTCGGCATGGTCGGACTGGGGCGCATGGGCGCGAACATGACGACGCGCTTGCTGCGCGGAGGGCATGCGGTCGTCGTCTACGATCGCAGCCCGGAAGCGGTCGCGCGCTCGGCCGCTTCCGGAGCGGCCGCTGCGAGCTCGGCGGCCGATCTGGTCGCGCAGCTCGCCGCACCGAAGACGGTCTGGATCATGGTGCCGTCGGGAAAGGCGACCGACGACACGGTGCACGAGCTGCTCTCGCTGCTGCGCCCGGGCGACACGATCGTCGACGGCGGAAACTCGAACTTTCGCGACTCGCAAGCGCGCTGCCGGGCGGCCAAGGAAAAGGGCATCGACTTCGTCGACGCCGGCACGAGCGGCGGCGTGTGGGGGCTCGAGAACGGATACTGCTTGATGGTCGGCGGCGACGAAGCGGCGGTGCGGCGCGTCGAGCCGCTCTTCCTGACGCTGGCCCCGCCGGGCGGCTATGCCTACGTCGGGCCGAGCGGCGCGGGCCACTTCTCGAAGATGGTGCACAACGGCATCGAATACGGCATGCTGGCGGCCTACGGCGAAGGTTTCGAGATCCTCGAGAAATCCGAGTTCCGCTACGACCTGCACCGGCTCGCCGAGCTCTGGCTGCACGGCAGCGTCGTGCGCTCGTGGCTGCTCGAGCTCGCCGAACGCGCCTTCGCCGACGACCCGGGCCTGGCCGACATCCGCGGCTACGTCGAAGACTCGGGCGAGGGGCGCTGGACCGTGCAGGCGGCGATCGACGAGAACGTCCCCGCGCCGGTCATCACCCTCTCGCTGCTCTCGCGCTTCGCCTCGCGCCAGGACGAATCGTTCAGCGCTAAAGTGATCGCGGCGCTGCGCAACCAGTTCGGCGGGCACGCCGTCAAGCCGGAGACCGCGCCGGCGAGGACGGCGTGAGCGGCATGGCGACGCAAATCGGCGTTCGCGCCGGCAGCGACGGCAACGCCGCGCCGGCCGGCCCCAACCCGCTGCGGGCCGGCCTCGATACGACCCGCATCGCCGAACCCTGCAACATCGTCTTCTTCGGCGCGACCGGCGATCTCACCAAACGGATGCTGATGCCGGCGATGTACAACCTGCGCTTGGCCGACACGCTGCCGGTCAATTTCGGGATCGTCGGCTTCTCGCGCTCGAAGCTCGCCTCCGAGGATTTCCGCAGCCAGATGAAGGCCGCCGTCGACCAGTTCTCGCGCAGCGGCCCGGCGCGCGACCCGCTCTGGACCGACTTCGCCAACCGCCTCAGCTACGTCGGCGGCGAGTTCGACGACACCGAGGCCTTCCGCCGCCTGCGCCGCCAGCTCGAGGAGAACGACGCGCGCCTGGGCACCGCGGGCAACCGCCTCTTCTACCTTTCGACGCCGCCCACGGTCTTCGCCAAGATCGTGCAGCAGCTCGCCCTGGCCGGCCTCGGCCCCAAGGATCAGGAGCGAGGCTGGTCGCGCATCGTGATCGAGAAGCCATTCGGCACGAATTTGGAATCGGCGCGCGCGCTGCAAGCCGAGGTCACCAAAGCGTTCGAGGAGCGCCACGTCTACCGCATCGACCATTACCTGGGCAAAGAGCCGGTGCAGGACATCATGGCGCTGCGCTTCGCCAACGTCATCTTCGAGCCGATCTGGAACCGGCGCTACATCGACTGCGTGCAGATCACCGCGGCCGAGACGGTCGGGGTCGAAGGGCGCGGCGGCTACTACGACGGCGCCGGCGCGCTGCGCGACATGATCCAGAATCACGTCCTCAACCTGCTCGCGCTGGTCGCGATGGAGTCGCCGGTCACGCCCGCGGCCGACAACATCCGCGACGAGAAGTTCAAGGTGCTCACCGCCCTGCGCCCGATCGGGCCCGACCAGGTGATGAAGATGACCGCGCGCGGCCAATACGGCCCGGGGCTGATCGACGGGAAACCCGTCGCCGGCTACCGCGACGAGCCCAGCGTCGATCCCGACTCGATCACCGACACCTACGCCAGCGTCAAGTTCTTCATCGACAACTGGCGCTGGGCCGGCGTTCCCTTCTACCTGCGCAGCGGCAAGCGCCTGGCCCGCAAGATGTCCGAGATCGCGGTGATCTTCAACCACATCCCGCACCGCATCTTCGGCGAGAGCGGCGACGCCATCGAGACCAACACGCTGGTCATGAAGATCCAGCCCGAGGAGGGCGTCTCGCTCCGTTTCAACGCCAAGGTCCCGGGCCAAAAAATGCACATCCGCGCCGTCACGATGGATTTCAACTACGGCTCGGGCTTCGGCGTCGTCTCGCCGCCCGCGTACGAGCGCCTCATCGCCGACGCGATGCGCGGCGACGCCACGCTGTTCACGCGCTGGGACGCGGTCGAGGCGGCCTGGCAGGCGGTCACGCCGATCGTCGAGCGCTGGAGCGCGAGCCGCACCGTCGATTTCCCCAACTATCTCGCCGGCAGCCAGGGCCCGCAGAGCGCCGACGCGCTGCTCGTCGCCGACGGGCGCGAATGGAGGCGCATCTGATGACGACGAAGCTCGATTCGCCGCTCGACGTCGCCGCGATCCTCGCCCAGCTGCAGCGCACGCGCGAGCAGCTGAACGACCGCAAGAGCGCGACCGCCCGGATCGCGACGATGAATTTCGTGATCTTCGTCGACGACCCGGCCCACCGTTCGTGGGTCGTCGAGCGCGCCGCGCGGGTCACGGGCAAGCACCCTTCGCGCTCGATCGTCCTCGACTCGACGGGGATCGGCGAGGGCGTCGAGCTCTCGACGAGCGTCACGAGCCTGGAGTGCGCGACGGTCTTCAACGAGCACGTCGTGATCGGCGTCGCCGGGCTCGAGCACGGCACGATCGTGCGCCTCGTGCACGATCTCTGCGTGCCGGGCGTCCCGCTGTTCTTGTGGTGGAGCGGCGCGCGCTTCTTGCAGAGCCGGACGTTCTCGGGGCTCGCCGAGGCCGCGACCGGCGTGCTGCTCGACTCTTCGGGCCACGCCTCCGGCGAGGAGACGATCCGCGAACTCGGCGATTTTCCCGCCCGCTTCCCGCACGTCGTTTTGCGCGACCTGGCCTTCATGCGGCTCGCGGCGTGGCAGGACATGATCGCGCAGTTCTTCGACGACCCTGCCCTGAGGGAGGATCTTTTTTCGATTCGCTCGCTGCACATCGACAGCGGCAGCGACGCCGAGGCGCTGTACCTGGCGGGCTGGCTGGGCAGCCGCCTGAGCTGGGAGCCGGCCGAGGGCCGCACCTTCATCGACCGCCGCGGGAAGCGCGTGCCCTTCACGATGGAGCACAAGGGCGGGCGGCGGCGCATCCTGCGCGTCCGCCTCGCCAGCGACGACTCGACCTACGTCGCGGAGCTCAGCGGCGACGACTGCAACGCCGTGTGCCTGCACGTCGAGGGCGCGAAAGCCAAGCCGATGTTCTGCATGCCTCTGCAGAACGTCGACAACGCCTTGCTCGTCGAGCGCGCGATCCTCACCGGCAGCCGCGACCAGATCTTCGAGACGTCCCTGCTCGCCGTGCGCGGCTTGCTCCGTTGAGCCAGCTCGTCGTCGTCGCCGGCGAAGCGGAGCTGGCGCGAGCGCTCGCCGAGCACGTTGCCGAGGCGGCGCGCGAGGCGATCGCGGCGCGCGGCCGCTTCGACCTCGCCCTCGCCGGCGGGTCGACCCCCAAGGCGGCTTACGAGCTGCTGGCGGCGGCGCCGCTGCGCGACACCGTCGATTGGGCGAAGGTCCGCTTCTTCTTCGGTGACGAGCGCTGCGTGCCGCCGGACGATCCCCAATCGAATTACAAGATGGCCCGCGACGCGCTGCTCGCGCCGCTGGGGATCGGTGCCGAGCCTGTCGAGGCCGAGCTTGTCGAGGCCGAGCTTGTCGAGGCAGGGCGGGTCTTCCGCATGCGCGGCGAGGACGATCCGCCGGGGGCGGCGCGCGCCTACGCCGCCGAACTCGTCCAGCGGCTCGGGGACCCACCGGCCTTCGACCTGTTGCTGCTGGGCATGGGCCCGGACGGCCACACCGCCTCGCTCTTCCCCGGGAGCGATCCGTTCGCCGGCGACGCGGCCCTGGTCCGCGCCCCCTACGTTGCGAAGTTCGCCGCCTGCCGCCTCACGCTGACGCCGCGGGCGATCGCGGCCGCGCGCAAGGTCGCGGTCGCCGCCGCCGGCGCGGCCAAAGCCGAGGCGCTGCGCGACGCCCTCGAGGGGCCCTACGACCCCCAGCGCCGCCCGATTCAGGTCGTGCGCCGCACGGACGGAACGCTGACCTGGCTCGTCGACCGCGCCGCGGCAGCCCTTCTCGGAGCGCCCGCCTCCCGCACCGTGTAAAGGATTCGTAAAGTGCCCGCGAGCACTCTCTTTGGCCCTCAGGCCGGCAGACCGGCGGGCCGACTATTAATTCATGGCGGTGCCGCTAGAGGCTATTCGGCGTTGGAAGGGAGCGGCGTTTATGCCGCTCGTCGCTTGCGTTATCGCCACCGCCTGCGACGCGCTGGTTACGCTGCTCTATCCGCCGTTCCAGCCCTATTCGAATTTCGTCACGCTCGTCGTGAGCATCGGCGACACGGTGCTGCTGGCCTTCTGCTACGGCTCGTTCGCCGGGATCGGCGCCGGGATCGGCGCGACGGCCTTCGACATGCTGCTGCGCGTCGATCCGTCCCTTTCCTACGTCCCCGCCTCGACCGCCAGACTCGAGCTCATCCTGCTGACGATCGAAGTCCTCACGGGCTTCTTGATCGGGCGCCTGCAAGAGCTCTCGCTCCGCGTCCAAAAGCAGACTGACCGGCTCGAGCAGCGCGAGCGCCGCTTCCGGGCGCTCACCGAAAACGCCGCCGATCTCGTCCTCGTCGTCGATCAAGAAGGCCAGGCGACCTACGCCAGCCAGTCGCACGAGGCCGTCCTGGGCGTGCCGCCCAAGGATCTCCTCGGCGAGGGCTTCCGCCTCTACCTCGACGAGAAGGGGAAGGAAGCCGTCGCGCGAGTCGTCGAGCACGCGCTCGAGAATCCGGCCGCATCGGAAAGCTTCGAGATGACCATGCGGTGCGCCAACAACTCGCCTCGCATCCTCGAAGTGCTCACCAAGAACTGCCTGGCCGAGGAGGCCGTCGGCGGCGTCGTCTTCAGCGCCCGCGACGTCACCGAGCGCCGGGACATCGAGGCTCAGCTCGCCGCCGCCGCGCTGCACGACGCCCTGACCGGGCTCCCCAACCGCGAACGCCTGCGCATCGTGCTGGACCAGCAGCTCTCGGCCGCGCTGACCTCGGGGGCGCCCCTGGCACTGCTGATCGTCGACCTCGACCGTTTCCGCGACGTCAACGACGTCCTCGGCCACCACTACGGCGACGCGCTGCTCGTCGACGCGGGCAAGCGGCTTTGCGCCGAGGTCGGCGCCGGCGACACCGTCGCCCGCGTCGGCGGCGACGAGTTCGCCCTCGTTTTGCCCCGGCGCGACGTCAAGGAAGCGACCGTGATGGCCGAGCGGGTCGCCCTAGCCCTGCGCAACGCGTACTCGATCGCGGGACAGACCGTCATCATCGGCGCGACCGTCGGCATCGCCGTCGCACGCGGCGGAATCGACACCGCGACGATCCTGCGCCAGGCCGACGTCGCGCTCGAGAGCGCCCGCCATAGCGCGGACGGCATCTCGATCTACACGATCGCCGACGACGAACGGGCCCGCCGCCGCCTCTCGGTCGGCAGCGCCTTCCACGCCGCGATCGCCTGCGACGAGCTCGTGCTCTACTATCAGCCCCAGCTCTCGATCGTCACCGGCCGCGTCCACGGCGTCGAAGCGCTCATCCGCTGGGAGCACCCGCAGCGCGGACTGCTCCGTCCCGATCAGTTCCTGCCGACCGTCGAGGAGATCGGGATGATGGGCCGGCTGACGGACTGGGTGCTGCGCAACGCCCTGCGCCAGCAGCGGCGCTGGCGCCAGAAAGGGCTCGACCTCCACATGGCGGTCAACCTCTCCGCCCAAAACCTGCGCGACTCGACGCTGCCCGAGACCGTCAGCCGCCTGCTCTCGCTCTACGAGATCCCGCCCTCGAGGCTCTGCCTCGAGCTGACCGAAACGACGGTCGCGGTCGAGTCCGAGCGCGCGACGCAGGTCCTCAACCAGCTCTCGGCGCTGGGCTGCCGCATCTCGATCGACGACTTCGGGACCGGCTACTCGTCGCTGCTGCACCTCAAGCGCTTCCCCTTCGACGAGCTCAAGATCGACCGGACCTTCGTCGCCAACCTCATGACCGATCCGGAAGACGCCGCGATCGTCTCCTCCACGATCGAACTCGCCCGCCGCCTCGACATGGACGTCGTCGTCGAAGGCATCGAAGAGACGGAAACGCTCGACGCGATCGCCCAGCTCGGCGCGCAATACGCGCAAGGCTACCTGCTCAGCGTCCCCCTCACCGCAGTCGCCCTCGAGCGCTGGCTGCTCGCGCGCCAAACCAGCCCCGAACCCCTAGCCGCCAACACCGCCTAACCGCCCGCGTCAGGGTTTCGCCCCGGTCGGGGCGTTGCCGAGGGCGTTGAGGTCGACGTTGTAGCGCTGCAGGATGTTGCCGGTCACGCGGTCGAGCTCGACGGCGGCCTTCTGCAAATCGGTTTGCGCCTGCAGCTCGAGGCCGCGGTCGTTGGCGAGGGCGATCTGCCGCTGCAAGACGAGGAACGTCGTCGATTGGCCGGCGTGGAACTTGCGCAGCTCGCTGGCCGCGACTTTCTCGGCGGCGGCCCGCGCCGCGCCGGCGGCGATCAGGCGCGAGCGGGCGGAGCGGTAACCTTGCAGCGCGTTGCGCGATTCGGCCTGCACGCGCTGGATCAGCGCGACCTCGTCCGTCGCAAGCTGCCGGCGCTGCTCGAGCGCGGCGCGATAATTCCCCACGGCGCTGCGGTTGCGCAGCGGAAAACCGATCGTGGCCGAGATCGTGTACTGCGGGAAGCGCCCGGCGAGCGCGTTCGCATAGGATTGCCCGACGCCGCCGACCGTGAAAGGCAAGAGCACCGGCGCGAGGGCCGACGTATTCAGCGTCGCGAGCGGCGGCAGCGCCGGCGTCAGCGTGTTGACGCGCCCGATCAGCGCGTTGACGGACGAGAACGTCCCGCCGAGCGCCGAGAAGAGCGGCGTGTTCGCGAGCGACGTCGCCTGCCCGGCGAATCCGTTCTCGGTCACGCCCAGGTTGAGATCGATCTGCGGGAGGGTCTGGTCCTTGGCATAGGCGAGGTTGACGTCCGCGCTGCGCGTCTGCTCGCGGAGCTGCGCGATCTCGGGGCGGTTGCGCAGCGCCGCGACGACGACGTCGTCGAGCGACGGCTCGGGCGGCACGTCGCTGACGGGCGACGTCGGCACGAGGTTCGCGCCCCAAATCGGATCGGCCGGGTTGCTGAGAATCAGCGTTTTGAGCTGATTCTGCAGGCTCGCCACGTTGGCGATCGCCGAATACACGCCGTCCTGGAAGATCTGCACTTGCGTGTCGGATTCCACGACGTCGACCGGGGCCGCCTGACCCTGCTTGACGAGGCGCGCGTTGCTCTCGCTCTGCGCCTTGGCCTGCCGCAGCGCGTCCTCTTGGATCGCGACGTTGCGCCAAGCGGCGACCAAGCTGTAATAGGCGTCGAGGACCGTCGAGAGCGTGTTCGAGGCGCTCAGCTCGGCCTGGTCGTTCGAGAGGTCGCCGTTGATCTTGGCCAGCCGGATCTGGCGGCGCACGTCGTCGATCGCGCGCCCGCGCGCCAGCGGCTGGGCGTAGTCGAACGAGAGCGCGGTCTGGTAGAAGGGATCGTAGCTGTTGTAGATGCCGTCGTTGTCGACGCGCGTCGCGGACGTGCCGACGGAGACGTTGCCGCCGCCGGGCAGTTTCGCGCCGAGCGAAGCGCTCGCGCCGAAGCTCGACTGGTTGACCGAATAGCCGTTGGGGCCCGCGTTGAAAGGACTGATCGCCGGGCTCTGCGAGTACGAGTACGCCGGCTGGATTTGGAACTGCAGGTCGTAGGCTCCCTTGGCGGCGACGATCTGGAACCCCGCGATGCGGCGGTTCGACTGCGAGACGATCAGATCGGTGTTGCGCGCCAGCGCCATCGAGACGGCGTCGTCGAGCGAGAGGCCCACGAACGGCGCCCGGTTCCCCACGATGTCGCCCGAGGGGACTTGCTCCGCCGGCTGGCGGAAGCCCGGCTCGATCGCCGGTGCCGGCGGCAGGACGAGTCCGCTCGTCGACTGCGGCGTCGCGATCGCCTCGGGCGAGGCCGTGGGGATCGGCGCGGCCTCCGGAAGCGGAGCGGGCTGCGCTGCGGCGCTCGCCTCGAGCGGCGAGAGCCCGCTCGGGAGCGAGAGGGCGAGCGCGGCGACCGTCGCCGCAAATCGTGCGCGCCAAGTCAGTTGCATGAACGAGAGTCTCCTATTTCGCGGGCAGGGCGAGCGGCCTCGGCCGCCTGAGAATGAAGGCGAGCGGCGAGAGAAGGAACGAGATCACGGCGACCGCGCGCGCGGTGTCGGCGTAGGCGATGACGGCGGACTGCTGCGAGACGAGCCGGTCCAGCGCGGCGGCGGCCTGCGCCGATCCCGCGCCGCCGTTGGCGCGGAGATAGTCCGCGACGGGCGGGACCGAGAGCGCGATCCGCGAGCCGAGCTCGGTGTGATGGATCGCGTTCGAGCGCGCCAGGATCGTCACCAGCACGGCGATCGCGATGCTCCCGCCGATCTGACGGGCGAGGTTGAAGAACGCCGCAGCCGCCGGGATGTCGCGCTGGTCGACCGAGGCGAGCACCGAGATCGTCAACGGCACGAAGATCTGCGCGAGCCCCAAGCCGCTCACGAAGAGCGGCCAGAAGAACGTCCAGAAGTCCGACTGCGTCGTGGTCACGTTCGCCAGCATCCAGTTGGAGAGCCCGAGCAGCACGAAGCCGCACAGCACGAAGAGGCGCGCGTCGACCTTCCCCTTCGTCGCCAGGGAGGCCACCAGCGGCGTCACCAGCATGACGGCGCAGGCTCGGAACACGAGCAGCTCGCCCGAGAGCGTCGCCGTGAAGCCGAGCGAGCCCTGGACGTACTGCGGCAAGATCAGCACGCTCCCGTAGAGGCTGATGCCCAGCACCATGCCGAGGATGCTCCCCGCGGCGACGGAGCGGTAGCGCAGCACGTGGAGATCGACGATCGGCTTGTCGCGGCGCAGCTCCGAGAACACGAAGGCGGAGATCCCCGCGACGGCCAGGCAACTGCACGTGACGATCGAGCCGTCATCGAACCAATCCTTGCGCTGCCCCATGTCGAGCACGTACTGCAGCGATCCGATCCCCGTCGCCAGGAACGCCAGCCCGCGCCAGTCGAGCTCGAGCTTGCGCGGCGCCTCCGGATTACGCAGCAGCCAGATGACGAGCCCCAGCGCCAGCAATCCCGTCGGCAGGTTGACGAAGAACGCCCAGCGCCACGAGAGCTGATCGGTGATGAAACCGCCCAGCGTCGGGCCGACGGTCGGACCGACGATCACGCCCATCGAGAAGATGCCCGCGGCCTTGCCCTGCTCTTTGGCGGGATACGTCTCGCGCAGGATCGCTTGCGAGGTCGAGAGCAGGCCGCCGCCGCCCAGCCCTTGCACGATCCGCCAGAAGACGAGCTGCTCCAGCGAGCCGCT
This sequence comes from Vulcanimicrobiota bacterium, assembly GCA_963834485.1. Lineage (GTDB taxonomy): Bacteria > Vulcanimicrobiota > Vulcanimicrobiia > Vulcanimicrobiales > Vulcanimicrobiaceae > CAWICD01. Next base: position 316,199 of record CAWICD010000006.1, read on the forward strand.
CAGGCCGCACATGACCGAAGCGGCGGTGAACAGCGCGATCGAGGCCGCGTAATACTGCTTGCGGCCGAAGCGGCGCTGCAGCCAAGGCGTGAGCGGAATGACGATCACGTTGGCGATGATGTAGCCCGTGCCGATCCACGCGGCCTGGTCGACGCTCGCCCCGAAGTTGCCCTCGATGTTGGGCAGGGCGACGTTGACGATCGTCACGTCGACGATCTCCAGCAGCGTCGCGGTCACGATCGCGACGGTGACCAGCGAGCGGCGCCAGCCGTACTCGACGACGTTGGAGTCCCTCCCCGCCGCGGCGGGGCGCGGTGTTCCGCCGTTGCGCGAGAGCGCGGCTGCGGTCGCCAACGTTCGCTACTTGACCTTGACCGAGGTTTCGACGTTCATGCCGGGCCGCAGCGGATAGTTCGGGTCGGGATTGTCGAAGACGATGCGGATCGGGACGCGCTGCGTCACCTTCACGAAGTTTCCGGTCGCGTTCTGCGCCGGCACGAGGCTGAACTTGTTCTGCGCCGCCGGCGAGAGGGTCTCGACGTGCCCGACGAAGTTCGTGCCGCCGTAGGCGTCGACGTGGATGTCGACTTCCTGGCCGACCTTCATGTGGCCGATCTGCGTCTCTTTGTAGTTGGCCGTGATGTAGATGGGGCTGACCGGGATCAGCGTCAGCAGCGACTCGCCGGGGGCGACCGTCTGGCCGACCTCGACGTTCTTCTGCCCGACGTAGCCCTCGATCGGCGAGACGATCTTCGTATACGAGAGCTGGTCGAGCGCGCTGCGCAACTGCGCGTCGAGCGAGGTCACCTGAGCCGCGGCCGCTTGGGCTTGGGCCTGCTGCGCGGGGACGCGGCTGGGCGCGTCGCTCTCCTGCAGCTTGCCGCGCGCGCTCGTCAGCAGCGCCTGCTGCGCGCCGATTTGGGCCTGCGTGCTGCTGGTGGCGTAGATTTGCGAGTCGAGCTTCTGCTGGGCCTCGTCGACGTTCGCCTGGCTGGCGACGACGTTCGCCTGCGCCTGAGCGTAGGAGGAACGGGCCGACTCGTACTCCGCCCGCGCCGCGTCGAGCTGCGCCTGCGAGAAGTCGCCGGTCGCGACGAGCGAGGCCGCGCGCCGGAAGTCGGCATCGGCCTTGCGCTCGTTTTCGAGCGCGCCGGGCAGCGCGGCCTGGGCCGCCTTGTACTCCGCCTGCGCCGCGGCGACGGCCGCTTTGGCGACGTCGATCTCCTGTTGCGACGATTTCGCCAGCGCGTCGGCACCCGTGATCCCCGCCTCGGCTTGCGCGATCGCCCCGGCAGCCTGCGCGTTCTGCGCCTGCTGCGTGTCGCGCGTCAGGGCGACCGTCTCCTCGGCGGCGCGCGCCTGCGCGCGCTGCGCGTCGGCCACGGCCCGCGCCTGGGCCACGCGGGTCTGCTCGTCGGTATCCTGCAGTTGGATCAGCAGTTGACCTTTGTGCACGCGCTGGTTCGTATCGACGAGGATCCGATCGACGCGTTCGGCGATCTTGCTGGTGAGCTGCACTTCGTCGGCGTCGATCATCGCGTCGTCCGTCGTCTCGTGCGTCGTCGCGTAGGCGAGGAAACGCGCGCCCGCGACGAGGACGACCAGCAGCACGATGACGCCGGCGGCGACGAGCAAGGAGCGCAACGCCGGCGAAAGGCCGCGCCCCGCGCTCAGGCCGTCCCCATCGGTCAGGCCCGGCGTCGTCGCGGCGACGGGTTGGCGTGTCGTTTCCATCAGTTCGCGCGTGCTCCGTTCAGAAAGATGTCGACCATGGCATCGACCGCTTCGGCCTGCGTGAGCTCGCAATCGAAGCTCCACAGCTTGCGCGCCATGACGTAGGAGAAGAACAGCGACATGAAGACGCGGGCCAGCGTATCCGGATCGCCGCGCAGCTCGCCCGCCTCGACCCGCTCCTGCATCACGCCGGACAAGGCCAGGCGCGCCTCGACCGGCGCCCGCCAGACGCACACGCTTCCTTCGGGATTGGAGACTTCCTCGGCCATCCCGATCTTGATCAGATCCTCTTTGCGCCGCAGGGCCTCGACCGCCGTGCGGCCCAGCGCCCGGAGCTGTTCTTCGAGCGGCAGCGCCCTGGCGCTCTCCAGCAGCAGGCGCACGTGGGAGGTCTCCGAAAAGTGGTCGAGCATCGCCGCCAGCAGATGCTGCTTGGTCCCGAAGTGGCGAAAGACCGTCGCCTCGTTGACGTCGGCCAGGTCGGCCACTTCACGCGTCGTCGTCCCGCGGCTCCCGTTGCGCGCGTAGAGCTCGCGCGCCGCAGCCAAAATCCGCAGCCGCGTCTCCTCGACGCTCGATTTCGCGCCGCCCTCGGCATGCCGAAGCTCGGTCGACACTCTAGTGTCCACTAATGCTTCTCCTTAGTGAAGACGGAATCGTCGATCGCGACGTTGGTGTGGTAGTCGGTGTAGACTGCCTCGGCCGAGGCGTGGACGTAGGGGATGCGGATCGTCGCGTGCTGGCGCGCGAGCAAGCTGAAGCCCCCGACCGTCGCGTAATCCTGCGACATCGAGATGACGCCGCCGTTGTAATAGTGCCACTCCATGTTGTCGATCCGCCCGGCGTCGGGATCGATCGCGACGTCCTCGTGGTCGATCATGCCGCGGACCTTCTGGACGAGCCGCACAACGACGTCGGAGTGCCCGTTGAACGTCTTCTCGCCGGCGAGAGACATCGTGAAGCGGCTCGCCCAGCTCGACGGATCGCCGACGTCGGAATAGAGCCGGTCGAAGCCTTTCGCGTAGGAGGGGACCCGCTCGAACACGACCTCGTAGTTGCCGGGGCGCTTGAAATACGTCGTGCCGTCCAAGTGCACCGCGATATAAGGGAAGTTGCGCATCTGCAGATCGACGCTGATGCGCGCCTGATAGCTCCGCATCCCGGCATTCTGCTCCTCGACGCGGGCCACGAGCGCGGCCGGATCGGTCTCCGGCGCCGCCCGGCCCGGCGTCCCCACCAGGCCCGAGGCCGTGGCCAGAAGAGCGGCCCCCAGCGCCCGCGCCCGCCGCGACCGAAGCGCGGCCGCAGGGGTTGGCAACGGCTGAGACCGGAAGAGAGGCGGACCGCCGGCTCCCGGCATGGCACGAGTCTTTTTCATGAAAGTGAGTACTTGCACGCACATTAGCACGTCTCTCGGGCGAATGCAAGTGGGTACTTGCATACCACTCGCCCGGTGACCGAGCCGGAGGTCCGAGCTCTTGCCTCGGCGGCAGGCCTGGGCGAAGCCTCGATCGTCTTGGAGGCCCTCGAGGGCGCCCGACCCGGGGTGCGCATCGCGGCGGACCGGCCGCTGACGCCGGCCAGCATGATCAAGGTGCCGATCGCGGCCGCCCTCGCCGAGCTCTGGGCCCGGGGCGAACTGCGGCCCGCCGGCCGGGTCGCCGTCGCGCCGGAGAACCTGACGGCCAACGACGCCGCCTCGCCGCTCGTCGCCGGCTACGAGGCGACCCTGGAGGAGCTGGCCTGGCTGATGGTGACCCGCTCCGACAACGTCGCGACCAACGTGCTGATCGACGTGCTCGGCCGTGCCGAAATCGGCGACTTCTGCCGCCGCGCCGGCCTGACGGGGACGGCCGTGCGGCGCAAGCTCTCGGGCTCGCTGCCGCTCATCGACGACCCGCAGGCGACCGGCCGTAACGCGCACCCCGCGGCCGACGCCGCCACGCTCTTCGCGCAGATCGCCCGGCGCGGCCGCGAGGACTGGCTCTACGCCGCGCTCGCCGCCCAGGAGTGGAACGACAAGCTCTCGCGCGGCTTGCGCCCCGGCGACCGCTTCGCGCACAAGACCGGCGACACCGACGAGGTCTCGCACGACGGCGGCATCCTGGAGCTCGAGGACGGCAGCCGCTTCGTTCTGGTCGTCTACGCACCGCTCGCTTCCTCGAGCGCCGTCGACGCACGCCATGCGGCCTTCATGCGCGCCTTGCGCCCGCTGCTGGAGAGGTGAGCGCCAAACTCCGTCAAACCGCGTTAGCCGAAAACAACGCGGCGAGTCCATTCGCCGCCAAACCTGAATTGAAGGAGCGATATGCACCCACGGTCCGTAGTTATGGTCGGACTCGTTTGCTTGTTCGGCGCGAGCGCGGCGTTCGCCGCCGGCGGCCCCATGGCAGGTAAGACGGTGAAGGTCGGCGTGATCGCCGACGTGACGGGCTCGGCCGGCGCCTACGGGACCGCCCAGAAGAACGCCTTCGACCTCGCGGCCGACGACCTCAAGGCGGGGCTGCTCGACGCGGGCGGCGCGACCGTCGCCTTCGACGTCGAAGACGCGGCCAGCGATCCGGCGCAGGTCGTGAACCTGACGCAGAAGTTCAGCACCGACGGCAGCGCGCTGCTGATCGGCCCGACGCTCTCTTCGGAAGCGAAGAAGGCCGACCCGATCGCGGTCGGCGCGAGCCTTCCGATCCTCGCGATCTCGAACACCGCGCAGGGCATCACGACGATGGGGCCCTGCGTCTATCGCGACGCGCTCGCCGAAGAGCAGGTCGTCCCCGAAGCCGTCGCCCGCACCAAGAAGAACTGGAACGTCAAGACCGCCGCGATCATCTACGGCGACGACGACCAGTTCACCAAGACCGACTACTTGATCTTCAAAGATGCGCTCGAGCGGGCCGGCATCACCGTCGTCGACACCGAGACCTTCCACAAAGGCGACGTCGATTTCAAGGCGCAGCTCACCAAGATCGAGGGCGCGAAGCCCGATCTGCTGGTCGTCGGAGCGCTCGTGCAAGAGGCCGTCAAGATCATCCAGCAGTCGAACGCGCTCGGCCTCAAAGCGCACGTCATCGGCGGAAACGGGCTCAACTCGCCGCAGCTCTTCAAGCTGGCCGGCAAGGACGCCGAAGGCGTCGTCGTCGGCGCCGCCTACTACGTCGGCAACGACTATCCGGGCAACAAAGCCTTCGTCGAGCGCTATCAGAAGAAGTTCGGCATCGCGCCCGACCAATTCGCGGCGCAGGCTTACGCGGCCGCGCAGATCGTGGCGCACGCGGTCAAGGGCGGCGCCGCGAACGGCGCGCAGATCTGCTCCGCCTTCAAATCGGCCAGCAACATCTCGACGGTGCTGGGACCGTTCGGCTTCGAGCCCTCGCGTGACGCGCACGCGCCGAGCGCGATCCTGCAAGTCAAAGGCGACCGCTTCGCTGAATTCCGTTAAAGCGCGGCGCGACGGCGCGCGGGCGCGGGCGGGCTGCTGAACGGTGCTCCTTCAGCAGCTCGCCAACGGGCTTTTTCTCGGAGCCGTCTACGCGCTGTTCGCGATCGGCTACACGCTGGTCTTCGGCGTGCTCGACATCCTCAATCTGGCCCACGCCGCGATCTTCATGGCGGCCGCCTTCACCGCGCTCGCCTTCGCCGGCGCGGGAGTCCCGCTGCCCGCCGCCTTCGTGCTGGCGATCGGCGCGGCAGGGTTGCTCGGCGTGCTGCTCGACCGAGTCGCCTTCGCGCCGCTGCGGCGGCGCAACGCCGGGACCCTGGTCCCGCTGATCTCGAGCATCGGCGCGGCGATCGTCATCCAAGGCGTGGTGCGCGGGATTTTCGGCCCCGACGAGCGCCGCTTCGGCGCGAGCCTCGTGCCGGCCGCGACCTTTCACGCCGGGGGCCTCACTTTCGGAACGCTCGACCTGACGATCCTGATCGTCTCGCTCGGGCTCATGCTGCTGCTCAGCTTCGTCATGCGGCGCACGGCGCTCGGCCGCAACATCCGGGCCGTCGCCGAAGACCGCGTCGCCGCCGCGCTCCTGGGGATCGACCTGGAGCGCACGATCGCGCTGACCTTTTTCATCGCCTCGGCGCTCGGCGGCGCGGCCGGCATCCTGGTCGGGCTGCAGTACGACAGCGTCAGCGTCGACATGGGCTCGCGCATCGAGCTCAAAGGTCTGGCCATCATCATCCTCGGGGGCATGGGCAGCATCACCGGCGCCGTCATCGGCGCGTTCCTGTTAGCCGTGGTCGAGACGCTCTCGGTCGCCTACATCTCCTCGAGCTACCGCGATGCGATCGCCTTCGGCGTGATGTTCCTCATCCTCGTGCTCCGCCCGACCGGTCTGCTCGGCAAGCGCGCGCTCCGCGCGGCGTAGTTCGGGTCACCGATGCTGGCGTTCTTCGCGCAGCACTCGAAGCTCGTCGATCAGATCGGGATCAACGCGCTGCTCGCGCTCTCGCTCTCGCTTTCGCTGCGCGCGGGGCAGCTCGCGCTGGCGCAGGCCGCATTCATGGGAATCGCGGCTTACGTCAGCGCGATCGGCGCGGTCAACGCCGGCTGGAATCTCGTCGAGTGCGCGCTCGCCGGGGCGCTCGCGGCCGGGGCGGTCGCGCTGCTGCTCGCCCTGCCGATCGGTCGGCTGCGCGGCGTCTTCCTGGCGATCGCGACGATCGGCTTCGGCGAGATCGCGCGCATCGTCGAAGTGAACGCCTCGATCACCGGGGGCGCCGAAGGCTTCTCCAACATTCCCAACGACGCGAACACCCTCTGGATCTACGGCACCCTGGCCCTGACCGGCACCGCGCTCTTCTTCTTCAACCGCAGCAAATTCGCGCTCGCCGCAGCCGCGACGCGCGAGGACGAGAACGCCGCGCGCGGGGTCGGCATCGACGTCGCGCGCGTGCGCATGCTCACGCTCGCCGGCGGCGCGGTCGTGGCCGGGCTCGCCGGCGCGCTCTACGCCCACGCCAACTTCTTCATCACGCCGGGCGACTTCGGGTTTCCGCGCATGGAGCAGATCCTGGTCTACTGCGTGATCGGCGGCGTGACGAGCTCGCTCGGCGCCGTCGCGGGCGCGGCGCTGATGACGATCCTGCCCGAGGTCGTCCGCTTCTTACAGGACTATCGCGAGGTGACCAGCGGCGCGATCCTGCTCGGCATCATCCTGTTCGCGCCCGACGGCATCGCGGCGCTCTGGAAGCGGCGCTCGTGAGCGGGGCGCGGGGGCGCGAGCTCGCCGTCGAAGGCGTCAGCGTGCGCTACGGCGGGGTCGCCGCGCTCGACGAGGTCAGCCTTCAGGTCGCGCCCGGCGCCGTCGTGGGGCTGATCGGGCCCAACGGCGCGGGCAAGACGACGCTCATCAACGCCGTCACCGGCGTCGTGCGGCCGGCGCAAGGCCGCATCGCTCTCGGCGGGACGCAGCTCGAGCGTCTGCCGCAGTACCGCGTCGCGCGGTGCGGGATCGCGCGCACCTATCAGAACATCCGGCTCTTCGGGGCGCTTTCGGTCGGCGAGAACGTGCGCGCCGGCGCGATCGCCCGGCCGGGCCGCCTCTCCGACACCGAAGCGCGCGCGCTCCTGGCGCGCGCCGCGATGCACGAGGCCGACCTGGCCCGGCGCGCGGGCTCGCTGCCCTACGGCGAGCAGCGGCGCCTCGAGATCGCCCGCGCGCTCGCCGCGCAGCCCGCGATCCTGCTGCTCGACGAACCCGCCGCCGGCATGAATCCGGCCGAGACGCACGAGCTGCGCGAGGTGATCCGCGCGATCGCCGCCGGCGGCACGGGCGTCCTGCTCGTCGAGCACGACATGTCGCTGGTCTCGGCCGTCTGCGACAGCGTCGTCGTCCTCAACTTCGGCGAGGTCATCGCGACCGGAACGCCAACCGAGGTCGCCCGCAACCCAGCCGTAATCGAAGCCTACCTCGGAACAAGCGAAGCATGAGCGCCCTTCGACAAGCTCAGGGTGACACCATGAGCGGGCCGGCGGGGCCGCTGCTGCGGGTGGAGGGGCTGCGGGCGGGTTACGGGCGGATCGAGATCTTGCACGGCGTCTCGCTGCGGCTCGAAGCGCACACGCTCTGCGCGATCGTCGGCGCGAACGGCGCGGGGAAGACGACGCTGCTCAACGTGCTCTCGCGCCTCCTGCCGGTGCGCGGCGGCGACATCGTCTTCGACGGCCGCTCGATCGCGCGCGCGGCCTCGCACGACGTCGTCCGCGCGGGGCTGATCCACGTCCCGGAAGGCCGCCGCATGCTCGCCTCGATGACGGTCGAGGAAAATCTGCTCGTCGCGGCCGCGACCGGCCGGACCGGCGACGCGCCGGGCGAGATCGCGGGGATCTACGAGCGCTTCCCGATCCTGCGCGAGCGGCGCAAGGTCGCGGCCGGGTCGCTCTCGGGCGGCGAGCAGCAGATGCTCGCGATCGCCCGCGCGCTCGTCGCCAAACCCAAGGCGCTGCTGCTCGACGAACCGTCGATGGGCCTCGCCCCCAAGCTCGTCGAGCAGGTCTTCGCGATCGTCGCCGCCGAGCGCGCCCGCGGCACCTCGATCCTGCTCGTCGAGCAGAACGCGCGCAAGGCGCTCGCCGTCGCCGACTACGCCTACGTCCTCGAGCGCGGCACGATCACGCTCGAAGGCCGCGGCGCCGACCTCCTGCGCCGCCCCGAGATCACCGCCGCCTATCTCGGCGAAGCCTGAGGCAGCATCAGCAGCACCTCGGGCAAAACCGCCATACATGAGGTTTTCCCGGCGAGTCCGCAAAATGCTCGCTCGTCCGTGGCCAGCGAACTGGGAAGCTATGCCTGCCCCACGTGCAAGCAGCTCTTGCAGCGGGAAGAGCGCGCGCTGTGCTGTCCCATTTGCTTCCAGGCATACCCGGTCGCGGACGGCATCCCCGATTTCATTCGCGAAGAGCTCGCCCGCAGCGCGGACCCCGCGTTGCGGAGAATGCGCTTCATCGACGGGCTGGCGCGCATCTACGAGACGCGCCTGTGGTATCCGGTCGTGCTCGATCTTTTCGGCGGTTTTCACAGCCGCTCTCTGCCCGAGCTGATCGCGACGGTCTCGGCAGATCTCCGTACGAGCGAAGGCCGCGTGCTCGACGTCGCCTGCGGCCCCGGCACCTTCGGCCGGCGCATCGCCTCGCCGTCGAGGGAAGTGTTCGGCATCGACGTCTCGCCGGGCATGCTGCGTCAAGGCGCGGCCTACGCGGCGAAGGAAGGCATCGTTCCCTACGTGCATTTCGCCCGCGCCAGGGTGGAGGCTCTTCCCTTCGAAGACGGCTTCTTCGACGCCGCCCTCTGCTGCGGCTCGCTCCATCTTTTTGCCGACACCGCGGCCGCTCTGCGCGAGATCGCGCGCGTCGTGAAGCCCGGCTCGATCCTTTCGGCCTTCACCTTCACGGCAGGGCGCCGCGGCATCCTGAAGTTTCGCCGCGTGCGCGAGTCGTATCGCCGCAATCAGGGCCTTCACGTCTTCGAACTCGCCGAGCTGGAGCGGTACTTGACCGCTTCGGGCTTCGCGAACTTCCGGCCGGACGTCTCCGGCTCGATCCTCACCTTCACCGCCCGCAAGGTCTTGCATTAGGCCGAGAGTCCTATGCGTACGACCGCGACTGCCGAGCCGCTCGCTTGCCCGCGCGGGCGGCCCGCAAAGCGCCACGACGAGCGCGTTCGAACGCGCGCCGCCGACCTCGAAAACGCCTCGCGGTGTGAATAGCCGGTGGATTACTGCGAATAAATTAACTTTCTTGTGGATTGGTTGTGGGTAGCGGCGCGAAGCTCTTGAAGCCTCGCTGCGGCGATGGTAGAGTCAGATCACTTCAGAAATGAAGTGCGTCGAACGTGACGACGCGGTCGACACCTCCCAAGAACACCGCTTCGCGGCGGACATCTAGAGGACGATCGAACAGCACGCCGGTGGAAGTGCGCCTCGAGCAATCGAGATTCGCGTCGGCCGCTCGTGCAAGTAACACGTCGGCGGGGTCTTGTCGGCAACGACGGGGCCCCGTTAGCTTTTTATTCGCCTCGGCTCCGCGCGTCTCGCGCCGGATCTTCATAACGCGCCAGGATCGCGCGGGCCAGCGAGACGGCCATCGCGCGCACCGCGGCGGGCGCCACGATCTCGGCTTCGGCTCCCCACTTCATCGCCCAGCGCACGAACTCGCCCGCGTCCGCGATCGTGTAGGTGATCTCCACGCTTCCGTCCTCGCGCTCCTCGATCGTCCGCTCGCGCACGACCCGGTCGGCCTGCGCGGCCCGGGCGACGACGGGCGAATAGCGGACCGTCACGAGCGTCGACGAGTCGGCGTGCATGATGCCGCTGACCGAGCGCGCCGCGAACGCTTCGAGGTCGAAGTCGTCGGGCATCGTGAAGCGCTGCGGCGCCGTCTGCGCGCCCGAGATCGCATCGAGCGCGAAGACGCGCGTCGCGCCGCGGCCCCGGTCGTGCACCACGACGTAGACGCGTCCGCCGGAGACGACGAAGCCGTAGGGATCGACGTGGCGGCGCGAGCGCCGCCCCGCTTTGTCGACGTAGGCGAAGCGCACGCTCTGGCGCTCGCGCTGGGCCCGCTGCAGCAGCTCGAAATCCGCGCTGCGCTCGGGGTCGAGCCGGGCGTCGGGGAGCTGCACGCGGACCGCCGGACGGGCCGCCGCGGCGTTGGTCCCGCGGCCGGCCACGTTCGCCAGCTTATCGGTGACCTCGTCGATCGAGGTCACCGATAAGCTGGCGAACGTGGCCGGCCGCGGGACCAACGCCGCGGCGGCCCGTCCGGCGGTCCGCGTGCAGCTCCCCGACGCCCGGCTCGACCCCGAGCGCAGCGCGGATTTCGAGCTGCTGCAGCGGGCCCAGCGCGAGCGCCAGAGCGTGCGCTTCGCCTACGTCGACAAAGCGGGGCGGCGCTCGCGCCGCCACGTCGATCCCTACGGCTTCGTCGTCTCCGGCGGACGCGTCTACGTCGTGGTGCACGACCGGGGCCGCGGCGCGACGCGCGTCTTCGCGCTCGATGCGATCTCGGGCGCGCAGACGGCGCCGCAGCGCTTCACGATGCCCGACGACTTCGACCTCGAAGCGTTCGCGGCGCGCTCGGTCAGCGGCATCATGCACGCCGACTCGTCGACGCTCGTGACGGTCCGCTATTCGCCCGTCGTCGCCCGGGCCGCGCAGGCCGACCGGGTCGTGCGCGAGCGGACGATCGAGGAGCGCGAGGACGGAAGCGTGGAGATCACCTACACGATCGCGGACGCGGGCGAGTTCGTGCGCTGGGCGATGAAGTGGGGAGCCGAAGCCGAGATCGTGGCGCCCGCCGCGGTGCGCGCGATGGCCGTCTCGCTGGCCCGCGCGATCCTGGCGCGTTATGAAGATCCGGCGCGAGACGCGCGGAGCCGAGGCGAATAAAAAGCTAACGGGGCCCCGTCGTTGCCGACAAGACCCCGCCGACGTGTTACTTGCACGAGCGGCCGACGCGAATCTCGATTGCTCGAGGCGCACTTCCACCGGCGTGCTGTTCGATCGTCCTCTAGATGTCCGCCGCGAAGCGGTGTTCTTGGGAGGTGTCGACCGCGTCGTCACGTTCGACGCACTTCATTTCTGAAGTGATCTGACTCTACCATCGCCGCAGCGAGGCTTCAAGAGCTTCGCGCCGCTACCCACAACCAATCCACAAGAAAGTTAATTTATTCGCAGTAATCCACCGGCTATTCACACCGCGAGGCGTTTTCGAGGTCGGCGGCGCGCGTTCGAACGCGCTCGTCGTGGCGCTTTGCGGGCCGCCCGCGCGGGCAAGCGAGCGGCTCGGCAGTCGCGGTCGTACGCATAGGACTCTCGGCCTAATGCAAGACCTTGCGGGCGGTGAAGGTGAGGATCGAGCCGGAGACGTCCGGCCGGAAGTTCGCGAAGCCCGAAGCGGTCAAGTACCGCTCCAGCTCGGCGAGTTCGAAGACGTGAAGGCCCTGATTGCGGCGATACGACTCGCGCACGCGGCGAAACTTCAGGATGCCGCGGCGCCCTGCCGTGAAGGTGAAGGCCGAAAGGATCGAGCCGGGCTTCACGACGCGCGCGATCTCGCGCAGAGCGGCCGCGGTGTCGGCAAAAAGATGGAGCGAGCCGCAGCAGAGGGCGGCGTCGAAGAAGCCGTCTTCGAAGGGAAGAGCCTCCACCCTGGCGCGGGCGAAATGCACGTAGGGAACGATGCCTTCCTTCGCCGCGTAGGCCGCGCCTTGACGCAGCATGCCCGGCGAGACGTCGATGCCGAACACTTCCCTCGACGGCGAGGCCGCGTTCGAACGCGCTCGTCGTGGCGCTTTGCGGGCCGCCCGCGCGGGCAAGCGAGCGGCTCGGCAGTCGCGGTCGTACGCATAGGACTCTCGGCCTAATGCAAGACCTTGCGGGCGGTGAAGGTGAGGATCGAGCCGGAGACGTCCGGCCGGAAGTTCGCGAAGCCCGAAGCGGTCAAGTACCGCTCCAGCTCGGCGAGTTCGAAGACGTGAAGGCCCTGATTGCGGCGATACGACTCGCGCACGCGGCGAAACTTCAGGATGCCGCGGCGCCCTGCCGTGAAGGTGAAGGCCGAAAGGATCGAGCCGGGCTTCACGACGCGCGCGATCTCGCGCAGAGCGGCCGCGGTGTCGGCAAAAAGATGGAGCGAGCCGCAGCAGAGGGCGGCGTCGAAGAAGCCGTCTTCGAAGGGAAGAGCCTCCACCCTGGCGCGGGCGAAATGCACGTAGGGAACGATGCCTTCCTTCGCCGCGTAGGCCGCGCCTTGACGCAGCATGC
>CAWICD010000007.1:0-307026 GCA_963834485.1 Vulcanimicrobiota bacterium
GTGGGCAACACCACGTCGCCGTAGTCGGTGTGATAGGTAGTCATCTCGAGGGGCGCGGAGCGGGCGAAGTCGCGAATCCCTGTTTGCACGCCTGCCAAATTCCGCAAGATCATGACGGGCGGCTTCAGCCCGCTTACGGGCCAGGCGGCCTCTGCTGCAATCCGCGATACAATCTCGTCGTACCGTTCGGAAATGAGTCTCGCGATATGCTCGTCATCGCTGGCGAAGCGGTAGGTAGCAGCGCCACTAATCTCATTTGCTGTGACTCGATGGACTCGCGCCGCAGCCCCGATGGCGTCCTCCCAGGCTTCCTCCGCTTCGAACGGCCGAGAACTATCCGGGGCCACGCTCTTCGCGTTCTAACGCAATCATGCGCGGCCACAGCTTCGAGGTGCCATACATCTCATGCACCGAGCAAAGCCGCAAGATCTCGTCCGCGACACGGCCCCACGGATCCCGCTCGACCTCGGCCCATAGCTCGCACCAATCTTCGGGCGCGCCGCGCTCGAGGATATCGTCGATCGCCGGCACAGCGAAGCCGACTCCTTCGACGAGATGCCGATGCTTCAATGCGTTGATGCCGCGGGCCGCAATCTCATGACCCCCGGGGCTTCGCGCCCCGCAAAAGACCCCCTGGCCACCATGGCGATTCGCGAACGTCGCTGGTAACGACGAAAAAGGCCTCTCGCTGCGCAGCGATGCCGCAACGCAGAAGCGCCAGGGGCCCGCAAGCCTCTGGCGCTGACTTTCACGAACCTACGCTTCGATTTCCACGGTGTTGTCTTGGCGGGCGCGACCGGGGATCTCGAGACGGCATACAACCGGGTAGATCCGTTTTGGTGCGTATTCGTGCGGCCACAGTGGCTTCCTTCCCCGTGCGACGCTACGCATCTGCGCGAAGCAACCATCCCTTTATCATTTCGTGACATATAGACACTTTGCGCGGGTGACGGCTCGGGGACCGTTCTCGGAGCTTCCTAGTTCGAAGTCGATCAGCCGCAAAAGCATCTCGGGAACATCGTGGTCCGGAACTGGGGCATCAGAGCCCGTGGCCTTCGCGTGCTCGAAAGCGTCGATCGTCGGACTCGCAGGGTCGAACATAACGTTGTCGGCCCCGCTGAGCTCCGTAGCGGACTCGTGCAGCGACGTTTTGAGAGAGGTCGTCGCTCTGTCTCGTCGCGTTCCTTCGGAGTACGCCATCACGATCAGCTTCGCGAATGAGGGCCGGCAACTTCTCGGCGTGCGCCCCCCGTCGTCCTTCTTCGCAATGTGACCGATGAGGGGCGCCTTGACCTGGTTAGACAGCTCAATAATACAAGCGAGTCGCTTGTCGACGCGCTTTCTTGTGTCGAGTATGAAGCCCAAGGTAGCCGGACAGGCTAGGGCTATGACTAGCCTTGCCTCGCTCAATCGCGCTAAAAAGCCTTTCAGTCGAGTTGGGGGTAATCGGCGGATTCGAGGCTCATCTCGATAGAGAGGCGCGCTGTAGGGCCGGGAAGGCGCCAGAGAAGGCCTCCAAGATGCCGACGCCCGGCGGGGCGCCGGAGCGCTAAGCCGGACGAACGAAGCTGCGTTCCGTGACAGATAGACAGTCTGTCTACCCAAATGTCTACTTAGCGCGTGAAACCGGTGGCAAACGCATCCTACGAGTCAGCGCAAAAAGGCCGAATTTTAAGGGTTTTGGGAGAACGCGGCGTACCGCGTCCCAAGGTGTCACGGAGTTCGAATCCCGTTGGGGCTACCAGAAGAAGCCTGTAACCACGGGCTTTTTTCGTTGTCGAGCCCGGATTGGCCCACGAATGGCCCACGGGACTGCTGAAACCAGGGCATTGTAGGCCGTCCTTTCGCCTCGGTCGAGGCGGTTGCGGTGGTCGGTGAGGGGCACGAGGGAGGGCGCGTCACGAGGCCGACTCCTTGGCCGCGCGCCGCGCTTCGGCACGCTCGAGGAGGTCGCCAACCCGGTCGGCCGCTTCACGCTCGAGCCCGGCCATGACGTGCGAGTAGGTGTCGGCCGTGACCGCGATGGTCGCATGGCCGAGGATCGTCGAGACGACCTTCAGGGGCGTCCCAGCTTTAAGAGAGAGCGAGGCGAACCCGTGACGGCACAGAGCATGGAAGCTAACGGCCCCGAGCTTCGAAGAGCGCACGGCCTGGTAGTACGAAGCCGAGAAGCGGTCGGGGAGCCACGGCGCGCGCGGGTCGAAGCGGTACGGGTCGGGGTTCGGAAACACGAGGTCGGCGGGCGAGGCCGAGAGCCCAGAGGCGAGGAGCGCCTGCGCGTGAGCCACGCGGTGCGCCTTCAAGAGAGCGACCGCCGCGAGCGGCAGGGGCACGGCGCGAACCGAGGAGGCCGTCTTGGTCGCCTTCACGCGAGCGCCGGTTACGCCGCCCTCGCGCGTCATCTCGAGGGACTTCGAGACGGAGATCGTCCGCGCGTCGGCGTCAACGTCGGCCCACGTCAGCGCCAGGAGCTCGCCACGGCGCAGGCCGGTGAAGAGGGCGAGCCGCGTCGGAACGCCGAGCGGCGTATCGTCGAGCCGGTCGAGGATGGCGAGCGTCTCCTCCGTGCCTACGGTCGCGACCGCCGAGCGTCCCTTGGACGGGGCGCGCATCTGCCGGCACGGGTTCTTCCGCGTGAGATCGTCCCGCTGCGCGTCGGCGAAGATGCTCGAGAGCAGCGCGAAGAGGTGGTGAATCGTGCGATCGGTGAGCGCACCGCTCTTGCGATCCTTGCGGCCCGCGCGCCACGTCGCCATCGCCTGCCGAACGTGAAGCGGCTTGACCTTCGCCAAGGGCAGAGAGCCGAGCGTCGGGACGACGTGCAGCTTCACCGCGCTTTCGTACCGGGCGAGCGTCCTCGAGGCTAGGCCCTCGTTCCGCTTCTGCTCGAGCCACTTCGTCGCGTAGGCTTCGACCGTCAGCTTCTCGTCGTAGACTTCTCCGCGCTCGACCTCGGCGATGAACTTTCGCAGGGCCGCGTCCGCTTCGCGCTCCGTGCCGGTGAAGGACCGGAACTTCTGCGTCCGCTTGCCCTCGACGTATCCAGCCTCGACGACGAGCGACCAAAGCTGCTGCTCGGCCGGGAGCCGGCGACTCTTCTTCGCCTCTGCGCTGCGACGGTCGCGAGCGCGTTTATAGCCTTTCATGCTTCGTCCTTTTCTTCAGGATTGAGCACACGACGCGCTAGAGCGCGGTGCTCGTCGTCGCCAAAGGTCAAGGCGCCAATCGTGTGCTCGTCGCGATACCGCTTCCAGGCGGCGACGGTGCCCGCGTTGACGCGGCCGAGGCGGGTTAGAAGGTCGTCTGCGATTAGGTCGCTGACGTTGCGCGCTTCGTCGTGTGAGTAGCCCATATCGACAAGGGCGAGCGCGAGCGCCCACAAATGCCCGTCGCTAAAGTCGCGGCGCTTCTTGAGGATAGACGGCGCGGGGACTCCCGCCTTCTCGCACAGCTTGCGAACTGACTGCGATCCCGCAGGCCAGCGCGGTTCGCGGTCTGCGTCCTTCATGCGCTTCATGGCTTCGGCGACCGTCGTCGCGATCGGTTCGTTCTTGGGGGCCGTCTCAAGCGCGACGAGATAGAGGACGCTCCGGCGATTCGCCTTGCTCAATCCGTCGAGCGCGTCTTGGATCGTCTGAGCCGCCTTGGCCGGGTCGCGGTAGTGCTCACACAAGGCCGCCGACCTGATAAGGCTTCGCCGATAGTGCGCGAGGTCGTCGTCGGTCAGATGCCGCGCGCCCGACTCCACTCGCTGCGCCCGACTCCCGGCCCGCATCTCGTGAATGTCGGTGTCCGTGATTTTCAGGCGGTCCTTCCAGCGTTCCACAGTCTCACGGCGAGGCTTGACCGCGCGAAGGTGTTCCAGAGCCGTCGTGTGGGCGATACCTATTTTCCTGGCGCAACTGCGAAGCGTGAGGCCCCGTGAGCGAGCCACGTCAGCTATCTCGCGCATCTCCTCGCTAAACGCTCGCTCCGTCCAATCGCCGCGCTTACTCATCCCTACCATAATACTACCAACGGTCGTATTTTTCAACCCCCTTTTCTCGATAAACTGATGGCGTGAACACTCCCCGCAGGCGCGCAAAGCCCGTGGTCTACACGCTTGAAGATACCGCGCGCATCTTCAAATGCGGCGTGCCGACTGTCGTCAAGATGATCCACGCGGGCCGAATCCACGCCGTGAAAGTCGGCGGCCGGTGGCGAGTCCCCGTCGCCGCTGTAACCGAGTTTGTATCTCGGCAGGCCGCCCAAGAGCGGGAGCCCGTCGCATGATCGGCGACGACGACGGCCGCCTTGCCTACAGCCGTGAGGAGCTGCACCGCAAGACCGGCCTCGGCTTAAACGCTATCGACTCGGCGATCCGCCAGGGACGGCTGCGCGCTGTTCGCATCGGTCGGCGCGTGCTCATCCCCGTCGATTCGGTTCGGCTATTCCTCGAGGCGGCCCGCTAACGCGAGAAGCGCCGGTTCCCCGACGCCTCTCCTCGACCTTCGAACCTCGCGCGGCCCCACAACAAGCCGCGCATCCCCGGAGACTTTCAGACGTGATTGATTTAGCCCGAGAAGGGAAGGTCCCCTCCGGCACCAGCGCCGAGCCGGATGCGCGACACCTCGCCGCCGTGCCCGACGCGCAGCCTCCGCTCCTCGGACCCCGCGCCTTGTGCGCCGACTTCGTGAGGGCGATGGAGGCCGACGCCCTTAGCCGCTGGGAGCGGAAACTTTGCCGGGCGCGTGGACGCTCGTGCTCGTGCGACTCGTGCCGATACAGCCGCGCGGCACGGGCCGCCGTCGCGCCTTCCGTGCTGGACGGCAACGCGAATGATCCCGCCTTTCTCGGCGAGATCGAACGCGCCGCGAAGGTCGTGCAGCACGTCGAGGACGAGCGCCGGTTCGCCGTCGCGTACCAAATGGCGGCCGAGAGGTTCCGCCGATGACGTGGGACGTAGACGCCGAGCTTAACGAAGCGCGTCGTCGAGCGCGAGCCGTCTTTGCGAAGCCACCGGAAACCAACGGACACGCGCCCGCCGCGATCGGCTCGACGCACGGCATGAACCTCGACGACACACGCGCCGCGATCCCAAGGGCCGTGCCGCCGAAAGAGCGGCGCGTCGTGCTCGTGCCCGCCTCGACGATCCCGCCCGTCGAGACGACGTACGCCGTGTTTCCCTACATCCCCGAGGGCGAGATCACTTGGTTCGAGGGCGACACCAAGGCCGGCAAAACGTTCGCCGCGTGCTCCGTCGTAGCGACTATCACGAATGGCGGCACCTTCAACGGCGAGGCGGTCGCACGCGGCAACGTCGCCATTCTGACTTGCGAGGACGACCCCGCGCGCTCAATCATCCCGCGCCTTATCGCCGCCGACGCCGACCTGTCGCGCGTCTCTATCGTGAAAGTCAAGGACGGTGACGAGGAGCAACTTCCGTCTTTCCTGACTGACCTACCCGCGATAGAGGCCAGCTTCGCCGAGAGCGGCGTTACGTTCGCGCTGATCGACGGGACCTTCGGATTCCTCGGTGCGAAGGACGGCGGCAAGAGCTATACCGACGCTTACAACGTCATGTTGCCGTTCGTCGCGATGGCTCGACGCCTGAGCATCGGATGCGTGGCCGTTCGGCACGTTCGCAAGTCGGAAGGCTCGGCGCTCGCGAAGGGCATCGGCTCGGTCGGATTCGGTGCGCTCGCGCGCAGCACGGTTTCCGTGAGCGTGGACCGCCAGGATGAGACGCGGCGCCTCTTTGCGCACGCAGGCGTGAATACAGCCGAGGTTGGCGCGACCCTCGCCTTCCGCATCGACGGAGTGACGCTCCCCGGCTTCACGCGATCGGTCGGGCGGGTGACGTGGCTCGGCCGGGTTGAGGTGAGTGCGGACGAAGCCGTAGCGACCAGGAGCGAAGAGGACAAGACGGAGCGCGAGAGCGCCGGAGATTGGCTCCGCGAGTTCTTGGCCGAGCCGACGCCCTCAGCCTTTGTCCGAGACGCCGCTAGGAAGGCGGGGATTTCCGAGCGGAGCCTTCGTCGCGCAGCGAGTAAGGAAGGTGTCCACATCGAGCGCCACGGGTTTGGAGGCGGCTCGACGTGGCATCCGCCGGGGACCTTTTCGGCCGAGTCTAGCTCGCTTATCTTGCCTCATTCCGGTCAAAGTCTCCATTCCGGTCAAGCCGATTTATCTGACCGGAATGAAACGAATGGAAACGAATGGACGAGGCAAGCGAGCGCCGAGGACCGGCTGTGAGCGCCCACATGATCGTCGCCAAGGTCCGCGGAAGCGGTCGGTCCATCCGTTTGGATGGGGCGGACCTCGTGATCCGGCCACGGATGCCGCCCGAACTGCTTGCGGAGGTTCGGGCGCACAAGGCGGAGATCGTCGCGCTTCTTGAGGCCGAACGGCAAGCGAAGGTCGCCGTGTCCGACGCTATCCGAGAGCGGCGGTACCCGCTACCCGAGCCGAAGGTGTGCGACTTCCTCATCGGCCACGCAGGCGGGAAATGCCGCCGCTGCGGCGGGTCGTGGTTCGATCACTATTCGTTCGGCGAGAAGGCGAAGCGGCCGGGAGATGAAGCGTCGTGACGCGTGCCCAAATCAATGCGGAGCTTGCGGACCGCGGCTCAGCGCGCCCCCTTAAGTATCTCCTTGCAAACACCGACCGGCTTGTCTGCGAGGCAGCCAAGTACCGTGCCCGTTGATAGATCGAGCGACTTAGGGTGATCGATGTAAAAGTCGTCGATTTCGTGGACGTATGTGCCGAACGACTTAGAGAAATCTGGCGCGAGCTTTCCCATATAGGCCATCGTATCCTTAACCGTTTCGGGCGGCGTGGGTCCTGCGGTTGCCAGGCTCCCTACGCCGTCGATCCACCCGATTGTGTAGGCCACCATCATCCCCTGGATCACATACACTTTTGAGTCCTGTGGGAGGCCTTGCCACCACTTGCCGTCCATCGTTATGGTGGTTGTTGCGAACGCTGGCGCCGCTGTCAACGCCGAAACCGCGGCTGCAATTAGCGCGTTTCGCAAGAGGCGTCTTATCATGCGCCCGGCTCCTATCACCCAGCATCTCACGCGAGAGGCGCACGCCCAAAGCTTCCCGTGCCCTGCTGGTGCTCATCCGTGGAGAGCGAGCTTGCCGGGGGCCGGGGTCGCGTTGACCTTCCGCCAGCAGGCGGTATTCGTAGCTTTGCGGGGCAGAGCCTACTCGTCGCCTTCCGGGTCCTCGTCGTCGTCGGCGTCGTCGGCCGGTGCTGACGGCGGTAGCGGCTTGACGATGTGCGTCCCGGCCGGGAGGATCGGGCGCGCCGTCATCTCCGGTTCGGTATCAAATTCGGCGGGCCGCTGGATGTGCGCGACGACACTCGCGCTTTGGATGCGCTGCGTCGGCGGAACGAGCATTTTCGACAGGGCGAACTTTGAGGCATCAAAGGACAGACGCGGGTCCTCCTGCTGCATGGCGTGCTCGTCGATCCGCTTCATGTAGCGGTGGAGCGGGTTGTCGTCCTCGACCGCAATCGCCCATTGGCGCGCGATGTATTCGTTCACGTCGGGCGCCTTCAGGAGCCGGTCGAACGATCGGACGCGCTTGCCCTCGTCCTTCGGAACGTGTGTGCCGAGGATGCCGCTCTCATCCATCGCGCGCAGCTTCGCCGCACGGTCGCCGGAGGGCGTTCCGGTCGTGCCCTTCGAGACTTCTTCGAGGTACAGATCGACGGCGCGCTCGACGCGCTTCCGAGGCATTATCGGCCGTGCTCCTGCGCGCAGACGCCGCAAAGCGCGTCCAAGAGCCAAGCCGCGTCCTTGCGCACCCGAAGGAACTCTGCCGGGTCCGGTTGCCCGCGCACGGCAGCGAACAAGGCGGAGAGCAGCGTCTCCGCTTCGCACGGGTTGTCGAGCAGGCGCGCGGCCAACTGCTCCGCGATGTGCCCGAGCGGGTCCGTCTCCGTGGCGCGGAAGATCGATTCGAGCTTCGTCAGGTCGTCGTCGTGAAGGTCAGGCATGGCGGTTCCTTTTTCTGGATTTTTGAAAAAAATATAGGGCTCGGTCTGGAGGACTGCGGTTGGGTTGGCCGCCCTTGGGGGGGCCGCGGTGTCGGCCGTCCGGTGGCCGGGGTGGCGGCTGCGAGGTGAGACGTGCGCGGGGTGGCGGGTTACGGGCACTCCCCGTAGCCTCGTCGCCTGCTCCCCGTAACTCCTCGTCACTCGTCGCCTTCACTTCTCGTCAGTTTGCGCCCGGTGCGCGACGGCTTGCGCGTTCCGTTCGCCGACGTGCTCGGCAGCTCGACGGTCGTTTCCGCGAGCCGCTGTTTGAGGTGTGCGAGCCGCTGCGCGAGGTGGTGTGCGCGCATGGCGAGGCCCGCCGCCATGAGAAGGGCGAGCGAGAGGAGCCCGTGCGGGACGTGATCGTTCACGACGTCAACGCGCCATCCCCGCGAGGATGACGAGCACGACGGCCAAGACGGGCAGGAGCGCGTCCAGGATGCCCCAGGGCTTGCGCGTCCGCTCGAGCGGGTCGAGGTAGGGAAGCTCGGCGGCCGGGATCGTGAGCGGGTCGGTGCCTGCGATGTTGTAGATCGTCACGTCGCCGGGCTGCTCGCGGTCGCTCTGCGCTGCGTTCACGTCAACGCCCTCCCTTCACGTCGAGGTGCTGGCCGAGCTCGAGCGGGTCCGCGAAGGCGTCTGCGCCGAAGGCGCGCCAGCCGAGGACGGGCGCGACGGCGAGCGTGAGGGCGAGGGCTGCGAGCGATGCTTTCATCGGGGGGTTCTTTCTGCCGTTATGGCGTCGAAGTAGGTCTGGACGAAGGAGCGCCATGCTTGGGCCGGCGACTCCGGCGTGAGGCGATCCCTGCGCGCATGGCAGACACAGGGACACGGATGCGGGCAGGTCACGGGTGCGCGATCGTTCAGCATGGCGTGCGCGCGTTGGAGAGGTCGTTCAGGGCTTCGCCCGCGTCGAAGGCGCCGAGCGCGGCATCGCCGACTGCTCCTCGCGGGATGCTCGCCAAGCCGAAGCTGAAAGCCGCCGACGCGACGGCCATGAGCGCCGGGGAATGGACGAGCGGCCGAACGAGCGGATTGGCTTCGAGGCATCCGCGCCGCGCGCCGGAGAGCGATTGCAGGGCGTCCACGGCCACGAGCGCGACGGCCGTACCGAGTAGCCCCTTCCGGGTCGCAGTCATCGGCGGCCGGGTCACGGCGGCGTCGATCCGCACCTGCTCCGCCATCGCGAGGGCGCGATAATCGACAGGATCAGCGAGCGCCGGGGCGGCCGTCGCGAAGGCCAGGAGCGCCGCGACTGTGGCCCACGAATGGCCCACGGCGTTGCGGGGTTTTCCGGGGTGTTCGCAAGTCTCTGCGAGCCGTAGGCCCTTGCGCTGTAAGGCTTTCCGGGGTCTTGCTAAATCTCCCCAAGTCTCGGGGGAGCTAATTCGAATCCCGTTGGGGCTACCAGAAAAAGTCTTATACCATCAGGGTTTGCGGCGCATTTCCGGGGTGCCGGGCGCCAAATCTCACATTTTTCTCACACAACTCCCCGGCGCGCTCAGCGGATCAGCCGCGCAAACGCCTCGGCCGCCGCAGCGTCGCGACTCGTGTAGACGGTCAAGTACCGCTCCACGGTGACCCCGATGCCGCTGTGACCGAGCCGCTGGCTGACCACCTCGATCGGCACCCCCGCTTTCGCCAAGAGCGAGGCATGCGTGTCGCGGAGATCGTGGAGCGTGATCGGCGTAACGCCGGCGCGAGCGACGAGGTCCTTGAACGCCGCGCCGAAATTCCACGGCGGCACGGGCGTCCCATCGGGCTGTGCCATGACCAGGCCCTGCTCTTGGTATCCCTCTCCGAGCGCGAGCCGCTCGCTTGCTTGCTTTGCCTTATGGGTTCGTAGGATAGCGACGAGCTGGCTTGGGAGGACGATGGACCGTGTCTTCCCGTTCTTCGGTTCCTTGAACGCGAGGCCCGATCGCGGCTCTGACAACGATGAACGGATCGTGACCGACGCGTTGTCCAGATCCAGGTCGGTCCACTTCACCGCCAGGACCTCCCCACGACGGGCGCCCGTGCACGCCGCAAAGGCGACGGCGGGATAGAACCACGGTTGCGAGCTAAGCGTGCCGCGCGCCTTGGCCCGTTTCGTCGGCTTCTTCGCTTCCGCGAGCAGCCGGCGCAACTCGGTTTCGTCCAGAACGGTGTTCTCCGGTTTGGTGATCCTCGGCAAGTCCGCGGTGGTAACCTTCGCCGCGACGTTGGTCGCGATGTAGTCGACGCTGACCGCCCAGTTCAGTGTCGCGCGCACCAGGTCGTGAGCGTGCCTAATCGTGCGTCCGCTGGGCCTTCGTTCCCCTCGGGCCTCCCATGCTGCATATGCTTGGATGAGATTCATCTTCTTCAACGATGCGATTTTGAGCGAACCGAGCTCCGGTCTAATGTAGGTTGCGTAGAGGCTGTTGTAACGATCCCGCGTCGTTGCGGCCTGTTAGCGGCTGCGTAAAACGGCGCGTATTCGGCGAAGTTAGTTGGCTGTAAAGAACGGCGGCGCGGCGTGCTGATGGCGAGGACGAAGACTGGCTGGCGGGCCGCCTAGGGGCGCAGGGCGGCCCGCCGTTGCCGGCGACGTCTATTTTGGCGCTTTGGGCGTACGCCGCCGGCGCTGGTTCCGTTCCGAACGCTCTTCGGCTTCTTTGAGGCGGTACGACTTGCCCTCGATAGCAATGACTTCGGAGCGATGGACGAGTCGATCGACGAGCGATACGACGCATCCTGCGCTTGGAAAGACCTCTTGCCATTGAGCGAACGGTTTGTTGGTGGTAATTATGGTGCTCTTTTTTTCGTAGCGCCGGTTGAGCAGTTCGAAGAGCAAGTCCGCGTGGCGATTGGAGTAAGAAAGGTATCCGATTTCATCGACGACGAGCACGTCTGGCGCGCTATACTGACGCAACCGCCGTCGTACTGCGGCATCGCTTTCGCTTGCCGTCAGATCACCCAGGAGCTGTCCGGCGACGGTGCAGAGCACGGTATGGCCGGCGATCAGCGCTTGATGCGCGATGTTCTTTGCCAGCATCGTTTTGCCGACACCGTTGGGGCCGATGAGGATGACGTTAGCCGCCTCTTGAATGAACTCGAGCGTCAAGATCGCTTCGATGGCTCCACGATCGCATCGCGTTGGCCAGTTCCAATCGAATTGGTCGAGGGCCTTGAACCGCCCGAGTCGTGCGCCCTTGATTCGTCGTTCGAGACTGCGGCGAATCTGTTCCTCTTCCTCCCACTGTACGAGCGTGGGCAGCCAAGATGTTTCGTCGATCTCCGTCCAATGCGCGAGTAAGCCATACAGCTTCAAGGCCTTTGCGCGTTGGCGTAAAGGATCAATCGTCATTGCGATGCTCCGTTAACGTGTCATAGGTTGCGAGTCGATGGGGCTGCACGAAGGTGTCCTTCGCGCGTACGTGTTCGGGGAGCTCAACAGCGACCGGCGGTGGTGCCTGACGTGCTTCTCGCCGACGTTCGAGCGCGATGCGTACTGAATGCGGATGCGGCGCTCCATGCGCGAGAGCGTCCTCGATGGCCGCCTGCAGGTCCCTCGCACCGAACCGGTCGAGCAGGCGCAGGAGTCCCAGGGTGATCGAACCGAGATTGCTGCCGCGTGCCGCCGCGCGCACGAGCAGTTCCTTGCTCGCCGGCACTGCGTTGGTGAGCCGATTGGCGCCGCGATGCTCTCGCGCTCGATGCTTCCGGGCGATGAGGGCAGCGACATGGCTGGGATCTTCGATCTGTGCTGCTCGATCGTAGCTGCGTGGATGGTCGGCGATCACCGCTAGGCCGTCGAGGATGCGCACGCGGTCGGGCGTGGCACGAACGGTCACCGTTCGCTGCACGTGGGTGTGTGGAAGGCTATAATCGTTGAGATCGAAGCGCGCGTAGGGCGTCTTTCCCACGTGCACGGCAGCAACCTCATCGGCGACGAACGGATTGTCGGGCAGCGGGAGAAGTTGCAACTGCTCTTGCGCGAAAGCTTGTCGAACGCGCAGATCGCGATCAGCTGGGCAGATACGATCGGCGGCCTGGCCGTTGCACCATAACGATGCTTGCACGTTGAGATCGGCGAGATCGGCGAATGCGCGAGCGGCGAAGAAACTTTCGCGCACGTACCGAATGGCACGTTCGACGCGGCCTTTCTCATTGCCGCGTGCCGGTGCGACGGGACGGGGTTCGTACCGGTAATGCCCAGCGAACTCGAGCAAGGTGGGATGAAAGCGAATCGCGTCACCTTGGCGCTCCAAGACGGCGCTCTTGAGATTATCGTAAAGCAGAATGCGCGGGAGACCGTTCCACGCCCGGAATGCCGCCATGTGCCCGCGTAAAAAGCTCTCCATGCGCGCGTCGAGGAAGAACTGCAAGAAGATCTGCCGCGACCAGGACAGGACCAGCACGAAGGCCATGAGTGGCCGGCGGGCGTGCCCAATTTGCAAATGGCCGAAGTGCCCCCAATCGACCTGCCCCATCTCTCCAGGCATCGTCGTGAGGCGCAGGTAGGCCTGTGCTGCCGGGCGCGGTCGATGCATGGCGATGATATGGCGGAAATGATCGGGACTACCGCGGTAGCCGCGCTCGCGCACCATCGCGTAGACGCGGCTCGCGGTCAACGTTGGAAAGCGCTCCAATGTTTGGCGGATAAACGGCAGGTACGGGTCGGCTTTGGATGCTCGCGCAGCGTGTTGCGGCGTCGGCACGCCCGCGCGGCGGAGCACTCGTTGCACTGTCCCATGATGAACCTGCAATTGGCGCGCGATCGTGCCGACGCGCCACTTCTCTACGTGATAGTAGCGCAAAATCTTCGCTTCGAGTTCCGGCTGTATACTCATAACAGTCGCTCCCTTCGGATGTAACCAGGACGAGGCCGGCGACGACGTTGCGGAGCATGCCGAATCCACGGGCGGCACCAACACTCACAGAACGAGCATTGCACTGCGCCGCCAACCGCTACGCCCGAGTCCGACAAGGCGATCGGCGACGACGTACCGTCCGATGGAGTCTTCGCTAAAGCGCTCGTCGCGCTCGCATCGAGTACACCACAGGGACGGCCTGAAAGTGAACCGTGATCCGTGACGCGTTGGCGATCGCGATACCGCTGCGATCGCGCAGCACTCTTGAGCCGACCGTTGGCCGTGCACCCATACCGACGGTTGGCCTCACACCGAGAGCGCCGGCGAGCAGTACGTGCGCAATCACCGGGGCAGTAACGCTGGCCTCGGTCGCAGGCAGTACAGATGAAAACCTCCGTGCCGCAACCGGCACAGAGAAAGCGGCGGGCGGATTCTCGCATCGTCGGTCAAGCAACAACCGACGAGCCCATCGACAGAGCGAGAAGTACCGTGCTATTCTAACGATACGCTCGTACTCGTAACGGTGAGCGGGGCACGGTATCGGTTCGACTTGCAACGTTTACGCCGATGCCGTGCCGGTCTTTCTCCGGTCGTTCTTGGCGCTTTGCGCGGGCCGCTTCAAGCAACCCTCGCCCGCAAGCATTGAAACGTTGCAACCTCTAGTCGCTGCGACAAAAGTCGCGCGCCTATCGCTCGCCGCCGAATTTGCGCCCTTTTAGGCCGCCATCAACACGGCCAGCCGTCTACGCGTTCCCATGAACTTTTCGAACAACTCCGACACGGTAATAGAGGCATCGGCAACTCGTTCGCATTTCGCCGCGGCTTCTTTTCGTTTCGCTAGGATTGCCTGGGCCTCACCCTTTGTGACGCCCTCCAGCGTCTCGGTCTTCTGTTGACGTACCCTTCCGTTAGTCGGCGGAACGTCGTAGACGATTCGGTACTTCTTTTCACCGACTCGCTCGAGTCTTGCCATTGGTTCCTTTCGGGTCCCGGCACAGGGCTATTCGATGTTTCCGCCGAGAAACTCCCGCACGGCCGCCTTGGTAACCAGAAGCTTCTGCCCAACTCTGATGCTCTTGATCGCCCCGGTCTTAAGAGCCCTGTACACCGCGTTTCGACCGATCGGGAGAAACTCGATCAGCTCTCGCGGCGTGAGGATCTCTGGCAAGTCGGCGAAGCGACGACCTGCGCTAGCCTGAGAGCTATCACCAGCCGGCTCCCTGTAAGTCGCGGCGGCCTGCTCAACAAAAAGGGAAGTCCCTCGAGCCCATCGCCCCTTATGATGCATACGCGATGATCTATACGCCGCTTAGGTTGCCGCTGCGTTGTCCGTAACCTACGGCAGCAGCCACCATCGCCAAGCACTGTTGCCTTGACAGGCTCTTTCCCACAAGTGCCTTATTTTCGGAGTTTTTGGAATCGGGATGACAGGATTCGAACCCATCTCCTGAGGGTCGCCGAGGGTCGCTGGCGATCAGAAAAGCCCGTAAAGTAAGCCTTTCCGCGCGAAGTTTGGTCGCCGAAGGTCGCCTGCGGTTGCCACGGAGGGCAACCGTTTGGCAACCGCGAGTGCCCCCCCTGGCCCCTCGTCGTACGCATAGTTGCCGGCAGAGGAGTTACGGACCCACCTTGTGGATCGAAACAGCGTAGGCGCCCGCGGTGGCCGCCGAATCGTCGGGGGCTGGAGAGATCGCGGTCGCCCGCGCGAGCTCCGTTAACCCCTAGGGCGCTGGTCCCGACCGCCGGCGGCGCGAAGCGCGGCGCGAGGAGGGCGGTCTGCGCTTCCGGGTTGACCTGGGGGATGTCCGCGCGCCTTTCCACAACTTCTTCTTCACGTGAAGAGTGTGAAATCTTATCTCGCGTTCTTGAGAATGAGATCTTCTCAGGTGCGGATGGCCATCGGCGCAGCACTTCGTCGCTTGCCCCGACCGTGTCGGCTCAGTCACAACGAAACTGCGACCACGGCCAAACAGTCCCGTTAGCGCCGAAGTCTCTCAAAGCGTCCAGCGAGACGTCGCACACGACCGGGACCTCAGGCCTTTTGTTTCCGGTCGTTCGGTCAGGGCTGACACTGAAGCGTTGATTACGACTTTCTCTGCGAACGCTCCAGATGGTCGTGAACGCGACATCTGTGAATCCGCACATCACGTACTCCTCGGGTTGCACCATGTCTCTACGTCACGCTCCGATAACTCGGACCTGTCCACGGCCTTGGCCTAATCTGGAGAGACATTCCTTGCTTGTTGCCACTCCCTATCGAACTGCCCCGAAAGTTCCTGGGCGATAGATTCGTCTCTCAAAACGAGGCCGAAATCTATTTGGCCAGGCGCACCACCTGTAGCGTTCGCTGATCCAATCCAGACGGCGCTTCCCGCTACCGCAAATTTTTCGTCTGAATTCAAAAGACGCACCTTCACGCCAGATGCCGCTAAGGAGCCTAGTGTAGCCCGCTCGGATGGTCGGCGATTGTATTCCGATTCAGCGACGATCAGATCAACGTCATCGCCCATGGCTGCAAGGTTCTTCAGTTGTTCGAAGATCGGACTTGAGCCGCTAAACGACTCGCTCTCGACCTGCACGCGCCGAGACTGCGATTGTGACAACATGTCGGCCTCGGCCGCGAGAGCATCCGCTTTTCTTGTCCAAAGATGGTCATTATTGCCCGTCTCTCCAAGGACCGCACGTTCGATAAGGGTGCGGTCCCCAGGAATCCGGTCAAGCAAGACGATCTCTTCACCAGGTTCTCGTGCCCAGTTACGGTCACTAAGATAAAGATTACCATCCAACATGACCGCCTTCATGTGCGTCGCCTGTGTGGCGCTCTCCAAAACATGTACGCGTATGCCATGGCCACCTAACTCGGTCGCCGTCTCCTCGTTCTCCCTTACGTATATCCCGAAGCCTCGGGACAGCGCAACAGAAACACGAGCACCACGGTCCGCCGCCACCTCTAGGTCGTGCACGACCGTAGCGGTCGGCTCCAGTGAATACGCAGTCAGTGTAATCGTTCGGGCCCGAGAAATGCCATCCAAAACAGTGCTCATCGAAACCAACTCGAAACCATTACTCGCAGTCGGGCTCGCTGCAGGAGTTGACGTCCGAATAGCCTGGCTCATCCTACTGATAGTTAAGCCTCCGATCAAGACGACGGCGGCCGTAGAGAATATGGACAGGATGACGACCAATCGTCTCCGTCGCCTTCTCTGCGCCGCGTACGTTAGATTACGTGGGCGTCTCATTCTGTATCTCTCCGCGCACTCAGTTGGTCGCGAAAGGATACGTTGTCACAACCGGGACGCCTGGACCTTTTGAAAGTGAGCCGGATTCTCGATTGACGCCGCTGTTGAACCGTCTCGTGCAAGCGCTTCACATATCTGAACTCGTTCGCCCGTCGTCCACTGCTGCGCCTGGATTCGCATAATACCAGCAGACGAGACACTATAGGAGCGCCCATCAGAGCTTCTTACGGATGTTCCCCCATCGCCCACGGAAGAGATGGAAGCCGAGCGGCATTGAACGTCGCTGCTCCGAGTCTGCCCAACGACAGTTGCCTGGACTTTCTGATAATGCGACTGATTTTCGATTGATGCCGCCACGTTTCCGTTGGCTAATGTTGAACTGCAAACGTTAACAGCATCCCCAGTGCTCCATTGCCCGGCCTGAATCCTCATAATGCCCGCAGAAGACACTGCCATTGTAAGACCGTCGGATGTATCGATGGTGCCGCCATCGTTGTACATCCTTACAACCTTGACGTCCGCACAATCGACTCGAGAAGTAGCACCTGCCGTCGTCAGAATCGCCTGGACTTTTTGGTAGTGCGCTGGATTCGAAATCGACGCGTAGGTTATGCCATCATTCGCCTTGGAGAGACAAACCTCGACGGAATCTCCCGTACTCCACTGGCCAACTTGAATTCTCATGATGCCGCCGTCGGATATCGAATACGCCGTACCATTTGCCAATTTGACTGTTGCGCCATCGTCCTCCATGCTCGTAATTGCCGTGTCAGAGCAGCCGGCCTCAGGCGCGGACACGACACTCTTTGCAGCAGATGCGGTGGCAGCCGCGGGCACCGGTACCTTCGTCGATGCCGGCTGAGCGGCAGCGCGTGCGACGATCGCTGCCGCAGGCGGCGGTCCGCCACTTGTTCTTGACGGTTCGTACGAGCCAGAGGTCTGAGCTACATTGCTCGATGCCACGGATCGTGCTTGGTCAACGGGCCAGGTCTCCGTCGTGACAGGTGTGCCCCGTGGTTGACCGTCCTCTTGGACGGTAGAGGACGCCTGTTGATTGGGGAAGCCGTGTGAGGCACCACCGAGGACCCAGGTTCCAAACAATAGGCCTATCACGACAACAAAAAGGCAAGAGCCCCATTGGAATTGTGGTTTGGGCTTTATCGCGTCACGACCGGAGTCGCTAAATATATAGCCACTCCTCAATGGGTCGGCACGCATCTCCAGTTGATGATTACCGACAAGAAGCGTGTGACTGAGCCTCGATATTTGCCCGAAATCGGGGCTCTTCATGCGAGCAAGCATCATTTCGAGATTGAGCCTGGCGCTCGCAACGGCAGCCTTACGCTGCTCGTTCATAAAATGGTTGAGAAGTTGCTGCTTTAGGGCAACGTCATTGTCAGAAAGCCAGTCGAACCGGCGCTCCAAGTGTGACGGTATCTTGTACTGGACGTTGAGTCCGTCGAAATACTTGTCGACCTCTGACAACACTGCTTCGGGATCACTATCGGGGCCGAAATAAAGAAACTTGCTTGATCGCGGCCCGTACTGCTTCCAGACCATCTCGAAGACCTGATGCTTCTGCGCTATCGGCATGAAGGGCGGCATCAAGTCGAACAGCCGTTGCGCTACCATGCCGCTCATTTGCACGGAGCCAGAGTGCCATTTCGGAATCGTCTGTTGGGCATAGGCTCTTGCTGAAGCGCCGTATAGACTCTCGTACCTATCGAGGAGGTACGTACGAGCGGAGCCAGAGAGCGAGAAGAACGCTTTCTTTACAATATTGTCCGCGTTGCCTACTTCAGCTGAAAATGCGTGCGCTTCGTCGATGTGCAACCGAGCGCGCTCACGCCCGTAATCGCTTCTTGATTTTCGATAATGCGAGCGGCGCGGCATTGTAAGTCAGAGCCGCAGGAATGAAAAAAGCGACCTGCCACGTGATTTGCCTGAGTGGCCTTGATTCGCTTCCAGGGTCACTTGATAATCTTCGGACGAAGCAATTTTCTTAATGGCTGTGCTGATGCCCGAGGTGCTAAGTTCTGATAAGGTCTCGCTGACGTTGGTTATCAGCGCCTCCACGTGTTCCAACATCAGATGCGACTTGGCAGAGGTGAACCGATGCTTCTCAGCCAGTCGTTGCAATTTGCTAAGTTCGCCTGCTACGTCCATGTCGCGAGTTACGATAATGTAGGCTTTCAGCACGATTAGTGACGCATGAAGATCGAGACGAGGATCAGCAGCACGATAACGGCGCCGACGACGTAAAACGGGGTCATGTTTCGCTCGCCGGCCATCGTTCGAGTCAGTCGACCGCTGGCTGCCTGCGCCGTGTTGCCCATGATCACCTCAGTCTTGCCGACGGAGGTCTCTTGCGTATGCGACATCGTTACCGACGTGTTTTCCTGAGACGATAGTTCTCGGGTCTTCGAGGCCATGACGTCGAGCATGTTCTTGAACGCAGTAACATCAACGTGCATCTGGTTCGCACGCTTTCCGATGTCGAGGGTTCCGCGGGCATACTCCATCATGAGCGAATTCCGCTGCTCTTCGGTCAAGGAAGCGAAGACGTCGGCGCTCGTGATAGGATTGAGCGGGTCGAAGCGAATCGCTTGGCCCTTTACGGGCTGGATCGCGCCACCTTCGGAGCTGGAACCGTCGGTCACCGCTGAGCCCTCCTATCCGTGAACTTCGTTTCCAGGTCCGAACCTGAAAAGGCCGGCCTGGCTACTCCTGAATCAATTCTGGGACCCGAGACGGCTTCCCGCGTGGATCCGGCTGCCAGATTACCCGTGGGGGGCGCACGGTTCGTATGCGGCGTGGATTCCAAGGTGTTCCCACCGCACCGGGCTAAGGCGCCCCTACCGAGTTAAGGCGACCGGCGCGCAGCTCAGCCTTCGGCCCGGTCGCCGGCAGCCGCGCACGTACAGCCGTGGCCTTCCTTGCGGGGATCGTATTTGGCCCCCGTGATCCAGAAGCAAAGTCCCGCCTCCAAGAGTCGCAGATCACTCGGACGTTGACGGCGACGAGTTCGGCGCGCCGGAATGCCCGGCGTAGCCAGGAGCAGCAACGCTCGGTCGCGCGGCGCCGCCAGGTTGACACGACCTGCATGGCCAGCAAGATCGCCGGGAACATCGATGAGCAGCACGTATTTCTTCGCCGTACCCGTCTCGAGATCGCAGACCTTGAGCGTGTTGTCGTGGGAGCCCGAGACGGCGCGTCGTCCGTCGGGGGGCACCGCCACTGCCCAGTTATGCTACGAACGCCTTCCTAACTCGCGCGGCCCTACGCCGCGAACCAGCCTTCGCCAAGGGCGATAAGCGACCGCGCGATCTCGCTTCCCCGCTCGCGGCCGGGCCGCGGGTTGTTCGACAGCAGGCTCCGCTCGTAGAAGACCAGGTAGTCGTTAACCGACTTGTAGCGCGCGTCCGTCGGCCCGCCCGTGCCGTTCTTGCGGTCGAGCAACTCGGGCAAACGCAATCCGCGCTGGAGAAGACCCTCCAACAATTCGGCATCGCCCGCGTCCAGAAGCTCGATCGGCTCGCATCCCGCAAGGAGCCCTTCTCCCGCAATCGCCGCGGGGAGGACAGTATAAAGCAGATACACGCGCGGCCACTCTGTGGGGGTCACAATGACGGGGAAAATGCGCTGGCCGTTGGGACGCGGCAGCTCGGGGAACAGCGAGCCATCGCGGTAGTCGCAGATCCGCTTGTTGAGTTCGCGCGCCTTCGCCACGAACGCCGCGACGTCGGCCTGTATTCCGTCGTCTTTGAGCGCAAGCACCGATTCGATCAGCTTCGGACGCTTCGCCATGACTTCAATGAACAGCACG
The DNA here is from genome assembly GCA_963834485.1 of Vulcanimicrobiota bacterium. Lineage (GTDB taxonomy): Bacteria > Vulcanimicrobiota > Vulcanimicrobiia > Vulcanimicrobiales > Vulcanimicrobiaceae > CAWICD01. The sequence continues at coordinate 19,932 of CAWICD010000007.1, forward strand.
TCGCCGTTCTCGGCCACGACGATATCGGTGCTCTTTATCCTCTGCTTGCCTTTGACGTACATGGTCTCGGGGCGCACGATTGCGTCGCCGCGGTCGGCGTAGCCGCGCGCAAAGCAGCCGGCGACGTAGTCCTCGAAGAACTCGCCGTAGAACCGCCTGAACTTCAGCCGGTCCGATCCGAGGTATCCGTCGAACAGCAGGAAGAACGCTCCGTCGCCGAGCGCGTTCTGGATCAGCTGGGGATAAGGTACAAAGAACCTTCCGCCGTCGTACCGCACCACGGGTTGGCGCCACAGTGAGCCGGATGCGGCGAACGACAGCGATGTCGCTACGGCCCATTCGGCACGGAGTTCCGCGAGCGGAATGCTGCTGACCGCGAACCACCGCTCCAGCGCGCTCTTATCGCGCATGCCGACAAGCCATTCTTCGAGGCTGAATAGCGCGCTCATGCGGCCAGCGTATCGCGGGTCGCCGACCGACGTGCATCGTGAAAACGCGGCATAGGCCGCCGCCGCGTACTCGCGCCAGCTTAGGCCCGTGAAGCGGCGGAAATCGTCCTCGATGGGCAGCGCGTTCTCCGACGCCGCGGCGTTCGGCGTCTTGGACCAATCGAAGAACGCCTCGGCGCGCGCGAGTAGGTCGTGCGGGTTGTCGAGGTGCAACACCGCGGATCGAAGTTCGGAGCGCAGCAGATCGGCGGCAGAGTTCTGCGAAGCCAGCGGCACGATCTCCGTACCGAGCAGCTCGTTTGCGATGAGGTTCGCGCGCACGAACGCGTCCGCGAACTCCAACTGCGATGAACTGGGTTGCGCCTGGGAGACGACCGCGGCGCGGAGCACAGCGAGCATCCCCTCGCGGGTGAAAACCGGGCGATGCGGCTCCAGCGAGTACCTTCGCGTCAGCGCGTGGCCATAGAGCGGTAGGAGCTTGGCAAAGTTCTTAAGGATGGGCGCTTGATGCTTTGCGGTCTCGACACCGTCAAGCCACGATGCGCCAAGGAATCCCCAGACCACCTCGACGACGCCGCGCCAGTCTATTTTGAGGACAGTGGCTTCGAGCACGTCGCGCGATGCCTCGCCACCCCAGACGTCGGCGTGGTAAAGCGGGATGAGGAATCCGGGCGGAGGTCGTGCCGATTTCCGGGGGTAGCATAAAAGCGGCGTTAGCTCGCTGACTTTCCTTATATCATGCAGCTTTCTGCAATGCAACCGGTTTGCCGGTCAACGTGCGGTGCACTTGATCGAGAAGCGCGTAGCCGTTAAAGCGACGCCAGTGAGCCTTGCGACGGACCAAGAGCGCCCACACCAGATACGTCGCCGAGTTGGCGGTTCGCAGCCGCTTGCAGACGTTCGTCCGTGAGCGGACCGGGTCGAAGTTCGACTCGATGATGTTGGTTGTACGCAGGTGCTTCCAGTGCGCCTTTGGGAAGTCGTAATACACAGTTACGCGCGCGACATCCTCACGCAGACATCTGGCCGCCTTGGGATACTGCCGATTCAACTCCCGAGCCAGCTTCTCGATCAGGCGCTCGGCCTGTGGCCGGCTGGGGGCATTCATGATCTCAAGCAGGCGTGGATGGATCGCCTTGCGGTGTTTCTCCGGCAGTTTGTCTTCGACGTTGCGCATCTTGTGAAGCCAGCACCGCTGTTGCTTCGCGCGCGGGTACGCGGCTGAGAAGGCCTTCCAGATTCCCTGGGCGCCGTCAGCGACCAACATGGCAACGTTCTTGAGCCCACGCTCACGCAGGCCCTCGAAGAGGGTCGTCCAACTCTCCGTGCTTTCCCCGAAGGCGTCCTCGAGCGCAAGTAACTCCTTGACACCTTCGGTGCGCACGCCGATAACCGCGAGCATCACGCGGCGCTCGTCTTCGGCGCCGGCGTCGAGATAGACGCCGTCGGCCCAGATATACACGTACTCATCGGGGATCGGCCGCTGCGACCAAGCTCGATAGTCGTCGAGGAACTGCTTGTTCACCCGCGAGATCGTCGAGGGCGACAGCGGCGTCGTCTCGCCGAGAAGGGCGCGCAGCGAAGGCTCGAAATCGCGAGTCGACAAGCCCTGGATCCACAGCTCGTGCATCGTCTTGTCGAGTTCGGGGAAGCGCCGCTTGTAGGCCGGCAAGAGTTCAGATGCAAAGGGCACCTCGCTCGCGCGGATTCTCGGCCGCCGCACTCTCACCGGTGTGCTCCCGAAGGCGATCGTGCGCGGCTCTTCGTAGCCGTCACGATACCCGGTCGCGCTGCGCGCCGGAAACCCCGCGATGCGACCAAGGAACTCGTCGGCTTCGGCGACGAGGGCGGCTTGGATGATCTCAGCCACCTTCTGGCGGCAGATCTCGTCGAGGGTCGTCATGCGGGAAGCCCGATCGGGGACAGCAGGCGTCGATACCGCTCGTAGGCGAACATTCTTCATGGCGTAGGCTCCTGGGTGTGTAGTGACTTCTTGGAGCTACGCCGCTTCTTTAGCCCTCACCCCCGGAGATCGGGACGCCCTCATCCGGGCGGTCGCGCCACTGCCATAGCGGCAGCCTCCAATCGAACAGCGCTATGCCGCGATCACTTCGACGGCCGCCGAGAGGCATACTCTGTTTGCCGCCGCGAGACTCAGCTTTTCGAGCCGCACAAGCCAGTCCACACGAACGTGACGCGCGATGAACGTGCGGCCCTTTACGCCCTGCACGGCGGCTGCGGACGTTCTCGAAGTGGCACTGGCGCGATAGAATGTTTGATCCATGGCGCTGACAGACTTAGCGTCTTCTTCCGCGCCGCAACAGGTCGTCGAGGCAGAGCGCGACGGTTTCGGGACTTGCCGGCCAGGACGTCATCGCCGCGGTCAGGGCACCGGTGCCGCCCAATCGACGGCGGGCATCCATGCGCTCCTCAACGCCGAGCAGTCATACTGCTCCTCAGCTCCTAGGCTAAAGTCGACAGGGATGGGCAGCGCACTGTTGTTCGCCTTGCGCCTCGAGCGGTCGAGATACCGGCGCGTCATCCGGATGTCGGCGTGGCTGACGTCGTCGGCGATCGCCTCGAGCTCGGCGCCGCCCACGCGCCAGCGTGATATAGGTGGCCCTCAGCAGCCCAATGAGCGCTTGGCACGTGCACTCCCGCCGCGCGGCGCGCAGGCGGGCCCAGCGCACTCGACGGAGCGGCCGCGAGCCGTCCCACCGCGCCTCCGAGGGCGCCACCGGCACGAGCCCAGCGGCGGCGAAGGTGTGGGCCAGCACGCTGCGGATTCCGCAGCGGCTCAGGCGGAAGTCCCGGCAGGTCGAGCCGAATCCCACGAAGACCGGCTGGGCGGGAGGCGCTTCGTGAAGCAGCGAGAGCCACGCGCGCAAGAGCGCCACGACGTCGGCGCGCAGGTGGACCCGGCGATCGCGGCGCTTCCCGCGCACGACCAGCTAGGCTGCCTCGAGGTCGAGATCCGCAAGGTTGACGCGGTGGACCTTGATCGTCCGCAGCCACCTCAGCACGGGACAGTCAGGTTTAATTGCACCGTGGTCCTTATAGGCATTAGCAGGCCTTCATCGCGCGCCTTGTTGCCGGTGTGCCTAGGCACATCCTATCCTGCCAAGAAACGCCGCTTTCAGCTTAAGCGACGGTCCGCAAAAGCGAAGCGGAAGCGGTAACGGTGCGGAATAGAAGCGGAATAGAAAGCGGAGTAAAATGCGGAAGAGAAAAGCGCGCCAAAAAGCGAGACATCAACGGTCGAACGAGTGGATGGCGACGAGTGAGGCGACGTGGATGCCTACGAGATAGTGGTAGTGGGCGATGAATGAGGACATCGACGCGAAGCGACGTGCGCTCAAAGTGGTCTTCGAATCGGCGAAGGACGCGGAGTTCGTGCGCAGCAGTTCGCGGGCTCGAAGACGGCGCTGATTATGGAATTCCGCGAGAAGATCGCCGAATTGCGGATGCGTGGCGCGACCTGGGAGACGATCGCGGAGCTGCTGCGTCCGGTGCTCGGTTGCACGAAGGATACGATTCGAGCGGCCATGAAGCGGCCGCTCGCAGCGAGGGCAAAGCGACGCCGCAGCGTGGTCCGGCAACGAAGCAGCATTATGGTCGCGGGCGCGCCGCTGCGGAAGCGCAGGCGTTGGCGCCCGCGGTTCATGAGGGTGGTGGCCAAGTCGGTGGTCATCCCGTCCCGGATGCGGACATCAGTCAGCTCCCGAAAAGCGAGCACAAAGCGCTGACGAGGTGGCCGGCGTGGGTCTCGACAACGTGCGCAGCCCGAAGAGCAAAACGCCGTGGCTCAACGCGCTCTACGCGGACGTCGACGACGTCATCGTCGACGTTCCCGGTGGAGCGCTCGACGACTTGATCGGAGTGCTTGGCCGGGCAGGTGCCATTGCGGGAATGGCAGCGGATGCCGAACGCAAGGTCGTGCTGGTGACGCCGATCGGCGTGGAGGTGGATGCCGTTCTGTGGGCCCAAGGCGCGGTCGACCGGTTTGGGGCTGCGGTTCACCACGTGGTCGTCAAAAACGGATACTTTGGCGTCGGTGCCACGAAATGGGTTCCCCGGAACCCTGTGGTCCGATTCGCTGTTGCGTCAGGCGGGGCGGGAAACTCAGAGCGTACGTCGGTGGCGTGCTCCTCAATGGGTCGATCGTCGCTACAAGATGGCTGCCGCTGTTTCGACCCTATACCATAGTACGGGGCAGACCGCCGCACGCAGCCGTTAGCGTTTCCCAAAGACCACCGCGTTGACGCTGCCCCCGATCCTGGGCCAGCGCCGCTTCCTCGGGCGTGAGATCGGCAAGAAAGGCATAGCCGGCCTTGCAGTCGGCGAGCATCCGCGCAGGGTCGATAGTGCGCGTTCGGCGGATCAGTTGCTGCAAGTCACCCCAATCGAAGACGCTGGGATCGTCGAACTTCTGCTTGAGGCGGGCAGGATCAAAGGTATCATTGGCCTGCCAAAGCTTCAACACGAGAAGGCGGCGGATCAGGGCGTGGTCGAGCGGCCGTGTTGCAAAGAGCGATAGGTCGTAAAGGTCGCGGGCTTTCGTGCGCTGGTAGCACGCCCTGAGTTTCTCCGCGAGCATTTCGGGGAGGGCGAGGCAGTCGATTTCAACTGGGGCGAAAGGCAGGGCGGCAAAGTAGCTCTGCGGTGCTTGGACGCGCCGCTCGATCGGAAGCGTTGGCGTTTCGCGGCGGCTCACTTGCAACTTAATCTCGCTCTGGCCTGAAGAATTCCAGTCGTGCGCGTAGGTGGGCGTAACGCCCCATGAGAGGCCGTCCATAGTCTCGTAATAGCTGCCGTCCGCGATGCTGAAACTAATACCGTGGAACGGTGTCTGAAAGGCCTCCATCATCTCAAGGATGACGTCTTCGTGATCGTGCTCCTCGCGCCCGGTGAAGTCGAGGTCGGTTGAGAAGCGGCCCTGTGCGCCGACGATCATCTTGCGGATGCAGGTGCCGCCTTTGAAGGCGAGGCGCGCGAGCAGTCCGCGCTCGGCGAGAAGCTGAAGCAGGTAGGTCAGAAGGATCTCTTTCTCCGCGATCATGATGTCGCGGAGCCCGGATTCTGCGGCGTAGCGTTGGACTTGGGGCCGCGTCAGCATGGCGCGCCCTTCGGTGTGAGCTGACGCCGGCGGCCCATGCCCGCGCTGCTCCTGAGCTCGTCAGGAGCGGCGGTAACGGTCACATGCCATGTCGGATCGAAGCCCAAAGCGCCACGTTTCGGACTCTTGGGGCCGATGAAGGTTGGACGCCCCGCATCGATATCACGGCGCAGATGGTCGCGAATCTCGCTCGGCATCTCGGCCTGCACATGATCGGCGTACCAGCCCACGCGCCGCGTCAACGCGCGCGACTTAATGCGATCCAGGTAATCGGCAAGGCGGTGCCAATCGAGACGGTTGCTCGCAGCACCGAGAATAAGTGCCGCCTCGCCGATGCCGCCTGCAAGCTCCGGCCGGTCGATACAGTCGATTACGGTCTTCTCGTAGTCGGACATGTTGACCGAATAGCCGAGCACATCAACTTGCTTGAAGCCAAAGAAGCGGATGGTGCTTTGATTGACGATGCGGATCTCGGCATCCAAGAGCCGTCGGTCTCGGCGATGCACCGGCGTTACGAGCCAGATGACGCTGCGAATTTGGGTCGTGAAGCCGTAATGGGCGGCGGCGGTGCCGTACCCGAAGTAGTAGGGCTCCACGATTAGACCTGCGAGCGCGAGGAGGTTGGAATCGCCGAGCGCATCCGCCCCTTGGTCCGGCGGAATCAGGAGATACCGTCCCCAACTCGCGCGTTCGAGCCAACCCTTGTGGCGCAGCGAGCGAATGACGTGATCAGCCGCCTCGGGCGAGACGGCGAGGAGCTCCGCGATCTCCCGGCGACTGACCTCGCGCCGCCCTTGCTCCGTGAGGCCTAGGACGACCCGGCTTTCCTGGCGGGAGAGCGATCTGGTTGGAAAAGTGTCATTCATAGCACGAAACCTCGGTATTCACTTTGTTTTGTGCATATCATTGCTGGGCCGAGACGTCAAGTTGTTTCACAAAACCTCAGATTTTACGAGGTTTCGTGTATCACAGTAGCGACTGCCTTGCCAGTTGTGCGGCCTCGAGAGTGCCCTGGCGGGTCCACGAACACTTGTTCGATTCTCAGCACGGAAGCCGTCCCGAAAGCCGTCCCGCCCGAGTTCGGGCAAGACCGCCTCATCCACCTGAAAGACGATGATCGCGCTCACATGCGTAAGTGGGTCCTGTAATAGATCACCGAGGGCGGCCGGCTAACTGGCGAGGCGCGCTGGCCACCACCATAGCCCCGAAGGGCCGCGGCACGGTGCGCCACCGAGCGCCTGCGCATGGTCTCGAGTGATTTCAGCTAGATGGCCGAGGGGGTGGGGCCCGCCAGCGGGCAGCACCGCGGGCCCTGAGACGGTCCCGAGAAGGCAAGAAATCGGCCTACTCGTGTGTGCAGGACCTGCAGCGCCGGCCCGCGTCCGCGGGGAAACCTCCGCCTATGCGAGTCTGGCCAGGGCAACCACGAAGGGGGTTCCCCGGAACCCGTGTGGTCTAGTTTTCTCACATTTTCTCACGGAGCCGGTGCAACGGGATGGAAACGGTCGGGCGTGGTCGCGAGGCTGAAAGCCGTAAACCCAGACGGCATAAGACTTTTCGGGACTGTCAGGGATCGGCCGGAACCGCTGACAGAGGGTTCGAATCCCGTTGGGGCTACCAGGAAATATACTGCTCCGGCTCCGGCAACGCGGCTCCCACGTCGCGACCTGCGCCGGCGGCCCCGGAAGGTTGCACCTTTTTTTTCGCGACGAGCGGCCGGTTCGCGGCGGCCGCCTGCGAGGCCCTGCGGGGCCGAGCGTGAACGCCTCACCCATGGTTGCCTCTCTATCGGCTGCGTTGCCTATCGAACAAGCTTCAGCTCGCTGGGACGCCATCGTCATCGGCTCGGGGGCGGGCGGCTTGGCGAGCGCGGCGGCTCTGGCGAAGTTGAAGCGGCGAGTTCTCGTCCTCGAACAGCAGCACGAGCTCGGGGGCTCGACGAACTCGTTCTCGCGCAACGGCTACACGTGGGACGTCGGGCTGCATTACCTCAGCGAGCTCGGGCGCGGTCTCGATGCCGTCGGAACGCTCGCCTGGCTCTGCGACGGCCCCGTCGAGGCGTTCGAATTCGGCGAGACCTACGATTACGTGCACCTCCCGGACGGCTTCGAGATCCCGCTCCTGAAGCCGGAAGCCGCCTGGCAGGAGCTCCTCAAGGCGAAGTTTCCGGCTTCCCGAGCGCAGATCGACGCCTATTTCGGCATGCTGCGGCCCGCGGCGAACGCGTTCGCCGCGTCGTTCATCCTGCGCGGACTTCCGGACGCGCTCAAGCCCTTCTACGCGGCGTTTCATCGCCGCGCGATCGATCGCTGGTGCGGCGTCACCGTCCACGAGATGCTCGAGCGCTCGATCGACGATCCGCGCCTGCGCGCGGTGCTCGGAGCGCAGTGGTGCGACTACGGCGCGATCCCCGCGGCGGCGTGTTTCGGGATGCAGGCCAAGGTCACGCGCAGCTTTTCGAAAGGCGCCTTCTACCCGGTCGGCGGCGCCTCCGTGCTCTCCGAGCGCATGCTGCGGGTCATCGAGCGCGCGGGCGGCCGGGCCCGCGTCGACTCGCGCGTCGAAGAGATCCTCGTCGAGGACGGCGCCGCCGTCGGGGTGAGGACCGCCGACGGCCGCCTCCATCATGCTCCGCGCGTCATCTCCGACGTGGGCGTCCTGAACACCGTCGGGCGGCTGCTCCCGGCGGCGTTCCGCGACTCGGCCTGGGCGCAAGAGCTCCTCTCCTTCGCTCCTTCGCACAGCGCGGTCGTGATGAATCTCGGGTTCGAGGGCGACATCGCGGCCAACGGCGCGACCGTCTACAATCACTGGTTCTTCGAAACGTGGGACCAGAACGCGAACCTGTGGCGAGAGCCCTTCGCGCCGGGAGACTCGCCGATGATGTTCGTCTCGTTCGGCACGCTGCACGATCCGACGTACGATCCGGGACCGCGTTCCAGGCATACCGCCGACCTCATCGTGATGACCGCCGCCGACGCCTTCGTCAAGTGGATGGGCAAGCGAGATGCTGCTGCGGACCGGGAATACCGGCAGCAGAAGGCGGTGCTGGAAGAGAAGCTGCTGGCCCAGTTCGCGCGCTATTTTCCGAAGCTCGCACCGCTCGTCACCTATCACGAGCTGTCGACGCCGGCGACCGTGGCCTCGTACACGAGCGCCCCGCTCGGCGCGATCTACGGCATCGAGGTGACGCCGCGGCGTTTTCTTTCGCCCAACCTCGGTCCGCGCACGCCGATCCGGGGCCTCTATTTCGCCGGCCAGGACGTCGTGACGCCGGGCGTTTTCCCGGCCGTCGTCGGCGGGATGATGGCCGCTGGCGCGATCGATCCGCGCGCGCTCGCGCACCTGCCGATCAGAGTCCCGCTGGGTCTCTCCTAACCTTCGCCCGCCGGCCGACACGAAGCGAGACGCCGGTGAAAGCCGCCGCGGGGACGAATGCGCCCGGACATGGACGGCCGGAAACCTCGCAAGAGCGGCGGCTCCCGTTCGTGTTTCAACAAGAACGGGTCGCCCAAAGCCGCTTTCGCGACCAAGAAGCTGGCCGAACGCGCGATCCCGCCGACGAGCGTCGGCCTCGCGCCCTATCCCTGCGCGAACCACGGCTGGCACATCGGGCATCGCCGGCGCCGGGCGTCCGGCCCGGAGCGGTGAGCAGCATCACGCGATAGCGCGCGCAGCGAGCGCTCGAGAGGGGTCGCGGTAACACTTCAGCGGTTAACGGTTTAGCGTTCGACCATTATGGGCTCGCTCTTGCACCGGCCCTGCGCAAGCGTCCGGCCGTAACGCGGAAGGGAGGTGCGCGCCCGATCACGTTAGGACGGATCGGGGCACGGCCGATTCCTACTAAAGAAAGCTATGAGTCACGACCCTGCCACGGCCACTGATACTGTAGAGCAGCGTTATCGTTCGATAGTCGAGCACGTCAAGGACGTCATCTTTCAGCTCGACCTCGACGGCCGCTTGACGTATCTCAATCCGGCCTCGACGGAGCTGACGGGCCTCGAGCCCGGCGCCCTGCTGGGAACTCGCTTTTGCGACCTGCTCGCCGCCGAAGACCGCGCTTTCTGCGAGAAGCAACTGCGCCACGTCTTCGACGGGCGCACGCCGTTCTGCCGCAACGACGTCCGCTGTCTGCCGTCCGACAGCGGAATCGTCTGGATCGAGGTCTGGGCGCGCGCCACGCGCGATGCAGGCGGCGCGATCGTCGGCATCACGGGAACGCTGCGCGACGTCAGCGAGCGCAAGATGATCGAGGCGGCCCAGTGGGAAGCGCAAGAGATTCTCGAACGCGGGATCGCCCAGTCGCCGGTCGGCTTCTTCTCCATCGGCTGCAGCGGCCGCATCAACCGCGTCAACGCCGCCGGAGCGAGGATCCTCGGCCGCGAGGTCACCGCTCTCGCCGGGAAGGAGTGGCGGACGCTCGTCCACCCCGACGATCTGCCCGCGTTCCTAGCGAACGTCAAAGAGATGTTTACCAGCCGCCGAGAGGCGGCGACGTGGATGATCGCCCTCGTCCGCGGCGACGGCGAGACCATCTATGCGCGCATGCACGCTTCGCTGCTGCGCGATGCCGAAGGCTCGCCGCTCGAGTTCTTCTGCCAGCTCGAGGACCTCACGGCCGAACAGCTCGCCGACCGCCGCCTGCGAGCCGCCGAAGAGCGCTTTCGCGTCATCTTCCAGGAGTCGCCGACCGCGATGTGCACGGCACAGACGGACGGCCGGCTGATCCAACTCAACTCGGCGCTGCGGCACAACCTCGGCCAACAGGCCCCGGCGCTCGGCACGGAAGCACGCTTCGCCGAGCTCGTCCATCCCCAAGACCGCGAGCGCGAAGACGCGCTCTTCGCCGAGCTCGTCGCGGGCAAGCGCCTTTCGTACGAGTGCGAACTGCGGATCCATTTCCCGCGCAACTCGTGGCGCTGGTGCGAAGTCCGGGCGAAGCTCCTCGACGACGGACTCGGCACCCCGTCGTGCGTCCTGCGGACGCTGGTCGACGTCTCGAAGCGCAAGCGCTCGGAGGAAACCTTGCGCCGCCAAGCCGAGTCGGACGCCTTGACCGGTATTCCCAACCGGCGCGCCTTCGAACGGATCGTCACCGACCGCATCGCCGAGCCGCGCGGCCCCGGCGACTGCGGCGCACTTTTCCTCTTCGACCTCGACGGCTTCAAAGCGGTCAACGACACGTTCGGGCACCAGACCGGCGACGTGCTGCTGGCCGCGGTCGCCAAAGCTCTCGTCGCGCGCTTGCGGGCGAGCGACGTCGTGGCGCGCCTCGGCGGCGACGAATTCGCCGTCCTGACGCCGAACGGAGGCGAGCGCGAGATGCGGGCCGTGGCCGACGCGATCGTGCAGACGATCGAGAAGACGGCGCGCAGCATCCTGAAAGCCGACCTGCCGGCGGTATCGGCGAGCGTCGGAGCGACGGCCCTCTGGGCGGACGCCGAATACGCTTTGCTGATCGAGCTCGTCGATGCGGCGATGTACCGGGCCAAGCGCGGCGGAGGAGGCCGGGCCGCCTTCGCCCCGAGTCCCGGACAGCATGCCGCCGGGATGGTCTACCGGATCCCGCGAGAATGAGTCAAGGTTCGCCGAAAGAAGGCCGCTGCCACGATGAAGATCCCCGTTCAAATCACCTTTCGCGGTCTCGACGCCTCGCCGGCGCTCCGGGAGCTCGTCGAGGAGGAGGCCGCTAAGCTCGAGCGCTTCTACAGCGATGCCGTGAGTTGCCGCGTCGCGATCGAGCACGCCGCCGGACATCACCAGAAGGGCAACCCCTTCCACGTTCGCATCGAGCTCGGCGTGCCGGGCGACCGGCTGGTCGCCGACAACAAACCTCCCTCGCTCGTCGACGTTGAGAACGGGCGGCGCGTCAAAGCCGCCGAGACCCATCCCGAACAGAAGGACGCGGTCCTCGCGGTCCGCGACAGCTTCCGCACGATGGGACGCCTGCTCGAGGATTTCGCCCAGCGCCAGCGCGGCGCCGCAAAGGCCCACGACGGGTCCTGACGCGCGCGCGCCCCGCGTCCGGCGGCGAGTGCAGCTCGCCGTCGGAGCGGGGCGCCGTTCGCGCTTTGCGAGCGAGGTTTAGGTCGAGAGACGCTCGGAGGGCGGGTGGAACCGGCTCCCTTCGCGGCCGGCAAGCTCTTCGTACTGCCGGTACTTCTCGTCGACGACGCTCTGCGCCATCTCGGCGAGGGTTGCGGCGGCCTCGGGCTTGCTCGCCGTCAACGCCGTGTAGCGGATCTCGTTGTAGGCGTAGTCCTTGAAGGGGATGCTCGGGCGCGGGGAGTCGAGCCGGAACGGGTTCGCGCCGACGGTCCGCAAGGCCGGATTGTAGCGCAGCAGCGGCCAGTAACCGCTCTTGACCGCCAGATCCTGCTGGTGCATGCCCAAGCGCATGTTGATGCCGTGGGCGATGCAGTGGCTGTAGGCGAGGATCAGCGAGGGTCCGTCGTAGGCCTCGGCTTCGCGGAACGCCTGCAGCGTCTGCTGCGGGTTGGCGCCCATGGCGACTTGCGCGACGTAGACGTTGCCGTAGGCGATCGCCTGCATCGCGAGGTCTTTGCGGGCCGTCCGCTTGCCGCCCGCGGCGAACTTGGCGACGGCTCCCAGCGGCGTCGCCTTCGACGACTGGCCGCCGGTGTTCGAGTAGACCTCGGTGTCGAGCACGAGCACGTTCACGTTGCGGCCCGAGGCCAGCACGTGATCGAGCCCGCCGTAGCCGATGTCGTAGGCCCAGCCGTCGCCGCCGATCAGCCACACGCTGCGGCGCACGAGGTGGTCGACGACCGAGATGAGGTTGCGCGCCCGCTCGTCGTCGAGTTTGAGCAGTTTGACCTTGAGCTCGGCGACGCGAATCCGTTGCGCCCGGATCTCCGACTCCTGGATCTGCGGCGCGTTGACGATCGACTCGACCAGCGATTCGCCGACCAGCGGCGAGAGCTGCCGCAAGAGCGAGTGCGCCATGCTCACGTGATCGTCGGCGGCCAGCCGGAAGCCCAAACCGAACTCCGCGTTATCCTCGAAGAGCGAATTGGACCAAGCCGGCCCGCGGCCCTCATCGTTCTTCGTCCACGGCGTGACCGGCAGGTTCGCGCCGTAGATCGAGGAGCAGCCGGTGGCGTTGGCGACTTGGAGCCGGTCGCCGAAGAGCTGCGAGAGCAGCTTGATGTACGGCGTCTCGCCGCAGCCGGCGCACGCTCCGGGGAACTCGAAGAGCGGCTGCAGGAACTGGACGCCGCGCACGTTGGCGAAGTCGACGTGCGCCCGTTCGTTGGTCGGCAGCTTTTCGAAGAACTCGATGTTCCCGCGCTCCGCTTCGAGCAGCGGCGCTTTGTCCGTCAGGTTGATCGCCTTGAACTTCGGATCGTCGGGGCTCTGCGCCGGGCAGGCCTCGATGCACAGGCCGCAGCTGGTGCAGTCTTCGACGTAGAACTGCAGGCTGAAGCGCGCTTCGGGATAGCCGCGCGCGTTGACCTGGGCGGATTTGAACGTCTGGGGCGCGCCGGCCAGCTTGTCCTCGTGATAGTAGCGCGCGCGGATCACCGCATGCGGGCAGACGAAACCGCACTGGCCGCACTGGATGCACAAATCCGGTTCCCACTTCGGAACGAGGTCGCCGATGTTGCGCTTCTCGAAGGCCGCCGTCCCCGAAGGGAAGGTGCCGTCGACCGGCAGCAGGCTGACCGGAATCTCGTCGCCGCGGCCCTCCATCATCAAGGCCGTCACGTTGCGCACGAATTCGGGCGCGTCGAGCGGCACGATCGGGGGCCGGTCGAAGCTGCTGCTGACCGCCTTCGGGACCTCGACCTCGGCCAGCCGCGCGATCGTCCCGTCGACGGCCGCGAAGTTCTGGCGGATGACGATCTCGCCCTTGCGCGCGTAGGTCTTCTTGATCGCCTTCTTGATCTGCTCGATCGCCTCGACGCGCGGCAGCACGCCCGAGATCGCAAAGAAGCACGTTTGCAGGATCGTGTTCGTGTAGGCGCCCAGGCCGAGGTCGCGCGCCGCCTTGGTCGCGTCGATCACGTAGAAGCGCAGCTTCTTGTCGATGATCGCCTGCTGCACCGAACGCGGCAGGTGATCCCACACCTCATCGGGGCCGTAGGGGCTGTTCAACAGGAAGACCGCACCCGGCGCGGCGAGGCGCAGCACGTCCTGCCGCAGCAGAAACTCGAACTGATGGCAGGCCACGAAGCCGGCCGAGGCGATCAAATAGGGCGCCTTGATCGGGTCGGGGCCGAAGCGCAAGTGCGAGATCGTCACCGCGCCCGATTTGTGCGAGTCGTAGACGAAGTAGCCTTGCGCGAACAGGCCGGCGTCCTCGCCGATGATCTTGACGCTGTTCTTGTTCGCTCCGACCGTGCCGTCCGCGCCCAGTCCGTAGAAGACGCAGCGCGTGACCGAGTCCGGCTCGATCGTGAAGTGCGGGTCGAGCTCGAGGCTTTTATGGGTGACGTCGTCGTTGATGCCGATCGTGAAGCTGTTCTTCGGTTCGGGCTTGAGCAGCTCGTCGAAGACCGCTTTGACGCCGGCCGGCGTGAAGTCTTTCGACGAGATGCCGTAGCGGCCGCCGATGATGCGCGGCAGCGCGCGCTTCGAGCCGTTCGAGCCGGCTTGCGCCAGCGTCGTCACCACGTCGAGGTAGAGCGGCTCGCCCGTCGACCCGGGCTCCTTCGTCTCCTCGAGCACCGCGATCGCCTTGACCGAAGGCGGGATCGCAGCGAGGAAATCCTTGGCCGAGAACGGCCGGTAGAGCCGGACCTGCAAGACGCCGACCTTCTCCCCGGCCGCGGTCAGCGCCCGGGCGGTCGCCCGCGCCGTCTCCGTGCCCGAGCCCATCAGGATGACGATGCGTTCGGCGTCGGGTGCGCCTTCGTACTCGAAGAGATGGTACTGGCGGCCCGTCAGCGCGGCGAACTTGTCCATCTGCGCCTGCACGATCTCGGGAACGCGCAGATAGTACGAGTTCGCGGCCTCGCGCGCCTGAAAATACGTGTCGGGATTGTGCGCGGTCCCGCGGATGTAGGGATGCTCGGGGCTGAGCGAGCGGCCGCGATGCTCGCGCACGAGCACGTCGTCGATCATCTTGCGGATGTCCGCGTCGTCGACGAGCTCGAGGGTGTTGAGCTCGTGCGAGGTGCGGAACCCGTCGAAGAAGTGCAGGAACGGGATGCGCGACTCGAGCGTCGCGGCGTGCGCGATCAGCGCCGAGTCGTGCGCCTCCTGCACCGAACCCGCCGAGAACAGCGCGAAGCCGGTCGAGCGCACGGCCATCACGTCGGAGTGGTCGCCGAAAATCGAGAGCGCCGAGGTCGCCAGCGCCCGCGCCGCCACGTGGAAGACCGCGGGCGTCAGCTCGCCCGCGATCTTGAACATGTTGGGGATCATCAGCAGCAGGCCTTGCGAGGCCGTGAAGGTCGTCGTGAGCGAGCCGGACTGCAGGGCGCCGTGCAGCGCGCCGGCGGCGCCGCCCTCGCTCTGCATCTCCTGCACGACGGGGACCCGTCCCCAGATGTTGGTCTTCCCTTGGGACGACCACTCGTCGGCGAGCTCCGCCATGGTGGACGACGGCGTGATCGGATAGATCGCGCAGATCTCGCTGACGCGGTAGGCGATGTGTGCGACGGCCGTGTTGCCGTCCATCGTGGTACGCTTGCCCATCAGGCCGGCTCCGGAATCATCTCGATCGCGTGGCACGGGCACTGATCGAAGCAAGTGGCGCACCCCGTGCAGCGCGTGTAGTCGTAGCGGTAGCGGTTCCCCTTGCCGAGCTTGACGATCGCGTCCTCGGGGCAGGCCGCGTAGCAGTTGTCGCACTCGAAGCAATTGCCGCACGAGAGGCAGCGTTTCGCCTCGTGCAGCGCTTCGCGCCGGTCGAGCCCGGAGACGACCTCTTCGAAGCCGGTCGTGCGCTCCGCGACCGGCAGCTCGCGCTGGCCGGAGGGGGCCGCATCGGTGTAGATCGGCAGGTTGAGGCTGCCGAAGCCCACGAGCGGGTGCTTGTGCTCGGTGTGGTAGGACGTGCCGCGCAGCCAGGCGTCGATGTTGCGCGCGGCCTTCTTGCCGTGGCCGACGGCAATCGTCACCGTCTTCTCCGACGGCACGAGGTCGCCGCCGGCGAAGATCCCCTCGCGTCCCGTCATCATGTTGGGCGAAACGATCACCGTGCCGTCGCGCTGGAACGAGATGCCCGGGATCTTGCGCAGGAAGCCGCTGTCGGATTCCTGCCCCAGCGCCAGCACGACCGCATCCGCCTTGAGCGTCTCGTACTCGCCGGTCGGCTCCGGGAAGCCCTTCTCGTTGAGGCGCATGACCTCGACGGTGAGATCGGAGCCGTCGATCTCCTTGATCGTCGTCAGCCACTTGATCTTGACGCCTTCGGCGAGCGCCTCGTCGGCCTCGAACTCGTGGGCCGGCATGTGCGCGCGGTCGCGCCGGTAGACGATCAGCGCCTCTTCGGCGCCGAGCCGCTTCGCCGTGCGGGCCGCGTCCATCGCGGTGTTGCCGCCGCCGTAGACGATGACGCGGCGGCCGAGCACCGGCGGCTCCTCGGTCTCCAGGTCGCGCAGCAGCGCGACGGCGTCGTAGATCTTTCCGGCGTCGCGCGCCGGGATGTCGACGTGCTTGGCGAGGTGCGCGCCGATGGCGATGAAGACCGCGTCGAACTTGCCCTCGTCGCGCTCGGCGAGGACGTCGGTGACCTTGTGGTTGAGCGTGATCTTGACGCCGAAGGCCTCGATGCGCGCGATCTCCTGCTCGAGCACGGCCCGCGGCATGCGGTAGGAGGGGATGCCGAAGTGCAGCATGCCGCCGGGGAGCGGCCCCGCGTCGCGGATCTCGACCTCGTGGCCGAGCCGGCGCAGGTGGTAGCCGGCGGAGAGGCCGCTGGGCCCCGCGCCGACGATCAGCACGCGCTTGCCGGAGGATCGCGCCGGGGGCGGGACGGGCCACTTCTGCTCGACCGCCAGATCGCCCAGGAAGCGCTCCACGGCGTGGATGCTGACGGCCTGGTCGAGCTCCTTGCGGTTGCAGTTCGATTCGCAGGGGTGGTAGCAGACGCGCCCGTGCACGGCCGGCAGCGGGTTGTCGCGGATCAGTTGCTCCCACGCCTCGCGGAAGCGCCCTGCCTGCGCCAAGTCCAACCAGGCCTGGATGTTCTCACCGGCCGGGCAGGCGTTGTTGCAAGGGGGCAGCAGGTCGACATAGATGGGTCGCTGGTGGCGGACAGGCCCGGTCACCTGTTCTCGCGTGAGGTCCACGACGGGTGTCATATCCCGCGCGCGTTCAGACATTCGTCGCTCCTATCTCGGGGGCCACGACCGATTCTCGATGCGGCGCAAACGACCTTGGGCGAGCTTGGCCGGCAACCCAGCCGTTTCGCTTACGAGCCCTGCAGCGCTTGAGCGTCCGTCGGCAGGGCTCCGTTGAGGCCCGGCGACGGGGGCGCGGCGGGGGCCTCCCGGGACTTCGAGCGCTCGGCCAGCGCCTTGATGGTCCGCATCATCCGCGTCTCCATGACGAAGTGGGCCGGTTCCCAGAAGGCGAAGTCGAGCAGCCGCCGCGCGTTCGAATCCCATTCGCCGGCGCGCGTCCGCATCACCAGGCGCGTCCGGCCTTCGTCGAGCGGGTCCAGGATGAACGCCCACGTGCCGTAAACGGCTCGCCCTTCGCCGATGAACGCGTCCGCGTCGTTGGGATAGACCAGCACCATGGAGCGCGGCGCCTCGAGTTGCGCGATCAGCATGCGCGCTCGGCCGCCGTAGGCTTTGCGCGCGGCGAGCCACACGGTGTCGCCGACTTTGCGCTTTTCATAGTCGGGCAGCAGCGACTCGCTGTTGGTGATCTGCGCGCCGAAAAGGTTCTCGAGCCAGGTGTAGCTGTAGAAGCCGCCGCGGTCCTGGCCGACTTGGAGGATCCACGGCCACACGTCCGCCGCCGGAGCGTCGATCTCGATCGCACGCGTCGCCACCGAATGCGGCGTCGGCGTCAAGGCGTCGCCCGGCCACTCGCGGTCGAGGTCTCTCGGGTCCGAGCCCCAAGTGAGCAGCTTCGGGCGCACGACGAGACCGTAGGCCGAGGTGGCGAGACCGAGTGCCGCTGCGGCGGCGGAGGCTTTGGCAGAAGGCTTCATACACTCATCCCAGTTCGGGATCGCGGATCGTGGACTTGCGACATTCCCTACCTAGTCTATATCGCTGCGCCGCGCCTCTGCTCTCGCTTCTGTCGCCCGCAACCGCGTTGCTGCAGCGGCGTGACCTGCGCGCACGACGATCTCGTGCGCGCCGCTGTGCGCGGCAGCGGCGAGCAGATCGAGGTCGGTCGTCTCGTCGATCAGCGCCAGATGCCGCTCGTCGGGCGCGACTTCGCGATGCGCGACTGCGTATTGCATGCCGACCGCGAGGATCCCGGTGCGCGGATCGGCGACGCGCGGAAAGCCGTCTCCGTAACCGCAGCGGACGACGACGAGGAAACCGCTCTCCGGCGCGAGCGCCGTCCCGTAGCCCATCAACTGTCCGCGCGCCGGAACGACGCGCGCGATCTGTGCGCGCACGCGCAGGGCCGAAGCGACGGCCGGTAAGGGCGCGCCGAAACGAAATCCGAACATCCCGATCCCCAGGCGCACGCCTGCGCCGTCGGCACGCCCGGCGAGCGGCATGCTGCTGGCGACGTCGGTCGCCACGACCGCGACGCCGCTCCGGCGCAGCGTCGCGACCGCCTGCGCGAACGTCTCGCGCTGCGCCGCCGCCAGGCTCGGATCGGTCAAGTGCGTCCACGCTTCCACGTCGAGCGGGAGCGGCGCGATCGCCCGCGCCAGAGAGGGAAGGTCGGCCGGATCGACGCCGCCCCAGCTCGCCGCGTTGCGCACGCCCAAGCGCACGCGCGGCCGCCGGCCGTGCGCGAGCGCCCATGCGCCGGCCGCAGCGAAGGCGGCGGCCTCGGCGAGGCTCGGAATTCCGCCGCGCTCGAGGAGCGCACTCACGTCTCCGGCGGCGACGTCGGCCAGCGTCGCGACGGGCCGCTCGGTATGAGCTCGGGCGCGCTCGAACTCCGCGACGTCGGCCACGAGGTAGCCGTCGACGACCGAGTCGACCGCGGCGATGACGCGGCCCACGCCCCAGCCGTAGCCGTCGGCTTTGACCACCGCCCGCAGTCCGGCGCCGGCGCGCGAGCGCCACGCCTCCACGTTGCGGCGCAAAGCGGCGCCGTCGAGCTCGACCAGCGGCTCCTCCGCGCCCGGGCGCGGCACGCTCAACGCTGGGCGGTCCGCGGTGCGAGCGGCACGCCCGCCGAGACCAAAAAGTCCCGCAAGTCGGCGATGTCGATCCCGGTCGTGGGCGCGTCGACCTGCGCGCTCAGCGCCAGCCCGACGGCCGATCCGGTCGCCGTGTCGACGACGGTCGCGGCGGGGCCGCCCTGCGAGCCGCGCGCGAGCGTGAACGTGAAACCGGGCGGCTGAACCGCATCGACGGTCGCAAGCTCGACGTGCACGCGCGAGCGAGGGCCCGAGGAGAGCACGGCGAGCGCGACCGACTCGCCGGGCACGACGTGGCCGAGCGCCGTCGGCAGCGCCGGAAGGTTCGGCTCGTCGACCGTGACGAGCGCGGCGTTGACGCTCGGAGCGCGCGCGGTGACCCGCCCCGTCAGCGCGCGTGCGCGCGCTCCGCCGACCAGCACGTCCACGCTCACGGCGCTGCCGAGCGGGCCCTTCGGCACGAGAATATACGACGCTCGCGGGTCGGAGGCGACGATGAAGCCCGTCGTGGAGGTGACGACCATGCCGTTGCGCACCAGCACCAGCGCAAGCGAGGGAAGCGTTCGCGCCGCTGAAGTGTTGGGGTCGGCTCCGGCGCTCGCCGACGACGAGCATGCCAGAGCGATCGCCAGGATCGCGAAGGCGTGCCGCAATCTCAGCATATCCATAGGATCGGCTGGTAGGATGACCGCATGAAGTACGCCCTCGGACTTTTCACCCTCGCATTCCTCCTCCCACCGGTCGCAGTCCTGGCCGACGATACCCAGCCCACGCCTCCTCCACCTGGCGCGAGCGCACCGGTCGCCCCCGAGCACCGCGGTTTTAACGACCGCCGGCGCGATCACCGCGGGCAGTTCGAGAAGATCGGCCGGCAGCTCGAGAAGATCAGACTGCAGGAGCGCGCCCAAGTGCTCGGCGCGCTCAGCAGCGGCCACCGCGCGCTGCTGGCCAACGTCGTCGGCCAACTCGCGGTCGCGACGAACCCCGACCCAAGGGCGGCCGTCAAACGGCTCGACGCGGCGCTCACCCCCGCCGAGAGCAAAGCGATCCTCGCCGCCGACGAAAGCGCGCGCACCCAAGCCCGCGACCTCTTGAAACGTGAGCGCGAACGCTGGACCCAACCGGGCGGCAACGCCGCGGCCGGCGGACCCGGCGGCCCTGGACCTGCCGGAGCCGGACCTGGCGGTCCTGGCGGACCCCCGCCTGGAGCCGGGCCCGCTGGTCCTGGCGGACCTGTCGGACCCGGTGGACCGGGTGGACCCGGTGGACCCGGCGACGGTCGCTGGAAGCACGCCGCTCACCACGCCCATGACGCAGGCCGCATCCTGCTGCGTCTGGTGACCTTCGCGCCGCACGGCCCCGGCTTCGGCCCTGGCCCCGGCTTCGGGCCCGGCCCTGGCCCCGGCTTCGGGCCCGGCCCTGGCCCCGGCTTCGGGCCCGGCCCTGGCCCCAGCCCGCGCTGACGCCACACCCTCGGTTCTGAAAGGCTCTCCGCCGGGAAGGATCGCACGTTGCGATCCCCGTCCCGGCGGAGAGCTGCGTACCCGCTCGGCAATTCGAACGCCACGTCGCGTTCACGACCGTGTGGCACGATGCGGGGATGTCTTCGATCGCCGATTCGAACGCCATCCTCATTCGCGGCGGTTCGGCCGCGGTCGCAGCCGCGATCGGCGAGACCTTGGCCCACTTCGGTGAGCCGGCCCTCGCCTTCGCCGCCGCGCACGGCATCCACATCGTTCCGCTCGGCGCCGCGCAGCGCTATCGGGACGCCTCCGCTTCGCTGCAGCGGCTCGGCGTCGACGTCGACGCCTGGCCCGTCCCCCCGGCCGGCCTGTTCGTCGTGGAAGAGCGGACGGTCTACCTGCGCCAGCCCAGCCCCATGACGGTCGCCCATGAATTCGGACACGCCCTCGATTGCGCGCTGGGCGGCGGGGTCTACCGCAGCGGCTACGACCCGCGCATCCGCCGGGCGTTCGCGCGAGCGCGCGAGTTCGTGACGCCGTATGCCGCGACCGGCCTCGACGAGTATTTCGCGGAGTCGCTGCGGGCCTACGTCGAGGTGAACGACCGCAACTCGCCCTGGCCGAAGGCGACCCGCGCGCGCCTGGCCGGCGTCGACCGCGCGATGCACGATTTCGTGGCCGAACTGTTCGCCCAGACGCTCGGCACCGCCTGAGTCAGGCTGCTTGCGCCGCGGCCGGCTCGACTTTCGCGCGGCGGCGGTCGCTGCCGACCGCCCAGATCAGGGCGACGAGCAGGAAGTTCGCCACGAGCGAGCTTCCGCCGTAGGAGACGAAGGGCAGCGTGATCCCCGTCAGCGGAAAGAGTCCGAGCACGCCGCCGACGATGATCGCGACCTGGAAGCCGAGGGTCGCCGCCAGCCCGGTCGCCAGCAGCTTGGCATAGAGATCGGGCTGCGACTGGGCGACGCCGAACGCGCGGATCAGCAGAACGAGAAACGCGGCGACCAGCACGAAGCCGCCCAGCGCGCCGAACTCCTCGCTGAGTGCGGCGTAGACGTAATCGGTGCTGACCGCGGGGATGTAGTCGGGGTGGCCGAGCCCGTACCCGGTCCCGAACAGTCCGCCGGCGGCGAGCGAAAAGAGCCCCTGCAGCGCTTGATAGCCGCGCCCCAGCGGATCGGCGAACGGATCGCGCCAGACCGCGAAGCGCGCGTCGACGTAGCTGTAGTGGCGCACGGCCCACCAGACGGCCAAGGCGAACAGCCCGAAGCCGCCGGCGATCAGGTCGACGCGCCGGGTCGCGACGTACAGCATCGCGGCGAAGGTCGCGAGCAGCAGCGTGGCCATGCCGATGTCGCGCTCGAACACGAGGATCGCCATCGACGCGCCCCAGCCCAGGAAGAGCGGCCCGAGGTACTTCGCGTTGGCCCGGAACGACCAGGGCTTGGCGGCCGCGATGACGTCGGCGGTCTCCGCCAAGTACGCCGCCATGAAGAGCACGATGAAGAGCTTGATCAACTCGATCGGCTCGTATTGGACCGGCCCGACGCGGATCCACAGCTTCGCGCCGTTGACCTCCTGGCCGAAGAGCGCGACCAGCACGAAGAGGACGATCGAGCCCAAGACCCAGACGTACTTGTACGCCGCCAAGCGGCGAAAGCGGTCGAACGCGAGGCTCGCCGCGATCGCCAGCACGAGCGAGAGCCCCAGCCACAGTTCCTGGCGCTGCGCGAGCTCGCTCGAAAGCCGGGCCACCACCGCCAGACCGAGCGACGAGATCAAGACGGCGAGCGCGGGGAGCAGGTCGTCACGGCGCTCGTCCAGCGGCGAGCGCAGCACCCAAGCGAAAGCACCGGCCGCAAGCGCGGCGAGGACCCAGGGCGGCCCCAGCGCTCCGCGCGGCGCCAGCGAGAGCGCGAAGCCGCCCACGGCGAGCGCCGCCGCCATCGGGACGAGGCGGCTAAGAACGATCGGTACTGACGGCGGCCGGCGGATGATCGAACAAACCGAAGCGGAAGACGTAAACCCCGAGGGAGAGCGCCGCCACGAGCAGCAGCAGGACGGCTACCAGCGTTCGCATGCGGCCCTCGAAGCGCGAGCCGGCGCTCGCGGCCGGCGGCGACGCGGCCAGCAGATCGCGCGCGACGATCAGCGTGCCGTTGTCGACGCTCCCGCGCGCGCGGGTCGCCGCGAGCAGCCGGGCCACGGCCTCCGCGGCGCTCTCGCTCTGCAGCAGCGTGTCGCCGATCTCCTCGCCCTCGACGCAGCGATGCACGCCGTCGGTGCAAAGCACGAGCTGATCGCCGTTGAGCAGCTCGACGTGCGCGATGCTCGCCTCGAGCTTGGCCTGCGTCCCCAGGCTGCGCCACAGGATGCCGCGCGTGCGCGGCCTGGCCGGCAGCGACGTCTTGGCGCTGGTCACGGCGGCGTCGGCGAACAGCGCGTCGTCGACGGTCAGCGGCTCGAGATGGCCCAAGCGCAGCAAGTACGCGCGCGCGTCGCCGACGTGACCGACGAAGGCGTGGCGGCCGACGACCAGCACGGCCGTCAGCGACGAGCCGCTGGCGACGAAATCCTCGTGGCTGCCGCTCTGCGCGAACAGGCGCGCGTTGGCGTGATCGAGCGCGGAGAGAAGCAAGGCGCGCAGGTTGGCCGGCGAGTTGTGACGCGCGCCGAACGCGCCGAGCCGGTGGCGGCGGCGCAAGTAGTCGCGCACGGAGGAGACCGCGAGCGAAGCCGTCGTGACGCCCCGCCCGAGCGACCCGAAGCCGTCCGCGATGCCGAGAAAGGTGACGTTGGGAGCGATCGACTCCCGCGCGTACGCGTCGCTCTGCCGCCGCTGCCACAGCCCCAGTTCGGAACCGACTGCTACTTCCACGGCCCCACCCCGCAAAAGACGATTCGTGTCGTACCGATGTCGATTTCGTCGCCGTCGTGCAGCGGGGCGGGCTCGTCGATCGGCCGCGCGTTGACCAGCGTTCCGTTGCGACTGTCGAGGTCGCGGATACTCAGGGCTCCGTCGGTGAGGTCGATTCGTGCGTGAAGCCGGCTCACTTGCGCGTCGGGTATGACCAGCGTTGCGGACGGGGCTCGGCCTATCGTGATCGGGGGCGGCACACGCACCGTTCGCGTGCGAGCATCTTCCTCCACGCGCAGCACAACCGCCTGCATCGCGGTCATGGCATCTTCGCGCTGGCGGCGTGGGCGCGGCATCGCGAGGAGAAGGAAGAGCGCGAACGCCGCGACGACCTCCAGGCTTGCCAAGCGAGCGTCGGCGGCGCTCACGGCGCAAGCCCGTCGTCGGCCTCGACCACGAGTTCGCTGTCGCCCAGCACGACCACGTCGCCGCAGCGCAGCGTTCCGTCCGCCACGCGCCGGCCGTTCACGTAAGTGCCGTTCGACGAGCCGAGATCGCGGAACCGAACCACGCCTTCGCCGCTCGCGTCGAGCGCGAGGTGCCGGCGCGAGACGCGCGGGTCGAGCAGCGCCAGCTCGCACGTCGCGTCGCGCCCGACGACGAGCCGGCCGCCCAGCGCCGCGTGGGCGCCCGGCGGGACGCCGCGCCGCAGCCGCAGCAGCAGCCGGGTCGGTTCGGGGAGCGGCTCGACGGCGATCCCGACGGTGCCGCTGGCGACGGCCGGATCGGCCTGCATCGTCACGACCGGCGAGCGCTGGGGAAAACCCGAGCGCTCCGCCAGGCGCGCCAGCATCGCCGCCCACTGCCGTTCGAGATAGGCACGGCTCGGCTGGAAGCGCGCCAAGTCGTTCGCCGAGAGCAGCACGGTGAAGCGGCGTCCGCCCCGCCCGTCCGGCACGCCGCCGGCCTCGAAGGCCGCGACCAGCTTGCGCGCGATCTGGACCGGCTCGAGCTCGCTCGGAAACGCCAGCGCGAAGGCCCGTTCGACGGCGCTCGCGCAGACGGCCTCGAGGCGGGCGAACACGTTCATCGGCCTAGACCCCGCTTGCGAACACTAGTGTGCCGTCACTAGTTTTTCACCAGCAGCGCGACGTAGAATCCATCGCGGCCTTCGATCCCCGGAGGAACGACGACGTCGCCGCCGCAGGCGAAGGGGGCGTAGCGCGCCGGCAAGGCCGCCCGCGCGAATTGCGGATTTTCGGCGAGGAACGCCTCGATCCGAGCGCGGCCTTCGCGCGGGTCGGTCGAGCAGACGCTGTAGACGAGCCTTCCGCCCTGACGCGTCCGCTCGGCCGCGGCGGCCAGCAGCGCGGCTTGCAGCGGCGCCAAGCGCGCGCCGTCGCCGGGAGACTTGCGCCAGCGCGCCTCGGGATGGCGGCCCAGAATTCCGAGCCCCGAGCACGGCACGTCGAGCAGGACGGCGTCGGCCCGCAGCTCGGGCGCCGCGGCGCGCGCGTCGCCCTGCACGACCGCGACGGCGCTCGCGCCGCCGCGCGCGAGCGCTTCCTCGAGCGCGCGCGCGCGGCGCGCCTCGAGCTCGACGCACACCAGCGACCCGCTCCCGTTGAGGCGCGCGGCAAGCTGGACGCTCTTGTTCCCGCGGCCGCTGCACAGCTCGAGCACGCTCTCGCCCGGCTGCGGCGCCAGCAGATCGACCGGCATCGCCGCCGACTCGCTCTGCACGATCCAGCGCCCCTCCGGGTCGTCGCCGACGGCGGAGCCTTCGACGAGCCAGCTCTCGGCGACGTAGGGCGAAGGGCGCAGGCTCGCGCCCGCGCCTGCCAGCGCCTCGAGCGCCTCTTCGCGCGAGGCGCGCAGCGCGTTGAGGCGCACGGCGTGCTGCGGCGCGGCGTTGATGCCGGCGAGCGCCGCGTCGCGCGCGCCGTCGAGCTCGCTGCGCCATTGAACCGCCAGCCAGGTCGGCACCGAAAAAGCGGTCCCCGCGAACTCGTCCTCGTTCGGGAAGTCCGCCGTCTGCGGCGCTGCGGGCGATTCCGCGATGAAGCGCCGCAGCACCGCGTTGACCAGTCCGCCCGTCCCGCGGTGACCGTGGCGCAGGGCAAGCTTCACCGTCTCGTAAACGGCGGCGTGCTCTTCGACGCCGCCCATGAAACGGAGCTGGTAGATCCCCAGGCGCAGCACCTCCACGATCGTCGCCGGTAAGGATTTCGCGCGGTCCGCCAGATAGGGCGCCAGATACCAGTCGAGGAGGCGCCGCTGTTTGATCGAGCCGTAGGTCAGCTCCGCCGCGAAGGCGCGGTCGCGCAGGTCGAGCCCGGCGCGGCGCGCGCGGACGTCGAAGGCCGCCTGCGCGCCGCGCTGTTCGGGGCCGAAGACGTCGCGCACGACCGCCAGCGCAACTTCGCGCGCCGAGGCGCGCGGCGCGGTCCGAACGGCGTTCATCGTGCGACCGCCTCGGCGTCGAGCGCTCCCCGGCCGTGCGCCTCCCACCAGCGCTCGAGCTCCGCCGCCTCTTCCTCCCGCTCCTGGCGGAGGGCCGGCGCAGGGCGCAGCCCGGCCGCGAACTCGGCGCCCGTCATCGGCCTGCGCCCGGGCGGGACCAGACGGTCGGCGACGACCCAGCCGTCGCTCGCGCGCAGCAGCGGGCCGCCGCGCGTCAGCACCGCCTCGCCCACGCCGCGCCGCACGGCCGGGCCCTCCCCGG
Organism: Vulcanimicrobiota bacterium; assembly: GCA_963834485.1. Lineage (GTDB taxonomy): Bacteria > Vulcanimicrobiota > Vulcanimicrobiia > Vulcanimicrobiales > Vulcanimicrobiaceae > CAWICD01. The sequence continues at coordinate 45,797 of CAWICD010000007.1, forward strand.
CGAGCGCGTGCGCGGCCAGGATTTTCGCGGAACCGAAGCCGGGCAGGTCGGCGCGCGCCCCCGGCTCGGGAGAGAGCGAACGAACCAGGTTCACGATGCCGGCGGCCGTCGGGCGGCCCGCACCGGCGACGCGGAGATCGTCTTTGGTCAAGGGGCGGGTCAGCGTGCGGGCGATCTCGGCCGCGCCGGCGAGACCTGCCTGCGGCGTGCGGGTCAGCTCTCCCGCCGCGGCCAGCGCGCAAGCCGACGCCAGCAGCCGCGCGCCGAGCAGGGCGAAGCGGTCGTGCAGCTCGCCCCAGGTCTCGGCCGGCCCGATGGGGCTCTTCTCCTGCAGCACGATATCGCCCGTATCCATCCCCGCGTCCATCGCTATGATCGTAACGCCGCCCTCCGCGACGCCGTCGCGCAACTGAGCCTGCAGCGGCGTCGCGCCGCGATAGAGCGGGAGCAGGCTGGGGTGCACGTTGAGCGCGCCGAGGGCAGGCAGATCGAGGATCGCCCGGGGCACGATCTTGCCGTACGACGCGACCGCGAAAAGCTCGGCGCCGGCGGCGCGGAGCGGCTCGAGCGCGTCGCGCAAACGTTCCGGCGTCAGCGCCGGGATGCCGAGCTCGCGCGCGGCGAGCGCGACCGGCGTCGGCTGCAGCTTGTGGCCGCGGCCCGCAGGCCGGGCGGGCTGCGTCACTACGAGCTTGCAATCGAGCGCTGCGGCGAACGCTCGCAACGCCGGTACGGCGAACGCGCTGGTCCCGAAGAAAACGCCGCGAAGCTGTGCCAGTTCAGGGTGCTTCGACAGGCTCTGCTTCGACAGGCTCAGCACCGGCTTGCGCTGCTTCTAGAGCGGCTTTCTCCTCTTCCGTGACTGCCGGCCGGAGGTTCTTGGCTTTGTCGATGTAGAGGATGCCGTCCAGGTGATCCATTTCGTGCTGCAAGCAGCGGCCGAAGAGCCCCGTCCCCTCGAGCTCGATCTTGCGGGCGCGCCGGTCGAGTCCGATGCAGACGACGCGCTCGTAGCGCGTGAGATCGCCGATCATGCCCGGCACCGACAGGCAGCCTTCGATCGATTCGATCTCGCCTTCCAGCACGATGAACTTCGGGTTGACGACGACCAGGGGGCCGTGCTTGCGGTCGTCGTCCTGCAGATCGACGACGAAGACGCGCTTCGAGATGTTGATCTGCGGCGCGGCCAGGCCGATCCCCGGCGCCTCGTACATCGTCTCGAACATGTCGTCGAGCATCTGCTGGAAGAGCCGGTCGTGAATCTCGCTCGGCTCGACCCGCTTCGCGACCTTACGCAGGACTGGATGGCCGTCGGTGATGATCTCGCGGAGGTACGCCACGTTGAGATTATACCAAAGACGGCTCGCCAATGGTTGCGACCGCACGCTCAGCGGTTCTTAGAGCCAGCGGACGAGGATGGCGCTGCGCGGCCGCTCCAAGATCACGTCGCCGCCAGCCACGTCATGCCGAGCCTGTCGAGGCACCGGCGCCGCCTCGAAGGAGACGGTGAGCTGCATGCGGCCCAGCGAGGGACGCCCGGCGGCGTTCCAGGCGTCGAGGCCCGCCTCCAGCCGGCCCGCCAGCTCCGGCGGACCGAAGCCGCGGATGCGGACGTCACCGCCTGGGCCGAGCGCGAAGACGGCGAGCGCGTCGCCGGCGGCATAGCCGAAGGTCATCGCGCTCTCGACCGGACCCTCTCCCCAGCCGAGCACGCTCGGCACGACTCCCGGCTCGAGCGCCGACCCGTGCGCGGTCAGGACGCAGAAGCCGGAGTCGCGCACGTCGAGCCAGCGGCCCACGTCGTCGAGCTCCGCCAGGCCGACCGCCGCCGGCCGGTCGCTCGAAGGCCCGGCGCAGAGCAGCTGCCAGGCCTCGTCCGCGCTCGGCCCGCCGGCGCCGGCCGTGCGCAGCGCGAAGTTTGCCTCGCTCGAGCGCAAGCTGAAGGCCTCGTGCTGCGCCGCGCCGCGCAGCGGAATGAACGCCGTGCCGGCGCACGAGCCGCTCACCAGGATCGCCCCCTTGCGCTCGAAGGCGACGCAGAGCTGCAGCGCACCGAGCTCGAGCGGCACGACGAGCCGGCCCCCTTCGCGCAGGGACGCGAACCACTGCGGGCTAACCTCGGCGGCCGAGACCGTCACCATGATCCGGTCGAAGCGTTCGCCGAGCTCGCCGAGCCGTTCCGCGTCGGCGGCCAGCAGCGTGACGGCGCCGCCGTGCTCGGCGAAGCGCGCTCGGGCGGCTTCGACCAGTTCGGCGTCGATGTCGAGCGAGGTCACCGAGCCCTGCGCCCCGGTCAGCTTGGCCAGCAACGCCGCGTTGTAGCCGCTCCCCGTCCCGATCTCCAGGACGCGGTCGCCTTCGCGCACCGCCAGCTGCTCGAACATGATCGCCATCATCGAGGGCTGGGATGACGAGCTGAGCGCTTCGTCGCCGCTCTTTTTGATCACGACGCTGCGGTCCGCGTAGACCTCCTCGAGCGGGAGCCCGGGCAGAAACCACTCGCGCGGAACCGCCAAGAACGCCTGCTCGACGCGCCGCGAATGCAGGGCGCCGCGCCGGCGCATCTCCTCGACGAGCCGGCGGCGCAGCGCGAGGCTCTCTAGCCCGGACACGGCGCGTCAGGCACTTTACAGGATGTACGTGCTCAAGTTCGCGTTCTGCACGATCTCCGCCAGCCGCGCCTTCACGTACGCCTCGTCGACGGTGACCGCTCCGGCCTCTTCCGGCGCGGCATAGGCCACGTCCTCGAGCAGCCGTTCGAGGACCGTGTGCAGCCGGCGCGCGCCGATGTTCTCGCTCTGTTCGTTGACCCGCATCGCGTAGGTCGCGATCTGCTCGATCCCGTCCGTCGTGAACTCGAGCTCGACGCCTTCGACGGCGAGCAGCTGGCGGTATTGTTCGGTCAGCGCGTTCTTGGGCTGGGTGAGGATCGTCTTGAAGTCGTCGATCGAAAGCGAATCGAGCTCGACGCGGATCGGAAAGCGCCCCTGCAGCTCGGGGATGAGGTCGGAAGGCTTGCTCATGTGAAACGCGCCGGCCGCGATGAAGAGGATGTGGTCGGTCTTGAGCGAGCCGTACTTGGTCGTGACGGTGCTGCCCTCGACGATCGGCAGGATGTCGCGCTGCACGCCTTCGCGCGAGACGTCGGGTCCGCGCCCGCCCTCGCGTCCCGCGACCTTGTCGATCTCGTCGATGAAGATGATGCCGTTCTCCGCGGCCCGGCGCAGCGCCTCACGCTTGATCGCGTCCATGTCGATCAGCTTGCCGGCCTCCTCCTGCGCGAAGATGCGGCGCGCTTCGGCGACGGTGACGCGCTTGCTGCTGCGCCTCTTGGGCAGCAGGCCGCCGAGCATCTCGCTCATGTCGATGCCGCCGCCCGTCGAAGGGTCCGTCCCTCCGAGCGTGCCGATCGGCAACGAGGGGCTCTCCTCGATCTCGACGTCGACCAGGCGCACGTCGTAAAAGCCGCGCAGCACGTCGGCGCGCGCCTGGTCGCGGATCGCGCGCGCGTTCTCGGGCGCCGCGGCGCTCTGCGCCGCCTGCGGCTGCGGCGCGGCTTGCTGCGGGAAAGCATTCCCGAAGATCGAGCCGAGCGTCGCGCTGAAGGGATTCAGCGGCGCTTGCGCCGAGGGCGGGCGCGTCTCGGGGAAGAGCAGATCGATGACGCGCTCGACGGCCGCGGCGTCGGCGCCCACCTGCACTTCGGCGCGACGCTCTTCCTGCAGCATGCGCACCGCGGCCTCGACCAGATCGCGGACCATCGACTCGACGTCGCGCCCGACGTATCCGACCTCGGTATACTTGGTCGCCTCGACCTTCACGAAGGGAGCGCCGGTGAGCGAGGCCAGACGGCGCGCGATCTCGGTCTTGCCGACGCCGGTCGGACCGATCATCAAGATGTTCTTCGGAATGACCTCGCCGCGCATCTCGGGCCCCAGCCGCTCGCGCCGGTAACGGTTGCGCATCGCGATCGCCACCGAGCGCTTCGCCTTGGCTTGTCCCACGATGTAGCGATCGAGCTCCGCGACGATCTGCCGCGGCGTGAGCTCCCCTGCGCCCGTCATCCCAATGCCTCCGCCAACTCGTCGTAAAGGTACGCCATCGTCTCGATCCCGCCGAAGAACTGCCCCAAATCGAACTTCTCGTTGGGCGCGTGGATCGCGTCGTCGGGCAGGCCGACGCCGATCAGCACCTGCGGCAAGCGCAGGATGCGATCGAACGACGAGACCGGCCCGATCGTGCCTCCGTTGCCGATGAAGACCGGCGGCTTGCCGAAGCCGCGCTGCATCGCGCGAGCCGCGGCCGCGACCGCGGGATGCTCGCGCGAGGTCGTGACGGCCCGCACGTCGCCGCCAGATTCGACCGTCACGCTCACGCCCGGCGGCGCGACCCGTTCGAGGTGTTCGCTGACGACGCGCTTGACGTGTTCGGGCTCCTGCCCCTCGACCAGGCGCGCCGACAGCTTCGCCTTGGCATAGCTCGGGACGATCGTCTTCGTGCCGGGGCCTTGGTAGCCGCCCCAGATGCCGTTGCACTCGAGCGTCGGGCGGAACCAGGCACGTTCGAGCGGCAACCGGTCGCGCTCGCCTCCGGCGAGTTCGTGGAGGCCGAGCGCCTGCGCTTCGCGCGCCGCGTCGTAGGGCAGCCACGCGAGGTCGGCGCGCTCGCGCGCGCTCAGCTCGCCGACGCCGTCGTAAAAACCCGGCACGGCGATCTCGCCGCGTTCACCGCGCAGCGTCGCGAGCATCCGCGCCAGCGTCTCGATCGGATTGGTCACGAGACCTCCGAAATAGCCGGAGTGGAGGTCGGTCGAAGGCCCGCGAACCGTGACCTCCCACGCGACCAGGCCGCGCAGCGAGACCGTGAGCGAAGGAACGTCCTCGGCGAACACGGCGGTGTCGGAGACGACGACGACGTCGCAGGCGAGCCGCTCGCGCTCCCGCGCGAGAAAGGACTCGAAGTTCGGCGAACCGATCTCTTCCTCGCCTTCGACGACGACCTTGACGTTGAGCGGAAGCTTGCCGCGGACGCGCAGGTGCGCCTCGAGCGCGGCGAGGTGCATGAGCACCTGTCCCTTGTCGTCGACCGCACCGCGCCCGAAGATCTTGCCCTCTCGCACGGTCCCCACGAAGGGCGGCGACTCCCAGAGCTCGAGCGGATCTTCGGGCTGTACGTCGTGGTGACCGTAAATCAGCACCGTCGGCGCGCCGGGCGCGCCGAGCCACGAGCCGTAGGCGACGGGCAAGCCGCCGGTCTCGAGTACTTCGCCGTCGCTCAGACCGGCCTCGCGCATCCGCGCGACGGCGGCCTCGGCCGAACGCCGCACGTCGCCGTGCCGGGCCGGATCGTTCGAGACCGACGGACATGCGATCCAAGCGGCCAGTTCGCGCAGGTAGCGCTCGCGGTTCGCCCGGACGAAATCGATGAGGGCATCAGCTGCGATCATAGGCTCGAGCTTCGGCGGTCGCCCGAAATGTCCGCGACCTTCGCCGGCTTGCTCGCCTAAACGACCTCGACGATGATGTCGTCGTTAGTGTAGATGTCGATCCTCGAGGCGATGCGCAGCGACTCGCGGGCGATCGTCTCGGCGTCGAGGGAACTGAAACGGACCAGCGCCGTGGCCGCGGCTTGGGCGTAAGGACCGCCGCTGCCGATCGCCGCGATCCCGTCGTCGGGCTCGAGCACGTCGCCGTTTCCGCTGATCACGAAGAGGTGGTCGGCGTTACCGACGACCAGCAGCGCCTCGAGGCGGCGCAGCGCGCGGTCCTGCCGCCAGTCCTTGGCCAGCTCGACGGCCGCTCGAACGACGCTCGACTTGTACTCGGAGAGCTTGTTCTCGAACTTCTCGAGCAAGGTGATGCCGTCGGCCGCGGAGCCCGCGAAGCCCGCCAGCACGCTGCCGCCCGCGATGCGCCGCACCTTGTGCGCGCTGTGCTTCACGATCGTCTTGTCGAACGTGACTTGGCCGTCGCCCGCGATCGCGAGCTGCCCGTCGCGGCGCACGGCGAGGATCGTCGTCGAGTGGGTTCGCATAGACCGGGTATCCAACACTCGACGCGACGTTCCATCTCGCCGGCGCCTCGCGTCCTCCGCGAGCGCCTCGCGCCTTCAGACGGCCGCCGCCGGCTCGGCGGGCGCCTCGAGCGCACAACGCCACGCCTCCAGCTCGGCCAGTGCCCGCTCGGCCATCAGACGGCGCCGCTCGCGCTTGTCGCGCGGCGCGCCGGGCAGCGGCGGAAAATACGCCCACGTCACGTTGGCCGGTTGAAAATCGTCGCTCTGCGCGTTCTGCAAGTGCGCGGCGAGCGCGGCGAGCGCCGTGCCCTGCGGCGCGGGCAGCGGCGCCAGGCCGCTCAGCGAGCGCACGGCGGAGAGCGCGGCGAGCGCGCCGCAGCCCGCGGCCTCGACGTAACCCTCGGCCCCGGTGATCTGCCCTGCGAGCCAAAGCCGCTCGTGGCCGCGCACGCGCAGGTCGGGCAGCAAACAGCGCGGCGCGTCGACGAAGGCGTTGCGGTGCATGACGCCGAGCCGCAGCCACTCGGCGTTGGCGAGCCCGGGAAGTTTGCCGAAGGCCTCTCGCTGCGCGGGCCACGTCAAACGCGTCTGAAAGCCGACCAGGTTGTAGGCGGTCCCCGCGGCGTTCTCTTTGCGCAGCTGCACGACCGCGTAGGGCTGCTTGCCGGTACGCGGATCGCGCAGGCCGACCGGCTTGAGCGGGCCGTAGCGCAGCACGTCGTCGCCGCGTGCCGCCATCTCCTCGATGGGGAGGCAACCCTCGAAATACGGGATTCTTCCCGCCGCGGCGTCCGACTCGAACTCCTTCGGCTCGTGTTTGGGGAGCTCGCGCAGGTCCCGCACGAGCCGCTCGTAGCCCTCGCGCTCGAGCGGAATGTTGAGGTAGTCGTCGCCGGGGCCTTTGTCGTAGCGCGACTTGGCGTACATCGGCGCGAGGTCGAGCGATTCCGTCGCGACGATCGGCGAAGCTGCGTCGTAGTAATGCAGCCTCGTGCGGCGGCGGCCGCGCCCGGCGTCCGGCACGGCGACGGCGAGGGCGGCTTCGAGCGCCGCCGAGAGCGGCTCGGAGGGCAGCGGGCCGCAGGCGACGATCGTCGGCACGGAGGGATCGAGCGCGCTCACTTCTTCGCGCCGCAGCCGCACCCGCGGATGCGAGCCGAGCCGCGCTTCGATCAGCGCCGAGAAGCGCTCGCGATCGACGGCCAGCGCGCCGCCCGCCGGGACCGCGCTTTCGCGCGCCGCCCAAATCACCAGCGACCCCAAGCGCGCCAGTTCTTCTTTCAATAAACCGACTGCGTTCTCGAGCGACGCGCCGCGCAGCGAGTTGCTGCAGACCAGCTCCGCGAGCGCGCCGGTCGTGTGCGCCGGGCCGCACTTGTGCGGCCGCATCTCGAAGAGCTCGACGTCGAGCCCGCGCCGCGCCGCCTGCCAAGCCGCCTCGCACCCCGCCAGCCCCCCGCCAACCACGCGCAAGGATGCGCCCCTCACACCTCGAGCGGCTCGGGCTCCCGCTCGCTGTCGGGCGCGCCCGAAGCTCCGAGCGACGAGACGTCGTGGCCGCGGTCCGCCGCGCACTCGAACGTCTGCACGCCGCGCTTGGACTTGACGACGACGTGCGAGCCGCAGACCGGGCAGGGCTCGGGAACGACGCGCTCCCACGACACGAAGTCGCACGCCGGGTAGTTGGCGCAGCCGTAGAACGTGCGCCCGCGGCGCGACTTGCGCTCGACGACCTTGCCGCCGTCCTTGGGGCAAAGCGCGCCCGTCTCCTTGAGGATCGGTTTGGTCGTCTTGCACTCGGGATAGCCCGTGCACGAGATGAAGCGGCCGAAGCGGCCCGTCTTGATGACCATCGGCCGGCCGCACTTCTCGCAGAGCTCGTCGGTCGGCTCGTCCTTGAGCTCGAGCTTGGGCAGCAACCGCTCCGCCAGCTCCAGATCGTGCTCGAAGGTCCCGTAGAAGCGGCGCAGGACGTCGACCCAATCCTCTTTGCGCTCGGCCACGCCGTCGAGCTCGCTCTCCATCTTCGCCGTGTACTGCAAGGTCATGATGTCCTTGAAGTGCTCGGCGAGCAGATCGTTGACGGCGGTCCCGATCTCCGTGGGGCGGAAGCGCCGCTCGATCTGCTGGACGTAGTGCCGGGCCTGGATCGTCTCGACGATCGAGCTGTAGGTCGACGGACGGCCGATGCCGTTTTCCTCGAGCGCGCGCACCAGCGTCGCTTCGGTGTAGCGCGGCGGCGGCTCGGTGAAGTGCTGCTTGGGGTCGATCGAGCGCTTCTCGAGCGCATCACTCTTGGCCAGCGCCGGCAGAAGCACGCGGGCCCGCTCGCCCTTGCCGGCGGAAGCCTCGGCGGCGAGCGCGTCGTCGTCTTTGCCCTCTTCGTAGACCTTGGTGTAACCGGCGAACTTGAGCACGCTGCCCGAAGCGCGGAACAGGTAACGCGTGCGGCCGCGGAGCGGCTTCGCCGCGATGTCGACCGAGGTTTGATCGTAGACGGCGGCCGCCATCTGCGAAGCCACGAAGCGCTCCCAGATCAACTGATAGAGCTTCAGCTCGTCGCGCTTGAGGATCCCGGCCAGCGACTGCGGCGTGCGCGCCACCGAAGTCGGGCGGATCGCTTCGTGCGCGTCCTGCGCGCCTTCGCGCACCTTGAACTGCCGCCCGCCGTCCGCGTACTGCTCGCCGTAGCCTACCAGGACGAAGGCCTTGGCGGCCTCGCGGGCCGCCTCCGAGACGCGCGTCGAGTCGGTACGCATGTAGGTGATGAGCCCTTGCGTGCCCTCGGCGCCGAGGTCGACGCCTTCGTACAGGCCTTGCGCGAGCTGCATCGTCTTGCGCACGCGGAAGCGCAGCTTGCGCGAGGCCTCTTGCTGCAGGGTCGAGGTCGTGAACGGCGCGGCCGGACTGCGCCGGACCTCGCGTTGCTTGACCGCAAGGACCGAGAAGGCCGCATCCTGGAGGTCGGCTACGATTTGATCGGCGCGGCCGCCGTTGCCGATCTCGGCTTTCTCGCCGTCGATCTCGCTCAGCTCGGCGGGGAACACGACGCCGTCCCCCCGCTTGTGCAGCAGCGCCGCGATCGTCCAGTACTCGCGCGGGACGAAGCGCTCGATCTCGCGCTCGCGATCGACGATCAGCTTGACGGCGACCGACTGCACGCGGCCGGCGGAGAGCCCGCCGCGCACCTTGGCCCACAGGAGCGGTGAGATCTTGTAGCCGACCAGACGGTCGAGGATGCGCCGCGCTTGCTGCGCGTTGACGCGGTCCATGTCGATCTCGTGGGGGTCGGCGAGCGCCTTGAGCGCCGCCTCCTTGGTGATCTCGTGCAGTTCGATCCGCTTGGGGTGGTCGAGCTTGAGGAGTTCCGCCAGGTGCCAGGCGATCGCTTCGCCTTCCCGGTCGGGGTCGGTCGCGAGGAACACGTCGCTCGCCGACTTCGTCGCGCTCTTGAGGTCCTTGATGACCTCGCCCTTGCCCTTGATAGTAAGGTACTTCGGTTGGAACCCGTGCTCGACGTCGACGCCGAGGGTGCTCTTGGGCAGGTCGCGGACGTGCCCGACCGAGGCCTTGACGACGAAGCGAGGCGGCAAGAACTTCTTGATCGTGCGCGCTTTCGTCGGCGATTCGACGATGATCAGCGGCTTTTTCAAACTCCTCGTCCCTTGGGCCCACGGTCCCGGCGGCTGGCGAAAACGCCCTTAGTATAGCGCCGCCGTCAAGCCCGGCGCAAAGACGACGGCCCTCCGGAGGCCGGCGCGCCCGCTCCGGCGCTCTCCGGAAGGCGCTCGGAACGCACCCTAGCGCCGCGCTTTGCGCCCGTCCTCGAGGGCGCGCTACGCGTCGCGCGCGCTCACAAAGAATAGTGCGAATCTTGCATAATTTCGCGTTGCAGTATAAGATGCAGCAAAAGGCGTTGACATGGAATGTCGACGCTTCGCATGTGTGATCGTCCCGCTGCGGACGAGGAGGCAAACCGGGTGTCTGAACTGTTAGATCAGAGTGGCGAAGCGACGAGCGCCGAGGCTCCTCCCGCCGAACCCCGCCGCAAGGCAACGCGCAAGAAGGCGACGCGCAAGAAAGCCGTAGCCAAGAAGGCCCCGCGCAAGAAGGCCGCCGCCAAGAAGGCTCCGCGCAAGAAGGCCGCCGCCAAGAAGGCCCCGCGCAAGAAGGCCGCCGCCAAGAAGGCCCCGCGCAAGAAGGCCGCCGCCAAGAAGGCCCCGCGCAAGAAGGCCGCCGCCAAGAAGGCCCCGCACAAGAAGGCCGCCGCCAAGAAGGCCCCGCGCAAGAAGGCCGCCGCCAAGAAGACCGCCCGCAAGAAAGCGGCGCGCAAGAAGAAGGCCTGAGGCCCACGTTCTGCCGAGCGCAGCGAAGAAGAGCGATCGTCCGACGATCGCTCTTCTTCGTTTTCTCCACGACTTTCTACGCGACCGCAGCCGTCCCCGAAGTCAGATCGGGAGCCGCTCCGCCGTGCTCCTCGACCCAGTGGCACGCGGCGACGTGGTCGGAACCGTACGAAAGCGAGGCCGGCACCTCGGCCGTGCAGCGGTCGAACGCGAGCGGACAGCGCGTGTGAAAGCGGCAGCCCGAGGGCGGGTTGACGGGCGAGGGAACGTCGCCCGTCAAGATGATCCGGCTGCGGCGCGCTTCGACCGCCGGATCGGGGATCGGGATCGCCGAGAGCAGCGCTTGCGTGTAGGGATGAAGCGGGTTCTCGTAGAGCTCGTTGCGGCCGGCGATTTCGACGATCTTGCCGACGTACATGACCGCGACCCGGGTCGAGATGTGGCGGACGACCGAGAGGTCGTGCGCGATGAAGAGGTAGGTCAGACCGAACTGCGCCTGCAGATCCTGCAGCAGGTTGATCACTTGAGCTTGGATCGAGACGTCGAGGGCCGAGACCGGCTCGTCGGCGACGATGAACTTCGGGCTCACCGCGAGCGCGCGCGCGATGCCGATGCGCTGCCGCTGGCCGCCGGAAAATTCGTGCGGGTAGCGGTTGGCATGATACGGCTGCAAACCGACGAGGCGGAGCAGTTCCCGGACGCGATCCTCGGCCTCTTTCCCCTTGGCCAGGCCGTGGATGAACAGCGGTTCGGCGACGATGTCGCCGACGGTCATGCGCGGATTGAGCGAGGCGTAGGGGTCCTGAAAGATGATCTGCATCTCCTTGCGGAGCTTGCGCACTTGCTCGCGCCCGAGTTCGTGGACGCTCTGCCCCTCGAAGAGGACCTCGCCCTTGGTCGCGGGCAGGAGGCGCAGAACCACGCGGCCGGCGGTCGTCTTCCCCGAACCCGACTCGCCGACGAGGCCGAGCGTCTCGCCGCTGCGGATCGCGAAGTCGATGCCGTCGACCGCCTTGACGTCGCCGACGTGGCGAGAGAGGATCCCCGCGTGGATCGGAAAGTACTTGTGAAGGTCGCGGACGACGAGCAGTTCGCTCGTCTCGATGCCGTTCTGCACGCTTCAGCTCGCGGCGGCCGCAGCCGGGACGCTGCCCGGCACCTGCGGCACGCTTTCGACCGGCAGGGCGCGCTCGGCCGCGCTGCGCTCGTCGTAAAGGAAGCAGCGAGCGACGTGTCCGCTTCCGAAATCGTAAAGCGGGACCGGCGTTTCGCAGAGCGGCATGCGGTACTTGCAGCGCGGCGCGAACGAGCAGCCGGCGGGGATCCGCAGCAGGCTCGGCGGCTGACCGTCGATCGGCACCAAGCGCTTGTCTTTCCGGTCGAGCCTCGGCAGCGACGCGAGCAGCCCCATCGTGTAAGGGTGGCGCGGCTGCGCGAAGATCTGCTCGGCCGAGCCGTACTCGACCATGTTGCCGGCATACATCACCAGCACGTTCCGGCACGTTTCGGCGACGACCCCGAGGTCGTGCGTGATGAGGACGATCGCCGAGCCGAGCCGGCGCTGCATCTCGTTCATGAGTTCGAGGATCTGCGCCTGGATCGTGACGTCGAGCGCCGTCGTCGGCTCGTCGGCGATCAGCACGTCGGGGTCGCACGAGAGGGCCATCGCGATCATCACCCGCTGCCGCATCCCGCCCGAGAGCTGGTGCGGGTACTCGTTGACGCGCTTCTCGGGGAGCGGGATGCGCACGACGCGCAGCATGTCGACCGTCTTCTCGACGGCTTCGCGCTTCGAGAGCTTGAGATGAAGGCGGACGGCTTCGCCGATCTGGTCGCCGACCGTCAGGACCGGATTGAGCGAGGTCATCGGGTCCTGGAAAATCATCGCGATGTCTTTGCCCCGGATCTTCCGCATCTCGGGTTCGCTCTTCTGGAGCAGGTTCTCGCCGCGCAGGGTGATGCTGCCGCCCTCGATCCGGCCCGGCGGGATCGGAATCAGACGCATGATGGAGAGCGCGTTGACGGACTTGCCCGAGCCGGACTCGCCGACGATCCCGAGCGTCGAGCCCGCCTCGACGCCGTAGGAGAGGCCGTTGACCGCGTTGACGTAGCCGTCGTCGGTCTTGAAGCCGACGCGCAGATCCTTGACCTCGAGCAGGGGCAAGCTTCCCGCCTCAGATCCCGGTCAGGCTGACGAGGACCCCGAAAAAGACCATCGCCAGCGCCACGAAGCTGGTGAGGCGCGCCAGTTGCTGATCGAAGCCCAAGCGCGGCCGGTAGGCCGACTCGACGCGGCCGCCGATCGTGCCGGAAAGCCCTTCCTGCTTCGTCGTCTGGACCGCCAGCAGCGCGATGAGCGAGATCGCGAGGATCAGGAAGAGCCCGGCGAAGGTGTGGGTGAGCCAGGGCGCTTTGAGGGCCAGCGGCGACTTGTGCGCGTTGAACGAGTACTGCTGCAATTGCTGCAGCAACTGCGGCGAAAGGGTCGCCACCGCGCTCGGCGCCGTCTTCGGCACCGCGCCCTGCAGCGGCGCCGCGCCTTGGAACGGAGGTGCGGCCGTCGCCGCCGCGAGGAGCTGAGTTGCCAAGTGGTTGGTCACGATCCGAGAGTACGCACTCCTTTTGATTCGCCTGAGTCGCCGGACGAGTTACCGGCAATCGGGGGCCGTTCGACGCCGCCCGCGCTTTACCGCTACCGGGCCGAGGCCGGCGAGGCGACCCGCACCCGAGCCGCCAGGCTTTCGCCCGACAGGCCGATGCCGGCGCGCTGCTTGGACTGTTTGTCGTGCTGGATCAGGGTATTCGGCACGCCGATCCGCTCGGTCGTCAGGCGGATCCCGCGGTCGCTGAGAAACTCCACGACGGCCGAGCCGAAGCCGCCCGCCAGCGAGTGCTCCTCGAGGGTGATGAACTTGTGGTGCGTCTGGGCGAGTTCGACCAGCAGCGCCTCGTCGAGCGGGCGGACGAAACGCATGTTGACCACGGTCGGGAGCGGACCGCCTTCGGCCGCCAAGAGATCGTAGGCGTCGAGCGCCGCATCGCAGGTGTTGCCGACGGCCAGGATCGCGACGCCCGAGCCGCGGCGCAGGACCTCGGCCCGGCCGTGCACGATCGGCGCGGGCGGCTCGAGGTGATTGCCCTGCGAGTTGCCGCGCGGATAGCGCAGCGCGACCGGCGAGCCGAGCGAGAGCGCGTGCTCGAGCATCGGCTCGAGCTCGTCCTCGACGCGCGGCGCCATGATCGTCATGAAGGGCAGCGTGCGCAGGTAGGCGATGTCGTACAAGCCCATGTGCGTCGGCCCGTCGTCGCCGGACATGCCGCCCCGGTCCATCGCCAGGACGACCGGCAGGTTCTGCAGGACGACGTCGTGGACGATCTGGTCGTAAGCGCGCTGCATGAACGTCGAGTAGATCGCGACGACCGGCTTGAGGCCCGCGGCGGCCGCACCGGCGGCGAAGCAGACGGCGTGCGCCTCGGCGATCCCCACGTCGAAGTAGCGCTCCGGGTGTTTCTTGGCGAACTTCGCGAGCTTGGTGCCGTCGGGCATGGCGGCGGTGATGCCGATGACCTTGCGGTCGCGCTCGGCGAGCCGCGTGAGCGCGTCGCCGAAGGCCTCCGAGAACGTGGGGCGCGCGGTCGCCTTGAACTCGATCTTCCCGTTCTCGAGGTCGAAGGGCCCGCAGCCGTGGAAGGTGCGCTTGTCGAGCTCGGCCGGCTCGAAGCCCTTGCCCTTGACCGTGCGCACGTGGAGCAGGACGGGGCCCGGGATCTTGCGCGCATTGGAGATGACGTCGACCAGCGTATCGTAGTCGTGGCCGTCGATCGGCCCGACGTAGCGGAAGCCCATCTCCTCGAAGATGACCGCGGCCTTCGGCTCGCTGAGCACGAAGCGCATGCCCGCTTCTTCCGCCGTCGAGAGCGCCTTGCGCGCGGTCTCTCCGAACGGCATGTGGCCCAGGATGTCCTTGGCCTTCTCGCGCGCCGCGTTGAAGAGCGGCTTGCTGCGCAACGAGCCGAGATGCTTGTTGATCGCGCCGACGTTGGGCGCGATCGACATCTCGTTGTCGTTGAGGATCACGATGAAATTGGACTTGAGCTGCCCGGCGTTGTTGATCGCCTCGAAGGCGAGCCCGCCGGTCAGCGCGCCGTCGCCGATGATCGCCACGACCGTCTCGCTCGTGCCCGCGAGGTCGCGCGCCTGCGCCATGCCGAGCGCCGCCGAGATCGACGTCGAAGCGTGGCCCGCGCCGAACGCGTCGAATTGCGACTCCGAGCGCATCGCGAAGCCCGAGAGCCCGCCGCCGGTGCGGATCGTCATGATCCGGTCGTAGCGCCCGGTCAGCATCTTATGGACGTAGATCTGATGACTGACGTCCCACACGATCTTGTCCTTGGGCGCGTCGAGGACTTTGTGCAGCGCCAGGGTCAACTCGACCACGCCCAGATTGGGCGCCAGATGCCCGCCGTTCTTCGAACAGGCCCGGACGAGCGTCTCGCGGATTTCGCGCGCGAGGACGTCGATCTCGGGACGCGTGAGCCGTTTGAGGTCGCGGGGCGAGTCGACTCGCTCGATAACCATAGCGCCGTCCATTAGACGGCCGCGCCGCGGGGCCCCGCCCAGAGGGCCGGGCCGGCGACAAAAGGGGCACTCGCCCGTCGTGCAGCACTCCCCGCTTGATGCAGCCCCTGGGCGGCCTTTCGCGACCGCGGCCCACACCGCTCCACCAGAGCCGGCAGCGCCGCGTCCTGACCGACTTGGCCCGCATCTTCTCGACCGTCTGCAACCCGTTCCTGACGTCGTTCGCGCTGTTCATCGTGCTGGCGCACGAGAAGGCGCACGGCTTGCCGAACTTCTGGTACCTCCTGTTCGCGAGCACGTTCTTCACCTCGATCGGACCGATGCTCTACGTGCTCTGGCTCTACAGCACCGAGCGGATCGCGGACCTGGACATGTCGGTGCGCAGCGAGCGCGAGGCGGTCTTCGGCGCGTTCGTCGTCTTCTACGCGCTGGGCACGGTCGCGCTGTGGCTCATCCATGCGCCGACGCTGCTCACCGCCACGATGGCCGGTTACGCGGCCGCCTCGCTCGTCACCCAGTACATCACGCGCTACTGGAAGATCTCGACCCACGCGATCGGCATCACGGCCCCGCTCGTCGTGCTGATCTATCTTTTCGGCCCGCAGCCGCTGCCGTTTCTCGCGCTGATCCCGATCGTCGGCTGGTCGCGCATCTATCTCGGCGCGCACACGCTGCTGCAAGTCCTGGCCGGGACGCTCCTGGGCGCGGCCTCGGTGCTCGTCTTCTTCCGCTGCTTCCACCTGTTGTAAACGGTCGAGCGGTGAAGGATCCGGCCCTCTAAGCGCCGGGGACGCGAGCGAGCGAATCGCCCAAGATCTCGTCGCCGGGGCCGGGCGGTCCGGCGAGCGCGCGCAGCGCCTCGCGAAACGGCTCGAGCGGGCCGGTCGTCACGTAGCGCGTGCGCCCGCTCTCACCGCGCGCGGCACCGCGCGCGGCGGCGAACGCGACCGCGCGCTCGCTCTGGGCGAGGGCAGGATCGATGCGCGAGACGTTCGCGCCGAGTACGGCGGCGAAAACCGGGTCGAGCAGCGGATAGTGGGTGCAGGCCAAGACGAGCGCGTCGAGCTCGGGGGTGAAGCGCGCGCAGGCGGCGGCGACCGCCGAACGGGCGATCGGCCCGGCGAGAACGCCGGCTTCGACGAGCGGGACCAAGGCCGGCGCCGCGACCTCTTCGACGACCGCTTGCGGCAGGCGGGCTCGGATCGCGGCGCCGTAGGCGCCCGAACGCGCCGTCGCCGTGGTCGCGATGACCCCGACCCGGCGAGCGCCCGAGGCGGCGACGGCGTCCGCGGCCGCCTCGATCAGGTCGAGGATCGGCACGCGGCTCGCCGGCCAGCCGAAGCGGGCCGCGACCGCGCACGAGGTGTTGCAGCCCATCACGACCGCGTCGACGCCGGCTCCTTCGAGGAAGGCGACGTTGTCCGCGAGCAGCCGGCGGAGTTCGGAGGCCGGCCGGTCGCCATACGGAACGTGCGCCTGATCGGCGAGATAGACGAGGTCTTCGCGCGGCAAGCGCTCGCGCACCGCGCGCAGCACCGTGAGTCCGCCCAGACCTGAGTCGAAGATGCCGAGGATCGTTCAGTACCCGTTGTCCGTGTCGTCGCTCGCCGAGCTCAGAGACGACTGCCCCGGCGTCGCGTACTTGCCGACGCCGTCGGCGATGCCGAGCGCCACTTTCTGCAAGAACGCCGGCGAGCGCAGGTAGGCTGCGTCGCCCGGGTTCGAGAGGAAAGCCGTTTCGATCAGGATCGCCGGCATCGCCGTGTGATGGATGACGTAGAAGTTCGCCTTCTGTATCCCGTCGTCATTGGTGGGCAAGGTCGCGGCCAGCCTTTCGTGGACCGCTCGCGCCAGGCCGTAGGAAAAGCCGTTGTAGTAGTAGACGGTCGTCCCGTTGAGGCCGCTCGAGGTGAAGCTGTTGATGTGGATGCTGATGAAGAGCCGGGCCCCGGCGTTATTGGCGACGTCGCAGCGGGCTTGCAGCTCGTCGTGCGCGGAGTCGTTGGGAGCGTAGACGTCGACGTCGCTCTCGCGCGTCATCTTCACCTGCCAGCCGCGCGCCGTCAGCAGAGGCTTGAGCCGCTCCGCGATGTCGAGCGTCAGATACTTTTCTACCAGCCCGTTGTGCATCGCGCCGGTGTCGCTGCCGCCGTGGCCCGGGTCGATCACGATCAGCCGGCCGTTCGACTTGACCGGCGGGGCGGGCGAGGAATTCCACAGCGAGTCGTCGACCGGCGGTGCTTGGTCGAGCGGTGCCGGAGGCGCGGTCGCGACGGCCGAGGCGACCAGGGCACCGCCGGCGAGCGCCCCGGCGCCCGCCTTCACCGCCGCGAGGTCGTCGAGCGCATCGACGTGGATCGTGATGCCGCCGCCGGAGGCGGACACTTCGACGATCCGCGGCGAGGGCAAGCTGAGCGCGAGCCGGACGACGGGTCCGTCGGCGGTTCCGACCTGTTTGACGCGCAGAGAGCTCGCCGCAGGGCTGTCCACCGGTTCGTCGAGGGGCGGCGCGATCAGCTCGGTGTTCTTGAAGTCGACGTACCAGCGGTCGTCGGGGAGGCGGTGCCACTCGAAGGCGGTGTCGCCCGTGATCGCGAGCTGCACGTTGAAGCCCTGATCGACCGCGGCGGTCGCGACCGAGACGATCTGCGCGGGTGGAGCGGCCGGCGGCGCGGCGGGAGGCGCGGCCGGAGACGCGGAGAGCGGCCCCGGCGGCTCGATCGCAGGCGGGGCCGCAGCCGGTGGAGGCGTGCGGGGGGCGATGGCGACCGCCGGCGGAACGGGCGCCGGCGGAAGGGCGCCGGCCGCAGCGGGCGGCGCTTGCGGCGGCCGGCGCCCTTCGCGGCCCGATGGGACTTTCGCCAGCGAGGATAGCGTCAGCGGGGCCAGCGCGACGGTCGCGTCGCCGGCGGCCGGGATCGGCGTCCCGCCCAGCGCGACGCCGGCGGGAGCGAACGCGAACGAGACGACGCTGAGGGCGTCGCTGGGGGCGAGGGCCTGCGCGCTGCCCGGCGCGAGATCGAAATCGACGACGGTGCGCGGATTGCGGGCCGAGCCGTCGAGCCCGATCGAGATGTGGCGCAGCGCTCCCGTCCCGACCGCGCGTTCCGGATCGAGCGTCGATGCCGTGCCCGTGAAAGCGATCTCGAGCTTGTCGTCGCCGGGGCCGCTCAATCGTTTGAAGCGCAGCTTGGTCGCTCCGTGGAAGGTCACGAGCGTCGCGCGCCCCTCGGATTTCACGTCGAGCCCGCCGACCTGCGGCTGCAAGACCGTCACGTCGCCGTCGTCGACCGGCGTCACGTACAGCGCCTTGGCCAGCGCCAGCAGCGGCACGTAGACGGTGCCGCCGGCGGCGTAGGCCGCGAAGGGCGCCGTCTCCGTCGTCCCGTCGACTTCGAAGTGCGTGTCGCCGAGCGCGAACGAGACGGTGCGATGGTCGGCGCTGGTGACGACGGCGTAGCGCTGGCCCGGCGCATAGGAGAACGTCGCGCCCAGCTTGCCCAAGAAACGGACGAAGCCGGGATCGTCGCTGGCCACGGCGACGTCGCCGGCTTTCAATTCGGGATGCGCGAAGATCAGCTTCGTCCCCCCGAACCAGTAATTGGGCGGAGCGAGGTCGGCTCGAGCCGGGACGCACCAAGCGGCGAGGACGGCCAGGAGGAGAACGAGGCGGAGCGCGGCGCGAGCCTCTATCCTACCAGCTCTGTCGCGTAAGCGGCTCATCAAGCTCAAGGTGACCTCCCGGGAGAGTGGGGACGCGTCCGCCGTCGACCGTAACCTGGACGGAAGCGATGCCGGGCAGCGCCGTCATGGTCCAGACGAGCGCTTTGAACTCGCCGTCCTCCGCGAAGCTTCCGCCGGCCGGTACCGTGATGCTGCCGCCGAGGTCGACGGTCGCCGCCGAGCCCGAGACGTCGACGCCGCGAACGAGCGTTCCCTGCGGGAAGCGGATCGCTTCGGTTCCGGATGGGGGCCCCGCAACCGCCTGCGTCGCCGCGTAGAAGGCGACGCTCTTGCGGTCGCGGGGCGCGCCGAGCGAAACGTGCCACGGCTCGAGCGTCGTTCCGTCGGTCTTGCAATAGTAAACGGCGATCGTGCTCCCGGCGACGTTGCTCTGCCGGTGCACGAAATATCGATATCCGGCGAGTGCGGCAACGAAAAGGAGCGCGGCGAAGGCGAGGGCGCGCAACCTCATTGACGACGATCGTTCGTCGCGCGCGCGACGAACCCCCGCGCTACGTCGCAGCTTTTGCGGCTGCAGCCAAGGTCCGGTCGTAATCCGGCTCCGACGCGACCTCGGGAACGACGTTCGCGTAAGCAAGCGTCCCGTCTTTCGCGATCACGAACTCGGCGCGCGCCAACAATCCGAGCTCTTTGATGAGGATGCCGTACGAAGCACCGAAATCGTGTTCGCGATACGCCGAGAGAAACACGAGGCTCTCCTCGACGCCGTGCTCGGCCGCCCAGCGCGCTTGGGCGAACGGCAGGTCGAGGCTGACGACCGCGGCCACCACGCCCGCAGGCAGCTCTCCCAGCCGCCGGTAGAACGTGTCGGTCTCCTTCGAGCAGACGCCGGTGTCGAGCGACGGCACGGCGATCAGCAGCACGGCGCGCTTCCCGCCGTCAGTCGCCGCT
Source organism: Vulcanimicrobiota bacterium (assembly GCA_963834485.1). GTDB lineage: Bacteria > Vulcanimicrobiota > Vulcanimicrobiia > Vulcanimicrobiales > Vulcanimicrobiaceae > CAWICD01. Next base: position 65,372 of record CAWICD010000007.1, read on the forward strand.
TCGAGCGTGTACGCTTCGAGGCTCGTCGTCGTGAGGCTGAACGTCGGAGCCGGATCGCCCGCGTGCAGTTCGGCGCCGACCAAGGTCATCGGACTGCCGCGGAACGTGACCGCGGCGGCGCGCTCGGGGATCGATTGAGTTGCCATCCCGTACCTTTCGCTTGAAATCGTTGTAAGTAGCGTTCGAGGTCGTTCATGGGCGCGTTTCGCTTTCGCCGCCGCCCGCAACCTGCGGCCCGAGCGGCCGTTCGACGCGCTCGCATGGCGACCGCTCGTTTCCTTATCCCGGCCGGTCGCGCCCCCGGCGAAGCGGCGGCGCGACCGGCTCGAGACGAAAGCGCTTCAGCGTATCTGCCAGGCGTAGCTGAAGTAGATCGAGCGGTAGGGGAGGCCGAACAGCTCGGTCGCGCTGGCACCCGTTTCCGCCGCGTACGAGGCGGCCGTCGCGTACTGGTTGAGGGCCAGCGGCTGGCCGGCGTTCATCAGGCCGTCGATGAACGCGTTCTGATTGAACAGGTTCGAGACGGCGACCGTGAAGTTGCCCGGACCGGCGCGCGAGGTGAGGCGCAGATCGCTGTAACTGTACGGCGGCAGGCTCTTGCTGTTGTTGGCGGAGACCCAGTGCAGCGTGTAGCGCACGTCGAGCCCCTTGGCCGGCGTGCCGTCGGCCGAGACGTTGAACGTGTGGAGAGGAACGCGCGGCAGCTGCGCGCCCTGGATGTAGGTCAGGTTCTGCTGGTAGAACAGCGGTGAGGCCGACTGGATCGTCGTCGACGTGGTCGCGTAGTCGTAGTCGAAGAACAGCTGCGGCAAGACGCGCTCGCGCCCGCTGACCGTGAAGCCCTGGGCGCGCAGCTGTCCTAGATTGATGGGACCCGTCACGCCCAAGACCGTCAGCGGATTCACGTTGCCGCAGTTCGACGAGGCCAGCGCCATCGCCGCGGCGAGCGTGGCCGGATCGATGAAGCCCGTCCCGGTCTGCGCGAGCGCCGTGGTCGTCGAATAGATCTTGTTGAAGACGTTCGTGTTGTAGAACGCGACCTGGACCTGGCTGTCGCCGGAGAAGCGGTGTCCGTAGGAGAGCTCCTCGTCGACGCCGCGCTCGGGCTTGAGTTCGGAAGAGGGCACGGAGCCGACCGAGTTGATCTTCGCGCAGGAGAAGCCGCCCCCGCCGCCCGCGGTGACCAAGCTCGAGGGGGTGAAGGCCTGGTTCAAGTCGTTCGCCGGCGGCTGCGCCGTCGTCGCGCCGAGCGAAGCGCGCACGACGTCGTTGCCGCGCGGCGCGGTGTAGATGCCGGAGAGGCGCGGGTCGACGTACGACGTGTTGGTCGTGGTCGCGTGCTTGAAATAGGCACTCAAGTATGCCGAAAACGGCGAGCCGTTCGGACGGTAGGCTTCGCGCAGGAAGAAGTTCGTCTCGTTCACGATCGGGGCGCCCTTGAGCGCTCCGTTGGACTGGAGCTTGTAGGCGAAATTGGTGTATTCGTAGCCGAAGCCGAGCTGGTGGTTCCCGAGATAGAGATCGTCGCTGGCCGAGACGCCGGTCGTGTCGACCGCGTAATTGCGCCAGCTCGGGTCGTCTCCGTACACCGCTTTGAAGGGCAGGCGGAACGTGCGGTCGACGGTGTCGAGGTAGCGGTCGGTGAAACCGTCGACCCGCAGCGTGTGGCGCGCCCCGCCCGTATCGAAGTGCAGCGCCTGGTCGTTGAAGTTGAACGCCTGCCAAGCCGGCCCCGCACCCTGCAAGCCGGTCACGTCGTTCGCGTACGAGGCCGGGGTCTGGCACGCGCTGCCGCCGTCGGGCAGGCCGTTCGGGCCGGTCCCCCAAGGCACGCCGTTGGCGTTCGTCGCGGTGAACTCGCCGGCCGGGCACGTATCCTTCGCGCTCTTGTTGGCGAGCAGGTTCTGGCCGAGCGCGAGCGCGTATTGCGGCGTGTAATAGTCCGCATCGCCGTTGCCGGTCTTGTCCTCCCAATAGTCGCTGTTGACGCTGGTGAAGGTCAGGTGGGTCGCGTCGCTGAGCGAGTAGCGCAGCTTGCCGACGAAATCGCGCGAGACGGCGGTAGAGTCATCGCGATAGACGGCGAGGTTGCGAACCGCGGGATTGGTCGCCGAGGGATCGTAGGCCGCACCGGGCTGGTAGAAATAATCGTTCTTGTAGGGCCCGTCGAGGCCGGCGACGCCCGCGGACAAGGCGTAGCCCAAGCGATCGGTGGTGCCGGTCACCGTGAGGTTCGTCAGCGCCCTCGAGAACGTTCCCGCGCCCTGGGTGAAGATGATGCGCTGGTCGGGCGTCGGATCGATCGTCTGCCAGTCGACGATCCCGCCGATGGCGTCGTAACCGCTCAAATCGGTCCCGCCGGAACCGTAGTAGACCGTCACGTTCTTGAGACCGAACGACGGCGAGAGCTGATAGTTGAAGCCGCTGGGGATTCCAAACCCGATGGGGTGTCCGTCGAGCGTGGCGGTCGTCTCCGACGGGCCCAGGCCGCGGATTTCGAGCTGCAGGTCGTCGCCGAGCGCGGCCGTATCGCCCGCGATCGAATTCTGCACGCCGGGCAATTCGCGCAGCGCGTCGCCGAAGCGCCAGGTGCCGGTCTCGAGCAGCGTCTCGGGCGAAAGGGTGCGGTAGATCGTGCTCGAGCGCTGCAGCGACTCGGTCGCGCGCGTCGAGGTGTTCGCGATCGTCTTGAGCGCGCTGGCGTTGGGTGCGGCCTGCACCGTGAGGGTCACCTCGACGGTCGCGCCGGCGGCCGCGCTCACCGGATCGGAGAGCGTCGGCTGATAACCGTCGCGCTCGACGCGCAAGCGATAGGTTCCGGCCGGGATCGGCGGCAGCGCGAAGCCGCCGCTGCGGTCCGTGCTGGCGTGCAGGCTGGTGCCGACGGCGGAGACCGTCGCGCCGGAGAGCGGCAGACCGCTCTGGGCGTCGTCGACGACGCCGGCGATCGTGGCGGGCGCGCCGGCCCAAGCCGTAAGGGGTGCGCTCGAGAGCAGAGCGCAGGTGAGGACGGCGGCCGCGACGCGCGGCCACCTTCGAATCGAAAGCAAAGCGTTCTCCTTGCGGCCCGCAAGCCGCGCGAGCGAAGTTGTTATGCGGCGGCGCGGAGAGAACGAGGAGGAGCGCGGCCGGCGGCGCGGCGTGCCAGCAGCAGAGCGTGGGCGCACGTGCGGAACGGACGCCAGGCGGCGCCGTGCACGACGCCGCGGCCGGCCGCTCGCAGCAATGACACGAATGCGACGGCGAGCTCGACGAGCGTGCGATGCAGCCGGGCGAGACGCCGCACGCAGCACCAGACCGCGGCCGTCACGACGGCTGCGACGGCCGCCACGACGCCGAGCCCCAGCTCGAGCGAGCCGCCCAGCAGATCCGCAACGTCGTCGGGGGGCCGGCCGGCCAGCGACGCGTCCAGGGCTTCCATCGCCGTCACCAGCATCAACGATGCGGCCGCGACCGGCGCGAGATAGCGCCAGGGCGAGGCGGGCAGCGCTGCCCGCAAGACGTCGCGCAAGGCGCCCTCCGAACCGCGCGCCTCGCGCAGAGCGGCGCGCGCGGCGAACGCCAACGCCGCCAGGGCGCAGCCCAACACGGCCGTGCAGATCAGCGCCCGCGAGTCGTGCGCGACGTGGTCGTAGGCGTCGTCGGCCAAGAACCAATTGCCCAGCACGTCGATGGCCAGGTGCGAGAGCAGCGCCGTCAGCGAGGCGGCGAAGAATAGGACCGCTGCCGAAAGGGCGGTCGGGTGCGAGCCGATGCGAACATCGCTGCGCGCCATATGGCTGCCGGGTTCCATTCCTGGCAAGCGTTCCCGCCCGCGTGCATCTGAAAATTGCGTTATGCTTACTTTAAGAAGTTAAGCCGTTCGCGCCGACGTTCGGAGCGACGCGGCGCAGGATCGGCGCGAGCGTCGGGCCGGCGACCACGAGCGTCAGGAAGACGACCGCGAACACCGCGTCGATCAGCGCCGGCCGCGAGGGAAAGCCCGCGGGGAGCTGGAGCGCCATCGCCAGCGAGAGACCGCCGCGCAGTCCGGCCAGCGCGATCGCGTGCTTCCAGCCCGAAGCCGCCGGCCCGCGGACCGGCGGACGCGCCAGGACGTAGGCGAGCAGGGCCCGCGCCGCGACGACGCCGAGCAGGGTCAGCGCGATGAGCGTGGGCTCGTTGAAGATCCGCTCCAGCCGCAGCGTCAAGCCGACCAAGAGAAAGACGACCGCGTTGGCGAGCAGCGCGCTGCGATCCCAAAAGCGGTCGATCCGCTCCGAGGCCGCGGCACCGATCGAAGCGCGGGTCTGCGAGCGCAGCGCGATCCCCGCGGCGGCGACGGCGAAGATCCCCGAAGCACCAAGCGCGCTCGCCGCGGCGTAACTGCCGTAGGCGACGACGATCGTCAGCGGGATCGCCGCGAAAGCGTTGTCGAGCAGCGCGGCGGCACGCGACGCGACGTACGCGAGCGCGATCCCGAGCGCTGCGCCGGCGCAGGCGACGTATGCGAACTGGAGCGCCGCCGCGCCGGCCACGGCCCAACCGGCACCGAGCGCCGCGAGCGGCACGAGCGTCTGCACCAGGACGAGCGCGACGGCGTCGTTGCCGATCGACTCGCCCTCGACGATCGTCAGCAGCTCGACGGGCAGCGACAGCTTGCGGAAGAGGCCGAGGACCGCGATCGGATCGGTCGCGGCCAAGATGGCGCCCAGCGTGAGCGCGGCGCCCCAGCTGATGCCGGCGAAGCGCGCGCCCAGCGCGATCAGCGCTGCCGTCAACAGCACGCCGGGAAAGGCCAGCGCCGCAACGGTGCCGCGCACGCGCCACAGCGCGGCCGCATTCATGTCCCAGGTCGACTCGAAGATCAGCGCCGGGAGGAACAAACCGAAGAGCAGCGGACCGAGCTCGATCTGCCGCGAGAACGGCAGGATTCCCCCGGCCGCGATCCCCACCAGCGTCACCGCGACCGGCGGCGGGAGGCCCGCGCTCGCCGTCACGCGTGCGAACAGATACGCGACGCCCAGCAGCAGAACGACCAAGAGCGCATCGAGCGGCAACGTCGGCATTTCAGCTCGCGGCCGCGCCAGCGCGGCCCGCCTTGCCTACCGGCGTTCGACCAGCGCGCGCAGGCCGTCGAGGTCGTACGAGAGCTCGCCGCGCCGGTAGCGCTCCAGCTTGGCGCGCTCTTGCGCGACGCGCGCCGCCGCGGCGGCCAGCACCTCGTCGACGCGCGCGGCGGCGACCGCGACCGCACCGTCGGCATCCAGCACGATCAGGTCGCCCGTCGCGATCGTCGTGCCGCCGATCTCGATGGGCGCATCGAGCGTACCGACGACCTTCTTCGCCGCGCTGCGCGCGCGTACGTAGCGCGCCCAAACCGGCAGGCGGAGCGCACGAATCTCCTCGACGTCGCGCACGGCCGCGTCGACGAGGACGCCCGCCACTCCGCGCGCGACGCACTGTTCCGCCAGCAGTCCGCCCAGGAGCGAGACCGGGCGGCTCTCGGGCATCCGCACGACCAGCACCTCGCCGCTGCGAACGTGCGCGATCGCGGCGGGGACCATGAGGTTGTCGTCCTGCCCGCAGAGCACCGTGCGCGCGAGTCCGGCGACCTTCGCGCCGGGAACGATCGAGATCAGCTCGAGGTCGACCAGCCCGGTGCGGCCGGCCGCTTCGTACACGGTCGAGACGCCGTAAGCCTCGGCGACGCTCACGGGAGTTGCGAAAGAGGCTCGTTCGCTCATGCGGCCACCTTCCACGCAAGCCTCACGAGTCTTTGAGGCGGCCCCGTGCCGCGGCGGCCGGGAAGCCTCGCGCGGCTAGTTGCCGATCACGCGGCGCAGCAGCCGAGCGGCGTTGTCGCGCAGGATCGCGCTCTCGGCGGACGAGCCGAGCGCGAGCGCCTGCAAGCCGTGCCGCTCGCTCTCGTAGGGGTACGGCACGTTGGGGAAGTCGCTCCCGTAGACGACGTTGCCGGCATGGACCCGCAGCAGCGCGCGATCGTGAAAGGCTTCGCGGCGCACGGGCGAGGGCGGCGCGAAGACCATCGTCGTGTCGAGATAGAGCTGCCGGTGACGCTCCATCAGCGCGAAGTATTCGGCCGTGTCGGGCCGGCCGAGATGCGCGACGACGAAGGCCAGCGAGGGATGCCGCTCGAGCACGCGCGAAACGCGGGTCAGCCCGTCCCGCGGTTTGTACTCCCATGGGATCGGTCCGACGTGCGCCAGCACGAAGCCGCGCCGCTCGGCGAGCAGCTCGTAGATCGGATCGAAGCGCGGATCGTCGACTGCGAGGCGCTGCACGTCCTCGTGGATCTTGAGGCCGACGCAGCCGTCGTCGAGCGCCTGGCGCACGTCTTCGAAGGGATCGCGGTCGTCGAGGTGCGTCGTGGCCAGGGGAAGGCCGTAGCGGCCCAAGCTGCGCGAGGTCTGCGCCAGCCAGGCGTTGAGCTCGCGCGCGACCCCGGGCTTGTGCGCGTAGCTGCAGAACACGAAACGCTCGACGCCGTTCGCGCGCAGCGTCGCGGCGACCTCGCGCGGCTCCATCGGCTGCTCGCTCAGATCCCACGAGCTGCGCTCGGCGAACCAGCGCCTGATCGCAGCGAACAGCTTGGGCGGATGGAGGTGCGTGTGCAGGTCGATCACGCCGGACGCACCGCAACGACCCGCAGACGCCGGTAGTCCGCGTACCACGAGCCGTCGCGGAAGAGCGTCGGCCGCAGCATCTCGGCGGCGCGCGCGACGACGGCGCCGCGCGTCGCTTCGTCGAGACCATCCAGCGCCGTGCTGGGAAGGAACATCGCGGCCCACGCCGCCAGACCGCGCTCGCCGTCCTCGAGCCGGGTCGGGCGGTCGAAGAGCGCCGCGAAGCGCACTTCGAGGCCGGCGCCTTCGAGCACCGTCGCATACGCGCCCAGCGCCGGAAAGTACAGCGGGTTCGCGACGGCGCGCCCCGCCAGCTCGCGCGCCGCGCCGTCGAACGCCGCGAGGAGCGCCGCGACGTTCCCCTTCCCGCCGAACTCGGCCACGAAGCGCCCGCCGGGCCGCAGGTGCGCCGCGATCCGGGCCGCGACGATCTCGGGCTCGCCGATCCAGTGCAGCGCCGCGTTCGAGAAGATCGCGTGGAAGGCCGGTGCGAGCGCGAACGTTCGCGCATCCGCTTCGACGAACGTCAGATCCGGGTGTTCGCGCCGGGCGCGCTCCAGCATCTCCGCCGACGCGTCGAGGCCGACCACGTCGGCCCCCGCCTCGGCGATCGCGCGCGTCAGATGCCCGGTCCCGCAACCGAGATCGAGGATGCGATCACCGGGCTGCGGATCGAGCAGCGCCACGAGCTCGCGGCCGTACTCGTAGACGAATGCGTGCCGGCCGTCGTACAGCGCGGCGTTCCATCGCGGTTGCACGCCGCTCCGTTCTGCTCGGGAACGCGAGCCGCCTTGGGCTGCCGCGGCCGGCGGACTTCAGAAGGCCGGGATGATCTGGGGCATGTCCACATGGCGGATCTCGAGGCCCGCGATGCCGACCTCGGGGATCGCCGGGAACGGGATCTCGTAGCGGTCGAGCACGTCCTTGAACTTGAGCATCGCGTTGCGCCAGTTTTCCTTCTTCACGTCGAAGCGCGGAATGCCGAAGCCGGCGGCGCGCGCGACCTCCTCGCAGTGGCGCTGGACGCCGATGAAGTCGCCGGGCAGATCCCAGAATTCCTCAGACGGCTCGAAGAGCACGGCGGAGAGGAAGAGATAGCCGGCGCGGACCTGCTTGGCGATCAGCAGCTTCTCCTCACCCGAGAGCTTCGGATAGTCGCGCTCCATCAGCGCGATGCACAGCGCCATGTGGCGCGCCTCGTCGCGTTCGACGTTGAGGAACGCCTCCTTGAAGACCGGCTCGGTGCAGCCGCGAGCCATCTGACGGAAAATCGTGGCGGCCGCGATCTCGCCCATCAGGAACGAGCCGAACAGCACGACCAAGCTGTACTTCGGGACGGCTTTGCGGTAGCCGCTCCAATAGCGCGCGCCGTTGTAGTAGAGCCAGCGCACGTTACGGCGGGCCTTCTCGCCGAGCTCGGTCTTCGGCTCGTAGACGAGCGGGCCGGCCGATTCGAGCAGTCGCGCGATCGCCATCCCGCAGAGCTGCTCCTGGTTGTGCTCGTCGCGCAGCAGCGAGAAGAACGCGCGGCGCACGGGGTCCTCTTCGTGCACCTCGTACGCCTTGATCAGGGCCTCCGCGAAGACGGGCGGCGCGGAGGCTTCGAAGACCGAGAGCAGCGACCACCAATAGGCGATCGCCTCGCGCTCCTCCCAAGTGTAGCGGCCGGGGTGAAAGGTCTCCCACGGAAGCTTGCCGGGATCCCAGTACTCGCGCTGCGATGCCGCCCAGACTTCTTCCAGTTTCGGCGTCCGGACCTCCCAGCTCAAGGGAAAGACGTTGGGCTGCAGGATATCCGGCGGCAGCTCCATCGCATCTGCAAACCGGTCGTGCATCACCCTCATCTTTCCACCCTCGCGTTCAAGTCGTGAAGAAACTTTCCACCACTCATCGTAGCTATGGGATGTGACGAAGTTGAGAAGGTCCGATGAGCTTGCCCGACTGCCTTGCCCCCATACGCCGGCACGCGAGCGCTGGGCGGGACGGCGGACGGCGGCCGGCGGGAGCAGAGCACGGGGACATAATATAATATTCAAATAATGAGATATGCCTTCAAGGCAGAATTCTTCAAAGCGCTGGCGCACCCGCTGCGCATCCAGGTCCTCGACGAGCTGCGCGGCGGCCCGCTGAACGTGACCGAGCTGCGCGACCGGCTCGGCGTCGAGCAATCGACGCTCTCGCAGCAGCTCGCGGTGCTGCGGGCCCGCAATCTCGTGACGACCGAGCGGCAAGGAAACACGATCCGCTACGAAGTGCGCGATCCGGCGATCTGGCAGCTTCTGGATTCGGCGCGGGCGGTCTTCGACAACCAGCTCGTCTCGGTCCAGAGCGTGCTGGAAGAGCTGCGCGGCGGAGCGTAAGTGCGCGCGCTCGGGGTCGCGGCGACGGCGGCCGTCGCGCTGGCGGCGGCGCTCCTGGGAGGGCTCGCGCTCGCCCACGGCGGCGCGCCGCTGGGCGCATTCCAGGGTCCGATCCCGGCGCTCGCCCTCGTTTTCGGCGTCACGCCGCTGGGAGCGGTCTTCTGCCTGCTGCTCGCCCTCCTCGACGCTGCCGTCGCGCTGTGGAGCGTGGAGCGCGGAAGCGCGCTCGACGCAGTCCTGATCGCGGCCTTCAGCGCGGCGATGCTGCTCGTGCTGTGCGCGCAGAGCGTAGCCGTCTTCTTCTTCGCCTGGGAAGCGATGGCGCTCGTCTCGGCCTTCATCATCGCCACGCATCACGAGCGGCGCAGCGTGCGCCGCGCGACCGCTCTCTATCTGCTCGTCTCGCAGACGGGCGCGGCCTGCGTGCTGGTCGCACTCGCTCTCCTGGCGTACCAGGCCGGCTCGCCCTCGTTCGGCCTCATCGCGCGAAGCGCAGGGTCGCTCCCCGCCGGCACGCGCAACGCCGTCCTCGCCTTCGCGCTGCTCGGTTTCGGCTCGAAGGCGGGCTTCGTGCCGCTGCACTTCTGGCTTCCGCGCGCGCACCCGGTCGCGCCGCCGCACGCTTCGGCGCTGCTTTCGGGCGGGATGCTCAAGGTCGCCCTCTACGGTCTCGCGACCGTGACGCTGACGCTGGCCGCTCCGGCACCGCTCGCCTGGGGGATCGCGATCGTCGCGATCGGGACCGCCGGCGCCGTCGCCGGCGTGCTTTACGCGATGGTCGACCGCGACCTCAAGCGGCTGCTGGCCTATTCGTCGGTCGAGAACGCGGGGATCGTCGCCATCGGGCTCGGCGCGACGCTGGTCGCCGGCGCCGAACGTCTCCCGGACGTCGCCGCGCTCGCCCTGACCGCGGCGCTCTTTCACGCCTTCAACCACGGCCTCTTCAAGGCGCTGCTCTTCCTGGGTGCGGGCGCCGTCGCGGACAGCGAAGGGACGGTCGATCTCGAGAAGCTCGGCGGACTGCGCGGGCACATGGTTTGGACCGCGCCGGCCTTTCTGATCGGCTGCGCGGCGATCGCGGGGCTGCCGCCTTTCAACGGCTTCGCCTCGGAGTGGCTGATCTTCCGGAGCTTGGCCGCCGAGCTGGTCGCGCGCGACCCCGCGGCCAAAGTCGCCATGCTCGGCGCGATCGCCGGCCTGGCCCTGGCCGGCGGGCTCGCCGTCGCCTGCTTCGCGCGCGTCTACGGCATCGCGTTCCTGGGCAAGCCGCGCCGCAAGCAAACGAAGCCCCCCGAGCGCGAACGGGGCGGCGTGCCGGCGGCCGCGCTCGTGCTGCTCGCCGCGCTCTGCACGCTCTTCGGATTCTTGCCCGGACTGGCGCTCGGGCCGCTGGGCCGAGTCGCGGCGACCGTGCTGCACGTGCCGCCGCCCGCCTTCCCGACGCTTCCCGTCCTGCCCGTGACGCTGGCGCTGCTGCCGCTGGCGGGCGCGCTCGCCGCCCTGGCGCTGGCTCGCCGGCGCGGGGTGCGCAGCGTCCCGACCTGGACGTGCGGCTCGCCCGTCACGCCCGCTGCCGCCTACACCGCGACCGCCTTCGCGAAGCCGCTGCGGCGCATCTTCGCCTTCGTGCTCGCTCCGGAGTCGCGGCGCACGCTCGAGGGCGGCGACTCACGCTGGTTTCCGCAGCGAATCGTCTACCAGACCGACAGCCGCTATCTGGTCGACGAGACGGCCCGCCGCTTCGCGGCGCTGACCCTGCGCGTGGTGCGGCGCTCCCGTTTGGTGCAGAGCGGAAGCCTGCGGCTCTACCTGGCCTATGCCGTCGCCGCGCTGATCCTCACCGTGGTCGCGGCCCGATGAACGCCCTCTCGCTCGCGATCCCCGTCCTGCAAGTCGCGGCGATCGCCGCGCTCGCTCCGCTGCTGCAAGGAGCGATGAAATCGCTGCGCGCGCGGCTCCAGGGCCGGCCGGGGCCTTCGCCCGTACAGCCGTATCGCGACCTGGTCAAGCTGTGGGGGAAGGAGGCGCTGCTCCCCGAGGGGGCCTCGCCCGTCACGATCGCCGCTCCGGGCGTGGTCCTCGGCGTCGCACTGGCCTTCGCGGCGGGCTTGCCGCTCGGGCCGCGCAACGCCCTCGACCCGCTCGCCGACGCCGTCGCGCTCGTCCTGCTCCTGGCCCTTGGCCGGTTCGCGCTGCTCCTGGCCGCGCTCGACACGCGCAGCTCGTTCGGCGGGATGGCGGCGAGCCGCGAGGCGACCTTCGGGGCGCTGGTCGAGCCGGCGCTCCTCTTCTCGCTATTCGGCGCCGCGGCCCTGAGCGGCGGCACGAAGATCTCCGCGCTGAACGCGCTGCCCTTTTCGCCGGCCTCGGTGCTCGCCTTCGCAGCCTTCTTCCTGGTCGCGCTCGCCGAAACGGCGCGCGTCCCGGTCGACAACCAAGAGACGCACTACGAGCTGACGATGGTCCACGAAGGTTTGCTCCTCGAGTATTCCGGCTGGCAGCTGGCGTTGCTGCACGGCGCGGCCTACGTCAAGCAATTCGCCTTCCTGCTGCTCGGCGGGCTTCTGCTGCCCGGCCAGGCCTGGTGGGCGCACCTGGGCTGGGCGCTGGCGATGGCCTGCGGAATCACGTTCGTCGAGACGGCGCTCGCCAAGCTGCGTCTCTTCGAGGTGCCGCAGGTGCTCGGGACCGCCTTCATCCTGGCCGCGACCGGCATCGGGCTGCGGCTCATCGGGGGCACGCCGTGAACGTCGAGCTGCTCGTGCTGCTGGCCGGCGCGGTGCTGATCGTCAGCGCGCGCACGGTCTTCGTGCTGGCGGCTTACGCCGTGCTGGCCGTGACGGCCAGCCTGCTCATCTTCCCCTCGGTGCTCGCCTCGCCGGTCGCGCTCGCCTTCTTCGTGGTCACGACGCTGATGAAGGTCGTCGTCGCACCGCTCGGCGTCATCCTTTTCGTGCGCGGGAATCCGACCGCGGCCGACCTGCGCCCCTCGCTGACGCTTCCGCTGCGCCTGCTGCTCGCGATCGGCTTCGCGCTGGTCTCGGCGGCGGCCGCGCACATCCCCGCGCTGAGCGCGATCCCGCTGCAGCGGCTGGTCGCCTACGTCGTGCTGTGCGGCGTCGGAACGCTCATCGTGCACCGCAACGTGCTCTCCCACATCCTCGGGCTGCTGGTGCTCGGCGCCGGCGTCACCCTGGCCGGTGCCGCGCTCGCGCCGCAGCTTCCCGAATCGATCGAGCTCGGCGCGACCTTCGACGCGCTGGTCGGAACCTTCATCGGACTCGCGCTGATCCGCGAGTTCGCGACGCACCATCCCGCGCTCGACGTCGAGTCGCTCAAGAGGCTGCGCGGATGATCTTGCTCGTCGCCGTCATCCTCGCGCCGCTCGCCGCCTCGCTCCTGCCGCTCTTCTTGCCGACCGGCGGCCCGCGACGCGAGGCGCGGCTCGTCCTCAGCACGCTCGCCGCACTCCTTCCGGCGACCCTGATCGGCCGCGTCGACGGCCTCTCGCTCGGCTTCGCGGCGCTCGTCTCGAGCATCGCGCTGCTCGCGACCTGGTTCTCGTCGGGCGGCGCGGCCTTCGGGCAGCGCGTCGGCGACATCGTGGGCGATCCGCAAGCGGCCGCCGCCTGGTCGCGCGTCTCGGTCTATTTCGGGCTGCTCGGCGCGTTCTGGAGCGCGATGCTGCTGGTCGTGCTCGCCACCAACTTCACGGTGCTGTGGCTGGGCATCTCGGCGACGACGCTGGCGACGGCGTTCCTCGTCGGCTTCGCGAGCGAGTCGGCCTCGCTCGAAGCGGCTTGGAAATATCTCGTGCTGTGCAGCGTGGGGATCGCCTTCGCGCTGCTCGGCATGCTCGTGCTGGCGCACGTCACGCTGGCCGCCGGGATCGCGCCGGCGGAGGCGCTCTCGTGGAAGGCGATCGCGGCTCACGCCCCGTCGAACGCGCCGCCGCTCGCGCGACTGGCGGTCGCGCTCATGCTGATCGGATTCGCGACCAAGGCCGGTCTCGTCCCGATGCACTCCTGGCTCCCGGACGCCCACTCCAAAGCGCCCGCGCCGGTCAGCGGCCTGCTTTCGGGCGTGCTGGTCTCCTGCGCGCTCTACGCGCTCATCCGCACCCTCGAGGTGGCGGCGGTGCTCGGCGCCGAGCCGCTCGCGCGCGCGATTCTGCTGACCGCCGGCGCGCTCTCGACCGTTTTCGCGGGAACGCTGATGCTGGGGCAGACCGAGCTCAAACGTCTGCTGGCGTACTCGACGATCGAGCACGCCGGGATCGTCGCTCTCGCGCTCGGCTTCGGCGGACCGTTCGGCAGGCTCGCAGCGCTCGTGCACGTGATCGCGCACGCCTTCGCCAAATCGGCCGCCTTCTTCAGCGCCGGCCTCGTGCAGCGCCGCGAGCAGACGACCGCGCTCGGCGAACTGCACGGGCTGTGGCGCTCGGGACCCGCGGGAAAGATGCTGCTGGCGACGCTGACGGCGCTGGCCGGGATGCCGCCCTTCGGCATCTTCGTCAGCGAGCTGCTCGTGGTGATGGCGGGCGTGATCGCGCACGCCTGGCTGCCGCTCGGGGCCGGGCTCGTCGGCGTCGCACTGGCCTTCACCGCCCTCTCGCGGGCCGCGATCGAGATCGAGTCGGGCAGCCCGCATCCGCACAAGAAAGCCCTCGGCGGTCCGCTGCGCACGCCGCTCTCGACCGGTGCCGCCGCCGTCGCGCTCGCCGGCGCGTTCGCCGCCGCCTTCGTGCCGTGGACCGCGCTCGGCGGCGTGCTCGTCTCGGCGGCGACCGCGGTCGCGGGAGCGGCTCCGTGACGGCGCAGGCCGGGCAGCAGGCGCGCGCCGCCCGCGAGGACGAGATCGAGGTGCGCTGCCGCGAGGGGATGCCGCTCGGCGCGTACGCCGGCGGCGGTGCGGCGCACTACCTGTTCCTCGAACCGGGCGGTCCGCTCGCGCTCTCGTTTCCGCTCGAGCCCGGCGCCGCGCTGCACTCGTTCGCCAACGCCTTGCCGCTTTTCGCCTGGGACGAACGCGAGATGAGCGACGAGCGCGGCGTGCGGTTCGCCGATCTGCCCGACCCGCGTCCGTTCCGCGCGCACGGCGGAGCGATGCCGCCGGCGATCCTGGCCAGCGGGACAGGCTTGATGCACATCGTCGTCGGCCCGGTCCATGCCGGCATCATCGAGCCCGGACGCTTCACCTTCAGCTCCGGCGGCGAAACGGTCATCTTCCTCGACGCGCAGCTCGGCTACGGACACCGCGGCTGCGAACGCGCGCTCGAAGGCGAGCCCGCGCTCGCGGCGGCGCGGCGCGTCGCCCGGATCTGCGGCGGCTGCAGCGCCGCGCGCTCTCACGCCTACGCGCTTGCGCTCGAGCGGCTCGCCGGGGCGGTGCTCGCGCCCGAGGTCGAGCTCGGGCGTCTGGTCGTCTGCGAGCTGGAGCGGATCTACAACCATCTCGCCGACCTCGCCGCCGCCGCTTCGGCGGCCGGCTGGGCGCCCGGCTTCGCGAATGGCATGGCGCTGAAGGAACGGGCGATGCGCCTCTGCGCCCAGGCTGCGGGACACCGCTTGCTGTTCGACGCGATCGTGCCGGGCGGTCTCGGGGCGGGCGTGCTGCGGGCGCCCGGCGAGCTGCGCGCCGCGCTCGGCGCGCTCGCGGACGACGTCGAGCGGTACGCCGGCAGGCTCTTCGGAAACGGCTCGGTCGTCTCGCGCTGGCTGCATACGGGCGCGGTCGCGCACGAGACCGCGCGCGTCTTCGGCGCGGTAGGGCCGGCCCAGCGCGGCTCGCGCGGCGAACGCGACGTGCGGACGTTCGCGCCCTACGGGGCGTATCGCCGGCTCGCGGTCCACGTCGCAAGCCACGCCGGCGGCGACGTCTTCGCCCGCTGCTCGGTCAAGCGCGACGAGCTGAGCGAGTCGTTCCGGCTCGTCGAGGAAGCGCTGCAAACGCTCGACGACGCCGACCCCGCAAGTGCGAACGCCGTCGTCGAGCTCGCGCCCGCGAGCGGCACGGCGCTGGCGGCGGTCGAGGGGCCGCGCGGTGCCGAGACCCTCGCCGTGCACCTCGACGGCAGCGGACGGATCGAGCGGCTGCACGCGATCTCCGCGTCGTACCGCAACTGGCCCGTGGTCGTGCGCGCGATGGAAGACAACATCGTCCCGGACTTTCCGCTCGTCAACAAGAGCTTCAACCTGTGCTACGCCTGCGTGGACCGATGAACGGCACGGTGCGGCGATGAGCGGCTACCGCCGATCGCTCGGGATCCGGCACCTCGTCTGCGGCAGCTGCAACGGCTGCGAGCACGAGATGAACGCGCTCAACAACGCCTTCTACGACATCACGCAGGAGGGCTGGGACATCGTCGCCTCGCCGCGCCATGCCGACGTCGTGACCGTGACGGGACCGCAGACCGAGGCGATGCGCAGCGCCGCGCGCGAGACGCTCGAGGCGGTGCCGCAGCCGTACGTCGTCGTCGCGGTCGGAGACTGCGCGGCCGGCGAAGGCCCCTGGAGCGAAGCGCCCGAGGCCGGCCGGGGCGCGGTCGCCGAGCTCGGCGCGCAGGTCGTCGTGCGCGGCTGTCCGCCGGCGCCGCACGACATCATCGCAGGTTTACGCGAGGCGGCCGAGCGCCTCGGTTAGCGCGAGTCCCGGCCGTTCGCCGGGCTCGCGGGACCCGCGTAGTCTAGGTTTTTCACGAGCCGCCGCAGCCGGACGTTCCCGGCAGATCGGCGACCGGGCCGGCCACGACCGCGCCGGGCGGGAACCAGAACTCGAGACCGCCGCCGGGCTCGTCGAAGGCCGGGGCGACGACGCCCATGTAGCCGCGCACGCCGTCACGCACCAGCGAAGCGTAGGCAAGACACGAGGGCGTGCCGGTCAAGGCGAGTTTCGCTCGAATCGCCTCCGCGCCGAGCAGCCGGGTTCCGTCGCTCACGGTCGCCAACGCCGTCCACCACGATCCGCTGCGCGCCGTCACGGCCGAGGTCGAGACGCGCACCAGTCCGCTCGGGCCGTGGAACTCGCGGTCGAAGCGGTCGGTGACGAAGCGCACGACTTCGGTCCCCGGCAAGAACGCGGGATAGAGCACGCCATCCAACTCGCCGTTGAGACGCCGGGCCGACTCGAGCTCGATCTCGGTCGCGCCGCCTTCGAGCAGGCGTTCGTAGACCGCGCACAGCGGCGAGTCGTAGTCGGTCGTTCCGCTGGTCTTGATCTCCGGGTCGGCGAGGCAGCCGGGGATCGGCGGCCAGCTCCAACTCGGCAAGGGCTTCGGCGGCGGCGCGGCGGTTTGCGCCGCCGCGCCCGCCCCGGTCGCGAGCGCGACCGCAAACGCTAAGGCGACGAGTGGCAGGACGCGCGGCCTCGACATGCTTGTGCCTTTCGGACGTCATGTTTCGGCCGCGCCTTCGGCACGGCGGCTACGCGTTACTTGTCATCGTCGACGGCTTCGTTCGGATAAGCGAGCGTCGCTCGTGCACTCGACGTACCGACCTTGCGTTTGAAATCCGTCAGCAGCAGGCCGCCGAGCGGTTGGATCGGCGCGCGCGTGTAGTTGAACAGCACGTTCGTGAAGTCGCCGCCGCGATTGAGCGCGTCGAGATCGCGCGTTCCCAGCGCTCCCGCCCCGAGGCCGTAATTTTCTTCGATGTAGAGCATGATGCTGCCGAAGTCGTAGAAGGCGGTCGGGTTCCTCGCCGTGATGCCGTCGAGGACGAACGCGTTGTCGCCGGCCGTCGCGGCCAGGTACCCGGTCTGAATGTACGGCGAGATCGCGATGAGCGGGACGCGGAAGCCGAAGGAGTTGCCGACGCTGTCCTTGGGCGGCGCGACGTGATCGGACCAGCCGCCCGAATCGTCCCACGTGACGAACATGACGGTGTTGTTGTAGTACTGGCAGTCGGCGTTCGCCGACTGAAGCGTCTGGATCAACTGCAGATACAGGTCGCCGACGAAGCCCGGACCTCCGGCCGAGAGCGTCCCGGAGTGATCCGAGGCGAATGCCGGCGCGTTGACGTACGAGACCGACGGCAGCGTGCAGTTCGTGATGTCCGAGCCGATGTTCGTGAGCGGGATCGAGATGTTGTTCTGCCAATCCGGCCCGTAGCGAATCGGGGCGATCGCACCGTACGCGTCGATGTTCCCGTCGCTCGTCTGAGGCGCGCCGGTGTAGTACTTCCAGGTGATCGACTTCGCGTCGAGCAGCGTCGCCAGCGAGTTGTACGAGAAGCACGGCGTGACCAGCGGCCCGGGCGCCTCGGTGCCGTTCGCGCTGAAGCTCGTGACCAGCGGCGACGGGCTCGCCGGCGCGTCGCAGCCCCACACGGGCGAGCCGGGGTCGTCCGAGGCGCCCGACTGTCCGGCGACGAGGAACTGGTGACCGGGGAACGACGGGACGAGGCGCGAGCTGAAGAAGTCGTCGGAGAAGCCGTACGTCAGCATCAGCGCTTCGTACACTTCGACTTCCGATTCGGGGACGGTCCCTTCGACGAAGTTCGCCGGCAAGCCGAAGGCCGCGAACTCCGCCGGCGGCACCGGAGAATCGTACGGCGGGAACGGGCTCGGCGTGACGTCGTCGTTGAGGAAGCCGTCGAGCTTCCCGCCGTCCCACTCGCCGATCAGCTCGGGATAGGAGTGCCCGGGATCGGCCGGCGATTCGAGCCCGATGCTCGGTCCGCCGCCGCTCCTGATGTTCACCACCCCTTTGGCGGCCAGCTCCCCGACGAGCTGCATGTTCCCGAACAGGTTGTCGGGCGTGCGGTTCTCCATCGTCACGACGATGACGTGCGCGATCGGGCTCGTCGCGATCTGCTGCCCTTGCATCGCCGACGCCGTGTAGAACTGCAGCAGGTACGTGTGGCCGCTCAGGAACGCCGGAAGCACCGCGTTGCCTGTCGTCGGATCGGCGATCGTGACGGTCTGCCCCGAGACCGTGCCGGGGCCGACGGAAAGCAGCTTTGTCGCGGGCGAGACCGTCGTATCGTCGATCTCGACGTAATATCCGCCGCTCGCAACCGGCGTGGTCGGGAGCGTGAGCGTCTCGCCCGCGAGATAACTCGCCTGCAGCGTTCCCGAGAACTGCAGCTGCACGTAGAGGAACGGTGTCGCGCCGGCGACCGACTTCACTTGCCGGAGCGCGGAGGACGGCGCCGGAGCGTTCGCCGGCGCGGTCGAGAACGACGTCGCCGTCACCGTCAGGCCCGACGGCGCGCCGGCCGCGATCGACAGCGACGAAGCGATCCCGTTCGCCGCCGGCAGCGCGATCGATCCGGCCGTCGTCGGCACGGCCTGCGTGCTCGTCACCGGCGGCGGCGACGCGGCGGGAGTGACGGAGCCGTTGCCGCCGCATCCGGCTAGCAAGAGTGCCGCCGCGACGGCACCCAGAACGAAAGGACGCACGAAGTCTCCCCTACTTAAATGAAGAAAAATGAGTGACGGACGTTAGTTGCTTTCGGAACTGCCGGAGGGCGGCGCGCCTCCCTTGAGGCCTAGCCACAGAAGCTCGTTGAAGACGGCCGCGTCGACGGCGTCGGGCCGCGAGAAATCGAGCCCAGCGCTGTGCTCCGCCCACCACGAGCCGTCGTGGAGCTCGCTCGCGACGGCGGTGACGCGGTCGCTCGAGCAGGCTGCCGGATCGGGGCCGTCAGCGAGGAGATCCGCGCTCACCGGCGTCGCCGGAGGGCCGGGGATCGTCGCATTCGCCGGCGGATCGTCGGGCTTGCCGCAAAGGATTCCCGGCACGTAGGGCGCGTATGCCGTCAGGTCCGGCTTCGCCGTGAAAACATCGCTCATCGGCGCGGCGTTGGCGTCGTGGAAGCTCAGCGGCTTGATGCCCAGCAGCGCTTCGATCGTCGCGAGCACGTTCTCGGTCGTGTACGGCACGTGCGAGATGACGCCGCGCCGCGTGTAGGGCGAGATCACGAAGGCGGTCGAGCGATGGCTGTCGACATGGTCTGAC
The DNA here is from genome assembly GCA_963834485.1 of Vulcanimicrobiota bacterium. Lineage (GTDB taxonomy): Bacteria > Vulcanimicrobiota > Vulcanimicrobiia > Vulcanimicrobiales > Vulcanimicrobiaceae > CAWICD01. The sequence continues at coordinate 84,316 of CAWICD010000007.1, forward strand.
CCGCTCTGCGAGTCGTCTTCGACGATGAAGATCGCCGTGCTGCCCCAGTAGGGCGAATGCGAGACCGCTCTGACGAGCTGCGCCAGCGCGTAATCGTTGTCGGCGAACTGCCGCGTCGGCGTGACCAGCCCTTCGATCGCCTTGCCGAAGCTGCCGAAGTGGTCGTGCGGCACGGTCAGCAGCTCGAACGCGGGCAGGTTCTTGCCGGCGACGTAGCCGTCGAACTCGCGCAGCCACTCCTCGATGCGGAAAAGATCGGGATAGCGCTGGTCGAAGCCGCGATAGTAGATGTCCGTGTCGGCGTTGAGCGCGGCATCCTGCGGCGGCGACTGCGGGACGAGCGCGTGCGCGGTGTTCTTCGCCGGATCGCCGGGAAAGCGGATCAGCGGCGGATCGAGCGGCGGCCCCGAGCCGTACGCGGTCTGGTCGATCTGCCAGCCGTAGTTGCGGATCGTCAGCCCGGCGCGCAGCGCCGAGTCGAAGATGTAGCCGCCGATCGCGGCCGGACGATCGTCGTTGGCGTTGTGCGGCGCGGCGACGTCCTTGGGACCGGGCAGGATCGCGGACTTACCCGAGGGGTCGAGCACGGACGTCAGCCGTTCGCCGAATTGATTGGCCGGCGCGCCGGATTCGGGGAGCGCGACGTTGATGTTGCGGTTGGTTCCCTGATAGTCGTAGCTCATGCCGCGGTCGCCGCCGTTGCCGTAGTCGACCGACTGGTTACGCTCCACGAAATCGGTGTCGTAGCCTTCCATCGACCAGTTCCAGCCGACGCCGCTGGACTCGCCCGGATCGTAGAAATTGTCCAGCGTCGCGAAGTCGCTCGCGAAGTGATGGTGGTTCGGCGAGACGGCGTACGGGAAGAGGTCGAGCGTGGGATCGCCGTTGGTGCCTTTGAGGTCCCCCAGCACCTGGTCGTACGTGCGGTTCTCGTTGACGATGTAGATGACGTGCTTGATCTTGCCGTGCAGATACGTCATGAGCGGGTCGGGACGCGCGTGGACAAAGCCGTCGTTCGCGTCGACCTGACGTGAGAGCTTCGCGAGGACGGCCGGCGCGAGCGGCAGCGGAATCTGCAGCAGGCCGGCCTTCTCGAGCGCCCAGCCGTACTCGTTGCGGGCGGTCGTGTTGCCGGCGATCCCGGCCGCCGTGTTGAAGGCACTCATGTTGCCTGGATTGGGGCCCGCGGGCGCCTTGGCGTTGACGACCCAGAGGCGCTTTCCGTCGGCGCTGACGGCGACGGCGTTGGGCTGCCAGCCGGTCGGGATGCGCCCCAACACTTCTCCGCTCTGCGCGTTGACGAGGGCCACGGCGTTCTCGCCGCCGAGCGTGACGTAGAGCGTCTTGCCGTCGGGGCTCAGCGCCAGCGCGTTCGGATTGGCGCCGTAGTAGGGGAAGCCGGAGCGGTGCAGCGAGACCGACTTGACGGCTTTCTCGGTTCGCGTGTCGATGGCGGTCAGCGAGTCGGTGTTGCCGTTGCTCACCCACAAGACGCGCTGGTCGCGCCCCAGGAGCAGGCGGTTCGGTCCGTCGCCGACGGGAATCACGTTGGTGACGCCCTTCTCGGGGCTGACGACGACGACTTGCGCGTCGCGCTGGCTCGACACGAAGACCTTTGCCGCCTTGCCGCTGCGGTCGCTGACCACGGCGATATCGTAGGGATACTCGCCGCGCGCGAGACCGGAGCCCGGCGTCGTGAAGTGCGTCTCGCTGACGACCTTGCGAGTCGCGAGGTCGACGTCGCTCAGCGAGTCGTTGGAAAAGTTGGCGACGAAGAGCTGCGAGCCGTCCTTGCCGATTCCCAAACCCGCGGCCAGCGCGCCGGTCGCGAGCTTCGCGGCTGCCGTGCCCTTGAGGATGCCGCCGTCCGGCGCCGGAAGCGGCGCGGTCTGGTTCGAGTCGTGGCCGAGCAGCACGAACGGCGCGTCGGCAACGTAGGACCCGCCCGCTTTTTTGAAAGCGTAGACGCGGTCGTCGCCGCCGCCCGAAACGTAAAAGCGCGCACCGCTCGGATCCCAAACCAGACCGACGTAGGTATCCGGGATGTTGATCTGCTGGAGCTTCCTGGGCGTCGCGCCGCTGACGTCGAACGCGAAAACCCATTCGGCCTTCGGCGTGAGCGTCGTCGTGGGGAGACCGGTCGTCGGATCGAGGACCGGCCACTTGATCGGCGTTCCGGATTCCGTCGAGAACTTGAGGTTGTAACCGCTGGTGAGCACGAGCAGCGTCTTCCCGTCCGGACTCAACGCAGCGTTGACGGCTTCCGCGGCATCCGCGGTTCCATCGGCTCGCAAGCCGGTACTCAAGCGGAAGAACTTCGAACCGGGCGCCGCCGTGGCGGTGATGAAGAGGCCTGTCGGGAGGAGCGCGGGGCCTTGCGGCGGGCCGCCGACGGTCAGAAAGGCAGACGCCGGCCACGACGAACCGGCGACGAGCGCGACCGACATCGCACACGATGCGGCGAGCGCTCGCCCAAACAACGGCATCGACGACCTCCTTACCGTCGCGAGTGCGTCCGCGCTCGACGCTACCGCACGAGCATTAAGGGGAGCTTAGGGCCGCGCTAACGTTCGTTAACGTTCGCGCGGCCGGCCTCACCGTTAGGCGTGGTCGCCGTTCCGCGCGAGGCGCCGGCGCTGGACGGCCTCGGCCAGCACGTCGAGCACGCCGACCGACGACTCCCAGCCCAGGCACGCATCGGTCACGCTCTGCCCGTAGGTCAGCGGCTTGCCGGGAATGCGGTCCTGCCGGCCGCCGACGAGGTGCGATTCCAGCATGATCCCCACGATGCGCTCGTCGCCGCCCGCGATCTGCGCGGCGATGTCGGCGCAGGCCGCGACTTGGTTCTCGGGGACCTTGCGGCTGTTGCCGTGGCTCGCGTCGATCATCAGCCGCGCCGCCAAGCCCGCACGCCCGATCTCCGCGCAGACCTCCTGCACGCTCCGCGCGTCGTAATTGGGCTGCTTGCCGCCGCGCAGGATGAGATGGCAGTCTTCGTTGCCCGCGGTCCGCACGATCGCCGACCGGCCGCTCTTCGTGACCGAGAGAAAATGGTGCGGCTGGCTCGCGGCCTTGATCGCGTCGAGCGCGATCCGGATGTTTCCGTCGGTGCCGTTCTTGAAGCCGACCGGACAGGAGAGGCCCGACGCGAGCTCGCGATGGACCTGCGACTCGGTCGTCCGCGCTCCGATCGCACCCCACGAGATCAAATCGGCGATGAACTGCGGCGTGATGGTGTCCAGATACTCCGTCCCGGCGGGCAGCTCGAGCTCGTCGATCTCGAGCAGCAGCTTGCGCGCCATGCGCAAGCCGTCGTTGATCTTGAAGCTGCCGTCCATGTGGGGATCGTTGATGAGCCCCTTCCAGCCGACGGTCGTGCGCGGCTTCTCGAAATACACGCGCATCACGATCTCGAGTTCGCCGGCGAAGCGGCGGCGCTGCGCGGCGAGCCGCTCCGCATATTCCAGCGCCGAGGCCGGGTCGTGGATCGAGCAGGGCCCCGCTATCACGATCAGGCGGTCGTCCATCCCGTGCAGGATGCGGTGCAGCGCCGCACGCGCGGCATAGACGACCTCGGAGGCCCGGTCCGTGCACGGATACTCGGCGATGAGCTCGGCCGGAGCGGTGAGCTCCTTGAGCTCGCGGATGCGGAGGTCGTCGGTGTTTCTCGGAATGGCGATCACCTGGGGTGGGTTCTCCCGGTTCAGGTCTGCGTGAGCACCGCCGCCCCGTTCCGAGCCGGGCTGGGTTCCTCCTTGCCCGGGTTCATGGTGCCGTGGTTCATGGAGTTCAAATGCCAGGAGAAGGCCTCTTCCAGGAGGTGCGGCGTGTGCCCGCCGCGCCGCAAGGCTCGCTCGTAGTAGTCGGCCAGGCGCTCGCGGTAGAGCGGATGGACGCAGTTGGCGATGATCGCGCGGGCGCGTTCGCGCGGCGCGAGGCCGCGCAGATCGGCCAGACCGACCTCCGTGATCAGGACGTCGACGTCGTGCTCGTTGTGATCGACGTGCGAGACCATCGGCACGACGCTGCTGATCGCCCCCTTCTTGGCCAGCGACTTGGTCACGAAGATCGCCAGCGACGCGTTGCGCGCGAAATCCCCCGAACCGCCGATCCCGTTCATCATCCGGGTCCCGTTGACGTGGGTCGAGTTGACGTTCCCGTAGATGTCGCACTCGAGCGCGGTGTTGATGCAGATCAAGCCCAAGCGGCGAATCACCTCGGGGTGGTTGCTGATCTCCTGCGGGCGCAGGATCACCCGGTTCTTGTAGGCTGCGATCTTCGGAATGACTTCGGCGTACTTCTTCTCCGAGAGCGTGATCGAGGAGCCCGAAGCGAAGATCAGCTTGCCGGAGTCCAAGAGCTCGAAGGTACTGTCCTGAAGCACTTCGGAGTACATCTTCAGATCGTAGTACGGGCTGTCGACGAGCCCGTGCAGCACCGCGTTGGCGATCGTGCCGATCCCGGCTTGCAGCGGATGCAGCCGCCGGCTCTGCCGCCCGAGGCGCACTTCGCGGTTGAGGAAATCGATGAGGTGTCCGGCGATCTGCTGCGTCTCGTCGTCGGCGGGCAGGACCGTCGCCGACGAGTCGACCTTCTGGGTGATGACGACCGCGGCGATCTTGCTCGGGTCGATCGGGATGTAGGGCAGGCCGACGCGGCTTTCGGGCTCCACGATCGGGATCGGCCCGCGGAAGGGGCGGCGCGTCGGGATGTAGATGTCGTGGATGCCCTCGAGGTCCGGCGGCTGCGTGAGGTTGATCTCGACGATCAGCTTCTCGGCGAGGATCGCGAACGTCGCCGAGTTGCCGACCGAGGTCGTCGGCACGATCCCGCCGTCCTCGGTGATCGCGACCGCCTCGATGACCGCGACGTCGACCGGCCCCATCTGCCGGCTGCGCAGCAACTCGACCGTCTCGCTCAGATGCTGGTCGACGAACATCACCTTGCCGGCGTTGATCGCGCCGCGCAGCACGGGATCCGCTTGGAAGGGCAGGCGGCGCGCCAGCACGCCGGCTTCGGTGAGGATCCGGTCGACGTCGTTGCCGAGCGACGCGCCCGTCATCAGCGTGATCTTGAGATCCTCGTGCGCGGCGCGGTCGGCCAGGGCGAGCGGCACGGCCTTGGCGTCGCCGGAACGCGTGAACCCGCTGATCCCGATGGTCATCCCGCTCTTGATGAGCTGGGCGGCTTCGTCGGCGTCGACGACTTTGCCCCAAAGCGACTTCAAGCGAATGCGATCGAGGTACATGCCAATGTCTCCGGTCAACGGCAGAAAAGCATCGCCACCTTTCGCGACGATGCTATCGCGGTGGAAGAATCTTCGACTCGCCGCGCGCGCTTACATTGACACGCGTTGCTCGGCGGCTGGTAATTCGCTTTCCAGCCACCAAACGCGAAACCGGTGCCGGAGCGCTCCCACGGCGCAGAGCAGCGGCGGGGAAGTCTACCCAGACCGGTCTTCGACATGCGCATGGACGACCCGGCAAAACCGGGAAGCCGCTTACCAGGGATCGTCGCGATTCGAACGACAAACAAAAGCATGCGCGCGCGGCCGATCGTTCTCTTGCCGATCGTTCTCTTGGTGAGTTCGCTGCTGCTTTCGAGCGGCGCGGCTTTCTCGCAGGTCCCCGCAACGACCGGGCAATCGATCGCCGCCGGAGAGGCCGCGTTCGAGCGAGGCGACTACGGCCGCGCCATCGCGCTTTGGGAAACGGCGCTCCCCGCACTGGAAGGGGCGAAGGATAAGCGTGCGGCCGATCTGCTCTTCCTCATCGGGCAGGCCTATGCGAAACGCGAAGATTTCCCGCACGCCCTCGTCGCGCTGGATCGCGCGCTGGCGCACTATCGGGAGATCCGCGACCGGCTGGGGGAAGCCGACGACCTCGGCCTCCTCGGAACGGTCCAAGAGCGGCTCGGCCGCTACGAAGCCGCCCTCGTTTCGTATCGCGCGGCTCTGACGATCGATCGTCAGAGCAAAGACCCGCGCGGCCAGGCCGACGACTTGGGCCGGATCGGAGAGGTCGAACTGATCTTGGGGCGCTACGACGACGCGTTCGCGGTCCAGCAGCAGGCGCTGGCGATCGATCGCGAGCTGAAGAACCGGCGCGGGGAAGCCCAGGATCTCGGCAACATCGGAAACGTCGAAGAGAACCTGGGACGCTACGAGGACGCGCTCGCCGCGCACCAGCGGGCGCTGGCGATCGATCGCGAGATCAAGGACCGACTCGGCGAAGCAAACGATCTGGGCAACATCGGCAACGTCGAGGAGAAGTTAGGACGCGTAGCGGCGGCGCTCGCCTCGCACCAAGCCGCGTCGGCCATCCACCGCGAGCTCGCGAACCGGCTCGAGGAAGCGAAGGACCTGAGCAACATCGCGGGCGTCCAAGAGAGTCTCGGAAACTACGACGAAGCGCTCGCAGGGCATCAAGAGGCGCTCTCGATCGATCGCACGATCGCGAACCGCCCCGGCGAAGCCGGCGATCTGAACAACATCGGAACCGTCGAGGAGGCTTTGGGACGCGACGACGATGCGCTCGTCGAGTACCGGCAGGCGCTGGCGATCCACAGCGCGCTCGGGGACCAGCTCGGAAAAGCCGGCGTTTTGGGCAACATCGGAACCGTCGAAGAGGATCTGGGCCAATTCGACGCCGCGCTCGCCTCGCACCGGCAGGCCCTGGCGATCGAGCGCGCGATCGAGAATCGGCTCGGGGAAGCCAACGATCTGGGCAACATCGGCGACGCCGAAGAGAACCTGGGACACGAGGACGCCGCTCTGGCCGCCTACCGCGAGGCTTTGACGATCTACCGCGCGATCGGGAACCCGAACGGGGAGGCGGCGGCGCTCGCGAACGCCGGGGCCGTCGAGGATCTGCGGGGTCACTACGACGACGCGCTCCACGCGCTGCACGAGGCGATCGCCCTCGACAAGAGGCTCTCGGACCGCGACGGGCTGTGGCGCTCGCTGTCGTTCGCGGCCTTTGCCGAGGCGCATCTCCAACATCGCGAGGCGGCGCTCGCCGATTACGACGCCGCGCTCGAGCAGATCGAGTCGCTCCGCGCGGGCCTCGAGCTCGGCGAGCGCAGCAAGTTCTTCGGCCCCAAGCTCGGGCTGTACGACGAATACATCGCGTATCTGCTCGAACTCGACGCAAAGTTTCCCGGCCAAGGCTACGATCGCAAGGCGCTGGAGATCTTCGAACGCAAGAGCGCGCGAGCCGTCCTGGAGCAAGTCGGCCAGAGCGCGGCCCAGCATTTCCGGGGCGTGCCCGCCGAGGTCGTCGCTGCGGAGCGCGAGGCCGACGGCGCGGCCGAGCGCGCGCAAGCCGCGCTCTCCAAGCTGCTCTCGGCGACGCAAGCCGACCAGATCGCGATCGCCTCGGCCGAGCAGGACCTCGCCGCGGCGAAGGCGCGCGCCGCGACCCTCGAGGCGAGCATCAAGGCGCAGTATCCCGCCTACTACGAGCTGCGCCATCCCCAGCCGCTGTTGGCGCGGTGCGGACAGGCGCCGTGCGCGACGATCGCCGCGTTTCAGCAGACGGTGCTGCGGCCGGGCGAACTGCTGCTCGTCTACGACCTGCTCCAAGGACAGAGCGTGCTGTGGCTGATCGACCGGGATCGGGTCCAGCCGGTCCCGCTTGCCCCTAGCGCCGGAATCGACAAGGCCGTCGCCCGGCTCGGCACGCACGTCGCCGGCATGCTCGTCCCCGGCGTCAGCGCGGCGAGACGCGAGCGCAGCGCCGCAGCCGATCTTCCCGCATTCGCCGCCGACAGCTACGCGCTCTACCGCCTGCTCGTCCCCGAGGCCGCCGCCGCCGCGCTCGGGCGCGCGAAGAGCCTGATCGTCGTCCCCTCGGGCTCGCTCTACCGGCTGGCCTTCGAAACCCTGGTCAGCAAGGACCCGGCGAGCACCGCGCAGCCGCACTACCTGATCGAGGACCTGCCGGTCTCGTACGTTCCTTCGGCCTCGCTCCTCGCGGTCGTGCGCACGTCCTACGCGCGCCCGAGCGCCGGACGCAACCCGCTGCTGGCCTTCGCCAACCCCACTTTCGGCGCGGCCGAACCGGGACAAGCGCGAGGCCTGTCGAGTTACGCCGGCCTCCAGCTCGCGGCGGTGCGCTCCGCGTTCCGCAGCGACAGCGGTGCCGCGCCGCTCGGCGAGACCGTCTTCCCAGCGCTTCCCGGGACCCAAGTCGAAGCCGACGCCGTGCGCGCCGCGCTCGGCGCACCCGGCGCAAGCCTCCTCTGGGGCGAGGCGGCGACGCGGCAGCGCGTGCTCGACCTCAACGCGAGTGACGCGCTGCGAACCTACCAGTACGTGCTCTTCGCCACGCATGCGGTGCTGCCGAGCGAGATCGAGGGCCTCACCCAGCCCGCCATCGTCCTGGCCCATCCCGAACGCGGCGACGGCCTGCTGACGATGGCCGACGTCTTCGGCCTGTCGCTCGACGCCGACTTCGTGACGCTCTCGGCCTGCAGCACCGGCGTCGCCGCCGGCGACACGAGCGGCGAGGGGATCAGCGGCCTGACCCGCGCCTTTCTCTACGCGGGGACGCCGGCGCTCTCGGTGACGCTGTGGGAAGTCGACGACGACGCGGCGCCGCAGATCACGCCTCCGTTCTTCGCCGCCATGCACGCCGGCAAGCTCAGCGCGGCCCAAGCGCTGCGCCGGGCGAAGCTCGCGATGATCGCCTCGTCACAGGCCCGCTTCCGGCATCCCTACGCCTGGGGACCGAGCGTCATCTTCGGCGACGGCGATCGCCGCTAGCGGCCCGCCGGCCTCTCTCAAGATCGGCGAACGTACGCAGCGCCGTGCGATCCTCATCGAGAACCACGCGACGATCGCGCCGGCGACGTTCGCGATCGCGCGTGAGACGACGAGCGCGAACGAGGCAACGCGGAATAAGCCTGCTGCCATGGCCTCAGGCTGACATACGAGTTGAGGTCGAGGCTCCTTACGGCCGTATCGCGGTGAAGGAACCGATCAAACGGGGCTCGGCTGAGAATTTCCACATGCCCCGAATGACACCGTCCGTGCCCAAGGTCCCCTGGAACGTCGCGAGACCGGAGGCTCCGATGGCGTTCTGAGCGGCGGCACGCCAGGTCCACGAAATCGCTCGGCCGTTGGTCGTACCGGCCGCCGGCCCTGCAGCGTTCGGTCCCCTGCAAGTCCCGGCCAGCCTGACGCCGGACTGCGCGAACGTGCACACCGGACTCACCTTGGCGACAACGGGATTTCCCAGCGTTCCGCTGACGCTCCAAGTTCCTGCGAAACCGGTCGCGCCGGCCGCTGCGGGAGACAACGACAAAAGCACGATGCCCAAAAGCGCGCTTTCAAAGCGGCGCCTCGCGCTGACGTTCATGAGGTTTTTTCTTCCTCCAGATTCTCGGTCGGCCCCGCCATGCGCGAGCGCCGCACGAACATGCCGTTCGCGCCGCGCCGGCTCCCCGCCCTCTTCGGCGCGCGTCGTCGCCGAGCCGCGGTCAGCAAGAGGCAGGACATCACCCGGCAGCGAGGGTAGTCAGCGGCGACTGCTCCTGATCTTCTGGAGTTTTCGCCATCCGCGCAACAGGCGTCTACACCTGGTTGTTTTGCGCCGTGACGTTCATCGCGCTGATGGGCTTTGCGCTCGGCGACGACCTGCCCGCACGACTGGTCCTGCACATCGGCTTCGGCAGCGTCGTGACGAACGTCGAGGCTCCACGCACCGAGCCCTCTCCGGCGCCCTGCGCTTCGCCTCTCGAACGCTTGCCGGCGACGCTTTTCAGCAGGAAGGGGCCGGGCGACGAACGTGCGCTCTGCATCGGCGCTTCGAGCGCCGGCCTCGACGTCCAATTTCTCGCCAAGCCTCCGGTCGATTTCGAGTATCCGTCGACGCTGAGCTGCGTCACGCTCAAACCCTCGGACGAGGACGACGTCCGAGTCGAAGTCAAGGTGACCGTCGAAGGCAAACCCTTCCCCGTCGTGTGCGACATCGATCGTGCGTTTCTCTACGCGCTGTCGATCGAACGGCACGCTTCCGGGAAGCCGTTCCTTCAGCCCAGTCGCGGTGCGCGGGCCTGGCACGCGACGATCGAGATCCCCTGGAGCGTGCTGCAGTTGCGCGCTCACGAGTCGCATCTGAAGATCGCGTTTTCCGGGGGCGCCGCCGACAAACCGGTGCTCGTTCCTCTCGATGTCACGACCGACGACCGCTACGGCGCGTTTTCTCTCGCTTACTCGCCGCTCCATCACTTTGCGACGCCGGCTCCTTCGACGAAGAAGCCGGCTCCCCGACTGCACGACATCGAGGCCGACGCGCTCTACGGACCCGACCGGCATACGATGCTCGAAGCCGCCTTCGCGCAAAACGATGCCGCGGTCTCCGTGCAGCGCGCCTCGTCCCAAATCGTCAACGAAGCGCCGCTCCCCCTCCCGAGCGCCGCTCTGAGTCCGAGCGGACCGGACACGATCAACACCAGGCTGCAGCCGCTGCTCGCCTTTCTCAAGCCGAGCGCCGTGCTCGGCGACCAGGATCTGCGCGTCTTCGTCGACTCGTCGCCGTTCGCGCTGACGAAGATGGGGAGCCTCGCCTCGGGCTACACCGCCGCCTACTCTTCCTCGACCGTCAGCGGCAGCGCATTCTACGGCTTGCAGCAGAGCGGCCTCTACGACCAAGCCTATGCGCTGACCGTGACGATCCCGACCCCCTCGCCGCGGGTCACGCCGACACCGTCGCCGACGCCGACGCCGACCGCAACCCCGACGCCGGTCAAGCTCGGCGTCGCGCCGCCGCCGCTTGCGACCCCAGGACCGATCGAGGAGTCGAAGACCTCCCACGATCCGCTGGCGACGATCTCCATCCTCGACTCGATCGTCGGGAGCGGCAGCTCTTTCGACAACGTCTCCGGCATCGCGTTCGGCACGAACTTCTACCGCAACGTCTGCGCCTCCGAGAAGCTCTACTGCGCGGTGACCTTCCACGTTTTCGGCAGCGAGCAGTACGACTCGTATCCGCTGGCCACGTCGCCCGCCACGGTCGTGCCGCCGTATTCGTCGCGGACGCGCTTCGTGGGCGAATCCAGCTCGTACACGAAGATCCTTTCCGCGAGCGGCTCCAACCCCCACTTCATTCAGATCGGCGAGACGGTCGGTGCGCAGGCGTCGGACCGCTTCTACGCGCCGGCGTCGGGTTCGGTCACGGCGTTCGCACCGCTCAGCGGCTCGGTGGGGCACCTCGTCTTCTCGTACGGAGCGGGTTTTCACGAGCATACTTACTCGGGCGATCTGCTGGCCGTGCGCTTGACGACGCCGTACGGAGACGTCTTCACGAACGTCGCCGAGCAAGTCGTCGTTCCGTTCGACACCGCCGGGCTGCGCGGCTGGACGTTCAACGCGGGCGTGCAGTCGGAGAGCCTTTCGGACCGCGTCGCCGAACTGCAGCAAGGCCTCGTCACCTCGTACTTTGCCGCGGTGTACCCGAACGCGAGCGCGCTGACTCAGCCCGTCGCTTCGGCGCTGCTCCGGCCGCAGTCGCAGCAGAACGCCTCGCTGACGTCCCCCCTCTTCGGAAAGGTTCTGACGGTTCAGCTCACCGGCGGTTTCCAGAACGGGTCGGTCACGGCTTGCGCGCCTTCTCCGCAAATGATTCTCTGCTCCACGGCGCACGATCACGCTGCGACGTGGGCGCTTTTCGTCAATCGCCAGCCGATCGGGTTCGGCGTCGCGAATACGGCGAACGCCGCGATTCCGGGAGACATCTCCGCCTCGGCGTCCCGCTACTTCGGGTCGTACGTCAACGCGCCGGGCTCCATCACATCGTTCGTCTCATTCACCAAATGCGTCAATCTCTCCGCGGCGTACACGAACGCCGCCTACCCGAGCGGCGTTCCCCTCCCGCAGAAAGGCTCGACGATCTCCGCAAAAGCCTATCTGCCGCTGGGCAACTTCGGCCTGGAAAGCGGTTACTTCAAGACGACGGATTTCCAGAACTCGGCGTACAACCAGTCCGGGTATTACGCACTGATCCGCTTCCTGACGGCATTCAAAAAGCCGGTCGTCAGCCCGGGTTGCCCGGGGTAGCGTGAGGGGGATGCCAATGTTCGTTCGAGGAGCGGCGCACGTGCTTCGCAGCGGAGCCGGCCTCGCCGCAGCGATGCTGCTCGCGATTCAGCCTGCGGCTGCGGCGGGCTCCGCGTTCGAGCAGCTCAAGGGAAGCCTCGCGCTGATCGGCTATCCGGTCGACGACAAGAAGCTGACCATGGCTTTCGGCACCGGCTTCTGCGTCAGCTCGTCGCCGACGAAATCGTACTTCGTGACCAACAACCACGTCGTGACCGACGCGTTGGGAAACGTCGCGCCGAACATCTTTGCGATCCTGCCCAAGAGCCCGGAGACACGTTACAAGGCAACGATCGTGCGGCGCAGCCCGGACCCCGACCTAGCGGTCATCTCGATCGACGCCGCCTGCGACGCGACCGTAAAAGTCAGCCCGAGCGTCCCGGAGGCGGGCGACGACATCGCAATCGCCGGCTTTCCGTATACCGAAGTCTGCGAGCTGGCGGGATTGTGCAGCGCGGGCCTCATCGTGCCCGACGCTCACAAGGGCCGCCTGGTGCCCATCTTGAGCCGGGGCACGGTCAACGAAGCCCAGGAGGGGACGTACGCGATCATCTACGACGCCCTCGCAGACCACGGCAACAGCGGCGGACCGCTCTTCGATTATCACAGCGGCGCCGTCTACGGAGTCGTCGTCGACGCGCTGCCGGGCTATGCCGACGAGGGGGCGCCGCCGCAGCGCGAGTTCAACCGGGCGATCGCGATGGACACCGGGCTCAAGTTCATCAACGATGCTCCGGTCCAAGTTGCCATGGACCAGACCAGCGGCGGAGCGCGCGGAGTGGGAGGCGCGCAGGATCGCTACACGGCCGCGGCCCTCGGCTCGTCCGAGTGTCGAATCGCCTGGCGCGGTTTCGATCAAGCCTACGGCGAGTGGGCCCAGCTGCACGGCAAACTGCAGTCGCTTGCCGATTTCGTCGCCGAGCCCGGGCACGAAGACCGCCGGAGCGAACTGCAGCCGCTGGCGGCGACGCTCGCCACAAACGAAACGGCCGTCCTCACCCGGCTGCGCGCGAAGCTGAGCGGACTGCAAGAGGCCAAAGCGACGAACATCCTGGCGCGGGCGACTGCGCTCTCCGATGCGGTCGCAACCTCGACGTCGAGCGATGCGGCGCTCGCAGCCTCACTGGGAACCGCGCCCAAACCGGCTGCCGGCAGTGCGTCCGCCGTGCGCCTGCGAGAAGCGGCGCAGGAGATGGACGCCGTCAGCACGTGCCTGTGAGCCTCGCATCGGCTCAGGGACTCGCCGCGGTTCGAGGGATGCGGCGGGCGGAAGCGGCGGGGTCGCAGCGCGCTCCAGCCGTTTCCCCAGCGTGCGTTCGATCTGCGCGAAGTACTTTTCCTCATCGGCTGCGACGAACGTGATGGCGTTCCCGGTCGCGCTGGCGCGAGCCGTGCGGCCGACCCGGTGGACGTAGTCCTCAGGGACCATCGGCACGTCGAAATTCACCACGTGGCCGAGTTCGACGATATCGATGCCCCGCGAAGCGATATCCGTGGCGACGAGGACCCGGAACTTTCCGCTCTTGAAATCCTGGAGCGCGCGCCCGCGCTGCGCCTGCGAGCGGTCGCTGTGAATCCGTTCCGCCGGCACGCGATGCTTCTGCAGGTGCGCGAACAGCCGATTCGCCCGCGCTTTGGTGCGCGTGAAGGCGATAGCGCTGAAGATGCTGCCGTCTTTGAGCAGCTCGACGAGCAAATCGCCCTTGCGGGATTGCTCGACGGCGTAGATCGTCTGCGTGATTCCGACTGCCGGGCCCTGACGAGGAGCGAGGTCCACGCGCACGGGATCGTGCAAGAATTGGCCCGCCAAGGTCGCGATCTCAGCCGAGATCGTCGCCGAAAGCAGCAGCGTCTGCCGCTTCCCGGTCAGCTGACGCAGAATGCGCCGAACGGCCGGCAGAAACCCCATGTCCAACATGCGGTCGGCTTCGTCGATGACCAGCAGCGAGATGTCGCCGAGCGAAGCCGTCCCTCGGGCGAGATGGTCGAGCAAACGGCCGGGCGTCGCGACGATGATGTCGGTGCCGCGCTTGAAGGCCGCCGCCTGCGCGCTGAAGCCGACGCCGCCGTAGACCGCCGCGATCCGCACGCCGTCGTACTTCGCGAGGGCCCCCAGATGCGCGGCGATTTGGGCCGCCAGCTCGCGCGTCGGAGCGAGGATCAAGGCTCGAGTCGTGCCGCGCGGCCGCTCGGCGAGCGCTTGCAGCAGCGGCAATCCGAAGGCCGCCGATTTTCCGCTTCCCGTCGCCGCGCTGGCGATCACGTCCCTCCCGGCGAGCGCCGGCGGAATCGCGGCGGCTTGCACCGGCGTGGGTTCGGTGAAGCCGAGGTCGCGCACCGCACGCAGAAGCGTCGGTCGCAGACCAAATGAGTCGAAAGCAGACAAGATCGTTCGTCTTTTCAAAGAGCGCGCAATAGAACGGCTGAACGAACGATCACGCTGGGTAACGTTTCATTATCGCACGGCAAGGCGAGCTGCGTCAACGCCGGCCAAGATTGTGCCGCTGCGCCGGAGCGCGCGCGGCACTATCTTCCGCTCGCGAGCCCGGCGGATAACTGCACGAAAGGTGCGACGAGTCCGATCATAACAGGCGCTCGAAGGTGATGTCCGGGATGCTCGCGGGAAAATCGTACTGCACGAAATCGTATTCGAGATCGCTGACGAAGCGGTCGAGGCCGAAGCGAAGGGTATCGGCGGTCTTGATCTGCTGCACGTACCAGCGGCCGTCGAGCGGCGTGTAGGTCACCGTCCAGCGCGCCTCGGCGTAGGGCTTCCCTTCGAACAGCCCGGCGAGCGTGAGCTGCACCGTCGCGTACGTGTCGGTCGCGACCCACAGGTCGCGCAAGCGGTGCGCGTTCGGCTCGCGCAGAGGCTGGAGCGTGAGATGATACGCGTCGCCGTAGCGGAGGTGCTCGATACCGGCCAGCGCGATGCGATAGTCGCGCGCCACCGCTTCGACGCGAATCAGCTCGCGCAGCGGCGTCTCACCCGGCTCCGGAACCTCGGGCTGCGACGACGGCGCGGCCGGCAGCGCCGTCTCGAGCCCCGGCGCAGGGGTCGCCGCGCCAACGAGCGCGGCTTGCGGCTCGTGGCGCCGCATGCCGAACGATGCGTCAGGCTCGATCAGCGGGTCGAGGACCGGAAAGGCGTCGGCGTTGGGGTTCGTGTCGAGCTGATCGCCGGATGCATCGGCGTGATGGAAGCGCAAGTTGATCTTGATCGGCGAGCCTTTGAGCCGCTCTTCCTCCTGCTCTGCGACGATCGTACGGTGCAGAACCAGGGCGTGGTCGGAACTGCGGTAGGCCGCCTGCCACCAATTGTCGTGCGTGCGGCCGCGCCACGTGTAGCGTTCGAGCAGGTTGTAGCGCACGAAGGGCGCCTCGGCGCGCGCGCGCCACTCCGCCTTCGCACGGGCGAAAATGCCGTCGGCGTCGAGTGTGCCGGGAGCGACGTCAGGAGCGGCCGGGGCGGCGGAGAAGGCGCACACGGCGAGGAGCAGTGCGGCGCCGGCGCGGAGCGGGCCTTGCCTCATGCACGAGAGGCGGCGCCTCGCCCGCTTCCGCCGCGCGCGACGAGGCCGTCGTGCATGACGATCCTCCCGGCGACGATCGTAGCGAGCGCGCGGCGCGGCAGGACGGCCCCATCGAGCGGAGTGTTCTTGCCTTGCGAGTGGAAGGAGGCTGCCTCGACGCGCCAGGGGCGGTCGGCGAAGACGGTGACGTCGGCCGCCGCGCCGAGCCGCAGCGTTCCGCCGGGCACGCCGAGAATGCGCGCGGGATTGCTCGAGAGCAGCGCGACGAACCGTTCGAGCGGCAGATCGGGAAGGGCCAAGGCGTACGCGCCGAGCGCCGTCTCCAAGCCCGAGAAGCCCACGGGAGCCTCGCTGAGCAGTTGCGCCTTCTCCTCCAGCGTGTGCGGCGCGTGGTCGGTCGCGAACGCGTCGATCGTACCGTCGCGCACGGCGGCGCGCAGCGCGGCCGCCTCGCGCTCGGCGCGCAGCGGCGGATTGACCTTGCCGGCCGCGCCGAAGTTCGCAAAGCGCGCGTCGCTGAGCAGCAGATGGTGCGGCGTCACCTCGCTGGTGACGGTGAAGCCGCGGGCCCGCGCAAACTTGACGAGCTCGACCGAGTTCGCGGTCGAGACGTGCGCGATGTGGAAGGGCTTGCCGGTGTCGCCCGCGATCAGCACGTCGCGCGCGACGTTCACGTCCTCGGCGAGGCCGGGCGCGCCGGGGACGCCGAGCTCGAACGAACGCAGGCCCTCGTTCATGACGGCGTCGCCCTTGAGGCTCGCGTCCTCGCAATGCGAGATGAAGACGCCGGGAACGTCGCGGGCGTACAGCGCCGCTTGGCGCAGGACCCGTGCGTCGGCAACCGGCGAGCCGTCGTCGCTGAACGCGACCGCGCCGGCATCGTGCAAACTCCAGTAAGGGGCGAGCTCCCGGCCGGCGCGGGCGAGCGTGATCGCCGCGATCGGATAGACTCGCGCCAGCCCCGCCGCCTGGGCCAAGCGCTTGACCTCGACGACGAGTGCGGGCGCGTCGAGCGCGGGCTCGGTGTTGGGCATGCAGGCGACCGCAGTGAAGCCGCCGGCGACCGCGGCGGCGCTGCCGCTGGCGATCGTTTCCTTGTGCGTCAGGCCCGGCTCGCGCAAGTGGACGTGCATGTCGATGAAGCCCGGAGCGACCACGGCACCGGCGGCGTCGAGCACCTCGGCATCGCCGGCTTCGAGACGCTCGCCGAGCGCGGCGACGACGCCGTCGCGCAGGAGCAGATCGCTCACTGCGTCGAGATTTTGCGACGGATCGACGATGCGACCGCCTCGGACGAGCAACGCTCTCACGTTGCCAGCGCGTTCGGTCGGAGTTAAACGGCTCCTTTCGTCGCGCTCTCGGACGCGTAGCGCGTTTCGCAGGTCTTCTTGAGGTGGGCCAGCAGATCGACGACCGTCTGGTGTGCGAAGCGGTGGCCGAGCGCCGCGTCGAAGGCGACGCCCAGGGGCCCCAGCGGCGGCTCGTACGAGCCGTCGAGATCGATCCGCGAGAAGCCCGAGCCCTCGTCGGCGACGCTCACCAGAGCGTTGAACGCCGGGTACAGGCCACCGTCCTTCGGCTTCCATTCGATCTGCAGCAACTCGTAGCCGGGATAGCCGGGCTTGGGTGCCATGGTCGCGAGCACGTCCCGCTCGAGGGCGAGGTCGCCGACTTGCACGTGCATCGTCAGCGTCGCTGCGCCGCCGTCCCTCGCACCGTGCTCGTTCAAGTATTCTTCCAGCAGCGCCGGCACTCGCTCGAACGGGCAACGCAAGGTGACGTATTCGTGGATCTCGCTCATGCCAACGATAATTAGGTTATCCGAAGTGAGCTCCTTTGCGCGCTTGCGCTGCTACTCACTCGACAGTTTAGCGTGCCCTCGCTCTGCATGTTGCGGCTGGCGCACCACCAATACCGGGATGCCGGCCGCGCGCAAAACGCCTTCCGTCGTGCTGCCCATGAAAAGCCGGTCGAAGCCGCGTCGGCCGTGCGTTCCCATCACGATCAGGTCGGCCGAGCGGCCGGCAGCCGCGTTCAGGATCGCGTCGACCGGCCGGCCCTCGACGACCAGGGTCTCGCTCTCGACGCCGCGTTCGGCGGCCCGCCGCGCGGCAGGTTCGAGAACATCTTCGGCCTCGGCGCGCATCTTGGCGCGCAGCGGCCGCGGGTCGTAGCCGTAGATCGAGGCTTTGTCGTAGAGGTCGCGCGTGTCGAGCACGTGAGCGAAAATGACGTGCCCACCGGACGAAACCGCGAAATCGAGGGCCAGGCCGATCGCCGCACTGCAAGGCTCGGACCCGTCGACGGGGACGAGGATCCGCTCGAACTGGGAGGTCATGACATCATCCTCCGATCTCGCAGCATAGCAACCCGGCGTGAAAACCGCGTGAAGGCGACCTCTCGCGCCGCCGTCGCCGTTGGGGGAGCGGTTGCCGAGCGGCCTTCAGGGGCGGTCGAGGCCGCGTTCTATACCGGTCTCGCCGGCGCAACGAGCGTCGCGAAGCGCTTCGAGCTCGACGATCCCTGCCGCGTCCTTGGGTCGTCCGGCGGCTCGCTTCGCGACGAGCAGCCCTTCGACTGAAAGGACGCGCAGCTCGAATTCCTCGAACGGGAGCGTCTCTGCGGCGGCATCGACCTCGGCGAAGCCGCCAAGCCCCTTTATCGCAGCCAGCAAATCGACATCGCCCGCAGTCGTCTCCAGCGTAAGGACCTCATTCGCGATCAACGTCTGCGCGTCGAAGACGAAGGGAAGATGCGGCGGATGGTTGCGAGGCTTCGGATCGAACGGCCGGAGCGCCGCGGCGATGCGGGCCGCATTCACGCGCGTGCGCTCGTAAGCCAGATCGACGTCCTGCGTGACGTAGGCCGATCCTTGCAGGCGCAAAGCCACGCCGCCCACGACCACGACGCGCGCCCGTTCCCTTGCCAACGCGCGGAGGACGTCGAGGAGATCGCTCACCTACGCTCCGCTCGCCTGCGGACGTCGTCGACGACCCGCAGGAAGCGTTGCATCTTCACGGTTTGCTCGAGGCGCTGCTGCGGGGTCCGCTCGAGATTCTCGAGCAGCAGGCTCAGGTCGATTCCGTAATCGCGGGCACGGGCGAGCGCCGAGCCCGGCTCCGGGTTGAGTATCCGGTGCCGCGCCTCTTCGCTGAATCTCACGGCTCGCTCATTCGCTTCACGGCCGGCGCTTCTTCGACGAAACCGAGTGGGCGCCCCACCGGCGCCCGGATGGGTCCCCGGGCGCCTTTGAACGAAGCGAGGATACGACATGGCCAATCCGCGCCGGCCGCCCGCGGCCGTCTTGTTGGTCGCCGTCGCGGTGCTCGCGCTGGCTGCGGCGGCGTTCTATTTCTTGCGGCCGGCGGCTCCGAAGAACGCGCTCGCGCTCAGCGGGCGCATCGAGGGCGACGAGACGGACATCGGGGCGAAGGTCGGCGGGCGCGTGACGTTCGTGGCGGTGCGCGAGGGCGCAAGCGTGCGGCGCGGGCAAGTGCTCGTGCGCCTCGACGACGCGCAGACGCGCGCGCAGCTCGACGAAGCGCGGGCCCGCGTGACGGCGGCGCGGCAGCAAGCGGCGCAAGCGCAGGCCGCCGTCGGCGTGCTCGAGAGCCAGCTCAACGAAGCCGGGATCACCGTCACCCAGGCTTCCTCGGACGCGAGCGGGCGGATCGCGCAGGCCCGCGGCACGCTGGCGGGCGCACGCGCCGCGGCGGCGCAGCAGCGCGCCGAGCTCGCGCAGGCGCAGGCCTCGCTGCGGCTGGCGAAGATCGACCGCGAGCGTTTCGCGCAGCTCGTCGCCGGCGGCGACGTTTCGCGCGAGCAGTACGACCAGGCCGACACGACGTATCGTACGACGCTCGACGCGGTGCGGGCCCACCAGGCGGCGCTGAACGCGAGCGAGCGGCAGATCGAAAGCGCGAGCGGGGCGCTCGCGGTCGCGCAGACGACCGGCCTCAATCCCAGCATCCGGCGGGCGCAGGCCATCACCGTGCAGCGGCAGATCGTGCAAGCGAACGCGCAAATCGCAGCGGCGGACGCGCAGGTGCAGAGCGCGCTGGCGAGCCAGCGCGAGATCGAGGCGGTGCTCGACGACCTGACGGTGCGCAGCCCGATCGACGGCGTCGTGCTGACGCGCAGCGTCGAGCCCGGCGAGGTCGTCGCGCCGGGGAAGGTATTGCTCTCGGCAGTCGATCTGCGGCAGGTTTACCTGCGCGGGTTCGTTCCCGATGCCAGCATCGGACGGGTGCGCGTGGGCCAAAAAGCGCGCGTGTACCTGGACTCGGCGCCGAGCTCGGCCCTCGACGCGCACGTCGAAGAGATCGACGATCAGGCCTCGTTCACGCCGGAGAACGTGTATTTCCGCGAGGACCGCGTGCAGCAGGTGTTCGGCGTGAAGCTGCGGATCGCCAATCCCTCAGGCTTCGCCAAACCGGGGATGCCGGCGGACGGCGAGATCCTCGTCGGACAGAGCGCGAGCGGCGCGTGAGCGGCGGCTCCGCCGTGATACGCATCGCCGGGCTCGTCAAGCGTTACGGCGATCTGGAGGCGGTGCGCGGCGTCGACCTCGCGATCGCGCGCGGCGAGCTGTTCGGGCTGATCGGGCCGGACGGCGCGGGGAAGACGACGTGCTTCCACATCCTCGCCGGCGTGATGGAGCCGAGCGCGGGCGAGGTCACGGTGCTCGGGCTGCCGCCGCGCGAAGCGCGCTCGGACGTCGGCTATCTCACGCAGCAGTTCTCGCTCTATCCCGATCTCAGCGTCGACGAGAATCTGCGCTACGCGGCGGGCCTGCGGGACGTCCCCGAGGAGGCGTTCGCCGAACGGCGGAGCCGGTATCTGCGCTTGATGAACCTCGAGTTCGCGGCCGGGCGGCTCGCGGGGCAGCTCTCCGGCGGCATGAAACAGAAGCTCGCGCTCTGCTGCGCGCTGATCGCCGAGCCCAAGATTCTGCTGCTCGACGAGCCGACCACCGGGGTCGACCCGGTCTCGCGGCGCGAGCTGTGGCAGATCCTCGCGACGCTCGCGCTGCGCGGGATGACGATCGTCGCGGCGACGCCGTATCTCGACGAGGCCGAACGCTGCGACCGCGTCGGACTGATGTACGGCGGCGCGATCCACCAGCTCGGCACGCCGGCGCAACTGCAGGCCAGCCTGGGACTCGTGCGGCTCGAAGTGCGTGCGGAAGACGTGCCGGGCGCGCTCGCCGCGCTCGAGCGCGCGAGCGCCGCGGAGGCTGGGGGCGAGCCTGCGGGCGAGGCGGAGATCGCCGACGTGCAAGGGTTCGGAGACCGGGTCGACGCGCTGGTGCGCGACGCCGCCGCGGGCGAGCGGGCCGTGCGCGCGGCGCTGGCCGGCGCCAAGGTCGCGGCCGGCCCGATCGACGCCGCGGAACCGACGCTCGAAAACGTGTTCGTGGCGCGCTTGCGTTCGCTCGGGCTCGCGCCGTCGTTCGTACCGTTTCCCCACTCGCGGGTCGCGCACGAGCGCGACGGCGACCGCGCCGGCAGCAGGGGCCCCGGCGACGACGTGGCGATCCGCGGGCAGGGGCTCGGCAAGGCGTTCGGCTCGTTCCACGCCGTCGAGGACGTGAGCTTCGCGGTGCGCTACGGCGAGATCTACGGGCTGCTCGGGGCCAACGGCGCGGGCAAGACGACGGTCATCAAGATGCTCTGCGGGCTGCTCGAGCCGAGCGCCGGGACGGTGAGCCTGGCGGGCCGCAGCGATCGGCTGCGGGCGCAATCGCTGCGGCGGCGCATCGGGTACATGAGCCAGAAGTTCACGCTCTACGACACCCTGACGATCGGCGAGAACCTCGACTTCTATGCCGGCGTGTACGGAATCGCGCGCGCCGAGCGGCGGGCGAAGATCGACTGGGTGCTCGAGATCGCCGGGCTGCGCGGCCAGGAGCGGCTGCTCACCGCGAAGCTGCCCGGCGGCTGGAAGCAACGCGTCGCCTTCGGGTCGGCGGTGATGCACGAGCCCGAGATCCTGTTCCTCGACGAGCCGACCTCGGGCGTCGATCCGCTGGCGCGCCGCCAGTTCTGGCGGCTGATCGAAGACTTCGCGCAAAGCGGGACGGCCGTCTTGGTGACGACGCACTATCTCGAGGAGGCGGAGCACTGCCATCGGATGAGCTTCATGGTCGACGGGCGGATCGTCGCCGAGGGCTCGCCGAGCGAGATCAAGGCCGCGCAGCCGGGGCAGCTCTACGAGCTCGCGGTCGACCGGCCGCAGGAGGCGCTCGAGACGTTGCTGCGGCGGCACGAGCCGTGGCGGGTCGCGCTCTTCGGCAGCCGCATCCATCTCGTCGTCGACGACGAAGCGCAGCTCGCCGCGACCCGCGCCGAACTCGCCGCGCGCGGGATCGCCGTCGGCGCGGTCCGGGCGCTGCCGTTCTCGCTCGAGGACGCGTTCATCGGAACCGTCGCCCGCGCGCAGCGGCAAGCCGCATGAGCCTCGCGCGCGTGTGGGTGCAGTGCCGTAAGGAGCTGCTCCAGTTCCGCCGCGACCGGCTGACGGTCGCGCTCGCGTTCGGCTTGCCGCTGGGGATGCTGCTGATCTTCGGGCTGGCGATCCGGCTGGAGATCAAAGACATTCCGATCGCGGTCCAGGATCTCGACCGCACGCCGCTGAGCCGCGAGTTCGTCTCGCGGCTCTCGGCGACGCAGGAGCTGCGCGTGACGGCGCTGCCGGCCGCAGCGCGTCCGATGGAGCCGCTCGATGCGGGCAGCGCGAGGGCGACGATCGTCATTCCGCCGGGGACGGCGCGGCTCGTGCAGCGCGGGCTCACCGCGCCGCTCGGCGTGCTGATCGACAGCACGGACGTCGTCAACGCGATGACGATCCGCGAAGCGATCCGCTCGACCGCGCAGTTCTTCGACATGACGCTCGTGCCTCGCGACGAGTTCGTGCCGCGGGTCGCGGCCGACGTGCGGATCTGGTTCAACCCAGGGCGGCGGGAGGCGCTCAACATCGTGCCGGGCGTGTACGCGGTGGTGCTGGCGATGTACCCGGCGCTGCTGGCTGCGATGGCGATGGTGCGCGAAAGCGAGCGCGGGACGATCGTGCAGGCTTACGCCTCGCGGCTCTCCGCCGCGGAGCTGCTGGCCGGGAAGAGCGCGGCGTTTCTGCTCGTCGGCCTGGGGCAGGTCCTCGTGGTGATGGGGCTCGGGTCGCTGATCTGGCAGTTGTGGTTCGTCGCCGATCCGACGCTCATGCTCGTGGCGACGCCGCTCTTCGTGCTCGACTCGGTCCTTTTCGGGCTGCTCGTCGGCGCGTCGACGAGTTCGGTGAGCGCGGCGGTGCAGGGCGTGGGCAGCATCAACGCCTTCTTCAACATCCTGCTCACGGGTTTTCTCTATCCGCTCGGCAACATGCCGTACGCGCTGCAGCTGCTCTCGACGATCGTGCCGGCGCGCTACTTCATCGAGGTCAGCCGCGACGCGTTCGTGCGCGGCGCGGGCTGGCCGGGCTTCGGCTACGCGCCGTTCGCGATGGCGGCGATCGGCGCGGTCTACTTCGCCCTCGCCTGGCTGCGCCTGCGGCGCATGCAGTTCGCGGCGTGAACGGCGCGCGCGGGACGGGAGGCGGGAGATGCTGAGCCGCTTCGGGGCGCTGCTGCGCAAAGAGTTCGCCGAACTGGCGCGCAACCGGCAGCTGCTGTTTCTGTTGCTGATTCCGCCGCTGGTGCAGACGGTGCTCTTCGGGGTCGCGCTCAAGCCGATCGTCAAGGAGCTGTCGCTCGCGGTCGCGGACGAGTCGAAAACCTTGGCCAGCCGGGATCTGATCGCCGCGTTCGCTGCCAACGGCGTGTTCGTGCCGCGCTACGTCGACAGCGGACCGGCGGTGGGGCGGGCGGTACGGGCCGGACACACGGACGCGGGGATGGTCATCCCGCCGGAGTTCACCCGCGACGTGCAGCGCGGGCGCACGGCGGAAGTGCAGATCGTGCTCGACGGCGTCAACGCGTACGTGGCGGGGCAAGGCGCGGGGTACACGGCGGGGATCGTCGACGCCTACGACCGCGCCGCCGCCGGCGCGACGCTCCCGGGCGTCGACCCGCAGATCACCTTCGCCTACAACCCGGGCCTGATCAGCAGCTGGTTCTTCGTCCCCGGGATCATCGGCGGGCTGATCGTGCTGACGGGCATCATCGCGGCCTCGGCGGAGGCCGTTCGCGAAAAAGACGAGGGCACGTTAGAGCAGTTGTTGATGACCCCGGCTTCGTCGTGGGAGATCCTGATCGCGAAGATCGTCCCGCTCTTCGTCATGTTCCTCGGCTCGCTTTGCTTGGGCCTGACGGTCGCGAAGCTGGTCTTCGGCCTGCCGCTGCTCGGCAACATTCCCCTGTTTCTGACGATCTCGTCGGTCTATATCCTCAGCGGCCTCGGCGTCGGCATCCTGATCGCGACCTACGCGAACACGCGCCAGCAAGTCATCCTCATCTCGATCTTCGTCGCGCTGCCCCTCATGCTGCTTTCAGGCGCCTTCGCGCCGATCGAGAGCATGCCGCCCTTCTTCCAGTACCTCACGCTTCTCAACCCGCTTCGTCACTACATCACCATCATGCGCGCGATGCTCCTCAAAGGCGTAGGCTGGCAAGTCGTCTGGCCCGACGCCATGGCCATCGTCGCCTTCGCCGTCATCGCCATCGCCGTCAGCGGCGCCCGTTACCGTTCTCAGCTGTCCTAACGTCATGCCTTTGCGGCCGGCCCGCGTCGCAACCGCGCACGCACCCCTGAACGCTACGCGAGAAGGCGACCTCGGAGTTCAGGGGGGCCGTTCGGCACGATCCCAGAGATGCCTACGCTCACTATCTCCTCGCAGGAATGTTGGCGCAAACCAATCAAAACGATGCGGCCGCAGAGTACCGTACGGCTATTCGGCTCGACCGCTGCGTGCAGTGGGAACATCGTGCGGATCGGCTCGCCGAAGCCGGCGGGCGCCGGCTCAAAGGGGAGCAAAGCCAAAGCAAATCACACGGGCGGGGCTCCGAGCGGATCCGACTCAAACTAGCGTCGCCTCAGCGGACGGAGGCGGCGTGGCCGGAATGCTCTTCTAAAAAGGCGCGCAGGACGGCGTTGAAGCGCTGCGGCCTCTCGACCGGCAGGGCGTGCCTCGAATCGGGGACGACCACGAGTTTGGCAGCCGGCATCTTCGCGACGTATGCTTCTTTGAGCGCGAGCGGCGTGTAATCGTGGTCCGCCGCGATCGCCAGGGTCGGGCAGGCGATCTCGCCGATCTGCGCCAGGACGCTCCAACCGACGAAGGCCCGCAGGGTCGCGAGATAGCTCTTCTTGTCGTTGCGCGCGTAGCGCTCGATGAAGGAAGCGCGCACGCCGGCCAATTCCGGCTCGGGAAAGAGCTTCTTGGAGACCGCTTCGCCGACTTTCCGGAAGCTGAGCAGGCGGACCATCGCGAAACGGCTCGTCACCATCAGCCTCTGCGGGAAGGTCCGGATCGTCGCATCGGGACCGCTATTGACGATGACGAGCGACTTTACCAGGGCCGGATAGCTGACCGCCATCTGAAAGGCGATGCCGCCGCCGAGCGAGACGCCCACGACGTGCGCCGACTGGACGCCCAAGGCTCGCAGCAAGCCCGCGGCGTCCGCCGCGAACATCGGCATGCTGTACGGCCCGGGCGGCCGCGACGAATCGCCGTGGCCGCGAAGGTCGAAGGCGATCACCCGATGATCGCGGGAGAACTCCGGAACCTGGAATTCCCAGTCTTGCAGACACGACCCGAGGCCGTGCAGGAACAGCAGCGGCTCGCCCTGCCCGGTGACTTCGTAATTGAGGGTCGTTCCGTTGACGTCGAGCGTGGGCATCCAGAGGGTTTCTTGCTCTCCGGCGGCCGTCCCCGGCTCGCGCACGCTTTCGAGTGCGCTTTTCGAGGCGCCCCCGAGCCCTTGGCCTAGAGAAAGCTGAGCCGGACGCGACATAGCATGCAGCTACCGGCCATGCCGTTGACATAACAGGAGGCCCCCTGCGATACTCGGACCATGCGCTACGGCATCTAGCGGATCGCGGTTTCACGAAGGCCGAGGTCGAAGCCGTCATCGCCGCCCCACGCGCGGGACCTACGAACCCAAACGACGGGAACACTTCGGTTACGTTGCGGACGGGCGGCTCCTCGACGTGGTCACGGACAGAGCCGCAACCGTCGTCATCTCAGTCATCGAGCAGCAGAGGGAAGGTCGAAATGACGCAGTACATCGGGCTGAGCGTCGACCTCCAGGCGCAAGCTGGGTACGTCCGCTACCGCTCGTTTCCCGCTGGCGAACGCGCGCGCAGCAAGCGCATCAGCGAGGACGTTGTGGCGGACTATCGCGAGAACGGCGAACTGCTGGGCGTCGAGTTGCTGGCCCTGGACGACGACGCGATGGCGCAGGCGCGAGATTTCGCCACGAAGCACGATCTCGCGTTCCCTCGCGATCTCAGCAGCGCCCTCGCTCCGTCGTGAGCGACCGGCGCGAGTACGTCGTCATCCTTCGCTCGCTATCGATCTGCGGCTAATGGACGTGCGTGAAGTTGCCGAGCCGCACGCCGAGTCGCTCGATGCGCTGCAGCGCGTGGCGCATGCCGAGGGGCTGCGCCGGCCGTCCGACCGCCTCAAAGTAGCGTTCGGGGTCGATGTTGAGCGTGCGGGTCTGGACCATGTCGACGCGCACCGCGGAGAGCACGGCTTCGGCCGCCGCGAGTTCGCTCGCGTCGTCGGTGACGCCGGGATGGGTGAGCAGATTGAGCGAGACGCGCGAGCCCGCTGCTGAGGCGCGGCGCACGCTCTCCAGCACGTCGTCGAGCCCGTAGCGCTGCGGACGGTAATACGCGGCGTAGACGGCGGGCCGGAACGAGTTGAGGCTGATCCGCACCGCGTCGAGCCCAGCCTCGATCAGCCGCGACAGCGCCTTGGGCACGCTGCCGTTCGTGTTGAGGTTGATCGTGCCGTCCGAGGTGGCGGCGCGGATCTTCTCGATCGCGCGCGCGAGCGTCGTCGCGCGCAGCAGCGGTTCGCCCTCGCACCCCTGGCCGAACGAGACGATCGCCCCCGGCACGCGCTCGAGGTGCGCGAGGGCGATGCGGGCCAGTTCGTCGGGCGTCGACTCGTACGCGATGCGCCTCTGCGGCGAAGGGAAGCCCGCCTCCGGATCCTGTTCGGAGATGCAGCCGACGCAGCGCGCGTTGCACTTCGGTGAAACGGGCAGCGCGGCTTCGCCCCGCTCGAGGAAGACGTTCTGCGCGGTGAAGCAGCCGTACTCACGCGCGCACAGCGCGAGCTGCGCGAGCACGCGGTTGCGCGGGTCGCGGGCGCAGCGCGCGGCGACCAGCGCTTCGAGTTCTCCCACGGCGAACGCACGCGGCGCCCAATCCTCGCTCTCGTCGGTCGCGGCGGCCGCCACGTAGAGCTCGTCGCCGGCGGCGCAGGCGAAGGTGTAACCGAAGAGCGGCAACGGCGGCGCCTCGGGCCGCGAGCGGTACGCCGGCAACAGCAGCCGCGTGTAGCCCGCCGGCAGGAGCGCGGCGAGCACCGTGCGCCGCGCCGCGAACCGGCCGCCGGCGAGGGCGGGCGAGCGACCGGGCAGCATCGCCGGCACCGTTCCCGGCGGCGCCGGAATCAGCTCCTCGGCGCGCGGCTCGCGCAGGTTCCCCGCATCGGCCAGCGGCGCGCTCGCCGCGTCGTAGAAGATCCGCCCCCGCGCGTCACAGTAGGCGAGGCCCGCTCTCACAACTCGAGCGTGCGCTCGAACACGACCTCGGCGGGACCGGTGAGCGTCGCATGCGCGCCGGGCTCCCAGGCGACCTCGAGCCGGCCGCCGGGCACGTCGACCGCGACCGGCGAGCGCGTTCCGTGCACCCGGATCGCCGCGACGGCGCTCGCGACGGCACCGGTGCCGCAGGCTTGCGTCGGTCCCACGCCGCGCTCGTAGTGCCGCACGCGCAGCGCGCTCGGCCCGAGCACCTGCACGAAGTGCACGTTCGTGCCGTGCGGGAAATGCGGGTGCGTCGCCAGCTCCGCGCCGGCGCGCAACAGGTCGACCGCAGCGACGTCGTCGACGAAGACCACGACGTGCGGATTGCCGAGCGAGACCGCGTAGAACGTCCAAACCTTGCCGGCCGCTGCGAGCGTCTCGGCCCGCAGCTCGCCGGGAAAGCTCGGCGCGCCGACGTCGATCCGCACCGAAAACTCGGGCGCGCGCGCGACGATCGCGGCCTCGATCGGCCCGGCGAGCGTCGCGATCGTGAACCGTTCGCCCGCACCGCGTTCGGCCAAGTAGCGCGCGGCGCAGCGCACGCCGTTCCCGCACATCTCCGCTTCGCTTCCGTCGGCGTTGATGATGCGCATCCGGGCCGCCGCGCCGCTCTCCTCGCTCAACACCAGGAGACCGTCCGCGCCCCAGCCGCTCGTGCGGTCGCAGACGCGGCGCGCCAGCGCCTCGTAATCCTCGACCTGCGGCGGACGCTCGTCGATCAGGATGAACTCGTTGTGCGTTCCGTGCATCTTGAGCGCCGGAATCGCGCGGGCGGCGGCAGGCATCCTACGAGCGCGCGGCTCCGGAGGAATCCGTCACGCCTTCGAGACCCGCCGTGAAGGACGCCTGCGGCGTGATCGTCGAGACGGCGTGCTTGTAGATCAAATGGTGACGGTGCTCGTACTCGAGCACGATCGTGAACGCGTCGAAGCCGCGCACCATGCCGCGCAGTTGGAATCCGTTAACGAGATAGACCGTCACCGGAATCGCCTGGCGCTTGATCTCAGCAAGGTACGTATCCTGCAAAGGCGGCACGCGACCGCCCGAAACCACGCCCCCCCGATCAGACATCGGTCCCGCCTTCACGCCCACCCGGCGAGTTCCCTGGCCGCGTCCGCAACGGTATCGGCGGTCACGAAGCGCACGCCGGGTTCGCTGCGAAACCACGTCCGCTGGCGCTTGGCGTAGCGGCGCGTCGCGCGGAACAGCAGGGCGGTGAGGTCGCCCTCGCCGAGCCAGCCGCGCAGATACGCGAGCGCCTGCGGGTAGCCGACCGCGTCGGCGGCGACCGCGCGCGGCCCGATCCGCTCGGCTTCGTCCACCAGCCCCGCGGCGAGCATCGCCTCGACGCGCGCGCCGATGCGCCGGTCGAGCTCCTCTTGCGCGACGTCGAGGACCAGCTTGACGAACGGAATCCCCGCAGACCGCAACGACGGATGCGCCCGCGCGCCGTTCGCCCCCGGTTCCGTCACGAGCGCGATCTCCAGCGCCCGTACGACGCGGTACGTGTCGCCGGCGGCCAGCGCGGCGGCGCGCGCCGGCGCGCGCGAGGCGAGCCATTCGTACAAGACCTCGGGCGGGTGCAGCCGCGCTTCGCGCACGAGCCGTTCCCGCAGTGCGGGATCGTACGCCGCGCAAAGAGCGACGTCACCGGCGAGCGCGCGGATGTAGAAGCCGGTCCCACCGGCCACGAGCGCGCGCTTGCCGCGCGCATGGATCTGTGCGATCGCCGCCAGCGCGTCGCTCGCGAATCGTGCGGCACTGTACCGTTCGTACGGATCCAGAAAACCGATCAGATGGTGGGGGACCCGCGCCAGCGCTGCGGCGCCCGGCGCCGCCGTGCCGATCGGCATGCCCCGGTAGATCTGGCGCGAGTCGGCGCCGACGATCTCGGCGTCGTAGCGTTCGGCCAGCGCCAGCGCGAGCTCGGTCTTACCCGAGCAGGTCGGCCCAGCTAGGATGAGGACCGCGCCGCTCACGCCTGCATCATGCCGCCGTGACGCTACGTCCGCTTGAACATGCGCGCGACGGCGTCGGGCTCGATCCGCACGATCGTCGGACGCCCGTGCGGACAGTGCATCGGATTGCGGCAGCGCGCCAGCCGCGCGACCAGCGCCGACATCTCCGCCGGTTCGAGCGCTTCGCCGGCGCGCACGACCGAGTGGCACGCCAGCGAAGCCCACACCCGCTCGCGCGCGTCGAGCCCAGGGATCTCGTCGCCGAGATCGTCGAGGTAGGCCCGCACGTCGAAGGTTCGCGCGCCGTACCCGGCCGGGGTCGCGGTGATGCGAAAGGCGCGCTCGCCGAACGGCTCCGCCTCCAGACCCGCTTCGGCCAGCACCGCGCGCGACGCTTCGAAGCGCTCCGCGGCTTCGGCGTCGAGTTCGATCGTATAAGGGAGGAGCAGCGCCTCGCGCAGCGGCGCGCCGGCGCGCGCCCGTTCGGCGATCGCCTCGAAGGCGATCCGTTCGTGGGCCGCGTGCTGATCGAGCAGCACGAGCGCGCGGCCGTCGGTCGCCAGGATATACGTGTCGTCGAGCTGCGCGAGGATCCGCATCTCCGGGCTCGCGCTCGGGCTCGCGCCGTTCGCGGCCGCCTCCGGCACGAGCTCCGCCGCGAGCGGCTCGGCAACCGCGCCGCCCGCTGCCGCGCCGGCCGCCGGCGCGACGCCCAGCGGCGCGAACGAGAGCGCTGCCGCAAAGCGGCCCTCGGCGTTGCGCGCCAGCGTCCCTGCGATCGCACGGCGCACCGCGTCGTGGACCGCCTCGGGGTGGCGCAGCCGCACGTCGCTCTTGGTCGGGTGCACGTTCGGATCGACGTGGTCGGGCGCGAGGCCGAGGAACAGCACGCCGTAGGGCTGGCGGTGCGCGAGCGCATAGGTGGCATAACCCGCGGACCAGGCTCCGGCCAGCTGCGTCGAACGCAAGAGCCGTCCGTTGACGAAGAGGAGCTGCATGCGGCGGTCGGCGCGGTCGGCGCCCGGCCTGCTGACGAAACCGCGCACGGCGGGCCGGGCGCCGGGAGTCTCGGGCTCGTCGAGGGCGATGAGCTCGCGCGCCGGCTGCGGGCCGAAGACGTGCGCGAGCCGCTGCTCGATCGACGGGCTGCCGGGAAAGACCCAAACCTCGCGGCCGTCGTGCGCGAGCGAGAACGTCACCTGCGGATAGCCGAGCGCCAGCGTCGCGAGAAACGTGGAGATGCGCGCGAACTCGGCCGAAGGCGCGCGCAGGTACTCGCGCCGCACCGGCACGTTGGCAAAGAGGTCGCGCACGACGACGCGCGTCCCAGGCGGCGCCGCGACCGGTTCGGGCTCGCCGGCCTCGGCGCCGTGCGCCTCCGCCGCGAAGCCGACCTCTTCGCCCGCGACCCGCGAGATCAAACGAACGCGCGCGACCGCGGCGATGCTCGCCAGGCCCTCGCCGCGAAAGCCGAGCGTCGCGATCCGCTGGAGATCGCCCGGCGTCGCGAGCTTGCTGGTCGCGTGGCGCGCGAGGGCCAGAGGCAGGTCGGAGCGGGCGATTCCCACGCCGTCATCCGCGACCTCGATCGTTTCGAGGCCGCCCTGCCTGACCGCCACGACGATCCGCGTCGCGCCCGCGTCGAGGCTGTTTTCGACCAGCTCCTTGACGACGGAGACCGGGCGCTCGACGACCTCGCCCGCCGCGATCTGCCCGACGGTCACGTCGTCGAGACGCCGGATCGCTCCTAGTCCATCCACCCGGCGTCTATACGGCGATCGCGCTGCGCTCCCCGCGTACGATGCGCGGCAAGCGAATCGTGAAGCGGCAGCCTTCACCTGGACGGCTCTCGAGCCCGATCTCGCCGCCCGCGCGCTCGACGACCCGCTTGACGATCGCCAAGCCCAGCCCGAACCCCTCGGACTCGCCGCGATTGCTGCCCCGATAGAAGCGGTCGAAGACGCGCGCTTGGTCCTCGGGCGCGATGCCGGGTCCGTGGTCGGCGACGCCGACGAAAACCTGCTCCCCGTCGGCGCGCACCGTCACCTCGACGGACGATTCCGGGGCGTATTTGAGCGCGTTCTCAACCAGGTTGGAGAGCGCTTCGTGCAGCTCGCTCTCCGAGCCGCGCACGAGCGCGCCCGGCCTTGCCTCGAGCGCGATGCGGCGCGAGGGCGCCAGCGCCTGCAGCGCGTGCACGACCGTCCCCGCCACCTCGGAGACGTCGACGGTGCCGATTTCGCGGAACTGCGGATTCTCCATGCGCGCCAGCACGATGAGCTTGTCGATCAGCGCGCGCATCCGCCGGCTCTCCGCCAGCATCGTCTCGTAGATCTTCGCGCTGCCGGGTTCGCCCCCGGCCCGCCGCCGCAGCACGTCGATGAAACCCATGATGACGGTCAGCGGCGTGCGCAGCTCGTGACCGGCATCCGCGATGAATTGCCGCATCTGCGCTTCGGCCGCCTTGCGTTCTTCGAAGGCGGCGCTCACTTGGGCCGCTGCGCCGTTGTAGGCTTTGACCAGCTCGCCTATCTCGCTGCGATCGGACGTCACGACCGGGCGCGGCGTGAAGTCGCCTGCCGCGAAGCGGTTGAGCGAGGCCGTCGTCTCGACCAGCGGGCGCAGCGCTTGGCCCGTGATATAGCGCCCCAGCAGCCAGGCCGCGAGCGCAGCCAGCGCCAGGGCCGGCAGCACGGCCTGCCAGAACTGGTCGATCGTCTGCCCGAGCGGTCCTGGATCGGGCAGAATCGCGACCCGGCCGCCGGGTATGCTGACGCTCACGGGCTCGAGCCGGAGCAGCTGGTTGAGCCCGAACGGAAAGGGGGCCATCCGCCCGTAGTCGCGGTCGCGGTCGAAGTCGCGCGGCCGGCCTTCACCGCCCGGCGGGGGCGGTCCGGGCGGTCCCGGGCGACTCGCGGGGGCCTGGCTGACGGCTTCCGGCGGACCCGTCTGGACGAACGGGTGCGGCGGCGCGGTGACGATCTCGAAGCTCCCGTCCGGCCTCGCGCGCCCCGTCGCGGCGAGGAATCGGTACGGCCGGCCCTTGGCGGCGCTCCCGAAGATCGCCACGTGGACGCCGGGGCGCCCGAGGTCCCGCGCGATGTCGGGGGCGGCGAGGGCCAGCGTCGGATGCCGGCCCAGCTCGAATCGCGCTTCGCTCGGGACCGCGCGCGCGACCGCCTCGACCGTCTCGCGCGAGGTCAGTCCGAAGGTCGAGAGGGCGAAAGCGGTCACCGCGGTCGCGACCATCAAGACCAGCACGACCGCGGCGAGGACGTACATCGCGGTCAGCCGCGTCGCTAACGAACGGAACACGCGCTAGTGCACGCTAGCTCTCGCTCAGCGAATACCCGACGCCGCGGTGCGTGCGGATCAGGCGCTTGGGGAAACCGTTGTCGATCTTGGCCCGCAAGTACGAGATATAGGTTTCCACCGCGCCCGGTCCGACCAAGCGCTCCGTTCCCCAGACGCGATCGAGCAGCTGATCGCGGGTGAAGACCTGCCCCGGATTGCGCAGCAGCTCGAGCAGCAGGTCGTATTCCCGGGCCGAGAGCGCGATCTGCTTCCCGCCGCGCACGGCCAGGCGCGTCTCCAGATTGACCTCGAGATCGGCGCAGCGCAACACCTGCGGCTTCGCCAGGCGGGGACGCCGCAACGCCGTATCCAGACGAGCGAGCAGCTCGGCCATCTCGAATGGTTTGGCGACGTAATCGTCGGCTCCGCCCTGCAGGCCCGCGACCTTGTCGCCCGTCTCGCCCTTGGCGGAGAGCATGAGGATCGGAGCCTCGGTCAGCTTGCGGAAGTGCGGCAGGAGCGATACGCCGTCGAGCTTGGGGAGCATCACGTCGAGCACGATCGCGTCGGGGCTCCACTCGCGCACGACCTGCAGGCCGACCTGCCCGTCGGGAGCGGTGCGAACCTCGTAGCCTTCGTCGCCGAGCCCAATCTCGAGCAGCTCGCGGATGTGCCGTTCGTCGTCGACGACCAGTATTCGCGGAGGTGCGTGGACCATAGCACGATGCTACGCCCGGATTCTGGGATTGTCCTGAGGACGGAAGAGCAGCCGGCCGCGCCGGCGAGACAGGGCACGAGGAGGCGCGAGCGGCGGCCGTTTCCAAGGCGCATCACAGGCTGAAAGGCGATACTCGGCCGTATGGTTGAGGCAGACGCGTTCGCCCCTGCCCCGAGCGATTCGGGGATTTTCGTCGCCATCGATCTGATCGGGGACCTCGACGCGACCCTCGGCGAGATCCTGGCTTCGACGCTCGAACGTCTCGCATCGCTCGGCGGCGCCGACCTGGTCGTGAACTGCAAGCACCTCTCCAACGCAAGGCCCGACGGCATCGCCGCGCTTTCGCGAGCGATCGAGGCGGTCCAACAGCACGGCTATCCGATCTACCTTCTTGCGGGCAGCCGTAAGCTCCGGCTGGCTTTCAAGGCGGCGCGAATCTCGTGCCCGCAGCTCGACGCCCTTCCTACGACGGTGCGCAGGCGGCACGTCATCATCGCGCGCCATGCCCCCGGGCCTGCTCCCGAACGGGTGAAGCGAGCGTCGCAATCCCGGCTTTAGGAGGCAGGGCAGCCTGCGTCGAGTAAGACGGGGCGGAGCCGCGATACCGTTTGAGCGGCGCGCTCAGTGCGGAGGCTCCAGCTTGAAGCTCAGATTTTTCGTTCGCCGAGCGACCGCGGCTGCCGGGGCGCTTGCCGCCTTTCTGTTCCTAGCGCTTCCGGCCGGCGCCCAAGTCGCAGTGACGATCGACGGAAACGGCGTGAGCTTCTCGCCCGCGCCGATCGTCCGAGCCGGCCGCGTCTTCGTTCCGCTGCGCGGCGTCTTCGAGCGGCTTGGCGCGAGCGTCGTCTATTCCAGCGGCACGATCAACGCGACCGAAGGCGACCGCGTCATCTCGCTGCAGATCGGTTCGAGCCAGGCGACCGTGAACGGCCAGCCCGAGACGCTCGACGTCGCACCCTTCATCATCGGTGCGAGCACCTACGTGCCGCTGCGCTTCGTCTCGGAAGCGCTCGGCGCCAGCGTCAGTTGGGATGACGCCGATCGCGTCGTGGCCATCGACACGGCCGCCGCAGCGCCGTCCGTCGACTACGCGGCGCCCGCAAGCGGCGTCACCGTCGACGTTCCACCGCCCCCGCTCCCGGTGTACGAGCAGCCCGACGTTCCGGCACCCAACGCCATATGGCAGCCCGGGTACTGGGCCTGGGGGCCGTACGGCTACTATTGGGTCCCGGGGACCTGGGTCGAGGCGCCGCAGCCCGGCTATCTGTGGACCCCGGGTTACTGGGCCTGGAGCCGCGGCGGCTTTGTCTGGAACCAAGGTTATTGGGCCGTAGCGGTCGGCTTCTACGGCGGCGTCAACTACGGCGCCGGATACTACGGCAACGGATACACCGGCGGCCAATGGGCGGATAACGCCTTCCGCTACAACACCTACGTGACCCACGTCGATACGACGATCGTGCATAACGTGTACGTCGACCGCAGCGTGGTGATCAACAACTCGACGACACGCATCAGCTACAACGGCGGTCCGAGCGGATTGCAGGCGCGCCCGACCCCGCAAGAGCTGGCGCTTGCGAAGGCGCCTCGCCTGGCGCCGACGGCTGCCCAGCAGCAGCACGTTCAAACGGCCGCGCAGGACCGCCGCCTGCTCGCGAACGTCAATCACAATCTCCCGCCGGTTCTGACGGTCGTGCAACCGCTCAGCGCCAGCAATCGTCCCGCGGGGCTCGTCCCGGTCACGGAAAGCGATCGCATCAACGCGCAGACGCACACCGCTGCGCCGTATCACGCTCCGCTGTTCCAGACGGCTGCGCCGCATCACACTCCACCGCCTCAGAGCGCTGCGCCCTATCGCGCTCCGCTGTTTCAGACGGCTACGCCGTATCGTACTCCGCCGCCTCAGACCGCTGCGCCCTATCGCGCTCCGCTGTTTCAGACCGCTGCACCGTATCGTACTCCGCCGCCTCAGACCGCTGCGCCGTACCGCAGTCCGCCGCTTCGCGCCTTTCCGGTGAATAGCACTCCCACGAAGCAGCCGAAACCTGCTCGGAGCGCTACGCCGCACGCTAGGGCGACTGACGAGCGCGAGCCAAGGTAAGAGTCTCGCGGCCGCGCAGAGTGGCTCGGGTTGCCTGTGCCGCGCCGCGTTCGGCACCAAGTCCTCATCCTTGACAGAAAGCTAAATATCTGCTCATATTGCGAGCAGATTGCGGACTTTTCGAAGGATCGCTCGGCATATGCCCGGCGAACGCGAATCCGACGTCGCGAGCCTGACGTGACCGGACCGGTCGCCCCGTCACAGGGCGAGCCGGTGAGCCCCCTGGGAGCGGCGAAAGAACCGGTATGAGCGACGAGCGCGATAACGAAGCGGACCACGCCCACTTGCACGTACACGTGCACGCAGACGGCATTCAGCACGCGCACAAACACGAGCACGGCGATCACGATCACGATCACGAGCACCATCAACACGACGGCCGCATCCACAGCCACGACGACGGCGCCGTCGACCACTCGCACGGCGACGGCTCGGCGGGCTAGCTCGTGGCGCGCGCGCGGGGCTCGGGGTCGATGGGGCCCACTCGCTCCCTCCGTCTGCCGCGGCCGCTCGACGAGTGGTTCGTAGAGCGCCTCGAGCGACATAGCGAACGCTCGCCGAGCGAGGTGCTCGTGCAGCTGGTCCACGGCGGCTTACGCCTGCGTGAAGGCTACATGGCGATCCATCGGCGTGCTCTCGAGCAGCTCGTCTCGGCCGGCGAGGCGGGGGTCTACGCCGCCTACGTGCGGTGCCTGACGGACACGTTCAGCGCCGAATACGTCGCCCACCTCGAGAATTGGCTCGCTGCCGACCGCGTCGCATGGCCCGCCGCCTCGTCCCAGAACGGTCAATCCCCCGAGACCGCCCGGCGAAAGGGAGGGGACTGAGGCAGGATCCTATTTGTATTCAATGAATACAAATAGGATGACAGCGCAAGCCACGCACGCTCACGAGCACCAGCATCCGGGCGGGACCACCCACTCCCACGCCCACGAGCATCTGCAGCACGAGCACGAACATCGGCACAGCGACGGGACGGTTCACGCCCACGCGCACCGGCATGCCGACCACGAGCATGCGGAAGACGGCAGTCAGACGCATTCCGAGCACGACCACCAGCACTAGCAGGCCCGAGAGTCGCCCGCCACGTCCATTTCGTCATAGCCGCGCAGCTTGTAAATCAGCGTCGATCCCGCCCAACTGACGAGGAAGACGCCGACGATCGCGAAGCCTAGCGCGCCGAAGTTGCCGTTCAGATTCGCCAAACTGTCCCAGACGCCGCCTTCCAAGTGAAATTGGCCCGCGACGACGCTGAGCACTTCGATCGCTCCGACGAGCAAGGCCACGGCAATCGAGACGAACGTGACGGTCATGTTGTAAAAGAGCTTCCGCATCGGCTTGACATAGGCCCAACCGTACGCTCCCAACATCAGGACGCCGTCCGTCGTATCCAGCAGCGACATGCCGACGGTAAAGAGCAGCGGGAAGATCAGAATATCGTAGATCGGCAGCCCTTTTCCGCCCTCCAGCGCCGCAATTCCGAGCAACCCGACCTCGGTCGCCGTGTCGAAGCCGAGTCCGAAGAGTACGCCGACCGGGTACATCTGCCAACTGTTGCTGACGAATCTCATCAGCGGTCTGAAGAAGCGTCCGAGCAGACCGCGGTCCGCGAGCAGAGCGCCGACCGTCTCTTCGTTGTAGGGGCCGCCCCGGCGAACCCTGCGGAAAGCCCCGTAGACGCCCAGGAAGACGACGATGTTGAGAATCGCGATCGCGAAGAGGAACAGCGCGGAGAGCGCTGTGCCGATCAAGCCGCCGACGGTCTCCAGATTCGGCATCGTCGCCTTCACGACACTCGCACCGGCTGCGATTGCGAGCGTCAGTAAAATAACGATCGTCGAGTGGCCGAGCGAAAAGAAAAAGCCGACCGCCACGGGTCGCTTTCCCTCCTGCATCAGCTTTCGCGTCACGTTGTCGATCGCCGAGATGTGATCTGCGTCCACCGCATGGCGCAGCCCGAAGCTGTACGCAATGAACGCCGTTCCGAGAAGCAATGGCCTCGTCGCGAAGGCTGCGAGCGCCAGCGTCCAGGCTACGACCGTGGCCGAAACGAGCAGGGCGTAAACGGTAACGATCTTCGCTCGCACGTTATTGGCTCCGTCATCGATGACGCGAGCCAACGCGGTCACCCCAAAGGAGCTCGGCCCCGGCGCTTCTTTCACTTGCCTTCTCAGAGCTTCAAGGAGTACGTCAGGCGAACGATGCGTCTCTCCGCGGGATGAAAATGATAGTCGGCAACCCCGGCCGTCGTGTTGATGTTCGCTCCGAGCGCCGGATTGATCGTCGGATCGTTCCGATTTGACGGATTTGCCGCATCGTACGGCAGCCAGGAATTATAGTAGTACGTCACGTCCGGAACGTCGGCGTTCAAGATATTCAAGACATCCAACGAGAGGCGCCGGCTCCCCTTCAACTTTGCCGTGAGCTGGGCATTCAAAAGGGTCGACGGCGGCGAATTGGCGTCACCCTGCGTGTCGAGGGTGCGCGGCCCGAAATATCGCAGGCGCAAGCTCGCGGTATAACGCGGCTCGTCGACGGTCGCACCCAAGGCGACGACGGCGTCGAGCGATTCCGGAACGCCGGTTCCCTGGTGCAGCGGGTCGTCGAGAAAGCGCGCCGTCGACGTCGCCAGATCGGCGTCGATCGTCAGCCAGCTCGACGGCGTGTAGTAGTTCGCCAGCTCGACGCCCTTGCGTTGCGTCGGCCCGCCGAGCGACGTCGTCCCGTGGTCGCCGTCGAAAATCAGTTCGTCCGCCTGGTAGAGCTCCCACAGCGAGAGGGTGCTCGTCATCCGGCCCGTGGAATGACGGTATCCGACCTCTTCGCCGACCGAGCGGTTCAACAGAGGATTCTGCCCGACGGGCGCCCCGGTCGAGTCGAACGGCGCATGGGTCTGAGGATCGTCGACGTAGGTCACGCCGCGCACGTCGTTGGAATGGAAGCTGTCCCCGAAGTCGAGATAGAACTCGTCGTGCGGGGAGAAGGCGTAGGCGAGATTCATCTTCGGGCTGACCATCGCCGCAAGTCCGCTCCCGCTGTTGTTCGGATCGTAAGCCGCGTCGTGAAAAGCGTAGAAATCGAAGCGCAGACCCGGATCCAGGCGCAGCTTCGGCCCCACCCGCAGATCGGACTGCACGTAGATATCCGAACCGCGCTCGACGACGTGATCGTCGCTCAGCGTGCCGCCCGGGAGACGAACCCGATTCTGGGTCAGAAAGAGGCCGAGGGTCGAGATGTTGTCGTTGCGCGTATCCGCGCCGATCGTGGTCACGGTACCTGGCGTCACGAAGGTCCTCGAGAAATTGAATCCTGAAATGAAGCGCTTATCCTCTTGCTCGCGCTGATCGCCGCACTGGAAGTTATAGGCTACCGGCGTCAGCGACCCGGGCGCCGCGCCGGCGGGCGCGGTGTATGCCGGGCAGTACGATGAATAATTCGGTGCGCGCAGACCGTCGGCGGGGTTCGGAGCGCACGTCGTAAATGCGACGTTGCAGGTGATCGGGTTTGCCGTTTCGTTGTAGTAATTGTTGGCGTCGTACAGATCGTACGTGAAGTCGGAGAACAGGTCGAGGAAATAGTAGACGCCGTAGGCGTTGAATTTCGTCGTGCCGTTGGAGTCCTGATGCAGCCACTGCGCGGAAACGGCGTAGCGATAGGTGTTGCCGCCGTCACTCGGGTCGACGTAGCCGTACGGGCTGATGAGCCCAGCATCGACCAGGCGTTGCGGGATCTGATCGCTCGAATCGAACGCGCCGTCGTAGGCAAAGGCGTTGATGCCGAGGCTGTCGTTGCCCTCGGAGAGCGTGTAGCGCGCCACGGCGTTGAGCTTGTGGTATTCATCCGGCTTCACGAACGTTCCGTTGTCGTGATAGATCTCGACCCCGTAGAGCAGATGCCCGGCGCCGACCTTGGGCGAGTCCGCCGTGAAAAAGCGGTCGTAACCGTAATCTCCAAGGCCGAACGACGTTACCGGCTCGATCGTGTCGCGGAAGTAGAGATTGTAGGAGCCGGCGGTCGAGAAGTCGCCCTGGTCGGCGTAGTACGGGCCTTTTTTGAACTCGACGTAGCTGACGAGCTCAGGCATCAGCCAGTTGATGTCGGAGTAGCCCTGACCGTGCGCGTGCGACACCATGTTGATCGGAATGCCGCCGACGGTACTTTCCAAGTCGGTCCCGTGATCGAGCTGAAAGCCCCGCAGGTAGTACTGGTTGGCCTTCCCTTCGCCGCTGTGCTGCGAGATGACGAGCCCCGGGACGGCCTCTAGGATTTCGCCGGGCCGGAGAATGGGCCGGTCCGCAATCTCCTGCGCGCCGATCGTGCCCTCGGAGGCAGCTTGAGCCACACCGACCAAATTTGCTTTGCGGCCGGCGACGGCGACCGTCGCGATCGTCCTCAATTTCGTGGCGGCGCAGGGAGCGGGAGACGCCAAAGGAGCGGCGCCGGCGGACGCAGACGTCTCCGAGGGGCAGGGCGGCGGCGCCGTAGCGGCGGTCGACGGTGATGCGGCCGCGAGCGAGAGAGCAGCAACGTGAACGCCCGGATCGGGCAGCACGATCGCAATGACGAATAAAAGGGTCGTTACCATCGCGTAAACTCCCGCAGCACAAAGCCTGCGGTGGTGCAATCGTGCGCCCCACCTTAACGCTCGGTTGTCGAGTTCGCTGACGTTTACACGGCGCTGAGCAGCACTACTTTATTTTGCGCAAAGTGTATTCAGTGATTACAAATGTGTCCCGCAGAATGAGTGGGGGCGGCTTGATCTCACCGTTCACTGCGGTCTGCGCGGTGCCCGCGGCCGCGCTTCCCGTCACGGTGCTTTCGGCGCGCGTTTCTGTTTTCGATAACGGCGGATGAGGCCGTCGGTCGAACTGTCGTGGCCGAGCGGGGCCTCGTTCGCGGCGTCGAGCTCGGGCACGATCCGCTTGGCGAGCACTTTTCCGAGCTCCACGCCCCACTGGTCGAACGCGTCGATATCCCAGAGCGCGGCCTGCGTGAACACGCTGTGCTCGTAAAGCGCGACGAGCTTGCCCAGGGCCTCCGGCGTCAGGCGTTCGAGCAACAGCGTGTTCGAGGGACGGTTGCCCTCGAACACGCGGTGCGGGACGAGCCAGTCCGGCGAGCCTTCGGCCTCGACCTCCGCCGCGGTCTTGCCGAACGCGAGGGCCTCACCCTGCGCGAAGACGTTGGCGATCAGCATGTCGTGGTGCGCCCCGAGCGGGTTGAGCGACTGGGCGAAGGCGATGAAATCGCACGGAACGAGACGGGTGCCCTGGTGGATGAGCTGGTAGAACGAGTGCTGTCCGTTCGTCCCCGGCTCGCCCCAGTAGATCGGGCCGGTGTTGCGCTCGACCGGCTCGCCGCTCAACGTCACGTGCTTGCCGTTGCTTTCCATCGTGAGCTGCTGCAGATAGGCCGGGAAGCGCTTGAGATACTGATCGTAGGGCAGCACCGCGACCGTCTCGGCTCCGAAGAAGTCGTTGTACCAGAGCGAGAGCAGGCCCAGCAGCACCGGCAGGTTGCGCTCGAACGGTGTCGTGCGGAAATGTTCGTCCATCTCGTGGAAACCGCGCAGCAGCGCGCGGAAATTTTCGGGGCCGAGGGCCAGCATCGTCGAGAGGCCGATCGCTGAATCCATCGAGTAGCGGCCGCCGACCCAGTCCCAGAACTCGAACATGTTGGCCGTGTCGATGCCGAACTTCGCGACCTCCGCGGCATTGGTCGAGACCGCCACGAAATGTTTGGCGACGGAGCTTTCGTCGCCGCCGAGCCCCGCGACGGACCAGTCGCGCGCCGTTTGCGCGTTCGTCATCGTCTCGAGCGTCGTGAAGGTCTTGGAGGCGACGATGAACAGCGTCCGCGCCGGATCGAGGTCGCGGACCGCTTCGGCGAAGTCGGTGGCGTCGACGTTGGAGACGAAGCGGAAGGTCAGGTCGCGCCGGCTGTAGTGCTTGAGCGCCTCGTAGGCCATCACCGGACCGAGGTCCGAGCCCCCGATCCCGATGTTGACGACGTTGGCGATCGTCTCGCCGGTGTGGCCCTTCCACGCCCCGCTGCGCACGCGCTCGCTGAAGGCCGCCATCTTGTCGAGGATGGCATGGACTTCGGGCACGACGTCGGCGCCGTCGACGACGATCGAGGCTTCGCGCGGAGCCCGCAGGGCCACGTGGAGCACCGCCCGGTTCTCCGAGACGTTGATCTTCTCGCCGCGGAACATCGCCTCGATGCGCTCGCGCAGGCCCGAAGCTTCGGCCAGGGCGACGAGCAGCGCGACGGTCTCGCCGGTGATGCGGTTCTTGGAGTAGTCCAAATAGATGCCGACCGCCTCGGCGGCGAGGCGTTCACCTCGCTTCGGGTCGGCGGCGAAGAGCTCGCGCAGATGCAGCCCTCGAACCCGCTCGTAGTGCTCGCCGAGCGAGATCCAGGCCGAGCGCCTCGCGCTCGTTTCGATCCCTGCCGCCACGTCCATTCATCCTTTCAAGCGCCGCTGCCGGACCTTCCCGCCGGGCTGTGCCACGATCTTCATCGGCAGGCTCGCCGGGCACCTCTCGCCGCCCGCGGTGAAACTCCGCCGCCGCTTCTGCCTACAATCAGGAACGCATTCTCAGCTTTTTCCGAGGGACGCCTGTTAGGATTCGCTGCATGAACGCACACGATCGGCAAACCGAGACCTCGTTGTACGAAAAGCACGGCGCGCTGACGCGCCTTCTGCACTGGGTCAACCTGATCGCCATCGCGACGTTGTCGGCTACCGGCTTGATGATCTGGCGCTACGACGCCGGGACGGCGAAAGCGCTGCACTTCGCGTTTGCGTTCGCGCTCATCGCCGTCGCCGCCGTTTACGTCCTCACGCTCGCCGCTTCCGGCAGATGGCGCATGTTTCTCCCGTCGCG
Organism: Vulcanimicrobiota bacterium; assembly: GCA_963834485.1. GTDB lineage: Bacteria > Vulcanimicrobiota > Vulcanimicrobiia > Vulcanimicrobiales > Vulcanimicrobiaceae > CAWICD01. The sequence continues at coordinate 126,662 of CAWICD010000007.1, forward strand.
CGCGAACATCGAGGACGCGGCGGCGGTCGTGCTCGCCGAGCGGGGCGCGGGCGTCCACGAACCGGTGCTCGTAAAATACAACGGCGCGCAGCGTCTCGCGTACGGCGCCGTAATCCTGATGGCGGGCGGGGAAGTGCTGACCGGTTGCGCCCTCTATTTCCAGCATCAGGCGCCCTGGTTCGCGGCCGCGCTCGGCGGGCGGCATCCCCTAATCGTGCTGCACATCGCATTCATGTTCGGGATCGTCGCGTTCGCGCTCGTTCACGTAGCCCAGGTCTTGCGGGCCGGTTTACCCGCGCTGCTGGGGATGATCGGCGGCGCCGAGCCGACGAAGGGCAACGCCACGTTTGACGGCGCCGCGCTGGCCGATCCGCGCCGCGTTCGCACGCTGACGCAATCCGAAGCGGCGCTCTACCCGCGCACGCGGAGAACGATTCTCGCGACGGCGTCCGCCGTGGTGGCTGCGACCACCGTGCTCGCACTCGCCGGGTCGCACGTCTCGAGCGCACTGCATCCTCACCACGGCGTGGAGACTCGCGCCGCTTCCCCGGACGCTTCAGCCGTCGGCGGAGCAGATCCCGACGCGGACCACGATCGCAATCACGACCGCGATCGCGACGAACGCCGCGACCGGGAGCCTGGCTAGGCGGGAAAGACCGAAGCCGCTACGCCTTCGCGGCGGTCCGCGCTCACATAGACGATCATCCCGACCGAGCGAGCGCGTGCTGCGACCCGTTCGGCGCCGCCTTCGAGCCGAGCGAGAGGAACTCGTCGAAGTCGGTCACCTTCACGCGCGGACGGCCGTGCAGGCTGCCGAGCTGAACTTCGCGCTCGTCGATCGTCAGCCAGTGGTTCCAGCCCACCACCGTCACGCCGCGCTCGGCCAGATAGCGGTCGACGGCGGACGGTTCCGGTTCGGCAGCCGGCGGCAGCGAGGCGAGATCTTCCAAAACCGAAGCCGCCGTCTCGGCGGAGTCGGCCTTGTTCGTCCCGATGATCCCCGTCGGCCCGCGCTTGATCCAGCCCGAAACGTACTGACCCGCCAGCGGCACGCCGCCCGGCTCCGAGAGCACGCGACCACGCTCGTTCGGAATGACGTGCCGGCGCGCATCGAACGGCACGCCCGCCAGCGGCAGACCGCGATAGCCGACCGAGCGCAGCACCAGCTGCACGTTGAGGAGCTCGTGAACGCCGGTTCCGACCGCGCCCTGGCGCTCGTCGAGCTCCGTCCGCTCGACGTCGAGCTGCGCGACGCGGCCCGCGCCGAGCGCTTCGGCTGGTGCGGCGAAGAAGCGCAGATGGATGCGGCGCGGCCGGCCCTGCGGCGCGCGCGAGGCGAACTCCCGCAGCACCTCGAGGTTGCGCTGCAGGATCGGCTGGCTTGCCACCAGCTCCGCGCTGCGCGCGTCCAGCTCGAGATCTTCGGGACGCACGATCACGTCGGCGTGCTCGAGCTCGCCGAGCTCGCGCAGCTCTTTGGTGGTGAACTTCGCCTGCGCCGGGCCGCGCCGCCCCAGCACGTAGATGTCGCTGACCCGGCTGCGGCCCAAGACCTCGAGCACCGCGTGCGGGATGTCCGTCCCGTGCAGTTCGTCGACGTGCTTGGCCAAGATCCGCGTCACGTCGACGGCGACGTTGCCCATCCCGACGACGGCGACCGCCTGCGCGTCGAGCTCGAGCTTGCGCGTCGCGTGGTCGGGGTGGCCGTTGTACCAGGCCACGAACTCGGTCGCCGAGAGGTTGCCCGCGAGCTCTTCCCCCGGGATGTCGAGCCGCCGGTCGGCCGAGGCCCCGACCGTGTAGACGACGGCGTCGTAGAAGCGCTGCGCCTCGGCCAGCGTCAGGTCCTCACCGAACGTGACGTTCCCCAGAAAGCGCACCCGCGGGTCGTCGAGCGTCTTGTGGAAGGTCGTGATGACGGACTTCATCTTGTGATGGTCCGGCGCCACGCCGTAGCGCACCAGCCCGTACGGCGTGGGCAGCCGCTCGATCACGTCGACGCTGAACTGCGCCTTCGAACTCTTCAGGAGGGCGTCGGTCAGGAAAATCCCCGACGGGCCGGCTCCCACGACGGCGATGCGAAGGGGGCGGGCATTCATCGGGCGGCGCCTTCAGCCACCAACGATCGCTCCGTTGGGGCAGACCGGCTCGCAAGCCCCGCATTCGAGGCAGTCGGCAGCATCGATGCTATACTGCTTGCCCCTCTTGATCGCTCCCGTCGGACAGTGCTCTTCGCACGTCCCACAGCCTTCGCAGTCTTTCGTAATCGTGTAAGCCATCAGCCGTCACTCCTCACTCAGGGCTGGCTCGAGAAATTTCGAAGCGCATTCGCGCTCTCGCTCTTCAAAACAGCGCGTCGATCGCCTCGTCGATCGAGCTAAACGCGCCCCGGTCGCCGGCGGCTGGAAGACACGACGACCTCCCACGGTCGAAGCCCGGGGCAGCCGGAGCGACGAGCGGCTCTCATTTGCTTTCAGCGTAAGGCCGGTGGAAGACAGTCTACATGCGACAAAGGTCACACACAAGAGGGCACTTTGCAAATAGCGGCACCAACGCGAGCGCAGGCGTTCTTTCGCAAATTAGGTCTTCCTTATTTTTTATAGCGTCCGTAGCTAAAATGACGGCACTATCGTCCTTAATTGTCATCTGTCGTGCTTTGAGCCGCAGCGGCGCTTGCAGCGGACAGCGCAGCGCATGTCAAGCGTCCGACGCTCGCGCAGTTTCGCGCGTGCCACGCTGCGTTCCACGGCGATAACTGTTCTCAGCAGACGCGAGCCACAAGATCGCTCTCGACCCAAGGGGTCCGAATAGCCTGCCATGCGCGCCGCAACGCTTCACTCGTCGTGCCTTCGCAGCCAAGTCGCTCGCCGCCGGCGCTGCCAATGTTTATTAGGTTTAACTAATATAACCTGACCGACACGGCTCTACCTTATTAAGGGACGACTACGTACAACGCTGCGCAAATTAAATTTGTACGAGACGCCTGCTATTTGCAAAACGCACTCTTGTGTACGACGTTTGTCGCAATGTAAATTGTTTCCCATTGGCCTCGACCTTTGTCGCAATGTAATTGTTTACCGGCCCGGCACGAACGCTTATGAGCTCGGGTGAGGAGATCGCTAATGAGCACCAATCTGATGAAAAATAAAGTCATCAGCACCGTCTTCAAGAGCAAATGGTTCCCAGCCATTCCGCAAGCCATCACCATCTGGGTCTTCATGGTCATCACCTGGCAGCTCTTGTTCGGCCCCAGCGACGCCGACTATAACCTGGGCAGCCTCTACACCTGGATCTTGTGGTGGCCGCTCCTCCCGATCACGTTTCTCCTGACCGGCCGCTTTTGGTGCGCGATATGCCCCTTCGGCTTGCTCAACGACGTGGTGCAGAAAGCCATCGGACGGAACAAGCCCGTCCCGAAGCTCATCAAGACCTACGGCATCTGGTTCATCGACGCCCTGTTCATCTTCATCACCTGGGCCGACCACCTCTTCGGGATCTTCAGCAGCCCGATCCTCACCGGCGGCTTGATGCTCATCCTGATCACCGGGGTCGTCGTCTCAGGGGCGCTCTGGCAGCGTCGCACCTGGTGCCGCCACCTTTGCTTCCTCGGCGGTCTGGCCGGAAACTACGCGCGCAATAGCATGGTGGAACTGCGAGCGACGCCGGAAAAATGCTCGACGTGCAAATCGAAGGCCGCGTGCTTCAACGGCACCGCGAGCGTGCAGCCCTGCCCCGTCTTCGAGTTTCCCCGCACGATGGAGAACAGCGTCAATTGCAACCTTTGCGGCAATTGCGTGAAGAGCTGCCCGAACGACTCGATCCAAATACGGGTGCGGCCTCCCTCGAAGGAGATCTTCTCCATCCACGACCGCAAATCCGACCCGAAAATGGACGAGGCGTTCTTGGCGATCGTGGTCATGGGAATCGTGCTGATCAAGAATACGGACGACTTCGCCCATGCGATCTGGGCCGGCGCCCTGCAATCGATTCAGAACGCGACGCACACGCCGTATGCGATCGCCTTCACTATCCTCTTCTTGATCGTCGTCAACATCCCGGGCATCGTTCTGACCCTGATGTCATTCCTCGCGCAAGTCGCCAACGGCGATTCGTGGAAACTGAATCTCACGCGGTTCGGCTTCGCTCTGATCCCGCTCGACATGGCCCTGGTGGTCTCGAACACCTGCCCCGACCTGCTGGGGAACGGACGGGCTCTCATCTACTCCGCGCTGGCGCTGTTCGGGGTCGAGTCGGGAGACGCTCCGCGGAACCTCGTCGCCGCCTGGCTCATCCGTGACGTCCAGATCGGGCTGGTGATCGCCGGCGCCTTGCTCTCGCTGCACGCGGTCTACCGGATCTCGCACCACTACTACGATGCTCGAGGCCACGTCATCCGGACGCTGGCGCCCTACAGCGCGATGGTCGCGGGCTTCGCGGGCGTCATGCTGTACATCTTCTCGCACCCGAAGCCGGTCGAGGACGCAGGGACCGGAGTAACCTACGTCGCGCACGACCATAACCAACTGTTCTCGGTCGCGGTCGTCTTCGGAGCGTTCGTCCTCGCGTCGTGGGCGACTGCCTGGGCGAGAACGCCGCGCGCCAAGGCAAAGAAGATTCCCGCGCGCGAGGCGCCAGTCGGGAGAGGCTCGGAGTTCCTGCCGGTCGTGCTGCCTGCGGAAGCAGCCAACTCCAATGAGGCGCCACGTCTGGTCGAGAGTTAGCGGACGTCAGCGCTAGGCAGCAGCCCGCCGCGCCGGATTTGAACGGCGCGGCGGGCGGAACGCGTGGAGCGCCGCAAAAGCTTGTCACTTACCTAGCAGCGAGAACGTTATCATGAGCGTTTTCAGCCGTAGCGGCAAATGGCTGTGTACCGTTATTCTCGCAGTTCTCATGGGAACGACAGCCTCTTACGGCTGGGCTCAACCAGTACGGGGCGCCGCTCCCATCCACGTGGTCGCCTATCGAACCGAATCGGAGCGAAGGACTGGAAAGCTCATCGCAGTCGTTTCTTTCTCGGTCGTGGACACGCTTACAGCCGACCTCATACGGTTTACGATCGTCATGCCGGACGGCGTTATTCGGACCTTCACGGCGCGCGGACGTTTTTCGAATGGCGCCTTGATTGAGAACCGATTCCTTCCGGCCGATCCCGTCTTTTCGTCTTTGCCGCTTTCGAGGGCTCGGCGAAATTGTTTTGTGGCCACCTTCGCTCATTTCGTCGACGGAACAACCTGGAGCGAAGGATACGAAAGGCTATCGTGATGCAGGCCCGCACACGGTACGCGCTATCGCGCTAGTCCGGATTGCGATCGTGACCGCAATCTTGGGCACGGTTCGTTCGGATCGACTAGCTGACATTTTCCGCTCGACGAATAAACGTTGTTCCAAAAGCAGCCGCGTTAACTGGAAAACGCACTCTTGTTTGTGACTTTTATCGCGTGTAGATTAGGATTCAACCGTTCTCGCTAGCGTTGGTCCGCAAGTCTGTCAGCAGGCTGTCGCTGCAGCGAAACAAAGGCTCGACGGCGTCGTGACGTCAAGGGTTTGTTTGCAAACAAACTTTTCGTTCGTGTCGACATCACGCCGTGCGATATCTATTCCTGCATGTTTTTGATGAGGAGATGGAGATGGGGATGTTCCAGAGGCAGGTTCTGCGAGTGGCCTGTTTGGGGCTGCTGGCCGTCCTGCTCTCACTGGCGATCCCCGGCGGCCGCCGGATCGCCTCGGCCGTGCCGATCTTCGCCCAATCCTATGGGGTCACGTGCAACACGTGCCACACGCAGATGCCGATCCTCAACGCCTTCGGGCGCTACGTGAAGGCGACGGCCTATACCGCGCTCGACATAGAGACCCTCCACCACGCTTTGCCGATCTTCATCGAAGACTCGGCGACGGGCTACACGTACCAACCGTCAACGTCGACGCACCAACTCGTCAGCCCCTGGAATTCCATCTCGGCCTGGGCCTTCGGTTTCGCCGGACGAGACTTTACCTATCACGTCGAGCAGGACATCGTCACGGACAATCAACCCGGGCAGACGGGGCAGGTCTGGGTAGCATACAACGGCATCGCTCTGGGACCGCACGAGTCCGAGCACCGCGGCCCTGGCTACCTCCACCTCGAGGTCGGCAAGGTCGGGGCGATCCAGATGATCGACAACGGCAGCGACGCGCCGCTGCGCGACGTGACCCCCAGCAGCACGCCGCCCGACTTTTTCATCGGGCAGCACGACTATGCAGGCAACATCGACGATCGCTGGGGAGCGAAGCTGAACTACGTCAACGGCAAGATCCCGCTCATGGTCGAGCTCGCCTATCTGGGGAACAACGGCCCTCCCGGGATCGCCGGCTCTTTCAACTACTCGCCGGCGGCCGAACGGAGCTTCCAATGGAAAGTCGCCTGGGCTCATCCCTCGCACCCGTGGGAGCTGGGCCTCATCGGCGACACCGGAACGGTCGGTTGGACGGGCTCGCTCCTTCCGGGCTGGAACCAGGACCGATACACGATGTTCGGGCCCTACGTCCTCAAGGACTATCGCGCCAACTCGCCAGGGTTCGTCGCCCAGTACCTGACGGCTTCGGATGCTAACCCGGGCTACTACGCGGCGCCGGGGGGCACGACGCTCGGCGCACCGGCCGGAAAGACTGGGGGCAGCGCCATGATCGCCTCGGTCTACCAAATGATCCTGGCCAACAAAGGGATGGTCAACTTGTCGTACTTCCACACGAACAACTCGCTCGCGTGTGCCGAATCCCCGTGTTCGACCGGTCTCGTCGTGCCAACCGGGCCCGTGACCGCAGGCGACGTCGGCCTGTCGTACGCCTTCGGTCCCTTCATACGGCTCTACGCCACGAGCACGATCGCGCAGAACCAGACGCCGCTATGGAACCTGACGCTCTGGATCGACAGCCCGCTGCGTAACCGCCGATGAGAGGCTCGATGAATCGCTCGTTCTTATTGGCTGCGTTTCTCGGCGCGGTCTCGCTGGCGGGAGCCGCGCGGAGTGCCTTCGGCGCTGACGCGCCCGCGCCGGCGGGCAGTGCCGCTCCCGCCGCTGCTCCCGCACCCTCGTCGACGCACGCTCCTTTCGCGGTCACCGGCGACCCCGTGCGCGGCCAAAGGACCTTCAGGATGTTTTGCTCCGATTGCCATGGCCTGCGCGCCGAAGGCTTCGTCGGTCCCTGGATCGGAGACGACGTCGTGAACCCCAAGAATCCGCACAACGCCCCGGACAACGATCTGCGCCCAATCGTGCGCTACGGCCTCGAGCCCTACGGCGGGATGCCGCGCTTCACGCCGGTCGCCGTCAGCGACAAAGACATCGAAGACATACGCGCGTATCTGCTGACGGTACCCTTAAACCCGAATTGACGTCGCCCCGGCGGCTGTCAAAGCACTATGCAAGGGGTCGGCCGGTAATCTGCCTGCCGGACGAAGGGGGGAATCGGGGAGGAAGCCAGTGTGTCGGATCGGATCGTGGACGTGGTGTGCGGCAGCCGCGCTCCTGCTTGCTCTTTTCGCGCTCCGATCGCCGGAGCCGGCGTCCGCGATCCCGCTCTTCGCCCATCAGTACGGCGTGACGTGCGAAAAGTGCCATTCGGTGATCCCGCACCTCAACGAGTTCGGCGCTGCCTTCATGGCCTATGGCTACCGCATCCCAGGCGTGCAGCCGGGCCCGGCGTTTCCATTTTCGACTAAGGCGAATCTGCTCGACTCGAGCGAGAACCAGGGCGACGGCCCGAACGGTGCCGGGCTCCCCAAGGCGATCGTCGACGAGATCGAACTGTTCACCGCGGGCGCGATCGGGACGCGCGCCAGCTACCTCGTCGAGCAGTACGCGGTCGACGGGGGTGAACGGGGACTGACGCGCGACGCCTGGGTGATCGACCGCGTCAACCCGTGGACGGCGCGCATCCCCGTCTACGCGCAGGCGGGCTCGTTCACGCTCCCGCTTCCGGTCGATCCCGAGACCTTTCGCGACTCGTATCAAGACTACACGCCTTACGTGCAGACCGTCGGCGCCAACCCGTTCAACTTCTTCGACCCGAAGATCGGCGTGCGGCTGGGCGTCGGCGACCCGTTGCGCGGCTTGAACGTGCAGCTCTTCGCCGGCCCAGGTCACGACCGTCAGAGCGGCCTCCCTTCGACGGGGACCGACGTGATGGGCAGCGTGCAAGAAGCGGTCGGGCCTGTCACGCTGACGGCCTACAACTACCAGGGGACACGGCCGTTGGTTGCCAGCGGACAGTTGGATCGCTTTCAACGGACGGGCTACGGCTTGACCTTCGGTCAGTGGGGGCGCCTGTCGAGCGAGTCGGTGTTGCAGGCCGGCTGGGATTCGAACTGCGGCGTTCCGGGCTTCACCGGCTGCGCCTCGAGCGGAGGGTTCACGCAGTTGCGCTACGCCTTCAACGCGCGGCTCTACGTAAGCGGCCGCTACGAGGGAACCAGCGATCCGAGCGGGCTGACGCGCGACGGCGTCCTCATGCTTGGATGGGGGCCGACCGAGAACACGCGCGTCACGATAGAGGACGTGATCGAGCACGTCCCGCAAACGACGAACACGATGAACCTCCAATTCACGATCGCTTACTGATGCGCCGCGCTGCCCTTTCGTTCGCCCTTCTGTTCGCGCTCTCGTTCGCGCCGGCACGCGCCGACGAGAGCGGCGCGCAGCGCGCGATCGATCCAGCCAAGTCGACGGTAGGGTTCTCGATTTCGCTCTTGTTCGTCCAGCACGTCACCGGCACGGTCCCCATCCTCAGCGGCAAGCTCACGTTGGATGAGGATTCGCCGATCCCGCTCTCGGCGAGCGCGGTTCTCGATGCGACCAAGCTCACGACCGGTGACCGCGACCAAACCAACGCGCTGCACAGCGGCGATTTCTTCGACGTCGCGCGCTTCCCGACGTGGACGTTCAGGAGCACCCAGGTCACGCCGCACGGTCCGGCGGCCTTCGGCATGGACGGGGTGCTGACGATTCACGGCGTCTCGCAGCCCGAGCACCTCGATGTGACGGTGGGCGGCGACGCGGCGCACCCGTCCTATCACGCGGTCGGACGCGTCGATCGTCACGCTTTCGGCATGTCGGTCACGCGCATCGACCCGGCGATCGGGGGGACCGCCGACGTCATCCTCGATATCGCGCTGAAATGATCTGCGCCGGCGGGGGCTAGCCCTGCCGGGCGTCGTCGTCCGAGTGCAGTTCTCCCAGCGCGCGACGTTCGCGCGACTCTAGTGCTGCTTTCGCGCCGGCACTTCCCCGAGCCACGGCTTCCACCGCCTCTGGGGGCGGGGCTCCGCCTCCTCTGTGCGATTCGGGCAGATCGTGTTGTCGTCGTATTTCGCGTAGGAAAGGTCGGCGCCGCGAAGGTCGGCACCGGTGAAGTCGGCGCCGTCGAGGTGCGCGTATCGAAGGTATGCGCCGCGAAGATCGGCGCGGCGGAGATCGGCCCGCTGCAGATCGGCGCCGGCGAGGTCGGCATCGCTGAGATCGGCACCGCGCAGGTCGGCGTCGCTCAGGTTCGCGTAGCGAAGGTCTGCGCGACGAAAGTCCGCGCCGGCGAGTGCCGCGCCGCTCAGGTTCGCATAGCGAAGATCCGCGCCGCCCGACTCTGGAACGGCACTCGTTTTTTGGTCGTCCGCGTTTTGATCGAAGTCTGTCTGCGTTGCCAACACGTTTCTCCGGGTCCCGAGAGCTACCGGAATTGGTATCGGACTGCGAGCATCGACGTCTGATGAGCCAGCCAAAACCGCGTCGAAAACCTCGGCCCGAATCAGGCCGCTCGACCTCGAAGGCTCCCGGTCAAACGTAACATAGATGCGATTCGATTCGGTGCGACTATAGTAGAATCGCGGTTAGCGTAGCATTGCGCTAACCGTTGATGCGACTATTGTCACATTATGCGGTTTTCGCTACTGCGTCTCTTTCGTCGGTATCCGTTCCGGGCTGACGGTCATCGGCCGGCGGCCTATGTCCCACTCGTCAACCCGAGCTGCAGCTGCGTCTCTTCGTGATGCGCGGGGGCGGCGAGCTTGACGCGCAGGGGCGCTTGCGCTTCGAGCGTCGGGCGGTTGTCGAGGACGCCGGCGATCTCCTTGGCGCGCGCGATGACGCCGGCCGGCAAGCCCGCCATCTTCGCGACCTCGATGCCGAACGAGCGCGAGGTGCTGCCCGGCAAGACGCGGTGCGAGAAGACCGGGGCGCCGGATTTCGCCATGTTCTCGACGGCGGTCACGTGGAAGTTCGCGACCAGCGGCCAGCGCTCGGCCAGCGCGACCAGCTCGTGGAAGTGCGTCGCGAACAGAACCATCGGCGCCTGCGACTCGAGCCCGAGCAGGTACTCGCAGATCGCCTGCGCGATCGCCAGCCCGTCGATCGTGCTCGTGCCGCGCCCGACCTCGTCGATGAGCAGCAGGCTGCGCCGCGTGCAGCGCCGCAAGATGTTCGACGCTTCGGCCATCTCGACGTAGAACGTCGACTGGCCCGAGGCGAGGTCGTCGCCCGCGCCGATCCGGGTGAAGATGCGGTCGACCACGCCGAGCGTCATCGCGCGCGCCGGCACGAAGGCGCCGATCTGCGCCAGGATCACCAGCAGCGCGGCCTGCCGCAGGTAGGTCGACTTGCCGCCCATGTTCGGCCCGGTCAGCAGCACGAAGCGGGTCTGCGCCGCCCCCAAGTGCAAATCGTTGGGCACGAAGTTGTCACCCGCCAGCGCCTCGACGACCGGATGGCGCCCGTCGGCGACGTCGATCGTGCTGCTCTCGACGAACCCCGGCCGCACGTAGCCGCGCTCCGCCGCGATCTGCGCGAGCGCGCACGCGACGTCGAGTTCGGCGACCGCGTCGGCGCTCGCCAGCAGCTCCTCGACGCGCTCCGCCACCGACTCGACCAAGTTCGCGTAGAGCGCCTCCTCGAGCCGCAGCTGCCGCGACTGGGCGCTCGCGATCGCGATTTCGAGCTCCTTCAGCTCCGGCGTCACGAAGCGCTCGCCGTTGGTGAGCGTCTGCTTGCGCACGTAATCCGGCGGGACGTGGGCGAGGTTCGACTTCGAGATCTCGATCCCGTAGCCGAACGTGCTCGCGTACTTGACCCGCAAGCCCTTGATCCCCGTCCGTTCGCGCTCGCGCTCTTCGAGCGCGGCGATCCGCTGACGCGCGTCGCCGCGCAGCGAGACGCACTCCTGCACCTCGGGCGACGCGTCGGGCCGGATCACGCCGCCGTCGGCGAGCGTCGCGGGCGGATCGTCGACCAGCGTCCGCTCGAGCAGTTCGAGCAATGCGGCGTGGTCGCCGATCCGCGCCACGTAGCCCCCTAGCGACTCCGGCAGCGCCGCCTTCAGCGGCTCGAGCAGCGCCAGCGTGCGGCGCAGCGAGCCGAGGTCGCGCGGCGCGGCCCGGCGGAAGCGCACCTTCTGGGCGATCCGCTCGAGATCGAAGGCGCCGCCGAGCAGCTCCTGCAGCGCGGCCCGCGCCGGATAGTCGTTGACCAGCGCCTCCACCCGGTCGGCGCGCGCGGCGATCTCGTCGCGGTCGGTCAGCGGCGCGAGGATCCAGCGCGCGAGCAGACGCGAGCCCATCGCGGTGCGCGTGCGATCGACGGTCGCGAGCAGCGTCGCTTTCGGGTTCTGCCCCTGCGACCTGATGAGGTCGAGGTGCTTGCGCGTGTTCGCGTCGAGCGCCAGAAACGTCCGCGAGCGGTAGAACTGCGGCTCGCGCAGCAGACCGTTCGGCGCGCTGAAGCCGACCCGCTGCACGAAGGCGCCGAGGGCCGCGAGCGAGCGGTGCATCGCGACCGACTCGTCGAGCGAGAAGCCGTTGACGATCGGCATGTCGCACCGCCCGACCGCGGCCAGCGGCGGGGCCGTCACGCGCACGCTGGGAAGCTGGGCACAGATCGCGGTCCGGATCTCGCCCGGCAGCTCCGCGACGATCTCCGCGGGACCGCAGCGCACCAACTCCGCCAGCAGCTCGTCGAGCGCGCCGTCGCCGCTGTAAGCGGTCGCCGCGGCGCGCCCCGTCGAGATGTCGGCGTAGGCGATGCCGAGCGCGTCGCCCGCAAGGCTGAGCGCGGCCAGATAGTTCTCGCTGCGCCGGTCGAGCAGATTCTCCTCGATCAGCGTGCCGGGCGTGACGACGCGCGTGACGTCGCGGCGCACGAGCTTGTTGGGGATGGGGACCTCGAGCTGCTCGGCCAGCGCGACGACGCGCTGCTGCCCGACGAGCTTCGCCAAGTAGCCGTCGAGCGCGTGGTACGGAACCCCGGCCATCGCGATCCGCTGGCCGCTGCCGGCCTCCTTCGACGTCAGCGCGATCTGCAAGGCCGTGGCAATCGTCTTCGCGTCGTCGCCGTAGGCTTCGTAGAAGTCGCCGACGCGCGAGAGCAGGATCGCCTCCGCGTAGCGGGCCTTCATCGCGAAGTACTGCTCGAGCAGGGGCGAGTACGCAGACACTAACGCGCGGCGATCAGGTCGATGACCGGCCGCTCGCGGCGCGGCCCGGCGGCATCGTCGCAGCACTCGGACAGCCCGGCGACCGTCCCCGAGCAGCCCCACACGAAGGCGGCCTCGATGCCCACGTCGACCCACGGCTTGGCGACCAGCTCCGCCTCCGAGAGCGAGCCGAGCGGCGCGACGACGGTGACGTTGTCGCCGGTCTTGGCCGAGAGCTTGCTGCGGTCTTTGCGCGAGAGCCCGACGACCAGCGCGCGCACGACCCGTCCGACTTTGGCGTCGTGCCGCGCCCGAACGCCGCGGTCGACGGCGGCCGTCAGCCGGGCGAAGCGTTCGCCCGAGACGTCCGCCGGAATCTGTTCCCAATGCGAGGCGGGCGTGCCGCGCCGCGGCGAGTAGGCGAACATGAATGCCTGGGCGAAGCGGGCGCGCTCGCAAAGCTCGAGCGTGAGCGCGAAGTCGTCGTCCGTCTCGCCCGGGAAGCCGACGATGAGGTCGGTCGTCAGCGCCCAATCGGGGCAGTTCTCGCGAAAGAGCGCGACCTTGTCCAGATACTGCTCGACGCTGTACTTGCGGTTCATGCGGCGCAGGACGGGATTCGAGCCGCTTTGCACGGGCAGATGGAGGCGCGGGTTGAGCTGCGGGAGCGCCCCGAGCGTGCGCGCCAGCTTGTCGGTGAAATCCTTGGGGTGCGAGGTCAGGAAGGTCAGCCGCTCGAGCCCGGCGAGCCCGGCCACGGCCGCGAGCAGGTCCGCGAAGTCGGCGCCGGAGGCCGGATCCTTGTAGGCGTTGACGGTCTGCCCGACCAGCGTGATCTCGCGCGCGCCGCGCGCCAGAGCCGCGCGCACTTCGTCGAGAATTTCGCCGAGCGGACGGTGATCGAAGCGCCCGCGCACGTACGGAACGATGCAGAACGTGCAGTAGTACGAGCAGCCGCGCTGGACGGTGACGAACGCGCGGAGATGGGTGAAGGCGCCGGCGATGCAGTCCGCTTCGCCGCCGACCGGTTTGAGCAGCAGCCGCTCGTACGCCGGATCCGCCTCGTCGCCGAAGTCCGCGCGCCACGACTCGAGCGCATCGCCGAGCCGGCCGAGTTCGCTCGTGCCGAAAACCGCGTCGACGTGCGGCGCGATCTTCCGCATGCGGTCGCGATCCTGCTCGGCCAAGCAGCCGCAAACGACCAGCTTCATGCCGGGGTCGGCCAGCTTGAGCGCGCGCAGGTGGGCCATCCGGCCGTACGCGCGACGCTCGGCGCTGTCGCGGACGGTACAGGTGTTGAGGATGACGACGCTCGCTTGCGCGGGATCGGTGGCGAGCGCATAACCGCAGGCGGCGGCGCGCTCGGCGATCGCCTGCGAATCCGCCTCGTTCATCTGACAGCCGAACGTCTCGATGTAGATGCTCGCCATAGGCTACTTGCCGTTCGACGTGTCGTCCGTCAACTTTTCAAGAAGCGCGAGCGGCAGGTAGAGTTTTCCGCCGATCGAGACCGGCGCGCCGTCGTAGGTGACCGGCGCGCCGTCGTAGCGCACCGACACGTCGCCGAAGTGCGCGACCACGACGTGCCCCTGGTAGCGCACCACGACCTTCGTCCCCTGCACCGTGAACGCGTCGATGGGCAGATAGTCGGCGGCCGGCGCGATGACCGCCGAGCGGGTCTCGCCGCTCTGCGGCGGTTCGCGCAGCACGACCTCGGTCGGCGTATCGGGAAAGACCATGAACGAGAAGGTCGTGTCCCCGTGCGCCGTCTTCAGCGTGATCCGATGCGGGCCGGCGGGGAGCGCGAGCGGCGCACCCGGATCGGCCGCGAACGGGCCTCCGTCGAGGACGAGCTTCTTGCGATCGGTCGTGCCGCGCACGACGAGCGTCCCGGCAGCGCTCCCCGCGAGCGCTCGCGGACCGGGCAGCAGGTGCGTGCTCGACATGACGAGCGACCCGGCCGACACGTCGACGTCGACGACCTGCGCGGCCCAACCGGTCTTGGTCAAGGTGATGGCGTGCTTCCCCAGGCAGAGCGCGTCGACCAGGACCGGCGATTGGCCGACGTAGACGCCGTCGACCCAAATGTCCGCGCCGCCCGGGAGGCTCGTCACGTAGACGGACCCGGTTGCGATCTCGGCTGCGGCGGGCGCGGCGGCAAGGCAGAGCAAAGCGGCGAAAACGAGGCCGTAGAGGCGATCGAAGCGGAAGGTCATCTCGTAAGCCGGGATTCGCGCCGGGCCAGACCGTCCCCCAGGGAGAAGTCACGCTCATGGCCCTTGAAACGCCGATCCGGGTCCGCCCGGCGACCGTCGCCATCGTGGGGCGGCCGAACGTGGGCAAGAGCGCCCTCTTCAACCGGCTGGTCGGCCGGCGGCTGGCGATCGTCGACGACGAGCCCGGCGTCACGCGCGACCGTCTGTACGCGCTCGCCGAGTGGCGCGGCCGCACCTTCAGCCTGGTCGACACGGCGGGGATCGACCCGAGCGCGCCCGGCGACGAGATCCTGCGGCAGACGCGGGCGCAGGCCGAGATCGCCGCCCAGGACGCCGACGTCATCGTCTTCGTCGTCGACGCGGCCGCGGGGCTCTCGCCGCTCGACGAGGACGTGGTCGCGATCATGCGCCGTACCCGCCACCCCGTCGTGCTGGCCGCGAACAAGGCGGAGTCCGAGCGCGTGAAAGCCCAGATCCACGGCGAATTCGCGCGCCTCGGCTTCGGCGAGCCGATCGTCGTCTCGGCGATCCACGGCGAAGGGACCGGCGATTTGCTCGACGCGATCGTCGAGCGGCTCCCGCCCGAGCGCGAGGAGCTCGACGACGAGGCGGAGTTGGCCTTGGCGATCGTGGGCCGTCCCAACGTCGGGAAGAGCTCGCTGCTCAACGCGCTGCTCGGCGAGCAGCGCTCGATCGTCTCCAGCGTCCCGGGAACGACGCGGGATGCGATCGACACGATCTTCCCCTTCCACGAGCACCGCATCCGGCTCATCGACACGGCCGGCGTCTGGAAGAAAACGAAGCACCACGGAGCGATCGAATACTACTCCTCGCTGCGCGCGCTCGGCGCGATCTCGCGCTGCGACATCGCGATCCTCGTCATCGACGCGATGACGGGGATCCTCGAAGGCGAGCGCCGGCTCGCGGGCCTGGTGCTCGAAGAACGCAAAGGGCTGATCGTCGTCGCCAACAAGTGGGATCTCGCCTTGGCGCAGGAGCTCGAGCTCAGTCAGGGCGAGTTGACCGAAGTGCTCCACGCGCAGATGCCCTTCGCGGCCTTCGCCCCGGTGACGTTCCTCTCGGCCTTGACCAAGCGCCGCTTGGGCAGCCTCATGCCGCTGGTGATGCGGGTCGCAGCGAACTTGGACCGCCGCATTCCGACGCCGCAGCTCAACGCGCTGGTGCGCGACGCCGTCTACGCCCATCCCGCGCCGGCGCACGCCGGCAAGCCGCTGCGCATCTATTACTGCGCGCAGGTGGGGACGCATCCGCCGCGCTTCGTCTTCCACTGCAACGACCCCGACCTCGTCGGCTCGTCGTACCGGCGCTTCCTCGAGAACACGCTGCGCGCGCACGCCGATTTCGAAGGCGTTCCGCTCGAGCTCGACTTCCGCCCCCGCTCGAGCGAGGAGCCGGCTTGAACAAGCTCGAGACGCTCGCGCTGGCAGCGCTCGGCGGCTTCGCCGTGGGCTCGATCCCTTTCGGCGTCGTCGCCTCGCGCCTGATCTTCAAGAGCGACATTCGCGAGAAGGGGTCGGGCAACATCGGTGCGGCCAACGCTTTGCGCACCTACGGCAAGAGCTTCGGGGCGACGATTCTCGTCCTCGACGCGCTCAAGGGCGCGGCCCCGACGCTGCTCGCGCAGTCGCTGGCAGACCCCGCAGCCGCCGTCGCAGCCGGGACGGGGGCCGTCCTGGGGCACTGCTACACGCCCTGGCTCAAGTTTCGCGGCGGAAAAGGCGTGGCGACCTTCCTGGGAGTGATCCTCGCGCTCTCGCCGCAAGCGGGGCTGGGCTTCATGCTCGTCTGGCTCGCCGTCGTGGTGCCGACCCGCTACTCCTCGCTCGGCTCGCTGCTGGGCACGGCGCTCGCGCCGTTCGGCGTCTTCCTCGCGACGCGCGACCGGAGCACGCTGGCCGGGCTTGCGGTGGCGGCGACCGTCATTTTTTTCAAGCACCGCGAGAACATCGTCCGCTTGCGCCGGGGCGAGGAACACAAGCTCAGCCTGCGCGGGCGCACCGCTTGAGCGCGAGGACTCGGCAGAAGCAGCCTTAAAGAGCGGATGGGATGATATCTTCGAACGATTTCCGGAACGGCGTCACGATCGTCATCGACGGCCAGCTCTGGACCGTCATCGAGTTCCTGCACGTCAAGCCCGGCAAGGGTTCGGCTTTCGTGCGGACGCGGCTCAAGAACGTGAAGACGGGGTCGACCGTCGAGCGGACCTTCCGTGCCGGCGAGAAGCTCGAACGGGCGACCGTCGACAACCGCGAGATGCAGATGCTCTACAACGACGCCGACGGCTTCCACTTCATGGACAACGAGACGTTCGAGAACGTCACGCTGCAGCGCGAGCTCATCGGCGACTCCGCCGACTTCCTCAAAGACGGGATGAGGATCGACGTTCAGATGCACGACGGTCTGCCGATCGGCGCGGCCCTGCCGGCTCACGTCGAGCTCAGGGTCGAGGAGACCGACCCGGGCTTCAAGGGCGACACGGCGCAGGGCACGACGAAGCCTGCCAAGCTGGAGACCGGCGCCTCCGTGCAGGTCCCGCTCTTCGTCAATCCCGGCGACGTCATCCGCATCGACACGCGCGACCGGCGCTACATAGGCCGCGTCAGCTCGTAGCGCGCGGCCTGCCGCAAGCAAACGATGCACGTCTTCTCCGACCCATCGTCGCTGCTGCACGCCGCCGAGATGTTCGCGCTCGGCGTCGCCGCCAGCTTCATCGGCTCGATCGCGGGCCTCGGCGGCGGCTTCATCGCGATCCCGGCGCTGCGCCTGATCTTCAAGCTCCCGCCGACGCTCGTCGCGGGAACATCGCTCTTCCTGGTCACGTCCAACGTCGCCAGCGCCTCGATCGCGTACTGGCGTCAAGGCCGCATCGACAAGCGGATCGGCCTCCTGATGGGACTGCTCGCCATCCCGGGCAGCATCGTCGGGGCGCTCGCGCTGCGCTACGTCGCGGCGCCCGGCTTCGACCTCGGCTACGCGGTCATTCTGCTGATTTTCGCGATCGATCTGCTGCGCCGCGGAAAATCCGAGACCGAGGCCGAACCAGCGCGGCTCCCGTGGTCGCGGGAGCGCGAATTCCACGACGCGCTCAGCGGGACGACCTACCGCTATCGTTACAGCGCGCCGCTCGCGGTCGCCGCCGGCCTGCTGACCGGGTTCCTTTCCAGCTTCTTCGGCATCGGCGGGGGCGTCGTGGCCCTTCCGCTGCTGCTGCGGGTCTTCGTGCTCCCCGCGCACGTCGTCGCGGGGACGACCCACTTCATCATCCTGCTCTCAGCACCGTTCGGCGTCGTGACGCACGCGCTGCGCGGCGATATCGACTGGCTGCTCGCGCTCCCGCTCGCCGCCGGCGGCCTCGTGGGAGCGCAGTTCGGCGCTCACGCCGCGCGCCGGCTCTCGTCATCGGCGCTCGTGCGCGTGCTCGCCGTCGCGCTGCTGCTCGCCGCCGGAAGCTTGATCCTTCAGCACCTGATCTGAGCGCCGCGCGCGCCGTCCCGGCCGCACCGTTCGCTCAGCGCCGGCGCTGGGCGGCCCGTTCGCTCGGCTCGACCTCGCGCAGCTCGACCACCTCGAGCACGCGCAGCCGGAAACGCGGATCGAAGGCGCGGCGGCTGCAGCGGCCGCACGAGACCGCGGCCGGAGGGCGTCGCTTGCGCAGCACCTCCATCGCGCAGCGGTCGCAGCGCAGGATGAATCGCTTGGCGCTCTCCCGGCGCGGCACGGCCGTGCCGAGGTCGTGGTAGATCGAGGAGAGCCCCAGCTCGCGCATCTTCCGCTTGAACGCGGCGCCGTGCCCCGGATTCTGACCGCGCGCGTGGAGCCAGGCGTGGATCATCTCGTGGAGGAGCGTCTCGCGCAGCGCCTGCGGATGCTTCTCGAAGTGCTTGGGCGAGAGCTCGATCAGCGGAGGCTTGTAGGTGATGCGCCCCGCGAGGTTGGAGAAACGCGCGTTGTACGCGATGCGGTGCGTGGGGATCTCCCCGCCGAAGCACTCGTTGTTGAGCTGGGCGAACAGGAGCTGGAGCTCGGAGACGTCGGGCAGCACGCTTTCGAGGCTTTGTTCGTGCTCGCGAGAACATCCCTGCTCGTGACTCGCGGTCCAGGCAGCGGGCTTCCCCCGCGCATCTACGTCCCGATCGTCGTAGTGACGATGCTCGTCTTCATCGGGATCGTCGGCTACTTCTTACGGCAGGGGCTGGGCGTGACCGGCTCGGCTCTGGGGCCCGAGGCCCAGCAAGGCGATTCCCAAATCCAAGCGACCGCCGCCCCCGGCACGGACGATCAAGCAGCGACGCCAGGGCCCGGCGAGGTCGTGATTCCGCAGTCCGGCGGCATCGCGCCCGCGGGCAACGGCGGCGAGGCGGCCGGCAACGGCGTCGGCGGCGGAACGCCGGCGCAGGGTCCGGCCGGTGCGCCTCCGGCGCCCGTGCAGCGGCTGCTCACCGACTTGCGCGGGCGGCTCGCGCAGAATCCGCGCGACCTCTCGGCGCTCGTCGGACTCGCCCAGCTCTATTTCGACGCCGGAAAGTTCGATCAGGCGGCCGGCTACTACAAGCGTGCGCTCGCCATCGATCCGGCCAATCCCGACACGCGCACCGACTACGCGACCTGCCTCCATTCGACGGGCAACGACATCGAGGCGCTCGACGAGCTCGAGACGGTGCTCGCCGCGCAGCCGAATTTTGCGCCCGCGCTCTTCAACGAAGGCATCGTGGCCAGCTCGATCGGCCGCCGCACGCAGGCGATCGCGGCGTTCCAGCGGTTCCTCAAGGCCGCCCCGCACGATCCTCATGCCGACGACGCGCGCGCGGCGCTGCACAACCTCGGAGGGTAGAGCGTGCCGGCGCAGCACCTGCGAGTCGCGTATCAGGGGGAGCCGGGCGCTTTCAGCGACGATGCGGCGCGCACGCTCGTCCCCGGCGCCGAAACGGTCGGCCACGGCACGTTCGACGACGCCGCGACCGCAGCGCAGCACGGCGAGACCGAATTCGCGCTGCTCCCGGTCGAAAACTCGATCTCCGGCGCCGTCCCGCGCGTCTACGACCTCCTGTGGGACGATCCGCGGCTCGCCATCGTCGACGAGATCGTCTATCGCGTCGTTCAAAACTTGATCGGCCTCCCGGCGGCGACGATCGAGGGGATTCGCGAGGTTCACTCCCACCCGGTCGCACTCGAGCAGTGCCGCCATTTCCTCGGCGAGCATCCGCACATGCGCAGCGTCATCGTCGCCGACACGGCCGGCGCCGTCCGCGAGATCGCGCGTCTGGGAGATCCTTCGATCGCCGCGATCGGCTCGGCGCTGGCCGCCGAGCGCTACGGCGCGCGCATCCTGGCTCCTTCGATCCAGGACGTCGACGCAAACTTCACGCGCTTCTTTCTCCTCCAGCGCGACGGCGCGCCGCGCAACGAACCCTCGCGCGCCTGCGTCGCCTTCACCCTGCCGCATCGCCCCGGCTCGCTGCGCGACGCGCTGGCGGCCTTCGCCGACCACGATCTCAACCTCCGCACGCTCGCTTCGCGACCGTCGCTCGAGGGGCCGTTCACCTACCGCTTCTACCTCGAGGTAGCCCCCGTCAAGCGCGCCGGCCTCGAGGCGGCCCTGCAGCGCCTCGACGGCCAAGCTCGCGTCCTCGGATTTTACTGAAGACGCTAGGCGCGCTCGCTGTCGAGAAACCGCAGCTGCGCGTCGGGGTAGCGTCCGCCGGCCGCGCCCTCGCTCGGCACCGCGGCTTCGATGGCCTCCAACTCCTCCTGCGTGAAACGGACGGCCGACGCGCCGAGTGATTCCGACAAGCGATCGCGCTGCCGCGCGCCCACGATCGGAACGATGTCGGGGCCGCGCGAGAGCACCCACGCGATCGCCAGTTGAGCGGCGCTGATGCCCTTCGCGTCGGCATGCTCGCGCAGCTTCTCGACGATCGCAAGATTCCGCTCGAGGTTCTCTCCCGAAAAGCGCGGACCGTGGGAGCGAAAGCCCCTTTCGTTCTGCGAACGCGCTACCGACCAGTGGCCGCTGATGAGCCCGCGCGAGAGCACGCCGTAGGCCGTGATCGCGATGCCCAGTTCACGGCACGCCGGCAGAATCTCGCGTTCGATGCCGCGCGTCACGAGCGCGTATTCGATTTGGAGGTCGACGATGGGATGAACGGCGGCCGCGCGCCGAACGGTCTGCGCCCCCATCTCCGAGAGGCCGATGAAACGCACGTAGCCCGCCGTGACGAGCTCTGCAATCGCTCCGACCGTCTCCTCGATCGGCGTCGCCGGGTCCAGTCGCGAAGGCCGGTAGATGTCGACGTAATCGGTTCCGAGCCTCCGCAGCGTATACGCGAGCGCGGTTTTCACCGCCGCCGGCCGTGCGTCGTAACCGATCCAATTTCCGGACGGGTCGCGTTGCGCGCCGAATTTGACGCTGATCACGACGTCCTCGCGCTTTCGCGAGTGCAGCGCTTCGGCGACGAGCAGCTCGTTGTGACCCATGCCGTAGAAATCGCCCGTATCGATGAGGTCGATCCCTGCGTCGAGCGCGGCATGCAGCGTTGCGATGCACTCCGCCCGGTCGGCGGGGCCGTAAAAATCCGACATTCCCATCGCGCCCAAGCCGATCGCCGAGACGCGCGGTCCGTGCGCGCCAAGTTTCCGGTACTCCATGCCGGAAGAGTACCGTGCGACGCGGAGGCGCGCCTTGTTTCAAGCGGCCGCACGAGCCTACTCGGCTGCTAAGCAGATTGGCTCGAGCGCTCGCATGAAGCCCGACCGGCGCCCTCGCGCCCTCAGTTAGCCCGGCGTTCCTCGGGTTGCAATGCTACGCAGACAACGCGAGGTCGAATGCTTGAAATCGAGGTTCTTGGGAGCAAATCTCAGGCTCTTCCGAGGCTCGGGGACTATGCTGAGTTCGTCCGAATAGGGCATGGGTACCCGGGAAGCGTCGACGGACCACGGCGCTCCCGGGGCCTCATCTTTTCATCCTCGCGGCCGCTCGCGCGCGGCGACGGAGTGAATGTGTCGAGATCAGCCGTTCGCCGCATCGTGCTCGCGGCTCGGCCGCACGGCCGCCCGCAGCTCTCCGATTTCCGCCTCGAGGAGGCCGCCCTGCCGGAGCCCGGCGCGGGCGAAGTCTTGCTGCGCGTGCTCTACCTGTCGCTCGATCCGTACATGCGCGGACGCATGAACGCCGGGAGATCGTACGCAAAGCCGGTCGAACTGGGCGAGGTCATGACCGGCGAAGCCATCGCCGCCGTCCTCGCCTCGAACCATCCGGAGTACCACGAGGGCGACGTCGTCCTGGCCGGAACGGGTTGGCGCACGCACGCGGCCCTCAACGGCTCGGCGTTGCGCAAGATCGACCCGTCGCGGGCACCGCTCACGACGCGGCTCGGCGTGCTCGGCATGCCCGGCTTCACGGCATACGGCGGGCTGCATGCGATCGGCAAGCCGCAGCCGGGCGAGACGGTCGCCGTGGCCGCCGCAAGCGGAGCCGTGGGCTCGCTCGTGGTCCAACTCGCGAAGATCGCCGGCGCCCGCAGCGTCGGCATCGCCGGCGGCCCCGAAAAGTGCGCCTACCTCACGACGGAACTGGGGTGCGACGCCGCCGTCGACCATCGCGACCCCGATTTTCCGCGGCTGCTCGCCGCCGCCTGTCCCGCCGGCATCGACATCTATTTCGAGAACGTCGGCGGCGCCGTCTGGCAGGCCGTTCTTCCGCTGCTCAACGACCACGCGCGCGTCCCGGTCTGCGGCTTGATCGCCCAGTACAACGCCGTCCGACACGAGGGGCCGGACCGATTGCCCGCAACGATGCGCGAGATCCTTTCCCGCAGCCTGACCGTGCGAGGCTACCTCAATTACGAGTTTCTGCCGGACTACTTCGACGCGTTTCTTCGCGACGTCGGCGCGGGCGTCTGCGAGGGCCGGATCCGCTATCGCGAAGACATCGTGGACGGCCTCGAGAACGCGCCCCAGAAATTCATCGACATGCTCGACGGAAAGAACTTCGGCAAAGTCCTGGTGCGAGTCGCTCGTGCTGAAACCTGACGGCGACCGGCGGCGCGGTCGTTGCCCCGGCTACCGCTCGGACGGAGCCGGTTCGAGCGGCCTGCCGTCCTTGAGCGCCGGCAGGATGCCGGCTTCTCCCCGCGCGTTCGCTTGCGCGCGCTGCGTGTAGACGCGCAGCTCCGAGATGTCGCGCGGGAAGATCAGGCCGAGCGTCCAGTCGAAGGCCACGCGAGCCTGCCGGTCGAGCCCGGGCAGCCGCAGCAGATAGTACGTTCTCCACACGAACCAGGCGGGAAATCCGGTCAGCAGGAAGCGGCCGCGAAATCCGGCCACGCCGCGCCGTCCGCCGAGCGACGCCATCATGCCGAGCGAACGGTAGCGGAAAGGCTTCGTGGGACGGCCGCGCAGCACGGCGGCGATGTTGGCAGCCAGGAACGGGCCTTCGCGCAGCGCGTGCTGCGCCGTCGGCGGATAGCGCGTTCCGTCGGGAGCGGGAATCGCGGCGCAGTCACCGAGCGCCCAGACGCCGGGAAAGCCGGGGACGGAGAGATCGGGGTCGACCGGGATCGCACCGCCGCGGCCGCTGCCGATCGGCGACGATGCGACGGCCGGCGACGGCTTGGCGCCGGCGCTCCACACGATCGTCGCCGTCGCGATCGCGGTGCCGTCGGTGAGATGCAGGCCGTCGTCGAACGCACCGGTGACGTGCTTCCCCAGCAAGACGCGCACGCCGCGCCGCTCGAGCTCCTTGGCGCTGTACTCGCCCATGCCGTCCTGCAGCTCGGGCAGCAGCTTGTCGCCGCCTTCAACTAGCACGATCTCGATCTCGCGCGGGTCGATCGTGCGATAGAAGCGCACGCTGCTCTTGAAGAAGTCGATCATCTCTCCGGCCGCCTCGACGCCGGTGAATCCGCCGCCGACGAAGACGAACGAGAGCAGCCTCTTGCGCTCGCGCGCATCGCCGGTGACGTCGGCGAGCTCCAGCATCGCGATCGCGTGGTTGCGCAGCCTTTCCGCATCCTCGAGCGACTTGAGCGGAAACGCGCGCTCGGCGATCCCCGGCAAACCGAACGTCGAGGTCACCGCGCCGAGGCAGAAGACGACGTGGTCGTAAGGGAGCGTCTGGCGCGAGCCGAGCAGAATGTGCTCGACCTCGACCGTCTTCGCCGCGAGGTCGACCGCGCGCACCTCGCCGAGGATGAAGCGCGCGTGACGCAGTTGCGCGCGAACCGGCGTCACGACGTGGCGCGACTCGAGGTTGCCGGATGAAACCTCCGGCAGCATCGGCGTGAAGAGCGAGAAATTCTCGCGGCTGACGACCGTGATCTCCGCCTCCCGCCGAGGGAGCAGACGCTCGAGACGGCGGGCCGTCGCGATCCCGGCGAAGCCGCCGCCGAGGACGACGATGCGCGAGGGTGCGCCGCCGTCGGGGGGCCGGCTCATCGCGCCGCGAAACCGGACGGCGTGAACGAGGCCGAGCCCGGAGGGGCCGCAGCCCAGCAAGCGGTCGAAGGGACGTACCTGCCCCCCGATAAGCCCGAGAGCGGAGCCTCGCGCTGGCGCAATGCCGGCGGCGTGGCCGTCGGCCTCGGCGTGCTGCTGGCGAAGTTCAAAGGCTTGCTCTTCGCGCTCCTCAATCTCAAGTGGCTGCTGTTCGGCGGCAAATTCCTGATCTCGGGGCTCTCCTTTTTGGCCTCGATCTGGTTCTACGCGCTGTTCTTCGGGTGGAAGTTCGGGATCGTCTTCGTGCTGCTCATCGCCATCCACGAAGCGGGGCACATCGTTTTCATGCGAGCCGTCGGCCTGCCGGCCTCGCTGCCGTACTTCATACCCGGCTTGGGCGCGTTCACCGCGCTGCGCGCGCCGCTGCGCTCGATCTTCCAGGAATCGATCGTCGCTTTCGGCGGTCCCCTGCTCGGCACGCTCGGCGGCATCGCATGCTTCGCCTACGGCTACGCGACCGGCAACGCTTTTTGGTACGCGGCCGCCTACACGGCCTTCTTCCTCAACCTCTTCAACATGTTTCCGGTCGCGTTTCTCGACGGCGGCCGGATGACCGGCGCGATCTCGCCGAGCCTGTGGGCTTTCGGCCTCGTCGGGCTGGTCGTCTTCGCGGTCGCTTTCCACTGGTGGAGCCCGCTGCTGCTGATCCTGATCCTCTTCGGCCTGCCGCGCGCGATCGCGGGCTGGCGCGGCCGGCTCGACCCTGCCTATTACGGCATTCCGGCGAGCCAGCGCATCACGATCTCGCTCGCGTATTTCGGACTGATCGCGGTCCTGGTCGTGCTGCTGCTGGCCTCGCGCGTCGCCGTCCCCGGCCAAGGACTGGCCTGAGCGCGGCATGCGGCGCGCGATCCTCCTAGCGGCGCTCGGCATCCTCGCGCTGGCCTTCTTCGCGGTCGCGCCGAAGGCGACGGGCGGCCCGCCCTTGCGCGACTTCGAATCGTACTATGCGGGCGGCGCGACGGCGCGCCTCGACGGCGACCCCTACGGCCGCGAGGTGTGGCGCGTCGAGAAGGACGTCCCCGGCGTCGTCGCTTCGCGCGACGAGCTGCTGCCGTTCGTGGGGCCGCCCTTCGGTCTGCCGCTTTGGAGTTTGCTCGCCGGGCTCGCGTGGCCGAACGCCGTCGTCGTCTGGGACGCCGTGATGGCCCTTTCGCTCGCGACGCTGGCCTTCGGCGCCCTCGCGCTCGCCGGCGGCCCGATCACGCTCGAGGACGCGGTCGCCGTGCCGATCCTCGTCGCCGGCTTCGGCCCGCTCACCAGCGGCGTCGCGCTGGGACAGAGCGCGGTCCTCTCGTGCGCGGCGATCGTGGCCGCGCTGCTGTTCCTGCGGCACCGTGCGCTGCTCGGGGCGGCCGCCGCCGCGCTCGTCGCGGCGCTCCAGCCGAATCTCGCGCTCGTGCTCGGGGCCCGGCTCGGCGACCGCCGTTCCGCGATCGCGCTCGGCGGAGCGGCGGCGCTCGTCGCCGCCGGCTCGGCTCTGGAGCTGGGCCGCGGCGGCTTGGGGCGTTACCTGGCGACGCTCGCCCAGCATGCGGCGGCGGAGCGTTTCATCGCGATCCAAACGACGCCCGGCGCCGTCGCTCGCGCGCTCGGCGCCTCGCCCGCGCTCGCCGGAACGCTGGCGCTCGGCCTCGCGGCGCTCGCGCTGCTGCTCGTCACGTTGCAGTGCGCGACGCGGCGCTACGATCCGGTGGCCCGCGTCGCCGTGGCGAGCGCGGCCCTTCCGCTCGCGCTCCCGTTCGCCCACGAGCACGATTTCGCGGTCGCGTTCCTGCCGGCCGTCCTCTGCCTGCGCGCCTCGTCGGGCGCGCGCTGGCAGGCTGCCGCGTTCGCCACGCTCGCCGCGGGCGTCGATTGGCTCGGTCTGGCGCAGCGTCCGAGCGGCGTCGCGGCGACGGCCCTGCTCACGCTGGCTGCAGCCCTGGCCCTCGCCGTGCTCGCGCGCGGGCGCCTGCGCCCCTTCCATTTCGCGCCGGCCGCGACGGCGGCGCTCGTCGCGGCCGCCGGCGCTTGGGCGGCGGCGCATCCGCTGCCGACCTGGCCCGACGCGCTGCCGCCCGGTTTCCACGTCCCCGCCACGCTGGGCGCGGCCGCGACCTGGCATCTCGAACAGGCCGCCTCCGGCATCGCGGCGCTCGACCCCACCTGGGGCGCGTTGCGGCTGGTCTCGCTGCTGGGCTGCGCCGGCCTGTGGGCGGTGGCGAGCGTCGCGCTCGCGCGGCGGGATCTCGAAGCTACGGCGAAGGCGCCGGCGCGTCCGTCCCGGCCGGCACCGGAGTCGGAGTTTGATCCGGCGCCGGAGCGGGGGTTTGGTCCGGCGTCGTAGCGGTGGCCGCTCCCGGCGCGGCGTCCGGTGAGCCGGCTACGCTCGGAAGCGCCCTCCAGGCCGTGTCGACCGCCGGCGGCAGATCGTCGAGGCGCTTGAGGAACATGGAGAGCTTCCAGAGGTCGTCGTCGCCGAGGGTGGAGCCGAAGGCCGGCATCGCCGTGAAGCGGATGCCGTGCTTGAGCTTCCAGAATGTCACCGCTTCGTCGTCGCCCTCGACGCCGTGCTTGGCAAACAGCGGCGCGTCGATGTAGAAGCCTTGCGCGAGGAGCGAGGCTTTCCCGTTCGAAGCGGCGTGGCAGACGGCGCAGTTCTCGCCGTAGAGCTTCACCGCCGCGAGCAGGTTCGCGTCGCTCGGCTGGAGCGGGTTGTGCAGGCTCCCCAAGTCTCGCGAGATCGAAGCGTAGAGCGAGGTCCTCGCGACCGTCTTCTCGACGAAGCCCGCCTTCGAGTCTGCGCCGGCCGGAATGAGGCCCAGAACCAAGGCGGTGACGCCGCCCGCAACCACGAGCACGACGGTGAACACGATGCCGTAGAAGAATCCGCGCACGTTCCTTAACCCTTTCTCAGATGTCGACGTCCATGAAGTCGTCGAACGGGGTGACGGCGTTGGGACGGAAATTCTTGAGGTCCGCGTTGACCGCGTAGAGATCTTCCCGATCGTCCAGCACGATCGTCGGCGCGTCTTTGAAGATCGTTTCTTGAATGAAATCCGCGTACGGCTGGCGCTGCGCCGGATCGTAGAGCCCCTTGAAGCGCTCCATGGCCGCATCGACGGCGCGGTTGCAATAGCGCGTGTTGTTCTCGCCGTTGGGCGGAATCAGCGTGCACTCGAACTCGGCCGAAACGTCGCCCGAGACGTCGCCGCCCCAGGCGAAGGTCGCCGCGTCGTACTTGCCGCCGAACAGGATCCCGCCCTCGGCATACGGGGCGAAGTAAAGCGAGGGCAGATAGTGTTTGACGGAGAGCGCGACCCCGATCTGCTTCCACCAGGCGCGGACCAGTTCCACGCGCGTGTCGAGATCCGGTGCGCCGCTGCCCAGCGTGAACTCGAGCGCGAGCCGCACGCCGTTCTTGGCGCGCACGCCGTCGGGACCGCGCTTCCAGCCGTCCGCGTCGAGCAGCGCGTTCGCCTTCGCGAGGTCGAACGGAACGAGCGCCAAGCGCTTATCGTAGGCGGGCGAGGCGATCGGAACGGCCGACTCGGAGAGGAGGCCCACGCCGTGGTTCGCCTCTTGCAGCAGCGCACGCCGGTCGGTCGCGAGCCGCAGCGCCTGACGGACCGCGGGATCGGCCACGACCGCGCGCTTCAGGTTGAAATCGATGTGGTCGTAGAACGTGCTGGGCCTGCGCTGGACGACGAAACCGGGCAGCTTGCCGATCCGCTCGGCAAAGGTGGAACGAACCTGAACCCACAGATCGAGGTCGCCGCTGCCGAGCTGGGTGAACACGGTATTGGCGTCGGGGATGATCTTGAAGACGATCTGGTCGAGCTTCGGGCGGCCGCGCCAGTAATAGGGATTGGCCTCCAGCACGATGGCGTCGCCGCGGCGCCACTCCTTGTAACGGAACGGCCCGATCCCGACCGGCAAGCTGTTGTAGGGCGCGTCGTTGATCGTCGCGAGCCCACCCAGAATATGCTTGGGCAGGATGCACGGGTTGACGCCGGCCGTCCCGAAGAACGTCGGCAGGTAGAGCCCGTACGGCTTCTTCAGATGCAGCACGACGGTCTGCTTGTCGGGCTCGTCGACCTTCGCGATGAGGTTCCAGCCGTCACGCCCGATCTCGTTGTTCCGCGGATTGAGCACGACGCCGATCGAGAACGCGACGTCGTCCGCGTCGAAAGGCTTTCCGTCGGACCACTTGACGCCCCGGCGCAGGTGGAAGGTGATCGTCTTGCCGTCCGCGCTGATGCCGCCGTTGCGCTGCGTCGGGATCTCGGTCGCGAGCTCGGGGACCGGCTCGTTCTTCCGGTCGTAGCGGGCCAGATAGGCCATGGTCAGCTCGGAGAGCCACGAGACGTTCGCCTGCGAGACGATGTGCGGGTTGAGCCCGGCCACGTCCTCGTTATCCGACCAGCGCAGCACGTGCGGCCGCGTGAACGCGTTCCGCCGCAGGCCCTCGCTGCCCGCCCCGCCGACCTTCGTGCAGCCCGCCAGCGCCAGCGCGACCGCCCCCAGCGCCAGCGCGCGCGACAAAATACGCGGCATCAGATGTCGACGTCCATCATGGAGTCGAACATGCTCACCTGATTGGGGTGAAAGTTCTGCAGGTCGGAGTTGTAGACGTAGACGTCCTGGTACACCGCGGAGACGATCGTCGGGACGTCGCGCACGAGTTCCTCTTGAACGGCGGCGTCGTCTCGCCGCTGCCGCGCCGGGTCGTAGGCGGCTTTGAAATCGCGCATCGCCGCTTCGGCTCGCGGGTTGCACCAGCGCAAGTCGTTCTGCCCCTTGGGCGGAACTTGATCGCAGCCATAGATGTTCGACATATCCCCCGACGGGCCGAGATACCAGGCGAAGAACACGGCGTCGAACCGTCCGGTCTGGATGATGCCGCCGTTGGCGTAGGGAGCGAGCAGCAGCGACGGATCGACGTTCTTGCGCACGAACGAGACCCCGATCTTCTTCCAGGACTCGCGGATCAGCTCGATGCGCGTGTCGGTATCGGGACTCCCCGCGTTCGAGACGAGCTCCAGGTTGAGTTTCGTGCCGTTCTTCTGGCGGATGCCGTCGGCCCCGCGCTTCCAGCCTGCCGCGTCGAGCAGCGCGTTCGCCTTGCCGACGTCGTACTCGGTGAAGCCGAGGTTCGCGTCGTGGAACGGGCTCGCGGGTGAGACGATCGCGTCCTGGAGGATTCCGATGCCGTGGCTGACCTTGGCCAACTGCGCGCGGCGATCGAAGGCCAGGAGCAGGGCGCGGCGGACCGCCGGATCGCTCACCGCCGGGTGCGTCACGTTGAAGTCGATGTGTCCGAAGCCGTAGCTCGGAACGCGCAAGACCTTGAAGCCCTCGAGCGCTTGGAAGCGCGGCACGTAGGCGAACGCCGCGATCGGCCACATGTCGACGTCGCCGGTCTGCAGCGCGGCAAGGATCGTGTCCCGGTTCGGGATGATCCGGTACACGATCTTTTCCAGCTTGGGCGAACCGCGCCAATAGAGCGGATTGGACGCCAGCTCGATCCGGTCGGCCCGCAGCCAGCGCACGTACTTGAACGGACCGATCCCGACCGGGAGCGAGTTGTACGGGTCCGTGTTGACGTTCGCACTGTGCTCGAGCAGATGCCGCGGCAGAATCGGCGCGTCGCCGCCGCTGGCAAAAAACGTCGCCAGGAACGGCGAGTACGGTTCGCGCAGATGGAACACGACCGTGTAGGCGTCGGGCGCATCGACTTTGACGATCCGGTCCCAACCGTCGCGCGAGACGACGTTGGTCTTGGGGTCGAGTATCAGGTGCGTCGTGAAGACGACGTCGGCGGCGGTGAAGGGAGCGCCGTCCGACCACTTGACGCCTTTGCGCAGGTGATAGGTGACCGTCTTGCGATCCTTGCCGACGCCGCCGTTGCTCAGGCTCGGCACTGCGAGAGCGAGCTCGGGAGTCGGCTGATTCGCGCCGTCGTAGCGCAAGAGATAGGCCGCCGTGAGCTGCGACAGCCAGGCGAGCACGAGATCGCTGGCCAGGAGCTGATTGAGGGTCGTGACGTCCTGAATCGATGCGAGCCGCAGCTCGTGGGCGTGGGTGAAGGCATTGCGGCCGCCGCCGGACTCGCTCGTGGAAACCTTCGTGCAGGCCGCCAAGAGCACCAGCGCCATCGCCAGCGCGACCGTCCGTCGCCTCATCGCTTTCCTTCCCCTAGCATCGCTCCGCACGCCCTAGATCGAGTAGTTCCATGGATCCCAGAACGGGGAAATCACCGGCGAGGACGTGTAGCCCTTCAAATCGGTGTTGTATCCCTCGGGCTCGCGGCGGTAGTAGAGCACGATCGAGGGGACGTCCGCCGCGAAGCGCTGCTGCTCGATCACGAAGTCGCGCTTGCGGCGCGCTTGATCGACGGTCGCGAGTTCGTCGTCCATCGCGCGCGTCGCGGCCGGATCGTTCCAGAAGAGCGCGTTCTGGCCGCGTGGCGGGAAGTTCCGAGCGGAGTAGACGGCGCTGTCGTCGGGGTCCGCGGCTCCGCTCCAGGCGAAGCCCGCGACGTCGTAATGCCCGCCCTGCAGGATCCCCGTGACCGGGCTGTTGTCGAAGAACTGCGCCGTCGGCGCGTTCTTGACCGTGACGTCGGCCCCGGCTTCGCGCCACGAGGTCAGGACGAACGTTTGGATCGCCTTGCCCGAAGCGCTCTCGGTCTGGGTCGAATAGTCGAACTCGAGCCGCCGCCCGTTCTTGACCCGGATCCCGCCCGGCCCGATCTTCCAGCCGTCCCGTTCGAGCAGCGCCTTGGCCTTGGCCAGGTCGTACGGATAGTGGACCGTATCGGGCGTCCAAGCCCACGAGAGCTTCGGCGAGAGCGCCGTATCGGTCAAGTCGCCGAGTCCGTGCCCGACTTTCTCTAGGATGGATTTGCGGTCGACGGCGTAAGCCAGCGCGCGGCGCAGCGCGACGTCCCCAAAGAGCGGGCGCCGCAGGTTGAAGTCGATGTGATCGAAGGTGTAGACCGGCGGCGCGTCGACGGTGACGCCCGGGATGTTCTGCAGCAGCGGCCACGCGTTGGTGCTGACGTGCAGCGCCATGTCGATCTCGTGCGTTCGCAGCTGCTCGGCCAAGGTCGTGTCGTCGGGGACGTACTTGAAGACGACCTCGCGCAGCTTCGGCTTGCCGAGGTAAAAGCGGTCGAACGCCTTCATCATAACTTCGGAGCCGCGATCCCAGCGAACGAATTGGAACGGCCCGCTCCCGACCGGAGCCGACTGATAGGCCGCGGTATTGAAGGAGCCTTTCGCGTCGTTGACGCGCTCCAGCAAATGCTCGGGCAAGATCGCGGCGTTCCCGTTGACGCCCCAGAGCTGCTGCAGGAAGGGGGCGTAGACTTTCTTCATGTGCACGACCGCTACGAGCGGATCGCTGCAGTCGATGTCGCGGATGTCGCGATAACCGTCTTGGGTCACGCCGTCGTTGGCCGGGTTCATGACGACTTGCCAGGTGAAGCGCAGGTCGCGGCACGTCATCCGCACGCCGTCGTGGAAGAAGACGTTGGGCCGCAGCTTATACCGCAGCGTCAGCCCGTCGCGGCTCACGTCGCCGTTTTGGACGGTCGGCACTTCGCGAAGCGCGTCCGGCACCGGCCGCGCGCGATCGTCGTAGCGCACCGCATACGAGAACAGGAACATCGAGAGGTCGCCGGTCCCCGCGTTGCTCGAAAGGAACGGGTCGAGCGACTTCGCGTCGTAGCCTTCCGCGAAGACGAAACGGCCGTGGTGGGTCCAAGGGTTGACGGCGAACCCGCCGCCGCCGGCCGGGCTGACCTTCGTGCAGCCGACCGACGCGAGAACCAGGGCTGCGAGCGCCGCCCGCAGCAGGCGCCTGTTATGCACGCATCGTTTCGGGGTCGATGCCGCTCTTACGACACCATGCGGCGTAGGCGATCGGCGAGATCTCCGAGGGCTTGATCTCGCTGCGCCCGCCCCAGAACACGTTGGTGTAGAGCACGTCGATCCCGGCTTCGCGCAGATGCTCGTCGATGGCGGCCTTGTGCGCGAGCACGAGCTGCTTGTCGGTCCCGTGCGCGACGCCCATGATGTTGACGTCGTGAAACTCGGGGCCCGCGTTGCGCCAGTAGGCGTGCGTCATGCAATGGTGACGCCCCACCTCGCGGCCGGCGTCGACCTCGCGGCCCGGCGGGACCGCCCAATGGAAGAGCGCGTTGTAGCGGGTCACGCGCTCGTTGCCGGGCGTCGGCTTGACGTGCTCGAGGAAGGTCGAGAAGCGCCCGATCACGCCCCGCGCGTGCAGCGAGTCGGCGACGCGGAAGAACTCCTCGAGCGAGACGCCCGCCTCGGCCGCCCGGGCGACCCACAGATCGCGCACGAACTCAGCGGGCTCGAACTCGCGCTTGAGCGCGGTGAGCACCCGCCAATCCAGCTCGCTGAGCTCGACGACTTCCGGCGTCATGACCTCGGCCAAGACCTCGGCCCGGCTCCCCGGTTCCATCCCGCGCCGGCGCAAGTGCCCCACGCCGAGCGCGAACATGTGGACGGCCGGCATCAAACGCACGCGGCTCGCTCCGATCTTCTTCAACAGCCAGTCGGCGTGCTTCTGGATCGAATAGCCCTGCGGCACCTTCAGCGTCGTCCAGAGGCGGAAGCGCGAGGCCGACGTCGCCACGTCGGTCGTGCGGATCACGACGTGTCCCGAGAACGGGTCCTCGTCGTAGAGATACTCGAAGGCGGCGGCCAGCCTCTCCTCGGGGATCTCCCAGGCGACCAGCGCTCCGTCGGCCAGGTTCGTGGCCTGCAGCGTCTGCCGGACCCGGCGGATGACGCCCGCGCGCAGCATCGCCACGATCCGCTCGACGACCGTCTCGACGGGGACCCCCGAGAGCGCGGAGATCGCGCCTACCGGATCGCGCTGAAAGCCGGTCAGCCGGTCCTCGGAGACATTGAGGATCGCCAAATTTGTCGGATCGTCGATCGTGACGGGAACGCCTAGCACACCCATAAAGCGCCCTGTTTCCCCCCGCGGGACGAGAACCCCGCCGGGCCCCTCGGCTGCCCCCTAAGGCTTGGGGTTGTCGTAGTTCGCGCCGACGGCGTACAAGTAGCCCTGCTCGGCCTGGCGGAGGTTGTAGACCGCGGTCACCTGATCGGTCAACGCCTGCGTCAGACCGGTCTCGGAGTTGAGCAGCAGGGGCAGGGTCGTCACGCCGGCCTTGTACTGCGCCTGGGTCGATTGCAGGACCGTGATCGCCTCGTTGTACTCGGCTTGCGTCTGGTCGAGCTGGGAGCGAGCGCTGACCAGATTCGTGAGCGCCTGCTTGACGTTGAGCTGCACTCCCAGCAGCTCCGTCTGGAGGTTCGCCTGGGCGGCGTCGAGCTGCGCCTTGCTTTGCGCGATGTCGGCGGCGGTGATCCCTTGGTTGAAGATCGGGAAGTTCAGCGCGGCGCCGACCGAGCCCGCGTTGCGCAGCGCGCCGCCGCCCACGCTGGTCGACGTGTCGCCGTAGTTGCCGCTCGCCGTGATCGTCGGGAAATAGCCGCGCTTGGCTGAGGCGAGGCCGAGCTTGGCCGACTCCACGGACTGCAGCGAGGAGTCGTAGTCGGGCCGCAGCGCCAGCGCGCGCTTGACGGCCGTGTCGTAGCTCGGGATCGGCAGCGTCGAGATCTGCGAGTTGGCGCTGAGCACCTGCGTGTCGTCGATCGGCTGGACGTTGACGTTCGCGTCGAGACCCATCGCGTTGGCGAAGGCCGCCTGCGCCGCGAGTTCCGCGCCTTGCGCTTTGACGACCGCGACGCGCGCCTGCGCGACCGGGAGCTCGGCGGTCGCGATGTCGGCGCGGGCCGTCGTTCCGGCCGCGACCTGCGCGCGCACCAGATCCTCTTGAACCTGGTTGTTCTTGACGATTTGCAGGTCGACTTGGGTCGTCCGCTCGGCCGCGAGGTAGTTGTAATAGGCGGTGGCGACGTTGAACGCGACCGTCTGCAGATCGCGCAAGTAGGTGTCGGCCAGCGCGGTCTCGCTCCGCTGCGCGGAGCGAACCGACAACGCCAGCTTTCCGCCGTCGAAGATCAGCTGCTGCAGGCTCCCGGAGAGCGAGTTCGTCGTGTAGGCTCCGCCCAAACCCCCGCGGCCCGCGGCCCCGCTGCCCGAGGCCGCGCCGCCGTTTTGCTGGTAGCTGTACGTCGTGCTGGCGTTGCCTTGAAACGACGGCAGCAGGCCGGCGCGCGCCAGGCGCACCGCGGCCGCTTGAACGCCGACGTCGGCGCGGGCCAGCGCCAGCGACGGCGAGCGGGCGAAGCCGATCGCGATCGCTTGCTGCAAGGTGATCTGCTGCGGAACGTTCGGAGCCGAGATGCCGGCATTGACGCCCGGGACCGGCGTGCCGTACGCGGGATAGGGGATGGGGCTGCCCTGCCCCAGCGGAGCGAGGGTGATCAGCGGAGAGGGGACCGCCGTCGCGGACGGCGCGGCACTCGGCGCTGCGGAAGGCGCCGGCGTCGCTTTGACGCGCGCCGCAGCTTCGCGCGGAACGGAGAAGACCGTCCCCGCCGAGGCGAGCGCAAACGCGGCAAGGGCGAACACTGTGCCCAGCCGGCCCATCCGATCCATCGAGTCTCCTCTCACCTAGCGCGCTGGGGACGCGGCGGCGTTCGGCGGAGCGCCCGGCGGACCTCCGACCGCTACCACGCTTCCGTCCTGCAACGCGTCGGGCCGCGTCACGATCACGACCGTGCCGGGCCGCACCTCGGGGCCGCGCACTTCAGCCAACGTATCGGTCTCCAGGCCGACCTCGACCGGCAGGAGCTTGGCCTTTCCGTCCTCGACGGTGTACACGTTGGACCCTCGCTCGGTCTGGAAGAGCGCGGTCCGCGGGACGACCACGGCTCCCATGTGGCGTTGCTTCTCCACAGTCAGCGTCACCAGCATCCCGCCGCGCAGTTCGCCGCCCGGGTTCGGCTGGCGGATCCGAGCGCGGTACGAAAGCGTCCCCGAGGTCGGAACCGCGTTCACGTCTGCGATCGTGCCGTGGAACGAGCGGCCGGGAAGGCTCGAGGTGGTGAAGGTCGCGGGCGTTCCCGGCCGGACGTAGGCCAAGGCGTCGTCGGGGACGTTCGCGTTGACGTAGACTTGGTCGATTTGCGAGACTTGCACGATCGGCTGGTTGGGGCCGGCGAAGGCGCCCGGATCGAGCAGCCGCTGCGTCACGACGCCGTCGAAGGGCGCGTAGACGGACGACTGCGCGAGCTGCGTCTGGAGGAGCTGCACGTCCGCGCGCGCCTGCTCGAGGGCGGCCTTGTTCGCGGCGATCGTCGCCTGATCGACCCCCGTCTGCTGCAGGTTCGTGCGGGCGCTGGCCAGCGCCGCCCGCGCGGCCGGCAGGGCTTGGCGCGCGTTGTTGAGCTCCTGCAGCGCGGCCACGTAGGCGGCGTGCGACTGCTCGAGGGTCGTCTGCGCCACGTAGCCGTGCGCGGCGAGCTTCTCGTTGCTCGCGTACACGAGTTGCGCGTTGTTGAGCGCAGCGACGTCCGTCTCGATGCGGTTTTGCGCCTGCTCAACGCCCTGCTGCGCCTGCGAGAGGGCGGAACTGTACTGCTGAGACGAGATCGGCGCCTGGATCGCGGAGCTGCGCAGCCGCGCTTCGTCCTGCGCCACGGCCGCTTCGCTGGCCGCGAGCTGCGCGCGAAGTTGGGAGTCGTCGAGCTTCGCGAGCAGCTCGCCCTTCGTGACGCGGTCGCCCTCGTTCACCTCGACGGCCTCGACCGTCCCCGACTGCGTCGAGCTCAGCGTGGACTGCAGGAGCGGTACGATCTGCCCGTCGAGCGTGAGATAGGTGGCGATGTCACGCTGCTGCGCCTGCGCCACGTCGACGGCCAGCGGCGGCGGGCCATCTTGCGCCTTCTTGCCTCCGTTGCACCCGCTCGCGGCCAGTCCGAAGGCGGCAGCGAGCGCGAGTACACGACCGTTCATTCGTCTCTCTCCGATCCCAGTTCGCGCATACTACGCCGCCGGGCTGCGATTTGATTCAAGCCTGCTGAGGCCCCGGAGGCGCGGCCGCGGGATCCAGCAGCTAGGCGGAAGGGGCGGGTTCGAGGGAGTATCACTGCGATCATGGGCGCGAAGGTCGACATCGGTCGGACGTATCAGAGTCAGACGCGCGTCGAGGAGTGGATGACCGCCGAGAAGGCGGGCAACAAAGGCGTCGACGTTCTCTCCACCCCGATGCTGCTGCAGCTCATCGAAGAGGCCGCCGTCCAATGTCTCGCCCCGATGCTCTCGCCGGGCCAGCTCTCGCTCGGCGCGCACGTCGACCTGACGCATATGGCGCCGACGCCGGTGGGCTTCATCGTTCGCGTCGAGGTCGAGATCATCGGCGTCGACGGCCGGCGCGTCAATTTCGCCGTCGCCGCCTTCGACGAGCGCGAGAAGGTCGCTGAGGGCACGCACGAGCGGTACGTCATCGAACGCTCGAAGTTCCTCGCAAATCTCGAGGACAAGAACAGCTGACCGGCCTCCGGCCGCCGTCCGGGGTCCCGCACGGCGGCCGCCCCTCGGACGGCTCCAGCGCCGAAATCGATAACCCGCCCGCAGGAAGGACGAGCGCCTCCTGCCGGCCGCTGCCGCGATCGAGCTAGCGACCCTTCGCCGGCCGTCACTGCGTCGTACCAAGCGTCCCGAAGCCCTTTCGCTGAATGATTCAGCGTCACGGTAGGCCGTTTTGGGTCCGGACGGAACGGGTAAGCCGTTAGGTGAGTTAAGTCTGATGAGATCGCGTATTTCAATCTGACCGATTGGAGGTTTATCTTGGTGAAACGACTCGCAGCGTGGCCGCTCGCCATTCTGGCGGCGGTCGCGTTTGGGATCGTGACGCTTTTCGCGGCGGCGTCGGCGCCGGTTCTCGCGCAAGGAGCACCCGCGCCGGAGTTCGGCAGCCCGCCGTCGGGCGAGATCCCGATCCTTTACAACGACCAACACGTCTACACGAAACCGGACAAGCTGCGCAAGAGTCGCGTCCTGGCCGCTCTGGTGCGCGGGAATACGATCCTGGTGCCTCTTCGTTCGATGTTCGAGCAGACGGGTGCCACGGTTTCCTACAACGCCTCGACCAAGACGGTCGACGTCTCCAAGCCCGGCTCCGACATCCAGGTGACCCTCGGCAAGCCCGAAGTCGTGATCAACGGCGAGACCCGCCCGCTCGACGTGCCGCCCGAGGTTTACCGGGGAACGATCGTCGTGCCCGTTCGCGTCATCGCCGAAGGGCTGGGCGCGTACGTGCTGTGGGTTCACGACAAACACCTCGTCGTGGTGCGCTATCTGCCTGCGCCGGTCCCGACGCCGGCTCCGACCGCGCCGCCGACGCCGGTTCCGACCCCCGTGCCGACGGCAGCTCCGACGAAGGCTCCCACGCCCACGCCGTCCGCGGCTCCCACGATGCAAGCCTTCATCGCCGCTGACGCGCTTCTCGATCCGGTCGTCTACAACGAGTTCAGCCCGGGTAACAACGGCGTCATCATGCCCGCGGGCCGCGCCGGTGCGACGATCCCCGTCGGCGGGCTCGCGGCGCTCGCCGAAGTGGACGCCCGCTCCTGGCAGTATCCGCACAACGCCGGGTTCGTCACGACCATCGGCGGCGGGGGATCGACCTTCGTTCCGGCGTTCACCGCGCGCAACCTCGACCTCGACGGCCGAGTCGGCATCGGGATCGCCAACCCCAACGTCTACCTCGTGGCGAGCTACGACAATCGCTGGAACAATTACGGTTATCCGACGCTTCAAGGGCTGGGCGGCGGTCTCGAAAAGGTCGCCGACTACGGGCAGCCGTTCTCGTTCTTCGGCAGCGTCCTCTACTACCCGCAAGTCGGTGCCGGCACGACCCTCCAGTATCGCATCCTCAAGTATGAGGTCGGCGTCACCGCCAACGTGCCCCACACGCCGCTCTTCATCGAAGGCGGATACCTGGGAGACCACGGCTACAACAAGGTCAACGCCCCGTCGGACTTCACGGAAACGTCGTTCTTCGTAGGTCTGGGCCTGCACTTCTAGGCCTTCCCTCGTCCGGCCGACGTTATCAGGAAGGTGCCGCGCATCGCTAGGCCGAGGCGCGGCACCTTCTTTATGCCGCATTCTGTGACGCCCGGCACACGCGCTATTCTCGCGCCTTGCATGGCGGGAAGAACGATCGCGCGAGTAGGCGAACCGAACGCGTTCGTCGTACTCGAAATGGCACCAAACTTTTTTGGAGGCTTCCCTTGAGACGACTGGGCGCCGGGGCACTTGCGGCGACGTTCGCGGCGGGCTTCGGGCTGATCGCTCTGGTAGGGGTACCTGCCGCCGCAGCTCCCACTGTGACCGTCGCCCAAGCGTTGCCGCCCGCCGACTTCGGCGCGCCGCCCTCGGGCGAGGTTCCGATCCTTTTCAACGACCGCCACGTGTATTCGCGGCCGGACCGCTTGCGTCAAGCACGGGTGCTGGCGGCGCTGGTACGCGGCAACTCGATCCTCGTCCCGCTGCGCTCGCTGTTCGAGCAGATGGGCGGCACGGTCAGCTACGACGCTTCAACCAAGGCCGTCGACGTCTCGAAACCCGGAGCCGACGTGCGGGTGACGGTCGGGAAGCCCGAAGTGGTCATCAACGGTGAGACCCGGCCGCTCGACGTCCCGCCCGAGTTGTATCGCGGAACGGTTCTGGTTCCGCTGCGCGTCCTTTCGGAGGCGCTCGGCGCCTATGTTGCGTGGCTGCCCGACAAGCGGGTCGTCGTCGTGCGCTACCTGCCCGCACCCGTCCCGACCGCCTCACCCGCTCCGACGGTCGCGCCGCCCGCGCCGACGGCAGCCCCCAATCCCCCTCCGGCGCCCAAGCCGCCGGCGAAAACGGTTTACGAGAAGTTCGTCCTCGGCGACTATCTGTTCAGCCCCAAAACCTACAACGAGCTCAGCCCCGGCACGTCGGCACCGTCTTTCCGCATCGCTGGCGCGGCCGAGTTTCCATTGTTCAATCTGCCTTGGATGCTCGAGGGCGACTTCCGCTCCTTCCGCTTCCAGCACAACGCCAACGGGACCGGAATCTGTCCCAATCCCGTCGAGCCCGGCTGCGTCACGACGATTCAGATCGATCCGCTCAGCGGCAACCACCTTCAGACCTACGTTCCCGCCTTCTCCGCGCGCAACGACGACTTCGAAGGCCGTTTCGCGCTCAAGGTCGCGGACCCGCGAATCTATATCGGGATCGGTTATCTCTTCCGAAACACCAACTACGAAGGCGGCGCGTTCCCGAGTCAACAGAGCGGCCTCGGGTTCGGCGCCGAGAAACTCCCCGACCTCGACCGTTCGTTCTCGCTCTACGGCAGCGTCTACTACTACCCGATCGTCACCACCAACGGCAACCAGAATTTGGGCGGCGGCAATACCGGGCAAGTGCAGTATCGCGTCCTCAAGTACAACGTCGGCGGCACGGTCGACTTCGGCAAGAGCCCGCTGTTCCTCGATTTCGGGTACCTCGGAGATCAAGGCAGCGACAAGCAGAACGCGTCCTCGAACTTCACGAACAACGGACCCTACGCCGGTCTAGGGGTGCATTTCTAAGAGCGCACCGGCTGCGCCGCGCGGGATCCCGGCTCGCGCCTACGAGGCGGGCGGGGCGGTCGGCGGCGACGGAAGGGGAGCGAGATGCTCTCCGGCCAGAATCTTGCGCAACTCCTTGGCTTGCGGCGAGGCGCCGAAGTCGCCGAACAGCCAGTTCGCGGTGCGCGCGGCGCGCTCGCGCGACTCCGCGGTGAGAATCTTCGCGTAGAGGCGCTGCAAAAAAAAGACCGCGCGAGGAAGCAAGGGATCGCGCCGATACTTGCTCTCCCAATCGTGAATCGCTTCCTCGGTGTCGACGGCACCCGTGAACGTCTGCTGCGCGATGTCGTGGTTGACGTCGTAGTACAAGCCGAGATCGCGAGTCTTGTTCCTGATCCCCAGAATGCTCAGCTTGAGGTAACCGAAGTACTCGTCGGCCGGCGCCAGATCGGCTTCCGGCACGTTCGCGACGACGGTCTTGGAAGCGTGTTCCGCGGCAGCCGCGCCCGTCGCGACACAGGAGGCCACGCCGAATCCCAAAACAAGCCCAATGAGCCGCTTCACGTGCATACTCCTCGAGGAAAGGTGCGTGCATGGAGCACTACCGGTTGGGGAGTCGTTTTTCGTGGCCGAACGCCGAATACCCGTCGCCTGCATTCAAGCGCGCGCCCACGATCGCGCCGATTTCGAGCGGTGCTGGCCGCGCGTGCTCGCACTGACCGGCGCGGCCGCGGCTCGTGGGGCGAAGCTGGTCGTCCTTCCCGAAGGAACGGTGCCCGCGTACGTCCTGGGGACGGCACCGCTCGAAGCGGCGCAGCTCGAGCGCGCGCAGAGCGAACTCGCTGCGCTCGCTCAACGGCACGCGATCACGCTCGTGTACGGCGGCGCAAAACTCGTACAGGGCCGTA
This sequence comes from Vulcanimicrobiota bacterium, assembly GCA_963834485.1. GTDB lineage: Bacteria > Vulcanimicrobiota > Vulcanimicrobiia > Vulcanimicrobiales > Vulcanimicrobiaceae > CAWICD01. The sequence continues at coordinate 167,270 of CAWICD010000007.1, forward strand.
CTTATAACGCGGCGATCGCAATCGGGCCCGACGGCCGCGAGCTCGGATTCGCGGCCAAGCAATTCCTTTGGCACTTCGACCGGCGTTGGTTCGATTCGGGAGCGACGTTGGATCCGGTCGAGACGCCTGCCGGCCGCCTGGGCCTGCTGGTCTGCGCCGACGGCCGCGTTCCGACGATCGCAGCGACCCTCGTGGAGCGCGGCGCCGAACTGCTCGTAATGCCGACCGCGTGGGTGACGAGCGGCCGCGATCCCGGCGCACTCGAGAACATTCAAGCCGACCTCTTCGTCAACGTGCGCGCGCACGAGAACCGCGTGCCTTTCATCGGCGCGAACAAGTGCGGCGTCGAACTTGAGTCCGTCGCTTACTGTGGGAAGAGCTCGATCGTCGATGCCGCGGGGCAGCTCGTCGCGCGCGCTCCCGAACGCGAGGAGACGGTCCTGCACGGCGAAATCGCCGCCGGCGGCCGCTTCGAGCGAGCGCGCCGCGAGCTCGCGCCGCGCGACATCGCGACGGCTCGCGAGCCGCGCGCGCGCGCGCGCGTCGCTTTCACGCTCGCCTCGGAACCCGACGAAGTGGCGCGCTTCGCGCGGCTGGCCGCGGCCGCGGACGCCGATCTGCTGCTCGCCTGCGGCCGGCTGCGAGGCGCTGCGGATCTCGAAGTCCTCGCGCTCGACGACGATGCCGCGGACCACGCCGAAGCGACCGAGTGCGCCGGCCTGCGCCTGGGCGTCGTCGGCTCCGAGGCGTTCTGCAATCCGCGCGGCCTCGTCGCGGCGCGGCTGGGCGGCCTCGATCTGTTCGTTTGGAACGCTACCGGCGACCCGTCTTGGCAGACCGCGTACGCGCGGACGCGCGCGGCGGAGCTGCGCGCCTACGTCGTCACGCTCGATCGTGCGCGGGCGCGGGCCTTCGCCGTCGATCCCGACGGCACGATCGTCAGCGGAACCTTCGGCGACTACCGCATCGCCGCGTTTTCGTACGACAGCGCCCGCTCGTCGGCGACGGCCGTCGCGCCCCACACCGACGTCCTGGCCGGCTTAGCCGCCGCCGAGAGGATCCGCTCGGCTCAGAAGCCGCCGGCCTCGACCCGGCGCTGAACGCGCCGGCCGCTGCCGGCCGGCCGCACCAGGTGCAGCAGCGCGTCGACGACCGAGGGATCCCACTGCGTGCCGCTTCCCTCTTTGAGGATCTCCAGAGCCCGCGCGATCGGGCTGGCGGCGCGATAGGGGCGGCTCGTGATCAGGGCATGAAAACCGTCGGCGACTGAGACGACCCGAACCATGACGGGGATCTCGTCCCCGGCGAGACCGTCGGGGTAGCCTTTTCCGTCCATGCGTTCGTGGTGCGAACGCGCGGCCGGAGCCAGCTCGCGCAGCGAGGGTATCCGCTCGAGCATCTTGGCCCCCACGAGCGTGTGCGCTTTCATGTCGTTGTACTCGTCGGGGGTGAGCGCCTCGGGTTTGAGCAGGATTTCGGACGGCGTCGCGATCTTCCCGACGTCGTGAACGGTCCCGCACAGCACGGCGAAAGCCTGTTCCTGCGCGCTCAAGCCGAGGGCTTTGGCTAAGCGCCCGGACCACGCGCCGGTGACGCGCGCGTGCTCGCCCATCTCGGCGTCGCGCGCCTCGATCGCGGAGAGCAGCGACGCGATGACGTCGTCGCTCGATTCGAGCGCGGCCCGTGCCTCGTCCAGGCGCGGGCGCTTGAAAGGGCCGTCACGCAGAATCGCCTCCAACTCTTCGGCGCGTCTGTTCAGATACGAACCGAGCGGCTCGCAAGTGCCGTGAACGCCGGCGTAGGTGGCGGAGAGCACGCCATAAGTCAATCTGATGAGGCCAGCGTGATCGCGAGCGCCGCCGGATCCGAGTTCGGCCTCGATCCAGCGGTCGAGAATCCCACGGTCGGCTTCGTCGAGCTCGCGGCGCAAGCGATCCAGCAGCTCGCCGACGAAGCCGCTCGAAGCCACGGAAATCGTGTGCGGCGTGACCGCCGAGGCGCGGAGCACCGCGGCGACGATGTCGCGCCGTCGTGCTTCGATCAAGGCGACCAGGCGGAGCCTAGTCTCACTTGGGGGGAAAAAACTGCTCATGCAGCTCCAGAGTCGAGGGGGGCGGCTCAGCCCCTTGGTTTTCGCAATAGGGGGCAGCCCCGACCTCTAAGCATTCGCGCTAAAGATTAGGCTCCTAACCGTTCGTTCGGCGCCAAACGGCTGCAAACGAGGTATTTTGGCGGAAGTGCGAGCCGTCACGCCTTCGACTGAGAGGGCCGCGCCTTGGATAAGCCGGGGCCCGAGGGGGCGAACGCAAAACCCAAACCTGCCACAAAGGTCACGAGGCCGAGCCAAAGGGCCGGCGGATAGGGAACGGCCGAAACGACCAGCGCCGGGTAGGTGCCGATCGTCGCCCGCAGGCTCAGCCCGCCCAAGTTGACGGCGCTCCCGCTCTCCGCGAAGCCGATCCCGCCTTGAACCATCCGGCCCTGGCTGTCGTCGACCGCAAAGAGGATGGCCTCCTTCCCGGCGAGGCCGTGCGCCCTCGCCGCAGCGGTCGCCGACCGCGAGAAGAAAAAGGCCTTGATCTGGCGCTGCACCGCCGGCGTGGCGAACTCATCCGAGGGGAGGGTCCGGCCGGCGACCGGGACGCTCCCCGGGAAGAGCAGGATCGGAGATAGGAAGGCGGCGTTCGTCGGCTGCGTGACGGTGAGGTGCCGGCCCCGCTCGTCGCGCGCCTCGATGAAAGCAGCCAGCGCAGGGTGCAGCTCGAAAGCAGCGGTCCCGATGAAGCGCCGCTCGCCCGGACCCAGTTCCAGGCTGACGCCGTTCTTCTGCCGCAGGACGACGCGCGCGTCGCCTCGCTCGATCGTCGCGGCGTCCGCGTTGCCGAAGAACGCGGCAATGCCGGCGTCGGGAAGCGGCGCGACGGTCCCCGGCGCTCGCACGATCGTCTGCGAGTCAGGGCCCAGCAACCCCGAAGCCAGCCCTGCAGCGCCGACCACGAGCGCCCCGATCAGGGCGACGACGAGCTTCGTTCCGACGTCGCCGTCGCGCCCCGCGCGCGCTTCGAGCGCGTAGGCCGTCAGCGTGACGCCGAGCAGCACCAAGACGGTCGCGTACTGCCACGTGTGAAAGCCGCTCCACGTGGGCACGGCGTCTTGGGCGAGCACGAGCGCGATGCAAGCGGCCGCGCTGACGAGCGCGACGATCCTCGCGCTCACTGCGCGCGCAAAGCCGGCGTGACGGCGTCGATCATCTGCGCGAGCGTGAGCTCGCCGTCGATGCCTCGCACGATGTGTCCGCTCCGATCGACGACCAGCGACGTCGGCAGCCCGACCGCGGCGTAGGCCCGCCCGTAGCGCTGGTCCTCATCGAGCAGGATCGGATACGTCACCTTCAACTCCCGCGCGAACGCCGCGGCCGCCTCGGCCGACTCACCTTGATCGATGCCGAGCACGACCAAGCCTTTGTCGCGGTCCTCCTGGTACAATCGCTCGAGCGCAGGCACTTCGCTGCGGCAGGGCGCGCACCACGAGGCCCACAGGTTGACGAACACCACGCGCCCGCGGTAGCGATCGAGTGAATCCGTCGCGCCGTCTAAGCGTTTGATAGGGTAGCTCTGCGCCGGAGCTCCCGCGAGCGTCGCCGGGCCGCCCCCCGCGGCGTGCGTCGCCGGAGCGCCCTGGCCGAAGTAAAAGGCCACGGTTGCGATCACGGCGATCGCGGCGATGGTACCGACCACCAGGAGTAGGACGTTCCGCATGCAGACGACTTCGCAGACCCCGCCACCCGGACCCTCGCTCGCACGGCCCCGCGCCGCTTGGCGCCGCCGCGACGTGACGCTCGACGGGGGGCTGACGCTGGCGGTTTTCGAGGCCGGACGCTCGGACGAGGCCGCGCCGGCGATCGTCCTCGTGCACGGCCTGGGACACTGGGCGCAGGCGGCGTGGGACTTTCTCGTGCCGCACTTCGAGGCGACGCACCGCGTCGTCGCCTTCGACCTGCCGGGGTTCGGCGCGTCGGCGAAGCCTCCCAGCGGCTACGAGCTGCCTTCGTTCGTCCACGTGTTGGGCGGCGTGATCGAGGCCAGCGGCCTCTCGGCGTACGCGCTGGTCGGCCATTCGTTCGGCGGCCTGATCGCAGCCGAATTCGCCCGCCGGCAGCGCGATGGGCGTATCCGCCTCCTCGGCCTGATCGATCCGGCGGGGTTTCTGCGCACGCCGTCGCTCGCGCTGCGGATCGCCGGAAGCCGCCCCGTGACGTGGCTCTTCAAGACGATTCGCCCCACGCGCGGCTTCGTGCGCCGCACCTTCGAGACGGCCGTCTTCGATCCGGCCTCGATCCCGGAGGACATGTACGCGCGCGCCTACGAGCTCTCACAAGACCCGGCGATGACGCGGGCCTTCGCGCTCGTCTACGCGGGCGCGATGCAGGAGTTCCTCCACCTGCCCCGGATCCACGCGCGCCTCGCCGAGTGGCAAGGTCCGACGGTGCTCGTCTGGGGACGGGAGGATCGCTACATTCCGATTCGCGCGCTCGAGAATGCGCGGCGCGTTTTCCCCCGCGCCGCGGTCACCGTACTCGAACGCTGCGGTCACTGTCCGCCCGTCGAATACCCCGAGCAGGTCGCCCGCGCGCTGCTCGAGGCCGGCGCGTAGCCGGCTACCAGTCGCCCATCCGTTCTTCGTCGACTTCGCCTTCGAAAGCGACCGTGCCGCCGGGCAGGACCGCGGCGGCCAGCGGTATGCCGTCGTAGCGAATCTGCGCGGCGCGCGCGTGGGCGGCGTCGGCCGAGCGTTCGAAGAGCGCGCAATAGTGCGCGAGCACGTCGGGAGCGCAGGCGACGCGCGTCGGGCGCACGTGGTAAAGCTCGCGGAACTGCTTGAACGCTCGCTCGAAAGCGGCGGCCGAGAACGACGACCCGAGGAAAACTTCGCGGCGAACGTGCTCCATCGTGCTCCTTCGGGGGACCCGGCGACGTTGCCAGCGTAAGCAATTCCGCAATGGCCGCCCGCATCCTCGACGGCCGCGCGCTCGCGAACGAGCTGCGCGCGGGCCTTGCCGCGCGAACCGCCGCGCTCGCCGAGCACGGCGTCGTTCCACGCTTGCTGGTCGGCATGGTCGGCGAGGATGCGTCGAGCCTCGCCTACGTGCGCGGGATGCGCCGCCTGGGCGAGCAGATCGGCGTGCGCGTCGAGGTCGACGTCCTGCCCGCGACGGTCGACGACGCCGGCGTGCGCGCGGCGCTCGAACGCTACGCGGCCGATCCTTCCGTCCACGGGATCATCCTGCAGCAGCCGCTTCCGCCGGGTCTCTCGATTCGGAAGATTGCCGACGCGATCCCCGAGCACAAGGACGTCGACGGCGCCAATCCCGTCAATCAGGGCAGGCTCGCCTTCGGAACCGGCGCGCGCTTTCTACCCGCGACGCCGGCGGCCGTCATGCTGCTGCTCGAGCGCAGCGAAAAATGGCCCTTGCGCAGTCGCGACGTGACGATCATCGGCCGTTCCAACGTCGTCGGTCTGCCGGTCAGCCTGCTGATCATGGCGCAAGACGCCACGGTGACGGTGACGCACAAGGAGACCAGAGGGATCCGCTCGCACGTGCGCCGCGCGGAAGTGCTCGTCGTCGCGGCCGGCGAGCCGCGCCTCGTCGACGCCTCGTGGCTGCGGGCCGGCGTGACGGTCATCGACGTCGGGACGACCGTCGTCGACGGGAAGCTGCTGGGCGACGTCGATTTCGAAAGCGCCAAAGACGTCGCATCGGAGATCACGCCGGTCCCCGGCGGCGTCGGCCCGGTCACCAACGTCGCGCTGATGCGCAACCTCGTCAGCGCGGCCGAGAGCGCGTTTCGGCTTCGTCCGCTCTCCTAGCGCAGCCGACTCTCAAACGGGCAGTGCGGCGAACGGAGCGGCCGCTTCAGTTCAGCGAGAAGTGCTTTCCGAAGAAGCGCTCCTGGTCGGCGCGGGAGGATCCGCCCGGGGCCGCCGCGCGCTCTGCGTGCGGCGTCTCGCGCTTGCGCTCGAGCAGCGAGCGCAGTTGCGGCAGGAGGCGGCGCAGGAAACCGAGCTCGACGGTCAGACGCTGTTCGGTGCTCGAGAGTTCGAGCAGGCGCTGTTTCATCGAATCAGCGACTTGCAGCGCGTCGCCGATGAGATACGAAGCCTCGACCGGATCGTCGGGCAGCTCGACCTCCGCGCTCATGCCCGAAAACTCCACGAGCAGCCGCAGGTAATCGCGAAAGACCGTGCGGATCTCGTCGACGAGCGCCGCGATCTTGCGCGGATCGCGCGACTGCTCTTCGGAGAGGTAGGTCACGTCGACCGTCAGGAACGGCTCGCGCGAGACGACTCGCTCGATGCGGAAGCGGCGCCGGCCCGTCGTGTTGATGTAATAGCGTCCGTTGTCGAGCGGCGTCACGTCGCCGATCTCCGCCGTCGTGCCGATCTCGTGCGGCATGACGTCGAGGTCTCCGGCCTCGTCGCCTTCGCGGATCAAGCAGACGCCGAAGGCCTCTCCGCCTTCGAGGCATTCGGCGATCATCTGCTTGTAGCGCGGCTCGAAGATGTGCAGGTTCAGCACGGCGCCCGGAAAGAGCACCGTGTTGAGCGGAAAGAGTCGAAGGCGGATCGACCCGGTTCTCACGAGATTCGGCTAGGCCGGCGTGACGAGCCGCGACTCGGCGGCGGACCAATCGACGTTTGCGAAAAACGACTCGATGTATTTGGAGCGCTCCGCCGGCTTGTAGTCGAGCAGAAAGGCGTGCTCCCAAACGTCCATCACCAGGATCGGCTTGAAGCCTGCGACGTTGCCGTCCTCATGCAGCGTGACCCAATGGTTGCTGATGCGTCCGCTCCCCGGATCCTGATAGGCGATCGCCCAGCCGACGCCGCGCATGCCGCCGACGGCGGTGAAGTCCTTCTTCCAGGTCTCGAAATCACCGTAGCTTGCGCCCAGCGCTTCGTAGAGCTTCCCCGAGGACGGCGGACCGGCTGCCGACGACGTCAGGTTGTCGAAATAGTACTCGTGCAGCACCTTGCCGTTGTACTCGAAGCCGAGCCGCCGCACGAGCTCCGCGAAACCGGGGCTCGCACCCTGCGCCTGCCCGGCGGCGATGAGGCCGGCGATCTGCTCGTTGAGGAGGTTCGTGTTCTTCACGTACCCCTCGTACAGTCCGAAGTGCACGGCGAGCGTCTGGTCGGAGATGCCCTGCAGCCCGGAGAGGTTCCATTTCTTCGGCGCATACGACGCCTGAGCGAGGGTCGACATCAAAAGCCTCCTAAAGCCTCGTAAAGAACGATTCGATCTTCCGGCGAGCTCCGCCCGGCTCCCGCGTGCGAACGTGTCGCGAGCTTCGACGACGCTCGACGCACTCTTGTCGGCGCCGGGACGCGGCAGGCTCGCCCGAGAAGAGGTTCCCGTCCCAGCGAGGCGACAAACGTATATGGTCGTGCGCGACCTCGATTATCTCCGGCGACTCCATCCCAACCCCCAGCCGCTCGTCCTCGAACTCGAGCAACTCGGACTTGCCGACGGCATTCCGATCGTCGCGCGTGAAACGGGGCGCTTGCTTTCCACGCTCGTCCACGCCATGCAAGCGAACCGCGTCCTCGAGATCGGGACGGCGTACGGGTACTCGACGCTCTGGATGGCGCTGGCCCTCCCGCCGGCCGGCCGCATTTGGACGATCGACCCGGACGTCGAACGCACGAAGGTCGCGCTGGCCTTTCTGGCGCGGGCGGGGAAGGCCGGCGCCGTCGACGTCATCAACCAGCCGGCCCTCGAGGTGCTGCCGACGTTCCCGGTGCGCAATCTGGACATCGTCTTCATCGACGCGGTGAAGACCGAGTACGAAGAGTATCTCGAGCTGGCCGTCCCGCTTCTCAAGCGCTCGGGCCTGGTGATCGTCGACAACCTGCTCTGGGACGGGCGGACCGCCCGGGAACCGCGCCAGGGAGACGACGCCGCGAGCGAGGCGCTGCGCGCCTTCAACCGCGTCTTTCTCAGCCATCCGCAGCTCGACGCGACGATCCTGCCGGTCGGCGACGGCCTCGGCCTGGGAGCGCGGCTTGAGTGAGCCGGAAGCGCTCGTGCCGGTGAGCGCGGACGACTTCCGGGCCGCGCTCCGCCGTTTCCCGACGGGCATCACGGTCGTCACCACGGTTCTCGAGGGCCGGCGCAAGGGCTTCACGGCCAACGCGTTCGCGAGCGTCTCGATCGACCCGCCGACGGTCTTGGTCTGCGTGAACCGGCAGTCGCACACGCACCCGTTCATCGCCGAGGCGGGAAGCTTCTGCGTCAACATCCTGCGCCTGGAGCAGCGCGAGGTCGCGGTGCGCTTCGCGAGCCACAGCGAGCCCGACCCCTTCGCCGGGCTCGCCTGCCGGACGGGGCCTACCGGCTCCCCGATCATCGAGGGCACGCTCGCCTTCCTCGATTGCGCGCTGGCCGAAGAGCACAGCGCCGGGACGCACACGATCTTCCTGGGCGCGGTCGTCGCCGCCGGTTGCAGCGACGGTTCGCCCCTCGGTTACTTCAACGCCGCCTATCGAGACTTCGGATGCCGGATACCGTAAACGCTCCCCGCGTCGTCATCGAGCACTTCGCCGTCGGCCCGCTCGCCTGCACCTGCACGATCGTGGCCGACCGCGAACGCGGCGAGGCGATCGTCGTCGACGGCGGCGACGACGTCGACGAGGTCTCGGCGCGCCTGGCGCGGCTCGGCGTGCGCGCCGTGCAGCTGCTGCACACCCACGCCCACATCGACCACATCGGGGCCCTGGCCGAACTGCACGAACGGACCGGCGCTCCCGGCCTGCTGCACCCCGCCGACCTGCCGCTCTACGCGGCGATGCGGGAGCAGGCGCGCTGGCTCGGCATGCCGGCGCCGCGAGTGATCCGGCTCGACGGCGAGCTCGGCGAGGGCGACCGGCTCTCGGCCGGCGCCGCGACGCTGGAGGTGCTGCACACGCCCGGCCACACGCCGGGCAGCGTCTCATTCGCCCTGAGCGCGGGCGGCACGACTCGGCTGCTCTCGGGCGACACGCTCTTCCAGGGCTCCGTCGGCCGCTGGGATATCGGCGGAACCTCGCTCGAAGACATCGTGCGCAGCATCCACACGAAGCTCTTCGCCTACCCCGACGACACGCTGGTCGTCCCCGGCCACGGCCCCGCGACCACGATCGGCGAAGAGAAGCGCTCCAACCCCTACGCCGCGCTCGGCTAGCGCTTGCGTCGGCGCGCAGCCACGCTTCAGCGCAGCTTGATGACGACTTTGCCGGCCGCTTCGGCGACGGCGGGTTGGGCGGCTTCGTCTTGCGACATCTTGCCGTTGCCCGGCGCGGTCGCGGCGCGCGAGCCTGAAGCGCTCGCGGCGGCCAGCATCGCGTCGCTGATCAGGCCGGCGGCGCGCTTCTTGCGGTAATCGTCGATCGCGGCGCGCAACGCATTGAGCGAGCGCTGCGGATAGTCTTTCTTCTTCTCGGGATAACCGTCGAGCTGCGCTTCGATCTCCGCTTCCGTGATGGCGTAGGCTTCGTCGACCGTCTTGCCCAGGGCGAGGTCGACCAGCAGGCTGCAGGTCGCCGTTCCGAAGCCGCAGCCGGTCGTGAAGTAGGAGACGTCCTCGATCACGCCGCCGTTGCCGACGCGCAAGTAATAGGTGTAAAGGTCGCCGCACGAATCGCTGAAGTATTCGCCGCTCGCCATCGGGCTCTCCATCGTACGGAAGCCCGAACGCTTCTCGACGAGCTCTTGGAATTTCGCGAAGTTCATGAAGCGCTGCTCCCCGCCGCGACGGCCTTACGCTCGAATTCGAACCGGCACGACTCTCCGCCGGCTGCGATCGACTCGACTTGCTGCATCTCGTTCGAGACCGTTTCGTGCAGCACGGTGTGGATGATCGAGCAGAGCTCCGGGTACTCGCTCACCGTCTTGGCATACGGGCAGTTGTGCTCGCGCAGCTCGATCGCGCCGCGTGCCGTCTCGACCACGTCGGCCTCGACCCCGTTCTCGCGCAGGATCGCGGCGAGCTCGATGACCTTGCTCTTCGAGTCGTCGGCATCCAGGCGCGGACGGAAGCGGTCGGCGGCACGCCTTCCCAGCCCCGCCAAGACGGTCTCCAGCGCTTCCCGGCCGAGCGTCTCCTTGACCTCGCGCAGCACGGCGTTGAGCATCCGGTCGTACTGCTGGGGGAAGAGCGACTCCGCGCTCTCGGTCAGCGAGTACTCCAAGGTCGGCTTGGTCGGGCCGCGCCGCACCGAGCGTTCGGCGACGTAGCCATCGCGCTCGAGGGTCAGGAGCTGCTGCCGCACCGCGTTGGTCGAGAGCCCGAACTCCCCCGCCAGATCGACCGCCGAGGCCGAGTGACGGCGCCGCAGGGCCATCACGATCTTGCCGCGCGTCGAGTGAAAAAAACGCTCGTCCTGCATTTCACCGAGACTCTAGCATGAATATGCAAGATAGTCCAGGGTTTCCTTGACTTTCCCTCCTCGCCGCCCTTAGGATAAGGAAGGCCCGCGGGTCCCTTCAAACGGCGGGCGGGCCGCAGCAGGGAGAGTCGAAGGAGCGCTCGTGGCGGAAAAGGGATTGCGGATCAGCGGCTTGCGGGCCACGGTCCAGGGAAACGAGATCCTCAAGGGGATCGATTTGCGCGTCGAGCCCGGCAGCGTGCACGCGCTCATGGGCCCCAACGGGAGCGGCAAGTCGACCTTGGCGTTCTCGCTGACCGGTCATCCCAGCTACGAGGTCACCGGCGGTTCGGTCGAGCTCGACGGCCAGGATATCCTCGGGCTCTCCCCCGACAAACGCGCCAAAGCCGGGCTCTTCCTCTCCTTTCAGTATCCGGCGGCGATCCCGGGCGTGTCGGTGGCGAACTTCATCCGCACCGCCCGCCAGGCCGTCAAACCCGACGACCTGCCGCCCGCGAAGTTCCGCAAGCTGATCTTCGAGAAGCTCGACACGCTCGACATGGACCCGGCCTTCCTGGGCCGTTACGTCAACGACGGCTTCTCCGGCGGCGAGAAGAAGCGCTTGGAGATGCTGCAGCTCGCGGTCTTGCAGCCCAAGTACGCGGTCCTCGACGAGACCGACTCGGGACTGGACGTCGACGCCCTGCGCGCGGTCGGCGCCTCGGTCAACGCGCTGCGTTCGAGCCCCGAGGGCAAGGAGACCGGCTTCCTGATCATCACCCACTACCCGCGCATCCTGCAGTACGTCGTCCCGGACTTCGTTCACGTCATGCTGGAGGGCCGGATCGTCAAGTCGGGCGGGCCCGAGCTCGCGCAGACGATCGAACGCCACGGCTACGATGCGATCCGCGAGGAGGTCGCGGGTGGCGTCGCTTAGCGCAAGGGCGGTTCGCGGCGTCGGGCGCGAAGCGCTCGAGGTTCTGATCGCGGCGCACGGGGAAGGCTCGATCCCGGCCGCGGCGCGCTACGACGCGCTGGCTCGCTTCGAGGAGCTGCCGGTCACGATGGCCGCCAAGCCAGGGCGCGCCTGGAAGCACGACCTCGCCAAGCTCGATCTCTCCCAGCTCGAGCCGTTCGAGCGGCACGACGGCCCCGAGCTCGACGTCGAGGCGCTGCAGCCCGCGGCGCGCCACCACGGCGTCGTGATCGAGCACTTCTCGCACGCCCGAGCGCGCCATCGCGACGCCTTCGAACGCGCCTTCGGAACGGCGCTCGACTCGCGCGACGACAAGTTCGCGTCGCTGGCTCTGGCCTTTCAAAACCATGGCGTCTTCATCGACGTCCCCGCAGGCGTGACGCTGAACGAGCCGCTGGTCGTCGGCTACGAGGCCCGCCAGGAGGGCCTGTTTCCTTACACGCTGGTATCGATCGGGGCCGATGCGCACGTCACCTTCGTCGAGCGCCTCGCCGGCGCGCCGGCCGCGCGGTTCGTCTGCGGCGTGACGGAGCTCGTGATCGGCCCCAACGCGCATCTCACGTACGCGGTCGACCAGCGGCTTCCGGCACCGGCCCGGGCGATCTTCACGCGACGCGCCAGGCTCGGCTCCGGTGCCGCGCTCGACCTCGCCCTCGCCGAGCTCGGCGGCCTGCTCTCGGTCTCCCGCGCACGCATCGAGGCTGCCGCTGAGGGCTCGCGGACGACGTTGGCGGCGGTCTTCTTCGCAAACGAAGAGCAGCACGTCCACCTCGAGACCGAAGTCGTCCACGCCGCCGGCCACACCGCTTCCGAGACGGTCGTGCGCAGCGCCGGGACCGGTCGCGGCCAGGGGCGCTTCTTCGGCAACATCATGATCCTGCCGCACGCCCACGGTGCCGAAGCGTCCCTCAAGGACGACGCGCTGCTGCTCTCGGAAGGCGCCCACATCGACTCGGTCCCCGCCCTCGAGATCGCGGCCAACGACGTGAAGGCCTTTCACGGCGCGACGGTCGGGGCGATCTCCGAGGACGAGATCTTCTACGCCCAGAGCCGCGGGATCGCCCGCGACGAAGCCGAGCGGATGATCGCGCTGGGCTTTTTCGAGCCGGCGCTGGCGCGCTTCCCCGGCGAGTCGCTGCGCGGCGAGATCCGCGGCGTGCTGGCCGCAAAGCTCGGCGCCGGGAAAGCCGGTTAGCGCCGTGCTCGCCGCCGAACGCGACCTTCGCGCCGCTCGCATCGCTCGGGATTTTCCCCTCCTCGCGCAGCCGACGTCGCGCGGCAAACGGCTCGCCTACCTCGATTCGGCGGCGAGCTCGCAGAAGCCGCAAGCCGTCATCGACGCGCTGGTCCACTACTACACGCACGACAACGCCAACATCCATCGCGGCGTCTACGAGCTCGCCGAGCGGGCCACCGAGGCCTTCGAGCAGGCACGCGTCAAGGTGGCGCGCTTCGTCAACGCCGCCGAGCCGGCCGAGATCGTCTGGACGCGCAACACGACCGAGTCGATCAACTTGGTCAGCTTCACCTGGGGCCTGCAGAACCTGGGCCCCGGCGATGCGATCCTGACCTCGCAGCTCGAGCACCACTCCAACCTCGTCCCCTGGCAGCTCTTGGCCGCCAAGACCGGCGCCGAGCTGCGTTTCATCGAGGTCGACGCGCACGGCGTCCACCGCCTCGACGACCTCGACGCCAAGCTCCGCGGCACCAAGCTCGTCGCCTTCTCGCACGTCTCCAACGCCTTGGGGACGATCGCTCCGCTCGAGACGATCGTCGCCCGCGCCCACGCGGCCGGGGCCGTCGTGCTCGTCGACGGCGCGCAGTCGGTCCCGCACTTCCCGCTCGACGTCCAGGCACTCGACGTCGACTTCCTGGCCGCCAGCGGCCACAAGATGTGCGGTCCGACCGGGATCGGCTTCCTCTACGGAAAGCGGGCGCTGCTCGAAGCGATGCCCCCGTTCCTGACGGGCGGCGACATGATCCGCAAGGTCGCCTACCACGACACGACCTTCAACGAGCTGCCTTGGAAGTTCGAGGCGGGGACGAGCAACATCGCCGACGCCGTCGCACTCGGCGCCGCCGTCGACTACCTCGAGTCGGTCGGCATGGACTGGATCCGCGAACACGAGCGCGGCTTGACCGCCTACGCCCTCGAGGCGCTGCGGGCCCTCGCCCCCCGCGGGCTCTCGATCTACGGCCCCGAGCAGCTCGCCGACCGTTCCGCCGTCATCTCGTTCAACCTGGGCGACATCCACGCCCACGACCTCGCCTCGATCCTCGACACGGAGGGCGTCTGCGTGCGCGCGGGGCATCATTGCACGATGCCCCTGATGGAAAAGATGGGCTGGCCCGCCACCGCCCGCGCCTCATTTTACTTGTATAATACGGAGCAGGACGTCGATCAGCTCGTCGCCGCGCTGCACAAGGCCCTCGAGATCTTCAAGCTGTGAGCGCACTTGGCCGCGCTCGGCTCAACCCGGCATAACCATGGACGATTTTTACAAAGAGTACATCCTCGACCACTACCGCAATCCGCGCAACTTCGGCCGCCTCGACGCACCCGATGCGGCCGCGGAAGATCTCAACCCGCTCTGCGGCGACAAGATCTGCTTCGAGCTCAAACTCGACGGCGACGACCGGGTCGCGGAGGTGCGCTTTTCGGGCAAGGGCTGCGCCATCAGCCAGGCCTCGGCCTCGATGCTCTCCGAGACGCTGCACGGCGAAACCCTCGAGGATCTGGCCCGCATCCCCGAGGAGCGCGTGCTGGAGAACGTCGGGATCGGCATCAGTCCGGCGCGCATGAAGTGTGCCATGCTCGGCCTCAAGGTCGTCAAGAACGCGGCGCTGCGTCTGCTCTCGGATCGCGCGGAGGCCGCCGGCAACCAATCGACCTAGCGTTCTTGGCCGACGCGTTCCTGCGTCTCGCCGGCGCAATCGTTCTCGATACGCTCGCGCTCGTCGTTTGGAACGTCGGTTCGCGCACGCCCCTGGCCGCGCTGCGCGACATGCGTCACGCCGCGGGCGAACTTCGCGCGCTCTTCGCGGGCGCTTTGAGCCTCCTCATCGGTTTGATCTTCGTCGCCGCGGCAGCCGTCTTGATTTTGCCCGCCGTCGCCAACCCGATCGCCGATTTCATTCCGCTGGAAATCTTTACGTTCATCGTCGCTTTGCTGCTCGAGCACCTCGTCGGCAACGACCTGCGCCGCCTCGGCGGCGGCTAGCCCTCGCGACCCACGCCGGTCTCCTTTGAAAGCGTTCTCGGCCCGGTGCCAGGATGCGCCTATGGTCGTCGCTGCGACCTGTTGTTCTGCGTGTCGCGGAGCCCGCCGGCTGGTACGGCCTGCCGCGGCGCGGGCAGTGCCCTGCTGCAACCCAATGCGGCGCAGCCGAGCGGCAGCGGCTCCGCCGTGTCCCAATCGACACTTCGTCTGTACGCACAACAGGCGGCCTACGAACGCATTCAGGCAGCCGACGCGAATCTAACCAACCTGATGGACAGCACGCAATGCACTGGATTCGTGCAGAATGCGTACTCCGCAAGAACTGTTGGCCTGCACGGACGCAGAAGACGGATGCAACGGGGCCGCTGGCACCGGGGCGGCGTGACCGTTACGTTCCCGTATCCGACGATCTACACGTGCGTTGTCTCGACCGTCTTTCCTTCCGTCTCGTCAGGATTCGACACTTACGGGTTCAACGGGGTCACGTACATCGGCCCGGCGATCCACAGTAATCCCTTTACGCCGCACTACGATTGTCTTGCCGCCGCTGCGGCCTCGGCGGCCTCGGCGTCAGCCTCGATCGCCGCCGCAATCAGATCGAATCCAGGTGCCTATGGCGCGGCGTGGCAGCAGCTCGCGGTTCTCACTCTCCGTAGCGTCGGCGCGGGCGCTCACTCCCAGGTCGCGAGCGAATTTTGGATGCCGAGAAGTCGTCTCCTTTCCGGTAGTCCAGCCGAGGCGGTCAGCGCCGTCTTAGCCGGCTTCGCCGATCGCAATGCCGCGCGACCATGACAGCCCTCGGAGGTGTGTAGGACCGGATCGTCGCCTGCAGCTCCCGTAAGAGATGCACCGGCCAACACCGTCTCGAACAGCTTGTTTGCCCCGAACCTGCGCTCGCACCGCAGGACACGCTCGCGATATGCGCTGCTCCGGCTAACCGCTCCGTTAGGCAGCACGCGAAGTCTACAAGGGCGCTCGGAGCTCACGCCCCCCAGACCGCAGCGCAAGAAATATCCGGCGACCGGCCTCATCCCTCTTTCGAGCGGCGGGCCGGTCGACGGCGCACTCCTAGTGTTGACAGTCGCCGAAGGCCAATGCTACGGTAGTGGACGTTATGGGCCAACGCACCGTCGCACGTCACTCGAACTGTTGTCCATGCCTGCCGCTACGCCGGGAGACTCTCTTGCGCGCTTAACCGCCGCTCTCTTCCCGACGTAGCGAGACGCCCTCTGCCGCAAGAGCAGAGGGTTTTTTCGTCGCCATCATTCACATTTTTTAACGAAAGCGATTACGAAGTGTTTTCAAAGAGCAAACTACGAGCGTTTTCACTCGCAATGGTCGTCGGCTTCCTCGTCTTTCTATCGCTGGCATCGGGAAGTTTTGCGGACGATCAGAAGATCGTCTTCGGCGTCGCGCCCGGACCCTACGGCGATCTGATCAAGCTTGCCATCGCACCCGGGCTCGAAAAGAAGCACTACACCGTCGAAGTGACGGAGTTCAGCGACTACGTTCAGCCGGACCTCGCACTCGCCAACAAATCGATCGACGTCAATTTGTTCCAACACCACGTCTATCTCGACAAATTCTCGGCCGACCACGGGCTCAAGCTTTCGCCCGTGATCACGGTTCCGACCGCATCGCTGGGCGTCTATTCCAAGCGCTTCAAGTCTGTCGCGGATATCAAGGACGGTGCCACCGTCACGATTGCCAACGATCCGACGAACCTCGCCCGTGCGCTGCGGTTCCTGCAGGCGCTGGGCCTGATCAAGATCAGTCCGGATATCGATCCGTCCAAGGCGTCCGAAAAGGATATAGCTGAAAATCCGAAGCACCTCAACATCCAGCCGGTCGAGGCGGCACAACTGCCACGGACGCTCGACAGCGTCGACTATTCGCTGGTCAACGGCAACTACGCCATCGCCTCGGGCATCTGGCCGACCGCGCTCGCCCGGGAGGTTCTGACCGAAGGCTACATCAATCTCATCGCCGTCCGAACCGAGGACCTCGATAAACCCTTCGTCAAGGATATCGTCGCGGTCGTGAAGTCCAAAGCGTTCCTCGACGCCGTCAACGATCCAAAGAACGGCTTTGCCTTGTTTCAGAAGCCGCAATGGCTGAAGGATCAGGGGAAGTAGCTCGAGCAGCCAGTCGTCACTCTACGATTCCGGGATCGCCTCGGCCGTCCCGGAATCGTTTCATCCCTGTCGCACGAATCCGGATGGAACGGGATGCTCGAATTTAACGACTTGTGCGTGACGTTCAAGGTCGGCGACAAAGAGCTGCAGGCCGTCAAGAACGTCACTCTAACCATCGGCGACGGCGAAGTCTTCGGCATAGTGGGAACGAGCGGAGCCGGAAAGAGCACGCTGCTGCGGACGATCAATCTGCTTCAGAAGGCCACCTCCGGTGCCGTCTTCGTCGACGGTGTCGATATTTCGAATTTCCGCGGCCGAACTCTGAGGGACTTGCGAAGCTCCATCGGTATGGTGTTTCAGCACTTCAATCTGATCTACACGAGAACCGTTTACGACAACGTCGCGTTTCCGCTTCGAGTGCTGGGGACCGCAAAAGAGGACGTCGCACGCCGCGTCCCCGAGCTTCTCGAGCTCGTAGGGCTCGGGGACAAAGCGACGGTCTATCCCGCAAAGCTTTCCGGCGGTCAGAAGCAGCGTGTCGGCATCGCTCGAGCGCTGGCGAACGGTCCGCGCATCCTGCTTTGCGACGAGCCCACCTCTGCGCTCGACCTCGAGACGACGAGCGCTATCTTGGATCTGCTCGAGGACATCAACCGAAGGTTCGGCATAACGATCGTTCTGATTACGCACGAGATGGCGGTCGTGAAGAAGATCTGCACGAAGGTCGCCGTCATGAGCGAGGGGGAGATCGTCGAAGCGGGAAGCGTTTACGACATCTTCGCGACTCCGGTCAATCCCGTCACGCGCCAGCTCGTGCGATACACGTTGGACCTCGACCTTCCCGAGAGGCTTTCCAACAGCGTGCGAGGGACGCTGCTGAAAGTGCTCTATAAGGGCCCGCGGGCCGAGGAGCCGGTGCTGGCCGACACGCTGGCGAGTTTCGCCGTGAGCGTGAACGTGCTGCACGGCAAGATCGAATATATCGGCGGCCAGCCGCTGGGAGTGGTCCTCTTGGACGTGACGGGGGAGAGAGAGGCGGTGGCCGGGAGCATCGACTATCTGAAGGCTCGGACGGCCTCCGTGCAAGTCATCTCGTCGCCGGCGGAGGTGGTCTATGGATAGCGCGCACATCGCATCGCTTGCAGCGGACCTTGCCAAAGCGTTCTGGGAAACGACGCAAATGGTGGGCATCTCGCTGGCGATCGCGATTCTGGCGGGAGTGCCGCTCGGGCTGTTCCTCTACGTGACGAGCAGGGAGCTCTTTTGGGAGAATTCGTTTCTCAATGCCGCCGGCGGATTCGTCGTCAACGTCATCAGGTCGACGCCTTTCGTGATTCTGCTGGTCCTGTTATTGCCGGTCACGCAGCGCATCGTCGGGTCGACGATCGGGCCCATCGCCGCCTCGGTTCCGCTCGCGGTGGCGGCCACGGTCTTCTTCGCGCGGCTGGTGCAGGCGTCGCTCTACGAGATCGATCGCGGCGTCATCGAGGCCGCCCTTTCGTTCGGCGCTACGCCGCTGCAGATCGTGAAGGACGTTCTCGTGCCGGAGGCGCTGCCGGGTCTGCTGCGCGGATTGACGGTCACGACGGTGAGTCTGATCGGCTACTCTGCGATGGCTGGAATCGTCGGTGGCGGAGGGGTCGGGGACCTCGCGATACGTTTCGGTTATTACCGTTACCAGACCGACGTCATGTTCGTGACGGTGGCGATCCTGATCGTGCTCGTGCAAGCGCTGCAGATGGCCGGTGACAAAGTGGCCGATAGCGCGACGAAGAAGTGAGGGCCGGGCGTCGGTTCGGGAGGCTAGCTCTTCGCGGCGGTGCAGATGCTGCCCGAGCCTGCGGAGTGCTCGACGAGCCAACGCACCAGGCTGTGGTCGCGAACGAGCAGATAGATGCGTCTTGACGTATCGTTCGCGGGCCCGACCGTGACGGCGAGCGCGCGCAGCCGCGCGTAGCCGTCCCGCTCGCCCAGGATGGCCGCGGTCTGCGGCAGCGCGAGCGGCTGATCGTCCCAGTAGGCGATCACGCCGCCGTGATTGCGCAGCGCCGTGCGGACGGCGATTTCGTTCGGCATTTCAGGGAGGGGACGGTCGTCGGCCGACGTCAGGAGGCTCTTGAGGACCTGCGGTTGGATCGTCCGCGCGCCGCAGAAAGTCTCGAAGGCGACGGGATCGGCGATCCGCACCGGTGCCGCCGTGCAGCCGGCGATCAGAAGAGCCGCGCCGAGTGCTCGAAGACGCATGGCAGTGCGCTGTATCGTCTGCCGGGCGCTATCACCTCTCGACGCGGAACGCGACGACACGGGACCCACATAAAGGCTATTTCCAGAAACCTGTTTTACGTTTGAAGGGAATTACCACGATCCGCTTAACGGTCATTTCCTTTCGTTTCAGCGGCGAGTTTGGCGGCCGGTCGCTCGCTCACCGTTAGTGACGGCTCCTACGCCCATTTCATAAGGAGATTCCGTGAAGTCCGAGCATTTCAAACCGACTCGCGGCCAGTTCATCGGCGGGGCGCTGGCAGCGTCGGCCGCAACCTTCGCGAGCATCAACGTCATCGCCGCGCCAACCAAGACCGTGGTCGTCGGGCTCGACGTTCCGCAGACAGGTCCCTACTCGGATCAGGGTGCCGATCAACTCCGGGCCTACCGTCTGGCAATCGCCGAGATCAACAAAGCCGGCGGCGTGATGGGGATGCAGATCCAAGAGTCGGTCGGAGACGACACGACGAAGGCGCCGGTCGCCGTCGAGAACGCGCGGCGCATGATCGAGCGCGACGGCGCCGTCATGATCACCGGCGGCTCGAGCACGGGCACGGCGATCGCCGTCTCGGGGCTCTGCCAGGAGAAGGGCGTCATCTTCATGGCGACCTTGACGCACGGCGACGAGACGACCGACATCAACTGCCACTACCACACCTTCCGCCGCTACAACGACGCGCACATGTCGGCGCACGCCCTAGCCAAGACGCTCATGCAGAAGTACGGGACGGGCCGCTGGTTCCACATCACCGCCGATTACGCGTGGGGGCACAGCGTCTACGACAACCTGACTTCGGTCGTCGAACCGAAGGGCGCGAAAACGATCAACAACGTGCTGCTCCCGCTCGGCACGACCGACTTCAGTTCGGCGCTTTCGCAGGCGCAGGCGGCGAAGCCCGACGTGCTCGTGATCACCGAGTTCGGCAAGGACATGGTCAACGCACTCAATCAGGCGGCGCAGTTCGGCTTGACCAAGTCGACCAAGATCCTCGTGCCCCTGGCCGACGAGTACATGGCCAAAGGCACCGGCGACAACTTCGACAACGTCGTCACAACGGCGCCGTTCTACTGGCAGTATCACGCCTCCAAGTTCCCCGCCGCCAGGAAGTTCGTCGACGCCTTCACGAAAGCGAACGGCACGCCGCCTTCCAACGGCGCGGAATGCGCCTACGTCAACATGTACCAGTGGAAGGCCGGCGTCGAGCGCGCGGGCTCGCTCGATCCCAAGAAGTTCATCGAGAAGATGGAAGGCTATCACTTCCAAGCGACCAAGGAGCCCGAATACTGGCGCGCTTTCGACCATCAGGGGATCAACACGGTGCTGGTTCTCGAGGGCGTTCCGCAGTCGCAACGGCAGAACGTTTGGGCTTACGCCAAGGTTCTCGAAGTTCACGACGGCGATTCGGTCGCGATCCCGCAGGCGACGAGCAAATGTAAGATCGAGTCGACCTAAAAGGACCGGCTCGCCCGTGCTCGCTGGACCGGCCTCTGCGCGGAGGCCGGTCCTTCGCCCGTCTCACCCCCATCGATTCGTGAGGTTCAGACCATCGAAGGCATCTTCGCCCAGCTTCCGGGACAACTGCTCGACGGGTTCATTCGCGGACTCGTCTACGTCGCGATCGCCCTCGGCCTCACGATCGTCTTCGGCATGCTCCGGCTCGTCAACTTTGCGCACGGCGCGTTCTACACGGTCGGGGCTTACGTCGGCCTCGTCGTCGCGGAGCGCTTCGGGCTGCTGGCGGGGATCGTGGCCGCGCCCTTGGCCGTCGCGCTCCTGGCCGTGCTCTTGGACCGCCTGCTGCTGCGCCGCTTCTACGACAAGGATCCGACGGCACAGATCCTGGTCACCTTCGGCATCGCGATCGTCATCGAAGAGACGCTGCGCTTGATCTTCACGGGAACGACCCTGACCTATCCCGTCCCGGCGTGGGTGAGCGCGCCGCTCAACCTCGGCTTCATCCAATATCCGACCTATCGCGTCGTCTTCGCGCTGGCGATCGTGCTGTTGATCGTCGCGGTCTGGGCGTTCATCGAGCGGACCGACTACGGCTTGATCGTGCGCGCCGGAGTCCGCGACCGCACGATGGTGCAGCTCCTCGGCGGCAACGTGCAGCTCGCCTCGACCGTGATCTTCGCGCTCGGCTCGGGGATCGCCGGACTCGTCGGAGCGGCCGCCAGCCCGATCTATAGCGTCGATCCCGGCAAGGGCTTCGAGTTTCTCGTACCGTCGTTCGTCGTCGTGGTCATCGGCGGGCTCGGGAGCTTTTGGGGCGCGGTGTTAGGCGGTCTGATCGTCGGCGAACTGCAGAGTGTCACGACGCTCGTCCTCCCGCCCGCCAGCGGCGTGATCATCTACCTCGCCATGGCGCTCGTGCTGCTCGTGCGCCCGCAGGGACTCCTCGGCGAGAGCGAGGTGATCCGCGGGTGAGCCGCGAGCTGCGCTTCTACGGCCTCACGACCCTGGGGCTCGTCCTGTTTCCGTTCCTCTTTCATGCGATCGGCGGCTACCCGGGGCTGGCGACGCAGATCCTGCTCGTCGGCATCGGCTCGATCGGTTTCAACCTTTTGCTCGGCTACGCCGGGCTGCTCTCCTACGGCCAGGCGGCCTTCTACGGTCTGGGCTCGTACGTCGCGCTGCTGACCGTCTCGCGCTTCTTCGCGCACGCGCCCAATTTCTGGCTCGCGGTTTTGCTCGCCGTGGCCTACGTCACGCTGAACGCGCTGATCGTCGGCTTCCTCGTCGTGCGCCTCTACGGCATCTACTTCGCGCTGCTGACGCTCGCGTTCGCGCAGATGCTTTTCTTCCTCGTGTTCCAGTGGCGCGACCTCACCGGCGGGGACGACGGCCTGCAAGGAATCACCGCTCCGCCGCTCCCGCTCGGCTTCACCTCGATCGACCTGACCGGGACCTTTCCCCCGCTCGATCTCGGACCGCTGGGCAATCTCAGCGACGTGCACTACTGGTACGCTTTCGCGGCGCTGGTCGTGCTGCTCGTCCTCGCCTTCGTCCGCACGCTCAACCGTTCGCAGTTCGGCGAAGTGCTCGCCGCAATCCGCGAGAACGAGGAGCGCAGCACCTTCGTCGGCTTCGACCCCAAGCGCTACAAGCTCGCGGCGTTCGTGATCGCCGGTGCGCTGACCGGACTCTCGGGCGCGCTGCGCGGGCTTTACGAGACCTCCACGGCGATCGACAGCCTCAGCGTCGACACCAGCGGAAATTTCGTCATCTACACGGTCGTCGGCGGCGTAAAGACGCTCTTCGGGCCGCTGCTCGGCACCGGACTCATCATGTACCTGCAAAACGTGATCAGCGCCAAGACCGACGCCTGGCGCCTGATCGAAGGGCTCGTCTTCGTGGCCGTGATCGTCTTCCTGCCGGGCGGCGTGCTCGGCTCCTTCAAGCGCAAACGCGCGCGCAAGCTGCTCGCGGGCGCGCTCCGCGCGGCGCCGCCCGCGCACGCTTCGGCGGACTCTCCGCGCCGGGCCGAGGAGGCGAGCTGATGAGCGCGATCCTCGCCACCAAGAAGCTCGGCAAGCGCTTCGGCCACTTCGCCGCCAACAGCGAGATAGATTTCTCGGTTCGAGAAGGCGAGCTGCGCGCGGTCATCGGGCCCAACGGCGCGGGCAAGACGACGTTCTTCAACCTGCTCTCCGGCGTCGCGACGCCGACCGGCGGCGAGATCCTCTTCCAAGGCGAGAAGATCACGCAGCTCTCCGGGCCGCAGCGCGTCGCTCGCGGGATCGCCAAGGCGTTCCAAACCGCGAACGTCTATCCCGACGAAACCGTGCTGCAGAACTGCCGGCTCGCCGCGCTCGCCAAGGAGCAAGGGTCGTTCCGGCTCGAGCTCTTCCGCCCCTCACGCCGCTTGGCCAAGGTCGAGGAGATCGCGCGAGAGTCGCTGGCGCTGGTCGACCTGCAGGAGCTCGCCGGCGAGCGCGCGGGCGACCTCTCCCACGGCGACAAGAAACGCCTCGACATCGCGGTCGCGCTCGCAACCCAGCCGAAGGTGCTGCTCCTCGACGAGCCGGTTGCGGGCATGTCGATCGAGGAAGTGCACAAAACCGACCGGCTCATCCGCGGGCTGGCCAAGCGCATGACCGTGCTCATCATCGAGCACGACATGGGCATGATCATGGGGATCTCCGATTCGATCACGGTCTTCCACCAAGGCAAAGTCCTGGCCGAAGGGACGCCGGCGCAGATCCGCGCCAACCGGCGCGTGCAGGAGGCTTACTTGGGCGGGCACGTCGAGGAGGAAGCCGAGGTGCTCGCCGCCCATCCGGAGATAGAAGCATGACCGCCGTCGCCGCCCCGAGCGAAACCCTGCTGCGCGTCGAAGCGCTCGACACCTACTACGGCGACAGCCACATCCTCAAGGGCTTGAGCTTCTCGATCCGTCGCGGGGAGACCGTCGCCTTGCTCGGACGAAACGGCGTCGGCAAGACCACGACCCTCAAGAGCATCGTGGGCTGGGTTCCGCCGCGCCGGGGCAAGATCGTCTTCGAAGGCGCCGACGTGACCGGAGCGCCGATGATGAGCAACGCGCGCCGCGGCATCTCGCTCGTCCCCGAGGAGCGGCGCATCTTCAACAACTTGACCGTCTACGAGAACCTCAAGCTGGCGCTCGTGACCGCGCAGCGGCCGGGCTGGTCGCTCGAGGACGTGTACGACCGCTTTCCGCGCCTCAAGGAGCGCTTGCAAAACAAGGGCGACGAGATCTCCGGCGGCGAGAAGCAAATGCTCGCGATCGCGCGCGCGCTGCTCCAGGATACGAAGCTGCTCCTTCTCGACGAGCCGACCGAAGGGCTCGCGCCGCTGATCGTGCGCGAGGTCGAGGCGATCGTCCGCGAAATCAAGGCCAAGGGCATGACGACGCTCCTCGTCGAGCAGAACTTCTACTCGGCGCTCGCGGTCGCCGACCGCTGCTACGTGATCGACCAAGGGACGATCAAGTTCGAAGGAACGCCCGACGAGCTGCGCGACGACGTCGCGGTGCTCAGCCGCTATCTCCACGTCTAGAACGCGCGCCAAACGCGCGCGGGCCCGGCGCTGCGCGCCGGGCCCGCCGCCGAAGCTCGCAGCCGGCGCTAGTCTTCGAGCGTCGTGACGTCTCCGAGATCCTGACCGGTCTCCTGCGCCTTGAGCAGGCGGCGCATGATCTTGCCGCTGCGCGTCTTGGGCAGTTTGGCGACGAACTCGAGATCGGCCGGCTCGCCGATCGGCCCGAGCGTGTAGCGAACGTGCTTGATCATCTCGGTCCGCAGTTCGTCGCTCGGCTCGAAGCCGGCGCGCAGGATGACGAAGGCCTTGATCACCTCACCTTTGAGCGCGTCGGGCTTGCCGATCACGCCCGCTTCGCCGCAGGCGTGGTGCGAGACGAGCGCGCTCTCGATGTCGGCGGTCGCGATGCGGTGGCCGGCCACGTTGAGCACGTCGTCCGAGCGGCCGAGGACCGTGATGTAGCCGTTGTCGTCGATCGTCGCGACGTCGCCGGCCGTGTACGTTCCGGGAAGCTCGTTGAAGTATTGCGCGTAGCGCGCCGGGTCGCCCCAGATCCCGGCGAACATGTGCGGCCACGGGTCGCGGATGACCAGCAGACCGCCCGAGTTGCGCGGAGTCGGCGTGCCGTCGCGGTTGATCACGTCGAGCCGCGCCGGCCCGAGCGCCTTGCCGCTGCGGTCGGGGTGGATCGCCGAGGTCGGCAGGAAGCCCAGCATCATGCAGCCCGTCTCCGTCTGCCACCACTGGTTGCAGACGGCAGCCTGCTTCTTGCACATCGTCTCGTAGAGGAAGTGCCAGGCCTCGGGATTGAGCGGTTCGCCCGCGCAGTAGACCGCCTTGAGCGACGAGAGGTCGTGTTTCTCGAGCAGGTCGAGGCCGAAGCGCATCAGCATGCGCGCCAGCGTCGGCGCGGTGTACATCATGCTGACCTTGTACTTCTCGATGAGCTCGTAGACGATGCCCTTGTGCGGGAAGTCGGGCGAACCTTCGCGGATGATCGAGAAGTAGCGGTTGGCCAGTGCGCCGTAGACGATCAGCGAGTGGCCGACGATCCAGCCGATGTCGCTGGTACACCAGTACACGTCCTCGGGCGTGATGCCGGTCGTCAGCGCAAGCTCGCTGCTCGCGCCGGCGAGATACCCGCCGTGCGTCATGATGACGCCCTTGGGCTTTCCGGTCGTCCCGCTCGTGTAGAGGATGAAGAGCGGATCGTTGGCGTCGACGATCGCCGGGGCGCGCTCGCCGGACTGCCCGGCGTCGTACTCCTCGAAGTCGCGTTCGAGCGGGCCGAGCGGTGCCTTCTCGGCGGCCCGGCGCAGCACGATGACGCGCCGGACGCGCGCGGCCTGCGAGACCGCATCGTCGAGGATCTTCTTGAGGTCGACTTCCTTGCCGCGGCGGTAGGTGATGTCGGCGCCGATGACGACCTCGGCGCCCGCGTCGTCGACCCGGTCGCGCAAAGCCGTCGCGCCCAAGCCGGCGTAGACGACGCTGTGCACGGCGCCCAGGCGGGCGCAGGCGAGCATCGCGACGATCCCCTCGATCGTCAGCGGCATGTAGATGACGACCCGGTCGCCTTGCTTGACGCCGTCGGCGGCCAGCGCGTTGGCGAAGCGGTTCGTGGCCGCCAGCAGCTCTTTATAGGTGATGCGCTGCTCGACACCGTCTTCTCGGATGAAGAGGTAGGCGGTCGCATCCGGGTGGGTCGCAACGTGCCGGTCGAGGCACGAGACGGTCGCGTTCAGGCGCCCGCCGACGAACCACTTTGCGTCGCCGAGGCCGCCCACGAGGGTCGTCACCGGCGGTGTTTCCCAGGCGATGCGCTCGCCCGCCGAGCGCCAGAACCCGATTGGGTCCTTGCTTATCTCAGCAAGCCAAGCATCCTGGTCGGGGATTTTCGCCCATGCCCGGACGGACTCCGGCGGCGGAAAAACCTCCCTCGTGTTGAGGAGGTTCTCGATCAGTCCTTCTGCACTCATGGTTTTATCATCTCATGGTCGGTGATGAGAGCAGCGCCGGTCGGCGACCGCTTCAAAAAGTACTGTGCGAAATATTGACCCTTGGCGGTTCTCAGCGTGACGTCGACCGTGGCGGCGTCCGTACCAGTCTGGCGAGCGTCGACTCGGGCGATTTGGGTCTTGGCGTCCACGATGCCTTGTTCTATGAAGATAATTCCTCGGTCGCCCGGAGCGGCGCCGAAAGCCGCATAGGCCGAGTCCTCGTCGCCCCGCATCAGCGCACCGAGGTAGGCCCGCACGACCCCGTCCGAGAGCCGGGCGAAGCCGCTGTCGGCATAGTCGCTGGAGGCACCCGCGGGAGCCGCCGCCGGCTCGCTCGGTTTGACGTGGCTCTGTTCGGCGGCCGGCTCGTGCGCCGGCTCGGGCGTCGCTTTCAGCGCTGCGGCGGAACTCGCCCTAACGGGCGCGGCGGTGGCCCTCGGCGCAGGCGCGACGCTCGGCTCGGGCGTGGCACGGGTCGCTGGCGTGGCGCTCGGCACGGGCGTGGCGCTCGGCACGGGCGTGGCGCTCGGCACGGGCGTGGCGCTCGGCTCGGGCGTGGCGCTCGGCTCGGGCGTGGCGCTCGGCTCGGGCGACGCGGTTCGCCGCGGCGAGGGCGTGGCGGTGGGCTCGGGGCTCGGAGTCGCCGGCAGAACGCTTATCGTCGGGGCACTTGAAGGGAACGGCGGCGCGCTCGAGAGCGCGACCGGCGAGCCGACGCGCTCTCCGAAGAGCGAGAGCCCGGTTCCGATGAGGAAGCCGATCACGAGCACGGCGAGGACCGCCGGAATGATCGGAAACGGGGATGCGCCGCCGGAGCGGCGCCTCGCGCGACGGGGCGGCTTCTGTTCCATCGGGAGGCGCCTTCGTCGCAAAACGGTCCCCGCCTCGCGGAAAGAGGGCGCCGCGCCCGTCGCGAAGCGACGGCTCGTGATCCAGGTCGCGATCCCTATCGACGTCCGTACTATTGCCAGCACCGCGTGCGGCGCGTTCGCGCTCGTCACGCCGTTGCGCGTCGAAGAACTGCTGCGGCTGGCGGTCTACGAGGTGCTCGGGACGCGCGCTCCCCAGGACAAGCGCGAGCGCGGAGTGCGTACGGCGCTCGACGGCCTGCGCGAGGGCTCGTTCGTCATCGACGTCGACGGTAAGATCTTCGACCGTCCCGACGACGTCGTCGTCTGTACCGGGAGGGCGACCTTGCGCTTCTTCTCGACCGAACCGCGGCGCGTCCCGGCGAGCTGACTTCAGCGCGCGGGCGCCAGCCGCTTCTGGGCGAGCTTGGCGTACAGCGCGTTGGGCCACGCGAAGTCGTCGCGCGTGAACGACTCGGGCCAGTCGCCGTTGAACGACTCGTGCAAGCGGTGGTCGCCGACGTCGGAAGCGGCGATGTATCCCATGACCCGATCGATCTCAGCCTGGTCGTCGGAGGTCAGTGCCTGCATGACGAGTGACAGAGGCCAGATGTAGCCGCGCGGCGTGTGCGGGCTCCCCACTCCGCTGGCGTATTTGCCCACGTAGTAGTACGGGTTCCGGCTGGAGAGGACGAAGCGGCGCGTGGTCTGATACTCGCCGTCCTGGGCCGAAAGATAGCCGAAATACGGGATGGAGAGCAGCGAGGGCGGGTTGGCGTCGTCCATCAGATTCGCATGCCCGTAGCCGTCGACTTCATAGGCGTACAGCTTTCCGAAGCCGTCGAGGTCGACCGTGCCGTATTGCTCGATGCCGCGTTGGATCTCGACCGAGAGTCCCCAAGCGTTCATCGCATCGTCCCGGTCGTGGTAGATGTCTTGCTCGATTTCGCTCAGCGCGCGCATGACGACGACCGCGAACATGTTTTCCGGGATGTTGTACTGGTAGCGCGGCGGGTCGTCGGAGGGCCGGAAGCCGGTCCAGACCATGCCCGTATAGCGCACCGGGCTGCCGCGGCCGCCGTCGGCCAGATCGGGGTGCCGGTAGGTCGAGCGTGCCTCGTGGTGCTGCTCGTCGCGCATGACCGCCAGGACACGCTCGAAAGCGCGATTGACCTGCGCGGTGAAGATCGATCGGTCCCCGGTCTCGCGCCAGTAGCGGCCGGCGAACCAGATCGGGTACAGGAGCGAGTCGACCTCGAACTTGCGCTCGACGACGCGATAGTCCGCCGAAAAGGCGTTCGCGTACGGATCGATCAGGATGTAACGCGCCTCACGGGCCACGACGCCGCGCAAGGCGCTCGCGACGCGGCTGTCGTCCCCGGCGATCGCGATGTAGGGCTCCATGACGGCGCTCGCGTCGCGCAGCCACTCCGCCTGGATGTCACCCGTCGAGACGTAGGTCGTGCCGTCGCTCTCGGCGACGGCGTGACGGTTGAGCGCCTCGTCGAAGGCGGTCAGATAGATCTTCTGCAGCTTCGAGTCCAGCGGCGTCTCGCCGGCCCGCGCGGCGGCTGCGCTGCAAAAAAGCAGCAGCACCGCTAAGACGGCCACGATCGGTCTCGGGAGGCTCGCCATTAAGCGTTCCTAAATCGGCGACAAAAGACGCAACTCCTTGCAGAAAGCACGGAGACTGCGCTTGCCTGCAACCGGTCCGGCCCGGACCGCGTTTCTCTCCTATGATGCGCGCCCTGCCCGTCAGGCTGCTCCTCGCACTCGTTTTGGTCGCGGGGCTCGGCGGCCGCGCGCTGGCGGACCAGGCGTACGAGGTCGCCGGGACCGACAGCTTTTCGATCGCCGGCGGCGACATCACGAGCCGAGTGAACTACCGCGGCACGGAGTCGCTCGCCGCGGAGCGCAACGGGCACCTCACCCGCCTTTCGGCGCACGCCCGGTACGTCCGCAGCGACCAGGGCGCCCAGAGCCCGGCCGAAGCGGAGTACGTCGAGGACGTCGCACCGGACGGAACGGTCGTCGACACGGCCGATCGCGACCCGGACTACCTGACGGTGCTCAACCAGCCCTTCGCCGCACAGCTCGACCACGCCACCCTCGACGACTTGCAGAGCCTGCGCGCTCCCTTGCCTTTCGACTTTCCCTCGCCGTTCACAGGATCGTCCCTCCACGGCTACCTGCAGAAGCTCCCGGCCGGCTCGATCTCGGGCCGAAGCGCCGCGGGAGTGCGCTTCGAAGCCGCCGGACCGATGCGCGGGGCGCTCCCCGACCGCCCGGGCTTGACCTTGATCGGGACGATCGCGATGCGCGGCACCGCCTTCTACGACCGGTCGAGCGCGTTGCTGCTTGCGCTCGACGCGACCGTCACCATCTCGGGCTACGTCTCGAACCGGACCAGCAACGACCAAGTGACCATCGTCTACCGCCGAACGATCCGCGCCGTGGGCGGCGGCGACCGCGCGAGCCTGAGGGGTACCGTCTCGTTCCGCGAAGAACTCGCGAACCTCTCACTTGCCGGGGTTTTCTCCCAGGAGTTTCGCGTGGTTCCAAGAGCGGGGACCGCCGAGGGCAAGCCGGCCGCAACGGTCGCACCGGCGTCGTCCCGGTCCGCAGAAGCGGTCCCCTCGACCGAGCGCTTCGAGCGTATCGTCGACGAATACCAGCGCCGCCTCTACGGCTTCGCCCTGCGCATGACCGGCAACCGCGAGGACGCCGAGGAGATCGTTCAGGACGCCTTCGTGCGCGCGTTCCGCGCGCTCGGAAAGATGAGCCCGGAGCAGCGGGGAGAGCTGCGCCTGCAACCGTGGCTCTATACCATTACATTAAACGTAACGAGGAACCGACTCCGCTCCAAACGCCCGACGAACGTCGCGCTGGACGCGCTCGCGGACCCCGATGCGCTGTTGAACAACACGCAAGAAGGGCCCGAGCAGCCCGAGCAAATCGTCGAGCGCGGAACGGATATGGCCCTCGTAGAGCAGGCGCTGCTGCAGTTGCCTATGCATCTTCGTGCGGCCGCAACGTTGCGGTTCATCGAGGGCCGCAGTCATCCCGAGATCGCGGAGATCCTCAACCAACCGATCGGGACCGTGAAGTCGCACGTGCATCGCGCCGTGCGGATACTGCGGCGGATACTCGGCCCGCAGGTGGGCCGGCTCGCGTCCTCGGGAGAGACTGTCAATGCGGTGCTGTGATGTCGAAGCGTTGTGGGATGAGGTACGGGCCGGCGTCGAACCCCGGCGCGAGCACGTCCTCGCACACCTGCGGTACTGCAAGACCTGCCAGGATCTCTATCACGAATTCGAAGGCGTCGCATATTGCCTCTCGTGCCTTCCCGTCGTCGAGCCGCCGCAAAGCCTCGTGCCGCGCATCCTCGAGCACATCGAGTCGATGCGCCACCACTACAAGACGCTCAAACCCGACAGCCTCGCGCAGATCGGGTCGCCGCTAGGCGAATTGTTCATCGCCTGGCGCGATAGCGGGATAACGTTCGTCGGCATCGGTCGCGGCGAAGACCCGCAGACGGTGCGCGAGCACGTCGAGCGTCGGCTGCGGCGGCCGGTCCGGGCGGCCCAAGCGCCGCCCTGGGTCAGCGAGGCCGTGCGCAAGTTCTTCGGGACGTGGCGAGCCGAGACCGAGCGGATCGACATCTCCGACCTGACGGAATTCGAACAGGCGGCCTTGCGCAAGGCCGCTCAGATCCCTCCCGGCGAGGTCCGCTCCTACGGCTGGATCGCTCGCGAGATCGGCCATCCGCACGCGGCCCGAGCCGTCGGGCAGGCGATGGCCCGCAACCCGGTCGCCCTCTTCTTCCCCTGCCACCGGGTCGTCGACGCCAGCGGCGCACTCCATAACTACGGCTACGGGATCGAGCTCAAGGCCCGCATCCTGAGGATGGAAGGCTACTCGAAGGTCTAGGCGCCTTGCGGGAGCGAATCCCACCCGCACGACACGTCCGCGGCCCCTTCAGAGACACACCAATGAAGGCGAAAGACGGACAAAGGGAGGTGGTCATCGTTCGTTCTGAAGGAAACCAACGCAACAACACGATGATTGGAGGTGCGCAGACCTAGTCTCTGCGCAAGATCAGCCCTAGTCCGCCGGCCGCGAGCCGGCTTTTTTTTGCCCGCCGCGCTCCTCGGACGGGTGGCTGCTGCTAGAGGGGCGCCATGCGGGAAAACGCAATTCTGCGCCTGGAGGTTTTTCCGCTGAAAAGTCCATTCACGAGGGTCCGCGAGGCGTCATGACGGCCGAGGACCCCCGCATCGCAGCGTTGCCCGACACCCACGGGCATGCCAAGGGCGAGCACAAGCCCTTCGCCGAGGAGCGGCCGATCCCGTACACGGCGCGGATGCTCTTCCTGTGGTTTTTCCATGCCTGCCGCCGCGGCTCGCCCCGCTTCCTGATGGTCGCCGACCATGTCAACTACTTGACCTTCGAGGACCCAGCCGCTGTCAATCTGGTCCGCCGGGCCCTCAAGCTGGCTGCCGCCGGCGACCTCTACGGCGCTGCCGAGACGGCGGGCGTCGAGCTGGGCCACGCCACGGTCGTCTCCGAAGGGCTGCGCAAGGGGATGCGTTACTCGATCGGGGCCGAGATCGACAACGATCCGCGCAGCCGGCCGGACGCTCAGAACATCGTCGACGCGATGCGGCCCGACGGCATGGTCCGCTCGATCCACTTCCTCCCCATCACCCACCCGGTCCACGGCGAGAACTGGATGTGGCCCTTCGACAACCCGGAGTTCCAGGAACTCTACGAGGTCGTCGGCGTCGAGCAGACGTGGGAACTCTACATGGCCGCGCTGCTCGAGGCGATCGACAAGCTGCCCGGTCAGATCGTCGGGCACTTCTACGTCCCCGCGAAGTTCGGCCACTGGCCCTCCGACGAGGCGCTCGAGCGTTACGAGGACCAGCTCGTGGCGGCGTGCGCCGAGCGCAGCATGGCGATCGAGCTGAACTCCCGCTACTTCTATAAGTATTTTGCCGGAAACGAAGAGCAGCTGCAGCGCTACCGCGACGTCAACTTGCGGCTCCTGCGGAAGGCGAAGGAGAAGGGCGTTGCCGTCGCCGTCGGCTCCGATGCTCACAGCCCGCGCGACCAGGGCTCGGCCTTTACCGAAGTGCTCGCCTTGCTCGACGCAGCCGAGATCAACGAAATCGCCTTTCCGATCAACGGCCGCGTCGCCCGGGTCGCGCTGCGGGTGACCGAAGAGCTCCTGCGGCGGCGCAGCGCCCCGGCGGTCCCGCCGATCGGCAGCAGCGTCTCGGGCTTCGGGCGAGCGGAGGTTGCGCTCGCCGGGCGCAACGGTGGTCCGGCCTCGGAAGAGGCCGAGGCAGCCGCCGAACTCGTGACGGCCGCTCCGCCCCGGGAGCGCCGCTCGCTCGCGGCGGCGGTCGCCTCGCCGGAGGCCGGGGGCACGTCGGAGACCGACCCGGGACTCGAGAGCGTCCGCGCGGCGCAACCGGCCGAAGACGCGGTTCCCAGCGCGGCCGAGCCCGCGCGAGCGGCCCGGCCCTCCCGGCCCAAGCGGCCCAAGAGCCCCAAGGCCGATGCGGTCAAGGAGCCGGCGCGAGCCGAAGCCGCAAAAACCGAGGCCCCGCCTGAACCAGCGCAAGTCGAGCCGGCGGCCGCCGAGGCCGAAAAGGCCGCGGTCCGGCGGCCCGCTCGCGCGAAGGCGGCGGCGCCGAAGGCCGCTTCCACCAAAACTGCGGGGGCGAAGCCTGCGGCCAAGACGGCGGCCGCGAAGAAGGCCGCGCCGGCGAAGAAGGCCGTCGCGAAAAAGCTGGCGGCTCGGCCGGCTGCGGCCAAGCCTCGCGCCGCCGCGAAGAAGGCGGCACCCGCGCGCAAAGCGGCCGCCAAGGCGGCAAAACGCAGTCCCGCGCCGGCGAAACGTGTGCCGTCGGCCAAAAAAAGCGCCGCGAAAAAGGCGCCCGTCAAGAAGAAGCCGTCGAAGACGAAGCGGTAGGAGTTAGAACGTCATGGGTGATTTGGCACGTCGTCGCAACGTGGCCATCGTTGGGCCGCACCATTCTGGCAAGACGACGCTCGTTGAAGCATTGCTCGCGCGCTGCGGCGCCATTCCGCGGCGCGGTTCGGTGACCGACGGCACGGCGACGACCGACTACGAGCCCGAGTGCATCGATCGCGGACAATCGACATCGGTGGGCTTCGCTTTCGCGTCGACGCCGGCGATCGACCTGACGATCGTCGACTGCCCGGGGTTCGTCGACTTCTTCGAAGAGACGAAGCTCGCGCTGCTCGCCGCCGACGCGGCCGTCATCGTAATCGACGCCGCGCCGGAGCGCGTGCGCCAAACGCGCGCGCTCGTCGAGTTCCTCGACGAACGGAAGATGCCGCACTGCTTCTTCGTCAACAAGCTCGACAAGCCGGGGAGCGATTTCCGCGGGACGCTGGCCGCGCTCTCCGCGATGTACGGCAACCGAGTCGTCGCCGAGCACCTTCCGATCGGCGAAGCGGAGCACTTCCGCGGCTACATCGACCTCGCCGAGCAGCACGCCTTCCTCGCGGAGAACGGGACGCCGAAAGAGGTCTCGATCGCACCAGAGCTTCAAGGAACCGTGCAGGAAGCCCGGCAGAAGCTGCTGGAGGCGCTCGGCGACTTCGACGACAGGCTTCTCGAAGAGTTGCTCGAGGGCATCGAACCTTCGCTCGACACGGTGCTCGCCGACCTTCGCGAGGAGACGGCGCAGGATCAGCTCGTTCCGGTCCTGGTCGGTGCGGGGATGGTCGACATCGGCGTCGCGGCGACCGCCCTGCTCGACGTCATCGAGAAGCAGTTCCCCGCGCCCAAGGGCGACGCTGCGGCTCCGCTCGTAGCCCAGGTCTGCAAGACCTTCTTGAATCCGCAGTCCGGGAAGCTCTCGGTCGTGCGCATCTTCGACGGGACCCTGAACGCCGACGCGACGCTCGTCGACGCCTCGCGAGAGGGGATCAAAGTCCGCTCGGCCGGGCTCTTCCGGCTGCAAGGCAAGAAGCAGGAACCGATCGCCTCGGCCTCCGCCGGTGAGATCGTGGCGATCGGGCGGCTCGAAGGCGTGCGCACCGGCGACACCCTGCTGGCCAACGGTGACAAGACCGTCCGCCCGACCCCGCCGCTGGCGCCGCCGCTCTTCGCGGTCGCGATCAAGCCGAAAGAGAAGCTCGACGAGGCCAAAGTCTCACAGATGCTTGCGCGCATCTGCGAGGAGGACCCGACGCTGCAAGTCGCGCGGGCCGAGTTCACCGGCGAGCTGCAGTTGCTCGGCCTCGGCGAAGTGCACGTCGCGACCGCGATGTCGCGCCTGGCGCGCAAGTATCATCTGGCGCTCGAGATGGCGCCCCCGAGCGTCGCCTACCGGGAGACGATCACGCAGTCGACCGAGGTCCACGCCCGCTACAAGCACCAGACCGGCGGCCACGGCCAGTTCGGCGACGTCGTGCTTCGCATCGAACCGCGCGAGCGCGGAGCGGGCGTCACCTTCTCCGAGCAGATCGTCGGCGGCGTGGTGCCGCGCCAATTCTTCCCCGCCGTCGAGAAGGGCGTGCGTGAAGCGCTTGCCAAGGGCCCCGTCGCCGGATATCCCGTCGTCGACCTCCACGTCACCCTGATCGACGGCGCCTATCACGCGGTCGACTCGAGCGAGCAATCGTTCAAGACGGCGGGGTCGCTCGCGATCCGCGAGGGGTTGCCGAAGTGCGCGCCGGTCCTCCTCGAGCCGATCGTCTTCGTCGAGGCGATCGTCCCGGACGAGAGCGCCTCGACGATCCTGGGCGGCCTCACCGGCAAGCGCGGCCAGGTCCTCTCGTTCGAGCCCGCCGGCAAGCGAGGCTTCCAACGCGTGGCCGCCTATGCCCCGCAAGCCGAGCTCGGCAACTATATCACGGAGCTGCGCACGGCGACACAGGGACTCGGCACCTACACCTGGCGCCACGAACGGTTCGACCCCGCCCCGCCGAAGGTCTCGCAGCAGATCCGTGAAGCGGTCGCAGCCGTCGGCTCGTAGAGGACGCCGGTACCGAACGGCGCAGAGGCGCAGGCCTCCCGGCGACTAATAGCCATGCCAGTGCGAAAGCTCTTGGCCCGCATCGCCATGTGCTGTCTCTTGGCGGCGTGCACGAAGGTTGGGACCACTTCGGCGCCCGATACGGCCGGCGGCCCGCCTGGCGGCAGGCATCCCTGGACGAAGCCCGGCGAGCTTCGCGTCGGCATTCAGACCCCGCCGAACACGCTCAACCCTCTGCTCGCAGCCAACACGACGGAGGCGATGATCGACCGGCTGCTCTTCGACGTGCTCGTGACCGTCGACCGGACCGGGCAAACGCAGGTCCCGGCTCTGGCGAGCGAGGTGCCGACGCTCCAAAACGGCGGCATCAGTCCCGACGGCCTGACCATCACCTATCACCTGCGCCGCAACGTGCGCTGGCACGACGGCGTGCCGTTCACCAGCAAAGACGTCGCCTTCTCGTGGCGCGCGATCATGAACGACGCCAACGACGTCATTTCGCGAACCGGCTACGAGCTGGTCAAGGCTGTCGACACGCCGGACGATGCCACCGTCGTCTTTCACATGAAGCAGCGCTTCGCGCCGGCCGTCAACACCCTCTTCGCCGAGAGCGACAGCCCCTATTACATCGTTCCCGAGCATTTACTCGGGAAGCTGCCGAACATCAACAACATCCCGTTCAACTCGGCGCCGGTCGGCACGGGGCCGTTCAAGTTCAAGGAATGGGTGCGCGGCGACCACCTCACCTTGGTCGCCAACGACTCGTACTTCCTGGGCGCGCCGAAGCTCAAGGAGATCACCCTCAAGTTCGTTCCCGACGAGAACACCGAAGTCAACCAGCTTCGCACGCACGACCTCGATTGGCAGTTCGAGGCCTCGCCGCAGGAATACAAGGACCTCAAGACGCTGGCCGGCACGGCCGTCGTTTTGCAGGACCGTAACGATTACGAGCGGATCCAGATCAACACCAAGCATCCGCCGCTCGACGACGTGCGCGTGCGCCAAGCGCTCGCTTATGCGATCGACCGCAGGCGGCTCGTCGGCGTGCTCACTTACGGCTCGGCGACCGCCGCCGACCAAGATCTCCCGCCGTTCATGTGGGCGCACGCGTCGAACGTCACGCGCTATCCCTACGACCTCGCCAGGGCCAAAGCGTTGATGGCGCAGGCCGGCTGGACGCCGGGGCCCGACGGCATCCTCACCAAGAACGGCCGGCGGCTCACGCTGACGATCGCCACCAACGTCTCCAATGCCACGCGGCGCCTCGCCGTCGTGCAAGTCCAAGCCATGCTGCGTCAGCTCGGCATCGACCTCGAACCCAAGTTCTACCTCGGCTCGCTCCTGTTCGCCACGATGGGCCAAGGCGGGATCCTGCAGAACGGCAGGTACGACCTCGCATGGACCGGCTGGGTCGCCGGGATCGACCCGGATCAATCCTCGCTCTTCACGTGCCGCGCTCAGCCCCCCAACGGCAACAACGAAAGCCGCTACTGCAACCCTGCGCTCGACGCCGCCGAAGCGGTCGCGCTGACCCATTTCGACATCCCCACGCGAAAAGCGGCGTACGCGCAGATCGAAGCGATCCTCACGCGCGACGTCCCGGTCCTTCCGATCTGGTGGCCGCGCCAGATCCAGCCGGTCAACCCCGACTTCACTCAATTCACGCCGAACCCCGTGACGGCGTCTTGGAACGCGAATCAATGGGAAATCTAGACCCCGAGTCGTCGCGCCTGGGCCGCATCCCCGAGATCAAGTGGCTCATGAACACGATCATGGAGCGCGCTCTGACGCGCGGCGACTACTTGCTCGCAGGCGGTGCGCGCAGCGATTATTACATCGACAAGTTCCGCCTGTTCTCGGATCCGGCGGTGCTGCGCCGCATCGCGCGGCTCTTCGTGCCGATCATCTCCGAGCTCAATCCCGACCTCATCGCGGGGACCGAGCTCGGCGGCGTCATCCTCGCTACCGCCGTCTCGCAGATGTCCAACATCCCGATGATCGTGGTGCGCAAAGCCCCGAAAGCGTACGGCGCCTTCGCCGACGAGTACGTCGAGGGTCCTTTCCAAGAGGGCCAGCGCGTGCTCCTGCTCGAGGACGTCGTCAGCCACGGGCGCGAAGTGATGGCCGCCAAGGCTCGCCTCGAAGAGATGAACCTTCACGTCACGGTCTACGCCGTCATCAATCGAGGACTGGCGCCGATCAAGTCCTTAGTGCAGTTCTCGCTCCCGCGCGGCGACGCCAAGACCGATAATTAAAGCTCGAAGCGATCGTTGTCGTCGGCGATCGCGAGCTCGCCGGTGAAAACCGGCTTCGCCAAGGTTCGCAGCTCGGCCGCTCCGGTCGAGGCGGGGTAGTGCGTCAAGACCAGCCTGCGAACCTCCCCCGTCGCGGCGAGCTGCGCGGCTTCGCTCGCGGAAAGGTGACCGCGCGCGCCCTCTTCGACGTCGCTGGGAACGAGCGTCGCTTCGCACAGAAAAAGGTCGCAGGCGCGGGCGAAGGCGGCGATTCCCGAATCGGGTGCCGTGTCCGCGCTGTACGTCACGCTCGCGCCGTCGAGGTCGCAGCGGATCGCAAACGTCGGGATGTAGTGCGTTGTCGGCGCAAAGCTGACGGCCGTGTCGCCGATATGCACGACGCCCCGCGCATCATACGTCCGAACTTCGAAGACCTCGTCGAGGAAGTCGTGGCGGGACTCGCGGGCGAACGCATCGACGAGGCGGCGCAGCATCTCCTCGCCGCCGGGCGGCAGATAGAGCGGGACCTTGCGATCGTTGCCGCGCTCGCCGTATTTGAGTGCGTAGCGCAGCGGGATGACGTCGAGGAAGTGATCGGCGTGCATATGGCTGATGAAGACGGCGTCGATCTCTTCGGCGCGCCGGTGACGGTGCAGGTTGGCGAGCGCGCCGCTCCCCAGATCCACGACGATCGAATGGCCCAGCCCCTCGATGAGATACGAGCTGCAGGCACGACCGGGCCTTGGGATCGAGCAGCTCGATCCCAAGATCGTCACGCTGCGTCGCGCTCCGGGCGCTTCGTCGGGCATCAAATTTTCTCGAGCACGTCCTCGGCATGGCCGTCGACGGACACCTTGGGCCAGACGTGCACGAGCTTGCCGCCGGCGTCGAACAAGAACGTCGAGCGCTGGATGCCCTTGCTCTTCTTGCCGTACATGTTTTTTTCGACGATCACGCCGAAGGCGTCGCACAGGGCGGAATCGACGTCGGAGAGCAGCCTGAACGGGAGGTGAAACTTCGCCTTGAACTTCTGATGCGACGCGACCGAGTCGCGGCTGACCCCGACGATCTCCGCGCCCTTCTTTTTGAAATCGTCGTAGAGGTCGCGAAACTGCGAGGCTTCGTTGCTGCAGCCCGGAGTGTCGTCCTTGGGGTAGAAATAGAGGACGAGCGGACCGCCCAGCAGCGACCCTGTCGAGATCGCCTGGCCGCTGTCATCCGTGACCGTCAGATTCGGCAGCTTGGCACCGGTCTCAATCATGCGGATACTCACCCCGTCGTGAAGGCCGCGAAACGATCAGCCTTGAGCATACTCCTTCAAACGCGCGCACGCCTCGCGCCGGCACCAAAGCCGCCTCGCCGTTCCCGAGCGGCCCGATGAGCGAGCCCGCGCACCCCTTGGCAGAGGCCCTGGCCCACGCGCTCGCCGCTCGGCCGGAGCCGGCGCGCGTCCTCATCGTGGGCATCGGCAGCGGCCGCAACGTCCCGCCGCTCGCCGCAGGCGGGGCCTTCGTCGACGCCGTCGAGGAAGACGCCGAGCGAGCCGTCGCCGCCGCCCGCCGCTTCGCCGCAACCCCGCGCGTGCGCATCGTGCGGACCCATTACACTGGCCCCTACCCGTTCGCGTCCAGCTACGACGCCGCGCTCGCCACTCACGCACTCCTGCACGGCACCCGCGCCTCCGTCGCCGCAGCGCTCGCGGCCGTGCGCAACGGCCTGCGCCCCGGAGCGCTCCTTTTTCTCACCCTCGGCTCGAGCGCCGACCCGCGCTGCGGCACGGGCCGCTGCATCGAGCCCGGCGTCTGGGCCGCGCTCGACGGCCCCGAGGCAGGCGTCCCCCACCTCTACCTCGCGGAAGCCGAGGCACGCGAACTGTTGGCCGCCTTCGAGATCCGCTCGCTCCGCGAAGCCGGCGCCGCCGAATCCGCCGGCCGCTGGGCCCACACCGAAGACGAAGCCGCCCGCCTAGTCCACTGGTTCATCGAAGCCCGCAAGCCCTGAAGCTTCGCTCGAATCCACGATAGGCTGCAAACCGTGCGCGGCGGCACGGGGGGCGGCGGGGCGTGCAGCTTTCGCGCGGAGCCAGGGATGGCGAGAGCGCGAAAGTGCACGAGCAGCGATTCCGCACGGATGCGGAATCGCGGGCGTCCCCGCAGCTCCCCGTGCCGTCGCGTGCGGTTTGTAGCCCAGCAACGCGACCGCAACCTAGCGCTGCTTCAGTAAACAGGAACGTTCGGGTCGATCTCTTGCGACCAGGCGTCGATGCCGCCGGTAAGGTTCGCGACTTCGCTGTACCCGTTCTTGCGAAGGTACTGCGCGACGCGGCTGCTGCGGAAGCCGCCGTGACACATGACGACGATCGGCTTGTCCTTCGGGAGCTCGGCCAAGCGCTGGGGAACGTGGGCCATCGGGACGTGCTTCGCCCAGGGCAGGCTGGCCTTCGCGAGCTCGTCGTTCTCGCGCACGTCGAGGAGCACGAACGTCTCGGCCGCGTCGTGCATGCGCTTGAGATCGGCGACGGTGATCTCCGGGGGTACTATTTTGGGCCTCCGATCAGGTCGCTCATGGGGCTCGAAGCGTTGGCGTAAAGCCGCTTTTCCATGCGGCCCGCCAGATGCGCGAGCCTGCCGGCTTCGACGGCGAGGCGCATCGCGCGGGCCATCGCGACCGGATCGCGAGCAGCAGCGATGCCGGTGTTCATCAGGACCGCGTCGGCGCCGAGCTCCATCGCGATCGCCGCGTCGGAGGCGGTGCCGACGCCGGCGTCGACGATGACGGGGACGCCGGCACGCTCCTTGATGATGCGAATCGAATAGGGGTTGCAGATGCCCAAGCCGCTGCCGATCGGGGCGCCGAGCGGCATGACGGCGGGGCAGCCCAGCTCCTCGAGCTTCTTGCATGCGTTGGGATCGTCGACGATGTAGGGCAGGACGGTGAAGCCCTGCGCGATGAGCTCGCGCGCCGCGGCGAGCGTCTCGGTCGTGTCCGGATAGAGCGTCTGCGGATCGCCGATGACCTCGAGCTTGATGAGCTCGGTGCCCAGCAGCTCGCGGGCGAGCTGGGCCGTCAGGATCGCGTCCTTCGCCGTGAAGCAGCCGGCCGTGTTCGGCAGAATCGCATAGCGCGAGCGATCGATGTAATCGAGCATGCTCTTGCCGGTCGGGTCGTCGAGGTTGATGCGGCGGATCGCGACGGTGACCATCTCGGCCCCGCTCGCTTCGTGGGCTTGCCGCATGACCTCGAGCGACGAGTACTTGCCGGTCCCGACGATGAGCCGCGAGCGCAGCTGATGGCGGCCGATCTGCAGGGGTCTCTCCACGATTCCTCTCTTACCCGCCGGCAACGGCGCGGATGATCTCGACCGTGTCGCCGTCGCGCAGCGCGTGCTCGGAGAACGTGCGGCGCGGAACGACCCGCCCGTTGACGGCGACGGCGATGCCGTCCGGCGCCAAGCCGAGCTCGGCCAGCAGGCCCCCGAGCGTGATCCCCGCGTGAAGCTCGCGCGGACTGCCGTTGACGGTTGCGTTCATGCGGAAGTCAGTTCGGTGCTTCGCTGAGCGGCTCTTGCGCGCGCGACGGCGCGAAGGTCTCGGGCCCGTAGCGGGGCGGCTTGCCCTCGAGCGCGTCGGCAACGACGCGGGCCGTCGCGGGGGCGAGCAGGATCCCGTTGCGATAGTGACCCGTCGCCACGAAGTAGCGGCCGAGCGAAGTCTCGCCGATGAACGGCCGCCCGTCGGGGGAACCGGGGCGCAGTCCGGCCCACGTCTCGCAGAGCGCCAGCTCGCGCAGCGCAGGCAGCGCCGAGAGCGCGGCATCGAGCAGCCGGCGGACGCCGCCGGCGGTCACGCGAACGTCGAAGCCGGCCCGCTCGGCCGTCGCGCCGATCAAGAGGCGGCCGTCGCGGCGCGGGACGAGATATGCGCCGGGGATCCATACGACGCGCGTCACGAGACCCTTCGGCATCGCCAGCGCGAGCATCTGACCCTTGACCGGAACGACCGGAACGCGCGCCTGGGCGGGCACACCCTCAAGCTCGCCCGCCCAGGCACCCGCCGCGTTGACGACGGCGTCGGCCGGCAGAAAACCCGAACTCGTTCGCACGCCGAGCACGCGGCGTGCGTCGGCCTCGATCGCGACGTTGCCCGCCTGCGCTTCGACCCGGACGCCCGCGGCCGCGCAGGCCGCGAGCAGCGCGCGGCCCAGCCGCCGGTTGTCGATCTGCCCCTCGTCCTCGACCAGCGAGGCACCCAGCGCCGAAACGCCCAGCGCCGGCTCGAGCGACCGCATCTCGTCGAAGTCGAGCCAGCGCGCTCGCACGCCGCGCCGCGCCAGCGCCTCGGCCTGGGCGCGCAGCCGCGACGCGTTTTCCCCGTCGCGCGCGACCTCCATCAAGCCGTCGAGACGGAGGTGCGAATCGACGCCTCCCCGCTCGCGCAGCTCCTGCGCGTAGGCCGGAAACAACGCGAGCGAGTCGGCGCAGAAGCGCTCGAACTCGTCCGCGCCTTCCGACTCCGTGTACGGTGCGAGCATCCCCGCGCCCGCCCACGAAGCCGCACCTCCCGGCTCGCGCGACTCGAGGACGCGCACGTCGGCGCCGCGTTTGGCGAGCTCGTAGGCGATGGCGAGGCCGATCAACCCCGCACCGATCACGACGATCATCCGCCTCTCTTCGCGGCGCCATCGGCGATTCACCGCCCGTCGTTCCCCCGGAACCGCGGCGCGTCGCCGGCGGTCCCGGCAGTTGTGGGATGAGAACGATGACTTCACGACGATTCCGAGCCGCGGCCGAGCCGCGGCGCCCCCGCTCCGGCCGAACGTTGCGCGGAAGGAAGCCTGCTTGAGCGCCGCCGCGGTGAGCGCTCTGCTCTTCGCGATGCTCGTGCTCGGCGCCGCGATCTGCGTCGCGATGCTCTTCATCTTCGCTTGGCTCACCGGCTGGCGGCGCTTGGCGAAGCGCTACGGGCTGCGCGGCGGCGCGAGCGCCGCACCATACCGCGTCGAAGGCGTGGTCTTGGGAGAGTTAGGCTTCAACTCACCGCCGCTGTGGATCGGAGTCGGCGCCGCCGGACTGACGCTCCGTCCCATCCGGCCGTTCAGACCGGCCTTCGCCACGCTGCAGATTCCCTGGAGCGACGTCGTTGCGGCCGAACGCAGGCATTACGTCTTCTTCGAAGCGCTCGTCCTGCACGTCAGCGGCTCGTCCGTGCTTGTCGGTTTCACGCCGTCCGCCGCAGCGGAAGCGATCGAGGCGCGTCTTCCCGTCCCGGTACGTTCGCCGTCGTGACGCGCGCGCCGCAGTGAGCTCATAGCTGCAAGCGCTGCTCGAGGATGAGCTGCGACCCGGTGAAATCCGGTGAGAGCGGCGAACTGGGATAGGTCGTGATCCCGCTGAAGATGGTGCGCCGGAAGCTCAGCAGGGCGGAGGCTCGCGGCGTTTCCTTGATTTCGGCTCCGGCGAAATAGAGCCGCTGCGCGAAGTCGAGCGGTTCCGAGAAGGCACCCTTGATCGCGTACCTTCCCACGCCGACCGCGCCGACGACGTCGGCCGAGAAATGCCGCGAGTACGTCAGGACCGCCTGCGGCACCTCGTACGAGACTTGATCGGCGGGCACGACGGATGGCCGGTAGAGTTGATCGTCGACGACGTCGAGGGTGAGATCGCCGAAGCTCGGATGCCAGGCTAACCACCCCGCATAGCGCTTTTGCGTCCCTAAAGTCGCCGCGCCGGGAGCTTGCGGCAGATAGTAGCCGTCGACGAATCCCGTGTACTCTGCCGTGACCGTCGTCTCCGGCTCGATTTGGCGCAAGTCGGTAAACTCGAGATGAAGCTCGAGCGGTCCCTTATCGAGATAATAGCGCAGCCGGAAGCCCTGACGGTTGACGCCGAGAACGCTGTCGTCGATCAGCTGGTAGTTCGATTTGAGCCACTGCCCCGGCCAGGCGAAGGCGGCGCTCCACTGATTCTCCGGGGCGCCGTAGGGCAAAATCGCGGTAGCGTAGCGCGGTTCCATGCGGTAGAGATCGAGCGAAGCGGTCGCGCGCCCGTACGTCTTCGTGAAGCCGAGATGATAGTATCCGCCCGGACGCGCCGTCCCAGGCATGGCGACGTTCTGCGCATCGTACCAGGAACGGCCGATCTCGGCGACGCCGTCGAGGTCGAAGCCCGGCGCGACGTGGAAGGCCGCGCGCAGCCCCGCGATCGTCTCCTGCTGGCCGCTCAAGACGCTCGTCGGCAGCGTGCCCTGCGGAGTCGAGAGGTACTGCGGGTTCGCGCCGAAGGGGACGGTCGTCGTAAAGGGTGCTCCGGAGGTTCCCAGATGCAGGAACTCCGCCGAGTACCGCGTCCCCTCGCCGTGATCGAGGACGAACGAGCCGAGGGTCATACGCGCACTCGTTCCCGGCAGCGACGGAAGCGCCGCATTCGAGAGTTCCAGCGTGGCGAGATCGCGTTTGGCGACGACGTCCGTCCCTTGCAGCGGAAGGGCGCTCGAGTTCGGTTGCCAGATGTCCAGGCCCGCCAGACCGTTTGAGAGCGTCTCGGCCGGCGCGTACGCGATCGCCGGGTTGACGTTCGTCAAGGCCGGCTGCGCGAAGACGAAGCGATCGGTCTGCGTCAGATCGAACCAGCCGCCTTTGAGCGCGAGATCGCCGTCGGCCGTCGCGACGCTTGCGGAAAGAATCGACAGGCGCAGGGCCGTCCCGTCGTCCTGGCCTGCGTGGGTGGGAAACGCGATCGCGTACGGCAACGCTTGCGATCCCACGTGCGGGTTCAGCGTCGGCAGCAGATTCTCGCCCCAATACGAGGCGTTGGTGACGCTGCCGCGCACGTAGCCGAGCCCCGCCGTGAGGCCGAGATCCA
The DNA here is from genome assembly GCA_963834485.1 of Vulcanimicrobiota bacterium. Classification (GTDB taxonomy): domain Bacteria; phylum Vulcanimicrobiota; class Vulcanimicrobiia; order Vulcanimicrobiales; family Vulcanimicrobiaceae; genus CAWICD01. The sequence continues at coordinate 211,229 of CAWICD010000007.1, forward strand.
ACGTCGGCATGCGAAAGGTGCCCGTGGAAAGCGCTTCTCCGAGGCCGGCGACGCCGGGGGTCAGCGGCGCGCTCGAAAAGAGATCGTACGGCGTGTTGGGAGAAAGCGGCGAACCGTTGATGAAGCCTGTTGCCTCGGGACCGGCTTGCCCTTCACCTGCGGTGCTCTGATCGAGAAACGTCGTGCTGAGGGCCGTCGAGATGCGCAGGCCGAGCGGCCGCGAGCTGACCGTCGGAGCGGCGCCGGCCGCAGGCGGCGGCGAAGGCTCCGGCGAGGGAGAGGGCGAGGGCGCCGGCTGGCCGCTGTTCAGTTGCGCCTCCGCCGCCATCGCCATGGCGCACAAGAATACGCCGAGCATCGATGACGTTCGGAGGCATCTATGAAGCATTTTGCCAGGCCATGTTACGCGCGCTGCATTATCCTTACGTTAAGGTGCTCCGCAAAGCCCCAAGCGCTTTCGGCGCCGCTGCAGCGATGCCCGGTTGCGAAGCAGCAGGGCGAGCCCGAGAAGCGTGACGATCCCGGAACGCCGAGGCTTCACCGCCCTCGGTAACGCTCTGCCGAGCGATACCGAGACGCGCCGCTCAGTGCCCGCCGAAAATCGAGACGACGCGCAAGCCGAACGCGAAGAACATCGAGCCGAGGAAGACGCAGACGGGCAGCGTGAGCACCCACGCGAGCAGGATGTTCCGCAGCGTGTTCGCCTGCAGGCCGCTCTTGTTGGCGGCCATCGTCCCCGCGACGCCCGAGGAGAGGATGTGCGTCGTGCTGACGGGCAGGCCGAACTGGTCGGCCAGTTGGATCGTCGCGTAGGCGATGATCTCGGCCGAGGCGCCCTGCCCGTAAGTGAGATGCGCTTTGCCGATGCGCTCGCCGACCGTCACGACGATCCGCTTCCAGCCGATCATCGTGCCGAAGCCGAGGAAGAGCGCCACTGCGATCTTCACCCAGAGCGGGATGAAATGGGTGGCTTTGTCGAGCGACTTCTTGAGGTCGATCAGCAGCACGCCGTCGCTGCCCTGGGGCAGCGCCTTCTTCTTCTGCAGCTTTCCGATCGACTCGGAGACCTGGTAGACGTCGCTGCGAAAGGCCGAGCGCTCGTCCTTCGGGACGTCTGCCAGCGTCTTTTTCCCGTCGAGGTTCTGGGCGATTTCCTGCGACTTTTCGGCCAGCGCCGCGAAGACGCCGGGATTGACGGCACCGCTCGACTTGAGGAACGCGTTGAGCGTGTCGCTCGCCTCTTGCGGCGAGACCGGATCGTTCGCGGCCAGGCGCCCGAACACGGTGCCCGCCTGCGACGTCTCGCTCGCGATCGTCGCGACGGCCTTTTGATCGAGGTTGAGGTTGAGCGCGTAGACGCTGGGCACGACGCCGATGAGGATCAGCAGGATCAAGCCCATGCCCTTCTGCCCGTCGTTCGAGCCGTGCGCGAAGCTGACGCCCGTGCAGGTGAGGATCAGCAGCGCGCGGACCCACGGTGAGGGCGGCTGATCCTTCGCCGGCTCCGTGTAAAGCTCGGGGCGGCGAATCACGAACTTGAAGAGCAGCAGCAGCAGGCCGGCGCAGACGAAACCGATGACGGGCGAGACCAAGAGCGCCGCCAGCGTGTCCTGCACCTTCCCCCAGTTGACGCCGTCGCCGAATTGGTGGCCGGCCGACATCAGCGAGTTGGCCAGACCGACGCCGACGATCGAACCGATCAGCGTGTGCGAACTCGAGGCGGGCAAACCCAAATACCACGTTCCGAGGTTCCACACGATCGCCGAGACCAGCAAGGCGAAGACCATCGCGAAGCCCGCGCCCGAGCCGACGTTCATTACCAACTCTACCGGCAGCAGCGCCAGGATGCCGAAGGCCACGGTCCCCGCCGAGAGCAGCACGCCCGTCAGATTCCACAGACCCGACCACACGACGGCGTAGACCGGCTTGAGCGAGTGCGTGTAGATGACCGTCGCCACCGCATTGGCCGTGTCGTGGAAACCGTTGACGAACTCGAAGCCGAGTGCGAGGGCGAGGGCCAATATCAAAAAGAGAAGACTCGGTCCGGAGATCGAGTCGCCGATGATGTGTTCCACGTCTTCGTCTGTTCCTTCGATCCTCGAGCAGCAAGAAGCTTGGGCGCCTCATTCTAAGGCGCCCAAGCTTAAGAGCAACTTAAGAGAAGGTGAGGACTCCCTTGAAGTCCCGGTTTACATGCCGGTGTAAACCGGACCCTCGCCCCCTTGGGGTGGGACCCAAGTGATGATCTGATACGGATCCATGATGTCGCACGTCTTGCAGTGCACGCAGTTCGAGAAGTCGATCTGCAAGCGCCCTTCGTACGCACCGGCCTCGTTCTTTTTGAAGACCGGGTCGTAGACTTTCGCCGGGCAGAAGTACTGGCACGGATTGCCGTATTCGACCGTGCAGCGGTCTTGACAGATCGTCGTGTCGGCGACGTGCAAGTGCGGGACCTGATCTTCGTCGTGCAGCGTGCCGCTGTTGAAGACGTCGGTGAGCTTGTCGAAGGTGAGGACGTTGTCGATCGTGGCGCGGTGGTTCACGGCGCGCGGCGCGCGCTGCGAAAGCTTCTTCAGCACTGCGTAACCCGGCTCGACGGGCAGCTTGTCGATGAAGCCGAAAGCGCGACCGCCGGTATACATCGCCAGCCCCGCGTTGAACATGCCGGCGAACAGACCGTTCTTGAAGCCTTGGTGGAAGTTGCGCGACATGCGCAGCTCCGAATAGGCCCACGACTTCTCGAAGCGCTCTTCGACGGCGGCGAGCGTCGCCGCGTCGTACTTCTCGGCGACGATCGCGTCGAAGGCCGTCTCGGCCGCCAGCATCCCCGACTTGATCGCGAGGTGGATTCCCTTGAGGCGCATGCCGTTGAGGAAGCCGGCCGAGTCGCCGGTGATCAGCAGGCCGTCCGCGTACTGGCGCGGCATCGCGAAGAGGCCGCCTTCGGGGATCGCCTTCGCACCGTAACGCAACAGCTTTGCGCCCTCGAGCAGCTTCGCGATCTTCGGATGAGCTTTCATGCGCTGGAAGTTGTCGTGGGGATCGGTCGTCGGATCTTGGTAGTCGAGCCCGGTTACCAGACCGATATCGAGAATGTCGCCGGCCATCCCATAAATGAATCCGCCGCCGAACGTCTCGCTCGGCAGCGGATAACCGAAAGTGTGAATGACCGAGCCGGCCTCGACGGTGCCCTTCGGACACTGCCACAGTTCCTTCACGCCGACGGCGTACACCATCGGTTCGCGCCCCTGGTCGAGGCCGAGCTTCGCGATCGCCTGCTTCGCGAGGGTCCCGCGCGGGCCTTCGGCGAGGATGACGACCTTCGCCAGCAGATCGGGTCCCGGCTCGAAGTTCGACTTCGGCTTGCCGTTGTGATCGACGCCCTTGTCGCCGACGCGCACGCCGATGACCCGTTCGGGCCCGCTTCCGCTCTCGGAGGGCGCCCACAACAGCTCCTGTCCCGGGAACGAGGCAAAGACGTCGGCGCCGAGCTCTTCGGCCTTCTCGCCCATCCACTTGGTCAGCTTCTGCAGGCTCGCGACGTACTTGCCGCTGTTGTGCATCATCGCGGGGATCAGCGCCGACGGCACGACGCGATGTCCGTCCGGCGTCAGGAACCACATCGCGTCGCCGGTGACGGGCGACTCGAGCGGCGCGCTGTTGCGCCATCCCGGGAGCAGCTCGTCCAGCCCCTTGCCGTCCAGGACGGCGCCTGAGATGCCGTGGTTGCCGATGTCGCCGGCCTTCTCGATCAGCATGACCGAGAGATCTTCCTTGCCGCGTTCCTTCGCGAGCTGACGCAGCCGGACAGCCGCGGCCAAACCGGCCGGACCGCCGCCGACGATCAGCACGTCGACTTCGAGTTGATCTCGCTCTACTGCCATGGTCCAGCCTTCCGCGAAGCGCTCGCGTTCTCTTGCGCCTGCATCTGCCCCAGGCAGGCGCGAACAGCCCCAGCATACCGCACGCGCGGCGCCCTTCGCTTCGGCTCAAGTCACAGCGCGGCGCGGCGAACGCGGGCCCCGCCCTGGCCGCCGTCGAACCGGCAGAGATGAACCTCCGCGTCGCGTACGGCCGCGCCGGCCTGCTTCTCGACCTTCCCGACGATACGACCCTCATCGAGCCGGCCGATCCGCCCGCGTTGCCCGACGAGCGCGCCGCCTTCGAGCGCGCCGTGCGCCGGCCCACGGGCGCGTCCCCGCTGCGAGAAATCGTCGGCGCGAGCGACCGCGTCGTCATCGTCACCTCCGACGTCACCCGCGCGACCCCCAACGAACGGCTCATCCCCTGGATCCTCGACGAGCTCGCGCACGTGCCCGCCGGACGGATCACCGTCATGATCGGTACGGGTTCGCACCGCACCACGACGCCCGCCGAAATGGAGCAGATGTTCGGCGCGGCCACGCTGGCGCGCGTGCGCGTCATCGACCACGACGCGCACGACCCGGCTCAAGTGACGCGGCTCGGCACCACGTCGCGCGGCGCACCGGCCTACCTCAACAGCGAGTACGTACGCGCCGACAAACGCATCGTCGTCGGCTTCATCGAGCCGCATCTCTACGCCGGGTTCTCGGGCGGTCCCAAGGGGATCATGCCCGGCGTCGCCGGGATCGAGACCGTGCAGTTCTTCCACAACGCGCAGATGGTCGGCGACCCGGGCGCGACCTGGCTCAACCTCGAGAACAACCCGATCCAGGAGATGGCGCGCGAAGTCGCCGCGCTGGCGCCGCCGCATTTCATGGTCAACGTCACGCTCGACCGCCGAAGGCGGATCACCGGCTTCTTCTGCGGCGACTACCGCGAGGCGCATCTCGCCGGTGCCGCTTTCTGCAAGCAGCATGCCGCGCGGCCCGTCCCGCACCGCTTCGACGTCGTCGTCACCACCAACGGCGGCTACCCGCTCGATCAGAACCTTTACCAGTGTATCAAGGGGCTCTCGGCTGCGGCGCTCGCCGTCAAGCCGCGCGGCACGATCGTCATGTGCGCCGAGTGCAGCGACGGCTTCCCCGAGCACGGCAACTTCAAGGACATCGTGCGCGCCAAGCCCTCGGCGCGCGAGCTGCTCGACATGATCGGGCAGCCCGGTTACGCCGTCTACGACCAGTGGGCCGCGCAGAGCACCGCGCTCGTCCTCTTGAAGGCGCGCGTCGTGCTGCACTCCTCGCTGCCGAACGACGCGATCCGCGCCGCGTTGCTCGTTCCGACCGACGATCCGTCGCAGAGCGTCCGCCTCGCGCTGGCCGCGGCGGGCCCGGGTGCGACCTGCGCCGCCCTCCCGGAGGGACCTTACGTCGTGCCGTATCTTCCGGAGCCCGCACGCGTCTGAGGCCTAGCGCCCGGCGACCGTTCCTATCGCGACGCGGTCGCGATATCGCGCAAGCCGGCGAGTGCGGTCGCCACCGCGATGCGGTGCAAGGCGATACGGTCCTCCCAGGGACGTGAGCTCGGGGATTCGATCGTCAGCGAGCGCGGTGCGGCACCGCTGCGCAGCAGGTACATGCTGTACGGAAGGTGACCGGAGAAGGCCATCTCGGCGCGTGCGTCGGGCAAGACCCGGCCTCGCTCGATGACCCGCAGGTGGTGGGAGTCGGGCGGATAACCGAGTTCGAACGCGTCGTGCAGGTCTTGTACGGGAAGCGCGGCGTCGTCGACCGCTTGCACGGCGGCGGGTCCGAGATACGGCGACCCGTCGAGGACCGATTCGTAGCAGTAGAAGCCTTCGGCTTCGTAGTCCTCGTGCAAGTCCATCGTCAGCGCGAATTTCCGGTCGCGGCTGGCCGTGACGATCGCGCGTGCCTCGGGCGTCTGCCCGCCGCGGCCGAAGCTGCGGTTGATGTCGGTTCCTTCGGCGTTCGCACGAGTGCCCAGCGCGTACCCGCTCGGATTCGTGCAGGCCCAGATGCGATAGCCGAACGAGCCGTCGAGCAGCCCGTCGCGAACGATCGAATACAGCGCCCAGGGCGCCGCCGGCTCGTCGCCGTGCACGCCCGCGGCGATCGCAACGGCGGGCGCGCCGGGCTGCACGATCTCCGCCAGCAGCAGCGTTCGCTGCACGGCCTCGCAGGCGACCTCGCGCAGGCTGAACCCGTCTCGCCCTCGCAGACTCTTCCAGGCGGCGACCAGCTCCGCATACGGCGGAGCCGCTCCCTCAGACGAGGGAAGCGCCATTCCACGCGCGCAGCACCGCCTCCAGGCGTTCGGCCGGGAGCGGTCGCGAAAAATGGAATCCTTGCAAAGCGTCGCAGCCGAGGCGCCGCAGGAGCATCGCCTGCTCGGCGGTCTCGACGCCCTCCGCGACGACTTCGATGTCCATCGCGTGACCGAGCGCCACGACGGCCGACACGATCGCCGCGTCGCCGCGGTCGCCCGGCAGATCGCGCACGAAGGCGCGATCGATCTTGAGCGTGTCGACCGGCAGGTGCTTGAGGTACGCGAGCGCGGAGTAGCCGGTACCGAAGTCGTCGAGACTGAAGCGCACGCCGAGCGCCTTGATCTCGGCGATCGTGCGCCGCGCGTTGGCGACGTCGCTGAGCAGGATGCTTTCGGTGATCTCGAGCTCGAGAAGATCCGGTGAGCCGTCGAGCAGCGCGAGCCCCGCGCGGACGTCCTCCACGAGGTCGGGATCGATCGCTTGACGCGGCGAGATGTTGAGTGCGAGGCGCATCGGCCGCAGACCGGCGGCCCGCCAGGCGCGCAGTTGCGCGATCGCGTGGAACATGACCCAGCGCCCAAGAGGGACGATCAAGCCAACTTCTTCGCAGAGCGGAATGAACCGGTCGGGAGCGATCGTCCCGAGCTCCGGGTGCTGCCAGCGCAGCAGCGCCTCGACCGTGACCGTCCTTTCGAAGCGGTCGACGATCGGCTGGTAGTAGAGCGTGAACTCGTCGCGCTCCAGCGCGCGGCGCAGTTTGTGCTCGAGCTCGAGACGGTCGAGCGCCCGGGTATGCGTCGCTGCCGTAAAAAAATGGAACGAGCCGCGCCCGGCGTGCTTGGCGCGATACAAGGCGGCGTCGGCGTTGCGCACGAGCAGATCGGGCGTGTCGCCGTCATCGGGGAACACGCTGATCCCGATGCTGGCCGAGCAATAGAGCTCGCGAGTTCCCAGCACGAAGGGCTGCTCCAACGAGCCGACGACGCGTTCCGCCACCCGCGCGGCCTCGTCGGCAGCTTCGATTTCGGGCAGCACGATGACGAACTCGTCGCCGCCCAAGCGCGCGACCGTATCGGTCTCGCGCACCGCTCCGAGCAAGCGTAAGGCCACGGCGCGCAGGAAATCGTCACCGACGCTGTGCCCCAGCGAGTCGTTGATCGCCTTGAAGCGATCCAGGTCGACGTAGAGGACCGCCATCATCGCACCGTTGTGCTGAGCTTGCAAGACCGCCTGCTGGAGACGGTCGGCCAAAAGCTTGCGGTTGGGCAGATCGGTGAGCGGGTCGAAGCTTGCCTGATAGGCGAGGTTCTCTTCGGCGCGCTTGCGCGCCGTGATGTCGAGCACGGTCCCGACGACGCGCGCCGCAAACTGGCCGTCGTACCAAAACTTACCGCGATGCTGAACCCAGCGCTCCGTGCCGTCCGCTCGAATCAGCCGCGTGTCGAGCGCGAACGAGCGCCGCGATTCGCGCGCGACTTCGATCGCCGCCTCGAGTGCCAGACGGTCGTCCGGATGCACGTGCCGCCACAGCAGTTCGGGACTCGCCTCGACGGCGTTCGGGTCGAGACCGCAGAGCGCGAACATCTCTCGCGACCATGAGTACTCGCCGCCGATCAGATCGTGCGCCCACGAGCCGAGGTGTGCTGCCGACTGCGCCAGCGCGAGCGTCTCCTCGCTGCGCTGCAGCGAGTGCAGCGCGGCCCGCTCGCCGGTCGCGTCGAGCGCTACGCCGACGGCTCCGATGAGCTTGCCGGCAGCGTTGCGCTGCGGCTCGACGTACCCGCGGAAAAAACGCCCTCCCAATTCCATCTCGAAGGAAACCGATTCACCTTGCAGGGCTAACCGGTGAGCCGTGCCCGGACCGACAAGCGGATCGCCCTGGCCGAAGAAGTCCAGGATCGATCCTCCCGGCGGCGCGGCGATCTCCAGGCCGAAATCGCCCAAGCCCTCGAGCGGAGTGCGAAAAGCGAGGTTCTCATCGACGTTCCACAGCAACGCGGGAACCCGGCCGGCGACGGCTCGCAACCGGCCCGCGCCGCGCGTGGGCTGCGGATCCGCTTCGCCGGAACGGTCGAGCCTGAACAACACGGGCGGATTCGAACCTCCATCTCGGCAGCAGAAGGGGAGCACGAAACGGACTCCCCTCTGTATACGCCTTCGGTACCTACCTGTATCTTCGACCTTCACCGGCTCAAAGTCCAGCAAGAGCGGCATTTATCCTCACACTAAAAATTTACTGCTATTTTTTTAGGTGTTCCTCTCGCTTAAACGAGGGCCGCATCCAATATCTCGACCGGGTGGACCGCGAGCAGATCGACCCCCCGTTTGGCCAAGATAGCGCGGATCTGCAGCGTGCAGCCTGGATTCGCGCTGACCAGCACGTCGGCGCCGGTCGCCAGCACGTCGGCGGCCTTGCGCTCGCCGATCTCCGCGGCGCTCGCGGGCTGCATGAGGTTGTAAACTCCGGCGCTGCCGCAGCACTGCTCGCCGCCGGCGATCTCGAGCAGTTCGAGACCGGGGACGCTGCGCAACAGCGTGCGAGGCTGCTCGCGGATCCCCTGGGCCGCAGCCAGATGGCAGGCGTCGTGGTAAGCGACGCGCAGCGGCAACGGCCGCCGCGCGGCGACCGGCCCGCGCTGCGCGAGGAATTCGTTAATGTCCTTAATTTTTGCGGCGAAGGCCGTCGCGCGTTCGCGCCACGCGTCGTCCGCGGCGAAGAGCTCGCCGTACTGCTTGAGGGCCGAGCCGCATCCCGCCGCGTTGACGATGACCGCATCGAAGGGACCGGCCGGCTCGATCGCCTCGATCAGCGCCCGAGCCGAGCCGCGCGCTTCGCGGTCGCGGCCGGCGTGCAGCGAGAGCGCGCCGCAGCACCCCTGGCCTCGCGGAACGGTGACGTCGAAGCCTTCGGCGGCCAGCACGCGGATCGTCGCCCGATTCACGCTCGAGAAGAAGACCCGCTGCACGCAGCCCGGAACGAGCGCGACGCTTCCGCGCCGAGTCCCGCGGGCCGGCGTGAACGCCGGCAAGCCGCGCAGCAAATCGGCCGCGCCGAGCCCGGGCGCGAGCGTGGCGAGCTGGGCCAGCCGCCGCGGCAGCAGCTCGAGCAATCCGCTCCGCTCGACGGCACGCCGCAGCCCGCTGCGCGCGTACAAGAAGAGCGGAAAGGCGAGGACGCGCAAGCGCGCCGGATGCGGAAACAAGGCGAAAACCAGCTCGCGGAAAGCGCGATCGGCGGCGGGACGAACGTATCGCGCCTCGACTTCCGCACGCGTCGACTCGATCAGCACGTCGTAGCGCACGCCCGAGGGACAGGCAGGCACGCAGGCCATGCAGCCCAGGCACGCGTCGAAGTGGGCGACGGCACGTTCGTCGAGCTGGAGCGCCCCGTCGTGCAGGCCTTTCATCAAGTCGATGCGGCCGCGCGGCGAGTCCATTTCGAGCGACCAGGAGCGATACGTCGGACAGACGGGCAGACAGAACCCGCAGTGCACGCAATCGGAGATCAGCTCGGCCGTGCTGCGCGTCTGAGCCAACTAAAGGTTCCCCAAGAAGCGGCCGCGGTTGAGCCGCCGCTCCGGATCGAAGCGGGCTTTGAGCTGCGCCATGAGCGCGAACGAGCCGGGGAGCGTACCGAAGGGATCGACCCCCTGCGCGACGTCGCCGGCGGCCTCCGTGACGACGAGGTGCCCGCCCACGCTCTCCAAGGCCGCGCGCGCCTGCCCGATCGCCGCGACCGCCGCCGCCGGATCGGCCGGGAAACCGCCCATAAATGCGACCCCGAGCGAAGGATAGAGGACCGCTCTCGCCTCTCCGAAGGCCGCCTCGAGCGGAAGCAGCGCGGCGCGATCGAGCGTCTCGAGCGCCGACGGCGGCGCCGCCAGGCGCAGGCGGACGCTGCCGTGGACCCGCGCCTCCCGGTCGAGCGCGGCGAGCGTTGCGGCACCCTCGAGCGGCTCGGCGGCCGCCCCCGACGCCTCGGCGAGCCGGGCGAAACGCGCGGCCTGCTCGGCGACGCCGGCTTCAAAACCTTCGAAGAGCACGTGCAAGCTGTAGTGCCCGCCCGCCCGCAGGGCGAGGAGCGCCGCCGGCTCCAGCTGAGCGGCGACGGACGCCCTGCACAGCGCGCGAACCCGGGCCGCTTCGCAATCCGCGACCCGCAGCAAGCGAACCGCTGCGGGGAGCGGGTGCAGCCGGAAGGTCGCGGTGGCGATCATCCCGAGGGTGCCGAGCGCGCCGACCATCAGCTTGGGAAGGTCGAAGCCGGCGACGTTCTTGACGACCTTCCCGCCGCCGCGCACGCGCGCGCCGTCCGCCCGGATCAGCGAGACGCCCACGATCAGGTCGCGCAGCGAGCCGAAGCGGGCCCGCCGCGGGCCGAAGGCGTTGGTCGCGAGCAGACCGCCCAGCGTGGCGGCCGTCGCAAGGGGCGGGTCGAGCGCGAGGCGCTGCCCTTGGGGCTCGAGCCGCTCCTGCAGCGCGGCCAGCGTCAAGCCGGCTTCGACCGTGACCGTCATGTCGGCCGGCGCGTACTCGACGATCCGGGTCAGGCCCGCGGTCCGGACCAGCACGTCGACGCGCTGCGGCGGGTATCCGAGGCCCAGCTCCGTCCCGCCGCCCAAGAACGAGACCGTCCGGTGCCGGCTCGCCGCCTCGCGCAGCGCCTCCGCGGCTTCCTCGAGATCCGCCGGTGCGACGCTCTCGCCGGCGTCGAACGACACGGCGCTCATCCCCGGCCGGCCAGGCCGCTGCGCTCGCTCGGATGAGCGACGTACGGGCCGGGGACGTCCCCGCACAGCCGCGGGGTCGGAAAAACCTTGCCGGGGTTGAGCGAGCGGGTCGGATCGAAAGCGCAGCGCACCCAGTGCATCGTCTCGAGATCCCGGTCGCCGAAAAGTTCGCCCATGTAGACCGCCTTGTCGGCTCCGACGCCGTGCTCGCCCGTGATCGAGCCGCCGTAGCGGATGCAGATCCGCAGGATCTCACCGGAGACTTCCTCGGCGCGCCGCGCTTCGCCCGGCACGCGCGCGTCGTAGAGGACGAGCGGGTGCAGGTTGCCGTCGCCGGCGTGAAAGACGTTGGCGACGCGCAGGCCCTCGCGCCCGGCGAGTTCGGCGATCTCGCGCAGGACGCGGCTGATCTCCGAGCGCGGGATGACGCCGTCCTGGACGTAGTAATTGGGGCTGATCCGCCCCATCGCCGCGAAGGCGCCCTTGCGGCCCTTCCACATCAGCGCCCGTTCGGCGTCGTCCTTCGGCACGCGCACTTCGAGAGCGCCGCAGCTCGTCGCGATTTCGACCGCCGCCGCGGCCGTGTGCTCGACCTCGGCCCGCGGCCCGTCCACATCCATCAAGAGTGCCGCCCCCACGTCAAGCGGCCAGTCCACGCCGGTCGCCTTCACGATCGCCTCGATGGCGAGTGCGTCCATCATCTCGACGGCAGCCGGCACGATCCCGTGCGCGACGATCGAGGAGACGCACGTACCGGCTTCGTCGGTCGAGGGGAAGGTGGCGAAGAACGTCCGCGTCAGCTCGGGCGTTCGCAGGATGCGAACCACGGCCTCGGTGACGATCCCCAGCATCCCCTCGCTGCCGACCAGAACGGACATCAGGTCGTAACCGAGAGCGTCGGCGTGCTCGCCGCCGAGCTCGACGATCTCGCCGTCCGCCAGCACGACCGTCGCCGCGACGACGTGGTTGACGGTGAAGCCGTACTTGAGGCAGTGCGCTCCGCCGGAATTCTCGGCGACGTTGCCGCCGATCGAGCAGATGCTCTGCGAGCTCGGGTCGGGCGCGTAATAGTAGCCGTTGCCCGCGATCGCGCGGCTGACGTCGAGATTGATGACGCCCGGCTGGATGCGCGCGCGCTGGTTCTCGAAGTCGACCCCGAGGATGCGGTTCATCCGCGCCAGCCCCACGACGATGCCGCGCGCGACCGGCAGGGCGCCCCCCGAGAGCCCCGTCCCCGATCCGCGCGCGACGATCGCCAGCGAGCGGCGCCGGGCGGCCTTGACCGTGGCGGCGACCTCGGCCGTGGAGGCGGGCAGAACGACCGCCAGCGGCCGGACCCGGACGCCGGTCAGCCCGTCGCACTCGTAGGTCCTCAGCTCGCTCGGCTCCGTGATGCAGTGGCGGGCACCCACGATGGGGGCGAACTCGGCGGCGAGGTCCTCGCTGGTCGGAACGGCTTCGGCCAGGTCCTGCATCGCGTTCCTTTTGACCGTCCTCCCCTGCGGTTCATGCAGGCCGGTTCCGGGAACCTTTGGGCGACATTTCGTGTCTCCTAATTACAATGATGGAACAGACCGATTTCGCCCAAGCGCTAGGCCGTCTGCACGACGAGCTGGCGGGAGCGCGCGGCTCGGATCAAGTGCTCGCGATCGGCTCGCGGCTTTCGCTTTTGGGATCCGCGGTCGTCCAGGCGTGCGAACGCGCCTATCTCGAGCTGACCGTCTCGACCTCGCACGGCGGCGCAAAAGGCTAGCTGCGCGCCCTTTCGCACGGTGGGGACCGGCCCGCCGATCGTTGAACGGTGATCAGGCGATGGAAGTGCGCCTCGTGCAACTGCTGGGCTCGTTCATCACGACGACGAGTGCCTACACCTTGGCTCGCCTCGAGTTCGCCATGCGCCATCCCGAGTCGCCGGCTCCGCCCGTGATCGATCGTCTCTCCGACGCCTCCGAGTCTTCGCTGCGCGGTGAATGGGACCAGGTCGAGCGGCAGCTCGAGAAGGCGCGCCGTTTTTTGAGAGAGCAGGACGACTCGCGCGGGAAGCGGGCCGTCTACGACCCTTCGTTCGCCTGGCTGCTGCGCACCACGCGCGAGCTCGAACAGTACGCTCGCGCGGTTCGCTGGGTGATGACCGTCGAAGACGGACGATAGGAGCGAACGCGCCTAGCAGAACGAAAAGCCAACAGCACTAAAGAACTAACAGTGAAGGTGACAGCATGAGCCTCAACGAGCAGATGGAAAAAGTGCTGGAACAGGCACGCGAATTGCAGCAGTCGATCAGCGACGCGCTCAACAAGGCCGCCGACGGGCTGAAACCGCAGATCGAAAGCTCGCTGCGCGAAGCCCGCGAGCTGCAGTCGACGCTCATCAAACACGCCGAGGCGTCGAGCGAACTCGCGACCAAGAACACGCAGGCGGCGATCCAGCATCTCAACGACTTCGTCGATCTCGGCGGCGAAGCGCTCCGCGAGACGGCCGAACAGACGCGCGTGACCGCTCAGAAGATGGTCGAGCAGTCCCGCAAGGTCGTCGAGGCCGCCTCCGCGGCTATGGGGAAGCGACTAGAGTAGCCGTCTTCTCGACTTCGGATTCCGGTCCGGCCGGACCGGAATCCGGCTCGAGGCCGAGCTTCGCGAAACGCTCCAGCGCGCGCGGCCAATCCGCCAGGAGTTGCGCCGCGCGCCGCGAGCCGGTCGCTTCGGCATAGCGCTCCAGGAGGTCGCGCAGCCGCAGGGTGTCGGGATCGCTTTCCCGCGCGGGCGTGAGGCGGCAGGGCGTAGGTCCGAGCTCGAACGCGCCGAGGCTCTCGTCGATCGGCTCGTCGCCCGGCGCGATGAAGACGACGCCGCCGCTCATGCCGCTGGCGAAGTTCCGGCCGACCGGTCCTAGAATCGCAACGAAGCCGTCGGTCATGTACTCGCAGGCGTGCTCGCCTGCGCCTTCGACGACGAGCCGGGCTCCGCTGTTGCGCACGCCGAAACGTTCGCCCGCGATGCCGCGGATGAAGCCTTCGCCGCCGCGCGCGCCGTAGAAGCACGTGTTCCCGGCGACGGGCTCGACGGCGTCGTCGTATCCGCGCACGACGATGCGGCCGCCTTCCATGCTCTTGCCGACGTAGTCGTTCGCGTCGCCCGCGAGGTCGAGCGTGATCCCCGTCGTCAGAAACGCGCCGAAGCTCTGGCCGGCCGTCCCGTGATAGCGGACGAGCAAGGTTCCGGGCTCCTCGCCCTCGGCCCGCCGGACGGCGAATTCGTGCGCGATCCGCGCGCCGACCGCGCGATCCGTCGGGGAGACCGCGAGTTCGGCGACGGCATGCGGACGCGTCCAGGGGCGTGCCACCAAATTGTCGAGGTGCGTCGGCTCGAGCACGGCGCGGCGGGGCGTCTGAGGCCGTTCCGGCAGCCGCAGGACCTCCGCCAGGTCGACGTCCTGCAAGCGCGGATCGTTCGTGACGCGCCGGCGCAGGAGGTCCGAGCGGCCGTGCAGCTCGTCGAGCGAACGCGCGCCCAGCGCTGCGAGGCGGCGGCGCACGTCGTTGGCGACGAACTCCAGATAGGCGATCGCCTCTTCTTCCGTCCCCTTGAACTTCTTGCGCAGTTCGGGATCCTGCGTCGCGATGCCGACGGGACAGGTGTTCTTGTGACACTGGCGCGCGAAGATACAGCCGAGCGCGATGAGCAGCGCGGTGCCGAAGCCGCACTCGTCGGCGCCCAGCAGCGTCGCCATGATGACGTCGCGGCCGGTCTTGAAGCCGCCGTCGACGCGCAGCTTGACGCGCGAGCGCAGGCCGTTGGCCAGCAGCGCGTGGTGCGTCTCGACCAGGCCGATCTCCCAGGGCAAGCCCGCGTGCTTGATCGAGGAGAGCGGCGAGGCGCCGGTCCCGCCGTCGTGACCGCTGACGTGGATGACGTCGGCGTCGGCCTTGGCGACGCCGCTCGAGACGTAGCCGATCCCCGACTGCGCGACCAGCTTCACCGCGATGCGCGCGTGCGGTGCGGCCCGCCGCAGGTCGTAGATGAGCTGCGCGAGATCTTCGATCGAATAGATGTCGTGGTGCGGCGGCGGCGAGATCAGCGCTTGCCCCGGCTGCGCGCCGCGCAGCTCGGCGATCTCGACGCTCACCTTGAAGCCGGGGATCTGGCCGCCTTCACCGGGCTTGGAGCCCTGGGCCATCTTGATCTCGACTTCGTCGGCGCTGGCGAGGTAAGTCACGCCGACGCCGAAACGGCCCGAGGCGACCTGCTTGATCCGGCTGCGGCCGTGGTCTTCCTTGCGCGAATAGCGGTACGCGTGCTCGCCGCCTTCACCCGAGTTGCTGCGGGCACCGATGCGATTGGCGCCGCGCGCGATCGTGGCGTGCACTTCCGAAGCGAGTGCTCCGTGCGACATCGCCGCCGTGGCGAAACGCTGCACGATCGCGGAGACGGGCTCGACTTCTTCGAGCGCGACCGGCTCGCGCAGCGGCACGACCGTCAGGAGGTCGCGCAGCGTGACCGGCACGCGCGCCTCCATCGCGTCGGAAAGCTGTTCGAAAGAAAGATAGTCGCCGCTCATCGCGGTCGCGCGCAGCTGCTTGATGACGACGGGATCGAAGGCGTGGCGCACGCCCTCGCGGCGATAGCGGAACGAACCGCGGTCGGGAAGGGCCCGGCCGGCCTCCTGCGACTCGGCGTACCAGGTGCGCACGTCTTCTTCGAAGTCGGCGAAGCCCACCGCCGGCGTGTGCCCGGCCATGCCCGGGAAGCAGAGGTCGACGATCTCGCCGTGCAGTCCGATCGCTTCGAACGTCTGCGCGCCGATGTACGAGCGCAGCGTGCAGATCCCGAGTTTCGCCATGACCTTGAGCACGCCGGCGCGCAACGCGCGCAAAGCCGCCGCACCGCCGTTCTCACCGGGACCGTGCTTCGTTTCGTAAGCCGCCCGCAGCGCGAGCCAGGGCGTCACGACGTTCGCTCCGACGCCGACGAGCGCGGCGATCGAATGCGCGTCGCGCGCGTAGCCGTCCGCGACCGCGAGCGACGCTTGCATGCGCAAACCGCGCTGCACGAGCCGTTGATGGACGGCACCCGCCGCGAAGAGAACGGGGACGCTCGGACCGTCGTCTTTGCGGTCGTCGAGGACGATGAGCGAGCGGCCGGCGCGCACCGCCGCCTCGGCTTCGTCGCAGATCGCGTGAAGTCGCCGGGCGAGCGTCGTGCCTTCGAACGAGAGTGCGATCTCCTGCTGCTCGAGCCGCGCTTCGAAGCGCACCGCATCGAAATCGAGCTCGGAGATGATCGCGTTGTCGAGGGCGACGACCGAGTTCGGGGACGGGATGTCGCCGTTGATGTCGCCCGAGCCGACCCAGGCGCGCATGTCGAAGACCAGCGCCTCGCGCAACGGATCGATCGGCGGATTCGTGACTTGCGCGAAGCGCTCGCGCAGATACTCGGCGACCGGCGCCCGATGCTCGAAAAACGCGAGGGCCGCGTCGTCGCCCATCGAGGACGTCGGCTCGGCCCCAGTGGCGAGGACGCCGATGACGTCCTTGAGCTCCTCGCGCGTACACCCGAAGCGCAGCAGTTGGCGGTTGATATCGCGGTCGGGGACCGGCTCGACGCGATCGGAGAGCGGGAAGCTCCAGCTGCGGACGACCTCGCGGAAGTCGGCGCGCTCGCGCCGCTCGGCGCGGAACTGCTCGGTCTCGACGACCTGGCTCGAAGCGAAACGCACGATCAGACGCCCGCCCGGACCCAAGCGCCCGCGCTTGACGATCGGATCGTCGCCGAAGTTCACGATGCCGGCTTCGGAGCTGCACAACACCTTGTTGCCGGCGGTGCGGCACCAGCGCAGGGGCCGCAGACCGCTGCGGTCGAGCGCCGCGCCGATGACGTCGCCGTCGGCGAACACGATCGCGGCCGGACCGTCCCACGGCTCGACCGTCGGCACGTGCGCGTCGTAATAGGCGCGCAGCAGCGAATCCGCCGGGTCGATTGCGGGAGCGAGCATCAGATCGACTGCGGCGTCGACTTTATAGCCCGCACCGACCATCGCGTCGACCGAAGTGTTGAAATCGTAGGAGTCGCTCACGCCCGCCGGCGTCTTGATGCCGCGCGCCTCGAGCCAGGCGCGGTTGCCGGTGATCGTGTTGATCTCGCCGTTGTGCGCGATGTGGCGGAAGGGTTGCACGAGCCGCCATGCCGGCGACGAGTTCGTCGAGAAGCGCTGATGGAAGAGCGCAAAACGCGAAGCGAACAGCTCGTCGCGCAGGTCGTCGAAATAGGCGCCCAGCTCGTCGGAGGAGAGCAGCGCCTTGTAGACGACCGAAGTCGCCGAGCACGAAAGGAGCGAGGCGCTCGGGCCGAATTCGCGCAGGGTCTTCTCGATCATGCGCGCCGCCGTCCGCATCCGCTCCCGCACGTTGCCGGGACCCATGTCGACGATGAGCTGCTCGAAGGCGGGGCGCGTGGTCAGCGCCTGGGCGCCCAGAATCTCGTCGTGCGTGTGCGGCGTGCGCCAGCGCAGCGGCGTCACGTCGACCGAGTGGACCCGCGCTTCGATCGCAGCGCGCGCCGAGGCCGCGGCGTCGGGCTCGCGCGGCAGAAACAGGCAGACCGCAGCCAAGTGACTGGGCGAGGCGTTGAGATCGGCCCGCGCGAGCTCGCGTGCCAAAAGCTTGCGAGGCGTCTCGCAGAGGATGCCCGCTCCATCGCCGGTCCTGCCGTCGGCAGCGCGAGCGCCGCGGTGCATCATCCCGGCTGCCGCTTGCAGCGCGAGCTCGATCGTGGCGTGCGACGGCGGACCGCCGAGGTCCGCGATGAAGCCGACGCCGCAGGCGTCGTGCTCTTCCAGGTAGCTGGGGACGAGCGAGCGGGCTCGGACCTCGCTTGAGATGTGGATACCCCCCTGAACAGATCGATTTGAAGTTAGACTTTAGGGCCTATCGGAGCCTCCGTCATCATACATTTGTCAAAGGACGTTCGACATCCGTTGAACGCCGCGTCCGACTTTTCTCCTTATGGCCTATGAAAGCTTGTTTAACCACCATGCGCCGTCAAGCGAGGAGACAAGTTGCGTTCGCTTCGCGCTTTACGTGGAGTTCGGCACCGCGCTTGGCCGACCGACGGATGCAGACGAGCGCGGCTATTCTGCCGGCCGAATCAGCGCGGCCCAGACTCGCCGCGCAGCCCCAGCCCGACCATCATCTTGTAACCGATTTCGAGGGCGCGCTCGTCGATGTCGAAGCGCGCGTTGTGGTGCGGGTATGACGTCTCGGGGCCGCCGCGCGCGCCGACAATGAAGTACGCCCCGGGGCGCCGCTCCTGCATGAACGACATGTCTTCAGCCCACATCACGATGTCGTGTTCGACGACCGCTTCGGCGCCGAGAATTTCGCGGCCGAGCTCGCGCACGACGTCGTTCATGGCAGGCGCGTTGATGGTCGGCGGGTACGACCAGCGGTATTCGAGCTCGTACTCGAAGCGCAGCGCTTCCGCCAGGCCGCGCAGGATGCGCTCGAAGCGCTCCGGCATCGAGGCGCGGACTTCCGGATCGAAGCAGCGCACCGTTCCCATGAGCGTCGCCCGGTCGGGAATGACGTTGAAGGTCGTGCCCGCCTCGAACTTGCCCACGGTGAAGACCGCCGGATCCTTCGGCGCGACCTCGCGGCTGACGATCGTCTGCAGCATGGTGACGAGATAGGCGCCGGCGACGACCGGGTCGACCGAGAGGTGCGGCATCGCCCCGTGGCCGCCTTTGCCTTTGATGGCGAGCGAGTATTCGTCGGCCGAGGCGAAGAACGCGCCGTCGCGGACGCCGATCTTGCCGACGTCGAGCCCGCTGTAGAGGTGCAGCGCGAAGGTCCGGTCGACGTGCGGATTCTCGAGCGCGCCGTCCTCGATCATCAGACGGTTGCCGGCGCTGCCCTCCTCCCCGGGCTGGAAGCAGAACACGAGCGTTCCCGGAACCTCGGCGCGGCGCTCGCAGAGCGTCCGGGCCGCGGTCAGCAGGATCGCGACGTGCCCGTCGTGTCCGCAGGCGTGCATGACGCCCGGGTTCTTCGAAGCGTGGCCGCTCTCGACCAGCTCGAGGATCGGCAGCGCGTCCATGTCCGCGCGCAGCAGCGTGACCGGTCCCGGCTTGCCGCCGCAAAGCGTTCCCAGCACGCCGGTGCGGCCGATCCCGGTACGGATCTCGTCGAGCCCCAGCCGGCCGAGTTCCGCGGCGACGAACGCCGCCGTCTCGTGCTCGGCCATGGAGAGTTCCGGGTGCTCGTGGAGGTGGCGCCGCACGCGAATCAGCTCGGCGGTGGGAACGCGCTGGAAGGCAAGCATGAAGGCCTCGTTCGCTCCGCCAGGTCGCTCCGCATTTTTGTCGCATTTTTCACATGGCGAAAGGAAACCGCATCCCTCTGTCCGATAGAGTGAGGACGCCCTAGGAGGAGCCAATGGCTAAAGCTATGTCGGCGCCGGCGATCGAGCGGTGCGGTCTGAGCGACGAGCAACTGCGCTGGATGCTGCGCACGATGCTGCTGGCGCGCACGCTCGACAACCGCGGCTTTCAGCTCAACCGTCAAGGGAAGATTCCCTTTGCGACCGGCAGCGAAGGTCACGAAGGGATCCACGTCGGCGCGGCGCTGGCCTTCCGCCGCGGAGCCGACGTGCTGGTCCCCTATTACCGCGACATCGGCTTGGCGCTGGGCGTCGGCGTCGAGCCCTTCGAAGCGCTCGCCTCGATGTTCGCGCGCGCGGCCGACAACTCCGGAGGCCGGCAATTCCCCAACCACTGGACGAAGAAGTCGAGCGGGATCCTCTCGATCAGTTCCATCATCGCGGCGCAATGCTCTCACGCGGTCGGCGCCGCCTACGCGATGCGCTATCGCAAGGAGGAGGGGCGCGCGGTCCTCTGCACGTTCGGCGACGGCGCGACGAGCGAAGGGGAATGGCACGAGTCCGTCAATTTCGCGGCCGTGCACAAGCTCCCGATCGTCTTTTTGTGCGAGAACAACGAATGGGCGATCTCGACGCCGCGCTCGCACCAGATGGCGATCGCCGACATCTCCGAGAAAGCCGGCGGCTACGGCATCCCCGGCGTGACGCTCGACGGCGCCAACGCGCTCGACGTGTACGCGGCCGTAAAGGCCGCGCTCGAGCGCGCGCGCGGCGGCGGCGGCCCGTCGCTCGTCGAAGCGAAGTGCTACCGCTTTCTGTCGCACACGACCGACGACGACGACCGCACCTATCGCACTCGCGCCGAGATCGAGCGGCACCGCGCGCAGGACCCGATCCCGCGCTTCGAGCGCCTGCTCCTCGCGCTGGGCGCGATCGACGAGGACGCCGTCGCCGAGATGAAGCGCGGCGTGCTGGCCGAGGTCAACGAGCTCACCGACCGCGTCGAGGCGCTGCCCTATCCGGCCCCTGCGGAACTCTACCGGAACGTCTACGAAGGGAGCCATGAGCCATGGCTCTAGCGCCGTCCGCCGCGACCACGATGACCAACGTGGAGGCCGTGCGCAGCACGCTCTACGACGCCCTCAAGCACGACCCGCGCACGCTGATCCTGGGCGAGGACGTGGGCGCGCGCGGCAACGTCTTTCTCATCACCAAAGGTTTTCTCGAAGAGTTCGGGCCCGAACGCATTCTCGACACGCCGCTCGCCGAAGCCTCGATCGTCGGCGTCGCCATCGGCATGGCAATGGAAGGGCTGCGCCCGATCGCCGAGATCCAGTTCGCCGATTTCATCTATCCGGCGTTCAACCAGATCGTGGGCGAAGCGGCGAAAACGCGCTATCGCAGCAACGGCGACTACACCTGCCCGCTCGTCATCCGCACGCCTTACGGCGGCGGCGTGCACGGCGCGCTCTCGCATTCGGTCTCGATCGAAGCGCTCTTCTACCACGTTCCCGGCCTCAAGATCGTCGCGCCTTCGTTCCCCGCCGACATCAAGGGTCTGCTCAACGCCGCGATCGAGGATCCCGATCCGGTCCTCTTCCTCGAGCACAAGAAGACGTATCGCTCGGTCAAGGGCGAGGTCCCGGCCGGGCACTACACGATCCCCCTCGGCAGGGCGGAGGTCAAGCGGCCCGGCGAGGAGCTGACGGTCGTCTCGTACGGCTACAACGTGCATCAGGCGCTCGACGCGGCCGCTCGCCTCGCGGACGAAGGGATGTCGATCGAAGTGATCGATCTGCGCTCGATCCGCCCGATGGACCGCACGACGATCCTGGCCTCCGTGCGCAAGACGCGCAAGCTGCTCGTCATTCACGAGGACAGCAAGTTCGGCGGGGTCGGCGCGGAGATCAGCGCGATGGTCGTCGAGGAGGCGTTCTTCGATCTCGACGCGCCGATCCGCCGCCTGTGCGGTCCCGACGTCCCCGCCATGGGCTACGCCCCGACGCTCGAGAGCGAGTTCATGATCTCGACGGAGAGGATGGCCGACGCGATGCGCGAGCTGGTGAAATTCTGAACGGCCGGAGCGAGGGGACTGCCTGAATGTCGACCACGATTACGATGCCGCAGCTCGGTGAGACGGTCACCGAGGGGACGGTGGCGCAGTGGCTCAAACGGGTCGGCGATTCGGTCGAGAAGTACGAAGCGTTCGTCGAGGTTTCGACGGACAAGGTCAACGCCGAGGTACCCTCGCCCGTCAGCGGCGTCATCCGCGAGCTGATCGCGAAGGAGGGTGAGACCGTGCCGACGGGAGCGCCGATCGCGATCATCGACGAGGTCGGAGCCAACGCGCCAGGGGCGCCGGGCGCGCCGCCGGCAGGGCAAGGGCTGCGAACGGAAGCGGCCCGGCACGAGGCGGAACCGGCTCGTGGAAGCGAGGCCGGCGTCTCGCTCGCGCCGTCGCGGCTGGGCGCCCCGGACGCGGGCGGCGCTCCGGCGAGCAACGGGGCCGCGCGCCGTCTCGAAACGAGCGGGGACGCGCCCGAGATCCTGCGCCGCGTCTCGCCCGCGGTGCGGCGCCTGGCGCGCGAACACGAGGTCGATCTGCGGCGCGTGCCGGGGAGCGGAACGGGCGGCCGGATCACGGCCGCCGACGTGATCGCCGCGGCGTCGCGCCTCGCAGCCTCCGCCGGAGCGCAGCTCGCTGCGGCCCGGGCGGCCGCGGAGCCGCCGGCGGCAAGACCCGGCTTCGCCGCTCCGCAGCCGGGAGAGACGCTCCCTTTGACCCAGGCCCGCAGGATCATCGCGCAGCGCATGGTCGAGTCGAAGCGCACGGCGCCGCACGCGTGGACGATGGTCGAAGTCGACGCGACCAACCTCTGGAAGTGGCGCGAGAGCGAAAAGGAGCGCTTCAGCCGCGAGAAGGGCCGCACGCTCACCTTGCTCCCGTTCTTCATCCATGCGGTCGTGCAGTCGCTGCGCGCCTTTCCGCTGATGAACGCGCGCTTCGCCGAGGACGGCATCCTCGTGCATCGCGAGATCAACGTCGGCATCGCGATCGCGCTCGACGCGAATCTCGTCGTGCCCGTGATCCGTGACGCGGACAACCTCTCGATCGCGGGGTTGGCGCTGGCGGCGGGGCGGTTGATCGAGCGGGCCCGGACGGGAAAGCTCTCCGCGGACGAACTGTCGGGCGGAACCTTCACCGTCAACAACACGGGAGCGAACGGCTCGATCCTCTCGGCTCCGATCATCAACGGCGGACAAGCCGGCATCGTCACGATGGAGGCCGTCGTCAAGCGCCCCGTCGTCGTCGAGGGCGACGCCATCGCGATCCGCGCGATGATGAACGTTTGCCTCTCGCTCGACCATCGCGTCCTCGACGGGGCCGTGGCCAGCGCCTTCCTCCTCGACCTCAAGAAGCGCCTGCAGGCGATGGGTCCGGCCGGCGAGCTCTAATCCGTTGCGGACCGGAGCGCGCGGCGAGGGGCGGCGTGCGCCGCCTCGCGAAGTCGTCACGCCGTGCTCATCCGCAAGCAGTTCCGCTTCGAGGCGGCCCACGTGCTGCCGCACCATCCGGGGAAATGCAGCCGTCTGCACGGCCACTCGTACCGGCTCGACGTCGCCGTCGCAGGCCCCCTGCAAGGTGCGGGCCCGTCGCAAGGCATGGTCCTCGATTTCGACGAGCTCGCGGCGGTCGTCGAGGCGGCCGTCGTCGAACGCCTCGATCATTCATCGCTGAACGATCTGCTGCCCAATCCGACGGCGGAACACATCGCGCAGTGGGCCTGGGAACAGCTCGCGCCGCGCCTGCCGGGCCTCGCCGAGATCGCCCTTTGGGAGACGCCGACCGCTTGCGCGATCGTTCGCGCCGACGATGCTCGCGCTCGTTGAGCTTTTTTACAGCATCCAGGGCGAGGGGACGTGGACCGGGACGCCTGCGGTCTTCGTACGCCTGGCCGGCTGCAATCTCAACTGCCGTTTCTGCGACACGGACTACGCGTTGCGCTTTTTCGCGCCGGTCGAGGAGGTCGTCGCCCAGGTGGGAGAGCTCGGCGGCCGCTGCCCGACCGTCATCCTCACGGGCGGCGAGCCGCTCGCGCAACGCGCCTCGAGCGCGCTGATCGAGGCGTTGCGCGCGGACGGACGGCGCGTGCACGTCGAATCGAACGGGACCGTTCCGGTCGAGCTGCCCGGCGACGTCTGGCTGACGGTCTCCCCCAAAGAGCGGCTCCATCCGGCGATGGCGGCTCGCGCCGATGAAGTCAAGCTGATCGTCGACGGGCGCGTCCCGCGCGAATGGCTCGAGGCGTTCGCGGCGCGCGCGCTTCCGATCTTCCTCCAGCCCGAGGGCAACGAGCCGCGGAACGTCGCGCTCGCGCTCGAGGCGCTCAAGGCCGAACCGGCCCGCTTCCGCCTCTCGCTCCAAACCCACAAGTTCATCGGAGTGCGGTAGGCGGCATGGCGACGGTCCTGGTCGTCTGCGCGCTCGAGTCGGAGCTGCGGTATTTCCGGCGGCGCGCCGACGTGGAGCTCCTGATCTGCGGCGTCGGGCCGGTCGAAGCGGCCGTCGCGACGGCGCGAGCGCTGAGCGCGGCGCGGTACGGGGCCGTCGTCAACGCCGGCATCGCGGGCGCGTTTCCCCAACGGGCGCGCGTCGGCGAGGCGCTGCTCGTCGCGACGGAGTGGCTCGCCGGGCTGGGCCTCGAAGGCGGAGGAGCGTTCACGCTGCCCGACGGCGCTTCGCTGATCGAACGCGCCGACGCGGACGAAGAGCTGCTCGAGCGCTGCGCGGGGCTGCCCTATCGGGTCGGCAGCGGGATCACGGTGGCGAGCGTGACCGCGACCAGCGCCACGGGCGAGCGCCTCGCGGCGCGCTACGGCGCCGACACCGAATCGATGGAAGGGTTCTCGGTCCTTCGAGCCGCAGGGCAGAGCGGGGTCCCCGCGCTGGAAGTTCGTGGTATTTCTAATTACGTCGGTGACCGTGCCCGAAGCGCGTGGGATTTCGCTGCGGGCGCACGCGCGGCAGCCGCTGCGCTCGAAGCCGTACTCGATCGCATCATCGTCTGAGGAGTCGCAACGTTGAGCGTGGGACGCCGTTTGTTTGGGATCGCCGGCATCGCGTCGGCTGGGCTGGCCGTCGCGCTGGCGACCTCCCCTGCGGCAGTGGAGGCTTGGCCCTTTAAATTCACGCCGAAGCCGCCGCAGGCTTCGCCTAGCCCGAGCCCGTCACCGAGTCCGTCGCCGAGCCCTTCGCCGACGCCGACGACCGCACCCAAGCCCACCTCCTCGCCGCCTCCCCGCAAGGTGAGGCCCGCGCTCACTCCCAGGCCTGCTGCCACGCCCAGGCTTCTGGTCACTCCCAGGCCCCTAGCCACGCCCGCGCCCAGGCCCACGCCTCAGCCGACGCCGACGCCGACGCCGACGCCGACGCCAACGCCGACGCCCAAGCCCACGCTCGCGCCCACGCCCACGCCCACGCCGAGGCCGCGGCCTACACCCAGACCGGCGGCCACCGCCAGACCCGCCGCTACGCCCGTTCCCACGCCGACGCCCGTGCCGTCCGCCCCGGTCCCGACCGCAACCCCGGAAGCCGGCGTACCGTTTGTCCCGGTCGCAGCGCGGGCCGGCGACCCCCGCGTCGCGAGCGAACGCAGCTCTCCCATTTGGCAATTGCGCCAAGCGGCATGGATGAGCGGGACCTGGGATACACGTCTCCACGTCGCCGGAGCGGCGCGCCAGCCGAACCCGAATGAATCCTCTTACGTCATCGATATGACGATGAAGGGACGCTGGATTTTCGGCGCCGAGGGGAAGGGGCGCGACTTCTTCTTCCTCGGCTACGATCCGCTCGCGGGCCATTGGACCATGCTGCAGCTCGACGGCTCGCCGGGCTACGCGCTGCTCGTGTCACCGCTGGGCTGGCAGAACGGGCACATCTCGTTCTACGGCGACGCCGCCTATACGAGCGGAGTGCAGTATCGCAAGCGGGCGACGATCTCGCGCCTCAACGCGCGCCAATTCACGCTCTCCGACGAGCAGGTCGCGCCCGACGGCTCGTACCTTCCGCTCGATCGCTACGACTTCACGAAGGTGCAATGAGCCAATCTCGGCTCTCCCTCGCCTATTCGCCCTGTCCCAACGACACCTATATCTTCGCAGCCTGGACGAAGGGGATGCTGGCCGGTTCACCGCCGGTCAGCGTCGTCCTCGACGACGTCGAAGCGCTCAACGAAGCGGCACTCGCGGGACGGCACGAGCTGACGAAGGTCAGCTACGGCGCGATCCCCTATCTGCTCGACCGCTACCGGATCCTGCGCGCGGGTGGAGCGCTCGGACGCGGCTGCGGGCCGCTCGTCGTCGCCAGGCCGGATGACGCGGGCGAGGCGCGTCCGCTGGCCTCGCTGCCGCCGCACGCGCGCATCGCGATCCCCGGCGCGATGACGACGGCTTTCCTGCTCCTGCGCCTGGCGCTGCAGCGTCCGGTCGAAACCGTGCCGATGCGCTTCGACCGCATCGTCGACGCGGTCGCCCGCGGCGACGCCGATGCGGGGCTGATCATCCACGAGTCGCGCTTCACCTACCAGCGCGCCGGCCTGGTGCAGCTCAGCGACCTCGGCGCCTGGTGGGAGGGCGAGACGGGCCATCCGATCCCGCTCGGTGCGATCCTCGCCCGGCGCGACCTCGACGACGCCGCGGCCGCACGCGTCGACGAGACGATCCGCGCGAGCTTGGACTTCGCGCGCGCCGACGAAGCGGCCGTCGCGCCGTACGTCCGCGAGCACGCTTTCGAGATGGACGAGGACGTGATGCGCGCGCACATCGCGCTCTACGTCAACGAGTCCTCGCGCGACCTCGGCGACGCCGGCATCGCCGCGGTCGAAGCGCTCTTCGAGCTCGCCTCGGCGGCCCGGCTCATCCCGGCGGCTGCGCGGCCGGAGTTCGTCCCGCTTTAGGAATAACCGGGCGAGGACAGATTGCCCAAGCGCGCCGGCGCGGCACGCGGGCGCGTTCTGCCGACGTAGAGCACCGGAATGAGCACGAGCGTGAGCAAGGTGGCGCTCACGATCCCGCCGATGACCGCGATCGCCAGCGGTCGCTCCATCTCCGCGCCGGCTCCCAAGCCCAGCGCCAGCGGACCGAGCGCAGCGAGCGTCGCGAACGTCGTCATCAGGATCGGCCGAAGCCGTTCGATCGCCGAACGCTCCATCGCCTCGACCGGCGTCGCGCCCTCGAGGACGCGGGCGCTCGCGCGCTCGACGAGCAGGATCCCGTTGCGCACCACGATCCCGATCAGCAAGAGGATCCCCATGAACGACGCGACGTTCAACGAAGTGTTGGTCGCCGCCAGGGCGAGTGCCACGCCGATCGGCGCGAGCGGAACGGCCGCGAGCACGACGAGCGGAAGGCGGAACGAGTTGAAGGTCGCGAGCAGCACGCCGAAGATCAGCACGACCGCGAGTCCGAAGATCGCCGCGAACTCGCGGAAGGCGGCGCCTTGCGCGGCCGCCGCGCCGCCGATCTCGATGGAGTACCCCGGCGGCAGGTTCGCCAGCGCGTAGCGGATGTTGTGCCGGATCCCGGCCATCACGGTCGAGAGGTCGGCGTTCTCGATGTCGGCGGTCACGCGCACGATCCGGACGCCGTTCTCCTCCTGCACCGTCGTCGCCAGTTCGGGCGCTGCGAGCGTGAAGCGCCGTGCGAGCGGAAGGCGATCGGCGACGCGCACGACGACCGGAATGCGCGCGCCGTCCGAGGCGATCTCGGTCGCCGTGATGCCTCCGACGCGCGCTTGGAGATCGTCGGCGAACTCGTCGGCCGTTTCGCCGGAGCGCGGATAGGCTCGGACGATGCGCGGCTGCCAGATCACGCCGTCGAACGTGTCGACGACTCCCGGCAGCCCGTCGATGTCGTCGGCGAGATGCGAAGCGATCTGCGCGATTCGAGGCCCGGAGGGTCCGCGCACGGCGAGCTGGACGGGCTCGGTCGCGCCTGAGAGATCGTTGATCTGGTCTTCGAGCAGTTGATGGATCTCGACCGCCGCGTTGGGATCGACCCCGCCGATCGCCCAGCGCAGCCGCGCGGCGACCCGGTCGAACGAATCGGCGTGAGGCTTGAGCGTGACGCGGATCGTGCCCGCATCGGGCGGCGTGGCGACGAGCCCGTTCGTGTCCACGCCCGAGAGGCGCGCTTCGTGCAGCACCGAGCGGTCGGCCAGCACGGCGCGCTCGAGCGCGAGCTCGATCGATTCGGCGGCAGCGAGCGACGTGCCGGGCGGCAGGGCGTACTTGATCTCGAATTGACCTTCGTCGACGGACGGCAGAAAATCGCTCGGAACCCGGAACAAGAGCCAGAGCGCCGCCGCGACCGTCAGCAGGGCGCAGCCGCTCACCACGAGGGTGTGCCGCAGCGCCCAGCGCAGGCACGCCAGATACCCGCGCTCGAAGCCCCGCAGCGGAGCCTTGGCGTGCGCGCGCGCGCCGAGCGTCAGCGCGAGCGCCGGCGCGAGCGCGAGCGAGAGCACGATCGATACGACGAGCGCGACGGCCAGCGTCACCGAGAGCGCGCGGAAGAAAAAGCCCGGCACGCCCGAGAGAAACGCCAGCGGCAGGAAGACGACGACGTTCGAAGCGGTCGAGGCGATCAGCGGCTTGGCGACGCGGCGCATCGCCTCGGCGATCGCCGCCCGGCGCTCGCTCGGCGGGCGGCCCTCGAGGGCGCTCGCGATCGCCTCGACGACGACGATCACCTCGTCGATGATGAGTCCGATCGCGATCGCCAGCCCGCCGAGGGTCATGAGGTCGAGCGTGAATCCGGCGCGCACGAGGATCAGCACGGTCAAGGCCAGCGCGGCGGGCAGCACGATCGCCGCGGCCAGCGTCAGCGCGCGGTCGCGCAGAAACCAGAAGATGACCAGCAGCGCGATCAGCGCGCCGGCCAGCATTTCGTCGCGCAGCGCCTCCTGCGAGGCGAGGATGAGGCGCGTCTGGTCCCACGAGGCGACGATGCGCGCGTCGGCCGGCAGCGCAGCACGTAGCCCAGTCAGGCGCTGCTCGACGCTTCGCTTGAGCGCGACCGCGTCGCCGGAAGCGATCGGGTACGCGTTGAGGATGACCGCCCGGGTCGCATCGAACGAGGTCTGCTCTCCCGTCGGCTCGTCGCCATACGTGACGCGGGCGACTGCCGAAAGGGGAACCGTGACGCCGGAACGCGCGCTCGCGACGCGCACGCCGGCGAAGTCGGCCGCGCGCTGCAGCGCCCCGCCCGAGATCACCGCGAGCCGCTCGCGGGAGGTCTCGATCGAGCCGGCCGCACGCGGCCTATTGGCGCTCGCGATCGCGTCGGCGACCGCACGCGGCGAGATACCGAGCGCGGCGCTCTTGGCGGCGTCGAGCGTGACGTGATAGGCCGGACGCGGACCGCCGAAAACGGTCAGCCGGCCGAGCCCCGGCGTCCCGACGAAGAGCGGCACGACGACGCCCTCGACGCGGCGCCGCAGCTCGGACTGAGCGGTCGATGCCGAGGTGATCGCGTAGCTGACGACGGGCTCCATGTTGGGGCCCTCGATCAGCGTCGTTAGGTGCGAAACCGGAAGCCGGTCGCGCACGCCCGCGAGCGCGGCTTGTACGTTGCGCAGATCTTCGTTCGGATCGCTCTTGGGATCGAAGTCGAGTTCGAGCTCGAGTTTCCCGGGATCGGCGTAGGTTCGCGTCGTGCTCAGAAAGGGTAAGGTCGCGAACGCCGCTTCGAGCGGCGCCGCGACCTCACTGCGGACTTGTTCCGACGGCAGCTCCCCGGCGTCGGCGAAGACCTCGACTCGCGCGAGCGCGATGGCGGGGAAGACGCTTTGCGGGGCGGAGACGAACGCCAGAGCGCCGAGCACGGAGCCGCAGCTTACGACGAACAGCGCCAAGCGCGTCCATCGGTTCACTGCGGTCCGGCCCGGTCGGCTAGAACCCTAATGGAATACGATCTGATCGTTGAAGGGTGAGACGACGTAGTTCAACTGACCGGCTGGGGTCGCTCCGAGCACGTCGCCCGCTCCGATCGGAATCGTCACGACCACCGAAGTCCCTTGGTTCGAGTCGGTCGGACTCGACAGCGCCGTCAAGCTGTCCTCGGGAGCAACCGCGACGAGATACTTGCCGTCCGGCAAGACTCCGATCGACGGCGAACCCTCGAGGGTGAGCGTTCCGCCGGGGATGGTGATGACGGGTGCGTAGACTGTGCCGACTTGAGCGAGATTCCCGGTGTTCACGCCGCTGACGGTGATGATGCCGGCGTCGGTCGACACGTACGCCGTCGTTCCGTCCGGCGTGATCGTCACCGCGTACAGCGTGCTGCCGGCCGTCGGCGTCAGCGCCTGCGGCAGGCGGTGCGACGTCTCCGGATGCCGCTGCACCAGGGAGAGGGCGTGCCCGCTGCCGGCCGGCAGGCGAGCCTCGAGCGACTGCACCGTCACGGTGCCGCTCGTCAAGCCGGTCAACAGTTGGATCACCGGGACGTCGCTGGAATTGCGACCGACGACGACGGCCCGCGAAGAATCGGTCGGGCTGATCGCCATGCCGTCGCGTCCGTCTTCAAAGAAGGGCGATGCGACTGCACCCGCGGTTCCGGTCGCGAGCGTTTGCTTCAGCGTGAAGCTGAAGCTCGTCGTTCCCGTGCCGGTCGAGCCCGCATGCGCCGCCACCGGCGTGACGTTGAAGACGTCGATGCCGCTGCTGCCGCGCGAGAGCAGCACCTTCCCGTCCACCGACGAGACCAAGCCGTCGCGGTCGTCGGTCTGCGTTCCGCCGACTAGGCCGTTGTTGATCGTGTCGGCGACGACCGGGTTGCCAGCGAGGATGCCGGAGAGGACCGCCAGTTGCGTGCCGTTCCCCGAGGCGACGGCCTGGTCGCCGCCGGGCAGGCTTGCGATCGAGTCGCCGTCGCCGCCGTAGGCCGTGATGTCCACGGTGGTGGGCGAGAGGATGAAATTGCCCTGCGGGATCCCGGAGAAGAAGTAGACCGAATTACCCCCGTCCACGACAGCGCCCCGCGAAGCGTCGGGCGTGAGCGATTCGCCGTCCAAATCGCCCGCCGCGATCGGATAGAAGGTCGTGGTCGGCGTCGGCAGGGCGACGCCCGACGAGTTCTCGAGCTGGACGTACTGCAGGCCATTCGCGAGAAAGCCCGACGAGTCGTCGGCGATGATCGCGAAGCCGAGGTTGATCTGGGTCGTGTTCGTGCCCGCGGCAGGCAGATAGACGAGGTACGTGCCGGCCTGCGTGATGCCGGGCGCGGCGACCGTGGGCGCCGTCGACGTAAACGTGCCGTTGGCCCCGACCAGCGCCGAGCCCACGTCGACCCACGTGTTGTTCTGGTTGATGGCGATGTTGAGCTGCGTGCCGGCGGCGATGCTGGAGGGAACGACGTTGGTCCCACCGCTGAGCGAAGCCGCCCCGTTCAGCGTCGCACCGCCGAACGAGGTGCAGAATGCCGTCACGTACGTGTTGCCGGCTCCGGCCGTGAAGAGCGGGGACACCCTCCCGGGGCTCGCGACGCGCGCGAGCGGCGCGGGGAGACTCGCCGAGGCGAGATAGCCCAGCGAAACCGTCGTCGCGCTCGAGAACGCCGCGGCCGCGAAGGTCTCGGTGATCGTTCCCGAGGTCGAGTTCGAGATCGGGCCGCCTGCGGCTCCGATCGATGCCGTGACCGCGTTTGCAGCACATGCATTGGCGGCTGCCGACGGAGCCGTCGAGGGGGCCGTCGAGGGCGCCGCCGACGGAGCCGTCGACCCCCCGGGCACCGAGGAAGAACTCCCACCTGAGGAACTGCAGCCCGCTATGAAAGCGAGTGCCGCGAGAACGAGGCTGCCCGACAAAGCGAAAGTCCCCTGCCGCAGCTTGCGCGTCGATGAATCCGCCATCTTAAGACTCCACGAGAGAAGGATCCAAAAGGAAAGACCGACCCTCCTTGGCAGTAACGAGTGCGAGTGACGTTCCTGAGAGCAGAATGGTGCTCCTGTGGCGCTGCGTTCGCCGCATTTGGAAATATCGTGGACGCAGCGAATCCTTACCGCCGCTGCGGCGCGCGGAAGAGCGGCATCACGATGAAGCCGATGCCGAGCAGCAGCACGGAGAAAATGAGCAGCGCGGTCCACACGGCGACGCCCGAGGCGCCCGAGCCTCCGCACAGCGCGGCGACGCCGCGCGTCAGCGCGAGCCGCAGGCGCGCCCACGGATCGCTCGGGCGCCGTGCGGTCTGGAGCGCGAGCGCGAGCACCTGATCGGGAGCCCAGCCGGCACCCGGGATGCGGTCTACGATCCGTCCGTCCGGACCGACGACGACGACCGCCTCGCCGTGCACGAGACCTCCGCCGGCGCGCCGCTCCAGGACGACCCCGCCGAGCCGCGTCGTCACCTCGCGGACTGCCGCCGGGTCACCGCTCACCAGCTTCCAGCGCTTGGGATCGGCTTCGAACAGCTTGCCGTAGGCCCGCATGACCGCCGGCCGGTCGTGATCTGGATCGAGCGTGATCTCGACCAGCGCGATCGGCTCGCCGCGCGAGTGATTCTGCAACCAGAGAAACTTGCCGGAGACGAGCGGACACTCGTCGGCGTCGGGGCATCGCGTGTACGCGAACGAGACGAGCGCCGTCTCGCCGCGCAGAGCGCGGAACGAGAAGGGGCGCCCGTCTTGATCGGCCAGGACCGTCTCCGGCGCCGGGTCTCCGATCTGAAGGGTCGGAACGAACGGCGCCGGAGCGGTCGCCAGCAGCAGCCCCAGAAGGGCTGCTACCACGTTCGCATGCCGGGTGCGAGGAAGTGCGGCGTCGAGAGCAGTTGGTACAACGGGCCGGCGTAAGCGAGCACGGCGAGCCCGATCGCAACGGCACCCCAGGTCGGGATGCGATCGAGGACCGCCGGCGTTTCCATCGTTCCTTCCATGGCCGGCGCGAACCCGAACTGCACGCGCTTCTGGGGATGATAGTCGCGCAGGCGCGTGCCCACGGCGACGATCACGAACATGAGGATGCTGACGAACAGGATCGCCCCGCCGATCGCGGCGAGCACCATCTCGCCGTGCCAGCTCTGCGCGCCGGCCGCGCCGAAGTAGGTCACGTCCGAGGTCCGCCGCGGCGAGCCGAGCAGACCGGCGACGTGCATCCCCGTCGACATCATCATCATGCCGATGAACCACATCCACGTTTGAGCGACCGCGAGCTTGGGCGCGAAGAGCTGGCGCCCGGTGACGGCCGGTACGAGCGTGTACGCGGCCCCGATGAAGCTCAGCGCCGCCGGGCCGCCGACGGTGACGTGGAAGTGTCCGACGATCCACATCGTGTTGTGCACCAGGATGTCCATGCTGTACGACGAGTTGACGATGCCGCCGAAGCCGCCGACCAGGAACAGGATCATCCCGAGCGCGCAGCCGCTGAAGGTCGGATTGCCCCAGGGCAGCCAGCGCACGATCTGCAGGAAGCCTTTCTTTCCCGCCTTGCGCGCGGCGAGCTCGAAGCTCGCGAAGATCGCGAAGGCGGTCATGAACGAGGGAATCACGACCCCGTAAGTCGTCACGGTGTGCAGCCACTTCCAGCCCGCCGAGATGCCGGGTTCGAGGAATTGGTGATGCAGCCCGACCGGCGTCGAGAGCAGCAGCAGCATCAAGAACGCGAGCCGCGTGAGCGAATCGCTGAAGTTCTTGCCGCCGTAGGTCGTCGGCAGGAAGTTGTACCAGATCAGGTAGGCGCACATGATCCAGAAGTACACGAGCGGATGCCCGAAGTACCAGAAGAGCATGCGGGAGAGCTCGACGTCGATGCCCTGCGTCCAGCCCAGCGACCACGGAATGATCAAGCCCATTTCGGCGACCACGCCGAGCGTGGCGATGACCCACATGACGACCGTCGCGATCGCGCCGTACGCCGGGAGCGGGATGCGCTCGCCCGGATGGTTGCGCTTGAAGTAGATCACGTTTTCGGCGACGTCCCAGCCGACGACCCACGTGCCGAGAATCAGGAACGTCGCCCCGAAATAGAAGAGCGGGTCGGCCTTGAGCGGCGCGTAGAACGTGTAGAGCACCGTCGCGTTTCCGGCGATGATCTCGCCGGCTGCGAGCGCGCTGCCGAGCAGCATCAAGCCCCAGCCGATCCAGCCGACCCTGACCGAGCGGTCCGGTCGCGGGATCGAGCGGTACGTCGCAAACGTGAAGAGGCCCGTGATGAAGAACGTCGTGAACACGAGCGCCATCAGCACGCCGTGCGCCGTGAGGACGCGGTAGTAATCGAACTCCGGTGGAATCACCAGAAAGTTGGCGCGAGAAAAACCCTGTAAGAGACCGAAGAGCGCTCCCAGCGTCAGCGCGGTCGTTGAGGTGTAGATGTGCGCGAGCACCAGCCCGTTCTCGCGCGCCACGACCGGGGTGTCTTGCGAACCGCGCAGTTTGCCGTCGACGATGGCCGCCATCACTTGACCTCGATGTCGCCGGCCATCAATTGATGGCCGGCGCCGCAGTACTCGTTACAGACCAGCAGATACTTGCCGGGCGTCTTGAAGGTGTGGGAGACCGTGCTCACCCAGCCCGGCGTCACCATCGTGTTGACGCCGGTCAGGGGGACGCTGAACCCGTGCTCCACGTCGGCGCTGGTGACGTAGAACGTCACGCGCGAGCCGGCCGGGATCTCGAGGTGCTGCGGCGTGAACGAGAAGATGCGCGCCACGTAGTACGCCTCGTAGGTGCCGTCGGCGACCTTGCGCAGTCCGGGGTGGTCGAACGGCGGGGTCTCGGAGACCTTGGTCGGATCGATCGCCTGAACGTGGCTCGGCGGTACGAGCCCGTCGACGACCGCCGCTGTGGAAATCGTCGCCAGGAACACGACCATCATGATGACGACGAACGTCATCCAAATTTTCTCGGAACGATAGATGTGCATGCCTCAGAACCGGTCCTTCAGCAGTGCGAACATGACGAACCATCCGATCGCGAACAGCACGCCGATCGTGAAGACGAAGCCGATCGTTGCCGGTAACGGCTCCTCTTTGTCGGATAAATTAGACATGGCTAGTAATGTAGTTCCCCCTAGACAACGATGTCGTGGGACAATCTAATTTCCCTAGTGAGGTGTGTTTCACGTTGCAACTCTGAACCTTCTCGCGAGCGTGGAAATTTTCGGACGCTGCGAGATCTCTCGAACGCTGCATGCGCAGCGTCGCTACAAAAGTCGCCGCGTCTTCACGTCCCGGCGGTCTGCGTGCTTGCGTCGTCGCAACGCACGACGAGCACCGGCAGCGGAGCCGTACGCAGCACGCCCTCGGCGACGCTGCCCATGAAGATGCGCGCGAGGCCGCGCCGTCCGTGGCTTCCCATGACGATCAGATCGAAGCGCTCCGCTCGACTGAAGCGGACGATCTCCTCGACCGCGGGGCCCTCGAGCAGCTTGGTCCGAGCCTCGACACCGGCTTGGCTCGCCTTCCCGGCTGCCATCTCGAGAAACCGTTCGCCCTCCTGATGGGCAAGCTCGAGGGAGGGCCCCGCGTCGCCGTACGGCACGGCGATATACTGGGCCACGATGGCCTCGCGGTCGACGACGTGGCAGAAGGTCAGCGCCGCCTGCAGATCGCTCGCCAGCCGTATGGCGAGCGCGACGGCTCTTTCGGAAGGCTCCGAGCCGTCGACCGGGACGACGATGCGCTCGAACGTGCTCATTTCGCTCAGCCTAACGCGACCGCATGAAGCGCCGATGAATGGGCCTTCCACATCTGCACCGAAAGCGCTTCGGCGAATGGTGCACGCATGACCACCACGATCCTCGCCTCCGAACACGTCGATTGTCCCCCGCAAGAAGTCGAGTCCTATCTCGAACGCTTCCTGTACGGTCTGGTCTCAGGCGACGGGACGCTCGTCGTGGAGCTGCGCGCGCCCGCCAGCGCCCTCGGACTCCCCGGACACGCCGCCTTCGAGAAACGCGTCGTCGCGAAGCTGACGTACGACCGCGACGCGGACGAACTCAACCGCATCATCAGCCTCTCGTGGACGCCGGAGGGCGGTGGGCCCTACCCAGCGTTTTCCGGGACCGTCGTGGCCGACGCCGCGATGGATTCCGAGGGCAGCGTCGTCTCCATCGCCGGCCGCTATGCTCCGCCCGGCGGGATCGCAGGCGACGTGTTCGACGCCCTGGTCGGACGGCGCATCGCCCGGGCCACGATCCGCCAACTGCTCGAGCGGATCCGCGACGGCATCGAAGCCGAGTATCTCGCCGCGCAGGACTCCAAAACCGGCTGAATCTTTAAGGCGGGCTGACCGGAGCCGGCGTCGCGCTTCCGCTGCCGGCCCGGCGCACGCGCTTGGCGAACTCGCCCGCTTTGTACGAGCGCTCGACGGCGTCGCGCACTTCGCCCAGCAGGCTGCGAGCGGTCGCCAGCGCGATGCGGTGGCCGACCGCGAGGTCGAAGCTCTCGCCCCCGCCGCCGGGCGGCGGTTCGTACGCGCCGTCGAGGACGAGACAGAACCCGTCGTAGCCTTCGCTCGGCTCGGCCAGCATCGCCCCGTGGAAGCGCGGGAACGGCCCGCCGCCCGCCGGCTCCCAGTCGACCCGGACGCGCGCCGGCGAGGCCTCGCGCTCAGCGAGCTCCTGCAGCGTGACCACGATGTCGCGCTGCAGAACGATCGCCGTCCGCAGCGACGGAAGCATCACCGGCGCCCGCAAGGCCAACGAAACCGTCTGCGAGAGATCCGTCTCTCGACCCACGGGCCGCCGGTCGCGGAAGAACGTCGCGATCTGCAGCGTCGCCTCGGAAGGCGGGCAGGCGACGAAAATCCGCTGGTGGAGGTCGCACATGACGGGTTGACTCCGAAGCGAGATGACTCGCCGCAAGCGTAACAACGACTCGTACGTCTTTTATGAAGCGGCGGTGAACGTCGTGGCGAACGCAGGCGCAGCGCCGCTCAGTGGCGGCAGGGGCCCGCGCAAACCTTGCAGCTCGGGCTGCCGTTTTCGCCGCTCGCCCCGCCGCCGACCGTCCCCGGCAGCCGCACCATGAAGGTCGCTCCGTGGCCGGGGACGCTCTCGACGTCGATCGAGCCGCCGTGCTCTTCGACGAGCGACTTCACGAGCGAAAGACCGATCCCGCTGCCGGGCAGCTCGGCCGCGGCGTCGCCGCGAAAGCCGTCTTCGAAGATGCGTCCGAACTCCTGCGCGGGAATGCCCGGGCCTTCGTCGCTCACCTGAAAGACGACCTGATCGGACTCGCGGTGACAATCGATGACGATCGAGCGTCCCGTCGGCGTGTAACGAATCGCGTTGAGCATGACGTTCTTCAAGATCTGGCCGATGCGGACCGGGTCTCCGTAGAATTCCAAGCAACCCGGCACCGGGTGCGCGCAGCGCACGATGCTGAGCTGCACGCCCTTTTCCTCGGCCTTCGCCTCCATCGCGGTCGCCTCGTTGCGGATCAGCTCGCAGACGTTGATCGACTCGAAGCGGCTGCGCATGCCGACGGGCGAGGCGCTCGAGCGCAAGTCGTTCATCAGCACGTCGAGCTCGTTGAGCGCCTGCAGCACGGCCGTCAAGCGCTCGTGACTGGGCTCGAACTTCCCGTCGATGAAGGCTTCGATGTTGGCGACCGCGACCGCGAGCTGGTTGCGCATCTCGTGAATGACGGTTCTCAAGCGCCCTCCACCAGCTTGTAGCCGACCCCGAAGACGGTCACGATGTAGCGCGGATGCGAAGGATCGATCTCGACTTTCTGCCGGAGGTTCGCGATGTGCCGGTCGAGCGTCCGGTCGAAGACCACGGCCCCGTCCGTCGATATCTTGTCCAGCAGCTGATCGCGGCTGAAGGCACGCCCGATGTTGCTCGCCAGCACCTCGAGGATGCGGAACTCCATCGGCGTGAGCCCCACTTTCTTCCCGCCGACGCGCACTTCGTGACCGGCGCGGTCGATCTCGAGCGCGCCGATGCGCTGCGTCTTCTCGGCCGCGGGCCGCGCGACGCTCGAGCGGCGGTAGCGGCGCAGAACGGTCTTGACGCGCGCCACGACTTCCCGCGGGCTGAACGGCTTGCCGATGTAGTCGTCGGCGCCCAGCTCGAGCCCCACGACGCGGTCGACTTCGTTCATCCGCGAGGTCAGCATGATCACCGGGACGTCGCTCCATTCGCGCAGGCGCCGGAAGACTTCGGTCCCCGACATCAATGGCAAGTTCAGGTCGAGGATCAGGAGGTCCGGCGAGAACTCCTGCGACTTCTTCAGGGCGCTGACGCCGTCGCCGACTTCGTCTACGGCGAACCCCTCGTCACGAAGATATTGGACTAAAACATCCCGTATGGCCGGCTCGTCGTCGACCACCAGGATGCGTCCTTGCCGATCTTCTACTTCCATCACGACCGCACAGACTGCTCTGGCAGAAACTTCGCTTTCGTCAAGCCTACGAAGGAACCCGCTCACGCCGCGAAGCTCTCGACCGCTCCTTGCCGGCCCTCGGTCCGACCGTCCGCTGCCCCCGCTGCGGGCCCCGGAGCGCCGCAGCGAGCGCTCGCCGAAGATGACGCAACGACGATGCGGCCTGCGGGCCGCCGGCCCGCGCAGCCGCGTCGCAGTATGGGTCGTGCCGACCGACGAAACCGTCACCATCGCGTGAGGTACGCTGCAGGAGCGCAGGCCGAGGGCCGGCTCGTTCGGGCCCAAGCGCAGACCGAGGAGATCCTATGACCAAGCTCTCGGAACGGATGCTGATGGACGCCCCGCTGGCGCAAGCCGGCGCGCGCGTCACCTCGTTCTTCCACCTTCACACGAAGCAAGGCGAGGACGCCGCGCAGTTGCCCCTGCGCTTCAACATCGACGTCCCCGGCTTGGCCAAACCGCTGGCTCTGAGCAAGACGGTCGTCGCGACGTTCGTCCCCGAACACAACCCGAGCGACATGGTGCCGCGCTACCGCGTCACCTGGACGCCCAAAGACGGCGGTCCCTTCCCCAATTTCGACGGCGAACTGTACGTCGACGGCGACCAGGATTACGATCGCTTCTGGCTGATCCTCGAAGGCAACTACTCGCCTCCCGGCGGCCTCGTCGGCGAGGCGTTCGATGCGATAGCGGGTCACGCGATCGCCACCGCGACCGCTCGCGATTTACTCGAACGCATCCGCAGCGGCGTCGAAGCCGAGTTCCGCAAGGCCGAAGAAGCCAAGCGCAGCGCGCCGGTGCGCCCGCTCCCGAGCACCTAGTGAAGCGGCGCCGAGCCCTGGCGCTTCTGGCCGCCGCTTCGGCCGGGGTCGCGGCCTGCGCCGCCGCGCCGGCTCCGGCCGGGGCCGCGCCGATGCCGCCCGCCGGCGTGACGCTCGGCGACGAGGTCTTCCTGCGCGAGGCTTGGCGCGACTTGCGCGGACGGCGCGCCGGCATCGTCACCAATCAGACGGGCGTCACGTCACGGCTCGAGACGACCGTCGACGCGATCCGCCGCAATCCGGAGATCGCTTTGCGCGCGATCTACGCGCCCGAGCACGGCTTTCGCGGCGACCGGCCGGCCGGGGCGTACGTTCCCTCGTACACCGATCCGCAGACGAATCTGCCCGTCTACAGCCTCTACGGAGCGACGCGCCATCCCGGCGCGGCGATGCTCAGCGGCGTCGACGTGCTCCTCTTCGACATCCAAGACGTGGGCGATCGCGCCTACACCTACATCTCGACGCTGGCCTACGTGATGCAAGCGGCCCGCGAGACGCAGAAGGAAGTGTGGGTCCTCGACCGTCCCAATCCGCTCGGCGGCGACATCGTCGAAGGCCCGGTCCTCGATCCGCGCTTCTCGTCGTTCATCGGACTCTATCCGCTCGCGCTCCGCCACGGCCTGACGGTCGGCGAACTGGCGCGCATGTACGACGAGCGCTTCAAGATCGGCTGCACGCTGCGCGTGATCGCGATGGAAGGCTACCGCCGTTCGATGCTCTGGCCCGACACCGGACTCGCTTGGGTGCAGACGTCGCCCAACATCCCCGACTGGCGCACCGCGCTGCTCTACCCCGCGACGGGGCTCATCGACGGGGCCGGGCTCAACAACGGAACGGGCTTTACGAAGCCGTTCGCCTACGCCGGCGCGTTCGGCCTCGACGCGTTCAAGCTCGCCGAGTTCCTCAACGCGCGGCCGATCCCGGGGGTCCACTTCCGGGCCGCTTCCTGGTCACCGCTCGCGGGCCTGTGGGCCGGCAAGACGCTGAGCGGCGTCGAGCTGATCGTCGTCGACCGGCGCGCGTATCGGGCCGTGCGCACGGCGGTCGAGATCCTGGTCGCGGTCCGCACGCTCGCGCCTTCCGTGCTGTCCTTCCGCGACGGCGCGGGCCTCGACAAGGATTGGGGGACCGACACGCTGCGGCTGGGCCTGCAGGGCGGCCTCGACGTCGAAGCGATCCTGCGCCAGTGGACCGCCGCAACCGGCGAGTTCGCAGCGGCGCGTCAACCCTACTTGCTCTACGACTGAGCCTCGAAGGCAGGCCCGGCGGCGCGCCGCGATCTTCGCTCGGACCCTCCCGCCCAGGAAGGCCGTTCGCGGCCTGCGTAGCACCTCCGGACGATGAGCATCGCGTCACCGTCGCGGCTGCAAGCACGTCTGAGCGACGCGCTCGGCGCCGGCGCGGTCCTCACCGCGCCCGAAGACCTGGCCGTCTATGCCTACGACGCTTTCAGCCAGGAGTCGCTGCCGAGCGCGGTCGTTCTGCCGAAGGACGCTCGCGACGTCAGCGCGGCGGTCCGCATCGCCGCCGAGTGCGGCGAACCGGTCGTCCCGCGCGGGGCCGGGACCGGCCTCTGCGGCGGATCCGCGCCGGTGCGCGGCGGGGTCGTCGTCTCGTTCGGGCGGATGAACCGTCTCCTCGCGCTCGACGTGCCGAACCGGCGCGCGCGCGTGCAGCCGGGGCTGGTCAACCTCGACCTCTCGAAAGCGGCGCTTCCGCACGGGCTCTTCTTCGGCCCCGATCCCTCGAGCCAGAAGACCTCGACGATCGGCGGCAACGTCGGAACGAACGCCGGGGGCCCGCACGCGCTCTCCTACGGCTCGATGACCAACCACGTGCTGGGCGTCGAGTTCGTCGACGAGACGGGCGCGGTCGTTCACGTTTCGCTCGACGATCCGGGCTACGACCTCACCGGCGCGCTCGTCGGAAGCGAAGGGACGCTGGGCGTGATCACCGCGATCGAGTTGCGCCTGCTGCGCACGCCGCCCGCCGTCCGCGTCTGCGTCGGCGCTTTCGGCGACGTCGAGTCGGCCTCGGCGGCGGTCTCGGCGATCGTCGGCGCGGGAATCGTGCCGACGGCGCTCGAGATCATGGACAAGACGGTCACCAAGGCCGTCGAAGCGCACTATCACGCCGGCTTCCCGCTCGCGGCGGGCGCCGTGCTGCTCGTCGAGGTCGCGGGTCCACTCGAAGACATGGACCACGCCGAAGGAGCGATCGCCAAGATCGCGCGCGCGCACGGCGTGCTCTCCTGGCGCTCCGCCGCCAACGCGCGCGAGCGCGAATTGCTCTGGGCCTCGCGCAAAGGTGCCGCGGGCGCCCTGGGGCGCGTCGCGCCGAACTACTACATCCAAGACGCCTGCGTCCCGCGAACGCGCCTGCCCGAGGCCGTGCACCGCTGCGACGAGATCGCGAGCGAGCACGGCCTGGCCGTCGGCAACGTCTTCCACGCGGGGGACGGGAATCTGCACCCGCTCCTGCTCTTCGATCGCAGCGACCGCAAAGCGACCGAGGCGGTTTTCCACGCGGGCAAGGAGATCTTGAGCGCGTGCATCGCGCTCGGCGGAACGATCTCGGGCGAACACGGCATCGGCTTCGAGAAGCGCGAGACGCTGTCGCTCGTCTTCTCCGCCGACGACCTGGCGACGATGGCGCGCATCCGCGACGTGTTCGATCCCAAGCGGATCTTCAATCCCGACAAGATCTTCCCGAGCGGCGCCGTCTGCGCGGAGGTGCGCGCGCCGCAGAACGCCGTCGCCGCGGGCGGCGCGTGGGTGTAGCGCTCGACCCGGGCGCGTTCGCGCTCGGCGCACGCGTCCCGCGCGAGGTGCACGCGCCGCAGAGCGTCGAGGCGCTGGCCGATTTGCTGCGCGCCTGCGACGCGCGCCGCGAAGCGGTCGCCTTCTTCGGCGGCAGCACGCTGCAAGGCCTCGGCAACGTTCCCGAACGGTACGACGCCGCCGTCAGCCTCGTCAACTTCACCCGCACGCTCGAGTACGAGCATCGCGATCTGACGATCGCCGTCGAGGCCGGCGTCACTGTCGCAGCGCTCGACGCGACGCTCGCCGCGCAAGGCCAGTTCGTTCCGCTCGACGCGCCGCACGCGGGCCGCAGCACGGTCGGCGGCGTCTTGGCGAGCGGCTGGCTCGGTCCGCGCCGCGCGGCTTACGGGCGGCCGCGCGACTTCGTCATCGGCTCGACGGTCGTGCTCGCCGACGGGACCGTCGCCAAAGCCGGCGGGATGGTCGTCAAGAACGTCACCGGCTACGACATGAGCAAGCTCTACGTCGGATCGCTCGGCACGCTGGCCGCGATCGTGCGCGCGAACTTCAAAACGCTGCCGCTCCCCGAGTTGCGCCGCGCCGCCATCGCGGCGCTCCCCGAGCGGACGCGCGAACGCGCGCTCGCACACGTTCTGGGGCTCGAGAGCGAACCGGCCGCGGCACTCTTCATCACCGGCTTCGCCGAGATCGACGGGCGCGACGGGGCCGAAGGCCGGCTCTTTCTGCTCCTGGAGGGTTCGAACGCGCTCGTGCAGCGCGCCACGCGCGAGCTGCGCTCCTCGCTCGGGGCCGCCGGCCTGCCTTCGACGACGATCCTCGACGGCGAGGCCAACGCCGCCTTCGCGCGCCTCCTCGACGCGTACGTCGAGCCGCGGGCTCCCGCTTCGGTGACCTACCGCAGCACCGGCCTCATCACCGACCTGGTCGCGCGCCACATGACCTTCGCGGCGCTCGCCCGCGAGCACGAGCTGGAGCTCGAGACCATCGCCGATCTGCGTACCGGCGACTTCATCGCCCGGCTGAGCACGCCGCTGAAGGATCACTTCGCCGAGCGCATCCTGGACTACGATCCCGCGCTGCGCGCTGCCCTAGGCAATCTCTGGATCGTCTCCTCCCCGGCGGCGTTGCGCGAACGGCTCCCGGCCTGGGGCGCAGCCCCGGCGGCCCTCGACAAGATGCGCGCGCTCAAGGCGCGTTTCGATCCCAACGGCATCCTCGCCCCAGGCCGCCTCGTCGCCGGAATCTGACTCCGCCCTTCGACAGGCTCACCCTTCGACAGGCTCACCTTTCGACAGGCTCACCCTTCGACAGGCTCACCCTTGTCGAAGGGCGGCTGACGAAGGCGTAGGCCAGCGCCGCGACGAGCGGGGCCGCGCTGACGCTCTCGAGCGCCGGCCCGGCTCCGAACGCGGCGACCGCCAGGCCGACCCCGGCGACCAGCGCCGAGCCGATCCCGAAGCCGACGCCGTTCATCAGTCCCAGCGCCATCCCGAGGTTCTTGGGCAGCATGGCCTGCGCGAGCGCGACGCCGGGAGCGTTCTGGACCGCGAGGAGCGCGCTGCCGCAGAGCAACGCGAGCACGCCCGCCGCCCCCGGCAGGACGAAGAAGGCGTAGAAGAGCGGCGCCGCGCCCGCCAACGCGATCACCGAGATGCGTATCGCGCCGAAACGATCCGCCAGCGCGCCGCCGGCCAGCAAGCCGAACGACGAGACGAGCAGGAAGGCGGTGACGATCTGACCCGCGAGCGGGATCGAGCTGCCGTGCCCCACGAGAAAGTTGGGCAAGTACGTCATGAACGCGGCGCTCACGAAATAGCGCAGGGCCGTGCTGAAGACGAGCAGCGAGACGCCGATGCGGTCGACGGGACCGGCTGCAGCCGCGCTGCGTCCCGCATGCGCGAGGTGCAGCCGGCCCGCAGCGCGGTCGACCCCGCGCATGACGGCCAACAGCCAGGCGACGGCGAGCAGGCCGGGCGCGAGCAACAGAAGGGTCCCGCCCGTTCCGTAGCGCGCGTACAGCAAGGCGACGACGGCCGGTCCGACGCTGTAGCCGATCTGGCCCCCGATCTGAAAGATCGAGATGCCGCCGGCCTTGCGCGCACCCGAGAGCATCGCCGAATACTTTCCCGCCTCCGGATGCATGATCGACGAACCGAAACCGCCGATCACGATGCACAGCGCCAGCAGCGCGATCGAAGGAGCGGCGCCGGCCAGCGAGATCGCAGTGACGGTCAGCGCGATCCCGGCCGGCAAGAACCACCAGCGCCCGTGGCGGTCCGAATAGCGGCCGAAGAGCGGCTGAACGATCGAGCTCGTCACGTACCACACGAAGACGAGCGCGCCCTGAAAGGCCGGCGAGACGTGGTCGCGGGCCAGCACCAGAAAGATCGTGAAAGGCACGATCCCGGAGTAGAAATCGCTGAGCCCGTGAGCGAGGGCGATGACCGAAAGGCCCCGCAGATTCCAGCCCGGAGCGCTCGCGCCCCCGGTGCGAGTCACTGCTCCGGCTACGGGAATTCCCATGTAGCCGACGCTTATACGACGTCGCGCCGCGGGGTACCGTCCAGCGCCGCGCCGCTCGCGCTTGAGACGAGAGGCCGGCCGAGTGCGTTACACAGGTCGTATCCTCGTGTTTCCCTTCACGCAATCGTCCCTTCTCTTAGCCAAACCACCGAGAAAGGTCTCGCTTTGATGCGTCGTCTCATCCTTTGCGCGCTGGCCGCGCTGCTGTCCGTCGCGGCCCCGGCCGCGGCGCAGACCGGCGGCCAGCAACCCAGCTGCGCGGCCGGCGACCCGGTCGTGTGGGCCAACAGCAGCTCTAAGGTCTACCACCTGCAGGGCGACAAGTATTACGGCAACACCAAGCACGGCCAGTACTTGTGCCAGTCGAAGGCCAACGCCGCCGGCTACCATGCCTCGAAGAGCGGCAAAGCGGCAAGCGGGTCGGCCACCGGCGCGGCCTCGCCGCTCCCCGCAGCCAGCCCCTCGGCCAAGCACCATCATCACAAGGGCACTCCGGCCGCCGGCGCCTCGCCGCTCCCCGGAGCCAGCCCCTCGGCCAAGCACCATCGCCACAAGGGCACTCCGGCCGCCGGCGCCTCGCCGCTCCCCGGCGCCAGCCCCTCGGCCAAGCACCACCACCACAAGGCGAGCGCGTCGCCCGCCCCGTCGGCCACCTAGCGGTACCTCCTACCTCGGGCTCGGGGCGCGCCCCCGAGCCCCCTGCGGCGGCCGCCTGACGCCCCGGCATGACGCCACCCGGCCGGCGCGAACGTCTAAGAGCGCATGAACGTCTATGCGGAGCGGCGCGACGAAGTCGCCCGGCGGATCGGCGCGGCCGTGGCGATCGTCCCGGCCGCGCGCCATGCTTTGCGCAACTCCGACGCCGAGTACGATTACCGCCAGAACTCCGACTTCCACTACCTCACCGGCTTCGGCGAGCCCGAAGCCGTCCTGCTGATCGCGCCCAGCCACCCGGCCGAACGCGACGTCCTGTTCGTGCGGCCGCGCGACCGCCTCAAAGAGATTTGGACCGGCAAGCGCGCGGGCGTCGAAGGCGCCGTCGCCGAGTACGGGATGCACGCCGCCTACCCGATCGACGAATTGCCGCAGCGCCTCGCCGACTATCTCTCCGGCGTCTCGACGGTCTACTACGGCCTCGGCACCGACGAGGAGATGGACCGCACGGTCTTCGCCGCCGCCCGCGAAGCGCGCCGGCGCGCGCGGCGCGGCGGCACGGCCCCGACGAGC
This sequence comes from Vulcanimicrobiota bacterium, assembly GCA_963834485.1. Classification (GTDB taxonomy): domain Bacteria; phylum Vulcanimicrobiota; class Vulcanimicrobiia; order Vulcanimicrobiales; family Vulcanimicrobiaceae; genus CAWICD01. The sequence continues at coordinate 256,213 of CAWICD010000007.1, forward strand.
TTCGTCGAGCCCGGGACCGTCCTGCACGAGCTGCGCTTGCGCAAGTCGCCCGAAGAGCTCGCGCTGATGCGCCGCGCCGCCGCGGCCTCGCTCGCCGGCCACGAGGCCGGCATGCGCGCGACCCGCCCGGGGCTCTACGAGCACGAGCTCGAGGCCATCATCGAATACGGCTACCGCCGCGCGGGCGCGCTCGCCGTCGCCTACCCTTCGATCGTCGCGGGCGGCGGCAACGCCACGATCCTTCACTACAATACTAATCGCGACGTGCTGCGCGACGGCGACCTGGTGCTGGTCGACAGCGGAGCCGAGGTCGAGCTCTACGCCAGCGACGTCACCCGCACGTGGCCGGTCAGCGGGCGCTTCACGGCGGAGCAGCGCGCGATCTACGAGATCGTGCTGCGCGCGCAGTTCGCGGCGATCGACCAGGTCCGGCCCGGACGCTCGTTCGACGCCTATCACGAGAGCGCGGCGCGCGTGCTGGCCGAAGGCTTGATCGATATCGGCCTGCTGGCGGGCAGCGTCGACGAAGCGCGCGAGAGCGGCAAGCTCCAGGAATTCTACCCGCACCGCACGGGCCACTATCTCGGGCTCGACGTGCACGATGCGGGCCCCTACACCGATGCCGGCGGCAACTACCGCACGCTCGAGCCGGGCGTCGTGCTGACCGTCGAGCCGGGCCTCTACGTTCAGCCCGACCTCGACGTGCCGGAGCGCTGGAAAGGGATCGGCGTGCGCATCGAGGACGACATCGTCTGCACCGAGGGCGACCCGGAGAATCTCACCGCGGCGATCCCCAAGTCGATCGAAGAGCTCGAAGCGATCGTCGGCAGCGAAGCTGCCGCAAGCGCCCGCTAAGTGAAAGTCACCGTGATCGGGGCGTCCGGCTTCGTCGGGCGCCATCTCGTCGAGGCGCTGCGCGCGCGCGGCGACCAAGTCGCAACCGCCTCGCTGCGCGATCCCGCCGGCGCGGCGCGCGCCTGCGATGGGGCGGACGCGGTCGTCAACCTCGCCGGCGAGCCGGTCGCGCAGCGCTGGACGCCGGAGGTCAAGGAGGCGATCCGCGCCAGCCGGGTCGACGCGGCGCGGGCGCTCCTCGCGCAGCTCGGCACGCTGCAGGCGAAGCCGGCGGCCTACGTCTCGGCCTCGGCGATCGGCTACTACGGCACGAGCGAGAGCGAGACGTTCACCGAAGCGAGCCCGCCGGGCCACGACTTTCTGGCCGAGGTCTGCAGCGCTTGGGAAGCCGCAGCCGAAGGGGCCGCCGCGCTCGGGATGCGCGTCGCGAAAATACGCACAGGCTTGGTGCTCGGCACCGACGGGGGCGCGCTGGCCAAGCTGCTTCCGCTCTTCCGAATCGGCGCGGGCGGCATCGTCGCAAGCGGAGCGCAATGGTATTCGTGGATCCACGTCGACGATCTGAGCGGGATCTATCTGCACGCGCTCGACGGCGCCGGCGGCGCGCTCAACGCGACCGCTCCCAACCCGGTGCGCAACGCCGCGTTCACGCAAGCTCTCGGCAAGGCGCTGCACCGGCCGACGTTCGTCCCCGTCCCGAAAGCGGCCTTGGAAATGATGCTGGGGGAAGGTGCCTCGGTCGTCGCCGGAGGACAGCGCGTCCTTCCCGAGCGAACCCTCGAGAGCGGCTACCGCTTCAGCTACGAGACGATCGACGCCGCGTTGGCGCAACTGCTCGGAGGATAGCCATGCCGAAGCTCAAAATCGGCGACCTCGCTCCCGATTTCACGCTGCCGACGCACACCGGCGAGAGCGTCCATCTCGCCGAGGCGGTCAGGCACGGCCCGGTCGTGCTCATCTTTTATCCGATGGACGACACGCCTGGTTGAAAGGCTCAGCTCAGCGCGGTCCGTGCTGACCGCGATCGCTACGCCGCCGCCGGCGTCACCGTCTACGGCGTCAACAACGGCAACGCCGAATCACACCGGCGTTTTGCCGAAAAGTACGGGCTCGACGCTCCGCTGCTGGTCGACCGCGACCTGGGCGTCGCTCGTGCCTACGGCGCGTTCTTGGGAATCGGCCGCTTCGGCGTGATCGACCGCACCGTCGCCGGCATCGGCACCGACGGAACGATCGCCTTCTACCTGCACGGCATGCCTTCGACCGGCGAAATCCTCGCCGGCCTCGGCGTTTAAGGCGTTACGGCGGCTAGACCGCCTGCGACCCGCTCCGCATCGAGTTCCTCGAGGTACTTCTCGGCCTCGAGCGCCGCTTTGCAGCCCATGCCCGCCGCGGTGATCGCCTGCTTGTAGCGCACGTCGTAGACGTCGCCCCCGACGAAGACGCCGGGAACGCTCGTGTGCACGCCGTCCTCCGAGACGATGTAGCCGTGGGCGTCGAGTTCGAGCTGCCCTTCGAAGAGCGCGGTGTTCGGCTCGTGGCCGATCGCGACGAACAGCGCGTCGGCGGGAAGCTCCGAGAGCTCGCCGCTCCGCACGTCGCGCAGCACCAGGGAGGTGAGGTGCAGTTCGCCCCGGGCCTCCTCGACGACCGCGTTCCAGATGACGCCGATCTTGGGATGGGCGAGCGTGCGATCGGCCATGATCTTGCTGGCGCGAAATTGTTCGCGACGGTGGATCAGCGTGACTTTGCTGCCGAAGCGCGTCAGGAAGAGCGCTTCCTCGAGCGCAGAGTCGCCGCCGCCGACGACGGCGATGTGCCGCTCGCGGAAGAACGCGCCGTCGCAGGTCGCGCAGGTCGAGACGCCGCGGCCGCGCAGGCGCTCTTCGCCCGGAATGCCGAGCCAGCGTGCGCTCGCGCCGGTGGCGACGATGACGCTGTCCGCTTCGTGCAGCGCCTCGTCCGCCCAGACCGCGAAGGGCCGGCGCGAGAAATCGACCTTCGTGACGTCGGCGAACTCGATCTTCGCGCCGAAACGTTCCGCCTGGGCCCGAAAGTTCTCCATCAGCTCGGGGCCCATGATGCCGTTGGGGAAGCCCGGATAGTTCTCCACCTCGGTCGTCAGCATGAGCTGGCCGCCGTATTGATAGCCCGCGAAGACGAGCGGCGCGAGGTTTGCGCGCGCGGCGTAGATCGCCGCAGTGAGCCCGGCCGGGCCGGAGCCGATGATGATGAGCCGTTCCATTCCGCGGCTTTCGACCGGACCGCGGTTCCCCCCGGTTGCGCGGCAGGGGCCGCGGTTTCCCCGGTTGCGCGGCAGGGGTCGCGGTCCGGCGAAGGCGATTGGATTCGGCATGCTCGAGGACGACTTCTGCGACATCCTGCGTAAGGCGAAGCTCGGAACCGGGATCGGTGACCAGGAGCTCGCGCGGCGAACCGGCCTGGGGGTCGCGGAGATCGACGCCTGGACCCGCGGCCGCGGAACCCCCGGCGACGAGCAGGCGCGCGCGCTCGCCGTCGTGCTGCAGCTCGATCCCGCCAAGCTGGCGGATTCCGCCGCGCAGCGCTGGCGCCCCGACGTCGCGCTGCCGTTCGAGGTGCGCCATCACCCGCACGACCCGCACCCGTCCAACGGGTACCTCTTCTTCCTCGAGGACGGGCGCACGGCGGCGCTGATCGACCCCGCCGGCATCCCGGCCACGATCCTGAACGCGATCGCGGAGGGTCCCTACGCGCTGCGCTACATCCTCGTCACGCACAAGCACGCCGACCACTGCGACGCAACGGCCGACATCGCCAAGGCGTTTCCCCGAGCGCAGATCGTGATGCACAAGGCCGACGTCCACGCGATCGGCGCGCTCGCGCGCAACGCGCTGCCCGTCGTCGACGGCGACGAGCTGCCCTTCGGCGAGACGGCCGCGATTCGCATGCTGCACACGCCCGGCCACACCGACGGCTCGTCGTGCTTCCTCTTCAAGGGCTCGCTCTTCAGCGGCGACACCCTCTTCGCAGGAAGCATCGGCGGCGCGTACGGCGACCTCAGCACCTACCGCGACATTCTCGAGAGCGTCAGCACGAAGCTCTTCGCCCTCGACGATGAGACCGTCGTCATGCCCGGCCACGGCCCCCCGACGACGATCGGTTTGGAGAAGGCCCACAACCCGTTCTTTTGAGGGGCCCCGCTAGCGCGACACCGCGTGGCTCGTGCTGCTTGCCCCGCTCGGCACGAGCCGGCCGATGGCGTTGCCGTCGGCCTCCGTGAACCAGATCGCGCCGTCAGGTCCGGTCGTGATGCCGAAGGGGGCGCCGCTCGTCGTGGGGATCGCGTATTCGGTGACGGCACCGCTCGTCGTGATCCGGCCGATGCAGCCGCCCGTGTCGGTGAACCAAAGCGCGCCGTCGGGACCGAGCGTGATGAAGCCGATCGTCGCGAGCGACGCGACCGGGTATTCGGTCAGGCTTCCGCCGGTCGTGATCCGGCCGACCAGGTTGCCGGGCGTGGTCGAGCCGATGTCGTGGCTGGGTGCACCCGTAAACCAGAGCGCGCCGTCAGGGCCGGTCACGATCGGTCCCGGGATGAGCGTCGCGGCGGGAAGCGGGTATTCGGTGGCCGCGCCTGCGGTCGTGACCTGCGCGATCGCGCCGCCCGTCGGATGGTTGGACGCGTCGTAGGTTCCGACCGTATACCAAAGATTTCTGTCCGGGCCGGTCACGACGAACAGCGGCGTGTCCCGGCCGGCGCTCGGTTCGGGGACCGGATACTCGGTGATCGTGCCGCCGGTCGCGATACGGCCGAACTCGTTGCCGGACGCCGAGGTCAGGTGCTCTTCGGCGAACCACACGGCGCCGTCTGGGCCCGCGGCGAGAGCGCCCGGGAGACTGCCGGTCGTGGGCACGGGATATTCGGTGATGCCGCCGCCGGTCGTGATCCGGCCGATCTGGTTCACAGTCGAAACGCCTTCGTCGAACCAGAGGGCGCCGTCCGGCCCGGACGCGATGAACGACGGCTCGCTATGCGCCGTCGGCACCGGATATTCGGTGATCGCTCCGCTCGTCGTGATCCGGCCGATGTTGTTCCCGGTGCTTTCTCCGAACCAGAGCGCGCCGTCCGGGCCGGCCGCGATCCCGAGCGGGGCGCTGTTTGCCGTGGGAACCGGGAATTCAGTGACCGCCGCGGAGAGGCAGATGCCGAAGGGCGCCGACGTCGGCGCCGCGCTGGGGGAGGGTGACGGCGAGGGCGAGGGCGAGGGCGAGGCAGAGGCCGCCGACGACGCCGCCGCAGACGGCGACGAAGCCGGGACCGAGGCGGAGCTGCCACCGGACGAACTGCAGCTCGCCATGAAGGCGGAAGCCGCGAGTAGGAAGCCTCCGGACAAAGCGAACGTGCCTTGCCGGCGCTTGCGCGCCGATCGATCCGCCATCACGACTCCAATGCGAGAAAATGCACAGACAAAAGTCGGCAACCCTGAAAGAATGCGCCGCGCGTTCAGGAGAGGAACAGCCGACACCTGCGCCGCCGAACGTTTAGATGATAAAGAAGTTCTTACGAAACGTATCGGGCTCACCATATTTTTAGGCACGCCTATTTATGCTCAGCGCACCCGATTAGCGCGCCCGAGCGACGTTTCGGTCGGCCCGCCGGCTAGCGCAGTTCGATCCGCTCTTCGGCGTAGGTGAACTCGGCGAAGAACGTGTCGGGCTCGCGCGCGGCGCGGGCGACGAAATCTTTGAGCGGAGTCTGCGGACGCGCGCCGACGTGGCTGATGATCTCGGCCGCGGCGAAGCTCCCCAGGCGGCCGCATTCGGCGAGCGGTGCGCCGGTCGTCAGTCCGTGGAGAAAGCCTGCGGCATAGAGATCGCCGGCGCCGGTCGTATCGACGACGTTCGCGATCGGCGCGGCCGGGATCTGGATGACCTCCTCCGCCGCGACGACGAGCGAGCCGCTCGCGCCCAGCGTCACCGCGGCGATATCGGTGCAGCGCCGCAGTTCCGCGACGGCTGCTTCGAGCCGGTCGGTCTCGAACAGGGCCGCGATCTCGGCCTCGTTGGCGAACAGGACGTCGACGTGCCGGTGCACGAGATTCAAGAACGCGCGGCGGTGGCGCTTCACGCAGAACGCGTCCGAGAGCGAGAGGCTCACTTTCCGGCCGGCGGCGTGCGCCAGCGCGGCGGCGTGGTGGAAGGCCTCCTGGGCCTGCGGCTCGTCGTAGAGGTAGCCTTCGAGATACGTGACCTGCGCGGCCTCGACGAGCGCCGCGTCGATGTCGGCAGGGCCCAGGCTGACGCACGCGCCGAGGAACGTGTTCATCGTGCGCTGCGCGTCCGGGGTGACGAAGATGAGGCAGCGCGCGGTCGCGGGACCGTCGCTCGCCGGAGGCGTTCGAAACGTGGCTCCGGCGGCCGTGATGTCGTGCCGGAAGGCGCGTCCGAGCAGGTCGTCGCGGACCTTGCCGATATAGGCCGTCCGGCCGCCGAGGGAGGCGATGCCGGCGATCGTGTTGGCGGCGGAGCCGCCCGAGGATTCGACCGCCGGACCCATGTCCGCGTAGAGCGCCTCGGCCCGCGGCTCGTCGATCAGCATCATCGAGCCCTTGGCCATGCCGTGCCGGGCGAGAAACGCATCGTCGGCGGCGGCGATGACATCGACGATGGCATTGCCGATTCCGACGACGTCGAAGGACTGTGTCGTCATCAGGGCGCGCTATTACGCCCGGCGGAAGGCTCGTCCTTGGCTCGTCCCCGCGAGAAGCGGAGCCGAGCCGCCTTCAGGTCGACGCCGTCGCGGTATGCCGGCCGTCGTTGCCGATGACGCGGACTTTGCCGGGATCGGCACGCGCCCCCGGGGGCACGAGCTGGAACTCGATCACCTTGACGCCGCTCGGCGGAATCGCGACGCTGGTCTTGAACGGCGCGCACAGGCGATCGCTGCAGAACGACGCGATCCAGCCTTTGGGGACGCCGGCGGCGTGCAGGGCGACCTTGTTGCCGGCCGTGCCGGCCACGACCAGACGGTATTTCAGCGTGTTCGGAATGCTGCCGGGCAGGTCGGCTCCGGTCCATGGCGCGAGCGACAGCGAGGCGCCGCTGCCGGAGGCACCGAGGCCGAGCGCGACCGTCGCTTCCTGGGCCTCCTCGAGATACATGTCGTGCCGCTCGTCGCCGGCGGGCAGCTTCTCGGCGAGTGACAGCACCTGGCCGAATTCCGCACGAGCGCGCCCGTTGTCGCCGGCGCTCGCGTCGACGCGTCCCGCGTAGAGGTGCACCCACGCGACCTTGCGCAGAGCCGCGCGGTCGCGCGGCCTGGCGGCCAGATGCCGCTCGCCGAGCGCGATCGCCGCGGCGAACGCCTCGCGGGCCCGATCGAAGCGTTTCGCTCTGCCGTAGGCGCGGCCGAGGTCGACCCGCGCGTCGACGTCGTTCGGGTCGAGCGCGGCGAGCCGTCGGTCGGCCTCGATCGCGGCGTCGTAGTTGCCGAGCCGTCCCGCCGCGTAGGCGATGCCTTCCAGAGAAAGCTTGTCCTTGGCATCGAGCGCGAGTGCGGCCTCGTATCCGTCGAGCGCCGCACTCCACTGCTCGCGGTCGGTGGCAGCGTCGCCGCGCAGGCGCGCCGCCAGCGCCTTATCCGGATCGTTCGAGGCCGCGGCCTCCAAGGCCGCGATCGCGCGGTCGCGCAACGCGGCCTCTTCGGTCTTGGTGCGCAGATAGTCCGCCGGATTGCCTTTGGCGGGGTCGCTCTGAGCGAGCAGCGACTCGGCCTGCTCGATCGCAGCGTCCGCCCGTTTCGCGTTCGCGATCGAGGCGGCGGCGCCGCCGTCGAAGGAGATCGTGCCGTCCCTCAGGATCGCGTCGATCTTGAGCTGCAGCGGCGACACGAGCCGCGCGTTGCGTCCGGCCCCCGCTGCGGCGACGAATTCGGCAAGCTGGGCCGGGCCGAGCACGTCGACGTAGCGCGCCCGGATGTTGCCTCGCGCATCGATGACGTAAGTCGTCGGAAACGCGCCGATGTCGTACGCCGCGCTGAAGCGTTTGTCCGGATCGACGGCCTGCGGATACGGAAGGCCCTTGGCGACCGCAAAGGCCCGCACGAGCGGCGCGTCCTCGGTCGTATCGACACCCAAGAAAGCAACGCCTCGCTTTGAATACCGGGCGTAACCCTCGACGAGCTCGGGCATCTCCTGCCGGCACGGCGGACACCACGTCGCCCACACGTTGAGAACGAGCGTCCTGCCGCGGAACTGGTCGAGCGAGACGTTCTTCCCGTCGATCGTCCGCAACGAGAACGCCGGGGCGGGCGCACCGAGCTGCGGGCCGGTCAGCGCCGGCCCGGGGCCGTAGGCACCTGCTGCCGGGCTCGCCCCAAGCAGCGCCGCAAACGCAAAGACGACCGCGCGATAAAGAAACACGAGGCCCTTTTCGGCGATGGCGGGCACGTCTCCGGCGATCGCCGCTAAACGCGGAGGTGGTAACCGAGCGAAACCAGGCGCAGGACGGCACCGACCGCAGCGGCGGTCACCGCCGCGATCAACCCGAGCGAGAGGCCGAGCGGGACGTCGCTGCGGCCCGTGAACGAGAAGCGGAAGGCATCGATGATATAAAACATCGGATTGAAGAGCGAAAGCTGGCGCACGAAGGGCGGCAGAAACTGAGCCGAAGTGAAGACGCCGCCCACGAAGACCAGCGGCGTGATCACGAACGTCGTGAAGATCGCGATGTGGTCGAACTTCTCGGCGATCAGGCCGAAGATGAGCCCGACGGCGCCGAAAAGCGTTGCAACCAGCACCGTGATCCCGAAGAACAAGAACCAATCCTGCGGCAGCGTGTGGACCATCACCGCTCCGACAGCCAGGATCAGCAAGGCGATCAGGAGCGCGCGCAAGACCGCCGCCAACAAGAAGCCCGCGACGATCTCGGGCGCCGAGAGCGGGGCGACGAGCACTTCCCCGATCGAGTTCATGAAGCGCCCTTGGAAGAGCGAGCTCGAGGCTTCGCCGTAGGTCTGATCGATGACCTGGAGCATGATGAGGCCCGGGATCAGGAACGCCGCATAGGGCACTCCCGCCACGCTCTGCACGCGGCTGCCAAGCCCGAGGCCGAAGACCAGAACGTAGAGCACGGTCGTGATGATCGGCGGCCAAATCACTTGATTGATGACCTTGAAGGTCCGCACCATTTCGCGCTTCACGAGCGCCCACAAGCCGACTGGATTGGCGAACGCGTCGAACCTCATTTGCGCGTGAGTTCGAGGAACACGTCCTGCAGGCTGGCACGCTTGAAATCGACGTTGACGATCGTGCAGCCGCCGGTGGCGAGCTCGTCCAGCGCGGGCGCAATACCGGACGGCGCGAGCCCTTCGACGTAGAGCGTGTTGGTTGCCGCGTCGTAGCGCGCACCCAGCGCCGCGAGCGCCGCCGGGATGCGCGCCAGCGGCCGGTCGACCGTGACGCTCAGCGTCGTGTTGCCCTGTCGCGAAAGCAAGCGCGCCGTCGACTCCTGGGCGACGATCCGTCCGCCCTCGATGATCGCGATGTTGCGGCAGAGCGACTCCGCCTCCTCGAGATAGTGCGTCGTCAGCACGATCGTCGTGCCGCCGCGGTTGAGCTCGCGCAGCATCTCCCAAAGCTCGATGCGCAGCTCGACATCGACGCCTGCAGTCGGCTCGTCGAGGATCAGCAGCGGCGGGTCGTGAATCAGCGCGCGCGCCAGCGAGAGCCGCCGCTTCATGCCGCCCGAGAGCCTCACGAACGTCTGCTTGGCCTTCGAAGCGAGGCCGAAGCGGTCGAGCAGCTCGTCGGCGCGCGCCGCGACCTGGCGGGGCCGCAACCCGTAGTAACCGGCTTGATAGATCAGCACGTCGCGGATCGAGAGGTAGCGGTCGAAGTTGTATTCTTGCGGCGCGAGGCCGACCAAGCGGCGCGCGGCTCGCCAGTCGCGCACCACGTCGTGGCCGAAGATCTCGATCTTGCCCGAGGTGATCGTGGCCAAAGCGACGATCGCGCTGATCGTCGTCGTCTTGCCGGCGCCGTTGGGGCCCAGGAAGCCGAAGAAATCACCGGCTTCGACTTCGAGCGAGACGTCGTCGACGGCCAGCAAATCGTCGTATCGTTTGGAGAAGTGCTCGATACGCAGCGCCGACCCCGTCGAAGCCGACCCCGTCAAGCCGAGCCTGACGAGCCGAGCCCGTCGAGCCGAGCCTGTCGAAGCTTGCCCCCGTCAAGCTGAGCCTGTCGAAGCTGGTCCATTCAGTTCCTTGTAACGATGCCGGCGCAGCACGGAGATGCGCTTCTTGCGCCCGGGCATGCCGCTCTTCTCGATATCCTTGACGACCTTGTCGACGTCGAAGGGGACCCGTCGAAGCTTGACTTCCCAGCCGCCCGAACGCTGCGTGAGGATCGCGTAGCCCGCTCGCGGGTCGCCGTCCTTGGGAAGTCCGGCCGAGGCGACGTCGACGAATAGACGGTCGCGCCAGAGGCGCACGTACGGCAGATGGAGGTGCCCGAAGGCGATCGCGCGTTCGGCGACGCCGGCCGTGATCCGCTCGAGAAAGGCGTCGGCGGCGTCGGGCCAGATATGCTCCTCGTCGTTCTGGGGGTTGGCGTGAACGACGAGCAGCGCTTCGCCGCCTTCGCCGATGCGATGAGCGAAGGGCAGCGCTCCAAGCCAGCGCGTCCACTCCGGGCCGAGCTGCTCGCGCTGCCAGGCGAGCTGCGCCAGCTCCTCGTCGTCCTCGGCGGCGCCGACCGTCAGGCTCGCGTCGCCGACCCAGCGGTCGGTATTGCCGCGCACGCAGACCGCGCCGCAGGCGGCGAGGCGCTCGAGCACTTCGCGCGGCCGCGGCCCGTCCATGCAGTAGTCGCCGGCCCCGACCATCAGATCGGCCCCGCCCTGCTGCGCGAGGTCGTCGAGGCACGCGTCGAGCCCGCGCAGGTTCCCGTGAACGTCGGAAAAGAGCGCGACGCGCACCGTCAGCCGCGCCGCAGCGCGAGCACCAGCGAGTTCGGCGTCGCGCCGATCTTTCCGAACTCCCACAAATCGATCGCGTCGACCGCGATCTTGGCCTTGCGCAGCAGCGGGATCGTCTGGCGGAAGCGCAGGTTCGCGAGCACCCGCCGGTTCCCCAGCGCCAAGACGCCGGCGGCGTAATCCTCGCCGGGCGGCGCCTCGAGCCGCTCGAAGCCGGCGAAGGCGGCGGCGTCGACGAGCCGCGGCGCGAGCAGGACCGTCCCGGGCGCGACCAGCGAAGCGACCGAGCGGAGGCGGCGCGCCTGCGCGGAGAGCGCGACTTCGACGACCTTCAGCCCTGCCGAGCGGGCGTAGGCGGCGAGCTGCTCGCGTCCCAGTGCGTTGCTGCGCGGCACGGTCGGGATGCCGACCTCGGATTGGCGTGCGTTCGGCATGCCCACGAAGACCGTATCCCCCGCGAGGAGCACGTCCCCACCGTCGAGCAGACCCGGAGCCGCGATCCGCCCCACGATCGGGATCTGCGCCTGCAGCAGCGCCGTCTCGAGCGCAGCGACGCCGCGCCGCTGCGCGGGGTCGCCGGGCCGCGCGAGCAGGACGCCCTGCGCGAACGTGACGGCCGAATCGGCGCACAGCGCCTGCAGCGGAGTCTCCTCGCCTGGATCGACGGTACGGATGGCGATGCCGTGGGCTGCGAGCCGGCCCTGAAAGATCGTCTGCTGTTCGAGCGCGCGCTCGGCGATCGCGTGGGACTCTCCTTGCACCGGCCGCACGCCGGCGATCGCGGGCGAGGTGCGCACGACCAGCACCTCACGCAGCGGATCGGCATCGTCGCGCACGAACGGCGCGCCAAACGTAGCTGGGACGGAAACCACCCTGCCTCTCTTCCTGGACTTCCTTTCAGTTGACGCGCCGCGCCCCAGGAGCCTTCTTCGCCGTTATCTCACGACGGCCAGCGCTCGCTCGTAGAGCGCGCGCTGCAGGCGCTCGTAGTCCGCCGGCGCCAGCGTGCCTTGCCGTTTCGCGAGCCGGTCGGCCTGCAGCGAGAGGTCGACGAGGGCCGGCGCGCGCTCGTCCGCATCGGGGCCGCTCTGGTCGGTCCGCTCCAGCAAGGCCGCGATCCGCCGGCCCTCGCGGCTCGCCGTCTGCACCGGCACGGCGAGGTGCTCGTACGGAGCCGGGTCGGGCGTGGGCGTGAAGAAGTCGCGCATGTCGCTCGCCAGGGCGTCGCCCAGCGAGAGCGCGGGAAGGCCTAGGATCTCCTCCTCGGTCTTGAGCACGCTGACCGTCGAGAGGTGGCGCATCCCCACGTAACCGCGCTTGGCGTACGGTGAAACGACCAGCGCGTAGCTGCGGTGCTCGTTGACGTGGTCGCGCGTCGACTGCGCGTCGTCGGGCATGATGAAGATCGCCGTCGAGCTCCACTCGGGCAGGTGCGTCAGGTAGTCGACGATCAGCCCGAGGGCGCGGTCGCCGTCGGCGACCTCCTCGCTGAGCGGCGGGATGTTCTTACCCGCACCGCCGTGATCGGCGGGCAGCCAGAGGTGCGTGAACTCCGGCATCTGCCCGGCCTTCTCGAGCGCATCGAAGTCTTTGATGAACTCGTGCGCGCGCCGTTCGTCGCGGATCCGCAGGTTCCAACCCGGATAGTTGAGGTCGACGTGACCGTCGAGGGCGAGCGGTGCCGGCACGTCGAGCGAATAGAGGCCGCCGAGCCCCTGGGTCGGCGCCTGCGTGTCGGCCGCGTCGACGAAACGCGGATCGTCGCTCTTGGGGTCGCGGGCCTCGCCCTCGTCGTAGCCCGAGAGGCGCAGGTAGTCGCCGTAGTCACGGAACGTGCGGTGGTTGAGCGCGAGGCTCTGGAAGATGTAGCCGGCGCGCGGATAGTCTTCGGGATCCTCGTTCTTGTTGACGAGCGGCCGGCGACCGGTCTTGACGAGCAGCGTCTTCTCGGTGTAGACGCTGGCGATGCCGCCCGCGACGAACTGATGTCCGGCGTCGGACTCCTCGGAGTCGGCGAAGAAGTTCCCGGCGAGCGCATAGGTCTGCGCGAGGGCGTGCAGATTCGGCGTGACCGTGCGGTCGAAGGAAACGTAGGCCGGATCGCCCGGACCGTGCGGCTGGCCGAACGCATCGGTCAAGTCGCCGAGCATCGAGTCGTAGGTCTTGTTCTCCTCGAGGATCAGCACGACGTGCTTGATCGGGGAGGCGTCGCGCAAGCCGAAGCGCTGGGGCACGACCGGATCCTCGCGCATCGGTTCGACGACGCGCAGATACGAGAGCGCGAGCCGGGTCGATTCGCGAATGTCGATGCGGAGCAGGTCGATCCGCTCGAGCGTCGACCAGACGGCGTTGCTGTCGCCCGCGACTTGCAGGACGCGCCCGCGTGAATCGACGACGGAGGGCTGATCGCCTTTGAAACCCGGGTCTTGCTCGAGACCCTTGGCGTTGGCGACGAAGAGGTAGCGCCCGTTCTGCGAGAGCGCGAGCGCGGTAGGATACCAGCCCGTCGGAATGAGGCCGATGCGGTGCGGGTGCGGCGGATCGGTGACGTCCAGCACCGCGACCGCATCGATCCCCGCCAGCGCGACGTACAGGCGCCGCTCGTCGGGGCTGAGCACGAGCGCGTCGGGCTGCGTGCCGTAGGGACCGCGGTCGTACAAGCGCAGTTCCGTACCCCCGACGACGTGCGGCGCGGGCGCCCCCATGGCGACCACGGCGATCCGGTCGACGCCGCTCATGGCGATGAACGCGTAAGGCTTGCGGCGCAGCGCGGCGATCGCGGCGGGGTGGGCGCCGCCGACTGCGACCAGCCCGTCGGGGCTGCGGTCGAGCGGTACGGTCGCCAGCGGCGCCGCCTCCAGCGCGCCGTTCGCTGTGACGCCCAGCAAGGACAGCGTTTGGGCGCGCAGCGGATCGGCCGGCGGCGTGCCGAACGGCGGCGCGGGAACCGGCGAAGGGAGCAGGCGGTAGGCGAGCAAGCCTTCGTTGGCGACCAGCAGCCCCTCCGGGCTCAGCGCCGCGCCCAGCGGAAAAAAGCCGACCGGAACGGGCGCCGCGGCGATCGTGCGCGTGCGCAGATCGAGCTGCGCCACGGTGCCTGCGAGGTTGTTCACGATGAAGGCGTGGTACCGGTCGGCGGCCGGGACGATCGTGCTGGGAAAGGCATGAGACGCGTTGGCGTACGCCGGATCGAGCGCGCCGGGTATCGGGATGACGTGATGGGCGTCCGGCGAGAGCCGGCCGTAGGCGTCGAGATCGAACGCATAGACGCTGTCGCCGGGACCGCCCGACGCGAGCACGAGGACCTTGGCGGGATCGGCGGGATCGCGCAAGGCTGCGACGCCGACGAAGAAGCTCTCGTTCGGGGCGCGATAGCGGTCGACGACCGTCATCGTGCTCGTATCGACGACGGCCAGCGAATAGCCGCCGGCCGTCACGCCGTCGAGGGCGCTCACTTCCTTGCCTTCGCGCTCGTCGTCGTTGGAGACGATCGCGAACCGCCCGTCCGGCGTCAGCGCGACGCCGAGCGCGTTCATGCCGACGACGACGCTCTGACCTGAAGGCCGCGCGATCCGGCCCGAAGGCAGAACCTGCGCGAAGGGTTCGCCTGCGTACGACCCAGCGGGCGCGCTCCCGGCGGGGGCCGAGAACACGACCCCCGCGGCGGGCTGCGTGACAGCTGAGGCGGCCGTGGGCCAAGCGATGAACAGCATGAGGGCGACGATCGCAACGATGCGCCCCACCTTCGGCATGGGAGCTCCTTGGAGTGACGTTCGAACGATAGGGCTTACGGGCGTGCGGTGAACCGCTCCTGTCGCAAGGCGCGCGCGAGGCGAGCGATCGCTTCTCGAGCCGTCGCTTCGTCCGCATCGCCGAATCCCAGGCGCAGCGCCGCCGGCCCCGCGCGCGTCGGATACCACGGATCGGCGGGCATGACGAGGACTCCCTCGCGCGCGCAGGCGTCGAATGCGGCTTGCGTCGAGAGGCGCGACGGCAGCGGCAGCCACAGCGTCACCCCGGCCGCGGGCGGGGCGACCTCGGCCCAGGGCAACTCCGCCGCCAAGGCCGAGACGAAGGCGTCCCGCCGCGCGCGATAGAGCGCTCGCGCGGCACGCAAGTGCTTGGGGTAGGCGGGCGACGTGAGGAAGCGCCACAGCGCGCGCTGTGAGAGCGTCGAGGTGAACGAATCGGCCCGCATCTTGGCCGACTCGAACGCCGCGCGCAGGCCGCCGCGCGCGTAGACGTACCCCACTCGCAGCGCCGGGAAGATCGACTTCGAAAGGCTCTCGATCAGCACGACGCGGCCGTCGGTGTCGTGCGCCGCCAGCGGCGCGGGCGCTTCGCCGTCGTAGGTGAAGACCGAGCCCGTCTGATCTTCCAGGATCACCACGTCGAAGCGCCGCGCGAGGGCGACGATCGCTTTGGCGCGGCGTTCGGGCAGGATCGCACCGGTCGGGTTTTGCGCGAACGGATTGACGTAGAACAGGCGCGGCCGGTATTCGGCGAAAACGCGCTCGACGTCGTCGACGCGGATCCCGCCCGCGTCGGCCGAGATCTCGACGTACGACGCGCCGCGCGCGTCGAAGACGCCGAGCGTGGGCGCGTAGCTCGGGCTCTCGGCCGCGACGACCGCGCGCGCCTCGAGCAGCGTCGAGGCGACGATGTCCGCGGCCTGCTGCGCGCCAGAGCACACGACGAGGTCGTCGGGCTGAGCCGCAACGCCGCGCGCGCGGAGTCCGCGCGCCAGCGCCGCACGCAGGTCCGGATCGCCGTTCCCGGAGGCGTACTGCATCGTCTCGGGCGGATCGTCGGCGAGCGTTCGCTGCACGGCGCGGCCGAACTCGGCCAGCGGGAACGTCTCCGGCGCGGGGTGTCCCGTCGCCAGCGAGATCGCCCCCGGCACGGTCGCTCGCGCCAGCCGGTCCAGCACGCCCTCCATGCGCGCCCGCGAGAGGCTGCCGATCTCGGGCTCCCAACGCCGCGCGAAAGGCTCGCTCGGCGCGCGCGAAGGCGCGACGAACGTTCCCTTGCCGACGCGGGTCAGAGCCCGCCCGCGCGCCACCAGCACGTCGTAGGCTTGCGAGACGGTCACCAGCCCGCAGTTCAGCTCCGCGGCCAGCCCGCGCATGGCCGGCAGCCGCTCGCCTTCGGCCAGTTCCCCCCGCTCGATGCGCGCCGCGATCTCGTCGGCGATCTGCACGTAGAGGGGCCGCTTGTCCCGAACGTTTAACGGCCCCATGAACGGGCCGCGAGCCCCATGATGCCGTGCATCACGGGGACCCCCTTTCGGTTTAACAGGCACTCCGGCGCTTCGCGCCTGCGCGCCCCCCACGCGCAAAGCGCGTGGGGCCCCCATATGTGCTTGTGACGGCGGCATTCGCGACGCCCCTCACGGGGCGGCGTCGAGACGATAGCCTATGCCGCGCACCGAGGAGATTTGCAGGGTCGCACCGACATCGTTGAGCTTCTTGCGCAGGGCTGCGACGTGGACGTCGACGACGCGCGTGGGCACGCCCGAGACGTCGTTCCAGACGCGCTCGAGGATCTGCGCGCGCGTCAGCAGCTTCCCGTCCGCTTCGCCCAAGAACCACAAAAGCCGGAACTCGAGCGCGGTGAGGCTGACGGACCTGCCCTCCTTCTCGAGCGTGTGCAAATCGCGGACGAGGACCGCGTCGCCGACCCGGAGGCGGCCGTCGTTGTCGCGGTAGCGCGAGCGCTCGCGCCGCCGCAGGAAGGAACCGATGCGCGCCAGCAGCTCGTTGCTCGAGAACGGTTTGGTGATGAAGTCATCGGCACCCAAACCCAAGCCTCTCAGCTTGACGTCTTCGCTGGAGTGGCCGCTGACCAGCAGGATGTACGAGTCGGCCGTCTCGGCGATCGTCGTGCAGACGTCCAGCCCCGACATGTCGGGCAGGCCGATATCGAGCAGCACGACGTCGGGCCGGTACTCCCTGACCAGCTCGAGCCCTTCTTTCCCCGTCTCCGCGACCCGCGCGTCGTATCCGGCGCGGGAAAGCATGACCCGCTCGAATTTCGAGATGTCCGGATCATCCTCCACGATGAGGATTCGGGCCGTAGGCTGGCTCGAGCTCATCTCCGCACCTCGCGGAGGAACTCACGACGGCGCTGTAGCGTATTCCTCACCCTCTGCGACCAAGAGCTGGCGACGGGCCACGCCTTCTTCGGCGGCCGCATTGGCAACCGCCTGCGCGACCGCGTCGACGACGCGCGTGTCGAACACGCTGGGGATCACGTACTCGGGGCCGCGTTCGGCGTCGGTGATGATCGCAGCGATCGCCTTGGCGGCGGCCAGCTTCATGCCTTCGGTGATCTTCGAGGCGCGGCTGTCGAGCGCGCCCCGGAAGATCCCCGGGAAAGCCAGCAGGTTGTTGACTTGGTTGGGAAAGTCGGAGCGGCCGGTCGCCATGACCGCGACGTACGGAGCCGCGACGTCGGGCATGATCTCGGGGGTCGGGTTCGCCATCGCGAAGACGATCGGGTCGCGCGCCATGCGCTGGATGTCTTCGGGCCGCAAGATGCCCGGGGCCGAGACGCCGATGAACACGTCGGCGCCGACGAGCACCTCGGAGAGCGAGCCTCGCTTGTTCTCCTTGTTCGTGTGCTCGGCCAGCCACGTCCAGTGCGAGTTCGTGTAGTGGTCGGCCCGGTTGAGGGCGCCCGCACGGTCGACCGGAATGACGTCGCGCACGCCCGCTGCCAAGAGCATCTTCATCGTCGCGGTGCCGGCTGCGCCGCTCCCCGCGACGACCACGACCAGGTCGCTGATGTGCTTGCCGACGACTTGAGCCGCGTTGATGAGCGCCGCCAGGATGACGCAGGCGGTGCCGTGCTGGTCGTCGTGCATGACGGGGATGTCGAGGCGATCCTGCAGCCGCTGCTCGATCTCGAAACAGCGCGGCGCCGAGATGTCCTCGAGATTGATGCCGCCGAAGATCGGCGCGATGCGGGCGACGGTGTCGACGATCTCGTCGGTATCCTTCGTATCCAGGCAGATCGGGAAGGCGTCGACGTCGGCGAACTGCTTGAAGAGCATGCATTTGCCCTCCATGACCGGCGCCGCGCCGTAGGGCCCGATGTCGCCCAGCCCGAGCACTGCCGTCCCGTCGCTCACCACGGCGACGGTGTTGCGCTTGATCGTCAGCTGGAAGGCTTTGTTCGGATCGGCCGCGATCGCCAGCGACACGCGCGCGACGCCAGGCGTGTAGACCTTCGAGAGATCGTTGCGCGTCTTCACGGCGATCTTCGGCTGAACCGTGATCTTGCCGCCCAAATGCGCTAGAAACGTCGAATCGGAGACGCCGATCATGCGCACTCCCTCGACCCGCTCGACCGCCGCGCGCACGGCGTTGGCGACGGAGTCGGAGGCGACCGTCACCGAGACGTCGCGCGTGGTGTGGTTGCGGCCCGCCGAGCGCATGTCGACGGCGCCGATGATGCCCCCTGCGTCGCCGATCGCGGAGGCGAGAGATCCGAAGGCGCCGGGATGCGAAGCCATCTCGAGGCGCATGATGAGCGTGTAGCCGATCGCCGGTGAAGCCATGATACTCCGTGTTTAAGCGGCCGAACGAAACCCCCTAGCTCGAAACGCCCTTCTGCGGCACGAGCCGCGAGAGCAACGAGGGTAGGCGCACGGTTGTCCTAAGGTTTGAGTAAATGTATCCTAGCGAACCGAACCCCCAAGTCCTGCTTCAATTGCCGGAGATCGTCATTTCCGCGACGCGGAACGACGGGCTGACGATCGCCGAGTCGAAGCGCAGGTCGTCGGCGACGGCGTCGATCGTGCCCAGCATCGTGACGAGGTCGCTTGCGATCGTGAACTCGTCGATCGGATAGGCCAGCTCGCCGTTCTCGATGAGGAAGCCGCGGGCGCCGCGGCTGTACGTTCCGGTGACCGACTCGGTCGAGAAGCCGATCGTATCGAAGACCAGCACGCCGCGCGAGGTCGCGGCGATCAGCTCCTCGAGGCTGCGCGTCCCCGCCTCGAGATAGAAGTTGTTCGGGCCGATGCCGCCGCCGGCCGCATTTCCCGTGCTCTTCGCCCCGAGCCGGCGCGCGTAATAGGTGTCGTAGAGGAACGTCCGCAGGACGCCGCGCTCGAAGACGACGGTCCGGCGCGTCGGGACGCCCTCCGCGTCGAAGGGCGAGCTCCCGAGGCCGCCCGGAAGGCGGCCGTCGTCGACGAGCGTGGCGAGCTCGCTGCCCACCTGCGTCCCCACACGTTCGAGCAGAAACGAGTTGCCGACGGCCACGTTCGCCGCGCTCACGGCCGCAAAGACGTCCGCGAGCACGTGCGCGGCGATGTCGCGCTCGAAGATGACGGGGCAGCGCATCGTCTGAGGCTTGCGCGCGCCGATCATCTCGACGGCCCGGCGAGCGGCCAGCGCCGCGACCGTCTCGACCGGCTCGAGCGCGGCGTAGCTGCGCGCCGCCGAGCCGTGGTACGCGACGCGCTTGCCGGAACCGTCTCGCGCGATCGGGCCGGAGCTGCGCAGCGCGCTCGACGAGCGGTAGGCACCGCGGAAGCCGCGCGAATTCACCAGCGCGAGGGTCGCCGCCGCGTCGGCGACGCGCGACCCGCTGGAGTTGACGATGCGCGCGTCGTAAGCGCGCGCCGCGGCTTCGAGCGCGAGCGCTTCCTCGATCTTCGCTTCCGGCTCGCGCTCGCGCACGTCGGGCGAGTAGAGCCCGAGCCCTTCGTCGCTCGAAGGCGGAGTCTCCTCGGGCAGGCCGGCGTGCGGATCGCGGCCGACGAACCGCGCGGCCTCGACCGCTTCGCCGACGAAGCGCCGCAGGCCGTCGTCGCTGAAGTCGGTCGTCGAAAGCGAGGCTTTGGCGCCCTCGACGAAGACGCGCAACAGGAGACCGCGGCCTCTCGACTGCTCGAGTTTGGCGATCTCGCGGCCGCGCGCTTCGGTGCTGAAACGATCGGCGACCGTAAAAGTCGCTTCCGCTTCGCTTGCGCCGGCCGAGACCGCGGCCGCGACGACGCGCTCGGCGAGTTCGAGTTCAGCCTCCAAAGGAGGATCCTCCAACCGTGACGCTCGCGATCTTGACCGTCGGCATGCCCACGCCGACGGGGACGTACTGCCCGCCCTTGCCGCAGGTGTAGTAGCGGGCTGCCAGCCGGCCGTCGTTGCCGACCGCCGTGACGCGGGTCATCACGTCGGGCCCGTTCCCGATCAGCGTCGCGCCGCGGATCGGCGCGGTCAGCTTGCCGTTCTCGATCAGGTATCCCTCAGCCAGCATGAAGACGAAGTCGCCCTTGCTGATCTCGACCTGACCGCCTGCGAACGACTTGGCGAAGATCCCGCGTTTGACCGAGCCCAGGATCTCGTCGAACGTGGAATCGCCGCCGGGCATGTACGTGTTGCACATGCGCGGCTGCGGCATCGAGCGGAAGGATTGGCGGCGCCCGCTTCCGGTCGAAGCGACGCCCATCAGGGCGGCGTTGAGGTGATCCTGCATGTAGCCCCGCAGGACACCCTTCTCGACGAGAACCTTGTGCTGGCCGGGCGTCCCTTCGTCGTCGACCGAGAGGCTGCCGCGCTCGCCGGCGAGGTTGCCGTCGTCGTAGATCGTCACGAGCTCGCTTGCGACCCGCTCGCCGATCCGTCCGCTGTAGAGCGACGTGCCCTGCCGGTTGAAATCGCCCTCCAGGCCGTGACCGACGGCCTCGTGGAGCAGCACGCCGCCGCTCCCGGCTCCGACGACGACCTCCATCTCGCCCGCCGGCGCTTCGCGCGCCTCCGCGTTCACGCAGGCGACTCGAGCGGCCTCGCGCGCTATCTCCTCCGGCGTGTGCTCGAAATAGTAGTCGATGCTCGAGCGGGCCCCGTCACCGTAATACCCCGAGCCCCGCGTCTTCCCCGCCGCGATGCACTGCACGCCCAGCGTGACCAGCGGCCGGCGGTCGCGCACGAAGCGGCCTTCGCTGGTCGCGATGACGACGTCTTGCAATTCGTCGGAGAGCGAGGCGTTGACCGCGGTGATGCGCGGATCGAAGGCGCGCGCCGCGATGTCGGCCCGCGACAGCAAGTCGACGTACGTCGAGGGCCTTGCCTCCAGATGGATCGGCCGGTCCGGCAGATAGAACGACAGCGGCTTCCCCGGAGCTCGAGGAATAGCGACGATGCCGGCGTGCGCGCTGCGGTCCTTTGCGACCAGCGCCGCGACGTGCGCCGTCCGCAGCAGCGCCTCGCGCGAGAGGTCGTCCGAGTGCGCGTATCCGGCCCGTTCGCCGGAGATCACGCGAATGCCGACGCCGCTGGCGACCGAGACGCCGGCTTCGTGGATGCGGCCGTCCTGCAGCCGGAACGAGCGCGTGATGCGCCGCTCGTAGAAGGCGTCCGCATAGTCGCCGGCGCCGAGAGCGCTGGTAAGAACGGCGTCAAACGTCGCAGCATCGAATTCCATCCGGCGGTGGGTTCGCGCGCTTCGCGAAAAGTCCGCTGCTTACGAGCCGCCGGCCGCGCGCCGCGGCGAGCGCATCTTCCGGGCGACGAGCGAAGTCCCGTCTACGAGGAATCGCCTGAAATCGGCGGCCGGAAGGGCGGGGCTGACGTAATAGCCTTGCATCTCGTCGCATCCGGTTTCGCGCAAGAAGGCGAGCTGCTCGGCCGTCTCCACGCCTTCGGCGATCGTGCGCAAGCCCAGTTCTGAAGCCAGCCCCACGATCGAGCGGACGATCGCCGCGTCACTCGCGTTCTCGACGGCGCCGCGCGCGAAATTCTGATCGATCTTCAAGAGTGAGAGAGGAAGCCGGCGCAGATAGCCGAGCGACGAGAACCCGGTGCCGAAATCGTCGAGCGCGATGCGCGCACCGAGGCGGTGAATCTCGGCGAGCTCTTCGACGATGCGGTCCGAGCAGTCGACGAGGACGCTCTCGGTGATCTCGATGTCGATGGCTCCCCGCGGAGCCCCTGCGGCCGCGAGCGCGCGCGAGATGAGCGCGAGCACGTCCGTGTGCCCGAACTGGGCGGCGGAGACGTTGACGGCGATCGGAACGGGCTCGAGGCCGGCGGCTCGCCAAGCCGCGTACTGGCGGCAGGCCTCGAACATCACCCACTCCCCGAGCGGCACGATCAGCCCGCTCTGCTCCGCGATCGGAATGAAGCGCGCGGGCGATTGCGGACCGCCGGTCGGATGCCGCCAGCGCAAGAGCGCCTCGCAGGCGACGATCCGGCCCGAGCGTATCTCGACCTCGGGCTGGTAGTGCAGTTCGAACTGGTCGCCGCTCATGAGCGCCTCGCGCAAGGCGTCGCGCAGCGCGACCCGCGCGGTGCTCTCGAGCCGCATCTGCTCGGCGTAAGCGAGGCACGTATTCCCGCCGGAAGTCCGCGCCCGCTCGAACGCGCTTTCGGCGTCGTGAAGCAGATCGTTCACCTTGGTTCGGGCATCGCGCGGCGTCGCGACTCCGGCGCTCGCCGTCAGCGCGATGCTGTGTCCGTCGGCCTCGTAGGTGCGGTGCAATTCGTCGACCAGACGCTGCGTCATCTCGACTGCGGCCTCCGCCGACGATACCTCGCCGAGCACGGCGAACTTGTCCGAAGAGAGGCGAGCCACCACGTCCGCGCTCCGCACCGCACTCGACAACGTCGCCGAGACCTCGCGCAGAAGCCGGTCCCCGACCGCCAGGCCGTACACTTCGTTCACCTCGCGGAAACCGTCGATGTCGACGATCGCGAGCGCGCACAAGCGGGCGCTGCGAGCATAGCGCTCGAGCGCGGCGCCGACGGCCGCCTCGAAATACGCGCGGCTGAAAAGGCCGGTCAGCGCGTCGTACTCGTAAGCTCGCCGGACGCGCAGGCTTGCCAACCGCTGTTCCGAGACGTCGTGCAGGATCCACAGCGACTCGCTCTCACGACCGTCCTCGACCTTCAGGCGCACCACGGCGTCGACCCAGCGGACCGCGTCGCCGCAGGCGGCGAGCCGGAACTCCGTCCGCCACAGGCCGCCGCCGCTCGCGACCGCCTCCCGATACGAGCGTTGAACCCGCTCGCGATCGTCCTCGACGACGATCTCGAAGATGCGCTCGCCCTGAAACGCCCCCAGTCCCTCCTCGCCGCAGCCGAGCGCACGGCTGACGCTGTCGCTCGCATAGACGTATTCCCACGTGCCGTCGCGCCGGAAGCGTTGAAAGATGAGGACCGGTAGCTCGGCGTCGATCGCCTGCAGGAGTTCGCTCTGCCGCCGCAGCTCGCGCTGCGCGAGCGTGCGCTCGGTGACGTTGAAATACCGTACGATCGCTCCCCTGCGTTCCCCCGCGTCCGTCGCAGTGACGGTCATTTCGAACCAGCCTTCCGCAAACGGCACCGGGCAGGCATGCAAGGGACCGGCGGCATCGCAGCGGCCGGCCAGAACGTCTTCGATCGCTTGCCGTGCGGCAGCGGCGCCGGAGGCGTCGTCGAGGCCGGCCGGCTCGGTCTGCGCGCGCACGCAGACCTCCAGATAGGATCGGCCGAGGCCGCAATCGGAACCGGCGCAGCCGTTGGCTTTCGCGAATTCACGCCACGTCTTGTTGACTTGGAAAATCGTGCCGCGCTCGTCCAGCAGAGCGACACTCGCTTGCGCAGAATCGAGCAGCGTGCGGCACAGCGACGCTTGCGTCTGTAAGGCCGCTTTCACCGAAGCGAGCTGCCGATCAACAACCCTGACGTGCTGCTCCAGCGCCTCTCGCCGTGCTGCGGCTGAAGCGATCGGCAGCACCCTGGAAGCCGCACGGGCGCGGCTCAGCATCGTGAAAACATCATAAGCTTATTGTTAAGTATCGGCATTATCGTCCGGCCGTTGTGTTGCCGTATTCACCGGGCAGCACAAGCGCGAACGGCCGCGCTACAGCTCGCTCAGCCTATCCAAAGCGCTGTCCTCTTCTTCCGTTACGACGTCGGCGTCGGCGCGCGGGTCGTTGACGAT
This sequence comes from Vulcanimicrobiota bacterium, assembly GCA_963834485.1. Taxonomy (GTDB): domain Bacteria; phylum Vulcanimicrobiota; class Vulcanimicrobiia; order Vulcanimicrobiales; family Vulcanimicrobiaceae; genus CAWICD01. The sequence goes on from CAWICD010000007.1 coordinate 279,961, forward strand.
GAAATCGAAGGCGATACGGCCGTGATGCCGGCTCTGCGCCGTCCCGGCCAAGCCGTTGACGCCGTCGATGTGCCCGGTCTTGGCGCGCACGCGGCCCGCCGCCGAAGTGAGGTCGTGGTGCTTCGCCGTCCCCTCGAGGCCGACGCGAGCCAGCGTTCGAACGAAAACGCCGCCGGCCGGTCCGCTCTGCTCGGCGGCGATCAGCTTGGCAAGTGTGAGCGGCGCCACATGATCGTCCGGCGCCAAGCCGCTGCCGTCGTAGACGCGCAGGTTGTCGCGCGGCACGCCGAGCCGGTCGAGCTCGCGCAGCTCCTCGGCGATCCCTGCGGCGTCGCTCCCCGCTCGGCCGCTGCGCTCGCCGAGGACGCGCAAGAGCTGTTCGGCGGTGTGGTTGTTCGAGTTGACGAGCATGTCGCGGACGATCTCCGCCAGCGGCTGCGAGCGGTGGACCCACAGCGGCACCGCGGCGAGCGGCGCCGAGCCCGCGCGATAGCCTTCGCCGAGCGCGATCCCGCGTTCGGCAAGCATCGACGCGGCGGCGCCGCCCACGTATTCCGGGACGCCGACGATCGGCTTCCAGAACTTTTGCTTTTCGCCGGGGACGATGTAACCGCCGACGACGTAGGCGTTGCGTTTCGCGGCGGACGAGTGCGCGGGGGGGTCGGTGCTGCGCTCGATCGAGACGTCGGAGTCATAGGCGTCGACCGTGGCGATCGTCCCCGTGAACGTGACGCTTTCGTTCGCCGGTTCGACCGCGACCTTCGCCGCTTCTCCCGGCGCGCCCGGCGTCACGTCGAACTCGGCGTCGTCCTGGTCGAGCGAGATCGCGCTGGTCGGCGGCGCGTAGTCGTAGTCCGCGTCGTCGGGATCCCAATGCGGATTGCGCTCGGGACCGGCGAACGCACTGGCGTCCACGTACAAGGGGCCTTCGATCGCGCGCACCCCGGCGCGATGCAGCGCGCCGACGCCGGCCCGCAGATCGTCCGAGCTCAGGAGCGGATCGCCGCTCCCCACGAGCCACAGCGGTCCGTGCAAGAGGCCGTCGGCGTCGGGCGGGGCCAGCGCGACGAAGCTCGTTGGGAAACGGTACGCCGGGCCTAGCTCGTCGAGCGCGGTCGCGCCGACGACGAGCTTCAGCGTCGATGCGGGAACGTACGGCTTGGTCGCGTGGCGCGCGAACAGCGTCGTGCCGTCTTCGGCCACGACGGCGATGCCGGCGCCGTTGACGAGGATGTCGTCGTTGAGGATCGAGCTCAACGAGCGTGCGACGCCGGCTCGCTGTTCGGCGCTCCAGGTGGGATGCGGCCGCGGCGTCGCGGTGCTCGAGATCGACGGCGCGTTCTGCGCCGTCGAGTTCGGCGCTTGAACGGCGTTGCCGCCGCAGCCGGCGAGCAGCGAGCACGCCGCCGCCGCGAGCGCGGCGCCTAGGAGTGCTTTCAGAGGCCGGAGCCTCCTTCGCAGGCCGGACCGCACTCGCTCAACCTTCGCGCTCCCAGCGGAGGATCGCCAGGCCGTCGGCGGCGAGGCCGTCGCACCAGGTGTAGTAGTAGTCGCGCGTCACGCCGCCGTAGCTGAAAAGGTGGACGCCGCCGTCGCGAACGCTCGCGCAGGCGCGACGCAGGTGCAGGGCGATGTCGGGGCGCGTCGAGAGCGGTTCCTTGTCGACGAAGAGCGCGCGCTGGGGCCGGCGGCTGTCGGGGAACCACTCGTGCGACTCGCGCCCCTGCCAGTCGTAGCCGATCACCACCGGCGTGACGCCGGCATCGAAATCCATCACCGAGGAAAGACCGTAACCGTCCGTCATCACGACGGCGCCGCTTTGGCGGGCCAAGCGGGCCGCGTCTTTGGCGACCATGTCGTAGGTCATGATCTCGAAAGGCCCGCCGTTGCGCAGTTGCGCGCCCGTCTCGCGGTGCACGAAGTGGTAGATAGGAACCGGTGCAAGCGTGAACGCGAAGAGCGCCGGCAGCAGGACGGCGGCCGGAACGATGGAGACCGTCGTCCACACGATCCTCATGCGGTGCGAAATCTCGACGTAGGCCAAGCCGAGCATCGCGCAGAGCGAGGCGAAGGTCCCAAAAATCCAGTGGATCTCGACCCGTTCGAAGAACGCGAGCAGCGTCACGACCGCAAACTGCGGCAGGGCGGTCCAGGCCAGAAGCGAGTTACGAGGGCGGAACGCGCAGGCCAGGATCGCGACGAAGATCCCCGGCGAGTAGGCCGCGAACTGGGTCGCAAGCAACTCGAGCACGCGGCGGAGCGAGAACGAGTGCGCCTCCTCGTGGCGGTGGACCAGCGCGAAGGAGAGCGTCACCCAATCGTGCTGCGCGTTCCACACCAGGAACGGTGCGTAGACCGCCAGCGCCGTCACGAGCATCAGCGGCATCCCGCGGCGCCACACGTGCCGCTGCGCGGCTCCCAGCGAATAGGCGATCAAGCCGAACGGGAGCGCGTAGCCGAGCACGCGCGAGAGGAGCACGCCGCCGACGCAGAGTCCGAGCAGCGCCCAATCGGCCGGCCCGTCGCGCTTGAACGCCCTCGCCGCCAGCCACAGCGCCAGCGCCCAGAACATCAGGTACGGCCCGTCCGGCGAGGCCGAGCCGAAGGCAACCGACGCGAGCGGCGTCAAGGCCATCGCCAGCGCCGCGACCGCACCGGCCCGGCGGTCGCCGCTGAGCTCCGTCGCGCATCCGGCGATCGCCAGCGACGCGATGACGCCGCAGAGCACGAAGCCGATGCGGACCATCCCTGGGCCGTGGCCGAACGGCGCGAAGGCCGCGATCGTCCAAGCGACGGCCGGAGGATGATCGACGTAGCCGAACGCCAGCCGCCGGCTCCACTCCCAGTAATACGCCTCGTCGCCGGTGAGCGGGATCGTGAACGCGCCGATGGCGCGCACGATGAAGACCAGCGCGATGACGCTCCACACCAGGAGGGTCACTCGTGCGGCCCCACCAGCCCTCCGTTGACCGAAATCGTCACACCGTTGATGAAGCTCGCCTCCTCCGAAACGAGAAATCGCACCGCGTACGCGACGTCCTCCCAGGACCCGGCGCGGCCGGTCGGATTGTTGGCGGCGATTTCGCGCGCCCCTGCGCGCCCGATCTCCTTGTCCCGGATGTCGCCGGGCTCGACCACGTTGACGGTGATTCCTCCTCTCGCTTCCTCCAGCGCGAGCGACCGGGCGAAGGCGACCACCCCGGCCTTGGCCGCGCCGTACAAACTCATCCCGAGCGCCGGCCGGGTCTCGTGCGAGCCGTTCATGCCGAAGAACACGAGGCGCCCGTAGCCGCGCCGGCGCATGCCCGGCAGGACCGCGAACGCGGCCTCGACGGCGCTGCGCAAATTGGCGTCGAGCATCGCGCCGTAGTCGTGGAGCGTGCAGCGCGCGAAGCGCCGCACGACGATCGGACCGACGGCATGCACGAGCACGTCGAGCCCGCCGAGCGCGGCTTCGGCGGCCTGCACGCTGCGCTCGGTCTCGCCCGGCCGCGCGTGGTCCGCCGCGATGACGACCGGAGCGGTCCCGGCCGCGCGGACCGCCTGCTCGGTCGCGTCCGGCGGCGTTCCGCCGGGCCGGCAGGTGAAGGCGAGCCGGTAGCCGGCGCGCGCCAGGTCGACGGCGATCCCGCGAGCCAAACCGCGCGCGGCGCCGGTGACCAGTGCCGCGCGCGCACGCCCGGCGGGCTCCGCCTTCTCTCCCACGATGCGCCTGCCTTGCGCCTTAGCCGCGCAAGCCGACCGGCGGCCGCTCGAGCTCGGGCAGCTCGTGTTCGGTTCGGCGCGCGCGCTTGGCGTCGCGCCGGCGCTTGCGCGCGTCGACCGCGCCCATGACGTACGTGTAGACGACCGGCACGAGCGCGAGGGTGAGCACCAGCGAGCTGATCAAGCCGCCGATCAGCACCGTCCCCATCGAGGCGCGCTCTTGCGCGCCTTCGGTGAGCCCGAGCGAAAGCGGCAGCATGCCGAAGATCATGGCGCACGTGGTCATCAAAATCGGCCGGAAGCGGATCGCCGCGGCCTGTTTCATCGCGTCGAACACGTTGAGGCCGAGCTTGCGGCGCTGCTGGTTCGCATAGTCGACCAGCAGGATCCCGTTCTTGGCGACCAGGCCGAAGAGCATGACGATCGCGATCAGCGAGAACAGGTTGAGCGTCTGGTGACGCAGCGCGAGGCCGCCGAGCGCGCCGACGACCGCGACCGGGACCGAGAACATGACGACGAAGGGTTCGAGGAAGGAGCCGTAGAGCACGACCATCAGCATGTAGACGAGCGCGAACGAGGTCGCGAGCGCGAACGCCATGCTGCTGAACGTGTCGTTGTAGAGCTGCGCGTCGCCGTCGTCGGAGGCCGCGCGGACGCCCTCGGGCAGAAAGCCGGGCGTCGCCAGGGCGCGGTTGAGCGGCGCCAGTATCTGCCCCAGCGCAACGTGCGAGTTCGGATCGACGTCGCCGTAGACGTGCACGACGCGTTGACGATTCTGGCGCTCGATCTTGGTCGGCGCTTTGGTCATCGTGAACGTCGCAACCTGCGCGAGCGGGACCATCGTGCCGTCGCTCGCGCGCACGCGCACCTGCCGGATCTGCGCCAGGTCGTTGCGCGCGCCGAGCGCGAACTCTTCGCGCACGTCGGTCAAGCCCGAGTCGAGCCGGACCTTGGTGGGCACGTAGCCGCCGATGGCGATGCGCGCCGCCAGGGCCGCGTCGCCCGGTGCGACGCCCAACACTTCGGCGCGTCGCGCATCGATCGCGATGTTCAGCCGCGGCCCTTGCGACTCGGCGCTGGTCACGACGTTGACGGCGCCCGGCTGCGCGCGCGCGAGCGCGGCCAGCTTCTCCGCCGCCGTATTGAGCTCGGCGTCGGGCCCGGTCAGCGTGAAATAGATCTCCGCGCCGGAGGCGCCGCCGCCTTCGGTCGCGATCTGATAGTTTGCGCCGGGAACGACCCAGCCGAGCTGGCGCGCGTCGGCCAGCACGCGATCGGTGTTGCGGCGGTGCGCCTTGTCGAGGATCACGCTGAACTCGGCGTAGTTGCCGCCCGTGACGTCGCTGAAGCCGACCTGCTTCGCACCGGCCGTGCTCAGTACCGAGACGACGTAAGGCAGCTTCAGTAATTCGGCGGAGAGCCGGTTCGTCGCGGCCTGCGTCTCCGCCAGCGGCTGGCCGACCGGATAGGTCAACGAACCGCGCAGCACGCCCGTGCTCGCGGGCGGGACGAACTCCGTGCCGAGCGTTTGGGCCGGTAAGAACGCGAGCCCGACCGCGACCGCGAAGAGCGAGGCGCCGACGTACTTGCGCGGATTCTCGGCGACGTAGTGCACGGCGCGCCCCGCGAGACCCGAGCGCGGGAGGCCGGCCCGGCAGGCGAGCGTCGCAACGAGGACGGCGAGCGTGAAGAGCGCGGCGACCGCCGCGTTGACGGCGAGCGCGTAGCGCGGGTTGACGACCAGCGTCAGCGCGTCGACCACGAAGAGCAGGCACATGAAGGGGACGAAGGGACGGTTCGCGAGCGCCCACGGCAGGCCGCGCTGCGCGTAGAACCGGGCGAGCCGGTCGAAGACGTCCTGAAACCAGCGCGCCCAGCGCGGCACGGCGGGGCTGTGCTCCCTGACCGACCACACCCCGGCGAGCAGCGGCGTCAGCGTGAACGAAACCAGCAATGAGAAGAGCGTCGCCACCACGATGACGAGCCCGAACTCCTTCATGTACTTCCCGATGATTCCCGAGAGGAACGCGATCGGCGTGAAGACGACGACGTCGACCAGCGTGATCGCAATCGCCGCGTTGCCGATCTCGGTGCGGCCGGCGTAGGCCGCTTCGAGCGGCGGTTCGCCGAGGTCGCGGTGGCGGGTGATGTTCTCGAGCACGACGATCGAGTCGTCGACCAGGATCCCGATCGTGAGGCCCAGCCCCATCATCGAGATGATGTCGATCGTGAAGCCCAGGACCCGCATCATCACGAAGGTCGCCAGCAGCGAGGCGGGGATCGCGACCATGACGACCACGGCGTTGCGCCAGGCGTGAAGGAAGAGCAGCATCACGATCGCGGTGAGGACGATCCCTTCGAGGAGGCTCTGCAGCACGCCGTCGACCGAGGCTCGCGTGTAGTCGGCCGACGCTTCGATCTCGGCGAACTGCACGTCGGGATGCTGCGCGGCGATCTTGGCCATCTCCGCGCGCGTCAGTTCGGTCGTCTTGACCGTGTCCGCGTCGATCTGCCGCTCGACGTTGAGCAGGATCGACGGCGCGCCGTTGTACGTCGCGGGCTCGCGCTGCTCGATGTGGCCGTCCTCGACCGTCGCCACGCGACCGATCGTCAGATTCTGCTGCGCGCCGTTGGGAACGGGGAGCGGGATGCGCAAAATGTCTTGCGGCTGGATGATGTCGGCGTGAATCGAGACGGTCGTCTCTTGGATCGGCGAGTCGATCCGGCCGCCCGGCAGGTTCGCGTTGTTATTGGCGAGTGCGGCGCCGACGTCGGCCAGGGTCGCGTTGGTGGCGAGCAGGCGCTGCGGATCGGGGAAGACGTGGATCTCGCGCGCCGCGTCCCCGGCGGTCTCGACGTTGAGCACGCCCGGAACGCCCTTGAGATCGGGGACGACGACTTGACTGATGAGGTCGGAGAGTTCCGCAGGCGAGAGCTTCTGCGAGCTGACGGCCTCCTCGAGAATGGGATCGGAGGCCGTCCCGAACTTGAAGACGTACGGCGGATCGAGATCGGTCGGCATGTAGACGCGCGCCGTATCGACCCGGCGCTGCACGTCGATCGTCGAGTAGTTGAGATCGGTGTCGAGCTTGAAGCGGGCAAGCACGACGGCCGTGCCTTCTTGCGCGGTCGCGGTGAGCCGGTCGAGATTCTCCATCCCGTTGAGCTGATCTTCGATCGGTTTGATGACCAGCTTCTCCATCTCGCTCGGCGAGGCACCGGGATAGGAAGCGCTCACCGCGACGTAGGGGAACTGGACGTTCGGGAACAGGTTCACGCCCAGCGCGAAGTACGACATCACGCCGAAGGCCGCGATGCCGATGAAGAACATCGCGGTGATGACGGGCCGGGTGATCGCGAACCGGGTCAGCCACACGCTGCTGAGAACTCCTTCGGCACCGAAATCGCAGTACGGTCCTTTGTACGGACGCCGCCGCCCCAGGGTTTCGCTGCGCTACGCGCGCGGGGCGCCGTTCGGCGGCCGCGCGCAAGGCGGGAGGGCCCACCTGGGGGCGTGCAGAGGGCACGCTCGCGCGGTCCTGCGGTATGTTCTTTCTTTACATGCGCGAGAGAGGGCTCGAACCTCCACGAGCTTGCGCCCGCTAGCCCCTCAAGCTAGTGCGTCTACCAATTCCGCCACTCGCGCATACGGGCCCAGACAACCCGGCCATCTTATCGTGAAGAAAAGCCGCGGCGCAACTATTTCCTGTTCGGAAGCCGCGCTCCCCCGAGGGCACCCCGCCCGGCGGTCATTCGAAGCGCAGTTCCACCCTCCGCGTCGCGCTCGCGCCGCTCGAGGTTCGTGCGGTCAGCTCGACCGCATAGCTGCCGTGAAAGGCTGGCGGCACGCCGGCCGGGACGTGGAAGACCAGCCCGAAGCGGCCCGGCCGGACGCGCTGCAACGGAAACGAGGCGAGCTGAACCTGTGCGTCGACCGCGACTACGTCGCTGGTCGTGCGCACGTCCCAGGTCACATCGTCCCCCCCGTGCACGACGCTGGGGAAGGCTGAGGCGGAGATGATCGCCGGGCCGGCCGGCGCGAGGCCGGCTTCGCTCTGCAGCGGAGCCCGCTCGCTCCGGGCAACGGCAGGAAGCGCCGCGGGACGGGCGGCGGGTGCGACAGGGCGGACGGAGGCAGGCGCGGCGACGGCGGGCGGCTCGAGCGAGGACACGGACGCCGGCGAGCCCAGGGCAGCGGGCTGGATCGGCTTCGCGCTGCAGCCAACCAGGAATGCGGCCAGCACGAGCGACGCGCCGGCGGGTCTGCGCCGCACTACTTCATGTTCGGGTCGAGCGCGTCGCGCAAGCCGTCTCCGAGATAGTTGATCGCCAGCACCGTGACGAGAATGCAGAGCCCGGGGAAGATCGCGACCCAGGGAGCGATGGCCATGTTCGATTCGGCATTGGCGAGCATATTACCCCAAGACGCGGTCGGCGGCTGAATCCCGAAGCCCAGAAACGAGAGCGTCGACTCGAGGATGATGACGTTGGCGACTTCGAGCGTCCCTTGTACGATGATCGGCGCGACGGCGTTCGGCAGGAGGTGCCGGAAGATGATCCGGCCGTCGCGGTTCCCCAGCGCCCGGGCGGCCTCGCAGAACTCCTTCTCGCGCAACGAGAGGAACGAGGCCCGGACCAGCCGCGCGACCGGCGGCCAGGAGAGGCCCCCGATGATGATGACGATCACCCCGAAGCCCAGCGACGCCTTGCTCGACGTCGCCGAGACGATCGCCGTCAGCACCAGCAGCAGCGGCAGCAGCGGGATCGACAGGAAGACGTCGGTGAGGCGCATCAGCCAGTAGTCGACCCAGCCGCCGTAGTAGCCGGCCAGCGCCCCCAGGACCGTCCCGATCAGCAGCTCCATCGCGACGGCGAAGAAGGCGACCGTCAGCGAGATCTGCGCGCCGTACATCAGGCGCGAGAGCAGATCGCGGCCGTTCTCGTCGGTCCCCAGGCTGTGCCCTGCGACGCCGGGCGCCAGCGGATAGCCCGACCAGTGCGCCTGGTCGATGAAGTTCGGGTCGGCCGGCGCGAGCCAGTGGGCGAAGACCGCGACGAACGTGACCAGCGCGAGGACGGCGGCGCCCGCCAGGGCCAGCCGGTGGCGCCGGAAGCGCTTCCAGACGCCGTGGCGCTCGATCCGTACGTCGTCCTCCGGAACCGGCGGCGCGAGCGCGCCGGGCGCGAGCGTGGCCGCCATCAGTCGTATTTCACGCGCGGGTCGAGCCAAGCGTACGCCACGTCGGCCACGAGATTGAAGAGCACGACCAGGACCGAAACCATCATGAGGTAGCCCATGAGCAGCGAGAAGTCGAACTGGCCCAGCGCGTTGTAGAACAGCCGGCCCATCCCGGGCCAGGCGAAGATCGTTTCGGTCACGACCGCGCCCGCGACGAGCCCCGGCATCGAAAGTGCGATGATCGTCACGACCGGGATCAACGCGTTCTTGAGGCCGTGGCGCATGATGATCTGGAAGCGGTCGAGCCCCTTGGCCGCGGCCGTGCGCATGTAATCGGTCTTGACCACCTCGAGCATCGAGCTGCGCGTGAAGCGGCTCCAGGTCGCGATGTATGCGAGGCTGAGAACGACCGTGGGCAGGATCAGGTGCTCGATCCGGTCGCCCAGATCGAACTCGTCGCTCGAAGATATGCCGGCCGACGGCAGGGCGATGTGGTACCCGAACGCGGTGATGCCGGTGACCGCGAACGCGAGCTGCAGCATCAAAGCGAACCAGAAGACCGGCATCGACTGTCCGAAGAAGGCGAACGTGGTCACCAGATAGTCGACCGCCGAGTATGGCCGGATCGCGGCGAGAATGCCGGCGGCGACCCCGACGACGAGCGACAGGAAGAACGAGCAGCCCATCAGCAGGAGCGTGGCCGGCATCCGCTCGAGGATGGCGCTGGCGACCGGCTCCGAGTTCGAGGTCGAGTAGCCGAGATTGCCGGCCACGACCATCCCGAGCCAGCGCAGGTAGCGGACCGGCAGCGGCTGGTCGAGCCCGAAGTTGTGCCGGAGACGCTCGATGTCGGCCTGGGTGATGTGCGGATTCTGCAGGTACGGCGCGAGCGGGCCGCCCGGCGCGTTGCTCAGAATCCAGTAGAGGACGATCGAGATGAACAGGAGCAGCGGTATGGACTGCAAGCTCCTGCGAACGACGTAGTTGAACAGCGGGGCGCTTCCTCCGGCCCGGGACGAGAAGCTCGTGCCTTACGGTCCCGCACCCGGGATTCCTCGCAGCCAGCCCGGCCGCGCCTCATCGTCCTCCCGCGAACTTGAGCGCGGCGAACAGAATGCCCGTCGCGACGAGCACGGCTCCGGCGGCGAGCGCCGCGCTCGACTCGGCGCGCCGGCCCAGGAACCGGCCGAACGTCAGGCCGAGCGTCGTCGAGGTGAACGAGGCGAGGGCGATCGCGATCAAGGTCGGCACGAGAGGCACGCCGACGTACAGGATCGAGAAGCCGACGCCGAGCGAATCGAGGCTGACCGACAACGAGGCGAGCGTCAGCCCCCAGCCTCGTGAGAGATCGAACGTCACCTCTCGCTCGCGCAGCGCCTCGACGATCATCCAGAGGCCGACCCCGATGAGCGCCGCAAAGCCGAGGTACCCGGCCACCGCCCCGACGACGCGCCCGGCCGCGGCACCGAGAGCGACGCCGAGCACGTTCATCAGCACTTCGGCGCCGGCGAACGCCAGGCCGATGCGCACGCGCGCGGCGACCGACGCGCCCCGAATGCCGACACCGACGCCGACCGCGAACACGTCGAGGGCGAGCGAACCGGCCAGCAGCGCGACCCGAAACGCTGACGAGAGCATCCCGCGGCATTACGCCGGGAGGCGCACTAAGGCTTCTCGCGCAGCGGTCTCTCGCCTAGGCGAACGAGATCCGGGCGCCGCCGAGCAGGCTGTCAACGGCTCGCCTCAGCTGCGTCAGCGTGAAAGGCTTGTTCAAGAAAGCGTCCGCGCCGGCCGCGCGCGCGAGGTCGCCGACATCCCCGGGGTCGTGCCCGCTGATCATCAGGATCGGCGTGCGCGCCGAGCGTTCGTGCGAGCGGACGCGTGCGACGAACTCGATTCCGGTGATCCCCGGCAGCATGAAATCGGAGATGATCATGTCGAACGGCTGACTGCTCGCGAGGACGGCGAGCGCAGCTTCGGCGTCGGGGACCGTCGTGACGTGGCAGACGGGGACCAGGACCCGCGCCAGCAGCGCGCAGACGTCGGCGTCGTCGTCGGCGATCAGGACGCGTTTGGGCCTGCGCGCGCGAGCCGGGCTCATCTCCATGGCCTGCTCGTTCGGAACCTCCGAATGGCCGGCCTCGGGCCGGAAGGCCGAGCAGGGTTAAGAATTCGTTGCAGGAGGGAAGGCCTGCTGCGTCGTTCCTGCGGAGGCGGGCCACCGAGCCCGGTCGAACTGGCCCCCCGATGGCCGTGCTCGATCGGCTCCTCACGCCGAACGCTTTTCAGAAGCGGTTCTTTTTTCTCGCCAAACGCTTCGTCGCGGGCGACACGATCGCTGCAGCTCTCGAAGCGGTTCGCCGGCTCAACGCCGAGGGCATGACGGCGACCCTCGATTTTCTGGGTGAGTACGTGCTCGACTCGGCGGAAGCCGAAAAGACGCGCGACGTCTACCTCGACCTGCTGGCCGAGATCGAGCGCAGCGCGTTGCGCACGAACCTCTCGGTCAAGCTGACCGCCCTCGGGCTGCTGCTCGACGAGGACCTCTGCTTCGAGCACCTCGATGCGATCGCGACCCGTGCCGCGGCCCTGCCCGATCCGTTCGTGCACGTCGACATGGAAGGCTCCGACGTCACCGAGGCCACGCTGCGCATCTTCGAGCGCGCCTACGCGCGGCACCGCAACGTCCGTCCGGTCATTCAGGCCTACCTCAAGCGCTCGCCGGCCGACGTCGAACGCTCGATCGAGCTGGGCGCGCGCGTCCGGCTCTGCAAAGGCGCCTACAACGAGCCCGAGTCGATCGCCTTCCAGACCATGCCGGTGATCCGGCGCGAATACCTCCGCCTCGCGGAGGCGCTTCTTTCACGCGGCGTGCACCCCGGCATCGCAACGCACGACGAGCGCATCATCGAGGCGGTCAAGGCCTACGCGACGCAGCACGCGATCGGGAAGGAGCGCTTCGAGTTCCAAATGCTCTACGGCGTGCGGCCCGATCTTCAGCGCGAACTCGTGCGCGACGGGTTCCAGCTGCGGATATACGTTCCCTTTGGAACGCATTGGGCTGGATATTTCTACCGCCGCATCGCCGAGCGGCGCGAGAACGCGCTCTTCGCGCTACGCTCGCTCATAGCTCGTTAGTACCTAGAAATTTCGCGTTCCAGGCAGGGGTTCACAGCTTCTGTGCGGTAGGGACTACTGGCCTCTCCTTAATTTGGTTAATAGGCCCTAGCTACTAACGTCGGGGAAAATTAGCAGGCTCTCAAAAGGAAATCAGTTTCCTCAACACGATAGGGCTGGCGATGCAAATGGGATAAGGAGACTCGCCTAGGAGCTTTTTTACAGCCGTCACGTTTCGTTTTGCGGTGCATACTTTGAGGTATAATGGGAGCAGACGCTCCATTTCCACCCTTCAGAGGCGAGGCGTGCGGCGCTCAAAATCCAGGGAAGGTAGTTAGGCTGATGGCGACTGTAACGACAAAGAGAAAAGCCGGCGGTGGTATGACCGTCAGGGAAGCCGGTCAAAAAGGCGGCGAGACGGTCAAGCGGAAGTACGGCCCCGAGTTTTACGAGACGATCGGGCGTAAAGGCGGCGAGGCGACCAAGCAAGCCCACGGCCACGAGTTCTACGAGCAGATCGGGAAGAAGGGTGGCAAAAAGGGCGGCGAAGCGACGCGCGACCGTTATGGACCCACCTTCTACGAAGAGATAGGCCAAAAGGGTGGGCAGAAGGTCAAGCAGCTCATCGAAGACGGCAAGAAAGCCGCTGCCGCTGCCGCGCGCGAAGGCGGCCCGAAGCGCACTTCGTAGTCCGCTAGCGAGGACCGCCGCCGTCGCCTTGCAAGGCGCGGTTATTCTCGTACTCTCCGCGGCGGTCCAGGCACTCCCGGCTCCCCAGGTTCCTAAGTCAGTCCCGACGACGACGCCTCCCGGCGGAGCCCGGTTGACCTTCGGATCCGAGTTGTTCTTCGTCCTCGACGATCGGATCAGTTCAGTTCGAACGGTCGCCGGGACGTCGGTCCGCATGCATCTCCAGAATCCCCTGACCGTCAACGGCGTGACGCTCGCCCCAGCCGGAACGCCGGGTTCTTTGATCGTCGTCACGACGCGCCGCTCCCAATCCGGCGACGTCGACGGTGCCGTCCAAATCCATTTGGACCCTCTGCAGCTGCCCGGAGGGCAGACGCTGCCCGTTCGTGCGGCTCATGAGTACTTGACGATCGAGCGGACCGCGGGACTGGATTCGGCGCGCGCGACGACCGACTCGTTTGCCGACGCCTTCATCCCCGGGCACTTCACCAACAAGTCGTTCGGCACCGGACGCGAGATGGTGCTGCCGGCCGGGACCGTTCTGCGTGCCGAAACGAACGCTACGATCGACGCCAGCGACCCGCACGCCATCGTCATCTCGACTCCCCCGCCTTTCGCCAGCGAGTACGACGCGCCGCACTCCGATCTGACCCCGCTGCCCTTCTACACGCCGGCACCGGCCGGCGAGCCGCATCCGCGCGGCAGGCCGCGACCCTCGGCGTCACCGAGCGGCTCCCCCAGCCCAGGCTCTATTCGCTAGACCAGTAGTCTTTCAGGGCTTTGCCGCGCGAGGGATGGCGCAGCTTGCGCAGCGCCTTCGCCTCGATCTGGCGGATGCGCTCGCGCGTGACGCCGAACTCCTGACCGACCTCTTCCAGCGTGCGCTGGTGGCCGTCCTCGAGGCCGAAGCGAAGCACCAGCACCTTGCGTTCGCGTTCCGTGAGATTCTTGAGAACGTCGGCCATCTTCTCTTTGAGGAGCATGACCGAGGCAGCCTCGGCCGGCGCGATCGCTTCCTGGTCCTCGATGAAGTCGCCGAGGTGCGAATCTTCTTCTTCGCCGATCGGCGTCTCGAGCGAGATCGGCTCCTGCGAAATCTTGATGACCTCGCGCACCTTTTCCGGCGTGAGACCCATCTCGCCGGCGATCTCCTCGACCGTGGGGTCGCGGCCGAGCTCCTGAAGGAGCTGGCGCGAAACTTTGATCAAGCGGTTGATCGTCTCGACCATGTGCACGGGGATGCGAATCGTCCGCGCTTGGTCGGCGAGGGCCCGGGTGATCGCCTGACGGATCCACCACGTCGCATAGGTCGAGAACTTGTAGCCCTTGCGATAATCGAATTTCTCGACGGCCCTGATGAGCCCGAGGTTGCCCTCCTGGATCAGGTCCAGGAACAGCATGCCGCGGCCGACGTACTTCTTCGCGATCGAAACGACGAGACGAAGGTTCGCTTCGGTCAGCCTGCGTTTGGCCTCGAAGCCGCCCTCGACGATACGGCTCTGCGCCTGTCCGTTCTTCTGGGCCTCGAGCTCGCCGGCTTCGATCGCCATCGCCAGCTCCTTCTCTTCTTCCATCGAGAGCAGCGGGACGCGGCCGATCTCTTTGAGATACATCCGAACGGGGTCGTCGAGCGAGAGCCCGGCGGGCAACGATTCTTCCGCGTCGCCTTCCGGCGGCTTCTCGTCCTTCTGCTCGTCGACGACCTCGATGCCCTCGGAGGCGACCTGCTCGAAGAGCTCGTCGATCCGCTCGGGGTTGACGTCGTCGACGTTTTCGAAGATGGCGTTGATTTCTTCATAGGTCAGCGACCCGCGTTTCTTCCCGCGCTCGATCAACTTCTTGATCGAGTCGTCGAGACTCGAGGCCGGTGCCGCCGCCGCGTTCTCCGGAGCCGGAGCCGCGCTCTTCTTACGTGCCATGCTTGTGTGCTTCACCTCCTTTCCTTGCGACGGGCTCATCCTTCGACGGGCTCATCCTTCGACCGGCTCAGGACGACGGGCGCGTCCCGAGCCGTTTGGCCTTCCGCCGTTCTCTCTCTTCGACGAGCCGGTCGTATTCGTCTCTTTCCTCGGGGGGGAGCGAGCCTGCGGAGTTGAGCCGCGAGTCCAGCTCCTTCCAGCGGCGTTCCAGACGGCTTTCTCTGAGATGTTCTACGACGCGGTCGAGATGCGCCCGGCGCGCCGCCGAATCCTGGAAGCGCACCGCCGACGAGCGGTCGGGTTTCTGCAGCGTGGCGAGCAGCTCGTTGGCATCGCGCTCCTCGCCGAACGCCGCGAAGACGTCCGGCGTCGCGCGCAGCCAGTCGCGCCGCTCGAGAAGCGTGGCGTAGATGTGCCGGTAGCGCTCGTCGCGGAAGGCCTCCAGCGGAATGCGGCTCGCGTATTCCGCGACCAGCGCCGGCTCGTCGATCAGCGCTGCCAGGACCTCGCGCTCGAGCGAGGGCGGCTCCGCCGCGGGAGCGACGTGGCGCACCTCGCGCACGCCCGCCGGCGCGAAGTTGGCCGGGTTGGAACGGAAGCGGCTGTTGCGCAGGTCGTCGACGGAGAGGCCCAGCTCTTTGGCGACGTAGACGCGCCACTTATCCCACATCTCGCGGGGCAGCGCTTGGACGAGCCGCTCAGCCGCGTGCACCGCCTGCGTCTCCGGAAGGCGCTTGAGCTTGATCTCCGCGATCTCGCGGTCGATCTTGAACTGGTCCCAGCGCACCGCCGCGTCGAGACGCTCCTGGAAGGCAGGCGCCCCGCGCTTCCGTACGTAGCTGTCGGGGTCCTCGCCGGGTTCGAGCCGCACGACGAAGGGCAAGCATCCGGCGTGGACCAGCACGTCGACGGATTTGAGGGTCGCGGCCTCCCCCGCGGCATCCGCGTCGAAGCACAAGAAGACCCGCGGGCTCAGCTCCCCGTCGTCCTCCGAGCTCCGCTTGGCATACTTGCGCAGCTCGGCCGCTTGTTCGGCGGTGAATGCCGTGCCGAGCGAGGCGATCGCGTTGGTGAAACCCGCTTGATGGAGCGAGATGCAGTCCAGATAGCCCTCGACTACGATGAACGCCTCGCGCTCGGCTGCCGCGCGGCGCGCTTTGTCGAGCGCGAAGAGGCACGACCCGATGCTGCCCTTCCAGCCCTTTCCCTCCTCCAGCCGCTCCATCTTGCCGCCCTTCACGTAGGCCGGCGTCGTCGAGGTGTTCAGATACTTTGGTTCTGAATCATCGAGGGCCCGGCCGCCGAAGGCGACGACCTCGCCGGTCGGGCGATAGGTCGGGATCATCAGGCGGTTGCGGTAAAAGTCGTAGTATCCGTGCTGCCCTGCCTTGACCAGACCCGCCGTGGCGGCGATCGCCAGATCGACGCCGTTCTGCGTCAACTCGCGCACCAGCGCGTCCCATGACGCCGGGGCATAGCCGAGCTTGAAGGCGGCGAGGGTCTCCGGGGCGAGTCCGCGCCGCTCGCAGTAGGCGCGCGCTCCGGCTGCTTCGGGTGCGAGCCGCAGCGTGCGCGCGAAGAACGCGGCCGCCAGCTCGTTGGCCCCGTAGATCTGCTCCTTTTCGCTGCGTGCCCGGGCCGCGACCGGACTCTCGGGCTCGAGCTCGATGCCGATCCGCTTGGCGAGCGTCCGGGCGGCGTCCGGAAACGTCAGGTTCTCGATCTGCTGGTAGAACTTGATGACGTCCCCGCCGGCGCCGCACCCGAAGCACTTGAAAAAGCCCCTATCGGGGTGGACGTGGAACGACGGCGTCTTCTCGCCGTGGAACGGGCACAGCCCGACCAAGTCGTTGCCGCGCTTGCGCAACTGGACGTAATTGCCGATGAAGCTGCCGATCTCGGTCCGTGCCAGGATCTCGCGGATCGCGCCTTGGTCTATTCTCAAGCTCGTGAAATCGTTCGGGGACGCGTCTGCCGGGCCCGCCTGAAGCGACAGAGCGGGCTGCGCGGAGCTAGACACGGATGAGGAACGGCGGGTTGCGCCGTCGCATCGGAGGAACGTGGGGAAGCGATGAAAAGCGCCTTGGTCACCGGCGCGTCGAGCGGGATCGGCTGGGCGACCGCGCTGGCGCTCGACCGGGACGGCTGGCACGTTTTCGCGGGCGCACGCAGCGCGGAGGCGCAGGCGCATCTGCGCGACGTGCTCTCACCGTACTCGCAGGCGGTGCGCCTCGACGTGACGCGGCCCGACGAGATCGCGGCGGCCGTCGCGCTGGCGGGCGAGCAGAGCGGGGGCCGGCTCGACGCCTTGATCAACAACGCGGGAATCGTCGTCACCGGACCGTTCGAGGCGCTGACCGCCGAGGCGTTGCGCGAACAGTTCGCGGTCAACGTCTTCGGTCTGGCCGACGTGACGCGCGCCTGTCTCCCGCTGCTGCGCGCGGCGGGGGGACGCATCGTCAACGTCGGCTCGGTCTCCGGCCGCACGACCTGGCCCTTCAACTCGCCCTACGCCGCCTCGAAGTACGCGGTGCGCGCGCTGAACGACTCGCTGCGCGTCGAGCTGCGGCCGTTCGGCGTGCGCGTCATCCTCGTCGAGCCGGGCGCAATCGCCACGCCGCTGTGGGACAAGACGCTCCCGCCGGGCTTCTTGCGCACGGACGCGCTCGACCCCGCAACCCGCGCTCGTTACGAGGCAGTCCTGCTCGCGGTCGGGCGCTCCCGGGCTGCGATCAAGTTCCGCGCGGCGCGGCCCGAGACCGTCTCGCGCGCGATCTGGCGAGCGCTCAACGCCCCCGAACCGCGCGCGCATTACGTCGTGGGAGCCGACGCGTTCGTGCAGCTCGCCTGGGAAGCGGCGGTTCCGCGCACGGTTCGCGAGGCGCTGCTCGCATTCGCCATCGAGCGCATCGCGCCGGCGCGCCGAGGCGATCCGCCGTGAAGCGCATCTTCGATCCGATCCATCACTTCATCGAGCTCGATCCGGCCGAGATCGCACTGCTCGACACCGCCCCGCTGCAGCGCCTGCGCCGCCTGCGCCAGCTCGGTCTCGCCTACCTGGCGTTCCCCGGCGCCGAACACTCGCGTTTCTCCCACGCGCTGGGCGCGCTCGCCACGGGCGAGCGCGTGCTGGAATCGTTGCGGCGCCACGACCCCGGCTCTTTCGCCGGCGAGGCGGACTATGCGGATCAGCGCAAGCTGCTGCGCGCCGCGCTCTTGCTGCACGACGTCGGACACGGTCCGTTCAGCCACGCCTGCGAGGCGGTGCTCGGCGTGAACCACGAAACGCGCACGCGCGAGATCCTGGCGCTGCCCGAGATCGCGCGGGCGCTCGCGGCGCTCGAGGTCGACGCGGGAGAAGTCGTCGCTTTGGTCACGGGAGAACGGCCCGCCCGCTATCCGATCCTCAAGGAGATCGTCAGCGGTCCCAACCTCGACGCCGACCGGATGGACTACCTGCTGCGCGACGCCTACTTCACCGGCGCCGTCAACGGCCGCTACGACAGCGATCAGCTCGTCGCGTCGCTGCGCGTCTTCGAATCCGGCGGCAGCCGCCAGCTCGGGGTCGACGCGCGCGGCCTCGTGGCGCTCGAATCGTTCGTGCTGGCGCGCTACATGATGTTCGCGACCGTCTACTTCCACCACACGACGCGCATGTTCGAGCGCGTGCTGCAGGCCGCGCTGCGCGAGATCTGGGCCGATCCGCGCGCGCTCGACCCGATCGAGGAGTTCTTGGCCTGGGACGACTTCCGCGTGCTCGACGCCCTGCGCGGCCTCGGCAGCGAGGCGGCCCGTGCCCTGCGCGACCGCAAGACGGTCTACGGCGTGGTCGCTGAGTTCAACGCCGAGCGCGATCTCTCGACCTTCGAGGCATGCCTGGGCGAGCTGCGCGGGCGCTACGGCGATGCGATCTGGGCCGATTCGCAAGAGCAGCTCCTGCACCGCCTGCCGCTGGGGACGGCCGAGGGCCGCCCGACCGTCTTGGTCGGCACGCCCGCCGGCGTGGTCGACGCGCGGCTCGCCTCCGACCTGATCGGGCGGCTCTCGGGGAAGGCCCACTGGCGCAAACTGTTCGCGCTCAAAGCGAGCGTGCCGCTCGCCGAAGCACGCCGCATCACCGGAGAAATATTGAGGAGACGCACGTGAACGAGCTACTGCGCCGCATCGTCGTCGTCGGCGCGTCGGGGCAACTCGGCTCCGACCTCATCGTTGCTTTTGGCGGCTTGGACGTCAAGGGCGTCGACCACGCCCTGGTCGACATCGAACGTCCCGCCTCGGTCGCGGCGATGATCGCTCGCGAGCGGCCGTCGCTGGTCGTCAACACGGCGGCGTATCACAACGTCGAACGCTGCGAGACGCACGCCGACCGCGCCTTCGCCGTCAACAGCACCGCGGTCGACACGCTGGCGTCGCTCTGCGCGGCGACCGGCACGGCGCTCGCGCACATCAGCACCGATTACGTCTTCGACGGTGCCAGCCGGACGCCGTACGAGGAGTCCGCTCCGGCGCGTCCGCTCAACGTCTACGGCATCTCCAAGTACGCCGGCGAGCTGGCCGTCGCGGCGCGCTCGGAGCGGCACTTCATCTTCCGCACGAGCAGCCTCTACGGCACGCGCGGCAGCAGCACCAAGGGCTACACCTTCGTCGAGCGCATCCGCGAGCAGGCCCGCACGGGCCGCCCCCTGCGTATCGTCGACGACACGACGATGGCGCCTTCCTACACGGCGCACGTCGCGGCGACGATCCGGGCCGTCCTCGAGACCGGCCGCTTCGGCACGTACCACGTCACCAACGCCGGCAGCTGCACGTGGTACGAATTCGCGGTCGAGATCCTAAGCGCGTCCGGCATCGCCGCGCAGGTCGAGCGCACCACCAGCGACGCGTTTCCGTCGTACGCGCGACGGCCGGCATACTCGGTGCTGGCCCACGCCGCGCTCGCGCGCGCCGGCGTCGCCCTCCCGCCGCACTGGCGCGACGGCTTGCGCGACTACCTGCAAGCAAAGGACGGCGCGAGCGCCTGAGATGCAACGCCACGGCGTTCCAACGCGCGCACTCACCCTTCCGGCAGCCGCGCCGGCGCGGACCGCCGCGCCGCGGGCGGCCTCGCTGACGCTGGCCTTCGCTCTGATACTCGGCGGCTGCGGCGGCGGCACGACGAGTTCCGGAGGCGCTTCGCCCAGCGCCGCGCCGTCCACGCAGTCCGCGGCCTCGGCCGGCCCGGCCAAACACCGGCACCGCCGCCATCGGCGCGGCCATCACGCCGCCGGCGCCGTGGCGGTCGCGCCGGCCGCGCCGGCCGCGCCGGCCGCGTCGACGAACGGATCCTGGCCGTGCAACGACGCGCAGTTCACGCAAGACCAGCAGCAGTTCGCGAACGGCACCTTACGCGGCGACCAAGAGGTCGACGTGTGCGGCACCGTGACGCAGGTCCTCGCTGCGAAGACGACGAGCAGCGGCTTGCACGGCTATTTCTACGTGCGGGTCGCGCCGGGCGACACGATCGAGATCGTCAGCGACCTCGGCGACGATGGACGCGCCCGCCTGGCCTTGGGTGAAAGCCGGAGACTACGCCTACGTGCAAGGCCGTTACTATTACGACAGCGCCTTCTCGCAAGGGATCGACTGGACGCACCACGGCACCTCGAGCTCCTGGCCGACCGCCGGCTACGTCGTCATCGACGGAACCGAATACCAATAGGCGACGCGTCCAACCGTTCTGAAATGCATGGACATGAATTCCAGGCCTTCTTCCTGTTTCTACGCGGCCGGTTTCACAGCGAGGTGATCCTCGCCGCCAGAGCCCGCTGCTCCGCAGGCTGACGCGGCTGAACTCTCCGCGTATCGTGCGAGGTTCACGGCCGCGTTGTGGTCGCGGTCGTGGGACGTGCCGCACGATGCGCACGTCCAGAGACGTTCCGAAAGGGCGAGTGTCTCGTTCTTCGCTGCGCACGAGGAGCACAGCCTTGAACTAGGGTACCAACGCGCGGCTACGATCACGCTCGAGCCGGCCATCGCGGCCTTGTATTCGAGCTGGCGGCGGAATTCGAAGAAGCCAAGATCGCCGATCGCTCGCGAGAGGCAGCGGTTGGCCAGCATCCCGCAGACGTTGAGATCCTCGATTGCGATCGTCCGGTAGCGCATCAGGGAGGTGGTCAGCTTGTGCAAGGCGTCGCCTCGAATGTCTGCGATCCGCCGATGGAGCCGTGCCAGCTTGGTTTTCGCTTTGGCACGATTGCGCGAACCGCGTTGCTTGCGCGTCAGATCACGGGAAAGGTGCTTGAGCTTCTGCAGATACCTCCGTAAGGGCTTGGGCGAGGGAATCTTCGGAGAACCGTCACTGAGCGTCGCGAGACTCGTTATACCGAGGTCGACTCCGACGACGGAGACGTCCGAACGGACAGGGGGCTCGTGCCGAACCTCCACGGCGAAGCTCGCGTACCAGCCATCCGCCCGGCGCGAGATCGTCACGGAGAGGATACGCCCAGTAAACCGCACCTCTTCGCGCATCTTCACCCAGCCCGCGATCGGCAGCTTCACGCGCTTGCCGTCAACCTTCACCGCATTGGGATGCTGTTGGTCAGGACCGTTGTCCGCGCGAAAGCTGTCGTGGACGCCCTTGCGCTTGAAACGCGGGGTTCGGACGCGCTTCCAGGGGATCTCGGCGCGCCGATACTTTGCAACATCATCGAAGAAGTTGCCATAGGCGCGTCCGAGGTTCTTGATCGCATGCTGCGGCGCGCACTTGGTGACCTCACGCATCCAAGGAAACTGCTCGCTCTTGAGCGCGTTGAGCTGCTTGCGCAGCGCCACCTCAGAGGGCTTCTCACCCGCGTCGTACTGCCGCTGCCATTCCGCCAGGGCCCAGTTGTAGGCAAATCGTGCTACTCCGCAGGCGCGGGTAAAGTAGGCCGATTGCGAGCCGCTCGGAACGAGCCGAATCCGATGCGCGAGGATCATGGCGCGGGCTCGCGCGCCAAGGCGCGCTCGATGCTGATGGCGCGGTTGCGAGCAGAACGGCGGCCGTAGAGTCGCGCGCAGAAACTCGTGAGCACCGCGATCATATCTGCGACGAGGTCATCGTTCATCTCGCTCGGGTCGATGACGATGAGGCGACGTCCCGATGCGGCCAGCGCCGCTTCAAGATACTCCGAGCCGAATCTGGCAAACCGATCGCGGTGCTCCACAACGATGGCACCGACGCTCGCGTCGGAGAGAAGCCGCAACAGCTTGCGGCGTTTGCCGTTCAGGCCCGAGCCGACTTCAGCCGCCGTTTCAACGACGTGCAGTTTGTGCTCGGCGGCGTACTGGGAAAGTCGGGCCAATTGCCGGTCGAGATCGCGACGCTGATCATGGCTGCTCACGCGAGCGTAGAGGGCTACAGCCGCCGGAAGGTCGTCGGCCGGCGCGTCGACGAGGATCGTTCCGCTGGACGTTTGCCGCCACGGAACGGGCATCATATCGTCTTTGACCCAGCGCCACGCGGTCTTGTAGGAGATCCCCTGGCGCCGCGCCCAATCGACGAGCCGCATGCTTCAAGTTTATCATACGAACGTGTGTTTGTCTACTGTTGACCACTAAGTCAGGAGCAGTTGGCAACCCTCTCACATCTTCGGCTGCCAGAGGCCGAGCTCAGCGCCGGTGGGATCGGCGACGATGCTGAGCCAGCCCGTGCCGGGGACCTCGTAGACGTCCTTCAAGAGCGTTGCGCCCAACGCGCGGGCCTGCGCCGTCGCGGCTTCGATGTCGTCCACCAGCACGTAAGCTCGCCAAGCCGACCCGGCACCGGGGAGCATTTGTTTCATGATGCCGCCGCCGGGTTCTCTGCCGGCATCGATCATCGTGTAGGTTCCGAACGGAAACTCCACGTCTTGCAGCTTCCAGCCGAAGAGCTTCGCGTAGAACTCCTTGGCTGCGCCCGGGTCGGCCGTCGCAAGCTCGAGGTGGACGAAGGGATGTGCCACGATCGCTCTCCTTGCATTTCGCGCCGTTCGAGGTGTGAATCTCTGCAGCCGGAGTTCGACAGCCGCGAAGCCCTACAGGCCATACGACCGGGAGACCGGCAGGACGGCCCGCAATCGCGAAGTGTGTCCCTTCCACAAGCTCGCTTCGACAAGCTCACGCTTCGCAAAACTCAGCGTGACAACAACATCGGTAGGCTCCACCCTTCGACGGGCTCAGGGTGACGGGCTCAGGGTGACGGGCTCAGGGTGACATTTGGGTGTCGTCACCCTGAGCCCGTCGAAGGGCGTTAGCCGTTGATGACGCCTTGCGCGGCGGCGAGGCGGGCGATCGGGACGCGGTAGGGAGAGCACGAGACGTAGTCGAGGCCGAGGCGGTGGCAGAAGCCGACGCTCGAGGGCTCGCCGCCGTGCTCGCCGCAGATGCCGATCTTCAGGCCCGGCCGCGCCGTGCGGCCGCGCTCGACGGCCACGCGCATCAGACCGCCGACGCCGACTTGGTCGAGGACTTGGAAGGGGTCGTCCTTGAGGATCTTCTTCTCGAGATACTTCGGGATGAACGAGCCCTCGGCGTCGTCGCGCGAGTAGCCGTAGGTCGTCTGGGTGAGGTCGTTGGTGCCGAACGAGAAGAAGTGCGCGTACTCCGCCAGATCGCCGGCGACGATGCAGGCGGAGTACGCGCACTTCTTCTCGTTCGGCACCAACGACCTCACCCAGACGACCTACGGCTACTCGCGCGACGACGCCGAGGGCTCGTTCATCCCGAAGTATCTCGAGAAGAAGATCCTCAAGGACGACCCCTTCCAAGTCCTCGACCAAGTCGGCGTCGGCGGTCTGATGCGCGTGGCCGTCGAGCGCGGCCGCACGGCGCGGCCGGGCCTGAAGATCGGCATCTGCGGCGAGCACGGCGGCGAGCCCTCGAGCGTCGGCTTCTGCCACCGCCTCGGCCTCGACTACGTCTCGTGCTCTCCCTACCGCGTCCCGATCGCCCGCCTCGCCGCCGCGCAAGGCGTCATCAACGGCTAACGCCCTTCGACGGGCTCAGGGTGACGACACCCAAATGTCACCCTGAGCCCGTCACCCTGAGCCCGTCACCCTGAGCCCGTCGAAGGGTGGAGCCTACCGATGTTGTTGTCACGCTGAGTTTTGCGAAGCGTGAGCTTGTCGAAGCGAGCTTGTGGAAGGGACACACTTCGCGATTGCGGGCCGTCCTGCCGGTCTCCCGGTCGTATGGCCTGTAGGGCTTCGCGGCTGTCGAACTCCGGCTGCAGAGATTCACACCTCGAACGGCGCGAAATGCAAGGAGAGCGATCGTGGCACATCCCTTCGTCCACCTCGAGCTTGCGACGGCCGACCCGGGCGCAGCCAAGGAGTTCTACGCGAAGCTCTTCGGCTGGAAGCTGCAAGACGTGGAGTTTCCGTTCGGAACCTACACGATGATCGATGCCGGCAGAGAACCCGGCGGCGGCATCATGAAACAAATGCTCCCCGGTGCCGGGTCGGCTTGGCGAGCTTACGTGCTGGTGGACGACATCGAAGCCGCGACGGCGCAGGCCCGCGCGTTGGGCGCAACGCTCTTGAAGGACGTCTACGAGGTCCCCGGCACGGGCTGGCTCAGCATCGTCGCCGATCCCACCGGCGCTGAGCTCGGCCTCTGGCAGCCGAAGATGTGAGAGGGTTGCCAACTGCTCCTGACTTAGTGGTCAACAGTAGACAAACACACGTTCGTATGATAAACTTGAAGCATGCGGCTCGTCGATTGGGCGCGGCGCCAGGGGATCTCCTACAAGACCGCGTGGCGCTGGGTCAAAGACGATATGATGCCCGTTCCGTGGCGGCAAACGTCCAGCGGAACGATCCTCGTCGACGCGCCGGCCGACGACCTTCCGGCGGCTGTAGCCCTCTACGCTCGCGTGAGCAGCCATGATCAGCGTCGCGATCTCGACCGGCAATTGGCCCGACTTTCCCAGTACGCCGCCGAGCACAAACTGCACGTCGTTGAAACGGCGGCTGAAGTCGGCTCGGGCCTGAACGGCAAACGCCGCAAGCTGTTGCGGCTTCTCTCCGACGCGAGCGTCGGTGCCATCGTTGTGGAGCACCGCGATCGGTTTGCCAGATTCGGCTCGGAGTATCTTGAAGCGGCGCTGGCCGCATCGGGACGTCGCCTCATCGTCATCGACCCGAGCGAGATGAACGATGACCTCGTCGCAGATATGATCGCGGTGCTCACGAGTTTCTGCGCGCGACTCTACGGCCGCCGTTCTGCTCGCAACCGCGCCATCAGCATCGAGCGCGCCTTGGCGCGCGAGCCCGCGCCATGATCCTCGCGCATCGGATTCGGCTCGTTCCGAGCGGCTCGCAATCGGCCTACTTTACCCGCGCCTGCGGAGTAGCACGATTTGCCTACAACTGGGCCCTGGCGGAATGGCAGCGGCAGTACGACGCGGGTGAGAAGCCCTCTGAGGTGGCGCTGCGCAAGCAGCTCAACGCGCTCAAGAGCGAGCAGTTTCCTTGGATGCGTGAGGTCACCAAGTGCGCGCCGCAGCATGCGATCAAGAACCTCGGACGCGCCTATGGCAACTTCTTCGATGATGTTGCAAAGTATCGGCGCGCCGAGATCCCCTGGAAGCGCGTCCGAACCCCGCGTTTCAAGCGCAAGGGCGTCCACGACAGCTTTCGCGCGGACAACGGTCCTGACCAACAGCATCCCAATGCGGTGAAGGTTGACGGCAAGCGCGTGAAGCTGCCGATCGCGGGCTGGGTGAAGATGCGCGAAGAGGTGCGGTTTACTGGGCGTATCCTCTCCGTGACGATCTCGCGCCGGGCGGATGGCTGGTACGCGAGCTTCGCCGTGGAGGTTCGGCACGAGCCCCCTGTCCGTTCGGACGTCTCCGTCGTCGGAGTCGACCTCGGTATAACGAGTCTCGCGACGCTCAGTGACGGTTCTCCGAAGATTCCCTCGCCCAAGCCCTTACGGAGGTATCTGCAGAAGCTCAAGCACCTTTCCCGTGATCTGACGCGCAAGCAACGCGGTTCGCGCAATCGTGCCAAAGCGAAAACCAAGCTGGCACGGCTCCATCGGCGGATCGCAGACATTCGAGGCGACGCCTTGCACAAGCTGACCACCTCCCTGATGCGCTACCGGACGATCGCAATCGAGGATCTCAACGTCTGCGGGATGCTGGCCAACCGCTGCCTCTCGCGAGCGATCGGCGATCTTGGCTTCTTCGAATTCCGCCGCCAGCTCGAATACAAGGCCGCGATGGCCGGCTCGAGCGTGATCGTAGCCGCGCGTTGGTACCCTAGTTCAAGGCTGTGCTCCTCGTGCGCAGCGAAGAACGAGACACTCGCCCTTTCGGAACGTCTCTGGACGTGCGCATCGTGCGGCACGTCCCACGACCGCGACCACAACGCGGCCGTGAACCTCGCACGATACGCGGAGAGTTCAGCCGCGTCAGCCTGCGGAGCAGCGGGCTCTGGCGGCGAGGATCACCTCGCTGTGAAACCGGCCGCGTAGAAACAGGAAGAAGGCCTGGAATTCATGTCCATGCATTTCAGAACGGTTGGACGCGTCGCCTATTGGTATTCGGTTCCGTCGATGACGACGTAGCCGGCGGTCGGCCAGGAGCTCGAGGTGCCGTGGTGCGTCCAGTCGATCCCTTGCGAGAAGGCGCTGTCGTAATAGTAACGGCCTTGCACGTAGGCGTAGTCTCCGGCTTTCACCCAAGGCCAGGCGGGCGCGTCCATCTCGCCGAGGTCGCTGACGATCTCGATCGTGTCGCCCGGCGCGACCCGCACGTAGAAATAGCCGTGCAAGCCGCTGCTCGTCGTCTTCGCAGCGAGGACCTGCGTCACGGTGCCGCACACGTCGACCTCTTGGTCGCCGCGTAAGGTGCCGTTCGCGAACTGCTGCTGGTCTTGCGTGAACTGCGCGTCGTTGCACGGCCAGGATCCGTTCGTCGACGCGGCCGGCGCGGCCGGCGCGGCCGGCGCGACCGCCACGGCGCCGGCGGCGTGATGGCCGCGCCGATGGCGGCGGTGCCGGTGTTTGGCCGGGCCGGCCGAGGCCGCGGACTGCGTGGACGGCGCGGCGCTGGGCGAAGCGCCTCCGGAACTCGTCGTGCCGCCGCCGCAGCCGCCGAGTATCAGAGCGAAGGCCAGCGTCAGCGAGGCCGCCCGCGGCGCGGCGGTCCGCGCCGGCGCGGCTGCCGGAAGGGTGAGTGCGCGCGTTGGAACGCCGTGGCGTTGCATCTCAGGCGCTCGCGCCGTCCTTTGCTTGCAGGTAGTCGCGCAAGCCGTCGCGCCAGTGCGGCGGGAGGGCGACGCCGGCGCGCGCGAGCGCGGCGTGGGCCAGCACCGAGTATGCCGGCCGTCGCGCGTACGACGGAAACGCGTCGCTGGTGGTGCGCTCGACCTGCGCGGCGATGCCGGACGCGCTTAGGATCTCGACCGCGAATTCGTACCACGTGCAGCTGCCGGCGTTGGTGACGTGGTACGT
>CAWICD010000008.1:0-67464 GCA_963834485.1 Vulcanimicrobiota bacterium
GAACTTACGCTTATCGGCGATTTTCCACAGTTAGGGGGGTCCCCGTGCTGTGGATGATGTGGAGAATCGTGATCCGCATCACACTTTTTCCCAGCACCAGCGCAGGATCGCGCTGCGCAGGACGCGGTGCTCGAGGGCGTGCAGGCGCGTGAAGACGGACTCGCGCGACTCGCCCGGCCAAACCGAGAGCGGCGCGCGCGCGAGGACCTCGCCCCGGTCGACGTCGAGCCCGACGCGATGGACCGAGGCCCCGATCCAGCCGCTCCCCGCGTCCAGCGCCTCTTCGACCGCGTGCGCGCCGCGGTAGGCGGGCTGGACGGTGCCGTCGGGGAGCGTCACCTCGTCGAGGGCCGCGTCGAGCGGCAAAAAGGCCGGGTGGATGTTGAGCAGCTCGGGGAAGCGCCCGAGGAAGCTCGCGGGCAGCACGTGCATCCAGCCCAGCAGCAGGATCAGCTCGGGCTCGTTCCGGGCGACGGCCGCGAGCACGCGCTCGTCGTAGGCCGCGCGCGTCTCCTCCCGGCGATTCCAGGCGACGACGGCGGCCGGCACGCCCGAGCGGGCCGCGCGCTCGAGCGCGTAGGCGCCGGGGCGGTTGACGACGAGCGCGCGGACGTCGAGCGGAAGCTCGCCGGCGGCGCAGCCGTCGAGGACGGCCTGGAAGTTGCTGCCGTTCCCGGAGGCGAGCACGGTCGTGCGCCAGCGGCGCCCGGCGGGGAGCGGCTCGAAGCGCTCGACGACCCGCGCGTTCGTGCTGCGTTCGAGATAGGCGATCAGCGCGGGATCGTCCGCGACCGTGAGCAAGGCCCGCCGGTAGCCGCGCTCGCGCAGCGAGAAGAGCGCCGCCGCCAGCAGCACGGCCCCGATCCCCAAGCCCCGCGCGCGCTCGACGACGCCGAACGGGCCGAGGATGCCGACGCCGCGATCCGCTTGCCATGCCCGCAGCCAGGGAAAGCGCAGCCCGCGCGCGTCGAAGGCGGCGAAGGCGACCGGACCCTCCGCGTCCGAGGCGGTCCAGACGCCGCCCGCGGCGGCGTGCGCCGACCACGTCCCGCCGAAGGCGAGATCGATCCAAGCCAGGATCGCCTCGGGCGTGCGATGCTCGCGGACCGGGCGGATGCCGCACTTGTCGAGCGCGCCGAGGGCGTCGCGAATCTCGCCCTGATCCAAGCGCGAATCGTCGAGCTCCGCCAGCAGGTTGACGTGCGAGTCTTGCAGCGTTCCGCTCGCTATTCGCTGCGGCCCGGGTGGACGACCACGGGCGGTTCGCCGGGGAGGCGCGCCTCGATCCAGCCGACGACCCGCGCTCCCGGGACGGCCTCGATCGCCTTCGCCGCCTGCGTGAGGGGAACGATCGCGGTCAGCCCGAGGCCCATGTTGAGCGTCCGGTAGCGCTCCTCCAGGCTCAGCCCGCCGCGGCGCACGAGCTCGGCGAGCAGCGGGGGGACGCTCCAGCGGGACTGTTCGAAGATCGCCTTGCAGCCCGCGGGCAACGTGCGCGGCACGTTTTCGCGCAGCCCTCCGCCGGTGATGTGCGCCATCGCCTTGACGTCGGCGACCGCCTGGATCGCGCGGACCGCGCGGTAATACGACGGGTGCTCGGCGAGCAGCGCGTCGGCGTAGGTCGCGCCCTCGCCGGCCGCGGGAAAGGGCTCGTTCCATTCCTCGGGCCCGATCAGCGAGCGCGCCAGCGAGTAGCCGTTGGTGTGCAGCCCGACGGAGGGAAGTCCGACGATCGCGTCCCCCGGCGCGACGCGCGCCGGGTCGGGGATCGCCTCGGCGTCGACGACGCCGACGATCGTGCCGGCGAGATCGAAGTGCTCGGGCTGGTAGAGCCCCGGCATCTCGGCCGTCTCGCCGCCCAGCAGCGCGCAGTCGTGCGCACGGCAGGCACCCTGCACGCCCGCGACGATCGCCCCGGCGACGCCCGGATCGAGCTTGCCGACCGCGAGATAGTCGAGGAAGAACAGCGGCGTCGCGTTGACGACGAGGATGTCGTTGACGCAGTGATTGACGAGGTCGGCGCCGACCGAACCGTAGCGGTGCAAGTGCGCGGCGATGAGGATCTTCGTGCCGACGCCGTCGGTCGAACCGACGAGGATGCGCCGCTCGTCGCCGGGGAGCTTGAAGAGTCCGCTGAAACCGCCGATCGCGCCGATCTGGTTGGGATGACGCCAGCTCGCCGTCGCCTCGCGATAGCGGGCAACCGCGGCGTTGCCCGCGGCGATGTCGACGCCGGCGCGCGAATAGGCGTCGCGCAGGGGCGCTTCCTCCCCCCGCAAAATCGGATTGGAATCGTTCATATTAAGAGTACACTCGTCTGGAAGGTTCGCTCGCTCGCCCTCCGTTCCGCTCGCTGAAAGGTTCGTCATGCAAATTCACGTCTCGCCGGGGACCGTCACGACGCTCGAGGTCGAAGCGCTGGTCGTGCCCGTTTTCACGCACGGCCGGCTCGACGGAGCGGCGGAGGCGGCGAACGCCGAGCTCGGCGGCGCGATCGCGGACGTGCTGGAAGCGGGCGAGATCAAGGGGAATGCCAACGAGCTCGCGCTGATCCGTACGGGTACGCGCGGTACGAAGCGGGTCCTCGTCGTCGGTTTGGGCGAGCACAAGTCCTTCGAGCCGAGCAGCCTCGCGAAGTACGCCGGAACGGCGGTCCGTTACCTGGGGAAGCGCAACGTCCGCTCGATCGCTTTCGCGCTTCCGCTCGAAGCGCAGCATCACCCACACGCGGCTTCGTTTCTCGTCGAAGGCGCGCTGGCCGCCACGCTCGACACGACGGCCTACCGCAGCGAGCCGGACAAGCCGATCGCGCTCGAAAAGTTGACGATCGTGAGCACGGCGGGCGCGCATACCTTCGACGCCCGCGCGCTCGAGGCCGGCGCCGAGCGCGGGCGCATCCTGGGCGAAGCCGTCAACTACGCGCGGACGCTGGCGCTCACGCCGGCGAACGACATGACGCCGACGATTCTGGCGCAGCGCGCCGAAGAGGTCGCCGCGAAGTACGGCCTCGGCTTCGCCGTGCTCGACGAGGACGCGATGCGCCAGAAGGGGATGGGCGCGATCTTGGGCGTCTCGCAGGGCAGCGACGAGCCGGCCAAGATGATCGTGCTGACCTACGACGGCGACCCGTCGAGCAGCGAGAAGCTCGCGCTCGTCGGCAAGGGCATCACTTTCGACTCCGGCGGCATCTCGATCAAGCCCGCCGACCGCATGGAAGAGATGAAATACGACATGTCCGGCGGGGCGGGGGTGATCGCCGCGTTGGGCGCGATCGCGCAACTGAAGCCGCAGGTCAACATCGTCGGCGTCGTCCCCGCCAGCGAGAATCTGCCGGGGCCGCGCGCGGTCAAGCCCGGCGACATCCTGCGCGCGATGAACGGGAAGACGATCGAAGTCATCAACACCGACGCCGAAGGGCGTCTGATCCTGGCCGACGCGCTCTGCTACGCGCGCGAGCTCGGCGCGACCAAGATCGTCGACGCGGCGACGCTCACCGGCGCGATGGTCATCGCGCTCGGCCACGCCGCGACCGGGGTCGTCTCGAACGACGACGCCTTCGCGCAGCACTTCCTCGGCGTCGCCAAGCCCACCGGCGAGCGCTACTGGCAGCTCCCGCTCTACGACGAATTCTCGGGCACGGTCAAGAGCGAGATCGCGGATCTGCGCAACTCGGCGGGACGCGCCGCGAGCAGCCTGACCGCCGCGGCCTTCCTCAAGGCCTTCGTCGGCGACACGCCGTGGATCCACCTCGACATCGCGGGCACGGCCTACCTCGACGGCGAGAGCTCGTTCTCGGCCAAAGGCCCGACCGGCGTCCCGATCCGCGCTTTCGTCGCGCTCGCCGAAGATTTCGGCAAATCCGCCGCACGCGCCGAGAAAGGCGAGGCCGTCGCGGCGCTGACGTAAGCCGCGCCCGGCGCGCGCCCGCCGTCAGCCGCGCGCCGTGCTGAGCTCGGTCGGGCGCTTGGGATAATCGTACAGCGGCGGGCCGTGGTACGTCTCGGGGTATTCGCCGGTGAAGCAGCCCAAACACATCTCCCCGCGCTTGCGGGCGGTCGCCGCGAGCAGACCTTCCTTGCTCAGATAGCCCAGCGAATCGGCGCCGATCCGCCGGCAGATCTGAGCGACCGTCAGGTTCGCGGCGATCAGCTCCTCGTGCGTCGCCATGTCGACGCCGAGGTAGCAGGGATGGACGATCGGCGGCGAGGTGACGCGCACGTGCACCTCGCGCGCGCCCGCGTCGCGCACCAGCTTGACGATGCGCGGCGTCGTCGTGCCGCGCACGATCGAATCGTCGACGACGACGACCCGCTTGCCGTTGAGGTTCTCGAAGATCGGGTTGAATTTGAGCTGGACGCCGCGGTTGCGCATGCTCTGATCGGGACTGATGAAGGTGCGGCCGATGTAGCGATTCTTGATCAGTCCCTCGACGTACGGGAGCTTGCTCTCTTCGGCGAAGCCGATGCCGCCGGGGACCGCCGAGTCGGGGACGGCCATCACGACGTCGGCCTCGACGGGATGCTCGCGCGCGAGCCGGCGCCCCATCTCCAAGCGCGCCATGTAGATCGACTTCCCGGCCATCACCGAATCGGGCCGCGCGAAGTAGATGTATTCGAACATGCACAGCGCGTGCGGTTTGCGCTGTACCATCTTGTCGACGTGCAGCCCGTCGCCGTCGATCCAGAGGATCTCGCCCGGCTCGAGCTCGCGCAGATACTGCGCGCCGACGGTCGCGAGCGCGCACGACTCCGAGGCGGCGACGTATCCGCCGCCGGGCAGGCGGCCGTAACAGAGCGGCCGCACGCCCCACGGATCGCGAAACGCGTAAAGCGCGCTCTCGGTCGACATGACGATCGAATACGCGCCTTCCGCGCGTTCCATGACCCAGCGGATGCGCGCGACCATGTCGCGTCCGGGGGCTTGCACGATCAGCTTCGCCAGCACTTCCGAATCGGAGGTCGCCTGCAGCACGGTCGCCGGGGCGAGCTTGCGGCGCAGCTCGTCGGTATTCGTCAGGTTGCCGTTGTGAGCGAGCGAGACATCGCCGAAGCCGGCCCGCTCGAGCAAGGGCTGCGCGTTGACGACGACCGAGGAACCGGTCGTCGAGTAGCGCGTGTGCCCGACCGCGATGTAACCGGTCAGCCGGCCGAGGATCTCCTCGTCGAAAATGCTCGAGATCAGCCCCATCTCGCGATGGCAGACGACCGACGCGCCGTCGGAGACCGCGATGCCGGCCGATTCCTGACCCCGGTGCTGCAGCGCGTAAAGCGCGAAATAGGCTAGGCGGGCGACATCGTGACCTGGAGCGTAGACGCCGACGACACCGCACGCTTCATGCAGGGTATCGCCCGCCGGAAGCGGAGCTTCGGCGTCAAACGATCGCGCCATCCTGCCTCATTCTCCGCCGGGCAGGAAAACCCTTAAGGGCCTTAAGCAGGCTCAATCGTCGCGGCTGCGCATGCCGAGAATCTGCAAGATCGCGAGGAAGATGTTGATCGAGTCGAGGTAGATCGAGGTCGCCAGCTCGATCGCCGTGGCGCCGCCTCCTCCGCCGCGAATGCGCGCGAAGTCGACCAGCACGAGCAGCGTGAAGACCGCCAGCGTCAGCCACGCGTACACGCCCGGATGCAGGAAGTGCGTGAACGCCGAGATGAGGCCGACGAGCACGAGCGCGATCAGCGCGCCGAAGGCGGCGCCGGAGAGACGCCGGTAGTCGAAGCTCGTCAGGTAGACGACCGCCGCCAGCGTCAGCATGCCGAGGCCCGTCGTCGAGGCCGCGTCGACGACGATGCCGGGGCCGTCGAGGCGGGCGTAGGCTCCGATGACCGGGCCGATCCCGATCCCTTCGCAGGCGGTGAAGAGGTAGAACATCAGCATCGAGAGCGCGGGGTTGCGCCTGGTCCCCGAGATCGCGATCAAGAACCCGAAGCCCACGAGCATCGCGATCAGCGAGATCCCCGAGGGGAGGCCGGCGGCCTGCGTCACGTACGCCGTGGCGGCGGTGATCAGAAAACCGGCGCCGGTGATGCCCAGGACCTGGCCGAGCAAGGAAGCCGTCGAAACGGCGGCGGGCGGCCCGAAGCGCGGCTGCTGCGTTTGATACATAGCGATCTCAACTACCCTTCCGACCCGGCCGAGGTTTCGCCGCACCCCTCGGGCCGCCTGGCGGAGTCAAAGGGCATATCCCCGCCCTCAGCCAGGAGTGAAAGCGCATGCGCACAGCCGGCCGCCTCCCTCGGCGCAAGCACGTCGAAGAGCATTTCACCGCTTCGGAGACGGTTCGCGACGTCGTGATCGGCATGTCCGACGGGCTGACCGTGCCCTTCGCGCTCGCCGCCGGGATCTCGGGAGCGATCGCGGCCTCGCACATCGTCGTCACCGCGGGCTTCGCCGAGCTGGCGGCCGGCGGCATCTCGATGGGCCTGGGCGGTTACCTGGCCGCCCGCACCGACGCCGAGCACTACGAGAGCGAGCAGCGCCGCGAGGAGGAAGAAGTCGACGAGGTACCGGCCGAGGAGCACCGCGAGGTCTACACCATCTTCCGCGGCTACGGCCTGGGCGACGCCGAGGCGCAGCAAGTGACCGCGGCGCTGACCTCCGACCGCAAGCGCTGGGTCGATTTCATGATGCGCTTCGAGCTCGGGCTCGAGAAGCCGGACCGGCGCCGGGCTCCGACGAGCGCCTTGACGATCGGCGGCTCCTACGTGATCGGCGGCCTCGTTCCGCTGATCCCCTACATGCTCGTCGCGGACAGCGCGCGCGCGCTCTATTTCTCCTCGGCCGCGACGATGCTCGCGCTCTTCCTCTTCGGCGCGATCAAAGGAGCGCTCACCGGCGTCTCCTGGATCGCTAGCGCCATCCAGACGGTGTTGATCGGCGGCGTCGCAGCGACCGTCGCCTTCCTCATCGCGCGCCTCGTCAACGCGCATTGACGCGGACCGCCTCACCTGCCCGCGCTGCGCCGAGACCGGAAAACGCAGCACGAACCGGAACATCCGATAAGGCCGAATCGTTTTTTAGTCGAGTTCGCAACGAATGTGAAAAAGGAGTACCGCTTGCGGCATCAACCCGGGTCCGGCAGTTTTCAGCGCTTCGCGCTCGCGGTGCTTGCCGCCGTCTTCACGTTCGGAACCGCGGCGCCCCTCTGGGCGCAGCCCGCGAAGAAGGCGGTCGCCTCCGAAGCCGATCTGCCGCGCTTCACGTATCCGCTCCAAGGCTCGGCCTCGCAACTGCTGCAGGCGGATCCGGCGACGTTCGACGCCTTCGCGGCACGCGTCGGAGCCGACGTCGACCGGACGCTGGCCGAATACGACGTCGCGGATCACGCCACGCTCGCGGACCTGCTGCAGACGAAGCTCGCCGTTTTCGCGCTCGCGGGGAAGACGCACGAGGCGCTGGCGCTGATTCCGCAGATCCGCTCGCTGCAAGACAAGCCCGACGCGAAGCTCGTGGCCGATCTCAGCGTCGAAACCGCCCTCGAGGCGTCGCTGCAAACGAAGCAGACGTCGGGGCCGGCTTTCGAGGCCGCCTTCAAGACGCTCTACGAGCGGAGCGTCGCGCCGCTTCCCTACGCCGTGGTCGGCAACACGCTCAAATCGGCCAAAGCCGGCGTCGAGATCTTCACGCCGGCGCTGGCGATCGGCCAGGTGCAAGCGAACCTCGATCCGGCGGTCGCGAAGGATCACTCCCTCAGCGGCGAGTTCGCGCGGGCGCTGCTCGGGGCGCGCCTGCGAATCGAGCTTCTCTATCCCGCAAAGGCACCGTCCCTCGCCGTGCTCGACGCCTACCTCGCGCGCAACTCCGCCGCCACGAAGCCTGACATTTTCGCCGAACGCGACGTGCCGCTCGACGGGAAGCCGAATCTCACGCCGGTCCCGATCGCGATCTGGGACGGCGGCACCGACATCTCGCTCTTCCCGCAGCAATTGTGGGACGCTCCTCCGCCGCAGGGCGCCGACCCGCACGACATCGCCTTCGATCTGCTCGGGTTCCCCACGCACGGCCCGCTCTTTCCGCTGACGCCCGCGCAGCAGCGCGCGTATCCGCAGATGATCGACGACATCAAGGCCTTCAGCGACCTGCAGGCCAACGTCGACAGTCCCGAGGCGAGCGCGCTTCGGCAGCGGTTGACCGCGCTGAAGCCGGCCGAGGTCGGCACGTACCTCGAATCGCTCGATCTCTACGGCCAGTACGTGCACGGAACGCACGTGGCCGGGATCGCCGTACGCGGGAACCCCGCGGCGCGGATCGTCGTCGGCCGCCTGACCTACGACTACAAGCTCATTCCCACGCCGCCGACCGACGAGATCGTCCGGCGAAGCGACGAAGACGATCAGAAGTTCGTCGACTATTTCAAGGCGCTGGGCGTGCGCGTCGTCAACATGAGCTGGGGCGGGACGCCGGCGGATTACGAGAACGCCCTCGAGAAGAACGGGCTCGGCAAGGACGCCGCCGGGCGCAAGGCCGCCGCCCAGCGCTGGTTCGCGCTGGACAAGGCCGCCCTGACGAAAGCGATCGCCAGTGCGCCGCAGATCCTGTTCGTCTGCGCGGCCGGCAATTCGAACGCCAACGCTTCCTTCGAGGACGACATTCCGGCCTCGCTCGATCTGCCGAACCTGCTGGTCGTCGGCGCGGTCGATCAGGCCGGCGACGAGACCTCGTTCACGAGCTACGGCCCGACCGTTCGCGTCGACGCCGACGGATACGAAGTCGTCAGCGCGTTCCCCGGCGGCCGGCGCGTTCCGCTCTCGGGGACGTCGATGGCTTCCCCCAACGCCGCCAACCTCGCAGCCAAACTCATCGCCCTCGATCCGAAGCTGACGCCGGAACAGACGATCGCCCTCATCGAGAAGGGCGCGACCACGACCGCCGACGGCCGCCGGCACCTGATCGATCCCAAACGCAGCGTCGAGTTGCTCTTACAGACCGCAGCCAAGCCCTGAGCGCAAGCGGCGCTCAGCCGAGCTTCGCGATGTCGCTGCGGTAGGTGAGCGCGAGGCCCGTGCCGATGCGGTGCGCGAGCTCGTCGACGGCGGCGTAGGCGTTGGCGCGCGCTTCCGCCACCCCGGCGCCGAGCGCGGTCACCGTCAGCACGCGGCCGCCGCTCGCGTCGACGGCGCCGTCGCGCCGCGCCGAGGCGCCCCAAAATGCGACGCGGCCCTCGCCGAGCGCGACGTCGGGGCTGAGGTCGCGCAGCGGCGTGCTCGAGCGCGGATAATCGGCCGTCGCCAGCACGACGCCCACGCACGCGTCTTCGGTGAAGCTCGCCGCCTGCGCGTCGAGCGCGCCGTCCGCCGCGCTCTTGAGCAGGCGCGCGAAATCGCCGCGCACGCGCGGCATCATCACCTGCGTCTCCGGATCGCCGAAGCGCACGTTGAACTCGATGACGGAGGGGCCTTGCGCGGTCCACATCAAGCCGCAGTAGAGCACGCCGACGTAGCGCTCGCCCTCGGCCGCGAGCCCGCGCGCGACCGGCTCGAGGATGCGCTCGCGCACGATCTCGTGCAGCTCCGCCGGGAAGCCGCTGGGCGGCGAATAGGCGCCCATCCCGCCGGTGTTCGGCCCGGTGTCGCCGTCGCCCGCGCGCTTGTAGTCGCAAGCCGAGGCGAAGGGCGCGAAGCCCTTCCCGTCGCCGATCGCGAAGACGCTGACCTCGCGGCCTTCGAGCTTCTCCTCCAGCAGCAGGTCGCTGCCGCCGCCGGGCATCCCGCCCGAGCCGTACCACTCGCGCACGAGGCTCGAGGCTGCAGCGGGATGGGGCGTCACCACCACGCCCTTGCCGGCCGCCAGGCCGTCGGCCTTCACCACGCAAGGGCCCTGCCAATCGGCCAGGATTCGCTCCGCGCTCGCCAGCGAGTGGGCGACCTTCGCCTTTCCGGTCGGGATGTGGTAGCGTTCCATGAAGCGCTTGGCGAAGATCTTGCTCGATTCGAGACGGCTCGCCGCGCGGTTCGGTCCGAAGGTCGGAATCTTCGCTTCGCGCAGCCGGTCCGCGACGCCGGCGGCGAGCGCCGTCTCGGGGCCGACGACGACGAGATCGATCTTCTCTTCGCGCGCCCTGGCGACGAGCGACTTGCCGTCGGTCGCCGCGATGTTCCAGTTCGTGCCGCGCGAGGCCGTGCCCGCGTTGCCGGGCGCCGCGAAGATCGCGGCGCACGACGGCGAGCGCGCCAGCGCCCAGGAGAGCGCGTCCTCGCGCGCACCGTTGCCGACGATCAGAATCCGCATGCGACGCTCACTCCCACTCCACGGTCGCCGGCGGCTTGGAAGTCACGTCGTAGGCGACGCGGTTGACGCCGGGCACGTCGTTGACGATGCGCGTGCTGATCCGCTCGAGCAGCGCGTGCGGCAGCCGCGCCCAGTCGGCGGTCATCCCGTCCTCGCTCGTGATCGCGCGGACCGCGACGAGGTTGGCATAGGTGCGGCCGTCGCCCATCACGCCGACGCTCTGCAGCGGCGTGAGCACGGCGAAGTATTGCCACGGCCGCGGTTCGAGCGGCGCCGCTTCGATCTCGTCGGTCACGATCTTGTCGGCCGCGCGCACCGTCTCCAAGCGCTCCTCGGTGACTTCGCCGAGCACGCGCACGGCGAGGCCGGGGCCGGGGAAGGGCTGGCGTTCCACGACCGCCGGCGGCAGCCCGAGCACGCGCCCGACCTCGCGCACTTCGTCCTTGAAGAGCGAGCGCAGCGGCTCGACGAGCTCGAGCGCCATCGTCTCGGGCAATCCGCCGACGTTGTGGTGCGACTTGATCTTGTGTCCGGCTTTGGAGCCCGGCGTCTTCGACTCGATCACGTCGGGATAGAGCGTGCCCTGCACGAGATACGCGACGTCGGGGAGCTTGTTCGCTTCTTCTTCGAAGATGGCGATGAACTCGTGGCCGATGCGGATGCGCTTCTCCTCGGGGTCGATCACGCCGGCCAGGCGCGCCAGGAAACGCTCTTTCGCCTCGACCTTCACGACGTTGAGGTGCAGCACGTCGCGAAACGCGGCGACCACGCCCTCCGCTTCGTTCGCGCGCAGGAGCCCGGTGTCGACGAAGATGCAGGTGAGGTGCTCGCCGATCGCGCGCGAGACGAGCGTCGCGGCGACCGCCGAATCGACCCCGCCGGAGAGCGCGCAGATGACGCGGCCTTCACCGACCTGCGCGCGGATCTCGGCGATCGAGCGGTCGACGAACGACCCCATCTCCCAAGCCGGCGCGATCCCGGCGATCTCGTGCAGGAAGTTCGCGATGATCCGCTTGCCGGCTTCGGTGTGGACGACCTCGGGGTGGAACTGCACGCCGTAGATCCGGCGTGCCGCGTCGCCGAACGCGGCGACCGCGCATTTCGGCGTGCCGGCCAGCGTCGCGAAGCCGGGCGGCGGAGCCAGGACCGTGTCGCCGTGCGACATCCAGGCGCGGCTGTGCTGAGGCACGCCGGCCGTCAGCGGCGAGGGCGCCACGACTTCGAGCAGCGTGGGACCGAACTCGCTGTGCTGCGAGCGGACCAGCTGGCCGCCCAGGTCGCGCGCGATGAGCTGCATGCCGTAGCAGATGCCCAAGAGCGGGATCCCCGAGGAGAACACCTGCGGATCGACGCCCAGCGCGTTGGGCGCGAGCGTGCTCTCCGGGCCGCCCGTCAGGATGATCGCCGCCGGCTCGCGGCGCGCGATCTCGCTCCAGGGCGCGTCGTGGGGCAAGATCTCCGAGTAGACGTTCGCCTCGCGCACGCGCCGCGCGATCAGTTGGCTATACTGCGCGCCGAAATCCAGGATCACCGCCGTTGCCGTCGCCATCTCGTGAATCGCTCTTCCATTCGGCCGGAGTCGGCCCTGCGGCCGACAAAGACGGCGAGCACGACCATGAGCGAACACATGCGCGCCGCCGTCCTGCACCGACCG
This sequence comes from Vulcanimicrobiota bacterium, assembly GCA_963834485.1. Taxonomy (GTDB): domain Bacteria; phylum Vulcanimicrobiota; class Vulcanimicrobiia; order Vulcanimicrobiales; family Vulcanimicrobiaceae; genus CAWICD01. The sequence continues at coordinate 11,882 of CAWICD010000008.1, forward strand.
GGGAAGGTCGCGCCGCGGCGGCTGCGGATCGAAGAGCATCCGATACCCGCGCCGGGGAGCGGCGAGGTGCTGCTGCGGGTCCGCGCCTGCGGCGTCTGCCGCACCGATCTGCACATCGTGGAGGGCGAGCTGACGCCGCACCGGCCGAGCGTCGTGCCGGGCCACCAAATCGTCGGCACGGTCGAAGCCTGCGGCTCCGACGTCGCCCTCGCACCCGGCGCGCGCGTCGGCGTCTCGTGGCTCGGCGGGACCGACGGGACGTGCGCGCACTGCCTGCGGGGCCGGGAGAACCTCTGCGACACCCCGACCTTCACCGGCTACGACGTCGACGGCGGCTTCGCCGAGTACGCCCTGGCCCGGGCCGACTTCACCTTCCCCCTCCCCGAGGAGCTCGACGACCTGCACGCCGCGCCGCTCCTGTGCGCCGGGATCATCGGCTTCCGCGCGCTGCGGGTCGCCGGCGTCGAGCCGGGCGAGCACGTCGGCCTCTACGGTTTCGGCGCCTCGGCCCACCTGGCGCTCGCCGTGCTGCGCCACTGGGGCTGCCGCGTCTCGGTCGCGACCCGGGGCGAGAGCCACCAGGCCTTCGCCGAGCGGCTCGGAGCCGACTGGGTCGGCGGCGCGCTCGACCGGCCGCCCGAACAGCTCGACCGGGCGATCACCTTCGCGCCGGCCGGCGACGTCGTGATCGCGGCGCTCGGCGCGCTGCGCAAGGGCGGCGTCGCCGCGATCAACGCGATCCACCTCGACCACATCCCCGAGTTCGACTACGACTCGCTGCTGTGGGGCGAGCGCGAGCTGCGCAGCGTCACCAACATGACCCGCGCCGACGCCCGCGACTTCCTCGCCCTCGCCACCCAGATCGGCCTGCGCCCGCAGTCGACGACCTTCCCCCTCGAGCGCGTCAACGAGGCCCTGGCCACCCTCAAAAACGACGCCATCGACGGCGCCGCCGTCATCGTCCCGTAGTTAGCGGGCAGCCCCGCGTCGCCTCGAAAGCGTCACTTGATGAGCCGCACGATCGTATCGGCCGCGGCTCTCACGTCGGAGCTCGCAATCGTCAGTTCGCGGACGTCGTCGAGTCGTAGGGAAGCGATATCCCAGAGAGCGACGTTCTTCCACTCGGGTAGGTAATAGGACCACCAGGAGACGCCGATCCAGACGCCTTCGATGAAGAGCGCGCGGCTCCAAGCCTGGCTCGCGGCGCGGTTCCGGGTGATGACGTCCGTCGGCTTGAGGTCAAGCCTGACGAGCGTCCGCGCGTCGTCGAGGTCGCAGATACGCAGGTCGCCGAGCTCGAATACGGCGATGGCGTAGCGGCCGCGGGGATGCTCGAGCATCGCTTCATCCCAGACGGGAAAGCGGCCGAACGTTTCGCCGATCGCTCCCGCCGCGCTGTCCGAGAGATAAAGCTCGTTATACAGCGACGCGTTGGCGATCCGGTTGTGGCCTCGTGACGGCGGAACGAAAAGCGCGCCCCCGCGCACCGCAGGGGCGGCGCTCGGGTCGCTTCGGAAAACGCGATAGAGAATCGTGCTCAGGCGTAGACGCCGTCTTCGATGCCGTCGAGGGCCTCCAGGACCGGGCCGGCTCCGCGGAGAGCCAGGGCGTCCAACGGCCGGGCTCCGCCCAGAAGCGGTTCCGAGCCGAACAGCCACGGCGCGACGTTCCGGGCGGTGAAAACCTGATGGGCGCGCAGAATGACCGCGTACAGAGCCGCGATGCGCGCCGACATCGTGTCGCTGATGGGGTCGCGCTCGGACATCCAGCGCGAGACTTGGGCGCGATCGACGTCCAGCATCGAGGCGACGGCGCTCGCGCTGTAAGAGCCGACAAGGCGCTGGAGGAGCGGATGCACGTCTCGCAGGGCGTCCGCGTCGCGAGCGGTCTCCAAGCGTTTGAGAGTCGGAGACCAAGCCGAGGAGGGCACAACTCAACAATATATGATGAGTTACCTCGATGTCAAGTTTCACGCCCGGCTCGCGCTTCGATGGAAGGCTCGAGCGACTGCTGTACCGGCCTCGTTTCCGAGCACGCACCTCGCGCGGGCAGCAGTTGCTGCGGAGTCCGGTGTTGTAAGAAAGTATTGATATGTATTCGCGACGCGGAACCACTCATGCTCGAACTTGGCTCATCACCGGTGTCTCCCGCGGCCTGGGCCGCGCGCTGGCCGAAGCGGCCCTCCGCCACGGCGAGCGCGTGCTCGGCACGACGCGCCACCCCGAGGACCACGACGAGCTGCGCGCGGCCGGCGTCGAGACGCTGCAGCTCGATCTGACCGACCCGGCGGGCGCCACGCGGGCGATCGACGAGGCTTGGCAAGCAGCGGGCCGCATCGACGTGCTCGTCAACAACGCCGGCTTCGGCGTGCTGGGCGCGGTCGAGGAAGTGGACGAGGCCGACGTGCGCCAGGGCTTCGAGGCGAACGTCTTCGGAACGCTGGCCGTGATCCGGGCCGCCCTCCCGCACTTTCGCAAGCAGCGCGGCGGCTACATCGTCAACGTCTCGTCGATCGGCGGGATCGACGGCCATGCCGGCTGGGGGATCTCCAACGCGGCGAAGTTCGCGATCGAAGGCCTCTCGGAGGCGCTCGCCGAGGAACTGCGGCCGTTCGGCGTGCGGGTCACGATCGTCGAGCCGGGGATGTTCCGGACGGGGCACCTCGGCGCCGACTCGCTCCTCGCGGCGAGCAACGTGATCGAGGACTACGCCGCGAGCAGCGGCCGCGCGCGCGCCGCGGCGAGCGACTTCGAGGGGCGCGAGGCGGGCGATCCGGCGCGGGCCGCCGAGGCGATCTACGCGGTCACGCGGGCCCCCGAGGCGCCGATGCGGCTCGTGCTCGGCGCCGACGCGATCGCGCGCGTCCGCACCAAGATCGCCGCGCTGGAAGAGGACGTCGGGAATTGGGAGCGCGTCTCGCTCGAGACGGCCTTCCCAGACGCCGCCTTCCCGAGCGCCGGGCTCAGGTAACGATTTCGCGCAAGCGGTCCGCGTCGCGCGCCATCACGACCTCCAGCGCGATGCGCTCGCCGACCGAGACGTCGCGCCCCCAGCGATAGGCGCTGTAAGGCGTGTAGCGCGTGCCGGGCGAGCCGGGGACGCGCAGCGAGACGTCGTAGACCACGAAGCCCTTCGGCGGCCCGGCGACGATGACGCACTGCAGCGCGAACGGCCCGATCACGCCCGGCGGGTTCGCTTCGCGCGCGGCCCGCACGAACCGCTCGCCGAGCTCGAAGGCTTTCTCGAGCATCGACTCGGTCAGCGTGGTCGCGATGTGGCCGGCCTCTTCCATGCGCACGGGGATCGACGCGGCGGCATGCAGTTGGCCCGGCGGCAGCGCGCGCAGGCCGTCGAGATTCGTTTGGCGGCGCGTGTCGGTGCCGAGCAGCTCGAGCTCGTCGAGGAGCGGCGAGTAGAAAAAGTTGAGGTTGATGCTCGGGCCCAGCGCGTATTCCTCGATGCGGGCCGCGGCCAGACCGGCCTGCGTCACCATCCCCGCCTCGAGCAGGCGGTTCGCCTGCGCGTCGTACTCCGCCGGCGAGCCGCACAGGAAGAACGCCCGCTCGAAGCCGACCTTGGCGTGAGCGGCTTTGACCATCGCGAGGCGATCGATCTGCGCGGGCGACGCAAAGGCGCGCGGGTGGCGGATCCCGGCGCTCGCCAGCAGCGCGTACTGGTTGCCGTCCTCGTCGCGCTCCTCGGCGCGCAGCAGGCGGCGGTTGCCGAAGAACGGCACGGCCATCCCGCGCTCGATCTCGTCGTACGAATAGCGCTCGTGAAGGTAGACCTCGAACGAGCGGTTCGGAACGAAGAACACGTTGTGCGCCAGGAGCTGCGCCTGAACCTCGGGACGCAGGATGTCCGCGAACGCTTCGAGCTCGAGCGTGACGTCGACGCAGCCCCGCTCGGGGGCCGAGCTCCGCTTGAAATAGCGCGTGTAGGTCTGCTCCCGCCCGCGGGCCGTCACGACGACGTTGCGCAGGCCCTGGGCGCGCGCGCCGGAGGCGACGTCGAGCGCGGAGTGGCTGCCGACCGAGCAAAGGGCTAGCGCGGAGCGGTCGTAGCGTTCCAGCGCGGCCGAGATTCGTGGTTCGAGCACCGCCGCGTCCTTACGACGCGACGACTTGCAGCGCCTCGCGCGAGGCCGCGTACTGCACGAGCAGGATGTCCTTGATGCGCCCTGCCGCGGCAACGGCCTTCTGCGTGCCGACGCGCTGCAGCAGGCGGTAGGTCTCGAGCAGGTTTTCGGGCAGCGTCTGATCGTGCGGATATTGGCGCTGCCAGTCCTCGACGGCCGAGTCGACCAGCAAGGCGTCGGACTCCATCCGGTAGCTCCAGCCCTGGTCGAGATACTTGCCGATCCGCACGAGCTCGTTGTGGACGCCCAGCGGCGAATAGCGCAGGCTCCCGAAATACTCGTCGGCCGGGGCCGTCCGGGTCAGCCGCAGCTCGTGCGGAATCGCGCTGACGCGCGCGATGACCTGCAGTTCCGGAGTGTGCGCGCGGCGGTAGGCGATGGCCCGCGCGTTGGCGCGATCGTCGTCGTCGAAACCGTCCCCGGAAAGCGCGTCTTGCGCGATCGCGAACACCTGGGAATACTCCGGATCGGGGATGCTGCTCAGCGGCGCGTAGGCGTTGGCCGCGTGCTTGAGCATGAGGCTGCGGTAGACCGGATCCTTGGTGAGGTTGTAGCAGCGGATGTCGGCGACGATCTGCATCACCAAGGCGTCGGCGTCGCCGCGGAACTGCGCCACGTCGGCGGCGGCATCGTAGGCCGCCTGCTGCGCCAGCACTCTGGGATCGCCGTCACCCTCCAAGAGCCTCTGCTGCAGCGCCCGCGCCTCCGCCTGATGGAGCGGATCGCCGTGCTGCTCGAGATACTTCGCGGCCTCGCGCACGTACCACAGCGCGGCGTCGTTGTTGATCAGCGGGTCGTAGTGGAGCTGCGTCGCGACCTCGACCGCCAGTTCCGCGATCTCGGTGTAGGCCGGGTCGTTCGAGCGAAAGAGCGAGTAGGCGCGGCCCGCGTCGAAGATCGTGCTCTGATAGTAGAGCTGGGCCTCGAACGGCCAGCCCTTGGCGATGCCTTGGTCGTAGGCGCGGCGCATCGTCTGGTAGAGCTCGTTCGGGTCGGTCTCGATCGCGGCGGCCGCCGGAGCCGGTGGGAAGGCCGAGAGGACGGCGGCCAGGGCCAGAACGCTGAAGGTCGTGAAGCTATTTCGCAAGACTCGCATCATCGAGGACGGCGTGGAGGCTGTTCGAAAGGAGCGCGTTCTTGATCTCGCGCGCGATGCGGCGTCCGGTCGACATCGGCTCGCTGTAGTTCAGGTACGAGTAGGGCGACCCGTCGATGAAGGGATTGGTCCCGGCGACGATGCGCGCCGAGATCTCCATCACGTAGAACTGCGCGTCCGGCGTGATGATCGTCTCGATGCAAAACGCGCCGAAGAGGCCCTTGGGCGGGCAGATCTCTTGGCTGACGCGCACGACCTGCTCGCCCATGCGATACGCCTCGGCCAGCATCGACTCGCGCAAGACCAGCGGCGAATTGCCGACGACGACGTAGCTCGGCTCGACGTTCATCCCTTCCTGCGCCGCCGCCGGGATGCGCCCCAGCGAGTCGACGTTGGTCTCGTAACGGCGGTCCATGCTCATGATCTCGAGCTTGCCGGTCAGCGACGAGTAGAAATAGTGGATGTAGGCGGGGACGCCGATGATGTACTCTTGCAGGATGTAGTTGCGCCGGGCGAGTTCGGCCGCGCGCCGCTCGAAATCGGCCGGGTTGCGCAGGAACATGTAGCCCTTGCCGCCCGCGGCGCCGTAGAACTTGACGATGACCGGCCGGTCGATCTCGGCCCCGGTCGTGAACTGGCGCGGGATCAGCAGCCCGGCGCGCGTCAGCCACTGGCGCTGCAGCTCGCGGCTCGCTTCCCAGTCGAGGACCGCCTTGTTCCCGAAATACGGGATCTGCATCTTCTTGTGATCTTCGGCCGAGAGGTAGGCCACGAACGAACCGTGCGGCACGATGATGATCTTGCGCCGCTCGAGCTCGGGGACCAGCCGCATGAAATCGCTGTACTGCTCGATGACGATGACTTCGTCGACGAACGAGAACGAGCGGTAGAGCCGCTCGGTCTCGAGGTTGGCGATCGCCAGCGTGTTGAAGCCCTCGTCGTGCGCACCCTTGAGGATCTGCAGCGCGGAATGCGAGCCCAGCGTGGCGATCGTGTAGAAGTCGCTCGACTTCTGCTGCCCGGGCGTGGGGAGGAGATCGGGTGCGATCATACGCGTTGTGACCTTTGGAAAGCGGGGTTGCAGAGCAAGGTTTCGGCCGCGAGCGCGACGACCTCCGCAGCCGCCGGGCGCCCTTCAGCGTCGACCACGCGCCAAGCGGTGAAACGTTCGACGGCGCGGACGCCGCCGAGGGTCCGCCCCGCGATGCGGACCGGTCCGCGAGCCGCGGCGGCGGCCGGGTGGATCTCGTCGACCCACAGCTCGCCCGGCTGCGGCGCCGGCTCCGCCCGCACCCGCAGCGCGTGCTTGTTCGGGTTGTAGATCGTCTCGAGGCTGCGCAGCGCCGCGAGCAGCGCCTCCCTCTCGACAGGCTCGATCTCGACAAGCTCGATCTCGAAACGATAGAGGTCGGCGCGCTCGAGCCCCCCCAGCGGGACGCCCAGGCGCGCGAGCGTCGCCAGCGCCGTCTCGGCCTCGTTGTCGGGGATCGTCAGCACGACCTCGACCGCGAGCTGCGCCGTCACGAAAGCGCCCTCGCCAGGCTTTCGAAGAGCGCGATGCCGCCCGAGGGCGCGAGCATCGCGGCCGTCGCGCCGCGCGCGGCCTCGCGCCGCGCGTCGTGGTGCATGAAGGTCCAGCCGTCGCGTTCGGGATGCGGCATCAGCGCCAGCACGTTCCCCGCGCGATTGGTCAGTCCGGCCGCGCCGAGCGCCGAGCCGTTGGGAACCGCGCCGGGCGTCGCTTCGCCCCGCGCGTCGCAGTAGACGAAGGTGACGTGGCCTTCGCGCGCGATGCGTTCGAGCGTCGCCGGCTGCGCGGCCAAGCGGCCCTCGCAGTGCGAGGCCCAGGCCGGCAGGACGGCATCCGGCGGGAGGCTCGCCGTGATCGCGCAGCGCGGCGGCGCGGCCGCGAGCTTGACGTACACGTGGGTCGAGCGGAACTTGCCGAGCGGAGCGTTCTTGGCGAAGCCCGCCTGCGGCCGGACCTCGCCGTCGAGTCCGGGCGCGAGCCCGCTCTCGAGCAGGATCTGCGCGCCGTTGCAGATGCCGAGCACGAGCTTGCCGGCGGCCGCGCCTTCTTTGACCGCGAGCATCAGCCGGTCGTGCGCGGCGATCGCGCCGGCGCGCACGCGGTCCTCGTAGGCGAACCCGCCGGGGAGCACGTAGGCGTCGAGCGCGCGCACCGCGTCGAGCTCGGCATTCCAATGCACCAGCCGCGCGTCGAGGCCCGCGGCACGGCAGGCGCGCAGCGTCTCATCCTCCGAATTCGTGCCGGGAAAGACCAGCACGCCGACGCGCGCGCGGCTCATTGCGGGACTTCCTCGTAGAAGCCGCGCAGCGGCGCGCTCCAGATCTCGCACAGCTCGCGCAGGGCGTGGCCGCGCGGCTCCTCGGCGGTCACGATCGAAGGCTCGGCGCTCGTCTCGCCGATCGCAGCGAGGGCGACGCCGAATTCCGCGGCGAGCGCGGCGAAGGCCGCCGCGTCGGTCGCTTCCACGACGAAGGCGCCCGCTTCGCCGAAGTACGCCTCGCGCGGGCCGGCCTCTTCCCCGGCCCAAGCTGCGACGGGCCGCAGGCGCACGCCGAGCGGCGTGCCCTCGAGCGTCGGGAAAGCCATCTCGGCGAGCGCGGTCAGCAGCCCGCCGTCGGAGACGTCGTGCGCCGCCGCGACGAGCCCGCGCTCGTGCGCGGCGAGCAGCGCCGCGAGCTCGCGCCGCAGCGCGGCGTAATCGATGCTCGGCAAACGCCGATCTTCGGCCTTCAGGAGCTCGGCCGCGACGGAGCCGCCCGCGGCGTTTTGCCCGCGCCCGAGCAGAAAGAGCGTCGCGCCGGGACGCTTGAGCGCGAGCGTCGCCGAGTGCGAGATGTCGGCGAGCGTGCCGACCGCGGCGATGATCGGAGAGGCCGGGATCGAGCTCCCGCCGGCCGACTGGTTGTAGAGGCTCACGTTCCCCGAGACGAACGGGACGGCGAGCTCGCGCGCCGCCTGCGCGATCCCCTCGACGGCGGCCACGAACTCGCCCATCTGCCGCGGATCCTGCGGGTTGCCGAAGTTGAGGCAGTCGGTGAGCCCGGCGGGCCGCGCTCCGACCGCGACGACGTTGCGGACTGCTTCGCAGACGGCGAGCTCGGCCGCGCGCCGCACGCCGAGCCGGGCGTAGCGCGGGTTGCCGTCGACCGCCAGCGCGGCCGCCAGCGGCGCGCCGGGGATCGGCACGATCACGCCCGCGTCGGCGTAGCCGCACGGAATCGAGGTCGTGCCGCGCACGACCGAATCGTAGCGCTCGTAGATCGGCCGCCGCGAGCAGACGTCGCGGTGCGCCAGCACGCGCGCGAACAGCTCGCCCTGCGTCACCTCGGGCGATGCGGCCGAGAGCGGCGCCGCGCCGCGTTCGGACTCGTCGCCCGGCACGTCCGGCGGAAGCACGTAGGGCCGGTCGTAGCGCACGCCGCCCGTCAGGAAGTCGATCGGCACGTCCATCACGACCTCGCCGTGGCGGCGCAGCACGTAGTGCCGGCGCTCCGTGACCTTCCCGATCGCCGCCGCCTGCGCGCCGCGCGCGATCTGCGGCAGCGAGAACTCGTCGTTATAGATCGCGAGCAGCACCGGGGTGAACTCGGGCGGCACGACCCACGCCAGCCGCTCCTGCGTCTCGCCGACCGCGATGACCGGCGCGGGCAAGTTCGCCTGCGAGGTCGGGCAGCGGTCGAGATCGATCTCGGCGCCGAAGCCGCCGCTCGCGACGAGCTCGGCGGTGCAGCCCATGATGCCGCCGGCACCGAGGTCCTTGAAGCCGGCCGTCACGCCGCGCGCGCGCAGCACTTCGAAGGCGCGGTACGAAGCGCGCATGATCACGTTCTTGAGGAACGGGTCGGGGACTTGGACGGCGCCCTTGTTCGCCTCGGCGTCGGCCTCGTCGAGCACGAGCGAGGAAAAAGCCGCGCCGCCGAAGCCGCTGCGGTCGGTCGCTTTTCCGACCAGCACGATATCCCAGCCCACCGAGCCGGCCGGCGCCGCCGAGTGGATGATCTCGCTCTGCTTGACGAGCCCGAGCGCGACGACGTTGACCAGGCAGTTGTCGCGAAAGCCTTCGTGCACGTAGACGTCGCCCGCGATGTTGGGGACGCCGATCGCGTTGCCGTAGGCCGCGACGCCGTCGACGACGCCTTGCGCGACGTAGCGGCAGTGCGGCTCGTCGAGCGGGCCGAAACGCAGCGGATCGGCGACCGCGATCACTTCCGCGCCCATGCACAGCACGTCGCGCACGATCCCGCCGATCCCGGTCGCCGCCCCTTCGAAGGGGACGACCTGCGAAGGATGGTTGTGCGACTCGTGGGCGATGACGATCCCGTAGCGCTCGCCGTTCCACTCGCCCAGGTGCACGATCCCGGCATCTTCCTGCGGACCCTGCATGACGGTCGGGCCTTCGGTCGGCAAACGTTTGAGATACTGCCGCGAGCTCTTGTAGGAACAATGCTCGCTCCACTGCGCATCGAAGCCGTGGGCCTCGACGAGCGTCGGATCGCGCCCGAGCGTCGCGGCGATCGTGCGCAGCTCGTCGAGCGCGAGCGCGAGCCCGTGGGCGCGTGCCTCGCGTTCGAGCGCGGCGTCGTCGGCGTCGAGCACGCGGAGCACGGCCGGCGCGGTGAGGCCCGCGCCTCCCTGCGGCGCGCTACGCAAGCGTCCCGTTCGGCGGGGCGGCGGGCGCGTTGAGCTGCGCGTCGGCTTGCAGGATCGCCGAGCGCGCCGCCGCCTGCGTCAGCATGACGCGCCCGAACATGATCGTGTCCTCGAGCGCGAACGTCTTGGCGAGCGCGAGGGCGAGCTCGTCGGGCTCGAGCTCGGTCGCATCGTAGACGGGCGACGTCGTCGCGGCCGCGATCATCGCGGCGAGCTGCGGCCCCGAGGCGACGTAGACCAGCCAGGGAAAGGTCGCGTCGAGCTGCTGCAGCAGTTGGATCACGTAGTTCGGAAGGACGTGCGACGAGACGACGCGGCGGAGCGTCTGTACCGGAAAGCGCCCGAGCTCGCGAAGCAGCGGATCGAGGAGGGGAACGCTCTGCGGGCCGTCGGCGACGAGCGCGACCATCCCCTGCCGGGGCGACAGGAACGTGTTGACGAGCTCGGCGACCTGCTCGTAATTCCGCTGGATCACGTCGAGGTCGGCCTGCGTCACCGTGGCGAGGTTGCGATAGAGCTGCTTGTCGAGCATCAGGTCTTCGCGTCCCTGCGGCCAGATGCGCCACGAGTCGTTGTCGATGACGTCGGCGAGCACGACGCTGCCGCGCCCCTCGCCGCTGACCAAGCGCCCGAACTCGACCTTCATGTCGACGAGCAGCGTGTCGCGGCGGCGCCAGGCGTGCGAGAGAATCTCGAAGGTGATGCGCGCGACCTCGCTCATCAGGCCGATCTCGTGCGGCGAGGCGATCCCGCGGCGGACGATCTCGTCGGGCTCGATCAGCGGATCGTGGTTGGCGTCGTCCTTGAGGAAGAACTCGACGATGCGCGGCACGAGGATCGAGCCGCGCGCGATCTCGGGCCGGCGGCGCACGAGCGAGCCCGCGGCGACGCCCCGCACGACGACTTCGAGCGGGATCATCGTGCAGCGGCTGACGAGCATCTCGTTGTCGTCGTCGTCCTCGCCGCCCGCGCGATAGTGCGTCGGCAGGCCGCACAGGTTGAGCAGGCGGAAAATCCGGGCCGTCGTCTTGGCGGCGATGCGGCCTTTGCCGGCGATCTCGTTCCGCCTCGCGCCGTCGCCGGCCGTGATGGCGTCGAGCGCCCGAACGACGAGCACGTCGGGCTGGCCCGGCTTCTCGTAAAGGATCTTCGTCTTACCGCGAGCGACCTCGAGGCCTTTGTTCACGGTGTCGTCTCCAAGAGCGCGCGAGGCGCGGGAAAGGGGCGCAGCTCCTCGACCCGCGCGACCAGCGCCCGGGCGCGCTCCGGCGCGTCGCCGAGGTGATCGGTCGGATCGAGAAGGTGCCGGATTTCGGCCGGATCGAGCAGCGCGGTCAGCCGTTCGTCGTCGACGAGCAGTTGCCCGAGCGGATTGTCGCCGCCCTGGGCGAGCCGCTCGTGCGCCGTCATGGCGGCGTCGCGTAGCGCCTCGTGCAGGATTTGGCGGTCGCCGCCGGCCTTGACCGCTTCCAGCAGCACGACCTCGGTGCCGGCGAAGGGGCCGTAGGCGCGCAGGTTCTGCGTGATGCGCCGCTCGTCGACGCGCAAGCCGCCCACGACCTTGCGCGCCAGCGTCAGCAGCTCGTCGGCGCACAGGAACGCCTCGGGCAGGATCGTGCGCCGGTTCGCGCTGTCGTCGAGCGTGCGTTCCAGATAGTTCGTCGCGGCGTTCTGCCAGGCGGCGTCGGCGTAGCCGGGCAGCAGCCGGGCCAGCGAGCCGATGCGCTCGCACAGCACCGGATTGCGCTTGAAGGGCATCGCCGAACTGCCGACCTGCTTGCTGCCGAAAGGCTCGAACCATTCGCCGAACCCGGGCGAGGCCAGCAGGCGCACGTCGGCGGCGAACTTGGAGAGCGAGGCGCCTAAACCCGCCAGCGACGAGAGTACGAGATAGTCGAGCTTGCGCGGATACGTCTGCGTGCTGACGTCGCGCGCGGTCAAGTCGAAATGGCCCAGCACGTCCGCTTCCTGATCGCGCGCGCGCCGCTTGCTGCCGCGCAGCAGGCGCTCGTAGGAAGCCGACGTCCCGACCGCGCCGCGGATCCCCTTCGCGGTCAGCGCCTCGTAGGCGGCGCGCAGTTGCGCCTCGTCGACGAGCAGATCCTGCGCGTAGACGGCGAGCCGGTAGCCGACGGTCGTCGGCTCGGCCGGCTGCAAGTGGGTGAAAGCCATGCAGGCCAGGTCCGCATGCTGCGCGATGCGTTTGGCGAAGGCGGCGAGCAGCGCGTGCAGGCTCTCGCCCACGAGCGCCAGCGCGCGGCGCATGCGGTAGATCTCGACCGTGTCCTCGATGTCCATCGAGGTGGCGCCCAGGTGCAGCTTGCCGCCGCCGATCTTCGCCTGCGAGGCGAAGACGCGGATCTCGGCCATCAAGTCGTGGCCGATCTCACGCTCGATCGCCAGCGCCGCCGCGAGGTCGATCTCGTTCGCGTGCGCGCGCAGATCGTCGAGCTCGGCGCGCGTCACCAGGCCGCTGCGCTCCTGCGACGCTGCCAGCGCTACCCAGACGGCCCGCCAGAGGCGCCGCCGTTCGCGTTCGGAGAACAGCTCGCGCAACTCGGCGCGCCCGTACCTCCACGAGAAAGGGGAGGCGTAGGTCTTCTCGTCCATGCGTTTCGCCTCGTTCTCCCCCCCGCAATCACCGGCCTTGGGGAAAACTCGCGGCGGCCGTCGCGAGGTCGATCACGGTGCGCGGATCGTCGGCGCGGCCGGTCACGATCGCCTCGAAGCCGCGCACCGCGCGCTCGAAGCCCAGCCTGGCGCGCCGCTCGCCCAAGCGCCGCGCGACCGGCCGCAGCTCGCGCTCGCGCCAGAGGGCGCGCGCCGGCAATTGGCCGCCGGGCCGGGCGGCTTCCCAGACCAGGCCGTACTCGGCGGCGAGCGCCGCCAGCAGCGGGACCGCGGCCCCGCGCGGATCGGTCGAGAAGAGCTCGTGCGCCAGCGCCAGCGCCTCGGCGGCACGGCCCGCGACGGCCGCGGCGGCGTAACGGTAGGCGCGCACGTCGCTGGTGACGAGCGTCTCGCGCAGCACGTCGTCGAGCCCGATCGTCGTCCCGCTCAGGGCGAGCTTCTCGAGGTCGGTGCGCAAGCCCGCGAGGTCGGCCTCGCCGCCGAGCAGCGCCGCCAGCGCGGCGGGCTCCGCCTTCACGCCGAGGGCGGCGAGCGTCTCGCGCACGAAGCGCTCGCGCGCGTCGGCGGTCGGCGAGGTGTCGATTCGCAAGGCCGCGCGGCCGAGCGACTTCGCGAGCGGTTCGGGGCGCTTGCTGCTCGGGGAGACGCGGTCTTCGATGAGCAGCGTGTTCCCCTCCGGGACCCGCTCCGCGACGGCGAGCAGGGCCCGGCGCGGCTCGGCCCGCAGCTCGTGCGCGCCCTTGACGACGACGACTCGCGCCGAGCCCAGGAACGGCAGCGCGGCGACCGCCGCTTCGACCGGGGCGAACGAGGCGAGCTCGGTCGCGACGAAGCGGTCGAGGTTGAGGTCGCGCTCCTCGGGCCTCAGCGTGCGCTCGACGACGGCCGCGATCGCGCGCTCGGCGAAGAGCTGCTCGACGCCCTCGACCACGACCAGCCTGCCGATCGGCGGCGCCTTGTCGAGGAAGTCGTAGAACTTCACCGCGTGTCGAGCGCGAGCAGCGCCGCGAAGCTCGGACGCGCCGCCAGCTCCGGGATCGACTCGCGATAGGGCGGGCGCGCGACGCCGTACTCGGTGACGATCCCCGCGATCAAGTGGCCCGGCGTCACGTCGAAGGCTGGATTGAAAGCGGGGACGTCGAGCGGCGCGCTCTGCGCCGCACCGAAGCGGCGCACCTCGTCGGCGCCGCGTTCTTCGATCACGATCCCCTCGCCCGAATCGAGGCTGAAGTCGATCGTCGAGCGCGGCGCCGCGACGTAAAACGGAATGCCGTGGTGCGCCGCGGCGATCGCCACGGCGTACGTTCCGATCTTGTTGGCCGTGTCGCCGTTGGTTGCGATCCGGTCGGCGCCGACGACGACCGCCTTGACGTCCTTCGTCCGCATGGCGAGGGCCGCGGCGCCGTCGGCGATCAGCGTCGCGGGGACGCCCGCGGCGGCCAGCTCGACCGTCGTCAAGCGCGCGCCCTGCAAGAGCGGGCGGGTCTCGTCGACGTAGACGTGCAGCTTCTTCCCGGCGCGGTGCGCCGCGATGATGACGCCGAGCGCCGTCCCTTCGCCCGCGGTCGCGAGCGGGCCGGTGTTGCAGTGCGTGAGCACGCTGCCGCACTCCGGCAGGAGCGCCGCCCCGTGCTCGCCGATGGCGCGGTCGACCGCGCGCTGCTCGGCGTGGATCGCGCGGGCCTCGGCGAGCTGGTCGGCCGCCGCCAGAGTGCGGTCGACCGCCCAGGCCAGGTTGACCGCGGTCGGCCGCGCGGCGCGGATGCGCGCCGCGCCGTCGGCGAAGGCCGCGTCGGCGGCGTGGAGCCGGCGCGCCAGCGCGACGCCGTAGGCCCCGAAGACGCCGATGCACGGCGCGCCGCGCACGGCGAGCGTGGCGATCGCTTCGACCACGTCGTCGACCGAACGGGCGCGCGCTTCGATCAGTTCCAGCGGCAGCCGGCGCTGATCGACGAACGCTATCGCATCACCCTCCCAGCGGACGACGTCGAGGGGCGCTTCAGCGGAGATCGGCATGCGAAGGTGCTTCGCACGCCGCGCCGGGACGGCCTGGGTTGGCGGGGCTTAAATGCGGGCCGGGGCCGAGGCCGCGTAACAGGCGCGGCAGTAGACCGGCCGGTCGCCGCGCGGCCGGAACGGGACCGTGGTTTGCACGCCGCACTGCGCGCAGACCGCGTCGTACTGGTCGCGCGCCGCGGTCGGCTGCGAGCGTTGGTTCTTACGCTGCGTCCGGCAGTCGCGGCAGCGTTGCGGTTCGTTTTCGAACCCCTTCTCGGCGTAGAATTGCTGGTCGCGCACCGAGAAGATGAACTGGGTTCCGCAGTCCTTGCACGTCAGGGTCTTGTCTTGCACCGGAGCCCCCAAATGAGCGATGCGGCCACGCCTGAGGCGGTGCCGTATCCGCGAGTATAGAGAACCCTTAATCAAAAGGCAAGGGAGGAACCGCCTTGCCGCCGTGTCAGCCGACTGCCAGCACGGCGAGCGCTGCCACTACCGCTTCGTAGCCCTTGTCGCCCCGCGCCGGGTCGGCCCGCTCCTCGGCTTGCGCCAGCGTTTCGGTCGTCAGGACGCCGAAGCCGACCGGGACGCGGGTCGCGAGCTGGACGTCCATCAGGCCGCGCGCGCATTCGCCGGCCACGTAGTCGAAGTGGGGCGTGTCGCCGCGCACGACGACGCCCAGCGCGACGACCGCGTCGTAGCCGGCGTCGATCAGCCGGCGTGCCGCCAGCGGCAGCTCGAAGCTGCCCGGGACCCGCTGGAAGGTGCGCGCGTCGGGTGCCACGCCGCAGTCGTCGAGCGCGCGCCGCGCACCGTCCTCCAGCCACGCGGCCAGATTCTCGTAGAAGGACGCGGCGACGACGGCAACCCGCTTCCCCCGTCCGTCGGGGAGCGCCGCGCGCGCGCCGGAGGCGGCGAGCTTCACGACGCCGCCGCCCCGGTGCCGTCGGGCGATGCGATGAGGTGACCCAGCTTGTCGCGCTTGGTCTCCATGTAGCGCGCGTTGTAGGGCGTCGGCGCCGTCACGATCGGGACCCGGTCGACGATCGTCAGCCCGTAGCCTTCGAGCCCGACGATCTTCCTCGGGTTGTTGGTCATCAGGCGCATCTCCTTAACGCCCAAGTCGACGAGCATCTGCGAGCCGAGCCCGTAGTCGCGCTTGTCGACCGGCAGACCCAGGGCCAGATTCGCCTCGACCGTGTCGGCGCCGCGATCCTGCAGCGCGTACGCGCGCAGCTTGTTGGCCAGGCCGATGCCCCGCCCTTCTTGGTGCAGGTAGAGAAAGACGCCGCGGCCCTCGCGCGCGATCTGCTCGAGCGCGCCGTCGCGCTGCGCCGCGCAGTCGCAGCGGATCGAGTGCAGCGCGTCGCCGGTCAGGCATTCGGAGTGCACGCGGACCAAAATGTCCTTCCCGTCGCCGATCTCGCCCATCACCAGCGCGACGTGCGCGACCTGGTCGATCTCGGTCTCGTACGCGACCCCGCGGAAGGTGCCGTAGACCGTCGGCAGCTTGAACTCGGCGATGCGCCGCACCAGCTTCTCGTTGCGCATCCGGAAGGCGATGAGATCCTTGACCGTGATGAGACGCAGCCCGTGGCGCTTGGCGAATTCGCGCAGCTTGGCGAGCCGCATCATCGTGCCGTCCTCGTCCATGATCTCGACGATGACGCCGGCCGGATAGAAACCCGCCAGCCGCGCCAGATCGACCGCCGCCTCGGTCTGTCCGGCACGCACCAGCACGCCGCCGTCGCGGGCGCGCAGCGGAAAGGTGTGGCCCGGCCGCAGGAAGTCGCCGGGCTTGGCGCCGGGATCGAGCAGCGCTTGAATCGTCGCGGCCCGGTCGAAGGCCGAGATCCCGGTCGTGGTCCGGCCGCGCGCCTCGATCGAGACGGTGAAGGCCGTCTCGTGCAAGGCCGTGTTCTCGGAGACCATCTGCGGGATCAGCAGCTCGTCCAGCCGCTTGCCGATGAGCGGGACGCAGATCAGGCCACCGGCTTCCCTGCGCATGAAGTTGATCGCATCCGGCGTCACCATCTGGGCGGCCATCACCAGGTCGCCTTCGTTCTCGCGGTCCTCGTCGTCGAGGACGATGACCATCTTGCCGGCCCGGATGTCGGCGATCGCGTCCTCGATGCAGTCGAAGACCGAGTCCTCGATCGGCGTGTCGGCCAGCCGCGCGGCCAACTCGGGCAGAGCCTTCGAAAGCGCCTGGATCGAGCGGAACGACGGCGTCCGCCGCCCCGAGCGCAGGTATGAGATCGCCCCCTCCGTCAAGCCCGAGCGCCCGGCCAGCTCCGCGGCCGTCACCCCCGCCTGGTCCATCGAAACCCGCAGAGTCTCAGCAAACGTCGTCATGCCCGAGACTTCGCCTTAACGATCGTCAACCCCGCCGCCGTCAGTTGACGATCGCTAACCCATGCGGTGGATTGCGCGCGTTTCGCTCACTCAGTTGGGAGGCGGGTGCGGAGGGCTGAGGCGAGCTCTTCGGGGAGGGCGACTTTCTTTTTGTGGCCGAGGTGGACGCAGGCGGCGACGAGCTTGGCGAGGGCGAGCGGTTTGCGGTCGGCGGCGCGGAGGACGTCGATGCGCAGACGCACCGAATGGACGCCGACGCCGTCGACGCGGGTCTGGAGCACGAGCTCGTCATCGAGCAGCGCCGGCTCGAAGAAGTCGAACTCGAGGTGGACGCGCGGCAGGAAGACGCCCAGCTTCCGGAAGCGGTCGTACGTGAAGCCGAGGTCGCGATAGAACTCGATCTCGGCGATCTCGATGAAGCGCGCGTACGCGCCGAAGTAGATGATCCCGGCGAGGTCGATGTCGGCCCAGCGGACGCGCTCTACGACTTCGAACGGCACGCCGGCCGGCGCGGTGCTGCCCTCAGATTTCATACGCTCCTACCCGTTCCTCGCCCGACGTTCCCGGGCCGGCATAGCGCGCGGCCGCCGCCAGCGCGTAACGCGCCACCGGATCGACCTCGAGGTTGACCGCGGCGCCGGCGCCCTTGATGCCGAGGGTCGTGCGGGCGAGGGTCTCGGGGATCAGCGCGATCTCGAAGCCGCCCTCGCGCACGGCGGCGACCGTGAGGCTGACGCCGTCGACGGCGATGTATCCCTTCTCGACGACGTAGGGCGCGAGCGCCGGCGGCGTCTCGATCGTCAGCCGGTGCCCTTGGCCTTCCGGCGTTTTGGAGAGGATCGGCGCGGTCGCGTCCACGTGCCCGTAGACGAGGTGTCCGCCGAGCCGGTCGCCGAGCCGCAGCGAGAGCTCGACGTTGACCCGGTCGCCGGGCTCGAGCGCGCCGAGCGCGGTGCGCGCGAGCGTCTCCGGCACCACGTCGAACTCCATCGCGCGCGCGTCGCAGGCGACGACCGTCAGGCACGTGCCGTCGATCGCGACCGAGTCCTTCGGCGCGACGCCTTCGGCCAGCGCCGCCGGCGCCTCGACGCGCAGCCGCGCGCCGCCCCGAGGATCGCGCTCGAGAGCGATGACTCGCCCCGCGTGCGCGATCAATCCGCTGAACATCATCACCCTCCGGAAAGGTCGACCGAGACGAGCAGATCCTCGCCCAGCCGTTCGACGCGTTCGAAGCGGAGCGCGCTGAAGCCCGCTCGCACGTCCGCGTCCCCCAGCGCCGGAAGGGCGCGCGGGTTGCGCAGCAGCGTGGGAGCGATCAGCCAGTCGAGCCGGTCGGCCAGCCCGCGGGCCAGGAGCCGCGCGGCGAGCGTCGGTCCGCCCTCGCACAGCACGCTCGCGACCCCATACGCTTTGAGTTCCACCAGCGCGGCCGTGAGGTCGAGCTGCCGCGCGTCGGACTCGCCGGCGTAGAGCACGTCGGCGACCTCCTCGAGCGCGGCGAAATCCGCGCACAAGCCGGCCGGGGCGAGCACGACGCTGCGCGCGTAACCCTCGAGCGGGGCGAAGACGCGGCTGCCGGCGGGGACCGGCGCGCTCTCGCAGGCGACGACGCGCACGTAGGGACGGCGCCGCGCCCGCGGCGGGCGCACCGTCAGTTGCGGGTCGTCGACGCGGACCGTCCCCGCCCCGACCAGCACCGCGTCGTGCGCGGCGCGCAGCTCGCGCACGTATTCGCGCGCGCGCGCGCCGGTCAGCCAAGCCGAGCCGGGCTCGGCGGCGACGTAGCCGTCGAGCGAGGCCGCGAGCTTGAGCCGGACGTACGGGCGCGAGGCGCGCACCGCGACCGTGAAATCCTCGATCAGAGCGCGCGCCCACGGGTCCTCGACCACGTCCACGGCGATGCCGGCCTCGCGCAGGCGCGCGACGCCCGCGCCGGCCGTCTTCGGGTTCGGATCGAGCGCGCCGACGACGACGCGCGCAAAGCCGGCCTCGATGGCGGCACGCGTGCACGGCGGCGTCAAGCCGGTGTGGGCGCAGGGCTCGAGCGTCACGTAGAGCGTCGCGCCGCGCAGGTCCGCGCCGCCCGCGGCGCGCAGCGCTTCGACCTCCGCGTGCGCCTCGCCGCGGAGGCGATGGTAGCCTTCGCCCAGCGTCTGCGCGCCGCGCGCGATGACGGCGCCGACCGCCGGATTGGGCGACGTGCTCCCCCGGCCGCGGGCGGCGAGCTCGCACGCCCGGCGCAGGAAGACGCGGTCGACGGCGAGCTGCGCTACGGTTCCACCTTCACGCCGCGCCAGAACGCGATGCGGTCCTTGATGTTCGCCGCCGCCGGCTTCGGCTCGGGATAGTACCAGGCGGCGTCTTTGTTCTCGCGCTCGCCGACGACGATCGAGAAGTAGCTGGCCGTGCCCTTCCAGGGACAGACCGTGTGCGTCGGGCTCTCCCGCAGGTAAGCGCCGTTCACGCTCTCGCGCGGAAAATAGTGGTTTCCCTCGACGATCTCCGTGCTGTCGCTCTCGGCGAGGACGGCGTTGTTCCAGACGGCTTTGGGCATGGCGTGCTCCCCTCGTTCGATGCGCTGCCCAAAACACCGCGCTCGCGCTCGGCGATGCAGGTCTGCGCCACGACGAGCGCCGCGCGGACCGTCGCGCCCGCTTCGCGCAAGACGGCACCGCAGTCGGCCAGCGTCGCGCCGGTCGTGACCACATCGTCGACGAGGACGATCCGCCGCCCCGCCAGCGGCACGCCGGGAAGGCAGAGGAAGCGTCCGCCGGCGCTCAGCCGCTCGCGGCGGGTGCGGCCCTGCTGCGCCTCGCCGCCCCGGCGGCCGAGCGCCGCCGCCGAGGGGAGGCCGGTTCGCTGGGCGACCGCGCGCGTCAGCAGCGCGGCTTGGTCGAAGCCGCGCGCCAGCCGCCGGGCGCCGCTCGTCGGCACGGCGACCAGCAGCGCGTCGGCTTCCAGCCCGGGCCCGAAGCGCTCGGCGAGCAGCGTCCCCAAGATCGCGCCGACGTCGCGCCGGCCCGCCTTGAGCGCCAGGACCGCGCGGCGCAGCGTCCCTTCGTAGGGCCCGAGGGCGCGGACCTCGAGGCCGCCGTAACTGCCCCGCGCGGCCGCCGCCGGCGCCGGACGGCACGCCGCGCACAGCGCCTCGCCCGCGCGGCCGCAGGCGACGCAGGCCGGCGGGAACAAGGCCGCGAGGAGCGGGGCGAGGCTGATCCCGGACGCGCGCATCTCCCGAGGGTTAGTGCCCGCGGCACGAGCTTAGCGGGCGGCGGGCTCCGGCTCGGGCTCGTTGGCGACGATTGCGCCGCGCAGCGCCGCGCCGGGCGCGACCGTGAAGCCGCTTCCGACGATGCAGTCGCTGACGCTCGCGTACGCGCCGACCCGCGCGCCGTCCCACAGGATCGAGCTTTCGACGACCGCGTACGGGCCGATCGCGACATCGTCGCCGACGACGCTCGGCCCCACGATGCGGACGCCCGCGCCGAGCCTGGCGCGTTCGCCGATCCGCACGTCGCCCTCGATGTGCACGTCGTCGCCGAAGATCGTGTCGGGCGGGATCCCGCGCGGCCGCGCGGCGCCCAGCAGGCGCACGCGCCCGGCGAGCACGTCGTTGGTGGCCCGGCGATACTCGGCGGGCGTGCCGATATCGGTCCAGTAGGCGGCCTGCATCTCCAAACCGTAGAAGGCCGCCCGCGCCTGCTGCAGCTCCGGGAAGACGTTCCTTCCGAAATCCCAAAACGTGCGGGGCGGGATCCGGGCGAGGATCTCGGGTTCGAAGACGTAGATGCCGGTGTTGACGAGGTTCGACTTCTCGGTGCCGCGGGCGGGCTTCTCCTGAAACTCGACGATGCGTCCATCGTCATCGAGCACGACGACCCCGTACTGCGTCACGTCGTCGGCGTGAACCAGCGCGATCGTCGCGAGCGCGCCCTTCTTGCGGTGAAACTCGACCAGCGTGTCGAGCCGCAGATCGGTCAGATCGTCGCAGCCGACCACCACGAACGTCTCGCCGGAGAGATACGCCTCCATCCCCTTCACGGCGCCGGCGCTGCCGGTCAGACGGTCTTCGTGGAGATACGTGAGGTTGACGCCGTAGCTCGAGCCGTCGCCGAAGCGCTCGATGACCTGCTCGGCGTGGTAGTACACGTTGATCGCGACGTCTTCGATACCGAACGAGCGCAAATAGCGGATGACGTGAGCGGTGTTCGGTTCACCCGCGACCGGAACGAGCGGTTTGGGGACCGCCTTCGTCAGCGGATAGAGCCTCGTGCTCATACCGCCGGCGAGAATCATCGCTTTCAAGACCCTAGTGTCCTCCGAGCCGGTTTCCTGCGACTCGCTCGCGCAACGTCAACCAGACGAACTTTGGAAGCGCGAGCTGGCGGCGCCAGCGAGCCGGCTCCTTGAGAAGGCGGTAAAGCCATTCTGCATTGAGCCTTCGCCATAAGGCGGGCGCCCTCTCCACGTTCCCGGCGAGAACGTCAAAGGAACCGCCAACGCCGATTCCGACGGAGCAGCCGGTCTCCTCTAGGTGTTCTGCGAGCCAAAGCTCCTGCCGCGGCGAGCCGAGGCCGACGAACAGCACCCGCGCGCCGCTCGCCGCGATCGCGGCTGCGACGGCGGCATCCTCGGCGGGCGGGAAATAGCCGTCGCGGGCGCCGGCGATCGACAGCTCGGGATAGCTTGCCTTCAAATTAGCGGCGGCTCGTTCCGACGTATCGCCGCGTCCGCCCAAAAAATAGACGGAGAGGCCGGCGCGGGCGAACCGGGCGCACAGCGGGTCGATCAGGTCGACGCCGGTGACGCGCCCCGGCAGGTGCACGCCCTGCAGGCGCGCGGCATACATCACGCCGATCGTGTCGCACAGCGAGAGCGCGCTCGTTTCGACGACGCTGCGGAAACGCTCGTCGCGCTGCGCGTGGACGACCATCTCCGTCGCGAGCGTCACGACGAGCGAGGGCTCCGCGCCCTGCGCGAGCTCGACGATGCGGTCGAGCGCCTGCGAGCTCCCGAGCGCGTCGACCCGGCAGCCGAGGACCCTCGCCTGCTGCACGACGCCGCCTAGGCCGGTCAGGAGACCGGCGCGAGGGTCGCCCGGCGCGCGCGCTCGCGGTATGGTTCGAGCATCGGCCCGAGCGTCGCAGCCAGCCCGTCGGGGATCGTCCCGAGGGGCGAGCGGCACGGGCCGAGGGCGAAGCCGAGCTGGTTCATCGCCCACTTCACCGGGATCGGGCTGGTCGTGGCAAAGAGCGCCGCGACCAGCGAGCTCAGCGAGAGGTGGATCGCCGAGGCGCGCGCCACGTCGCCGCGGACGAACGCCTCCCGCATCTCCCGCAGCTCGCGCGCGCAGAGGTGCGCCGAGACGCTGATCAGGCCGTCGCCGCCGAGCGCCAGTGAGGCCAGGAACATGTGGTCGTCGCCGACCCAGAAGCCGAAGCCGGGCGGCCGCTCGCGCAGGATCGCGGAGAACTGCGCGCAGTCCCCGCTCGACTCTTTCACGCCCGCGATGTTGGGATGGCGCCGCGCCAGTTCGAGCAGCGTCGCGGGCAGCATGTTGGCGCCGGTCCGCGCCGGGATGTTGTAGATGATCACCGGCAGGCGCGTCGCCTCGGCGATCGCGCCGAAGTGCCGCAGCATGCCGTCTTGGGTCGGCTTGTTGTAATAGGGGACGACCGCCAGGATCCCGTCGACGCCGAGCTGCTCCGCCTGCTTCGTCAGCTCGACCGAGTGGCGGGTGTTGTTCCCGCCCGTCCCGGCGACGACCGCGGCCCGTTCGCCGACGGCCGCCTTGACCGCGGCGAAGAGCTCGAGCTTCTCCGCGTCCTCGAGCGCGGGCGATTCACCGGTCGTTCCCGAAACGACCAAGCCATCGTTCCCTTCGTCGACGAGATAGCGTGCGAGGCGCGCGGCCTCCCGCAGATCGACCCGGTCGGACGAATCGAACGGGGTCAACATGGCGGTGAGGAGCGGGCCGATCGTGGCTGCGCGTCCGTTGTCGCTCATCGCGTCACTCCTGCGGTCATCTCGCGCGGCGTCGCTTGCTCTCCGCGGCCGAGACGGAAGTAGTCGTGGATCGCTTGTTCGGCACTCGCGACCTCTTCCTCCGGCACGAGCACCGAAATCGTGATGTTCGAATCGGTCGAATGGATGATCTCGATCTGCGCGCCCGAGAGGGCCTGCACGACGCGATACATGACGCCCGGCGTGCCGCGCATCCCGGCGCCGACGATCGAAAGCTTGGCGCAATGGGCGCGAACGCGCAAGGCGAGGTTGAGGCTGCGCAGCTCGGAGCGCACCAGCTCGATGTCGTTGCCGTCGACGATGAAGAAGATCCCGGCGTTGTTGACGTTGATCATGTCGACGGAAACGCCGTGCTCGGCGAGCCGCCGGAAGATCTCGAGCTCGAGCTGGCGGCGCGCCTCGAGATCGTCGATCTCGCCTTGAATGACGCGCACGAAGGTCACGTCGCGCAGCGACGTGATCCCCGAGACCGGCCGCGCCGCATCGGGCGCGTGCCCTTCGTCGATCGTCGTGCCGAAGTTGCTGCGCAGGCCCTTGACGACGTAGGGCGTGTGGGTGACGCGCGCCAGATCGGCGGCCTTGGCGTGCATGACCTTGGCGCCGTCGGCCGCGAGTTCGGTCATCTCGGCGTAGCTGACGCGGTCGATCGTGTGCGCGCCGGCGATCCGGCGCGGATCCCCGGTCATCACGCCGCTCACGTCGGTGAAGATCTCGACCGCCTCGGAGCGGAGCGCGTCGCCGAGGGCGATTGCGGTAAGGTCGCTGCCGCCGCGTCCCAGCGTCGTGACCGCACCCGCCTCGCTGACTCCTTGGAAACCCGTCACGACCGGGATGACGCCGCGCTCGAGCGCCTCGAACAAGTTCCGCGGATCGACGCGCACGATCCGCGCGTCGCCGTGGCTGTCGTCGGTGACGATCCCGGCCTGTCCGCCGGTCATCGCCTGCGCGGCGGCGCCCCAGGTGGTGAGCAGCTCGGCGAAGACCGCGCACGCGATCGCCTCGCCGCACGAAAGCAGCAAGTCACGATTCGGTCCGCCGCGGGTCGGGCCGATCAGCGCCAGCAGCGAGTCCGTCGCGTATGGCTCGGGAGCGCGCCCGATGGCGGAGCAGACGACGACGGGCGAGACGCCCCGGGCTCGTGCTTCGAGCACGCGCGAGGCCGCGATCTCGCGCAGTTCCGGCGTCGCCAGCGACGACCCGCCGAATTTTTGTACGACCGTCTTGATGCGGGATACCCCCTCAGGCGCTGACACGTTCATTCGCCTTGCGCTCTTTGTTCTTGAAATGCTCGCGCTCGATGAGGAGCTCGAGAATCTGCACGCCGTTGGTCGCCGCCCCTTTGCGGACCTGGTCGCCGACGACCCACATCTGGAAGTGCCGGGGCGAGTCGCCCTCCGCGCGCAGACGCGCCACGTGGACGAGATCCTGGCCCTCGACGTCGCGCGGCGTCACGATCCCGCCGGCGTGAAAGACGACGCCCGGCGCCGCTTCGAAGGCCGCGGCCAGCTCGGCGACGCTCGTGTCGCGCTCCGTCTCGAAGAAGACGGCTTCGCTGTGAGCGTAGCGCACGGGGACGCGGACGGTCGTCGCGGCGACGTGCAGGTCGGGACGTCCGAGCATCTTTTTCGTTTCGGCGACGACCTTCTTCTCCTCGCCGGTGTCGCCGCGTTCGTCGAGCGAGCCGATCAGCGGGATGACGTTGCGGAAGATCGGGGCGGCGAAAGGCGAGCGCAGGTCGACGTCGTCGAGCGTGAGCTCGGCGCGCTCCTCGGCTTCGAGCGCGTCGAGGCCGGCCCGCCCGGCGCCGCTGACCGCTTGATACGTCGCGACGCGCACGCTGCGCAGCCCGGCCGCGCGCAAGACGGGCGCGAGACCGACGACGAGCACGATCGCCGTGCAGTTGGCGACCGGAAAGATGGCGTGGTCCGGCTGGACGGCGCCCGGATTGACTTCCGGGACGACCAGCGGGACGCCCGCGGCCATGCGGAACGTGGCGCTGTTGTCGATGACGACCGCGCCCGCGGCCACGCAGCGCTCCGCCAGTTCCGCGCTCGCGTCGTCGCTCGAGGCGAAGAAGACCGCGTCGTAGCGGCCGGCGGCCAGCGACTCCGGCGTCGCTTTACGCACCGGGACGGCGCGGCCGCGAAAGCTCAGCGGCTCCGCACGATCGCGCGAGGCGAACGCGCCCAGCTCGTCGACCGGGACCTTCCGCTCGTCCAAGACGCGCAGGATCATCTCCCCGACGACGCCGGTCGCACCGACGACTGCCAGCCTCACGCTACGGGTGCCCTCTCTTTGACGGCCGGGTCGAGCCCGAGGAAGGAGTCGAGCCCGAGCGCGAGCTCGTTCCGCGAGCGCACGCCGCGGACCGCCAGCAGCACTCCCGGCATGAACGAGTCACGCGAGAACGAGTCGTGCCGGATCGTCAGCACCTCGCCATCGCCGCCGAAGAGCACTTCCTGGTGCGCCACCAAGCCGCGCAGCCGGACGCTGTGCACCGGAACGTCGGCCCCGCCGTTCGCGGCGGCGATCCGGGCCGCGGTCAGCTTGGCCGTCCCGCTGGGACGGTCGCGTTTGGCGTCGTGGTGCAGCTCGACGATCTCGACGGTCGGGAAGAAGCGGGCCGCCGCCTCGGCGAAGCGCATCATGAGGACCGCGCCGACGGCGAAGTTGGGGACGAGCGCCCCGCCGACGCCCTCCCGCCGGCAGGCCGCGGCGAGCTCGTCCCGATCCGCCGCGCTCCAGCCGGTCGCGCCGATCACGGGCGACACGCCGTGCTGAACGGCCTTGCGCGCCACGTCGACGGTCGCCGGATAGACGGTGAAATCGACGACGACGTCGGGCTGAGCGCCGGCGTACAGCGCGCTCACGTCGTCGTAGAGCAGGCCGCAGGGGCGCGGCAGACCGAGCGTCTGCGCCAGCGGTTCGCCCACGTACGTCAAATCGAACCCGCCCACCAGTTCGAGATCGCTCTGCTGCGCGATCGTCGCGCAGACGACACGCCCCATCCGGCCGAGCGCGCCGGCGACGGCTACTTTCAAACCCATTCTTACGCCTCGATCTACCTAATCTCGCCCCAAAGAACGAGACACTACACTTTCTCGAGCGGAGCGTACTTCAGCATCACCATCTTCTCCCCGACGTTGGGGAAGCTGATCGTGAGCAACCCGTCGCCGCCCGCTCCCGCAACGTTCGAGACCAGACCCTCGCCCCACTTCGGATGGCGGACGCGATCGCCGACTTTCAAACCCAGTTTGACGCCGTTGCCGGCCGTCTCGTGGATCGAGACCTCGCGCCAGCGGCCGCCGGCCGGACGCGGCAGGGCGACGACGTTGCCGATCGCCTCGACGCTGGGCATCTCCTCCAAGAAGCGGGATTTCGGATGGGCGAAGGTGTTGCCGAAGAGCGTTCGGCGCATCGCATGCGAGAGGTATAGCCGGTCCATCGCGCGCGTGATGCCGACGTAGGCCAGGCGGCGCTCTTCCTCGAGCTCCGTCATGTCCGTCAGCGCGCGGTTGTGCGGGAACACGCCCTCTTCGAGCCCCGTCAAAAAGGCGACCGGGAATTCCAGGCCTTTGGCCGCGTGCAGGGTCATCAAGGTGACGTAGGACGAGCCCGGATCGAGCGTGTCGATGTCGCTGATCAGCGCGACGTTGGCGAGGAAGTCGTCGAGCGTTCCGGCGTTCTCCTGGCTCTCGAACTCGCGGGCCACGCTGATGAGCTCTTGCACGTTTTCCAGGCGCGCGCGGGAATCGGCCGTGTCCTCGCCCTGCAGCTCGCGCAGATAGCCCGATTCCTCGAGCACGGCGACGAGCAGATCCGAGATCGAATACGAGGCCAAGCGCTCGCGCAGAGTCACGATGAGCTCGGCGAAGCGCTCCAGCTCCTTTTGCTTCTTGGGGACGGCGCGGCGCAAGAGCTCCTTGTCGAAGACCGTCTGGCCGACCGAGACGCCGGCCGCGTTGGCCGCTTCGACCAGGCTCGCGATCGTCTGCTGGCCGATGCTGCGGCGCGGCACGTTGACGATGCGCCGGAAAGCGACCGCGTCGGAGGGGTTCACGATGTAGCGCAGGTACGCCATCATGTCCTTGATCTCGGCGCGGGCATAGAAGCCGACGCCGCCGACCACGCGGTACGGAATCCCTTCGCTGGCGAAACCTTCCTCGAAGACGCGCGACTGCGCGTTGGTGCGGTAGAGGACCAGGAAGTCGCGGTAGGCGGCGCCCTCGCGCACGAGCTCCTTGATCTTCTCCATCACGTAGCGCGCTTCGGCGCGTTCGGTCTCGGCGCCGTAGACGGTGACCGGCTCACCCTTCTCGCGCTTGGTGAAGAGCTTCTTCGGCGCGCGCGACTTGTTATTTTCGACCAGCTCGTTGGCGGCGTCGAGAATGAACTGCGTGCTGCGGTAGTTCTCCTCGAGCTTGAAGACGGCCGTCCCCGGGAAATCCTCCTCGAAGCGCAGGATGTTCTTGTAGTCGCTGCCGCGCCAGGCATAGATCGACTGGTCGTCGTCGCCGACGACCGTCAGGTTCTTGTGCTCGCCGGCCAGGATCGCGCAGAGGCGGTACTGGGCGTAGTTGACGTCCTGGTACTCGTCGACGAGGATGTAGCGGAACTTGTTCTGATAGCGCGTACGCACGTCGTCGACCGTCTCGAGGACCTCGACCGCCTTGGCGATGAGGTCGTCGAAGTCGAGGCCGTTCGATTCGCGCAGCCGCCGGTCGTACTCGCGATAGACGTTGCCGATGCGCTCGCCGAAGAACGAGGTGTTGCGCGCCTCGTAGGCTTCCGGCGAGAGCAGCGCGTTTTTCGCTTTGCTGATCTCGTCGAGCGCGGCCCCCGGAGAGATCTGGCGCTCGTCGTAGTCGAGATCGTGCAGGACGTCGCGGATGATGGCCCGCTGATCGGTCTCGTCCATGATGGCAAAATTCGAAGCGATGCCCACCCGCTTGCCGTCGCGGCGCAGAATGCGCACGCAGATCGCGTGGAATGTGCCGACCCACAGGTCGCGGGCGACCGCACCGACCATCTCCTCGAGCCGCGCCTTCATCTCGCCGGCGGCCTTGTTGGTGAAGGTCACGGCGAGGATCCGGTCGGGAAAGACCTGCTTCTCGTTGAGCAGGTAAGCGATCCGGTGCGTCAGGACCCGAGTTTTCCCGCTCCCCGCGCCCGCGAAGATCAGGACCGGCCCATCGGTATGCCGGACGGCGTCACGCTGGACCCCGCTGAGTTCGTCAATCTGAACAGCCATCGCCGCATTACTTCGCCGTCGGGGCCCCACGCGCCTCGGCGTGCCGATTCCTGCTCGTTTTCGGATTCCGCCGAGCGATCTAAGAGATGCTCCGGACCTCCTCGCGCGCGTCGCGCGCTACCTTTGTAGCGGGATCGGCGAGGGCAAGCGCACTTGCGAGGTATGCGAGCGTCGACTCGGCACCCATGTTCCGGTTGGGCCCGCCTTCTTCCAGCCCGTCGAAACAGCCGCCCGCGACGACCATGGCCGTCCCCCGCGAATTGCGGCCGCCGTACCATCCCAGCCCGATCGAGGCCAGCCTGCCGTAACGCGCGTCGCCGCTGGCCGCCTGCGCGGCCAGCGCCGCGTCGACCAGCGAGGCCGCCTCGAGCGGCTGCTGCCCGTAGCGCGCGCGGGAAGCGCCCCGCACGTACCAGCCGGCGTTGCCGATCGGGACAAATAGTTCTTCCTCAATCGTGATCGACTCGTAGAAACGCAGCGTCTTCAGGCCCAAGTCGACGAGCGCGCGATCCTCCAGAACCATACCAATGCGCAAAGCGGCTTCCGGCAGCCGCGCGTTGTCGTAGGTCAGCGAGTTTTCGAACCAATCCCAGCCGGGTGCCGCAGCCCGCTCGTAGCGCTCGCGCAAATCCTCGCCGAGCCCGCGCAGCAGAACGGGCAAGCCTGCCGCGGCGGATCCGCCCGCACGCACGGCGTGCGTCAAGCCGAGCGCGGCGTAGACCCGCGAGCGGACGTGATCGAGCTCCGGGACGTGGGGCAGGGCCCGCTCGAGCGCCGCCCGGCACACCTCGCGCCACGACTCGCGCGGGGCGAAACGCAGGCCGTAGCCGAGCGCCCAGATGGCCCGGCCGTTGGCGTCTTGCGTTCCGACGTCGTCGAGCCAGGCGCGGTCGTAGCTCATGAAGTTGTGAAAACGGCCGTCGGGGAGCTGCGCGTCGATCAGGAAGGCGAGGTAGCGGCGGGCCAAGCGCAGCGCTTCTTCCCTTTGTGAACCAACCTTAGCAGCGGCCAGCGCGACCATGAAGGCTCGCGCGACGTCGTCCGTGCAGTACCCCGTCGAGCGGTTGGGGACGTCCCACACGGCGTGCTGCACGATGCCGACGTCGTCGCTGAGCGCGATCAGGTGCTCGAGCGAGGGCACGTGCGCGAAGTCCATCGCTCAGGCGGGCAGCACGAGCGCCGGGAGGTAGACCGGCGCGGGCAGGACGTCCGCGAACAGCTTGCCGTACGCTCGGGCGACGTGCGGCCAGGTCATCTGCCGCCCGAAGCGGTAAGCCCGGTGCTCGGTCGCACGGCACAGCCAGGGATCGTCGAGCAGCGCCTCGAGGCGTGCCGCGAGAGCGCCTGCATCGCGGAAGGGGACGAGGAAGCCGCGGCGCTCGGCCAACAGTTCGCGAGCGTAGAGATACGGCGTCGAGACGATCGCTTTGCCCGCGCCGACGGCATAGGCGAGCGTGCCGCTGACGATCTGCTCCGGGTTGAGGTACGGCGTCACGTAGATGTCCGTCGCACCGAGGTAATTCATCAGCTCGTCGAACTCGAGATACTTGTCGACGAGCGCGACGTGGTTCTGCAAGCCGTACTCCGCGATCTTCGCGACCAGCGACTCGCGATACGACTCGCCCTCTTGCCGGCGCACGGCGGGATGCGTCTCGCCGAGAATGAGATACAGCGCTTCAGGATGCTGCTTGACGACGCTGCGCATCGCCTCGATCGCGTACTCGAGACCTTTGCCGCGGCTGATCAAGCCGAAGGTCGACAAGACCGTGCGCTGCCCGACGCCGAAGGCCGCCTTCGCAACCTCCGTCGAGCGGAACGGAACGTCCGGCACGCCGTGATGGATCACGTGCGTCTTGTCGGGATCGGCGCCGTAACCGCCGATCAGAATGTCCTTGCCCGTCTGCGACAGAACGACGACGGCGTCCGCGCGATCGCAGATGCGGCGCGTGACGTCGCGGTGCGAGGCGCTCGGCTCGGGCAGGACCGTATGCAGCGAAACGACGGCCGGCTTTTCGAGCGCGAATAAAAAATCGAGGAACCAAGCACCGTCCTGGCCGCCGAAAAGCCCGAACTCGTGCTGCACGCAGACGAGTTCGGAGCGATGCGCGTTGGCCGCACGCGCGACGCGCCGGTACGAGGAGCGGTCGTTCTGCTGCAGACGCGCGAATACGCGCCGCTCGTGCAGACGGTTCTCACCGCCGGGCTCGTCGATCGCGATGACGGCGCTCGACGTGCCAAACGCGCGATCGTAGCTCTCGACGACATCTCGCGTGAAAGTGGCGATTCCGCACTCGCGCGGCGGATAGGAGGCCATGAAAAGCGCGCGAGGCGGCACGGACTTGAGGGCTATAGAAGATGTGCCATCGTGCAAGTAGACACCTCCTGGCGTGCAGGGGTTCTCTGTTTACCCATTACGGGCGACCCGCAAACGTCGGACTAGGTTTCAGCCGGCTGCACGACCGCAATGCGCGCGTTCGCTTCGACGATCGAACCGGCGTCGATCTCGACGTCGTGTCCGATGACTGCACCCGGTTCGACGACCGCACCCCGGCCGACGCGCACATTGCTCGCCAGGATCGCGTCGTAGACGCGCGCACCTCCGCTGACGACGACGCCGTCCCACAAAACCGAGCCCCTGACTTCAGCCTCCGGGCCGACGTGAGAGCGCTCGCCCAGCACGGTATAGGGACCGACGACGGCGCTCGCATCGATCGTCGCGCCTTCGCCCGCGTAGACCGGCGGACGGATCGTCGAGTGCAGCGCGCCCTCATCCGGCGAGAGAAGCGAACCGCTGCTCGCCGCGGGATCCGCGCTCGGAGCGAGGCGCAGTTTGCCGGCGAGAACGTCGCGATGCGCTTGGATGTAGTGCTCGGGGCGGCCGAGGTCCAGCCAGTAGTCCTCCGTCACGTACGCGTAGAGCGCGGCGTCCGCGGCCAGCAGCCGGGGAAACGTCTCGCGCTCGATGGAGACGTTGCGCCCCTGGGGGATCGCGTCGAGCACCGAGCGCTCGAGCAGATACGTGCCGGCGTTCACCTCGTCGGTCGGCGCTTCGCCGCGCCCGGGCTTCTCGACGAATTGCGTGACGCGCCCGGCCGCATCGTGAACGACGCAGCCGAAAGCCGAGGGATCCTCGACCCGGATCAAGTGGAGGACCCCCACCCCGCCCTTCTCGCGGTGGCAGGCGAGCATCGCGCGCAGGTCCAGACTGGTCAGCACGTCGCCGTTGAGGACGAAAAAGGTCCCGTGGATCAGCTCGGCGACGTTGCGCAGGGCTCCGGCGGTCCCCAGCGGCGACGCTTCGATGACGTAAGTCAGCCGCATCCCCAGTCGCGAGCCGTCCCCGAGGTGCTCGGTGATGGCCTTCGGCATGTAACCGGCGGCCAGGACGACGTCGTCGATCCCGGCCTCGTGCAGCCGATAGAGGGTCCGCTCGAGGAACGGGACCCCCAGGAGCGGGACCATCGGCTTCGGGGTCCCGTAGGTCAGCGGCCGGAGCCGGGTCCCCTCGCCCCCCACCAGGATGATCGCTTGCAGGTCGCTTCGTGTTGCCATAGCCCGGTCATTCCCATCGTTGCCGCGTTTGAAGGGGCAAGCAGGGCCCCGCTGTATAAATGGCTTCTGCCGCTGTACGGACCTCCCCGCTTTGGAGGGGTCGACATCCGTGCGGCCAATGAACGTCCTCCGCCAAACGATCCCGGGTCGTCTAACGGTAGGACAGCAGGCTCTGAACTTGCTTATCGTGGTTCGAATCCATGCCCGGGAGCGCTGCGGCCCTATCGTCTAGAGGCCTAGGACGCCGCCCTCTCACGGCGGTAACACGGGTTCGAATCCCGTTGGGGCTACCAGAAAAAGCCTTGAAAAATCAGGGCTTTTTGCTTTCATCCTCGGATTGTCTACCTGAATGTCTACCCAACGCTTCGACGATCGAGGAAATGGCAGTGTGCTCGCGTCCAGCGACCACATGACTATAGACCTGCATCGTCGTCGTCGGGGTCGAATGGCCCAAGATGCGGGCGACCGTCGTCGGATCGGAGCCGGCCGCCAGCATGAGGGTCGCCGCCGTATGCCGGAGGTCGTGGAGGCGGGTCGTCCGGAGCCCGGCGAGCTCGGCAATATATCGGAAGGCGGCCGTTAGGGCGTCCGGCGAGATCGGGCCACCGAACGCCCGCTGAAAGACGTGCCCCGACTCCTGCCAGTCAGCCATCAGCGTTTCGCGCCAGTGGTCCTGGCGTGTTCGTTCGGCACGCAAGGCCTCGATCGCTAGGCCGCTCAGAGGGACCTCGCGCATGCGCTCGGACTTGGTCCTCTTCTGGCCTTGCGCCTGGCGCTGGCCCGCCTCCCATACCTGATATCGCGATTCGCGGACGAGCACGACGCCGCGCTCGAAATCGACAGCAGTCCAGGCGAGCCCGCAGACCTCTCCCCGCCGCATACCAGTCGCCAGCGCGAATAGGAGACCGTTCTTGTGCGTCGTGTGATGCAGCTGGGCGAGGAAGCGCTCTAGCTCCTCGAGCGTCAGCGCCTCAGCATCAGAATGCGCTCGCCGTGGTGCCGCCATATGACCGACTGGCGAGCGCGAAATCAGATCTTGCCTTGCAGCCCATCGGCTCGCGGCCCGCAGCAACGAGTGCGCGTGAAAAATTGTGGTCTCCGAAAGGCCGTCGTTCCGCAACCGAGCATAGACAGCCTCGATGCGTACCGTCTCCAATCGCTCGACCTGCTCGTCATGGAGCGCCTTGAGTGTCTCGGCCAGACCACGATATCGCACGATCGTGCTCGTTGCACGCCGCATCGCTTCGACGTGCGCGATGTATTTGCGCAGTAAGTCACCAACGCGCAGTTTGGTGAGCTTTGTTCGCCGATCGTCGATCAGCATTTGAGCGAGCGCCCGCTCTGCCTCACGCCGGGTGTCGAAGCTTCGGGACCACTCTCTCACCCGCGATCCCGTTGGCGTATAGCCTATTGACAGGACCGCGTACCAGCGCCCGCGCTTCCGCGTCACGCTGCCGGCACTGCGCCGCGTACGGCTCATCAGGCTGGCTCTCGCTCCTCGTCGTGAACCCACGTCGCCGGAATCAGGCGTGCGCTGCCAATCAGACGCGACGGAATGCGACCCGCGTAGATCCCCTTCCATAAGGTCGATTCCGAGAGGCCGACGAGCGCGGCGACCTCGCGAACGCGGTAGTACACGCGTCGCGGGTTAGGAGGAGCAACGATACTACGCGGAGACGGCTTGTGCGTACGGCGGCTAGGCATGGCCATAGCGTACCAAAGTTTCGCGAGGCTCCCCCGGAACGGGAAGGCACGCTGCGCGTCGATCGCTGGCAACGATTTTGCTGGCCATGCCGGAGGATCTGGCGGGCTTCCGGCTGCCCTGGGGCAGAGCAAGCGGGCCATCGCCCCAACGTTGTGCGAAGTCCCAGACGGACCATTGGCACCGTCCGCAGCTCCGATTGTGGTAAGCTGTACGGGATGAACAGCCCTAAGCTCCGTACGGAAACGGCCAAACTGGACGCTCTCGTTGGGTTACCCCCTCCGCCACCGTTCGGAGAACGAATGTACGCGATCTCATTTGATCTCGATACCGATACGCTACAACAAGTCTACCCCGGCGACTCGTGGCGCAATGCTTACAGTGAGATGCGTAAGATCCTCATCGAGGAGGGCTTCAACTGGACGCAAGGTAGCGTCTATTTCGGCGGCGAGCGGATCAACGCCGTGACATGCGTGCTGGTAGCCCAACGCCTCGCCCGCGAGTTGTCGTGGTTCTCGGCGTCGGTGCGTGACATCCGCATGCTACGCATCGAGGACAACAACGACCTCGGTCCAGCCATCGGCGCTGCTAACCTCCCGCCCTAGCCTGCAGCCCGCCGGCCACGCGGGCTGCCCGCCTTCACCCGGCCGCGGCTGCGTCGCCACTCTTGCGCCGGCGGCTTAACGGCCGGGCACCATTGCGGGGGTCGCACGGGCACGCATCGCGAAACCATAACATGGCCGACACCGCCACAGTCGACCCAGGTCACGCTGCGCGAGGGGAGTCCGCCTCCGCGGCCGCCTCGTTAAGACCACTCTCCGCGGTCTGCGTCGAAGCGCAACCATCGTCCGGCTTCTGGCATACGCCGTCGCGAAGGGGGTTCGCGACGCTGAGCCTAAGACGCCGACCCTGGCCGACGAGCCCCTCGACCCACATTATCCGGTCGATTGGGATAGCTCCTACGAGCTCGCGCGCGACCGGCGCGATGCCGAGCGTGAGCAGCTCGAGCGGATCGAGTCAAAGATCGCACCGATCATCGCCGGCGCCGTCGCAGCCCTCGGCCTCTTCATCGACAAGGCCCTCAAGCTGGATCGATATCCTCGTGGGCGCGCTGCTCGTCATCCCGATCGGCATGCTCCTCCTTGCGTTCCGAACGACAAACTACCAAGATTTTCCAAACTTAGATGAGCTCGTCGCGACGTTTGAGCAGAATCCTCTCCGCGGAGTGGGGAGGGTCGCGTAGCGGTAACTCGGTGACTCGCATGTGCTCAGCGCCGCTCTCGGATCGAGCAGTGGCTCGCGATCGCGTTCACGCGGACGCTACCTCGAGCTCGTCCTGGCGGGACTCGTCCTGACGGGCGCATTCGTCGGCCAATTGTGGGTACGATTCGGCGATCATCGTGAGTACGCGTGATCGGATGATCCTACGTCGCGGCTGCCACGATCGACGAAGATCCGCCGCTGCTGAAGATCATCGGCTAGAGCGTTCACGACCTTCTGGCGGCGAGGGAAAATCCAAGGCCACAATCCCGAGATACTGTTGCGCTTGGTTGAGCCGTGCTTAGAAGAGGTCGGACACAGGGATCGCGACGCCAAGAACCTCGAAACTTTCCCCTTCGTGGTAGTCCCGGCGTTCGGAGCCGTATGATTCGACTTTGCGCTCGGGAATGTTGACGATCCAGGCGGGAATGCCGGCCGCAATGTAGAGGGGAATCTTCACGTTGCGGTCGTCGAGGTAGGTGGTATCGGAAACCTCGATTGCGGCGAAGGTATCGGCTGCTTCGGGGATGGTCTCATAGCGCTGCTTGCGCACAACAGCGACGTCGACTTCGGGGGCGTGTGGTCCCTTCCATCCGGAGACGGCGATCGGGTCCTGGACTTGCACCGCGTACGTCGTCCGGTCGATGCCGTGAACGAGATACTCATTCAGCACCCGCACAGCGTTAAGATGAGGCGGATTGCGAGGCGACACTTCGTAAATCACTCCATCGACGAGTTCGGTGTGACCCGGAACCCCCGAAGCCATATATTCCTCGACGCTGAAACGGTGCGGCTGTGAAGCGGTAAGGGCGAGCATCTTGCCTCCTAGCGGTAACCTCTGAGTCGGTCGGCCGTATAAAGAACGGGTATTCGGATTTTAGCGTTGGTCCTGCTTCAAAGTCTGCCTTCTTCGAGCCACTTCGATAGTGTGGGAATGTCCACTCCGAGGCTGAGTGCTTTCGAGCGCATAACTGTGGGTCGAACCCTTGGGGCGTCCGGCGCATAAAATTGAATGTAGCCGTCAACGAGCCGTTCAAACTTCGGTCGCGACGTCTTCCTCAATCCCTCGGTGAACAGAATTTTCGCTCTCAGGGCTTCGAAGCTGTAACCGCGGCCAAGCCGATTCATCAGTCGGATGAGATTATTGAGGCTCTCCGTATACGCGTTGGTGATCGGATGGTCGAAGTAAGCGAGAATCGGCTCTTCCCAGTTCTTCCAGGCGGTGAGGATGGGTGAGAATGCGGTCTTCGCGGAATCTGGAATTGCGGCGGCCCATCGTTCGAAATGCTGCTTTGCCGCCACCCGAGATTCGCTATCGTAGATCGTAAAGAACTCTTCTTTCAGGAGATAGGCATCCCGCAAAGGAGGATGCCGTAGCTGCCAGTTCTCGAGGAAGAATCGCTCCTGAGCGGACAATTCGTGTTCACGCCTTAGCAAGATGAAGCGATCGTGCATGAGCCCACGGCGCTCCTTGGGATTTAAACCCGCTCGGAGGGATTTGCGTACCTGCTCGATGGCCACGTTTGCCATGCGTAGGACATGGAACTTGTCGATGACAACCGTCGCGTGGGGAAGAGCTGCCGCCGCAGCGTCCCGGTATGGTGTCCACATATCCATCGCGACGTACTTAATCGCATCCCGCCCTTCGAAGGCATTAAGGTAGGCCGTCACGGTGCTCTTGTTTCGATTCGGCAAGATGTCGACGATCGTTCGCTCTTCGACATTCGCGAGAACGCATCGCGGCTTCTTGATGATGTGAATTTCATCGATGCCAAGCCAGCGTGGTATCGCGAGCTTGACCTCCGACTGAAGGTCTGTTACGTAGTCCCGAAAGATGTTTCGAACCGTTTTCTCGTCGACGCCGGTTTCTTCAGCAATCGATGTAAACACTCGCTTGAGGCTCTGCTGCCCGATCCATTTCACGAGGCGCTCGGTCATTTGCCGCCTTTCAGAGACCGCCGGCACCTTTTCAAATGCCGTCTTCCCGCACCTGTCGCAGCGTAGGCGGCGCGTGCGGACATAGATGCCGACGCGTTTCCCGTGCATCGGAAGGTCTCGAATCAGCACTTCTTGAGCACCCCAGCCGATGACGTCAGTGCTCGCGCAATGCGGGCAGGACTTTTTGTGCGACGCTACCTCGGCGTAAACATGGTAGTTCTCTTCGTCTTCATCAATTCTGCTAACAGTGAAACTCGAGAGATTCAAAATGTTTGAGGGGGCTGGCATTCAGGCGGCCTAGCCGGTGGGCGTCAAGACGCTACGGTGATCGTCGCGCTCGGCCCAACCCGCGGGAATCACGACCTGATAACAAACGAGCTTTACATCGTCTTCCCTGACGTCGGGGACGTCCTCCAGCGCTTGCGCCTTGAGACCTCGGCGAGCAACATAAGCGATGACCTCTTCAGCGATTTGCTCGCTCGTACGACTCTCGTCTCTGATTATCTCGCGCAAGGCTCTCTCCACATCGCTCGGCCACGTTGATGCTAATATTTCTATGGTTGCGGGCGCAGCGGCGTGCGTTGACCGCTGCAGAATATCGATCGCGTCACGTTGTGGCTTGGGTAATGAACCTTGCCGCTTTGCCGGGTCTCGCAAGTCTTGCAGCGAGGCGTAAATGCTGTAGCGGACTCGCTCCCATGCGTCATAAATGGCTGCCCGAACCTCTTCAGGATAATATCGCTGCGCGGCATAGCCGCATCGCGCCAATTGCAGCGCCTCAAGAAGGTCCGAGTTAATGCCGTCGGCAGCGCTGTCACCAATCGGAACGCTTCGGAAAAAGAAGCGCTTGCCCGCGGTAGCCAAAAATACCACCGCTGGCTTTGTCGCCTCTTGGTGCCCGGAACCAATACCCCACGGGAGTCTTTCGAGATCGCTTCCGGCTTCGCTTAAGAGGGCGGCCCTGAGTTCCTCACGGAATTGCTCGCCGGAGTAGGCGTCATCTTGGTCAAGTTCAGCGATCACGCTCGCGTCGCCGGCCGCTAGCCGGCGGATTTGGTCAGACCTCTCAGCCGTGACCTCTGCCGTATCACTCGAGTCTGTAAACACGTGCTCGCGGGTAGCGATACCTGGGATAACGACGCCCTCGATTCCGATTCCGGCATTAGCGTGCGCGATCTTCAACTGAAGCCGCTCTTCTAATTTAAGAATCTCGTCGAGCTGCGCGTCCGGCATAAAGCAATGCATGTCAACGACGTCATGCGGGGAACCGATCCGGTCGACACGGCCGTTGCGCTGGACGACGCGCATCGGATTCCAAGGCAAATCGAAATTAACCACCCGGCCGCACTGCTGCATATTTTGGCCTTCGGCGAGCACGTCAGTCGTCACGAGCAGATCGTACAAGTCCTCGCCGGGATTTTCCGGGTCCATCGACTTTGGGACAAAACCATTGACGAGCTGCGACCGTGTATCGACGTCGGTTTCCTGGTTCCCTAGCACATAGGCGGCGCGGCGGGCAAACTCCGCAAACTCGCTGCGCTTTGCTGCAACCTCT
This sequence comes from Vulcanimicrobiota bacterium, assembly GCA_963834485.1. Lineage (GTDB taxonomy): Bacteria > Vulcanimicrobiota > Vulcanimicrobiia > Vulcanimicrobiales > Vulcanimicrobiaceae > CAWICD01. Next base: position 50,063 of record CAWICD010000008.1, read on the forward strand.
TCGAGATATTCTTTGATGTATCGGGCGGTATCAACAAAGCCAGTAAAGACCAGAACCTTGCGTTTGTCTGGATTGACGTTACGCCGAGCCTCGTCGAAGATGCTCAGAAGCTTCGCGAGCTTCGGATCAGCATCGGGGCGAATGCCTTCTATCTTGGTCAGCAGGTCTTTGAGAAGCAGTAGATCGTTACGAAGGTCCCGAGAGAGCGCCGCAACCTCATAGTCGCCGGCGACACCAAGTTCACCGTCAGCGAGCAATTTGTCGAGCGCCTCCTCATCTTGCATCGTTTCCACAGTGAGAGCCGTGAGAGGAACGAGACCGCTTTCTTCAATCGTCGCCAGGCACTGTTCGTGGGCCGCAATCAACTTCTCAAGGGTTCTTCGAAAGGCATACACCGACGATTCAAACCGCTTGAGCATTTGGGAGCGCAGCAGCCCCGAAAGGAATTCCTGTCGTGCGACCGATTCATCGGGCTCATGTGCGTAGGCGCGGGTTCGATATCGCGCCATTGTGAGCCGGTGTTCGATAACGTCGGCAACTTCCTCGAAGAGGCCCGGGACGACGGCGTCAAGATCGTATGTCTCTTGGTGCGGCTCTATCCGCGGAAAGACAATACGCTGTCCATTGATAGTTGCATCGGCAAAGTGTTTTTTGATAAACCCCCGGGTTCGGCGAACCGATACAGCGTCGAGCACGGCGAACATGTGCGCCGGGTTGATGTCGTCTGGCTCGAGCCTCATCGCGTTCTTGACGTGCTGCCGGAGATTGGGAATGCCCACCGTCGCAAAGCCGTTATCCGTCTTAGCAAACAGCATGACTTCGTGGTAGAGGTCCCAGAGGCTATTGTTGACCGGCGTAGCGGTTAGAAGCAGCAGCTTCGCCTCGGGAGACTTTGCCAAGAGTGAGATCACAGCGCCGTAGGCACCAGTATCGGGATTACGCAGGGCGTGCGCCTCGTCGGCAACGATCAGCCGATACTGCTGCGGCGCGAGCGGCAGTCGAACACCGGTGCCACCCGTAATCTGCGGCTCTTGCGAGAGTTGTGCGTAACTGAGAATGTCCCCAGGCAGATTCTCTGACGCGAGGAATCGCTGCCACATCGGACGCAACGCGGCGGGGCACACGACCAGGACCCGAAGTCCACGCTGGACCGCAAACGTTCGAATGACATCGCCCGCAACCACGGTCTTCCCAAGGCCGACACCATCGGCCAGCATTGCGCCACCCCACTCGTTGAGAATCCTCACGGCGCGCTGACTCCCGATGCGCTGAAATTCTGCAAGCTGGAGGGAGCCGAACGTCGGAAGTGCGTCAGCGTCGAATTGAAGCTCTGGGCTATACTGGGCGTAGAGCATCCGTAGATAAATGGTATGCGGATCGTATTCTTCGAGTCGGGCATCGAAAATGGATGCTAAATCATAGGCCTCGGCGTCATTCCAAAGCGCCTCGTACCACTCATTCACGCGACGAACGTCATCAGGACCGTACTGCCCTAGGTTGAGTTCCAGGTTGTGATTCAGCCCGGCCGCCGTGAAGTTTGCGCTGCCGGCAATGACCGCATCCTCGCTGCCAAAGACAAATGCCTTACCGTGGAGAAAACGCTTCCTGTAGATCCGCACGTGTGTCGTCGGGCGCTCAAGAAACGTTTTAAGTCTGCGAATCGTCGCGGTCTCTTGTGCGCTAAAATGCAGCTCATCGCGGCCAGCGACGATCGCCGACTCGACGCGCTCAATTGCACGACCGGGATTATCCCTGTCGATCTGAAGGGTATCGGGGACCGTTTCAGCCTCAGGCTCCGCTCCGATGAGGATGCGGACGGATGGAGCGGCCTCCAGGATGTCGGCAATGCTAGTGAAGCCGCCAAGATTGAAATAGCCGGTCGCGATAGCAATCGGATGCCGATGGCTGCCGTATTCAGCGACGCCGCGAATTGCATCGGCCACCGAGATTCGCTGGTTGTCGGCAAACGACGTCTTGCTCCCCACGGCCGTCATGCCCGCACCTGCGGTTCAGTCGAGATTCGCGCAAAGTGTTGCCGCACTGCGTTCCTCCGCTCCTCCGGAACGGCATCGTACGTGAAATCAGCGAAGATGGTCTCGAGGTCGTCCGCCGCCAAACCGTACATCGAAGCAACTAGGGCGTCAATCTCTGCGATTGCATCCTCCCGCTGCTTATCATTCAGGGAGCTTGGCTGCACGTTACATGAAGCAGCGAAATCCGCCAACCGTTGGTCGCAAGAAGCTAGTCGAGCGGCAAGTTCGGCAACGCGTGCCGCACGTGGTTCATCAGGCTCAATGGCTGGTACCGGCAGATTATTTAGTATAAAGAAGTTGACATGTAGCTCGACCCGTCGGCGAGCAGCCCAGTCGAACGGTAGAGAGCACATGACTGCGAGTCGCAGCGACAGGTCTGAATGTGAGCCCCCCGTTTGGATGAGGGTCGGGGCCTGATTGCTTGCGAATCGCTTCGGGGGGACCATGGCTGCGATGACGGTTCTACTGTTCGTGCGATTAGTTACGTCGCGAAACAAAACATGCGCGCTTAATTGCGGCAGAGTACTTGGGTCGCTCCTTATGGCCGGGGCAACATCTGACCAAACATCGGACCGTTCGCGCTTGCGCTGGAGCGTCTCAACGGCTAGCTTAGGGTCGATAACAAACTCCGTCTCAGCGATTTCCGGCGTCCAAAGGTCAAAGTTCCGACCGGTATAAACCGGCCAGCCCTTCGCGCCCTTCGCGCGCTCCTTCAGCAACCCGTTCTTGCGATCGTTCGTTGCGTGGATTGGTGCCCACGGCCGAAAGCGAACGCCGTTCAGGGGTGCAGCAAACGGCTGGCCCTGTGCGATCATCTTATGGAAAAGTGCGGCCGAGCGCGCGTCCGGGATGAGCGGGACCTCAAGCCCTGCTGATGCCTTCTCGAGTTCTGCATACTCCCAGTGCGTGCGAATATCAGGCAGCGCCGACCATTGCTTTTCGGTCGTCGCCGGCCCAGCGCCGTCAAGAGTACGTCCGCCGTCTTTTCGTGCGGCCATTGCTACGATCGTATATCGAGGTTCGGCGTCCTGAAAGATCCAGCCGCCCGTGTTCAACCCGAAGTCTGCCACGACGCTCGATTCAGAAAATAGCCGATGCCGAAATGGCGCAGTCCCATCCGCAGAGAGGAGCGTGCGCGGATACACCATACCGATCGCGCCGCCTTGCCGCGCGATGTTCAAAGCGAGTTCCGCAAAGGCGCGATAAAGATCGGGGTCGCCGCTTTTCGCTAGTTCGTAGTTGGTGCGGATGACCTCACGAAACTCTTCCTTCGCCGCCACCTCATCAACGTAGGCCTGAGCAACGTCGGGATGAGCGCGCTCGAAGGCTTGAATGACCCGCTCCTGCTCAGAGTGAGTCGCCATCGACTTGATCCCCGGTATGAAGCGAGCGTAAAAGCCAAGTCTCTCCACCGTTATCTCTTCCCACGGCGGATTTCCAAGCACGACGTCAAAGCCGGGGCGATCTCGCAAAAAAACCTCCGGGAACGCCAATTGCCAGTGAAATGCGTCAAGATCGCGCGCTATCTTCTGCGCAGCGATCACTTGTTTTTTCACGGTGCCCTTTAAGGACCCGGTGAGAACCTGCTCGAGGCCGAAGGCTTGTTCGAGGAGTGCCCGTCCCTCTTCGCGGGCCGCTTTACTCTTAGCGTCAGGATTGGTGGCGAACGCACGGCAGGCATAAGCATCGAACGTCCCTTGCAGCCCTGACGTAGCGCCTTCCAAGTCGCTCTGCGCAGATTCGGATTCCTTGACTTCCTCGAGGGTGAGATCTCCGATTTTTGCAAGCTGCTGCGAATGCTCGAACGCTTTTTGAAGGGCGGCCTTTACCGAGTTATCAAAAAGCCCGCCTTGGAGATGCCGCTCGATCTCGTGGCCGACAATGCCGAGGAGCGCATTTCCCTGTTGAAGGTTGTGCCCGAGGTACGACAGGGGAAGGCCTGGCACGAAGGCATGAAGCCAAAGCCCGACTTTTGCGAGTTCAACCGCCATCGGGTTGAGGTCAACCCCGAACACGCAGTTCCGCATGACGCTACGTCGCAGCAACTCGAAGTCCCCCACCCCTTCTCCGAGTCCTTCGATCCCGTACGCTTTTCCAATGGTCGTCACATGGTCACGCGCTTGCGCGATGGGTGACGCGACGATGCGCGGGTTTTCTTTCAAGAAAAGTGCGAGACGATCGGCAATCGCGTCAAGCGCATCGACGAGGAAATGACCGGAGCCCATCGCTGGGTCAACAACCCGGAAATCAAGCATTGCTTCCCATTGCTGTTCAATGGGGAGCGTCGTGGCATGGGCAAGATGATCCTCAAGGGTCGGGCTCAGCGAATTGTCGATGAGCCGGCGGACGACAAACGACGGCGTGTAATAGGAGCCAGAAGTCTTTCGTCCACCCTTGGGGGTGGCGAGATACGGCTCCCCGGCGCTGATGGCCGGATCATCGGAGCTTTTTGCCGGCACGTACATGCCGTCGGAGTCGACGACAAGGTCGTGCTCTGCGATGTGCACGCTGTAGGAGAGCAGCCCCTCGTAGAGGGTACCGAGATGGCGAACACCGAGATCGCCGAAATCCACTTTGCCGCGAAGACCGCTCTCTTCATCGAACGCAAGGTCCAGGAGTAACGGCGCGAGCACGGCATTCGAGATCTTTACCGAGTGCAGAAATGCGGCGTCCTTATGGTTTGGAAGCTCCGATTCGAACAGGCCACCGTTATAGGCTGGTACGTTCCAATCTTTTCGGCCGGATCGGATCGCCTCGAACACGCGGAAGAGGTCTTCCCAATAATCGGTTTGCCGCTCGTCAAAGGCCGTGCCAGCCTTCCGCATGTCGTCGAGACGAAACAGCATTTCCGTGAACGACGCGCGGCGATACTCTGGATTTCCGAGCGGAAGCAAATTGCGGTCTTCAGCATAGAGCACGAACAACAGCCGATAGAGCATCCGCAACGTCGCGTTATAAAGAACTTCGGCGTCAGCACGCTTGCGGCCGCGAGCGTCGTAAAGAGCGGTCACGAAGCCCGAGACGACCTTGTCGTAAACGCGTTGCCGGAAGCGATCGCGCAAGCCGACCGCGTAGCGTGTCGACTCGCCGGCAAGACGTTCAAAGAGTCCGCCTTCTTGATGTGACTCAGCGCCGAATAAGAGCGGCACAAGCGCGATCCACGTAGCACCAAGAATCGTGAGGTCGACCTCGAGGTACGTGCCTGCTGTCGCGAGATCGTTAATGCTATGCCCGCCGCTAGCGGAATAGAGCCGCAGGATACGCCCGGAGACCAGCACGGCGCAGCTTGCGCCTCTCGCGCGGGCTTCAACAAGGATCCGTGTCGCCGGCGCGTCGCCTGGCCCGCTAGCGGCTCTATCGAACGAGGTTCCTTCCGGTAGTACGAGTGCGCGCACTCGGCAGCGCCCGTTCTCCGTTACTTCGAGTACCGAGGGACTATTGGTCGGCGCGTATCCCAACGCGCGCAGCAACTTGGCCCCTTGTTCGTCTCGGAGGGCCGCGCCCTGGCTCTCCAGTTCGCGCCACTGAGCCGGATGATTGCGCTGAAAACCGACGGTGACGTAGTGCGTTGAAAGCAGGTTTCGGTTGCGAAACCCGCCGACGCCTCCGCTACCCTGCGCGCGTTCCAAAAGGGCGAGGACGGTCTGAACAGCCTGCCCGTGTGGTGCGGCGAGGGCGCGCTGTATGATTGACAGGGCGATTGCGGCCTCGACCTGAGCGATGCCGACCGAGGACGGTTCTCCCACCGGCTCGGTAAGCAATACGCGATCGGGACCTTGCCAGAAAACGATGAGCGGGACTGCCCGACGCGCGCGACGCTTGTGCCAAGCGTTGCGAATCACCTGGACGGTCGGCTCCTGGTCGGAGACCAATTCGCAAACTTCGAGCCGGAGCGCGCCCGGCTGCCCCAGCCAGACTCCTTTGAGGGTGGACCGGGCATCGATTTTCTCGCTAAAAGTGGGCGATTGCCCGCCGAGGGATTGCCCGAGCCGGGGGGCATCTGCGTTTGATTCACTCAGCGTTTTCGATGCGTTGCCCATACGCGGCGTCTTCTCCCAGCCGATCTGCCGTTAGCGTTCCGGTATCAGCCCGCGCCAACGCCGAAATCCGATCTAGGGACATTATACCGCGCGGGCGTACCCAACGCAATAATCCGAGTTAGAAACTAGAGTACGGCGTAACCCCGAGGCCCTGCTACCAACGCTAAAATCCGAATACCCTAAAGAACGTGGTACTGATCTAGCGTATCATCCCAGCGGCCTCTCTCATCGTGTTGCGAGGGCGGCTCCGGCAACCTGTAATGCCTGCGCGTCGGCGCGTGCTTCAATCGTTGCATTGGCGAGCGCATCGGCGACGAAGGCGCGCGCAGCCCTGACCACTTCGGCCCTTCCTTCGGTTCCTCGCTCCCGTAGAATCGATGCCGGCGACTCATAATCGAATCTCGCATTTGTGCCGATGAACCAAGCCGAAGCTGAATCCGCGCTCTCTAGATCGGCGATATAACGAGCTGCCTGGAGGGCCGAACGTAAGATCGCTTCGCGGTCCGCGTGAGGCGATGTCCCAGTCATCCACGCGGCCACCTCCCTCACCGATTTCAAGCCGGCAAGGTAGGCGACAGTCCGCCGGCCGAGCAGTGCGACAAGTTCCTGGGCGACTGCTGAAATTGGGATTCGCAGGGGCTCTTCCTCGATGCGAATCGGGTTGAAGACAGGAGCGCTCATGTTCACATCATACCACATGACGGATTGCATACCAAACCACATGGCCGATTTCGGCCCGCACCGCACTCTTTAGCGCTGCGGCCTAGCGAACGGGCGGAGGTTAGTCGAGGAGGGAGGGGTAGCGTGAGCGCTCCTAGCCATCGCTACGTCACCGCACTCGTGTTCGGTGCGCTCGCCGGCGGCTGGCAGGAAGCCTGCCCGATCTGGGCAAGCCCGCAGTGCATGAGACACTGCTGCGACTGCCGCCGCCATAGACGGCGACGAGGGATTTCTCCCACCCTAAAGGCGTTTGCGGCCAAGCTCCGCGCCGCAGATGGCAGCCAACCTCTGAAGCCCGGCGAGCGCCGACCCGAAGGCTATTTCATCATGAACCATTTCACCGGGGAATCAGACATCCCAACCGGAGCGGTCGAGAAAATCGAAAACTGAAGCGACGCCTCTGCGCGTAGTCGTGGCACGAGCCGGAGCCTCTCCAGGCATTGGCCGGCGAGAATTACCTTGGAGTGAGCAGCCGCGGCAGATTGCATCCGTGCGACCTATCGCGGCTAGTGCAGGAGCGTCACGACGATCGCCATGAGGCTCGCTAGCGCGAGGTCGATCAAGCCCCACACGTCGATCGTGCCGCGCCCCTCGTAAAGCGCCATCGTGCAGGGGCGGCAGTAGTAGCGCACGGGCTGGCCAGGACGGATAGGCGACTCCTCGCTGTAGGCGCGCTCGGCGTGATTGCGTCGCGAGTCGAGGCTGAGGCGTTTGCCGCATCGCCAGCCGGCGCAGCTCGCAGCGGTGGTCGATCTCGTTCCGCGCGGACGCGGGGAGGGGAAGAGGTTGGTCTGCAGGGGCTGGGGGGAGTACTGCATCTAGTTCTCTCGCGGGTGGGGGGATACATGCCGATTGTTCGGTGTCATGGGGGTGGCACCGTGGGTGTCTGTCACGTATTGGTGACGTCGCTGCCTCAGCGGCCGACCACTGCCCCCTCACCGTCCCGCCCCCACACCACGAATCGCTTGCCGGCACGCGACTCGATGGTGGGATAGCTGAGCCGGCGCGCGTACGCCTCGACGAGGGCGCGGAGCTGCGCATGGTAGGGCATCGTGGCCAGCCACGGGACCTGTGAGGCGACCACGCGCACGACGTCGGGATGGTCGGGGAGATGCACCTCCGTCCAGCCCCTCGCGGCCGCGATCGCGTCGAGCTGACTCCTGATGTGTGCCGCCTTCGTGTCGCTGCGCATGCGGCGCGGCCGGCGCTGTGGCCTGGTAGCAGCTGATTCGAGCGCGGGCGGCGCTGAGGGCAGTAGCGCCCGCAGATGCTCAGCGATCTCGGCCCGGTAGGCGGGATCGATCGGTCCGAGCAGGATGCGGACTGTCTCGTCTTGCGCCGCGCCGGCGAGTGCGAGTGCCTGCAGCTCGGTCATGTGCTGCGCGACTATCTCCTTGGCCAGCAGCCCCAGTAAGCCGCGCCTCACGAGTGCGACCGGGTCCTCCGGATGATTGGTGGGAGTCATTGTGGGGGCGACTTTCTGCCCCGCCCATAATCACTCCTACCGTCTCTCCCTCCATAGGGGGAAGACATTATCGGGGAGGGTGTAGGTACGATACGGTACCCTGTCCCTATGTCCCCGGCCACAAATCGCGCCCCCGCAGCACCGCCGCAATCCATCGTGCCCTGCACCCTCGCGCAGCCGACGTTTGCCGAGGCGCACCGCGTAGCACGCGGGCTCGCCCTTGGCCCAACCGGGATCGGCTGGCGAGATATGGTCGGCGAGTTTGGGCTCACGCACCACGACGCCGCGACCGAATCTCACCACCTGCGCCTCGAGGGTGGGCTGATCCCGGATTGGTTCGGCCGACCTAGCGACATCGATTCGCTACGGCGCGAGCTTGCCGCGACGGGGCACGATGGGATCGCGCTCGAGCTACTGAGCATCGCCCTCGTCCTGCGTAGCGACGCGGGCCACTTGGATATCACCATCGACGAACTGATTGCCCGTATTGGCATAGATCCGCGCTCGACGGCAGAACGCGCGGATGCTCGGTTGCGGGTCTGGCGCATACTCACTATTTTGGGGGCGATGAGGGTCGTCGGTGCGCGCACAAGTGTCGTCCGCGACCGCGTCTCCGGTAGGACCGTGCGCGTGGAGTCCGCCGACCCCCTTATCACGGTCTCGGCGTGGCGGCACGCGGGCGCACAAATGCCGCTGGACGCGGGTGTGGCGCCGCTGAAAGTCACGATTAGCGCAAGTCCGTGGCTCACGCGCCTTCGCGGCAACCGCGCGGCGCTGCAAGAATTCGGAGATTTGCTCGCGATCTCCGAGATCCCCATCCGTCGCCCGAGCGGCGCATGGGCGCGAGCCATCGGCCTAGCTCTGCACCAATTCTGGCGCGAGCAAGCGACCCGAGCGACATATGGCCGCGCCGGCGACAGTCACCGCCTCACCGTGCGATTCCGCGATGTCACGCGCCGGGAGCTGCTCGAGATGTTCCCCGCGCACCCCTCGGTCGATGAGGTACTGAGTAGCGGCGATCCGCGCCGCGCAATCGACTATTGGGATGCCGCGATCGCGGAACTCAAGGCGAGACGCGTGATCGGCAGGTACGGCGCGACACGAGATTGGCTGCGCGATCGCCCTCGCAAGGGCTGGGCAAACCTATGGCTCGACGAGCCCCTTCAGGTGTCGCCGCCCGCCGAAGCCGCAGCCGCCTTGCAGCAGATTGCCACGGCGGCGAACCGCAAGAACTCAAAACTGCGGGAATCCATCATTAGGCGCGCCTAGCCACTCAGCGCTGCGGCTCAAATATGCGGGAATCCGACCCAAAACTGCGGGAATCCGACTCAAAACTGCGGCGATCCGACTCAAAACTGCGGGAATCGACGCTCGAAGACGTCCCCATTAGGATTAGTGATTAGTATCCGGTCGACTGTGGTCCCTGCACACACAGCACGGCGCTCGCTAGAGTGAGCCGAACGGCTCTCCGAGCGACAGTGAGAGATGCGTGACCGCGAATTGGACGCGTGTCGCGCTCTCGGATGCCTACAGGCGACACTCCAAGATTAGAGCGGCGGGCCATCGGCCCGGGCGGGCCCCTGAAAGCGGTCCGCCTCTGAAGCTGGGCAGCTGCACGTGCAATTCGCTGCAGCCGAAGACAAAGAAAACGGCGGGAAGAGGTGAACCGCCGGCGTTCTGCGATTCGCGACGACCCGGTCTATTTCTGGGGTCATTTCTATTCCGGCGAGCGATCCGCAGCGACCGAACCCGACCGAGATGACGGGGACGACCGTAGGCGCGTGAACCCCTGCTCTGTAGCAGACTGTGTTTGCCGTAGGGTAGGGGTCGCGCCTCTTCCCGCCGCCTCCCTCGAATCAAAGGATCGACACGGTGGAGGTTAGAGGCAGCGCTCGGCGCCGGAATAGCGCGGCTAAATCGCTTGCGGGGGGCACCTCCGCGAAACCTGCTACGCTGCTGCCATGACACGCACGACCCGTCGCACGACCATGGCGATCGCCTGCGCGGCACTCGCCGGCTCGATCGCAGCTCACCTCACTCCCGCCCCAGCCTCACTCGCGACGCCGACCGTCGCCGCTGCGCGTGCACCGCTCACGCTCGCCAGCGACATCGCGCGCGAGCGGGGCCCCTCGACCGCGCTACACGTCACGCTGGCGCCCGCTGGACGCGGCGATCGCGAGGCGTCGCTCTCGATCACGGCGACCGAGCGCGGCTACGCTGGGCCGATCGTCGCCGACTCGTCGCGCTGCGGACAGCGCGTCCTGATCGGGCCGACGATCTCGCGCGGGCCGAGCGCGACCTATATCCTCGAGATCGGCGCCGGGACGAGATGCGACATCGTCTGGGGCGATGCGCTCGGCCAGCGCGCAACGCTCTCACTGACCTCGCCTGAACGGATCGTCGAGTGAGCGCCGTCCGCCGCCTAGCCTCGCTCGCCCTAGCGCTCGGCATTGTCGCACCGCCGCCGGCGGCAGCGCAGTACGCCATCGGGCCATACTACCTGCCGGCAGCGCTCGAGACGATGGTGATCGGCGACCGCGACGCCGCCTCCGACGACACGATCTACGCGCGGCCCGGCGTAGCCGTCGCCGCCGATCCCTGCCGGCATCGCGTCCTCTGCGGCGCCATCCGCCTCGTCCCGCGCGATCCGATCGAGCGGACTGCGTTCGTGGCGCGCATCGTCTCGCAGCTCGTCGATGGGATCGTGACCGCGGCAGGACTGCGCGCTCGCAGCCCATATCTGCCCAATACGTCGTACGAGGCGGACCCAGTCGTCCGCCCATTTAGCCACGGCGGCCTGCCCACGCTCCTCGTGGCGGGCATCGCGTGGGACATCGCGACGGGCGCGGCTACACGCCGCTGGTCGCCGAGCGAGCGGACGCAGCTAGATCGCAGCGAGACGGCTATGCACGCTTGGGGCATCGGCACCTGGCTCGACGAGGACTATTCGCCGCTCCAGTGGTTTGGCGCGCTCGAACGCAGCCACGTCGCCTGCGGGCAAGCACTGGCGGCGCAAGCGCATACGCCGCATCTGCCCAGCAGCGTCCCGCAGGTATGCGGGATGTGGTATCCGCGATGACTCGCCGTCGTGCGATGTACGGTGTCGTCCGATGAGGCCGCCGGTCTGGTGGCGCCTAGCTGACGCCGGGATGCGCGTGCACGACGCATGGCGCGAGCTAGTTCGGATCGAGTCCGCCGAGCCGGCCATGACCGCGGAGCTGCGCGACGCGCTGGCTCATCTGCGCGCGGCGGACGAGATCATCCGCCGGCTCGAGCGTCACGCTCGCTTTTCGCGCTACGGCACGCTCGACGCGCTCGCCGCGAACACCGCCTCACACGCGACCACGGTGGTGACGTGACGCGCGGCGGCAGCGGAATCGCTCTCACGGACGCACACGACACGACAGGAGGATCTACTACTATGTCATCACGCCATGCACTCGCCGCTCTGTGCGGCGCGCTAATGCTCGCCGGTTGCGGAGGCCCCACGGCGTCGCCGACGCCGACGCCGGCGCCGACTTCGCTCGGCGTGCTCTCGCTCACTGTGGGGACGCTACAGTCAGTGTCATCCACTCCCGTCCTCGTCGAGACGCAGTCGCCGATCGCATACACCATCGCCCCGTCATCGACCACTATTGTCGAGCCGACGCTCACGATACGGGTCGGGCAGGCTGTGGGACTATACTCGACGAGCACGAGCGACATATGGCTCTATCTTGCTGGCGGGTCGTGCCCAGCGCTCGCGCAGGACTACACGACTAGCCCAGGCGTGTACGGCGGCCTCCCGCAATCCTACGTGAGTGCATCGGTGCTCTCGGCGATCGCGCCCGGGAGCTGCGAGGTCCTGGACGGGCCCACCGATGGCTCGCCCACGCTCGAGGTCCCGCTGGTAGTGGTGGCCCCATGACGCGCGGCTGGGCGGCCCCGTGCGGACCTAAAATGCCGTACACGCTCGACGAGATACTGCTCTCGCCGCCCACGCCAGACGACGACGCGCTCTACTACGAGTGCCGCGCTTGCGGGGCCTGGCATCGTACGTCTCATGCGCGCAATCGACGCACGGGGCAGCGATCGCATACACGGGCTGCGCTGGCCGCGCGGGAGGGTACAGCATGACAGCGACGCTCGAGCTCGTCGACTTCGCCGGCGCCGTCGTAGGCCGCATTCCGTGCCGGCCGCTCGCCGCGGGTAGCACAGTGACGTTCGGCGAGGCGGAGTATGTCGTGTATCGCGTCGAGCGCGCGGGGCGCATCGTCGTGCAGCCGCGAGTCGATGCGACGATGGCGCTCATCGACCATCGATCGGGCATGACGATCGGCGCCGTGCCACTGCCGGCGCGCCTGCCGAGTAAAGACGATACGATCGAGCACGCGGGACACCGCTACATCTCGCGCATCGTATTCGCCGGCCGCTCACCGTTTGGCCAGCATCTCGCAACAGCGTACGTCGTACCTGCGGGCACGGAGGCGCACGCTTTTCTCGGCGATGAGAGCGGCGCTGCCCTGATCGATTACGCGCTGGTCACCGCTCTATTCTCGATGGCGATGATCGCCGGCCTGCAGCTCGTCTCCCACACGCTCGCCAATACCCTCTCCGGCACAAGCGCGACCCTAACGACCATGGCAAGTCACCCATGAATCGCGGCAACGGCCTGCCCGAGACGATGATCGTCATGTCGCTCCTGCTGATGCTCCTGTTCGGCGCGCTCAATCTGACGCTAATCGGCTATGGCCAGATATCGGCCGACGGCGCGGCGTACATAGCGGCGAGGGCGGCTGCGGTGTCGAGTCCGTCGAGCGCGCCATCGGCGGCGGCCGCACAGGTCGCGGAGGCGTTCCCGCACGTGGCCCCGTCCTCTCTCACCCTCAGCGACTCGTCCATTCTAGCCGCGGCGCTCGTGGCGATGACCGCGCCGGGGCTGTCCTCCGGCTCCCTAACGCGGATTAGCGCGCATGAGATTGAGCCGCTCGGCCCCAGCGCTACTCTTCCGCCTTCGGGCATCGCTTTCAACGTCTCGAGCGCGACGTTGAAAAACTACGTGTCGCCGGCGGGCGTCCCGAACGCAAACTACCAGGCCGCGCTCGCGACGCGAATTGACGTCAGCTGCGCCGATTCCTGGCCGAGCCCACGGTATGGCACGCCGTGCTGGCAAGCGCAGGTCGGTTTCGACGATTGGTGCTCCCACGACTCGACGTACGATGCAATCACCTCGTCCGGGAACGCGAGCTATTTCCCGACGCCTCCGCCGGGTGGAGGCACGGCTGCGTACGCGGCCGCCGTCGCCGCTTATGCGGCTGGCAAATACTCGACGACGCGCAGCGGCACAGCGGAGTACACGATAGCGTCGTGGGACGCGGGCACTGCGCCGTCGTCTGCTGGCGCGTGCTCGATGCCGGCCCAGGCTATCTACACCCCGCCCCCGTGGTATCAAGACCAGTGAGGCGCGAGGCGGAGCGCGGGCAGATGCTGCCGCTCTGGGCGATCGGCGTCATCACGGTCCTCGTGATGGGGCTATTCCTCCTCGACTTCGGCGATGTCGTCCGCTGGCAGATCCGCGCGCAGAATGCCGCCGACGCCGCCGCGAGCGCAACGCTCGTACCCGAGGCGAATCGGATCAACGAGACTGAGCTACTGCTCTACGCAGCAACAATCGACGAAATGCGCATACGCTACCTCAATCAAGCGATCCTGAACGCGATCACGCAGAACGGCTGCAGCGGTACAGCGGCTTGCGTAGCCGATTACAATGCGCTCGTGCCAGCGCTTGACGCCGCTGTTGCCGCCTACGACGGCGAGGTCAAGTACCTCAAGAACGTCGGCGACGTCCCGAACTGGTGGGTCGAGGAGGCGACGACCGGCGCGTACGAGGCGGATATCGGCCAATGGCCGACTTGGACCGCCCCTGGCGGCTACCGGTGGCCGCGATACGAGGTCTGCACGCTGTGGGGGCCTGGCTGCACGCCATCAGACGCGGCATTCAGCTTCACGCCGGTCGATGTCGAGGGTGGCGACGTCGGCGTAGAAACGCCAGAGGTCGCTGAGGTCGCAGCCTGTCATCAGGTGCCGCTCCTCTGGGCGAAGCTACTCGGACAGTCCACGACCGCGAGCTTTCGCGCGATCGCCGTCGCCGCTTGGACCCTCGCGCCGCAAACCGAGACCTTCGCGCCTGGCTCGACTACGAATCCGGCGACGTCAGCAGCATATCAGCCACCGGAGCATTATGCACCCGACGTCGACTCCTACTTGATCGTCGACTATAGCGGGCTCACGGTCAACGTGGGATTCGTCGGGCCGGTGCCGACGCAACCGTATGCGAGTTTCGCACCGGGTACGCTGTACGTCCCGGGCACCAACGGCTTCACGTTCACGGGGCCGGCCGGATGCTGACGCGCGGAGAGCGTGGGCAGGCCGTCGTCGAGACGGCGCTCGTCATCCCACTGATCTTGGTCGGGATGCTTGCATTGATCTATGCCGGGCAGGCTGGCGTAGCGATGGAACGAGCGCAGACGGCCGTGCGCTATGGCGGGCTCGTCTCGCAAAAAATGTCGGGTCCGTCGATCGAGGCGATGTATCAGGCGTACGGCGCCGGCCTACCGTCTCCGACGCCGTACACGAGCCCGGCGCCGTGCGCGAGTGCGGCTGCGGACACGGCGGCCGCGCTCGATCAGGCTCAGGTGCTGCCTTCGTCTGCTCCGACCTCCTTTCCGCCGACGCCGCCGTACTGGCAGGTACCGAGCCCGAGCGCGGCCTGCACGATCGGCGAACGGCAGGTGAGCGATTACGGCCTGCCGGGCGTGACGACGGATCTGGCCGAGCAGGCAACGATCTCGCTCTCTGCGCCAGTGCCAGTCCCGCCGTCGCTCGCGGCGATCATGCCGCCGATCGTCGCCCACGAGTCGATGGTCGTGTACCTGCCGCTGTCGGTCGCAGACCTACTGTACTGCACGCCCGGCCTGCAAACTGGGCTGCTCTATCAGTACTACTATCAGCAGTCGATTCCAGAGGGTACCGGTGCGCAGGCGCTTCCGATTGCCACCGCACTCGACCCGATGCACCTCCTGTGGCCGAGCTACAGTGCGCCCGCGGCCGTGACGTGGACCTCGTCCAACGGACAGCAGTATCAGCTAGGTGCGCAGATCGGCTGGGGCGCGCATCCTGCCACCTGCGAGAATTACTGATCGGGGGGAGGCGTCGCGAATCGATGTATCGTGGGAGCCGGAGGTAGACACATGACTAGCGCAGCCCAAGCCACTACGCTCGCCGTAACGCTGGCGGCCGCGATCGCGGGAGTGGCCAATAGTATTCCGCCCGACGCCCCGGCACAGATTCGCGCGGCTACGGTGGCCTATCGGACGTCGCAGATTCGCGATGTCGCGACGATGGTGGTCGCCGTCACTCCGCGTGACGTCGCAGCGCGCCAATGCGCTACGCAGCCGGACACGTGCTCTGACGGTGAACTCCGGGCGCTGCTCCAGGCGACCGGCATTCCCGATAATACCCCGATCGCGCTGCCGGCCGCCGTGCATTCGGCCGCGACGCCGTGACCAACGCACCTCCGCGTCCACCGGCCGGCGGCGGCGTGCAACTCGCGGTCATCGCGGCGCGCATCTTCGGTTTGCTATGCCGCACCGTCGGCATACTGGCTGCGAAGCCTATTCTCGGCCTGCTCGCAATCATCGCAATGATCGGGTTTTTACGGGGTGCGCATAATCGCATTCTAGCGCCTGCGCCTGCGCCGATCGCGCAGATTGCGCATGCGCCGGACGGCCCGATCGCGCCTGTCGCATCTCCAGCACCGGTCGCAGTCGGCGACCGCATCCCGTCGATACACATAGAGATTGCGCACGAATTGGCACCGATGATCCGATGGTCAGTCGACCAGCGATGGCGCCAGGGCTCGTTCGTCATCGATACCGACGACGCGGAGATGCGAACGCCGCTCGTCATCGCGATCGTGCGCTCATCGCAGCGCGATGCGGCAACGCTCACGGTCGTCCACAATGTTACCCTCGGCACCACAGCCCAATTTGCGACGGCCGGGATCGATGTCGACTCCAGCTCCGAAGCGCAGTGGGCCACCACCGGTAAGTCGCGGTCGCTCGACGATCTGCTGGCGGTGGCTGGCGTGCTGCATCCGACCGCGGGCGACTGCCCGTGGGGCTTCGAGGACGACGCCGGCGGCCGCTCAGCTTACCCGCACGCTGCGCTGGACGTGCTCGCCGGGGAAACGACTCCAGCCGTACTGCTCATCGACCGACACGGAATCGTCAGATACGTGGCCCGCGGGGCAGGTGCCGCCGACGTGCCCCCACTCGCGCGCGCCATACAGACTCTGCTAATCCAGCAAAACGCTACAGGAGACCACGCATGATGAACGCCACTCCTTCGCAGGGCGGAACTCCCGGGGTCATCCGCATCGCCGTCATCGTCGCGCTCGGCGCGCTCGGCGTGCTCGTCCTGCGCGCATGGCCGCATGCCACGGATCAAGTAAGTACGTCGCCGACGGCTCCGCATCCACAGACCACCGTTCTCGGCACGACGATCGGCTATGGCGTCTATGCCCCCGAGCTTAGCCTGCGTGTGGCATGGCCCGTCGAGGGCGCTGGCTCGTCGCTGACGATTGCATCGCGGCACTTCGAGGAGGTCACACCGATTGCGGTGGTCGGATTCGCCGGGCTCGGTGTGGACGCAGACGCTGCGGATGCCAGACTCGCGACCGAGCTAATCGACGTCCGGGATTACGTGTCGCGGCTCAATCGGGCGAATGCGAATGGCAATCCCCCGATCGTTTTCGCCTTAGTCGACATCTCGCCGTCGGCTGGCCGCTCGCCGCACGATCGCGAAATCGCCGAGGAGCGCTGGGGCCTAGCGCACACCGCGGCGGTATCTGTCACCTCGGAGGATCTGCCGTCACCTCCGCTCGATGCCGCTAGCATCTGGGCGCCCTGGGGGACGCCCGAAGTCGTAGTCGTCGATCACGACGACCGCGTGCGATACATCGCTCACGGCGCCGCGGCTGCGGATATCGATGCACTCGACGCAGCGGCTGAGGCGGCCATCGATCATTGGCGACGCATCTCGGGCCACATGCGAGCCTCCCACTAATGGATGACGACTTCGCGAACTACGACCTCGATGGTCGGC